>NZ_CP071710.1:0-61233 GCF_018582665.1 Cytobacillus gottheilii | reverse complement strand
TTGACAGGACTATTCAAGGCTTAGCAAATTCCCCTGCCTTTGCATCTATAATGAAATTTGACAGGACTATTCAAGGCTTAGCAAATTCCCCTGCCTTTGCATCTATAATGAAATATGACAGGACTATTCAAGGCTTAGCAAATTCCCCTGCCTTTGCATCTATAATGAAATATGACAGTACCATTCAAGGCATGGCGAATTCTCCAGCTTTTGCATCTATAATGAAATTTAGTAGTACCATTCAAGACTTAGCGAATTCTCCTGCCTTTGCATTATATAGTAGAACCGTACAAGATTTAGCTTTCCGTCCAGAAATGAAATATAACCCTGCTATAGAGTCTTATCAGAAGACATTCCAACAATTAATGAGCCATGGCTTAACTGGTAAAATTAATTCTAATATTCTTAACATACAGCGAGAAGTAAGCTCTTTAAGTTTAAAAATTGGCCAAAGACTAGAACAATTCAAACCAACAAATGCTGCTGAATATGTACCCGAAGTCACAGAAGAGTTAGAAGTTATATATGAATCAATTGAAAAAATTGAAGTTGACAGCGTATTACAACAAGAACTAAAAGAACAATTCAAACAAATCATCTCATGGCTTCTTTCTACCGTTTATAATTTGCGTTCTATCATAAATACTGTTGATTCTGAGGCTGTATGGAAATTTTTAAACAAAGTCGTAATTGTATTAAACATATATATGTTTGTAGATTCAATCTTTTCTCCTCCTTCCAATGATAAAAATATTAAAGTGGAACAAATAGATCCACCTCAAGAAGAAATCAATAATAACAATGTGGACCAGCTTGATATAGACAAAATTTTCATAGATGATAATAGGGTTTAATTTTAAAAAGGTGTCTTCATAATGAAGACACCTTTTTTACATTCCCAATCAATACATAGATTCTATTGGAGTTATTATTTTTCCATCCTTGGTTTTTAAACTAATAAACTTTTTCATGCCATCCCTAAATTCTAACTCAATCTGATATTCTGTAGCTCCATCATCCGAAACCTCCACTGTTAATACTCTTGCTATAACTAGCTCCTTATTGATCTTTATTTTCTCTCCGGCTTCTTTGGCATACTTTATAAATTCTTCTTCACTCATTGGACCAATATCTTTATCTAACATTTCCAGTTCAAACAAATTAATAAGAAGGGTGTAATCTTTCCCTACTAATTCTTGTAAAAAAGCCTTCATAACATAATCGTCAAGTTCTTCAGGTTTTATGTATTCAGTCTCTCCTTCAATTCCTTCAAACTCTTCTTCGTCAGCCTCTTCAGCAGCTGTTGCAGATTCTTGCTGTTGTTGCTGATCTTTATCGAATGAAATGTTATTTAATGCATAAAATACAATCGTCAATATAATGAAAAGGACTATTAGCATTATATTTCGTAACTTCTCATTTTTTAAGAGATTCATATATTCCACCTATCTAATATTAGGGAAGAATTGCAACGGATCCACAGGCTCCCCATTAACTTTAATTTGAAAATCTAAATGGACAGCATAGGCATTGTCTATAATGGTCGTTCTTGTACCTCCTGAACCTCCCATTACACCAATAACTTGGCCCTTTGTTACCTTCTGCCCTACATTGACGTTATAAGCTTGCAAATGAATATATCTAGAAATCACATTATTATCATGTTGAACAAACACGCTGCGGCCACCACCTGTTATGGGACCAACTTGAATGACTACACCATCAGCCATACTCCAAACTTGATCACCAGCAACTCCAGGTCTTACTGCTCCAATGTCTACTGCTCCATGCACTTCACCATATCTAAAATCTGCTGTAGAAATGAATGTGTCGGTAACTCTTGTTGATTTAGTTGGCCATACCCAGTTATTAGCTCCAATCATTTCAGGCGATATACTCCCAGCTGTACAACCAGGATGCTCATAGTACTGAGTTAGAATCTTTTGAGCGTGTGTAGGTGTTCCCAACCCTTGACCAGCATTTGCCATTATAGTACTTGAATATAGCTGTGCTACTTCAACTGAATACTTACCTCCATTTTCTTTAATCCAAGTCGCAAAATATGGCCCGAAATTGTAAGTTTGTAATGCTATAGCTATATCATAATTAGCATGTTGGATTACAGACTTAAATTCCAAAACACCTACATGAATTGAATCTTCAGGATTAGTAATACATCCAATTCTGGCTGCACCAAACTTTCCTTTACATGATGATATTATATTGGCACTGCCACTTTCTGAAGCCTGCATTGGATCATTCCCTTTGCCTCCGGACTCAGCCATCATCATTGATTTAATTATCTCTGTATATTGGCCAATACCGTAACGATCAGCGTATTTTTTTATTGTAGCTGTATATGCTTGCACCGTAGCATTAGCTTTCGCCTTTCCATCGGGTGACACATTGTTTACACAGGCTCCAGGTATTAATCCCATATACTGATGTTCAGGATATAATTCTTGAAAAACACCACTTTTTTGAATATCGTAAAATTCTTCTATCTGTTTCTTAGTGAAATTCGCATCTGCCATCGCTTCTTCAGCTGTTAGTTGTATTAAAGTAACTCGCCTGGAATTACTGCTATTTATTGAATCAATAATAGCTTTAATTGATGATTTAGATGACATTCCACGTAAAAATGCTTTTACTTGACTATAACCTTTTGCAGTTTCAGAATAAGTTACTTTCTCAGGTATGTGTTCAAACCCTATACACTCACCATCTTTCACTTCTGTACAGTCATACCTAGCCGGCTCAAATTCTTCATAACGTAATTCTATAAAATGTTTTGCTGAGTCATTAGGATCTCTTCCAACAAGCTCATTATTATACTTCACCATGTCTAAGGTAATAAGATCTTGCCACGATATAGATAACTCATTTCCTACTTGAATATATTTTTGAATATCCTCATCTTCTCCTCCTGGTAAAAAGGCCGCCATCAAGAGAACTGGAATCATTAAAATTAAAGTGATTGCTATAAATAGTACAACTAGTATGTGTTTCCAATATTTTTTTAATAGCAGCCCTGTTTTCACCAAAGCTCCAACTGACAAAATTTCTCCTCCTTTGAAAAAAAGGAGCTAACGCTCCTTTAAATTACTTTTCTATATCTTGATGGTTTCTTATAAATATTTTCATATTCATCTGGATCTACCATTTCTAATTCCCAAGGACTCGCTTTAACTTGCAGCTCCACTCGTTGCGAACCGGCAATAAATATACCTCGCCCTTTTCGCTGCTGTTTTTTCTTTTTTCGCTTTAAAATCTTCATTTCATGCTCAGAGAAGTTGTAAAGTTTCTTAACTAATTCATGGTCATTTTCACCAATACTCAGGAATAACTTGAAATGACTATTATCAATAATAGCTTGTCCATAGCGTTCTATAGATAAGAAGTCTGGTAGGTTTTGTGTAGCTGTGACGATACTAACTCCATATTTACGGCCACGTTTAATAAGAGTCGAAATAAATTCAAGCGTTTGTGGTCGCTTCGGATCAGCAAATTCATGCGCTTCATCAATATAGATCCTTTTTTGCTTGCCTTTTTCAGTTTTGCAAAACTGCCATAAATCCTTCAGGATTAAGTCATATAAAGGCTTTCTAATAGCTTCAGCCACTTTGGAGATATCCAAGACGGTAAAAGGATCGAAATCCCAATTAGTTTGTCCATTAAACATTGGAGCGTAGGCTCCATTTGTATATGGATTAAATACAGCTTTCATGTTGATTAGATGCTCAATTTCTTTGTCAGACCTTGATTCCTCAATCATTTCTTCTAGAACCGTTTCTAACGTAGACAATGTAGGAAATTCAGATGGTAATTCACTGCTGCTAAACGTTAAGTTAAATGGTGGTTTTGCATAGGATTTTCTGATAGCCATTTCTAAAAGTGACTCATCATAAGAGGTCATTTCATGATAAATCCATTTAAAGAAAGTAATTGAATCCATTATTTTTTTGGCTAAATATCCACCAACGTCATGATTTTCGCCACTATTTGTTTCCACTATTGTATTTCTTATATGAAAAGGATTGGTTGTATAAGATTTTGTTGGAGAAAAAGAAACTGTTGTCGCAAACGGAAAGTTTAAATCATTTTCCTCATCTTCAACTTTGAACATAATAATGTAATCACGATATGGCATATGCCGAATGGCATCACATGAGAGATAAAATGTTTTTCCCGATCCTGAATAGGCAATGATAGCCATGTGAGAATTGTCATATTTCTTCTTATCGAACGGATCACATATAACTACTCCGTTCGATGTAACATTATCCCCTTGAAGGATCCCTTTACGTTCCATTAGCTCACTGGAATCAAACGGAATCAAGGAAGCAATATCTGAAGTTGTTAAATTCCAGACTATATTTTTATTAATCTCTGATTCATACAAAATAGGCAATGTGAGCCAAAATGGTTCTAACTCTTTGTTTCTTAATACAAAAGATTTACAGCCTATACCAGACAACCTATTTCTCACCATATTGAATAGAGCTTTAAGTTTTTCCTTACTTTCTGCCCGTATACCAATAGTAAAATTGACATCATATAGTGAATTATTATCGTCTGCGATTTCTTCAATCAACCTATCAGCTGTTTGCTGCTCTTTTTCATATTTGTTTTGATCTTTTTTCTTTTTAGCTTCTCTTGCCTTAACTCCTAATTCTGAAGATGCTGCGGAAAGTTCATCTTGTATCTTTCCTTTATTTTTAGGGTTTAAAGTAATTGCTACATCAATATCACCTTTAACCGTGAAAAGCTTTCGCATCCATCTGAATTCATCAACGGTTTTTGGGAAACGTTCAATGGTTAAATACTTATAGTACATACCATCATTAAAGATAAGATCTCCTTCTGCACTTGAAAACTCTAGAACCTTTGGTTGTATATCTCTTAGAGTAAAATCTTCGTGAAAGTATTCAATTTCAGAAGTTTGAGGATTTATCTGTTCATAGAGAAACCTTTTTAACTCTAAAGAGTTTAATGGTGTAATCTCCATATCTTCATTTGCGAATTCGTGTTTTATTGAATTCATATCATCTTCAAGCATTTGTTTAGCTGTTTCAAATTTTTTCTGCTTACTTTCGATGGTGATATAGAAATTAAAAACGTTTCTACTTTTATCTGTCATTCCTTCTAGGAATGTTTTTTGGTCCTCTAAACCATCTACCTTATGTTCCTCATTAACCTGGGATTTGTAGTCTTCTATAAATCTAATATTTGATTCAATATTAATCTTTTCAGATTGTACATAAATCCCTACTCTTCCATTATCATAACTAGACAGACCAGCCTTTATTGCCTCATATACATCAACTAATTCATCATCAGATATTAACTCTCCATTAATAGCAGAGACTTTTCCTGTAACTCTATAATTTTTATCGGCCAGCTGATAGACTGCACCATCTGGAAAAGCTTCACTTGTTACACCATTGTCTTCAATGAAGATTATCGGGAATTGATTGTATTGCTTCACGTTCTTTGATTTTTCGTCTTTTTCTCTCGTTGATTTCAAAGGTTTTTTCGTTGAACGTGAACTTTTCAAGAATGGTATCATCTACCATACTCCTTTCAAATTGAACATGTTTCTGCTTAATTACTTCAGGAAAAAAGTCTGCTAATAATCCTCTTAAGTCATAAATAATTAATTCTTTTAAAAAGTGTCCACCCGTTTGTTTAAATCGAAACTCCATAAAAGGAATGGCAGATAAGCCAATACCTATAATATTTAGCATTAAGGATAGTTCGCCTGGCACTTTGAAAAAAATGAATATAAAAATAGCAGGCAATGGTATCCACATGAAAAAGTTCTTTATAGGGAATGGGCCAACCTTCAACCTTCCATCGACGTTATGAGGTAATGTTCTTTTATTACGCATATTTCCCCCTATTTAACAGCACCCGATGAAATTGCTTTGTACACTGCCATTCTTCCGGCACTTCCGATTTGCTTTACACCAGCCGAACCCGCACCTGTGTTATATACAAATTTCCGTAGCGCATTCGGTCCCATAATCATTATTACCGTTAAACCTATAGCAGGAATAAACATTTCTAAAGGTGCAGAATTCATCTTCCCTATAACATTTGCTAGTACTTGTAATAGGAATATTTGAAGAGCCTGGGTAAATACTATGGCAATCGTTTCTCTTATCCAAGTATCTAATAGCTCTCCTCCTCTTACGATTGAAACTGCAGCAAGTGGAGCAATGAGAGTTAAAATAATAATTTCGATATATCTCATGCCTGCAACAATGCTTAGTCCTATTAAAGCTATAGAAAATATTAAAAGCATTATTATTATCATTTGACTCAGTTGTCTTGGAGCCAACAAAGCTGCGAAAATGTTATCCCCTGGTGTAATGTCAACTCCAACCGATGTAATAAAGTTCACTAAATAGTTGTTTATTCTTACGAAAAAATTTTCAACCGACCAAGGGAGAAAGTAAATACAAACACCTGCAAATCCGGTACGCATGATTAATGTTTGCAATGTAATTTCTTCACCTAATGATCCACTTTGATATTTAACACCTTCCCAGGATATTGCCACTAGTAAAAGTGCCAATGCTATGGCTTGCATAGCATTGAGATATTGAGAGTATTGAAATAGTTCGTCTGGATCTGTCTCGATAACTATATATTTAACGACAAATTCAAAAGCTTCAGAAGCAAAGTTTGAGGCTGCTTGATATATGACTCCCCATATCGCTTCATTTGCTTTTTCACCAAACCAGCTCAATCCATCTTTAATCTGATCAAAATCCATCTTTAAGCAATACCAGAAGCTTTAGTGTATAGGTATGTAGCCAACCAAAGAGCAAATGGTAATCCCATAAACCATAAAACACTTCCACGTATAGCCTTTTTCGCATCTAATTTTTCATCATCTGTTCCAGATTTATACTTTATACCATGAATTACAATGCTTACTGTTCCAATGGCCACGAAAATTAAAAGTAAGTACGTTTTAGCACTATTTATTTCAGCGACAATCATATTTCCCCAAGTTCCCATTTTTACACTCTCCCTAATTTTAAATAAGTATCGATGACAAACCTTAAACCTTCTGATTTCTTCCGATTTGGAAACTTACTTTCAAACCACATGTATTGCTTTTGAGTCATATTTATCTGCACTTTTCGTAAAGATCTTTTAGGATCTCTGTTAGATTTAAACTTTTTGTTCAACTGATTTTCCATTCCAAAATCAATAGAGCGCCTAACTACTTCACTCAATGATTTACCATCTTTACATTCTTCAAAAATGGTTTCGTATTGATCGAGATAAATATTCCACAAAACATCACGGATTGTGTTTCTTTCTTGATGAACTCTCCTCACTTAACCAAGCCCTTTCTTTTCGTGCAGGAAATAAAAAAAAGATTGTCTCGATTAGAGACAATCACATGAGTATTATTTGAATTTAACCATGGTTAAACTATAGCGATTTTCATGTTATTTAAACCGAAGAAGTTTTGTTCATCTTCTGTTAAGCGCTCTTTAGCACTTAAATAAATCATAATCTCAAAACATTCTTGAATTTGCCAATTTTGTTTATCGCATAAGTCCATAACAATATTGTTAGTTTCAGTTGAAAGATTACCACCAATCACATATCTTTTTCCTTTGTAGTTAGGAAAAAGAATAGTTTTTCCATCTTTAGTGATTTCATCAACTTTATTAATACCTTCAAGAATTATTTTTTCAAAGACATATGATTCACTTTCATTCGATTCTATTTTGAAAGTCGCTCTCAAATAATAATATGCTTTTAATGTTGTTTCTCTAACACGACAAGTACGTGATATTCTCATTTTATTATTACCCCATTACATTTTTATGTTATTTTCACCTCCTATAATATCAAATTTCTGCGCAATTAATATACTACCTTTGTGTATTTGTTAAAAAAATACAATATATACAAAAGGCATATTAATTACAAACTTCTTAATAAAATCATTTTAAAAAACAAAATCTCCTTATTAACTAGATACTAATTGTGAAAAAAGTATAGTAAATAATCATCTAGTTGTAATTATTATACTATCTTTATAGTATAATTGTAAATATCATAATAAAATTATGAGGTCATAAAAAATATCCACTCAATCAGTGGATATTTCGTAAGTGTTCTACATGTTAATATTTTTTGTTTATGTCAAAAATAATGAAGGGATCGATTGAAGAATGGAGATTACCAATACTAAAAAAGGAAATATAAAATCAGTTACTACTGGTATTTTAGTTGGCAGCTTTTTAACTTTAGGGATTCTTTACTTCACAAACTCAGCCTTATCAAATCAGACACCTGTAAATGAAGTTTGGTATCAAAAAGAAGTTGCCGAAACCGTAACTGATTATATGTTAGTCTTAAATGATTTAAAAGATGATAAAACTTCTAATGATTATGCTGCAGTTCTGATTGAAAGGGACATCGAACATTTAATAGCTACAATGACAGCTGGGAATGATCTATTTAATCAAGATGCTCTATCAAGCATCGAGAACATGATCAACAATATGAAAACAAGCAGCGATTTAATTTTAGCAAATGAAATGGATCAACTCACCTATTCAGTTAAAGACTTGCAAACAAAGCTATCTGAGTTTGAAGTAGCCATAAATTAATTCTTATAATAATCCCAAGCGTTTGGGATTATTATAAGGGCGATTTCGGACCAAGCTTTAGATAAGCAATATCCAGCACCTCTTCCTCGATATATAAGTAAAAAAAAGAGCGTAATCGCTCTTTTTTTACTTCCTTAAATTCACGCGGTAGTCAGTCCTACATTTCTAATAATTTCTATGATAGTTGTGCGCATTATAGATATTGCCTACTATCTGAATTAGATAAACACCTGAAGATTCAATATAAGGTGCATTAGCAGGATGGTATCCTTTAAACTCAAATGCATATTCACCTTGGGCTATCTTTTCAAAATCTTCACGCCATAAAGTCGTTTCCCATATGTCTTCATATCGCCCCCTGGAAACAAGTTTAAAATCAGAACTTGGAATCGTAATTTCTCCTACCGGTGATCCAAAATGAATTTTCCCTTCCACTCGGTTAGCTGGTGAGGTCTTCAGTCGGATAACAAACTGTTCGCCTGCCATAAAGGTATTTACATCTTCATCGAACCCTTTAGACACCCAATAGTCTTTCCAGTTGTCTGTATGTGTAACAAATGGTACTAAGCTTGCTATATTTACATGAATTCGTTCTGTGTGACTATCCGTTGCCCCATCATTATCCGTTACCGTTAAGGTAACATCGTAATAATCCTCATAAGCAATCTGCTTCAGATACTTTTCTCTGCTATTGCTGATAATTCTTCCTGCCTCAATATCTACATCCCATCTGTAAGAAACAATCTCCCCGTCAGGATCATATGAAGAATCAGGATTTAATTGAATCTGATCTCCTATTATTGGTCTAAACGGATCCCATTGAAATGCTGCCACAGGAGGCTTATTAGGTGGTTTCGGGCTTACAACTATTTCTTCTACAACTGGTTTTGACTGTAGCCCATCATTATCCCATACTGTCAGTGTTACTTTATAAGTCCCTGCTTTTGCATTATTAATGGTTTGATATCTGAGATTTGATAAAGTTGGTTTTTCATCGGTTGGTGGATCAATTACCCATAGCCACCTTTTAACTTCACCGTCTGGATCAAATGATCTATCTGGATCTAAAGTAATCCGATCCCCTTCCATAACAGGCTTTGGTGTATAGTCAATGATTGCATAAGGCTCCTGTGGGCCTTGTACAACCGTATAGGTTCGTGTAATCCAACTACTCAAAGATGTTAAAGGATAAGGTGGATCATCAAATACCGTTTGAGTAACACGGTATCGTCCTACTCCTCCAAACTCAGACCAATCCTCCGGTGGAACACCCGTGTTCCACGTTTCAATTACTTGGTCGTTATCTCCCAGCTTTTCTATTGTCCATGAATAATTCTTTAAAGCATGTCCATCAATATCCATACTAAAGTCTTCATATTTATTCTTTTCATTCAATAGGAGTGGTTCCGGTGATAGTTGAAAATCTGAAACAGGTGGATTATTTTTAATCACCTTAATGACTCTTTGATATGGATCTGAACGTAATGAAGGTGGATTTTTCGGAATATCTGCGACTGTTAAAGTGACAGTATAAGTCCCTTCACCTAATGAGATAGATTTAAAGTTTTCAGGGAAGGCATCAAGCGTCATTAAGCTTTGCTGTTCCCCTTGTTTTTTGATTTCTATCTTGTAATCTGTTAAATCATCCCCATCTGGGTCATAGCTTCGATCTAAGATATTTAATGGCATAGTATCTACAACCAGCTCAGGAGCATCAAACAACGCAATCGGCTTTTGGTTATAATCCAATGTGCTGATACGCTTTGTAACAACCCCGTAAGCACCGTCAATATCTTTTACTTGTAGAGTCACATCATAAATCTTTTTAACCTCTAAACGGCTCGGTGGTGGCCCGTCAAAGGTTTCTCCGTCAACTGAATAACTTACCCACTCATGCTCAACTATCCCTTTATCATCACGGTTAAATTGATGGTCAGGATCATATGAAACGGATGGATCTAACATAAGATCCATGTTGGCCGGATCAATTTTAAATGTAAAATCTGCGATTGGTCTTCGATGGACATTGATAATATAATCACGTTGCACTTCTTCATCAGACCATTTACGGTAATTATAGAAACGTTCATCACCCTCATAGACTGGATCATCCTGCGCTCTTAGCTGAACTCGATAGGTCCCTACCTCTGTTAGCTGAAGTGGCGAATCAATAAACAGTCCTGATTGTGGTATAGCTGCAGCTGGCTGATTATCAATCTTACGGCCATTAATCTCAGTGTGATCGTGAGTAAACTTCCACTCACGTTTAATCTCTGGATCGTCCTCGCTATCCGTATATTCTGTGGTGTAATCTAGTTTATCACCTAGAACAATTGTTGTGTTTACACTATCCTCTTCCATGAAAAACTTGTTAATCACATAATCTTCAACATTCTGGACATTTCGACTTAAAATAAGATCATTTAATTGAAACTGTCCAAAACTATTGCTGGCTGCTAAAATCGATTGAAAGTTACTTCGATTCCATTCTGTACCCATATTCCAGAAATACACGTTATCAAGCCTTGTTTTAGTCACGAAATCCTGGAATTTAGCTGATGTTCCCGTCCATGTCCAAGTTGCCTTGTCCATTCTTACATAAAGTTTTTGTGCTTCTGAACGATATTGTTGATTCTTATAAGATTCAACAAAGTCTGTTGTATCTACTTTTTCTACAGAATTTAACCCTTGATTTTCATAACGGACTACTTCAAAACGGTTGTCAGAATTATATTTTCTAATATCTGCATAATACATCGTACCTACTTGTCCATATATTGCGTTAGCTTCATCTGTACAAGGTGGTGGATGGTCGTGAATTTGCCCTCCATTATGAGTATTATCAAAATAACACCTTACAACTTCCATAATCGGCTCACTTCTGCTAGACGTTACTTCCCAGCTTCCCGAATAAGGTGTTGTTCCTGAATAGGAGCTATATGAATAATATCCATAATCACGCCAGCCCCATACTGGAATATTTCTAATGCCGACACCGTCTGTATCCGGCTCATGATAATAAGAGTTGTCAATAATTACGTTTGCATCAATACCCTTGGAAAGAAGTTTTGCTTCCATTGTTGAAGCATAGGAAGTTAGACGGTTTTTATCTGCTTCATCAAACGCATAATAGGTGTGATCATATGTACCTCCACCCCCGCCATTTCCTGTACCTCCTCCGGGCCTCGATCCTGTCTGACGATATTGCGTAGCAACGTCCATACCACCAAAGTTAAGTACAACGTCAATTTTATTTTGTCTTCGCACGCCAAAATCAATAACCGGATTAACATTTATTACTTCTACAGATTTATCATAAAGTGGCAAATTAAAATTGGTTGGCTCCTGGTACACTTTAACCGAACCTTTGGGATCCACTACACCGGAAGCATCCTTTAAATATTGCTCCTCAGTTATAAACTCTTCCAAGGTTTCTTGGCCAAAATCCTCCTGGACTTCTAAGCTAAAACGATAGTTTCCTACTTTATTAGTAATAAATTGAACTTTTGTTTCATTACCATTTGATATTATCTTTCTCGGTTCATCTGTATTGGTCCCAAAGTATCCGTCATTATCACTGTCATATTCAACTGACCAAACTCTCTTGCTAATAATATCATCATCAGGTGACACGCTGCTGTCCGTTAAAGTGATTACTGCATTTTTCTCACCTTCATTGCTTCTTACGGCTTTGGCTGAATCGACTGTGAATTTAGCTTCTGGTGCTAGATCAGGTTCTACAGTGATAGTCTTTGAAACAGGTTCCGATGTTTCAGCATAATTATTGGTTACAGTAAGTGTAATCTTATAATCTCCTGGTTTCCGCACCAAGAAATCTTGTTTAGAGCGATCATTACTCTTCCTGATTAATATATCTTCAGCTGTTATTCCTTCAGTAATTGGCTCTATCTTCCAATTCGTTAAACTATAATCAATTGGAGCTACATGAATAGGTGAAACTCGGTCAGATAGCGTACCATCAAGCGATATTCGACGATTTACTTTGTTAGTTCCGTTTATACTAAACTCTGCTGTAGGAGTGGTTGGCAGGATCTTAAAACTTTCAGAATCCGTATCCGAATCTCCTTTATCATCAATGACTGTAAGCTCTACTGTATGATCTGTAATGGATGTGACACGGCTGAATTTTTTTGGATTAGATGATGGTTGGCCATCCACTGTTAAAATCCTGGACAAGATCTCTCCGTCTGGATCAAAGCTGTTATCTACAAACGGTACTTCCTGCACCCAATAGTATTCCGGTTCTACAAACACATCAGCAATCGGCTTCATGTTTGGAATTTCCTCTGGATCCGGTTCTGGTATTTCTCCTGGATCACCTTCACCCATTGTAACTACGGTACTTGCAGTAGAAGAACGCTCAATCATATCTGTTACTTTTAATCTAAGGACTTGTTTCCCTTCCTTTCCAATCTTTACAGGAACCTTTAAACCAGTGAATTTATCAGTAAACTTGATACCTGAATTGAGCAGTGTATTGCCATTATAAATCTCATATTTTATGCCCTCACTGTGCGGATTATATTCTGTACCATTAATTGTAACCTCAAATTCTTCTCCGGCTTTCACCTTTGTTGGGGCTGAAATACTCCCTACAGGAAACTCAGATGTTTTCACTTCCAAATAATCATTACCTGAAGCGTCTTTTCTCGCTAAAACTTCTGCACCTGTTCTCCTGCCGATTTCAAGAGAATGATATCTTGAAAACTTTGTCTTATCACTTTGCCTTTCCAGCGTAACAGGATCTGAATTAGCTTGAACATATGACGGATTCCCGTTAAAAACCTCTCCCCATCTAGACAATGTACTTTCATGAGCAAATGTTCTACCTAATGAATAGTGAGGGTATACTCCATCACCAGGATTAGGATCTACAGGACGAAGAAAACCCATATCTCCCGCATACTCACCTTTATAAGAAGGATCATCTGTGATTTTTTTAATATATACAGGCCATACACTCTCATATCTATAAACAGGTACAACTAGATCAAAAATGGGATTAGGACGATACTGTTCCTGCAGACTTTCATCTTCAATTAAATTCATACCATCATGATCGTGAAGTATTGTATCCGCACTTACGCCTTGAATAGATGGAATTGTTGAAACGATTGCTGCGATAATGATCAACATGCAAATCCTAAAAACATTTTTATTCCGTCTTTCTTTCATATAGATACCTACCTTTTATAATCAGCAGACAACGGGAAATTAGCTAATTCAATTCTTGTTAATTTTGTTGGAAATTTAGAATCTAGTCCTGTGTACGTTCTAGTATATAATCCAATGATACTAGCTGCTTCTCTAAGAGGAATCATTAATTTTCCATTAGACCTCTCAACTGCACTTTCCATATAAACTGTTTGACTATTAACTTTTACTTCATTAGATCCGGAAGTAAATTCTATAGTTTTTTCGTTCTTGATTATTAATTTAGTTGTAGAACTTGAAACATTAATATGATCTTTTAACAACACTTCTAAATCGACCATAATATCTCCATTTTTTTCATACGGCTCGTTCGTCATTGTTTTAGTTAATACATCATTTTTTAAATAAGTTGCACTGTCTTTACTGTTTATAAAAATATCAATAGAAAATTGAGAATCAAGCTGTGGGTTCGTCGGCAAAAGATCATCATTCACAAAATCCAAGTCACCTTTATATAACTCAGAAGATTTATAAGCTTTACCGTTGTAACTTATTAATTCTTCATAAGGATAATAAGCATTATATTGTTGAACAAAAGACTGCTTCAGCATGTTTTTGTAATCAATAAAATCTTTATAAAGATCCTTATAATATAAATGGTAATGCTCTAACAAGTTAATTTCGTAAAAGTTATTATTCGATCTAGTTCGGCCGATAACTTTTTGCTCTCCATACTTCTGAGTTAATTCTGCCATCGTCATGTCACTGTCTTTTTTATCTGCAGGAACTTCTATAGGTTGCTTAGCATCTATCGTCTGAAGCATATTGTAAATTGATATAACTGTACCAAGACGTGTTCCGTTTGCGCCTGGTTTAAAACTATTGCTCTGTAATGCCTCCATGACCCCATAAGCAGCCATTCTTTTTACGCTTTCAAGCGCATAGGCCCCGATGCTCCCAGCATCGGAATACGGCAATGAAACGGTCTTAGTATAGGTTCCTTTTAATTGCATTGCTCGATCTAACATAACAGCCATATCTGATCTTGATACGGTTTGATCAGGTCTAAAATTCCCATCCTTATAACCCATGATAATGCCAGCCGTAGCTGCTTGATTGATTTCTTTATAAAGTGAGTTCCCTTTGCTTACGTCCTTAAAAGTGACAGTTGAAGAGGTTAAATCTAAAGCTCTAGCAACAAAAGCTGCAAACTGTCCTCTTGTGACAACTTGATCCGGTCTAAATGTTCCATCAGGAAACCCAGAAATGACACCATCATTCACTAAATATTCAATTTGTGTACTTGCAGCATGTGTTTTAGGGATATCACTAAAGTTACTTGAAGCAGTTGAAACGTTGACTTGACTAAATAAAAGCATTGAAACTAAAGCACCTGAAACTAAGTATTTTTTGTTCATAATTATCTTTCCTTTCGTTTTACAATATTTTATATAATTATAATATATTTATATATATTATTCACTATTTAAAGGAAAAAAATTTTATTTATTCTTTATATTCTTGTATCACCAAAAATGGTGCATAGCCACTTGACCCCTTCACATAAGCATCAACAATTACAGCTATAGAAGGTCCAAAAATGGATCGTTCAAATATTTCATCCTCACTAACTTTCGCTTCCCAGATAAAAGGGAATTCTAGTTCATCCCCTGTTTCAGGAACCACATAACTATCATCTAGGTAAACTATATCTTTTATAATTATTGGCCCTTCAAGAAATATGTTAGAAATCGGATTGAGGTCTTGATCTATATTAAGATTTCTTTGCAAAGTCTCTTTAAAGGTATTTTCGGCTAATTCTGGTAAAAATTTAATACTTCCTTCAGATAAACTGTTACTGTCGATTTGTAATGCTGCATCATGTACAGCATGATCCAAACTGTATTGAACTGTTCTATATCCCCTATCCATAATGTAGATTCCTATATCCATTGTCCATATGTAAACGGTAGAGGCGACAATTATAAAAAACATGACTAACTTTTCCAATAATAAATCTCACCCTCCGATTTCTTTAATTAACATACTCACTCATCCTACTAGCAAAGTGATAATGATATTTTTCAGTAATATCGCCACTAATAATATTTTCAAATAATAGAAATTGATAATGATTAGGAACTTTAATAGCCCCTTCTATATATTCACCACGGGGTGTTGGTGTTAAAGTAACATCAAATTCTATATCTTCCTCGTTATAACCAACCAATGAAAGAATTGCTACCATGTCCATTATGTTCTCATTTGTAAAGTACCCTTCAACAGCTGCCCTCTCTACGCCTCTCTGAATGGCTCCCTGTACTACTTTTTCCCGTGTTTCCTCCACACGATCCAGGCTAGGTTGAAAAAGTAAAATCAATGAAAAAGGCAGTAACATCATGAAAACTATAAGCTTTTCCATATATTACATTCTCCTTAAAATTTATGGACCCTTAGTTATACTAAGAGTCCATATAAAGTTTAATACGGATATTACTTATTCCCTTCAAAATTCACCATTTGAGTGTTAGCTTCTTGTAAGACTGATTGTGTATTGCTTTTCATTTCAATTGCATCAGATTGAATTCCACCTTCATCAAAAATTGTTCCGTTTGTAATCACCACTGCAAATAGTAACAACATGAACAAAATAAATAACTTTTCCATTTTTTCTCATCCTCCTGGATATTTTTTATTTATTGTAAAATCAAACAGATTAAACCATTTGATTACCAACCGACATAACTTCCTTGTACCACATGAAAAATACAACCAATTCATTGTAGAAGACAGGCAGAATACAAATTACTACTGCTATAAAAATCAGAGTCTTCTTTCTGCTTAAATACTCAGTGTATCGATTATATAGATCATTAGAGAATTCTTGCCTTTTCTTTTCTAATATTAATAAGGCTTGTTCGTTAGTTGTGGATTCTACCTGTTTCATTACAATTGATAGCATGGCAGCTTCTTTGATCGATATTTCTTTCTCGAATAGATCCCAAGCCTTGTCCAATTGTTTTTTTTCCAAGTACGGCAACATTTTCTCTAATGGAGCTTTAATATATGAGTAGTAAGGCAAAACTTCTTGAATGATATAGTATGAGTTTGCATTACTGGTATTCAGCTGAAAATTCGATTTTATTTCGTTATAAAGCTGATAAATTTCGTTAGAAACATTGTTGTGATATTTCTGTCTCACTATCTTCATTAAGTAAGACAAAGGATATTTTTTCTTTGGTGTGAGACAAAATGCAATTAATACCCATAAGATAAGGTTTATATCTGATATGTAATCTATTTTTGTTATTAACTCTAAGATTACAATTACAATGAAAATGATCAGGATACCAAACCTTACAGTATTAATTCGTTCACTAGTTACAAAACTTGGTACTCCATTCTGCCTTAAGAAAAGCTCGTGCTCTTCATTGTGTAGCTTCATATGAAGGTAACTCAGTTTACGGATTATATTTTTACGCCTATACCTACTCTTTCTCCGTTCATCAAACTGTGCTCTTTGGAGAAATAAATAGCTGAGGTAAAGAAGAGATCCAACTAATAGGACATATAAAACATCACTATTTTGATAAAACCACTCCAATCAACTCACCCCCTACTTCCTTGGTTTCTTTACGACCAAGGCCAACCCAGTACCCATTAACCCGAATACGATAGCAATTAAGAAAGCTCTTAGTCCTTGCTCTGTTTGAAACTGATATTGAAATGTATTTCCTCCATGGATCAACATTGTTTCGTTCATATAATAAAATATTGCTAATAGAGGTAATGGAGCGTAACCAATTAATGCTGGTTCTCTTGCTTCTGTTTCTGCATTTCTTATACGCTTATTGAATTCAGTGACATCTTCAATTAGATCCTCTAATAATGTGATTACATTGCGCCCATCTTTACAGGCTTTTAGAATAATAGTTGATAAATTCTTACCTCTAATATGTCCTAATTGAAAAGCAAACTCTTCTGCAGCCAGTTCTTTCATAAAATTGTTATCATGCATTCTTGCAAACAACCTGGCGTAAGCAATTTGATTTTGACCACTTGTTTGATCCACTAAAGCTTTTAATGCATATAACATGTGGTAGTGATTTTTTTGGTACTCTTGAAGTAATATAATGGCTGCTGTAACCATTTCTTCTTTCAACGTGTTCTGTTTCTGTTTATGCCTTATATACAGAAAAGATATTGGCAATATATATACAATCGTGAAAGAAACTGCTAGTACAAATACAAACGCCTGTAATCCAATGTATAGAGCTGCAAATAAAGAAATAAAGAGAACAAATTGAATGATCACTATTTTAGAGAAGTGATCTAATCGATATTTTGGAATTGCAGAACTAAGCAATAAGTGGTATTGCTTAAGCCAACCTTGTTGAATCCACACCTTATTGTAATTTTGCAACTTTAATTGCCGATCTATCTTTAGTCGTTCTTTATACTTCTGTACATTCAGTCCCAGGCTTAATGAAATCCCCACTACACTAAAAAAACCAACTAAATATACAACAATAGAGACCCACGTTCCAGCAGAAGCTATGTTCATATATATTGCTCCGTTTTTACTAAACTCTTATTTTCAAGATCTTTTAATGTAGATACAAAAACTTGAAATTCTTGATAGTGATACTTCTCAACCAAACGTTTAAACTTGGCAGGAATTTCACTGTTGAACATCCAACGTTTGTTATAAATATCGTATTCCATGATTGTATGCAGCTTTATTTTTTCTCTTTCATCGATACTATATAGATGGATGCCGGTTACTTTTTTCTCAAGCCTCTCTGTACCGTTGTCCACAAATAAAAATTCATCCATGGAGATTGAGAAGTGTAGATTTCTAGCAAAGGAATAATATACATCTTTTGCATTCATTGCATTAGGATAATACTGCATATAAAGGTTACTCATAATATTAGGGATTTCAACAGGATCAAGATCATGTAAAGTACCCATTACTTGCTTTATTCCCTGCAAACTTGCCCTTCTGTATAAACCAACCTCATGCTCTCTTATTTCTCCTAAAACAACTCTGCTGATATCGTGTCGCAAAATAGAAGCTGTGATAATGTTCTCAAACTCCTCACCTCTCCCAAGTAAGTGAAAGCAATTTGATCGAGGGTGAAGAGTCCTTACATCCCATTCAGGATTTGTTTCTGCATACACCGTATTAATTCGCTCAGGCTGTTTAACTCCGTTTCTCATTTCATACAATGCGTGGTGAAGGATAGTTTGCAGCATGGTTGATTTCCCGCATCCAGGAGGGCCAGCTATAACACTGTTTACATTGAACCTAGCCAAACTTTCAAATACAGGAATAGATTCATATGGTAATGTGCCTGAGCTCGCAAGCATTTCAAAAGAAAGTTCCTTTATTACTTTTTTTCTTAATGTAATGGCTGGTTCCATATGCATTCTTTCTGGAATCATGATGGATACACGGATATTATCGTATGTCCTAGTTTCTTTTTCTGGACTGCTATGTTCATTTAAAAGAGTTTTATTATCCATATTGGAAAATCGTTGAGCTAACTCAAATACCTTATCAAGATTTCGAAATTGAAACGGCTGCAACTCCCAGCCCCACGATCTTTTAAACTTAATATCTGTCCCAATGACTTGTGCACCTTCAGATTCATGTTCGTAACGGTAGCAAGATAACGGACCCCATCCAAACTCTTCTTCAAATAAACCATCAACAAGGCTTTTATAGTAGGTAGGAAATTCTGTATCTCTTAAACCATTTTCGATTATAAAATCTTCTATGTGTTTTTTAATTAAATTGACAGATGCAGGTATTCCTTTCATTGCATTGTGATAAATATCAACATAATCTTCCTGTGTGTTACCATTTGCTCGCTGCTCTACTTTTTGATCATAAATTTTATAGACATATTCTTTTGATTGCTTACAGATTTCAAAGAAGTTGTCCGTAAGTTTTATGTTCTCTTTTTTATCTTCTTTTCTGAAGGTTTTTATATCTATTGATTTCCTGGTGGAAGGTGCTTCATAATTTCCGAATTTTAAACTCATTAATTTTTCACCTTCTTAAACAAGCCTTTTAAGAAATTAGTAGATTCACTCTTGTATTTTTTGTCTGTGATCTCCGTCGAAATTGTTTTAGCTAAACCATCAATTACCTTTGAATACGCTGTGTATTCAGCAATCTTTAATATTCCATCTTCTAATATTGCATCGTTAGATTCAGGAAAATATGGTACTAATGTAAGTATTGGAAGTTGATGATTTTCTTCCATTTGCTTAGGTGTCATAATCGCTTTTGATGCGAACTTATTTACAACTTGAAAAACTGTTTTAGGATAAAATTCCATACGATTCAGCACTTGCTCTTTCCACATTTTGTACTCTTGGACAGATATAAAGTCCTGAGACGAAACAAGTATGTGAGTGTTTGACATTTTTAAACCTGTTAGGGGTAAAAAGCTGTCATAAAATGATCCAATATCTAAGATCACCACCTGGAAATAATCTTTAGCGAAACGGATCAGTTTTTCAACAGGTTCTGATTCAAACCTTCCAGCCTTATAAAAATCTCGATTCCCCACTAGATAGGAAAATGAATCAAAATGAGTTAAGTATGGAAATAAACTTTGGCCATCATAAATGACATTACTTTGGATTAGATCATATATCTGTTCAAATGAATAAGCTGACTTTCCAACCATAGTTGGAACTTCTCCAGGGTTATATGGATTTAATCCAATGACCAATGTTTTATGATTAAACGTTCCTAAAGTATGACCTACTGATAATGCCAGCTGTGTAACCCCAACTTGTCTATGTGTCCCATGAAACGCGATTACATTATGGAATTCTGTTTGTTCTTGTAAGCCAAACCAAGTCTTTTGAATTTTGTCTAATAACTCTCTTTCTTTATTCATCATGGAGAGCAGCAGCACATCATGAGTGATGCAAGATTTTTCAAAAAAAGCATCGATTTGTTCTGTTAGTATTAGTATTTTTTGATTAATAAACTTTTCTCTTAAAGAGATAATGTCATTAGCAGACATTTCATTTTGCTCTAAAAGAATTACATCAATTCTTTTTTCTCGTTCAAGCTCTTCAAGCGAATGAACTTCCACTGTTTTGGTAAATTGTTGTGTTAGAAGCGCTATTCTTTTCAGTGCTTCTGTCGGCTTTAATATGACTGTTTTCAAAGACTGATCTCCTTTCTAGTAGCTTAAGATAAACCGATATCCTTCTAAGTAAAGACTTTCTAATTCCTTAAATTGCTCCAACGTTAGACTTAATTCGATTTTAGATGGTGTCTGCGCCCCGTTTAATCGATCATTGTCATGAGTTACGCCAGTAACTTCTTCGTTTCTACTATTCTTAATAAAAGCCACTGGTACTTGTTCAAAAATGTATTCAGTCATAGGTCTAGTATTTATACCTTCTGAAGCCTCCAATGTAATTGCTGCTAAATTAACAAGGTCGTAACGGCGAAGAGTCCCCTGTTTTTCTACAAGCCAAGAATCCGGTATTGGAAAGAACTCATGTTCAGCAGTTGGTCTTAAAACTGACTGGTCTACCGATGTAGTTGATATGTACTGATTTGTGTAAATGATTTGAGTTGTAGTTTTCCCTACAACTTGATCCAGGTGTGTAAACATCCCTTCTTGGACCATTTCTTTGGGCATCTTGTGTATCCAGATGTGATCCTCTGTAATGATCGTATCCTTCTCAATGGTACTTTTAGCCATTACTACTGGCGTAGTGGTCATACCCTTTAATAGATCAAATTGATTCGCTACTACAGCCAGTACAAACAACATAAAAAACAGGCCAGATATTATAAATTGCTTATTAAAAATTACCTTCATTCTTTCTTTTATCTCTCCTTTTATCTTCCGATTAACTAGATTTTAAAATCAGAGAAAAAATTTTAAGTACTACTCTATGTAAGTATTATACAACTATATAAGAAAATTTGTAAATATCATAATAAAAGAAAATATAATAAATAAAATAAAAAATAGACACCTATATAGGTGTCTAAAAAAATATAAATCTCTTCCTTTTTTTCACATTCTGAGTCGATTCATCAGCATATACATCTAACAACGGAGCCAAGCTATCCCTCAATAGACTTCCTGCCTTTTCATGTTCAATTAAATAATTGAAAGCAGTCTTATAATTTTGTTGATAAATAATCTCCGGTTCAATATAGGGAATCTTCATGAAAGGTTCTATTCCGAAACCTTCAATAAACCGTTTTTCATTTATGGTTTCGTGCCATTTATTGAAAACAAACCTTACATCCATTCCTTCTGACTTCAATTTTTCAAATTCTAAGAGTCTTTCTTCATTTTGCACTATTTGGGTAGGGATGGGATCTACAACCACCAAGATAGTTTTTGATGCTTTTATAAATTCATAAATCACAGAATCCTTATAACCCCATCCCAGGTCAAATATACTGATTCCTGAATTAGAGGCCAACAACCGTAAAGAGTCAGTTTCATTCCAATCGATATCATTTGTCTCCGGCTCGTTCACAGCCACGGAAACACCATTTACTACTGGAAGACTTCGTTTATCTATTTTCCCATTCTTTTTCAAATGTTCACGATATGAATAGTAAGATTTATCATAATCATAAAATCCCATTGCGTAATAATAATCTGTAGATCCTACAGGTGTCTCAAACAAGGTAATTTCTTTTCCTTCATCTGAGAAAGCTTTTGCTAAATTTTGAGCTATAAAAGAAGATCCAGCTCTTTGAGATAGATTGACCACAGAGATAATTGAATTAGCTAGGTTTTTTACTACCTCAACCTCAATTTTCTGCGTCTTTATAACTTCTCTTGTCATGACTTTATATTTTGATTCTTCTACATGTGCAGAATGATCAGTTTCTAAAACACGTTCATCTTCTTCTTCCTCTAACAACACCTGATTAACCTTTTGTTTCAAATCAGGCATTATTTCATCATAATTACCTCTAAAAATTAGCATCTTAACATTCTTGAATTCGAGTAAATCAATAATGTCGTCAAAATGATTAATACTATGATCAATTAATGCTAAATCAATATAATCCGTGGAAAGAGTAATTCTTAAATTATCCAACTCAGTTTCATGCTGCCATGTAATCGAATGCTCTTCAAAACTATTTTTAATCCTTTGATACGATGGATTTGAATTGAGCATACATACAATTTTCATAGCTTACTCACCCTTATTATTTAATTTCACTATCCGGCAATTGGATTTCCGTTTCAAAATCTATATTTGATTCAAAATCAAATACATCTTCTTCATCTATTTCAATAGGTTCAACTAGAGACTCATCATTTAAGTTCATGTCTATAAATTCATTTTCCATAACATCATCCAAAATTTCACCAGTTTCAAAATCAATATTTTGATACAACACTTCCTCGTCAGCCAATTTATCATCTAAAGGCTCAATAGTTGAAGGCTCAAAAGATTCATCTGCTGCAGCTACCTCCTTAACTGCAGCTACAGCTGCCATTCCTGCAACTAATTCCTCTTTGTCCAATTTGAGAGCTTCTTTTTCTTCAGTTTCCAATTTAACTTTATTTTCAAATAATCTATCCATTAAGGGTAATTCATGCAATTCTAATGGTTCTACAATTCTATGTGCATCTTCCCAAAACTTATATTGCGTTTTAAAGAAAGTAACCGGCTGCCGGCTTCTTTGAATTACAATAGTACGTTCATTGTCATATCTTTCAACTTCATCTGGGTATAACAATGGTCTTTGGGTTTTACTTTCCGAATGTGTAGTACCTTCAGATGACATTATCCCTCCACCTTTTTCACTGGAACCTTGAATTTTTATTGTCGTTTTTCCCAGTTTTTCAGATATATACTTAGCAGTAAACTGGTCATTAACCCCTAAATAAACCTGGGTATCACATTTAGCAACAATACCTTCCCATGCTTCTCCAAACATCTTCCTCATTTGGTTCAAATCTTGCCATATCATCATTGGATATATTCTGCGACCCCTCATTGTTCCCAGCTGTTCTTCAATACCAGGCAATCTTCCTATATTAGCAATCTCTTCTAATATCATGTAGACAGGATTCGGCAACTTAGAATGGCTTTCACGTGCAGTTGAATACATCGTTTTAATCATCATAGAAATAATAGTATTAATGATTGGTGAATATGTTCTATCTTCATCAGGCATCTGAATAAAAATTGCTAAAGGTTTATCTTTTTTCCTACCAATTTCCTCAAAGTTAAAAGAGTTAGATCCAGTGATTTTTTTAATCCTAGTCAATGAGAATAAGGCCATTTTTATAGATAAACTACCAACTACACCTGAACGCAATTTATCTTCTAAATTTAAAAATTTATTCCAAAGTTCTTCTCCATATCCAGTCACATTATGTCTGATAAATAAAGTTTCAGCTGCTTCAAAATCTCTTATATTAGGAGAAGCTAACAACTTACCAACCTCTTCAAATGTATGTCTTTCTTTTGGAAAGACTTCAATTACAAAGGAAATCAAAGCTGATAACAATAAACCCTCTCCAAGCTCCCAGATAGGATCTGCATTTTGTGACTTTGCATCTTTCATACCAGCAGCTTCAACAAATCCTGTAGCAATCTTCATTATGTCCTCTTCCTCTTTAATATAATGTAGAGGATTTACAGTATCACCGTATTTTAGATGCAAAAAATCAATGATCTTTACATCATAATTTCTTTCCTTTAAATAATTTCCTGTATAAGCTAAAATCTCACCTTTCGGATCTGTACAAATAATATCCGGTTTCTCTGAAGAATTTTTGTACGCAAAAGGTATGTAAAACAGCGCTGGATATACAAATCCTGTAGTTTTATTTGATCCTGGTGGCCCTACGGCATTAACTTGCATATTTAATTTTGCTTCATTTTCAACAGCGTGCGCTGCTACCTCTTCAGTTAATCTAAATGGCTCCTTGTCCACAGATCCTAAAAACCATCCCTGGCGAGGGCCTTCATAATAGTTTTTCTTTGCTTCTTTCTTATACTGCCATCTTGCTGTACCATGTGATTTATATTCATCTGATAACTCAAATTCATCTTTTTCAGTTGGTCCGATCTTTGAAAGAAAAAACATAAAAAACGCATATGCAATTAACCCCCAACAAGCTACATTTATTGGGTTTAAAGAAAAATATGTTTTGTACAAACCTGCACTCGTAAATAATTCCTTAAAGTAATCCAAAGACAAGGAATCTTGTATACTCATCAAGGTAAAATCTCTTTCCAATATACCAATTAGATGGTATGAAATAACTGGAAGAATGACAAACCCAGCAAACAAATAAAATATAATCACACCAAAATTCTTTTTCAAATCAACCTCACCTACTTCTTCCTCGTTCTTTATTTTTGCGAACCTTTTTGCTTCTTTCTAATTCGCTTTCACGTTTTTTCTTTTCTGCTTCAAATGCTAAGTTTTGCAATGCAGATTCAAATGATTTCCCTAAATCTTTTGATAAGGTTTGTATATCTTCTCTCTCCATAAATTTATATTGAGCATGTCGATCAAGCTCTAAGTCAAAATCTTTTTTCATTGAATCGATATCCTGCTTCGTCATATAAATCCTTTTGTGGCCACGATCACCCAGCGTATCACTAACGCCCTTTATAATCACATGACAATGCGGATGATTTTCAGCCATATTAGTATCATGTATGTGAGCGACCCAATCTAATTTAACACTGTGCTTTTTTTCATAATCATTAAGAACAGCTCTTATGATATCCTTATAATCCTTCCCACTTCTCTTGTAGGCATCATAATCCATTTTTCTTAGAGAAAAGATCATATGATGCGACTTTACACTTTTAGAATGTTTTAAGGCTCTATGATTTTTCACACGATCCACAAACCGTTTAGGATCTCTTATTAAGTCCTCTTCAGGTCCGAACCACTGTTTTTGATTCTCTTTCGAGATGTCTTTTGAATCAACTCCGATATAGTAAACACCTCTCTTGGTAGTACTCACATTCTTTGTAGGTATCCTGTTCTTAATAAAAACTCTTGATGACATTATTTCTTATTCCTCTTCGCTTGTTCATAAGCTGCAGCTTCTTTCCTATAG
The DNA here is from genome assembly GCF_018582665.1 of Cytobacillus gottheilii. NCBI lineage: Bacteria > Bacillati > Bacillota > Bacilli > Caryophanales > Bacillaceae > Cytobacillus > Cytobacillus gottheilii. The sequence continues at coordinate 35,303 of NZ_CP071710.1, read as the reverse complement.
GCTTGATACATTTCATTACGATCCTTTTCAAATTCTTTTGAGTTTAAGTGCATCAACCCCATTAGCACTGTGCTGGTATCCATATTATTGGTACTCAACATGGCTGCTAATCGATCAGCTACTCTATTAAGCTTGTTGGTGAAAATTTGTTCTAACTTAGAATCAGCAAGGATCATTTCTTGATACTTTCCAGCTAAATGCCGATCTATTGCTTCTGCATATTCATTCTGAATTGTACGGTTATTTTTCTTCGCCAACTCCTTCATTTTCTCATGCCTATGATCTTCGATCTTAACAGGCGTTGTAGTTGTCTTTGCTACCATTTCACACCTCCATATCCACTAGTAGCCTTTGTAAATATTATATTATAAGTAATTATCATAATCCAGTATACGTTTTTTTCAATAGGTGTATACCGTTTCAACCCAAGTGCGAAGCACTTTTCGAGTGTACGGTAGTACACTCTTAATCCTGCACGTTGTGTGAGGTTTAGGTTTTGGCCTTATTTTTTTGTTTTTGACTTTTATTGATCTTTATTCTTTGATTTTGACCTTCGATTTTTTGGTTTTGAAATTAGGTTTTTCAATTTCTTCAGGGGTTTCGTTTTGTCTTATTTTTTTTGAGGGTTTGACTGGGTTTTGTACTTTTGAATGCATTTTAAACTTTGCAGTTAATCAATCCACTTCAAATGAATAATAATCCCAAATTAGATTTAATCGTACAGAAGGAATATATAATCAGGGGAATTATAAAACTAGTTTAACTTAAACTAGTTTAAACTAATGTAAACTGGTTTAGGTTAATTTAAACTAGTCTAAGTTCATTTAAATAAAAAAGGCCAATGCTGCTTAATAGCAACATTAGCCTTATATCATTCCATCTTTATGCTTTTAACAAACTTCAAGGCATCTACAGCAGATGCTTTACGTCTGACTTGATTATCTTCTGAAATCGGTTGAGTTTTTTCAGTTGATTTATCAACTGATTCAGCAGCCATTGGAGGATCAGTTTCAATTACAACAGGCTTTTCAACATTAGTTCTAGTTCTAGCTATTACTTCACTGCCTATCTGTTCATGTGATTCAAGCAACCGATGCAGAAAGTTTTTAATAACGTAACTAAAATCAGGAGAAGTAATCAAACGAATTTCTTCTTCAGAAAAACCATCACACTTAAGTGTGATTGAGTCACCACCAAAGGCAGCTTGACGTGTTTGAGGTTGGTTCACCTTAGCAAAGCCACCTTCTTTTCTGGCCTTTAAAGCTTCTTGGATGAGTCTTTCCGTTAATTTATTTCGGCTGATATCTTCAGAAATAAGCATTTCGTTAAATTCATCTATCCAATTTGCATTTCGAGCAGGCGTAAAAGAAGTTGACTTCCCAGCCTCGTAGCCTTTAGGATCCATTAATCTCCATCCTTTCTCAAAAAGGGGCAACGCCCCTTTTCATTTAGCTCTGAAGCTGCTCAACTTGTAATCTCATTAAATAGCTCACAATTAAATATGCTTTACTAGTAAAATACTGTGATTCTAACAAGTCTGGAATAATTACTTCTTTTTCCTCTAAACCATTAAGACCGCCGTAATGGCCAAACAACACACCGCCACCTACTGCTACAACATGATCTGTATTTGCCATTGTCCAGGCTAACTCAATGTTAGAGGATTGCAGCTCAGCGTAGTTTTTCATTTCTTTTAGAACATGTTGTGTTATATCAACATTTTTAGTTCTAGCCCAGCTGTATGTGAATTTCGGAGCTGTTCCTTTTCTTATTGATTCTTCAATAACAGGTTTGATTAACTTTTTCATAAAAATTTCTCTAGAAGTTAGCTCAGCCGGCTTTCTTGAATCATCTTTTGTTTTCTCAATAACACTTCGCTGCTGTTCAAACGCCGGATCGTTATATACTGCTTCAATAATACGGTCAATATAAGAATTTGTACCAATTCTGCTCATTTCACCTTGATTATCTTCAGCAAAACGTCTAGTCATTACTTTATCTAATCCAGTCTCGTTAAAAACAGCATAGTCACTTGTACCAGCACCTAGATCGGAAATAACATAAGTAGTTCCATCTAGCTTATTTTTCAATTCCGTTTCAACCAGTTCTCCATTTTCAATATCATACATTAATGCAATCGCTGTAGTAACACTTTCAGCGTGAATTTGAGCTTCTTCATCTTTAATTATGATCAGTACCGTTTCGCCAGCATACGGGCCATCAATAAATGTGATCGTATGTTCACCAACAAATCTTTGTTTTAAGGTTTGTTCATGCTTAAGATACCCTTTTGACGGGATTCCTGTAGATAAAGGAGCAATAACTTTTCTCTTAGATACCTTTAATGCAGAGACCGCAATACCTGCTAAAACTGGTAATACAAAAACCTTTCTATTACTATCCGAAAATTTATCTTCAGCATCACCATTTTGCGAAATAGAAGGCTGCACTTTATCAGGTGACTTTTTTGCATTTTCACCTACATACCAGGATCTATTGTTTTCATCCTTATCCATAGCAGCTGAATCAACACGTATATGTATAAAATCTTCGATGTTCGTTTTATCATTCTTATCAACTTGTTGGTTATATGCAACTGCATGAGCTGGCGCTGGTGCAATCACTGTAGGAATTGTAAAATTCTCGGTTTTACCTGACTCATCCAAATAAGAAACTTTAGTCGTAATGTTACCTGGATCGATCCCTGTTAATAAAACATCCTTTTTATATAAATCTTCTACCACAATAATTCCTCCATTTATAAACTAGTTTAAACTAGTTTAAGTTAATTTAAGTTAGTTTAGATTCATTGAAATTAGTTTAAACTACTGGTTAATCAGTTACATTCATTATCTAGTTTAAACTAGTTTAAGTTACACTAGTTTAAACTAAACTAGACTTTGTGGTTTATATTGTTCTAAAGCGACTAATCCAAACTTAGTTATTTTATAGCCAATTATTCTTTTATCAGAGAATTTTCGATTACTAGTAATAAGGACTCCACCTTCTAATCGACTTAATTCCTTGTAACATTTTTCTTGGCTTAGATTTGTCTCTTTTCTAATCTCATAAAAATTCAATTCAGGACTAGTATTTATAAGCTCTAACAATTCCCAGCTAGTTGGAGTTAAAGTATCAATAATTGATTGCAATGGTACTGACAGATCTTTCATTAAATCCACCTTCCAAGTTCTTTTATTATAATGATGATATCATACGATATAAAATAGGTAAAAAATTAAAAGCTATTATCTAGCTTTTAAAACTCTTCTATTTTTCAGTTTAAACCAAATTACAAGGAATGTTAATAAGATTATTGCGAAAACTGTGAAACCTACAAAATATCCTATTAATTCATTCAAATATTGAAGTTCATAGTTTTCAATCATTTCAAACCAAATAGAAGAGACTGTACTTTTTATATCCTCTATATAATATCCATCTTTATACCAAAAAAGAGCAGCTCCGAAACCCAGGAGTGGAATTGGGGTTAATGATAATACATACAAGAATAAAATCAGTTTGCCTAGTTTCTTAAACATCGATCCCCCCACCTTTAGAGATCACGATAACGGATCTTCACTAAGTTTAAAGTCTACATCATTCTTTTGCTGGCTCTTAGGCTCAAGAAAGTCTAGTTCTTCTACCAGCACTTCTAAAACACCATGCTTCTTTCCGGTTTCTCCGTCCTCGTAAGTTCTCGATCTAAGTGAGCCAGAAATACCAACCAGCATGCCTTTTTTTAATCTATCAGCATATAACTTCGCCTTATTTCCCCAAGCAATACAAGGTATAAAATCAGCATCGTATTCTTGGTTATTGTTTTTATAACTCCTTTTAACAGCAACAGAAAAACTAACTACTGCATTATCCTCAGGTAACTTTTTAAATACTGGATCTTTAACCAATCTCCCATTAAAAATCGACTTATTTATCAGATTTACCACTTCCTTATATAATTATAATATAATTATAACATTTAGACTATTTACTATCAAGAAATATATTCTAGTAATAACAATATTTATAGAAGGTTTTTATGCACATACGTTCCCCTATTCATATTCTAGTTTTCCATGTAGAATTTCATTAAAAGAAGAACGGAGGAACGCACATGGAAGGAACGGATAAACTCTATGCACCAAAGGAAATTATCTTGCTTCTAGACATAGCCGACAGTACATTACGCAAATGGTCGATTGCTCTAGAAGAACAAGGATATTACTTTGCAAGAACGGTTAAACAAAGACGTATGTTTTCTGATAGGGATGTAGTAGTTCTGAAATCACTTCGCAACCTGGTTCAAGTGCAAAACTTATCCTTACAGAACGCTTCAATTATTGTAGCATCAAAGTATAAAGATGAACCGTCCGCACAGGAGAACGGCGAGAACAGCGTTCCTGTAAACCGTTATGACAGCTCTCAAATTGACACTTTAATTAAAGAGATCAATTCTTTAAAAGAAGGACAAGAACAGTTAAAAGCCTTTAATAACGAGCTTTTACAGACACTTAAGCAGCAGCAAAAATACATAGACGAACGGTTAAATAAAAGAGATGATATGTTACTGGAGTCTATTAGGGAAGTTCAGAAGTCAAATACGCTGCTGCTCGAACAAAAGAAGGATAAGAAGCGCAAAGGGCTATTCTCATTTTTCTCCAATGAATAGATCCGAAATCACCCCCAGCCTAATATAGACTGGGGTGATTTCTTTTCTAATTGATCTCTTATTTTAAAGAGCTCCAGTATCTCTGAACAAAAAACACTGCTCCAATAAAAAGTAGAAGGCCAACTAACTTTAAAATGAATCTAGTTTGAAAAGTTGTATTTTCATCACCAATAGATAACAAGATTGCTCCAGCTATTATTCCAATCAACCCTACTAATATAACTAAAAATGTTTTCATCCTAGTCACAACCTCCTGTTTTTGTAAATTTTTTATATATTTTTCCATTTTGTAAACCTTTTCTTTGTAAAATATGGTAACATTACCCTTATAAAAGAGAAAGGGGATATTGACATGAAAAAAAGATTTTTACTAGTTTTCAGTGTTTTAATTTTGTTTTTCGCCACTCCACTACAGTCATTGGCAGCACTTTCTGGACCACCAGCATCTAACGGAATTAAAGATTCTCATACTTTTGAACATGAAGGGGAAACTTATACAATAACTTTAGAAACCAACGGGAATGTTCAAACAGCTTATGTAGAAAGTGAGACTAATGGTTTAGAAACTGTATCTTATGATCGAGCAAAGGACGAGCTTCGTTTTAATAACGAAGTAGCAAGTGATGAATTCCTAGCCCAATTAAAAGGTTCAGCAGAAGAAATAAGTGAAGGCGAACAAGTAACTGACATAGAATTTAGTACAATGTCAACTGACTATAATTGGAGACTTGTAAAAACATTTAAAAATAGTTTTAATGTTGCAGTTGGTTCTGTTTTAGTAGTTACAGGGATAATTTTATTATTACCAACTGGAACCGGTGCTCTTATGGGTGTGGTTTTAACAGCAAAAATCATTTCAGTAATGGCTTCAGCAATAGTGTCAGCAAGCGATACTAGCGGCTCTGTTGTCTATTACACATTTAAAACCTATTATAGTCCTAAAAATGGTTACTATAATAATAGATTTGTATTCTCAGTTTATAAAGATAGTAAAAGAACCAAACATATTAAAACGGTTGAACATATAACTCGACTGGGTAAAAAATATGATTAAGCATTGAATCAGCAGAACCCTTAATCGATGCTGCTGATTCAGTTGTGATAGAATAGTGTTACATCGATTTATTAAAAGGGCTCTTATATTGCTAAATGGCGTTAAGAGCTCTTTATCCTGACACTGAAGACTTTCTTTAACTGTCTAGCTTACATGCTCCTAAGAATTGAATTACTTTTTTTTTTCTCTTTTTCTTCTTCATCTTTAAGGTCCTCAGGGAGAATCAAGTACTCCTTTTTTGTATCGGGAATAATTATTTTTTCTTCTTGCACCGGATACCTGTATCCACTATCCTTTTTCATTGTTCATTCCTCCTAGTTTATATAGTATACAGTAAATAATAAGTTATAATTCTGCTTCCATTCTTTTTATTAGAGCACTTACAGCATTTTTATATTTCATTGATTCTTCGGAACCTGATAGCTTTTCTAAGCTTTGTAATATGGTTTCAAAATGTTTAACTAAAGTATTGAAGGCTACATTAAACTCAATAAACTCCTGAGTTGAGGCAGCTTGATCACTTTTTTTAACCTTTTCTCTTAGTTGATCCAATTCAATCTGAACCTCTTCTGGAATCTTCTCAATCACTGCAGGAACGTCAATAGGTTTCTTTTTGAGCTGACCTTCCAGTTCACTCATTTTCTCTTGTTTTTTTAATAATTCTTCATCCTTTTCCTTTAGTTCTCCAACAAGTCTGTTAAGTTCAATCTGATCCTCTGTGTTATTCGCCTTATCTAAGTCTTTTTTTAAGGTTTCAATCTGAATCATTGTTTTGTCATTTACAGATATTTGATCACCTAATTGACCTTCAAGGTCTTTTGCTCGGCTTTGCTCAGTTCCTAAATTTGTTTCTAGTTCTAACAGTTTCTCTTCTAATTCTTTTTTCTCGCTAATAAGCTTCTTTAACTGTCTAGCCGAAAGCTCTTCAACGTTATTCTTTTGGAGAAACTCTTCCCGTTCTTCACTCGGTACTCCTAGCAGCAGTACTGCTTTTGAGTATGTCAAATTCTCAATCGTTTGGGAATTTGGACCGGACAATTGTCCAGCACCATATTCCCTATACAATTTCATAAGATTATTAGCAGAGCTTTGTGAGTAGTCCACATTTTCATCTAACCATTGGGACCATTGGCCATGATCGACCATTTCTTTTGCTTCTACTAATCTACGGCCAATCTCAATGCTGTTACTCAATACGATTTTCTTTGTAGTGTCTTTAATACTATTTATTTCTGTCGCTATGACATCTGCTGTTCTCTTTGCTAAATCATTCATTATCCAGTTTTCCTTCCACTTGTAGATTTCTTCCTATTCAAAACACTATTCTCAAATCTATCTATAAACTGTTGAACCTCTTTTGTCGGCAGCCTTTGACCTTTCCCTCTAACTTGTTTGATCTTGCCTTTCTTTACTTCTACAGTATAAAAAGGAGCTTCCTGGTTCGTTTTTTCACGAATGAGTAAAATAGTCGTTTTTGCATATGCATAATCTTCTGCATATCCACCAACACAATGATTAAGTGCAGCTCCTTCATTTATCAGTTCCCTTGTACTTGCAGCTGGCCGAATAACAAATTGTGAGTCGCTATATTCATAGACTTTTAGCTTATTCATCCTGTTTTTAATATGTCGATCTAGTAAATCATTGGCCTCATATTTAATTTGCTTATTAGTGTTTTGGTGAGCTGTATATAAGTTTGAAGGAAATATAACCATTTCATTATCAAGATCTAGTAACAGCTTCTTACAATCGTTTATATAATCTTTCCAATCAGACAAAACATGGGACATTCGATAATAATGCTTCTTTTTATCTTTATCTAACTGTTTTCTCAAATATTTAATTACTTTTTTTATGTTTGTAGGTCTTAACTTTAAAATTGGATTCAGGTCATTAACAGTGTCTAGTTCTTTACCAATAGATAATGCTTCATCTATGGATAACTTGGAACCATCTTTTTTTCCAAGTTGATACAATCTTAATGCGCTTGTACTTAACTCAGCAAAGTGAGGTCTGATCGTTTTAATATCATTCTTTTCTAGTTTTAAAACTTTATCTATTGTTTTCCCACGCCAATTAATTGCATTATTCGTTTTTCTACCAAACAATTTAGCTTCTACCATACTTTTCAATCCCATTTTTGAAAGATATTCGATACATGGATAATTTGAAAACAAACTGAAAAATTCAGTCATGTCACATTGTCGAAAAGCAAAATCTTCCCATGTTGAATATTGAAACAAGGTATTATTGACTGCATTTTCAATAAAATTTCTCGGACAAAATTTAGATGTTCCAGGAAAACTCTCTTTTAAGGAAAATACGGACTTTCTCTCTGTAAATGAATCATTCCAACCATAGTTAGCATAGAACTGACTTTTGCCTGGTTTAAACAAATATAATCCATACAATTTGATGTTAGTTTCAACCTTCCTGTAATCATCTTTATAATTCCGATAAATGTAAATTCCTCTTGCTATAATAGCTGTAGGATCTACTTCTGATTTTTCATAAAACACTGCATATCCATCATCAAACATAAATTTACGGCCTAAACCACTTGCTTGAATACGGCAATTGGATTGACATTTAGGACATACGGTAAAACCTTTATGTTTCAAACCTTCTGTTCTAAAATCTTTATGACAGTGGGTACAATAGCCAAATTGTTGTTTACCTTTCCTATATATAAAAATGTATCGACTCTCTAAAAGTACTGTATTATTAATATAATCATGAATTTCATCACTGTAACCTTCCGGAAAGTGTTGTAAAAACTCTCTCGCTTCTTGTGTTGATCCTTTCATTACAATAGATCCTCCAATCTCACATCAAATTTAACCCTGGTTTTATTGACTTGATTTACAACTGCAGCAACCTTATCTGTGCTGTTTTTTTCCTTCAACTGGTCTTTTATCCCGAAATATTTTAAAACAATTTTAAACCCTTCCTCGTCCGTCAAAATCCCACAGCCGTTTACTGCAACCTTCTTAGCTTCTTTTTTCATAGCAGCAATACTTTTACTGATTGTTTTTCCTTCAACCATTATTTTTTCAGATGCTGCCGGATTAGTTTCTATACAATCCAACAAAAATTTACCTACATGTTGAAAATAACCGCCTTTTTCCTTATCCATTTCAGCCTTAATTTTTTCAATCGCTTTGTCTTTCATTGGATAACCTCCTTCATTTTGTTGAAATAACGTGTGACCTTTTTGACAACTTTCTGAGCAATACAGAGATTGCTGGCCAGCACCTACAATAAAATCAGCACCACAGCCTGAACATTGGCTATACAACTTACGCATACTTTAAGGTAGAATCTGCTTCCCGGAATGAAGCAAAAAACATTTCTAACAGATGATTTGTTACTGCTTTCGGTATCGTACCAAGTCTTTCTTTAACTAAACTTTCAATGATTCGAACTTTTTTAGTCCAATATTCATAAAACATATATGAGTCCCTAATTCCCTCCTGAAAAGCAGGACCCAAAGCTTCTTTTCCCTTCTTAATAATCTGCATTAGGTCATAAGCTTCTCTTCTTTCTTGCCGGCAAAACTTTAATAACAAAAGTAAATCATATGTATGATAGAGCTTAAGAAACATGGTCGATTTTTGAGCATCCACACGATCTACAGCACCTTTAAGTTTCTGCATAGTTTGAATTTCAACATCAACTTTAATCTCGCAAAATGAACAATATAGCTGACTATTCATTTTATTTAGTTTTGATTGACAATGCGGACAAAACACCATGATCTAACCCCCTATTTGATTACTGCTCCCTTATCTATATACAATTATAATATAATTATATATAAAATGCAATTACTATTCATCTTTTTATCAAATAAAATTCAAAAAGCCCTCTCAATAGAAAGGGATCCTGATGACTTACAAAATAAAGCTGCAGCTACTTCATTAAGCCCTATTTTTAAATTTTTTTGGTGTATCCTCTATTAAGAGCAATCGATCAACTTCCCTAATTATCTCATCAATCACTGGAAGAGAATCTTTTGTAGAGTCTTTAATGTTTTGTTCAACTAGTTTATTCATTGCTTCAGTGTAACGATCAACATGTCTTTTACCAGTAAAAAATTTCATAATTCCTGAATTCATCAAACCTAAAACTGGACTCCCTGAAGATAGCTTACTCAAATATCCTCCTATTGAAGTAGAAATAACACCACTCATCGCATTTATAGAAATATCAATATTTTGATTGATCCTTTCCATTTCCAAAGCTAATTCAATAATTTTACCATGATCTGAAACATTAAAAGCTGGACTTGTAAGGATTAGCTTGATCGTAACAAATTCTTTCGATCTATGAGTGTTCTTCTGATAACGATAATCTTTAAACATTTCAGCTTCTTTTCTTAATAAAGTTAATAATTTGATTCTTTGAGTCTTTTCATTTTTTAAATTCTGCCTCTCATTATGCTTTTTAGTGATAAAGAAAGCACAATATACAGAAATAAACGGTATGATGAAAGGTAAAACATGCTCAGCTATATGTAGAATCTCCTTTAAATCCATAGTCGTCCCCCTCCTCTAAATCTACCTATCTTACGTAATAATAAGTAAATATGTTTCATAACCAATAAAGAACTAAAAACAAAAGACAACGTACCAATGCAAGACAGATAGCCTAAACAGAAAAGAAAGGGTAGTACTGATATGTAATGGCAGACTGGCTCATTAAAATCAACTGATATATTTGATAGTCGGTGGTGAATTACCTGGTATAATATCCCCGTCTTCAAAAGCTTCTATGGCTTCTATTTCTCTATCAAGATTGATTAAGGCTGTTTTATCCTTCAGCTTGTCTTTATGTCCTGGTGAAGTGAAAGCTGACAGCTGCACAAGGTCTCTTCGTGCTTGCTTTAAAACTAATAAATGCTTGAATAAGATGCTTTTTGTTGTATATTTAGTAACTGCATTTCTTCCACGGCCAATAACCTTTTTTACTATTAATTTTGAACGGTTTAAAACCTCTTTAAGAGTTGATAGAGCCATTCCAACTTCTTCAGCAAGGGTTTTTAAGGAACCTTCAAAGTATGGGTTTGTAGCACTGATATGGGCCTTTAAATACTCCACTAAATCACTTTCTCTTTCATCGTAATGGGATCTTACCCGATCCTCACGATTCTTTTTAAACTTATACCACCCATTACGGCCAGAAAATGTTGCAGATCCATCAGTCCATAACTGAAGAAGCCCATCAACATAAGTTCGTTTTGGACCAGCTCTTCTCCCTGAATAAGCAGATTTAATTGTCTTTTCAAATTCTCTCTTAGATAGTGGTTTCTTTAAATTTGAATTAAATTGATCTAATTCGTCATACGCTTCTTCAAAGGGTTTCTCACTTGCGTAATTAGCCAGGGCTAGGGTATAAAGGGCGTTATTTCTACCAGCACCTAAATGGCCACTTCCGATCTCAACAGCGTTAATTAGAGCCTTATACCAGTCTGAAGACGTATAATCCAATGCTTCAGCATTGGCAGCTCCCCCATAAATAACATGAAACTTATTCTTGCGTTCTTCTTTCTCATGGGAAATAGACCAGGAGATTAATTGATTTGTATTAACCGGCTGATCATCAAAAAATATAATATTTGAATCGGCTGGCATGCGAAAGAAGCCAAATGGATTGCAGTTTAAGTCAATAGGAAGCGACTTTTTTAATCCATTAAGCATATTTTCTGATACACGCTCTGCAACCCGTAATGCCTTGTAATCTTCTTTTGCATGAATAAAGAATGGTGTTTCCAGAACAAAGAAGCCCTGGTATCCCTTCGGAGTTTCCAAAACAATATTAGGTCTTGGAAGTCCAACTTCATCACAGGTTAAAAAGATCTCATAAGGATCCACTTTTTTAGTATCAATGTCAAAACCAATTACATTTATTTGCTTTAAGTTATCTTTTGTATGGCCCTTAATAATTCTTTTCTTAAAATTATAATAAGTGCCATATCGGAACGTATTAGGAGTCCAATGCGATAGATCATTATATTGTTGATTCAGTGTTTCATAGGACGTAATAATGTATCCTATACCTTCCTGAAGATCTTCTTTAGTAGGCGACACAAACACAACGCCTTTTTTATATTTAAGATTAGTCCTAACGTTCTTATATTCAACACGCTGAACTAGGGATGCTGCGGATCCACTGCGCTTATATAACTCTAAGTCATTCTGAGTCATAAACTGTATCACGTCAGATACAGAAAATTCAGTAACCTGTGCCATGGAAAGTCCTTTCCGGTAACACAAAAAAGTGTCACCTTGTTAAATGTCATGGCAAAGACACGTAACAAAATGACACCCTATAAATATGTATAAAACACATGTATAAAACACAGTTATCTGTATGAATAAATCTAAACTAGTTTAACTTAAACTAGATGACTTTTATTCTTTACAAGCCAAAAAAACCATGTTAAAATACAATTAACAATTTAAAGAAATGCGAATGCTCTTAGTGGGTGTCATTCGCTACTCAAAAGTCTGATGCTCCAACATCAGGCTTTTTTCTTTGCTATTTAATTTTTCAATAGTCTCTATTACTAATTTTTTCTATTTCTCTAGTAAAATTATGTGTATCTAGTAAATATCATTCTATTTGTATACTATACTACAATAATCGGCAACAATTTTCAACAATCTTTTAAATATCATATCATATCTTATCGTTATAAAGTGGAAAATTTTTAAAAAACGAGACCTAAATTTAGGTCTCGTCTTTTTTTGTCTTATAAAGTTCTAGCATTTCTTGTATCTCGTCAAATTCCGCATGCTTCATTAATTCGTCTAAATTCGATTGCAGCTTGTTCTGCAGCACTTTTTTTCTTGGATTTTCTTTTTCCAATACATTTAGCAGCTCGTTGATCGCATGCCGGATAATATGTGTTTTTGTCACATGTTGGCCAACAAATTGATTAGCTATATCGGTAGCCCTATCAATTGTCTCTACGTCTAAATATAATGGTAACTGTACTTTCTCTCCAGCAATCCTTGCTTTAATGTGCTTCGCTGTAACACCTGGTCCAGGTCCTTTGTATTCTTCACTAATATAGCCATCAATGGTTGATGATCTTTCCATTTTATCAATATAATGATCCAGCTTATCTTTAACATCACTTGATACATGTACAACAAAAAATTGTTTCTCACTACTTTTTATTGGATTATCTTTTAAATACTCTGCGTAGGCATCCAGGATAAACCTTATCACAGTGGCTCTACCAATATAAGCTGGAATATTCTGCTGATCTAACAATGATTTTAACTTTTTGACATAGCTATCAATAATAGTTGCAGCTGCATCAGAAAAAAACATAGGCACAATCACGGTTTCCCCGTCAGGTTCCCATTCACTCAGTTTTTTTAATTCATCTGGACTATCGGGAAATTCAAGTTTATGTGATAAGATAAAATCACTTATTAAACGGGATCTTCTCGATACCGGTATACAATCATTAATTTGCTTTAATTGTTTTTTGAGCAAATAAGCCGGTATAACAATACTCATTAAAATCCTACTTTCAGTTTTTATTTATAATTATAATATAAAAATATACATAAATTCAACAATAAAAGAAACCTTAGTGGATATTCTAAGGTTTCCCAACAACAAATTTTAAGAAAAAAGTTATTTATACTATAACATAAATACAAAGTAGAATAAAGATCTTTTCATAGTCATTAAAGATAATGCTTTCTTAAAGATGAGCAAAAAAGCCACAAATGGCTTAATTGCTAAATAGATCCTCTTAAATTCAATCTTATGCGGTCTGTATTCTTATTCCACTAATATGGCCAAGAGTTTTTTCAGGTCTATATCATTGCTGAATATCACTTTACATTCTTTTCATTTCTAGATCGAGATATCTTCATTGCTTTATTTATTGATCGCTCTTTGTTGGTAATAAACTTTGAATACAATAAATCATTAATCTTTTGGGGGAAATATCCCAAACGCTCTATTAACAAATTCTCGATGCACCAGCATTTTCTTGTCCAATACTCATATTCTTTTCCCTGTTCGTCAGCTACTTGGGAATATTGCTGAACTTCAGAATCCTTGCTACTATCCGACTTTAACCCATCAACAGCAACATTAAATGTTCTAACAAGATTATATAAATCTGCTCGTTTCAAACGTGCTTCTTTTAAACAAAGAATTAGATCAATCGTATGCAGCTTTTTCAGCTCATACAAAGGCTTCTCAGCATCTGCAATCGTAATCATAGGCTTTTGCTTTATGTGTGGCATTCTCGCCCCGTTTTGAGCGTACATACCGTGCTCTGATTCTGGACCCAACAACACTTGGCAAAAAGTACATTCTGCATGATCTTTAAATGGTCCGGCATCCATTATCCTCAATGAAGTAGCGCAATATGGACATGTAATCATGTGCTATTCTCCAATCCTATTAAAAGTTTCACTGTTTTGTTATCGTTATCGTTATTGTTATCGGATCGTTTTTTATATTTTCACCTATCCCCTTGTGAAAGGGGATAGGCGGATATTTTATAAATATCCTTTTTCTTTTAAAGAAGTAAAGTTTGAAGTGCTTCCTACCACTAGCGAATCCAACACCGTAACACCAAGGATCTTACCTGCTTCAACAAGCCTTTGTGTCATTGTAATGTCCTCCCTGGAAGGAGTAACATCCGAACTCGGATGGTTATGTCCGACCACGATTGATGTTGAATTATTTAGCAATGCCGCCTTGAACACTTCTCTTGGATGTACGATAGTAGCATTGATAGAACCAACATGACATCTATAGATTGCTGTTACTTCATGCTTGGTGTTTAAGCAAAGAACCATGAACACTTCTCTATCTTCATCCCCAATTTCCTTTTGTAGTATCTCAGCCGCAATAAATGGTGCTGAAATCCGATTTAATAGGTGCTTTGCACTTCTTTTTTTTGTTACTTGTTTGATCCTAACGATTTCGATAACAGTTTCCAAACTATTCTCTCCCTTTTTTCTTAATGATTTGTTGTTTGCTCCGATTTAAAAACTTCTCTCCCTCACCTCCCTTACATTTATAATTATAATATAATTATATATAAAAGTCAAAGGTTTTCTATTAATTTTTCTTCATAAAATGCCTATATATCAACCTTTCGGAAGTTCTGAAAGGTTCGCAACCACACATAACCATATATACTTTTACATACATTTGGCTTGCTGATTAAACAGCTGAATGAACATGATCCTGTTGACTCTCTAGCTTCCGAACCACTCATAACCATAGACTCTTTAAAATTACAGCCAAACGTCAAAAACAGTAGTCAAAATAGCACTACAACGTAGTGCGCATAAACTGACTTTTCAAGTATAAATGTCTGACTGAAACGAAGTGAAAGGAATTTATGCCTTGAAAAGAGCACCTGTTCAAATACCGTCTTGATCAAACGAACCTTCCGTTCGTTTCCCGTCCCAATGACGGGCCATTGCAGAAGATTGTTAAGGGACTGGTCCCTTGACCAGGTTTGGACAGAGTCCAAGGTTTTCATTATCTTGTTTACGTTCAGCAACTGTCATCGGCAGCGTCCAGCTGCCGGCTATTAAAATAGCTTAATTAGGAATGGCTGACTAATTAACATTCCTAATTGGACAGATTCACAAGCGTACAGCGTGCTTATACACTTCATTTAGCGACGTCCAGGAGCGACATAGCGAATATTAGGTTTATGCTTTGATCTTGTTCTTTAAATAAAAAAACAGCCGGATGGCTGTCTTCCTTTTGTTCTCTTCTGCTCTTGGTGTTGATTTTGTTTTCTGTATTTGACTTTCGGCTCGTTCAGTACGGCCGGAGGCAAATGACAGAGGAACCTACAAGATGTAGCCGTTAGGCGTACAGATTGTGGTTATCCAGGCATTTAGTGCTGAAGCGACACGTTACAGCTGGTCGAAAAGGCGATCTTTCTTTTCGTTTCAGCTGTCGTGCTGCCGCCATAAAAAGCTCATATCACTTGTAATTGCTTTTCATTATTTAATCGATTATATATAATCGAAACGCTTTCTTCCTGGTAAGCATAATTTTCAACAGCTTCCGGACATTTGAGGTAGACTTCTATTGTCATTAGAGCTACCGGATTGCTAATAGCTATTTCAGAAGAAGGGTATTCAGATTGTGCTTTATATTCACTGATCCCCCAGCTTAAAACTGATATATAACTTTCTACTGAATGACACTCAGATAAACGTGAAAGGAACTTGTCTAATAGCCCTTTTTGCATTATGGTTTACACTCCTTTCGACAGAAAAAAGCTTATAGGTAAATTATACTGATAAAATACCGCAAAAAACCACAGAAATGTGAACATTTCACCATAAATCGCCCGACATTTTCCGACAAACTTCGGCATTTACTGTACCTATAGACCTATTTTCATTGTTTTTAACTTTACTATGTTTTGATATCAGCCAGCATACATCATTTATCCCGTTTAGACTGTGAGGTTTCTCAACACGGACCACTAAATAAAAGAGGCTGAAAAGCCAGGTCTTAACTTCTAACTTTTGTCATATATCTCCATTATACCAAACATACGTTCTATTTTGTCTATAAAAATATAACACTTTTTTATAAGTTCATTTAACTTCTGTTGCTATCTCAATCATTAAGCATATCCAAAACTCTAACAATCGTTATCTATGTACCACTTCTTACAATCACAGCAGCGATAGATACGAATTTCTTCCTGTGTCCAATCTGAATCATCACCCATAATTCTTTTCCAGTCTTTATCAATATAGTCTTCTTCGTCTTCAAGCTCTGCATCTGATAAAATGCTAAAATGCCAAATTTCACAATTATGTATAGTTGAAAAAAATGAAGTTGGATCTTGGTTAATATAGGAACCGCATGCCTTACACGCACCGCCAACCTCAATATCACTCATGCTGCTATCGTTCTTTTTTAATTCAATGTACTGAATTAACTTTTGAACCAGTCTATCTTCAGGATCGATTAGATCATCAAGATCTAATTCTGTCCTATCAAGTTTTAATAACACGTTTCTACCTCCATTCTAATTTTTCAAAGAACATAGTTTAAGCAGCGAAACGCTTATGTTTTCGATAAGAACTTCTTTGGCCACCAAAACAGAACAAACAAGTTGGTCAACATAAATTTCACCTTAGACTAGATATTGCAAGTATCAACTAAAAAGGAGGTACTGCATGTTTACTACAGGTGAAATACTAATAATCTTCATTCGTTTTGTAGAATTCATTTATGAACTTTTCAAGGGTATAGAAGTCAATTTTATATGTATTCCGTTAATAATCTTTATTAATATTCCATTTAAAACCTTTAAACTGTTGTTTGCTTTTTTAAGAAGATTGAACAAAAAATAATTTTTGACTGGAGACTACTTCTAGTGGTCTCCAGAAGACTATTTCTATGTTATATCTATTTAATAGACATAACTATATAACCATCTTTTTAATCGATATTAGTTATCTATGTTACTGTCTCTAACCAATTCGCTTCTTGCAATAAATTTTCATCATCCATAGCAGTAAAGTCAGCCCTATCAATGTGCGTTTCTTCTATTTCGTGTAAAGTGGCTGTAGCTTTCACACAGAATGCAATTAAGTCATTACGCTTTTCTTCCGACAACTTTCCCAACTCCTTAGGATAAACGGACAAATTCACAAACGTTTGTGAAT
Source organism: Cytobacillus gottheilii (assembly GCF_018582665.1). Taxonomy (NCBI): domain Bacteria; kingdom Bacillati; phylum Bacillota; class Bacilli; order Caryophanales; family Bacillaceae; genus Cytobacillus; species Cytobacillus gottheilii. The sequence goes on along the minus strand of NZ_CP071710.1, from coordinate 17,884 downwards.
AAATATAGTATAATTATATTATAATTATAGCAATAAAAACTGGAAATTTCAACAAATTAATCTAGTGTTTAGTCTTTAATCAAAAATACCGTTGATACATACATACCAACGGTTACAGCAATTTAATCTATCTGTCTAAAGCTCTCTCAGGTGACTTTTCTTTTGTTAGACTTGGTCTCTCTTTAGATATACTTATCTCTTCACCTACTACCCTTGAACGTTCATACTCATCTTTGGTGAAGAATACACATTTATGAAAGTTTTTCACTGCATTTTCTACAAAATTGTATTGATCCCTCACTGCTGGGTCAAATGGCTTCTTTCCATTAATTTCAGTTATTAGCACATTCTTAGTTTCAGGTTCTCTTTCAAAAACAGCAACATTCTTAACTTTTTCCTGATCCATTGCTGCCACATATACTTTTTCATTTCCTTTTGATAATTCTTTACTAATTGCCTCTCTTGCCGTTTCAATTTCTTTTGCTGGTTTAACAAAAGAATAATCACCTGAAAAAGCTACATCCATTAGAGATTTAGTTTGACCATTAATAGTTACAAATGGCTCCTTGTAATCAAGTGAACCTCTGTCTATTCTTACGATCTCATGTTTTTTCTCCTGGTTATTACGTGCAAGTAGATACTGGTGTTTTTCTGTATTATTAAAATCAATTCCAAACTTTAAACTAAGATCAAACTTCAACTGATTTAATCTGGATTCTCTAGATACTTGGGGACTTACAATCATTTTTGACCTTACTGCTGCTGCGCTTTGCTCCAAAACGAATCCTCCTTTAATTTATGATGGTGTTACCACTCTATTATATTGTAAATATCATAATATTTGTATTATATATTACTTTAATTTGTATGAAATCTACAGATTTTAGGGTTTCTTGAAAGAAACCGATCCTGACGATTAAGGAAGGATCGGCACTTTGGTTGTAGGTTAATTTTTGTAGATAAAGAATCCTTTGTGTTTTCCTAAAAACTCCATGTAAGTATTTGATTTTCTACGTTTCAAAATATATTCAAATCGATCATTATTATAAAAGGTGATAGAATCATCATTCCACATTTTCAATTCTGCTTCATCAGTTTGAAGAAAGTCGGCTAAAACTTTTAATTTATCCCACATGCTTTGATTTCCTCCTCATAAGGAGAAGGTTTCCCTCCTCCATGAATATGTTAAATGAGCTACTTATTTTTATATTCTTTTTCACACACTCCACACAAATCAATTTCATAATCAATCATATTAATATCCGATTCAGGATAATCTTCTCCGCAATTTCCGCATGTTGCCATTTCTTCATATGAATAGACTTCCTCGCCATTCAAGAAAATACGTGCATGATCACAGTGAGGATCAAATCCTGAATTTTTATATACTTCTAACAGTCTATCTTTGGCTTTATTAAAGTCTACTTCTTCGAATACAGTATCTATTAACCCACCTATTACACATACGCCTATATATTTATATTCCATTTGAATACTCCTCTTCGTTTCATATTTTCTTATATAAAGCAGAAGGCGTTAGCCTTCTGCGTTGAATTTGGTTCCTAATATGTAGTCGGCTGCTTTTTGCGCCTGTGCTGCAGCTTGTACAATCATTCGACTATCATCTTTTAATTGGCGTAGCCATGATTGTATGTAAGATGCTGAATTTTCAATTGTATGATTATCAATCCCAGCAACACCGCACAGCATCGATGCTCCCAGCTCTGCTACTAGCTCCTCTTTGCTGTACACTTCATCACCAAAGGCAACACCTGCAGTTGTAATCCCTTTACGTTTTAACCTTGTTTGGTGTCCGGTACTGTGGATCATCTCATGAAAGAGAACAGAATAATGTTCCTCAGCTACTTTAAAATCTTTTATAGGCGGACAATTGATTTTGTCTAATGTCGGGTAGTAAACTGCTCTGCCCGGCATATATGTTATATCTGGAGAATTAATATATCCTTTTTTAATCTCTTCAGCCTTTTGAATTGGATCGTGATCGTATTCAATCGATTCACGCTTACTATTCAACCCATCAACTTGTGTATTAATTTCAAAGACTCGGTAATATCTCAAAAAAGGAATTTTTTCAATTTCGCCTGTGTCTGGATCTTTTTTATCCATCCAGTTCCAAAAAACAATAATTTGTGATTTCGCACCCTTTTTAACCTTACCGCCAGCATCTTTTATTTGTTTAAATGTGGCATACTCCCCAGGCTCTAATAGCATGACGTTAATTCCTCTATATGGTTTCTGAGTTACCCAATTCACAGCATTAGCATTTGTCCAAGGTTTTCTCCAAGGAATAACACCATTTTCTAATTTTTCGATTATGTTCTGAGTCACAATTTCATAAACGTTTAGTTTTTCTTTTTTTGCACTTTTTTCTTTTGAATTTGTTGTTGTTGTTTTCATGTTTTTGTCTCCTTCCTTTTGCCATGCGTAGCGTGGCATGCCCGAAAGGGTGAATTTTTCCCCTTTTGACATGGAGCACGAATCAGTAGGATAGACAGCCTGTAAAGGGAACAGCACTCAAAAATTTTTCTTCCTTGCTCTTTATAAAATGGGAAGAAAAAATTTTGATGCCCCTTTACAGGTTGGCTGGCCGTCACGGGAGGGAGCTGGGAAGAGAAGCGAAGCCGAGGCTCGCCCAGCTCAAAACCGATGTCGGCCCCGTACTGATACGCTGCGCAAGGCAAAAGGGGGAAAAGGAGACGGGTTTTGACTTTGTTCTTTAAAAATAAAAAAGCAGCCGGATGGCTGCTATCATTTTGGTATTTAAAGGTCTTATTCGCCTTTCGGCTCGTTCAGTACGGCCGGAGGTAAATGAATCAGGAACCTACCAGGTGTAGCCGATAGGCGTACAGATGGTGGTTATCGGGGCATTTAGTGCTGAAGCGACACGTTACAGCTGGTCGAAAAGGCGATCTTCCTTTTCGTTTCAGCTGTCGTGCTGCCACCCAAAGTGCTCTTAAATCCTTCTTTTACTTGATCTTGACCTTTTAATTGCATCTAAATAGGACCACTCTCAGGACAAATTCAAAAAATTTCATCCTACAAAACACTTTATTGGGTAGAAGATCCATTTTTTTACAAAAGGAGAAGAGAAATTCTTATTAAAACAATATAAAACCATGGTAACTGAATATGTCTAAAGAATTTATCTATCATCTTAATAAGCCAGGACGAAACTTTTTTTCATTAATTTTAAAAAAAAACATGGAATTAGGGAGTAAACTTTGACTTTTTCCCCTTATTTATATGAGGACTTTTTTTAAGACAAACAGAGTGCAACAAAAAGATTAATTATGTTAGAACAAGTTTTCTTTCATTGGTCTTCGAACGTAAAAATTCCGAAGCTATAATGTTTCAGGAAAACGGTACAAAAAAAAGAAAACTGTCTAATCTACGATCAGATCAAAAAAATATTAAACAAAAGGAGCGATTTACATTGAATGACGCAATGGCAGAAATCAATTTTGCAGTATTACTTATATCATTAATGTTTCCAGCTTTATTTCCGAAAATAGGAAAGGTATTAATGAAATTTTTAAAAGGAATTGTATGGTATATATGGGTTATAATCATACTAACAATCATTAATTTGGGACAGGCGTATATGATCATTTTTTAGGGAGGAGCATAATAGCCTCCCTTTTTTCATGTCGTTTGATCTTTTAGAGAGTGATTTAATTACCTTGAAATAAAAAAATCCCCGTAAACGGGGACAAATTTTAAATACGAAGCATAAAATATCTTTATAGTGGAAAAGACTAATAGCTATACAAGAACGAGCTGCTGACATTTTGGAGAATCCCCTGCTGAGAACAGGGGATCAGAGTTACTTAACGCTTACGCCAGTGTTGACCCACTGTGGAACCACTTCTTCTATGGGTGTTAATCCAAACTCCTCTTCTAAAATGTCCTCTCACCATATGGCTTCTTCTTTTATGTGTGCTAATTAATGTCATTTTGACATTCCTCCTAATAAATTATTTAGGAGTGAGAAGAAGCCATGCTTGTCATTTACCTTATCCTATTTTCTCCTTTCTTGGTCAAATTCTCAGAGAAATGCTGATTATTTTATATAAGATAACGTGTAAACCGTTTAATTTCCTATATTTACATCATAAAATTCTTTGACATCTACAAACTCTTTTGTTATGATTTTAAAGTATCAAAACAAAAAAATTGTTTCCAAACAACATTAAAGAATTTCTGGCACTCTCTGTAGTTTATTAGATGCGCCAACATCAATAAACTAGCGACATTGGATAGGCAAATGACAGACCTGTCTCTAGCCCACTCCGTATACTTCATCATACCAAAGATTCCGACAATTGTCAACAGTATAACTGTTTTTTATTTGGTGTGGTTTGTCAGAAAATTCAGAAAGACATCGAATGGATGTCTTTTTTTGTATTACAGTTATATTATAGGCCTCTTTTAATTGAATGAAACTAACTTTAGGAAAAATTATCATTTTTTATGTTAATAATTCCACTACGTTAGCCAGAATATTGTAATCTCCTTTTTTTATCTCTTTTAACACATCCCTTAATCGCAAAGCTATTAAATCCTCAACTGTCATTTCAAGATCAGGATGCAGCTCTGCCAGATCATGCAGCAACAATTCTCCTCTCAATACAGATTGTTTATACACCTTAAATGTAACAACAGAATAAGACATACGTTTCTTCTTTTGAGCTTTTACTCTTTGCTTCAAGGAATCTAAGTCCATATCCTCTTCTAATGCTAAATAATGCTTCACTTTCAGCGTTTTATTTTCAAGTGCTGCCATCTTTGCTCTAATGGCATTTGCCAGTGTTTCAAGATCCATTCCCTGGTCAACCTGTCTTAAAAAATCCCTATATAGGAGCACAATAAGCTTGTCTACAGTAAAATACTCGTCCACTTCATCCTCAATCAGTTCATTCACTGTATTTACAAAAACTTGTGCACGTTTCAGGTCAGAAGTAGGAATTTCAATTTCTAAACGTGCATATTTGGATTCAAATATACGGTTTATGATTTCACCAGTATTATCAAGGACTGCATTACTTAATAGGTTTAAACGGCTGTATTTCTTCATTATTCAACGATCCTCCTTTTTGCATGTACAAAACAACTGAAAATACGATGCTGTAAAAAACCTTTCTTTCTGACATATTTAAGCGTATGGCCAATTCCTCTGTTTCCGTTTTTTCAAGCTGATTAGGCTTAATGGTCTTGTAAATTCCGGTATCTTTATAAGCTAAAGAATCATTTATCAGTTCAGGATGCCTAAGTCCAAACCGTAGCAGCATTGTTATAAATTCAGTAATGCTTTTTGCTTGCAGCTGATCTTTTCTCATTTTAAACATGCGCTTTAGTAATATGTTTTCTTGCTCGCTTACAGGAAATTTCCTTGGATCGGTTTTATCAAAACGAGTTTTGCGTAATGAAGGTTCCTTTTTTGCATTGTTTTTTGCTGGAACGTTAATCGGCACGATTGGTTTTATTCTCATTCTGCCCCTTCCCTCCCTTCTTTCAAAACTGTCTTCCTGGTGTTTTTCTCAGAGTCGTAATTCCATAATTCCAGTTTGTATATTTCTATGAGAGAGAGTAGGAGAGTATGATGTTTACTACAAATTTTTTATGGCCATAATAATGCTAAAAAATTAAGAGGATGGATCGAATTGAAACTGGATAAAAACTTGGCCAAAAAAATAGCATCTGCAGCTAATAAAGCATCTAAAGATTTGGGTCTACTATCTGATAAAAAAGCTAAAAAATGATCGTAGGAGGTATGCAGCTACTAGTTGAACAATCAATATAACAAAAAACCCTCACTCTTAAGGAGCAAGGGCGAAATCATATTCAATATTTTAATTCCCTCTAAAATCGTGGAGCTTAGTATTTTCGTACATCTCCATCTTCCCTTCAGATCTAATATCACAGCAATTAGCGATCCATACCACGCTCTTGCGGAGATAAGAAGTTTTTTTTCAAAGCTAAATTAGGTTGTCTACTTTCTAAACAGTTTTCAATTAGATCAGCCAAAGGATGATGATCTACTTTAGATCTAATAAATGTTTCTAAAGCCTTGTTTTTATCAACCTTGCTCCAATCTAGGTTATAACCATTTCTACAAGCTAATGTTCGAATAAATTCTCTTTGAGATCTCCCATTTCCTTCACGGAAGGGATGAAGTACATTTATTTCGGCCATATAATAGGCAGCACGTTCAGAAAAACTTTTATAATCCATACCGGCTAAATGTTTTTCTTTTTTTAATTGGTTAAAAATATCGTTAGCTGCAGGCTGAAGATATTTTACGTCTGCAAACGGAAAGCCTTTTGAAATATTTTCCGTTCTTATCTCCCCAGCAAATGAGTATAAATCTTGAAAAATATAGGCATGAATCTTTTTGAGATGCTCCATGTCAAAAGATCCCTTAATGGGATTCTTTTGAAGATCCAACAACCTTTTTGCTGTTAATCCAGCATCCAATGTGTCTAGCACCTGTTGATCCTTCACATTGAACTTATTTTTTAATATTTCTGTTCCTGGATAACAGTATTTAGATTGATATTCACCCATTACCTTTGGCTACCTTCAATAATTCTTTTTTATATTCCTCAAACGAGATTTCTCCCTTAGACTCTTTGATTAGTAACTCTTCCATATGTTCTGTTAAATACAGGTCTTCAATACCTAACGATGCTTTAACTGATGCGATTTGCTTTTCTAATTTGCTCATAACTTCACCTCGTTATTGTATATGATAATTATAATATAATTATATATAAAAGTCAATATTTCCATTTTTATATGCCTATTTTACCACATTTAACTAGTTATATATTTAGATCGAATTCAGATTGAATAAAGAACTTATGTTCGTATATAATAATAATCATTAAAGGAGTTGGCGATATGTTGCGTGATAGAGGTCTTAAAAAATGGCAGGGGTTTTTTATGCACGAGCATACAGGGCTACTTCAAATGGATGCCCAGGAAGATAAAAAAATTGCTAAGCCTGTACTAGATCAGCAAGAGCTAGAAGAGATTGGAAATGTCGTTATGGAGTCTCTTCACTACACATTGGATATAAAGGTAACTGTGTGGCAAAATGGTTATTTTATGAATCATTTAGGTATTGTAAACAAAGTAGATTATTTAATGAAGTATATAGTCCTTGAAAAAGATGATGAAAGTATAAAACTTATGATTGTTGATATTACTGCTGTAGAGAGGTATTAATCATGACCAGGATACCTGAAAAAGATCGAGATTTGATTGAAAAAGCTATGTATCTGCCAATGCTGATCGTTGTTTTAGAAAAAGATCTTAAAGTGATTGATAAGGCCTCATTTAAACTTAAGGAGCCGTATATTAACCTTGTTGAGGATACACTAAAGGCTGTTCAGCGTGATCTTAAAGTAGTAAAAGAACTGATGAGAAAAGAAAATATGAAGGTGCAGCAGACCTCTCACGACGAAGCATTTACGCAATTCAGCTTTATATGGAAGGGTTATGAGGAAAAACACAGCTATTTTAATCCAGCAATAAGAAATAGAGTACATTCATTATTAGAATACTACCTTTACAAGCGATTTAATTCATAATTAAAATTTTCGTATAGCAAAAAAGAAGTTACTAGAAAAAGAAGGTTTAGTTTAGATTAGTATATTTAAAAATTTCTAAAAACGTATATTGGATAACTCTATTAATGGTATAATAATAAATAGAGCTATGTGACGGGGTGGCGATCAATATCCTCCGATGGAGGTGAGATCATGGATTTAGCGACAGCAACATTCGTAGTATTATTTATCGGATTAGTCGTACAAATCATCATTGCAACAAAAAAATAACCCACCCTGTTTTGGACGACTAGGTGGATTATTCTGTCCTAAAAGTTTGTACCAGATCGCTACCGCGACACATGGTTGACCAGGGTATTGCAGTACCTTGGTCTTTTTATTATGCTCTAAAACTTTCAATTTAAACATTCTATAGGTGAAATTATAACTTATATACATCTTATATTTTTGATTATAGCATATATTACTATGTAATATACAAAAATGAACAACTTTGAACAACATTTTATATCTAAAATAATCAAATCTTCATTATTTAGTTGTTTTGTGTCAATTGATTTTTATAACCATAATCCCTTTTTATTCTTTCATATAGTTATTGTTTATTTTTTTTCTTAGGAAAGATAAAAGTCAGTCTTTTTTCAGTCGTATTATAAGATAACTTCGCATCAAATGTACCTGTTCCATCCTTCTTTTTAAATCCTTTAATAACATCCGTCATATTTTGGTCCAACAACTTAATTGCTTGCTTAGTTGTTATTTGTTTTTCTAAAAATGTTCCAGGCAATATGAATTCGCATGATTTTTTATAGTTTTCACAAAGATAATAATGCTTTCCTATCAGTACTTTTCCGCCACATAATCGACATTTCCCTATGGTCCGATCCTCTAGCGTTGGAAATTTAAAAGTAATTTTATTGTCTAAATTAAGGTGTAGGGATGCCGTGTACTCCTTCCCTTCCTTATTTTGAAATCCAGGCAGAAAATCTGTAGAGCCCTTTGTAATCAGCTTCTTCACCTGCACTGTCGGTAATTTTAAACCAGCCACTTCTTCAGGAATGCTAAACTGGCAGCCACTTTTAAATTCTGAGCAAGCATAGAATTGTTTCTTATCCTTTGTTTTTACATTCACTATATGACCTTTATTACACTTTGGACAAACCCCTAAGGATCGATCTTCAGCAGTAGGAAATTTAAACTTAAAGTTACCATCTTCAGCAATTAAAAACGCCTCAAATGTCCCCTGTTCACCCTTAAACCCCTTGATAAGATCCGTCTGTCCTTCTTCCATCAATTTCTTTATCTGACCTTCAGGAATTACTTTTCCTTTTATCTCTTTAGGAAAAGTAATTTTACATTCAGGATAGCAGCTGCAGCCGTAAAATTTCCCTTTATTTATGAGCCTCCCCTCTTTGCAAAGGCAGGAGCAAATTTCAATTTGCTCATTGTGCTTGACCATTAAATAATTGGTAACATCCTCACTTAAATTGCTCATATTCTTCACAATGAGGTTGGCCAACTCTTTTGATTTTGCAATAAACGCTTCATAAGATAGTTCTTCGTCTTTAATCTGCTCTATGCTGCCCTCTAATTCTGCTGTGAAGTCAGGATTTTTCAATTCTTCGACTGGAAAAGAATCTATATATGCTTTACCTACTTTTGAACATGTAAAAAATCCTTTTTGATCGCTTTCAATGTATCCTCTGTTTAAGAGCTTTGGTAAGAAAGTATGTTCCGTAGCTGTGGTTCCTATACGCTTTCCTTTCAATAAGTGACTAATATCTTCATCTTCAATGTGTTTACCGGCATTCTCCATAAAAGATAGAATCGATAGCTCATTATGATATGAGGGCTTTCTTGTTTTCCCTTCTTTTATGGTAAAGTCTTTTACACTTATTTTTTGTCCTTCTTTCAACGTTGGTAGTTTAAATGTACTCTTTGTACCATCTTCTACCTCATCTTTAAATAAAGTTAGGTAACCAGGTGACTGAAGTATTTTTTCAGTACAGAAAAACTCATTACCTCTCTCATCGATTAAAATAATACTTCTTGCTAAATAGCTTGCTGACGGTAGAAACTTCCCTAAGAATCTCTTTACAACCATGTCATATAACTTTTTTTCCAAATCAGGACGATCTTCGGAGTTATAGACTTTAGAGGTCGGCACAATAGCATAGTGAGCTGTAACCTTTTCATCATTGAATACACTATGCTTTTCCGTCACATTATTAGTGTCGATATTGCTTATAAGCTGCTCGTATTTTTCATTTTTCTGCAACTGCCCTATTGCTTCTTTTACCTTCTCCAATCTAGATGTAGGCAAATACCTGGAATCAGATCTTGGATATGTAATATATCCGGAATCATATAAGTGCTGAATATGTTTCTGAACCACTGCAGTATTGGCTTTTAATTTAGTAATTGCATCTTTATATATGTCTGTTAAATTATAAAGATTTTTAGGGTTTTTCTTCTTTTTCTTTTCTTCAAAACTTTTCACTATTAATTGTTGGCCAACTAATTGCTCCCCTTTCTCTTTCAATGGCTCTGGATTTAATTGCTGCTTTTCTGTTTTTAGTTCTGCTGTGAATCCTTCAGATAGATCGATTTCTAAATTATAAAAAGAGCTTTCTTTAAAACTTTCAACTTCAATTTCTCGCTTCCTAATCTCTGCTAATAAACACATTTGAATTCTTCCGGAAGAAAGTAAGAATTGATTGTTAGCTAATTTTGTTGTACTGGCCCTTGTTATAGTAGTACCTAATAAATGATCAAGATATTGCCTTGCCCTTGCAGCTGCAGCTAAAGAATCAAATTGAGATCCAGGTAATAACGCATTAAAAGCAGCCTCTAATTCATCAGCTTCATGAGAAGACTTAAAGATACGTGAGACAGGCTTATTGCTTTGAGCATATTCATATATCTCTCGAAAGATAAGTTCACCTTCACGGTCATTATCTGCAGCATTAATAATGTGTTGTACATCATTTCTGTTGATTAATTTGGTGATAAATTCTAATTGTTCCTTTGTATCCAATTTAGGTTGATATTTTAAATCTAAAAATATGGGAAGATCCTCAAATAAAAACCTTTTATATTTAGGATCGTGATTCTCTGGATTCTGGACTTCTAATAAATGGCCACTAGCCCACGTTACTATATAATCTTTGTTTTCTACATATCCAAAGTAAGGTTTGCTACCCATTTCTCTTTTGGATCCATTAAACCTAGGCAATTTTAATATTTGATTGGCAACTTTCGGTTTTTCAGCAATTATTAAGGTTTTATTCAATTCTTCATCTCCTTTGTAAATATCATATTTAAATAATTATATTTACATTATAAACAATAGATAGTTACTTAAAAAGATTTTATAATTTATAATTAATTTATAAATAAACAAATTCTTTAACAGTTTTGAGATTTATTTTTATCTGTTTTAACTGAGGAAATAATACATATTAGGGTTTTAAGTAAGCAGAGAATTTTTAGGGGGTTGTTCAAATGAAGGAACGTGAATTAAAACTTTATTCAACTATGATCGAGACATTAAGATATGATTCTGAGAACTATAATAAATCAGATGAACTATTAACAATATTAACGTATTCAGAAATAGAATTATCTAGCAATGGAGTTTTTGCTAGGAAATATAAACACTATTGGGAAGATGTAATTATTCGTACAAAGATCCCGTTACTAAAAGAGGGCCGTTCCCTTCTAAAGGACTTTGAATCTCTAATTGTTGACTGTTATTCTGAAGATGATAGTTTTGAGCTAGACAAAATCGAAATTCGCCCTAAACAAATATCAAGCCCTGAAGAATTAGAAGTGCAATCCCACATGGCTATTTTCTCAAAGATTCGTGAAGAGTTAATACAAAGTATACGTATGGCCAAACATTCTATTTGGATCAATATTGCTTGGTTTACGGATGAAGCATATTATGAAGAATTATGTCACCAACAAAAAAATGGAGTTCATATCCGTATTCTTGTATCGAATGAAGAGCAAAACAAGAAAATGCTTCCTAAATTAAAGGAACATTTCGATACAACTATTGTACCCAAGTGGGGTTATAAAGATTATAATAGATTACATTCTAAATACTGTATTATTGATTATTCAATTGTTTTACATGGTTCATTTAATTGGACACCTACAGCTAGTCAAAATGAGGAACATTTAACAACATCAGTAGATAGACAGTTGGCTGGACAGTATGCCGAAAACTTTAAAGAGATATTTCGTCGCTCTAATTCAAAAAATAATTAGTGCATGATAACAAGAGAACTTTTTAAATAACCCCGTCCTTAAATTAGAACGGGGTTATTTAAAGCTAATAATTTTCTGATTTTATTCTTTATCTCTTCTGACATATTTAAACTCCTATTCAGTAGAAAGACTATCTACTGCATCTTGTAATCCCTTCTTTTTTGGTGACGTGTAGATTCTTGTAGTATCTAAATCATTATGGCCAAGTAATGCAGCCACGTATGTTATCGGTTGATTATTTTGTAGTAAATCATTCGCAAATGTATGTCGCAAGGTGTGCGGGGTTAGATCTTTTATATTGGTTTTTTCTACAAGCTTCTCAAACAAATAATAAATTCCACTAGTCGTTAATCTAGAACCTTTCTGAGAAACCAGCAAAGCATCTGTCTGAAACTTAATATCTTTTCGGACCTTCATCCACTCACTAAGAACGTTTGATAAATTTTTGTTCATCGGAATGTCTCTAGCTGCTTGTCCTTTCCCTTCTCTAACTTGTATATAGCCATCTTTAAAATCATAAATACTTAAATTTACAATTTCACTTATTCTCAGGCCAGCATGTAAACCTAAATAAATGATTAGTTTATTCCTTAGGTATCTCGAATAATTTTTAGTTTTAAGTACTGGATCATCTATTACTCTAAGAAGTATTCTTTTTTCCTTATTTTCCAACCATCTAGGAGTATACTCTGTCTTTAATAGCTGGGGCTTAATGGCTTCTGCTGGATTATCAAGTATAATGTTTGATTCTTGCAAAAATCTAAAAAAGGATTTTATTCCTTCAATATAATTATTAATAGTTTTAATAGATAAAGGCTCACCATTTTTCTTTTTCTTTTCTTTTAATAAGTACTTTTTCCATTCCTCCAAATCAATAGATCTAACTTTTTGAATTTCTATTTCCTCTTTATATAGTTGAAGGAACCATGTACTAAAGTAATTAATTACTTTAATATAACTGTTTGCTGTATTTTCCGTTTTCCCATTCTTTCTTAACCACTCCATATATTTACCAATTTGAGTTTCAATTGAATTCATCCATATTTGCCACCTTTGTGTTATTCTTTAAAATAGGTGGCTCCTGGAAAAGGATAGTGCTGGAACACTACCCTTTCATTTATTTTTTTTGCTGACCGCAAAGTACCAGGGGCTGCTTTCGTAATAACAAATGAACATTCATCTACACTACAAATATACAGAGGCATCATACCTTCTTCCTCTTCACTTTGTGAAAAACTCAACTCAATGTCTTTACCAGAAATGTATATCCTAACAAACCCAAACTGCTCCAATACCCCATACTTACAATATGGACAATTCATTAGTTTACCTTCAATTCATGATTGTTTTTATCCCATAATCTAACCTTTAAGCTATCTGCAGTGCAAGTAGGCTCTATCCAGGCTATTTCGTTATTTTTATATTTTCCTCCAAATAATTTCTGATATAACTTTGAGTCATACATCAACCTAATTTTTTCAATTTGTTTTGACTCAACGTTTTCTTGTACCATTTGACTATGCTGCAGCCCTAAAAACTCGTCGTTATTTACAATTCTCATTTCAGGTATCTCAGAAAGTACCTCTATCCTTTTCCGCCCAATGTTCTTTTCTGTTACTTCATCAGCAAAATAATAGTCGCTTGAATACGCTGAATCAGATCCGAAAATTAAAACAAAACCAATATGTACTGTTGAAGTCCCAATTGATTGGTTGGTAAAAAGATCTACTAATATTTTCAATAGCTTGGTTTTTTCTGTCTTAGCGTTAATTTGATATGAACAATTATTTCTAAGATGACTGACACTCGAAATAGGGTATATCCATTCTGCTCTGTCTAAATAGATGGGCTTTCTAATGATCAATGGTAACGACTGTTCTTTTTCAAAGGCCATTATGCAATCCTTAAAATTATTTTCTTCCATCGTTCCCTCCAATTATTCTTTATTAAAACAAAAACGAATTATCTACTGTTTTTGTTAATTATATTATACCGAATTATCTACTGTTTTTCCATGAATAAGCATAAAAAAAGAGAAGATAATTCTACATTATCTTCTCTTTTTTGTTTTTCTATTTTACTTTCATTTTCTTTAAATGCTATCGAAAAGACTTAAATGGTTCTTCCTGAAGGTATGAATATACTGTAAATAGTGCGGAGACTCGTTTTCAAGTAAACTATCAATATTTCTCCAAAACACCAAAATCTCAGGAATAGTATCCTTTAAGTACTTAACATCCCTTTGGAATAATGAGTTTGACAGCCCTCTTGTTTCTCTAGCAATCCTATTAACAATCCATTGTCGAGTATAAAGATTTGAACCCATAAGACCAAGGCTAAGTAATTCAATTGTATCTAACCCACTTTGTAAAAGATCTGCAGTTAGCTTGAATAGATCCTCACTACCCATTTTTCCAATTTTACTTTCAAACATGAAAATTTCCTCATAGGTTATCGGCTGATTTAAGTCTTTTATTTTTTGTTTGTTCTGAGTATTCCTGGTTACTTCTTCGAGAATATACTCGCTTACACCTCTTATAGTAGCCAAACTATAATCATACACGCCACTAGGCAGCTCTTTTTGTAGATGAGTCAACAAATCAATTATAACTCGATAAATATAATCTAATTGTCCGGATGATAATGAAACTGATTCCCTATCAATGTTTAAGTAATCTTGGACAACATCCGCCAAAATCATTAATTCATATTTACTTGGCTGATCTGCCAAAGCTTTTAGTTTTTTGACTGGTTCATCTTTGGAATACTTAGTCTGTATATCGAAAGATATATCTCTATATTTTTTTTCTTCATTATGTCTATATATTTCAGGATTTAGCTTTCTATTAAACATATTAACCTCCAATATTCAAAATAAAAATTTCCTCTTTTAATGATTTAGTAGCTACATACATTAACATGTAGGTAAGACCAGTACTTAGTGACTGGTGGAAGTCTTTTTGTAGAACACATGAAACATTAAAGACTGAGCTTGCAAGTTAGCAGTACCTAAAAATTTATAGCCATTTGATAGATTAGTATCAATGTCATGACCTGTTCCATAAGTTCTAACCTCTACTTTTTGTTGTTTGTCTTCTTTTGTATTCACTAAAGCGTATATAACTATATCTTCTCCTTGTGTTTCTACCGAAAGCAGCTCACAACCAAAAGGCATATCAATTTCATTCAATGTTCCTGCTTTAAGAACATACTTCCAAATTGAATTGTTCATTATAAAAACCTCTTTCTTAATTAGTTATATTGTTTATTACGATCCTAAAATCCCAAACGTTTGCTATTTTCATTATCTATCTAAAATTAATAAATTTACCTTTTCACTCGGACCAGGTGACCTTCTTTAATTAAAAGTTCATCATTACCCGAATGTAACCTTATGGGATCCCCCGTTTTAAAAGACCATTCATACCTACCAGGTATCCAACCTGTACCAAATTTAATTTCTAATAAAGTACCTGCGTGAATTGCTTTACCATTAATGAAGTGCCTCAATCCCCCTCCATCTGGCCCTACTTCAATCGTTCCCTCTATGTATGAATCATCTACCTTCGTAATCATTGGATCAGTTTCTTTTGTATATTTATAGCATTCATTCCTTGGTCCATTTGATTTAGGTTCTAACCAGTCAACATCATAATATAGTGTGCCATAATTTGAAAAAATCTCTGGACGGAAAAGAAGTCTTACATTATGAAATCCTGGATTTCTTTCCCAATCTTCTTTCTCGTGTTCTTTTCTTAAAGCAAACCAGGTATCTGCAATAAAGCCATCATTACCAATTAATCGAAATTCAGGAATACTGTTATACAAATCAACTCTCTTTTTCCCAATTAAGTTCTCTTTTATGTCATCACGAATATAATCACTAAAATATTGGCCATAAATATAAAAGAAACCAAGATGAATGAGGTGTATAGGAGTTTCTCCTAGCTTGTGTAAATCTAGCAATTCCTTCAGCTGCTGCCTTCTCACTTCTAGATTGGATGCAAAGTGATAATGAACTTGATCACGATTAACTAAGTTATAAAAGGTATCACTTGGATAGACATAAGATTGATCTGTTCTATTTCCATAATCTCTGTAAATGCTAGGAATATAGTATCTACTTACTTTTTGTAAAAAACCTGATACAGTTAATTTTGTTTCCTCCAATTCCTCAACCCCTTTTATTTAGTTTCCCCTTGATTAGTGCTACCTTTATTTAGAATGTGATTAATTTACTCATAGATAATTGTAAAAAAGCATCTACTATAATTTGAATAACACTAAAAACGAAATCAAACATTGTTAGCATAATCCTCCTTATACAATTGTAGTTACTTCCCAATCATAAAAGTACAAGCAATGACCATTGCCCTTCACCTTAATCATGTCTTTGCGCTCGTTAATAAAAACAACCTTTCCACTCATTTGTTTAAGTTCACCATTAATATCTTCAAATTCAATAGTAACCTTTTGATTTGCATTAACTTCTTTAAATGAAACTGTCATGGCCAGCAGCTCCTTTCAAATGATAATACAATTTATTTATTTGAATCTTCTTGGTCCAATTCTACTTTATATTCTTCTGTTTCATTATAAGGCATAACAATAATTTCCTCTTGCAAATAATAAGTAAATAACATTATTTATCCTCCTTTGTTAAATTATGAAGCCGATCCTAAGACCGGCTCCCCATCCTCTGTTCTTGAATAGAATATATTAATTTATCCAATTTTTGACTAACTTCAATTACACGTTCATCCATAAAACCATATTCATCGGCCAATCCGATCAGTTCACTCCTTAACTTTTCAACTTGCTGATTTATAGAAAACATCTGAAATTTACTCAATACTTCACACTCCCATCTTTCACTTTTACAGCATCTAATTCACGCTCACGTAATGCTTTAGCCTCATGTGAAAAGTTAAAATGTTTTGATAGACACATAGGACAATTTTCGGGTTCTACATTGTTCATGACAGCAAAAAGCTGACCACAATGTCTTTCTCCACAAAAATACATGTCAATTGAGTAAGGCAAGGTCTACACCTCTTTCTTCACTCTCTACTGGAACAACAATTTTTTGGCCAGGATAAATCATTTGATTATGTAGATTATTTTCTTCAACTATCCAATCTGCAATATTATTGGTATTTTTATTCATATTAACATCTAAAGTTTCAGCAATAGACCACACTGTATCACCTGATTCAACTACTATTTCTATGTAATCTTTCTCTTCAAATATATAACTTAGAACAGGGAATAAAAATACTTGTAAAAGTAATATTAACAAAACGGTTTTAACCCATTTTCTCAGCTTCATGATATAACCACCTTTATAATTATAATATAATTATATATAATTTAATATTAAAATTACTTACCATTCTTTTAAATGGCAACTCTACTAAAAAATCTAATGGCATACAGAGTAGCTGTTTATCATCCTTCCTTTTTCCTTAATGATTTGTTGTTTGTTCCGATTTTATAAACCTTTTGCTCACCTCTCTTGTTATAATTATAATATAATTATATACAAAAGTCAAAGTTTAATTTTATATTTAATAGAATAATTCCTAAAATCTTATATAATTCTTTTCTTTCCTTGCAAGATTTGGCTGCTGCAGCAGCCTTACAAAAGATGCAATTAGAATAATTAATGCCTCCACCTCAGTGATTAATCAGACTGAATTTAGTTCAAATACAAGCAAGTTTCTAAGGTTTAATAGATTAAATCAACTTGATTTTAAGGTATAATTTAATTTGTAAAATTTTCAATGTATAGGGGGATCACCCATTGGATAAAAAATTATTTTATAACCCTGCCTTAGAATCGATTAGAAGAAATGAAGAGCTAATAAATAAACTAAGTCCTGCTTATGTATCTGCCTTAAAGTATCAGAGTACCGTTCAAAACTTAGCAAATTCCCCTGCCTTTGCATCTATAATGAAATTTGACAGGACCATTCAAGGCTTAGCAAATTCCCCTGCCTTTGCATCTATAATGAAAT
>NZ_CP071709.1:3600000-4523455 GCF_018582665.1 Cytobacillus gottheilii | reverse complement strand
TGTTTTCCCTCCTTTGCCGTTCGTTTCGTGCACAAAATGGCAGGCTATTAGTGCTTCTAACCTATAAATTTATAAATATACGAAACTGTGTATGTGGAAAAATATATAATAAGGAAGTATAATGGAATTTCGACAGTATCCACTGCCTGTGGACAAATTTTTACAATGGGCTTGGATAACCTGTCCACATGTTATCCACAATCTGTGGATAAAGAAGATATTCACAGTGTGTTATTAAGTGTGAAAACACAAATATGATAACAGATAATAATAGACGTTGCAATGTTTTTTAAACTGTTATCCACAAGGTTCAGATCATGTGTACAAACATTGTCCACAGGTAGTGTTTTTGTGAAAAACCTGTCTATATGTGGTGTGGATAACATAAAAATTGTCGAAAATTCATCCACAAACAAAAATGAACACTAAATGCATGTTTTTTGTTCAATAGACTAATTGTGTAAGGAGCATGTTTCAGTGCAAAGAAATATGTACAAATATCAACATGCGAAAAAAAGCGATCGAATGTCTTATCAAAATGATCTGTTCTTCTTTTAATAAAAGGGGGATTTCAACCATCAGCATTAATTCTGAAGTAATAACCGTAATCATGGCTTGCTAATTGGAGAACAGTCTTAATGGTGTCTAGTAAGAGGATGTCTTAACTGCTGAATTTTATTCACAAAAAAGCTCAGATCGCGGCTCCAGATGACCAAAAGAAAAAAAAGAAAAAATTTGCAGATGACATTTCGGGAAAAAAAGGTTAAAATTCTAAGGTATGTATTTTACAAGCTGAATGTGGAGTTGACATCCTAGGGGTGTCATCTATATAATTAGAAAGACTGTCTTAAACAGCTATTCCTCAGGGAGGTGTCATATAATGAAAAGAACTTTTCAACCAAATAAGCGTAAAAGAAGTAAAGTTCACGGATTCCGCAGCCGTATGAGCAGCTCGAACGGACGTAACGTCTTAGCTCGTCGCCGCCGTAAAGGAAGAAAAGTATTATCTGCTTAGGCCACTGAAACGTCAGTGGTCTTTTTTCTACTATCCTGAAAATTTCAGGATAAATTAAAATGTAAATATAAATGAAGTTCAAAATATATATCATTAAAGGAATGGCTATACTAGAACCAGTGATCATTGCTGTGATCATCAAAATCTGGATCAATATGCTTCGTTATCGTTCTCTGCTTTTATGGAGATAAAGAGAATAGAGGTAGAGAGGTAGCTGAGCTTTGCATGAAGAAGGTGTAAATGACATGAAAAAAGAGTTTAGAGTAAAGAAGAATAAAGAATTTCAGAATGCCTTTAAAAAGGGCAAGTCATTTGCAAATCGGCAATTTGTCGTTTATTCCCTAAATAAAAGCAGCCAGGAGCATTTTCGCATTGGTTTGTCAGTCAGTAAAAAGCTCGGCAACGCGGTAAAACGAAATCAAATTAAACGTTATATACGCCAAGTTTTTCACGAATTAGACGGCGAACTGAAAAATGATTTCGATTATATTATCATTGCCAGAAAGCCTGTTGCTGAAATGGATTTCCATGAAGTGAAAAAAAGTCTAATCCATGTTTTAAAGCTATCGAGAGTTTTGGATCGAAGCTACAATGGTAATAATGCAAAAAAAGAATAGTTCAGGATTTCTCTTTTAATATAGTAAGACTTATATTGTAAAAGATGTTAAAATACAATACATATGGCCAGTTGTTCAAAGATAAGAAAGTGTAAATGAGGAAGTTAAATTTTATCTAAGATAGAATTAGGGTCAGAATTTACGCATATTCTTGTGGAAGGCGAACTTTTTGCCCTGGTTGGACAGGCTTGAGATAGAAAAAATAACTATGTACTTGGCATTAAGGAGGAAAAAACGCTTGAAGAAAAGAATACCGTTAATAATTGGTTTAATTCTTGTAACAGTACTATTATCAGGCTGTACAGAATTTAATGAACCGATTACATCTGATAGTGAAGGATTCTGGAATGAATACATTGTTTATCCGCTTTCTCTTTTTATTGTAAAAGTTGCTGAATTCGCTGGAGGAAGCTATGGATTGTCTATTATTATTGTTACAATCCTCATCCGTTTATTGATTTTGCCATTAATGATTAAGCAAACAAGAAGCTCTAAAGCGATGCAGGCTCTACAGCCGGAAATGCAGAAGCTGCGTGAAAAATATAGTTCAAAAGATCAAAAAACACAGCAAAAGCTTCAGCAGGAAACAATGGCTTTATTCCAGACTCATGGTGTAAACCCATTAGCTGGATGTATGCCGCTCTTTATTCAGATGCCGATTTTAATAGGCTTCTACCATGCAATTTCCCGAACAAGAGAAATTGCAAACCATAATTTCTTATGGTTTGACCTAGGTGCACCAGATCCTATTTATCTCCTGCCGTTAATTGCAGGCTGTACAACATTCATTCAGCAAAAGATGATGATGGCTGGTACACAGCATACACCGCAAATGGCTGTTCAAATGAATATGATGCTTTGGCTAATGCCAATCATGATTGTTATTTTTGCGATTAACTTCCCAGCAGCACTTTCATTATACTGGGTAGTCGGAAATATCTTCATGATTATCCAAACATATTTCATTAAAGGTCCGGATTTGAAGAAAGCAGCAGTATCCGGAAATGCAGGAGGAGCGAAAAAGTGAACGAAATAACTGCTACAGGACAATCCGTCACGGAAGCAGTAAACTCAGCACTAGCTCAACTAAACACAACGAAAGACCGCATAGATATTACGATCATTGATGAAGGCAAGAAGGGGATATTTGGAATTTTCGGTTCCCGGCCAGCAGTTGTGAAAGCTGTTAAGAAGCCAGATCCAATAGAAGAGGCAAAAAAGTTCTTATTGGATATAGGTGAAAAAATGGGCGCGCTGATCGAAGTAGAAGTGAAACAAGACGGAAAAAATGTCCAATTTATATTATCTGGAGATAAAATTGCCATCTTGATCGGTAAAAGAGGACAAACCATTAATTCACTGCAATATCTGACACAATTAGTGATCAATCGATATTCTAATCAGTATTTTAATGTCTTGCTTGATGCAGAGGATTACCGCAAGCGTCGAAATGATACATTGATACAGCTGGCTGAAAGACTTGCTTCTAAAGCTGTTCATACTGGTCAAAAAATTGCACTGGAGCCAATGCCTTCTTATGAACGCAAGGTGATACATTCGGCACTGGCGGGCAATAGAAAGATTAAAACCTACTCAGATGGCAATGATCCGCATCGTCATATTGTCATTGAACCATTTAAAACGAAATAAAAAGCAGACCTCAATCTTTATGGATTGAGGTTTTTTTGCGTGAAAATAAAGCTTTAGTTACTTCACTTGATAACGAGCGTTCTATCTTTTCGTGCAACCATTTCTGTGGATGATTGGAATTGTTAATTCTATTTCCGTTTTATTGTTATTCACATGTGGATAAGTTAAAATAGAGCATATCAAAAAGACGATTTGTGGATAAAATGACGGAGTATAAGCTGTAGCTCTGTGGACAATTGAATTTGTTTGCTTTTCTAATAGATATGGATATGATATGCTGAACTTTTGGGAAATAAAATTTCATTTGATCTTATAGATAGTTTAGGAATAAAGAGAGGTGAACAAAATGATGGAATTCGATACAATTGCAGCTATTTCGACGCCAATGGGGGAAGGCGCCATCGCGATTGTCAGATTGAGCGGTCCGCAGGCCTTTGAAATTGCAGATGTACTATTTAAGGGTGTATCCGGGAAAAAGGTTAAGGAAGTTCCCACGCACACGATCCATTATGGCAATATCATCGATCCGGGCACAGGACAAGTTGCCGAAGAAGTGATGGTCTCTGTTATGAAGGGGCCAAAGACATTTACAAAAGAGGACGTAGTTGAGATTAATTGCCACGGCGGACTTGTATCTGTCAACCGTGTTCTTCAGCTGCTTCTTAACCATGGTGCCCGTTTAGCGGAGCCTGGGGAATTTACCAAAAGAGCCTTCTTAAATGGGCGGATTGACTTGTCGCAAGCTGAAGCAGTTATGGATCTTATCCGCGCAAAAACGGATAGAGCGATGAATGTTGCCTTAGGACAAATGGAAGGCAGATTATCGAAGCTGATTAGAGGGTTAAGACAAGAAATCTTAGAAATTCTGGCCCATGTCGAAGTCAATATTGATTACCCGGAATACGATGATGTCGAAGAAATGACCCATCAAATGCTGCTTGAAAAATCCGCGATTGTTAAAAAGGAAATTGAAAAACTGCTGAGAACTTCACAGCAGGGCAAAATTCTTAGAGAAGGCCTATCAACAGTGATCGTTGGCCGTCCGAATGTCGGTAAATCCTCCCTGCTAAATAGTCTCGTACACGAAAACAAGGCGATTGTTACAGATATTCCTGGTACTACCCGTGATGTCATTGAGGAATATGTTAATGTGCGGGGAGTTCCATTGAGGCTGCTCGATACAGCAGGCATTAGAGAAACTGAGGATATTGTAGAACGAATCGGAGTAGAAAAATCGAGACAGGTTTTAAAGGAAGCTGATTTACTTCTGCTTGTCTTGAATTACTCAGATGAACTCAGTGTGGAAGATGAGAATCTTTTCAAAGCTGTCGAAGGCATGGATGTGATTGTGATTGTTAATAAAACGGACTTGCCAGCAAAAGTTGATATGGACAAGGTTCGAACATTAGCAGGAAATCATAAACTTGTGACGACTTCTTTATTGGCAGAGCAGGGCGTGGATGAATTAGAAGAAGCGATTGCCAGTTTATTTTTCAGCGGCTCGATTGAAGCAGGCGATATGACGTATGTTTCAAATACACGCCATATTGCATTATTAAATCAGGCACTCAACACCATTAATGAGGCCATACAAGGTGTTGAAATGGGTACACCAATTGATATTGTTCAAATTGACCTGACAAGAACATGGGAGCTGCTTGGGGAAATCATTGGAGACAGCGTTCATGAAAGCTTGATCGATCAGCTCTTCTCTCAATTCTGCTTAGGAAAATAGGAAACATAATAAAGATAAGAATTAAGAACTTTGTCTAGCAGCAGCACCTAGCCAGTGATCCATTGTCGGGGCTGAGCAAGGGCTTGCGCTTTTCTAAATAGGAGGTAAGAACATGCCGTATGAGGCAGGGAATTATGATGTAATCGTCATTGGTGCTGGGCATGCAGGTGTTGAAGCTGGGTTGGCTTCAGCACGTTTAGGTGCTAAAACGCTGATGGTTACAATCAATTTAGATATGGTTGCCTTTATGCCGTGTAATCCATCGGTTGGTGGACCCGCTAAAGGAATCGTTGTTAGAGAGATTGACGCATTAGGTGGAGAGATGGGAAGAAATATCGACAAAACCCATATCCAGATGCGGATGTTAAATACAGGTAAAGGTCCGGCCGTTCGGGCATTAAGAGCACAGGCAGATAAATTTACCTATCAGCATGAAATGAAAAAAACGATGGAAAACGAAGAGAACCTGACGCTAATTCAAGGAATGGTTGAGCGTTTAATCGTTGAGAATGGCGTATGTAAAGGTGTCATCACACAAACAGGTGCTATTTATCAGGCAAAATCAGTTGTTATTACGACAGGAACCTTCCTGCGCGGCGAGATTATTTTAGGAGAACTGAAATATTCAAGCGGACCGAACAATCAGCAGCCATCCATTAAACTTTCAGAGCACTTGCAGGAACTTGGCTTCGATCTTGTTCGTTTTAAGACGGGGACACCGCCTCGGGTAAACAGCAACTCGATTGATTACAGCAAAACTGAAATACAGCCAGGTGATGACGTACCTCGTGCTTTTTCTTTTGAAACAACAAAATATATTACAGATCAGCTTCCATGCTGGCTGACTTATACAAATGAACAGACACATATGATCATTGATGACAATCTGCATCGTTCACCGATGTATTCAGGCATGATTAAAGGAACGGGCCCGCGCTATTGTCCTTCAATTGAAGACAAGGTAGTCCGATTTAACGACAAGCCGCGCCATCAAATCTTCCTAGAGCCTGAGGGCAGAAACACTCAAGAGGTTTATGTGCAGGGATTATCAACAAGCTTGCCTGAGGATGTTCAGCATAAAATCCTTAAGACCATCCCAGGTCTTGAAAATGTACAGATGATGCGTCCCGGCTATGCAATTGAATATGATTCCATTGTACCGACACAGCTATGGCCGACACTTGAAACGAAGAAGATTAAAAACTTATATACGGCCGGTCAAATTAACGGTACATCGGGTTATGAAGAAGCGGCTGGCCAAGGGTTAATGGCAGGAATGAACGCCGGTTTAAATGCAATTGGCAAAGAAGAAGTGATATTAAGCCGTTCTGATGCTTATATTGGTGTACTAATTGATGATCTTGTGACAAAAGGGACAAATGAACCTTACCGTCTATTGACTTCACGTGCAGAATATCGTCTGCTGCTGCGCCATGATAATGCGGATCTGCGCTTAACTGAACTGGGTCATAAGGTTGGATTAATTAAAGAAGATCGTTTTGCTCGTTTCACAGCGAAAAAGCAAGCAGTAGAAACAGAAAAAGAACGTCTTAAAACAGTGATGATCAGACCAACAGCACAAGTTCAGGAGCTGATTCAATCACTTGGCGGCAGTGAGCTTAAGGATGGTATCCGCGGGGCTGACCTGCTAAAGCGTCCTGAAATGAACTACAGCCATATCAATCAGCTTGTGCCTGCAGATGTACAGCTTGATGCAGATGTGACCGAGCAGGTAGAAATCCAAATTAAATATGAAGGTTATATTGAAAAATCTCTTCAGCAAGTAGATCGGCTGAAAAAGATGGAAAATAAGAAAATCCCTGAGAACATTGATTATGAAGCCATTCATGGTTTAGCTTCTGAGGCGAGACAGAAATTAAAAGAAGTTCGGCCGCTTTCGATTGCACAGGCATCAAGAATTTCCGGCGTCAATCCGGCGGATATCTCCATCTTACTTGTTTATTTGGAGCAAGGCAGAATTGCAAAAATAGCAAACGACTAATCTGCTAGTAGCGAGAAAGGATTGACCGATGAACACGA
This sequence comes from Cytobacillus gottheilii, assembly GCF_018582665.1. NCBI lineage: Bacteria > Bacillati > Bacillota > Bacilli > Caryophanales > Bacillaceae > Cytobacillus > Cytobacillus gottheilii. The sequence continues at coordinate 4,516,398 of NZ_CP071709.1, read as the reverse complement.
CCGAATTTACTGAAATGCTTGCGGCGAAAGGGATCTCCCTTTCGTCTGAGCAAATCAGACAATATGAAATTTATTATTCTACTCTGGTTGAGTGGAATGAGAAAATGAATTTAACAGCAATTACGGATAAGGAAGAAGTTTATTTAAAACATTTCTACGATTCCATTTCCGCAGCCTTTTATTATGATTTTAACGAACCGCTGCATCTTTGTGATGTAGGGGCAGGTGCTGGTTTTCCAAGCATTCCTATAAAAATTGCTTTCCCGCATTTACATATAACAATTGTAGATTCACTCAACAAAAGAATTGGGTTTCTAGAGCATTTAGCCAAGGAGCTTAACCTGACAAATGTCCGCTTTATTCATGATCGAGCGGAAACCTTTGGACAAAACCCAAACCATAGACAGTCATATGATGTTGTTACTGCACGCGCTGTAGCACGGTTATCTGTGCTAAGTGAACTATGTCTGCCGCTTGTAAAACAGGGCGGGACTTTTGTTGCAATGAAGGGTGCTAGTGCAAAGGAAGAGATCGATGCTGGAAAGAAGGCAATCGCAACTCTTGGCGGCCGCTTAAAAGAATGCCATACCTTTACATTGCCTCAAGAGGAAAGTGAACGAAATATTTTAATCATTGAAAAAGAAAAACAAACACCGAAAAAATACCCAAGAAAGCCTGGTACACCAAATAAAACACCAATTGAATAACAATAGAATATTGGCGTATTTTTCAGAATGAAAGACATCTAATGTACAAAACATGTTATATTTATCATGCAGGATTTGTCATATCACTAGAGAATATGTAATAGGGAGTTTCGTAAAGGTGGTGCAGGGTGATGAAAAATTCTTTCTCACGCTTTTTTGGCCTAGGCGAAAAGGGAGAAGAAGTGGAAACAGAAAATAAGCTTGAAATAGATGTAGTTTCTGACCACGATGAAGTGAAAAAAATACCGATAGATAAAATTGTGCCTAACCGTTTTCAGCCAAGAACGGTATTTGACGATGAAAAAATAGAAGAGCTTGCGCGTACCATTCATATCCATGGCATTATTCAGCCTATTGTTATTCGTGAGTATGCGGATGATCAGTTCGAGATCATTGCTGGGGAACGCAGATGGCGTGCCATGAAAAAATTAGAGTGGACCGAAGTGCCTGCCATCGTAAGAAACTTAAGCGATACAGAAACAGCTTCAGTTGCACTTATAGAAAATTTACAGCGCGAGGAGCTTTCTCCGATTGAAGAAGCGGTTGCTTACGGGAAGCTATTAGAGCTGCATAATTTGACACAAGAAGCACTTGCACAGCGTTTAGGAAAAGGACAATCAACTGTAGCAAATAAACTGCGTTTATTAAAGCTGCCTGAGCAAGTTCAGGAAGCTGTCTTAAATAAAGAAATAACGGAGCGGCATGCCCGTTCACTGATTCCTTTAAAAGATCCGGAAAAGCAGGTTCTCCTTCTTCAGGAGATTATTGATAAAAATTTTAATGTTAAGCAGACAGAAGACCGAGTTGTCAAAATGCTTGAGCAGAAACAGGTTAAGCCAAAGCCAAAAAGAAAAGCATTCAGCAAAGATATGCGAATCGCAGTTAATACGATCCGTCAATCGCTGTCAATGGTAGAGGATAGCGGAATCAATTTAAACTCAGAAGAAGAAGAATTTGACGAGTTTTATCAAATTACCATTAAAATTCCGAAAAAGAAATGATCTTATTTTAGAATCTTACCTATTCAAACTTATTATAGATAATCTCGAGACCAATGAAATTTGGTCTTTTTTTTATGTGTATTTTAAAAAAAAGATGTTTTTTTGGTTTGTTTTTCAATAAAAACAACATAATAAATAATAAATATTTATTGAAAAACGATAAATTACATGGTAAATTGAAAAAGTAATAATAAAAGTGAGGTGTATTTATGAAACAAGTATCAACGCTTTTCTTGAAAATCGCTGTGATTTTTATTGGGATACCAATTCTTGCACTATGCATTTTCTTAGTGCCCCAGTTAGGAAAGGTTGCAGCAGAATTGCTTCCTGATTTTCCTGCGATCCGATATATGGTTTATATGATTTTTTGGGGTTCAGCCATCCCTTTTTATTTTGCCTTATATCAGGCATTTAACTTATTGCGCTTTATCGACAGCAACAAAGCTTTCTCACAAATTTCTGTAGAGGCATTAAAGAAGATCAAATATTGTGCCATCATCATCAGCAGCTTGCATATTCTCGCACTTCCGCTATTTTATCTGTTTGCGGAAATGGATGATGCTCCAGGTGTCATCTTTGTCGGATTGCTCGTGCCTTTTGCATCAATGGTCATTGCTGTCTTTGCGGCAGTACTGCAAAAATTGCTTCAAGAAGCAATCGATATCAAATCAGAAAATGATTTAACGGTCTGAGGTGAACATAATGGCAATTATAATTAATATTGATGTCATGCTGGCAAAGAGAAAAATGAGCGTAACGGAACTTTCGGAGCGTGTTGGAATAACGATGGCAAACCTTTCAATTTTAAAAAATGGAAAGGCAAAGGCGATTCGCTTTTCAACATTAGAAGCTATATGCCAGGCTTTAGAATGCCAGCCTGGAGATATTTTAGAATATAAAAGAGATGAAAAAGATCAAAATGAAAATTAGAGCATGTATGAAGCTATAAAAATGGAGGTGTAAATCTATGAGGGCACTAAAACAGCTGACGCATTTTGGCTGGGAACAGGCATTATCTTGTCTTTTTCCTGTTGTGATTTTTGCCTCATTAGCATTGACACAGTTTGTTCAGCTTCCTTTTTTGTATCGATATGACTGGCTGCTGCTCATCTGCCTTTTCATGCAATGGTGGATGGTGCGCTCCGGACTTGAAACGCGTGATGAGCTGAAGGTAATCACCTTATTTCATATTATTGGGCTGGCTTTGGAACTCTTTAAAGTGCATATGGGGTCTTGGTCCTATCCAGAAGAAGGATTTTTTAAAATATTGGGAGTACCATTATACAGCGGATTTATGTATGCCAGTGTAGCCAGTTATCTTTGTCAGGCATGGAGAAGACTGAATGTTAACCTAGTGAAGTGGCCGCCATTTTTAGCTGTTGTACCTCTTGCTTCTGCCATTTACTTGAACTTTTTTACACATCATTTTTGGGTGGATATCCGCTGGTGGCTATCTGCTCTCGTTATCATCGTCTTTTGGAAATCTTCGGTTACATACGAAGTGAATGGATCTCTTTATCGTATGCCGCTTGTCTTTTCATTTATTTTAATCGGATTTTTTATATGGATTGCAGAAAATATTGCTACCTTCTTTGGAGCCTGGCAATACCCAAACCAGACAGAGGCCTGGAGTCTTGTACACCTAGGAAAGGTCAGCTCATGGCTTCTGCTCGTCATAGTCAGCTTCCTCATCGTCGCAACCTTAAAACAAGTAAAACGAAACCAGCCATTTGACTCCAAAACGTATGACAAACAAACAAGCACTGTAAAAATAACTGAGCAGAAGCTATAAATAAATGCCGCCTTTAATAATACTTTCTATAAACAGGCTGGGACATATTATTTAATCCAAAGAGACCGAGTGATTAGGGGGAAACATGTCTAATCATTCGGTTTTTTGTTACTCTGATATATTTTTTGAATATGAGTGAAATGGAGCGGAGGACACTCGACTCCTGCGGGAAGTAGAGGAAAGGGTGAGACCCCGCAGGCTTGCCGAGGAGGCTCAGCTTCCTCCCCGCGGAAAGCGACTGTCCGCAGCGCAATGGAACGGACTCGATTAATAGCAACTATCTGCGAAATCACACTAACTTACAAAACTACCGAATAAAAAATGATTCTCCTAATCAATTCATGATAAAATAGAATACGTGATTTCTATTTTTACCAATAGACCATTTATTAATAGAAACTTTTGATATGAAGGTAGGTGACATCGTGGGCAAAGTAATATCCATTGCGAACCAAAAAGGCGGAGTAGGGAAAACCACCACCTCTGTCAACTTAGGTGCATGCCTTGCTCATATGGGGTATAAGGTGCTGCTCGTTGATATTGATCCGCAAGGGAATGCCACCAGCGGTGTTGGTATTGAAAAAGCCGATGTTGATCAGTGCATTTATGATGTTTTAGTAGATGATGTAGAATCTTCCAAGGTGATTAAGCCAACCTCTGTGGAGAATTTATTTGCTATTCCTGCAACAATCTCTTTAGCAGGAGCGGAAATAGAACTTGTTCCGACGATTTCAAGGGAAGTACGTTTAAAACGGGCTCTAGATGAAATTAACAATGAGTATGATTATATTCTTATAGATTGCCCGCCATCGCTAGGCTTGCTGACCATTAACTCTCTTACAGCTTCAGATGCGGTCATTATTCCTGTTCAATGTGAATATTACGCATTAGAAGGGTTAAGTCAGCTATTAAATACAGTTCGCCTCGTGCAAAAGCATCTGAACCAAGACCTTAAAATAGAAGGTGTCTTGCTGACTATGCTGGATGCTAGAACGAACCTGGGCATTCAGGTAATTGAAGAAGTGAAGAAATATTTCCAAGATAAAGTATATAACACGATCATTCCAAGAAATGTACGTCTAAGTGAAGCTCCAAGTCATGGTCAGCCGATTATTTCGTATGATGCAAAGTCAAGAGGAGCAGAAGTTTATTTAGATTTGGCAAAGGAAGTGGTTGCGAATGGCTAAAGGGTTAGGAAAAGGACTCAATGCTTTCTTTGGAAATATGGACGAAAATCAAGAGGAAATGGTTCAAGAAGTCAATTTAAAAGAGCTTCGCCCCAATCCGTATCAGCCGCGGAAGGTCTTTGACAAAGACTCAATTGAAGAGATGAAGCTTTCTATTCTTGAACATGGGATCCTGCAGCCGATTATTGTTCGAAAAAGCATTAAAGGCTATGAAATTGTTGTCGGGGAAAGACGCTATCGCGCAGCAAAGGAAGCGAAGCTTGATAAAGTACCGGTTATCATCCGTGATTTATCAGAACCGCAAATGATGGAACTTGCTGTTCTTGAAAACTTACAGCGGGAAGATTTAACACCAATTGAAGAAGCTTCTGCTTATCAGCTCCTTTTGGACAAGCTTAAACTGACACAGGAAGAGCTTGCTAAAAGACTTGGCAAAAGCCGGCCGCATATTGCGAATCATATTCGACTGCTATCACTTCCGCCTGCAATTCAAGCCTTTATTACTGACAAGAAAATTTCCATGGGACATGGAAGAGCATTGCTCGGACTTCGCAATAAAGACAAACTGAATGCGGTTGTGCAAAAAACGATCAAAGAAGGCTGGAATGTAAGACAGCTCGAGAGCTTCATTCAGCAAATCAATGAAAATGTTTCACGTGAAACAAAAAAGCCAGAGAAAAAAGATGTCTTTATTCGTGAGAAGGAAACATCGCTGCGTGAGCGTTTTGGAACAAATGTCATTATTAAACAAAACAAGAACAAGAAAAAAGGGAAAATCGAAATTGAATTTTTCTCTAAAGATGATTTAGAGCGCATTATCGAGTTACTGGGCTCTGAAGAATCAGATATGTGACCATCACAACCATGATGGTTATTTTTTTCATTCCAAAAGATCTTTTATAAGAGGAATAGGAGATTTACATGTTTTTATTAGGTGCAGCGGTAAACGGCATATGCATTATTATTGGTACTTTTTTAGGCAGATTATTTCACCGCATTCCAGAGAATATGAAAACAACGGTCATGTATGCCATTGGCCTATGTGTTATGGTTCTCGGTCTGCAGATGGGTTTGAAAAGTGACAATTTTCTAATTGTCATTTTAAGTCTTGTTTTTGGAGCTGTAATAGGAGAGTTTTTAGGATTAGAAGATCAGCTTAATAAGTTAGGAAATTGGCTGGAAAAGAAAATTGGAACTAGTGGGCAAGGCAGCATTTCGCAAGGTTTTGTGACGGCCACATTGATCTTTGTGATTGGTGCAATGGCTATTATAGGCGGATTAGATAGCGGTATTAGGGGAGATCATTCGGTTTTGTATACCAAATCGATTATTGATGGATTTACCGCCCTAATTTTAGCAACTACCTTGGGAATCGGCGTCATCTTTTCTGCTATTCCTGTCGTCTTGTATGAAGGATTGATTGCCCTTTTTGCAAAAGGAATAAACAATGTCATCCCTGAGGCTCTATTAAATAGTTTTATTACTGAAATGACAGCAGCAGGCGGCATTATGATTTTTGCAATTGGACTTAATTTAACAGGTTTAACAAAGGTTAGAGTGGCCAATCTGCTGCCGGGTATTATCGTGACAGCCATTATTGTGACCATATTATATATGTGGGGATAAAAGAAAATGAGGCGGTGAAAAGAAATCACTGCCTCATTTTTCGTTATTCTTTCAGAAAGTAAAAGTTTTATAGCCCTGTATCCGTATTAAGCCTCGATGCTCTTCTTATTACTGTGTTTGTTCTGTTTCAACTGGCCACTTAATTGCAGACCAAGTTGGATGCCGGGGAAATTCCAGACTCGCTTCATAAATACCGCCCGCAATCATTTGGGCCATTTTCATAACCAAATGCAATCTGGTATTTTGTAAAACAAAAAATTCCATAAAGCCGCTCACATTAACGATGCCCGTTATATGCATATCTCCCACTTCAGGCAAATCTTTATTAACGCCTGCCCCAGGTTTAACAGGACCGTCACCAACTTGGATAATGCCGACAGATTTAACCCTTCCTAAACAGGCATCAATGCCAATGATGAAAGGATTAAAGTGCTTTTTGCGGATCTCAGCTAATTTATCTTGAAGATTGACCGCATGAATGGGATCTTCTAAAGTACCGTACACATAAAAGGATTCCATCTTTTTTTCCTCAAGCAGTGTCCCAACAAGTGGTCCTAAAGAGTCGCCGGTTGAACGATCAGTGCCGATGCAAACAAAAACAACAGGACGGATGCCTAATCTTGCAGGCAGTTTAGCCTTTAATTCAATTGCCAACTTTTCTTCTGCACTTTGCTCATCATGCTCGATCCGTTTTGTTCCGCCAGTTTTTTTATCAAAAAGGTTTGTTTTAAAATTCATCGGCTTCTCTCCTTCAAAATTTCTGCTGTATCGCTGTTTTTCTGCGGTATTTGGCTTGTTAAATCATTTTGTGCCTCTTGCAGACACCCTGTATTTTTCTGAGTAGTAACAGTATACGGAATTTTTTAAAAATCTATACGTATGTCTTGCGAAGAACTGCTAAAAAATGAACTTATTATGGTAAAGGATTTGTATATCTGAACAATGTTCCATCAATGTTCATGTGCCAGTTTTTTTTGAAGAGATAAAGTGTAGTGCTCTCTGCTACAATGTAGAGAGAAAAGTTGCTAATATAGATCGTATACAATGTATAATTAACAAAATTAAAGCAGGTGAAACCCATGAACGGTCTGGATAGCCTTATATTAGAGATAAAAGAGCATTTATTTAATGAAGCCTTATGGTGGAAAATTGGCGAAGGTGCCTTAAGAATTTTACTTATTATCATAATCACTCGATTTATCATTAAGTCAGGCAAAATCTTAATTCACAAATTGTTTACGGTGCGAACACGGTCGGCAATTAGAATTACAGAGAGGCGCGAAGCCACATTAATGAAGCTTCTGGAAAATGTCTTGACGTATGTCACATCCTTTATTGCTTTAATGATGATCCTTCAGGCTTTAACGATTAATGTAGGAGCTTTGCTTGCAGGAGCAGGAATTGTTGGCTTGGCAGTTGGATTTGGCGCTCAAAACCTAGTAAAGGATATTATCACCGGTTTTTTTATAATCTTTGAAGATCAGTTTTCCGTTGGCGATTACGTTCGAATTGATCAGTTTGAGGGCACCGTAGAGGAGATTGGTCTTCGGACGACGAAAATTAAAAACTGGACAGGAGAGCTTCATATTCTGCCGAACGGAAGCATTATTCAAGTGACGAACTTTTCGTTGAATAATAGTGTTGCCTTTGTGGATGTCAGTCTTACTTACGATGCAGATTTCACAAAAGCAGAAGAAGTGCTGCAGGAGCTTTTTCTCACGCTGCCTGAAAAGTATAGTGATATGGTAAAACGACCTGAGATATTAGGAATTCAAACGATGGCGGGAGCAGATGTTGCCATTCGGGTTACGTCCGAAACATTGCCAATGCGTCACTTTTATATTGCCCGCATATTAAGAAAAGAAATTAAATTTTGTTTAGAGCAGAATGGCTTTGATGTTCCATTTCCAAGAATGGTTACGTACAGCAGAGAACCTGAAATAAATAGCGGCAAAATGAATATGGGAGGATAAGTATGGAAAAGGAATTTGAATTAAACGATATAGTAGAAATGAAAAAACAGCATCCATGTGGAACAAATCGCTGGAAAATCATTCGCATGGGCGCTGATATCCGCATTAAATGTGAAGGCTGCGGTCATAGTGTCATGATCCCAAGAAGAGAATTTGCCCGTAAACTGAAGAAAATCCTATCAGAATAATACAAACGAGCTAGAGGATGTGTTTTTCTAAGATTCCAGCTTCAGCGCCTAGCCCCTCGAGGTCATAAGCCAATCTGTCCAGAAGGTAAAGATCAACCTTCTAGCCATCTTGTCTTATGCTTGTCGGGGCTGACCAAGGCGCTTGCGCTTTTCGGATTACCTCTCTATAATTGTGGGAGGTTAATTGATTAGGAATGGAATTGTTTTTGAGTATAGATTATGAAGATTAGAGGAGTGACCTTTGAATGGCTTTAACAGCTGGGATTGTCGGTTTGCCGAATGTCGGTAAATCTACTTTATTTAATGCAATTACACAGGCAGGAGCAGAGTCTGCCAACTACCCGTTTTGTACGATTGATCCGAATGTCGGTATTGTTGAAGTGCCTGACCACCGTTTAACAAAGCTAACGGAACTTGTTCAGCCAAAGAAGACTGTGCCAACTGCTTTTGAATTTACGGATATTGCTGGAATTGTAAAAGGTGCGAGCAAAGGGGAAGGCTTAGGAAATAAGTTCTTGTCTCATATTCGTGAAGTAGATGCAATTTGCCAGGTTGTCAGATGTTTCGCTGATGACAATATTACACACGTTGCAGGGAAAGTGGATCCGATTGATGATATTGAGACGATTAACTTAGAACTAATCTTAGCAGACCTTGAATCAGTTGAAAAGCGAATTGGCCGTGTCGGCAAATTAGCAAAACAGAAGGATAAGGAAGCTGTTTTTGAATTAGAAGTACTAGAAATGCTTAAAGAAGCATTTGAGTCGGACAAGCCTGCACGTACAGTTGAATTTACAGAAGAACAAATGAAAATTGCTAAAAGCATGCATTTGCTGACAATTAAGCCAGTCCTTTATGTAGCAAATGTATCTGAAGATGATGTTGCAGATCCTTCTAGCAACGAGTATGTTCAGCAAGTAAGAGAATTTGCAGCAAAAGATAACGCAGAAGTGATTGTGATCTGTGCAAAAATTGAATCTGAGATTGCAGAGCTTGAGGGTGAGGAAAAAGAAATGTTCCTTCAAGAGCTTGGAATCGAAGAATCTGGTCTTGATCAGCTGATTCGTGCTGCCTACCATTTATTAGGTCTAGCTACTTATTTTACAGCTGGTGTTCAAGAAGTAAGAGCATGGACGTTCCGCAAAGGCATGAAAGCTCCACAATGTGCTGGTGTTATTCACAGTGATTTTGAAAAAGGATTTATTCGTGCAGAAACTGTTGCATATGAGGACCTGTTAGATGCAGGAACAATGACAGCAGCGAAAGAAGCGGGCAAGGTTCGTTTAGAAGGAAAAGAATATATCGTAAAAGATGGAGATGTCATGCATTTCCGTTTCAATGTATAAGAAGCAGGCTGCCAGTCATTTGGCAGTCTTTCTTTTTTGTCCATTTTCAAGCTGAGCTGCCGGCAATAAAAATTTTATGAAAATACTAAATTTATAGAAAATAATTCCTGCCTTTGATATGATTAGATAAAAAAAGAAATTCGGGGGAGGAGTTATGGAGATTACTAGAGCTTTTCTAAAACAGGTGCTGCTCTATTTTCTTATTATTTGTGCGCTTGTTTTAATTGTTTTGTTTCCGCGGAATTTAACAGTGGCAACCGTTAGCGGAACCGCTGAAATGATGCTGGAATACCAATTTTCATGGTCTGAATACAAAAATAATCTAACTCACTATTTTGAAACGGTTTGGAATGATAAAAGTTTAGGTGATACAAGACATGAAAGGGTAACAGTTGAAGATGAATTGCTGAGATATGTGCCCGCAAGCCTGAAGATTATTTTTCCCGCTTTTTTTCTCAGTGTCTTTCTAGGGATATTTAAAGGGATTTTTGATTACCGCCGCAAGGGAACAAAGCTCAGTGTGTTTGGAAATGGATTAACCTGGATGCTGCAGTCGATTCCAGATTTTTTTATTGCCGTTTGTATGATCTGGGGAGTCACCATGTTTGTTCCTGACCTAAAGCTTCTAAGTCAAAATACTTCTTATAGTTTTCTGCTGCCGACGATTTTAGTAGCCATCTATCCAATGATGTACATTGCTAGAATTACTTCAACCTCGCTTTTAAATGAAGACGGTCAATATTACATACAGGTGGCTCGCTCTAAAGGATTTACGCAAAAAAAGGTTGTATATCGCATATTCTTCCAAACGCTTTAAAGCCAGTGTTAGCACATATGACCTCCATCATGGTTCATTTGATGACCAGCCTTCTAATAGTGGAGTATTTACTGGGGTATGAAGGCATGTCTTACCGGTTGTTTACTGCTCTCGGATATACCAATACAAATGAGGGACTTAGTATTGGGTTATTTGAACATGGAGTGATTATTGGCATTGGACTCATTATTATGCTGCTTGTAATGCTGGCACAGCTGACCAGTTTTATCATTAAAAGAAGTATGCGGATTGTATAGGAGGCTGATCAAAATGAAGCAAAACTATTATCTAATCATCGGATTCCTTATGGCTGCTGTTCTTGCACTTATTACATTTGCTGGTCCGCATCTTCCTTTTATTGATAAGGATTTGGGAGGAGAAAGGATTTTATTTCCTTCCTCAGGTGAGATTAAGGTTGCTCCCTTTCCGCCATCAGATGAGTTTATTTTAGGATCTGATCGTGAAGGAAGAGATATGCTGAGCTTGCTGGTAGTAGGAGCGAAGGATACCTTTTTGCTTATATTCCTCATTGTCATTCTTCGTTATGCAATCGCTCTTCCGCTCGGTTTACTGGGGGCGAAGGATAAAGGTTTTTTTGCATGGCTTGTCCGCGGCTGGAGTCAGCTTTTTTCAAGTCTGCCGGTCGTTATAACAGTAGCACTTATACTATGCCTGCCTCCGCTCTTGTTTCACGAATCGCGCTTTTTCATTGCCATAGCAGTTATTGCTCTTGTTGATGTTGGCCGTGTGGCTTTTATTATTCAAAAGCAGGCACATGAGCTTTCAAAGAAACCATTTGTTGAGGCAGGAGTTACGATTGGAAATAACCCTTTAAAAATGCTTTATCATTATTATTTCCCGAACCTTTTGCCGGAAGTGATTGTGAATTTCTTTAGTGAAGCGGCTCGTGTGGCAATGCTCATTGGGCAATTAGCTGTTTTAAGTGTTTTTATAAGCCAAGGTTTTGTGCAAACAGGCTATGGCAGTTTTTCTGTTGAAAATTTAAGTCATGATTGGGCGACGCTTATTAAGGATGCAAGAGCCGATTTTGTGACGGCCATATGGATTCCCTTCTACCCGATGCTGGCGATTGTTGTCGCTGCCTTAACATTTAATATACTTGGTGAAGGATTCCGAAAGCATTTTAACAGGCATATGCCGTCATAGGTTGGATATTTGCAGTTATGAATAAGCTCGTTGCATTAAGAAGCTGAATGTGGTATAATTTCAACTTGTGAGTAATGAATAATTGCTCCTTGCCCTATATGGGCCGCTTAGACCAAAAGGAGGTGCAAATGTGATGAGAAAGTACGAAATCATGTACATCATCCGCCCAAACATTGAAGATGAGGCTAAGAAAGCGCTTGTTGAGCGTTTCGACTCAATCTTAACTGACAATGGTGCGGAAGTAATCGAATCAAAAGATTGGGGTAAACGCCGTCTTGCATACGAAATCAATGATTTCCGCGATGGATACTACCAATTATTGACTGTTAATGCTGAAACACCAGCAGTTGATGAGTTCACTCGTCTTGCTAAAATCAGCGAAGACATCATTCGTCAAATCGTTGTTAGAGATGAAAAGTAATAGATAAATTATATTTTGCTGAAGGGAGTTGATTCTGATGATGAACCGAGTTGTTCTTGTCGGACGGTTGACAAAGGATCCGGACTTACGCTATACGCCGAATGGTGTTCCAGTTGCCACGTTTACTCTTGCAGTGAATCGTGCTTTTACGAATCAGCAAGGTGAGCGGGAAGCAGACTTTATCAATTGCGTTGTCTGGAGAAAGCCAGCTGAAAATGTAGCGAATTTCCTTAAAAAAGGAAGTTTAGCTGGAGTAGATGGGCGTATTCAGACGCGTAACTTTGAAGGCCAGGATGGAAAACGTGTTTATATCACAGAAGTTCAGGCAGAAAGTGTGCAGTTTCTTGAGCCCAAAAATAGCTCAGGCGGCGGTGGCGGCAGATCCGAGCAATATGGCGGCGGATATGGCAACAGCCCAAGGGAACAGCAGGATTTCCCATTTGGAAATCAGAATCAACGTCAGCAGGATAATCGAAATAATAACCAAGGTTATACTCGTGTGGATCAGGATCCATTCGCAAATGACGGTCAAATCGATATTTCGGATGATGATCTTCCATTCTAATATAACCTTACATGCAGTAAAACTTATTCAGCAAGGAGGGAAATGAACATGGCTGGAGGACGCAGAGGCGGACGCGCGAAGCGCCGTAAGGTTTGCTATTTCACAGCAAACGGAATCACTCACATCGATTACAAAGATGTGGATCTTCTTAAAAAATTCATCTCTGAGCGCGGTAAAATTTTACCACGTCGTGTAACTGGCACGAACGCTAAATACCAACGTAAATTAACGATTGCTATCAAGCGTTCACGTCAAATGGCATTATTGCCATTCGTTGCAGGAGAATAATTGTATGTCAAAGCAGTGTGGAGACTCGATCTCTATGCTGCTTTTTTATTTTTATATCTATTTCACATTAGGTGATTCTTTATGTATGGGTCATTGTATGATAGTCCCTTCAATAGTATTCATAAAAATTCTAATTTTCAAAATAATATATAGTAGAATTTTGTCGAATGTGGTACTATTGTCGTACAAATGATTGAGTAAGGGGCGATCGCATGCTGAAGTCTATTAAAGTGAAATTAGTCATCTTGTTTGTTTTCCTCCTCTTTGCAATATTGGCAGCTGTTGGTTTCGCTGTAAATGAACAGACTAAAAATAAAATTGAAGAGGATGTTGTCATTCAGACTGAAGGAATCGTCTCGCAGATGAACAATACGCTGCAGCTTTTTATGGAAAGATACGCAACAAGCTTACAGCACATTGCATCTTCTCAAGAAGTTCTGAATTATATTCAAGCCTCAAACGCTGAAGAAGAATACAATACAGCTGGGCTTGAAAAGATTTTGGCTGACTATAATGAGATTAATAGTGAAGTAACTTCTATTTATGCTGCAGCCGCAGAAAGCAAAAACCTTAATATTATGCCAATAGTGGAACTTCCTGCTGATTTTGATCCAACGACTCGTGAATGGTATCAAAAGGCAGTGGCTTCATCTGATGAAGTTGTTTGGAGTGAGCCTTATGAAGATGTTGCGACAAATGAGATTGTGGTCACAGCAGCTTATGCTATTAAGGAAAATGCCAGTACAGTAGGAGTGATGGGGCTTGATTTTAAATTAACTCAGCTGACAGAAATGATTAACAACATTGAAATTAGTCATGAAGGATATCCATTCATCCTCTCTGAGGCGGGTACGCCAATTGTATATCCTAAAAGTGATCAAGAAAATATAGAAAACCTTCCTTTTATCCAAGAAATGTATAATCGTGAAGGAAAACAAGGCACTATTCATTATGTGTATGAAAATGAGAATCGTATGCTCATGTTTGATACTGTTCCAGGGACAAATTGGAAGATTGGTACTTCTTATTCTGAAGATGATTTAATGGCTAGCGCTAAATCTATTCAATTTAATATTATTTTAGTATCTGCAATTGCTCTTATCTTTGCCCTCATGATCATTTATTTTGTGGCTGACCGAATGACAAAGCCGATCCTCCACTTGAAAAAAGCCGTAAGTGAAGTGGCAAATGGAGATTTGCGAGTAAAAGCAGCTATTGTTTCAAAAGATGAAATTGGAATGTTAGCTGGTCAATTTAATGACATGGTGGATAATATGCGGTCATTACTTACGGTGGTAGAAAGTTCTGTTAATGATGTGAAGCTGTCGGCTGAAAGTTTAAGCGCCGTTTCAGAGGAAACAAATGCATCCAGTGAACAAGTGGCGGCTGCGATTAATGAAATTGCTAATGGAGCTGCGCAGGCTGCAGAGGATGGCGAGCACGCCAATCAAATGTCTTCAAGATTGAGTACTCAAATCAATGATATTACATCACAGACCATGGAGATGACGAAGCTGGCAGAGCAGGCGGATACAGTGAATTCTGCAGGGATTAACCAGATGACTGAATTGAAAAATTCCTTTGCGACATCAAAAGAGTTTATGGGAGCTACAGAGAATGTCATTCATGAACTCGAGAGCAAAATAAAGATGATTGAGAATGTAATGACGACCATTACAGATATAAGCTCACAAACAAACTTACTCGCACTGAATGCAAGCATAGAGGCAGCTCGGGCAGGGGAACATGGAAAAGGCTTTGCTGTTGTTGCTGATGAAGTCAGAAAGCTTGCTGAGCAGTCTGTAAAAGCAACAGATGAAGTGAAGCAAACAATCATGGACATTCAGCAGGGATCCCTCCTAGCTGTTGATTCCATGAATAGAACAAAAGATAACTTTTATCAGCAGTCGAACGCTGTGCAAGAAACAGAAGGCAGCTTCCGGGAGATTTCTGAACTTGTGAATAAAATGAAGGAATCGATTTTTTATATTCATCGTGAAGTGGATCAAGTTTCCAGTAGTAAGGAAGATGTTTTGAATAGTATTCATAATATGGCGGCAATGGCACAGCAATCAGCAGCTTCCTGTGAACAGGTAAGTGCTTCTACTGATGAACAAGTGCTTGCACTCCAATCTGTTTCAAAATCTGCTGAACAATTGACAGAACTCAGTAATGATCTGCAAATTGCTGTCAATAAGTTTGAACTGCATGATTCATAAAGATAATACAAAAGGAACACCTTAGATCATAAGGTGTTCCTTTTGTTCAGTTATACAATATAGCCTGTTCACCCTTGGACAAATCTTGTATTAGGTCGGTATGGTTGAATGCGAGCATAAATGTAGCTACAATAGTCCTTATGGAATAGCTGTCTGATGAGGTGAAATAATTGAAAAATGTACATAAGCTAACAGAGGGTGCCGTATTTTTGGCGATCTTCGCCGTTTTATTAATGATTACCATTTATGTGCCGGTAATTGGAGCCGTTGTCAATTTTGTGCTGCCGGTGCCGTTTATGATGATTGCCGCAAAGCACGCCAGAAAGGACGCTCTTTTGTTCTTCGTAGCTGCAGTCCTAATCTCCTTTATAACAGGAACCATATTTGCTGTGCCTGTCACGCTTTTATTTGGTTTAACAGGACTTGTGATTGGGGATTTTCTTAGAGAGAAGAAAAGTCGTTTAGAAACGTATATTGCTGGTTCATTGGCATTCCTGCTGGCTACGCTGGGGGTATATGCGGTTTCTGTTCTCGTAATGGATATCAATTTTGTGGAAGAAAGTATATTGGTCATGAAAGAATCGATTGCGATGGCAAAAGATATGATGGCTGCAATGGGGCAAGGAGGAGACGAGCTTTTTGAACAGCTTGATGCAGGAGTTGAAATGATCCAGACATTGATCCCGACTCTTTTAATTATGTCTTCATTTCTAACTGTATTTTTCCTGCAGCTTATTGCCTTGCCGATTATCAAAAGATTCGGTGTAGAAGTCAGCAAATCGAAGCCATTTAGAGAGCTGTCATTTCCGAAAAGCATCTTATGGTACTATTTGCTTTCTATCATTGCTTCATTGCTTCTTCAGCCTGAAGAAGGAAGCTATTGGTTTCTCGCACTAGTAAACTTAACCTATATTCTTCAGATCTTTATGGTCATTCAAGGGTTCTCTCTCATTTTTTATTTTAGTTATAAGAAGGGGCTTCCAAAAGCTTTCCCGATAATAGCGCTCGTACTTTCGTTATTATTGCCGATTCTCCTTTATATTGTGAGATTATTAGGTATAATTGACTTAGGGTTTGGATTAAGACAAAGAGTAGAAAGCAGAGATGTTTAGGAGCTGAAAGAATGCCTTCATATTTAGAAAAGCGGTCCATCCGCTATCCGATTTTCGGATTAATGGGCGTAACAGCGGTGCTTCTTGGGGTATTAGCATATTACAATTGGATCATCGGTCTTATAGCATTACTTATTGCTGTACTTCCTTTTTACTTTCTGTTCAAGCTTAATAATGAACAGATCAAAGAAACAGAGGAATATATTTCAACTCTATCTTATCGGGTAAAAAAAGTTGGGGAAGAAGCATTAATGGAAATGCCTATTGGCATTATGCTCATTAATGATGATTATTTTGTTGAGTGGACCAATCCATTCCTTGCTACTTGTTTTGATGAAGATACGCTTGTGGGCAGGTCGCTTTATGATGTAGCGGATTCACTTGTTTCTATTGTGAAGCAAGAAGTAGAGAGCGAAGTGATTACACTTCATGACCGGAAGTTCCGTGTCATTCATAAGCCAGAGGAACGGCTGCTGTATTTTTTTGATGTAACAGAACAGACAGAAATTGAGAAGATGTATGAGGCGGAAAGAACGGTTATAGCCATCATCTTTTTAGATAATTATGATGATCTTACTCAAGCAATGGATGATCCGACAAGAAGCAGTTTAAACAATCTTGTTACGTCCATTTTGAATCATTGGGCAACGGAAAATGGAGTATTTTTAAAGCGCGTGTCTTCTGAACGTTTCATTGCTGTTTTTAATGAAAACATCCTGCGCCTTTTAGAAAAAGGGAAATTTACGATTTTAGACGAGGTCAGGGAAACGACAGCAAAACAGAATGTGCCGCTTACGCTTAGTATAGGAGTTGGTACAGGCGTCTCAAGCTTGCCTGAACTGGGTACACTGGCACAGTCCAGCTTGGATCTTGCTTTAGGAAGAGGCGGCGATCAGGCAGCAATTAAGCAGCCGAATGGGAAAGTAAAATTCTTCGGAGGGAAAACCAATCCGATTGAAAAAAGAACAAGGGTGCGTGCGAGAGTCATCTCACATGCGTTAAAAGAGCTGATTGCCGAAAGTGATAAGGTAATCATAATGGGGCATAAACGGCCTGATATGGATGCGATCGGCGCGGCTATAGGCATTCAGAAGGTAGCACAAATGAACCAGCGTGAAGGCTATATCGTTATGAATGCTCAAGAAATCGACATGAGTGTGCGCAGGCTGATGGGTGAAATTGAAAAAAATGAAACTTTGTTTTCTAAATTCATTACACCTGAGCAAGCGATGGAAATGGCTACAGATGACACATTATTGGTTGTAGTTGACACGCATAAGCCTTCTTTAGTCATTGAAGAAAAGCTGCTGGCGAAAATCGACCATGTTGTTGTCATTGACCATCACCGCCGAGGAGAAGAGTTCATAGCCAACCCGCTTCTTGTATATATGGAGCCATATGCCTCTTCCACCGCTGAGCTCGTAACAGAACTGCTAGAATATCAGCCAAAAAACAGCAAAATTGAAATGCTTGAAGCGACCGCTTTATTGGCTGGCATCATTGTGGATACGAAGAGCTTTTCACTGCGTACAGGTTCTCGTACCTTTGATGCTGCCTCCTATTTGCGGGCCCTGGGAGCAGATACCGTTCTCGTTCAAAAGTTCTTAAAAGAAGATGTCGATACGTATATTAAACGTGCTAAATTAATTGAGACCGTTTCGTTTTACCGGGATGGCCTTGCCATTGCAAAGGGTGATCCAAACCAGGAATTTGATCAGGTGCTCATAGCCCAGGCAGCAGACACCCTGCTGACAATGGATGGAGTCATTGCTTCCTTCGTCATCTCGTATCGTTCTGATCATATTATTGGGGTCAGCGCTCGTTCGCTTGGCGACGTGAATGTACAAGTTATTATGGAGAACCTAGAGGGCGGCGGCCATCTGACAAACGCAGCTACACAGCTTCAGGATATTTCGATTGATGATGTTGAAATCAAACTAAAAGAAGCAATTGATGATTACTTTGAAGGGAGAAAGAACGAATGAAAGTTATATTTTTAAAAGATGTAAAAGGCAAAGGCAAAAAAGGCGAAGTGAAAAATGTTGCAGATGGTTATGCGCATAACTTCTTAATTAAAAATGGTCTTGCAGTTGAAGCGAACCAATCAGCTGTCAGCACACTAAATGCTCAGAAGAAAAAAGAAGAAAAGGTGGCTGCTGAAGAATTAGAAAGTGCAAAAGAGCTAAAAGAAACGATTGAAAAACTGACTGTTGAATTTTCAACAAAAGCTGGTGAAGGCGGCCGCTTATTCGGTTCAATCACAAGCAAGCAAATTGCAGAAGAACTGCAGAAAAAACATAAAATCAAAATTGATAAGCGTAAAATTGAGCTGAATGACGCTATTCGTTCATTAGGATATACAAAGGTTCCTGTTAAGCTTCATACAGAAGTAACAGCAACTCTAAATGTTCATGTAAAAGAAGCAAACTAATATTGGAAATACAGAAATGAAATAAACATGTTACAATAGATAAGTCCTATTAAATGTGATCGGTTCCGGCTGGTCACATTTTTTAGGACTTAAAAT
Organism: Cytobacillus gottheilii; assembly: GCF_018582665.1. NCBI lineage: Bacteria > Bacillati > Bacillota > Bacilli > Caryophanales > Bacillaceae > Cytobacillus > Cytobacillus gottheilii. Next base: position 4,497,462 of record NZ_CP071709.1, on the reverse strand, counting down.
AGTTATTTATGTCCTTTATATATATATTTGTCTAGTTTTAGCGTTTCGTTCGCCATGCAGGGCTGAGCAAGCGCCTTCCGCATTTCAAATTAGGGGGTTTTATTATGAATGAAGCATATGCTGATCGTCTTCCTCCGCAGAATATGGAGGCCGAACAGGCTGTATTAGGAGCCATTTTTTTGGAGCCTTCCTCCCTTACTTTAGCATCTGAAATACTAATTCCAGAAGATTTTTACCGGGCATCACATCAGAAAATATTCAATGTCATGCTGAAGCTGAACGATGCAGGTAAAGCAGTTGACCTCGTCACCGTAACAGAGGAATTGAACGCAGCCAAGCTGCTTGAGGATACAGGCGGTGTCAGTTATTTAAGTGAGCTTGCCGGCTCTGTTCCAACAGCGGCAAACATGGAGTATTATGCAAAAATTGTTGAAGAAAAATCGCTGCTGCGAAGACTGATTCGTACAGCTACTACGATTGCACAAGACGGCTATTCCCGTGAGGATGAAGTTGAATCTTTATTAGGTGAAGCAGAAAAAAGCATTCTTGAAGTGGCACAGCGCAAAAATGCAGGCGCCTTTCATAATATTAAAGATGTTCTTGTCCGTACTTACGATAATATTGAAGTCATGCATAACCGAAAAGGCGATATTACCGGGATCGCCACCGGCTTCGCAGAGCTGGATAAAATGACAGCCGGGTTCCAGCGCAATGACTTAATCATTGTGGGAGCACGTCCTTCCGTTGGTAAAACAGCCTTTGCCTTGAATATCGCTCAGAACGTTGCTGTGAAGACGCAGGAAAATGTAGCGATCTTTAGTCTCGAGATGGGTGCTGAGCAGCTTGTTATGCGTATGCTATGTGCCGAAGGGAATATTGACGCACAGCGCTTAAGAACAGGATCACTTACTGATGATGACTGGGGCAAGCTGACGATGGCGATGGGGAGTTTATCAAATGCAGGTATTTTTATTGATGATACTCCTGGTGTGCGTATTACAGAAATTCGTTCAAAATGCCGCCGCTTAAAGCAGGAACACGGTCTTGGAATGATTCTAATTGATTACCTTCAGCTTATCTTAGGAAGCGGCCGCTCAGGCGAGAACCGCCAGCAGGAAGTTTCTGAAATTTCCCGTTCCCTAAAGGCTTTAGCGCGTGAGCTGCAAGTGCCTGTTATTGCCTTATCACAGCTCTCCCGTGGTGTGGAGCAGCGTCAGGATAAACGGCCAATGATGTCCGATATCCGTGAATCAGGAAGTATTGAGCAGGATGCCGATATTGTTGCCTTCTTATATCGTGATGACTATTATGATAAAGAATCTGAAGACAAAAATATTATCGAAATCATAATCGCTAAACAGCGTAACGGCCCAGTCGGAACCGTTCAGCTCGCGTTCGTGAAAGAGTATAATAAATTCGTAAACTTAGAGAAACGCTATGATGATGCATACGCGCCGCCTGGTGCATAAGGGGATCAGTTCAAAACTGATCCCTTTTTCTTTACTATTTTCATATATTACGAACATATTTTAATATTTTTATAAGAAATGTTCGTGTTTTGTTGACTTTCATCCTTCATTATTGATAAAATTAGTTTGTTTGAAAAGGGATTTAAGTTAACCTCGGAGGTGCATGTTAAATGTCATCAGTAGTAGTAGTTGGAACACAATGGGGAGATGAAGGAAAAGGAAAGATTACAGACTTCCTTTCTGAAAATGCAGAAGTCATCGCCCGTTATCAAGGCGGTAATAATGCCGGACATACAATTAAATTCAACGGTGAAACGTATAAGCTGCACTTAATTCCATCAGGGATTTTTTATAATGATAAAATTTGTGTCATCGGCAATGGAATGGTTGTTGATCCAAAGGCTCTTTTAAAAGAGCTTGCATATTTGCATGAAAAGGGCGTATCAACAGACAACCTTCGCATCAGCAACCGTGCTCATGTTATTCTGCCTTATCACTTAAAGCTGGATGAAGTAGAAGAAGAGCGCAAAGGTGCCAACAAAATCGGAACAACGAAAAAAGGAATTGGCCCAGCATACATGGATAAAGCAGCCCGCGTGGGGATCCGTATTGCGGACTTGCTGGACAAAGAAGTGTTTGAAGAAAAATTGTCTCGTAACCTGGATGAGAAAAATCGTCTTCTTGAGCGCATTTATGAAACAGAAGGCTTCAAGTTAGAAGATATTCTTGATGAGTATTACGAATACGGACAGCAGTTTAAGCATTATGTATGTGATACGTCAGTTGTCTTAAACGACTCATTAGATGATGGACGCCGTGTATTATTTGAAGGTGCACAAGGAGTTATGCTGGATATTGACCAAGGCACATATCCGTTTGTAACATCTTCAAACCCAGTCGCTGGCGGTGTAGCAATTGGATCTGGTGTAGGTCCAACTAAGATTACTCATGTAGTTGGAGTTTCTAAAGCTTATACGACTCGTGTAGGTGACGGTCCTTTCCCAACTGAATTAAATAACGAAATTGGCGATCAAATCCGTGAAGTAGGACGCGAATATGGTACAACAACTGGTCGTGCGCGCCGTGTTGGCTGGTTTGACAGCGTAGTGGTTCGTCATGCGCGCCGTGTGAGCGGAATTACTGATCTTTCTCTTAACTCTATTGACGTATTAACAGGCATTGATACATTAAAAATTTGTACAGCATACAAGTACAAAGGCGAAGTAATTGAAGAATTCCCAGCAAGCCTAAAAGTCCTTTCTGAATGTGAGCCTGTATTTGAAGAGCTTCCAGGCTGGACAGAAGATATCACAGGCTGCAAATCACTTGATGAGCTTCCTGCAAATGCACGCCACTATTTAGAGCGCATTGCATAGCTGACAGGTATTCCATTATCAATCTTCTCTGTTGGCCCTGACCGTTCGCAAACAAACGTAGTCAGAAGCCCTTGGAGACAAAACTAATAACAGATATGTTCGTTAAGGCCAGAGGGATTTTCTCTCTGGTCTTTTTTGTGAGGTATTTGGAGACTTCTGCGGGATGGGATCGTCACTCTGGTTGGAGGTTTGGCGGATATATATCAAAATAACGGCGGAAATATTGTGTTTTATGGCGGATAAATTTCCTGGACGGCGGATATACAGATTTATTTCAGCGCCAGCAGTTTAAAATCCGGTTAAATTAGGGTAATAGGGATTAAAATGCGAGAGAATGAGTTCAAAACAATGCAGAACTGAAGTGGTATCCGTTATTTTTACGAAATATCTTTAAAAAAGTATTTTATCTGTAAAAATAGTACGCTCTTATGATGTAAATACTCTATCTTTTTCCGTAAACAACATAAACTGTGTGGTTAACAAAAAAGTTTTTAAAAAACTATTGTACAATGTGCAATGCTATGATATTATAAAAAGCGTCGCCAATGAGCAATATTCATGAGCCATTAGCTCAGTCGGTAGAGCATCTGACTTTTAATCAGAGGGTCGAAGGTTCGAGTCCTTCATGGCTCACCATCTTCACTAATAAAATGGCCCCTTGGTCAAGCGGTTAAGACACCGCCCTTTCACGGCGGTAACACGGGTTCGAATCCCGTAGGGGTCATCGGCATTTGGCAGCTGAGAGCAGATCGACAAGAGCGGTCAGTCTCTCAGACGCCATATATAATTAAATGGTCCGGTAGTTCAGTTGGTTAGAATGCCTGCCTGTCACGCAGGAGGTCGCGGGTTCGAGTCCCGTCCGGACCGCCATTTACATAATAAATTGAATGGCTCAGTAGCTCAGTCGGTAGAGCAGATTGCTAACACCCTGGAAATACTTCAGCGGCAATCTGTGAAAAAAATCGAAGGTTTTTTTCACAAAGGACTAGCAGATTTACGATTTAGGAATGAAAATTAATTATGGCTCAGTAGCTCAGTCGGTAGAGCAAAGGACTGAAAATCCTTGTGTCGGCGGTTCGATTCCGTCCTGAGCCATCTCAAAAAGCTGTCTTGAAAATAATCAAGGCAGCTTTTTTCTTTTTACAAAGTTCAACTAATGTATTTATTGCAGCCCAGCTGAATAATGCATAAAATCTTCAAATTTATCACGAAATACTATCTAAACCGTCTTTTCGACAAGCCTTTCCGCTTGTTAAAAGTAATAAAATGTCAGTTATTATACAATTTTGTTACATTATCACTTCTATTCTTTATTAAGAAGAATCATATGGTAAAGTATAGGGGTGTGAAATTTTAGTAGATAAATAGAACTATATGTTTGGAGATTTGTTACAGTAGTCTAGGAGGAGTCACAATGTTTAATTGGAAGGAATCCATAACTACATATACAGTACAAACAACAGAGAGAATGATAAAACAGCTAAAACGGGTTTGTATGACTGCTTTAGCCGCAGGAGCAATTACATTGGCTGCGGGTTCTGCTGCATATGCAGATGGAAGTGAGTTAACAACCGTTTATTACGTATACATGGATGATGAATATATTGGAACCGTTTCTGATAAAAACTTAATAGAAGAAAAAGTGAAAAAGCAGCTGGAAAGCTTAGAAAATGAGTATAGAAATTTAGATGCAATTCTGAAGTCACAAGTCTCTTTTGTTCCAGAACAAGTATTTGCTGCTAATGCCAATACCTATGATGAAGAAACAGCAGACAAGATCAAATCGTCTTTAGCGATTAAGGCTGAGGCATCGGCCATTGTGATTGATGGGAAACAAATTGCTTATTTAGCAGATGAGAAGCAAGCGGAAGAAGTACTTAAGCAAATAAAGCTCAGTTATGTATCAGATGCGCTTTTACGAGCAGTAGAAGTAAACAAAGCGTCTAGTGAGCCTTTACCCGCTTTAGAAGTCAATCAAACACGAGTTGTGGATGTTTCTTTTACAGAAAATGTTTCTGTCTCAGCAGAATCCATTACTCCGGATGAATTAATGACCGTAAAAGAAGCGGTCACTTTGCTGAAAAAAGGAACATTAGAAGATAAAAAGTACACAGTAAAGGAAGGGGATGTGCTTGGCAGTATTGCTGGAGCATATGACCTGACGACTAAACAGCTTCTCGAATTAAACCCAGTACTAAAAGAGGATTCGATTTTAGATATTGGTCAGCAATTAAATGTAACGGTGTTAAAGCCTTATGTTGATGTTGTGGTAGAGAAAGAAGCCTTGCGCAAAGAGAAGATTGACTATGAAAAAGAAGTCATTGAGGATTCTTCCATGTTCAAAGGCGACACAAAGGTGAAGCAAGAAGGAAAAGAAGGCTCCAGAAATGTTACATATGCTATAACAGAGCAAAATGGCAAACAAACAGCAAAAGAAGAAGTAAGTGAAGAGATTATTACAAAGCCTGTTAAACATATTGTAGTAAAAGGAACCAAGGTCATCCCATCACGCGGTGACGGCAGCTTTGTATGGCCTGCATCAGGCGGCTATGTATCAAGCAAGCTTGGCTACAGATGGGGTAAGCTGCATAAAGGAATCGACATTGCCAGACCAAGCAATCGCACGATTAAAGCCGCAGACAATGGCATTGTCGTATCAGCTGGCTGGGACGGCGGCTATGGCAATAAAATTATCATTGACCATCAAAATGGCTACCGTACAGTTTATGCACACTTAGATTCAATGAGCGTAAGTTCGGGGCAAACAGTCCAAAAGGGATCCGGCATTGGTGTAATGGGCTCTACAGGACATTCAACAGGTATCCATCTGCACTTTGAGCTATACAAAAACGGCAGTCTTCAAGACCCGCTAAATTACGTTCGCTAAGTTTAACTGAAAAAGTCTCTAGTCATTGGCTGCTAGAGACTTTTTCTATTAAACAGACCAATCCGGTGCACTGAAAATGTGGTAAATTAAGTATGAAAGCGGCTAAAAGATGAATTCAAGCCTCTAAAATGATAAAATTTTATATAGGAAAGCGGAAGAACTCGAGCTCCTAGCGCCTGCAGCTGGTCAAAGAAAAGCGGATGATGCAAGAATGGAGCCAAGTAATCGCTTCTCAAATTTGCACCTGAAAACATTAAATGTAAAAATGATATAAACCACAGAAATTGTGCAGAACATACAAATAGAAACTCTCATCATTTTTTCAAGAGAAGGGGACATATATGGATAAGAAAATTCTAGTAGTAGACGATGAAAAACCAATTGCAGATATATTACAATTTAACCTGAAAAAAGAAGGCTTTGACGTACACTGTGCTTATGATGGCAACTCTGCGATTGAAATGGTAGAGGAAATTAAGCCGGATATGATTCTTTTAGATATTATGCTTCCGCAAAGAGACGGTATTGAAGTTTGCCGTGAGGTACGCAAAAAATATGATATGCCGATTATCATGCTGACAGCAAAAGATTCGGAAATCGATAAAGTACTAGGCTTGGAGCTTGGTGCGGATGACTACGTAACAAAACCTTTCAGTACGAGAGAGCTTATCGCACGTGTGAAAGCAAACTTAAGAAGACATCAGCAGATCTCGGATCGTGCGGTTGAAGAAGAGGAAACCAATGAAATTGAAGTTGGTGCCTTAACCATTCACCCGGATGCTTATATTGTATCTAAACGCGGGGAGCAAATTGAATTAACACACCGCGAATTTGAACTGCTTCATTACCTGGCAAGACATATCGGACAAGTCATGACGAGAGAGCACCTGCTGCAGACCGTTTGGGGCTATGATTATTATGGGGATGTCAGAACGGTCGATGTAACCGTAAGAAGACTTCGTGAAAAGATCGAGGACAATCCAAGTCATCCAACATGGATCGTTACACGACGAGGAGTGGGGTACTATCTGCGTAATCCCGAACAGGAGTAAAGAAAATTGATGAACAAGGTTGGGTTCTTTCGCTCGATTCATTTAAAGTTCGTAATCATCTATGTATTGCTGATTTTTATTGCCATTCAAACCATTGGGGTCTATTTTGTCCGTCAGCTGGAAACAACCTTGAAGGATAACTTTAAAGCAACGATTGAAGATCGTGTAGACTTGCTAGCTTATTATTTAGAGGAACAGCTGTCTAAGGATCGGAATGTAGAGGATGAAAGCACTCCGACACTGCAGGCTGACATTTATCGCTTATTGCGTGATTACTATTCTGATGATGTGACAGAGGTACGGGTTATTGATGACAATAAGCGAATTCTTGGTTCATCTGATCCTGATAATCAGTATTTAGTGGGACAGACGGCCATTGACACGATCATTAATAAAACACTGGCAACGAGCCAGCCAGCTAATGAAGAACGAATTGATCGGTCAACAGGCAACCGAATCTGGCGACTTGTGACGCCAATTGAAACAAATGGAGAGATCGTTGGAGTAATTTACTTAGAAGGCAAAATTGAAAATGTGTATGAACAAATGAAGCAGATAAATAAAATCTTTGCTTCAGGTACAGCGATCGCATTGGTCATCACCGCTATTCTAGGTGTTTTGCTTTCCCAAACGATTACCAAGCCTATTTCTGATATGCGTAAGCAGGCTTTGGCGATGGCGAAAGGGAACTTCTCCCGTAAGGTTAAAATTTATGGTCAAGACGAGATTGGGCAGCTTGCGATGACATTTAACAATTTAACGAAGAAGCTGCAGGAAGCCCATGCGACGACAGAGGGAGAACGCAGAAAACTGTCTTCCGTTCTTTCCTATATGACTGACGGAGTAATCGCAACAGATCGAAAGGGACGAGTTATTTTAATCAATGATCCTGCCGCAAAAATGCTGAATGTTTCACGTGAAACAGTGTTGTCATCCTCTATTGTTTCTCTGCTTGAATTAGAAGATGAATATACATTTGAAGCCCTTCTAGACGAACAGGATTCGGTCATTTTAGACTATAGTGATCAGCCTAATCCATTGATTTTACGTGCTAACTTTTCAGTCATTCAAAAGGAAACTGGCTTTGTAAACGGCTTGATTACGGTACTGCACGATATTACCGAGCAGGAAAAAATTGATATGGAGCGCAGAGAATTTGTGGCCAACGTTTCTCATGAATTGAGAACGCCATTGACGACGATGAGAAGTTATTTAGAAGCACTGGCAGAAGGAGCATGGGAAGACCAAGAAATTGCGCCGCATTTCTTAAATGTCACCCAAACTGAAACAGAGCGAATGATTCGCCTGGTGAATGATCTTCTGCAGCTTTCTAAAATGGACAGTAAGGATTATCGTTTAACGAAGGAATGGATTGATTTTATTCCGTTTTACAACCGAATTATTGATCGCTTTGACTTTACAAAAAGCCAAAATGTGATCTTCGAACGAAACCTGCCAGATCATTCGATATTTGTGGAGATTGATGAAGATAAACTGACACAGGTGCTGGATAATATTATTTCAAATGCCTTAAAGTATTCCCCAGAAGGCGGGAAAGTAGCATTCCAGATTGAAGATCAGGAAGGCTTTATTGTAATCAGTATCTCTGACCAGGGAGTTGGAATTCCGAAAGAAAATCTCAGCAAGATTTTTGAGCGATTCTATAGAGTTGATAAAGCTAGAACAAGAAAGCTTGGCGGCACTGGATTAGGACTTGCCATCGCGAAGGAAATGGTCGAAGCGCATGGAGGGAAAATTTGGGCCGATAGTGTAGAAGGCAAAGGGACGACCGTTTCATTCAGTCTGCCTTATGACCGGACAGAAGAGGATGAGTGGGAATGACATATGAAAATATTAAAAATATCATATTAGTCATTTTAGTTGTCCTTAGTGGAGTTTTAACTTGGACTCTATGGACATATCAGCCTAACTTGGAACTGCTTGAAAATCTAAAAACGCTGAAGGAAGAGCCAATAGGTCCTACTAACGAGTTCAGCAAGCTTGTCTTGCCTGAGAAGGTAGTCTACCATTATCCGAATAATGAACATTACGGAACGGTTGACATCGGGGAAATCAACAAAACAATTAATGAAATAAAAGAATGGAATTTAACCGATTTCGAGGATCGGAGCAGTGAAGCAGATGTATTAATCTCTTCCATGTATGAACCAGGAAATACGGTTATCACTTATCCAGATAATGTACCGATTGAGCAATATCAAAATGTCATTGCCATTGATGAAGAGATTGCGCTCACATTCGATTTTGATCATATTGTCATTAACTCAAATAATCTGGACAGGGAAGATGGGATTGTCTATTTTATTTCGAAAAAGTCCAATACCGTTTATCAGAGTCATGTAAGAGCTTCACTTGTTCAATCATTTAAAGATAAGTATTTTGAGAACTCAATATTCAATGAGAATTTTTCCAAGTATTTTCGCTACCAGCCATCTGCTGGAACGACCATTTTTATTCCTTCAGGTGAAAGGCAGCTTGTTAAATATCAATATTTATCAGAGGAATTCGAATCAGATCGATTTAAGAACCTTCTTTTTAGTGAACCAACGATTGTGCAGAAAAATGTTCAGTCTACAATGGAAGAATTCACGGACAGCTCAAGTCTGCTGAGGGTTATGCATGATTCAAATACGATTTCCTATATTAATTTTGATACAAGTACGGAATGGTCTCCGGTAGACAGCAGTTTATTATCCGAAAGCATTGATTATGTCAATAGTCATGGCGGATGGACAGATAATTACCGCTATGATTCATTTGATCAAGCCAGTAATCGAGTTGTCTTCCGACAGTATGAATTAAACGGATATCCCATTTTTAGTGATAGCTCTAGTAAGTCAACCGTTCAGGTAAGCTGGAGTCAAGGGAAATTCCGCGAATATCGAAGAAGCAATTTTTCTTTCGATGCACCTCTTTCAGATCATATAAAGGTTGATCTTCCATCTGGAGAATCAGTCGTTAATCATTTAGAGAGTCTGGAAGGATTAGAATTAGATCAGCTTGAGGATATTGCAATTGGCTATAAAATGACCAAGGATCCACAAACCAAATTAATTTATCTTGACCCTTCCTGGTACTACTTATATGGCGGGAATTGGATTATGTTGTCCATGGAGGAGACAGGAGGGATCAACCGTGGATTGGAGTAAAATTAAAACGATTTTTATTATCGCGTTTCTCGTACTGGATGTGTATCTCATCTATGAATTCTCAAAGCTGAGGGATGCAAGCCAATTAGCGCTTGAATCGGAAGCTTCTGTAGAAAACAGATTAAGAGCTGATGGCATCGAGTTTCCAGAACTGAAAAATGATAATAATGAAGTGAATTTAATTAATGCTGAACGGGCGGAATTCACAGAGGAAGATCTTGAAGATGCAAAGTTTGATGAACAATCCGCCGAAATTAATAGAGGAAAAGAATTAGTCGTCAGTTTAGATGAACCATATGCAATAGATGAAGATGCTGATCTTGAAGAATTAAACACCTTTTTAGATGCTTATATCATATATGCGGATCAATATGCATTCTGGGAAAAAGGAGAAACAACGATTACGTTCTATCAGACATTCGAAGGAAAAATGTTTTACAAAAACAATAATGGCCGATTGACGCTGTTTCTGAATCCAGAAGGTGAAATTGTTTCATATACACAAACACTGCTCACCAGCATTGAAGATCGTGTAGAAGTTGAAGATCCGGTTCCTCCGCTAAGTGCAATGGAGACACTGTATCAAAACGGAAAGCTGCTTCCAAACTCCGTTATTACGGATGTGGAGATCGGTTATTATACATTCCTAAGTGAAAATACGACTACCTATACACTCACTCCGGTATGGCGTTTTGTAGTAAAAGACCAGGGAAGTTTATATGTAAATGTGAAGTATGGCGATATCATCGATTTAAGTAATATAGAGAATAATTAATGGGGGAGAAATTATGTCCATGCAATTCAGCGTTCTGGCAAGCGGCAGTACGGGGAACGCCATTTATGTGGAAAACGGGGAGCATTCTTTTTTGGTTGACGCAGGACTAAGCGGCAAGCAAATGGAAACCTTATTTCAGCAGATTGACCGAGATATGGGGAAGCTGTCCGGCATCCTCGTGACACATGAACATAGTGATCATATAAAAGGCGTCGGCATTATTGCCCGCAAGTATAAGCTGCCTATTTATGCAAATGAAAAAACATGGCTGGCAATGGACAACTTAATCGGCCAGATTCCAGTGGAGCAAAAATTCACCTTTGGAATGGAAACAGTGAAATCATTCGGAAGCCTGGATATTGAGTCATTTGGCGTTTCACATGATGCGGCAGATCCGATGTTTTATGTATTCCATAGCGGTGAAAAAAAGCTTGTCTTAATTACCGACACAGGCTATGTCAGTGACCGGATGAAAGGGTTAATCTCCAATGCAGATGCCTATGTGTTTGAAAGCAACCATGATGTACAGATGCTGAGAATGGGACGTTATCCTTGGAGCATCAAGCGCCGCATTTTAAGCGACGTTGGCCATGTCTCTAATGAGGATGCAGCGATTGCGATGGGTGAAGTAGCAGGTGATCGCACGAAAAGCATCTACCTTGCTCACTTAAGCCAAGATAACAACATTAAAGATTTAGCACGCATGTCTGTCGCTCAAACACTTGAAACACAGGGTATTATGGTTGGAGAACAGTTTACCCTTTATGACACCGATCCGAAAACACCTACGATTTTAACGGCAGTTTAAAGAATAGAAAGCAGCAGAGGAGCTATTGAATCCTTTGCTGCTTTTTTTATATAGATGTTCGGTATTTTAATAAAAGGCAAACAAATTATGAACAAACTCGTAAGATTAACAGAAGATAAGTGTTTTTTTTAGAATTTTATTTTAGGCTGAGTATAATAATGGGTATAGAGGTAAAATAAATGATAGCCATCATCTTATACAAAGAAACCTATAATTTAAAAAGGGAAAGGGTGTATGCATATGGGCTATTATGATCAGGATTATGAAAATCGCTCAAGCCGCCAAAAAGGCAAAAAGAGCGGTTATTTTTTAGCGAGCCTGGTGGGGCTTATTCTTGGTGCACTGCTTGTTGTCATAGCACTGCCAAAATTAATTGATTATAATGTTCTTCCATACTCTGCGGAAGAAACGGAACAGCGCACAAATAATAACTCATCAAATGTTGAGACGCAAAATCTCTCCCTTGATGTGGTCACAGATGTAACACAGGCAGTTGATAAAGCCGGTGATGCGGTTGTCAGTATTACAAACCTGCAATCGACCAGCTTCTGGGGAGAGGAAACTGGAAGTGCTCCAGCTGGAACAGGATCTGGCGTTATTTATAAAAAAGACGGCAATAAAGCATTTATTGTCACAAATCACCATGTAGTGGACGGAGCACAGCAGCTTGAAGTGAGCCTGGCGAATGGAACAAAAATTCCTGCCACTCTAGTTGGCAGTGATGTGTGGACGGATTTAGCTGTAATTGAAGTAGAAGGTAACGAAATCGATACGGTTGTTGAGTTTGGTGATTCAGATACCTTAAAAACAGGGGAACCTGTCATTGCAATCGGAAATCCGCTCGGTACATTTGAAGGATCTGTCACACAAGGAATCATTTCGGGTTTAGAGCGGACTGTGCCGGTTGATATTGATCAGAATGGAACAGTGGATTGGCAGGCAGAAGTACTGCAGACAGATGCAGCCATTAATCCGGGAAATAGTGGTGGAGCCCTTGTAAACATTGGCGGCCAGCTAATCGGAATCAACTCCATGAAAATTGCTGAGTCAGCGGTGGAGGGAATTGGATTGGCGATACCAATTAACTATGCAAGGCCGATTATTGACGATCTTGAGCAATTTGGTGAAGTAAAACGCCCGTATTTAGGCGTTGGGTTACAGTCCGTTACAGAAATCCCAGGCTATCATCAGCAGCAAACATTACAGCTGCCGCGGGATATTACAACGGGAGTAGCGATTACTCAAGTAGAACCAAATTCACCAGCTGCACAAGCTGGACTGCAGGAATTTGACGTGATCGTTGAAATGGATGGAGAAGTAATAGATGATGTCATTGGCTTGCGAAAGCATTTGTATAACCAGAAAAAAGTCGGTGACCAAATGCAAGTTGTCATTTATCGCAACGGTGAGAAGCAAGAAGTAACGGTAAAGCTGAGTGACGCCTCTACTTTTTAGGCAAGGCATTCAGCAATCAAGCAATCTCCATTTGTCTAAAATAGGTGGAAGCTAGAAATACTAAACAGGAGAGCATATAACGCACTCCTGTTTTTTTCTGTGCAAAATTCAAAACACATAAAAGGTGTCAGTATGTTAAGATGTAGTGTGGATAACTGGAAGATACGAGGTTTTACAGAGTTTATCCACATTGTTAATAAATTGATGTAAAAAAGAGGAGCGTTTTAAAAGTGAAAATTTACTGCTGTGAGGAACATGTAGAGCTAGCCATTGATATAATTGTGGATGAGCTGGAAACTTTCCCGCAATTAACACAAATGGAAGACGAACAAAATTTATCAACAGCCTGTGAATATTGTCGAAATACCGCAATATATGTTGTGGCGAACAAGTGATTCCATACCATATGTGGATAGAAAATGTGGACATGTGGATAACTACTGTGGATATGTTGTTTGTACCTGAGGATTGCCTGTGAATATCTAGCTATTTTTCTACATAAACGGTAGGCCATCAGAATGAATTTACTGAAACCCTATATTCTTTTTCTGGAATTTTCCGATATACTATTATAAATTTCCATAAAGGATGTGAGCTGTGATGATTCAAAGGTTTTACAGATCGAGAGCTTTTCTTGCTGTTTTAGCTTTAATGCTGATCCTGCCATTTACAGTTGGAGAGCATGCTGGAGCAACAAATGATGTGCAAAAAAACTCGACAGCAGAAGAATCGACAGAAACGACATCCACAGAGCAGACATCATTGACAGAAGAATTAAATGCCATTCTTCAAGATGAACGACTTGCCGGTGCATTAACAGGTGTTAGCGTAAGAAATGCTGATAACGGAGAAATAGTGTATGCCCATAACGAGGATATACGACTTCATCCGGCCTCCAACCAAAAAATTCTCACAGGAGCAGCAGCATTAGCAACACTTGGCGGTGACTATCAATTTTCAACGGAGATTTTAACAGATGGAGTAGTAAGAGGGAAAGTACTTCAAGGAAACTTATACATAAAAGGCAAAGGTGATCCAACCCTTTTAAAAAAGGATCTAGATGCATTTGCTAAAGAACTGAAAGCAAAAGGCATTGAAAAAATCAATGGAGATATCATCGGAGACGACAGCTGGTATGATGATGTGCGCCTATCGACTGACTTGAACTGGGATGACGAATCGAACTACACAGGTGCACAGGTCTCAGCTCTTACCTTATCTCCTAATGAAGATTATGATATGGGAACAGTCATCGTAGAAGTGACAGCAGGGAAAAAGGCCGGCGATCAGGCACAGGTCTCCGTTACCCCAGCAACGGACTATGTGAACATCGTAACCGAGGCAGCTACTGTTGCAAAAGGCGAATCAAAAAGCATCTCGATCAGCAGAGAACACGGCACCAATGATATTGTCATTAAAGGAAAAATCCCGCTAGAAGGTTCAGCATCGAGATCATGGGTGTCTGTATGGGAACCAACAGGTTATGTGCTGGATGTGTTTGCGAAGTCACTGCAAGAACAAGGAATTAAGCAGATTGGCAAAAACGAAGTAAAACGTGGTGTAACAGCTAAGGATGCAGTACTGCTGGCCACCAAACAATCCATGCCATTAAAAGAATTGTTCATGCCATTTATGAAGCTCAGCAACAATGGCCATGCGGAAATGATCGTTAAAGCTATGGGCAAAGAGATTCATGCGGAAGGCACTTGGGAGAAGGGGCTCGACGTAGTTGAAAGCCAGCTCGCCTCATTTGGACTGAGCATGGAATCAATCCTGCTCCGGGACGGATCTGGCATGTCTCATAAAAATCTTATTCCAGCAGAGCAGCTAACAAAGCTGCTTTATGAAATACAAGATGAACCATGGTATCCGCAATTTGAACATTCCCTGCCTGTCGCAGGAATTTCAGACCGGCTAGTAGGAGGCACATTGCGCAACCGACTTAAGGGTGAGAACACACAAGGAAACGTCAAAGCAAAAACCGGCTCCCTTACTGGTGCCAATACTCTCTCCGGCTACGTCACAACAAAAAGTGGCGAGAAGTTCATCTTCTCGATTATGATGAACAACTATATCAGCGGGTCGATGACGGAAATCCAAGACAGGATTGTGGAGACACTGGCGAAGCAGTGAACTAGCGGGAAACCGTCAGTCCAAGATCAGATAAATAAATGAACATAAAATCCTGGCGATTGTGTCGCCGGGATTTTTTTGCCTGCAGATGCAAGTTTCATTATTTACTCAAAAACAAAGATCATCATTATTGTTATAATAGAATAGATAAATTGAACGAGCGGAGGAACTATATTAATGAGCCAATACCCGAATTGCCCAAAATGCCAATCTGCATATACTTACGATGATGGGACTTTTCTTGTTTGCCCGGAGTGTGGTTACGAGTGGAGTGCGAATGAGGAAACAGCAGCTGCTGGAGATACGAAGGTAGTAAAAGATGCTAACGGAAATATTTTAAATGACGGCGATACCGTAAGTGTGATAAAAGATCTGAAAGTTAAAGGCAGTTCATCTGTACTGAAACAAGGTACGAAAGTGAAAGGAATCCGCTTAGTGGACGGAGATCATGATATTGATTGCAAAATCACTGGATTTGGTGCCATGAAATTAAAATCCGAATTTGTGAAGAAAATCTAAGAAAATAAACAGGCAGGAGCCACCATGAAAAGACTACTTTTGATTATTGCTGTAGCTGCAGCAATGATCTTTTTCTTACTGAACATGAACGAACCCAAAGAACAAAAACAGGATTTATATGTAGCAACAGATGGAAATGATGAAAATGATGGATCCATAACAAAGCCTTTTCGCACTCTGCCTAAAGCTGCTTCAGAAGCGGACGCCGGCACAACTGTACATATCCATGAAGGAATTTACGAAGAGCAGCTGGTCATCCAGCATAGCGGCACAAAAACAAATGGAGTTATTTTTCAGCCCTATCATGATGAAGAAGTGATTCTGAGTGGTGCAAACATACCGAGTGAGGAAGGCGATACCGCCCTCATTACGATCGACAGCAAAGACTATGTGACGATTAAGGGCCTCACGATTCAGGATTTAACGACAGATTTAACGGATGAAACCGTCATGGGCATTTTTGTGACAGGCTCCAGCAGCCATATTACATTGGACAGCAACCGCATTCAGCATATTGAAACACATGCAGACGATGGAAATGGCCATGGCATTGCATTTTATGGAACGGAGCCCATGGAGGACATTATAGTGACCAATAACACTGTACAAGACCTCAAGCTGGGTGCAAGTGAAGCACTTGTCCTCAATGGCAATATTGATGGTTTTAAAATTGCAGATAACACTGTGCGTCGCAATGACAATATCGGCATTGATCTGATCGGCTATGAAGGAGTCGCTGCAGATCAAGATGCAGATTATGTGCGCAATGGAATGGTAGCTCGTAACACAGTTCATGACATCTCTACTTATGGAAACCCAGCGTATGGCGAGGAATATAACGCGGCCGGCATCTACGTTGATGGCGGAAAAGAGATCACAATCGAAGAAAATACCATCTATGGCAGTGATATCGGCATCGAAGCCACTTCCGAACACGCTGATCAATACGCGGAAAACATTGAGATCATCAACAATAATATCTATGAAAACTTTTACACAGGCATTTCCATTGGCGGATACGACGAAAATCGCGGCGGTACAATCAATTCTTATATCGGACACAACATCCTTTTCCGAAATGATACCCTAGATCTTGCCGGCGGACAGCTAATGATCCAGCATGATGTAAAAGATAATACGATTGAAAAAAACACTCTAACAGTAGGTCCATCCAGTATCTATATCGCAAACTTCTTCACGACCAACGAAAATACAATCCTAAGCGATAATGTGTTTCAAAAAGAAGAAGGAGAAGACGGCATTTGGATTTGGAAGGATGAAGAGTATATGTCCTTTGAAGAATTTAAAGATGCATACCAGGGAGACGGTTCTGTTGGGGAGCTTAAAGTGAAATAGGTTTTTCAAAAACTCTCCACCATTTGCTACACTATAAAAAACGCAAAGAAAAGGAAGCAGCACACTATGAAAATTACCATCATATCCGTCGGGAAACTAAAAGAAAAATACCTAAAACAAGGCATAGACGAATACTTAAAACGCCTCACAGCCTACGCCAACGTCAACATCATCGAAGTCCCTGACGAAAAAGCACCAGAAAACATGAGCCCAGCCGAAGAAGAAGAAGTCAAAAACAAAGAAGGCAAAAAAATCCTCTCACACATCAGCCAAGACACCTACGTTATTACCCTGGAAATAGGCGGGAAAATGCTAACCTCCGAACAACTTGCTGAAAAACTTGATAGCCTTGCTACATATGGGAACAGCAAAATTGCCTTTATTATTGGCGGATCGCTTGGACTTAGTGATGAAGTCAAGGCTACCAGCAAGTTTGCACTATCTTTTTCGAAGATGACGTTTCCGCATCAGCTTATGCGGTTAGTGTTGGTTGAGCAGGTTTATCGGAGTTTTCGGATTAATCGGGGGGAACCGTACCATAAATAAATAAGATTTTTTATAAGTTAAATATTTCCTTAAAGTTTCTCTATTATTATATAATTAATAATGGAGAAGGTTTTTTTCAATTGAAAGGAATAATAAAATGAATAAAATTCCATACAAAGAAAGAGATATTTTATTTGAAATAGACCATAAGATTTATACTTTTAATAAAACTAGGAACAATAAAATTAAACAAAGTCTTCGTTTAGAAAAATACACTGAAATGTGGAAATTAATTACTTTTATATTAAATATAGAAGCCGTAATTTTTGTGATTTTATCTATTGGAGCTAAGAATGATAGTGTTTTTGATAATGATTATTTTGTAATTATTTCAAGCGTTTTCTCGATTTATGTAATTTTAATTCAATATTATATAAGTGAGCAAAGATATGGTGAACGAGCATTAAAAGCACATTATCAACAACTTCATATAGAAGATTTAATCTTATCTCTAAAAAATCTTTTAATAATGAATAATTCTATAGAGATAGAATTAAAAGGTAGTTACTTAACAAATGAATTTAATAGATTAATTTATGAATATCAAACTATACTTAAAAATAATGAAAACCATTCTCCGATAGATTTTTTATTAGCTAGTGAAGAAGAAACAGGGTCAAAATTATTGCCAAAAGATTTTACAAAGGATAATGTAATGATTTATTCAAATTTAATTTTTTGCGTATTAATTCCGTTAATAATAATTATTGTACTTATTTTTACATAATGACGGAGGAATATAATGGATATTAAAAAAGCTGCTTATAAATATGTATTAGAATCATCTAAAAGTAATTATACAGTTCAAACTCTAGCAACTACTATGATGTTGGAAGATTTTGGAATAGAAAAATGTTTTGAAATACTCTCTATGCCTGTAGAAGAATTTTGTAAAGAAAATAGTCCAAATATTACTAAAGACTATATGTATAAAAATGATTTTTTAACACCTAGAAATGCTTATTTAATAAATCCATTATATTATTTATATTATACGTATTTAGTTTTTTGTATTTCGGAAGAGTATTTTAATAAAGAGGGTATGCTAGATTTTTCAAGAAATAATTTAAATATATTTTATGCAGGATTCTATACTAATAATAAAATTGATAAAAATTTCACTCGATATTATGATAGTTATAGAAATTTCCAAGAAAAGAGAGAAGAGTATTTAGGTAAATCTGCTTTAAAAATTGATATAAAGGACTTTTTTGACTCAATTAAACTTAGTAATTTATTTTCTAAATTATATAGAACGGTTAATAATAAAAAATTTGTGAAAGATTTAGAGTATCTACTTAAATATTGTGGATTTGAAGTATTACCACAATTTAACTATTCCATAGCTTCATCTATTTTATCACAGATTTATTTGCAGGATTTTGATAGAAAGATTGAAGAATATTTACCTAAAACAGCAGTCTATATTAGGTATGTGGATGATATGTACTTTATTAACACGTTAGAGGAAGATTTAAAAGAGTTTAATGCATGGATGAATAATATAATCCATTTTTTATGGGAAGGCGATTTACATATAAATACAAATAAAACAAGAATTCTTTCAGAAGAAGATTATCAGATACACATTCAATTACCTGAAAATACATATGGTAAAGAAACTAATTCACATTACATAAAACTAATTGATGAGAAATCCTCAAATGTAGTAGATGAGGGAAATTTTTATAATATGATTATGGATTTATGTAAGGTCGAAGAAGAATTGGGTATTGATATGATGCAATATGAGGAAATAATAAATAAATATTTATCAATTGATGGTGATTATACTAATAAGGTTCTTAAGGATATAATTTATACTTTTAAATGGAAAGGTATGGATTTTGGGGAATTGGAAGATATATCTGATAATTGGAAATTTATTTTATTTAATCCACTGCATTTTACAGTACTTTATATCATGATAAAAAACTATCTTAAAGATTTAGACTTCGACAATGAAAATAAAATTAAAGAGATTATAGATTACTTAATGTCTAATAATACATTAACATTTAGAGATTTAATTATAGCTGTAACTTATCTTTTACAAACAGAATTTAAAGAAAATGAGATATTAAATAAAATTAATGAATCTGACTCTAAATTTACGGATTTTATTTATAAATATGTAATTTTGAAAAATCGCACTTAGCTATATTACGGAGAACCGTACCATAAATAAAGGAATATCAGAGAGCAGAAGTAAAGCATAATCATTCTTTAATTAAAACTATCAGAGACCGTTAGCACATAACGGTCTCTGTCAAACTCTATTAAATCTCCACTTCACTCATCAAAGCATGCCTATTCCCCTCACCATCCTCAAAAAACACCATCCAAGTCTCGGTTTCTCCCATTTTAGCCACCATATGGGGTTCATCAATAAAGCGAACATCTTTAGCTACTAATCGCTCATAAGAATCCCTAATATCACTCACTTGAAAATAAATAACTGAGCTTGCATATGCAAATTCCTCTTTCTCTGGAAGCGACAGCAAAAGTCTCAACCCATTACTTTCAAAAAATGCCATATTACCCGTATTAAATAAAAGAGTTAACCCTAGTTTCTGTTCATAGAATTCAGTAGCTCTATCTAAATCCTTAACAGGTATACCAATTTGCCCGACTTTTTGAATCATATTCATTCCCCTTTCAATAATACTTCTAATATTCTCCGCACTCCTCAGCAATCAGGCCGGATCTCGGCAACAAACCCTCTTATATATCTGATCCATTCAAATGTTCTTTAAATACTATCCACGATCTGTACAAATACAAAGCAGCCTATCTGCCCTATAGTCATTAATGTTCGGTAAGTAGTCACAATAATCCTGTCTGCTAAAGCATTTGCCTCTGCCGGACTTAAGGATAATTAATAGTAAAGAGAGATTAAAAAGTGCATTCCTTAGAAAGAAACCCAAGTTTCTATTTAGTGATGCTCCCTATTAAATCAATAACAACCTTTCAAAAAACAATTCAAAATCCTAAAAATCTATATTAAAATAACTCTATCAACCAGAGAGAAGGATTTTCCGTGTGGATTCTAGCAGCAGTATTAACGATGTTATGTTTTGGCATAAATAATATGATTTTTAAAGTGACTGCAGGTAAAGGGCTATCAAAGGTGCATATGCAGTTTTACTTTTACCTTATCGCATTTTTATTAATGATTGGTTATGGAACGGTTGCAGGGTTTGCTTCGTTTAATATATTGACAATGGTATTAGGTGCATTGATCGGGATATTAAATGCAAACGGCAATATTCAAATGTCAAAGGCGTTTGAAAAAGGACCTGCAAGTATAACATCGCCGCTTATTAGTACAAATACGGTTATTCCGATACTAAGTGCGGCACTGATCTTTCATGAGCATATTACACTTATTCAATGGGGTGGCATTATTGTAATGATGGCATCAGCGGCTGTCATTCAATATGTACCAGGCAGTGGTGCGAAAGTGCATTATAAGCCTTGGATGTACCGCGTTTTATTATCTGTTTTATCGTTTGGTGTACTCGGTGTGCTTATGAAGACATCTTCGCATTTACATATTGATTCAATTAATACACTTATTTGTATGTATGGCGGCGGTGCTGCTTATTTAATCATTAATAGCTTTATGAAGAAGGAGAAGTGGCAGAGCACAGAATTGAAATTTGGCAGCATTATTGGCTGTTTTAGTGTTATCGGTTATAGTTGCTACTTTTTTGCTCTTGATACAGGAGTTGCGAGTATCGTCTTTCCAATCGTCAGTTTAAGTTGTTTAGTTGTCGTTCTCAGCAGCTGTTGGCTATATAAAGAAAGGCTTAAACGATATCAAGTCATCGGAGTTATATCTGCATTAGCTGGAATTGTGCTAACGAAAATATAGGCTATAAGATAAAGAATATAGAGGATAAGATAAGCGCCTAAGGAGCCATGCTTCTTAGGCGCTTATGTTTTGAGTTAGGCTTCTACAACTTTTGCTTTCTGATCAGTAAATTTATTTTCCTCACATTTTAAAATTTTCCTTCTTTCAAAACCCGTTCAGTTAGGAATTGTGTTAAAGATACGACCTCTTCCTGCAAGTTTACAGCTTTTATATATCGGTTATTGTAAACTACAGCATTTTTTTATTAGAGCCCGCCGGATCTAAGACTAGTATCATTCTTTGTTGATGCTTCACTAAAATGAACAAGGGAGTATAAGTAGCACAGGAAATTATATCATTTTCTGTCATATTCCTTGTATTGTATGAATACCCTTACCATCTTTAATATGGATCATATACTTTCATTACTATTGAGTTTCAATCGCCAGTATATAATGAAACCATTTTAACTGTTCACCTAGTGCTAGTTGAATAAAAGATGAATGAGGAACGATAAAGGTTATATAGCTAGAGAGAATGAACTGAATGTGCCAAAATCTTAGAATTAATCATTTGGATGTGAGTTGATTCATGAATATATTAGTTACCGGTGGCGCTGGATATATTGGTTCGCACACTGCTGTCGCTTTATTGGAAGCTGGACATTCAGTGATTGTTGCTGATAATTTATGCAATAGTAATGTTGATACAATCAGGAAAATCCAGAGTATTACGGGCAAGGACGTTGTCTTTTATAAAATTGATGTAACAGAAGAGGAAGCTGTGGAATCTGTTTTTAGTAAGCATACTATAGACGCTGTCATGCATTTTGCGGGCTTTAAATCAGTAAGTGAGTCTGTGCAAAACCCGCTAAAATACTATTTTAATAATACTGTCAGTACATTGACTCTTGCTAATGTTTGTTTAAAGTATGGTGTTAATTCATTTGTCTTTAGCTCATCAGCAACAGTATACGGGGATAATACTGCTCCGTTTAGAGAAACCATGACTCTTCTGCCAGCGACAAATCCATATGGTGAAACAAAGGTCATGTGTGAGCGAATACTAACAGATCTTGCACATGCAAACCCGGCATTTTCGGTCTCGATTCTCAGATATTTCAACCCAATTGGAGCTCATGAGAGTGGATTAATTGGCGAGGTGCCTAATGGAGTACCCAATAATCTTATGCCTTATATTACACAGGTTGCTAAAGGTAAATTGGACAAACTGCGTATATTTGGCAACGACTATTCGACATCCGATGGTACTGGAATTCGCGACTACATTCATGTAGTTGATCTTGCAGAGGGCCATGTTGCAGCATTAGAAAACCTCGTTGAAGGTGTGCATACTCTTAATTTAGGTACTGGAAGCGGTACAAGTGTTCTAACTTTAGTGAAAGCTTTTGAAGAAATTAACAGTATCCATGTTCCTTATGAAGTAGTAGACCGCAGACCAGGCGATATTGCTTTCTGTTATGCCGACGTTACTAAAGCCCAGAGAGAATTAGGCTGGAAGTCAAAACGGAATCTATCGGATATGTGCAGAGATGCATGGAGATTTGAGATGATTAATTGAGCCGGCAAAAAATATAATCAGCTTGTTTATATTTTAAATTGATTTTCCCGATCAGATAGAGTGATAGAGAACCTTGTAAATTAAAAAACTATGTTATAACAGCTTGCAGGAAAGGTGGAGGGATATTATCATTTGGTATTTTTTATACATTTTAATAGTCATCACACTAATCATAATGGTAGGTATCTCTTTTTATAAAGTAAATCAAAAAAGAAAAGATAAAAAGCATATTAAGCTGACCAATAGGTGGAGAGAATATCTAGGTTCTGTTCTTACTGACGAAAACGCAGAAGATCTTAAGATGCAGCAGAAGCACTATAACAAACTGCAGTCAATTGAGGAACTGATGGCATTTTACGCAGCATTATTAGAATATAAAGATTCCGCTCAAAGAGAGTTTCGGCAGTTCATTCGTGAAAATAAAAGCTTATGGGTGAGTTTAGGACATGTATATGCGAAAAAAAGGCCCATCGAAAAAGCATATTTCGCATTTATATGTGAACAATTATGTATAAATACTCCTGAAGAATATGATGAGATGACAAAAATCATGCAGGAATATGCCCTGGAACCTTCTATCTATTGCCGCGAAAATGCCCTTAAAGCTTTATATGCCTTTGGAAATATCGATGCAGTTGTAGAAGTATTTATAAAACTTACTAGAAATAATAGTATAAATCACCGCAAATTAGTAACAGATGGTTTACTTGAGTTTAAGGGGGACCAAAAGGCATTAGCAGAATCCCTTTATGATCATCTTGATCAATTTAAATCTGAATACCAAGTTGCCATGGTCGATTTTTTCCGCTTTTCAGGTGAACCATTAAAGAACAAACTAATTAAGATATTAAAGCAAGGCGATGCGGATAAGGACCTGGTATGTGCCATTCTCCGCTATTATGCGAAGTATCCAGTACAAGAGTATAAGGATACAATCCTATCTTATTTAACGATACCTAATGAGAAGGATTGGGAATGCGTTTCAGCAGCTGCATTAGCACTGGGGAAATATCCTGGGGAGGATGAACTCATGGATATTCTAGAAGGACAAGATTCTTATGCAAAGGAACAATTAATCTATCATATTAAAAATAGAAAAGAAATAAGGTTACAAAATGGATAATGTTGATTTGTTTTTAACCGTTGCAGGAGTGTTTTTTGCCCTTTATTTGTTTGGCTATGCTGCATATCTAACGATTGGAGGATCTATTTCTATTTGGAGCCTTCGTAAGTATAGACTAAGGGAGAGAATGGAGAATGAATTGGATCTTGACTTCTTTTTCCCCATTTCTATTCTCGTACCAGCTTATAATGAAGAAAAAACGATATTAACAACCGTTAATAATTTGTTAGAAATGGATTATAAGCTCTTTGAAATTGTGGTAGTTGATGATGGTTCAAAGGATGAAACAGCACAGCTCGTCATTGATCATTTTGATCTGAAAAAAGACAACAGACCCATTCGTCTTCAAGTGCCATCAAAAGAAATTCTCGAAATCTATAGCGGCAAGATCAATGGTAAACCTATTGTGTTAGTAAGAAAGAACAATGGCGGCAATAAAGCAGACGCGATTAATGCAGGCATAAATGTTTCCTCATTCCCTTATTTTGTCAGCATGGATGCCGATGAGATTTTACAAGCGGATGCTTTAAAGTATTCCACAAGACTTTTCCTTGAGGATGATAAGGTCATCGCTGTAGGCGGTCAAATCCGCATTGCAAATGGAGTGGAATTTGAAAAAGCGATGCCGGTGAACACAAGGATGAAAAGAAATCCGATCGTCAGTATACAAATACTTGAATATATCCGGGCATTTATTCCATCCCGGATTTTTCACGATACCTTTAATGGAAATTTAAATATATCCGGTGGATTTGGTTTGTTCAAAAAGGATGCGGTTATTGCTGTGGGAGGATATGATCCAAACAGCGTAGGTGAAGATATGGATCTTGTACTGAGATTGCATTTACATTTTCAGACGAATAAATTTCCATACGCTATAAAATACACACCAGAAGCTGTCTGCTGGACGCAGGCGCCTTTCACACTAAAAGACTTGGGCAAACAAAGAGCAAGGTGGCATCGCGGGTTAATTCAGTGTATGTGGAATTATCGAGTCATGTTTTTGAATCCTAAGTATAAATCCATTAGTCTGCTTTCCTATACGTATTACTTTTTATACGAATTAATGGCTCCTTTTGTTGAATTACTGGGGATTATCGTAATAGGCGTTGCTTTTATGACAGATAAGCTGAATGTATCCTTTGCTATTATGATCACGTTGCTATATTTATGTTTTTCTGTCCTGCAAACGCTCCTATTATATATGAGCAAGTCCTTACAAAGAGAAGATAGGATTTATAAAGGTGATCTTGCATGGACTATTTTTATGTCCTTTGCGGAGGTACTTTACTTCAGACCAGTTTTATTTTTTATAAGAATGTATGCAACATTATCTTATAAGAGCAAGCTGCACAGCTGGAGCTCCATTGGCAGAGAAAAACTAGAGGAGAATTAGAATGAAATCAAAAAGGATTACATTACTGATTATACTTTTTTGTTCTATTGTCCTGGTCTCAACTTTCGGACTCATTCAGCGCAGCAAGAAAACAAGTACTTTATTCTCTTGGTCAATAGAAAATAAAACTGAAAAATTGATCAACAATTATCAAAAATCATTAAGGATCGATCGTGTATTTCAGTATATCAATCCACAAGGATTTAACGATGGCACCCTCACAGCATTTATCCGTGAACAGAATAAAAAAAATGTGTCAGTATATGCGATGGATGGCGGATATTATTGGGGAACAACCGATTATGGTTATGATGAGATGACAAACTTCGTCGACCAAGTAGCTGAATTCAATTCTAAGCAGGATGAAGAAATGGCAATAAAGGGAATTGTTTTTGATGTCGAACCTGCACAAGATGAAAACTGGAAAGAGAATGAAAGCCAGATTATGAAACATTTTACAGACAATATGATTAAAGCCTACGAATATGCTTCTAATAAGGGTCTAGTTGTCGTGGTTTGTATCACATATTGGTATGATGAGGATCATCTGGCAGAATTAAGAAGGCTTATAAAAGATGGATCAGATGAAATAGCTGTTATGAATTATTACCGAGGAAAAGAAATCGATCATATAAAAACAGAAGTTGAGATTGCAAAGGAATACAACAAACCGATCATGACGATCTTTGAATTTGATAAACCAGATAATGAAGCCATATTTGAACAAAATTCTTATTATGATCAAGGTCCTGAAGCGGCACAGACTGTTTTTGATGAAATGGATGATTACTTTAACTATGACGGATTAACTCCAGGTTGGCATCAATTGAGATAATATTCGAATGTAACCGACCAGTCAATTTTGAAAATTGAAGTGAGTTTAAACGAAAGGAGACCTATAGTATGAAAGGTCTCCTTTCAATTCTTCTCTCCTAACCTCCCTACTCACTCATTAAAGCTTATTGTCCTCACTATCTTTAAAACACTTTCATTCATTGTATTTTGACTATCATATTAGCTAAATTTAATTTTACTAGGTTGTTGTTCCTTCGTGGGTTTGTATAACAATCTTTAAATGAAACTAAAATGTTACCTAAAGTATTGGTATTAGATATCAAATAGAATGAAAATAAGCCTATTGATCTATCCAAATAAGCCTAAAATACGCATTAATTCATATTGATTAATAGTATTTCGCTATGTGATACTGAATGAAAGCGTTTGCGCAAATATGAAACTCCATGAGAAATTCATTCACTTATTTTACTTTGCCTATTTATGCAAACGTTTCCACTGTTAGCTGTTATACAGTTGAAACTACTCAAATAGGAAGGGAGAGAAGAATTTTATGCAAAAAAGATTAGGCCGGCGGTTTACTGTATTAGTCTTAATTTTCGTGATGCAGCTAAGTGTTACTTTGCCGTTTGTTCCACATCAGGAGGTACATGCAGAATCGAGTACCGATAACCGTACGGTTCGTCTGACGTATGAACGTGAAGATGGGAATTATGATGGCTGGGATGTTTGGGTTTGGAATACGGGAGTTAAGGACGATAATATTGATTTTACGAAATTTGAAAATGGTGCAGCTACTGCTTTTATTGAGGTAGCTCCGACTACAAAGGAAATAGGCTTTATCATTCGAAAACAAGATTGGAGTGATCGTGAACCGAATAATCAGCAAATTGATCGGTTCATCCAGATCAATCAGCAGGAATCAGTCACCAAAGCAACTGTACAGCAAGGGAACGAAGATGTTCATATCGTCCCTGAAATTCCACAAGCACAGATTAATAATGGGGCAGCAGCATTCTATTATCGTGATTCCGCTTTGTATAAGAATGACGAGATGGATAGCCTGGAAAAAGTAGAATTAAAGATTGCGAATGATACGTTTGAGATGGTCTATGATGAAGCAAATGAGCGCTTTGAATATGTATATGAGGATTTTCCAGAAGGAACCTATCCTTATTTATTCCTTGTAACGAAGGACGGTCAAACGGAAGAAGTAACAGATCCGTATGATGAGGAGTCTGTCATCAAAAATCTGAAAGTAGATATAGCAGTATCAGCGACAGTAAATCCTCAAAGCATTCATTATAACGAAAATGCCGTTCTTTCTCTGAATATCGAAAATGAGAGCGGTGCGGGAATTAGGGAAATTTTTGCTGATGCGTCAGCGCTCGGCGGACCAGAGAAATTAGCAATTGATCCTGAATTAAAGGAAGGAACGATCGCTGTCAAAGAGGAAGTGCCTGCTGGCGTAAAAGAAATTCCACTCACGATCGTGGATGAATTCGGCAATGAACATAACGGGACAGCGACAGTTGAAGTGAAAACGCGTGAACTTGCTGAAGGAGAAGACTTTGACTGGGACGAAGCTGTTATTTACTTTCTTTTAACAGACAGATTTTTTGATGGAGATACAGCGAATAATGATCCCTATGATTTAAATTACAATAAGAGTAAGCCGGGGACCTATCAGGGTGGAGATTTAAAGGGGATTACCGAGAAGTTGAATTATCTCGATAACCTTGGGGTCAATACGATTTGGATTAGCCCTATTGTAGAAAATATCAAATATGATGTCCGTCACAATACCCAGGATGCTTTTCCTGATCAGCCTTTTTACGGATACCATGGATATTGGGGAAGTGATTTCGAGAATTTAAATCCGCATTTTGGAGATATCGAAGACCTGCATGAGCTGATTGATGAAGCAGCAGCCCGTGATATGAAAATCATGGTCGATGTGGTCCTTAATCACGCTGGGTACGGCTTGAAAGAGGTTGATGGTGAACTTCCTGAAGCTGAACAGCCTCCGGGATATCCAACGGATGAAGAACGGTCGGCGTACAGTTCTTTGGTAAGACAGGGAAGTAATGTAGGCAGTGATGAGGTTATTGGGGAGCTTGCAGGTCTTCCGGATTTTATCACAGAAGATCCAGAGGTTCGTGACCAGGTCATACAATGGCAAAAAGACTGGATCGAAAAATCGCGGACGGAAAATGGCAATGCTATCTCTTATTTTCGGGTAGATACGGTTAAGCATGCTGAACATACCACATGGAAAGCATTTAAAAATGCCATGACAAATGCAGATCCTTCTTTCAAGATGATTGGCGAAGCTTGGGGAGCCAATCAGTATGAAGATTTTGATTTCCTGCAGACAGGTGAAATGGATTCATTGCTTGATTTTCAGTTTAAAGAAATTGCCAGAGATTTTGTTAATGGCAATATCGAACATGCGAATGAGCTCCTTGAAAGCAGAAATAGCAGTCTCTCCAATACAGCAACGCTCGGGCAATTCCTTGGCAGTCATGATGAAGATGGTTTCTTATATTCCCTCGGCAATGATGAAGGAAAGTTAAAGGCAGCAGCCACACTGCAGCTGACAGCAAAGGGACAGCCAGTGATCTATTATGGCGAGGAACTTGGCTTAAGCGGAGCGAATAACTACCCAATCCAGGATAATCGGTACAACATGGACTGGGAACGGGCCAATGACAATGCGATTTTAAATCATTATGAAAAGGTATTGAATTTCCGGGAAGAATTTTCAGAGACACTATCCCGAGGAACACGAGCTGCTATTGCAGGATCAGATGCGGAGCAATTTCTGCTGGTTGAACGCAAGCACAAGGATGAGTCTGTGTATGTAGGCTTGAATGTTTCTAACGGTGAAAAAGAAGTAACTTTATCTGTAGACTCAGCTGAAACTGTGGTGACGGACCATTATTCGGGCAGCGAATATAAAGCAGATGGTGATCAGATTACGATTAAACTTCCATCCATGGCTGATGGCGGAACTGTACTGCTGACTGCAGAAAATGGTGCAATCATCGAAAAAGAGAAGCAAGAGGAAGCAGAGATTCCCGAGGGTACACTAAGAGTTCATTATGAACGATCAGACAATGACTTTACAGGATTAGGATTATGGTTCTGGGGAGATGTAGAAAAGCCGTCGGAACAAAATGGAAGCTGGCCTAATGGAGCAACGGCGTTTACAGAAAACCCTCTAACCGACTATGGTGCCTATGTGGATATCAAGCTGACAGAAGCTGCAGAGACAGTTGAGATGCTTGTTAATCATTCCAATGGGGCCAACATAACAGGGGACATTTCAGTCGATATTCTATCACCTGAAATGAATGAAATTTGGCTATCCGAGGATGGAAACGTTTCACTATTTGAACCAGCTGACCTCGATCCAAATTCACTGCGGATTCATTATTATAGTGAGAGCGGTGTCTATGAACCTTGGGGATTATGGTCATGGGGCGATGTAGCGGAGCCTAGTACGAACTGGCCTATGGGTGCACAGGCATTTTCAAATGAGCAAGCAGGAAAATATGGTGCATATGTAGATGTAAAACTCGCTGAAAATGCGGAAGAAATGGGCTTTCTATTAGTAGAAAGACAAAATGGAGGCAGTCAGACTGGAGATATGGTTTTCTCCGATTTTGAAGAGCATAATCAAATTTTCATCAGAGAGGGCGACAACACCGTCTATACTAATCCCTATTATCAATTTGAACAAGGAATTGAGTATGGCGAACTGGTTGCATTAGACGAGATTGAACTGACTTTTTCATCAACAGGAGATTTTACAGAGCAGGAACTCCTCGAAAATATTGAGCTGAAAGACAAAGATGGAAATGCTGTGAATATAAGCTCGGCTGTAAAGAATGAAGATGGCAAGACCGTTCATCTGAAAGGTACTTTTGATGTGGAACTTGCGCCATACAATGCTGCCTTTATGAATCGGTCGGTACAGGTGAATAAAAGCTATAAGCTTACCGATAAGTTATTTAGCTATGATGGCGATGATCTCGGAGCAACGTTAAACAAGAATAAATCTGCGACGTTAAAGGTTTGGTCGCCTAGTGCTGATCATGTCTCCGTTATTTTATATGATAAAAAAGATCAGGACAAAGTGATTGGCAAGCCTGTTCCGATGAAGAAAGGTGATCATGGAGTCTGGGAGGTTACGCTAAACAAACGCAATACGGGTGTTTCTAACCTTAAGGGATATTATTATCATTATGAAATCGATCGGGATGGAGAAAAAGTGCTCGCCCTCGATCCGTATGCAAAATCAATGGCAGCATGGAATGTGGAAGAAGTAAGTGAATTTCCAGTTGGAAAAGCAGCGATAGTTGATCCATCGAAAATTGGCCCGAAACTTCGTTATGCAGATATTGACGGATTTGAAGAACGGGAAGATGCCATAATTTATGAGGCACATGTCCGTGACTTTACATCAGATCCGAGTATTGCAGATGATTTGAAATCCGATTATGGAACATTTTCTGCATTCATTGAGAAGCTGGATTATTTGGAGGATTTAGGCGTTACTCATATTCAGCTGCTTCCGGTCATGAACTTTTACAATGTAAATGAATATGATCGTAAAAGGCTTCTAGAGTATTCATCCAGTGACAACAATTATAACTGGGGTTATGATCCGCATAGCTATTTTTCATTAACAGGCATGTATTCGGAAGATCCGGATGACGCCGAGAAAAGGATAAAGGAATTTAAAAAGTTAATTAAGGAAATTCACAAGCGTGATATGGGCGTCGTCCTTGATGTCGTGTACAACCATACAGCAAAGGTAGAAATTTTTGAAAATCTCGAACCGAATTACTATCACTTTATGGATGCAGATGGGACGCCAAGAGAGAGTTTTGGCGGCGGGCGTTTAGGCACGACACATGAAATGGCCAGAAAAGTCCTTGTTGATTCGATCACGTATTGGGTGGATGAGTTTAAAGTGGATGGATTCCGCTTCGACATGATGGGAGACCATGATGCCGAGACCATCCAAATCGCCTATGACAAAGCAAAAGAACTGAATCCCAACATCATTATGGTTGGAGAAGGATGGAGAACATACGCGGGCGATGAGACTGGCGGAGAGGTGATGCCGGCGGATCAGGATTGGATGCAGCATACAGATAGCGTTGCGTCATTCTCTGATGAAATTAGAAATGAGCTGAAATCTGGTTTCGGTTCAGAAGGGGAACCTCGCTTTTTAACGGGCGGAGCAAGGAATATTCAGCAGATTTTCGATAATGTGACTGCCAATCCGCATAATTTCCTGGCAGATGACCCTGGCGATGTTCTAACTTACATTGCTGCACATGACAATTTAACTCTTCATGACGTAATCGCACAGTCGATTAAAAAAGATCCGAAAGCTCATGAAGAAGAAATTCATAAGCGCATTCGACTTGGAAATACCCTGGTGCTGACATCACAGGGAACAGCCTTCCTGCATTCTGGTCAGGAATATGGCCGAACAAAGCAATTCCGGCACGAGGATTTCAAGAATCCTGTAGACAATCCGCCATACAAATCAACGTTTATGACGGATAAAGACGGCAATCCATTTGAATACCCATATTTCATCCATGATTCCTATGATTCAAGTGATGCCGTGAATAAGTTTGATTGGGAAAAAGCCACAAATGCAAAAAAATATCCTGTCCAAACAGAGACAAAGAACTATACAGAGGGACTTATTGAACTGCGCCGCTCCACGGATGCCTTTACATTGGGTACGAGAGATGAAGTAAACAATAACGTAACTCTTATCGACGCCCCAGAAATACAGGAGCAGGATTTAATTATTGGCTATCACGCCAAAGAGTCCGAGAAGGAATCGTATTATGTATTCATTAATGCCGACGATCAAGAACGGACACTTACGCTTGATGACTACGATTTAAGCGGCGGCAAAGTAATAGTAGACAGTGATGAAGCAGGGATTAAAGAGGTGAAAGACCCATCTGGATTTGAATTATCCAAAGATACCATTACAATTGATGCTCTAACTGCCGTGATTATGAAAGTAGGCGGAGAGAAAAAACGCGGAAAGAAAAAGAAACATTAACAAAGCTTGAAAAGGCAGAGGCATATTTATAAACCCGAACTACTAGGCTTATTAGTAGTTTGGGTTTTTCTCTTTGCCTTTCAAAAATTGAAGGAAGACTTGAACCCCAAGCCTCCCACCAATCTACTTCCGATATTCCTTCTCAGCTCCACCGCTAAATTGAATCTCTAACTCAATATTTTGCGCGTCTTCAGGTATGCTGAATGCCTCACTTACTGTAGTTAAAACTTCTTCATCTGGTGTATTTTCATCAAAGTTAAAAGAAGAAAACATACTGTCTAGTTCTTCCATCGCTGCGTCACCATTTAAATCGATATCCTGTGATTGATCACGGTAGGATGCCTCCATTTGGTCATTTGTTTCATTTTCATAGTCAACATCAAGAGCATCATTATGATCTTGATAATCTGCATCAAGATCAAAGTGTGTAAAATTATATCCAGTATTGTCAGTGCTTTCGTTAGCTGTATTATTTTCTTCTGTCTGCTGCTGATTGCTCTCTGCAGCGTTCTCTGGAGGGTTTTCTACTTCATCATTATCACCACAAGCAGCAAGAACGATGGATAAAACCAGTAAAATACCCACCCATAGTATATTTTTTTTCACTGGACATCACTCCTTCATTTTCGTTGTTTTCATTATTGCCAAATGAGATGCAGGGTAAACCATTTACCCTTATACATGTAAGGGACAGGAAAAAATTTTAATCTCCAGATATTTTTTGTTAAAATACATATGACAAACTATACGGTTATTTGGTGCCCAGGAGGTCTATTCATGATAACGATTAAAGAAATAGCTGAAAGGGCAAGTGTTTCGCGCACAACCGTTTCAAGAGTTCTCAATAATAATGGTTACGTGAGTGAAGATGTTAAGAAGAGAGTTTTAAAGGTAATCAAGGAGACAGGGTATATACCCAGCGAAAATGCTAAATCTTTACGGACGAAAAAAACGAAGGTGATTGGTGTTATTCTTCCTAAAATCAGCACTGAAACATCGAGCCGTCTTGTAAAAGGTTTGGACGAAGTGTTTGCAAAAGAAGGCTATCAGATTCTTTTAACCAATACAAATCTTGTTCCTGAAAAGGAGATCGAGTATTTAAGGCTATTGAAAAGCAGGCATGTGGATGGAATTATTTTATCTACGACAATTATTAATCAGCCTTTAGTTGAGGAAATCAGCCAGCTGAAAATCCCATTTGTAACAGTAGGGCAGCAGATATCGAAAATTTCCAATGTGCTTTTTGATGATTATCAGGCCTCTAAAGATTTGGTTAACCTTATGATTAAAAAAGGGTACAAGCATATTGCGTTTATAGGCGTACACGAAGAGGACCGCTCGGTTGGCTATTTAAGAAAAGCTGGCTACTTGGATGCAATGAAAGAAATTAACCTGCCGATTGAAGACTGCTGGGTTCAACAGGGGATTTTTGATGTGGACTCTGGCTATCATTCAATGAGAGAAATCGTCAAAAATTCTAAACAAAAGCCTGATGCGGTGCTTGCTGTAACAGACCGGCTTGCTATTGGCGCTATGCAATATATTAAAGAAGCAGGTTTATCCATACCAGATGATATCGCCGTAGCAGGAATGGGGGCATCAGAACTATCCAGATTCGTTTCTCCGTCCTTAACGACCATTGATTTCTCAATGGAAGAAGTGGGACTTGAAGCAGCTGATTTATTATTAGATCAAATAAATGGTAGAAATACTCATGAAAAAATCAGGAAAGTAGAATATAGACTTATTGAACGTTCAAGTATATAATGACGGTGTAATCGATTTCATTATTGCGGATTTTGATTACACTTTATTTTTGTCAAACATGGAATCGATACCATAAAGTTGAATATTCTAAAAAGTTAGTGTACTCTTAGTTATATGGAATCGATTCCACAAACAAACAGGGGTGATTAAAATGTCGGAAAATCGCAAAATTGCACAAGATGTAATGGAGGCTGTTGGCGGCAAGGATAATATTCAATCAGTAGCCCATTGTGCAACAAGATTAAGAATTATGGTCATCGATAAGGAAAAAGTTGATCAGGAACAAGTAGAACAAATCAATAAAGTAAAAGGAGCGTTCTATAACTCTGGTCAATACCAGATTATCTTTGGCACTGGCACAGTTAATCGAATTTATGAAGAGATAACAAGTTTGGGGCTTGATACGACATCTGCTTCCGAACAGAAACAAGAAGCAATCAAAAGCGGATCGAAATTTCAACGGGCAATCCGTACTTTTGGAGATGTTTTTGTACCCATTATTCCTGTGTTAGTCGCAACCGGATTATTTATGGGGATCCGCGGCTTGGTTATGCAAGAACAAATATTAGACCTCTTTGGCATGCAGCCGGATGATATCTCAGAAAACTTTTTGCTGTTCACACAGGTTTTAACAGATACAGCATTTGCTTTCCTGCCAGCACTTGTTGCCTGGTCAACGTTTAGGGTATTTGGAGGAACGCCGATTATTGGTTTGGTTCTTGGTCTTATGCTCGTATCTCCTTCGCTGCCAAATGCCTATGATGTTGCAGGCGGGAATGTGGAAGCACTGCGCTTCTTCGACTTTATTCCAGTCGTTGGTTACCAGGGATCCGTTATTCCAGCATTTATTGCGGGTCTAATTGGAGCAAAGCTTGAAAGAGCGATTAGAAAACGCACACCTGAATCATTAGACTTAATTCTTACACCGTTTCTTACATTGCTTGTGATGATTGCTCTTTCACTATTAGTGATCGGACCTATTTTCCATGCAGTTGAACAAGGAATTTTAGATGTTGCCACACATGTCCTTTCATGGCCATTTGGTCTAGCCGGACTATTAATCGGCGGACTGAATCAGCTAATCGTCATCACAGGTGTCCACCATGTGTTCAATATGCTGGAAATTCAGCTGCTTGCTGAGTTTAATAACAACCCATATAACGCTATTGTAACTGGTGCGGTAGCTGCACAGGGGGGAGCGGCTTTGGCAGTTGGATTAAAAACAAACTCTGCAAAATTAAAGGCATTGGCTCTGCCATCTTCATTATCAGCCTTTTTGGGAATCACCGAGCCAGCTGTTTTCGGGGTAAACCTTCGTTATGGGAAACCATTTATTATGGCACTGATCGGCGGAGCCGCAAGTGGATTTTTAGCTTCAATACTAGGGATAAAGGCAACGGGTATGGCAGTTACCGCACTTCCTGGCATACTGCTTTATTTAGATGGCCAGGTTCTGCAATATATTTTAGTAAACGTTGTTGCCGTTGCTGTTGCGTTTGTTTTGACATGGATGTTCGGCTTCTCTGATAAAGAACAAGAGAAAATAGGCAAGTCTGAGTAATGCTTTGACTACAGCAGGCCTGGATGATCAGCACCCGCCCCGCTGGAAAGCGAGTACCCTGGAGTGGAAATCGCACTAAGAAACTACTTTTTAAATACAACAATTTGCGAAGATCACCATTCCTTTAGAGGAGGTTCTGGAATGACAGAAATCCTTATTCAAAAAGCTTATAAGGAAGTAAAAAAATATAGAAATAAGGTTAAAAATGATCCTTACCGGCTGAACTATCATCTTATGCCGCCGGTTGGACTGCTGAATGATCCGAATGGGTTAATCCAATTTAAAGGTGTATATCATGTTTTCTACCAATGGAATCCGTTTGAAACGGCGCATGGAGCAAAATTTTGGGGTCATTATACGTCGGAAGATATGGTTTATTGGCGGGAGGAGCCAATTGCCTTGGCTCCAGATGAGTGGTATGACAAAAACGGCTGTTACTCTGGCAGTGCGGTAGAAGAGGATGGAAAACTGTACCTCTTTTACACAGGAAATGTGAAGAATGATGATGGAACCCGGGAAACGTATCAATGCCTTGCCGTGTCTGAAAATGGGATTCAATTTGAAAAGCTTGGTCCTGTGTTAAAGCTTCCCGAACAGTATACACCCCATTTTCGCGATCCGAAGGTTTGGAAGAAAGGTGACCACTGGTATATGGTTGTTGGCGCACAGACCTTGGATGAAAAAGGGATAGTAGCCTTGTTTCATTCTAATGACTTGTTTCATTGGGAGGAAGCGGGGACGATTGCCGGATCGGATATGAATGGCCTGAAGGACTTTGGATATATGTGGGAATGTCCGGATCTGATTCATTTAAATGGCAAAGATGTCTTATTGGTTTCGCCTCAGGGACTTAATCCAGACGGTGATTTTTATCAGAATTTATTCCAATCTGGTTATTTTATCGGGGAGCTGGATTATGAGCCATTGAAGTATCAGCATGGGTCATTTACTGAACTTGACCGCGGCTTTGACTTTTATGCACCGCAAACCTTTACAGATGAAATCGGGAGAACTATTTTATACGCCTGGATGGGGATTACCGATGAGATGGAAGCACATCAGCCAACCGTTGAGAATGGCTGGGTTCATGCCCTGACCATTCCAAGAGAATTAGAACTTCAGGGCGGGAAAGTTATTCAAAAACCAGTGGAAGAATTGAAAAAGCTTCGAAAAGATCAAGCTTTGGTGAAAAATAATGAATTTGAAGCTGTTTCAGCAGAATTAGTTATAGACTTCCAAAAAAATGGTCCATTTAAAATTACATTTCGAAATGAAGCATCCTTAAGTTATGATACCGGCAAACTTACGTTAAAAAGGAGAAATTTAAAGACGGGTGAGGCAGAATCAAGAACCTGCAAACTAGCTTCTGTTTCTAAGCTGCACATATTTATGGACCATTCCTCCTTGGAAATTTTTATCAATGGTGGTGAAGAGGTATTTACTGCGCGCTATTTTCCAGATTCCGAAAATGTGATAGTTAGCATTGAAGGAAAAGCAGAATTTACTTTGATTAAGTGGGATCTTGGTTAAGCGGAAGAAATATGGCAGATGAACGGCAAGCATTTGGGCACCGTTGCATAAGAAGCGTGGTTCATTGGTATAATCTATTTGAATATTAATAAAGCCTAAAATCCCCTTGATTCTTAAGTTAAGGGGTATTTTAGGCTGGATTTATTTAATGGCTTTGTTTATATACATTATCTTTAAAATCTATTACATTTACAAAATAGACTTAATCGTGCTTCCAATCAAATGCCTGATTCATTTCTTCTAAATTTGTAGAATTTCACTAACTTCTCAAATGGGAATGGGCCAATTTTTATAGTGTTCGATCAGTTGGGATGAACAATTAGCAAGAGAAATCTAGGATAAATGTTGTTGCTTCCCTAGTATTTATCAGGCTGTTTCAATTAATCTTTTCTTCATAAGAAAACAAAAATTAAAATGTAAAAAATCAGACTTATCAGCTAAAACTTTACATCCTTAACTTTATACCGATATAAAGAAAAATTAGTATGAAGGAGCTCATTTTATGAATTCTACGATTCAGGCAGTAGTCAATATTGCCCCGATTATTAAAGATACACTAGGACCGACAGCTGCATTAGGTGTCCTGGATACAGAGAAATTTGTTTACTATTCTCCATCCACTCTCTTAAATATTAAGGTAGAGGTAGGAGTATCAAGACTGGATGAATATGATGCTTATCTGCGTGCACTTAAAGGAGAACATTTTGTTTCCAAAACAATGGATCCCACCATATTTGGTGCAGCAGCTGTGACTTCTATTACTCCGATTCATGATTTAGAAACAAATGAAATCGTTGGCTTGTTATCTTTAACACGAACATTGGAGCATCAGGAGAAGCTAGATAAAGAGCTTAGCAGACTAAATGATGTCATCGATGCATTACAAGGAAAGGTACAGCATGTAGCCGCACAGTCAGAAGAGCTTTCCGCAACTAGCAGTGACATTAACATGCAGGCGCAAAGTGCAAACAAAAATTCAAAACAAATTGGGGAAGTCGTTCAATTAATTGAACAGATCTCTACGCAGACGAATCTCCTAGGATTAAATGCAGCTATCGAGGCAGCACGTTCTGGCGAAGCAGGAAGAGGCTTTGGTGTCGTGGCTGATGAAATTAGAAAACTATCGAATAATACAAAGGATGCAGTGAAGACAATCGATCAATCCTTAACTGAAATCAGATCCAGTATTGAAAACCTGACAGTTAGCATTAATGAAGTTTCAGCGTCATCGGATGAGCAGTCAGTCACGATGGTTCAATTCATGCAGGATATACAGGCTTTAGATGAAAAAAGTAAACAAATCATTGAAAAAATGAAGCAAGTAACGAACCAGGAATAGGAGATTAAAATATGAATTTAACACTGCAAGCATTTGTAAAACTAGCCCCTGAAATCAAAAAGAATCTTGGTGAAAATTGTGCCGTTGTGGTTACAGACAGAGAAAATTTTATCTTTTCTTCTCAATCAAAAGATTTGGATTATAGTGTTAAAGTTGGTGACTCTGCATTTACTAAAGATAATGAACTCTTACGGCATGCTCTAGAAGGGCAAAAAGTACAATTACATATTCCAAAAGAACGATATGGCATCGGTATGCACTACTCTGCCAACCCTATTCGTGATGAAAACGGTGAGATCGTTGGTGTATTCCAAATTACTAAAACATTAAAAGATGAAGAACTGCTTGATAAAGATCTAGATGAATTGCGCTCAATTGTCAGCAGTCTGCAAGGAAAGGTGGAGCAAGTTGCAGCCCAAGCTGAGGAACTTTCTGCTACGAGCACGGATATAAACGATCAAGCAGCATATGCAAATGCGAACACTCAAGATATTGGTAAGGTCGTTAAACTAATTGAAGATATTTCTGCACAGACGAATCTGCTGGGCTTAAATGCAGCAATAGAAGCAGCCCGCTCTGGCGAAGCAGGAAGAGGCTTCGGTGTTGTTGCAGATGAGATACGTAAGCTTTCGATCGGCACGAAGGATGCAGTAGGTACAATCGCTCAATCCCTTCAAGAAATACGGACAAATATGGAGAATTTGAAAGAGAGTATTGATGAAGTATCCATCGCCTCAGCAGAGCAATCGCGGGTAATGGTTGAATTTATGGAAGATATACAAAGTCTTAATGAGCAAAGCAATGATATCGGGCAATACATCAAAGATATCACTACTTGAAATCTGCTTTAAATACATATAGAAGGACCAGCCAGTTTGCAACAGTTATTCATAGTAAATAAGACAGGTGGAACATGTAGAGAAATATACATTCTGTTATTAATGTCTTAATGTCTAAGATGTGTTTAAGAAAAACAAAGATGTTATGAGCAAATTATTTATGGTACGTAAAAGCAGAGTAATTGTAATAAGAAAGTAAGTTATATATAGTAAGTAGGGTATTGCAGATTTAAAAGTGATGATAGGATGGATCATCTGAGAATATATATATGGTCGAGTTTTAAGTTAAGTATCTATCATTCAAGAGTACAGCTATTTACTGAAAACGGGGGATTAAGAGATGAAGTCTTTGGTATATTACGGTTCGAAAGATGTGAAAATTGAAGAAATCAATTCACCAGAAGTTAAGCAAGGAACGGTAAAGGTAAAAGTTAAATTTGCTGGTATTTGTGGGACAGATTTACACGAATATCTACATAAAACATTTGTAACAGAAAATAAAATGATTTTAGGCCACGAATTTACAGGCGAAATTGTGGAAGTTGGCAAGAATGTAACGAAATTTAAAGCTGGCGATCGCGTTGCTATTGAACCTATTTGGGGATGTGGCGAGTGTGAAACATGCAGAACAGGTAATTATAATATTTGCCCTGATATGAAATCATATGGTATTCACGAAAATGGCGGTTTTGCTGAATATGTTGTCGTTAAAGAATCAAATGTATTTTTGCTGCCTGATACACTTAGCTATGAATATGCGGCGCTAATAGAGCCTCTTGCCGTTGTATTGCAGGCAATTCGAAAAAGTAAGTTTAAAATTGGGGACCGTGTAGCTCTTTTTGGGGCAGGACCAATTGGACTCCTCTTATCTGAGAGCTTAAGAGCAGCAGGAGCCAGTAAGATCTTTGTAGCGGAAGTAAGTGAAGAACGCAGAGAATTAGCATTAAAGATGGGTGCAGATGTCGTTATTAATCCACTCGAAGAGGATGCTGTTCAAGTTATTAAAGAACATACCAATGGGGGAGTGGATGTTTCCTTTGATGTGGCGGGTGTAGAAGCTACTTTTAACCAATCACTTGATGTCATTAAACCGAATGGTGAGTTAATGATTGTTAGTGTGTTCGCCAATCCAATTAAATATCATCCAACAACTCAAGTAATCGGAGAGAAAAAAATCAACTCTTCTCTTGGTTATAATAACATCTTCCCTCAAGCAATCGATTTGTTATCAAAGGGATCATTGAATGTTGAGCCGGTCATCACAAGTATTATAAATTTAGATAATATTGTGGAAGATGGGTTCGAAAAACTGATCAATGATAAAAAAGAATGTAAGATTTTAGTTCGTCCGAGCTAATCACAAGAAGCGGCAGATGCATTCTGCTGCTTTTTTTAAGCTTTATATAACAAGAAGGGTTTATGCAGGTGGAAGGTGTCGTTTGTTATAATTATTATTTAATTTCTTAAATGTCAAAAATCCCCCTTACTTTTAAAAAATAAGGGGGAACAGGCAAACCGCTATTTAATCGCCTTACTAACTCTCAATTTCTTCCCTTTAACCGTTGAATTCTCCATCGCTTGTAAAACGAGTGAGCCCTTTCCGTTCAGAATATCAACATACGACATTTGATCGTGGATGGTGATAATGCCGATATCTTCTGCGGTTACTCCAGGGATTTTTGCAATGGTTCCAACAAAGTCAACAGCGCGGATTTTCTTCTTTTTGCCGCCGTTGAAATGAAGCTTCATAATGTCTTGGTTGATTCTGGCTGTTTTATTGTTTCTTACAACTCGACGGCCGCTGAGTTTTTCTTCGAAAGCAGCTTTCCCGCCAGCGATTTCCTCTTCACTCGGAGCTTCTATAATAGGAATCTCAAAGCCGATGTATCTTTCAATGGCTTTGATAAACTTTTCTTCATAAGGTGTAGCAAACGTAATGGCTTTTCCTTTATTGCCGGCACGGCCTGTTCTTCCTGTTCGGTGCACATAGCTTTCTTTTTCCATTGGAACATCATAGTTGATGACGAGATTTACATTATCAATATCAATGCCTCTCGCAGCCACATCGGTGGCTACAAGGTAACGGAAGTTCCCCATTTTAAAGCCTTCCATAACAGCAAAACGGTCTTCTTGTTCAAGTCCGCCGTGAAGCTTCTCACAAGGATATCCGGCTTGATCAAGTTCGCTGAATAGCGTATCTACATGTTCTTTTGTCCGGCAGAATATGAGGCAGCTGTCTGGGTTTTCTGCAATCGTGATGTTCTTAAGAAGTGAGATTTTTTCTTCTTCAGTCACTTCAATTAAACCATGTTCAATTGTATCGGCTGTTACCCCATTTGATTCAATTTCAATATGAGTAGGATGATTCATATATTGATGACAAAGCTTCTCAATATCTGCAGGCAATGTAGCAGAAAACACCATTGTTACCCGATTTGAAGGAAGTGCTTGAATGATGTCTTCCACTTCATCAATGAAACCTCTATTCAGCATCTCATCAGCTTCATCGATAATGAGGTATTTTATTTGATCCAGTTCAAGAGTTTCGCGGTCAATGTGATCCAGAACACGTCCAGGTGTGCCAACAACCACATGTGTTTTTTGCTTCAATTCATCCCTTTGTTTCGAGAAAGGTTCTTTTCCGTATACAGCTACTGCTTTAATGCGTTTAAACCTTCCGATATTCGTCATGTCTTCACGGACTTGAACAGCAAGCTCTCTCGTTGGAGTAAGAATCAGGGCTTGTGGTTTCTTTTCTTCCCATTGGACCATTTCGCAAAGAGGAATACCAAAGGAGGCAGTTTTTCCGCTTCCTGTTTGGGCTTTTACGACAAGGTCTTGATTTTCCAATGCTAATGGTATGACTTTGCTTTGAACTTCTGTTGGATCTTCGTATTTTAAAACGGTTAGTGCTCTCTGTATTTCTTCACTCAGCTGATACTCCGCAAAACGGCTATTACTCATTTTTTAACCTCATTTTTTTGTATTATTGTCATCTATATCATTCTCTTAAAGCCACAATATAATCTGAATATGATTCATTATACTTGAAAAAAGCAGGACAAACCCAAGACTTGCTGCTAAAAAGCCTAAAAGGCACAGAAAGAGGCTTAACTCTGTATCGTTGTTTCTCCTGTTCGATCCATTGATGCTATGAAAGTAAAAAACGAGCAGAAATCTGACTGCTCGCTGTGCAAATAACGGTTTTTCCGCAAATTATATCTATTTTTCTCTATTCACAGACAACAACCTGCCGAGAAAATAGCGCCTTAATCCCTTTATTGGCAACACACCGGTCAACGATCGTAAAACCGGCTTTGGAAATCATCTCATCCATGTCTTCAATTGTGAGAATCACAACTCGATCTGCTATTCTTCTAGCGTTCTTGATGATCGTGAACAGTTCTTCCTCTGTCGCTCGGCAATAGAGGTTGTAAGGCATATCAATGATAGCCACATCATAATGACCTTCTTCGTCGGCAATGTCTTTTATCTTCACTGTTCCGTCAAAGTGAAAATGAGCGATATTTTCTCTGGATCCTTTTACGGCTAAAGGATTGCGGTCGGATCCAACAATAGGAATACCCATGGAGAGTGCTTCGACAAGAACCGTTCCAATTCCGCAGCAAGGATCGATTACGCTGACACCTGCTGGATCTGGAACCGCAATATTTACAACAGCTCTGGCTAGACGTGCGCTTATGGCTGTTGAGTATTCTTGAGGCTTCTTAACATGGTGCAGCCAAACATTCTCATTTTCCTGGTAAATGCCGTAATACCACAGCCCTTTAAACGGTACAATGCCGAAAAGGATATCAGGGTTTTTCATTTTCGCATCAGCATTGACATTCCAGCCAATTTCTCTTTCAATTTGCTGGCGTTCTGCGTATTCTATTTTATCCTCATCAGAAAGATCATTTATTTTCATAAAAATAACCTTAAAGGTTTGGCCGCCCAGTTCGAGCTGTGGAACCTGTTCAGAGATCTCTTGAACAGATTGGCCTGAGAAAAGAATGGAAAGTTTGCTTCTGATAAAAGGGCTTCTGTTTGGGTCTATGTTTTTAGTGCTGATTATAAGGTGGTCTGACTCTTCCCCGAAAATGGCTCGCTGCTCCAGTGCACAGAGCGATTTTTCTTCCCGGCCATGTGTATAGGCATATAGAAATTCTGTTGATTGCAAGTTAAATGTTGTCATGTTTGTTTTTAGCCCTTCTTGGTTCACTGATCAAATACTATAAATCTATTATAGCCTATAAACTCTCTTGAAAACGAAAAAGGTCGTTATATCCTGTTTCCTTCTTTTGTCTGCAGCTGCTCAGCACATCCACAGCACGATTATTTTAAGTGTTTTTAAAAGGTACTGCTCCCCAAAAAGTTTAGATCAATGAAAAAAAGTGCAATATAGCACTGTACAAGAAATAATAGCGACTG
The DNA here is from genome assembly GCF_018582665.1 of Cytobacillus gottheilii. Lineage (NCBI taxonomy): Bacteria > Bacillati > Bacillota > Bacilli > Caryophanales > Bacillaceae > Cytobacillus > Cytobacillus gottheilii. Next base: position 4,453,595 of record NZ_CP071709.1, on the reverse strand, counting down.
GAGGAAATGGAATGATGAATCGTTTTGATGAAAAAGTAGTTATTATTACAGGTGCAGGGTCAGGCTTAGGCTATTCTTCTGCTTTGCAGATTGCAAAAGAAGGAGCGAAGCTTACGCTTGTTGATTTAAATGAAGCTTCATTAGAAGAAACAAAAAGCAAGATATTAGAAGTTGTGCCAAACGCAGAGATGCTTTTGATTACGGCGGATGTGGCTGATGAGAAAGCAGTTGAAAACTTTGTAAATGAAACCGTTCAAAAGTTTGGGAAGATTGATGGCTTCTTTAATAATGCCGGCATTGAAGGAAAACAAAATCTAACAGAGAATTATGGCAGTGATGAGTTTGAGAAAGTAGTAAGCATCAACTTAAATGGTGTCTTCTACGGTATGAAATATGTATTAAAAGTCATGAAAGAACAAGGCTTTGGATCTGTTGTAAATACAGCTTCAGTTGGCGGTATTCGCGGAGTTGGAAACCAATCTGGATATGCAGCAAGTAAGCATGGTGTAGTGGGTTTAACTAGAAACTCAGGGATTGAATATGGCCAGTATGGAGTTACGGTCAAGGCGATTGCTCCTGGGGCAATCATGACACCAATGGTGGAAGGGTCATTGAAACAAATGGATCCTGTTAACTGGGAAGAGGTCGGAAAGCAATTTGTTCAGCCAAACCCAATGAAACGATTCGGTAAACCTGAAGAAGTGGGTTATTTAGTGGCATTCCTGCTATCTGATCAGGCTAACTTCATTAATGCAACGGTTATTCCCATTGATGGCGGACAATCTTATAAATATTAAATTGAAAAGTCCTGCTTCTCAAAAGAGAGAGCAGGACTTTTCTTATAAAAATATCAATTTAACCTTTGAAGTTATTATTATTTCAAATTCTCATTAGCAGCAACATCATCTGCCAGCTTTGAAGCTCCGTCTAAAATAGTTGGACCATACCCAAAGAATTGGTTGAAGTCGATTACCATAATCGCTTTGTTTTTGATGGCATTAATGCTCTGCAGTGCTTCATCGTTATAGAAGCTGTCAATTGTAGCTTGCGTATCAGGACCGCCTGCATAATGAGAAAGGATAAAGATGTCCGGATTAATTTCTACTAATTGTTCTACACTCACTGTTCCTTCACTATCAGCTAAAGCATTTGTTAGATTCAAGTTGTCAAGAATGTCAGCAATAAATGTATAGTCTCCACCTGGATCAGGGGAAATCTTGCCTTCACCGCCATCGAATACATATGCATATGTTAATGGCTTTTCACTGGCTTTTTCTTCAATCGCGCTCTGTTCTTCTTTTAGTTCACTGATATATTCTGCAGCAGCATCTTGAACGTTAAAAATTTTACCAATATCTTCAATATCTTCATATAAACTATCAAGCGTTCCACCAGTTAGACTGGCATGCTGTACAAATGTATTAATGCCTAGTTCATTTAAGCCGGTGATTGAACCAACACCCCATTCGGCATCCTGGAATAGTCCTGCCCGTCCCATTACAAAGTCAGGGTCTGCGCCGACAACAAGTTCCTTGCTGGCATATCCTTCTGAAATGACAGGAATTTTTGCAAAGTCTTCAGCAATTTCAGGATCTGTTTCTCCATATAGTGCAGAAACCCCAACAATTTTGTCTGTTAATCCTAAGTGAACTAAAATTTCAGCCATACCTTGTGTATTGGCTACTACTTTACTTGGTGCTTCCTCAAATGTTTGAGAATGTGTTTCATATGTAACGCCATCGGTTGTTAAATAGTTATCAATTGTAAGCGGGTACTGTGTTTCGTTTGAATCGGATGCAGCTGTTTCTTCTGTATTTGTCTCTTCTTCTGTGTTTGAGCTATCAGCTGAATTTGATTGCTCCGGATTTGAGCAGCCAACTAACAGGAATAAAACGAATGCGAACACTAACCATGAGAATTTTTTCATATTTCCTCCACCTTTTGAGTTTTATAGTTTGAAAGGCTAATTGACAATGATAATCTTTCTCGATTAGTATAGAGGAAGAGATTCATTTTGACAATCTTTTCTTTTGGAGGAAATGAAAGTGGACCATCATTCAAGCAAAGGCTTTGTGCAATCAAAAACGTTTTTGGCAATGATCTATTCTGGCGCTATTATCATTCTTTTATTATCTATTGTGATGGGCGTTTCACTAGGACAAGTGGATATCCCTTTCTCAGAATCATTTAGAATATTAGTTCATAAAATGTTTGGCGGTGGAGAAATCGAAAATGGATCCAGTGTTAATATCATATGGAGCATACGGTTTCCGCGTGTTTTAATGGCTTTGCTTGTAGGAGCTGCTCTGGCACTTTGTGGTGCGATTATGCAGGCGACTGTCCAAAATCCTCTAGCTGACCCATATATTCTGGGAATTTCTTCAGGAGCCACATTAGGTGCAACATTCGCCGTACTGATCGGTTTTGGTGCAGGCACGATCTTTTCTCAGTTTGGTTTAGCATTTGGTGCGTTTGCGGGAGCACTTCTTGCCAGCGTGTTTGTCCTTACCTTCTCGAGCATAGGCGGGAAGATGACTTCCGTTAAATTAGTACTAATGGGAATGGTGATTAATGCTCTATTTTCCGCGTTTTCAAACTTTATTATTTATATTGCCAATAATGCTGAGGGCATCCGGACGATTACTTTTTGGAGCATGGGAAGCCTTGCCAGTGCTCGCTGGAGTGAAATACCGCTTCTCACAATCATCGTACTAATAGGGATTATTTATTTTCTTATTCAATCAAGGAATTTAAATACGATGCTGCTTGGAGATGAAGCAGCCGTTACTCTGGGCATCAATTTAAGTACATACAGAAGAATTTATATGACCATTACGGCGATTTTAACTGGAATTACGGTTGCCTCTGTAGGAATGGTTGGATTTGTCGGACTGATCATTCCACATTTAATTAGAAGTATTGTCGGTTCTGATCATCGAAAACTGCTTCCGGCTGCCATTTTATTTGGATCTATTTTTCTCATCTGGGCAGATATTTTTGCCCGCATCATTCTGCCATCAGTGGAACTGCCGATCGGAGTTGTCACCGCCATGATTGGTGCGCCAATGTTTATGTACATGCTGATTAAAAAAGGATATGGATTCGGAGGGAATTAAATTGAATCTGCAGGTTGAAAACATTTCAATTGAAATTGGGAAAAAGCAAATTGTTGATGACATCTCACTTCGTGTAAACAGCCAGCAATTCGTTGGTATTCTTGGTCCAAATGGGTGCGGTAAATCAACCCTGCTCAAAAGCATCTATAAGGTTTTATCACCAAATAAAGGGTACGTAAAGCTTGGTGAAATGGATGTACTAAAGGAGAAGTCGAAGAAAATTGCTAAACATCTAGGCGTAGTAGGTCAATTCAATGAAATCAGCTTTGATTTTACAGTGGAACAAATGGTGATGATGGGCAGGACGCCTCATAAAAAACTATTAGATTCTGAAGCAAAAAAAGATCATGAAATGGTAGAGCAGGCATTAAAAACAGTAAATCTATTAGCTTATAAGAATCGCAGTTTCTTAACATTATCGGGCGGAGAAAAACAAAGGGTCATCCTGGCACGGGTATTAGCTCAAGAACCGAAGTTTTTAATTTTAGATGAACCGACCAATCATTTAGATGTTAAATATCAGATTGAAATCATCAAAATGGTCAAGCAGATCAATATCGGTACGTTAGCTGCTCTGCATGATTTAACGTTAGCTGGATCGTATTGTGATTATTTATATTTACTGAAAAATGGATCGGTCGTCACTTACGGAAAACCGGAAGAGGTTCTTACAAAGGAGAATATTGAATTTGTTTTTGATGTTAAGTGTGAAATTTATCAAAATCCTGTAACTGGCCATATTGGTATAGCTTATTTATAGGTTTTAGAAAAGGCGAAGCAAGGATAATCATATCCTTACTTCGCTTTTAAATAGTGCGATCCGTTATTCCTGCCAGTTTGTATGAAAGCTGCCTTCTAAATCATTTCTTTCATAAGTATGAGCACCGAAATAATCACGCTGTGCCTGGATCATGCTTGCATTGGAAGTCCCTGTCCGGTAGCTGTCGTAATAGGTGAGGGAGGCACCTAAGCTTGGGAATGAGATGCCAGATTGAATGCCCTCACAAACGACTTTTCTCATGTTCCTTTGATACTCTTTTGTTTTCTCAGCAAAATAGGGAGAGATTAATAAATTGGTTAGACTGGAATTCCCTTCATATGCTTCACTTATGATATTTAAAAATTCGGCGCGGATGATGCAGCCGCCGCGGAAAATAAGCGCAATATCCTTTAATGGCAAGTTCCAGCCGTACTGCTCTGAAGTCATTTTATATTGAGTGAACCCTTGGGCGTAAGCACATATTTTTCCCATATATAAAGCTTGTCTGACATGTTCAATCCAAACCTCTTTATCCAGCTCCTGCAGCTCTATGTCAGGAAGAGACAAAATGGTTTCGGCAGTCATTCGTTCTTCTTTTAAAGAAGAGAGGTAACGAGCGAATAGCGATTCTGTAATGATCGAGTTTGGAATTCCATGATCGATCGCTTGAATGCTTGTCCATTTGCCGGTTCCTTTTTGCCCGGCTTTATCAAGGATCACCTGTATTAGCGGCAAGCCGGTCACATCATCTTTTTTTCGTAAAATATCAGCGGTAATTTCAATTAGATAGCTTTTTAGTTCTCCCTCATTCCAGGATTCGAAAATATCAGCAATTTCCTCAACAGATAACCCTAACCGATTTTTTAAAAAAGTATAAGCCTCGGTGATGAGCTGCATGTCTGCATACTCAATCCCGTTATGTACCATTTTGACAAAATGGCCGGCCCCTTTAGGACCCATATAGGCACAGCAAGGTGTACCATCAACCTGTGCAGCGATTTTCGTCAGAATAGGGGCGACTTGTTCATAAGCCTCACGATCTCCGCCAGGCATAATGGAAGGACCTGTTCGAGCTCCTTCTGCGCCGCCTGAAATGCCAATTCCTAAGTATCTGATTCCTTTTCCTTGCAGTTCATCATATCTGCGTTCTGTATCTTCATAATGAGAGTTGCCGCCGTCCATGATGACATCTCCTTCCTCCAGAAAAGGAGTTAAGCTTGCAATGACCTCATCAATCGCTCTGCCTGCTGTTACCATCAAGAAAACCTTCCGCGGTTTTTCTAAAGATTGTACAAAAGCTTCAATGTTATAGAAGGGACGAATGGTTTGTCCTTCTAGCTTTTCCATAAGCTGATCCGTTAGGTCACTTGTATAATTATAAACACCTACTGGTTCTCCCTTATCCGCCATATTCAGGGCAAGATTACCGCCCATAACACCTAAACCGATCACACCAATTGTATTCAACATAGCTACTGCTCCTTTTTCTTGATGAATAGGCAGTAACATCTGCAAATAGTTACTGCCAAAATAAGCTTTATACTAAAATTATTTCTATTTTCACTGTGCACTATGAGGAGGTTATGAAAAAACCTTTTACTGAGGTTTTATTAAGCCTCTCTGATATTGGGCAATACGCGTATAATCCTCTTCTAATACTTTGGACAAGCTGATAAATATCGGAATCAATTGTCTGTATTCCTTTGATGCCTCTTCCATAGGTGTATGTTTAAAGGTGCTGCCAACCATATCAGAAACACGCTCAAATGAGTCAATTTTTCCTGTCGCATATAAGCCTAAAAGACATGCACCAAGACATGAGCTTTCGTAGCTTTCTGGCACCGCTACTTCTGTTCCAAAGATGTCGGCCATCATTTGTCTCCAAACTTCTGAGCGTGCAAATCCGCCTGTTGCCTGAATGCGGGTAACCGGGCTATCCATACATGCTGTGAGTGCCAAAAAGACAGTATATAGATTGTAAACAACCCCTTCTAAGGCTGCTCGAATCATATGTTCTTTTTTATGTGATAGTGTTAAACCGAAGAATGATCCGCGCACATCGGGATTCCATAAGGGAGCACGTTCACCTGCAAGGTATGGATGGAATAAGAGACCATCTGACCCTGGTCTTACTCGTTCTGCAATCTTCGTTAATACATCGTAAGGATCAATGCCCAGCCTTTTCGCCGTTTCAACTTCTGATGCTGCAAGCTCATCCCGAATCCAGCGCAGAACCATGCCGCCATTATTGACCGGTCCGCCAATGACCCAATGCTTCTCCGTTAAGGCATAACAGAAGATTCGTTCTCTATCATCTGTTTTCGGCTTATCAATAATCGTCCGGATGGCACCGCTTGTCCCAATCGTGACCGCAATTTCCCCTTTTCGGATTGCGTTGACACCGAGATTTGAGAGAACTCCGTCACTGGCCCCAATGACAAAAGGAGTCTCAGGATCAATCCCCATTTGTTTCGCTAGAGCTGGATCACAGCCTTTAAAAATTTTAGTCGTTGGCACGAGTTCTGATAACTGAGCAGATGTGATGCCAGCAACCTCTAATGCTTCTTGATCCCAATCGAGTTTTTCAAGATTCATCAAGCCCATGCACGATGCAATCGAATGATCGACAGCATACTGATCAAAGAGTCTTTTAAAAATATATTCTTTAATGCCGATGTATTTTTTCGTTCCCAGAGCAATTTCAGGATGTTCATGGACCAGCCAGGCTATTTTGCTTAAAGGTGACATAGGGTGAATTGGCGTCCCGGTTCGTTTATAAATGGCATGACCATTTAACTCATTCTTAATTCTATGAGCCCATGCTTCACTGCGGTTGTCTGCCCACGTAATGACAGGCGTAAGGGGCTCGTCATTTTTATCCATTGCGATGACACTGTGCATGGCACTGCTAAAAGAGATAAACGATAGCTTCTTATCATTGTGCTGCTTCATAATATTCGAAACAGCTTGCAGTACAGCTTTAAAGATTTCATCCGGATCCTGTTCAGCTGTTGTTATATCTGGAGTGTATAGTGGGTAGCCAATATTTTCAGCTTGAATAACTTGCCCGTTTTCACTAAATAAAACGGCTTTGGTGCTAGTGGTGCCGATATCAATTCCTAGCATATAGGTAGTCACCTTTTTGCTCACCTCAATTTCTCTAATTCAATAGAAAAGGCGAAAAATGAACTTACACTTTTTCGCCTTTTCTCAGTTTATTTATTGTTTAGTGTAACTCAGGCCAGTAGCCTTTATTTGCTTCAATTAGATCATCCAGTATTTCTTTTGCTACTTTTGCACTTGGCACTGTTTTTGAAAGTGTTAGAGCCTGCCATAATTTCTGATAGCTGCCTTCAATATACGCTTCAACGACTAATTTTTCAACCGTCACCTGCTGATACATTAAGGCTCTCTGGAATTCAGGAATCTTACCTTGGCTTAGTGGCTCTGGGCCGTTGCTTCCTACGATACATGGAACCTCAACCATTGCGTCATCATCAAAGTTTGCGATGGTTCCATTGTTTTCTACGATCAGAAGCATTCTTTCATGTGTATTGAAGGCAATCGCACGAGCTAGATCGACAACAAAGGTAGCGTGAGCACCCATTTCAAATTCACAGCCTTCAGAAGTTCCATTTTCAATGATTGTTTTTGCCATAGAGAAGACGGTCTTTTCTCTGCCAGCAATGACTTCATTTGCTCTTGTGTGATCTGGGTTTGAATGCTCCACCACATAATCAGGATATAAATAGTATTTTAAATACGTGTTTGGCAAGAATCTTGGATCTACTGCTAATAGATCTTTTGCTTTCTTATGTGTATCCTGCCAGCTTGCATCTGTATGCTGTGTGTCCACTTCTTTTTGCGTCAGATAGCCATGTTCAGCCACATAATCACGTATTGCCGGTAAATATTCATTGCCTTCTTTATCTTTGATGCTTGTCCACCAGCCAAAGTGGTTCAATCCGAAATAGCGGACTTCTAAATCCTGTGGCTCTTTGTCAATGATATGTGAGATTCTGCGCAGTGTTCCTACAGGCATATCACAGATGTTCAATACCTTTGAATTCGGGCGAAGAACGCGGCAAGCTTCTGCTACAATCGCTGCAGGGTTTGAATAGTTCAGCATCCAGCAGTCTGGTGAATATTTCTCCATTAAATCAATCATCTCAATCATATCACCGATGCTTCTCATTCCGTAAGCAATTCCGCCAGGACCGCAAGTTTCTTGGCCAAGAACACCATGTTTTAATGGGATTTTTTCATCTTTCTCTCGCATTTCATATTTTCCAGTGCGAATGTGTGCAAAGCAGAAGTCTACATCCGTGAAGGCTTCCTCTGGATCTGTTGTAAAACTGAACTCAATATCCGGTGCTTTTTCTCTCATCACAATGTCCAGTGCATCCCCAAGCATAGCCTGTCTTTCACCATCATTGTCATATAGTTTTAACGTGCGAAGGGGAAAACGATCCAGATTATCTAATAGCATCATAACAATCCCTGGTGTATAAGTACTTCCTCCGCCTGCGATGACAACTGAAAATTTCTTCATGTATCTCCATTCCCTTCTGATTTTAATGTTTTATTGCTGTTTCATGTGAAACATTTTGATTTATTCCGTTCCTTCTAACCCTAAATAGTTATCAACTGCTTTTCGTACACTTGTTACCTGCAAACCGTAAACAACTTGAACGTTTTTATCTTTAATGATGACGCCATTGGCACCTGTCTGACCTTTTAATACAGCTTCATCTACTAATTCAGGCTTATCTACTGTTAAGCGAAGTCTTGTATAGCAATTGGTGACAGTTTGAATATTTTCCGCTCCGCCTAAAGCATTGACGATCACGCCTGCGAGTCCGTCATCTCCCTGTGCTGCTGGAGTTTCTTGTTTATCTTTTGTTTTGCTTTCATTGTATTCTTTCTTTGAATAAAGCTTTGTTTCATTTCCTTCATCTTCTCTTCCGATCGTTTTGAATTTAAACTTTGTGATTAAGAAGCGGAAGATGACATAGTAAGCAACAAAGAACATTAATCCGACTACAATGTACATCGGCCAGCTTGTTTTTTCGATTCCAAGCGGCAGGTTGAATAATAGGAAGTCAATCATTCCGTTTGGACCGATTGCTCTAACATCAAATAGATTTAACACAACGAAACTTAATCCGCTTAATCCAGCGTGCACAACGAATAACAGTGGTGCAACAAACATGAATGAGAATTCAATTGGTTCTGTAACTCCAGCGATAAAAGATGTAACAGCAGCTGGAATTAAGATGGCTTTTACCTTACCTTTATTTTCAGGTTTAGCTGTGTGGTACATCGCCAGACATGCCCCAAGTAAACCAAACATCTTCGAAATACCGCGTGCATCCCAGATGACACTTTCTGAAAGAACTTTGACAGTTGGATCCGCAATTTCTGCATAATAGATATTTCTTGCACCTTCAAATAATTGCCCGCCAACTTCTACTGCACCGCCTAGAGAGGTGTATAAGAAAGGCGTATAAATCAGATGGTGAAGACCTGTTGGAATTAATAGACGCTCCAATGCTCCATATAAGAAGAGACCAAAGTTGCCGCTGTGATTGATCAATGTTCCAAGGCTGTTTATTCCTGACTGGAAGAACGGCCAGATAAAGGTGAGTGCAATCGATAATAGAACAACTACAGGAATCAGCACGATAAAGGCAAAGCGAGAGCCTCCGTATATTTGAAAAGCACCTTTAAATTCTTTATCTGCAAATTTATTAAAGACGATAGCGGTTACAATTCCGAGAATAATTCCTAGGAAAACACCCATATCCAGGATTTGAACACCTAAGACAAGGGTTTGTCCTGAACCTTGCAGAGAATCACCTTCAAAAAGGACTCCGCTTAATTCCATAAATTTATTCATTGCGTTAACGAATACTAAATAGCCTAAAAGTGCCGTAAAACCAGCAACAGCCTTGTCGCGATTCGCTAAACCGACAGTTATACCAACACAGAAAATGAGTCCAAGGTTACCGAGGATTGAAACCAATGATCCTGTTAAGATCGATCCAAACCCTGTAGTAATCGGGTTATCTAAAAAAGGAATAACTTCTAGAAGCCTTGCATTGGTAAATAAATTTCCAAATGCGATTAATATACCTGCAATCGGCAAAATAAGTACGGGAATGAACATGGCTTTGGAAAAGCGCTGCATTCCTTCCATCATTTTGGCTTTCATCTTGCCGCCTCCTTACCTTTATGTGATTTTTTTGATGTGTTTAGATTACAATGTAAGCGCTTGTAAGTCGATGGTTTTGCCACGATAAAAAACGTGTTTCACATCTAGAAACACGTTTCGTCACTATACTATCAGAAAAAATAATTGAGCATCGGAGAAGAAAATCCAACGTAATGGCTCAGTTTAGGAATGTAGTATAAGTGCAACTAGACCTCTGTCTGCGTTCTTTTAAGACTTGCCAATCGGCAAGTTTTCTATTTGTCTTTTGCAGTGAGATGGGAAATATATTGTTTAAAAATAAATTCAAACAATAGCAGCAGGCTTGGAAAGAAGCTGCTTGGCAGCATATTGCGATCATCAAGCTTATTTGGATCTGTTATTTTAAAATTCAAATCAGAAAGCTCGGCGACTCTATTTTCTGTTTCCTTTGTGAAGGAGGCTGTAAAAATATCATGCTCTTTAGCTGCCTGCAGTTTATTGATCACCAGCTGTGTTTCACCGGATTTGCTGATCACTACTAAAGCACCAATATCCTCAAGGTTATTTTCAAAGACACCAATGGAATCTGTACCGCTCGAAAAAATAGTCTTCCTGCCTAATACAAGCAGCTTCTTATAAAAATAATCTGCGGCAATAGCTGAAAAACCGGTCGCATAAATAAAAATATATTTGTGCTTAAGATTCAGCACTTTACTGATAAATATTTCAAAATCCTCCAGTGTGTTATGAGTTAAAAAGTCATTTTGGCTAATATGTAAACAGTCTTCAAGTTCATTGCTCTCAGGACTTTCCACTTTATTGATCATGGGCAGGAGGTGATAATACAGATCGACAAATCCTGTATAGCCCATTTTTTTTGATAGTCGGATAATTGTTGCAGGAGACGTGAAATTTTCTTTGGCAATTTCCCGGACTCCTTTTTGTAAAACGTGGTCAATATTATGAATGATGTATTGAAGGATCTGCACATCTAATTCCGTTAAATTTTTCCCTTGGATCATTTTGCTGATATCAATCAATTGGACTCACTCTTTCTTCGCCTTCTTGGAATCGTTTTATTTTACTTTACCACAAATAGAGAAGAATAACCGATGAAGGAATGATGGTCTTCAGCAAATATAAGTACGTACTTTAGAAAGGCATTTTCTATTTATGCTGCCATAAATGGACCGCGGGAATTAAGCATAATTCTTCGCGATTTCCAGTAAATAATGACGAAATTCTTCAACATAGGATTTTGGTTCAATAATCGTAAGGTTTGTACCGAAACCTGCTAAAAATTGAAATCCTATCGTATTCTGAGGAACATGAATGGTAGCAAGAAGGCGCTGTGCGGGATCGATTTCAATACTCTCTCGGCCATACCTTTCTATGAAATGATCTTGTATGGCAGGAGAAATGATCGCCTTTATAGTGATTTGCGGATCTTGATAACTCGTATGAGCGTGTTCTGGTGCTAGTTCCCTAGGATGAAAGGTTTGTTCTTCTAAAGCGAGATTGTCGATTCTAGATAATTTAAACGTTCGATAACCCTGCCGCTGGAGACAGAATCCCTTCAAATACCAGCTGCTTTCGCTAAAATGAAGCTGATACGGCTCGACCGTTCGAATGGTGCTAAGACCATTCTTATCTATATAGTCAAAAGTGATCAACTTATGTTCTGCTATTGATTTTTGGCATGTCTTTAAGATTTTTGAGACTTCAGTTCGGCCTTCCCACTTATAAAAAGATAGATGGATTGAATTTTGCTTCGCCAATGGATTAACCATCGCTTCCATCTTTTTAATGGTAAGTTCCACTTCCTCGCTCATAAAAATCTGTTCCAATCCTCCAAGCGCAATCAATATATTTTCTAAGTCAGAGGTATTTAAGAGTCGTTTATCGACCTTGTATTCTTCCATGATCCCGTAGCCGCCATTTACTCCGTGAACCGAGTAGATCGGAATGTTTGATAGGCTCAATGTTTCCATATCACGAAGAATCGTTCTTTTGGAGACGTTAAAAATCTGTGAAAATTCTCTTGTGGAAACAACATCCTTTTTAAGCAAAATCATGATAATCGTTATTAATCGCTCAATCTTCCCCATAACATCACCTTTTTTTATTTATTTAGAAAAGGTGACATACAGCTGTCACCACTAATAAATTATACTTCATTTATCAAAAGAAGGAGGTATAACTATATGTCAGCTATTGTTTATGTAAACTTTGATGGAAACGCAGAAGAGGCAATTGAATTTTATTCGGAGGCACTCAATGCAAGCAAGGTAAAGAAAGTGAAATTCAAAGATTTTCCGCAGGATTCCAATTTTCCAATGCCGGAAAATGAACTTAATATGATCATGGAATCATCCATAGAATTTGCAGGCTGTAAAATCATGATGTCAGATCTATTGCCTTCCATGAAGAGTGTAACAGGTGAATTGGTGAAAGGAAGTAATGTCCTGATTAGTCTAGTGATGGATGATAAAAATTTATTAGAGCAATACTTTAAGAATCTATCTAAAGGCGGAATTGTAATCATGCCTTTATCGGAAACGCCTTGGTCTTCCTGCTTTGGAATGCTGGTTGATCAATTCGGATTAACCTGGAAATTTAATCGTGACGCAGATCAGTTTCTGGACAGTGTTATTGCGAACAAACAGTAAATAAGAAAACATGGCCTTGCATGAAAGGCCATGTTTTTATTATTTATTAAAGACCGTCATCATTAAATTCCAGTATCGATTCGATTTTACCGGGTATGAACCTTCTCCCCCTGAACCCAAACCTCACGAATATTCTCCGGCCGAACGTTGTACATGATCTTCTGAAAGATATCATACAAATCTTCATTTGGATTAAAAATAGGCAGCTTTGCCGCAGGAGCTTTTGTGTCAATAATTTGTACATCCCATGTATAGCCTTCTTTCAATCGGCCGACTGGAAGGCTGAGGCTTTCTCCACCGCCAGCGGTTGCGAGATAGAATGCTTCATTAATTGTAATGCGTGAGTTTGCTACTCCTCTTTCATCTGCTGGAAAATTTGCGTTAACACCGTCTTCAAGCATTCTTGAAGAGACAACAGCCTGTTTGGCATTATCATATAAACTTGGTGTGGCACCAGCAGAAATATCAGTTCCTAGTCCAATGTCGATCCCCATTCTTCTAAAGCGATAGAGAGGAAGGACGCTGTTGGCAAAATAGGCATTTGATAAGGGACAATGAGCAATAGCGGTGCCTGTTTCAGCGAATAAAGCAGCGTCCTCATCACTAAGGAAATTACTATGAGCCATGACCGATTTATCACTTAGTAATCCAAAGTCATGTAACGCAAAGGCATCATGTTTGTTAAATCTTTCTTTTACATGTTGATGTGCCCAATCACTTTCACTGCAATGAGATTGAATATGGGTATCGTATTTAAGAGCCAATTCGCCTAAGCCTTTTAATGCCTCATCGGAACAGCTGGGAATAAAGCGAGGTGTCACAACTGGATACACACCTTGTTTTACTGTTTTGTTCAGTTCTTTTACTGCTAAAATAAACTCTTCTGTCTCTCTAAGTGCGGTTTCGGCATCTTGGTCTCGGTAATAGGATGGGTTTTGTTCAGGGTCGTCCATAACAACCTTTCCTACTAATCCGCGCTGTCCTTTTTGTGCGCATATTTCTGCCAATAATAGACTGGCTTCCTTATGCACGGTCGCGAAGTAAAGAGCAGTAGTTGTGCCATTTGCCAGCAGTGTGTCTACTAAATTTCCATAAACACTTTGGGCAAAGTCTAAATCCGTGTATTTAGCTTCTAAAGGAAACGTGTACGTATTCAGCCAATCATATAAGGGAAGGTCCTGAGCCGTTCCTGATTGAGCCCATTGCGGAGCATGAACATGTAAATCCACAAAACCAGGCAGGAGATAGTGCCCATCATCCAAAACATGAAAGTGATCTTTCCCCTTATGAGTCTCAATCAATTGCTGATATTCTTCATCTAGTGGTGCAACGATCTTATCAATCATGCCATTATGATTAATGCAAAAAAGATAATCTTTTAGAATACTTATTTTCTCTGGTGAATCACTTGTGAAAGCAGTTCCAACAAAAATTCGCGGATAATTATTCATAATTACCTTCCTAATGTTCGTATTTTGTGTTATCATCGTGATTATAGTGAAATAGTAACACTTTTTCTCTATAAAAACACGAATTATATCTATGAAAATTAAATATTGTTTTTCATATAATCGTAGGAATATGGCCTACAAGTTTCTACCTGTTTACCGTAAATAAACAGGCTATGAAAAGCAGAGACAGGATCAATTTCTTTAATGGAATTTGTCCTTCTTTCGTATTTCGCTAAGGCTCGAAGTACATGCTTTTCTATTTTCAGAAGCATGTATTTCGAGCTTTTTTTGTATGTTCAGTTTTGCTGGAAAGAAATCATAATGCCTTTTTAAAAGGCAGCATAAGAAATAGCCTTAATAAAAAAATCAAATCCTAGTAGGAGGATGACAAAATGGAGAGTACTACGAATCATTTAGAGTCTGCCAGCAATGATGGGCAGCAGAAAAGAGAGGTTACCTTCTCGCAATCATTATTCCTTGGTCTGCAGCAGGTTCTAGCAATGGACCTGTTTATCCCGCCGGTTATTTTAGCTGGAATGTTATCCTTTTCTGTTACAGATAGCACAATGCTGATTCAAATGACCTTCCTTGCCTGCGGAATTGCAACGATTATTCAAGCGGGTTTAGCCATGAAACTGCCTGTTATGCAGGGGCCTTCCTTTGTACCGCTTAGTGCATTGGCTGCCATTGGTACGACTTCAGGAATTGGTGTAATGATCGGCAGCTTAATACCAGGTGCCATATTAATTGCTTTATTGGGTAATCCGCTCAAAGTGTTTAGTAAAGTGGTAAGAAAATTTATTCCGCCAATCGTGGCAGGAACCGTTATTGTGGTGGTTGGGCTATCATTGATGCCAAGTGCCATCAATTCGATTTATAGTGCAGAAGGAAGCTTTGGAACAAATATGTTAGTTGCGTGCATAACAGCAGCCATTCTGATTTTTTGTATGTATGTTGGTGAGAAATCAAAAACCAAACTGAAATATATGAAACTCGTATCCGTTATTTTATCACTGGGAATGGGAACTGTTGTTGCTTCGTTTTTTGGATTAGTTGATTTTTCATCTGTTGGAGCATCTGCATGGTTCCAGATGCCAAGTCTTTTTGCATTTGGAATGCCGGAATTTGAACTTCATGCGATCTTAATCATGCTTGCGATTTACTTTATTGTCATGATTGAAACGACCGGAACATGGTTTACAGTAGGAAATGTGACGGATGAAGAGCTTACGGATAAGCGTTTAAATGGCGGAGCATTTGGTGAAGGAATTGGCTGTTTTGTTGGTTCATTCTTTGGCGGAACGCCAGTAACTGGATATTCGTCTAATGCCGGTATTATTGCCATCACAGGAGTGAAGAGCAGAAAGCCGATTATCATGGGCGGTTTTATACTCGTATTGCTTGGAATGATGCCAAAGCTAATGACCGTTATTGCTTGTATTCCAAGTGTTGTAATCAATAGTGTGTTTGCTATCCTTTGTGTCGTTATTATGATGAATGGTTTCAAAGTCATTAAAAACGTGCCATTTACAGAGCGGAATATGCTGGTCATTGGTGTATCGATTATGCTTGCGATGTTTGCAGTGCTGATTCCAGCCAATATTTCTCAAGGACTTCCAGAAATCGTTACTTATTTTGTTTCTTCAGGAACAGCTGTTGGGGCGGTTACGGCTCTCATTCTGAATTTAGTTCTTCCGCAGAAGCTTGATGACACTGAAGTGACAGGCAAAGTCAACGTAACTATAAACTAACATCGAGAAGGGGGATCTCTTATGCAACAAGATCGATTATGGAATGAATGGCATCCGGTATGTAAGGCAGAAGAATTGCTTGATGATCCGAAGCAGGTATATGTACTAGGTGAACGTGTTGCCATCTTCCGCAACGAAAAAGGTGTTCATGCTTTTAAGGACTTATGTATCCATAGAGGAGCAGCTTTATCACTTGGTAAAGTGGTAAATGGAAACTTGAGATGTGCCTACCATGCCTGGGAATTTGGCTGTTCAGGAGCTTGTGTGAGCATTCCTGCTCTGCCGAAGGGGCGTCCAATTCCGCCTAAAGCAAAAGCAACGGTTTACAAATGCCAGGAACACCTAGGGCTGATTTGGGTTAACTTGGATGATGATCCAGCACCGCTCGTTTCCTACCCTGAATATCATCAGGATAGCTATCATACAGCCATTTGCGGACCTTATGAAGTAAAAGCCAATGCACCTAGAATCATTGAAAACTTCCTTGATGTTTCCCATCTTATGTTCGTTCATGAGGGATTGCTTGGAGATGAAGACCATGCTGAGGTAGCGGATTATACTGTAGAATTTCTGGATAATCGTATTATTACAAGTGAAATTCCTGTTTACCAGCCGAATTCCGACGGCCGTTCAAAGGGTGGCTATGCAAACTATGTATATGAAATTCTAAATCCAAAAACAGTTCGCTTTACGAAAACGACAGATGATAATGATGAGGAATTTACCATTTTGCTTGCTGTTAACCAAATGGAAAAAGAGAAATCTCAGGCGTTTATGCTATTGACGAGAAACTATGACTTAGATAAGCCGGATGAACCTTTTATCGAGTTTCAGGATATCATTTTTAACCAGGATTTAGACATTGTAGAAAGTCAAAAGCCTGAGCTGCTTCCATTAGACCTTCAAGCTGAAATGCACCTGAAGTCTGATGCGCTTACGATTGCCTATCGCAAATGGCTGCAGGAGCTTGGGGTGGAAAACGGTACCTCACTAATGGAAAAAGCACCACAATTATAGTCGATTAAATATATTTATGACTGTAAAGCTATAAAAAGAAGCCTATTCAAGAAGTAAATTGTACCCTTTGTAAAGGACATTTTAAAAAAGCCTAAGCTACTTCTAAAAGATGATCTCTGTATTGAACAGGGGTCATCTTTTTTCGGTTCCATTGATATCTATGGTGGTTATAGTAAGTCATGTATTGCTTAATTTCCTTTTGTACTTCCTCTAGTGTCAGGCAGGATTTAATAGAGGTTTCGTCTTTCAGGTGTCCAAAGAAAGATTCAATGGGGGCGTTATCCCAACAGTTACCCCTTCGGGACATTGATTGCCTGATTCCAAGTCTTTTAATCATTTTCTGAAAGTGAGGATGGGTATAGTGAACCCCTTGATCCGAATGGATGAGTGAATCTTTATGTTTTTTAAACCTTTTGTTTTTCTTTAGCTTTTTGATGGTATCTGTGGCTAATTCAATAGTCATTCTGTCAGACACATTGTAAGCAAGAGCTTCCCCGCTGGAGCCATCTAATATCATTGATAAATACGCTCTGGAACTTTTTCCATAGTTCAAATAGGTGATGTCTGTTAACAGCACTTTCCCTGGTTTACCCTGATTGAATTGGCGCTTCAGGAGGTTAGGGACCACTGAATGTTCCTGGGTGGCCTTCATAAGACGCCTATATGGATTCGCCCTCCGGAAGGGGCAAACGATGTTATACTTCTTCATGATTCTTCGAATTCTTTTTAAGTTAAAGACAATCTTAAATTGACCCGCCAAAGTCATTTTAATTTGACGCGCCCCTTTCTTTCGATTCTTATGACGGAATGCTTTCAAGATGATTTCTTTCAGTTCTTCATCCCTTTCTTCCCGTTGTTTTCTATGCTCTTGAGACTCGGGAGAGTAGTATTTATAATAGGCACTTCTGGAAATTCCTGCGACCCCACAAAGGTATCTCACCATTTTTTTGAGCTTATATTTCTCTATTACGGAACGAATGAGAATGAACTTTTGACTTGGAGAGAGGACTACTTCTTTAGCCCCCTTTCCGCGAATCGAATCTTTTTTAGAAGTTCATTTTCCGCCTTAAGCAGGTTGATTTGTGCTTCTAGTCGAGCATTCTTATCCTCAAGGGATAACTCCCGTTCTCTAGGTCTCCCGGAATTGCCCTTCCTTGTATCACTGAGCCCCAAAACTCCGTTCATTTTAAAAGCAGCATTCCATCTCTTACTAGCGGCATGAATACGTGTCATACCAATTATATTTGTATCAAATCCAGCCTCTTCAAAGATCTGTCTAGAGAATTTGCCGCTCTCCTTCTCAGCGATAAATAGGCGTTTAAATTCATCTGTGTAGGTAATTCCCTTAGGACTTACAGCTTTCACAAAAGGATTAATAGATAATTGTTTGATTTCTTTCTCTGTAAATGTTTTTTTACTCATGATGTTTTCCCCGATTTCTACTAGTTGTCTATTTGTCATTATACAAAAAAATACCCTATAGGTAGACTTTTTTAAAGTGTCTACTCTATAGGGTACATTTTAAAGCTCAATACTTGAATAGGCTTTTCTTTTACTAAAAGAGTTCTAAGCTAGCCGTGCTCGCTGGAGTAGCGCCGCTAAGAGTTCCGTCTGTCCAAATAGGTATACAAGAAATTCTTTTGGATAATAGCTGGAAAATTAATAGAATTGGAGGATCTGGTGATATAATTGAGTACAATCTATTAGAAATTTACATATCTATTTACGTACCAGGAAGGAGTTTTATAAATGAATCCACCACTGCAAATGGGAGCAAATACAGCATTAACCTCTCCAAAAGGAACTGTAACAGTCAGCCATGACGTTTCAAATACCATTGATGTTTCGTTGACGGCTTTTCTTTTAACAGGTACTGACAAGGTACAGGGAGACAGCGGCATTATTTTTTATAATCAGCCAAAAGCTCCTTCTGGTGCTGCGACGTTTATACCAGCTATGATTGCTGGACAAACAAAAGTACATAAAATGGACTTTGACATGAGTAAAGTTCCCGCTGGCATTGTGAAAATAGCCATTACATTGACAGAGGATCATCATACAGGTTTTTCAAATGTAAAAAACTTAAAGGCAGAGATCCGTACCGATCAAGAAGTGATTCAATTGATTCCATCTAGTTTTACAACGGAAAATGGTATTGTCGTACTCGAAATATATGTAAGAAATGGCCAGACAAAGGCAAAATCAGTATGGCGGGGGTTTAATTCTGGTCTTGAAGGTTTATGTGAAAACTTCGGCGTAGAAGTTGAAGAGGAGGAGGAAATGATCCCTTCTAAGCCTAAAATATCACCATCAGAACCGCAGAGCAAGAGCAGTAAAAGTGCTTTTTCTTCGATCAGCCTGGAAAAGGTAACAGGCAATATCAGTCTTGATAAAGGCCAAAAACCCGTGATTATTGAAAAGACACCGGAAATCACCGCGACAGTTTCTTGGAAGACAGGTACAGATTATGATATTTATGCTTTAGTTTATACAAAGAATGGGAGACAAATAGATGTAGCCATGTTTGGAGCACAAGGCACACCGCCTCTTAGCCGCTATGGCAATGGAGCTGTTGAACATATGGGCGATGTTGGGAGAAACAGCGGTTCAACGAAGACAGAGATCATTAAATTAAGACTGACAAATGATATTCTCGCCGTTGTTCCTGTTGTTTACTCTGCACAGTCAAATGGAACGGGTTCATTTTATCGATATAAGGTGTCTATGAGTATCGATAATCATAAAGGAACTTCCGTTACGATATCTTCCAAAAATGCGAATAACAATGATCGGATCTATACGTGTGTTCCTGGAATACTTCACAATACAGATGATGGCATCATGATCAGTCCGCTGGAGTATTATAGTAAACCGAATTCAGAGAACCGGCCAAGACTACAAATGGGCCCATTAAATTTAGTAGAGGTACTTATGGACCAAGGTCCAGTAAATGATTACAAGTAGGTAAGCAGCTTGGATAAAATAGGTATAAAAAGAAGTTGGGTCATAAGTATTTGACATACAAAGAACCGAGTGGTTAGGAAGGTCATCTTTCTAATTATTCGGTTTTTTATTTTATTAACATGAGTGAAATGGAGCGGAGGACTCTCGACTCCTGTGGGCAATAGAGGAAAGGGTGAGACCCCGCAGGAGCGCGCTACGAGGAGGCTCAGCTTCCTCCCCACGGAAAGCGAGGGTTCGCAGCGCAGGTGGAACGGACTAGTTTAAATACCTAAAATAAGATGTTGAATATGGTATTAGAATGATTAATTTCATTTTGTCCGGGCCTCTTTTTCGAAATTGTGAGTAATTCATTAATTATGCCGTCTCTATTTAATTATGCTTGTTTCATAAAGAAGTAACATAATTAACAATTATTAACAAAACCTTTACAGGAACTGCCTTTTTTAAGAGGGGACAGGTTTGTTACATTGTAAAGTGAATATTTTATTCAAGATCTCAGAATGACTAATAAAATGGTTTAAAGGTTCTTTGTTTTAACTCTGCAATTAAGATTACACTCTTTTTTTTTGGCTTTTAATATCCAATCCAAGTTCAGAAAAAGGAGATGGTCTATGGTCTTATAGTCTGCATCATTTTATTCGTTTTTATTTAACTCTTTATAAATAGTGGGGATGTATATGCCCGTTTTAGATAAAAATTAGATGTAGAAATGAAATAGTAAAAAACATGACTAACAGGCACATATTCAAAAATGCGGGGTGGACCATGGTCAAAGATCTATTAGAAATTGTAAGTCAGTTTATTTTCTTTTTGGGAATCGTGTTTACACTGTTATTTTTATATAAAGTTTTCTACATATTTGTTGCGTTTAAAGCAAGAAGGGATCATTCTCAAGAAGAGAAAGAAGTCCCGCTCAATAAATATGCATTTCTAATACCGGCTCGAAATGAAGAACTTGTCATTGGACAACTGATTCAAAGCATTAAAAATCAGAATTACCCGAAAGAATTGTATGATATTTATGTATGTGCCGATAATTGTACAGATCAAACAGCTAAGATTGCCAGACAAGCAGGGGCCATCGTAACGGAACGCTTTAATAAAGAAGTGGTTGGGAAGGGCTATGCACTCAATCATCTGCTGAACATTATTAAAAGGGATTACTCTTCTAAAAGCTATGATGGGTATTTTGTTTTCGATGCTGACAATCTTCTAGATGAGAATTATATCCAAGAAATGAATAAAACCTTTAATCAGGGATACCGAGTCACAACTAGTTACCGGAATTCAAAGAATTATGATGAAAATTGGATTACATCTGGGTACGCACTTTGGTTTTTATATGAAGCAGAATTCCTAAATCGCCCAAGGATGTATCTGAAGACAAGCTGTGCTGTTTCCGGAACAGGTTTTTTAATCCATTCAGATGTGATCAAAGAAAATGGCGGCTGGGTCCACCATCTTTTAACCGAAGATATCGAGTTTACTGTCGCACAGATTATCAAAGGAGAAAAGATCGGCTACTGCGGGAAAGCTGTTTTCTATGATGAGCAGCCATCGATCTTCAGTGAGTCCTGGAAGCAGAGGCTTCGCTGGGCAAAAGGGTTTTACCAAGTATTCATGAGGTATGGCAAGGATCTGATGAATGGAATCATTCGCGGGAAAGGCAACAGAGTTTCCTGTTTCGATATGATGATGACGCTTGCGCCCATCATTATTGTTTCCGTTCTTAGTCTTGCCGGGAATATAGTTGTCCTGCTTCTTGCCTTATTAGAAGGAGAAGGACTATTCAATGAATATGTGTTCAGAGGAGCTGGCGGGATCCTGTCAATCTATGTATTTCTATTCTCCTTTGGATTCATTACAACAACTATGGAGTGGAATAAAATACGCTGTTCCAACTGGAAGAAAATCTTCTATATGTTCACATTCCCGCTCTTTATGTTCACCTACCTGCCAATATCCTTAGTAGCATTATTTAAGAAGATTGAATGGAAGCCAATTCAGCACACTGTTGTTAAATCGATAGATGACCTGCGCTAGCATGTCCGCAGCGTATGAATGCATTTTAGGCGGATGGAAGTAAAAAGCGGCTAATATGCCCGAACAAGTAGCAGATACTTTTCATCTGTCTAATTGTTCGGTTTTTTTTTGTAATTGAGAAACTAATTCTGAAAAATCACCACTTCGGTAGAAAATACCTATCTTAATAATGTTATATTCCCCCAAAAGCCTCAGAAACCATATCTTTCCTAAATCGTACATAAACTAGTAGAATTTTCTAGAGGAGGATAAAAGATGGGTTTGATAAAAAGAAGTGGCATATTTGTTTTATTCATTTTATCATTAGCGGTTATGACAGCATGTGCGAACGAACAAGCACAAAATGAGGATACAAAATCTGCTGCTGCACCTGCCGCGGAGGAATCTGAGGAAGAAAAAATTCCTGCTGCCGCAAGAACAGTGGAAGAAATGGTAGAACAAAAAGCTGGCACATTGGTAGAGGAACATATGGATCCAGAGCTGGAAACTCTGCAGAGCTGGGATCGGCAGCAATATCTTGATTTTATTCAAGAAACATTCAAGCCAATTGTCGAGGAAGAACTTAAAACTTATTTTACAGAGAATAAAAGCCTAAGCAGTGAAGAGGTTTATGATTACCTTGTACATACACTTGGTTCAGGAAATTATAAAAAATATTATGAGGAATTAGCTTCGTATGATCACGGATTTAGGATGCCTGAATTGCCGGATGGTGAGGATGAGGTGACAACGAAGCAAAAGAAGGTAAATGCATTAGTATTATTAGATGCGAGCGGCAGTATGAAAGAAGCTTTAGAAGGCAAGACGAAAATGGATTTGGCAAAAGCAGCAATTGAGGGTTTTGTAGAGCAAATTCCTGAGGAAGCAAATGTTTCGCTGATATCATACGGACATGTCGGAACAGAAGCTAATTCCGATCAGGCAAAATCATGTGCAGCTGTAGAAACGGTATACCCGTTAGCAGCATACCAAAAGGAAAATTTCACAAATTCGCTTCGTTCATTTGAGGCAAGCGGCTGGACTCCATTAGCTGGAGCGATTCAAAAAGCCGGAGAAATTTTACAGGCTTACCCATCAGAAGAATATTATAACCAAGTTTATATTGTAAGTGATGGAGTAGAGACATGTAATGGAGATCCTGTTGCAGCAGCAAAAGAGCTTCAGAATCAAAATATTAAAGCAAAGGTCAATATTATTGGATTTAATGTAGATAACGAAGGCCAGCAGCAGCTAAAGCAGGTTGCAGATTCTGGCGGAGGAGAATATGTCACTGTAGATAATCCGGCTGAGCTTGAAATTGAAATGACGAAGAAATGGGAGCCTACTCTAGGGCAAATCTGGTGGACACAAGGTGTGACATTAAATGAAACAGTTGAGGCAATGGAACGAATGAATGACACTTATAATCCACTCTATTTTGCCTCCGAATCAGAAATGAATCGAATTAAAGATGCTATTCGCTTCTTAAGTAATGAAGAACTCATTTCTGTTGAAGTAAAGGATGAAGTTAATGAATTAGCAGATTCTTTATATGATTCAAGGAAAGAGCACTTTTCAGAGTTGAAAGAAACCAAAGAAGCAGAGAGAGAACAAGCACATGAAGAAATAACCACAAAGGTTGAGGAATGGCGTAAACAATGGCAGTAAGATGATCTATGAAGATTAGGTCTGGTCGCATTAATAGCAGCCAGGCCGTCTTCTCGATAAGATAGGTTGAGGGAGAGGGAAATCGCTTATGGGCACACAGCTAAAAAAGAAAGCAAAAAAACGTACTTCAGGCAGTGATAAAAGAGAAACGATTGCTGGTGGAATTGCGATCATCAGTACTTGTTTCTTTCTTCTCACACTCATTTTATGGGGAGTATCTGAGCTAATAGATGAACATTTTATAGTGTCTGAAATGTTGGGTGCATATAGTGTAGCAAGCTTGTTTCTTTGCTTTAGTATAATGTTTATTGCCCTTTTCGTTGGCATTAAAGGCAGTTGGTTTGGGAGGATTGTCTGTCTGTTAGTTGCAGGTTTTACAGCGTCAGGCGCTTATTCTTTTATGGAAACATCTGCCCTTCTTTATAAAGATAAAGCGGCCTATGAAAACAAGCAGTTTGAAACACTAGTAATGATTCCAACTGGAACAGAATTTGACGACCCAGACTATGGAAGAGAATACCTCATGGAGTTGGAATTCAATGAACTGATCTTAGACGTTTATTCTCTTGATATCTCAAGGACCTATTATCATGAAAACTTATCAGGAAGACAGCTTGAGATTGATTATCTTCCCAATAGCCGGTATGCAGTTAGTGTTAGGGAGTATCAGGAGTAAAGAAGGAGATCCAGCAGGTTTGCTGAGTAGACGTGCCTGCTCCCCGGGGAAATGAGTGTCCTGGCGCAATGGAGCAAACAGCATAATATGTTTTTTGTCTCCGAGCGCTGTCCCAGTCTCATTGTTTAATAAAGAGCCTTAATTCATACATTCCGCCAATTCAATAACTTGCTCACATGAAACAAGCGGCAGGGAAATGCTTACAACTGTTCCTTTTCCGACTGTGCTTGTTATATCCATCGTTCCATTATGTGCTTCAATAATTTTAAGACTGGTCATCATTCCTAACCCGGTGCCCTTTTGTTTCGTTGTATAAAAAGGGAGACCAATATTTCGGAGTATCTCTTCTGGAATGCCATCTCCCTCATCAGCAATGGAAATAAATAAGGTTTGCTCATCATTTACTTTCATATTGATTAAAACCTCGCCGCCGCTTTGCATTGATTCCAGTGCATTTTTAATTAGATTAATAAATACTTGCTTTAATTGATTTGCAATACAGTGTACTGGAGGAATTTCCTTATCATTTACTACCTTTATCTCAACATTGTGTATTAATGCTTGTGACCCTAACAGTGTCGTTACATTTTGAATAATTTCTTCTATATTCTCAAGTTTAAACTGATGGGCCTGTGGTTTTGCCAGCAGTAGTAATTCTCCGGTAATCAGTTCAATCCTTTCCATTTCACTCGACATTACCTCTAAATAACTGTCTTTAATACTTCCTTCTGATGCTTTCATTAATTGTAAAAAGCCCTTTAGCGCAGTTAGCGGATTGCGAATTTCATGCGCAATTGATGCAGAGAGCTGTCCTACTGCTGAAAGTTTTTCTGATTTTAGAAGTTTTTGTTCTGTAAGCTTTCGCTCTGTGATATTTTTGGCAATCCCGTAGACGCCAATTACCTCCTGATCAACGATAATGGGCATATTTGTTACACTTAGATAGACTATATCACCATTCTTATGTAAACACTTAACTTCATAGTTTTGAGTGGTACCGCTAGCAGCTCTTTTGTAGTATTCCAAGGTTTTGTCCACATCTTCCCGGGCAACAAGAGGCAAAAAGGTCTTATGCAGCAGCTCTTGTTCACTGTATCCCAGCATCTTTACCATCGCAGTGTTTACACTAAGGTAATTACCATTTAAATCAAAAGAAAATACAGCATTGGGATTATGCTCGAATAGTGATTTATAATGCTGCTCATTCTTTGATGCTTTCTTTTTCTCTGCCGTTATATCCTGAAAATAAACGGAGAGCCCATTGTCAGATGGATACGCGCGAACACTAAACCATGCATTAAGAGGTGGAAAGTAGGCTTCAAAATTTACAAATACCTGCTCATTAACAGCTTTATGATATTGCTTATAAAAAAGTAAGTCTACGGCTTCCGGAAATTCAACCCATATATTCTTGCCAACCAGATTATCACGGCTGCGGAATAAAAGGCGAGTTGCATTTTCATTCACATAAGTGAAGTTCCAGTTCATATCTAATGCAAAAAAACCATCTGTAATGCGATCTAATATCTCAAGTGCATCTATTTCAACCAGATTCATAAATAGAAAAACCTCACTAATTCACTATTTTAATATTTTTTATATTAATAAAATTCTAGTAAAACTAGGAAAGTCCTTCTATCATCTAAATAATAATGAGCTAACCGCATTGAATATGATTAGCTCATCAGATCTTATATATGTCCAGAAGATCAATAGAGTTCTTCTCGACATCTTCTTATGCTTGTTTCGGCTGGGTAAGACTATTACCTTTCTCTTTATTCTCCAGCTTTTGATACACAGCAGCAATGATCATTGCTGGCACACTGCAGAGAATCATCCCGAGGAAGGCATACTGCGGCTGCACTTCATATAAATAGCCGCCGATAATCGTGAAAACAGAAGTGCTCCAGCTAAGCGCAAGTGCGGAATAGATGCCTTGTGCCTTTGGAATTTGTGCATGTGGAATATGACCAATTAAGTATTTCATAAAAGCATAATGTCCCATTGCAAAAGAGAATGCATGCAAGGTTTGTGCGATACTAAATACAATTACGTTTGGAAAAATGAAGACCAGAATCCAGCGAACCGTGGAACCAAGCGCAGATAGCAATAGCAAGGATCCGACTGAAAATTTCCTGAACGCTTTATCGGCAGTAGCAAAGAATAGAATCTCAGCTATAACCGCAATATTAATGATCAGACCAATCAGATAGACAGGTGCATGAATATCCTGCAGAAAAACATAGCCATAATTATAGTATGTGGCATGTGCTGCCTGAAGCAGAATCACAATAATCAGTACTAAGCCAAAGTTTTTAATGCGGAATAACTGAGCAAGGCTAATTTTTTGTTTTGGATTTGTTTTCGGCTTTTCTGAAAGAATACGAGGTGCATTCATAAAGCTGAGGGCTACAAAGCCAATCATCCCAAGTAAAAGTGCCCAGAGGATGACTTCATCTCCCATCATGCCTGTAAAAATGGTTAAAACAATACCAATAGAAACAAAGCCAATTGATCCCCATTGTCGGCTTCGTCCATAATGCTGAAGCTGTTTATTTTGAACTAAAACACTGGCTGCACTATCTAATGCTGGCATTAATGTGGGATAGAATAAATGAAGAACAATTGTAACAATCAATAAACCAGTAAAAGAATCAACAGGAATATAGCATAGAATGGACACCAGGGTGCCAATCCCAGATATTTGTAATAGGGCTTTACTGCTTACTTTTTCTAATAAGTATGGAAATGCAAACAATGTAGACAGGCCTCTGGCAACTAAACCGCAGCTCATAATTAAGCTTGCTTCCGAGACCGAAATTCCCTTTGTATAAATCATCCATCCTGACCAATAAGGGAGAAAAATTCCCCAAGTCAAAAAGAAACTAAAAAATTGTGTACTCATCCAGCGTTGTGTATTCATTATGAACCTCCTAACTGAATGCATGATATCATGGAAAGAAAGTTGATTAATATGAGATATCTCATATTTTTGAGGTGAAAGATGGAAGTTTATAAAAATCAGAAGAAGCAGTTTTATGTAGACAATTATAGTATCGCTCATTTATTTTCTTTTCACGTTGAAATGGAAGTACATGAGTATGGGCGTGATGAATGGATCATTCAAGAGGGGATGAGGCCCCATTATTTATTTTATGTTCTCGAAGGAAAAGCCAAAATCTATGTCACACATCAAAATGGGAAAGTGTCGCTGATCAATTTTATTAATGAAGACGAATATATTGGGGAAATGGAATTATTAAATGATGTGTATTACACAAAAGGAATTCAGGCAACGACAAAAACGATCTGCTTTGCCATACCCTATCATCGCTACCGGAATCAACTGCTGGATGATAATAAATTCCTGCGTGAATTAACCAAGTTTTTAAGTTTAAAAGCCACTTTTATGGCCGCAAAGTATTCTCAAAGTCTTGCTTTTCCGCTGGAAAATAGGTTGGCTGATTTTATCCTGCAGACAGCAGATGAAGGACTCTATAAGGAGAAGCACGTAACCGTTTGTGATTATCTTGGCGTATCCTATCGCCACCTCTTACACGTGCTGACACAGTTCAGTGAGAAGCAGTTTTTGCAAAAAGAAGGGAGGAACTACAGGATTATACAACCTCAGTCATTACATGAATTGGCAGGGGCATTGAGAAATGGATAGCAGAGATAAACTTAGGGACATAGGTTAATCCTATGTCCCTTCAAGTTAAGCGATGATTGGATCAGTTGCAGATAGCAATTTAAGCTGTTCCATTGCATAGGAAAATCCATCTTCATCATTCGTTTTTGTAATAATGTCTGCCGCGTTTTGAATGGCAAGCGGAGCGTTCCCCATGGCGATTGAAGTGGTTGCTACTTCAAATTGTGCAAGATCATTTCCGCCATCTCCAATGGCGATAATCTCTTCAAATTCGATATTCATTAAATTTTGATATCGAAAGAGTGCCTTTCCTTTATGAGCTTCACCAGAGGTGATTTCTAAGTTATTGGGAAAAGAAGATGCCATTGAAACATCGAAATGGGGTCCTAACGCTGCCTTCATTTCTTCTATTTTTTCTAATTGCCCATTATAAACAAGCGCAATCATTTTATAAATTTTAACATCCTCTTGCTCTAGAAGTTTATCATAATCGTATTCCTGAAAAAGAGTCGTCAGTTCATCCACGCTTTTTCCATGTAATGGAGGCAATGTGGACGGGTGTCCGCCGGTATTTGTATAAACAAGGATGCCTACACCTAGCTTTTTCAGGACAGTGAAGATTTCCTGATATGTTTTAATAGGGATGGTTGCTTCATATAGCAATTCACCTGTGCTTGAATATAAGGTGGAGCCATTAATACAGAATGTAGGCAGTTCTAAGCTTGCAATGCCTGGTACTTTGATGACATCTGCAATAGCGCGGCCGGTATTTAAAATGACACAATGTCCTTGATTTTTAAGTTCTTGTAATGTTTTAAGACTTGTTTCGGTGATTTCATGCTGAGAATTTAACAAAGTGCCGTCTAAATCGATTGAGATACATTTCATCGTTAAATCTCCTTTCTGCATTATAAGGTCGATACCTATTATTATTACATAGTTAGACTGAAAAATATATGATGTAGAAGCAACTGGAAAAGAGTGCTTTAAATACAAAATAAGATTGAAAAAAGGCTAGGACAAAACGAAATTAACCTTTCTAAAATACGAACATTCAATAAGTTGGTTAGGTGTTTAAACAAGTCCGTTCCATTGCGCTGCAGACCCTTGCTTTCCGTGGGGAGGAAGCTGAGCCCTCGGAGCAAGCTCCTGCGGGGTCTCACCCTTTCCTCTATTGCCCACAGGAGTCGAGTGTCCTCCGCTCCATTTCACTCATGTTAATAAAATATATATTATAATCATAAAAAAACCGAATGATTAGAAAGATGACTTCCTAACCATACGGTTCTATGAGAGTGTTAAATACTTATGTCCCAGCCTCTAGCTGCTACTTGTGCCTTCTCGATTTGATCAATCGGCAGGATTCACTTAAGCAAATGCATCAAAGCCTAAAGAGGCAAAGAGAAACACAGTCATCACACATCCAGCTGCGATCGCTTTCCCTCTGCGTTCCGGACCTGCGGATTTAAGTGTGTATCTGAAGTAAAGAATGGCACCAGCTGCAAGTAAGAGAAATTCCAGCAGGAGAGTGGCTGTGACTGATTCCCAAACTCCAAATCCCATCAGCGGGAAATTACCTGCATTTCCGGGGAGGATCGGTAAATCCGGACGGTGGACGATTAAATCGAGTATCCAGTGACTGAAGACAACACTCCCCATAATAAATCCTGATTTTTTACCCCAAAAGATCTTGGCTAGAAAGGCTGCTATGATCGAGATGAACAGTGCGCCGATAAATGAGTGTGTGTAAAAAGCATATACCATTATGTTGGAGTAGCCTCCATCGCCTATTGGCTCAATAGATTCTAATCCGGCTAATTCAAAAGGAATATATACAAGATCAAGCAATTGTGTGCCAACTAACAAAGACCAAAGCGGCAGTTCAGGTGTTTTGCTTTTAACGGCAGCGGCAACACCAAAATGACCTGCAAACATGGTGACAGCCTCCTTAAGAAATGTACAATTCATGTAATTTCAGTTTAGCTGTTCACTGTAGCAAGTGTTTTAAATGAATATGAAGTTTTGTAAATTTTTAAAATAGTGATATTTCACAAGCATAATTCATATATATAGCATTCACAAAAGAGCAGTGAAGACAAATAAAAAACCCGCTTTACTTAAATAGTAGAGCGGGTTTCAAATTAATTTCGAATCATATAATCAAAGGCACCTAATGCAGCAGTTGCACCTGATCCCATTGAAATAATAATTTGGTTATAAGCGCTGTCTGTGCAATCTCCCGCAGCAAATACGCCAGGGATTGTTGTTGTTCCGCGCTTGTCAACGATGATTTCACCGATGCGGTTGCGCTCAACAGTGCCTTCAAGCCATTCAGTGTTTGGCACAAGACCGATTTGGACAAATACACCTTGAAGTTCAACATGGTGTTCTTCGTTTGTTTCACGGTCTGTGTACGTAATGCCAGTCACATTATCAGTACCAGTAATCTCTTTCGTTGCAGCGTTAGTGACAACTGTCACGTTTGGCAGGCTATTCAAGCGCTCTTGAAGTACGCTGTCTGCTTTTAATTCAGATGCGAACTCAAGAACTGTGACATGTTTCACAATCCCAGCCAGATCAATAGCTGCTTCAATACCAGAGTTACCGCCGCCGATTACGGCTACGTCTTTACCGGCAAATAATGGTCCATCACAGTGTGGGCAGTATGCTACACCTTTGTTTTTAAGCTCTTGTTCACCAGGAACATTAATATTGCGCCAGCGGGCACCAGTTGAAATGATCACGGTCTTACTCTTAAGAACAGCTCCGTTTTCAAGTTCAAGTTCAAACAGGTCTTTCTTTTCAAGACGCTTTGCACGCTGTAAGTCCATGACATCAATATCATACTCTTTTACATGCTCTTCAAGCGCTTGTGCAAGTTTTGGACCTTCTGTTGCTTTTACGCTGATGAAGTTTTCGATGCTTAAAGTGTCAAGAATTTGTCCGCCAAAGCGTTCCGCAACGATACCTGTACGGATTCCTTTACGAGCAGAATAAATAGCAGCACTTGAACCAGCTGGTCCGCCGCCGACAACTAAAACATCATATGGGTCTTTATCTGCAAAGTCATCAGCACTTAAGCCTTCGCCTAATTTCGCTAAGATTTCCTGCAGTGAAATACGTCCGCCATTCCAGAACTCTCCATTTAAGAAGACAGCTGGTACTGCCATAACGTTTTTGCTTTCAACTTCTTCTTTAAAAGCAGCTCCATCAATCATTGTGTGCGTAATATTTGGATTAAGTACGCTCATGATATTTAGTGCCTGTACAACATCAGGGCAATTGTGGCATGTTAAGCTAACATATGTTTCAAAGTTATACTTGCCATCAATTTTTTTGATTTGGTCAATGACGCTTTGCTCTACCTTTGGAGCGCGGCCGCTGACCTGAAGCAATGCTAATACTAAAGAAGTAAACTCGTGTCCTAAAGGAATCCCAGCAAACGTTACGCCAGTTTCCTCGCCAGCACGGTTTATGCTAAAGCTGGGTGTTCTATATAATTCTGCTCTTTCGACAGTGATTTTAGATGACATGGAAGCTAGCTCATCAACAAGAGCTAGCATTTCCTTTGAAACGTCATCTGTACCTGCACTGACTTTAAGCAGAATGTCATTTTCTAAAAGCTGAAGATATTGATTTAATTGTGACTTGATTTCTGCATCCAGTGCCATTGTTTAAGCCTCCTTAGATTTTACCAACAAGGTCAAGGCTTGGCTTAAGTGTTTCGCTGCCTTCTTGCCATTTAGCTGGGCAAACTTCGCCTGGATTGTTGCGAACATATTGTGCTGCTTTAATTTTGTTCACGATAGTGCTAGCGTCACGGCCAATGCCATCAGCATTAATTTCAACAGCTTGGATTACGCCGTCAGGATCAATGATGAAAGTACCGCGGTCAGCTTGTCCTAATTCTTCAACTAAAACATCAAATTGACGAGAAAGAACGTGAGCTGGGTCACCGATCATTGTGTAAGTGATTTTGCCGATTGCTTCAGAAGTATCGTGCCAAGCTTTGTGTGTGAAGTGAGAATCTCTAGATGCAGAGAATACTTCAACTCCTAGTTCTTGAAGTGCAGGGTATTGGTTTTGAAGATCTTCAAGCTCAGTTGGGCAAACGAAAGTGAAATCTGCAGGGTAGAAGCAAAGAACGCTCCAGTTGCCTTTAAAATTTTCTTCTGTTACTTCGATGAAATCACCGTTTTTGTAAGCTTGTAATGTAAATGGTTCAACTTGTTTACCGATTAATGGCATAATAAAATTCCTCCTAAGATTTAGTATGTAGATATTATAGAAAAGTTAATTCCTATAATAGATACTAATTTGTAATTATTATTATATAGGACTGATTCTCTTTGTCAACAGATTTGAGGTGGTTTTCATTTATATTAATAAAGTTGTAACAAAGATACGGAAACTAAAAGCTGGGTAATAGATGATTTTTTCATGCATGTACAGTGAGGTTGTCTGGGAAACATACCACGCCGATTAGTATAATCTAATCATTTTTGTTCTATACATTAGAATTCATAAGGTTACAGGAAAGGCTTTAATGAAAAGAGTAATGAGTTGAAGAAAAATTAAGCAGCAATAAATAGGACTGTGCACCAGGATGCTTATGATCTGTGTAAAAAAACCTTTTTGTCCGATTGTGCCTCCCTTTCTAATCTATCAATAACAGGTAAAAATGGCAAAAGAAACGATCAAACTGCAAATAGATGAACATCCAATCCTCGAATATGCTATTTTCAATTGCACTCTTTCTGTTGAAAATACAATTGCTTCTGAAAAATGCTTTGGACGGACGGTACCCTGCTCTTAGGATTTAAAGTCAGTCAGGTTAAATGAAAGTTTCTCGTAAGTGAGAGTCAAGAACATAGTGTAATCGGGATTTCATTAATGCGATGCTGCAGTGATATTATTAAGATAAAAGAATCTAGCACCAAGGAGGCTGTTCGCCTTGTACCTTTCAATTGAACTGCAAATGCTCATTCAATTAATTGAACGAGCAGCACTATTACTGATTACTCTATTTTTTATGACGCGAGTGCCGAGATTTAAAGAAATACTGCAAAGAGATCGGCATTCTCCAACAGAGCTATCAATTATCACGGTGATCTTCTGTCTATTTGCCCTATTTGGAACCTACTCAGGAATAGAAGTAGAAGGCTCTATTGTGAATATCCGGACAATTGCCATCACGGCTGGAGGGATTCTTTTCGGTCCATGGGTGGGGATTATAACAGGGATTGTCTCAGGAGTTCACCGGTATTTAATCGATATTGGGGGAGTAACCTCTATACCCTGTTTGATCACAAGTATCTTGGCTGGGGTTGTATCGGGTTATATCTATCTCTATATGAAAAAGGCCAGAAGGTGGATATATGGCATTGCAGCGGGAATGTTTTGTGAGATCTTAACGATGATCCTCATACTCATGATGGCTGAACCATATGAACTAGGGGTGGATATCGTTTCAAAGATTGCATTTCCAATGATTTTAGGACAGGGGAGCATTGGATTAATTGTGCTGATGATTGCCAGTGTGGAGGGTGAAAAGGAACGTATTGCCGCTCAGCAGTCACAATTAGCTCTTAATATTGCGAATAAAACACTTCCCTATTTTCGATCCATCAACATGGAATCTCTTCATACCATCTGTACCATTATAAAAAAAGATATTAAAGCAGATGCCGTTGCGATAACAGATACAAAAGACGTGCTATCCTATGTGGGCTATGGAGAAGAAAAATATCAGATTGGCCAAGAAATTATTAGTGATTTAACAAAAGAGACGATCCGCAGCGGGAAGATTACGATCCGAAACAATATTGCAGATCATCATACTCCGCAGATCCATTGCCTGCTGATCATTCCTTTAGAGGAAAGGGGTATTATTACGGGCACGCTGAAAATCTATTATCGTAAGGCTTATACGATCACATATACACTTCAGACAATGGCCATCGGACTTGCCCAGATTATTTCTACCTTAATGGAAGTTTCAAGGGTAGAGCAGATTAAGGAAGAGGCAAATAAAGCAGAATTAAAGGCGCTGCAGACAAAAATCAATCCTCATTTTTTATTTAACGCTCTGAATGCAATAGCTTCTACTACAAGACGTGACCCTGATAAAGCGAGAGAACTGATCATCAGCTTATCGGGCTATATGCGATATAATTTAGAAGTAGATGAAGAACTTATTGATATTGGGACAGCTCTGCAACAAGTAGAGAATTATATCAAAATAGAAAAAGCGAGGTTTGGTGAACGTCTTCAAGTTGAATACGATGTAGATGACATTCATTTAAAATTGCCAAGTTTACTGATCCAGCCATTAGTTGAAAATGCAGTTATTCATGGCATTTTAAAAAGAAAAGGACCTGGGAAAGTGACGATTTCAATTAAAGATACAGGCCGGAAAATTAGAGTGAGTGTTCGCGATACAGGGGTGGGGATTGGGCAGGACGTCATTGATCATTTATACCAAGGGACGGTTTCCTCCAAGCAAATCGGTTTATCCAATGTACATCAGCGTGTGAAATTAATTTATGGAACAGGTCTAGTCATTCAGAGGCTGGAGCCAGGAACGGAAGTTTATTTTGACATAACAAAGGAGATATCATGAGAGCCATCATTGTAGAAGATGAAATTCCGGCGAAGGACGAGCTGGAATATTTAATTGAGACGCATAGCGGGATCGACATTGTTGCTGCATTTGAAGACGGACTTGATGTATTAAAATTTTTACAAGAAGAAGAAGTGGATGCGATCTTTTTAGACATCAATATCCCTTCATTGGATGGCATGCTGCTTGCAGGGAGTATAAGCAAGTTTGCAAAAAAGCCATATATCATTTTTACTACAGCTTATAAGGAACATGCAGCACAAGCATTTGAGTTAGAGGCTTTTGATTACATATTAAAGCCATACGAGGAAAAAAGAATTGCAGCGATGTTAGCGAAGCTGGAATCAGCTTTTAAAAAGAATCAGCAGCCGCATGATGAAGTTCCTTCAGATTCAAATCGCAGAATCAACCTCCGGAAAAATGAAAATATCATCGTAACAGATGTGAATGATATTTATTACGCAGAAGCAAGTGAGAAGACGACTCTTGTTTATACTAAAACAGACGAATACAGCATGCCGATGTCTATAAGCGAATTTCATGATAAACTTCCGCAGGATATTTTCTTTAAATGTCACCGTTCGTATAGCGTAAACCTGTCTAAAATACATGAAATTGTTCCTTGGTTCAACAATACGTATATCGTCCGATTAAAAGATATAAAGGCTGAAATACCGGTCAGCAGAAGCAAATCAAAAACCTTTCGACAGATTATGCATTTGTAAATACCATTCATTCCAGATCTGAGGCATTTCATTCTGATACCGATTTCATAAAGCTTTCCAGCGGTAAAATTCAAGTATAGAAACCGTTAAGAAAGAGGAGATCGGAATGAAAAACCAAAACGTAAATCGCTTTCTTATTATAATAGGCACAGTCATTGTTCAAATGGGACTTGGAACTATTTATACATGGAGTTTATTTAACCAGCCGCTAGTCGATAAATTTGGCTGGGATTTAAGTGCAACAGCCATTACGTTCTCGATCACAAGCTTTGCACTTGCGTTTGCTACCCTTTTCTCAGGAAAGCTGCAGGATAAGTGGGGACTTCGCCGCTTAGTTGCGGCTGCTGGGATTTTATTAGGTGCTGGACTGATCTTAAGCTCCCAAGTATCTTCTTTATGGACGCTTTACATTGTTGCAGGAGTTATTGTCGGTTTTGCTGACGGTACGGCATATATTACCTCATTAAGTAACTTGATTAAGTGGTTCCCGGAGAAAAAAGGATTAATCTCAGGAATTTCAGTAGGTGCATTCGGAACAGGCAGCTTAATTTTCAAATATGTCAACGCAAGCTTCATTTCTTCATTTGGTGTTTCAACAGCCTTCTTATTATGGGGACTCATCGTGTTAGTCATGGTCGTTGGCGGTTCTTTCTTATTAAAAGAAGCGAAGGTCTCTGGAGAGAGCACAGCACAAGCAGCATCAATTCAAAAAGATTATACAGTAAAAGAGATGCTTAAGACGAAACAGGCATACATGCTATTTATCATCTTCTTTACAGCTTGTATGAGCGGTTTATATTTAGTTGGTATTGTTAAGGACATTGGTGTGAGTCTAGCTGGTTTAGATGTAGCCACAGCTGCAAATGCAGTAGCATTAGTAGCAATCTTTAATACCACTGGCCGAATTATTTTAGGGGCTTTGTCAGACAAAGTTGGTCGAATGCAAGTTGTCTGTGGAACACTATTAGCCACAGCTATTGCGGTAGCAGTATTAAGTTTTGTGCCATTGAATTTCCCAATTTTCTTTGCCTGTGTAGCAGCTATCGCCTTCTGCTTCGGAGGAAATATTACCGTTTTTCCAGCCATCGTAGCCGATTTCTTTGGACTTAAAAATCAAGGTAAAAACTATGGTGTCATTTATCAGGGCTTTGGAATAGGTGCTTTAGCAGGATCAATTGTCGCAGCGATTCTTGGAGGCTTCCAGGCAACCTTTACGGTTATTGCCGTTCTATGTATTATTTCTCTCATCATTGCTATGACGATCAAACCTCCGCATGAAGCGGATCAGGTGAAAGAAAGTACAGGTAAGATGAAACGGATGCAGCCTGGAACAAGAGTTGGATAAGAAAATGAAAGGCATTATTGAAGGTATAGGTATACAGCAGAACATCCTATTGTTCATTTCAAAGGAACCCGGCAATTTCTAAAAGATTAAGGTATAAAGCAAAGAGATTGAGACATTAGGTTCAGCTCAAGAAACATCCGAACGATTAGCAGAGGTTAACAGCCTGACTAATTGTTCGGTTTTTTTGTGGCTTTTAAAAAATAAATATAAAATGATGTTATTAGACTCCTGAGTAAACAAATTTATTCACATCATCAAGCAATAAAGTTACAAAAACAGCATATTGAGATTAATTTTAGGATGATTGTTTTGTTGTTCAGCATGATTTTGAAACAATTTATCTAACTTATACGTATGCTAAAAGAAATTTAAAAATTAGGTGAGTACATATAGAACTGAGGTGATAGCATGCCAAGTATGGAAGAAGTTCAGCGGCAGCTTCAAGAACTGCATGTAAGTGATCATCGAAGGAAATTAATGAGAAAAGAGATTGAAGAGCTGCCCAATATTTTAAAGGATAATGAAAAGATTTTACGCTTAATGGGCGGCACTTATCAAACATTTACTGGGATGTTCATCGCAACCAATAGCCGCTTTCTTTTTATTGATAAAGGCTATAAAGGGAAATTAACACTGTATGAATTTAAGTATGATGAGCTTTTAGATATGAAATACAATCTAGGCTGGGTTTATGGAAAAATAGACATGCTGTATTTAGGAAAATGGATTAAATTAGAGATGTTAGAGAAAGAAGAAACAGAGTCTTTTTTCCATTTTATAAACGACCAGAGGGGTAGTTTTAGCTCATCAATTGATGACAGCACTGTGGCAGAAATAAAAATCGAAAAAGAGATGAATCCTCAATCTCATCGCAAATCCGGCCTTTTTTATGAAGTATCTGATCTTCAGATTGAAGAACGTCCAGAGGTAAAGGAGAAGGTAAGCAGATGGCTCGGTTTTAAAC
This sequence comes from Cytobacillus gottheilii, assembly GCF_018582665.1. Taxonomy (NCBI): domain Bacteria; kingdom Bacillati; phylum Bacillota; class Bacilli; order Caryophanales; family Bacillaceae; genus Cytobacillus; species Cytobacillus gottheilii. The sequence continues at coordinate 4,416,003 of NZ_CP071709.1, read as the reverse complement.
CTTTAGATCCCTCTCAGGAGCAATATATAAAGAAGCTGAAAAAACGTTATTTTTGGAGAGTTTTTTTAGCAGCTCTTATCTTAGCAGTTATAGTTATAAGCCTCATTGTACAAAGTTCCTTAATAGAAGTATGGAAGTTTGCAGTCTTCTTAAGTGTTCTTTGGATTGGCGGGGCATGGGTTCTGCAAAAAGAGCTGAATGAAGATATAAATAAAAAGAAAAGTACTTCTTCACTCGTAATCTATAAATATTGCATCAGATATTGGAATAGTTTCTTTGAATACCTTATTCCTAACAGTGGCTATAGAATAAAACCGAATGTCACTGGAATGTTTCTAAAGTATGGTTTTGAGAACCGCAGGAACATCAAAATAACCAGGTTCTTTCATTTTCCGAAGCTGCAAAAAGACCGTATTTATTATATCTCTTATAAAATGAAGAAGCATACTGAAACTACGAAAAGGATGGGGTTATATTTCGAGCTGACGCTGCCAAAAGAAACGAGGCAGAGTTTGAAATCCTTTTTGCTAGTCCCTAAAGGAAATAAACTTAAAAGTGAAAAGTATACATTACAGCAATCACTGGTAGCTCATAATCTTTATACAGAGAAGGCAATTCCTCAAGAACAACTTGATGAAATCATTTCCTTTCTTCAGCCGCTTATCAATCGAGACATTGGAGTTGCTGTGAAGTTCCATCATCATTTAGAAATCTATCTTGCTTATTTTCTGGAGACCAAGGAACAGCTAAAGTCAGAAGAACAAATACAGCAGATTATAGATGGTATTCACTTATGGTATGCATTTTATGAAAGAAGTATTATCTGGCGTTATGGACAGTTTCCTGCTGAATGGAAAGAAGGAGAAGAGCAGGCGCTGGAGTATTAAAAAATGATAACGTCCTTTTGGAGGAACTCTTCTTTCCTCTTAAATCCTTTTATTTCTGTTTAGGCAGGCGTACCGTAAAAGGAGTGTAAAAATGGTACAATGATGCCGATAAAGTTAATGTGCCATCGAGTGTGCTAATGATTCATAAATCAGAAATAGGATGTGAGAGGTTGTTTAATCGAGTTATACCTGCGATCCGCAATATGAAGGATTTTGAATATGCGTTAAAAAAAGACCATGAATATATCATTTTTTTAGAAACCCGTCTTTCTCAGGTAGAAAGTGTAGTCAAGTATGCAAAGAAGAACGGTAAAAAGGTGTTTATGCATGCGGATCTTATTCAGGGCCTGAAAATGGATGAATACGGGATTGAATATTTAATCAATAACGTGAAGGTGGATGGCATTATCTCTACCAGAGTAAACGTGATTACTTTGGCAAAAAAGCACAATATTATTGCCATTCAAAGGCTCTTTGCATTAGACAGTCATGTGCTTGAGAACAATGTGAAAGTATGCAGAAAAATCCAGCCTGATTTTATAGAAGTGCTGCCGGGCATTATTCCAGGCATCATGGAAGAAATTCATGAAAAAACAGGTATTCCGCTTATTGCTGGCGGTTTGATCCGCACGAAAGAGGATGTCGAGAAGTCTATAGAAAACGGCGCTATTGCTGTTACGACTTCAAATAGAGAACTTTGGTAAGATACGTAGAAGACCTTTTTGAAAAAGTTCTAAACCCTGCCCCGAAAATATTTTGTTGACACCGTTTTCATATAGTTATACACTGTATTTAAGTTAATAACTAGTGACCGTGATCAGGAGACACATTAAATGCTTTGGATATTTATTCAAGGGTATTTAGTGTGTCTTTTTTATGCTCTGAAAATGGTCATCGTTATTGGGGATGGAGTTTTAAAGAGAGATCAAAAGGGGGATTAATATGAAAAACATGAAAAAAACAGTCATCTTATTAGTGGTTTCATTCTTGCTGATTTTAGTTGGCAGCTTTTCAGCTTCTCAGTTTAATAGTTCGAGTGGGGATGTGGATGTATCACGGATTTACTTTGATACACCAAGAGGAGAGCTTTCTGGTCTCTTGTATAAACCAGAAGGAAGTGACGAACAGCCGCGACCAACGATTATTGCAACTCACGGTTATCTGAATTCTGCTGAGATGCAGGATGCACAGACAATTGAAATGTCTAAAAGAGGCTATGTCGTTTTAGCATTAGATCAATATGATCATGGACATTCAACAGGTACAATGGAAAAGCCAGTTCCGTTTTTCTCATTCTGGCCTCAAGCCATTTATGATGCCGTTCAATATATGTACGATCAGGACTTTGTTCTGAAAGATGAAAGCGGCAATGGAATCATTGCAGTTTCTGGGCATTCAATGGGCGGCTTCTCGTCAACTCATGCCGTTATGCTTGATGAAATGGATTTTCAGGAATCAGGTATCAGAAAAATCTTTAGTTCTCTAACAATGGGCTCTGATTATCAGTGGCTGAGATCACTGGAATACACAGATGAAATCATCAACAATTCATATGGTCCAAGAACATCTGGTAAAATTGCAGGTATCTATGATGAATTCTTCTTTGATGCTGACGCAGCAGCGGCTGGCGCACCTGTAGTGAAGAAAAATTACATCGGTACTGCAGAAGGGCAAGGATTTTTAGGCAATCCGGAAAATCCGGAGGCAGGCACTATATATGAAGTCAATGGCGGAAAAAGGGTTATTTATCAGCCAAATGAAACACACCCTTGGAATCATTTTTCAAAAACATCTACAGAATACGCAATTGATTTTTATGATATGACATTTGCTGATTACAGCAATATTGTAACAGTAGATGCGGATGGTCAGACATGGATGTATAAAGAGTGGTTCTCTTTCCTTGCACTGATTGGATTCTTCATGCTATTCATACCAGTTGTATCATTGCTGTCAAAACTGCCTTTCTTGAAAAACGTTTATACTGGCAGACCTGATCTGCTTCCAGAAGCAAAAACAAATGGATCAAAGCTTGCAGGTTTATTCTTAATTGTCATTGGGCTCCTGTTCCCTGCTTTATTCTTCTCTGCATTATATAGTGGAGATCTATACGGAATGAGGCTTTTGAGACAAGTGAGTATGGTCTTTATTGCTATTTCTGCCATTGCTCTAATCTTCTCAATGGTGAAAAAGTCAGAGCGTACAATCACAGTCGTTTCTTCTATTATGCTTGTTTTGAGTGTGGTTCAATATGTTATTTTAAGGAACCAAGATACTCTTATAGCTACAACAGAATTCTTTGGAGCACCAACGGTAAACCCAGTTCTTTATTGGGCTATTAATGTCGCGATTGTCACTTTAATGATTATGGTTGGCTATCACTATATTGCTAAAAAGCCTGAAGGTGCAACGATTAATAGCTATGGAATTAAGGTTTCTATTAAAACGATTCTTGCTGCCTTCGTAACAGCTATTGCAGCAATTGCGATCGGCTTTGGAATTCTATATCTTGTAGATGCTTTATTCAAGGTTGATTTCCGTCTGTGGACACTAGCTGTGAAAACGTTTGAAGATCAGCATCTGGTTGCTTTATTAAAATATGCTCCACTCTTCTTTATTTACTATTTCATCATTGGCTTATCTGTCAATATGAATACAGCTAGTGTAAAATATGATGGATTTAAAGGTTATCTCGTTTCCATCGTTCACTTTATAGGCGGTTTAGTTTTATATTTAGGCTATCAATATGGTTTACTATTTACGACAGGAACGGCAGGTTATACGGGAGAATCGTTATCCTCTATTATCGTCATTGGACTGGTTCCCGTTCTTCTGGTAGCTGCCATCTTCAATCGCTACTTTTATAGAAAAACGGGCAATGTATATGTAGGTGCTATTCTAAATACCGTGTTAATGACACTCATTACACTGGCAAATACTGCGCTGTATACAATTCTCTAATAGAATATAAATGTGAAGAGAGCAAGGAGCAAGGTGTTCCGGGCTCTCTTTTATTCACAATCTAACACGTTAAAGATTACGGCAAGGAATGATGGATGGAAGAGGAGGAATACGGATGGGAAAATATATATTAGCATTGGATCAAGGTACAACAAGCTCCCGTGCTATTCTTTTTAATAAAGAGGGTGAAATTGTTGGGACAGCTCAACAGGAGTTTGAACAATTTTTTCCGAAACCAGGCTGGGTAGAGCATGATGCAAATGAAATTTGGACTTCCATTCTTGCTTGTATTGCCTCTGTGCTGCGAAAGGCAGATGTGGAGCCTGGGGAAGTAGCAGGAATAGGCATTACAAACCAGCGAGAAACAACCGTTATTTGGGATAAGAACACCGGGAAACCAATACATCATGCGATTGTATGGCAGTCACGCCAAACGGAGGACATTTGCCAGGAACTGCGTGACAAAGGATATAATGAATTATTTAACAGTAAAACGGGTCTGCTTTTAGATCCCTATTTCTCTGGTACGAAAGTAAAATGGATTCTTGATCATGTAGAAGGTGCCAGAGAAAAGGCCAATAATGGTGAGCTTTTATTTGGTACTATTGATACTTGGCTGGTCTATAAGCTTTCAGGCGGCAAGGTGCATGTAACCGATTATTCAAACGCTTCCCGGACACTTATGTTTAATATTTATGACCTGCAATGGGATGATGAGCTGCTTGAGATTTTAGATATACCAAAAAGCATGCTGCCTGAAGTCCGTCAGTCTTCAGAGGTTTATGCACATACAGTAGACTATCATTTCTTTGGCTACAACGTACCTATTGCCGGTATTGCCGGCGATCAGCAAGCAGCATTGTTTGGCCAGGCATGTTTTGAGAAGGGCATGGCTAAAAATACGTATGGAACAGGCTGCTTTATGTTAATGAACACCGGCAGTGAAGGAGTTAAGTCCGAGCGTGGACTTCTTACGACGATTGCGTGGGGTGTTGACGGGAAAGTTGAATATGCGCTGGAAGGAAGTATATTTGTCGCTGGATCTGCCATTCAATGGCTGCGAGATGGAATGAGAATGATCGACAGTGCCAAGGCAAGTGAAGAGTATGCAACCAAAGTAGAATCAACTGAAGGCGTATATATGGTACCTGCCTTTGTAGGAATGGGTACCCCTTATTGGGACAGTGATGCTCGCGGAGCCGTATTTGGCCTGACACGCGGTACAACAAAGGAGCATTTTATCCGTGCGACATTGGAGTCTCTTGCCTACCAGACAAGAGATGTATTAGATGCAATGACAGCAGACTCTGGTATTGATTTAAAATCATTGCGCGTGGATGGCGGTGCTGTTCAGAATGACTTTTTAATGCAATTCCAAAGCGATATTTTAGGAGTTCCTGTTGACCGGCCTGTTGTGAATGAAACGACAGCGTTAGGCGCTGCTTTTCTTGCTGGCCTTGCAGTTGATTTCTGGTCCGAAAAGGAAGAAATCGCTCAGCAATGGAGAAAGGATCGCACCTTTACAGACAATATGGCTGAGGAAAAGCGTGAATTGCTCTATAATGGCTGGAAAAAAGCGGTCAAAGCAACACGTGAATATAAATAGATTTTTTACAATTGCTGTAACGTTAAACTTTAAAATTTATGCATCAAATGTTATACTAAAAATAAGTTAATACTATTTGGCTGGAGATCTCGAGAGACCACAATCACCCTTTTTTGGCAACGAAAAGCAGGGTCGGTTTGTGGTCTCTTTTTTTGTACCTTCAGAATCAGGAACGAAAACATTGTTTAATAGCTTGTAATGACATAGAAGAGAACATAAAACGAGAGGATTGACTTGTATGAAATTCACAAACTTAGTAAGGCAGGACGTTAAAGATCAAATGCAAAAAGAACCTTTGGATCTCCTTGTGATTGGAGGCGGAATCACCGGAGCGGGAATTGCACTGGATGCTGTTGCCCGGGGAATGAAAGCAGCTGTTGTAGAAATGCAGGACTTTGCTGCCGGCACATCAAGCAGATCGACGAAACTTGTCCATGGCGGATTGCGCTATTTAAAGCAGTTTGAAGTTGGAGTTGTGGCTGAAGTAGGAAAGGAAAGAGCGATTGTATATGAAAATGGCCCCCATGTCACAACGCCAGAGTGGATGCTGCTGCCTTTTTATAAAGGAGGAACTTTTGGTCCTTTTACAACCAATATCGGCTTAAGGGTGTACGATTTTCTAGCGGGAGTTAAGAAAAGCGAAAGAAGAAAAATGTTTACCCCAGATGAAGCGTTAAGACGTGAGCCATTATTGAAAAGAGAGGGAATGAATGGTGCAGGCTATTATGTAGAGTACAAGACGGATGATGCCCGCCTGACCCTCGAAGTGATGAAAAAGGCTGTTGAAAAAGGCGCATTGGCTCTCAATTATATGAAGGTCACTGATTTAGTATATGAAAATAGGAAAGTCGTTGGGATTAAAGCAGAGGATTTAACGGATGGATCTGTTCAGGAGATTCGGGCAAAGAAAATTGTGAATGCTGCAGGCCCATGGGTAGATACTCTAAGGGAGATTGACAAGTCAAGAAAAGGCAAATCACTGCAGCTGACAAAAGGTATTCACCTTGTCTTCGATCGCAGCCGTTTTCCATTAAAACAGGCAATATACTTCGATACACCTGATGGGCGCATGGTATTTGCCATTCCAAGAGAAGGCAAGACATATGTGGGCACGACAGATACTGTTTATAAGGGGGATATTGCTCATCCAAAAATGACAGTTGAAGATCGTGATTATGTATTAAAAGCGATTGATTTTATGTTTCCAGAAGTGAAGATTACAGCAGATGATGTGGAATCAAGCTGGGCGGGGCTTAGACCATTGATACATGAGGATGGAAAGTCGCCATCTGAAATTTCAAGAAAAGATGAAATTTTTGTTTCAGAATCAGGATTTATCTCCATAGCTGGAGGGAAATTGACAGGCTACCGTAAAATGGCGGAAAACATTGTTGATTTAGTGGCGGAGCAGCTCCACAAAGAGGAAGACAGAGAATTTCCTGCAACACAAACAAAGCATATGGCCATATCTGGCGGAGATGTAGGCGGTTCGAAAGGATTCATCACATTTGCACAGAGCAAGGTAGAAGAAGGCAAGACGCTAGGTCTGACAGAAGCTGAAGCGGAAAAATTAGTGCAGCGCTATGGATCAAATGTGGATCAAGTGTATTCTATTTATCAGGATGATGCCAACAAAGCAATAGCAGAAAATCTTGACCCAGTCGTTTATGCGTGTTTAACGTATGCTATAAATGATGAGCAGGTCTATAAGCCAGCAGACTTCTTTATTCGAAGAACCAGTGCCCTCTTCTTTGATATTGCCTGGGTTCAAGCACATAAGGATTCAGTCATCCAGTATATGAAAAAAATCTTTAACTGGAGCAACGAGCAGGAAGTGGAATATAAGCAAGAACTGGAACAGTTCATTTATGAAGCATCACATCCGATTGCTAAGGAAGAGTTTTAAGTGCAATTTTGAAGAGAAATTTTTTAAGTGTCCTAATCAATGGTTAATGGGCGAGGATCACAAATCTAATAAAAATTCCTCTAAGATCTAACTTAGAGGAGTTTTTATATATATATTGATTCCAAAGGAGAGTTCAGCAGCTCCATTTTAGTTCATACTCTATCAGCATGATAGCGTCCGATAGGCACTACATTTGGCGATCCTGAAACCGGATCTTCAATCACAGTTGAGTTAAGACCAAAGATGTCTTTAATCAAGGTGCTTGTGATTACGTCCGATGGTTTCCCCTCCGCTGCCAGCTTTCCACTGTGCATCGCAAAGATATAGTCAGCATAACGGGCCGATAAATTAATATCGTGCAGAACCATAACAATGGTTGTTCCGCGTTTACGATTTAGATCTGTCAGCAGATCAAGAATTTCAACCTGATACGTAATATCTAAGAAGGTGGTTGGTTCATCTAGAAATAAAATATCTGTTTGCTGTGCTAAGGCCATGGCAATCCATACACGCTGTCTTTGACCGCCGGAAAGTTCATCAATATTGCGATTGGCAAGCTCGGTGATATTCATAATATCCATGGCATCTGCGACCGCTTCATAATCTTTTTTTGTCCAGCCGCTAAATAAGGATTGGTGAGGAAACCTGCCTCTGCCAACCAAATCGGCCACTGATATCCCCTCAGGCACAATTGGAGATTGCGGCAGAAGTCCAACAATTCTTGCTAATTCTTTAGCGGGAATCTTACTGATCGGTTTGTCATCAAGCGTGATGCTGCCGGAAGTGGGCTTGATTAGCCGAGCCAATGTTTTTAGAAGCGTCGATTTCCCGCAGGCGTTTGCGCCAATAATAACACTTATTTTGTTGCTGGGAATGGTTAAGCTTACTTCATGTAAAATCTTCTTATTTTCATAGCCAGCTTCGATTTTTTCTGCTTTAAACACATGCGGTGATATCATCATAAGTCTCCCTTTCGATTCATTCGGATGAGCAAGAAGATCAGATATGGCGCTCCGAGTATTCCTGTTATGATTCCTACTGGGAATCTGACTTCAAATGCGAATTGACCGATCAGATCTGCTGCCAAGACGAGATTTGCACCTACAAGGCCTGCAGGGATGATGCTGGAAAAACCAATTCCGACAATTCTTTTCGCAATTGGTCCGGCCAGAAATGAAACAAAGGCAATAGGACCAGTCGTTGCAGTAGCAAGTGCAATCATGCAGACCGAGCTGACAATTAATAATATTCTTGCAAGGTCTGTTCTTACGCCTAAAGTAGTTGCAGCTTGTTCACCAAGCTCTAATATACTTAAATGTTTCCCCAATAAAAGAACAATAGGCGTACAAATCAGTACGGCGATTACAAGAGGAGGAAGTTCATCCATTTGTGATCCATTAAGACTGCCGCTCAGCCATCTGATGGCAGCCGGGATGTCCTGCTGATCACCTTTTAAAAGAACATATGAAATAAAAGCGTCCAGCATTGCCTGGATTCCAATCCCCACTAAAATAAGACGGCCGATGGAAAACGTTCTTCCTTTAGATAATAAGTAAATGAGTATAACGGTTATAAGTGCAGCAATCACAGAGACAATGGAAACAACCGTATTACTGGTATGAAGTATAACAATGCAAAAGACTGCTGCCGCACTTGAACCAGATGTAATTCCGATAACATTAGGATTTGCAAGTGGGTTGCGCAGCATTGTTTGAAAGATGTATCCTGCTATACCGAAAGCAAAGCCGGCAAAAAGACCCGCCAGCATCCGTGGCAGACGGATGGTATTAACTGCAAATGTTACCCCTTTAATTTGTTCGCCTGAAAGAGTGCGAATGACGTCGTTTACTGGGTAGATCGTGTTTCCCAGTAAAAGCATGGCACAGCAAAGGACGATTGCAAGAATAAAGAGGAGGCTAGTGACCAATATCCAGCGGCGGCGTCTAAGACGTCTGCCTTGTTTGATGATTTCAATAGAATTATTTTTCATAGTGAACGCACTTTCGCTTTCATTGCTATAATAATCAGGATTGGAGCGCCAATAAAGGCAGTTACAACTCCAACTTCCAGTTCTCCAGGACTGCCGATAAGCCTGCCTGCCACGTCAGAAATGGTTAATATAATGGCTCCTGAAAGGGCAGCCATTGGAATAACGAAACGAAGATCAGGGCCAATCATCAGACGAATTACATGCGTAGCCAGTAAACCAACAAAGCCAATTGGACCTGCGAGTGCAGTTGCTGCACCACATAAAAGTACCCCGGCAAAAGCGGCAATAATTCTGAGCGTTCCTGTACGCACGCCTAATCCGGTTGCTACATCATCACCTAGCGCCAAGGCATTTAAGGCTGAAGCTGCCAGGGTTCCAATGACAAGGCCAGTAATGAGAAATGGCAAAAAGAGAGAAATGGACTCCCAGTTCCCGGAGCCAACACTGCCTACTTGCCAAAATCTAAATTGATCCATCACGTAAGAGCGTGGAATCATAATAGCACTGACAAGGGATGAAAGTGCTGCACTTGTCGCGGCACCAGCCAAAACAAGTTTAAGAGGCGTGGCACCCCCACGCCCCATAGAGCCAATACCATATACAAATACAGCTGTAACCATCGCCCCAGCTATTGCCAGCCACATATATTCACCCGCAGTACTAATGTTAAAGAATGCGAGTCCGCAAATAACGAAAAGGGATGCGCCTGTGTTGACTCCTAGAATGCTTGGATCTGCAATGGGGTTACGTGTAACAGCCTGCATAAGCGCTCCGGAAACACCAAGTGCTGCACCGCAAAATAAACTAAAAATGGTCCGGCTTATTCTCTGACGAACGACGCTGGCCCCATAGGAGTCAACGTCGTTGTGAAATAAGCCAGCCATCAGTTCATTCCAGCTCACAGTACGAGAGCCAAGCGCCAAAGAGGCGACTATACATACACCAAGCAGGATCAAACAAGCAGTCAATACGATTATGAAGTTTTTTGGTAAATACGCATTTTTCTGCTTTATAGTTTGATCTGTTAAACTACTCATTTATCTTTTCAATAGCTCCTCCGATTAACTCTAAATATTCATCAATCGTATAGTCAATTGCAAGCGGATTTGGGTTGCCGGCTGCTCCTAATGGAGAGGTACCATTAATGAATACTACAGAACCTCTTTCAATGGCAGGAATCTTTCCTAATAGAGGATCAGCTTTTACTGCTTCATATAAACTATCATCTCCATAGCCAACAATTAAATCAGCATCATGAAGTAAATCAGCATTCTCAGCGCTTAAACTTAAAGAGTAACTAGATGGATCTGTAATCTCGTTTGTAACACTTTCAGGATACTCCATTCCCAGTTCCATTAAGAATTCTCCACGCGGATCTGCAGGTGTGTAAAGGTGAAGTTTTGACATATCATCAGCTGAGAAGTTTACCCACACAACCTTTTTACCTTCCATTTCAGGATGTTCAGCAGCTTTTTCCTTAATTAAGTTTTCCGTATCTGCAATCAGCTGTTCTCCTTCTTCCTTCATGCCCATACCTGTCGCACTAAGAAGAACTTGCTCACGCCATGTAGTAGCCCAAGGTCCTGTTTGATAAGCAACCACTGGAGCAATTTGACTTAATAAATCATAGTCTTCCTGAGTGATGCCTGAGTATGCTGCTAAAATGACATCTGGATCTGAATCAGAAATGGCTTCAAAATCAAGACCATCTGTATCTTGGAAAACATTCGGGTTTTCTTCCCCAAGTTCTTCAAGCTTTTCTGCTGTCCAAGGCAATAAACCACTGTCATCCTGAACACCAAAGTTTGCAGCTGAAAAACCGACAGGAACAACACCAAGAGCTAGAGCAACATCATGGTTTGCCCATTGAACAGTAGCAACACGTTCAGGTTTGCTTTCAATAACCGTTTCACCAAAAGCATGCTCAATCGTAATCGGATACTCGGAGTTTTCATCTTCGGTAGCATTTGTCTCTTCGGACGAGTCTGAGTTACTCTCATTCTCATTTGAAGCTGTATCAGAATCCTGGCCAGAACATGCAGCAAGCAGGAATAGGGTCATAGCAAAAATAATGAAGGTAATAAATCTTTTGTTCGCTTTCATTCTTTTTCTCATCCTTTTCGTCATTAAGTTAGTAGTACTTGAAATGCCTGCAATCATTTTAAACCTTTGTATTAATGGATTACTTTCTTCATTTATTTGAAAGCGGTTATAAATCTATGTAAACATGCTTAGCTATCAGGAAAATGAAGTGTATTGCAAAACTCTTGAAAAATATTTGGTAATGAGATTCGTTTTCAATGATAATCGTTATCAGTTAATGTGTCAATCCTAATTTTCATAGAATGCAGTTTTTTCAGAAAGAAATAAACACTACCCTATCAAAATTAAAGAAAATCCACTCAAATAGCAATTCAGATTGGGATTTGTAACAAAATGTTCATAAGATAAGCCCTGTAGTTATAGTTATATTATTTTCTAAAAGTGTAAGTGAAAGAAGCAAATCAGATCTTGAAGATATCTATTTCCCGGCAAAATGATTTCATCTTGCAGATCTGATATGATTATGATGTTAAGCAACACCATAAACTATTGATAGGATGACAAGATGAAAAAAGATGTCACTTTAACTGTTAAGAGTAAATTTGTGAGTAAATTTAAAGGCGGCTATCCGCTGATCTCAAAAGAGTCTGTTCTAAATCTGCATGATGGTATAGAAGAAGGTACCATCCTTAAGCTCGTAGATGAAAAGAACAGATTTATTGCAAGAGGCTATTATGGCAAGCAAAACAAAGGATATGGCTGGGTTTTGACTAGAAATGAGAATGAGCTAATTGACCAGTCCTTTTTTATAAAGCAACTAAAGAAGGCCATTGAGAGCCGGAAGTCATTTTTCAATAACCAGGAAACCACTGCCTTCAGAGTAGTAAACGGGGAGGGTGATGGATTAGGCGGATTAACGATTGAGTATTTTGATGGCTACTATCTAATCCATTGGTACAGCAAAGGAATTTACAGCTTTCGGGAATCTATTATCGGGGCATTGCAGGAATTGGTACAGTACAAAGCAATCTATCAAAAGAAACGATTTGCTGAAAGCGGCAAATATATTGAGGAAGATGATTTTGTTACGGGAGAAAGAGGCACATTCCCGATTATCGTTAAAGAAAATGGAGTTCATTTTGCCGTTTATCTTAATGAAAGTGCAATGGTTGGGGTCTTTTTAGATCAAAGGGAAGTTAGAAAAAGAATCCGTGACGCATATGCAGCAGGAAAGACTGTTTTAAATACTTTTTCCTATACAGGTGCCTTTTCCGTTTTTGCAGCTTTAGGAGATGCTCAAAAAACAACAAGTGTTGATTTAGCTAATAGAAGCTTAAGTAAAACAATTGAACAGTTTAGCATCAATGAAGTTGATTACGAAGCGCAGGATATTATTGTAGAAGATGTATTCCGCTACTTTAAATATGCGGTGAAAAAGCAGCTGAAATTTGATATGGTCATTCTCGATCCTCCTAGCTTTGCAAGATCGAAAAAGATGGTATTCAGTGCCGAAAAAGACTACAAAAATCTTTTAAAAGAAGCAATTTCCATTACAGAAGAGGGCGGGATCATTGTAGCATCAACGAATGCCAGCTCTTTTAATATGGATAAATTTAAAGGGTTTATTGATCAGGCTTATAGAGAATCAAATAAGAAGTATCAGCTTTTGGAGGAATATTCACTGCCTGAGGATTTTAAAACCATTAAGTCATTTCCTGAGGGAGATTACCTGAAGGTTGTGTTTATTAAAAACGCAAAGTAAGGGAGGGAGGAATCCCTTCCCCGCTTTAATTATTTTTTTCCACCGCATGGCCCCCAAATTCATTTCGCAGTGCGGCAACAACTTTACCTGTGAATGTATCGGTCTCCTGTGAGCGATAGCGCATAAGCAGCGACAGCGCAATGACTGGTGTGGCAGCTTGCAAATCCAAGGCTGTTTCAACTGTCCATTTTCCTTCACCAGACGAGTTCATAATGCCTTTAATTTCATCGAGTTCAGCGTCCTTGGAAAAGGCCTGCTGCGTTAATTCCATTAGCCAGGAACGGATGACGGATCCATGATTCCACACCTTTGCCACCTGTTCATAATCATAGTCAAATTGGCTTTTCTCCAATACTTCAAAACCTTCTCCAATTGCAGCCATCATGCCGTACTCTATGCCGTTGTGCACCATTTTTAAGAAATGGCCGCTTCCTGCTTCACCTGCATAAAGGTACCCATTATCTACTGCTGTATCCTTAAATATTGGCTCTATGATTTCCCAGGCTTCCCTGTCTCCGCCGATCATATAGCAAGCTCCATTTCTGGCACCGTCTATACCGCCTGAAGTCCCTACATCAACAAAATGGATGCCTTGTTCTTTTAGCAAGCTGTATCGGTTTAAGGATTCTTTGTAATGAGAATTTCCAGCATCAATGACAATATCTCCTTCATCTAAATAAGACAAAAGCTCATGGATAACAGTATCTACAACAGGGTGCGGCACCATCAGCCAGAGAATGCGTGGTTTAGTTAAAGCTTGAACAAGTTCTTTCAGGCTTTCGGTCCCGGTGGCACCATATTGACCAAGTTCTTCAACAGCCATGCTGTTAAGGTCAAAAGCAACGACATCATGATTATGATCTATTAAATTTTTACCCAAATGCAAACCCATCTTCCCTAAGCCTATTAATCCCACTTTCATATACCATATCCTCCTTAATGATTCCCGTCACTAATGCTTATTCTTATCTACCACCATCTATGGCCCCATTCATCTAATAGCTGCTGGGCTGCATCAGGTCCCATGGATCCTGAAGTATAATGGTGCAGCGGAACGAAATCTTCTTCAAATGCTTCCAGGATCGGCTCAATCCATTTCCATGAGCTTTCAACTTCCTCCCAATGAGCAAAGAAGGTAGGATCCCCGCTAAGAGCATCTAAGAGCAATCGTTCATATGCTTCTGGCAAATCACGCTGACTGGCAGAAAAATGCACGTTAATAGGCTCAATCTTTCCACTCATAAGACTTTTGCTATTTAACTGCAGCGAAACGCCTTCGTTTGGAAAAATGCTAATCGTTAATAGGTTTGGTTTTGTGTTTTCTATCTCAACAGAATCGAGATCACTGGAATTTCTGAATTCAACAACAATCTTTGTTATTTTTTCCTGCATTCGTTTCCCTGTTCGAATATAAAAAGGTACACCCTTCCAGTAAGGATGATCGATCCATACGCGGGCAGCGATAAAAGTATCATTTTTGGATTGCGCTTGAACGCCTGTTTCTTCGCTATAGGAAACAACAGGCTGTCCCTTTATTTCACCTGAGAGATATTGTCCTCTAACTATTTGTGCTTGGGCATCCTCTTTAGTTAATGGTCTTATTGATTCCATTACCTCTCTTTTACCATTTCGGATATCATATGAACTCTTTTTCTCAGGAATGCGCATAGCCGTCATCATAAGCAGCTGGAGCAGATGGTTTTGTACCATATCGCGGATGGCTCCAGTATGATCATAATATTCTGCTCTATTTTCTACTCCTACCGTTTCGCTGGCAGTAATTTGGACGTTCGAGATAAACTGATTGTTCCAAATAGCTTTTAACAGTGGATTGGCAAGCACGAAAGCTTCCAGGTTTTGCACCATTGGTTTTCCGAGATAGTGGTCGATTCGAAAGATCTCCTCTTCCTCAAAGGTTCTGCTCAGTTTTTCATTCAGAGCTTGTGCAGATGATACATCATGGCCAAATGGCTTCTCTATGATTAATCGCTTCCAGCCATTGGTGGTGCCTAAGCCACTTCTCTTAATATTTAGAGCAATGACATCAAAAAATTGTGGAGCAACTGATAAGTAAAACATTCTATTCTCTGCAATTTTTTGTTCTTCTTCATGTTTTACTGTTAATTTCAGCAATTTATGATAGCCTTCTGGGTCGGTCACATCTAATTGGCAGTAATGAAATAGTTTAACAAACTCCTGTTTTTTGGAAACGTCGTTTAAAAGGTGCCTTGAGAAAGTATAAAGCGAATCTTTTACTTTAGCCTGAAATTCAGCGTCAGTGCAGTTATTTCTTCCAACCCCTATAACTGAAAAGGATTTTGGTAATTTTTGATCGAGAAATAAGTTGAACAGTGCAGGATAAATTTTTCTTTTTGCTAAATCACCTGTTGCCCCAAATAATACAAAGGTCATAGAATCCATGAACAGCCCTACTTTCTGATAAAAATGACAACAAATGATACGGAGTTTCAGCTTGCAAATTTCCGAGAGGTCACATTCCTATTCGTACAATGCTTTGCGAAATCAGTATATTATGTATAGTTAGCAGGTGAAAGTACGCACTTTATTTTCATATAGTTACATCAAAGTACAATAGTGAATCAAAAGTAACCATAAAAAAGCCTTATCAATGATGCTAATCACTGATAAGGCTTTTTAAAATTTATTTTGTTGCTGAATGTTCTTCCGATTCTTTTTCCAGGACATTTTCAATATAATCTTTGCCCCATTCATACATGGATTCCAAAATGGGCATGAGTCTCTGTCCATTTTCTGTTAGTGAATACTCCACTTTAGGAGGCACAACGGGATACACTTCGCGATGAACAATTATATGATCCTCTAATTCACGCAATTGATTGACAAGCATTCTTTGAGTTATGCCCGGCATAAGTGACTTTAACTCTCCAAAGCGCTTCGTCCCCTCTTTGCCGAGATGCCAAAGTATCAGCATTTTCCACTTGCCTCCAATGATCGCAAGTGTTAATTCTTTCTCACAATTAAATGTTCTTTCACCTAAATTTGGCATTGTTTTCACGTCTCCTTTTTCAAATGTTAGGGAAAATATAAAGCTGAGTGACACTGGAGAAATAACATAGCTTTTGATTTTCCGTCAGCCCAGCTATATCAAATGGTATACTTTTTAGCACTATATGCTTTTAAAGTGCGTACTTTTTCTTTTGATATATGTTCAGTATACTAAGCCGTATATTGATGAGTAAATGTTTTTAACTAGACTTATCAAAATATTCCAGTAGGAGTGAATGTTCATGAAATTACAACTAGCATTAGATTTAGTCGATATTCCAGGAGCAATTGAAGTGGTTAAAGAAGTACAAGATCATGTAGACGTTGTAGAAATCGGGACACCCGTTGTCATCAATGAAGGTCTTAAAGCTGTAAAAGAAGTAAAAGCAGCATTCCCTAACATGACGGTTCTTGCTGATTTGAAAATCATGGACGCAGCTGGCTATGAAGTGAGTCAAGCATCAGCAGCAGGTGCTGATATTGTGACGATTCTTGGAGCAGCTGAAGATGAGTCAATTAAAGGCGCAGTAGAAGAAGCGAAGAAACAAGGCAAGCAAATTCTTGCTGATATGATTGCCGTGAAAGATGTTGCTGCACGTGCAAAAGAGCTAGATGAGCTAGGTGTCGATTATATTTGTGTTCATACAGGCTACGATCTTCAAGCTGTTGGCAAAGACTCTTTTGAAGACCTTGCAACGATTAAAAGTGTTGTTAAAAATGCAAAAACAGCTGTTGCAGGCGGAATTAAACTAGAAACACTTCCTGATGTTATTAAACAGCAGCCAGATCTTGTAATCGTTGGCGGAGGCATTACTGGTAAAGATGATAAAAAAGCAGTCGCACAAGAAATGCAAAAGCTAATCCAGCAAGGATAATTAGTGATGAAGACGACGACTGAATACTTAACAGAAATTGTTCAGGAATTAAGTCAAACGGTTCATTTAATCTCTGAATCTGAAGCGGACGCATTGGTCGAACAGATTTTAAAGGCTAAAAAGGTTTTTGTCGCAGGTGCAGGCAGATCTGGATTTATGGGTAAATCCTTTGTTATGCGAATGATGCACATGGGCATTGATGCTTATATAGTAGGTGAAACTGTAACAGCCAATTTAGAAAAAGATGATTTATTAATCATCGGTTCTGGTTCAGGTGAAACGAAAACCCTGGTAGCGATTGCTGAAAAGGCAAAAAGCATTGGCGGTACCATTGCAGCTATTACCATTTCGCCTAACTCAACAATTGGTGAATTGGCTGATATTGTTGTGAAACTGCCTGGCGTAACAAAAGATCAATCTGAAGGGGACTATAAAACCATTCAGCCTATGGGATCTTTATTTGAACAAACGATGCTGTTATTTTACGATGCCCTTATTTTAAGCTTTATGGATAAAAAGGGTCTGGATTCTAACAAAATGTATGGCAAGCATGCCAATCTTGAATAGAAAGAAGGCCGCGTTCATCGCGGCCTTCTTTGTTTATACTAAGGGCTTATTTTGCAACAGCAGATCTTTCTACTTTCACATTTCCTTCAATAGCAAGGGAATATGGGCAGACTGCGTGTGCCTTTTCCATAAGCTCTTCAGCTTCTTCTTGTGTGACACCTTCCATTTCAGCAATCAATTTAACGCTCAAGCCAAAGCCTGCACCTTGTTTTTCAATGCTGACTTCAGCTGTTACAGCAGAAGTAATTCTTTTTTTCGCTTGACCTGCAACTAATTGAAGGGCGCTGTCAAAACATGCTGAATAGCCGGCAGAGAATAATTGTTCAGGGTTTGTTGTTCCCTCTTTTTCTGTGCCTCCTAATCCTTTTGGCATGGAAAGAGCTAAATCTAGTGTACCATCAGATGATTTAACGGAACCTTGACGGCCGCCTGAAGCTGTTGATGAAGCAGTATATAATGCTGACATTATGAAACACTCCTTTTAATTTGGTTGTTTACAATTAAATTGTACACAATTTAAATGTCGTTAGTCAAATCTTATATAATTATTCCCCTTCCTTGATATAATAAACTCAGGAGTGATTACCAATGACGAAGGAAATTTTAAAATTAGATAATCAAATTTGTTTCCCGCTTTATGCAGCAACACGGGAAATGACAAAATTATATCGTCCATTACTAACGGAGTTAAACATTACGTATCCGCAATATTTAGTTTTGCTCGTTCTCTGGGAGACAGATCGAATCTCTGTTAAAGCATTAGGTGAAAAACTATATCTTGATTCTGGCACTTTAACACCGATGCTGAAGAGAATGGAGGAGAATGGGTTAATTAAAAGAACACGCTTAAAGGAAGATGAGCGCGTAGTAGAAGTGACATTAACAGAGCAGGGAAAACAAGCAGAAGCACAAGCCGAAAAGATCCCGCTGAAATTCCTTGAGCAAACGAATTTAAATGAAGAAGAGTTTATCCAGCTGAAACGTATTTTAATGAAAATGTTGGATGAAGCTTGACAATATACCTGCTATTTATAAGGAATTGGACGATGTTAAGCAGGTTACAATAACTTTATACAGAATTGCTTCGCTTCTATAAAATAGAGCTTCCTCGACTGAATATTAGACTGTCAATTGAGGGAGCTATTCTTTTAAGCAGAGTCTTATCGATTAAAATGAATGTGACAGGCGGATTTTCGTCAATTATGTTGCCATTTCAATCTAATCGCTTTATAGTGGATACGAGTATAAAATGGAACATTTATTATAGAGAAAATAAGGCTTGATGGTTTATAAAAAGGAGAATGACTTTTATGCTAGCATCAATGAATAACTTTCGGATTGAGAAAGATTTTTTAGGGGAAAAGGAAGTTCCTGCTGAGGCGTATTATGGTGTACAAACGCTTCGGGCAGTAGAAAACTTTCCAATTACGGGGTATAGAATTCATCCTGAACTAATTAGAGCCATGGCAATGGTAAAGAAGGCGGCAGCCATGGCAAATATGGATGTTAAGCAATTGTATTCCGGCATTGGAAATGCAATTGTACAAGCAGCAGATGAAATGATTGAAGGACAATGGCATGAGCAGGTCATTGTGGATCCAATTCAAGGCGGAGCTGGAACATCTATTAATATGAACATAAATGAAGTTCTTGCCAATCGTGCCATTGAACTTCTTGGAGAAGAGAAAGGAAATTATTTCCATTGCAGTCCAAATACGCATGTGAATATGTCCCAATCAACAAACGATTCTTTTCCTACAGCTATGCATATTGCCATTTTAAGTCTGCTGGAACAGCTCATTATAACGATGGAGAAAATGCAAACTGTTTTTCTTGAAAAAGGAAAAGAGTTTAATCATGTGATTAAAATGGGCAGAACACATCTGCAGGATGCTGTACCTATTCGGCTTGGACAGGAATTTGAAGCATATAGCCGTGTAATCGGTCGCGATATTAAGCGAATTAAGCAGTCAAGACAGCATTTATATGAATTGAATATGGGTGCTACTGCTGTTGGGACAGGCTTAAACGCTTTGCCTCGCTATATTGAACTGGTTGTACAATATTTGGCTGATATAAGCGGGATGCCCTTTAAAGGTGCTGAACACTTGGTGGACGCCACTCAAAATACGGATTCCTACACAGAAGTGTCTGCTGCGCTAAAAATCTGTATGACCAATATGTCTAAGATTGCCAATGATTTAAGACTTATGGCTTCAGGCCCAAGAGCAGGCTTAGGGGAAATTACACTGCCCGCCAGACAGCCTGGTTCATCCATCATGCCAGGAAAAGTTAATCCCGTTATGCCAGAACTTATTAACCAAGTGGCTTTTCAGGTAATTGGAAATGATCATACGATCTCTCTTGCTTCTGAAGCAGGGCAGCTTGAACTAAATGTGATGGAGCCAGTTTTGATCTTTAATCTTCTGCAGTCAATTAGCATCATGAAAAACGCATTTACCAGTTTTACGGAGCATTGTGTTAAAGGCATTGAAGCAAATGAAGCAAGATTAAAGGAATATGTCGAAAAGAGCGCAGGAATTATCACCGCTGTTAATCCGCATCTTGGCTATGAAGTAGCTGCCAGAATTGCGAGAGAAGCGATCCTGAATGGTACCTCCATAAGAGATTTATGCCTGAAATACGATGTACTTACAGAAGGAGAACTTGATCTCATATTAGACCCATATGAAATGACACACCCTGGCATTGCAGGGGCGTCGTTATTGGAAAAAGATTGACATAAAAAAGCCAGGGGAGCGATCTCCTGCTTTTTTTATATAAGGAGTAAAACGAGCAGCGTGCTAAAAAGATGAAGATATAATTGATTAAACCTTATTTTGCAATCTATTCTTGCTATCAAAATTACTGGAAATGTCCCTGCTATTTACCTGGTACTCCAATTGAGAGTGCCTGGTAGCGCCGGAGTATGGCCGTTATTTGTGAAGTTAAGGACTCAGGGGACTCTATGACGATGATCACTTGCTGACGGCTTTCCTTTAAGGTTTTATGATTCTTGGCTTTATTGAGAAGTTTGGAGACGGATAATCCTGTGATAAAACCTGTAAATGCGCCAATTATGCCGCAAAGAATAGGCCCAAGCATGAGGGTAAACCCAAGGCTTGCTCCTATAACGGCAGCTCCAGTGGCACAGGCAACGCCGACTTCAAAATCATGAGGAGGAGGGTGCTGCTTGTTACTGCCTTGCTTGTTTTGATCCATAAACACGATAAGGATTTGTTCGTTTAAAACTGAGAATTCCTCTAACTCCGCAAGTGCCTGTTCTAATTCAATTGACTGCTCAAATAATCCAAAAATCAACATGGTCAAGCACCTGCTTATGAGAAGATTCTTAATTTCGAATTGCTATACCTCTTGGATAGATAAGTTCTTTGTTCCAAGCGGAATAATTGGTTTTGTTCCATTGTTGCTAAATAAGATTGGTAAATAGATCCAAACAAGACAGAAGGCATAAATAAGAACCAATGAGGGTTTAGCATGCTATTAGAAGCTTCTAGTTGTCCGAGTAAAAGGGTCAATAATGCTTCATGTGCCTTTGAAAGCCAGATGTAGATCCACCACCAGAACATCGCGTAAAAGGCAAGGCCAAATCGATGGTTATATAATTGCCCTAATCCCGGAAAGAAAAAAGAATAAAAAGCACTGAAAAACGGGCTTTTTTCCTCAAGATATTGAATTTCTGCGGCTGTGACTGCCAGACATGGTATGTTTTTGTTTTCTTTTAGGGCCAGATGAGTAAGTTTATTTTGATATAAAGCAATTCGAAAACTATCTCCTATTGTGTATAGGTAGATTACCAAGTATCCAAATGCCCATGTGGGTTCCAATATAGAGGTGGCTAGTTCATATTTTCCGCAAAAAGAATAGATCATTGCTTCATTTATATGAGCTAAAGTATTTATAATAACCTCTGATAATGTCAGTAACGTGGCGCGTATGTACTGATTAAGCAGATAGTGGCCAAAGCCGGGAAAAACGGCTGACCACCATGCAATCATATAAGGATTATGGTCTTTTAAATAAGAGATGCCGAACATGCTAATCTTTAAAAGGCTTCTGCGTGGCTGTGCGTTCATGTTGCCCCTCTTTTTGCTCTATTGTATTGGTAATGGATAGTTTGCCCAATGGGTGCGCCACTATGTATATTTTCAGCTTTTTAATGGGTTCTTTTACATTTAAAGGAAGCTAAATGCGCAGAAGAGCATTGAAATGCACAGCGGTTATCGTATATGCTAATAGCAGGAAATTTCCAAAAGAGGGACTCTATTATGAATTCTGAATTAACAGCGTATATCACCCTTGTGTGCACTTCGGGTGTATTAAATATGTACTTGTTTATAAATGTCTTCCTTAATCGCCACAAATATACAAGTATAGGGAAGGTTTTTAGCTTATACACCTTTTTGATCACTGTATATTGTTTTTCCTCAGCTTTTGGCTTAATGTCTACAAATATTGAGCAAATCAAGCTATGGACCATCATTCAGTACACAGCCATGCCGCTTTCCGCCCCTGTTGGGTTGTTATTCATCATGAATTACTTAGGATTTGAACTAACACGCAAAAAATGGATTGCGCTCTTAACAATCCCGATGATCAGTCTGTTCATGGTAGCAACAAATGACTTTCATCATCTCCATTATCGTGTCTATGAAATCGACCCATTATTAGGTGCTCCGTATGTGCATCAGGAGATGGGCGTTTGGTACGTGGTTCATGGCATCTATACTTTTGCAAGTATGTTTTTTGCTTTCGTTCTTGTCCTCACTAGATGGAAAGAAACAGAACGAGTATATCGCCCCCAATTAATATCCTTATTGTTTGGCCAATTCGTTCCAATGGCTACGGCTTTCATCTATTTAATTGGATTAACTCCGCCTGGTCTAGATCCAGTTCCATTCGTTTTATGGCTAACATCTATCTTATATATTTGGTCAATTAGTTCATCACGAATGTTTACCCTTATGCCAATTGCCAAAGATGCGATCTTTCATAGCATTAATGATGGGGTAATCGTATTGGATGAAGCAAAACAGATTGTTGAGTTTAATCATGCATGTAAAAATATGTTTCCGAAATTAAATAAAAAGATGTTTGGTCTGCCGTTTCATCAAATTTGGAATGACCTGTCAGGCGGTCAGGTCCCTTTTTCAATCGAAACGGCGGCCACCCGGGAGGTTAACCATGATGATCACATTTATCAGGTTCGCACAACCCCGCTGCAGCAGGCTGGTAATACTAAAGGATTATTAATTATTTTCACGGATATTACAGAGCTAAAAAGATTACAGATTAAATTGCAGCATCAAGCTGACTATGACGATCTCACCCAAATTTATAACCGCAGAGCCTTTTTCCAGATGTCTAAACAAATGCTCCGGGAAGCAAAGAAAAAGGTTCAGCCGCTATCGGTTATCCTAATGGATATTGATTACTTTAAGAAAGTAAATGACACATACGGACACGAGGCAGGAGATCATCTATTAAGACATGTCGTTAAGGTATGTAACACGTTAGTAAATGAAGACATGCTATTTGCCCGTTACGGAGGCGAGGAATTTGTCTTTGCTCTTAATGGTTCAAATGGAAAAATCATAGCTGAAGAGCTTCGGCAGCTTTTGGCATCAAAGCCCCTTATTATTGAAGGTACAAAGATTTATGTAACGGTGAGTATGGGGATAGCCAAAACAGAATTAAACGAAGAAGAAACCTTACATCAGCTTCTGCAAAAGGCGGATAAAGCCCTGTACAAAGCGAAGCGGGAAGGGCGTAATACTGTAAAAGAGTATAATCATGATGATTTATAAGACTTGGGATCTCCCAGTCTTATTTTTTTTGATTCAAGAATATAACTAAGAGAGGATTACTATAATGAAGAATTTTCTTAATCAAATTATTATACCCTAATACTTTTGAAAGGAAGCTAAATGGGGTTTAGTAGTCATTCCTATTAATACTAGGGGAAATTAAGGGATTAATCCTCTTTTTATTAGAGCGCTTTCAATATAAAGTGATTTTTCCTTTTCATTTCCAAAACCTTTCCCTTTTTTTCAAGCTATAAATAGTTTATAATTATCAGATAATACTAGATATTTTATTGCATAAATTATTATAATAATATTATGATATTGTTTTTTTAGACACGGTGCGGTGTGCTCTTAAGGGGTATGGAAGGGCTTAACCGAATGTTTTGGCAAATTTGGGGATGAGGATGATTGTGATGAGCAGCGTACAGAAAAAAACAGATGTTATTTTAATTGGTGCTGGAATCATGAGTGCGACTTTAGGTGCTTTACTGAAGGAATTAGCTCCAGAATGGGAAATAAAAGTGTTTGAAAAGCTTGCAGAAGCAGGAGAAGAGAGTTCGAACGAATGGAATAATGCAGGCACAGGCCATTCCGCTTTGTGTGAGCTTAATTATACTTCTGAACGTCCGGATGGAACCATCGATATCAGCAAGGCTGTAAAGATCAATGAGCAGTTTCAGCTTTCAAGACAATTTTGGTCTTATTTAGTCAAAAGCAATCTTATACAAAACCCGCAGGAATTTATTATGCCGATTCCTCATATGAGCTTTGTAGAAGGCGAAAAAAATGTCACTTTTCTTAAAAAACGTTTGGAAGCGTTATCAGCCACGGCGTTATTCCAAGGGATGGAATTCTCGAGTGATCCAGAAAAACTGAAGGAATGGATTCCGCTGATGATGGAGGGAAGAACCTCATCAGAACCGATTGCTGCAACGAAAATTGATTCTGGTACGGATGTTAACTTTGGTGCATTAACACGCATTCTTTTTAATCACTTAAAAAGGCAGAATGTTTATGTGAATTATAAGCATAGTGTAGAAAACATTAAGCGCAGCAGTGACGGCACTTGGGAGTTAAAGGTTCAGGATATGGAAGGCGGCAAAATTGAATATCATACAGCATCCTTTGTTTTTATCGGAGGAGGAGGGGGCAGCTTGCCGCTGCTGCAAAAAACGGGTATTCCGGAATCAAAACAGATCGGGGGATTCCCAGTCAGCGGTTTATTTATGGTGTGCAATAATCCAGAAGTTGCGGCCCAGCACCACGCAAAAGTGTATGGAAAGGCAAAGGTTGGAGCACCGCCTATGTCTGTGCCGCACCTTGATACGAGATACATCAACAATAAAAAATCACTATTATTTGGACCGTTTGCAGGATTCTCTCCAAAGTTTTTGAAAACTGGTTCTAATCTGGACCTAATTAAGTCTGTAAAGCCGAATAATGTGCTGACGATGCTGGCTGCAGGGGTAAAAGAAATGGCTTTAACCAAGTATCTGATTGGTCAGGTTTTGCTGTCTAATGAAAAGCGCATGGAAGAATTGCGGGAATTTATCCCCAATGCTAAAGCAGAGGATTGGGACATTGTTGTTGCCGGCCAGCGTGTACAGGTTATCAAGGATACACCTGCAGGTAAAGGAACATTGCAATTCGGGACAGAGGTTGTCAGCTCTTCTGACGGATCGGTTGCTGCCTTGCTTGGTGCCTCTCCAGGGGCGTCAACAGCCGTTCATGTCATGCTTGAAGTATTAGAAAAGTGCTTCCCGCAGCGAATAAATGAATGGGAGCCTAAGATTAAAGAAATGGTTCCATCCTATGGAGTATCATTAGAGGCGAATCCTCGCCTATTCCAGGAATTGCTGCATTCAACAGCGGAGACACTTGGACTTAGTAAAGAACAGCCTGTTCACAGCTAATCGTTATGTTTTTAGTAATAAATGCTCTGCTTAAAATCCGAAAAATGCTTCAAATTCTTTCTGAATTAGGAGCAATTCGGATTTTTTATTTTCACATACATTTCTGTGAACAGCCGATCATTTCATTAAACATACATAAAAGGAACAAGGATTGGCAATGGAATGGTCTCCCCATGACATCCATCCTTTATTAAGCTATAATAAATTGCGTTGCCATTACCCGTTCTTTCTGGATAGGGGGTTTTTTTATGATTACATTACAAAATGTGAGCAAGAGCTTTTCACAGTTTGAAGCGATCAAATCAGTGAATTTAACAATTGAAAAAGGCGAAATTCACGGATTGATCGGTGCGAGCGGAGCAGGGAAGTCTACATTGCTGCGGCTGATGAATTTATTAGAGCTTCCGGATACAGGGGATGTGGAAGTAAACGGACAGACGCTAACACGCTTAAGTGCCAAAGAACTTCGGCGTGCCCGCAAGTCGATTGGAATGATCTTTCAGCACTTTCATCTGGTTGCGAATAAAACCGTTTTTGATAATGTAGCGGTGGCTTTGCAGCTGGCAGGTTCGCGTAAGATGGACATTAGATCAAGAGTGGAAGAATGTCTCCAGTTTGTTGGTCTTGAACAGATGGCAGGAAAATATCCTGCTCAGCTGAGCGGCGGGCAAAAGCAGAGAGTGGCTATCGCAAGAGCACTTGCTAATAATCCGCAGGTACTGCTTTGTGATGAACCGACGTCTTCATTGGATCCGAATACAACTGCAGAAATTCTGACCGTCTTGAAAAATATTAATGAACAGCTTGGGGTGACGATTGTATTCGTCAGCCACGAAATGGATGTTGTGAAAAGGATCTGCCGCAGGGTGTCTGTTATGGAAGCAGGAGAGATTTATGAGACCGTCTCCATTGAACCTATAGGCATACAGGCAATTAATAGCCATCCTGAATACTTTGTCCAGCAGCTTAAAAGGGACGGTGAGTAACATATGCAAATCATGCTGCAGTATGAAGCGGAGATTTGGCAGTCCATTGGCGAAACTTTTGTTATGGTCGGTGTGTCCATACTGGCAGCCATCCTAATTGGACTGCCTGTAGGTACCTTTCTTTTTTTATGCAGAAAAGGTCAACTGCTCGAAAATAGATATGTTTTCTCGGTCCTGAATCTTTTGGTGAATGTGATTCGATCTTTTCCATTCTTGTTATTGGTCGTTTTTTTAATTCCATTTACAAGACTCCTGCTTGGGACAGCGATTGGGACGGCGGCTGCAACAGTACCGTTATCGATTATCGCAATAGCCCATTATTCGCGACTAGTGGAACAATCGCTTTTGGATGTGCCTAAAGGCGTATTAGAGGCAGCCGTATCTATGGGTGCTTCTGTCAGAGAAATTATTTTTAAATTCTTATACATTGAAGCGAGATCAGGACTTGTGCTCGGATTAACGACTTCGATCATAAGCTTTATCTCATATTCGACCATTATGGGTGTTGTTGGAGGAGGAGGGATTGGTGATTTCGCCATTAGATATGGCTATCAGCAATTTCAAACTGAACTGATGATGTATATGATTATCATTATGGTTATACTTGTACAACTAATTCAATTTACTGGAACTACGGTGTCCAGAGTAATTGATAAAAGATAAACTTGGAGGATGACAGCATGAAGAAACTATTATTTCTATTAGCAGCTGTACTTTTATTTGTAACAGGCTGCAGTGGTCAAGATGAAGAAACAAAGGAACAAGCAACAGAGACGAAACCGGAGCAAGAAGAAGTCACACTAAAGGTAGCTTCGTTAATTCCGCCGATGACGGAAATCTTAGATTTGGTTAAACCGCAGCTTGAAGAAGAAGGAGTTAACCTTGAGGTTGTTGTGCTTGGTGATAATGTACAGCCCAATAATGCACTTGCAGCAGAAGAAGTTGATGCAAACTTCTTTCAGCATGTTCCTTACATGGAGGAATTTAATCGCAGCAACGATGCTGAACTAGTGCCTGTCACACCAATTTACTTTGCTAACTATGGTGTGTATGCAAAGGAATACGATGAGATTGGCCAGCTGCCAGAGGGAGCAGTGATTGCAATAGCGAATGATGTATCGAACATCGACCGTTCCTTAGCACTGCTTGCTCAGCACGAAGTTATTACACTAAAGGAAAAAACAGGACCCTATTATACAATCGGGGATATCACAGAAAATCCTAAAAACTATCAATTTGAAGAAGTTGATCTGCTTATGCTGGCGAGAATGTATGATGATGCCGATGCAGTCGTGATGACACCTGCTTATGCAGCACCGCTTGGCCTCACTCCGAAAAATGATGCCCTGCTGACCGAAGGAGTAGACAACGACTTCGCAATCACTTTAGTGGCACGTAAAGACAATGCCGAATCAGAAGCGATTCAAAAACTTGCCGAGGCTATGACAAGTCCGGAAGTTAAGAAATTCCTGGAAGAAAATTACGACGAAACAGCTATTCCTGCGTTTTAATCAAGCAGGCGGTTATACACAAAAAGGCTGTCCAATTAGTCATTTATTTGACATTTGGACAGCCTTTTTTATTTGATATTAATAGTACAATACGGTTTTTTAACTGTATCTTATAATTTAAATTGCGCCACAACCTGCTGCAGTTCTTCAGCCATTGAAGCTAAACTTTGAGCTGATGAATCAATCTCTTCCATCGAGGCAAGCTGTTCTTCGGTAGAGGCAGCAACTTCTTCAGAGCTGGCCGAGTTTGTTTGTGCTAATTTGGATATCTCAATTGCTGAATGGGTAATCTCATCTATGCTTGCAGAAATCTCCTGAACAGTTGCTGAAACTTGCTCAATCTCTGGTGTAATACGCTGTGTACTTTGCAGAATTTGAGCAAATTTGCTTGAAGTCTGCTGAGATACCTTTACACCTTCTTCTGCATTCACCACAGCTTCACCCATGATTTTCACAGACTCATCCGTATCATGCTGTATAAGCCCAATCAGCTTGCTAATGCTTTTAGCAGACTCTTGTGATTGCTCAGCCAGTTTACGTACTTCATCGGCTACAACCGCAAAACCTTTCCCATTTTCACCCGCTCTGGCAGCCTCGATCGCAGCGTTTAATGCTAACAGATTTGTTTGATCTGCAATAGTACTGATCACATCCAATATCGTGCCAATTTCTTTTGAACGCTGTGAGAGGGATGCAATGACATCATTAGACTGCAGAATGGATTGATGAATAAACTGCATTTGCTGCATGTTATTTTCGACATAGCGGCTGCCTTCCTTCGCTTCAGTACCTGTTCTTTTCGCCAATTCTAAAACATTGGCAGAGCTTTCGGAAATCATGACGACGCCTTGTAAAACTTCTTTTAGAGAGTTCGTATTCTTTTCAAGCCTAATTGTTGTTTCTTCTGCCCCACCGGAGATCTCCTGAATGGCCGAAGCAACTGTTGCAGAAGCTTGACTAGATTGTTCAGCACTAGCATTTAGCTGTTCAGCAGAAGCAGCCACCTGATCTGAATTGCTTAAAATAGAGCCGATCATTTCACGCAGACTGTAAGTCA
The DNA here is from genome assembly GCF_018582665.1 of Cytobacillus gottheilii. Taxonomy (NCBI): domain Bacteria; kingdom Bacillati; phylum Bacillota; class Bacilli; order Caryophanales; family Bacillaceae; genus Cytobacillus; species Cytobacillus gottheilii. The sequence goes on along the minus strand of NZ_CP071709.1, from coordinate 4,387,084 downwards.
TCTGCTCAAATGATTGATTCAAATCATAGACTTCATCTTTGCTTTTTACTGTTACTTTTTCGACATCCAAGTTCCCTGAGGCTACTTGCTTCACAACATGTCCAAGCTTAACAATCGGTCTTGAAATGAATGTTGCAATAGCAAAACCTGCAGCGATAGCGGACAAGGTTGCCACGGCACTTAGAATCACCAACGTAATTCTAGCTTGTTTAGACTGATCTTGTGTATCTTGAAATCTGACCTTTAAAATATCATCAGTTAACCAATTATACATAGAAAGTGTCTCATCCGTTAATTGAGTACTGATCGGGACGATGAAAGTTAGTCCATCTTCAATGGCTTGTTCGCTATCATTTGTACTTTCATCCATAACTCGGTTTGAAACGGTGCGAAATTCTTTATTTGCCTTACCAATCGAGTCAATGCGATCAACAGTTTCCTGCAATGTTGATAATTCCTTCACTTTTATAATAGAGTCCTCTACTCGGTCATTCGCTTCGTTCATTAAATCTCTATACTTTTGTTCGCCGCCATAAAGCATGAAAGCACGATAATACCCCGATTGCAAAGCCGTATCTGTCTGAATGGATTGAACAATGCTCCTTACTTCAGCCGCGGTATCAACAATATAATCATAGGCTTCATTGGAACTTTTCATATTTTGGTATGAAAAATATGAGGAAATCCCAAAAATAAGAGAGATAAGCAGGAATCCCGCAATTAATTTATTTTTAATAGATAATTTCATAACTGTTTTTCCTCCTGATGTGCTTGAAAAAATAGACAACTTTACTTATATCGGCATGGATACCAGGTTTTTGAATTAGTATTATAAAATAATATTTATTGGCTTAAGAAGAATGATTTCATAAAAATGGAACAGGTGCATTTCAAACAACACAAAAAAGGCACAACGAGCGTCAAGGCGCTCATATGTGCCTTTATAGTTACGATTGTTAAATTGCTGGGGAAACTGTCTCCTAGTAGGCAGTCCAGCCGCCATCGACAGCAATGACTTGGCCATTGACGAAGCTTGATTCATCTGAACCGAGGAAGAGAGCCATTTGGGCAATTTCTTCCGGCTGTCCGGCACGCGGGTTGATTGGCATGCCGAGTGACTGCCTGCTTGCGCCATATTCGCTCACATTTGTCATAGAAGAGCTGATATTTGTTATGACTGCTCCTGGTGCAATTCCGTTGCAGCGAATGTTTTTATTTGCATACATAAAGGCTGTGTTTTTCGTTAAACCAACTACTGCATGCTTTGAAGCCGTATAGGCTGCTCCTGCACGAGCACCGTATAGACCACCTGCAGAAATGTTATTAACGATCGTTCCATGTCCTTGTTCTAAAAAGAGATTAATAGCAATACGAGAAGCTTTCATAACAGAGACAGTATTGACCTCGAAGACTTTGTCCCAGCGTTCATCGGAAATCTCGCCAACCGGCTCCATGCCGTCCATAATCCCTGCATTATTGACAAGAATATCAAGCTTCCCAAATGATTTTTTCGTTTCATTGAACAGCTGCTCCAAATCTGAATCAGACGTCACATTTGTTTGAACGGCAATCGCTTCGCCGCCAGCATTATTAATTTCATCTGCTGCAGCCTTAGCCCCTTCAAAGTTTAAATCTGAAACAACTACTTTTGCTCCTTCTTTTGCATACAATTCGGCAATTGCTTTCCCCATGCCGGATGCTGCACCAGTGATAATCGCTACTTTGTCCTGTAATCGCATTGTGAACATCTCCTTTAAACTCATAGTGACAAGAGCACATCCATTCATAGATGGTAAGAATCTCAAACGAGTTTTATTGTACACTTGTTGAATAAATAATATTATAAAGAATAAAACGCTTTCAATAGATGGTGGAGAGAGATTGTGCTGTTAGTGCACAGATTTTAAAAATTTGTTTATTAAGAGGTAAAAAAATGACAAAACAAGATATGAGAATTGTAAAAACCAAAAATGCCCTGCACCATGCCCTGCTTGATTTATTAGATGAAAAGCTGCTTGAAGACATTTCAGTAACGGAAATTTGCCGTACTGCCAATATTAATAGAGGAACTTTTTATTTACACTATGCTCAAATTGAAGACCTCTTCGAAGAATATTTTAAAGAAATTACAGGAGATCTTTCGCGTGCTTATCAGAGAACCTTATCGCTTTGTTTCGGTCTTAAAAGTAAGCAGGCTAAACTCTTCAACGATTCGCATCTTTCATCATATTCAAAAGTATGAACACTTTTACCGGATTGTCTTTTCTAAGAAAGTTCCTCTTATGTATTACTATTTGCTGTTCGAAGAAATCAACCGTTTATTGCTGCAAGAAGCGGATCCTAAAATGCCAGAAGACCTAAATGCACAAATTCACTGTGCATATCAAGCCAATGCTATTATCGGCATTATCATTGAGTGGTATAAAAGTGATTTCTCCTACAGCGCAGACTATTTAAATGATCAGCTCGTGAAAATATTAAATCTATCACACAGACCTTCCTGAAAGAGACGAAATTTTCTCCTTTTCGCCTTCTTTTTGTAAATAATTCCTTTTACTCTTTCAGTATCCCTTTAAGGGACAATGTGCGAGGTTAGCAGAAAATTATCTAAAGATCTATTCTTGTTTTAGAATAAAGAGAAGGAAGAGCATCTAAGAGAAGAGCTCTTATTCCTCCTCTTTTTTTCGGCCAAAATACAGCACGCCTAAACACCAAAAGCCAATCATCAGGAGTGTTACTGCAATTAGAACAGGGATAGCGCCAAATTGAATAATAAAGGGGACAGCGGCCGAAGTGATGAGGCCTCCGCCGAGCATAGGCTCAAATAGAATTTGCTTATAGCCGAAGCCAGTCAGCGCAGGTGTCTTATTGTCAGAGTCAGCAATTCGGATCAGCATGATCCCTGTTGCAGCCACGCCGACTCCTTGGCCGAAATCTCCAATCCCCCGTTCAAACCAATAATTTGGAATCATTCGGGGAGCAAGATACAAGAATAATAGTAGATTAACCATAATTCCGGCTGCAGCGAAAATAATAAACGGAAGCAAATTCTCTCCAATAACTTGGAGACTGAGAGACGCCATCGCACTAATAATCAAAAAGTCGAGCGCAACACCTTGGATGCGATTAATGGTTTCACGATCTGTCAGTTTATGAGAATCGAATCGTCCAAGTACAAGTTGAAGGAGGATCCCGCCAAGCATGGCAAAGGGAAAAAGCGGCACATACTGAAATAAAAAAACATCATAGGCGCTTCCATATGTAGCTTCCTCCAGCCAGATGAAACCTTCCAAAAGAATGTATCCTATGAAAATTGCAATCCCAATAAAGCCCAGATGCAGAGCATACGGTTCAATAGACATAGGTGAAGTCGTCTTAAGACCGGCACCTTCCCTATTTTCTTCCTTAATAATGCCAGAGCGCTGCTCGACTGAGATTTCATTGGGATGATCCAATATTTTTGTTTTTCCTTTTCGTGCTGCCCAATTGATTAAAGCCATCCCAATAATAACTCCAGATAATATCGCTACTGTAGCAAGTCCGATCGCGAGGTCATATCCTTCTGGAAATCCTAACTCTTCAAAAGTGCTTTGCAGACCTGCAGCCGTGCCGTGACCGCCTACAAAACTGATTTCGAGTAAGGCGCCAGCTGCAGGATTTAAACCAAAAAGAGGTGTCATAACTGTAATAGTAAGCAGGATTCCAACAACATATAGAGCTAAAGAAATAGTGTAGCCTAATGCAGTTTGTGGTCCGCCAATTTTCCAGATTTTCTTTGGTTTCGGCAAGGAAAGTCCGATAAATAGGCATGCGAAAACCACATTAATCAGCAGTCCCGGTAAATCTGCCCAGACCTCCACAATTTCCTCTGTAAATAAACCAGACTCTAAACGGCTGAAACCAAGGCTGCTTACGAGGCGGCCGAGCACCTCAGGACCCAGAAGCAAAGCGAGAAAACCGCCGATCAGAGATGCCGGTAAAAACAACTTTTGCAGAATTCTAATCTTCAACCGAACCCACATTGCCAGAACAAGTAAAATGGCCAAAAGAACAAGCGCAAAACCAGCAACTCCTAAAGACATGAAAAAAAAATCCCCCTTTCCCAAATAACTGCTTATAGAGTTAATACCTTTTTCATTAAGGCTGAAACACGTTTGTGAACATGTAATCAAAAGCAGAGTGGGATTCTAGAGAAAAACTTATTATAAAGGATAATATTGTAAAAAGGGAACGTTTGTTCTAAAATAAATTGAAACCGTTATAGGAGGCGAAATCTTTTGAGACCAGTTCTTACGAAGGATATAAAGATAGATACTTATAAAGAATACTATTGGCTAAAAACTGAACTGCAAACATTTTGCAGAGAAAATGGCATCAGTGCATCAGGTTCCAAAATGGAGATTGCTGAGAGAATAGAAATCTATCTTCAGACAGGAGAGATCAGAAAACCTGTTAGAAATTCAAACATTAGAAAGAATGTAGAGGCAAAGGGTGATTTGAGTCTTGATACTGTCATTACAGAAAATCATCGCTGCAGTCAGGATGTAAGAGCTTTTTTTAAGAGCGTTATACCAAATTTTCATTTTTCTACATATATTCAAAACTACTTTAAAAGTAATATTGGAAAAACATATCGTGATGCTTTAGCTGCCTGGCATGAGGAAGAAAAAAGAAAGAAAGATCCTTCTTATAAGAAAGCCATTGCTCCTCAGTTTGAATATAATCAATTTATTCAAGACTTTTTTTCTGATTCAAGGAACAAAGGAAGAAGCCGTAATGAAGCAATCGAAGCGTGGAATGAAATCAAAAGGCGTCCTGGAAGCAACAAGTATGAACCTAATTCTTAACTAGTATAGTTGAAGAAGTGCTTATCCTCTCTAAATCAGGTCATATATTATATTGATATAGATATTTTTATAGATGAAGAAACTGGCAATAAAAAAACCCCCAAAAACCTCGGCATATTAGTGAAGTTATTTTAAATTTCACCGATATGTAAAGTAAGCTACAGCTTAGAAAATTTAAAGGGGAATAATCAATGAAAAAACGTGCATCAGGATCAGCAAACATTCGCACTAAATTTATTTTATATTTTTTATTAATTGGATTAATTCCTCTTGCAGCTGCTTCTTACCTTATTTATGAAACAAGCAGTAAGGAAGTTGTTTCAAATGAGAAAGAGTGGTTAGGAGCGGAAACAGAGAATACAGTTTCAAGCATGGAAGATTGGATCTTAAAGAGATTAGATGAAATAACGATTATTTCAAAATCAAATGCCATTATCAATGGAGATTTAGAAGAACGCAGTCAGATAATGAGTGTTGTAAAAGAACAAGATCCAAATTATGAGACAGTTGTTGTCACTGGGCAGGATGGAATCGTTGAGGCCCATACAACCGCAAGTAATGTCGGGACATTAAATCTATCAGACCGGGATTATTTTATAAACGGGATGAAGGGAGAGCAAACGATTTCAAATGTGATCGTATCGAAAGCAACAGGAAATCGGATCATTGTTGTTGCTACCCCAATCACATCCGAGCAGGGGGATATATTAGGTGTAGTCTCTGCCTCCGTTAATTTCGAAAGTCTTGTGCAGCAGTTTTTAGAGGATGAAGAAGGGACGAATAATGGCACATACCCTGTCTTAATTGATCAGGAAAATGTGATTCAATATCACCCTGAAACAGAATTAGTTGGAACAACGGTTGATGAAGCCTCTTTTTCTGCTGATTTGAAAGGGCTTTTAGAAGAGGGGAAAACAGCTAGCGGCACAAAAACCATTCAAGAGAATGGGGAAGATCTGTTAGTTTCTTATGCCCCATTGCAAGCTGGAGGATTTGGCATCTACTTATTTACACCTTTAGATGTTGTTTTAACAGTTACGGATAGTATTAGAAACATAGCGATCATTATTATTATTGCTGCTTTTATCCTAATTACTCTAGCAGCTGTTCTCATTGCGAACGGAATCAGTAAGCCAATTAAACAATTAACAGGACAAGTTCAAACCATTGCAGCAGGTGATTTAACCGGAGAAAAGCTGGCCATACGCTCAAAGGATGAGCTTGGAATACTGGCAAAAGATATTAGTACCATGAAAGAGAATTTGCATTCGTTAATATTGCAGGTAAAAGAGGGATCTGAGCAAACTGCCTCCACATCGGCACAATTGGCAGCAAGTGCAGACCAATCCAACCAAACAAGCATGTTAATTGCTGAATCCATGCAAACTGTTGCCGAAGGTGCTTCAGCGCAATCAGAAATGGTTTCTGAAAGTGTGCAGGCACTTGATGAAGTCGCACAGGGCATCCAGCAGATGGCCGAAGCCTCTGCTCTAATCACAGAAAAGTCAAATGTAACACTGGATAAAGCAGGTGCAGGCAGTGGGTCTGTAGAAAAAACAATAGAGCAAATGAACGCAATCCATGAATCGGTGATTGGATCAGATCAACTAACACAATCACTCATCGTTCGTTCACAGGATATTACCAAGATCTTAAATGCAATCACTGCGATAGCTGATCAGACAAACTTACTGGCCCTCAATGCCGCTATCGAAGCGGCTCGTGCTGGAGAGCATGGCAAAGGATTTGCAGTTGTAGCAGACGAAGTCCGTAAGCTTGCTGAGGAATCACAGAGATCTTCAAAAGAAATCTCAAATATCATTACTGAAATACAGTATGATATTGAACAGTCAAGCAAATCGATGAAAAGTGTGATTGATGAAGTCCAAAATGGTGTAATCGTTGCAAAAGATACAAGAGAGCTCTTTATGGAAATTGTCGAGCTTACGAAAGATGTGGCTGATCATATTTCAGAGATGTCGGCCACGTCAGAGGAAATATCAGCTGCGGCAGAGGAGGTTTCTGCTTCCTTTAATGAAATCTCCACTATTACAAAAACAACTACTTCCAGCACCCAGGAAGTGGCTGCTGGAGCCGAGGAACAATTAGCAGCAATTGAAGAGATGTCTTCATCTGCACGAAACTTAAGCGACTTAGCCCTGGAACTGCAAAATGCGGTAACGAAATTCAAATTATAAAACAATTGAAAAAAGCTAATTGTCCGAATGCGGGCAATTAGCTTTTTGTGCATTAAGTAATTTTTCGTATAGCAGAAATCTTCATTAGTGAAAGCAGTTAAGTCAATCGCTATCAACTTGTCTACTTTCGGGGCAGCCGATCATGATAATCCTTCCGAATCTGATGAAGTTCATGCAGCTTATCTAAGGCTTGATCTCCCATTTGCTTTCCTACATTTACAACAATGCTTTCAATTAAAGCAATGGGAGCCACCATAGAGTGGAACTCTCCCACATCACCTCTGCTTGTATACAAGGTATAAGTGGCTTGTTCAAGCAATGGAGATACCAGCATATCTGTCATTAAAATGGTGCAGATTTCTTTCTTTTTGGCGTAATCGAGCAAGACATTAATTTCAACAGATGCTTGCACAAAACCAAAAAGAAAGAGCACATCCCCTTTTTTCATATGAATCATATCCTCAAATATCTCATGGCCGCTTGAGTTAAAGGTGTATACATTACTATTAAATCTTTTAAGACGAAAGGCGAATAGCGAAACAAGACTTGCTGAAGAGCCTGCACCAAATAAATGAATGTTCTCCGCATTCGCAATTTTTTTAATCGATTGCTGAAAACTTTGATCTGCTAAGTGTTTTTTTGTGTCCGATAAATAGTGGAGTGCGCTATCAAGCATAAACGGCGTATAGCCGTTTTCATATTTTCTCAGGGACGCCTCTACTTTGCTCGCTGGTGTCACTTGATTTGCCGCCGTTTTAATATATTGTTTAAAATCCTTTAAATTTTGAAAACCAACAGCATTCCAAAAGCGGGATACAGTGGCAACACTTGTCCCGCAAGCTTTTGAAATGTCCAGTTCATTCATAAAAGGTACGTTATCGATGTTTTTTTGGATATAGTCAGCAATAATCTGCTGGCTTTTTGAAAGCTGCTGCTTTGTGAAATCTACCATTCTCTGTGCCCTCCTTCATCTTCATAATCTGAGTATACTACAAAAATGAAATAAAAATTTCATATAAATAAAAAAGATAGTAATTTTACATTATCTTAAAACTATCTTCACAAACCATCTCTATACTGGAGGCAAGATCAAAAAAGGGAGTGAAGAAAATGAGTATTAACAAGGAAAGAAAATTAACACAGTCACAAAAAATGATGGTATTTGTTTTGTCTATGTCTTTATTTGGATTATCGAAAATGATTACGGAGCTGCTTCCATCAAATGAAGTGGGGCCAATTGAATTTTCTATTTCTTATTTTGCTTTTATTCCACTCATCTTAGCAGCTTTATTTCATCCGCTTTATGTTGCAGTCGGTGCTTCAGTAGGAAATATCGTTTTTGCAGGTTTGCTGATGGGCGATTTTGGCGGCATTGGCGAAATTGAAGGATTCATTGAATTTACGCTCGCCATATATGTTGCAGGTCTCCTTGTCCGCAACCCGTTAAGCAAGGTTCAGCTTGCGATTGCATCCCTTGTTGGAGTGGGAATTGATCAGCTCCTCAGCACAATTGTTGATATCGGGAAGGTCTGGTTTGGAGTAGAAGGCTTTGATGCCGTACCAGGATTGCCTGAAAGTATAGTTGTCTTAGAAGGTGTTAGCTTTTTAAATGAAATGGTCATTACAGGTGTGTTAGTCGGTCTCATTCCTACGTTGATCTTAACACCAAAATTATATGGAAAAATCGAACCTTTACTAGGTATGCGTCCGCGTGATGCGAAAGTGGAAACATCTATTGGTTCTTATATTACGCCTGGGTTAATTGCAACGATTGTTATTTTAACATTTGTTGGTATGATTGCAGAATTTATTGCTGAGATGGATATGAACTTAGCTTTCTGGTCAGCAGACTTTATTAATCAGTTTGCAGATGATCAAAAATGGATTGGCTATAGTGCTTGGGTAATTTTAGCGGCAGGAGCAACCTTTATCATCTATAAATTGGTTCGCAAAAAAGGAAGCGGAACAGCTGATCTTGATCAAGCAGCATAATAACAAGTCAGATGGGGGCAGGTTCAATGATTCTATTTGAAAATGTTTCATTTCGATATCCCGGATCAGAAGAATGGGTGTTAAAGGATGTTTCTGTCGAAATTAAAAAGCATGAGTTTACGGCAATCATAGGCGGAAATGGGGCAGGTAAATCTACTTTCTGCAAAGTGATAAATGGCCTAATCCCCTATTATTATGTAGGAGATTTTGAAGGGAAAATGTCTATTAATGGAGAGGATGCAGCAGCTTCAAATGTTGCATCCCTTTCAAGCAAAGTTGCTTATGTATATCAGGATTTTGAGAATCAGCTAGTTCGTCCAAAGGTGCTTGATGAAGTCATTTTTTCTCCGTTAAATTACGGATATAAGGATTATATGGAAAGAGGCAAGAGGGCACTGGAGCTTCTTGATCTCACTCATTTAGCAGATGAATATGTCTGGCAGTTAAGCGGAGGGCAAAAGCATCTTGTGGCTTTAGCAGGTGCACTTGCCCTTACGCCTGAAGTATTAATCATTGATGAACCAGTAGCACAGCTGGATCCTGCGCATGCTATACAATTGTACGAAAAGTTAAAATACCTGCATTCCGAATTAGGTTTAACGATTCTTGTCATTGAGCATCATACTGAATTTATTGCGAATTACTGCAAAGATGTGATGCTGATGGAAAAAGGAAGCGTTAAGTGGAAGAAGCCTGTGAAAGAGGCATTGAACTTGGTGGAGGAGCTCACAGAAAAACATATACATCCTCCTCAAGTAACAATGGCAGCCTTTCATGAACGTCCTCTGTCAGAGCAATTGCCTGTGACACTAGAAGAAGCGGGACGCTGGTTTGAAAACTACACCATTCATGAGAAAGGTATGCCGTTTACGGTCTCTCCTGAAAAACAGCAGTCAATTGTTGAATTCAATGGAGTACATTATGGCTATAAAACCTTATCCCGCAAGACTGTACCTGTTATTAAAAATCTTAAACTTCAAATTAAGACAGGTGACAGAATTGCCTTAGTAGGAAGTAATGGAGCGGGAAAGTCAACAATACTCAAGCTTATTTCCGGTCTGATTAAACCGCTGCAGGGTGATGTCTTTTATAAAGGGGATTCTCTTAAAAAGGTTTCTCCTGAAAAAAGGGCTGAGAAAATTGCCCATATCTATCAGAATCCAGAAGAGATGTTCATTGAAGATGAAATCCGGAAAGATATATCCTTCTTCCTTAAAGTGCGCAATCATCCTGCTCAAGAGGAGATTACGAATAGAATTGTTCAGCAGTTTAACCTAGAAGTGCTGAAGCATCGGGATGGACGCTTATTGAGCGGGGGACAGCAGAGAAGAGCATCCCTTGCCATCGGACTGGCAATGCAGCCTGAGGTTGTTTTATTAGATGAGCCGACAGCAAGCCTGGACATTGCAACAAGGAAAGAAATGATTGCCATGCTCGGGGAGCTGGACTCTTCGGTCAAGGCCGCTGTGATTGCTACCCACGATATGCAGCTTGTTGCTGAGTGGGCAACGCGGGTGGTTGTTCTTAATCACGGAGAAGTCATCGCTGATACAACACCGCAGGAGTTATTTTCAAACCAGTTTCTTTTAAAGGAAGCCTCACTGGTTGAGCCTCAAATCGTTTCTTTATGTCATGAATTGAAGATCCACCCAGTTGAACTCACGATTGACGGCTTTTTAAGAAGAATCAAATGGGAGGAATCTGCAAGTGAGTGTTTTTCAAAAGTTCTTTAGCAAGCTGACCGTTGAAAATATAAAAATTGAACTCATGCGAACAGCATATGGAAATGAACCAACTCCGCTTGCTAAGCTGGATCCGCGTATGCTGATTCTCTGGGTGCTCATCTATTCAATCATTCCATGGCTGACACATAATCAGACGATCCTAATTGGGCTGACCTTATTTACGGCAGTACTTGCCTATATGTCGAGAGTAAGCCCGCTGCTTATATTCCTTCTGATTGTTGGTGTTATTTCGCAGTTTACGTATTTGGTTTTTGCGGCCATGTTTTTAGGCAATAGCTTTACAGTCTTAATTGCTGTTATTCCAGTGACGATGAAGGTAGCTACGGTTTCCTTAGCGACAATGGCAGTCTTTACAAGTATGGATCCTGAAAAGTTTAGTGACGCACTTCTTAAATTAGGGGTACCAGGAAAGTTTAGCTTTGGCGTTTCATATGGTTATCGTATGCTGCCGATTTTAATCGAGGAATATCAGAACATTATTCATTCCTTCCGATTAAGAGGGAAGCTGCCGGCTAAATCAGGCTTTCTTTACAGCCGTTATGTCTTTTACTATATCAAAATGTGTATCATGGCCTTTTATCCGATGATGCTGAATACAGCGAAGCGGACCAGAACAACGGTAGAGGTTTTAGAGGTAAGAGGTTTTAGTTACACGCTGGAGAATAATATTGCAAAAGATATCAAACTGAATTATTTAAAAATGACAAAATATGATTACTATTTTATAGGAATTAGTACGCTAATAACAGCATTGATCTACATAGTGGGATATCAATTCCCGCTTTAATAGAAAGGAAGATTCAGCATGATCATAGATTTTCATACACATGTTAAACTGGCAAAAAGAGTGGATTTTGATATTGAATTTTTTAAAGAGGTTATTTTGAATGCAAGAGAGGCAGGACTGACTGCAATCGCAATGACGGAGCATTTTAACACGAAAAATTACTATGAAATCTACGAGCAGCTCGATGAGCACTTTGATTATATAGATGATTATTACGATGTTGATGGCTTTAAAGTGTTTACTGGAATGGAAATTGATGTTTACGAAACAGGTCATATTTTATTCATAGGACATAAAGAGAGGCTTCTGCAAATCCGCAGGCTGCTTGATTTCCATACGGATAAGGAATCCTTTATCTCACTTCCGAACTTACTGGACTTAGGTGAGCATCATGACCTGCTGATGATTGGTGCCCATCCGTTAAGAGAAACAACACCATTGCATCATCATGATCCTGCTCTGCTCAAAAGGTTCCATGCTTTTGATTTGAATGGAAAAGATATGCATGAGCATGGGATAGAAGAAATGATGGAAGATGTTCTGTCGTTTGCTGCACAGCTGGACATTCCAGTCGTTTGCGGAAGCGACTCCCATCACCCTATCCACATTGGAGTTGTCAAAAATGTATTTGAAAAAGACTTTAGCACTGCCCAGGAAATCAGAGAAGCCATTAAAGGAAACCAGTACAAACGCTTCATTGCCCCAAATCTGCACACAAAAATTAATGCAGCTAAAATCGTTAAGAAAAAAATGAAAGAGGCATTAACCGTATAAAAAACGGGAGAACAGACTGTCTTCCGCATTTCACAATGGTAGCAGCAAAAGCCTGGCTAGTCAGAAGGAGACAAGCGGGCTTTTGCTTTTTTTAATGAATCAATTACGGATATAGCCTTCATCCAAATTGCACAATCCAAAATAAAAAAGGCCAGGAGAACGATCTCCCTGGCCTTATCACAGTATTAATAAACTTTATCACCGTTGAAAATAGAGTTTTTCACGATTACGTAGTCTACAGTGCGAATGGATTCAAGTTTGTTTCCGCCAGCATATGAGATGGAGGATTGCAGATCCTGTTCCATTTCGGTTAATGTGTCCTGCAAAGCACCTTTATGCTCAACATACATTTTTTTGCCTTCAACGTTTTTCTTTTCTCCCTTTTGGAACTCTGAAGCCGAGCCAAAATATTCTTTAACTAGTTTGCCGTCAATTTCAGTTGTAACGCCAGGTGATTCCTCATGCCCCGCAAAAAGAGAGCCGATCATAACCATTGAAGCACCAAACCGGACTGATTTTGCAATATCGCCATGTGTACGGATACCGCCGTCAGCAATGATTGGCTTGCTTGCTGCTTTTGCACACCAGCGTAATGCCGCAAGCTGCCAGCCGCCAGTGCCAAACCCAGTTTTAATCTTTGTGATGCAAACTTTCCCTGGTCCGATTCCGACTTTTGTTGCGTCTGCACCAGCGTGTTCAAGTTCTCTTACCGCTTCAGGTGTCCCGACGTTCCCGGCAATGACAAAGCTTTCAGGCAAATGCTTCTTAATATGCTGAATCATACGGATTACAGCATTTGAATGACCATGGGCAATATCAATTGTAATATAGTCCGGCACAAGCTTCTCTGCCGCTAATTGCTCAATGAACCCGTACTCTTCTTCTTTTACCCCAACACTAATTGAGGCAATTAAACCACGAGACTGCATATCTTTAATAAATGCAATACGTGTTTCCGGTTCAAAGCGGTGCATAATATAAAAATAATTATTTTCAGCTAAATAAGCAGCGATTTTCTCATCAATAATAGTCTGCATATTCGCAGGCACAACTGGCAGCTTAAATGTATGCTTGCCAAATTTAACAGATGTATCACATTCAGAACGGCTATCTACAATGCATTTTGCAGGAATTAACTGAATATCTTCATAATCAAATACATTATCCAAGGTTCAACACTCCTAAAAGCGAATATTATTATTGTGTTAGTTATTAAATGTTCGTACATACGGTAATTTACAGGATTTTTTTGCAGTTGTCAAAGGTTTTTACTTTTATTTAACTTATTCTTTACAGTAGAGTGGAGATAATTCTTCGTGTTTTTTACTAATTGAAGGGAGAATAAAGATGATCACTGTAATCGGCAGTATGAATATGGATCTTGTTACAATTACAAACAGAGAGCCTGCATTAGGCGAAACAGTTCTGGGAGAAAACTTTCTTACAGTGCCAGGAGGAAAGGGGGCTAATCAGGCGGTTGCGGCAGCAAAACTGGGGGCGCCGGTAAAAATGATTGGCTGTGTGGGAGACGATTTATTTGGTGAGCAATATATAAACCATTTAAAAGGCCATCAGATTAATATTGAGCATATTCGCAGTCTAAAGAATGAAAAAACGGGGATCGCCAGTATTACAGTTTGGAATAACGATAATAAAATTATAGTCGTGCCTGGAGCGAATAAGAGAATTACACCAGAAATGGTTGAGTCGCATAGAGAAGAGATATTAAAGAGCAGCTGGCTGCTGCTTCAGTTTGAAATACCGCTTGAATCGGTAGAAAGAGCACTAGAAATAGCTGCTGAAGGTCATGTAAATGTGATCGTCAATCCTGCTCCTTATCATGACATACCAGAAAATTGGATTGATAAAATTACCTATATCACGCCAAATGAAGCGGAGGCTAACAAGCTGTTTTCGGCATTTACAAACAAAGAAGCTCTTCTCTCAAAGCTGGTTATCACGAAAGGAAAAGACGGTGCGGAGTATTTTGATCAAGGAGAAAGAGTCTCGATACCTGCATTAAAAGTGGATGCAATTGATACAACAGGAGCAGGGGATACATTTATTGGTGCTTTAGCAGTTGCCCTTTCTGAGGGCTTGCCTTTAAAAGAATCCTGCCAATTTGCCGTTAAAGCAGCAGGTCTTTCTGTAACAAAACTTGGTGCCCAGGCAGGAATGCCAAGCAGGTCGGACTTGAATAAGTAAGCTCATAGCAGATAGTACAGTCATAGATAAATAAATCTCAGTAACACACTCCATGGACGCTTAAATTGCCTAAAAGACCAATTTAAATTACGCTTATAAGAAGAGGGGAATAATGAGAGAGGATGAGGAGAAATGCAGCAAAGTATTGATGAATTGATTAAAGGAAGACGCTCCATTAAGAAGTTTCAGGAGAAGTCAGTAGCTCTTGAGGAAATCATTGACTTGCTTGAGGTAGCAAAATGGGCGCCAAACCACAAAATGACTGAGCCATGGCGTTTTCTTTTATATAGCGGGGAAGGAAAAGAAAAATATATAGAAGCTTTTAAAGCAACTCAGGGCACTGGAGAGGAAGCGGCAGAAAAGGCAGCAAAAAAAGCAGCGTATTTCCGTTCTATTCCCATACATCTAGTCGTCATTATGCCTGAGGATCCTCGTCAAAAAACATGGGACGAGGATTACGGGGCCGTTTCAGCATTTATTCAAAACTTCCAGCTTGCAGCATGGGCAAGAGGGATCGGAATGATCTGGCGCACAAATGACTGGATTTACAATCCGGTTTTCCGTGAAAAGGTGGGTGTGCAGCCAGGTGAAAAGATCGTTGGCACATTAATGATCGGATATGCTGAACATGTGCCGGAAGCAAAGCCAAGAACTTCTATTAGAGAAAAGCTAGAAATTATTTCAGAATAACTAACCAAAAGCTGTCAGTTTTTACTAGGTTGACAGAACTATATGTTTTATTGTAGCCTATGATTATATGAAAATTGAATAAACCTCACTTTTCGGTGAGGTAGAGGTGCGGTATTTATTAGTTTTTAGTTGAGCGTGAGCAGCGATGATGCTAAAAAGAAGGAAATCCCGCCGAAGTGTGCAATATGCTCAAGTATTGGATGCTGGGTCTGCAGTTAAGAGCTGCAGGACTGTCTCGGTAAACTTCCCGGTTTACTCGAGGTGTGCTATCTCTTTAAGGGAAAAGTGGAGGATTTAGGCTATCTATGTATACAAAGACCTGAGTTCATCTCAGGTCTTTTTTGTTTTTTATTAAAAGAAAAAATGGGGGCAGAAAAATATGAGAAAAAAATTATCGTTTTTAAGTGTATTGGCACTTGCGGCAGTATTGCTTTTAGCAGGGTGCGGGACTAGCTCAGATGAGGGTTCTGCGGGTTCAGGCTCAGATTCTGATGCTGAGAAAGATGTATTCCGTGTAGGTCTTGAAGCAGGTTATGCACCTTTTAACTGGACACAAATGGATGATGCAAATGGCGGTGTAAAAATTGATGGAAACGCTGAATTTGCAGGCGGCTATGATGTGGAAATTGCGAAAAAAATCGCTGAAGGCTTAGGGAAAGAGCTAGTGATTGTTAAAACAGAGTGGGATGGTCTTGTACCTGCCTTAACTTCTGATAAAATTGATGCGATTATCGCAGGGATGTCACCAACTGAGGAAAGAAAGCAAACAATTGATTTCTCAGACAACTATTATAAATCCGACCTTGTCATGGTAGTGAAAAAAGGCGGAGACTATGAAAATGCCACTTCTATTCAAGATTTCAGCGGTGCAAAAGTAACGGCTCAACTGAATACGTTCCATTACTCAGTTATTGAACAAATTGATGGTGTTGAACAGCAGCCGGCAATGGACAACTTCCCTGCTATGCGTGTTGCGCTAGAATCTGGCGTAATTGACGGCTACGTTTCCGAACGTCCTGAAGGTGTGAGTGCTTCTTCTGCAAATGAAAACTTTGCAATGGTTGAATTTACAGAAGGCTTTGAAACATCTGAGGACGATACAGCTATTGCTGTAGGTGTTGCAAAAGACAGCGAGCTAACTGAAAAGATCAATGAAATCTTAGCGGGTATCTCTGAAGAAGAACGTGTAGAAATTATGGATGAGGCGATTAAAAATCAGCCAGCAGCAAACTAATACCGCTGCACGGCCGGCTGCATGACATGACATGTAGCCGGCTTCTTTTTTGACATATTCATTAAAAAAGGAGGATCACCATGAGTCTCGATTGGATGATACAAATCATACAGTCAAACTGGCCGATGTTTTTGCGCGGAGCTGGTTGGACATTAGTCATCGCTTTAACAGGAACAATTATTGGATCGCTCATTGGTTTGCTGGCAGGTGTAGTTCGAACAATACCTGCTCCTGAAAAAGGAATAAAAAAGAATCTGCTTAAACTGATCAATGCCATTTTAACCATTTATATCGAATTTTTCCGCGGCACGCCAATGATTGTACAGGCAATGGTCATTTTTTATGGATCTGCACTTGCCTTTAATTTTCATATGAACCCGATTATTGCAGGTATCGTGGTAGTAGGGATTAATACAGGTGCTTATATGGCTGAAATCGTGCGTGGAGGCATCATCTCGGTTGATAAAGGCCAATATGAAGCGGCACAGGCGATCGGCATGAATCATGTGCAGACCATGATTCATGTAGTTATGCCGCAAGTAATCCGCAATATTTTGCCGGCAACAGGGAACCAATTCATTATTAATATTAAAGACACGGCTGTATTAAGTGTTATTTCTGTGACAGAATTATTTTTCCAGACGAAAACGGTGGCGGGCAATAATTTCCGCTATTTTGAATCATTCTTTGTCGCGTGTATTATTTACTTTATTATGACATTTGCGATTACTCTCATCCTGCGCTACTTCGAACGCAAACTCGAGGGGCCGGATAACTACACTGTGATCGGCAATAACTTGCATATTGAAACAGCAGAAGATATGAAAAAGAAAGCCAATAAAGGGATGTAATTTTTTGACTGAGAGGAGGAACATATATGGAAACAATCATTGAAATCCAGCGCTTAAGCAAATCATTTGGTTCGCATGAGGTTTTAAAGGATATTCATTTTTCTGTGGAAAAAGGTGAAGTTGTTACAATTATCGGCTCTTCAGGCTCGGGGAAATCAACACTGTTGCGCTGTGTAAACTTACTTGAAAAACCAAGCGGCGGCCAGATTATTTATAATGGAGAAAATATTTTGGACGACCGTCATGATATCCACCAATACCGCCGAAAGCTGGGGATGGTGTTTCAGCAATTTAACTTGTTCAATAATCATGATGTATTAAATAACTGTATGGTCGGACAAATAAAAGTATTAAAGCGTTCAAAGGAAGAAGCGGAACAAATTGCACGCAAATACTTGCGGGTTGTAGGGATGGAAAATTACATTAATGCTAAGCCTCGCCATTTATCAGGCGGTCAAAAGCAGCGTGTTGCTATCGCTCGTGCCCTTTCAATGGAACCCGATGTAATGCTTTTCGATGAACCGACTTCTGCGTTAGATCCAGAAATGGTTGGCGAAGTATTAAAAATTATGAAAGAGCTCGCTGGAACAGGCTTAACCATGTTAATCGTTACACATGAAATGGAATTTGCGAGAGAAGTCTCTGACCGTGTTGTATTTATGGACAAAGGCGTCATTGCGGAAGAAGGACCTCCAGAAAAAATCTTTAACAATCCTGACCAGGAGCGTACAAGAGAGTTCTTAAAACGGACATTGAAGACTGTATAAGATGTTGGAAGAAACATACTAAGAATAGTGGGCAAGGTCATTGGCGGATGGCTTTACCTACTATTTTTTTTGAGATATAGGGTGGCTGGGACACAATCTAGCACGATCATAGCAGCGAATGGTTAGAAAGTGAATTCTTCTAATCATATGTTGTTTTATTTTTTTATTTGTCATATATCATCAACATGAGTGAAATGGAGCGGAAGACCCTCGACTCCTGTGGGCAATAGAGGAAAAGGTGAGACCCCACAGGAGCTTGCTCCGAGGAGCATTCCTGTAATAAAGTAATTTGACTATAATTCGAAGTTTAAGCGATGTGCAAAAAAAAAGTCCCCTTGGTACGATAGAGAGTGTCATGCATGACCTCGAATTAAGTACCGAAGGGAGACTTCTATTATGGATATTACACAAAATGAACGAATTAAGCAAATTAATGAACACACACTGATTATCGGTGTCGATATTGCAAAGTACAGACATGTTGCCCGGGTGATTGATGATCGGGGAATTGAGTTATCCAAACGGCTTATTTTCTGGAACTGTTTAGCGGGATTCAAGCTATTATTTGAGTGGGCAAAAGAATTAAGCGAAAAAACAGGCCGTCCCAATGTGATTATTGGCATGGAGCCGACCGGCCATTATTGGATTCCCTTAGCTTATTTCTTGAAATCACAAGGGATAAAGGTGGTTCTAGTCAATCCAATGAAGGTCAAAAAGTCAAAGGAATTAGATGATGATTCCCCTACCAAGAATGACACCAAGGATGCAAAAGTCATTGCTCAACTCATTCGTGCCGGGCGCTACCATGAGCCCACTTTACCTGAAGGGGTATATGCAGAGCTGCGTGAAGGCGTAAAACTATTTGACATTATTCAGGAAGATCTTTCATCCATTAAAGCACAAATGCATAATGTACTAGATCGATATTTCCCTGAATTCTTGACCGTTTTCAAAAAATGGGATGGGAAAACGGCAGTATACCTCTTGAAATGTGGCTACTTGCCGAAAGATATTTGTCAAAAGACAGAAGATGAACTACTCCAAGAACTAAAGACGTCAGTGTACAAGAATATTAGTATCACGCTAATACGAAAGTTAAAACAAGCAGCTGCCTCGAGTATTGGAATGACCGTAGGTCTCCGTATGGCTCGTGAAGAAATTCTCTATCTTGTAGGCCAATATCAACGGTTAGAAGAACGTCTTGAAGCTCTTAAGACGCAGCTAGAAGAGCTTGTATTGAGCGTTCCAGGAGCGGAGCGCATGATTGCCATAAAAGGTGTTGGGGCAATGACAGTTGTTGGTTTTTTTGCCGAGGTTGGTGACCTTTCAAACTATAGAGATCCACGCCAAATTATTAAATTAGCGGGACTCAATTTGAAGATGAACCAATCCGGTAAACACAAAGGGAAGACAACGATTACAAAGCGGGGACGGCGAAGATTACGTTCCATACTGTATCAAGTTGCCCGTCCCCTGGCTTGCCATAATAAAGCCTTCAATGCCCTTCATAATCACTACAAAAATAGGACAAAGAATCCCTTAAAGGGCAAACAATCTTATGTTGCTTTAGGCCGAAAACTAATCAAAATATTGTTTATGATTGGAACACGTGAGAGTTCGTTCAGTGAAGAACGCATGCTTCGAGATATCCCATATTTTACGAATAACCAGGTAGCTGCTTAACCAATAGACAAGTGATATTGTTTTGTACTTTTTCTTAATT
The DNA here is from genome assembly GCF_018582665.1 of Cytobacillus gottheilii. NCBI lineage: Bacteria > Bacillati > Bacillota > Bacilli > Caryophanales > Bacillaceae > Cytobacillus > Cytobacillus gottheilii. Next base: position 4,367,271 of record NZ_CP071709.1, on the reverse strand, counting down.
ATGACAAATGAAGCATGGATTAGCCGGTCAACATTCCGAGCATTAGGGCAAAGACCCCCCCGAGGAGCATATCCGGCATCCACACATGGTCAGGTCGAACGAAGGAATTTGCGCGCATAGACGCTGAGAGAAATGGGAGGGTCCACCACCATGTCGTAAGTGGAGATCCATAGGTGCGATTATATGATCACTACCTAAAACTGGAAAACGCCTCCTCCGGTCTATATAAACTCAAATTTATATTCCATTTTTTAAAAAACGTGGATATATTTGTTTGAATGTGCTATATCCATTCTTTTAGACACTAGAGAAAAATGAAGAAAAACAAAGCAATTTTAAGAAACTTGCCAATTTCATGAGGGAGGCTCAGCTTCCTCCCCACGGAAAGCGAGGGTCTGCAGCGCAATGGAACGGACTTGTAAAAATTCACAAACCATTCCAAAGTTTCCTATCAAACTTATTGAATTTCCTATCAAAATCAGCAAGTTTCCTATCAATTTCCTCATTGAGCACTTTTTTTGACCACTATAGGGAAAGAATATATATTGGATTTAATAACCATTGACCTATCAAGGATCAAAATTACACACTGTTTGAAGATGCTTGCGGAGTTATAAAACAACGTTCACAGCCTGAAAATTAAACATAAGGAGAGAACTTATATGAACCATTTTATGGATGTTTTAAAAGGCAGAAGATCAATTCGAAAATATGATCCTGAGGTAAAAATCAGCCGGGAAGAGATGGAGGAAATTTTAACGGAAGCAAGCTTAGCTCCTTCATCTCTTAATTTGCAGCCTTGGCGCTTTCTTGTAATTGAAAGCCCTGAAGCAAAGGCAAAACTTGCGCCGCTTGCTAAATTTAATCAATCACAAGTGCAAACATCATCTGCGGTGATTGCGGTATTTGCCGATCTGCAGAGTCATACGTATGCAGAAGAAATTTTCACAAAATCAGTTGAACTTGGCATTATGCCTGAGGAAGTAAAAGAGCGCCAAATTCAATCAATCTCAAAAATTTATTCCACATTGCCAGAGCAAATCAATAAAGAGCTTACGCTTGTTGATAGCGGTCTGGTATCGATGCAGCTTATGCTTGCAGCAAAGGCGCATGGGTATGACACGAACCCAATCGGCGGCTTTGAAAAGGATCAAATTGCTGAAGCGTTTGATATGGATAAAGACAGATATGTACCAATTATGCTCATTTCAATTGGTAAAGCAGATGAAGAGGGATACCAATCTTACCGTCTGCCTGTCAATACAATTGCACAATGGAAATAAGAAAATGCCCAAGAATGATCAGACATTCTTGGGCACTTTTTATTTTCGATCACTTTCCTTCATAACCTCCATATAAAAAGCAATCGCATTCAAATAATTATCAATGCTGACATGTTCATTTGTGCCATGCATCCTTGTTAAATCTTCTGAGGTGATGAGAACGGGCAGAAAACGATACGTATTATCAGCGATACGGTCATAATGCTTTGCGTCTGATCCGGCAAACATTAAGTATGGAACCATAACAGCATCGCTGTAGACATTGCGGGCAGCCTGCTGAATGGTTTGGAACTGCCAGCTGTCTGTCGAGGATACACTTGTTGCCTCGCTCCCAGTTACAGACACAGAGATTTCATCGTCATCAATGGTTTCTTCAATAAACTTTTTCACATTCTCAAGCGATTCGCCTGGCATGACACGAAGATTAATAATGGCCGTCGCCTGTTCAGGCAGCGCATTATATTGCTCACCAGCCTGGAAGACGGTTGGTGCAATGGTTGTTCGAATTAAGGCGGCAGTAGCTGGCTGTTTTAGTAAAATCGATTCAATAATCGGTTCAAAAATAAACTTATTTGCAAACACATATCGCATGCCGAAACTCATTTCTGGTGCGGCAAATTCAAATAAGGTTTCACCTGGACCGCGCAGATCTGCTTTAAATTGAGTATTCTCAAGCTTTGCAATCGCACTGGCGACTCGGCCGATATTGGTATGATCCTTTGGCTGAGAAGAGTGCCCTCCGCTTCCGGAAATGGTCAGTTCAGCAGTAGCCGACCCTTTTTCTGACACACCTACCACACCAACAGGCTGTTCAACGCCAGGAACCATATTTTCCACGATCGCTCCGCCTTCATCAAGAACAAAATCAAATGTCACTCCCCGTTCTTCAAGCAGATCGACAATCGCAGCCGCTCCTTCATCTCCACCTATTTCTTCATCAAAACCAAACATAAAATACACATCTCTTTTCGGTGCATAGCCCTCCTCTAAAAGATGTTCTGCAGCTTCAAGAATTCCAATTACCCCAATTTTATCGTCCAAGGTGCCGCGTCCCCAAATTTCTCCGTCGGTAACAGTGCCGCTAAATGGACCTTGCTCCCAGTTTGCTTCGGTTCCTTCAAGAACAGGGACCACATCATAATGACTGGTTAAACCAATTGGTTTTTTGCCGGATTCGCTTCCAGACCATTTGTAAATTAGCGCATAATCGTTTACTTTCTCTACCTCAAGCTGCTGATGAACAGCCGGATATGTGTCTTCTAAAAATTCAATAAAGCGCTCAAACTCTGGATAATCAAAGGCAGTTCGATCCTGATAGGAAATGGTTTTGAAGGTAAGCGCTTCCGAAAAATGACGTATAGCTTTGTCTTCATCAAGCGTTACTTCAGCCTTATTTGGTTCAGGCTGCCTTGACTCTGTCATAAAGGTACGTGTTACTGTAACAATGGCGAATATAAGCAAAAAGACACCAACTATTAATAAAATCATTTTCCATCTCCCCATACAAAACCCCCGAAACTCTTTTTATATTATTTTATACTATTTTTATAATATTTAGAATTTTATTCTGTATTTTTGACATAACTTCTTTCTAGGTTGTTCGAACAACTTATAGTTTGACAACAGTTCGTTTACACTAAGTAATAAATGCTTGAAAAAGCTATTTAGAAAATATATCGGGCAATATAGTATGATAGGTAATAAACAGCAGAAATGGGGAATCTTCATGCATCATGCCATCATTGAAGAAAGAAGAAATGGAAGTGTTGAAAATGTCCATTTTGGGATTATTGCAGGTGTGAACGACAAGAAAGAAACAGTCCGCCAATTTGGAGATATCAAGCAGGATGTTTTCTTTCGATCAGCGGCTAAACCGATTCAAGCACTGCCTTTATTGCTAACAGATATCGTTGAAAAATATGGAGTAACGGATGAAGAGGCCGCGCTGTTTGGCGCTTCTCAGCGCGGAGAGCATTACCATATTGCAGCACTGGAGTCATTGCTGAATAAATTGCCTGTTCGTGAAGAAGAACTGCTCTGTCCCCCGTCCTATCCATTAAATAAGGGACCTTATGAGGAAATGCTTCGAGAAGGCAAAGAAAAACGGCGTCTCTATCATAATTGTGCAGGCAAGCATATCGGCTTTGCCGCTGTCTGCAGGGAATTAGGATATGAGGTAAGCGGCTATTGGAGACAGGAGCACCCGCTGCAGAAGCAAATCAATGACATTTTTTCTGAGCTGTCAGAAGTTCCACTTGACCTAATCAAGGCAGGGACGGATGGCTGTGGTGTTCCTGTATTGGCAATCCCTCTGGAAAATATGGCTTTAACTTACTTAAAACTGGCATGTCCAGATATGATTAAAGATTCCGCATTAAGATCAGCTGTTCAAAAGCTTGGAGCAATCATGAACAAGGAGCCAAATATCATTGCTTCTCATCATTTTATTTGCTCTATTCTGCTTCGGGACGATAATATCTTTGCTAAAGGGGGAGCGCAGGGTGTATACTGCTTTGGGTTAAGAAAAGAGCGCCTTGGCTTTGCTTTAAAGGTGATCAATGGATCCGAAGAAGTGTGGCCAAATATTGTTGCTTCTATCTTAGAGCAGATTGACTATAGCAATAAAGAAACCATTCGGAATTTAAGGGCACTTAAGCCCAATTCAGTGAAAAATGATTCAGGCCATGAAGTAGGCACGATCCATGAAGTTTTTCAATTAAAGGAGTTATAAAACATATGTTGATAGAAGTTATTGCGGATACGCTAAACGATGCAATACTAGCAGAAAAAGCAGGAGCAGATCGAATTGAGTTAATTACAGCTGTTGGAGAAGGCGGGCTTACCCCGAGCTATGGCTTGATTGAGGCGGTTTGCCATGCTGTTTCGATTCCTGTCAGCGTGATGATCCGCCCGCATAACAGGAGTTTTACATACACACAGCAGGATGTAGCAATCATGAAATCAGACATTAAAGCATGCAGAGATATTGGGGCAGCGGGAATTGTGATCGGAGCAATAACTGCAGAGAATAAAGTCGATGAAGAGGCTCTTTCTGTTCTGCTGGAAGATACAGAAGGCCTGGATGTTACGTATCATCGTGCTTTTGATCAAGTAGAGAATCAATTGGAAGCATTAGAAGTGTTAAAGTCTTACAAACAGATATCCCGTATTTTAACATCTGGAGGAGCAGAAAAAGCTCCACAGGCAAAAGAACAGCTGCAAGAGCTGATAAATTCCTGTGAAGGCAGCCATTTGACGATTATGCCGGGATCAGGCATAACACCAGAGAATATCGAGGCATTTTTACAAGATGTTTCACCTTATGAAATTCATGTTGGCTCAGGTGTACGGAAAAATAGAAGCCTATTGCATGAAATCGATGTGGAACTGCTTCAAACATTTAAGGAGCTCTGTAAAAGAGCAGGTGCCTAAAAATAAAGGCATAGCGGTATGTTCCGCTATGCCTTTTGTTATATTCCTTTAAATCTATTTAGCGCTGTGTTATTTCGCTAAACTCTCAGAGAACTGCTTTTCCTTCCAGATGACCGTAATGAGAAGTCCAACTACGATTACCACACCTGAGAAGAGATAAGGGTAATGAATATTCACATCGAATAGAATACCGCCAATAGCTGGACCCACAATATTGCCGAGACTCGTATATGTTGAGTTCATGCCGGCCACAAAGCCCTGCTCCTCTCCAGCTGCTTTAGACAGGAATGTCGTTAACGCTGGACGCAAGAGATCGAAAGCAAGAAAAACGAAGCATGTGACAGCTAAAACAGCAAAATAGCCTGAGATAACGGTTGATAAAAATGCAGAAATAGCACCAACGATCAAGCAAAGCTGAATGAGCTTCTTTTCCCCAAGCAGATCGATCAATTTCCCAAACAAAAATAACTGAAAGATAACACCAAAGATGGAACTGATCGTAATAATACCCGCAATGTCTTTTGGTGTGAATCCAAATTTATGATCTGAGAATAAGCTGAAAACTGTTTCATAGGCAGATAAGCCAAATGCAAGTACAAATACAATTAAAAAGGCAATAAAGTATAATGGCCGAATTGATTTTTTAAGATCATAGAAGAAATTAGATTGTGCCTGATTGTTTGCTAATTCAGCAAGCTTCTCCTTAGAAAGCGGCTCTTTTAATATAAAGGCCGATAGAATACAGGCTGCAAAAGCAATGCCAGCTGCAAAAAAGAATGGAAGCCGTACACCATATTCGCCTATAAACCCGCCGATTCCAGGGCCAATAATAAATCCAGTGCTAATAGCCGCAGAGACATATCCCATAGCCTTAGGACGGTCTTTCAGGGACGTGATGTCTGCTACATATGCAGTAACACCTGGCATTATAAAGGCTGCACTAAACCCTCCTAATATTCTGGAGAGATAAAGGACAGGCACACTTTTGCCTAAACCGAAGATAAGTTCAGATACCCCAAATAAGAAGAGTCCAAGAATAATGATTTTTTTCCGCCCAAACCGGTCGACCCAGCGCCCGGCGAACGGTGACATCACAAGCTGGGCAACGGCAAACATGGCGACCAGATAGCCCATCGTCGCGCCTGACAAATGCATGATATTCATAAATGACGGCATGACAGGAATAATGAGTCCAATCCCTAAAAAAGCAATGAAAACATTACTAAGAAGGATGACTAATACTGCTTTTTGATTTTTCATAATGAACACCTCTTTTTCTACGATGAAATTCCTCTCCAAAAGATGGACCAGGATGCTTCCAGCTTTTTATATAATCTTTTTTCATCATTTACATATACAAGTTCTAGAAGAATTGAATCGACGACCCCAATAAAGGCGAGAGCAGGTATGGAAGGATCACTATTGTGAATCAGCCCTTTTTCAATCCATTCACTAAATCGTTTTTCAATGACCACTTGCATTTGATCTTCCAAGTCCACAACTTCTTCTGTGATGGCTTCAGCCAAGTGTGCGGGCGGAAAAAAGGACATACGCAGCCAAAACTTCAGATGCTCATTCTTCTGAAACAGATCAATGACAAGCTGAAGATAACCATATAAAGATTGTTCTGGAGCTTCATCCAATGTTGATTGAAAATAAGTTAACTTTGAAGAAAGTTCCGTATCCTTTGCATCGCGCAGCACTTGAAGAAACAAATCATCTTTCCCTTTAAAATGTCCATAAATAGATTGCTTCTTAATGCCAACTTCATCTGCTATTTGTGAAAGAGAAGCCCCTTCATATCCATGAATGGTAAAGAACTTCAAAGCAGCTTCCTTAATTTCCGTACTTTTCAATTCAATCACCTCGAATCTAACGAACGTTCGTCAGTTATCTTACCAAATACTCTGCAAAGAAGCAAGACGGATAGACGATTTTTTCGGTTCCAGCTCATTAACCATAAAGAACATTCTGTCTATAGGAACTCAAAAGGCAGCATACCATTAGGAAGTTGTAATACAAAAAAACAGCTGTCTATTTCAACTAGAGAAATAGGCAGCTGGTATTTAGATTAAAGTGCTTCCCGAATCACACGCTTATAATACAATAGGGAAAGCACCCCAAAGATTGAATACAATCCAGTATAAACGACCATAACAATCAGCATTGGTGTCCACAGCTCGTTACCGAAAAAGAACCAGCCCGATTGCACGGCAAAATAACTATGAGAGAGACCTAGCACAAGCGGAATTCCAAAGCTGAATAATTGCTTTGCTTGTATGCCGCGCAGCAGATCCCATTGCGTAAATCCGAGCTTGCGCAAAATGACATAACTTGGCTTTTCCTCTTCACTTTCGTCCATCTGTTTAAAATATAGGATACATCCAGAAGTAATCAGGAAGGTTAGTCCTAAGAAGCCAACGATAAACATCGCAAGACCCATCACAAGCTTTTGTGAAGCACTGCTGTTCATCCTGGACATATTCATGCCCTCAGCATCAGCGAATAGGTCATTAAAAACTTCATTCGCAAGCTCATATTGTGCTTCTTCCTTAATATTCATCCCAATATAAGCAGATGTTTCATACTGTATTTCAGGATCCAGATCATTCTGCAGCTGTGTAAAAACACCTTCATCTACAATCGCGGCTGGGAATCCTCCGCCTGAAAAAAAGTAGGGAACAACCGATTGTTTCTCAAGTCCAATATAGCGCAGATCCATGGAAGAAGATTTTGAAAAAAGAGTAATGCTGCCATCGTCCTCGAAATTATAAAATCTGCCTAAAGCATCACTATATCCAGCAAATAATACTTCATCTGCTTGAACATCAACATCCTCCAATGCTTCATCACTGATAATTCCCATTGAGACATTAGCAGGGTCAAAGTTCATTTCTTCCAAGCTGGAGTCCATAATTTCACCTATATTTAATTTCGCCTGATACACTTCAATCTCTTTTTGGCTATAATCAATATTTTCTGCATCCAGTTCTGCTGTAAACGCTGCAGCAGCTTCTGAATCAGCCAATGTATACATATCTGGCTGACTGCTTGCTGCACCGTTATCCACCGAATAATACGAAATATAACTTAAGCTCAAGAGTCCAATTGCCAGGGCTGATACCGTTGTAATGATCGATAACAGCATCGCATTCGACCTCATGCGAAACATGATGGAGGATAGTGAAAGAACTTCATTAATATTTAAGTAACCATTTTTACTTTTCCGTATTAAATTAAAGATAAAGCTGACCGAGCCTTTAAAAAACAAATACGTGCCAATAATCACGGATGCCAGTATAAAGATCATCGCCATGAATAAACGATTCATATTGGTAAAATCACCGCTAAATAACTTAGAAGAAACATAATAGCCAGTTAAAATTAGGGTGATTCCGACAATTCCAATTAGAATTTCAAATATGGATAGCTTCCGGACACGAGTCTCTGTAGACGATGTCACCTTAAATAGAGATAAGATGCTTTGCCTTTTAATAAACAAATAGTTCATGAGCATGATCAGCAGATATATAACTGCAAATACAATAGCTGTTTGAAGAAGCGCCTCTGGTGAAAACCGCAGCTCTGCAAGCATATCAATATCAATAATTTTGAAAAGAATCATCAGTATCAGTTTTGAAAAAGCAAAGCCTGCTCCAATACCGATTATGACGGATGCAGAATACAGCAGGAAATTTTCCAAAGTCAAAATCCGAAATATTCTCCCTTTGGTCATCCCGATCAGTTGAAATAATCCAATTTCCTTGCTTCGTCTTTTGATGAAAAGATTATTTGCATAAATTAAGAAGATGGAAACAATAGCGACAAGCAGAACTGATGCAGCCCGCAGTGCCGCGCCGCCTTTTATGGATCCTGTCATTTCATCCATGGAAGGATCGTATTGCAGCGTCACAAAGGAAAAATAGAGAGCCGAGCTAAAAATAAGCGCAAACACATATAAATAATAATTTTTTAGGTTTTTCTTTAAGTTGCGAAAAATTAGCTGGTTAAGACTCATGCTGGACGCCTCCTAAAACGGCCTGTGTTTTCATAATATCCTTGAAAAATGCCTGTCTGTCCTGATCGCCCTTTGTCAGCTGTGTATAAATCTGCCCATCTTTTATGAAAATAACGCGCGAGCTGTAGCTTGCAGCGACAGGGTCATGTGTCACCATCGCAATGGTAGAACCGCGCTTCATATTTAACTCGCTCAATTTATTCAGCAGGTCTGAAGCTGATTTCGAATCAAGAGCACCAGTAGGCTCGTCAGCAAAAATAATGCTCGGTTCATGAATAAACGCACGTGCTGCAGAAGTACGCTGCTTTTGCCCGCCTGAAATTTCGTTCGGGTACTTATGCTCAATCTCACGGATGCCAAGCTCCGTTGCAAGGGAATGGAAAAGGGAATCAGCCGCTTTTCTTGATACCTTCGCAATCGAGAGCGGAAGCAGGATATTTTCCTTCACCGTTAAAGTATCGAGCAGGTTATAATCCTGAAAAATAAATCCCAAACTCTTTTTGCGAAATTCAGCAAGCTGTTTTTCCTTTAGAGATGTGATTTCTTTGCCCTCAATTTTGATGCTTCCAGTACTTACGTGATCAATAGAGGAAAGGACATTCAGCAATGTCGTTTTACCGGATCCGGATGCACCCATAATACTAAGGAATTCTCCTTTTCCAATGCTGACATCAATCCCTTTTAAAACCTCTTGTTTGTTAAATTTATTTCCATAGCTTTTATATATTTTTTGAGCCTCTAAAATTACCATATTGGATCCTTCCTTTCATTCTGTAAATTTGTCTTTATTATAAAATGTGGGAACATTCTTTTCCTTCGATTGGACGAACAAATGATAAAAGCATGTGACATTCTTGTCACATGCTTGAAACGTATATATATAGATTAATGCAATGCTTTCATATCTACAAAATCATTCTTTTTAGGAAAGGTTAAAGTAAGGGTAGTACCGCTGCCTCTAGCTGATGTTACATCAATATGAATGAGCAGGGAGTCTGCTGCTTTCTTCGCTAAATAGAGGCCCATTCCAGTTGCAGCGCTATTCTGATGCTGTTCAGTTGATGTGAAGCCTTTATCAAATATACGGGGGAGATCTTTTGCACTTATGCCTTTGCCAAAATCCTGCACTTGAAGGATATGCTGATCACCTTTTCTTTCGCTTCTTACAATAATATCCCCTTGTTCAGTATACTTAATTGCATTAGACAGGATTTGTCTAAGGATAAAGCCAAGCCATTTCGCATCCGTATATACCTCTTCTTCATGCAGATCAATGTGAAAGCCAAGCCCTTTTTGCATGCACCATGCCCGCAATGTTTGGATCTCTTCAAAAACAATCGGTTCTAACTCTGTTTTCTCGATATATAAATCATTCTGCATAAAAGGCAGCCGTTTCTTATGGAGCTGCTGATCAAGCAGCAAATGAACCCGCAGCCATTCATAAGTCATTTGCTTCTTCATCGTTTCATCATCCAGACGATCAATCATAAGCTTCAAGGCAGTTAACGGCGTTTTCACCTCGTGAATCCATGCTAATAAATCGTCCTTCTCTTGTTCAAGCAGGATAAAATTTTGAGCTGCCTCTCGCTTTAGCAGAGCCGTCTGCTCTGTGATGGTTTCCTCAACAAGCTTCTCAAATGGACTTTCAGCTTGGATAATGCCTGTAATATCGAGATTGTATTCTCTATCTGCAAGACTTCGGTAAAATTTTGTTTCTTTATGGTAACGAACAGTCAAAAAAATGGCGAACAGAAGGAATGACAGTAAGTGTATGTACAGCACAGAGCCAACAGGAATACTTGAATCAATAAAGACTATAAAAAGAATCAAAAACTGTGTTGCGAAAAAAAGAAGGATCCAGCTCAATCTTTCACGTAAATAGGTGCCAATCATCATGAAACTTCCTCTTCCAGCGCCACATAGCCTTGTCCGACCTTAGTCTCAATCTGCTTGCCTAAATCAATTTCATCAAGCTTTTTCCGCAAGCGATTTACATTGACAGTAAGTGTATTGTCACTGATAAATCGTTTATCGTCCCACAAGCTATTCATTAATGAATCTCGTGTAACAATTGAATTTTTCTTCTCAATCAGCAGTTTTAAAATAAAGATTTCATTCTTGGTGAGTTCAATCGTTCCATGTTCATTAGAAACTGTGTTTTTTTCAAAGTCAACAGCAGCTCCGCACCAGGTTTTAAACTCTGACTGATTTGAACTGTAATTGTAGACGCGTCTTAAAATAGCTTGAATTTTAGCAATGAGAACTTCAAAGTGAAATGGTTTCTGGACAAAATCATCTGCGCCAAGCTGCATGGACATCACCATATCAGTTGGGTGATCACGGGATGACAGAAAAATAATCGGTACATTTGAAACAGCACGAATCACTCTGCACCAGTGAAAACCGTCAAATTTAGGAAGCTGTATATCAATGATGACAAGATCAGGTTTTAATTGTGAAAATTCGTCTAAAACATTGCTGAAATCTTGTACACCATGAACAGTATAAGACCATTGACCAAGCCGTTCTTTTATCTCTGTGAACAAGGAAGTATCATCCTCAATCAGCAAAATAGAAAACATGATACGCACTCTCCTTTATGATGTTTATTCTAAAGGAAAAAGTTTCTAAATGACAAGCAGCAGCTAGGCAAGCGGGGGAATGATTTGCAAAGGAAAAAGCCAGCTGAAATTGAGGCTAAATACTTTCTCTTAGAGAGAATGATTTCTGCGGTCCATGTGAAAAATAGCATGGAATGATGAATTGTGAACTTCTTGGAGGGAAAAGGATGTCAAAGCAAACTGCAATCACTTCTTCTGAAATAGGCATACTCTGGATGACGTTTAAACAGAAGACCATGATTACCCGAATGATTGATTACTTTATTGAGCAAGCAGATGATGAAGAAGCAAAAGAAATTATGACAAGCCTTCAGGGTGAAATTAAGCCATATATACAACGGATCACTGATATTTTTAAAGACGAAGGAATGGCGGTTCCTCTAGGTTTTACAGAAGCAGATGTGAATAAAGAGGTGCCAAAGCTATACGATAATGGTTTTGACATTATGCTTGTGCGACTTCTTAAGCAAATAAGCATGGGCATGCACACCTTGAACATAACGATGGCATATCGGGAAGATATAATAAAGTTATTTAGAGAATTAACAGTCATCACACAGCGCTATTATGAGGTTTGTACAGCTTATTTATTGCAAAGAGGGCTATTAACGAAGTCTCCTAGTGTACCAATGCCATTAAAAGTAGACTTTGTTAAAGACAACAGCTATTTAGGCGGAATCAATCCTCTTGCTAATAAAAGATCTTTAAATACAGTAGAAGTTGCTCATATGTACCATGCGATTGAAGCAAATCTCTTTGGCATGACTCTCATTAAAGGGTTTGCACAATGTGCTTATGAACAAGAAGTTAAGGATTATTTTACTGAAGGCGGGAAAATAGCACAGGGGATTGTAGAAGACTTAAGTCAGCTGCTGGCAGCAAGTGATTTAAAGATTCCTGTACCCCCAGGGGGGAACATCACAAAGTCTACATTAGCACCTTTTTCAGATAAACTAATGATGTATTGTGTCAGTTTATTCTGCAGCTTTTCTTTAGGAGGCAATTCACTTGGCACAGCCTTTAGCTTAAGAAATGATATTGCGGGTACATTAGCTGGGATCATGAAAGATGTTTTTGAATATGCCCATAAAGGGGCAAAACTTATGATTAAGCACAGCTGGATGGAAGAACCGCCTCCAACAAAATAAATAGCAAAAGGGTTTTCTCAAAGTATTGTGTATGGAGAGCCCTTTTGCTTTTATCGAGATGCTGTATGGCAGCAGGAAAAAATTCTTAATTTCGATTTAACTGAACGATCTCAGCGTCCGGATTATGCTGGCCAGTTATTAAATCGCGCAGGATATGGGCTCCGAGCATACTGTATACTGTACCGTTTCCTCCATAGCCTAACAGGCAATAGGTCTGTTCTTTCTTTGGAATACGCCCGATAAAAGGAAGACCATCTGCAGACTCTCCAAAAACAGCTCCCCAGGAATAAGCAATCTCAATCGTTAACATAGGAAACAGAGACTGCACTTTTTCTTGCAGTTCTTTAGCATGATCTTCAATGGTGCGATCTTTTTTAGGCGCATTTGGTTTCTCTTCATCAAGCCCGCCAGCTATAATGCGTCCGTCTGCTGTTGTCCGCAAATACAGATACGGCCGTTTGGTTTCCCAAATCATTTCTCTGTCCTTCCAAGGTGATAAATCAGCAATTGGTTCAGTTGCTATGGCATAAGAACGGTTGATTTCAGGTTCTGTACCAGGAAATGCAAGTGATTTATTATAACCGGTTGCAAATATTAGGTGATTTGCTTTTAAAACCCCTAAAGACGTCACGAGTTCGATTTCATTATCCTTTTCTCTTGTTTCTGTTACCTCAATATTCTCAAATAAATCAACATTTTCCTTTTTACTCAGCTCTGCTAAAATGTCTCGGTTAAATTTAAAAGGATTCACTTCAGCATCGCCGTGCGTTCTAAGTGCGGCAGGTTTTGTGAAAGGGTATTGCTCCCTGATATCCTCTTCTGATAAGTATTCGACCTCAAAACCATTTTCGGAAAGAGCCTGATATTCTTTCTTCAGCAGCTCAATGTGAGATTCTTCGCTTGCATAATAAAAGCTGCTTCTATCCAGAAAATCAGCTTCTGATCCGATTTCCTCAGCGACCTTTCTCAGCTGATCCATTGCTTCCCGGCAAAGCTGATAGAATCTGACGGCCTTGTCTTTGCCAATCTGCTGTATTAATTCAGAAAGCATGATGTCATTCGAATACTGCAGCAAACCAGTATTAGCCATTGTGCTTCCTGTGCCCATTTTCTGCTTATCAACAATAGCAATTCTTAAATCTTCTTTTGCCAGTATGTAACCACTTAATGCTCCTGACATGCCTCCGCCGATAATAATGACATCATAATGACTTTTTGGCTGTTTTCCTGTTTTTACTTCTATATCTTCAGTGATTTCTTCCCAAAATAATTTACCGTTATGAAGCTCCATATAAAATCCTCCTAACCTTTAACTCTAGGTAAAGATGACAGTATTTTTCCCCGCATCATTGTTTTATTAAACCATGAGTGTTAAGATCCTAATCTTCAATACCAGTGCAATCATAAAAGAGCAGGAAAAAGGCTGACAAACGCTACTTATGCAGAAGCGTTTGTCAGCCGAGTTTCAATGTATCTATTTTATAGGGGAGCTGTGATTAATAGCTGTTCTTGACTTTCTTTTATAGACCTGGAATAGAATCAGCGCCAGCAGGGATAGTAGTATTCCTGAAATATAAGGAAGCCCAATCGCAAAGGCAAAAAGCCAGCCGCCGAGGGGAGGGCCAATAATACGTCCGAACGAATCAAAGGATGATAATAGCCCGGTCATACTTCCGTGACCAGAAACAGATTGCTTGGTCAGCAAAGAAGAGACGCTTGGCCGAATAAAGCCATTTCCAATTCCAAACACACTTAAAAATAAAGCAGCACTCCAAAAGCTGTCAGTCAGAAGAATAAGTCCAAAACCGATGGCTGAGACAACAATTCCAATTTGAATCGCAGCACCTTCACCCCATTTTTTCGTCAGCCTGCCAACGATTCCACCCTGGACAATGGCTCCTGCCAGTCCCATGATCATAAAGATATAGCCGAGCTGAACAGTGCCTAAGCCTGCCTTTTCAGCAGCAAAATAGGCAAAAGTCGCTTCAAGTCCTGATAGAGATAAGGAAACAAAGAGCTGCAGTAAAAACAGCATGGAGGTGGGTCCATTAAATGCCTGCCGAAGCGGAGCTCTTTTATTTGCAGAGCTTCTTTGATCAGGTGTGAGTGATTCTTTTAAAACCATCCATACGAAAAAGAATGTGATAAAGGAAGAAGCTCCGGCAATAAAGAATGGTATATGCAGGCTTTCGCTGGAAAACACACCGCCAATAGCAGGTCCAAACACAAACCCCATGCCAACGGCAGCTCCAACAATACCCATCCCTTTGCCGCGATCTTCTTCACTTGTAATATCTGCTACATATGCCATAACAGTTGGCATATTGGCACTGGAAAGAAAGCCGCCTAGCACACGCGCTGCAAAGAGCATCCATAGCTCCGTCGAGAGTGCCATCAAAAGAAAGGAAATACCTAAACCAAAAATCCCAATCATAATGACAGGTTTTCGGCCGATTTTATCTGAAATTCTTCCCCACATCGGTGCAAAAAGCAGCTGCATAAGGGAGTAAACAGCCATTAACAGTCCGAGTTGTGTTGGAGAAGCTCCAATCTCTTCTGCGTAAAAGGGCATAACCGGAATAATAATTCCAAAACCAACCATGACCAGAAACATCACGGCAAAAAGTACAGGCAAAGCTTTTTTGGTTTCCACTGATCCGTCACTCCAATTCACTGGCTGTATCTCCAGTGAGATCTAATATGTATACGATTACTCTCTTTCATGATAAGGAATAAAAGAGAAAAAAGAAAGGTCAATAAACAAACTTCTGTTAGACAAAAAATAAGCAAGCAGAGATCATTCTCTACTTGCATTCGCTTCAATTATTCAAATTCAATAGACGCTGTGTAGCCAAGACCGCTAAAAAGGCTAGTGAGCGCATTAACTGCACTTTGCTCTGCTTTTGCTAACAGTCCTAAATTAACAGCCTGTTCTTTTATATCATCAGAAGCGACAGCTGCTAAATCGAAGCCTTCCTCCCAATCTACATCACTTCGGAAGATTCCTTGGTCGGAGAATGTCTGAACCTTGTCCATTTGAATCGATGGCTCCTGCAGCAGCTCTGCATGCGGAAGTGTCATTGTAATATGTTTCTTTTCTTCGTCTACCGTATAGCTCTCATTGCTGATTGATTGTAAATCCACACCTGCAAGAACAGTTGCTGGAACAACAAGCAGGATCGTTCTTTTCGTACCAGGGAAGTTTACATTTATCTCTTTATTAAAAATCTTATTGTTTTCTTCTTTGATGACAGTAGTAATCACGGCTTCAGCAGTTGCGAGAGAAGAAAGTTCCCGAACTTCCTCAACAATGCTCACGGTTTCACTGGCATAAGTACTGCCTGTAAAAAGCTTTTGGTACATAAAAATCCCTGTACCAATAAGCAGTACGGTGAAAAGCACAGCAAAAAACAACTTCAATTTTAGAGGCTTGAAAAATGGGAATGAAAATCCTGTTTTTCGGCTGCTTCGCATAACTGCAGTTGCAGCTACCTCCTCCTGTGCAGAAGTGAACTCCGTTTTGCGCTGATTTTTTTTCATTAAAAGACCTCCTTTTTTCAGGGGTACATGCAAAAATTACGCATTATGTCCAATATTGTCGAAAAAAGACAATATATTCATAGTATAATAGACTGCTATCACGATAGCAATGGATATGCAAATGTACCTAAAACTGGAAAAGGTTGAGAAAGATTTAAAACATCTGCAGGGGAGCTTATCAGAATGAGTAATGAATGTGAAATCGTTAAGGATGTGTTCAAAAAAATCTCAGAAGTATAAACATATAGACCAGCATATTATAGCTGGAGACAAGTAAAAGGAATCGGAAATCCAATAATGGGTATATAGTTAGTAGAAATGAGAAAAACGGGACAGGGGATCATGATATATGGTAAGTAGAGAGACTGAAAGAGCGGAAACAGCTGAAACAGGACATATAATCCTATTAAATGGTAAATAAAGAGGCGAAAAGAGCGGAAACAGGACACTAAACCCCAGTAAGTGGAAAATAGAGAGGTGGAAAGAGCGGAAACAGGACACTAAAACCCAGTAAATGAGAAATAGAGAGACGGAAAGAGCGGAAACAGGACAGTGAATCCCAGTAAGTGGAAAATAGAGAGACGGAAAGAGCGGAAACAGGACACTAAACCCCAGTAAGTGGAAAATAGAGAGACGGAAAGAGCGGAAACAGGACAGTGAATCCCAGTAAATGGTATATAGAGAGGCGAAAAGAGCGGAAACAGGACAGTGAATCCCAGTAAATGGTAAATAAAGAGGCGAAAAGAGCAGAAACAGGACAGTGAATCCTAGTAAATGGTATATAGAGAGACAAAAAGAGCAGCAACAGGACACGGACACCCAATAAGTGGTATATAAATACAAAAAGAGCAGAAACACAGGTCTGAAATCCGTGACTCGAAAAGCTGAATTATAAACACTATAAAAGGGTAATCAACTACATAAATAAAGTTTTAACAGTGCTAATCCCATAAATTAGGAAGAGGTATTAAGTTAGAATCAAACGAAGCCCCGTCTCGCCTCATTACAGAAAAGGAAAAGGTATAAAAAAGCCGACTGGAAAAGACCCCAGTCAGCTTTCATTTTTACTTATTCTGTTTCTTCATAGCATCTGCAACAAATTCAACGTCTGTACCTACAATGATTTGCAGATTCGTTTTGTTGAGCTTCATAACACCTTTGGCGCCGTGCGCTTTTAATGCAGACTCATTTACTTTATTCATATCATGAACATTTAAACGTAAGCGTGTCGCACAGTTATCAATGACATCGATGTTCTCTGTGCCGCCAATATCTTTGATAAATTGACTTGCCATTTTATCATATTTAGTACCGCCAGTTGTTTCCGTGTCTTCATCTTCAGTAAGAGATTCATCTTCATCCTCGCGGCCAGGTGTTTTTAAGTTAAAGGCCCGAATGAGGAAGTAAAATAGGACAAAGTAGACTGCCGCATAGATGAGACCGATTAGTAAAAGAAGAAGCGGCTTTTCGGCAATATTAAAGTTGAGCAAATAATCAATTGCACCAGCTGAGAAGGTAAAACCATCTCTAATGCCTAACATGGAAGTTAACCACATGGATACCCCAGTTAATAAAGCGTGCACTCCGTAAAGAAGTGGAGCAATAAACATAAATGAGAATTCAATTGGCTCTGTAATTCCCGTTAAGAAGGAAGTTAACGCTAGACCAATAAACATACCAGAGACTGCTTTACGGTTTTCCGGCTTTGCTGTCGCGATAATTGCAAACGCTGCTGCAGGCAAACCAAACATCATGATTGGGAAGAAGCCTGTCATATATCCGCCGGCAGTTGGATCTCCAGCGAAGAAACGGGCAATATCCCCAGCTGCTCCATTAAATTCACCAAACTGGAACCAAAATAAGCTGTTCAGAACATGGTGAAGTCCTAATGGAATCAATAAGCGGTTTAAAAATCCAAAGATACCTGAACCAACTGCACCCAGTTCAATAATCCAATTTCCAATTCCATCTATTCCTGCCTGAACAGGCGGCCATGCATAACCTGCAATAAATGCGAGCAAAATCATGGTAACAGATGTTACGATTGGTACGAACCGGCGTCCGCTGAAAAACCCTAACCAATCCGGTAATTTAATATCATGAAATTTATTATATAATAGCCCTGCAATGATCCCGGCAATGATACCGCCAAGAACACCCATATTAATATCCGGATCAATTGCTACTGCACCTTCTGTTAAAACTAAATAGCCGATCGCTCCTGATAAAGCGGCCGCACCGTTGCTATCTTTTGCAAATCCCATGGCAACACCAATAGCAAAAATTAAAGCTAAATTTCCAAAAATAGCGTCCCCTGCATTAGCGATGAAGGGAATATCCAGTAAGTCAGGCTGTCCGAAGCGAAGCAGCAAACCTGCTGCCGGCAGCACTGCGATCGGAAGCATTAGAGCTTTACCAATGCGCTGTAAAAAACCTAACATAAATCTCAACTCCTTAATTATATTTTGGTTGTGCTTGTTAAGCTGAAAGCGCTTTTCATGAAAATAATCATAACAGCTAGTTTATTAGTTGTCTATATGAATTTACGATTAATTGGTATAGACAACTATATGAGTACAATGCTAAAATGACCTTGAAAATGAAAGGATGAAAAATGATGGATAAGCCTATTTTGTTAAAGGGTATGCAAATCTATTCAGAAAAGAATCAATTTTATACAGGATATATTAAAATTACGAACCAAAAAATAAGTGAGATCGGACGATTAGAAGATCTGCAAGATATAACAGATGCTGTCGTCTTTGATTTGCAGGAAAATCTGACAGCAGTACCAGGTTTTATAGATGTGCATATACATGGTGCTGCTGGAGCTGATGTAATGGATGGAACGGAATCTGCTCTTATGACTATGGCGAATACCTTGCCTGCAGAAGGCACGACCAGCTTTTTAGCGACTACCATGACACAAGAGCAGGAAGAAATTGAAAAAGCATTAAAATCCGCAGCAGGCTATATGAGTAAACCGCAGTCTGAGGGAAGAGCTGAAATTTTAGGGGTGCACCTTGAAGGACCATTTGTGAATAAAGAGATGGCTGGAGCACAGCCTTCACAATATATTATTGATCCTGATGTTGAACTTTTTAAAAAATGGGAAAACCTATCTCAAGGGAATATAAAATTAGTAACCCTTGCACCTGAACGGCCGGGCGGCAAGGAATTGGCATCATACTTAAGCAGCAAAAGCATTGTTGCTTCCATTGGCCATTCAAATGCCACGTACGAAGAAGTGAAAGATTCAATCGAGGCGGGATGCACGCATGTTACCCATTTGTTTAACCAAATGCGCGGCCTGCATCATCGTGAGCCAGGTGTTGCAGGAGCAGCTCTTCTGCATGATGAGTTGATGGTTGAAGTTATCGCAGATGGTGTTCATGTCAAACCTGAGATGGTCAAGCTTGCATTTAAGCAAAAGGGTGAAGAAGGATTAATTTTAATCACAGATTCCATGAGAGCCAAATGCCTGAAAAATGGACAATATGATTTAGGCGGACAGGATGTAACTGTTGCTGATGGAAAAGCAGTACTTCAAGACGGAACATTAGCAGGAAGCATATTGCGCCTTGGACACGCAGTTAAAAATATGATTGAATTTACCGGCTGTTCATTAGAGGATGCGATCCAGATGGCTTCCGTTAATCCAGCAAAACAGCTTGGTGTATTTGACCGCAAGGGAAGCCTCGCAGCAGGAAAGGATGCAGACATCGTTATTTTGAATGAAGAGCATGATGTTGTTATGACCTTATGCCGCGGTGAAGTTGCCTATCGAAAGGAGAATGAATAAAGTGAACATTATTAAAGTAAATGATTATCAGGAAATGAGCGAGAAAGCGTCTCAGTATATTATAGATAAAGTAAAAGCAAATCCAAAAATGGTATTGGGTCTTGCTACTGGAGGAACTCCAGAAGGAACCTATAAACGATTGATTGAGGACCATAATCAAAATGGAACTTCTTACGACGGAATTGAAACCTTTAACCTGGATGAATATGTGGGATTATCAGGAGATCATCCGCAAAGCTATCGTCATTACATGAATGAGCGCTTTTTCAATCATATTGATATTAACAAGGAAAATACCTATGTGCCACGCGGCAACACAGTTGATGCAGAAGCAGAGTGCGAAGCATACGAAGCTCTAATGGCAAGCGTGGGCGGCATTGATCTGCAAATCCTTGGAATCGGCGGAAATGGCCATATCGGATTTAATGAACCGGGAACAAGCTTTCAAAGCCCTACACATATTGTCGATCTTGCGCAATCAACTAAAGAGGCGAACGCGAGATATTTTGCCAATATTGATGAGGTGCCAAACCAAGCGATCACCATGGGCATTGCTTCTATCATGAAAAGCAGAGAAATCCTCCTGCTGATATCCGGGGAAAGCAAGCATGAAGCTTACAAGCAGTTAATAGAAGGAGAAATAAAAGAAAACTTCCCAGCATCTATATTAAGAAATCACCCATATGTTACAATAATTGCAGATAAAGCGGCAATTGGTGAATAAGCCAGAGGAACGGTTCTTCTGGCTTTTTTCTTTAAGGTGATAGCTGACTTTAGGAGGTTTCAGAAATTAAACAGAAAGACTAAACCCAAACCTAGAACTGTAGGTTGCGTACTTCAAACATAAATCCCGATTTTATTATCCTGATAACGAAACTTTATACTAGATCTTAACGTATTTCCTATACAAACGTGAACAGAAGCTTAAAATAGATATATATATCCAGGAAATCTTTATATAGAAAGGAAGCAGTTGAGAGGAGCATGATTAATAAAAATTCCCCCGTCCCGATCTATTATCAGCTAGAGGAAATTATAAAAGAGTTAATTGAAAAGGGTGAGCTTTTGCCAGGTGATGCACTGCCAGCAGAGCGAGAGTACGCTGAACGTTTTCAAATCAGCAGAATGACTGTAAGACAAGCTTTTACTAAACTTGTGAACGATGGCTTTTTATATCGCGTCCAAGGAAAAGGCACATTTGTGGCAGAGCGTAAGCTTGAACAGCCATTACAGGGACTTACTAGTTTTACCGAAGATATGAAAAAAAGAGGAATGATACCCGGAAGTCAGCTTGTTCACTTTCAGCTAATCCCGGCTACGAAAAAAATTGCACAGCAGCTTTCCATTCCTGAACATGGTCCAGTATATGAAATTAAAAGAATTCGATTAGCAGATGATGTCCCAATGGCATTAGAAACGAACTATATCTCAGCCAATTTAATGAAGGGGCTTACAGAAGAAATTGTTAATCAATCGTTATATGCATATATGGAAGGGAAGCTTGGCCTGCAGATAGATTATGCCACTCAAACGATAGAATCAGCTATTTCCAGTCAGAATGAAGCCGACTATCTTAGAATTAAATCTGGTGGTCCTGTGCTTCTAATTGAACGAAATACATTTTTACATGACGGCACACCAGTTGAATACGTTAAATCCATTTATCGCGCTGATCGGTATAAATTCATGATTGAGATGAAGCGATAGGGGAGAAGAGAATTTAATGAGCAAAATAAAAAGACAGGACGTGTGCCGGATGGCGCATGACCTGTCTTTTTTACATATTAGATTATCTGACACCCTTCATAAATGACTGAATCTTAGGGGATAGAGCAAATAAGATAATGGAAAGAAGAATCGATGCTCCTCCGATGACCCCAAAATACAGCATTTCTGTTTCCGGTGTATAAAATTTAACGATCTGCGCATTGATTGCTTGTGCAGCTGCGTTTGATAAAAACCATAAACTCATAGTTTGCGCAGAAAATGCAGCAGGTGCTAATTTTGTTGTTGCAGAAAGACCAACAGGTGATAAGCAAAGTTCACCTAATACGACGATAAAGTAGCTTAAAACGAGCCATAAAGGATTTACAAGTGAATCTGTGCCGCCAAAATATGCTGGCAATAAGATCACTAAGAATGAAATACCTGCAAATAGAAGACCTAAAGAGAATTTCTTAGGAACAGATGGCTGGCGATCTCCAAGCTTTACCCATAGCCAAGCAAATACCGGCGCAAAAATGATAATAAATAATGGGTTTAATGATTGGAACCAAGCTGGTGAAATATCAAAGCCTGCAATCTCAAGCTGTGTTCGCTTATCTGCATAGTTTGCCAAGATCGTAGACCCTTGTTCTTGGATAGCCCAAAACATGACTGACGCAATAAATAAAGGAATATATGCAATGATTCTTGAACGCTCGACTGCAGTTGTTTTTGGACTGCGGTACATGACAATAAAGTAAGCAGTAGGAATCCCAATGCCCAGGATACCAATCAGTGTGATAAAGCTATCAAAAGTTAAAATACCCAGCGGAATTGTAATGGCAATTAGAATGGCTATGACAACTAGACCAATCCCGATAATTGTATATACTTTCTTCTTTTCAGCAGGGGAGAGCGGATTCGCTACATATGTGCCTGCTAAACCTAAGTTTTTCTTTTTTGTAAATAAGAAGACCAATAATCCGATAAACATTCCAACTGCTGCGATGGCAAAACCAAGGTGGAAATCATGCTTCATTCCAACTTCACCAACAATCAGCGGTGCAAGGAAGCCTCCAAGGTTAATCCCCATGTAGAAGATACTAAAGCCGGCATCACGGCGGTGATCTTCTTCACTGTAGATATCACCAACAACACTTGAAACATTAGGTTTTAATAAACCTGTACCTAGAACAATTAATACCATAGAAGTAAAGAACATTGCGAGACTTCCAGGGATCGCTAAAACGATATGTCCCAGCATAATTAAGATTCCGCCATAAAATACGGCTTTTGAGGTGCCAAAGATGCGGTCAGCCAGCCATCCTCCAATAATACCTGACATATAAACGAGGGAGCCATAAATGGACATAATAGCTAAAGCTGTCGGTTCATCTATGCCAAGGCCGCCTTTTGATACTTCATAATACATATAATAGACGAGAATAGCACGCATTCCATAGTAAGAGAATCGTTCCCAGAACTCTGTAAAGAATAGGGTGAATAGCCCCTTAGGATGACCAAAAAAGCCACGTTGAGGGACACTGGCCACAATTTTCTGTTTATTAAAGTCTGACATCTTACAACCTCCTTGTATAATATATTAATATAATACTTTTTTGGTTTTTGTGTCAAAACTTTATTCTGGAAATACTCTGAAATATTTTTAAATATGGAATGTATTTACTATGCTTAATTATTCTCATACTTTTCTAAAATAATAGTTTATTTAGTTTTGCTGAATTTCATTTATATGCGGTTCATTGCAGATTATATTGCAGCTTAATACTCTTCAAGTTACGTAAGTCGTGCCCTGCTGTCAGCATTAAATGGCGTTATAGAGGATGAAGCAGACCTCAGGGTGATGAAATCTATGAATAAAAGCTAGAAAGGGTTTGTATGCAAATTTGAAAACTTGTATACAATATTGAATACAAATGTAAACAAAAATGTATACATGTATACAAACTCGCACACATATTGATATAACGGTATGTATGCAAATATGTATACGTGTAAACGGAAAGTGCAGACAAATCACAGTTGTTTACACTTTGTTTACGTTTTTACGCTTATATTACGTTTTTACAAGAATAATTGATTAATCTACGAATCTCATTTACTCTTGATGTATTACCTCTTTTTCTATTAAAAGAGTTGAAAGGATTGGATGAAGGATGGTTAATTCAAGGATTGCTGCTGTTGATGTTGGAAATGATTCGGTGAAAGCCATTTTTGGTAAGCTGGAAACAGAGATGAGCATCCCTAATGTAATTGCGCGAGATATTGAGGACAGACCAGTTATTGGTATTGAGGAGCTGGACAGCAAAAACCCTCTAGACGGATTACATATTAGAGTCCACTCCCCTGCTTTAAAAGAAAATAATGCGATATACAGAGTTGGCAGTTTAGCCACTAAAAGTGATAATGCATCAGAATTAGATCCAGGCAGCAGCAAGTCGGAGGAAGATCAGACGCTTATTATGCTTTTTGCTGCACTTGCACTGGATGCAGTAGAAGCTGAAAAAACGGAAAAGTTCAAAAAGTCAGGAAATACCATTGATGCAAGCTACATGCTTGGAACAGGTCTTCCTCTTCGTGAAGTAAAAGAAGGCAAGGATGCCGGCTATCGTTCAAAGCTATTAGGCTCTGTTCATCAGGTGGAATTTTTAATCACACCAAAATATCAAGGGCTTAAAGTGAATATAAAATTTGAAGAAGTAAAGGTTTATCCGGAAGGCTTTGCTGCGTTTATTAATTTGGTCATGGACAATGACTTAAACATTATCAATAAGGATTTAATTGATAAGCGAATTTTAATTCAGGATATTGGCGGGCTTTCCACTGATATTGCTGTCATTAAAGACCGCAATGTAGATGATGATAAGGCGCAGGGCTTTAATCTAGGTGTGTCAGAAGCACTGGAAGCCATCCGCGAAGAGATTCGCAGCAAGCATGGCGTTGAATTAGACAGCCGCAGAGATGTGGTAGAAATTATTACAAAAAAGAATGATCGCAATCATATTATGGTAAAAGGAAGCAGAACGAGCGTTCATGATATTACAGACAGAATCCTGCTTGACCTAGCCAAGAAGCAGTATCGCCTGCTGCGCAATATATGGCAGAAGAATTCACAGACTGAAATTTGCTATTTTGTTGGGGGCGGTTCAACCGTTTTAAAGGATTATCTAAAAGCATTAAATAATAGCTTAGACGGTTATAACATTGACTTTTTTGAGGATGAAAAGGAAAGCATTTGGATGATGTCCAATGCCTACTATAAGCTGATTTCAGATTATAAAAGAAGAGTGGACAAGGATTCTGCTGCGCAGGATAAAAAGCCAGTAGAGGCAAACTAGGTGATGCTGTATGGCTTCTGAAATGAAAAGAGGGCAATCTATTTCCTTTCGTATCCCCTCTGATACACCTGACCATATTATAAAGAGCTTACAAAAGCTCCGTGAAACGGAAAGAAGAAATTTTTCGAGCAAGATGGCGGAATTCGTTATAAACGGCGTCGGCACCATGAGCTCAAGCGGACGGGAAACGATTCGTATTCCAATGCCAAGGAACTTAACGAAGTCACAGAAAGACTGGCTGAAGCATGAGCACTCAGAGGCCTTGTTAGGAAGTATTGTTTATCAGCTCATTAATGACCCGGTCAGAGCAACAACACTGCTAGCGGCCCTTAACAGCAAATCAACTGATATTGAAGAAGCTTTGTATTTACAGGAAGCGGCTGCTTCCGATAAGACAGCTGAAGAAATGCCTGCTCTGCCTGACACCCCAGAGGAAGAACTGTTTCAAGAGCAAAATGACATCATGCAAGATGATTCAGATGATGATTTTGCAGATTTTAATTGGGAAGATGCTAAAAAAGATCTTGAACAGGAGCGTTCGGTTAAAAGTGAAGAACAAACAGAGGATTTGGACGAGCTTTTAGGCGGATTTTTAGCTCATATGAATCGCTGATATGTGAAGAGGACATCCTATTTTATTAGGGTGTCCTTTTGTTTTTTATTCTCTATATAGGAAGGGTCTTGAAAATGAACTATGATTGTTTAATTATCGGTGGCGGCATAGCAGGACTGCAGGCAGCTATTCAGTTAGGAAGATATAAACATCGTGTCCTGGTGATTGATGCTGGGGGAGGACGATCAGAAATATGCAAAAGCTATCATAATATTCTTGGGTATCCTGACGGGGTAAGCGGTCAAACTTTAAGAGATCTTGGCAAAAAACAAGCAGAAAGCCTAGGAATTCAGTTTGTAAAAGGAAAGGCTATTAAGGCTCGGAAGGAAGCAGACCAGTTTGTTATTACGCTTGAATCAGGAGAGACGTTTCAAAGTGCCCGATTATTGCTTGCTACAGGCGTAATGGACAGAATTCCTCCAATTCCCGGTATCATGCCATGTCTTGGAACATCCATCTATGTATGTCCGGACTGTGATGGTTATGAAGTATTAAATAAAAAAACAATTGTCATTGGTTCTGGTAATGCAGGTGCAAATAAAGCTCTTACAATTGCTTACTGGACTACTGATATTATAATGATTAATCATGAAGAAGGAATGCCGGATGAACTTTTGCAAAAACAAATGCAAAGAAAAGGAATACAGCTTATTCAGGCAGATATATTAGAAGTATTGTCGGAGGGTGATGCTTTTCAAGGCGTTCTCCTAAAAAATGGAGAACGTATATATGCTGAAAAGGCCTTTTTAGGGTTCGGAGGTACGGCTGTTCATTCGAGCTTAGCAGAACAGCTAGGGGCTGAAATTATGGAAAATAGGCATATCATTGTCAACCCGCGAACAAAAATGACGAATGTTCCCAATGTGTGGGCAATAGGTGATGTAATTGCTCACTCGGAGCAGGTTACCATTGCGATGGGCGATGGCTCACAAGCAGCTATTTGGATTCACAAATCGCTAATGCCAAACCAATAAAAGGATAAGGAATAAAATAACATTTATTAACTTCCTGTTTTTGCATATAATGGTGTAAGGTTATATATAGAAAAGGTGAAATTTTGGAAACAGGACTAAAAAATAGGCTTTATTCTTTGCTGGAACGGTCCGGAAGTAAAGCAATCGTTCAATTTGAATCATTTTTCCCTGGAGAGCGTTTTGCTGGAGGCAAATACCATATA
This sequence comes from Cytobacillus gottheilii, assembly GCF_018582665.1. Classification (NCBI taxonomy): domain Bacteria; kingdom Bacillati; phylum Bacillota; class Bacilli; order Caryophanales; family Bacillaceae; genus Cytobacillus; species Cytobacillus gottheilii. Next base: position 4,340,574 of record NZ_CP071709.1, on the reverse strand, counting down.
GGTACCCATACAATTACTTTGTATTTAGAAGAGATAAAAGGACAATGTTTGCAATTGTTTTCGTCATTAGATTTCTTTAATGAATATATAGAAATTGTTTTTGCACATGAAATTGGTCATGCGGAAGACAAAAATTTACTATGGCTTGCCGATCAGCTTGATATTGCTGAAACAGAAACAGAAAGGCTTGGCATAGCGCTGCAGATTGAAGAAAATGCCTGGAACTTTGCTGAGAGTGTCATCGGGAGCGACAGCGAACTATTCCAAGTCATCAAGACACATTCACTTCAGCCATATCGAGATCAGCTGCTGGTAGGGGCTTAAAACTTTTATAAAATGCACGGCCGATAATGAGAGGGAGGAATAAATAGTGGACAATTTTATCATACTGCCATTAATCGTGATTATTCTTTCTCTTTCTCATTTATTATTAAGAAAAATCTTTTTTGGCAATGAGAAAGCAGAGAGGGAGTACGGGGCAGTAAAAGCGGATTTAATTGGGAAGCCTCTTCTTTTTCTCATGATGATTATAATCTATTCACTATTTATAGAAGAAAATATGATAGAGTGGTTCTTCATTGCTGTTGTCATAACAATAATGGGGTTTCAAACTTTCATAGACTGGAAATACCTTAAAGGATCCAAACAGTATATCCTTTCGTTGGCAGTGGGTATTTTAGGTGTGGGGCTTGTTGGTGTTTTTATGTAAAATCCTCAAAATAGGCACCTTTTTGTGAAAGTTCCTAAGTCTTTTTTATTATCTAAAAACAGTTGAAAAAATTCTTTGTAAGCGTTACACTGAGCATAGCAATAGTGAATGTTTCACAGCTTTTTTTTGAAGTGAAATGCAAACGTTTGCGCACAAGGGAAAAATACGAATAGAAACTCTATTTAATGGGGGGTTCATATGAAAAAAATATGGTGGAAAGAAGCTATAGGGTACCAAATTTATCCCCGCAGTTTTCAAGATTCAAATGGTGATGGAATCGGTGATCTTCAAGGGATCATACAACGGCTGGATTATATTAAAGATTTAGGAATAGATGTCATTTGGATTTGTCCAATGTATAAATCACCGAACGATGATAACGGATATGATATTTCGGATTATCAGGATATTATGGAAGACTTTGGAACAATGGCGGATTTTGATGAGCTTTTAAAAGAAGTTCATAAACGCGGAATGAAGCTGATTCTTGACCTCGTTTTAAACCATTCAAGTGACGAACACGAATGGTTTATTGAATCAAAGTCTTCAAAGGATAATCCAAAGCGTGACTGGTATATTTGGAGAGATGCCAAAAAAGGCAAAGAGCCAAACAACTGGGAAAGCATCTTTGGAGGATCTGCATGGCAATACGATGAAACAACAGATCAATATTATCTTCATGTTTTCTCTACAAAACAGCCAGATTTAAACTGGGAAAATGAAGAAGTGCGGGATGCGCTTTATGACGCAGTAAATTGGTGGCTGGAAAAAGGAATTGATGGCTTTAGAATTGATGCGATCAGTCACATAAAGAAACGTCCAGGATTTCCTGATATGCCTAACCCGAAAAAGAAACAATATGTGTCATCTTTTGATATGCATATGAATCAGGAAGGCATTCATCCTTTCTTAGAAGAGTTTAAAGAGCGCACCTATGCCAACTACGATGTCATGACTGTTGGAGAAGCAAATGGTGTATCGGTTGATGAAGCAGATCTATGGGTTGGTGAAAAAGAAGGAAAAATGGATATGATTTTTCAATTCGAGCATTTAGGGCTATGGGATGCTGAAACGAATCCTGTTCTTGATATTGTAGAATTGAAAAAAGTCCTCTCAAGATGGCAAAAAGGGCTTGAAAGTGATGGCTGGAATGCCCTTTTTATTGAAAATCATGATAAGCCGCGTATTGTATCAACATGGGGCAATGATGATAAATATTGGTATGAAAGTGCAACGGCGATGGCAACGATGTATTTTCTTATGCAAGGAACACCATTTATTTATCAGGGGCAGGAAATCGGCATGACGAATGTGCACTATCCTTCCATTGATGATTATGATGATGTGGCAACTAAGAATATTTATCGATTTAAAAGTGAAGAAGGAGTGCCTCATGAAGAAATTATGAAGATTCTTTGGGCATCTTCACGCGACAATAGCAGAACTCCGATGCAATGGTCCTCTCAGGATCAAGCAGGATTTACAAATACTCAGCCTTGGATGAAGGTGAACCCAAATTATCTTCAAATTAACGTGGAAGAACAGCTGAAGGATCCACATTCAGTTCTATCATTTTATAAAAAAATGATTCAGCTGAAAAAAAATCATGAGCTCTTTACGTATGGCATTTATGATTTGCTTCTGGAAGAGGATGAACAAATCTATGCGTACACAAGAACTTACGAAAAAGAGCAGGTTGTGGTCATCACTAATTTATCCATGGAGGAAGCCACATTCACCTATGACTTTACGCTGAACCAAGAAAAGTTACTATTGCACAATTACCGTGACATTCTTCATGAACCAACGAAGAAAATTGCCTTAAAGCCATACGAAGCACGTGTATATCGAATCTAACCTATGATTCCCTCTTTCCTATAAATTGGGGAAAAATGTTATAATGGTTTTAAAATGACATAGGGTGTTTAAAAATGGCCAAAGGAAAAACAAACGCAATGCGCTTTCTGGATTCGCACAAAGTTCACTATGAATTTATTTCATATGAAATAAAAGACGGGAAAATTGATGGAATCTCAGTTGCTGAGAAAATTAAAAAAGATCCAGAAATGGTTTATAAAACCTTGGTGCTAAAAGGCTCCAGCAATAGTGTATATGTTTTTATAGTACCTGTAGAAAAAGAACTGGATCTAAAAAAAGCGGCGAAAGCAGCAGAAGAAAAGAAGATTGAAATGGTGCCAGTCAACGATATCCAAAAGCTGACTGGTTATATACGCGGCGGCTGCTCGCCACTGGGCATGAAGAAGCTGTACCCAACTTTCCTGGCGCAAGAGGCGGACGATCTGCATCGAATTATCGTCAGCGGCGGCCGTATTGGTGCTCAAATAGAATTAGAAACAGAAGAACTAATAAAAGCGATCTCTGCTAAGCTGGCAGAAATCACAACAAACTAAGAGACGGGGAGAACCTGTCTCTTTTTGTTTTGCCGCGAAGAAAGGGGAAGGAGCAGGATTTATAGTGTGTATCTGAAATTGGCTTGGGGTTTATTGAGATGGCCGGTTTGCAGGGGATATCGATCATTTCCCAAAGGTTTTCGATCATTTCCTGGAATTATTCAATCATTTTTTTAAGATTTTCGATCAATTTCTTGGTTTTTTCGATGAAATGACCAATCTAAGAGTATTTGCGATTCAAAAATTGGGCTTTCCCATCAAACATTCAGGTTTTCCTATCAAAAAAGCGGACATTCCCATCAAACATTCAGGATTTCCTATCAAAATAATTAAACTTCCTATCAAATCCCGCCGACTTCCTATCAAATCCAATCATCCCACATAAAATGATTTCCCCAAGCATAAGGACCAAGCTACAATACAGAAACAAGTCATCAGTTTCCAAGAAATCAAAGTGGTCAAACACCCGCCTTAGCCAGACTGCATAATATAGTCTGAACAAAATTCGAATAAACACAAATAAAGACTGTCTTGAGGGGAGATTGAATCATGTATTTTAATCCATATCCATATGGGTACGAAGAAGAGCAAATGAGAATTTTTCCTGGATTCCCGTCACAAGGATTCCCATCACAAGGGTTTCCGCCAGGATTCCCGACACAGCCGCCGGGATTTGGACCAGGCCAAGGTGGCTCTCCTGGATTTAGCGGAGGCGGAGGCCAAGATGGACCTCCATCTTCACCACCACCATCCTTTACACCGCAAATGCAGCAGCAGCAATTCAGCAGCAGCGGCGGTCCGTCCGTTTTTGCAGTTGAAGCGGGAGCTATTAGAGGATGCCGGTTCCGCTTCACATATGTGTGGCTTCAAAATGGAAACAGTTTCTGGTTCTATCCAACATTTGTAGGCAGAACTTCAGTAGCTGGCTGGCGCTGGAGAAGAAACCGCTGGACGTATTATGGAACTGATTTAAGACGAATTAGCAGCTTCCGCTGTTTTTAATTTCTAAAAAAACAAAGCCAAAAAATGCACTACTCCGCATTTTTTGGCTTTTAATTATGTGTTCAAATCGTAAATCTCACCTTTGATTAGATAGGCAGCACTTTCAGCTATATTTGTAATATGATCTGCAGCACGTTCTAAGTAGCGATTTACAAATAATAACTGAACTGCTTGATTTGTGTCAGCAGCACTGCTGGACAAGTATGCTGTTAATTGTTTGTAGTTTTCACTATAAAAATCGTCTACCTGATCATCTAATGAACCGACTTCTTTAGCAAGGAGAATATTCTCATTAATAAATGAACTAACTGCTTTTTGCAGCATATCCATAGAGATTATTTTCATTTCCTCTAATTTTGTTCCTTTGATCAGTGAATTGGCTTTCCCGATTTTTATAGTTGATTTTGCGATATTAACTGCAAAGTCAGCTACCCTCTCAATCTCAGCCGAAATTTTTAAAGCACCGATAATTCTTCTGAGATCGCGAGCAACAGGCTGTTCTTTTACCATAAGCCATACGATAAATTGGTTAATCTCTGTTTCCAAAACATCAATTTCATTGTCTTCTTCAATTACTCTTAAAGCCAGCTCTACATCTTGGGTTTTAAATGCAGTAAATGCATTCTCAAATGCTTCAAGCGTCAGCGCATTCATTTCAGACATTTTATTTTGAAGTTCCTGCAGATTGTTTTCAAAATTTTCACGAACAACCATTCATATCACTCCTGAATTAACCGAAACGGCCGGTTACATAATCTTCTGTTCTTTGATCTTTTGGCATTGAGAAGATGGTCTCTGTGTTAGCATATTCAATAATTTCGCCATTTAAAAAGAAAGCTGTTTTATCAGAAACACGTGCAGCCTGCTGCATATTGTGCGTCACGATAACGATTGTATAATCATTTTTCATCTTGGCGATCAGCTCTTCCACTTTTAATGTTGAAATAGGATCAAGTGCTGAAGTGGGCTCGTCCATTAAAATAACCTCAGGCTTCATTGCGATCGCTCGGGCAATACATACGCGCTGCTGCTGTCCGCCAGACAGACCAAGAGCAGAGCTCTTCAGACGGTCTTTTACCTCATCCCATATAGCTGCACTTTTCAAGCTATCCTCTACCAGTTGATTGAGGACCTTCTTGCTTTTAATTCCTTGCATACGCGGTCCATACGCAACATTATCGTAGATGCTCATCGGGAATAGGTTTGGTTTTTGGAAAACCATACCAACCTTTGTGCGCAGCTTGATTACATCATTTGATCGATAAATGTTTTCGTTGTCAATTACAATGTCACCGCTGATTTTTACACCGTCAATTAAGTCATTCATACGATTTAATGTGCGGAGAAAAGTTGATTTCCCGCAGCCAGAAGGTCCGATAAGAGCCGTTACCCCTTTTTCCCGAATATCTATAGAGATACTAAATAGGGCTTGTTTTTCACCGTAAAACAAGTTTAAATCATTTACGCTTATTTTATTCTGTATTTGCTGCTCATTCCCTTTATTTCTATCCATCTTCGTTGTATTCATGATTTAGCACCTCACTAATAGTCGGCCTTGTTTAACTTTTTGGAAATAAAAGTGGCTGAAAGGTTAAGTATCAAAATAATCACGATAAGAACAATGCCTACTGCTGCTGCCAGTTCAATATCTCCAGCTTCCTGTGTCACTAGAAATGAATGAACCGTTAACGTTCTTGCAGAAGAGAAAATGTTCTCCGGCATTGCGGCTACCGTCCCTGCTGTTAGAAAAATAGCGGCAGATTCTCCGACAATCCTTCCGATTGAAAGGATAATTCCTGAAAGAATTCCAGGCATTGCGCTAGGTAAAATAACTTTATATAAGGTTTGAAGCTTAGTTGTTCCCAGGGCAAGTGAACCTTCCCGATAGGTAAGAGGAACCGTTTTTAATGCTTCCTCAGTGGTTCTGATAATAACAGGAAGTACAATAATAGTTAATGTCAGTGATGCGGCAATAATGGACATACCCATTTTCAGGACAGTAACAAAAAATACAGCTCCGAATAATCCGTAGATAATGGATGGAATCCCTGTTAAACTTTCTGTTGCAAACCGGATAATTCTGATCAGCCTGCCTTGTTTTGCATATTCCTGCAAATATACAGCTGCTAATATTCCAATAGGAGTCGCGATTAATAACGAAATCACGATTGTATAAATGGTGGTAACAATCATCGGTAAAATACCGCCTCCGCCAGAAGGAGAATAGTCACCAAAAATAAAATCCAGATTGATTAAATGAATGCCTTTATAGAAGATAAATCCTACAATGATACAAAGTGTTGCAATAGTTATAATGGCTGATAGCCAAAGCAGACTCTGGAAAAAATAATCCTTTGCTTTCCTCAACCTATTTCCCACCTTTTGATCCAATTTTAGCCAAAACAAGGTTTAATATTAAAATAAATGAGAATAGAACAATCCCTGTAGCAAATAGCATTTCCTGATGTGTTCCGAATGCATAGCCCATCTCCAAGGCAATATTCGTTGTTAAAGGGCGTATGCTATCTGTAAGGCTAGTCGGGAGTACGAGGCTATTTCCTGCGACGAGAATAACAGCCATTGTCTCACCGATTGCTCTTCCTAAGCCTAAGACAATAGCCGCCATAATTCCGGATTTTGCTGCGGGTACGACTACTTTGAAGATCGTGCCGATCGGTGAAGCTCCCAATGCAAGAGAGCCTTCTCTATAGGTTTTTGGAACTGCGCGAATAGATGTTTCTGCAACAGTAACAATGGTTGGCAGCATCATGATTGCCAGTACAAGAATCACGGCAATTAAGCTTTGCCCTTTAGCCAGGCCTAAATGATTTTGTAAGAAAGGTACAATAATCGCTAGTCCAAATACACCGTATAAGACTGAAGGGATCCCTGCCAGCAGCTGGACAGCTGGTGATATGATTCTGGCAATACTCTTAGGGGCAATCTCAGCTAGAAATATGGCTGTAAATAGCCCGATAGGCACCCCAATAATTAAAGCGCCGATTGTAGCGAAGATGGAAGCTACAATCATTGGCAATATGCCAAACTTGTCCTCGCTTGGCACCCAGTCTAATCCAAAGATAAATTCAATAAAGCTATATCCTTCAGCGAAGAAGGGGTGGGTGCCTTTATAAAAGACGAAACCAATAATCAGTAATAAGCTGATAACAGAGAGAAGTGAGCAAAATAGGAAGACCTTTTCAGACAACTTCTCTAAGAAATATTTTCGTTTATTTGAACTCTCGATCTGAGAAACTAACTCCTCATTAGAATGATTTGGCATTCCATTTTCCTCCCAGGTCTTTCGTGTTGAAATAATGTTGAAAAGATATTATTTTACTCTGATAGCTCCCGCCTCAGACACAATTTCCTGTCCCTCAGGACTTAAAATGTAATCAATAAATTTTTGACCTGACTCAGTTAAATTCTCTGGCTTGTTAACAAATAAAAATGGTCTTGATAGCAGGTATTTTTGCTGCAGAACATTTTCTGCTGTTGCTTGAACTCCATTAATTTTAACCGTAGATATCGTATCATCTATGTACTCAAATGAGATAAATCCTACAGCATGCTTATTCATAGCAACGGTTGTTTTAATATTTCCGTTTCCGCTGGCTACAATGGAGCTTCTAATAAGTTCACCTGATGAGTATCCAACAATTTCTTGGAAGGCATCGCGAGAACCTGAACCATCCTCACGAGAGACAACGACAATCTCCATGTCATCCCCGCCTAGTTCCTTCCAATTTGTGACTTCTCCAGTGAATATTTGTTTGACTTGATCAAGTGTTAGATCTTGAACCTTATTGGTAGGATGCGTGACAACGACAATACCATCATAAGCAATGATGGTTTCTGCCAATCCCTCCTGCTTTTCTTCCTCCTTTAAATCGCGAGAGGACATGCCAATTTCAGAAACACCGCTCAGAGAGTTTGTTATACCTGCAGAAGAGCCAATCTGATTGACTTCGATATTGACTTCAGCATTTTTACCTTCGAACTTCTCAGCGAGCTTTTCCGCTAGTGGCCCAACTGATGTGGATCCAGAAATCGCAAGCGTATATTGATTGCCTGATGAAGGCTCAGCATCCGTGTTATCTTGACTGCAGCCGGAAAAGACAAGTATGAGACTAAGCGAAGCAATTCCTGTCATGAGTTTTTTCTTAAAGTTCATGAAATACCTCCAGAGTTATACATTTCGTGGTTTCTAACCTGTTTTACATAAGAATGATCAAGATAAATACAAATTTTGCTGGCGCTGTATATCCTGTGATATGGACAAGATTAGTAAAGATGATGAGAAGCCAGCTCTATTAAAAAGGTGAAACAGTTTTCTGACTTTTTTGTTTTCGAATACCCATTTAAATTGCTTTTTTCTTTTTAATCTACGCTTAATGACTATAAACATTCAGTGTAAATTTATTATTAATATAATGTAAATTTAACGTAAAAATATTTACAAAAATTTTTCTGTTTCCGATTAGAAGCTTGAAATAATGAATGATTGGAAAAATCGAACTTACCGTGATTATTAATTTTTTGTAAATATATTGTAAATTTGGAAGGGTGGGAATCTGGAGAAAATAGAAATACCCGCCATAACGGCGGGTATGTAGTGGTATTAAAAAATAATGTGAGCCGCAATCACAATGATCGGCAATGTAATAAGGGTTCGTTGAATAAAAATAATGAATAGTTCAAGGAATGTAACAGGAATCTTACTGCCAAGCAGCAAGCCGCCCACTTCTGACATGTATATCAATTGTGTAACAGATACACTCGCTACAACAAATCGTGTCATTTCACTTTCAATACCAGAACCGATTACAGATGGCAAGAACATGTCAGCAAAACCGACAACTAAGGTTTCTGAAGCGGCTTTTGCTTCTGGGATCTGCATCAATTCTAATAGAGGAATAAACGGCATTCCAAGAATTTGAAAAACAGGTGTGTATTCCGCAACAATTAAGGCGAGTGTTCCAAGTGCCATGACAATAGGGGCTACACCCATCCACATATCGAGAATATTCTTTGCACCATCCTTAAAAAATGCTGCCACTCCAGTATGAGTTCTTGCTTTAGCCACAGCTTTTGTAACTCCCCAGCTAAAAGGGGTGTACCCTTCTGGAATGCTTTCGTCAGCCTTGCTAGCTTCACCATTATAATACGTATCAGGTTTACGTGATAAAGGCGGGATTCTCGGGCTAATTAAAGCAGCGGCCAGTCCTGCAATTAAGATAGTGATATAAAAGGGGACAAACATGCTGCCAAGACCAACCTGTGAGATGACAACTAAAGAGAATGTAATCGATACGACAGAAAAAGTTGTACCGATGATCGCAGCTTCTCTTTTTGTGTAGAAGCCTTCTTCATATTGCTTGCTTGTTAATAAAACACCAATGGTCCCATCGCCAAGCCATGATGCAACACAATCAATGGATGATCGTCCAGGAAGTTTAAAGACAGGACGCATAAACTTCGCTAAAAGTGTACCGAAGAATTCCAGCAGCCCGAAATTCAGCAGCAGTGGTAAAAATAAACCTGCAAATAAAAAGACCGCAAATAAAACCGGGAGCAGGTCGTACAGCAGCAAGCCGCCCGTATTTTCAGACCAAACCGCTTCCGGACCTAATTTAAACAATGCTGCAACAGCAAATAGACTGCCGATTACCCGGGCAATTACCCATATATAGCTAACATCAAATAAGTTTGTAAAAAATGAACTGTTTTGTATAAAAGCCGGCTTTACCCACTTAGCCGCAAGTGTGCCGATTAATGTAATGATGATCAAAACCGTCATGATCGCAGGGATATATCCTGCGAGTATATCCTGTACGAAATTAGATAGAATGGCGATTGGGATCGTAATTTCCCCGTCATAAGAAATAGGCACCATAAAAAAACCAATCCCAATGAGGGAAGGGATGATGAATTTTATTAGATCAGCGGATGCATATTTCTTCTCTGTTGTTTGCTGCAATTCATTCACCTTTTCTATTAATATTTATAAGCAAAAACTAATTTTAATACATTTTAATAAGATTGCCAACTCTTTTATGTATTTGCTTTACTATTTGCTTACCCTCTACCTAAATTCCACCATTGCTGTCTTTTTTAAACCTTTTTTAAAGAAGAAATTGGAACCTCATTAATAAGGCATTAAAAAAACAGGCTCCCTTTTTGGAAGTCTGTTTTAGTTTTTTCATGCTATGCTTCTGTTTTTAACTGCTGCTTTGCAAGCTTTTTATACAACTCATGAGTTTCAAACAGTTCCATATGTGTACCGATTCCTGTAATGCTGCCTTTTTCTAGCACGACAATTTGATCAGCATCAAAAACGGTCGAGAGTCTGTGGGCAATCACTAGTGTTGTTCGATTTTTCATCAGCTGCTGAAGAGCTTCCTGTACAAGCTGTTCAGATGCGCTGTCCAGGTTAGAAGTAGCTTCATCTAATAATAAAATTTTTGGATCGCGAATGACTGCTCTTGCAATCGCGATTCTTTGACGCTGTCCGCCAGATAATTTTATTCCTCGTTCACCTACCTCTGTTTCATATTGATCTGGCAGGTTTTCAATGAACTCAGCTGCATTGGCTACCTTTGCAGCATGAAGCAATTCATCATCTGAAACAGGACGATCCAAACCGTAGCAGATATTATCACGAATTGAACCGGACATAAGCGGACTTTCCTGAGATACATAGGCAATCTGACTGCGCCAATTGTGAAGATCAAATTCATCTATATTCTGATCCCCCAGGAAGATGGCTCCGTCTGATGGGGAGTAGAAGCGTTCAAGCAAGGCAAAAAGAGTAGTCTTCCCGCTGCCGCTTGGTCCAACAAAGGCGGTTGTTTTACCAGATGGAACATGGAGATTTATATTTTGTATAACTGGTTTGTCTGCATAGGAAAAAACAAGCTGATGAAAGGAAATATCTTGAGTGCTGCTATTTTCAGGCACTGCCAAACCAGAAGCTTCACTGTTAAGTTCGAGCATTTCCTGTATTCTTTCAGTCGCTCCAAGTGCTTTCTGATAGGCTGTAAAAAAAGAAGCCATTTGTGTGAATGGAACGATAATCTGAAACAGATAAATAATGATGGCTACTAGTGCGCCTGCTGAAAGAGTGCCTGCTGCGACTTTTATGCCTCCATATCCAATGAGAATAACAAGAACGAGCATCATAATCAGTGTCATAAAAGGAGAAACAATGGCTTGAATTTTAGCTTCTTTTAACCCGAACTGAAAGAGATGAGTAATTCCCTTTTCACCGCGTTCAATTTCTGTTTTTTCAGCATGATAGGCTTTAACAAGGCGAATATCTGCTAAAACCCTGCCTAAATTTCCCGAGAAATGAGCCATTTCATCTTGTGTAGAAAGAGAGATTTTATAAATTTTTTGTCCTAATGGCAGAATGATCAGGACGGAAATAGGAACAGATATCAGCATTATTAACGTCATTTTCCAATCGATTACAAGCAAAATAATAATGGCTCCAATGATGGAAATGAGCCCTGTAATAAAGGTGACTAAATGCTGAGTAATCAATGCTTTCACAATATTCGTATCCTGTGTAATCCTGCTCATGGTTTCTCCGGATTCATGCTGGTCAAAATAAGGGATCGGCAAGGTTAACACATGCCGCCAAAGCCGCTGTCTTAGGGAAGCGACAATCTTTTCTCCCATATATGTCATAAAATAATAAGAAAATCCTGAGGAAATGGTCTGCAGAATAAACGCTGCTGCAAAAAAGACAATGAGTGAAGCTTCAAGTGCAGAAGCTGCCATCTGGTCAACAAGTGATTTAGTTAAAAGGGGTACAACCAAACCAGCAGCCGTCTCTACTAGACTTAATATGATGGCTATGAAGAAAAGCCATTTCGGCGGATTGGACATTTTAATTAGATGCCAGAAGGATTTCCATCCTCCAGATTTAGCCTTCTCAGGATGTGCTGTCATATTGATCAGCTCCTCTGCTTTCTAAATAGATTTCCATTGCTTTTTCCAGCCATTCTTCTTCTTTCTTTGAAAATGGTGAAGCGAGGAAAAGTGGATCATTTTCCAATTCTGATTCTACAAGCTGTTCATTTTCTATAATTTCATGAAACAGAACATCTTCTCCACCTACTATTTCTGCAGTCAGCGTGAATATGTGACCTACCAGTTCTTGAACACTTGGGTTCTCCGGATTTTCGCCAACAGCTTCTTTAAGCTTTATGACGATGTCAGCTGTCAATCTGTTTAATTCCCTTTCTCTTTCATCAGAAATATTAAAGATTTCTTCAACACGATCGTTTGGCAATAATCTTTTCAGCCAATCTTTAAATTCATTTTCCATCTGAATATTATGAATGATCATAAGAAAAATGGAGGAGTTTACTTGTCCTTGAGACTCTGTGAGATCAATAGCATTATCCAATGCCCGGATGACCCGCTCAAGATGTGCCTTCTTTTTGAGCATCTCCTCTCTTTGAAAGAGAAGGGAGTCCATTAAGTTCCAATCACTTAAATGCAGAAATTCTCTAATCTCCTCTAAAGAATAGCCTAAAAACTTTAGTGAGATGATTTTCTGAAGCTGAACGATATTATCATCTGAATAATATCGGCGTCCCGATTCTGTAATGATGGATGGCTTAAGCAGTTCAAGTTCATCATAATAATGCAATGTACGAATGGTCGTTCCTGTCTTTTTTGAAAATTGGCCAATTGAGTATGTTTCGCTCATTTATATTCCCTCCTGAAATTCTTTCTGTCTTTATCATAAAACCTCACGTTACGTATGAATCAAGCGATAAATAAAAAAATTTTTCTGTTTTTTTCGTATGTGATTAGTGTATAGCAAAAAAGAGTAATAATGGAAACAATGGTAAAAATATGGTACAATAAAAAGGGGTGATATAAATGTGGATATTAATCCTTTGTGCAGTATTACTTGGAATTGGTTTTTTGATAGATTGGGGAGCAAAGAGAAAAGGACTTACCAACTATGATCCAGAGGAAAATGCAAAACATGTGTCACCATCAGAACGAGCTTATGCAGAATCATATATGGACCAAATAAAAGATAATAATAATGGCGGAGGCGGATTTTAAGTCTCCATCAGTAAATGAGTTGGAACACACTACAATAGAACTGAATGCTTAGGAAGTTCATCTTTCTAATCATTCGGTTTTTTATTTGTTATTTTAAGTTTTTTATTTTAAATATGAGTGAAATTTTAGCAATATAGTAAAAACTATACACATCAAACATGACTAATGATTTGTGTATTATTTTGGTTCATGTCAGGAACATGATAAAATGACAAGATAACAGGTTACTAAATTATGAGGTGAATTGGATGATTAAGTGTATTGCAAGTGATATGGATGGTACATTATTAACCGCAACTCAAACGATCACTGATGAAAATATTGCAGCGATAAAAAAAGCGCAGGAAAAGGGAATAGAAGTGGTTGTAGCTACAGGCAGATCCTATCAGGAAGCGATCTTTGTCTTAGAGGAGGCAGGATTAGAGTGTCCGATCATTTGTGCAAATGGAGCAGAAGTCCGTTCAGCACAAGGGGAAATTGTGTCTAACAGCCCGCTTGATAAAGAATTGGCTACGCGCACAGCAAAGGCTTTAACAGAACTGGAAGTTTATTATGAGGTATACACCAATCAAGGTACATATACAGTAGATGAAAAAAGAGGCATTACCATTATGGCCGACATTTTTCTTAGCGGCAATGAGGAAGCAGATGTTAAAAAGGTTTTGAAAGCGGCTGAAGAAAGGTTTGAAAAAGGCCTCGTACATAAAGTGGACAGCTATGATGTCCTTTTTGAAAGTGAAGATCATCAAATATATAAGCTTTTAGCCTTTACGTTTGATCCAGAGCGTATGGAAGAAGCGAAGGAAGCATTGCAGGACTTCGAAGGTTTAATCATCAGTTCATCCGGGCATGGGAACTTGGAGCTTACGAGCAAAAGTGCACAAAAGGGTGTTGCGCTAGAAGCGTTTGTCAGAGAAAAAGGGATTTCTTTAGAAGAAACGATGGCACTTGGCGATAATTATAATGACCTTTCGATGTTTAACGTTGTAGGAAGAGCGGTTGCTATGGGCAATGCAGATGATTACATTAAGTCGCAATGCCACATGGTGACCCTCACAAATGAAGAGAGCGGTGTAGGAAAGGCGATTCTAGAAGTATTATAAACAAGAGGTGATGGGATGAAAAAAGCAGCTGCACTTGTTTCTATACTATTGATTCTGGCTGGATGTACTGATAAAAATAACAGGCAGCAGGAAGATCAGGAAGTCACAACTGCAACAGTAGAGAATGAGGAATCTTTAGCAGCAAAGCTGAACACACCTTGGCAAATTAACCATCTAGATGGTGATTTTTACTTGTCTGAACGAACAGGCACAATTACAAAAGTGGAAAATGGAGAAAGCATTCGGCAATCTGTTGAACTGCAAAGACCGCTTTCTTCTGCTGCAGAAGCAGGTCTGCTCGGTTTTGTGCTTGCACCTGATTTTAATGAAACAAATGAGGCGTATGCGTATTACACATATGAAGAAGATGGGCAGCCATTTAACGCGATCGTCGTTCTGGAGCTCCAAAATGACCAATGGAGTGAAACGAAGGTACTTATAGATGGAATACCAAGCGGCAGTTTTCATCATGGCGGGAGGCTTGCGTTTGGTCCGGATGAAAAGCTATACGCTACTACAGGAGATGCTTCCAATCCAGAACTGGCACAAGATCTAAATTCACTGGCAGGGAAAATTTTAAGGGTAAATTTAGATGGTTCAATCCCGGATGATAATCCTTTTAAAGACTCGTATGTATACAGTTATGGCCATCGGAATCCGCAAGGGCTCACATGGGCAGAGGACGGTACGATGTATGCAAGTGAACACGGTCCATCTGCAAATGATGAGATCAATAGGATCACAGCTGGCTCAAATTACGGCTGGCCGGAAATAACAGGGAATGAAAGCAAGGATGGAATGGAATCTCCAATTTTCACTTCTGGTGATAACCAGACATGGGCACCGTCAGGGATGGCATACTATGAAAATCAGCTATTCGTTGCTGGATTAAGGGGAGAAGCCGTATTGCGTTTTGATCTGGAAACGGGCGAAAATGATGAACAGATTTCCAACCTTGGCAGAATTCGCGATGTGTATATTATTAACGGACAGCTCTATTTTATCAGCAATAATACAGACGGCCGCGGCACACCAGGTGAAAACGATGACCAGCTATACAGTGTCCCTCTATAACGTTTTATGAAAAGATCAGTATTTTGTTATATACTAAGCATATAATACTGAGACTAATTGAGGTGCAGATAGATGGCAGATTTTCGTTCTAGCGTAGTTATTCATAAGCCGGTAGAAGAAGTATTTCATTATGTCGTGAGCATGGAAAATGTGCACGAGCTCATGCCAAATGTAGTGAAAATGGAGAAACAGACGGAGGGGCCGCTTAAAGCTGGCACCATATTTTTAGAAACAAGGCTAATTAGCGGAAGAAATATTCAGGCAGAGGTCGAAATGACGGAGTATACAGAGAACCGGTCTTTCGCTACAAAAACCAATTCAAACGGCCTGATTACTGAATATCAATACCATTTTCATCCCGTCGAAGAAGGTACTCAAGTTGACCTTGAGGCTACAATTACGACAACAGGATTAAAAATGAGATTAACAAAGCCTATCTTAGTAAAAATGATCAAACGGGAAGACGGCAATCAGCTTGTCTACTTAAAAGAAATGTTTGAGCAGGACAAGAGTGAAAAAGAAGAAGAGTAAATTTGATTAATAAGAAACCCGAACCATCAGCACTAGTGGTTCGGGTTTCTTGTTGTTATAAGATGGTCATTCTTATGGTCTTCACCATCTTTAGTTGTTCCGTTAAAGCGGATAAGTCCAGAATCTTTCATTATGAACTCTTGCCATCACTTGCGGATCTTGCTTTTTCAGCTGTTCTTCCATTTCCTTTGCCATTAGCTGTGTTTGAGAAAGATGTGCTTTGATTGCAGCAATTTTAATATGTGCGACAGCACTAACCTCATTAACGATATCAGCCTGCCCAATTTCCTCTTCACAATTACGCGAAAAGGCAACACATTGCAGCTTTGGTCTATCGTTTGCCGGCATATTTCTCACAGCTCTGACAACTGCAGCCCCTGTTGCATCATGATCTGGGTGAACAGAATAGCCAGGATAAAAGGTAATGATTAAGGACGGTTGAACTTCATCGATAATTGCAGCAAGTTCATTTGTAAGCTTATCATCATCTTCGAACTCGATGGTCTTGTCGCGGTATCCAAGCATGCGTAAGTCCTGAATGCCCATTACTTCCGCAGCATCCTGGAGCTCTTTTTTGCGGATTTTTGATAATGTTTCTCGGTTAGCAAATGGAGGATTCCCCATATTGCGTCCCATTTCTCCTAATGTCAGACAGGCATATGTAACAGGAGTGCCGTTTTGTACATGAGTCGCAATCGTTCCGGAAACACCAAATGCCTCATCATCAGGATGAGGAAAAATAACTAAAACATGTCTTTCTTTTTCCACGATAAGCTCCTCCTTTCGTTTCCAATATAATTCTTTGAACCTTTATTTTCATCTATTCAAAAGGTGTCTCGCTTATTTGCAGGGCAACAGCAAGTTTTCCGCTGAAGTCATGGCCGGCAAGCAAAAGTCTCCCAGTTCCATCTTTTTCAAAATGAGTGATTCCTTCCGCATATACCCACCCAATCGCTGTCTTCAGCCCTACTCGAAAAGGCCCGTTGCCTGTTATCTTTCCATGCTCATATTCAAGCTGTGCATTTCGTATATATGCTCCTGATGAAAAGAACGTTTCATCAAAATGGGAAGCATACGCTCCATTGGTTGTTTCAAGATGAATATAAACCGGCTTTTTCGCATGTCGGTCCAGCTCTGTTTGCACATCTTGGGTTATCACTGGTTCCATCATCTGCTACACCCCCTTTTCATAAAGATTCATATCTATATAAAGTGTTGTTACCTTGAGTAAATCAAACCCTATTTTACTAAAAAATTCGAGGAAAAGCTAAAAATGAGATTAAGGAATAAAGAAAACTTGCCGATTGGCAAGTCCTATTAGGACCCAGACAGAGGCTGAGTAGCTTTTATGCTGCAATCTTAAAATGAGCCACTGTGTTGAGTCTTCTTCTGAGCTATTCATATATACCTCCTGATAGTCTGGGACTAAATCGCCTTTGATTATTTTCCAAAAACGCAAAATGAGAACTCTCATAAATAAGGGGAGAAATTCCGCTTAAATCGTAAAATCACCAAAAATAGGCTTAAATAAACGGAGAAATTCCCTCTAACAGACCGAAAAACATGTAAATGGGCGATTTTATTCAAGATAACCGGAAAATCTCCGCTTATTTTGCCCCAAAATAGCTCAATTTTAGAAATAAGGGTAAAATCTCCGCTTATTTCACTGGTTCCTTCATCAAAAAATCAGCTCTTGCAGTGATTACAAAGGACAAGAATCGCTCAGAAAAAAGCTTAAAAAAACAGAACCGTCTCCGGCTCTGTTTCAATTAGCTTATTTTTCTTCTGCTTTTAAATGACGGCTAGCACCTTGTCTAGTCGGTCCTACATATTCATTCAGCTTAAATCCATGATTAATGGCATCTGAAATAAATTCTTTAGCAGCAGTAACAGCTTCAATAACTGATTTTCCTTTTGCAAGCTGAGCTGTAATGGCAGATGAATAAGTGCATCCTGCTCCATGTGTATAGGTTGTCTGAATTCTTTCACCTTCAAGTACTGTGAAATCAGAGCCATCATACAAAACATCAACTGCTTTTTCATGCTGAAGCTTGCTGCCGCCTTTGATTAAAACGTATTTCGGTCCAAGCTCATGGATTTTAACAGCTGCTTCTTTCATATCTTCAATCGTTTTAAGCGGAGCTGTTTTAGCAAGCTGTGATGCCTCGAAAAGGTTAGGTGTAACTACTGTTGCAAGCGGCGTTAATATCTCTCTCAATGCATCTGCTGTTTCAGGGTGAAGGACTTCATCTTCTCCCTTGCAGACCATAACAGGATCAATTACAACATGCTTAATATCATTTTCAGTAATTGTTTTAGCAGCAAGCTTGATGATATCTACCGAACCAAGCATTCCCGTTTTCATCGCGTCTACGCCAACAGAAAGAATGGTTTCTAATTGTGTTTGAAGTGTTTCTATATCGATAGGGAAGACGTTATGGTGCCAGTCGTTTTTAGGATCCATTGTAACGATTGTTGTCAGAGCAGTCATCCCATATACGCCATGCTCTTGGAAGGTTTTAATATCAGCTTGGATTCCTGCACCGCCGCTCGTATCAGAACCTGCTATTGTTAATACTTTTTTAATTGTCATCTGTCTTTCCTCCCTGAATATATCATTTCATTCTTTTCAGTATATCAATTTCGATTAACGTAATAAAGTGTAAGTTCTCGGAAAAACGACAAACCATAATAAGCAAATATATAGCTTTGTTTTAGATCATATATATCTTCAAGTTATAACATTTACATATTTCGTAAAAAATTGTCGATTTAAAGAAGAAATTATGAATTTTTTGTGACCTATGGCGATAATCTTCATTTTCTCCTTTCGAAAGTGATAAAAGTTACATTTGCATCTGGAGATGATGTGTAGGATAGAACTATAACCAACTTGTGTGTGCTTTTAAAAGGGGGAAGAGCCATGAATTACAAAGGCAGTCCTGAAGAATTCCCTATTACATTGCTCATTAATGGGTTTGAGATTGCGGTGTTTCAGCTGACGAACGAGGACTTAGAGGATTGGGCTTATGGATATTTGTATTCTGAAGGCTTAATTGAAAAGGCAGAAGACATTCGCACCTTTCGATTTGTGGAGGATTCCAACACAATTTATGTAGAGCTGGATAATGACTTTCAGCCTGAATGGATGTTCACAAAGAAAAAGCATTACACCGCTGGCTGTGGAAGAGGGGTCACATTCTTCTCAATGACAGATGTGAAAGCGTTTCCCAAGATTAATAGTATGAGAACGTTCACAATGAGTCTTCTTTTGAAAAAAAGAAGTGAGTTTGCAAAGAATTCCCCATTGTATCTAAAGACAGGCGGGATGCACGGGGCATGCATTGTTCATGAGTCGGGAGAAATTACTGTGCGAGAGGATATTGGCAGGCATAATGCTGTTGATAAAGTGATTGGTTTTGCCTTGCGCAATAGATTAGAGCCTTCAAATTTGCTGCTGCTGACAACAGGAAGAGTGTCTTATGAAATGCTTTCTAAAGCAGCAAAATTCGGATTTCCTGTAATCGGGTCAAGAACGGCAGCAACAAAGCAGGCAGTTCAGCTTGCCAAATTTCTAAACATAGAAGTAATAGGTTATTTGCGAGGGAAAATGGCCATTTCATATACCTCTGCTGGCAGAGTTGTCAATGATCTTGAAAATCGGCCATTTGAAAGAGTTAGAGAAAAATAGAAAAGTGGACGGTGCTTGATCAGCTTCAACAAATCATAAGACGAATTGGACGGAGGGCTATTCATTCACCTCATGGTAGATTTCGCTTATAACCTCGAGGAGCTAACCGTCGGAACTAGACAATGTACCTCACTGGAAATCAACAAGCTAGAGTTAAATCTTGGAATTGGGGGGAGAAAAAGTGGAACTAAATGTAACACGAAGGAAGTTTCTGAAGATATCAGGTGCTGTAGCTGCTACTTTAGCAGTGGTGGAGCTTGGTTTTGATGATAAAACAGCCAGAGCAAAAGCAAAGGAATTAAAAATTTCAGAGTTAAAACCAACACCAACCATCTGCCCTTATTGCTCTGTGGGCTGTGGGATTTTAGTGTATTCAAACGGAAAAGATGTTGTATACACAGAAGGTGATCCGGATCATCCGATCAATGAAGGATCGCTCTGCAGTAAAGGTACAACCGTAAGGCAAGTATACACAACAGAAAAGCGTATCACAAAGCCATTATACCGAGCACCAGGAAGCGGAAAATGGGAAGAAGTGGATTGGGATTTTGCTCTCGATAAAGTAGCGAAAAATATTAAAGATACCCGCGATCGCACATTTGTCCAAAAGGAAAATGGCTATACGGTCAACAAGACAGAGGCGATTGCTTATATGGGTGGAGCGGCACTCGATAATGAAGAAACGTATTTGCTTTCTAAGCTTTTCCGTGCAGGACTGGGCTTAACGTATATCGAGCATCAGGCCCGAATATGACATAGTTCTACGGTTGCCGGTCTGGCACCTACGTATGGAAGAGGCGCAATGACAAATCATTGGAATGATTTGCAATATGCGGATGCCCTAATGGTCATAGGAGCAAATCCTGCTGAAAATCATCCAATCAGCTTTAGATGGATCTCAAAAGCAAAGCAAAAGGGAGCAAAGCTCATTTCAGTGGATCCAAGATATACAAGAACGTCGCAGATGGCTAATATCTACGGTCAGCTTCGTTCAGGAACAGATATTGCTTTTATTGGCGGCATGATTCATTATGCGCTTGAAAATGACATGTATCATAAAGAATATGTAGCAGCCTACACAAATGCGTCATTTATCGTAGATGAACAATACTCCTTTGAAGATGGCATTTTTAACGACTACGATGAAACAACAAGGAATTATGATAAAACAAAATGGGCCTTTAAAAAGGATGAAAACGGCGAGATTGTTAAGGATCCAGCCTTAAAGGATCCCCGCTGCGTTTTTCAGCTAATGAAAAAACATTATGCACGCTATGATGTTGACACAGTAACAGGTGTTACAGGCACAGATAAAGATACGTATCTCGAAATCTGCCAAACATTCACAGGTACTAGTGAAACAGGCAAAGCAGGTACTATCCTATATGCTATGGGCGGTACACAGCATACGGTAGGTACCCAAAATATTCGCGCATATGCGATCTTACAGCTTTTACTCGGAAATATTGGCATTGCCGGCGGTGGTGTCAATGCCCTGCGCGGAGAGTCAAATGTACAAGGATCAACCGATTTCGGACTTCTTTATCATAATGTCAATGGTTATATGGAAGTACCTACAGGATCGGATCAAGACTCAAAGTATAAAGGATTTCTGGAGCGGATTACACCTGAATCCGGGTATTTCTCTAACAAACCGAAGTTTTACACAAGCATGTTGAAAGCTTACTACGGCGATTCTGCAACTAAGCAAAATGAATTTGGCTATCATCTGATGCCAAAACTGACGCCAGGCAAGGATTATTCACATATGCGCTTATTTGATGCGATGTACCGCGGAGAGCTTGAAGGGCTAATTATGTTTGGAACAAATCCTGTTGTAGGGGGGCCAAATGCAGGGAAAGAAAAAGAAGCATTGAGCAACCTAAAGTGGATGGTTGCAGTCGACCTATTTGAAACAGAAACGTCAGCATTTTGGCAAAAGGAAGCTGGAGCAGACCCGGCTGCGATCCAAACAGAGGTGATTTTCCTGCCTGCCTGCGGATCATTTGAAAAAGAAGGTTCTGTTACAAACTCAGGGCGCTGGATGCAATACCGCTGGCAAGCGATTAAACCAAAGGGTGAATCAAGAGCTGACCTGGAAATCGTTCATATGCTTGCTAGAAAGCTGAAAGGATTATATGAAAATAGTCCAAAGCAGCAGGATATGCCGATGAAGGCTTTAACATGGGATTATGGAGAATCGGATCACCCTGATATCGATATCGTCTGCCGTGAAATTAACGGCTATGATATGAAAACAAAACAGCAGATTAAAGGTTTTGGAGATTTGAAGGATGATGGTTCTACATGCAGCGGCAATTGGATATATAGCGGATTTTACCCAGAATCTGAGAACCTATCAAAACGAAGAGATAATACAAATGAAGGTATGAGTAACTTCTTAAACTGGTCTTTTGCATGGCCGGCAAATAGGAGAATTCTTTATAACCGTGCGAGTGCTGATTTGAATGGAAAGGCATGGAGCAAGGATCGTATCGGAATACAGTGGAATGCAGCAGAGAAAAAATGGACCGGTTTTGATGTTCCAGACTTTGTTGCCGCGAAAGGTCCGGATGATCCTACATTTAATGACCCATTCATTATGATGGCGGGTGGAAAAGGAGCTTTGTTTTCTGGAGGCGTTAATGAAGGGCCATTCCCAGAGCATTACGAGCCTTATGAAAACCCCATTTCAAATGCATTTTCCAGTATTCAGCTGAATCCAGCAGTGAAGTTTGGCGAGAAGGAAATGAATGCGCAAGGAGATGTGTCAGAATATCCGATTGTCGCAACAACCTATCGTGTATCTGAGCATTGGCAGTCTGGAGCGATGACAAGGAATATCCCTTGGCTGGCTGAGCTGATGCCGCATATGTACATTGAAATAAGTGAAGAGCTGGCACAGGAAAAGGGAATATCAAGCAAGGATCGGGTGATCGTAAAAACGGCCCGTGGGGAAATAGAGGCTTTTGCCATGATCACCAAACGCTTTAAACCGTACAAATTAAAAGATAAAACCATTCACCAAATTGGCATGCCATGGCATTTTGGCTATAAAGGGATCGCAACAGGCGCAACAGCTAACCGCTTGACCCCTCATATTGGAGATGCAAATACGACAATTCCTGAGTATAAAGCGTTCCTATGTGATGTAAGGAGGGTGAAGTAATGGCAGATTATATTAAATTTGTGGATGTAACGAAATGTGATGGCTGCCGGGCATGTATGGTTGCCTGTAAAAATTGGAACGACTTGCCGGCAGAGCCAGAGGACTTTAATGGAAGTATACAATCACACAGAGATTTAACGGCAAACACATGGAATGTCATTACGTTTAATGAACAGGAAACATCGGATGGAAACTTTGAATGGCTTTTCCGTCATATGTCCTGCCTGCACTGTAATCAGGCTGCCTGTGAAAAGGCTTGTCCGGAGAGTGCGATCAGCTATACAAAATTCAATTCCGTCGTCATTGATGCGGAAAAATGCGTAGGCTGCGGCTATTGTGTTCAGAATTGTTCCTTTGGTGTTGTGCAGCTTGCCACCTATAAAGATAAAAATGGCAGTGAATATCGAAAGGCACAAAAATGTACTCTTTGCACAGACCGGCTTGAGCAAGGTCTGCAGCCGGCCTGTGTGGTTGCCTGCCATACTGACTGCTTAATTTATGAAGAAAAGGACCTTGTCTTAGCTGAAGCAAACAAGCGCCTAGGTGAAGTGAAGGAACGTTTTCCGAATGCAAATATCTATAACCCGCAAGGAATTGAAGGCACCAATACCATCTATCTCCTTGCTGACAAACCATCTGTCTATGGATTGCCAGAGAATCCAAAAGTGGCTTTATCCCAAGTGGTTTGGAAGGACTATGCTCAGCCGCTTGGCAAAATGATGCTTGGAGCTACAACAATGGCAGTTATTGGTGCTGCTATATCAAATGCTGTAAGAAAAGACCGATCGGAAGGGGATCATGACCATGAATAAAAAAGAACCAAAGATGGTTAAGCGATTCTCAAAGCATGTCATTTTTGCACACTGGTTAAATGCTTTGGCATTCTTTGTTCTGTACTTAACCGGTCTGCCGCTTTATACAGAGTTTTTTGACTGGCTTTATGTTGTATTTGGAAGCCCGGCAGGTGCACGTCTTGTTCATAGAATAGCAGTTGTGTTTTTCATCCTGCCTGTTGTCTATATTTTGTTTGTAGATCCAAAGAGCTTTATTCACTGGATGAAGCAGATTTTTTCCTGGAAAAAACATGACTTCCAATTCTTCTTACATTTTCCGAAAGAATTTTTTGGCGGTCATGCGAAGATACCAAAGCAGGATTTTTACAATGCAGGTGAAAAGTTAAACTCTCTGCTGACGATTTTGACAGCTGTTATGCTCATTGGTTCCGGTCTTGTCATGTGGTTTCCGCAGTACTTTCCACAAGGACTTGTGATGTGGGCATATCCGCTTCATAATATCGGACTTGGATTATCCACGGCCGTTGTAGTCGGTCATGTTTATTTATCGGTTGGCCATCCCGGCTCCCGTGCTTCTTTTAGAGGAATGACAAAAGGAGATATTCCAGAAGAATATGCGCGTGATCATCACGGGCGCTGGTATGACGAGCTTAAGGAACAGGAAAAAGAACAGGAACAAGAGCAGAAGCGGGCTTAATCTCGAAACAAACCTATTAATACGAAGAAGCTACCCATTACTGGGTAGCTCTTCCCGTTTTTTAAAAAGAACATTGAAAGAAGGGATCCTTATGTCGAACACGAATGTAGTAGAAGAAAGCTATGAGAAGCTGCAGGCGGAAATAGAAGAATTAATAAAAGAGTGGCGCCAGTCTATATATGAAACAGCTGTAGTGAAAGAATCTTCGTTTGAACTTATCTCCTCACCACTTATTCCACAGCTTGACCTTGAAGCGGATATGAATCAATATCATCTTTTTATAATTGAACTGTTTGATTTTTTAGCTGAAAGGCAGCCGGGAAATCTTGAGTATTGTGATATCTTAAAAGAGAATTTAACCATTGACATAGTGAGTAAGTGGTTTAAAGAGGCGATCACTGTAAATCGATCCTACTTTCATGCAGTTGCAGAACAATATCAGGTTCCGGAATGGCTCCCGCTGTTTGCAGCAGAACAGGCTGCCCGCCCTTTCTTACAAAAGGCTGCAGCAGAGCTGGAGACCGTCCTGACTAAATTTCAGCATGACCCATGCTGCCCGGCATGCGGTGAGCCTGCGCGTTTTGCTGTTGTAGGGAAAAAGGGGAAAAAGGAGCTCACATGCCCGCGCTGTCTGCATAGCAGGGAAGAAAAAAAGCTGCGCTGTGCACATTGCGGAACAGAAGATCATACCCAAATGATTGTTATGAAGGTGGATGGTGAAGAAGGAGCGGAAATTCACGGCTGTCAAACATGCAAAGGGTATACAAAGGTGATTGATATGAGAAAGCTGCTGAAGAAGGAAACACCTGCGCTCATGGATATAAAAACAATTCACCTGGACTATATTGCGCAAGAAAACGGTTTTGGCACGGCTGAGGATGGCAAATACCATTAAGATTGGCTGGTGATAGAAGTGGAGACAACAGGCATTATTTTAGCAGGCGGGAAATCAAGCCGGATGGGTACCAACAAGGCACTGCTGCAAATAGACGGAAAAACGGTCATTGAACGGATTGCAGAAGAGCTTGCAACCATTGTCGACCATGTCATTGTCGTAACGAATACGCCTGATGATTATGCATTTCTGCAATTGCCGATGATTGCAGACCGTTATATAGGAAAAGGGCCGCTTGCTGGAATTGAAGCAGGGCTGTCTTTATCAGCAACGGAAAAGAATTTAATTGTTGCCTGCGATATGCCCTTTATATCTGCATCGCTCGGAAGTTATTTACTAAGCAAGCTGGATGATTACCAAGCTGCCGTTCCAGAGCGGGACGGCCAAAAACACCCTCTATTTGCTGCCTATAGAAGGGAAACAAGAAATTGTGCGGAAATGTTCTTAAAGGAAGAAAAGCTGGCTATTCGCAATATGCTAAACTATATTCAGACAGTGTATATAAGAGTTGAATCTTTAAAAATACCTATCAATGAGTCAACCCTTTTTAATATGAATCACCCGGAAGAGTATAAAAAAGCAGCACAGATCTCTTCGGAAGGCAAAGAGCAGCTATGAAATTTTTTAATGTAAAAACAGTAGAGGAAACATTCCAGCTAATAAAAGAATATTATTCGCCCATTCAGGAATGGAAGATGGTGCCGCTTGAAGAGGCTGTACAGCACATCCTTGCAAAGGATATACACGCAACAGAAAATGTGCCTGGCTTCCGCCGGTCGGCTGTAGATGGCTATGCTGTCCTAGCGGCGGATACATTCGGGGCCTCTGAAAACCTTCCTGCTTATTTAAATGTCACAGGTGAAGTGAAAATGGGGGAGCAGCCTTCAAAGCCTCTTTTTAGCGGGGAGGCCATGTATGTCCCTACTGGTGGAATGATTCCAGAGCATAGTAATGCGGTAGTTATGATTGAGCATTGTGAAGATTTAGATGGTCTTCTAAATTTATATAAACATGTCATGCCTGGAGAAAATGTGATTGAAGCAGATGAAGATCTTCGGCAGGGAAGCCTCTTGCTGAAAAAAGGAACCTTGCTTCGGGCACAGGAACTCGGTGCACTTGCCTCACAAGGAATAGTAGAAGTCCCAGTTGTACGCAAACCCATTATTGCTTACTTATCAACGGGAAATGAAGTGAAAGCACTCGAAACGAAAGAGCTATTGCCCGGCCAGGTTCGTGATATGAACGGTATGACAATTGGAGCCCTTGTAAAAGAATGGGGATATGAATTTAAATACGGCGGTATTGTAAATGATGATTTTGATGATTTAAAAAGAAAAATGCAGCAAATGCTTGCTGAAGCAGACTGTTTGTTTATCTCAGGGGGAAGTTCTGTTGGTGTTATGGACTATTCATCTGATGTACTGAACTCGCTGGGAAAACCAGGTGTGTTTGTACATGGCATTTCGATTAAACCTGGAAAACCAACAATTATGGCAAGTGCAGAAGGAAAACCTGTGATTGCACTTCCCGGCCATCCAGCTTCAGCTATGGTTATTTTCCATGTTTTCGCCAAAAAAATCTTGAATCAACTGCAAGGATATGAAGGCTTAGACTCTCCGTTTACATTTGCAAAAACCACTAGAAATATCCCTTCTGCTGCGGGACGAACAGATTATGTGAGAACTCGTCTCTTTCAGGAGGGTGAACAATGGCTGGCTGAACCTATTTTCGGAAAATCGGGACTTATTTCAACCCTGGTCAATAGTGATGGGCTGATTGAAATTCCGGCCCGCAGTGAAGGGGTGCAAAAAGGAGAACTTGTCACTGTTAAATTATTTCTTTAAGAAGCATTAACAGCTCCAGCGCTTATCGTCCCTATCTATAGATCGATAAAGCGCCCTGGTATTAAGGAGTGTTAACATGTCACCATACAAACGAAAAATATATTTAGAGAATAAACCCCGCCAAGAGGCACGGCATGAAATGCTCGCAAACTTTCAGCCGAAGAGGAAAGTGGAGTGGATACCAAGTGTGTCTGCTCTTGGGCGAATTACAGCAGAACCTATTTTTGCACAGAGCTCGATGCCTCATTTTCATGCTTCAGCGATGGATGGCATAGCGATTGTGGCAGAAGAGACCTTTTCTGCTCATGAACAAAACCCGCTGCTGCTAAGGAGAAATGAAGATTTTATTCATGTGGATACTGGAAATGAAGTGCCTCCTCCATTTAATGCGGTAATCATGATTGAAAACGTAGAAGAGCGGGATGAAGATAGCGTGGAAATCATTGAACCAGCAGCTCCTTGGCAGCATATCCGTCCGATTGGGGAGGATATTGTACAAGAGGAAATGCTATTCCCGCAAGGCCATGAAATCAGACCAGTTGATATTGGGGCATTAGTTGCCGCTCGAACTCTAACCATTCCAGTCATTAAAAAACCAGCTGTAACGGTCATTCCCACTGGCAATGAGCTAGTTTCCGCAGAAGATGCTGCTTCAGTTGGACAGCTTATTGAGTTTAATGGAAGTGCCTTTGTCAATTATATAAGAGAGTGGGGAGGAGATCCGCTTCTCACACCAGTCGTTAAGGATGATCCGGAGAAAATAAAAGCCGCATTGCTGGAAGCAGCAAATACCTCAGATATTGTAGTTATCAATGCTGGATCATCGGCAGGATCAAAGGATTACACTGTTCATATTTTACAGGAGATAGGCACCGTGTATACGCATGGAATTGCAACAAGACCTGGTAAACCTGTCATTATCGGCAAGGTGAATAGCACAATCGTTGTTGGCATTCCAGGATACCCTGTGTCAGCCTATTTAAGCTTAGAATGGTTTGTGCGTCTGCTTATTTGTGAGTACTTAGGTGTAAATGAACCCGAACGGCAAAAGCTGAAAGTGAAAATTGGCCGGCGAATGGTCGGGTCAATGGGTGCTGAAGATTTTATTCGAGTGAGTATAGGGTATATTAATGGGGAGTATGTGGCAAACCCCTTATCAAGAGCTGCTGGAGTGACCATGTCGCTTGTACGTGCAGACGGCCTGCTTGTCATTCCTCCTGATATTTTAGGGTATGAGCAAGGAGAATACGCGGAAGCAGAACTTTATAAACCAAAGCATGAAATTGAAAATGCCATTGTGTTCAGCGGCAGTCACGATCTGACAATCGACCTTTTATCATCAAAACTAAAAGCAGAAAATCGATCGTTCAGTATACAGGCTTCACATACAGGCAGCATGGCCGGTATGATGGCCATTAAAAAAGGGGAAGCACATTTAGCTGCAGTGCATCTGCTTGACCCTGAAACAAAAGAATATAACACTTCCTATATAAAAAGATTCTTGCAGGGAACGGAAGTTGTCTTATATCCTTTCTTAAGAAGAAAACAAGGCTGGCTATTGCCACAAGGCAACCCGCTTAACATACAATCGCTGCTTGATATTGTTGAAAAACAGGCACAGTATGCCAATCGGCAAAAAGGTGCAGGCACAAGAGTTCTTTTTGATATGATGATGAGAGAAGAAGGGGTTAGTCCTCAGCAGATTACTGGATATGAACGTGAAATGTTTTCACACTTAAGTGTTGCTGCAGAGGTGAAAGGAAACCCTGATGGAGTTGGTCTTGGCATTTACTCTGCTGCTAAGGTGATGAAACTCGATTTTATCCCAGTGGCAGATGAACATTACGATCTGCTTATGACAAAAAGCTTTTTCGAAAGTGAACAGGGACAGACACTTATTAAGGTCATTCAATCCGATGACTTTAAGCAGGCTGTTGAACAAATTGGCGGCTATTCTCTCGTGCAAGAACTTGAACCTTTATTCTTTTAAAAGGTCTAAAGACTAATAAGAGGTGACCAGCAATGAACTTTGAAATTTCAAAAGAACCAATTAACACACAAGCTGTGATCGATAAAGTTGTTCAGCGTGAGGCTGGTGCCATCACAACCTTTATTGGCACCGTCAGAGAGCTGACACATGGGAAGAAAACATTATTCTTAGTTTATGAAGCGTATGAACCAATGGCTGTGAAAAAACTCGAGCAGATTGGGAATGAAATAAAAGACAAATGGGCTGGAGCTGAAGTTGCCATTACTCATCGTGTCGGAAAACTTGATATTACGGATATCGCTGTTGTCATTGCTGTTTCCACTCCTCACCGCAACGATGCTTATGAAGCGAATCGCTATGCCATTGAGCGCATAAAGGAGATCGTTCCTATTTGGAAGAAAGAACATTGGGAGGATGGAGAAGAGTGGATTGGCAATCAGCTTGAGACGGTAGCCTATCCTTCAGGTAAACCAGAGGAGAGTGATCTAAATGAATAAAATTATGCTTTTTGCTCACTTGCGTGATGAAGCAGGTGCTGAATATATTGAATTACAGGCAGAGGGAAAAACCGTTGCAGATGTTAAAGAGCTAATAGCAGAAAAATATAACCTGACAAAGCTGGATAGTACAATGTCAGCCATTAATGAAGAATTTGCAGAAGACGATGAAGTGATCCAAAAGGGAGATATCATTGCCTTTATTCCGCCTGTCAGTGGAGGGTAAGCTGCTATGAGTGATCGCTATTCACGACAAACACTATTTGCACCAATTGGGTTTGAAGGCCAGAGGATGATCAGCCAAAAGCACGTTTTGCTAATTGGTGCTGGAGCGCTTGGATCTGGGAATGCCGAAGTGCTTGCAAGAGCAGGTGTTGGCAAACTCACCATCATTGACCGTGATTATGTCGAAGAAAGCAATCTCCAGCGGCAGCAGCTTTATACGGAACAGGATGTCATTGAAAAGCTTCCAAAAGCAGCAGCAGCCAAAAAGAGATTACTAGAAATCAACCATGAACTAAACATAAAGGCTGTTATTGGCGATGCAACACCTGAAGTGATTGAGGATTTGTGCAGGGAAGTGGATTTAATCCTCGATTGCACCGATAACTTTGAAACACGGATGCTCATAAATGATGCTTCTCAAAAGCATGGGGTTCCTTGGATTTATGGAGCATGTGTCAGCAGTTATGGCATGAGCCTTACGATCATTCCTGGAAAAACACCTTGCTTAAATTGCCTACTAAAGAAGATTCCGCTTCAGGGAATGACTTGTGATACCGGTGGAATCATTGGTCCGGCTGTACAAATGGTCATTGCCCATCAATCTGCTGAAGCTCTGAAAATTTTAGTGGAAGATTGGGAGCATATAAGGCAAACTTTTGTCAGCTTCGACCTTTGGAACAATCAGTACACAAATATTAAAATTTCAAAAGCAAAGGATGAGGGCTGCCTCTCTTGTGGCACCACCCGAACATACCCGTATCTTCAAAGTGAAAATCGAACCAAAACCGCTGTTCTATGCGGCAGAGATACAGTCCAAATTAGACCGCCGCACGACACGGTCATTAGCCTTGAAACTCTTTCGAAGCAACTAAAATCATTAGGTTATGAGATTAAAGGAAATCCCTATCTGCTCTCTATTGAAATGGCGGAGCAGCGTATGGTTCTTTTTCAGGATGGCAGAGCACTGATTCATGG
Source organism: Cytobacillus gottheilii (assembly GCF_018582665.1). Taxonomy (NCBI): domain Bacteria; kingdom Bacillati; phylum Bacillota; class Bacilli; order Caryophanales; family Bacillaceae; genus Cytobacillus; species Cytobacillus gottheilii. The sequence goes on along the minus strand of NZ_CP071709.1, from coordinate 4,309,877 downwards.
CACAAAGGATATTACTCATGCGAAATCGGTATATCAGCGTATCCTTGGATAAGCGATTAGTATAGCTAGAAATAAATAGTTCTAAGCAGTCCCTTAGCTTAGAGCTATTTTTATGCCGCTTTTTTTGCTTCCTCTTAGCAACTGTTATGATCTGATCTTCTTCCCCTCTTCACGCTGTCGTTCTTAGCTATAATGTATGTCCATTCTCCAAATCAATCCCTATTATTCTGCATTCTTTTCTCTTTTCCCCCTTTTTTCGCATCTTCTGTTTCCTTTTTATAACAAATATTTATGGTTGATTAAATTAACAAATGATCGAAAAATTACTATTTAACTTTCTTTTTGTCTGTTCGTTGTCTGCTGTGAATTTATGAAAAATTTTTACTTAGGGTTAAACTAGTGATCTTATAGGGAGGAAAGTAGAGAGGGGCGAGGGGTTATATTATTAAAGCGGGTCAAGAAATTTGAAGCTTTTAATGGAAAAAGGAGTTGACTTTATGTAGCGATTGGAAAAAAGCTTTGTTTTTTCAGAATTGCTCTGCAAGAAAGAGTCATTCCATTTAAAATAAGTCTTTCGGTTTCTTATTTTAAAATCAGAAAAAAATATAGATTTCTGAATATTTATGTTTTATAATCATTTTATATCTCATAATCATTTGGTAATGAAAAATAAAAAAATGATTAACAATTGTTATAATGTTTTGGTTTGGATTAATAGATAGTGCCGAGGAGGAATTAATATGGATTATTTAAATCACCCATTTCCATCAAAAAGAAATACAGTTTTTTCTAAAAAAGGAATGGTAGCTACATCCCAGCCCCTTGCTGCTCAAGCAGGACTTGAAATTCTGCAGAAAGGAGGCAATGCCATTGATGCAGCGATTGCCACAGCTGCCGCTTTAACAGTTGTTGAGCCAACATCGAACGGAATTGGCGGTGACGCATTTGCTCTTGTTTGGGTAAAAGATGAGCTTCATGGATTAAATGCTTCAGGTCCCGCTCCACAATCCATATCAGCAGAAAAAGTGAAAGAGCTTGGCCATGAAAAAATGCCTGTATTCGGGACTGTTCCTGTGACAGTACCTGGTGTACCTGCTGCTTGGGCAGCTTTATCAGAGCGATTCGGAAAGCTTTCTCTTGCAGAAGCATTAAAGCCTGCCATTCGATATGCGGAAGAAGGATATCCGCTCACACCAATCTTAGGGAAGTATTGGAAAATGGCTTATAACCGTTTTAAAAAGGATTTTACCGCTGAAGAATATGCCTCATGGTTTGAAACGTTTGCGCCGAATGGCAGAGCACCGGAAATTGGCGAAATGTGGAGCTCTAAGGGGCATGCATCAACTTTAAAATCGATCGGAGAAACAAAGGCAAGGTCCTTTTATGAAGGGGACTTAGCGGATCAGATCGATGATTTTATGAAAAAACATAATGGATTTTTAACAAAAGAAGACCTTGCTGCATATAAACCGGAATGGGTTAAGCCTATATCTGCAAATTATAGAGGATATGATGTCTGGGAAATTCCGCCGAATGGCCAGGGAATGGTGGCTTTAATGGCGTTGAATGTATATGCGCAGAAATCTCCAGGTCCTTTATGGCAAAATGCCGAAACTCTGCACGAGCAAATTGAGGCAATGAAGCTGGCTTTTACAGATGGTCAGGCATTTATAACGGAACCGGAACATATGCCGATTTCAGCGGAAGAGCTATTATCAGAGGCGTACGCAAAAGATAGAAGCAGGGTAATTGGCGAAGAAGCATCCGATCCAAAGCCTTATGAGCTTCCAAAGGGAGGAACCGTTTATCTGGCTGCAGCGGATGAAGAAGGCAATATGATCTCTTATATTCAAAGTAATTATATGGGCTTTGGATCAGGGATTGTCATTCCTGGAACAGGGATAAGCCTGCAGAATCGCGGTCATGACTTTTCGCTCGAAAGCGATCATCCGAATGTTCTTCAGCCCGGCAAAAGAACCTATCATACAATTATCCCGGGCTTCTTAACAAAAGACGGAAAAGCAGTGGGGCCATTTGGTGTTATGGGCGGCTATATGCAGCCGCAGGGTCATTTTCAAGTCGTAACAAATACGGTTGATTATTTGCTGAATCCACAAGCAGCATTAGACATGCCAAGGTGGCAATGGATGAAAGGCAAATCAGTGCATGTAGAACCCGAGTTTCCAAATTATCTGGTGCAGGCACTGGCTCGAAAAGGTCATCAGATCCATGTAACAGCAGATGGAGGAAGTTTTGGGCGCGGACAAATCATTTGGCGGAATGAGCAAACGGGTGTACTAATGGGCGGAACAGAATCACGAACAGATGGATCGATCGCAGCTTGGTAAATCCAGTTGTAAACACACAGCCTGAAGCTCCACTGCCGAGTCCAGGCAAAAACAGCAAAACACATCTGCATTTAATGATTGCATTCTTTCGGTCCGGCATACTCGGCTTTGGCGGAGGCCCGTCCGCTATTCCGCTAGTACACCAAGAAGTGGTCAAAAAATATAAGTGGATGGATGAAGAAGAGTTCAGTGATACACTTGCTCTTGCCAACACAATGCCAGGACCAATCGCTACGAAGATGGCAGGTTATATTGGCTATCGCGTAGGCGGTATCCTAGGCGGTATTATTGCCCTGCTGGCAACCGTTGCACCGACTGCTCTAATGATGATTTTTCTGCTTCAGCTCCTGCAGGCTTTTAAAGATATACCTTGGGTACAGCATATGTCCGCATCCGTTGTACCGGTTGTTGCAGTGATGCTAGCCGTCATGACTTGGGACTTTATCAAAAAATCCGGCAGTTCCCTCGGATGGAAGAAGGCCATTGCGTTTTTGGCAGGATCTCTTGTCATTATGGAATTTTTAAATATTCATCCGGGCATTTTAATTGTCCTGATGATTCTGATTGCTTTTATCCCGGAACGTAAAAGGGAGGAGGGCACCTCATGATTTATTGGCAGCTTTTTTTGGCCTTTTTTATTCCTGGTATCCTTGGCTATGGCGGGGGACCATCTAGCATTCCGCTTGTAGAAAATGAGGTGGTTGGCCAATATGGCTGGATGACCTCAAGAGAGTTCAGTGAAGTGCTTGCAGCTGGGAACGCTCTGCCTGGACCAATTGCAACAAAAATGGCAGCCTATATTGGGTACACTGAAGGCGGGATCATCGGCAGTTTAGTTGCGCTATTTGCCACAGTAGCACCATCTATTCTGCTAATGCTCTTATTAATGGCAATTCTATTAAAATATAAAGATACCCCGCAGGTGAAAAACATTTCGAACAATGTCAGACCTGTTATCGCCATTTTGCTTGGTGTGCTGACGTATCAGTTTGTTAAGGATTCTATTGTTAGTACGGGAACGCTTTATACATTGATCCTTGTGGTGGGCAGTTATATCTTAATGGAGAAAGTGAAATTGCATCCGGCTCTAGTCATCTTGATTGCTCTTGCAGTAGGAGCGGTCACTGGGATTATTCAATACGGTATTCACTAACGAACAGACAAAAGCCCGAATCAGCAGATTCGGGCTTTAATATGTGAATTTTATTTCTCCGCAGAGTCAGATCCTACAATGACTAATTTGCCTTGGTCTAGAACTTCTTCATATTGCTCAGCTTCAGTAGTTGTTAGACCAAGTGATTCAAATTTTGTGCGAAGCTCATCTCCGCGCTTTTTAAAGACATTACCAACAGAATCAAATAATCCTTGCTCCTTCATGCCGACAGAGCCAGTATCTGTTGCATCTGTTAGATTCTCAGAACGATCTTTGTCGTGAGCGAAAATATAAATATGCTCTTTTGAATAACCTTGGTTATTTAACATATCGATTGTGTTTGTAGCTTGCACACCATTTTCTACAACTTCAACTTTATACATATTTAGCACCTTCCATTCAATTATTTTTATGATAGTCGGGAGCTTGTCCCTGCTAGTATATATTTATCCGCTATGAAAATTTTAAAACCTATTATTTTTATTTCTGCTTTATACTAGATGAATGAAGGGAACGTAATAACTAGAATGAGAGAGGAGGAGAGATGTGCATGTTATTGCATAATGACTGGCAGGAGATCTTGAAAAAAGAGATGGAAAAGCCATATTTTCAGCAGCTGATTGAGTTTATTGAGAAAGAATATGAAAAGGAAACTGTATATCCTCCTAAACAGGATATTTTTAATAGTTTACATGATACAGATTATGCCGAAACGAAAGTAGTTTTATTAGGTCAGGACCCATACCATGGAGCAGGGCAGGCTCATGGATTGAGCTTTTCGGTAAAGCCTAGGGTGAAAATTCCCCCATCTCTACGGAATATGTACAAAGAGCTCGAGAATGACTTAGGCATCCCGCCCGCAAATAATGGGTACCTAGTCAAATGGGCAAAGCAAGGTGTATTAATGTTAAATACCGTGTTAACTGTTAGGGAAGGAGAAGCTTATTCTCATCGCGGAAAAGGATGGGAGCAATTTACCGATGAGATCATTAAAAAGTTGAATGAGCGGGAAGAACCCGTTATCTTTATTCTTTGGGGCAAGCCAGCTCAAGAGAAGATGAAACTGTTAAATCTGGAAAAACATCAAGTAATTACGTCTCCACATCCAAGTCCGCTCTCGGCAAGAAGAGGCTTTTTTGGAAGCAGGCCTTTCTCGAAGGTGAATGCCTTTTTAAGAGCACAAGGACAACAGGAAATCGACTGGAAAATAAACGACATTTGACAAAATCTCGTATGTTTCATGTGAAACAGACAAAATTTGCGAAAGGCTGAAAGCAGGATGGACAACAAGAGAGTAGATTGTTTTAAGTGTAAATTCTTCTATATTACTTGGGATCAGCGCTATCCAAAAGGCTGCAGGGCTTTTGAATTTAAGACGAGCCGCCTGCCTTCGCTTGACGTATATAGAGCTTCAGGACAGCGATGTTTGCGTTTTGAAAAGAAAAATTGATAAAATTTATATTAATGATGATCAGAGGTGAAAAACTTGAGTATATCTATTCAGCAGCTTTTAGGGAAAATGGAAAAAGAACTAAAGGAAGCAAAGGGTCTTTCTCAAAGCTCTTTAGTAAGAGAAAGAGTACATGCTATAAAATCAATTTGTGAGCTGATTCTAGAAAATGGCGGAGAAAAAACACAGCAGCTAAGTTCTATGCCTGTTTCTTATTCAGTGCCAGTATCACAGCCACAGCCAATGCCCCAGATCCTGCCGCAGAATCCTGCGCCAGCCATTCAGCCGGCAAAACGCTTAGAGATGGAAGATGAAGCAAACGGAGATTCACTGTTTGATTTTTAATAACTCAAAAAAGGCGCAGCAGCTAATTAAGAATAAAGTATAAGTGCTGAGAAGCCTTTGGCTACGCCTGACAGGCTGCCAATCAGTAAATCTCTTTAATATGTATAGGAGCTTTAATCATATAGAAACGAAATGGGGAATTGGGATGAAATTGTTTATTATTCTTGGAGCAGTGAATGCCTTTTTATCTGTTGCTCTAGGTGCATTTGGTGCGCATGGTTTAGAAGGCAGAGTAGAGCCTAAATATTTGGAAACATGGAAGACAGGTGTTACCTATCAAATGTTCCATGCTACTGGACTGCTTATTATTGGAGTATTGCTTGGGAAATTGCCGGCAAGTTCTCTTTTATCAACTGCGGGATGGCTGATGGTTGGCGGAATAATATTATTCTCGGGAAGCTTATACGTGTTAACACTCACGAAAATTAGTGTGCTTGGAGCGATTACCCCGCTTGGCGGTTTGTCCTTTTTAGCTGCATGGGTATTGCTGATTATTGCAGCAGTGAAATATTTATAATGGTAGAGTCTTTCTGAAAGAAACCATATGTGCTGTTTGAAATATGGTAAACTGATTGTAAGTGAATAGAAACGAAGGAATTGGTGCTGAGCAATCAGCTTAATAGGGAATTCGGTGCAAAACCGAAGCTGTCTCCGCAACTGTAAGTGCTGACGAAATAAGAAGAAAACCACTGTTTGTTTTTCACAAATGGGAAGGTCTTAAACTAGGATGAAGCACAAGCCAGGATATCTGCCAGTTCTGCAAGTATTTTACTCTTCGGAAGTTAAGAGAATTGTACGGTGTTTTAGTTTGATTGTATTTGGTGTGTAATCAAATATGGATAAATAGCCGGCCAATTTTTTGGGCGGCTTCTTTATATGGAGTAAAAGATCATTCACTTTTTTTAGGCTGGATGTCTTGGCTAAAATTAAAAGCCAGTCTGCCCAGTAGCATCGAAAGCATTTGCATGTTTAAAAAAAGGGAGGTGGATGAAAATGGAGAGAAAAGATAATCGCTTTTTATGCTATCCGTTTATGCGTGAAGCAGCTTCTACGGTTGATTATGAAATTCGCACAGATTCAATGACAACAAGAATTGGGGAAGCTGCTTCTTTAACTGCAGATATTCCAAAAGTCCATCAGGATTTGATGGGACTGCTGCCGATGGCGTATCATCTGAATGGTTCAGTTCGCGGAAAACTGGCGATTTCAGAGGAAGATGTACAGGCACTCAGCAGTCTTTATGATGAATACGTAGAGGAAGTGAAAGAAGAGATTAAAACTTTTCTCCTTCCTCAAGGAACGCAAGCAGCATGTGTTTTACATGTTTGCCGGAGTGAAGCAAAGAAATCAGTTCGAGCCTTACATAAAGTCAGCCTGGAAAGAAATGTGCCAGAAATCTTGTTTGATTATACGCATTTGCTGGCCAATGTGTTATTTGTGATGGCAGTGTATGTAAATAAGATGAGCGGCGTACAAGAAATAAAATTTACAAGCAAATCATATAAAGTCAGATAGGAGAATAAAAATGAAAAACAAAAAATTCGCAGGATGGTTCGCATCCTTCATGCTGGTTCTTTTCTTAGCTGCGTGTAACACAGCAGAAGAAAACACGGAAAATAATGATCAAACAGAACAGCCGCAGGAAGAAGAATCTGCTGCTTATACTGTAACAGATGATATGGGAACAGAAGTAACGTTTGAAGAAGTGCCAGAAACCGTTGTTTCACTGCAACCAAGTAATACAGAAATTCTTTTTGCTTTAGATGCCGGAGAAAAAGTCGTCGGTGTAACAGATGTAGATAATTATCCTGAAGAAGTTCAGGAAATCGAAAAGGTTTCCGATTCGATGACGGTTAATGCTGAAAAGGTCATTGAGCTGAACCCTGATGTTGTGATCGCTTATACAGTTGGTGCGGAAGAACAGCTGCAGCCGATTATTGATTCCGGTATCCCTGTTTTTGTCATTCAGTCTGCTTTAACATTTGAAGACGTATATGGTGATATTCAGCAAATCGCTGATGTAATGGGTGTAGGGGAGAAAGGCGAAGAGCTTGTTCAAAGCATTCAGGACCAAATCGCTTCAGTTGGTGAAAAGCTGGCAGGAGTGGAAGAGGAAAAACAGCTTTATTTAGAAATTAGTCCTGCCCCAGACATTTATACAACAGGAAGCAATACATTCCAGCAGGAAATTCTAAAGGCTGCACATGTTGGTAATGTGTTTGGAGATCAAGAAGGATGGATTAAAGTATCAGAAGAAGACATCATCAGCCGTAATCCAGAAGTGATTGCAACTACTGTTAACTATGTTGATAATCCAATTGAAGAAGTAAAGGGCCGTACAGGCTGGGATCAAATTGCTGCTATTTCTGGCGATGCTGTGTACCAGCTTGACAGTGATATTACATCAAGACCAGGACCGCGAATCGGAGAAGCTGTGCAATTGGTGGCAGAAACCGTATATCCTGAAGTTTTTCAATAATCGTCCATGAGAAAAGCGTGAAAGAAGATCCTTTCACGCTTTTTGTATGGATGTATTTTTATCTAGGTGTATATTGAGTTAACCCCTGCACGCCGCCGAATGCTGGATAATCATACTCAATTTCTTCATCAAATGTTACATAATCTAAGTAGATCATTGGGATTAAGTATCGTAAACCAGTTTCCGGATCACTCAAGATGAGATGATCTCTTCCAGCTGCTTCAATTAGACCTTTAAAAACGCGCGCATTCCATTCTGTATTGTTCTCAAATGTAGCGTAAACTGTTGCCAGCTTTCCTTTATTTAAGCGAAGAATGTTCTCAATATACGATTGCTCAATTGGCAGCATGCCAGGAACTTGCGGCGCTTGAGTTGGCGCTTGACCGCCAGTGGCCGGAAGCATAGCTCCAGTAGGGATTTGCGGCGGATAGGCAACAGGCTGCTGAACAGGATAAGCATTTGCTTTCGGTGCTGCTGTGTAAGGCTGTTGTTGCTGCTGCTGGTAACCATAATAAGGATATTGATTAAAATTCGATTGACTCACTTCTTTTCCCCTCCTAATGATTCCTATAATTTCAACATGCTAAAAAACAGTTGGACAATCCTGCTGCGTCGGCTGATAAAAGCAATGTGCCTTAAACCGGCCGGAATTCCATTGGTTATACCACTGAGCCGGGCAATTACCTGCAGGACGGAAAAACCATAAAGAATTACTGGCAGGATGGCTTCGCTCCCCTTTAATGGTTCTTCGGGCTAGATCAATTTCGCCCTGTCTGGCTCTCTGATAAAAATAACCTTTTTGAGTTGCTTCAAAGCCGCCTGGATTTTGAAAAACCATTTGCCTAATAGATCGGATATCACGAAAATCAAGGCAGTCTGCCCGCACCCGGTTCACGCCAACATTGCCAACCATCAGCATGCCAAGATTTCCATCTCCCTCTGCTTCTGCTCTCATCAATCTTGCCAACAGTCTGACATCATCTTCGTTGTACGCGATAACACCCATCCATTCACCCCCTAAGATGGTTTTCTGGCTGATTGGTGAAATATAAAACTTGGGCTATCAAAATAAATCAACTCACTATTTCATTCCTATGATGGAGCTTGTTTTTTTATGCCTACAAAATCATAATGCGAAATGTAATGAAGATAAAAAACTCCCCAGGCTTTTTGCCTGGGGAGTTTAATTTAGCTTAATTTACATGTAAAAAGTGGCTGACCTTGTCTTCTTCAAGCAGATTGCCAACAAAGAAAGAACCAAATTCGCCATAGCGGGCACTTACTTCATCAAATCTCATTTCATAAACAAGTTTCTTAAATTGAAGGACATCATCTGAGAATAAGGTAACGCCCCATTCGTAATCATCAAAACCTACAGAACCGGAAATGATTTGTTTTACTTTTCCTGCATATTGACGGCCAATCATGCCGTGGCTTCTCATCATGCTGCGACGATCTTCCATCGGAAGCATGTACCAGTTATCTTCTCCTTGGCGGCGCTTGTCCATTGGGTAAAAGCAAACATATTTTGCCTTTGGAAGAATAGGATACAAGCGTGCCAGGATTTCAGGGCTTTGATAAGGATCCTGATCAGATGGCAGATAATTGCTCAGCTCTACTACTGAAACATAAGAGTGAGCAGGCATTGTAAATTCCGCAAACTTTGTTTTATTGAATTCAGTTTCAAGTTCATTCAGTTCTTCCATTGTAGGACGAAGAAGCATCATCATAAAGTCTGCTTTTTGACCAACAACCGTATATAACGCATGGCTTCCTTTTTTCTCTGCCTGCGTCTTATTCCATTTTTCCACTAACGACAAAAATTCATGGATGGCTTCCTGGCGCTCTTCGCTTGAAAGCATCTTCCAAGTAGTCCAGTCCACAGTACGAAAATCATGCAACACATACCAGCCGTCTAGTGTCTTGGCTGCTTCACTCATGAAAATCACTCCTATATATGTACTTATCACAAAATAACTATAACATAGTTTGGCCATATACCATGTGAATAAAACTTGAAGAAAGCACTTTGATAATGGATCTTAAAAAAGAGAAAAGAGACTGCGATAATTTAATGGATATTTTCAACAAAGAAATGAAATATTAACGTAAGAAACGGGTATTGTGAACAATAGATGACAGAAAAGAAAGACATTTCATGTGAAAGCGATAACAAAATTGTGAAATCCTTGAAATTTATTATGTGTGGGGTATGCTAGAAAATGTAGATCATTTCGATTTGTGTTTAGGGTATATACATAAATTTTAATTGCTTGGAGGAATTGAATAATATGAGTGACTTATTCTCAGGGTTAAAAGAAAAAGTAACAGGTAACAATTTAAAGATTGTCTTTCCTGAAGGACTTGACGAAAGAATTTTAACAGCAGCAGGCCGTCTTGCTGCAGAGAAGTCTATAACACCGATCTTAATCGGAAACATTTCAGAAATTGAAGCAAAAGCGAAAGATTTAAATGTTTCTTTAGAATCAGCTGAAATCTATGATCCAAACAACTTTGCGATGATGGATGAGCTTGTAGCTGCATTTGTTGAAAGACGTAAAGGAAAAGCAACAGAAGAGGATGCACGCAAAATCCTTCTGGATGAGAATTACTTCGGAACTATGCTTGTATACTTGAATAAAGCAGACGGTCTTGTCAGCGGAGCAGCTCATTCAACAGCTGATACGGTAAGACCGGCATTGCAAATCATTAAAACAAAAGAAGGCGTAGGCAAAACGTCTGGCGTATTCATCATGGTACGCGATGAAGAAAAATATGTATTCGCGGATTGTGCCATCAATATCGCACCAGACAGCAATGACCTTGCTGAGATCGCGATTGAAAGTGCAAAAACGGCAAAAATGTTTGATATTGAACCACGCGTTGCGATGTTAAGCTTCTCAACAAAAGGTTCTGCAAAATCTCCTGAAACAGAAAAGGTTGCAGCTGCTGTTCAAGAAGCACAAAAACGCGATCCTCTATTAATCTTAGACGGAGAATTTCAATTTGACGCAGCATTTGTTCCATCTGTTGCTGAAAAGAAAGCACCAAACTCTCCGCTGCAGGGTGATGCGAATGTATTTGTATTCCCAAGTCTTGAAGCAGGAAACATTGGCTACAAAATTGCTCAGCGTTTAGGCAACTTTGAAGCGGTTGGTCCAATTTTACAAGGATTGAACCGTCCAGTGAATGACCTTTCTCGCGGCTGTAATGCAGAAGACGTATATAAACTTGCCCTAATTACAGCAGCACAGGCTTTAAATCAATAAAATGGATTCTGGCCAGGCCCGATTGGGTCTGGCCATTTTTTTATGGGGGTGAAGCATGAGGTTGGGCGGGGAAGTTAGAGTTTGTTTGAGTTTGGCGGAAAAAATTTAATGGCGGATAAGTTGGCTTTTACGGCGGATAAATTTTCTGCACGGGTGATATCCTTAATTCTTGTGTATTTTAGAGTTGGTTTTTCTTATATTAGGACAATCCGAACCGTAAAATGGCTCGTTTTGATTAAAATGGACCCAAGGCTGTGACCCCATTCTACTTTTTGTGCCTGAAAATGTGCCTGAAAAAGGTATTCACCCTGCATTTCCCTCTTAGCATTCCCTTTGTACAGTCTTTCACTATTGGCTTCATTCTTGCTATAATACTCTTGTTTACTAGAAATGTTTTTCCGAAAAGGGGATTTATAATATGAGTGCTGTTCAAGATTTATTGCAGCAAAAGCAATGGAGAATTATCGATGAATCCGTAACAGGACTTCACTTGAGTGCCTTGCATTCTTTTGGAATGGATGATAGCTTATGCGCTTCCATTGGCGCTGGAATATCACCTCCGACAGCGAGGAGCTGGGTGCACGGGAATACAGTCGTTCTTGGCATTCAGGATACAAAGCTGCCTTACTTAAAAGAGGGAGTGGCATTTTTAAAGGATCAAGGCTATGACGTAATTGTCCGGAATTCGGGCGGTCTTGCTGTTGTTTTGGATGAAGGTGTATTGAATCTATCATTGCTATTTTCCGAGCATGAAAAAAGCATTGACATCAATCGCGGATATGAAGCCATGTGGCAGCTTATTAAGGAAATGTTTTCTGATTTTCATAAAGAGATAGAAGCGCGGGAAATTGTTGGCTCTTATTGCCCTGGCAGCTATGATTTGAGTATTGACGGCAAGAAATTTGCCGGGATATCTCAGCGCAGGCTGCGGGGAGGCATTGCCGTTCAAATCTATCTTTGCGTAAACAAAAGCGGAAGCGAACGTGCCGCACTAATTAAAGAGTTTTATGGAAGAGCAAAAAAGGATGCTGTCACAAAGCTCGTATATCCGGACATTGAACCGGGTGTTATGGCTTCCCTTTCAGAGCTGCTAAATAAAGAGCTGACAGTTAACGATCTAATGTTCCGCATTCTAAATGCTATTAAAAACAGAAGCGAGCATCTGTATTCAGCAGGAATGTCTCCTGAGGAAACGGCGTTATATGAAGGCTACTTAAAAAGAGTCGTTGAACGAAACGCCAAGATTATGGCAGACATTATTTAATATCTGACCATTCAAAAGCCGTGAGCAAACCTGCTCACGGCTCTTTAATTGGTGCTGCTGCCAACTTCTCCATTAAGGCTATCTATTTATATAAAATTTGATGCAGTCAACAAATATTTTGCCAGCTCGTCTTATGCTTGTCGGGGCTGAACGAGCCGCCTCCGCTTTTCTTGATGTCTAGTTCCGGGCGCTAGGGGCTCGAGGTCATAAGTCAATCCACCCAGAAGGTTAAAGAACAACCTTCCGGCCGGCTTGCCTTATGCTTGTCGCCCCTGAGCAAGCGCCCTCCACTTTTCGAGATGTCTAGCTCCGGCGGCTAGCTGCTCGAGGTCATAAGCCAATCTGTCCTAAAGGTTAAAGAACAACCTTTATGCCAGCTCGTCTTATGCTTGTCGGGGCTGAACGAGCCGCCTCCGCTTTTCTTGATGTCTAGCTCCGGCGGCTAGCTGCTCGAGGTCTTAAGCCAATCCAGCCAAAAGGTCAAAGAACGACCTTCTGTCTGGCTCGTCTTAAGCTTGTCGCAGCTGAACGAGCCGCCTCCGCTTTTCGGGTCACTCAGCGACTTTTTCCAGATTGCCATTCCGGTCCATTTTGAATTTGGTGGCTGGGCGTTCGTCTTCGTCGAGGAGGGCGAGTTTTCGGGCTCTGTTCATGATGTTCATTAATGTTTCATAGTCCTCTTGAATTGTGACGGTGTTTTGTTCAAGTTTGCTGATTTTGACTTCCAGCTCTTGGTTCTGTGATCTCAAATCGGCATTTTCGCGTTTAAGTCTTTGATTCTCCGATTTTAATATATCTGTTTGAATATCCGTATGATTTAATGTTTTCAAGTAAGCTATTACATCGTCTAATTCAATTCCTGATCGAATGCTTGGCTGTGGAATAGGAGAATAGCTAGGAACATTGTAAACTGCTTCTTCCTCCATCTCCATGCCTTCTGCTTCCTCTGTGAACTCTGCAGTGCCTTCTAGTGCCGGCATTTCAAATTCAAAGGTTTCTTCTTCTGCTGGTGGAATAATAGATTCAATTTCTTGCATACTTGGCACTGGCGGTGAATAGAGCAGTTTCTTTTTGCCGGCTTGTTCTTTGCCTAGCATTCTCTGGCGCTGCTTTCTTTGTTTTTTGGCAAGCTGTAAAGCTTTTTCATAGCGATGTCTAACCACTGCATTCCAGCGGAAACCGCAAGCTGCCGACGTCCGATTCAGTTTATCTCCAACCTCTTCAAACGCATTTAATTGTGTGCTGCCTTCACGAACATGTCTTAATACTGTTTCTGCGAGCAATAAGTCATTTTCATCAGTCCATGCATCTTGACGTACCTTCATATCCTCAACTCCCATATATCTTTTCACTTTTTCTGAAGCTCTATCTAAAGGATTGACAACATTGAAAGTATTTATACATCGATGTTTAACAGGATAGTAGAGTTTTTCAATAGATAGGTATGTTTTCTCACATCCGAATAGAAATTTCACAAAAAGGACAAAAAACAACCTTACGTTAGTAAAAGAAGAAAAATCCTGTCATCATCGGCTTTACTATCCATTAAACTGGTTAAATACGTCTTTCATGCTAATCTCTGCAGCTTGCATTCAGTTTTGAAAAATTGTAAAATACCCTTTAGCTTATGTCGTTTTATGACGAAGAGAGGGTTGTAAAGATGGCAAACGAATTTCGTGTTTGCGACGATTGTCAGGCAGTGAATTTAAAGACTCTGATTCCGAAGCTTAAGGAGATTGATGGAGAGGCAAAGATCGATATTGGCTGCCAATCCTATTGCGGTCCAGGCAGGAAGAAAACATTTGCCTTTGTTAATAATCGTCCGCTTGCAGCACTGACGGAAGAAGAATTAATGGAAAAAATCAATAACAAGCTAAAAAAATAAATCGCCTCCTGACCACTCGTCTTTAGGTGATTTTTTTAATTCGATTATAGATTAGGTATTTCGGAGACAGCTGCTAGTTAGTAGATTCCCTGTTATGGGTAAATGGAAAAAGTCGAAAAATTTTTTTGCTGTGCAGAAGCCTTGTCATGAAGCAGTTTTTCCTATTTTATCGGGAAAATGCCGCGTGAACGGATACTTAATTTTAGCTATAATGGACGAAACACATAAATTAGAGTGGCTGTCTCAATCACAGCCATTAGAACTGATCTTCAAGTTGACGGAGGGAAAGAATGGCTTATTCGTCGGAAAAATTAAGCGAAGAAAAAGTATTTAAAGATCCCGTGCACAGGTATGTTCATGTGAGAGACAGGCTGATTTGGGATTTAATTGGCACGAGGGAATTCCAGAGACTTAGAAGAATTAAACAGCTCGGCACCACCTATTTAACCTTCCATGGAGCAGAACACAGCCGTTTCAACCATTCCCTTGGGGTGTATGAAATTGTACGAAGAATTTCTGACGATGTGTTTAGAGGAAGACCGGAGTGGAACGACGAAAATCGCCTCTTATCTTTATGTGCTGCCTTGCTTCATGATTTAGGGCATGGACCTTTTTCTCATTCCTTTGAAAAGGTGTTTGATTTAGATCATGAATATTTTACACAGGCGATCATTTTAGGAGATACCGAAGTGAATAAAGTGCTTCGCAGAGCTGGAGAAGATTTTCCGAAGAAAGTGCAGGAAGTCATTGCTAAAACCTCAAAAAATAAGCTCGTCATTAGTCTTATTTCCAGTCAGATTGATGCAGACCGGATGGATTACTTGCAGCGTGATGCTTATTTTACCGGTGTAAGCTATGGTCACTTTGATATGGAGAGAATTCTGCGCGTTATGCGGCCGCAAGAAGATCAGGTCGTGATTAAGCATAGCGGCATGCACGCAATTGAAGACTATATCATGAGCCGTTATCAAATGTATTGGCAGGTGTATTTCCATCCTGTTACCCGCAGTGCGGAGGTTATCCTCACAAAAATCCTGCACCGTGCAAAGGATTTATTTCAGCAAAAGTATGCATTTAAGCTGGAGCCTACTCACTTTTATTCCTTCTTTAAAGGCGAAGTAACAGTTGAAGATTATGTTAAGCTCGACGAATCGATTGTTCTTTATTATTTTCAAATGTGGCAGGAAGAGGAAGATTCGATCCTAAGAGATCTCTGCTGCAGATTTATGGATCGCAATCTATTTAAGTATGCTGAATTTGATCCTGCCAAGGAATATAAAAAGCTGGCTGAGCTGTCAAGGCTGTTTGAAAAAGTGGGTCTTGACCCTGAATATTACTTAGTTGTCGACTCGTCGTCTGATTTGCCGTACGATTTTTACCGTCCAGGCGAAGAAGAAGAGCGGCTGCCAATCAATTTACAGATGAAAAATGGGGATATCCGTGAATTGTCGCGTGAATCTTCTATTGTGGAAGCTGTCTCAGGAAAAAGAAGAACAGATCATAAGCTTTATTATCCTGTTGATGTATTAAGAGACAATAGCACGAACCCCAAAATCAAAAAGCAAATTCGAGAGCTTTTGGAAATAAGTGAACGAATGTAATCAGGCCCAGATATGTAATAGACACAGTACTAATTGAAGTAGGAGATGACTTGCCTTGTTGAAAGACCACGCAAAGCTAATGCAGGCCATTGCTGATGCCGATGAAATTATTGGACGCAAAAAGTTGCAGAAAATGATCTATATTGCGAGGAAAATAGATTTTCCATTTCAAGAGCGGTTTCAATTTCATTTTTACGGACCTTATTCAGAAGAACTGACTTTAAGGGTGGAAGAGCTGTGCAATATGGGATTTGTAAATGAAGTGAAAGAGAAAAAAGGCGGCTATTATCAATACCGCTATACATTGACGGAAAGCGGCCGTGAATTTTTGGGCTTGCATGAAACGAATATGCCTTATTTGCAGGAATGTTTAAAAGATATGAACGAGCAGAATGCTAGATTTCTTGAGCTTGTTTCGACGGTTTTATATTTTGATAACCTCCCTAAAGAAGAGGTATCGGAAAAAGTTTTTACTCTCAAAAGCAAGCAGCGTTATACGGATGAGGAAATCGAAGAGGCTTATGCGTATATAGAGTCTCTTAAAAATAAAGCTAGAGTGCAATGAGCAAGCAAATGGAAAGCCGGACTTATATAAAGTCCGGCTTTCATTGGTTATTCCTTGTCGCTTAAACGCACGCCTGCTACACCATAGTGGTTTTTTTGCATTTCTTCAATAAACACAACTACATTTTCTTTTGGAGCTCCAGTTGTTTCACTGACCGCATCTGTTACTTTTTCTACTAGTGCTTTCTTTTGATCTTCGGTACGGCCGCCCAGCATTTTAACTGTTACATATGGCATATGGAAAACCTCCTCTTGAAATAATTTGCATTCTAAAAGTAGTTTTTCATAAAATCGCCTTATATGCAAGCGCTGTTTCTGCCGTGATCTTTTCACTTTAGGGAGTAGATCATGTATAATTTTACTAGATGATTCCATACATATAAAAGAATGATCGAATATATTCAGTGAGGAGCTGGAGCTTTGGATTTTTTGGAGAGTGTGTTGGCGTTTCCTCTCAGTCAACTCCCATTTGTTATCATTACATTGATGATTGCTTTTACGGTGCATGAGTTTGCCCATGCTTACACAGCTTATAAGTTTGGAGATCCAACGGCAAAAAATCAGGGCAGAGTCACATTAAACCCCATCCAGCATTTGGATCCAATCGGAACCATTTTAATTTTAATCGCTGGTTTTGGTTGGGCGAGACCGGTGCCTGTCAATCGTTATCATTTTAAGAACCCGAAATTAGCCGGTGTAACGGTATCCATAGCCGGACCATTGAGCAATCTATTAATGGCCATTTTGGCTTTTATCATCTGGTATGGGCTTGGCGGGCTTGGATTATGGACATCAACACCTATGTTTGTTAATGAATTTTTAAATACGTTCATTCATTTAAATCTGTTGCTGTTTGTTTTTAATTTGCTGCCTCTGCCGCCATTAGATGGCTATCGAATAATAGAAGACTTAGCTCCAGCAAATATTAGAGCGAAAATGACACAATTTGAAGTGTATGGGTCACTCATTTTTATTATTCTCGTGATTACGCCTTTAGGCAATTATACGATTCAGCCGATTTTTAGAACAGTTTTACCTTTCCTTAGTCAAGGATTAGATGAGTTCTTTTATCGGTTATTAATGACTTAATACGGAGGTTTGGAAAATGTCTGAGAAAAAGAAAAGCTTAGAATTTAACATTATTAAAAACGATCCAACGGAAGGGCATGGCGGCTTTGGAGCGGGAAGCTTCAGTTTGGATAACGTTTCACCGGTGATCATTGATGTTGATGCAGGGGAAGCTTCCATTGAAATTGGGGCGATGCATGCAAGAAGCGCAGTGGAGCGCGGCATTAAATTTTTGAAAACAAAAGAAGAAGTGCCAAACGGAAAGCCATACTGGCTGATCTGGGTGACGATTGACAGAAAAGAAGATGGTCCTTATTTTGCAGGTGTTACTGCCTGTGAAATGACGGTTGACCGTTCCATTCGCAGAGGCTATAAGTCACTGCCGGAGCATGTAAACAGAATGGATAAATCAATGAAACATCATATCATCGTCGATCATATGGATGCGAAATCGAAAGAGATTTTAGCTCAATTCTTAAAAAAACATGATGAGTCTATGTGGGAAAGATCTTCAGATCAGCTAAAAAAAGATTTGCAAGGGTAAAAGGTAAAAAAGTCCATAAATTTGTCTAAATTGTGACAGTTTGTTGACGTACTTTTCGAAACACTTGCTCAATGGAAATAAAAAAAGTAAACTAATTTACAGTGCAGATGCACGGTATAGAACTAGGACACGAAAAACCTCAAGGATTATTTCCTTGAGGTTTTTCACATTTTTATCACATGTATACTTCTACCAGCGGAAAAATTTTCGGAACCACGGTACATCTTCCTCTGATCTCTCTTCCTTGTGATCATCTGGTTTCTGTTCAGATTCTTCATATTGAGGCAGGTGGGAAGAGCAATATTCAGTCGGCTCGGTCCCTGATACAAAGTAGGTGAGCCGTTTTACAGGACAATTCTGTGTAGCCAGCAGGCCTGATTCTGGCTCAATATAAACGCCAACTGTGCCTTTTGGCGATTTGAATCCTTTTACTGGCAATCCTTTATGCGCTTCCTCCATAAATTCAGCCCAAATATCTTTTGCATAGACTTTATCGGCCGCAAGCTCTATTTTCTGCCCCTGATCATAGCCTGTCCACACGGCTGTCACAAGCTGGGGTGAAAATCCAGCCATCCAGCTGTCTGTTTCTGTTGACCCTGATTTGCCGGCATAAGGTCGGGTCAGTTCATCACTCAAGGTGCTGCCGGTTACACTGGTATACCCATTTAATCTTCTATCAAAAATGCCTGTCATCATATGGGCGGTAACAAAAGCCAGATCTGGCTTTAATATTTGCTCTGTCCTGTTTTTATTTTCGTAGATGATTTCGCCCTTATGGTTTTCAACCTTGGTGATTAAAACAGGCGAGACATCTTTGCCGCCGTTTGCAAGCATGCTATAGGCGCCGGCAAGCTCAATTACCCGAATGCCCGAGGTTCCAAGGGCAAGGGATGGAACCTCAGCCATTTCAGATGAGATGCCGAATTTTTTCACGGTGTCTACAAGCGTATCTTCTCCTAAAAATAAGTGAGTTTTAACTGCATATATATTGTCCGAGAGAGCGAGTGCCTGCATCATCGTAATCTCGCCATCCGCATATTTGCTATTAAAATTATGCGGAGAATATTCGGCTCTCCCATCATCAAAACGGAAGGTGGTTGGCTCACTGCGAACCATTGTAGCAGGAGTAAAACCATTTTCTAGAGCTGCATAATAGAGAAGCGGCTTAATGGTAGAACCAGGCTGCCTTACCGCTTGTATGGCTCGGTTAAAAGAACTTTTTTCATAATCCCGGCCGCCAACCAATGCTTTTACATGGCCCGTTTTTGGATCCATCGCAACTAGTCCCGTTTGGATATCACTCTCAGAAGATAGGTTCTTTTCCACGGTATCTTCGGCCATTTTTTGCTGTTTTAGATCAAGTGTCGTATAAACCTTTAATCCACCTGTTTCAATGGTGCGTTCATCCAGCTTCAGCTGATTCTTTAATGCTGAGCGGACGGCATCCTGAAAGTACGGTGCGGTCTCCGTCTGGTTGTGAGGGTGCTCGCCAATAATAGTAATCTGTTCATTAAGTGCTGTTTCAATATCAGCTTTTTGAATGTAACCATCCTCATGCATGGTCGTTAAAATAATCTTTTGTCTCGATTTTGCTTTTTCAAGAGAGGAAAGGGGTGAGTAAATGCTTGGTCCTTTCGGAATGCCTGCCAGCATGGAGGCCTCTGCAAGTGTAAGCTCACCAGTGTCCTTCCCAAAATAAAACTGGCTTGCTGCCTGTGCACCATACGCTCCATTTCCGTAATAAATGGTGTTTAAATAGCCTTCTAATATTTCATCTTTTGTATAATTCATTTCCAGGCGAATCGTATAAAACGCTTCTCTCAGCTTTCGTTTCCATGTTTTTTCATGAGCGAGAAAGAGATTGCGGGCATATTGCTGAGTGATGGTGCTTGCTCCTTGAACCTTTGCCATTGCTTTAAGATCAGCAAGAGCTGCACCGGCAATTCTTTTATAATCAAATCCGTTATGTTCATAAAAACTTTTATCCTCAATGGCAATGGTGGCACTGATCAGCTCTGGGCTCATGTCCTCCAGCCTTGCCCAATACCGCTTCTCTCCATTATGACTTTCGCCGATGACTGTTCCATCATCAGCCATAATTAAAGAAGATTGAGGCACTGTCAGCGGCGGCGGCCCGAGTACCTTTGCGTAGACTAAAATACCGATCACCAAAAGGATAGAAATCCCGAGCATAATGAGTGCCGCAAAGAATAAGGCCCGCAAATATTTAAACGTTTTCCGAAACCGCTGATCTGTCATAATCTCCATTCAAGCCACCCCGCTTTCATCTTTGTATAAATTTCCACTTCTACTAGTATTTAAATAACTTTGTTATTTTAAACATGAATGTGTTAAAAATAATGCTTATTCCTGGTTAACCATTAAAATAAAAGTGTTTGTTTTCAGGTTTATAAGAAAAGGAAAAAGAGTTGGTAGATTTCCGCTCCAGGGTACTCGCTTTTTTCGGGTGGAAGCCTTAGCCTCATCGCGCTCCCACGCCTGTCGGGACTCAACCTATCCAATTATCCCTCAGGAGTCTCGCACCCTTCCGTTCCAATCAATAAGCATAGTTTTGTAAAACAGGACAAAACAGTCACTCATAAGATTTTTTTCTCTTGCATTTTCGCTAGAATCAACTATACTTTTTCTGATGTTTGTATTTATGCCTTTAGGGAACTATAAAGGTTGAATCTTTGTTTTCTACTAGAAGGAAAATACTTTTTTAATAAGAAAGGGTTGAATAAAATGGGTCTTTGGTTTACTGAGAAACAAACAGATCATTTTGGTATTACAATGAAAGTTAAGCGCACTTTACATACAGAACAGACAGATTTTCAAAAGCTAGATATGGTAGAGACAGAAGAATGGGGCAACATGCTTTTACTTGATGATATGGTCATGACTTCTGTGAAAGATGAATTCGTTTACCATGAGATGGTTGCGCATGTTCCATTATTCACACATCCAAATCCTGAAAACATTCTTGTAGTAGGCGGCGGTGACGGCGGCGTAATTCGTGAAGTGCTTAAGCATCCAAGCGTGAAAAAAGCTACACTTGTTGATATCGATGGAAAAGTAATCGAATACTCTAAAAAGTATCTGCCGGAAATTGCAGGCATGCTTGATGATCCTCGTGTGGATGTTCAAGTCGATGATGGCTTTATGCATATTGCCAATAGCGAAAATGAGTATGATGTCATCATGGTTGATTCAACTGAGCCTGTTGGCCCAGCTGTTAACTTATTTACAAAAGGCTTCTATGCAGGTATTTCAAAGGCATTAAAAGAAGACGGAATCTTTGTTGCACAATCAGATAATCCTTGGTTCAAAGCAGATTTAATTCGCGACGTTCAAAAGGATGTTAAAGAAATTTTCCCGATCACACGCCTTTACACAGCAAACATTCCAACATATCCAAGCGGAATGTGGGCATTTACAGTCGGTTCTAAAAAGCATGATCCATTAGAAGTAAGCGAAGAGCGCTTCCATGAGATTGAAACGAAATATTACACGAAGGAGCTTCATAAAGCTGCATTCGTATTGCCTAAATTTGTACAAGATCTAGTGAAATAATAGAAGGAAGCAGGCTCATGCCTGCTTTTATACATAAAGCGAGGGATTAAAGACATGCGTTTTGATGAAGCTTATTCTGGTAATGTGTTTATTAAAAGTCACCCGAATTACGAGGAAAGCGAAGCCGTATTATACGGAATGCCGATGGATTGGACAGTAAGCTATCGCCCAGGTTCACGCTTTGGCCCAGCGCGCATACGCGAGGTATCAATTGGACTTGAAGAATATAGTGCATACCTTGACCGTGAACTAGAGGAAGTAAAATACTTTGATGCAGGCGATATTCCGCTTCCATTCGGAAATCCGCAAAAAAGCATTGAGATGATCGAGGAATATGTCGATGGACTTTTAAAAGACGGCAAGTTTCCACTTGGAATCGGCGGTGAGCATCTCGTTTCATGGCCGGTTATTAAAGCGATGTATAAAAAATATCCTGACCTGGCGATTATTCACATGGACGCTCATACTGACCTTCGCGATGATTATGAAGGCGAGCCTTTATCTCACTCAACACCGATCAAAAAGGCAGCACAGTTAATCGGCCCTCCAAATGTATACTCCTTTGGCATCCGTTCCGGCATGAAAGAGGAATTTCAATGGGCAAAAGAAGCTGGCATGCACATTTCAAAATTCGAAGTGCTACAGCCTTTAAAAGAAATTCTGCCTAAGCTGGCTGGCCGTCCGGTATACGTAACAATCGATATTGACGTGCTCGATCCAGCTCACGCACCTGGAACAGGAACAGTTGATGCAGGCGGCATCACCTCTCGTGAACTGCTCGCATCCATTCATGCAATTGCCCGTTCTGAAGTAAACGTTGTCGGTGCTGACCTCGTAGAAGTAGCTCCAATTTACGACCACTCAGAACAAACAGCAAACACAGCAAGCAAACTCCTGCGTGAGATGATTCTTGGGTGGATTCAGAAATAAGAAATGAAAATGGGACATAAGGGTTCAACCCATTAATACTTCCGAATGATTAGAAGAAACCTTTCTAATCATTCGGTTTTTTTATTATTGCTTTTAGAATACATTTTATAAAAACTTGAGTGAAATGGAGCGGAGGACACTCGACTCCTGTGGGCAATAGAGGAAAAGGTGAGACCCCGCAGGAGCATCGCGACGAGGAGGCTCAGCTTCCTCCCCACGGAAAGCGAGGGTCCGCAGCGCAGGTGGAACGGACTTGATTTTACAGCTAAACCAATAATTTGTTTTGGATATACACTAGAGGAGTTTGTCACATTTCTTTTTGTGCTCTTTTTTTAAAGACCCAAGTTTATTTCTCATGAAAAGGATTAAAATAGGGTAAAATGCTTTATTAGTAGCAATTCAAGGTGGTGAACGAGCCTTTTTTGTACTATACTAAAAAGGTTATCCAAGAAATATAAGCAAAGGAAGTGCAAGAATGGCGAATCTTCCTGCAGAACAAATGCCGGTAAAAATAAACGTTAAGACGGTTATCCGTGACCGTGGCGAGAAGCAAACCTTTGATCTGACAGCCTTTGGTCGTTTTCATCAAAAAGGAGAAGCGAACTTTCTTCAATACGATGAAAGCATTGAAGCTGGCACGGCAAAAACGATTATTAAAATGGGCGATCAAGATGGGGTCATTTTAAGAAGCGGTGCTGTCAAAATGCGCTTGCCATTTCGGCTTAACAAGAAAATGAGAGGCAGTTATGAACTGCCATATGGCACTCTTGAGATGTTAACCACAACGAAGAGATTTGACCATACATACAATGAAACAACAAAACAAGGCTCGATTGAGCTTCTATATGAGTTGAAAACACAAGGTGCAAATACAGGCACTTATCATCTAAAGATTACGTTTGAGGAGGATGCAAAGTGAATATAGTCGAACAAGTTCAAAGCAAGCTAAAAGAAGAAATTGAAGCGGCGGTTGTGAAAGCAGGTCTGGCAGAAAAAGAGCAGATTCCCGCTGTTGTTTTAGAAATACCAAAGGAAAAAGCTCATGGGGATTACTCCACGAATATGGCAATGCAGCTTGCGCGTGTGGCCAAAAAAGCACCGCGTGTGATCGCTGAAGAACTAATCAAAAGCTTTGATCAATCGAAGGCTTCTATTAAAAAAATGGAGATTGCCGGTCCTGGTTTTATCAACTTTTACATGGACAATAGTTATCTAACGAATCTCATTCCAACCGTTTTAGAAGCTGGAAGCAGCTATGGGGAAACAGCAACAGGCAATGGCCAGAAGGTTCAAGTCGAGTTCGTTTCTGCAAACCCGACAGGAGATCTGCATCTTGGACATGCCCGTGGTGCAGCAGTAGGTGACTCTCTAAGCAACATCCTGCAAAAAGCAGGCTATGAAGTATCAAGAGAGTATTATATTAATGATGCCGGCAACCAAATCAACAACCTGGCACTATCTGTTGAAGCACGTTATTTCCAGGCTCTAGGCTTAGAAAAAGAAATGCCTGCGGATGGATATCACGGCGAAGACATCGTTGGCATTGGGAAAAAGCTTGCTGAAGAATATGGCCACAAATATGTTGAGGCAGATGAGAAAGAGCGTTTTGACTTCTTCCGCACATACGGCTTGAAATATGAAATGGAAAAGTTGAAAAATGACCTGGAAGATTTCCGTGTTCCATTTGATGTCTGGTATTCAGAAACATCCTTATACCATAATGGGAAAATTGATGTTGCTCTTGATGCGCTAAAACAGAACGGTCATATTTATGAAGAAGACGGTGCGACATGGTTCCGCTCTACCACTTTTGGTGATGATAAAGACCGCGTTTTAATTAAAAATGACGGCTCTTATACGTATTTAACACCAGATATTGCTTATCACAAAGACAAGCTCGAGCGCGGTTTTGAAAAGCTGATTAATATTTGGGGAGCAGACCACCATGGCTATATCCCTCGTATGAAAGCAGCGATCCAGGCATTAGGCTATGATAAAGATGCTCTGGAAGTAGAAATCATTCAGCTTGTTCATTTATACAAAAACGGCGAAAAAATGAAAATGAGCAAACGTACAGGTAAAGCTGTTACAATGCGTGATCTGGTAGAAGAAGTTGGATTAGATGCAACTCGTTACTTCTTTGCGATGAGAAGTGCTGATACGCACCTTGATTTTGATTTGGATCTTGCTGTTTCACAATCAAATGAAAATCCAGTGTACTATGCGCAATATGCTCACGCACGGATTTCAAGCATTCTGCGTCAAGGCAGTGAGCAAGGTTTCGAATTCGATCACCAAGCTGACTTTTCATTAATTGAAGCGGAAAAAGAAATGGACGTATTGAAAAAGATCGGTGAATTCCCGCAAGCCGTTTCCGAGGCAGCGTTAAGACGCACACCGCACAGAATCACCAACTATATTTTTGACCTAGCTTCTACGTTCCACAGCTTCTATAATGCTGAAAAAGTACTGGATGCTGAACAGCCGGAAAGAACAAAAGCTAGACTGGCTCTTATTAAAGCAGTCCAAACCACATTAAAAAATGCACTTGCATTAATCGGTGTTTCTGCACCGGAAAAAATGTAAGTACAGTTTGTCCCCCTGTGAGAGAGCAGGGGGCTTTTTTTATGTGCGATTTGATAGGAAAACCGTTCTGTTTGATAGGAAAATCATAATTTTTGATAGGAAAGCTGGAGAATTTGATGGTAAATTGCTCAAATTTGATAGGAAAGCACATATATTTGATAGGAACACGATCTAGACCAAAAGGGAGTAACTTCTGTAATCACTAAAATCCGGGGATTGATCGAAAAAACGGCGTAAATGACTGAAAACTGGTTCAAAAAGACCGAAAAGCAAACCAAATTGGCCGAATAACTTTGGGGAATGATCGAAAACCTCTGGGAAATGATCGAAAGCATGCCCAATTAATGAATAAGGCAGCAGATTTGAGCGGTAACAGCCCACTTAATGTCGAGAAACAAAAAGTCCAGAATAAAATCGCCGAAATCCCAACTGATATCTAAGGTTGGCAATTAGTTTTAATTCTTTACAACCGTGTGACTACGCAAATCACCTTCAACTCCTCTTGTCTAAATTCTCCCCATATATTATTTTCATTAAGGGAAATACTATCAAAAATGGATGTTACTAGAGGAGGATTACGATGAAAATTGTCATTTTAGCTACACTTACCGGTTTTTTAGTAGGATTTCTTTTTGCGCTATTAAAGCTGCCGATTCCAGCACCGCCGGCTTTACCGGGGATTATGGGGATTGTGGGCATTTATTTAGGCTTTAAAGCGTTTGAAGTGATTGCGCCATGGTTTCAGGAATTAATGAAATAGAAAAAGCGGCCGGGGGCCGCTTTTATTTCCATTCTACTGCTCCGCCAGATATTCTTTTTACCCCTCTAATTTTACTGATATCCTCAATCAGCTTTAATACAGCCTGATCTTTTGCTTTCGCTTCAATCATAAAATCAACATCCACATTCAAATTATGAAGAACGTTCAGCAGCGGTTTTAAAAATTCAACATCAACAAAGTCCGCATGGGAGCGGAAGGCTTTTTCATTTTTAGGGGAGGAAATATGGATTTTGGGAGGCTGTCCGGTATGTTCCCAAGTTGCAAAGGTGCGCGGCAGGAACTCTTCTAGCGTCAATTCTCCAAGGTTGGCCATGTGATGATGATAATCAAAGACAAACGGAACGCTTTCTCTTTCACAGGTTAGCAAAGTTTCGTCCGTATTATACGTTTTATCATCGTTTTCCAGCGTCATCTGCTTCTTAATGTGCAGCGGCAGCTCTTTCAGATTTTCATAAAAGCGATCAATCGTTTTTTCTTTGTCACCATAAGAACCGCCAATATGAATATTGATATAGCTCTGCTGTGCCAGTCCCATTGCTTCAAACATCCGATAATGATATTCCATGTCCTTGACCGCATTGGCTGTTACTTCTTCGCGCGGAGAAGTAAAAAGCGTAAACTGATTGGGGTGAAAGCTGACCCGCAATTGATGATCCTTGACAAGCTGTCCGATTTCTAACCAGCTGTCCCGAAAAGGCGTGGTAAAATCCCACATTACCTCAGGATGTGTAGCCAGCGGAACAATCGAACTGGACATTCGGTATATTTCCAGCTGATGAGCAATATTATAATGCAGCATCCGTTTCGTATTGGCTAAATTGGCTGCCGTAACGGAAAGTAATTTTTCCTTTCGTTCTTCCTTGCCGAGCTGTGAATAGCGCGCAAAGGTTAATGCCTTTGAAGGGGAGGAGTCCCATAGGCTAATCGCTGTTGATACATAGCCAAATCTAATTTTCATGTAAAACACCTGCTTTTTCTATACACCTTATGCCATGTGTACCATGGCTTCCGCTTCCTTTAAAGGAAACTGGCAACACTGCGTGCGATTGTTTCTTTAAATAGGGTAGCTGGATTGAGCGTATTTAGTTCTTTTAACGTTACCCGTTTTGAGTTCGAGATATCCTTCTTCAAAACATCCTTAACCATTTTAATAAAAGCTTCATCAAAAATATAGCAATTGATTTCTTCGTTTAAAAATAAGCTTCTTTTGTCCAGGTTGGCTGTTCCAATATCGCATATGCTCTCGTCAACGACCATGACTTTTGCATGGTAAAAACCATGTAAATACTCGTAAACATATGCACCTTCTTTAATCAGTTTTCGCAGGTGCTGAAAAGAAGCTTCCTTAACAAGCAGATGGTCTGTTTTTTTAGGCACAAGTATGTGAATATCTACGCCCCTCTTCAAAGCATGGCAAAGATCATCAATCAGTCTTTTGCTTGGAATAAAATAAGGTGTGCCGATGATGATTGAAGATTGAGCCTTTCTGATTAAAGCCGAAAAACTTCCTTCTAAATAAACGCCATCTGTCGGCAGGATCTGATGACGGATTGGTCCCTTAGACAATTGCGGATAATAGATCGAATTACTTAATAAATTTGTTTTCGTTGCTTTATGCCAATCCTTTAGAAAGCCTTGCTGCAGATCCTGTACACCTTCATTTGTGATTTTTAAATGATAATCACGCCAAGGTGAGAGCTTTGGATCGTTGTTCATGTATTCCTTGCCAATATTAAACCCGCCGATATAGCCTGTCTTTCCATCGATAACGGTAATCTTACGATGGTTGCGGGATTGCGAAGAGTAAAATAAGAAAGGAGGCTTTGGCGCGTTAGCATATGAAAATTGTATTCCTTGGCTTTTTAGCATTGGAATAATGTTCTTGCGAAGAGGATAGCTGCCGACCCAATCGAGCAACACTCTGACCTCTACTCCTTCTTTCGCTTTGTCACATAAAATGCTAAAAAACTCCTTGCTGATTTCATCATCTTTTACAATATAAAACATCACATGAATATGTTGTTTCGCTGTTCGCATTCCTGTAAAAAGATCAGTGTAGAGTTCAAGCCCTGATGTGAATAATTGAATTTCACTTTCACGTGTTATTGGATCGAACATCTCCGTCTTTTTTTTATGTGCTTTTTTACCGAGCTGAAAATCAATAACGATCCAGACGATTAAAACGAGGCAAACTAATAAAATCGTTTGAAGTATAGTCAATAGCATCAGCTCCTTAAGCGTTTCTCTTTAGTATCTCCGCAAATGACATTTATATCATAGAGGAATTTTTATCGAGAAAATTGCATTTATTCATTGACTGAATGATCATTCATTATATATGATAGGACTAAGTATAAATTCAGAAAATTATATATTTAACTGAAAATAGGAAGGAGATTATCATGAACGGTTTGCTTTGGCTCAATCTGATTGCATTTGTTTTTGTAACCGCTTACGCAATAGGGTTGTTTGTGTATGTGATTAGAACAAGGATACAGTATATCAAGCTTGGGAAGAAGGTAGAGTTTGACAACAATATTAAGGAGCGAATGAACAAAGTTTGGGTCAATGTGTTTGGTCAGAAGAAATTACTGAAGGATAAGAAAAGCGGCATCATCCATGTTATGTTTTTTTATGGATTTATTCTTGTCCAATTTGGAGCCATTGATTTCATTATAAAAGGAATTAAACCTGGTGCACATTTGCCGCTTGGTCCGCTTTATCCAGGTTTTACGTTTTTCCAGGAGATCGTGACATTCATGATCCTAATTGCGGTTGTATGGGCTTTCTACCGCAGATACATTGAAAAACTTGTTCGTTTAAAAAGAGGATTTAAAGCTGGCTTAGTATTAATTTTTATTGGCGGATTAATGCTTTCAGTGCTGTTAGGCAATGGGATGAGTTTAATCTGGCATGGACATGATCCAGTCTGGACAGAACCAATCGCATCACTATTTGCCATCGCATTCTCATGGATAGGTGAGACAGCTTCCATTGCTGTTTTCTATGCTGCCTGGTGGGTGCACTTGTTATTCTTGCTCGCATTCCTTGTGTATGTGCCGCAATCAAAGCATGCGCATTTAATTGCTGGTCCTGCCAATGTTTATTTTAATCGTATTGAAAATCCTGGGAAGCTGCAGAAAATTGATTTTGAAGATGAATCGCAAGAGAGCTTTGGTGTTGGGAAAATTGAAGATTTTACACAGCATCAGATGATTGACTTCTATGCATGTGTAGAATGCGGACGCTGTACCAATATGTGTCCGGCCACTGGAACAGGGAAAATGCTGTCGCCGATGGATCTCATTCTGAAGCTGCGTGATCATCTGACAAATCACGGTGCAGCGGTTACTCAAAAGCAGCCATGGGTGCCGACATTTGCATTTTCGAATACGAAAGGAAATCAGCTTGCACTTGCTGCTGCAGGACAAGGAGCAGAAGAAGCAGCTGCCGGCCTAGCATATAGTCCGAGCTTAATTGGCGAGGTGATTACAGAGGAAGAAATCTGGGCATGTACTACATGCCGTAACTGTGAGGATCAATGTCCGGTAATGAACGAGCACGTGGATAAGATCATCGATTTAAGACGTTATTTAGTATTAACTGAAGGAAAAATGGACGCAGATGCACAGCGGGCTATGACGAATATTGAACGTCAGGGCAATCCTTGGGGGTTAAACCGCAAGGAAAAAGAAGACTGGAGAGAAGCGCGTGAGGATGTACATGTGCCAACAGTCAAGGAAATGAAAAAAGCAGGCGAAGAGTTTGAGTACTTATTCTGGGTTGGCTCCATGGGGTCTTATGATAACCGCAGTCAAAAGATTGCTCTATCATTTGCGAAGCTTTTAAACGAAGCAGGCGTCAAATTTGCCATTCTCGGCAACAAGGAAAAGAACTCTGGAGATACACCAAGAAGACTTGGAAATGAGTTTCTATTCCAAGAGATGGCAGTGAAAAATATAGAGGAATTTGAGAAAAACGAAGTGAAAAAAATAGTTACAATTGATCCGCATGCCTATAACATTTTTAAAAATGAATATCCGGATTTCGGTTTAGAGGCAGAGGTTTATCACCATACAGAACTGCTGGCGAAACTTGTGGAAGAGGGAAGGCTGCAGCCAATCTTTGAGGTGAATGAGACCATTACCTTCCATGATTCCTGCTACTTAGGACGTTATAACGAGGTATACGATCCGCCGCGTGAGATCTTAAAGGCAATTCCTGGCGTGAAGCTCATTGAAATGGAAAGAAATCGTGATACTGGCATGTGCTGCGGTGCCGGAGGAGGTTTGATGTGGATGGAAGAAGAAACAGGCCATCGCGTCAACGTTGCTCGTACCGAACAAGCACTAGCCGTGAACCCTTCAGTCATTAGCTCAGGGTGTCCTTATTGCTTAACGATGCTGTCTGACGGCACAAAAGCGAAGGAAGTAGAAGAACAGGTACACACATATGATGTAGCAGAGATTTTGGAGAAGGCTGTGATCGGTGAAAAAGAGGAGCTTGCTTCTTAGTGTGAGTGAATAATAAAAAATGTAGCTAGACATAGACGTCTAGCTACATTTTTTATTAAGTTGGAAATTAATGAAATAAATATTTTAAGAATATTAAGTCAAGTATTTCAATTCTAATAACTTTTAAGGTAAAATAGAATAAAAATAAAGCGCTTTCAAAATATGAACTATCAACATCCCAAAAAGGCAATAAACATCCTTTTTATCAGAAGCCTTTTTACAGCTATAAATTGAGTGAGCGTTCAGTCATTATGTGGATTCCGATGAATCAGCCAAAATCAAATAAAAAAAGGAGCGAACAAACATGGGGAAAACCGTTATTTTAGCAGGAGTCAGAACACCTTTTGGAAAGTTTGCTGGAGGTTTAAGCAGTTTAACAGCATCAGATTTAGGGGGCGTTGCGATCAGGGAGGCTTTGATAAGGGCAGATGTGAGTCCAGCGGATGTCGGTGAGGTGATTCTTGGAACGGTGCTTCAAGGAGGACAGGGGCAGATTCCTTCCCGCCAGGCTGCCAGAAAAGCCGGATTGCCTTGGGATGTAAAGACGGAAACGATTAACAAGGTGTGTGCATCAGGTATGAGAAGTGTGACACTCGGCGACCAGATCATTCGTGCTGGAGATGAAGAGGTCATTGTAGCTGGCGGAATGGAGTCCATGAGCAATGCGC
Organism: Cytobacillus gottheilii; assembly: GCF_018582665.1. NCBI lineage: Bacteria > Bacillati > Bacillota > Bacilli > Caryophanales > Bacillaceae > Cytobacillus > Cytobacillus gottheilii. The sequence continues at coordinate 4,278,855 of NZ_CP071709.1, read as the reverse complement.
CATATCTCCTGCCAAAAGCGAGATGGGGTTTACGAATGGGGGATGGAACTGTTCAGGATTCGATGATCAGTGATGGACTTAGCTGCAGTTTTACAGGTGCACATATGGGCACGTATGGAAATAGTACAGCGGAAGAATTGGAAATCAGCCGTGAAGAGCAGGATCAGTGGGCATTAAGAAGCCACGAACGGGCAATTGAAGCCATAGCTTCCGGAAAACTTGGCGAGGAAATCATATCGGTCGAGGTTCCGCAGCGTAAAGGCGAACCAGTTATGATGTCAGAGGATGAATCGCCGCGAAAGGATACTTCGCTTGAACGGCTGTCTAAGCTTGGATCTGCGTTTGGTCACGGAGGCACGATTACTGCTGGAAATGCACCGGGAGTCAATGACGGAGCAGCCGCTTTAGTGCTCATGAGCGAGGAAAGAGCACAAAAAGAAGGAAAAAAAATCGGCGCATACATTCTTGGACATACAGCATTGGCTGTTGAAGCAAAGGATTTTCCGCAAACACCAGGTCTTGTAATCAATCAATTGCTTCAAAAGACAGGTCATAGTCTGGAAGATATTGATCTGTTTGAAATTAACGAAGCCTTTGCAGCTGTAGCCTTGGCGAGCAAGAAGATCGCAGGTTTGGATGAAAATAAAGTCAATGTTAACGGCGGAGCAGTTGCACTTGGACATCCGATTGGTGCGAGCGGGACGAGAATTATTTTAACACTTTTGCATGAACTGCAGAGAAGGGGCGGCGGCATCGGAATCGCAGCCATTTGCAGCGGCGGCGGCCAAGGAGATGCCATCATGATTGAAGTTCCAAAATCGTAAAGAAGGGGGAGTAATGATGAAGATTGAAAAAATTATGATCATTGGTGCAGGGCAAATGGGCTCAGGTATTGCACAGGTGTGCGCTGCAGCTGGCTACGAGGTCATTTTAAATGATTTAACCGACGATCACCTTGACCGCGGCATGACAGGAATACAAAAGAACTTATCTCGTCAGGTCAGCAAAGGAAAACTGGCCGAAGAAGAATTGAACACCATTTTAAACAAACTTACCGTATCTACGGATATTGCAGATGCCAAGGAATGTGACCTGATTATTGAAGCGGCTGTTGAAAATATGGAGATTAAATCGCGAATTTTTAAACAGCTGGACGAATGGGCACCACCACATGCCATATTAGCGAGCAATACATCTTCTTTGCCGATTACAGAAATCGCAGCCAGTACAAATCGCCCAGAAAAGGTCATTGGCATGCATTTTATGAATCCGGTTCCGGTCATGAAACTGGTTGAAATTATCCGCGGATTGGCGACAGCTGACGAAGTATATGAAGAGATTGAAGCCGTAACACACAGGCTGAAGAAAGTGCCGGTTGAAGTCAATGACTTTCCTGGGTTCGTTTCAAATCGTGTGCTTATGCCGATGATTAATGAAGCCATTTTTACACTGTATGAGGGAGTCGCTGAAAAAGAAGCCATTGATGAGGTGATGAAGCTCGGCATGAATCATCCGATGGGACCGCTCACACTTGCTGACTTTATCGGCTTAGATACGTGCCTGTATATTATGGAAACGCTTCATGAAGGCTTTGGTGACGATAAATACAGGCCGTGTCCACTTCTGAGGAAATACGTGAAGGCAGGCTGGCTCGGCAAAAAAACGGGACGCGGCTTTTATGAATACAATTAATTCAATGTAAGCATCTGGGAGGAACGAATGATGGATTTAAGATTCTCTGAAGAGCAGGAAATGATGAGGGTGATGGTACGTGACTTTGCGCAAAAGGAAATTGCCCCTTTTGTTGAGCAAATGGAGAGCGGTTTCTTTCCTCGCGATATCCTTAATAAAATGGGTGAGTTAGGCCTAATGGGCATTCCTATTCCTGAAGAATACGGCGGTTCAGGAATGGATTTTGTTTCATACATTACTGCGATTCATGAAATTTCTAAGGTGAGCGCAACGGTAGGAGTGATTTTATCTGTGCACACTTCCGTAGGAACGAACCCGATCCTTTATTTTGGAACAGAAGAGCAAAAGCAGAAATATGTCACCAAGCTTGCATCCGGGCAATATTTAGGTGCGTTCTGCCTAACAGAGCCAAACGCAGGCTCTGATGCTGCGGCATTGAAATCAAAAGCCATTAGAAACGGAGATCATTATATCGTAAATGGTTCGAAAGTTTTTATAACAAACGGCGGCGAAGCGGATGTTTATATTGTTTTTGCTTCTACTAACCCTGCACTCGGCAGTAAGGGCATTTCGGCTTTTATTGTTGAAAAAAATACTCCTGGCTTTGTGATTGGCAAAGATGAGAAAAAGATGGGGCTTCATGGTTCAAGGACTGTTCAAATAAGCTTTGAAGATATGAAAGTGCCAGTGGAAAACCTGCTCGGCCAAGAAGGAGAAGGATTTAAGATCGCTCTTGCCAACCTCGATGCTGGCCGTATTGGAATTGCTGCGCAATCGCTTGGTATTGCAGAAGCAGCTTTGGAAGCTGCCATAGCATATGCCGCTGAACGCCAGCAATTCGGCAAAACCATTGCTGCACAGCAGGGAATTGGTTTCAAGCTCGCCGATATGTCAACGAGTGTTGAAGCATCTAAACTATTAATCTATCGTGCTGCACAGATGCGCCAGCATGGAGAGAGATGCGGGAAAGAAGCGTCCATGGCAAAGCTGTTTTCATCAAAAACAGCGATGGAAGTGACGACAGAGGCCATCCAAGTTTTTGGAGGCTATGGCTATACAGAGGACTATCCTGTCGAGCGTTATTTCCGGGATGCCAAAATAACAGAAATATATGAAGGTACTAGTGAGATTCAGCGGATTGTGATCAGCAAAAACCTTTAGTGGAGAAGGCAGGGGAGAAAATGAATTTCAAATTATCAGAAGAGCATGAGATGATTCGGAAAATGGTCCGTGATTTTGCCCGCAATGAAGTGGCTCCTACCGCTGCTGAGCGTGATGAAGAGGAGCGCTTTGATCGCGAGCTGTTCGATAAGATGGCTGAGCTTGGATTAACAGGAATTCCTTGGCCTGAAGAGTATGGCGGCATTGGCAGTGATTATTTAGCCTACTGTATTGCAGTCGAGGAATTATCTCGAGTATGTGCCTCTACTGGCGTGACACTGTCCGCGCACACGTCGCTTGCAGGCTGGCCTATTTATACATTTGGAAATGAAGAACAAAAGCAAAAGTACTTAAAGCCTATGGCGCTTGGGGAAAAAATCGGCGCCTACGGATTAACAGAGCCTGGCAGCGGATCAGATGCAGGCGGCATGAAAACGACGGCCCGTTTAGAAGGCGATCATTATGTTCTAAATGGTTCAAAGATCTTTATTACGAATGGCGGAATTGCTGATATTTATGTGGTGTTTGCACTAACCAGCCCTGAGGAAAAACAAAGAGGAACAACCGCATTCATTGTAGAAGCTGGCTTTGAAGGGTTTTCTGTGGGCAAAAAAGAGAAGAAATTAGGCATACGCTCATCACCGACAACTGAAATTATGTTTGAGGACTGCAAAGTGCCTATTGAAAATGTGTTAGGAAATGTGGGAGAAGGCTTTAAGATTGCGATGAAAACCCTCGACGGAGGAAGAAATGGCATAGCAGCACAAGCGGTTGGCATTGCTCAAGGTGCGCTCGATGCGGCTAGTGATTACGCCAAGGAACGCCAGCAATTCGGGAAGCCAATTGCGGCCCAGCAAGGCATCGGCTTTAAGCTGGCTGACATGGCAACAGGCATTGAGGCAGCTAGACTGCTGACCTACCAGGCGGCATGGCTAGAATCCGCTGGTCTTCCATATGGCAAAGAATCTGCGATGTCCAAACTGTTTGCAGGAGACACGGCCATGAAAGTGACAACAGATGCTGTCCAAATCTTCGGTGGCTACGGCTACACCAAAGACTATCCAGCAGAACGCTACATGCGCGACGCCAAAATCACCCAAATCTACGAAGGTACTCAAGAAATCCAGCGCCTCGTCATCTCAAGAATGCTCACCCAATCCTGATAAAATTATGAAACAGGATTTATTAAGATTTAACAAAAGTAGTGGTACAGCCAAGATTTTATCCTGCACAATTAATTAGCAATGGATGAAATAAAAGGTGTTGATAAAATGAAAAAAAGACAAGTGCAGGCTTCCGTTAAAGATGAGCGTCTCGTTAAAAAACGGCGTGATCAGATGATTAAAGGGGCGGTTACTCTTTTTATCCAGAAAGGATTTCATCGGACAACAACACGGGAAATTGCGAAAGCGGCTGGGTTTAGCATTGGTACTTTATATGAATACATCCGCACAAAAGAGGATGTCCTCTATCTTGTCTGCGACAGCATATATGATCAAGTGCGAGAGAGGCTGTATGAAGGACTGGATACCAAAAAAGGGACAATTGAAAGTTTAAAGCAGGGAATTTCTGATTATTTCAAAGTGGTAGATGAAATGCAGGATGAAGTACTTGTCATGTATCAGGAAGTGAAGTCCTTATCTAAAGATGCCTTGCCATATGTTTTGAAAAAAGAGCTTGAGATGGTTGCTATGTTTGAGCATGTGGTTACGCTCTGTGTGGAGAATGGGGAACTGGAGCTGTCCATGGAAGAAGTAAAAATGATCGCTCATAATATTTTCGTTCAAGGACAAATGTGGGCTTTCCGCCGTTGGACACTGCAAAAAATGTATAGCTTAGAACAATATATACAGCTGCAGACCGATCTGCTTTTTCAGGGGATCCAAGGAAGTGCCGCGGCTGTGGAGTTTCAGCCAGATACCTGAGTCACACAAGTAATGGCAGTATCATACTAGCTTAAATATTATAAAAATTCAAAAGGTCTGCGCTAGTCTAACGCAGACCTTTTCTACTTAGTAGTGACTTTTCTGACATTAATATTATACAATGGCATACAAAATCCTTTATAATAAATTTGATTGTATTCTGGCTTGAACTTCACAGATATTGATATTCAGGATGTGAGTAATTGAGACGGATTATTTGGTTTAGCGCGATTTCATGTTTTATCATATTTTTTTATCTATTATATCGATGGCAGCTTGGCGCCATTCCATTTTTTATGTTAGCGATCTACTTTAGCCGGCTTGCCTATAAACAAATGAAAGAGACAGGCGGAAATAGATGAATCCTATCCTGCCCTGTCTTGTGTTTTCATGCGCTGTAAATCTGCCGAATGGTCAGCAGGCCAAAACTTGAAAGTACTCTTATTGCAGAATCTGTTTTTCATATGCAAATTGGCCGCTGCTAAAGTAACTGCTTTTGGCTGATTTGTGTTTTTTTGTCGTCTAAAAAAGAATAATCCTAAAAGATATAACTAGCATAAACCCTTAAAATTTGTTTATAATGAAGAATATGCCTTCACTGCCTATAAATGCAGTGGATAAAAGGGTTTACTGATATGATTAATCGGCTTGCATAAAGCCTTACATAGTGAAAGGACGTGCGAAGATGGCTTTACAGGGATTCACAAAAGAAGATTTGCAGGAAATGTCTTTAATTGAAATCGCATATGAAATTTTAAAAGGAAAGAAAGAACCTGCTGCATTCAATGATATTATGAATGAAGTGAAGAATCTTTTAGACATGACGGATGAGCAAGTGAGAGCGAAAATCTCACAATTTTATACTGATATGAATATTGATGGCCGCTTTATTGGCCTTGGGGATAATCGCTGGGGACTTCGTACATGGTATCCTGTTGATCAGTATGAAGAAGAAGTTGTTACAGTCATTAAGCCTAAGAAGAAAAAGGCGAAGAAAACGGCTGATGATGATCTTGAACTGGAAGATTACGATGAGCTTGATGAAGAAGAAATCGATTATGACGACATTGAGGATTACGATGATATTGATGAAGATGACGATGAAGACGATGATCTTCTTGATGATGATCTTGATGAATTTGAAGAAGAAGACGACGATCTAATTGAAGAAATTGATGAAGATGACGATGAAGATGACCTCGACGAAGACCTGGATGAAGATGAGGACGAAGAGGATTTATAATCTTGACTTTTTTATATAAGGCTTGTAGAATCATTTTTGGGCTCCTTAAAAAAGGAACGATAAATGATACGCTTATAGCGCTCCCTTACTTGAAAAATAGTAAGTGGAGCGCTTTTTGTTTTTTCTGCGGAAGTGTCCAATTCATTTTTGAGGTATGGCTGGAGATGAGTGCGGTACATGACCACGCGTAAACACATGCAGATCGGGGCAGTAAAATCTATAAAAGTCATCTCCCTCTAAAAGCAACAAAGTTTACAAAAACAGCCTTAAAGAAAGAAAAAATTGCACAAACTGTATTGAAGGGGGAATAGTAAATGACAAAATATATTTTTGTTACAGGCGGTGTTGTATCGTCATTAGGAAAGGGAATTGTAGCTGCTTCACTTGGCCGTTTATTAAAAAATAGAGGCATGAGCGTTACCATTCAAAAGTTTGATCCATACATTAACGTTGACCCGGGAACGATGAGTCCGTATCAGCACGGCGAAGTATATGTAACAGGTGATGGAGCAGAAACAGATCTGGATTTAGGACACTATGAGCGTTTTGTAGATATCAATTTAACAAAGTACAGCTCTGTTACTACAGGGAAAATTTATTCCACTGTAATCAGAAAAGAGAGACGTGGAGATTATAATGGCGGCACTGTACAGGTAATTCCGCATATTACAAATGAAATTAAGGATAAGGTGTTCCGCGCTGGTCATGAAACAAATTCTGATGTAGTGATCACTGAAATCGGCGGAACGGTAGGAGATATTGAGTCTCTTCCTTTCCTTGAAGCGATTCGCCAAATTAAGAGCGATATCGGCCGTGATAACGTGATGTATATTCATTGTACGCTTGTTCCTTATATTAAAGCTGCTGGTGAAATGAAAACAAAGCCTACACAGCATAGTGTTAAGGAACTAAGAAGCCTTGGTATTCAGCCGAATGTAGTAGTTGTCAGAACAGAAATGCCAATTTCCCAAGAAATGAAGGACAAGCTTGCTTTATTCTGTGATATTGATAAAGAGGCAGTTATTGAGTGCCAGGATGCGGAAACATTATATTCAGTACCACTGGCATTGCAGGAACAGAATCTTGATCAAATCGTCTGTCAGCACCTTAAGCTTGATTGCAAGGAAGCAGATATGACGGAATGGAAGCAATTGGTTGATAAAGTTCTGCATTTATCGAAGAAAACAAAGATTGCACTTGTTGGAAAATATGTTGAACTGCAGGATGCGTATATTTCCGTTGTTGAAGCATTAAAGCATGCAGGTTATGCTCATGATGCAGATATTGATGTAAAGTGGATTAACTCAGAGAATGTAACACCTGAAAATGTTTCTGAGCTTTTAAGTGATGCTGACGGTATTTTGGTGCCAGGCGGTTTTGGAGATCGGGGAATTGAAGGGAAGATTCTTGCGATTCAATATGCCCGTGAACAAAAGAAGCCATTCTTAGGCATTTGTCTTGGCATGCAGCTGGCATCCATTGAGTTTGCCCGTAACGTATTAGGACTTGATGGAGCTCACTCTGCTGAGATTAACCCGGATACAAAACACGCAATTATTGATTTATTGCCGGAACAGAAGGATATTGAAGATCTTGGCGGTACACTGCGTCTAGGTCTGCAGGCATGTAAGCTTGTGGAAGATACGCTTGCTTTTGATGCATATCAGGATGAAGTTGTTTATGAACGTCATCGCCACCGTTATGAATTTAACAATCATTATCGCCAAGAGATGGAAAAGGCAGGATTTGTCTTCTCTGGTACTAGTCCAGATGGAAGACTTGTAGAAATCATTGAAGTAAAAGATCACCCTTGGTTTGTTGCTTCACAATTCCACCCTGAATTCATCTCAAGACCAACACGCCCGCAGCCGCTTTTCCGCGACTTTATAGGTGCGTCACTTAAACAAGGTGAATAATATTAAAAAAGCGGAGAAAACATTGTGTTTTCTCCGCTTTTTTCTCTAATAGGATGAATAAATTAATAATCTGCCATGATTTCATCTAAAGTAAATTTAATGCCATGATAGGCAAATAAAGCAGCAATAGCTGATGGATAACCAAAACGGTTTCCAACATCGTCCGGCAGAAGTCCTTTTGTGAGCTTTAGCGATATGTGTACATCTGCCAGAGCCTCAAGCGTTTCTCCTGCATCATCTTGGCTATTAGCACAAATCGCAACAAAAGGAATATACCGATCGGATAACGCCCGTCCAAGCTCTAGAGCTTCTTTATCATTTCCGCTGCGCGCTGCGATTAAGAAACGATCAGTATCATGAATCTCGCTAAGCGGCATCTCCTCATTCCAGATTTTTGCGTTCTGCAAAGGCTCTGCCCCTTCTGTCGCCTCATAAGCAATGGCCTTCATTTCGTTTGTGCTATATATATAGATGGTACCTGCTCCTGCAGCCGCTTGAGCCAGCAGCCGTGCACCGTCTTCAATGGTCTCAGATTCTTTTTCCTGCAGGCGGTTAAAGACACCTGTCAGCTGCGTAGAAAACATTTTTAACAAAAGAATTTCCTCCTTCTTAAGCATGTATGAATTTTAATTATAGTAAAACAAGTGGAAAAGGTGAAATTAAAAACGCGAAATTAAGAATAAGGCAGGAATTATCATCGGGTAAGGAGAATTTTACAAGATGAGACTGGGCAAAAGCTACATTTTTACATAGTATTTACAAGCTCTTCGAAAAAATATAATCAATGAGGTGGCTATTTTGAAAGGGAAGATATTAATTGTCGATGACCAGTTTGGCATCCGCATATTGCTGAACGAAGTATTGCAGAAAGAAGGCTACGAAACATTTCAGGCTGCCAATGGAGTTCAAGCTCTTGATATTGTCGCAAAGCATACACCGGACCTGGTCCTATTAGATATGAAGATCCCTGGGATGGATGGGATTGAAATTTTAAAAAGAATGCGCGTCGATAACAAAGAAATCCGCGTCATTATTATGACAGCATATGGCGAATTGGATATGATTCAAGAAGCAAAAGATCTAGGAGCACTAACACATTTTGCCAAACCATTTGATATTGACGACATTAGAGCAGCCGTTAAAAAACACTTGCCTGTCCCACAATAAGCATGATTTTCCAATGGTAGCGCTTGCTTTATGACAGTTTATAAAATTGCAATGGATTAATAGCAATTCCTTGTCCATTTTGGTATGATACAAATGAATTCCATAGGTCGCTTCAGGTTCTCTGCTACATAATCAGCAGCATGATAGGGTAAACTTAAATGCAGACAACCTGTATCAACAAGCGATCATTATTAAGGAGGAAGTATAATGCCTTTAGTTTCTATGACTGACATGCTGAATAAAGCAAAAGCAGAAGGTTATGCAGTAGGTCAATTTAATTTAAACAACCTTGAGTTTACTCAAGCGATTCTTCAAGCAGCAGAAGAAGAAAAATCTCCTGTTATCTTAGGGGTATCAGAAGGTGCAGCTCGTTATATGGGCGGCTTCAAAACAGTTGTAAAAATGGTAGAAGGACTTCTTGAAGATTATAAAATCACTGTCCCAGTTGCCATTCATTTAGATCACGGTTCAAGCTTCGACAAATGTAAAGAAGCAATTGATGCTGGTTTCACATCTGTTATGATTGATGCTTCTCACCACCCATTTGAGGAAAACATCGAAACAACTACTAAAGTTGTTGAATATGCTCACTCAAAAGGTGTTTCTGTAGAAGCTGAGCTTGGAACTGTAGGCGGACAGGAAGATGATGTCATTGCTGATGGCGTTATCTATGCGGACGCTAAAGAATGTGACGAGCTTGTAAAACGCACAGGCATTGATTGCCTTGCTCCAGCATTAGGCTCTGTTCACGGTCCTTACAAGGGTGAACCAAACCTAGGATTTGTAGAGATGGAAGAGATTGGGAACCTAACTGGTGTGCCACTTGTACTTCATGGCGGAACTGGAATTCCAACTAACGATATCAAAAAATCAATTTCTCTAGGTACTGCAAAAATCAACGTAAATACAGAAAACCAAATTGCATCTGCAAAACGCGTTCGCGAAGTACTTGCAGCGGATAGTGAAGTATATGATCCACGCAAATACTTAGGACCTGCACGTGAGGCGATTAAAGAAACAGTTATCGGCAAAATGCGTGAATTTGGTTCATCTGCAAAAGCATAATTGAACGTGAAAAGGAACCGCCTTTACCAAAAGGCGGTTTCCCTTCATTATAAAAAGGTAATCTTCCTTAATGTTTACTAGTTTAGAACAGATATATTCCCCTGGTTCTTTTTTCTTAGCCTCTTGGATCATTATTGTTTTCTTTCATTGACATACATAAGAGATAAACTGGATTTTTGACATTCAACGATCTTTGTTCATAAAAATGTACGGTTCGAAAATAGGGAGGAATTAAAATGAAATTTTTCATTGATACAGCTAATATGGAAGAAATTAAAGAAGCACACGCTCTAGGAATTATCGCAGGGGTAACAACAAACCCATCACTGGTTGCAAAAGAAAAAGACGTATCCTTTCATGATCGCTTAAAGGAAATTACAGAACTGGTAGACGGGTCAGTAAGTGCCGAAGTTATCGCTCTTGATGCAGAAGGAATGATTAGAGAAGGAAAAGAGCTTGCCGCCATTGCTCCAAATATTACAATTAAAGTACCAATGACACCAGAAGGACTAAAAGCAGTCCATGTTTTTACAAAAGAAGGCATTAAAACAAACGTTACGCTTATTTTCAGTGCTAATCAAGCATTGCTTGCTGCCAGAGCAGGTGCTACATATGTTTCCCCATTCCTTGGAAGATTAGATGATATCGGTCATAATGGTCTTGATATAGTTTCAACCATTGCTGAGATTTTTGCCATCCATGATATTGACACTGAAATTATAGCAGCTTCTATTAGACATCCTCAGCATGTAACGGACGCGGCTTTGCGGGGAGCGCATATTGCCACGATTCCATACAAAGTCATTCAGCAGCTTTTCAAACATCCATTAACAGACAAAGGCATTGAAGCCTTTCTAGCAGACTGGAATTCTCGGTCTTAAAAGATTTTCATATTTTCATCGTTGTTGTCAGCATTTGCTTTGCTGAAAGTGAGTACTCTGAGTGGAAGGACAAAACCTTCTCAAAAGCTTAAAAATGCTGATTTTGATGACATAGAAAATTTTTAATAATAGATAACAATTAACTCACTATTCAAAATATAACCACTTTTTTTATATCAGTATATGACTGGTAAATTTTCGTGTACACTGTAGTGTAAGGATAGACCGGATTCAGTATGGTGTTATCAAAATTATGGTTTAGACGAGGACATGCCTGTCCGCAGGAAAGACTGCAATTGCAACTCTTGCATTGACATACCAGGCAAAAGAAGGGAGATCATAATGGAAAAGCTTATGATTGCAGGCGGCAGTCCATTAAAAGGGACGGTCAGAATCAGCGGTGCAAAAAACAGCGCCGTCGCCTTAATACCCGCAACGATATTAGCAGAGTCGCCTGTGACGATTGAAGGTTTGCCGGATATTTCTGATGTTCAGATTTTAAAAGGACTTCTTGAAGAAATTGGCGGGGTAGTCAGTTTCGAGAATAATGATATGACTGTTGATCCATCTTCAATGATTTCCATGCCTTTGCCAAATGGAAAGGTAAAAAAATTACGGGCTTCCTATTATTTAATGGGTGCGATGCTCGGCCGTTTTAAAAAGGCTGTAATTGGTTTGCCCGGAGGATGCCATCTCGGTCCTCGCCCAATTGATCAGCATATCAAAGGATTTGAAGCATTAGGTGCACATGTGACCAACGAGCAAGGTGCGATCTATTTACGGGCAGATGAACTGCGCGGTGCAAGAATCTATTTGGACGTAGTAAGTGTAGGAGCGACTATTAATATTATGCTTGCTGCCGTTCGTGCAAAGGGAAGAACGATTATTGAAAACGCAGCAAAAGAGCCTGAAATTATTGATGTAGCCACACTTTTAACCAATATGGGTGCTAAAATTAAGGGAGCAGGAACAGATGTTATTCGCATCGATGGTGTTGATAGCCTTGATGGCTGCAGACATACTATTATTCCTGACCGTATTGAAGCAGGTACCTATATGATTCTGGGTGCAGCAGCTGGAGATGGTGTGCTGATCGACAATGTGATTCCTCATCACTTAGAATCTTTGATCGCAAAACTCAGAGAAATGGGCGTTCAGATTGAAGCAAATGATGATCAGGTTTTTGTGGGACCGGCAGAGAAAATGAAAGCGGTTGATATAAAAACGCTTGTATATCCCGGTTTTCCAACAGATCTCCAGCAGCCATTTACATCACTTTTAACAGCTGCTGAAGGAACAAGCATGGTGACAGATACGATTTATGGTGCTCGTTTTAAGCATATTGATGAACTAAGAAGAATGAATGCCAATATAAAGGTAGAAGGACGTTCAGCCATCATAAATGGCACAGTTAAGCTGCAGGGAGCAAAAGTGAAGGCAAGTGACCTTAGAGCGGGTGCATCTCTTGTCATAGCCGGACTTATGGCTGAAGGTGTTACAGAGGTAACCGGATTAGAGCATATTGACCGCGGTTATAGTCATCTTGTGGACAAGCTTTGCGGACTTGGTGCGACCATCTGGCGCGAGAAGCTGACGAAAGAAGAGATTGAGCAATTAAATAATGCGTAAATAATAGAGAGAAATGTCGTTATCTGGGGAGGAACAACGGATGGAAAGAAGCTTATCAATGGAACTTGTCCGAGTAACTGAAGGAGCTGCGCTTGCTTCAGCACGCTGGATGGGCAGAGGTAAAAAGGATGAAGCCGATGATGCTGCTACATCTGCAATGAGAGACGTTTTTGACACTGTACCTATGAAGGGGACGGTTGTCATTGGAGAGGGCGAAATGGATGAAGCCCCAATGCTTTATATTGGTGAGAAGCTTGGAACTGGCTATGGTCCGCGTGTAGATGTTGCAGTCGATCCGTTGGAAGGAACAAATATTGTCGCTTCTGGTGGCTGGAATGCCCTTGCAGTTTTAGCAGTAGCAGATCATGGGAATTTGCTTCATGCACCTGATATGTATATGGATAAAATTGCAGTTGGCCCTGAAGCGGTTGGCCAAATTGATATAAATGCATCTGTTTTAGATAACTTAAAGGCTGTTGCCAAGGCAAAAAATAAAGATATCGAGGATGTTGTGGCAACCGTTTTAAACAGAGAGCGTCATGCTCATATTATTAACGAGCTTCGCGAAGCTGGTGCAAGAATAAAGCTAATCAATGATGGAGATGTGGCAGGAGCCATTAATACTGCGTTTGATCATACAGGTGTTGATATTTTATTCGGATCAGGCGGAGCGCCAGAAGGTGTTTTAGCAGCAGTGGCTCTGAAAAGCTTAGGCGGAGAGATTCAAGGGAAATTGCTTCCTCAAAATGATGCAGAATTAGCACGCTGTTTAAAAATGGGTCTCGATGTGAATAATGTACTTTTAATGGAAGACCTCGTAAAAGGAGATGACGCCATTTTTGCTGCTACAGGTGTAACAGATGGCGAATTGCTTAGAGGGGTTCAATTTAAAGGCTCATATGGTTCTACCCATTCTGTTGTTATGAGAGCAAAGTCAGGAACAGTCCGCTTCATTGAAGGCCGTCATAGCTTGAAAAAGAAACCAAATCTTGTTATGAGATAATTGCATATATCACAATATTGGGGAACTGGGAAAGATGCAGTTTCCCCTGCTTTTTCTAACCTAATAAACCTGAACAGTTTAAAAAGAAGCGTAGCCTCTGTTTTTAAACATTAGCTGGATCGCTGCTTAGCTCCAATCCTTCCATTCCTTCAATAATAATTACAAAAAAATACAGTTGATTAACACTGAACGTAAAGGGTAAAATAGAGATTGTTTTACGGGACCCCTCAATACAATCCGTGCTGCGGTGATCTCTCAAACATAAATCAAGGATTCTTCAATAACTTCTAGAAACCTCATGCTTATTTATCTTTCCTTATTTAAATTGATTCAGTTTATAAAACCGTATAGGGATATTGATTGAAAATTCAAAAGAGTGGTGTTGTTTGATATGGGATTAAATATATCGAGTTTAGAAAATATGAAATTAAAGGAGCTTTATGAGCTTGCACGCGAATATAAAGTTTCTTATTATAGCAAATTATCAAAGAAAGAACTTATTTTTGCCATTCTGAAAGCAAGAGCAGAGCAGGAAGGCTATTTCTTTATGGAAGGAATCCTGGAAATTATCCAATCGGAAGGTTTTGGATTCTTAAGACCAATTAATTACTCCCCGAGCTCAGAGGATATCTACATTTCTGCATCGCAAATCCGCCGATTTGACTTAAGAAACGGAGATAAAGTTTCAGGAAAAGTGCGTCCTCCAAAAGAAAATGAACGCTATTTTGGCTTACTGCAAGTTGAGGCTGTTAATGATGATGATCCAGAAACGGCTAAGGAACGTGTTCACTTTCCTGGTTTGACGCCATTATATCCAAATCGTCTGATGAACCTTGAAACGACAACAAGGCATATTTCTACACGGATAATGGACCTTTTGGCGCCAGTCGGTTTTGGACAGCGTGGCTTAATCGTAGCCCCTCCTAAGGCTGGGAAAACGATGCTTTTAAAGGAAATTGCCAATAGCATTACAACAAACCACCCGGAAGCAGAATTAATTGTTCTTTTAATAGACGAGCGTCCGGAAGAGGTAACCGATATTGAACGTTCTGTCGCAGGTGACGTTGTCAGCTCAACCTTCGATGAAGTTCCTGAAAATCATATCAAAGTGGCGGAGCTGGTGCTTGAGCGAGCAATGCGTCTTGTTGAGCATAAGCGTGATGTAGTTATCCTTATGGACAGTATTACAAGGCTTGCCCGTGCTTATAACCTGGTTATTCCGCCAAGCGGAAGAACCTTATCAGGCGGTATTGATCCGGCTGCTTTCCATCGTCCAAAACGCTTTTTCGGTGCTGCCCGTAATATTGAAGAAGGCGGCAGCTTAACGATCTTGGCAACTGCGCTAGTAGACACAGGCTCACGTATGGATGATGTAATTTATGAGGAGTTCAAAGGTACAGGAAATATGGAACTGCATCTTGATCGTGCTCTTGCTGAAAGAAGAATCTTCCCTGCAATTGATATTCGCCGTTCAGGCACAAGGAAAGAAGAGCTTCTTATTAAGAAGGAACATCTTGATATGCTTTGGGCGATTCGCAAGTCCATGTCAGATTCACCAGATTTTGCCGATAAATTCTTGCGCAAGCTAAAGCAGACAAAATCAAATGAAGAATTTTATGCTAATCTTGCTGAAGAAATGAAGGCTAAGCGTTCGCAGTCATAAAATTTGTTTTATATGTAAATGTTAAAATCATATAAGTTTCGACAATAGATGAAAAATGATATTTGCAAAAAATGTTTGTACTTGTTATAATAATTCCAGTGCGTTTTTAATTTACGGTTTATCCGTAACATATAACTCTGTCTCAGCATGATTCAGGGCGGAAGGAGATGAAAAGAATGAAATCAGGAATTCATCCTAACTACAAAAAAGCAATGGTGAAATGTGCATGCGGTAATGAATTCGAAACGGGTTCTGTATTAGAAGAAATCCGCGTAGAAACTTGCTCTGAGTGCCACCCATTCTATACTGGACGTCAAAAATTCGCTGAAGCTGGCGGACGTGTTGATCGTTTCAATAAAAAATACGGCATTAAGAAATAATAAACATAAACAACACAAAAACAGGCAAGTTTTCTCTCTTGCCTGTTTTTTATTGCAATAATACTACTTATAAACCTGATTTTCCCCTTGTCATCGCAGCATTTTGCATGCAGATGAGGCTGTAGGAAGGAGATGCCGTTTGTGTATGTAATGAAACATCATGGGTGGGTGGAAGTAATTTGCGGCAGTATGTTTTCTGGTAAATCTGAGGAATTAATCAGTCGTGTCAGACGATCTCAGTTTGCAAAGCAAAAGATTGCTGTTTTCAAACCGCAAATAGATAACAGATATAGCGAGGAAGCTGTTGTGTCACATGACGGCTCATCCGTTATGGCAAAACCGATTGCTCATTCCACTGAAATTTTTCAAAATATCACTTCTGACATTGAAGTGATTGCTATAGATGAAGTTCAATTTTTTGATGATGAGATTGTGAATGTTATTCAGCATCTGGCTGATAGCGGACATCGTGTGGTTGCAGCAGGTTTAGACCAGGATTTCCGCGGCGAGCCTTTTGGAGTTATGCCGCGCTTGATGGCTATTGCTGAGCTAGTGACGAAGCTTCAAGCTGTCTGTGCTGTTTGCGGGTCACCAGCCAGCAGAACACAGCGGCTAATCAACGGTGAACCAGCTTCATATGATGACCCAATCATCCTTGTTGGCGCATCTGAAGCGTACGAGCCTCGCTGCAGACATCACCATCAGGTACCGAAATCGCCTAATACATTAAAGAATACAACTGAAACAGAAACATTATCTTAAGCTAAGCTGTCTGGATTTTACCAGACAGCTTTTTTTTACTTCCTATATTTGGACTGAGAAACGTTCGTCTCAGCGGATATCCTAATAACAGGAGGTGTTAGCATGAGATTGTTCTTTATTATGCTTTCTGCGGCATTTTTTATGGCAGGATGTGCGCAAAATGGAACCCAAAACGAAGTTCAAAATACGCGTAGTCTTTATGGTCAAAACGAGACTTCAAATGGAACCACGTTTCTTTCGAATTCCAATAGTGAGCGGGACGAGCAAATCCAACGTACACGGGAGCATACGATGGACGAACAAAATCCCAACTTCTTAAATTTAGACGGCAATGCAGTTGATCAATCTGATGATATCAATCATGCGAAAGAAACGGTGCGTATAGCTGGCTTTGAAACGGACCAGGTGTGGATTAATGGGGAAAAGCTGTGGGTAACTGCTTTTCACAATGACAGGATGAACCAGGAAGAAAAAATTGATGCGGAAGCAATATTGCATAAAGCACTTGTGAAGGCGCTGCCTCGTTATGACATAGAAGTACGAGTAAATGAAGAGCGGTAAAAACAAAACGGCAGCAGCAGCTGCCGTTTCTTTATAGCCCGATCAAGCGGCTTTCTTTTTTAGAGAGGGTTTTGAAACAGATACATAGCTTTGCAAAGCCATTCCAATCATAACAAGTAACAGGCCGGTAAGCGAAATCGGTGTTGGGAAGGCGGCAGATAAAAAGAGGATTTCACCTGCAAGGGCGAAAAGGACCTCCATTGACTGCGTGGCTTCAACGGCACCGAGCTTCTGCATATCATTTTTCACAAGATCAGTTGCTGCAAAAAATAACACCGTTGCGAATACTCCTGATAAAAGAGCGACAAGACCTGATTGCGTTAATTGAGCAGTGCTTGGCACACCAGATGTGACAAAGCCGACAATCGCCAGAATGATCCAAAGCGGTAAACTTGCGATCGTCATGCCAAGCACGCGCTGATAGGCGTTCAATCTGTCCGCACTGACCTCCATCATTTTGCGATTTCCGAGCGGATATGCAAACGACGCTATTACAATGGGAATTATGCATAGCAGCATTTCTTGAATAGAAATACTTGAAGCGTGATCCCACTGCATAATAGCGACACCTGCCAAAATGATCAGACTCATGGATAGGGCGCGATAGGGAATTTTGCCCTGCACCTGTATCGTTCCATTGGGTGTTGTGAATTTTTCATAAAATAGTGGTGCAAGCAGGGAACCCGAAATAATTGTAATTTGCCATGTACTTGCAATGAGCCAGCCAGGACCGTAGGCGGCCGCAAAACAGAGGGGTGCATAAAACAGTCCAAAGCCGATGGTGCTCCAGAGCATCCATTTTCCCGGGGCATTCTTCAATTCAGTAAAAACGGGTTTTAGTTTCCCTCGAAACGAAACAATAATAATTAGAAGCGGAATCATAAAAAAGTAGCGGAGCGATGCACTCCAGAGCCAGCTGCCGCCTGACATCTCCATTGAGCGGTTCAGCACAAACGTAAAAGCAAAGAAAAAAGCAGACAAGACTCCGAGCAGGATAGCCTTCATTGTAAAACCTCCTTAACCATTTACAGCGATAAAGTATAAGAGAGCAGGAAACCTTGTTTTAACGAAGCAGCAGGGTGAGTATAACGTATGAAGTATAATAAACTTCCCATTCTTTCCATTTACTATAAGGGATATAGGTAGAGGGAGCAAGACCTTATTTTGATTTCATTTTGACTGTGGAATACGGCTATACTATAATTAGAATGTTATCCATACGGCTTGATCTGCTGGCTGGTTGTAAATGTTTCAAGATAGCTAGATATCAGCCATGCATTTTTTAATAAAAAATTACATAAAGTTTATCTTCCTATGGAGTCAAGCAACTCCTATGAAGCGTAACTTTTCTTAATAACAATTGAGGTGAAGAACTGTGTTTGATCGTCTTCAAGCAGTCGAAGACCGCTATGAGCGGCTGAATGAGCTTTTAAGTGATCCGGAAATCGTCAACGATCCGAAAAAGCTCCGTGAATATTCTAAAGAACAATCAGGCATTCAAGAAACAGTAGAAGTTTATAGAGAGTACAAAAGTGTAAAAGAACAGCTTCAGGATGCAAAAGCCATGCTGGAAGAAAAGCTGGATGCAGACATGCGTGAAATGGTAAAGGAAGAGCTATCTGAGCTCGAAGAAACCATTGAAGAGCTGCAAGCGCGCTTAAAAATTCTCTTAATACCGAAGGATCCGAATGACGATAAAAACGTCATCATGGAAATTCGCGGAGCAGCAGGCGGAGATGAAGCCGCTCTATTTGCTGGAGATCTATACCGGATGTACAGCCGCTATGCAGAAGTGCAAGGCTGGAAAATTGATGTCATTGAAGCAAGTTCAACAGGTGTTGGCGGCTACAAGGAAATCATTTTTATGATAAACGGAAACGGAGCTTTCTCAAAGCTTAAATTTGAAAACGGTGCACACCGGGTACAGCGTGTCCCTGAAACAGAATCAGGCGGCCGTATCCATACTTCAACAGCAACCGTTGCTGTCCTTCCAGAGGCAGAAGAAGTAGAAATCGACATCCATGATAAGGATATCCGTGTGGATACATTCGCATCAAGCGGTCCAGGCGGGCAAAGTGTTAATACAACGATGTCAGCTGTCCGTTTGACTCACTTGCCGACTGGTGTTGTTGTATCGTGTCAGGATGAAAAATCACAAATCAAAAACAAAGAAAAAGCAATGAAAGTTCTTCGCGCGCGTGTTTATGATAAATTCCAGCAAGAAGCTCAAGCGGAATACGATCAGCAGCGTAAATCTGCGGTAGGTACAGGCGATCGTTCAGAACGTATCCGTACGTACAATTTCCCGCAAAACCGCGTAACCGATCACCGCATCGGCTTAACGATTCAAAAGCTGGATCAAATCCTGCAAGGAAAGCTTGATGAAGTGATTGATACACTTATTATGGAAGAGCAATCCGCTAAGCTGGAAGCGGCTTCGAATGAGTAATAGCATGCGAGTGTTTGAAGCCCTTAATTGGGCTTCTTCCTTTTTAAAGGATAAAGGAAGAGACGAAAATGCGGGAGACATTTTGCTGAGGCATTTCTTAGAGATGAATTATGCTCAAATGCTTGCTTCCCTTCAGGATGAACTGGAGGAAGAGAAGCTTGCGCAATTCCAAAACGCCGTGGTGCTTCATGGTGAAGGAAGACCGGTTCAGTACATTATGGGATATGAGTATTTTTATGGCCGTATGTTTCGAGTGAATGAGGATACACTTATTCCAAGGCCGGAAACAGAAGAACTGGTTTTAGAAGCGATTAAAAGGATAGAGCGCAAATTTAATCAGCCTGAGATCGCTGCGGCGGATATTGGCACAGGCAGCGGAGCTATTGCCGTAACCTTAAAGCTTGAAATGCCCAAACTTCGAGTAACAGCAACAGATATATATGCACCGACACTGCAAATGGCTGCACATAATGCTGGGGAACTTCATGCTGATATTGAATTCATCGAAGGGAATCTGCTTGAACCTTTTATTAGGGCAGGCCGAACCTTTGATGTTATTCTTTCGAACCCTCCTTATATTCCAGATAGTGATAAAAGCTGGATGTCCGAAGTTGTTACAGCACATGAACCTCATCGGGCTTTGTTTGCAGGCGTAGATGGACTGACGATCTATCGTGATCTCATAAAGCAGCTGCCCGCTGTCTTAAATCCATCAGCCATTGTGGGCTTCGAAGTCGGAGCAGGACAAAGTGAAGCAGTCAAGCAGCTGCTGCAGAATACTTTTCCAAAAGCATCTATTCAAGTTGTATATGATATCAATGGCAAAGATCGTATGGTCTTTGCGGAAATGTAAAAAACTATCTCCGGGCGGGGGTAGTTTTTTTGTATAAAGTGTGGGTGGATTCCTCGCGCTATGCGGAAATTCAAGAGGAAAAAGACAGTTTGATAGGAAAAGTTGATATTTTGATAGGAAAAACGAAAAGTTTGATAGGAAAACCAGAAAATTTGATAGGAAAACCGTTTAGTTTGATAGGAAAATTAAAAATTTTGATAGGAAAGACAGAAAATGAATTGGAAAGCACAATAAAAAGAGCGGAAACCTGTTCGAATGATCGAAAAACGCAGAGAAAAAATCGAAATTCGCACTTTCCATGCACTAAAATCATTCTAAAGAAGACCAAAATACGAGTTTGACCGAAAACCCAAACGAAATGATCGAAAAACCATTGGAAATAACTAAAATCCGCACTTCTCCATGCAAAAGAGATCCCTAAACAAGGTCCCAATGCGAGCTTGACCGAAAACCGATCCAATTTATTGAAATGATCCGGGAACCGATCAAAAAACCCATGAACATAACCCAAATCACTCACTCTCCATCCAACCCCTCCAAACCACATCAAACCAACTCCTTACATCCACTCATACAATCAATCATTCAAGGAAATAATCTTAAAGGTACATACATTGACATATAACCAAAAGGTGTTATATCATACAAAGTGAAACCAAATGGTTCTATATAAGGAGGACTTTCAATGGAAGCTTTACAAGATATTAAACAAACAGTGATGATTGAGGCGCCAATTCAGAAAGTGTGGGATAAAGTTTCAACTCCAAAAGGAATTGAATTATGGTTTATGCCTAATGATTTTAAACTTGAGGAGGGCTATGAGTTTCATGTTCAATCTCCTTTCGGTCCATCACCATGCAAAGTTTTAGAAATTGATGAGCCTAACAAAATTTCTTTTTCATGGGATACAGATGGTTGGGTAGTTACCTTTCTATTAAAAGAGGTAGGGAATCAAACAGAATTCACTCTTGTCCATGGCGGATGGAAGGCTCCGGATGAAATTCTTCCAAAGCCGAATGAAAAAAGTTCTGTTATACGAGATCGAATGGATCATGGCTGGGCTGGCATTGTTCAAAACCTTCGCAAGGTTGTTGAAGGGTAAATGTCAGCAGTTAAACATGATGTCTTTCAGGCTATTGCAGACCCTACGAGAAGAGAAGTGCTTCGTCTGCTGGCTAACGAGGAACTGCCGATTTCAAAGATATCCGATCACTTTCCGATTAGCCGCACAGCGGTTGCCAAACATCTTCATATCCTGTCAGAGGCACAATTGGTTACCGGAAAAAGGATTGGAAGAGAAAAAATATACACACTTCACCCTGAGCCGCTGACAGAGGTCCAGCAATGGCTTTCTTATTACGAACAATTCTGGCATAACAAACTGTCAATCCTAAAACACATCGTTGAAAGCGACGACGACCAAAAATAGATGACTCCCTAAAACTGCTTATTATTAAGCAGTTTTTCTATTTAAAAAGAACAAATAATTTTTTTCCATTTTACTAGTTTAAGAATTTCCGAATCTGTCCACAATGAGGATATCGAAAGGGTGGTGCCGGAAATGAAAACAAAATGGACTGTGAACTTATACATTTTATTATTATCGATTGGAACAATTTTTAGTTTATATATACCGCAAACAGAGGTAACGGCTGATGAAGAATTAGTGATTCCTAATGAAGCCATTCGACTGCGGATTCTAGCTAATAGTGATTCAGAAGCAGATCAAAATGTGAAAAGATTGGTCAGAGATGCGGTCAATGAAAAAATTACAGAATGGGTGTCTGATTTAACATCTGTTGAAGAATCTCGCAAACTGCTTCAGTCGCGTCTGCCGGAGATCCAAGCAATTGCCGAGAGTGTGGTAGAAGAACAAAATGTCCCGCAGTCAGTCAAAGCAGAGTTTGGGAAGGTAGAGTTCCCTACCAAGCTATATGGTCAGTTTTTATATCCAGCCGGTGAATATGAGGCTATTTTAATCACACTTGGAGATGGCGATGGAGCAAACTGGTGGTGTGTCCTGTTTCCTCCCCTGTGCTTCCTTGATTTTTCAAATGGAGTAGCTGTAGGTGAAGGTTTTGAGGAAGATGGGAAAAAGGCTTCTGCTGAAGAAGTGAATACGGAGCAAACAGTTGAAAAGGAAGAAAAGAAAGAACAGAAAGAACAGAAAGAACAGAAAGAACAGAAAGAACAGAAAGAACAGGAAGAACCGATATACGCAGGGGAACAGGATGAAGAAGAGGTAGAGGTTAAGTTTTTCCTAGTGGAAATTTGGAATAAGATTTTTGGATAAGCATTTGTGGCGCAGTGATGACTTTTTTCTCTGCGTCTTTTCTTTTAAAAGTCTAGAGGAAAATTATAGTAACTTTCTTTAAGGTGTTTCAATCTATCAAAATCGGATATTTATATGAATGTAACATCAAACAACAAAGGAGATGGATACAATGGCTAACAACAACAACAACAATAACGGTAAAATGTCTCGTGAGGAAAGAGGCCGTAAAGGCGGAGAGGCAACTAGCAATAACCACGATAAAGAATTCTACCAAGAAATCGGCCGCAAAGGCGGAGAGGCAACTAGCAATAACCACGATAAAGATTTCTACCAGGAAATTGGCCGCAAAGGCGGAGAAGCAACTAGCGAAAATCATGACAAAGAATTCTATCAGGAAATTGGCAGCAAGGGCGGAGAAGCAACAAGTGAAAATCATGATAAAGAATTCTATCAGGAAATTGGCCGCAAAGGCGGGGAAGCAACAAGTGAAAATCATGATAAAGACTTTTATCGTGAGATCGGCCGCAAAGGCGGAAACTCTAACGATTAATAGATTTGATTTCCTAAAGGATATCGATATGCGTCCAGCATAGCACGGCAGTCAACGAGTGGCTGCCGTGTTTTTCTGTCCATTAATACTAGCGAGGCTTGTCATTATAATATATATTCATCTTTTCTATCATTTTCTGTTCTATTTGTCTTCCTATCAATCATATTCATAGATTAAGTTCATTAATTGAAGATGGGGTGAGAGGAATGAATAAGGCAGAAGTTCGTTGTGCTGGTATTGAGGATGTTGAAAAGTTATCATTATTTTTACAGAATGCAAAGGTAAGTTCTGAAGGGATTAAAGATTCCATTGATTATTTTTTACTTTGTGAGAATGAGTTGGGCCAGATTCAGGCATCATTAGGGATAGAGCCTCATGGGCAGGTTGGTTTGCTGCGCTCACTGGTGCTTAGCCCGAACTCTACTGAAAAGGATATGTTTATATTACTGGAACAAATTTTAATGTTGGCTAGAGATAAGGGATTAACGGAGCTGTACATGGCTTCAAACAAACAAAGTGCTGCCCTCTTCTTTACGCTAATGGGCTTTCAGCCTCATGATTCCACGAAGCTGCCTGCGGACTTATACGAATCAGAGCATGTTAAACACATCCTTTCTGTGGATAACTCGTATTTCTTGAAGTTTTCCATATGAAATGTGGATAAAATGACAAAGTTATACACAAAAAGGCCATTTTTATACACAATTTGTGGATAAAAGCTTGAGTTATCCTCTAACTTCTTTTATACTTTCAAAAGTGATTCGTAGAAAAGTGAGTAATATAGGCATTCATAAGAAGAAATATTGAAGGTGAATTTAGATGGATACAAAAAGATGGTCAGTGGATAAAAATGTGGATAATTTAACTGGTTACCCACAAATAACACAGGCAGCAGATCTTTTATTAAATAATGAAGTTGTTGCATTCCCGACAGAAACGGTATATGGCTTGGGCGCAAATGCTTTAAATGACCAGGCGGTAGCGAAAATTTTTGAAGCAAAAGGCAGGCCAGCGGATAATCCACTTATTATCCACATTGCGGATGAAGCGGTGGTTTCGGACTTTGTGGAGGAAATCCCTGAAAAGGCTAAGCAATTGATGAAGGCGTATTGGCCAGGACCGCTTACAATTATCTTAAAAATGAAAGAGGGGGTGCTGTCTGAAAAGGCAACGGTTGGGTTATCCACAGTGGGAATCCGCATGCCAGATCATCCAGTAGCCCTTGCTTTATTACAGAAAACAAATCTTCCTATTGCCGCACCTAGCGCCAATTCTTCCGGAAGGCCAAGTCCTACAACCGCTGAACATGTGTGGGACGACCTGCAGGGGAAAATTTCTGGAATTGTTGATGGCGGGCCAACGGGAGTAGGGCTGGAATCTACCGTTCTGGATTGTACAGAAGAAATTCCAGTCATATTGCGTCCAGGCGGGATTACTGCCCAGCAAATTGAAGAAGTTATTGGGAAAATTACGGTAGATCCTGCATTGCTTGATAGCGGGCAAAAACCAAAGTCGCCTGGGATGAAGTATCGCCATTATGCTCCAGATGCCGCACTTGTTCTGGTTAAAGGAGAACGGGAGGATATTCAGCGGCTTATATTTGAAAAGCAGCAGGAGGGACTAAAGGTTGGTGTCCTGACAACTGAGGAAAACGAATACTTTTATCAGGCAGACAAGGTTATTGCATGCGGAAGCAGAAAAAATCTGGATTCAGTTGCTGGCTCCTTATATGATACGTTAAGGAATTTTAACAGCGCGGATCTCGACCTTATTCTAAGTGAAATGTTTCCGGATGAAGGAGTTGGACAGGCGATTATGAATCGTCTAGTTAAAGCGGCCGGATATCGTATTATATCCATTTAATTTCTTTAGCCGTCTCGGTGTGAGGCGGTTTTTGTGTTTCCTGTAGCTTGAAAAAAAGATCATTGTGAAAAACATCGTCTAAATGACTTTGGACTTGCATATCTTGAATTAGCAAGTCCAAGGGGGCGATATACAACATGACAGAAATATTTGGCGAATTACTCACAATCGGCTTAATGGCATTCGCGCTGGGAATGGATGCCTTCTCAATAGGATTGGGAATGGGAATGTTTAAGCTTCGTTTGCGGCAAATTGTGAAGATTGGACTGACCGTGGGACTGTTCCACGTCCTCATGCCGATGCTAGGCATGATCACCGGCAGGTTCCTGTCGGACAAGTTTGGGGAAATTGCCGCTTATATTGGCGGCGGGTTGCTGATTTTACTCGGAATTCAAATGGTGTTATCAAGCTTTAAAAAGGAAGAAAACAGCTTAATTTCACCTGTAGGATTTGGCTTGCTATTATTCGCGGTGAGTGTGAGTCTGGATAGTTTTTCAGTCGGCTTATCGCTGGGAATATTCGGAGCTAAAACAGCGGTAGTTTTAACTATGTTCGGCGCTGCAGCAGCTATTTTAACATGGGTCGGACTTTTTATTGGCCGGAAAGTGCAAGGCTGGCTGGGCTCATACAGTGTAACTCTAGGTGGAGCGATCTTGCTTGCCTTTGGTATTAAATTGCTGTTTATGTAAAAATATATAGAAAAAGTTGGGGGAGAAGGTGTGACTTTTCTCTCTTTTTTTTGCAATCTAGTCTATGGGATTTAGGTGTTTTGTCTTATAATGTAATAGAGGGGGCAGCAAATATGAAGAATATACTATTTGTTTGTACAGGCAATACTTGTAGAAGCCCGATGGCTGAAGCCATTTTAAAATGCAAAGGGATTCCGGGGCTCCAGGTGAAATCTGCTGGTGTTTATGCAGGTGCTGGAAACAAAGCCTCCCTGCATGCGCAGCAAGTTCTGCAAGAGCAGGGCATTCCATTTAACCATGAATCATCACCATTAACAGCTGAGCTTCTGCAGTGGTCCGATTATGTGTTTACCATGACTTCTGATCATAAGCGGCTCATTTTAGACCGTTTTAATGGGGTTGAAGGAAAGGTTTTTACGCTGAAGGAATTTGCAGGGGATGCAGCAATAGATATTATTGACCCTTACGGAGGATCTCTTGAGATTTACAGAGCCACCTTCAATGATTTAAAAGAAGCTATTGATCAGGTAGAGAAATCTTGGGAAAAGCAGGAACGCAACTAAATCGGCTTTGCAGGGGGAAGTTATGGAAGAGAAAACGAAGTATAAGTTTGGTCTGCGCAAAAAGCTTGTTGTATTTATAATGACTCTGGCCATTATTACATACACGACAAGCGCCTTGTTTTTATATGTGGTTTATCCGTTTATTAAAGATCTAGTTCCAGTTGGACAAGTTATTTTTACGATTATTACGCTGAGCCTCGGTGCAATCTGGTCTGGTATTCTGGCTTATTTTGCAGCTGGATTTCTCATTAACCCGCTGAAAAAGCTGGAAAAAACGGCTTTAAAAGCAGCACATGGCGATATCAATGCGGAAGTGGAGCTATCTAAGTCTGATGATGAAATCCGTTCATTAGGATTAGCTTTTAATCACATGCTCTACAACTTGAAGGATATGGTTCAGAAAATAGAAGAGAATTTTCAAGAAACCAATGATAAGGTAATCTCTATTTCACGTGAATCAACAGCAGCAGCAGAGCAGGCAGAGGTCATTTCCAGAACAATTGCAGAAATTTCAGCGGGTGCCGATCATTCTGCAGTTTCTATTCAGTCAACGGCTGAGTCAGTGGAGAGTGTTATACAGATTGCCCAAATTGTACAGAAAAAAGCGATAGATTCTGAAAGCGTTTCAAAGGAGTTAATCGATGACCTTGTTGATTCCAAGAAGGTGATTCATTCTTTGATCTCTGGAATTGAAAAGCTTGCAGCTGGAAATGAACAGTCATTAGAGACGGTTAAGAGATTAGAAGACAATGCCTCCAAGGTCGAACAGATTATCAAGCTTGTTGGCGATATTGCAGCTCAAACCAATCTCCTTGCATTAAATGCTTCCATTGAGGCGGCGCGTGCGGGCGAGCATGGGAAAGGTTTTGCAGTTGTTGCGGATGAAGTGCGCAAGCTTGCGGATGAAAGTGCGACGGCAGTGCAGGGCATTTCCGAATTGATTAAAAACATCCAGCAAGAAGTAAAAAATGTTGTAAGTCAAATCAGTCAGCAAGTTCAATCGGCGAATATGGAAGCGAAAAAAGGTACTGAAACAAATGCAGTGATCGAAGAAATGACGAAAACGGTCAATGAAATGGCTGAATCTGTTTCTGAAATTACAGGACTCGTTGGCCAACAGATGGAGAGCATTCATCACACATCTCAGCAATCCCAAGAAGTTGCAGCCATCGCAGAAGAAACCTCTGCCGGTGCAGAAGAAGTGGCGGCTTCTTCTCAACAGCAAACGAATGTCATTGAAAACGTTGAAGTCCTTGCCAACGAACTAAAAACACAAGCTGAGAAACTTAAAAACACAATTACCAGATTTCATACTTCATAAGGGCCTGCGGGCTCTTTTTTTGTGGAGTGGGAGTTTGGGTGCGGGATTCGACACATTTCGGGGCGTTTCGGGGCGTCACTGTGACGCCCCGAAAACGCCCCATATGCACCCTGAACCACGCCCCGAATCTAAACTTTATAATTAAGCGCTTTTATGTAAAAATAAGAGTAGAAAATAGAGGAGGCTGTTAACATGAAGGTAGCGATTGCATCAGATCACGGCGGAATTAACATTAGAGAAGAAATAAAAAACTTAATGGATGAAATGGGTATACAGTATGAAGATTTTGGCTGTGAGTGTGATACATCTGTTGACTATCCGGATTATGCTTTGCCAGTTGCTGAAAAGGTGGCCAGCGGAGAATTTGACCGCGGCATCTTAATATGCGGGACAGGCATTGGCATGAGTATTGCAGCTAATAAGGTGAAAGGCATTCGCTGTGCGCTTGTACACGATACGTTTAGTGCAAAAGCGACGCGGGCACATAATGACAGTAATATGCTGGCAATGGGCGAGCGTGTGATCGGACCTGGTCTTGCACGGGAAATCGCAAGCATCTGGCTTGGTACAGATTTTGAAGGCGGCCGTCATGAAACACGCGTAGGCAAAGTTACGGCTTATGAAAATAAATAATCTACCTGTCTCAGGAGTGTGAAGACAATGGCGGAAGAATTGCAGACATGGAAAAAAGAGCTCGATGAGATTATTGAGCAATTTTTACAAACAGTTTCTCTAAATGAAAAAAGTGTGGTTGTCATCGGCTGCAGCACAAGTGAGGTTGCTGGAAGCAGGATCGGTACGGCTGGAACAGAGCAGGTGGCAGAGATGATTTATCATTCACTGCAGAAATTGACCAGTGAGACGGGAGCTTCACTGGCATTTCAATGCTGTGAACACTTGAACCGGGCACTTGTGATCGAGAGGCAGGCTGCTGAGTTTAAAGGGTGGGAAGAAGTCAGCGTCGTTCCCGTTCGAACAGCTGGAGGTGCCATGGCGACCTATGCTTACGGCTCAATGAACGACCCTGTAGTTGTGGAACATATAAAAGCTGATGCAGGCATTGACATAGGTGACACATTCATTGGCATGCATTTAAAACATGTAGCGGTCCCTATTCGAACCACGCAGAAAAATGTTGGTGCAGCACATGTCACACTGGCAACAACACGGCCTAAATTAATCGGCGGAGTACGAGCTGTCTATGAAAAAAAGACAGAAAATGAATCATGCTAACCTTTGCGTATGCAAAGGTTTTTTTATGAGTTGATGTTAGGATTGGTTGGCGAATATATTTCTATTACAGCGAAAAAAATGTAATAACGGCGAAAAACCCCATTTAACGGCGAAAAACCCCATTTAACGGCGAAAAAAACGTAATAACGGCGAAAAACCCCATTTAACGGCGAATATCTAGCCTGCGCCCCTTTGGGCAGACAGTCACATCAGCCGCAATGTTTGAAACAGCCCCAATCATTGCTTCAATCATCTTATAAGTGGCACATCCTCCTGGAAAACAGGTTGCTCCCCGAATAGACGATAGCCCCAGAAATGATTCGTATTTTTTAAAGATTAAAACAGAAAAACATGTTAAAATGAAAGAGATTTTTGGTACATAGGACGCGTTTTAACAAGCAGAACAAGGTTTTCATGGCCTCACGGCGGGATGACTTGCCTTTTTAGGAACAAGTCTGTTTGTGAAGAACGCGATAATAAGCTGTTGGACAAGGGGAGGATTATAAATGAAGCATTTAGCACAGCAGGATGAGCAGGTTTTTCAGTCGATTCAAGATGAGCTTAAGAGACAGAGAACAAAAATTGAGTTAATTGCGTCCGAAAACTTTGTCAGCGAAGCCGTAATGGAAGCACAGGGCTCTGTACTGACTAATAAATACGCAGAAGGCTACCCGGGACGCCGATATTATGGCGGCTGTGAGCATGTGGATGTAGCTGAGGATCTTGCCCGTGATCGCGCGAAGCAAATTTTCGGAGCGGAGCATGCCAATGTGCAGCCGCATTCTGGTGCACAGGCAAACATGGCTGTTTATTATACAGTACTTCAGCATGGTGATACCGTTCTTGGTATGAATCTTTCACATGGCGGACATTTAACACATGGAAGTCCAGTAAACTTCAGTGGAATTCAATATAACTTTGTTGAATATGGTGTTGATGAGCAAACGCAATACATTAACTATGATGATGTCCTTGAAAAAGCGCGTGAGCATAAGCCGAAGCTGATTGTTGCGGGTGCAAGTGCATATCCTCGTGCGATCCACTTCAAGCGATTCCGTGAAATTGCCGATGAAGTGGGCGCTTATCTAATGGTAGACATGGCCCATATCGCAGGTTTAGTTGCTGCGGGCCTTCACGAAAATCCAGTGCCTTATGCTGACTTTGTCACAACAACAACACATAAAACATTACGCGGACCGCGCGGCGGCATGATTCTTTGCAAAGAAGAGTTTGCTAAAAAGATTGATAAATCCATCTTCCCTGGTCTTCAAGGCGGACCGCTTATGCATGTGATTGCTGCTAAAGCAGTTGCCTTTGGTGAGGCGCTGCAGGACAGCTTCAAGGACTACGCGGGCAGCATTATTCAAAATGCTCAGCGTCTTGCGGCGGCACTTGCGAAAGAAGAAATTAACCTAGTTTCTGGCGGAACTGATAATCACCTTTTACTTATTGATTTGCGCTCTTTAGATTTAACTGGAAAAGTAGCGGAAAAAGTCTTGGATGAGATCGGTATTACCGTCAATAAAAACACAATTCCATTTGATCCGCAAAGCCCGTTTGTCACTAGCGGTGTTCGTATTGGAACGGCTGCTGTTACATCACGCGGTTTTGGTGAAAAAGAAATGGATGAAATTGCTTCTATTATTGCATTAACGCTGAAAAATCATGAAAATGAAGAAAAGCTTTCAGAAGCAAAGCAGCGTGTAGAAGCTTTAACAAGCCAATTTACACTTTATCCTGAGAGATAATAGAAAATAAATCGAAATCCCGGTCAGATTCATCTGGCCGGGATTTTATTTGCTGCTGAGAAACAGACATCAGTTGTGCGTCTTCCTTCACTTATATTCTTACTTTCATGACACTTCCTTAACAATTTGCTTTGATAGTTGCCCTCGTATTTATTTTTCTGTAAAATTAGACGAAGTGCAAACAGAACCATTTTAAACAAAAAAGGAGAGATTTCGATGGCAAAGGTATATGTATTTGATCATCCATTAATTCAGCATAAACTAACATACATACGTGAAAAGAATACGGGTACAAAAGAATTCAGGGAGCTTGTTGATGAGGTTGCGACGTTAATGGCATTTGAAATAACGAGAGACATGCCTTTGGAAGAAATCGAAATTGAAACACCAGTAAAATCCACGAAGTCAAAAGTGCTTTCCGGTAAAAAATTGGGGATCATTCCGATTTTGCGTGCGGGCATTGGAATGGTAGATGGAATTCTGAAGCTGATCCCAGCTGCAAAGGTTGGACATATCGGACTTTACCGTGATCCTGAAACATTAATGCCGGTTGAATATTATGCAAAGCTTCCAAGTGATGTGGAAGAAAGAGATTTTATCGTTGTGGATCCGATGCTTGCAACAGGAGGATCTGCGATTGAAGCGATTAATTCCCTGAAAAAACGCGGCGGTAAACATATTAAATTTATGTGCTTAATTGCTGCTCCAGAAGGGGTAGAAGCGGTGAAGGAAGCACATCCGGATGTTGATATCTATATTGCTGCACTTGATGAAAAGTTAAATGACCATGGTTATATTGTTCCAGGTCTTGGCGATGCCGGCGACCGTTTATTTGGCACAAAATAAGGGAGGAGAAGATGATCATGAAAAGTCCAATAAAAGTAATGACGATTTTTGGAACAAGACCAGAAGCGATTAAGATGGCGCCGCTTGTACTTGAACTGCAAAAATATCCTGAGCACTTTGAATCTATTGTTACTGTTACGGCTCAGCACCGTGAAATGCTTGACCAAGTGCTGACGATCTTTGGAATTACACCTGACCATGATTTAAATATTATGAAGAATCGCCAAACCCTAATTGATGTTACAACAAGAGGGTTGGAAGGCTTGGATGCTATTATGAAGGAAGTTAAGCCTGACATTGTTCTGGTGCATGGTGATACAACAACGACATTTATTGCAGGACTTGCTGCATTTTACAATCAGATTCCTGTAGGACATGTTGAAGCAGGACTGCGGACATGGAATAAGTACTCGCCATTCCCGGAAGAAATGAATCGTCAGCTTACAGGTGTGATGGCTGATCTGCATTTCTCTCCAACTCTGCAGTCGTCACAGAATTTAGTTCGTGAAAATAAAAAGGAAGAAAGCATTTTTGTAACTGGCAATACCGCAATCGATGCTTTGAAAACAACAGTTAAAGATGAATATCATCATGAAGTGCTCGACAAGGTTGGATCTGATCGCCTTGTATTACTAACTGCACACCGCCGTGAAAATCTTGGTGAGCCGATGCGCAATATGTTTAAAGCGATTAAACGGCTTGTAGACGAGCAGTCAGATATTCAAGTTGTATATCCTGTTCATATGAATCCGGCTGTTCGGGAAATTGCCGGGGAAATTTTAGGGAATGATGATCGCATTCACTTAATTGAACCGCTTGATGTGATTGATTTCCATAATTTTGCTTCCCGTGCCTATTTAATTTTGACAGATTCTGGCGGTGTTCAAGAGGAGGCTCCTTCTCTTGGTGTACCGGTTCTTGTTCTTCGTGATACAACAGAACGTCCAGAAGGAATCCAAGCAGGCACATTAAAGTTAGCAGGAATTGAAGAACAGCCAATCTATGAGATGGCAACGGAGCTATTGACAGATGAAGAGGCATACAAAAAAATGGCTCATGCTGTCAATCCGTATGGCGATGGACATGCTTCTTATCGTATTTGCGAGGCAATCCGCTATCATTTTAAACAGCTGGAAAACCGTCCGGAAGAATATAATCCGCAATAAAATAAACTTTGCCTTACCGTGGTATCACTTCGGTTAGTAAAGCAGCAGAAGCAGTCTGATTCTTATTGAATTGGACTGCTTTTTTGTAAATTCTTACGAAATTTAAGGATTTGCTTAAATTAAAGATATCAAAAAGGCAGCCTAATAGGACCGTTTTTACACGTTCCCACCACCCAATCAGGCATTTCAGCAAAAGATGCATACTCCCATCTCAAAAAGAAAACGCTAAGCAGTAAAAAGAGGTGCATCGCTATGAGATATTTTCTTTTATTGTTTCTTGTTTTTATCCTTATTTTCCCCTTATCTGCATATAGCACCCCACTGGAGACACCGCCGATTCCTGGTATGGAGGACGGTGAAGAGGTAGCAATCATTGTACTAAAGGACGGGCAAAATGTTCAAAGTGTGAAAGAGCGTGCCATTGAGGCAGGGCTTGAGGTCCGCCGTACTTATCATATTGCCTTAAACGCAATCTCTGTTAAAGGGAATTCATCTGCAATTCAAGAATTGAAGGAGGAGGCAGCTGTTTCCTTTATCTCTTCTGTTAACACGTATACTGTACACTCAGAAAATAATATTGAATTGATTGGCGGGGATTTAATCCGTGGTTATTTTGATGAAGCAGATCATCGGTTAACTGGGAAAGGAGTGAAAGTAGGTATTATTGATACAGGTGTTGATTATCATCATCCGGATCTGGCCAGGAATTATGGAGGCGGTCATGATGTTGTTGACGAGGATGATGATCCGATGGAAACAAGGGCTGCTGGAGGAAAATTCACTCTGCATGGAACTCATGTTGCAGGCATTATCGCTGCGAACGGCAGATTAAAGGGGGTTGCGCCAGAAGCAACGATTATTGCCTATCGTGCATTAGGGCCAGGAGGCAGCGGCACAACGGAGCAAGTTATTGCAGCGGTCGAAGAAGCCATTAAAGATAAGGTCGATGTATTAAATTTATCACTAGGCAACAATGTTAACGGGCCAGACCTGCCGATTAGCATGGCATTAAATAAGGCGGTTGACGAAGGAATTACAGCTGTCGCATCATCAGGCAATTCGGGTCCTAATATTTGGAGTGTCGGTTCGCCAGGTACTGCTGCGAAAGCTATCTCTGTAGGTGCATCCACTCCCTCTCTCATGATTCCGTATCTAAAAGTAGAAGGAAGAAACACGCGCCTGCAGCTATTGCAGGGTTCTCCTGCATGGAAGCTTGATAAATCATATCCCCTTGCAGACGGTGGGATCGGCACAAAAAGGGATTTAAAGAATGTGAAAGGGAAAATCGTGCTTATTGAACGAGGCGAGCTGACTTTTTCGGAAAAATGTCAAAATGCGTATGAAGCAGGCGCTGAAGCAGTTGTGATTTATAACAATACAAATGGTCATTTCCAAGGAAATCTTGAAGGCAAACATCATATTCCTGCAGCTTCGCTTTCAAAAAAAGATGGAAACCGTCTTATTAAAAAATTGAAAAACAAACCCTTGTTAGCGCAGACCAATATAATAGAAGAAAAAGATTTATTAGCTGATTTCAGTTCGCGCGGCCCTGTAACTTCTACATGGGAAATTAAGCCGGATGTAGTTGCTCCGGGAGTAGCGATTAAAAGCACTATCCCAGGCGGTTATCTCCCGCTTCAGGGAACAAGTATGGCAGCGCCGCATGTAGCAGGAGCATGTGCACTTTTAAAACAGGCCCACCCTGATTGGGGACCTGAACAGATTAAGTCAGCTTTAATGAATACGGCGAAACAGCTTGTGAATCAAACGGGACTTCCGTACAAAACTTACGAACAAGGTGCAGGAAGGATTCAGCTGGAAAAAGCCTTAAAAACAGAGTCGCTGGTGATGCCGGGTTCTCTGCAGTTTGGGAAGTTTAAGCTTGCCGATCAGCAGCATATGCATACAACATCTATTGAAATAGAGAATACAGGCAGATCAGAAAAAACCTATTCATTTAACATTCCGCACAAAGTTGAAGGGATTCAGTGGGAACTGCCGCTTTCATTTCAAATCGCACCAGGTAAAAGAAAGAAAGTTGAAATCAAAATGTCAGCCGACCCGAGAAAACTTACCGAAAAAATATATGATGGAAGCCTAACGTTAAACGCCGGAGCAGAGAAGATTAAGATTCCTTACTTATATGTACTAGAGGAACCTAATTATCCACGAGTGATGGGCTTTGCAATTGGAAAAGGCGATAAACCTGGTGTATACCGCTACGAAGCATATCTTCCTGGCGGTGCAGAAGAATTCGGAATCGCTCTGTTTGATCCGGAAAGTCTTCGGTTTATTGGTTTTCTTGATTGGAAACGGAAAGTGAAGAAAGGACAGCTGGAAGAGGAAATAGAAGAATCTAAGCTGCCGGCCACTGGCCTTTACTTAACGAAGATATTTGCAAAAAAATCAGGCAAAGAGGACTGGATTGAAACCTATTTAGTTGTTGGCCCGCATGGTGAATTAACACAGCAGAACGAGAAGGCTGAGTCCAAAAATCTAAACTGACCATTGTGCAATTAACATCTTATAGAAATCCACTATCCAGAGCAAATGGACAGTGGATTTCTTTTTGGAAACCAAAGAGCAGCAGCCTCTCTTTAAATAGTTTTATTCAATAATCCTTCTCTTATAAACTGCATTTTAAAACAGAATTTACATAAGAATCATAGCTGTAAAAAGCTTTCAAGAGGTAAAAAAGAAAAAATATGAACAATATGTGAACTCTTATTTTTCCAGGTTTAGGTTGTGAACTTTTTGACCTGAAACGCATTGACATTGACAAGCCCCTATTGTATGCTTACAAAGGGTATAATTGATAGGGTTTACAAAGCAATATTGGCATGTTGTTAAGGTTTTAAACCTCCCTTTGCATTTGGTTTTTAATACATAAAATCGTGTAGTTTTGAAAGGGAAGAATTTGAACCTGCTGTATAAATCCGATCAATTAATACGCTTTTTCTGTTGCTCTTTTCTTGTTGTTTTTGGCGCAGGCACTTCTCCCTCTTTTAAAAAGAAATCCATACATACTATTAATAAGAGGATGAATATGGCCGTTGGTAAATGGTTCTCTACGGCAGACAGGAGAAAAGGGATATGCCAGAATTTAAATTAATGTTTATTAGGCAAAGAAAGTATATGTTCTATCTTCTAGCGATCTATGTTCTTGGCTGGGGATTCACGTCACATCAGCATATATACTTAGGTTTAATCATTGGAACAGCCTTGAGTATGTATATTTTATGGTCAATGGTCAGAAAAATAGATCAATTTGGAGAAGCGGTTGCCACTGGCCGAAAAGTGTATTCAATCGGAATGATCTCTAGAATGGCAGTAGCTGCATTAGCAGTGCTGATTGCCACGAGATATCCTGATCAAGTGCATTTTATCAGTGTAATTATAGGATTAATGACAGCTTATATTGTCATTATGATAGATTTTGCCATCCAGACATTACAATCAGCACTCAGCAAGGGAGAGAGGTGAAAAATTTGAATCATGGTGCTCCTACTGTAGATATCATGGGTTTGCATTTTAATTTATCTAATATACTCATGATAACTGTAGCTAGTATTATCGTATTTATTATAGCGTACGTCTGTACCCGCAACCTTTCTATGAAACCAACGGGCAAGCAGAATTTCATTGAGTGGGTTATGGACTTCGTTAAAAACATTATTAACAGTTCAATGGATTGGAAAACAGGTGGAAGATTCCATGTGTTAGGAATCACACTTATTATGTTCATATTCGTTTCCAATATGTTAGGTCTGCCATTCGCTGTAGTCCTCGACCATGAACTATGGTGGAAATCACCTACCGCTGATCCAATCATAACATTAACCCTTGCGGCGATGGTGATCGCGCTATCACACTACTATGGTGTGAAAATGAAAGGGTTAAAAGAATATGGTAAAGACTTCTTTAGGCCAAAGGCGTTTATGTTCCCGCTGAAGCTTGTAGAAGAATTTTCAAACACATTAACACTAGGTCTTCGTTTATATGGAAATATTTACGCGGGTGAAATTTTACTTTCTCTACTCTCTACTTCCCTCGCATACTCAACCTGGTGGGGAACCATACTAGCAATTCCATTAACGGTAGTATGGCAAGGATTCTCCGTATTTATCGGTTCTATCCAAGCATTTATCTTTACTCTGTTAGCAATGGTCTACATGTCTCATAAAGTAAATCATGACCATTAATATATTATATGTTCAGCTTATTGAACAAAACAAAAATAAACTATATACAATTCAAGGAGGAAATACAAAATGGGTGCAATAGCAGCAGCAATCGCAATTGGTTTAGCAGCATTAGGTGCAGGTTTAGGTAACGGTATGATCGTTTCTCGTACAGTGGAAGGAATCGCTCGTCAGCCAGAAGCTCGTGGTATGCTTCAATCTACAATGTTCATCGGGGTAGCTTTCGTAGAGGCGATTCCAATCATGGCGGTTGTTATCGCGTTTATGGTAATGGGTCAATAATCGGTATATAAAATTAGAAATGGCGAAGTCGATCGATAAGAACCTTCGCCATTCCTTTATGCCTAATATTTGGATTAGTGAATCAATTATCGAACGAAATATGGATACTATCTTAGATTCCAGATGAAGATTTCTGAAGGGAGTGAACTCGTCCGTGCTATTAAATGGTTTTGCCTTAGGGGCATCTTCTGGTGTATTTACCGGTGGAGATATCATTTTTACAATCTTCACATTTATTATATTGCTATTTTTAATAAAAAAGTTTGCATGGGGTCCATTAATGGGCATGATGCAGCAGCGTGAAGAATACATTGCAAACGAAATTACAGCAGCTGAAACTAGCAGAGTTGAGGCGAAAAAGTATCTGGACGAACAGCGTCAGTTATTAACAGAAGCTCGTACAGAAGCACAAACATTAATTGACAATGCAAAGAAACAAGCAGACATTCAAGGCCAGGAAATTACTGAGTTGGCACAAAAAGAAGCACAGCGCCTGAAAGAATCTGCTGCACTCGAAATTGAACAGCAGAAGGAACAGGCTGTAGCGGCAATTCGTGATCAAGTAGCATCACTTTCCGTTTTAATTGCGTCTAAAGTTATCGAAAAAGAATTAACTGCAGAAGACCAACAGCAGTTAATTGATGAATATATTAAAGAGGCAGGGGAAAAACGATGAAGAGCGCTGCGGTTTCAAAACGCTATGCAATTGCTCTTTTTGACCTTGCCAAAGAACACCAGCTGATCGACAGCATGGAGCAAGAGTTACTCGTAGTAAAAGATGTCATTCAAAATAGCGAAGAATTCCAAATGCTATTTCAATCTCCGAAAATTTCTATTCAAAAGAAGAAAGAGATTGTAAAGGATGCTTTTGCTTCGTTAAACGCTTTCGTTGTAAATACATTAATGATATTAATTGAACGCCACCGCGAGGATATTATTGCTGAAGTGGCAGATCAATTTATCGGACTTGCAAATGAAGCTAGAGGAATTGCTGAAGCAAAGGTTTATACAACAAGACCATTGACTGACGCTGAAAAACAAGCTTTATCAGCAACATTTGCAGCAAAGATTGGAAAAACATCACTTCGTATTGACAATATTATAGACACTAATCTGCTGGGCGGTATTAAGCTTCGAATTGGGAATACTATTTTCGATGGAAGCCTGCGCGGTAAGTTAGATCGTCTTGAGCGTCAATTGTTAGGATAAGATTCGTAGATAGGGGTGAAACTCATGAGCATCAAAGCTGAAGAAATCAGTGCACTGATAAAGAAGCAAATTGAAAACTATCAGTCGGAAATTCAAGTAAGTGAAGTGGGTACTGTAATCTCTGTTGGAGATGGTATTGCCCGTGTTCATGGCCTCGACAATGTCATGGCTGGAGAACTTGTTGAATTTTCAAACGGCGTTATGGGTATGGCACAAAACCTGGAAGAAAATAACGTTGGTATTATCATTTTAGGACCATTCACAGAAATCCGTGAAGGTGGCGAAGTGCGCCGCACAGGCCGCATCATGGAAGTACCGGTTGGTGAAGAACTGATTGGCCGCGTAGTGAATCCTCTTGGACAGCCTGTTGATGGAATGGGTCCAATCAACACAACTAAATCACGTCCAATTGAAAGCCCGGCTCCTGGTGTTATGGATCGTAAATCTGTTCATGAACCATTGCAGACAGGTATTAAAGCAATCGATGCTCTTGTGCCAATTGGCCGCGGACAGCGTGAGCTTATTATCGGTGACCGTCAAACAGGTAAAACATCCGTTGCAATTGATACTATTTTGAACCAGGCGGATCAAAATATGGTATGTATCTATGTTGCGATTGGACAAAAAGAATCTACAGTTCGTAACGCTGTAGAAACATTGCGTAAAAATGGTGCTTTAGAATATACAATTGTTGTGACTGCATCTGCTTCACAGCCTGCACCATTGCTATATTTAGCACCTTATGCTGGTGTATCAATGGCTGAGGAGTTCATGTATAACGGCAAGCATGTGCTTGTTGTGTATGATGACTTAACTAAGCAAGCATCTGCATATCGTGAGCTTTCCCTATTATTGCGTCGTCCTCCGGGCCGTGAAGCATATCCAGGGGATGTTTTCTACCTGCATAGCCGTC
This sequence comes from Cytobacillus gottheilii, assembly GCF_018582665.1. Classification (NCBI taxonomy): domain Bacteria; kingdom Bacillati; phylum Bacillota; class Bacilli; order Caryophanales; family Bacillaceae; genus Cytobacillus; species Cytobacillus gottheilii. The sequence continues at coordinate 4,239,645 of NZ_CP071709.1, read as the reverse complement.
TATTAGAGCGTGCAGCTAAATTGAGCGATGCAAAGGGCGCAGGTTCTATTACAGCATTGCCATTTATTGAAACACAAGCAGGTGACGTATCTGCTTACATTCCTACAAACGTTATTTCCATTACTGATGGACAAATCTTCCTTCAGTCAGACCTTTTCTTCTCCGGTGTTCGTCCGGCGATTAACGCAGGTCTTTCTGTATCACGTGTAGGTGGATCTGCACAGATCAAAGCTATGAAAAAGGTTGCAGGTACTCTGCGTCTTGACCTTGCTTCTTACCGTGAACTTGAATCATTTGCTCAGTTTGGATCTGATCTTGATAAAGCTACACAAGCAAAATTAAATCGTGGTGCTCGTACGGTTGAAGTGTTGAAGCAAGACTTGAACAAACCTTTAAAGGTTGAAAAGCAAGTTGCGATTCTTTATGCACTTACACGCGGCTTCCTGGATGATATCCCTGTAAATGATATCCTCCGCTTCGAAGATGAATATTTAACATGGTTAGACCACAACCGAAAAGAGTTGCTTGATCATATCGTAACAACGAAAGAGCTTCCTTCTGATGACGATATGGCTGCTGCGATCAATGATTTCAAGAAAACGTTCGCAGTATCTGAATAATAGAAGTCTTTCGAGTATTGGAGAGGGAAGCCTCTCCTAAAATCCTATCAGGCTCCTATTTTAGTCAACAAACTTTGAATGAGGGTGGTGAGAACCTGTGGCATCATTACGCGATATAAAATCTCGTATTACTTCTACAAAGAAGACGAGTCAAATAACAAAAGCCATGCAGATGGTATCTGCAGCTAAGATGAACCGTGCAGAAATGAATGCTAAGTCATTTGTTCCTTACATGGAAAAGATTCAAGAGGTTACTGCCTCAATCGCACTTGGCAGCCAGGATGCAAATCATCCGATGCTTACTAGCCGGCCGGTTAAGAAAACTGGTTATTTAGTAATAACATCTGATCGTGGCTTAGCTGGTGCATACAATAGCAATATTATCCGAACTGTATATCAAACAATCCAAAAACGCCATAAATCAACTGATGAATATGCGATCATCGCAATCGGCAGAACTGGCCGTGATTTCTTCAAGAAGCGTGGCATGAATGTGATTCTTGATATTGTTGCAGTATCTGATCAGCCGTCATTTACGGAAATTAAAGATATTACCAGCAAAACAGTCGGAATGTACTTAGATGAAACATTTGATGAACTTAATTTATACTACAGTCATTATGTCAGCGCGATTCAGCAGGATGTAACGGAGAGAAAACTTCTTCCGCTTACAGATATCTCATCTACTGGCACTTTGACTTCATATGAATTCGAACCAAATGCTGAAGAGATCTTAGAAGTGCTTCTTCCTCAATATGCTGAGAGCCTCATCTATGGCTCACTGCTGGACAGCAAAGCAAGCGAACATGCTGCCCGGATGACAGCTATGAAGAATGCAACTGATAATGCAAGTGATCTGATCAGCTCTCTTAGTCTGGTATACAACCGTGCTCGACAAGCAGCGATTACCCAGGAAATTACGGAAATCGTTGGCGGAGCAGCTGCATTAGAATAAAGAGATGACGAATGAAACGGGGAAGCTGGAGATGTTGCTCTGGCTTCTATGTTTGAAAGCATGCCGTTTTTTACAGCTGCCCGCGTCATTTTTTATGAATAAGAGATTATAAAATAGATGTATATTTAAATTAATGATTAGCTTCAGCATCTATAAAGGCGCTTACGCTTTTCTAGTAGGAGGGAAAAAGATGAATAAAGGACGCGTTCTTCAGGTTATGGGTCCAGTTGTTGACGTTAAGTTCGAAAGCGGTCAGCTTCCTGAGATCTATAATGCTTTGACTATTTCCAATTCAGCGAGTGAGTCTGGAGCTGGAATCAGCTTAACCCTTGAAGTTGCCCTTCATTTAGGTGACGATACTGTACGTACAATCGCAATGTCTTCAACTGATGGTCTAACAAGAGGAAGCGAAGTTGTTGATACTGGTTCAGCAATCTCTGTTCCTGTAGGTGATGTTACACTTGGGCGTGTATTTAACGTACTTGGTGAAACAATTGACTTGGATCCTGTCATTGCTGGCGATATTCGCCGTGACTCAATCCACAGAGAAGCACCTAAATTTGAACAGCTTTCAACTGAAGTAGAAATTTTAGAAACTGGTATTAAAGTTGTAGACTTGCTTGCACCTTATATTAAGGGTGGTAAGATCGGTCTATTCGGTGGTGCCGGAGTAGGTAAAACCGTTTTAATTCAGGAATTAATTAATAATATCGCACAAGAGCACGGTGGTATCTCTGTATTTGCCGGTGTTGGTGAGCGTACACGTGAAGGTAATGACCTTTACCATGAAATGACTGATTCTGGTGTTATCAAGAAAACAGCGATGGTATTCGGACAAATGAACGAGCCGCCTGGAGCACGTATGCGTGTTGCTCTAACGGGTCTGACAATGGCTGAATTCTTCCGTGATGATCAAGGACAAGACGTTCTTTTCTTCATGGATAACATCTTCCGTTTCACACAAGCAGGTTCTGAGGTTTCTGCCCTATTAGGCCGTATGCCTTCAGCGGTAGGTTACCAGCCAACACTTGCTACAGAAATGGGTAAACTACAAGAGCGTATCACATCTACTAACGTAGGTTCTGTTACATCTATCCAAGCAATTTACGTACCTGCCGATGACTATACGGATCCGGCTCCAGCTACAACATTTGCTCACTTAGATGCAACAACAAACCTTGAGCGTAAGCTTTCTGAGATGGGAATTTACCCAGCGGTAGATCCGTTGGCATCTACTTCCCGTGCTCTATCACCTGAAATCGTAGGGGAAGAGCATTACTCTATTGCTCGTCAAGTACAGCAAACATTACAGCGTTACAGAGAACTTCAAGATATCATTGCGATTCTTGGTATGGACGAGCTTTCAGACGATGATAAATTAGTCGTTGCACGTGCTCGCCGTATCCAGTTCTTCTTATCACAAAACTTCCACGTTGCTGAGCAGTTTACTGGCCAGCCGGGATCATATGTACCTGTTAAAGAAACTGTAAAAGGCTTCAAGGAAATTCTTGAAGGCAAATACGATCACTTACCAGAAGATGCTTTCCGTCTTGTAGGAAGAATTGAAGAAGTGATCGAAAGTGCAAAGAAAATGGGCGTAGAGGTCTAAATCTGGACCAGGAGGGTAAAAAATGAAGACAATCAATGTCAATATTGTTACTCCCGACGGCCCGGTGTATGAATCAGACGTAGAAATGGTGAGTACAAAGGCCGCAAGCGGTGAGCTCGGGATCTTGCCTGGCCATATTCCAATGGTAGCACCGTTACAAATTGGAGCTGTCCGTCTAAAAAACGGCGGAAAAACGGATTTAGTCGCTGTTAGTGGCGGATTCATTGAAGTAAAGCCTGAAAAGGTGACGATCTTGGCGCAATCAGCTGAGCAGTCTGAAGAAATCGATGTAGAACGAGCTAAAAGTGCAAAACTTCGAGCTGAAGAACGTCTTCACCAACAGAAGCGTGAGAATATTGATTTCCGCAGAGCAGAACTTGCTCTTCAGCGTGCCATGAATCGAATTAACGTATCTGAGAGACATTTTTAATGAATGTTAAAGGCACCTCACAGAACTAACTGTGAGGTGTTTTTTAGTATACTGCTGATTTAGCTCATTACTCCGTATCCATTCGTTATAAAAACCTCTCAATGTATAACAACCACTTTTGCCTCAAATCCCTAGTGCAAGAACAGATAAAGCGCAAGCTTACAGCAGACCGCTCAATTCGGTGCAAGAATAATACAAGTTTAAATGCAGTTAAAAGCATTCATTAAGGAAAGTTATTGATGAATGTAAAATTTTTTTAAATAAAGTGTAACTTACTAGCTTGAATATACGTCGAATGATAGGATGGATTTGGAGTGTCTATTATGGATGCCTTTAAACTGGAGGAGGAGTTAGGATGATTACAGGAGACTTTGGGCAGCAGGCGCTCATCAGCATCATGTCACATCTTGTATTTATTGCCCTTGCCTGGTGGGCATTGCAGGCTATTCGTCTAGACCAATTATTAAAGCCAAATCGGGTTGTACAGGCAAGAGTTCTGTATATCCTTTTATCCATCATAATTGGTTCTGCTGCTAGTAATTTTTTCCTTGACTACTTATTATGGTCACAGCAGCTGCCTCTTATCTTACAAACAATAGGCTTATCTCAAATATAGGTCTTCGTGCATGTTTTCTTTTATGCAATTTTTCAGTATGATTCTCTTGTTGTGAAAAAATATTACGCGTTTTTATACTCTTGTGAAGCATTTTTCAAAGTTGGACAAAAGACAGAGTACATTCTGAATTTGATGAGTACATATTGGATGATTGTCAAAAAGTGACGAGAGTTTTTAAGTATGTCGTGCTTCTCCTTGGTAACAATGATACTAAGGGGAGGAGATTCAAAATGAAAGATAAAAAAGCGATTTTATTAGCAATTATTACCGTAATTGGTTTTATGGGCTTAACGATTGGGAATAAGACGATTGTAGCATATGAAGAGCTTGACCTATCAAAGTTTGCTTCTGTAATGGAAGACGAGAATATTATCATATCTGAGTGGTCTTTACATGCAAGAGAAAAAATGGAAAGTTTTGAAACACTTGATCAAGCTGAAGGATACACAAATCAGCTAAAAAAGGCATATGCTGATTGGGAATGGACAGTAAAGTCAGAGTCTGATCAATGGGAAGCAACTGCTTCAAAAACAGATGATGAAGGCATAGCTGAAAGCATTAAAATGATGTCTGCAGAAGCTGGCGGAGAGATCCAATCCTACTTGACATATGAGATGAAAGGCAGCTTATGGAACAGCGATACAGAGCAGTTGGCTGAAAATAAGCTGAAAAGCAGACTTTCCGACTTATTTCGCGGAAATACCACAATTTTCTCTTGTATGAAAGGCGAATTCAATGATAAGATTAATGGGTCTTTGTCAAATACTGCAAGTCATTTACTAGAAGTATTTGATGCAGAAGAAATTGAAACGTTAGAAGAAGAAAATTTTGTTTCGACAACTGCTAGTTCACCGATGTTCCATGAATCGGTTGCAGCTGGCGGACAGAAAATGAATGTACAAATTGGATTAAGAACTGAAGGGATGGGCGCTAATACAACCATAGTTATTGGCACACCCATCATTACGATTGAATATTAATATAGAGATAATGGACGCGGAGGGGAATACACTTTGGAAAAAATCATCGTCCGCGGCGGGAATCGGCTAAGCGGAACTGTTAAAGTTGAAGGCGCAAAAAATGCTGTTTTGCCGGTTATCGCTGCTACACTGTTAGCAAGTGATGGAAAAAGCATAATTCGTGATGTCCCTACTCTCTCCGATGTATTTACAATTAATGAAGTATTACGCTATTTAAACGCCGAAGTGGAGTTTGATAATAATACAGTAATCGTTAATGCATCAAGAGAGTTAAGAGAAGAAGCACCTTTTGAATATGTTCGTAAAATGCGGGCGTCTTCATTAGTAATGGGACCGCTTCTTGCTAGAAATGGCCGTGCACGAGTGGCATTGCCAGGGGGCTGTGCAATCGGCTCTCGCCCAATTGATCAGCATTTAAAGGGCTTCGAAGCAATGGGAGCGACAGTAAAGGTTGGAAATGGATTTGTTGAAGCAGAAGCAGCAGATGGCCGTCTGCGCGGAGCAAAAATATATTTAGATTTCCCAAGCGTAGGCGCAACGGAAAACATTATGATGGCAGCAACACTTGCAACTGGTACAACAGTTATTGAGAACGTTGCAAAAGAACCTGAAATTGTAGACCTTGCTAATTTCCTAAACAGCATGGGAGCAAAAGTTAGAGGCGCAGGTACAGGAACGATCCGCATTGAGGGAGTGGAAATGCTTTTCGGAGCAGACCACAACATAATTCCAGATCGCATTGAAGCAGGAACATTTATGGTTGCTGCAGCGATTACAGGTGGAGATGTACTCATTAAAGGAGCAGTTCCAGAGCATTCTACATCCTTAATCGCAAAAATGGAAGAGATGGGTGTTGTATTTATTGAAGAGGCAGAAGGTGTGCGTGTATTAGCACCTGAAAAGCTGAAAGCAGTAGATATTAAAACAATGCCTCATCCTGGATTCCCGACTGATATGCAAGCACAAATGATGGCGTTATTGCTTCATGCAAACGGCACTAGTGTGATCACAGAAACTGTGTTCGAAAACCGTTTTATGCATGTGGAAGAATTCCGCCGCATGAACGCGGAAATCAAAATTGAAGGCCGCTCGGTTATCATGAATGGTCCTTCTAATCTGCAGGGAGCAGAAGTAGCTGCAACGGATCTTCGTGCTGCTGCTGCGTTAATTTTAACAGGTCTTGTTGCTGATGGAATTACACGCGTTACAGAACTAAAGCATCTTGATCGCGGATATGTAAGCTTCCATGAAAAACTGGCTGCGTTAGGTGCAGATATTGAACGTATTACGGAAGTTGAAGAGCAGCAAGCTGAAAAGTTTGTAACAGATTTAAACGCTTAATCAACTGGAATATATTGAAAAACCGCAACACCGAATTGTCTGTAAGGACAGAACGGTATGCGGTTTTTTTATTTATGTATAATTGTACCGTTGCTTATTTGGGCAGCTAAATTCATTCTTGTCAGTGACCAAATGCTCTCTAGCTATAATAGTTATGCTGAACTCTTAAAACAGTGGCAGAAACAGCCACCCAAAATTTCTTCGAATACTTGTCATATTAGCTTGTCCAATCCCATATGAATGGAATGAGACTGAAACTACGGAGGCTTACATATGACAAAAATCAAACCATTCATTCTACTAGCGTCGATTCTCTTTGCCGTCACGATCATTGTTCCGTCTCTTCTGGTTATTCCATTTTCAAATAATGAAGAGACAGGAAAGCTGGATGAAGAACTGGAGGAAACAGTGGCTGAACCAGCAGGCACTGAACCTGCCATTGAAGTGGCTGTGTTCCGAACAGCGACAAAAAAGGTTGAAAACCTGGCAATGGAAGATTATTTAGTTGGAGTCGTATCAGCTGAGATGCCTGCAGAGTTTGAAGATGAAGCTTTAAAAGCACAGGCGCTGACAGCAAGAACCTATATTGTTCAGCATCTAATGAAGGATCAAGATCTGAATATTCCTGGAGATGCACAAGTGTATGATACGGTCGATCATCAGGTATATAAAAATAAAGAAGAGCTAAAGAAGCAGTGGAAAGAAGATTATGACTCTAATATTAAGAAGGTGACTGAAGCTGTTCGTGCTACAGCAGGTCAGATCCTTACTTATGAAGGGAATCCTATACAGGCACAATTCTTTTCAACGAGCAATGGCTTTACCGAAAATTCAGAGTCTGTATGGACAAATGCCATTCCCTACTTAAAAAGTGTTGAGAGCCCATGGGATCAGAAATCACCAGAGTTTACAGATCAACTGGTCATAGCAGTGCCCGATTTTGAAGCGAAGCTGGGCGTGTCATTGCCGGAAGGTCCAGCAATCGGAAGTGTAACAGAACGAACAGCAGGAAAAAGAGTCTCCAAGGTGAATATTAATGGCAAGGAATTAAAAGGTGTCGATATCCGTGAAAAACTAGGATTAAGATCAACCGATTTTACATGGGAAAGAAAAGGCGATAATGTGGTCATTCAAACAAAGGGCTATGGACATGGTGTTGGCATGAGCCAATACGGAGCCAATGGCATGGCTGCAGAAGGAAAAACATATAAAGAAATCGTCAATCATTATTATAAGGGAGTCGAGATCTCAACGTCTGATACGATGCTCGCTAAAGTGATGGCGAAAAAATAGACAGAAACAAAAGAGCCGCCGAAGGCATTCGGCGGCTTTTGCTGCTGTAAAGTTTGGTTTGGCGAATATATTATTATTTTGGGCGAAAAAATGGAGATAACGGCGAAAATAATGTTTTAACAGCGAATAAGTTTATGCTAACGGCGAATATATTTCCAGGACAGCGAATATCCACATGCCAGACTCCGCTATATTGCAATCACTGCTCCATTTTACAGCAGAGAACCACTAAGTCACTCTAGTACATCGTTCCCTTTCACCTAAAATACCACAATTACTTCCGCGCAGTCGTCACCCTTTTAATACTTTCCAGAAAGCGGCCGATTTTTTGAAACCTTTCTCCCAAAACAGCTTGAGAAATGACCCAATAAGCAACTGCCACACCTATAACATCCTTCACAACGTCAATAAGGGTTGCAGAACGGTACGGCACAAAGTACTGATGTATTTCATCTACAACGCCATAGAGACAGGCTAGAGCGGCCAGGAGCAGGTTGATTTTAAACGTAAAGGGTTGTTTAAAAGTGAAAGCAGCTCCAACGAGCAGAAGATAGAGGATGCCAAATTCAACAAGGTGCATCGATTCTTTAAAGAAACGATCAAAAGCGGAGTCTGGCAACTCTACTACTGCATTATGCGGGAGACTTGATAGAATCCAAATAAGAATCATATAAGAAATAGGAAGGAGGCGAAGCAGCCATTTTAACATGATAAAAACTCCTTTGAAAAAAAGTTATAAGAAATATGAATAATTCAATCAGCTTTGTCGAAAAATAACATCTAAAAAAATATTTTTAAAAAGGTATATAATCCTTGCAATCTGTTCAGACTGATTGCTGAGGTGATGATAATGAGAGAGGAAGAAAAGAAACGATCTTCTCAAGATTCAAGTTTTAAGCGTTTTTTAAAGAAGCGTTGGGCATTCCCAGCAATCTACATTGCAAGTGCAGCTATTATTTTATCGGCGGTTCTATGGTATCAAAATAGCAGTGATAGCGCGATAGAGTCAGATGAATTTGATCATGAAGCTACCGATATTACTGGCAAAACAGAAGAACCGGCAATTGAAGTAACAAATTCACTAGAAGACTTCAAAATGCCTGTAGCTGATGAAGATACTGCTGTTATTCAAACACAGTTCTATGATCATAGTGCTGACACTGCAGATCAAGAGGCTGCGCTCATCGTTTATAATAACATCTACCATCCTAGCACTGGTATAGATATCGCTATGAAGGATGGGGAGACATTTGATGTCCTTGCATCACTAAGCGGTACAGTGACAAAGGTCGAGGAAGATAGAACGCTTGGAAACAAAATTGAAATCGAACATACAGAAGGTATTGTAACACAATATCAATCTGTTACTGAGATGAATGTTGAGGTTGGCGATCAAGTTAAGCAAGGCGATGTTTTAGCTAAAGCAGGACAAAGTCTATTTAATGAAGATGCAGGTGTACATGTCCACTTTGAAATTCGCAAGGATGGACAGGCAGTTAATCCGCATGAGTATTTTAACAAATCTCTAAGTGCATTACAGGAAGCTGATTTATCTGGAGACACAGAGGCAGCTGACAATGAAGATGGCTCTGAAGAAAGTTCTGCTCCTGAAGGTGATGAGGAAGCAAAACCTGAAGATGGAGAAGAAACAGCGCCTGAAGATGGCTCTGCTCCAGAAGAAGGCACTGAAACAGCACCTGGTGAAGACAGCACAACAAATCCAAATGACCAAGCTGAAGATGAAGGCACTTCTGATGAAGAAACTGATACAGAAGGCGGCTCTGAAGAAGAAGGGGACCATACTGGTGACCATTCTGAAGAGGACTCAGCTAACGCATAAGATGATAAAAACGAAAACCCGACATAATGTCCGGGTTTTTGTTCTTGTTTAGGAACTAGATTCAGCTGTATGCATGGCACTCAAGAATTTGAGGTGAAAAGCAGCACCAGCTTTACATTCACTAGGATAAACTTAATTTCTCTTCTATTTCTGAATATTAATAACAGAGCCATTTTTATGTGTCACAATGACCGTTTTTCCCGCAAGGCGCTGATATTCCTGTGCCGTGCCATAAGGAACTTTTAAGGCGAAATGGCGGCCGCCTGTTTGAAATTCAACGGTAAAATTATCAGCTGCTCCGATAATTTTAGCAGATTGAACAGCGATATCCTCCATAATGATCAGGCGCTGGTGGATGAGCACCATATCATTTTGAAGATGATTCAAGCTTTTTAATTCAGATACTGGCACGCCATAACGGTCTGCAATGCTCCACAATGTATCACCGGGGACTACTGTGTAAATAGCTGCGTGCTGAAGGAAGGTTTCTGTTGTGTGATATTCAGTTGGCACCTCCAGTTTCTGTCCGGGGAAAATTTTATCCGAGTGTAAGTCGTTCATTTCCTTGAGCTGCTGGACGGTTAAATCAAAATCCTTCGAAATTCGGTACAACGTATCGCCTTTTTCCACTTCATACGTGCCTGCAGATGCCTTTGCTTCTTTTCCGCCAAGGCCAATAGCAGAAGCTGTGACAGCGGCTGCCACCGTGACTGTCGCAAGCTTTGTATTTCTTATCCTCATTTTTTTCTTTCGCGTTTCATCAATTCGTGCCTTCCTAGGTCTTAAAACAGCTTTTTCCATCTCATATCTCCTTTACTTATCTTTTATATATGTTTGGGTGAATCTGGCTGTATACCCATATTTATGAACGTTTTAGTCAGCATAAGTGTATGTGAATAGACCCAAAGCGACAATAGGCAAGAAATCATAATGGCTTTTGTTACTATATACACGTAAATTGTGAGTACAAAACTCTTCAATAGACGAATAGAACTGCAAAATTGGAAAGGAATTATTGAATTGCTAGGCAGATGGATACGGAGAGAATAAGGTTTGTCCTTTTTTATGATGCAAATGGGGGAAAGGCAGCAGAATTTTAAGAGATATTGTCCTAAGGGTATTTTTTAATCAGCTGAAAGAAATGGGTCATACTACACGAAACTATCGGACTAATACGGATGATATAGCCAAATTTTTTAAAACTTGCCGAAAGAAACAAGCAAATTTGTAAGTTTTCTGAAAAAAATAAGCAATGACTTGTCCCGATTCATGAAATTGTGCATATATCTTCATCCAAGCTAATAAAATGTTACAAACCTTACAAAGAGAATGTTTGAGGTGGGTATCGTTTTAATGCTATCAGTGAATGAGCAGGAGCAGATGATTATTTACAGCAGGTAAATGGAAAGGTTTTGCCTTTCTGCCGCAGGAAAGTTGTGCGGACTATCGTATAGGACAAAGATAAAAGCGAGTCTCATTTCACACTTCTCACATCCAATTTAGGGAGGGCGAGTGGTGTGCACGATTACATCAAAGAGAGAACTATCAAGATTGGAAAGTATATCGTGGAGACGAAAAAAACAGTTCGCGTGATTGCGAAGGAGTTTGGCGTATCCAAAAGTACAGTCCATAAAGATTTAACAGAAAGACTTCCTGAAATTAATCCCGATCTTGCAAATGAAGTAAAGGAAATTTTAGATTATCATAAATCCATCAGACATCTCCGTGGGGGAGAAGCCACTAAAATGAAGTACAAAAAGGAAGAGCTAGAGGGGGAGCCCATCAATTAATAAGGGAACCACACAAAATAAGACGTAACACAAACGGTATGCAAAGAATGTATTCTGTATTCTATGTATACCGTTTGTGTTTTTTATATGATGGACAAGGGACCTAGGTTCTTCCAGAAATTAGGTCGATAAACTGGATAGGAACGAATTCGACAAATTCTTTAATTTGTTCTATATAATTTGACAAAAAGTTACTTTATTATAGATAGATGTGCTAAAATATACAATTAGGATAATAACTTAGTTTAGCTAATAGATGTGGGAAAAAAGGCTCTTTTTTGTCTGTCTTTTTCTGCTCGCAATTTTTCATAAAGACATCGTTTGCTGAGAATGATTTGCGCTAATTGTGAAGAACTTCTCAAAGGAAAATAAAGATATGTACTGTACTAAAACTGATATAGGCCACCTCAGGCTTTGAAGTGATCATCAATGTCTGTGTCTTACTGCTTAAGCCGCTGCGGACAGTGCGGGCCAAAATTTCAAGGAGGAAAGAAAGAGAATGTTTGCTAGGGATATTGGAATTGATTTAGGGACGGCTAATGTGCTCATACATGTGAAAGGCCGCGGAATAGTTTTGAACGAGCCTTCAGTTGTGGCAATTGATAAAAATACAAACAAGGTACTTGCCGTTGGCGAAGAAGCCCGCCGCATGGTTGGCCGTACACCGGGAAATATTGTGGCAATTCGTCCTTTAAAAGATGGCGTAATTGCTGATTTTGATGTAACAGAAGCAATGTTAAAATATTTTATCAACAAACTTGATGTAAAAGGATTTTTATCAAAACCGCGCATTTTAATTTGCTGTCCGACCAATGTTACAAGCGTTGAGCAAAAAGCCATTAAAGAAGCAGCAGAAAAGAGCGGCGGCAAAAAGGTATATCTTGAAGAAGAACCAAAAGTCGCTGCAATTGGTGCGGGGATGGATATTTTCCTTCCAAGTGGAAACATGGTAGTTGATATCGGCGGCGGTACTACAGACGTAGCAGTTCTTTCAATGGGCGACATCGTCACTTCTTCATCCATTAAAATGGCTGGCGACAAATTTGATAATGAAATTCTTCAATATATCAAAAGAAAATATAAACTCTTAATCGGGGAAAGAACGGCAGAGGATATTAAAACAACGATCGCAACCGTTTTCCCTGGTTCAAGAAGTGAGCAAATGGATATTCGCGGCCGTGATATGGTTTCAGGTCTGCCAAGAACCATTACTGTGTATTCAGAAGAGATTGAGCAGGCGTTAAGAGAATCGGTATCTGTTATTGTTCAGGCAGCTAAGAGCGTACTTGAGCGTACACCGCCTGAGCTTTCAGCAGACATTATTGACCGAGGTGTTATTTTAACAGGCGGCGGCGCTTTGCTACACGGCATCGATATGCTCTTAGCAGAAGAGCTGAAGGTTCCTGTGCTTATTGCCGAAAATCCAATGGATTGTGTAGCAATTGGAACAGGCATTATGCTTGATAATATTGACAAGCTGCCTAAGCGGAAATTTAGTTAATTAAAAAGCTGCCAGTGAGAAATTCTGGCAGCTTTTTTTCAGTAACATAGTGAAACATGAAGACATGCTTTATCGGCAATTCATAATAGCTTGCACATGCTTCGCCAATTTTTTTCAAAATATGACTTTTTCCTTTATTTTTTTAATGTATATTGTTGATTTTTTTTTTATAATAAAAGTAAGACGTAAAGAGCTTTTATTTTTTCTGCGTTTTTGATCCGCTGCTTCGTCTTTTCAGGAGACGTTCAGTATTTTAAGAGGTGAGAATTTTGTTTAAAGGATTTTATACAGTGGCTTCCGGAATGCTTGCTCAGCAGCGGAGAACAGAAATGCTTTCCAATAACATGGCGAATGCGAATACACCAGGATTTAAAGCAGATCAGTCTGCTATTAGAAGCTTCCCGGAAATGCTGCTTCAGCGTATGGATCAGCAATCTATTCCGACAGAGAAGGGTTTAAATATACCAGGAAACACAACCATTGGCAGCATAAGCACAGGTGTGTATATGCAGGAAGTGATTCCTAATTTCCTTCAAGGTGATATAAAAGAAACAGGTTTAAATACAGATGTATCCTTAATCAATGTGAATGTCCCTGACAATGGGGAGGAAGATGCAGTTGGTTCAGTATTCTTCACTGTTACCGGGCCTTCTGGAGAAGAGCGTTATACCCGTAACGGAAACTTCACTCTCGATGGAGCAGGATATTTAACAACTGCCAGCGGCTTGTATGTACTTGATGATGCAGGGCAGCAGATTCAGCTGACAAGTGATGACTTCTCTATTAATGAGGAAGGCATCCTGACAGGTGCAAATGGCGAAGTGGCTCGTCTTGGAGTTGCTTATACAGACAATGCCAACAGACTGATTAAAGAAGGGGATGGCCTTTACCGGACAGAAGATGGCAACAATTTGCCTAGTGCCTATCTGGCCGGCGGTGTGCAGTTTAACCTTCAGCAGGGATTCCTTGAGCGCTCAAATGTAGATGTCAGTCGCACGATGACCGACATGATGACAGCCTATCGCGCGTTTGAAGCGAATCAGAAGGTTCTGCAGGCATATGATCGCAGCATGGAAAAGGCTGCAAATGAAGTCGGGCGCATCGGATAATCATGTCTATACTTTCTAAGGAGAAGAACTATGAATAGAACGATGATCACGGCAACCAATACATTGGCACAGCTGCAGAAGCAAATGGACATTGTCAGCAACAATGTAGCCAACATTGATACAAATGGATTCAAAAGAAGAGAAGCGAACTTCACTGATCTGCTGTTTCAGCAATTTAACAATGGACCAGGTGCTCCAGGGGCAGGGGATGCTGGGAGGCTGACACTGAATGGCATTCGTCAGGGTACAGGTGCAAAGCTTGCGATTTCAAAAATCGTAATGGCGCAGGGCAACCTGAAAACAACGGATCGTCCACTTGATATGGCGCTAACAGCAGAAGGTCAGGTTTTCAGAGTGCTTGAACAGAATGATAATGGTTCTGCCATTCGATATACAAGAGACGGTGCCTTTTATTTAACGCCGATCTCTCAAAACGAAACAATGCTTGTAACGGGAAATGGCTATCCTGTCCTGGATGAAAATGATAATCCAATCACCATTAACGCACAAGCTTCTAACTTTGCTCTTTCGGAAACAGGCAGACTAACCGTTGATGTCCCTGGCGGAGGAACGGCAAGTTATGATTTGGGAATTTCATATGTGAATAAGCCACAGTTTTTAGAACAAAAGGGCGGAAACCTATTAGGGCTGCCTGAAAATATGGCTGATCTGGGAGTAGAAGCAGAAGAGATTTTAACAGAGTTAAATGGACCTCTTCGTAATCAGATCGGAATCGCTCAGGGAAGATTGGAGCAATCCAATGTTGACCTGTCAAAAGAGATGACCGAGCTGATTAATCTTCAGCGTTCCTACCAGTTTCAGTCCAGATCGATTTCGATGGCAGACCAAATGATGGGTCTAGTCAACGGAATTCGCTAAAGGAGCTTAGAACATGTCAGTAAACAGTCATAATCAAGAAGCGGCGAAAACGCGCGAACAAGTTAAAAATGAGCGAAAAGTAAATGAAGAAAAACCGCGTGCAAGACGAATCCGCATTCGTCTTATTCCGATCTGGCTTCGGATTATAATTGTCGCTGTCTTGATTGTAATCAGTGCCATTGCTGGTGCTGCAGTCGGGTATGGAGTTATGGGGGATGGCGATGCAAAAGACATCTTTAAAAAATCAACCTGGACCCATATAATCGATCTCGTCGAAAAAGAATAAATTGTTTAGCAGACTTTATTAGGAGGTCTGCTTTTTTTATGTTCGGAGGGTGAGTGGAGTTTGGCGGATATCTGGGTGTTTTCGGCAAATATATTAAAATAAAGGTGGAAATAAATTTTTTTACGGCGGATATATTTTCTGGACACCGGATATCCACTATAAATAGCTCGACTAACTTTACTATTTGTAGTTTTTATTATGTGAAAAGACCATTCAATAGGGGAAAACAATAAAAACTTGTACCAAACGTGCTGGTTTTAACAAAAACGGCTCTGATCCTTGTTCTTTCCCCATTTAACTTTGCGGTTCAACGGGTTTTTTAGTACAATAATACCTAATAATAGGAGGAGGTACTAAAAATGCTCGATATTACACAAATTAAAGAAATCATTCCGCATCGTTATCCGTTTTTGCTTATTGATAAAATGTTAGAGGTCGTGGAAGGACAAAAAGCGATTGGTCTTAAAAATGTAACAGCAAACGAAGAGTTTTTTAACGGCCATTTCCCTGATTACCCAGTGATGCCTGGTGTCCTAATCGTTGAGGCACTTGCACAAGTTGGAGCAGTTGCCATGCTAAAGAAAGAAGAGAATAGAGGCCGCCTTGCCTTCTTTACAGGCATTGATAACTGCCGCTTTAAGCGCCAAGTAAAACCAGGAGACCAGCTTCGGCTTGAAGTTGAAATTATTCGTGTGAAAGGTCCAATCGGCAAAGGCAAAGGCACTGCAACCGTAGACGGAGAAATCGTATGCGAAGCAGAAATCATGTTTGCGCTGAAATAAGAATAAGTTATGCTGGCTTAAATTTAAAATCAAATATAAACCCGAGTGATGAAAGAATAACCTTTCTGATCACTCGGTTTTTTTTATTACTGCTTTGCTGTTTCGAATTAATTTTAAAACATGGTTGAAATGTAGTAATCGAAACCCTGCTGGTCAAAAAGAAAAAGCTGAGATAAGCAGACTTGCTGGAGAGGCTTTGCTTCCGCCCATTTTTAGATGGGAAAATCATATAAATTAACCGCTTTCTTCACCTAATAAACTGGATATTATTGGACAATCAACCAGCGTTTATAACCTAACCAATAAGTGTATGTATGTAATATACAAGGGCAAGATCAGAAATTAACTGCTTTTAAAATATTTCATGCAAGTTGTTTGTTGTTTTGGGAAACATAAAAAAAGACCGAATCACAGGTCGACAATAAACAACGAAGAAAGGAGCTAACATTATGAATAACAAGCTTTTAAAGATCGTTGGAGGTTCTTTACTTTCAGCCATGCTTCTTACAGGCTGCGGAAATGACGAGCAGGACCCGCCGCCAGAGGATAACAATGTGGAGGACCCAGCTGGTGACGAAGACATGGACATGGATATGGACATGAACGAGGGTGACAACGGCGATACGGAAATGAATGAAGGTAACGACGATGTTACTGATCCAAATGCAAATGACACTGGCGATCCTAGTATGAATACAGAGACTGAAGGCGAAGACAATCCTGGCGAAGATATGATCGAAGATGAAATGAAAGATAACGAAGAAGATAATCAGTAATTCTAATTAGGGACAGGCTTTAGAGCCTGTCCTTTCTTCAAATAAGCTACTTAACACGACATCCTCCAGTGACCTAAACACACCAATATTCCTTTAAACAAAATTTAATACATGTTAAGCTTAAAATAGAGTATGACCTAAAGATGAAAAGTAAGACATATTTTCTCTAATTATGTAAAAAACTATATAAGAATCGACTATTTATGACATTTACTGTTTACTAATTACAATATTTTTATGGTATGATTACAAATAGACTTTATTCATTTGCAGAGCTTAGATTGGGGGTACTTTTAAAAGCATGGCGTTTAAAGATCTTTCGCAAGGAATCAAAATAAGTGTATCTCGTTCCATTACAACTTCTTTTGAACGGTATATGAGCAATATTCAATGGGACGAAGAGCAATTTGATATTCAGCGCTTTGTTTCTGAGTGGCAGGAGTATATACAGAATCATTCTTCCTGGTATAGCCAAGTCAGTGACGAAATGAAAGCTGACCCTGAATTTCATCAAGAACTTGCTGCGAAAATTAACGAAATAATCGAGAAAATCTTCTCAGAAAAGCCAACAGATGAACAAATGGAGGAGATCGAATCTCTCCAAAAGCAGACGGGCAAGGAAATGGACTATTCCTGTAAAATGGAAGCGAAATATGTAATTGAGCAATTGAAAAATGCATAATAATGTCACACTGCCAAATAAGGCATGTCGGCCAAAAGTGACAACACAATAAAAAAACAATCCTCATAATGGATTGTTTTTTTGTATTTAGTAAAGCTTTTATAGAAATCGTGCGGGTCATAGGAACGTTATTTAGCGGCTAATTTCGGACGGCTCCGCATTTTTAGTTTAAATTCATTCATGAGGTCTTCGCCGGTTAAACCTTGTGTTAATAGATCTTGAAGAAGAATTTCAGCAAAATCACTTTTTGTGCGCTTTAATTGACCTTTAAATAAAATGCTAATATGGTCATCAAATTCGTTCATCGATAAAATGGTTGTTAAGAAAGCAGCCGGATCGTTCTCCTTCTTAGAAATGACTACTTGAACAACAAGTTCTTGATCTGACTTCTGCTGAAAATAGCTTTTATACTGACTGTTTATATATGCTTCCAAAAGCCATGTGCTGTTCTCGTCTTCTTTATTAATGATCAAACCGTCATCAAGCACAATATCCGTGAGCTTATCCTCTTCGACCACCTGCATCGAAACTAACTTAAACGTCTTCATGCACGCTGCCTCCATTCGATCCTATTTATTAGTAAAAGTATAACACATTGCCGAATGAAAACGAATTTTCCTAAAAGAATCGACATAACGAATTTTTTTGTCTGAAATTGTAAAATTGAATTATAAAAAACAAAAAAGCTATTTCCTTTTAGAAAAAATATAAATATTTTTAAATGATTATGTTCAAAAATTGAATTTTGGCGATTTTACATATGCTGTCGATTTCCATTAAGCTGGGATCATCAAAAGAAAGGAGCTGGAAATACAATGATTAATCAAGTCACCCTCGTCGGGCGTCTTACAAAGGATCCTGAGCTGAAGAGAACACAGGATGGCAAGCCGGTCACAAATGTGGTGCTGGCCGTCAATCGTCAATACAAAAACCAGCAGGGAGAAATTGACGCTGATTTTGTTCAATGCACACTATGGAAGAAAACGGCTGAGAACACAGCGTCCTATTGCCAAAAAGGCTCACTGATTGGCATTACAGGCAGAATCCAAACGAGGCACTATGAAAACAATGAACAAAAACGAGTTTATGTAACCGAGGTTGTTGCAGAGAGCGTCCGTTTCCTTGATAAACGGAAAGAATCAGTTGAAGTACCAGCAGGAAGGGAGTTTTAACAACTATGTATGATAGAGCTGCTTCAGATAACACGGTCGAATGCATGCTTGAGAGTTTGATTAGAATGCAGGGAAAATCGAATCAAAGAGTAGAAGAGCTGTCAAAAAGAGTGGGACAGCTTGAGCTCATCATCCTCTCGCAAAGCAAAAATGAGCATGCCCGCCAGCTGGTTGACTTAGAGGAAGAAAGGAGAGTGTTGACACACCAGGGAGCACAAAGCCAGCAAGCTCAGTAATGATAACATCCAATACTGCTAAAAGGAATTCCCCAAACACAGCCTCATTAGAGAAAATCAAATAACGTCCCCTAATCCCCATTTTCCAGTGCAGCTGCACTGGTTTTTTTCTAACTGGTTTTAAAAGGATATAACTTGCAAATTCACAGGATTGACACAAAAAGTGGAGAAAAAAGAAGATAAAAGGAGGATTATGGAAAGTTATAGGAGAAAAGAACTGAGAGTAAATGCTTAGTATTTGTTTGTTGTAAAAATTTAGGTAAGAGGAGGTGAAACCATGGAAGAGAAATTTCTTTTCTATAAAGGGATTTGTAATGAAATTGACACGATGCATCGTCCAAGTTTTGGAGATGCTGTACTTCTGAGTAAGCGTCCAAAGATCAAATCCTATCAAAGACTCCCGCTAATCGAAAACATGCCGCTGACACTTCAATATAATACAAATCACCCAAAGAATCAGGTTCAATACCAACTACATAACAATCATTTAGAAATCTGTTTCCCTGAGCCAGATGGAAAGGAATTTTTCTATAGTATTTTAATAAAAGAGGGAAATTGGGTCAGTTATGTTTTGAATCCAGCAGCAAGAAAAAAACCACTGGCGAAAGGGAACATAGGTCGATTGCAATAAAAAAAGCAGGCGGGAATATGGAATATTTCCCGCTTGCTTCAAACATGATGAAAGATAAATCAGCTCAAATAAACAAGATCGTGCAATTCATCATTTGAAAGCTCCGTAATCCAGCTTTCACTTTGAATAATCTGATCGTTTAAGGACTGTTTCTTCTCAAGCATCACATCTATTTTTTCCTCAAGAGTTCCGGTGCTGATCAGCTTATGAACATGAACAAATCGTTTTTGGCCAATCCGATAAGCACGGTCAGTTGCCTGGTTCTCTACAGCTGGGTTCCACCACCGGTCAAAATGGATGACATGACTTGCAGCTGTTAAGTTCAGCCCAGTTCCTCCGGCTTTTAGAGACAGAAGAAAGACAGGGAACTCCTCGTTTTGAAAACGCGTGATCATGTTGTCGCGCTCCTGTTTTGGCACACTTCCATTTAAGAATGGCACATCAAGCTGGAATTCACTTTTCAGCATCTGCTGAATAATCCTGCCCATCTCAATATACTGAGTAAAAATAAGACAGCTTTCCCCTTGTTCCCGAACAGCGCTAATCAGCTCATGCAGTTTTTCGAGCTTAGAAGAACGCGAAAGGAGGGATTTTGGCTTTTCTTCTTTTAAATACAGTCCTGGATGGTTGCATAATTGTTTTAAGCGGCCCAGCAGCTGCAGGACCATGCCGCGGCGTTCGAGTCCGGTTAATGTTTCAATTTGCGCAAATGTATCGCGGACAAGCTGCTCATATAGGGAAGCTTGCTCGGCTGTCAGCGGGCAATATTCCTTTTGCTCGAGCTTATCTGGTAAATTCAGAGCAACTTCTTCATCCCGTTTCGTCCTTCTTAGAAGGAATGGACGAATATAGGCTTGAAGCTGACGAACCTTGTCTTTATCGTCATCCTTTTCAATGGGAAGGACATATTTATTCTGAAATTGTCCAAGACTGCCGAGATAGCCATGGTTCGTGAAGTCAAAAATGGACCATAGCTCCGATAAGCGGTTTTCCATCGGTGTTCCTGTAAGAGCAATATGATGTTTGCCCTTTAGTTTGCGCACTGCTCTTGATTGCTTTGTCCCGGCATTTTTAATATTTTGGGCTTCATCAATGGAAATAGAGCTCCAATCCATCGCTTCAAACTCCTCAAGATCTAAGTGTGTCAGACCATAAGAGGTAAGGACCACATCTGCACCACGGCAGGTCTCAGCAAATGCTTCGCCTTTTGGACGACTTGGACCATAATGCAAATACACCTTCATATCTGGTGCGAATCGTTCAATCTCTTTTTGCCAGTTGCCAAGCACAGAGGTCGGACAAATAATCAATGCCGGCCCTTCTTCCATCTCCCGTACTTTTAAAAGGTAGGAAATAAGCTGAATCGTTTTTCCTAACCCCATATCATCAGCAAGAATCGCGCCAAATCCATAACGGCGCAGAAACAGAAGCCAGCTCATTCCGAGCTGCTGATATGGACGAAGCTCGCCGTGGAAGCCTTTTGCACTATCAGCTAAAGGAATCTCTTTCAGATTTCTCAGCTGCTTGATCATCTGCTTCCATTGACGATTTAATTCAATTTGAATACGTGCAAAGCTTTGCGGGTTTTCAAGCTCTTCATCATGTCCAGCTTCCTCCGCTAAAAGCTCCTGTTCAATAAGATCCCGTACATGCAAGCCTTCCATTTCCGCTCTTTTCATCATATCTTGAATATGGCGAATAAACTGAGGATCGAGCTTGATCCAACGGCCGCGAATGTATACAAGCTTTCTTTTTTCTTCGACCATGCCGTGAAATTCTTCCTCGGTCAAATCGACTCCATTCATTGAAATACGCCAGTCATAATCAAGCATCGACTGCAGGCCAACAAAGGATGGGCGATGACTTTGCGAGCTCTTTACCCGTGCTTTTACCTTCATGCTCGCATTTTTCATGGCCTGCCACCAGGAAGGAAGCAGAATGTCCACACCTAGTGCAAGCAATGTTTCACTAGCTTCTGTTAGGAACATCCAAGCCTCATCTTCAGTCAGAAACGTGGTAATCCCATTTTTGCCATTACTAAGCCATGGAAACAGCTTTAGCCATCTCTGGAGCTCAAGCTCTACTTTATCTTCATGATCATGCCAATCTGTTTGATAATTAGAGTAATCTTTATAATCAGCAAAAAGTTCAGGGTCAGCCTTTCCGCGCAGAAAAACCGTCACATTCCAATGAAGTTCTGCTTCACCAGGCTCCTCAACCTTAAGACCAATCGTAAAAGGCGTATCGTCTACTTTGATCCCCATCCAGCGCTGAAAGCTTTCTTCATCAAAATAGGCAGCAAGATGCGCTGCGGATAAATGTTCGCTGTTCAGCTTCTCAAGTTTTTCACCAAAGCTTGCTCGTGCTTCCCGGTTGCGGTTTAAATATTCTCCGAGTGCATAATGGAACATGTCACCGATGAAGGTTTGTACAGGGATATCCTCCACATTCTGCTCCCAAAAGGATGGATCAAATTCATGCAGTACATTCTTAGGAAGCTCCCAGCGAAACTCATCTTGTTCCCAGACAGTAAAGTCGGGAATCCAATCCTTATGAATAATCGAATCATATAAGGCTGGAGCAGCTGCCAGACAAAGCTGTGTATATTCATCCCAATCCCATTCAATCAGCTTATTGAACTGTTCTGCAGAAAAAAGCGAAACAAGCTCCCATCCGTTTAACATGACACCGCTAACGCCGTTTCGGTTTTCCTCCGTCAGCATGGTTCCATAAAAGCTGCCTGCATGACGGCCAAAGAGCAGCTGTTTCCAATGATGAGGATCATATGGAGCTCCATATTCGTCCACGGCATAAAGGAAGTAACGGCCATCAGCGGCTCTATCCAATTTAATATGAAGATATCTTGTTTTAAGCATCAATCAGCTTACCCCTTTTGCACTCTTCCTGAAAGGCGCGAAGGCGCTTTGTTTTAAGTAAAATCTCATCCAGATAAAGCGACCAGTCATCCATTCGCTTCAGCTTTTTGTAAAGTGTTCGCAGTTTCTTCATCTTCCTGACAGCCGCTTTGTAATGATCACGGTTTTTCATATTAATATCACTTTGAATTCCATGATGATATAGAGGAAGAAGGACGATTGGATCGGCCTTTTCTAGTGTTTTAATCCGGTCGTTTTGCAGGATTCCCATATCAAAACCAATATACGCCTGCAAATCGCCCCATTTTTCGTATTCCTTATTTTCAAAAAGAAGATATTCATACTCGCTATAACTATATGGCAGAGTTTCTTCAAGTGCACGCTCGAAAAGGTCCATGCTGCCGGTTTCTGTGCAGAATGGAGAAATAACCTTAATGGCAAATCTGGTGAAATCCCGGCATGTATAGTAATCAGGCTGCTGCTGCAAGTAATCGTGCAGCTTACTGATAAACACTTCTAGATATAAGCCTGCCCGCTTCCAATCCTTTTGCGAATTCAGCGTCTCGATCCAATAAAGCATATAGGTGGTAAGGCTTGAATCCCTTTCGCTAAGGGCACGTAAGGCATCCTCATCCTGCCGCAGCAGAAAATCAATATGAATTGCTGCAGCACTTAAAGAGAAGGAGTTGGAATCGTTACTTTCCTGCAGCCTTTCACGTTCATTCTGCCGCCAGTTTTTTTTCGTGAAGAAGGTCGTCCAGAGAATTCGATACAGATGAATCCGTTCATACTCTAATGGAGCATCTCCCTTTAAAATCTCTATGGAATCATCCTTCATTCTCTCAATAAAGTCATCAAAGGCAAATGGAAAAGACTGCGCGGATAAAGTCCTCATGCGTTCGAAAACATCGTCCATGATCGACTGAAACACATGGCCATAATAACGGTGAATCACAGCCTCTTCATATTCAAATCGCTGTGATAAGTCTGCGAGCTTCCGGAATGTGTAGATAGAGCCGATCAGCTCGTATAGAAGACGCCATTCCCGCTCAGTAGGCGCTCCTGCTCGTAAGCGGCGTATATAAATAGAATAGATTTCTGGAATAATGTAAGGTTTAATAATGCCCTTGCTATAAAAAAGCTCCTCAAAGCTAATTTCAAACGTTTCAATCCATTTATCATAAGAAGGCTTCATCATACCTGCTGTTTTCAGCAAGTCGCGTGCTTTCTGCAGACCCCAGCCTTTAGCATCCTGCATTTCCTTTAGCGGTTTGCGCCATTCTTCAACCCATTCGGAAACACTGTGTGCCCGTGAAAGCAGCTGAAGAAACACAGCCATTTGATGCCGGCAAAAACCATCGGCAGGACAGGAGCATTCACTCATTGAAAAAAAATCAAGATCGAGCAAAACATTCGCAGGCGTCACATCCTGAACTGCTGCCGAAATGGTTTCGCCCTGTACACTAAGGTTGCCGACAAGCCCTTGCCGATAAAGCATCAGACCTTTATGGACAAGCTTTACATCATCCTCGGCATCTGCATGAAGCATACCCTTAAGTTCTTGAGAAGCAAGCTGCAACGGCTCCTCTAAATGCTCTGGAATTCCTCTCATTCTGCCAAGCCTCCTTTTAATTCCACGTTCAATAATGAAAACTGAAGGTGACGGTCACCTCATTTTCTGCATTTCTTTATTATAACATTTCAAAGTGGGAGGTAGAAGGGAAGACAAAAAACCATTGACCAAACGCAAAAAAAGCTGCCTTAAGAAAGGCAGCAAAGACTGTTTTATTCAATAAAAACGTTTAAACCCATCGAAGTGTTTCTGATAATAAGCATTATTAATGTTTGATATGGTGACTCCTAGTGTTGAATCTGCATGAATAAATTCATCATTTCCTAAGTATATGCCCATATGAGAAATTCCTTTGCGATACGTATTTTCGAAAAAGACAATATCGCCAGGCTGCGGCGTGGATACATAGTAGGAGCGGCTATAATAGCCATCCGTTGAATACCGGCCCATCTGTGAACCAGTTTGTTTTAGTACGTAATAGATGAATCCGCTGCAGTCAAACCCTGTTAAGGTTGATCCACCCCAAATATAAGGTTTGCCTAAAAGTTTTTTAGCAGCTGAAATGATTTCCTGAAAATCATTTGGAACTTGAACAGCAGGACCTTCAGGAGCAATTGCTGTATTTTTCTGAAGCATCAGCACTTGTCCAACAAAAATATAATCGCCGCTTAAGCCATTCCACTTTCTCAAGTCGCTTACACTTGTTTTCGTCTGTGCAGAAATTTTACTTAATGTATCACCCTTTTTTACCATGTACTGTGTAAGAGCAGGTGCTGGCTGAGATGGCTGAGCAGGCTTCACATCTTCTTTTGGTCCCTGGCTGGATGAAGATGTGACTTTCAATGTTTGCCCTGGGAAAATAAGATGTGTCGTCAGACCATTTAAATTCATCAATGTTTGCAGACTAATATTATGTTTTATAGCAATTTTTGATAGGGTGTCGCCTGATGCAACGGTGTATGTATGTGTTACGGGTTTACTGCTGGGCTTGCTTGGCTCTTTTACAGCGGGAGGAGCTGGTTTTGTGGCAGGAGCTGTTACAGTTTTAGCGATTTTAATAGGCTGATTGATCTTTAAAAAATCTGTAGATAATCCGTTTATACTCTTAAGCTCTGCAACAGAAACACTATATTTCTTTGATAACTGCCAAAGTGTATCTCCTTTTTGAACCACATGCGTATCGGCGGAAGCATGGGCAGCATAAGCAGAAGAGATGATCGCTATTGCAGCAATAGATACGATTTCCTTTTTCACTTCTCTTAATCTCTCCTTCTATTAGATCGGGTGTTTTCTCCTAATATCGGCATAAAAGTGGAAAGTTTTACTGAAAATAGGTTTATTTTCATAAAAAATTTCATTCTTTTTGTACTATCGAATAATAATCTATTGGGAAAAAGTTCACAAATCTGCTTATTTTAGAAGAAAATAGGGGTGAAGCTAAACCTTTGGCTGCAGCTTTCTGGCTTGCTGACGCTTGCGTATTCTTTAACCATTACTGTTAAATGTGGGTTATGGGGAGCCATTGATGGCTGGAATGGGTGGCATAAATTACTTGGAGTGTAATCTGGCGCACTTATATACACTTTTGTTATACTGTAAAACGTAAGAATTGTGTTTAAAACCTATTGAATACAAATATATCTTGCAAATATACAATTGATAGGTGGAAAAAAGAATGAGTGAAAAGAATTATCGAGTATTACTGTATTACATGTATGTCCCAATTGAAAATGCTGAAGAGTATGCGCAAGAGCATCTTGCTTTTTGCCAGGAGCTTGGTTTAAAAGGAAGAATTCTAATCGCTGATGAGGGCATTAACGGAACAGTTTCAGGTACTATTGAACAGACAGATCAATATATGTCTGCGATGAAAGCTGATCCTCGCTTTGCTGAAATGATATTCAAAATTGATGAAGCAGAGGAACATGCCTTCAAGAAAATGAAGGTTCGCCATCGCAAGGAGCTTGTTACACTTCGTCTTGAAGATGATGTGAATCCGAATGAATTGACTGGGCAATATTTAAGCCCAAAAGAGTTTTACGAGCGTTTAAATGATGAAGACACTGTGGTCTTAGATGCGCGCAATGACTATGAGTATGATCTTGGTCATTTCCGCGGTGCGATCAGACCGGATATCATAAACTTCCGTGACCTTCCACAATGGGTGCGTGAAAATAAAGAATTGCTTGGAGATAAAAAGATTGTTACGTATTGCACAGGCGGAATCCGCTGTGAAAAATTCTCAGGCTGGCTGTTGAAGGAAGGCTTTAAAGACGTTGCTCAGCTTCACGGCGGCATCGTCACATATGGCCAAGATCCGGAAGTCCAAGGTGAGCTTTGGGATGGTCAGTTGTATGTATTCGATGAAAGAATTGGCGTACCTGTTAATCAGAAAGAGCATGTGGTCGTCGGCCGCGATTATTTTTCGGGCGAACCTTGCGAGCGCTATGTAAACTGTGCAAACCCTGCCTGCAACAAAAAAATCTTATGCTCTGAAGAAAATGAGCATAAATATATGCGCAGCTGCTCAGATGAATGCCGTACAAATCCGCGCAACCGCTATATTATTCAGCATGAATTGAGCGAGGAAGAAGTACAGAATCGTTTAGAAACAATTGAAGCGTAAATCAATGAATAAAACGGGGCATCCAGATTGGGTGCCCTTTTTTCTGCTATTATTTATTGGAAAGCTGATCAATAACCTTTTCAAGCTTTTCGTCTACAACACTTGCATCGTCAATATGCTGCTTCAGCAAAGCGTTTACCTCATCAAAAATATGTTTAGTCTTGCTGATTTCGTCTGCTGTTTCCTGAGATTGATATGTTTGCTTGCCGATTTGCTGCATGACTTCACCAACTTCTTTTTGTACGGTACTAATGATGCTGCTGATAGAATCAATCGCTGTAGTTGAACCGCTGCTGATCTCCATGCCTTCTTGAATGAGATGGGAGCTTTGCAGGGTTGATTGCAGAGTTGCCCCAATATCCTGCTGAATGTTTTTAGTCAAACTGCTAATATTTGCTGTGCTCTCAGCTGTATTTTCCGCCAGTTTCCTAACTTCCTCTGCAACAACAGCAAACCCCTTCCCTTGTTCTCCTGCACGAGCAGCTTCTATTGAAGCATTCAAGGCAAGCAGATTGGTTTGATCAGCAATCTCTTTAATTACTTTTACAATCATTTCAATTTCCTTCGATCGCTCATTGAGCTGCTCCATTTTACGGGAATTTTCCTCCAATTGAGCGCCAAGCTGCTTCATCAGTTCTTCAGATTTTAAGATTGAAGCTCTGCCATCGTTTGACCGCGACACCATTTCCCCAGCAGAATGAATGAGAACCTCTCCTTTTTGTGAAAGGTCTTTTGAATTCAGAACTGAATCTTCACTTAATGACTTAACGTGATCAAAGTGAGTTTTAATGCTGCCAACTAATGAGCCAAGTGTATGATGCTGTCCATTTACCATTTCGTGCTGATGCAGGGTGTGCTGTAAGTCATGGAGAAAATCGAAAATAGTCTCTTGCAGTGCGGCTTCCTTATGTGCCATTTCTTCCTCAACTTGCTTTCGAATAGAATCTTCTAACTCTTTCCGTTCTAACTCTAGCTTTTTTGTATTCTTCTTTCCTATCAGCAGCATGTTATTACCCCAATCCCTATGATTTATGGTCGTCCTTTCTATTATATCGGCACTATTTCCTATCTTTTGTGCATCATATCACTCTTTTTAAATATTTCCGGGGAAATTGTTGAAGATGGTTGAAAGTTGTTGAAATAATGAGAATAAAGACTTAAGATAAAAGTAACAGATGTTTAAAGGCAAACTTATTGAAAAATAAGGACGCAAAGCCGCGAATCTAAGGTCTGATAGACATTCTTTACCTTTGGCATGAAAGTAAAGGCTATTAGTCTTGCTGCCGAAAAGAAGGAGTATCTCTAATTATATTGGACTATGATGGTCGGGCTGCCAGCATGAACGGGTGTTAAAAAATTAGACAAGGAGAGAGGACGATGGAGGTACTATTTGGAACAGTAGCTTACTTTGAACAGGAAATTCAGCGTCATGTTTTAAAAGAAGAGAAAAATAAAATTGCTCAGATTGCTGAAAATCTGGAATTAGATCTTAAGTTTAACTTCGTGTGCCATGAAGATTTAAGAAAAGAATGCCTGCAAAATCTTTCACATGCTTCAAAGAAACTGCTTCAAGCCACGGATCAAAAGCTAGAAAAGATTCCCTGCTAGAAACGTAAATTTACTGAACTTATACTTTTCCTATTTTTCATTAATAAGAATGCCATTAGCGCATATATATAATAGCTGAACTTGCCCAGACATCTAGTATTTGCCTGTGCAGGTTCAGCTTTTTTCATTAGTGAAAATTTTTCATCATACGTTCATTTTCAGCATGAGCAACTTGTAGAAATTTGTCTAATGAGAATGATAAAATAGAATATAGTAGGAGGGGGATTCATGAGAAAAAGATGGTTACTGGCTGCTTCTTTCCTGATTTTTATCGTTTTAGCAGGCTGTTCAAAAGAACCTATGCCTCAAGATCAGTTTTCGCAATATATTAAACATTGGAATAACCAAGAATTTACCGATATGTATCGTTTACTCTCTGCAAAAGCAAAGGAATCCATATCAGAGGATGACTTTGTAGATCGATATGAAAAAGTGTATAATGACCTGCAAATCTCTGATATAGAGGTTACATCGAATGCAGACAAAGAACAGGAATTTGAGGAAGAAAGCGCAGCACTTCCCTTTTCAGCGTCAATGAATAGTGCTGCAGGAAAAATAGAATTCACGCATGATGCAACACTTATAAAGGAAGAGCATGAGGATGGGGAAAATTGGTTTGTAGAGTGGGATACAACGCTTATTTTCCCGGAGCTCGGCGCTAATGACAAAATAAACTATGCCTCTATCCCGGCCCAGCGAGGTGATATAATTGATCGCACCGGCGATATGCTTGCTTTTAATGGCACATTATATGAAATCG
Source organism: Cytobacillus gottheilii (assembly GCF_018582665.1). Taxonomy (NCBI): domain Bacteria; kingdom Bacillati; phylum Bacillota; class Bacilli; order Caryophanales; family Bacillaceae; genus Cytobacillus; species Cytobacillus gottheilii. Next base: position 4,210,674 of record NZ_CP071709.1, on the reverse strand, counting down.
GCATCGTGCCGGAGGAAATGGGAAATGATGAGGAAACAACCATTAAAGGACTATCTCAGAGCTTAGGAATTTCCGAGGAGAGTATTGAAAATGCCTTGAATGCAGATTGGGTGCAGCCTGGTCATTTTGTACCGATCAAAAGGGTTTCTCCTGATAATGAAGGGCTTCTAAATGAAGTATTTTCTCTGCCTGGTGTTTTAAAACAGGATGTGAAAGGCAGAGTCTACCCAGCTGGAGAATCAGCAGCACATTTGATTGGGTATGTTGGTCCAATTACTGCTGAAGAACTGGAGAAAAATGAAGACAAAGGCTACTCCAGTACAGATCTAATTGGAAAACGGGGCCTTGAACAAGTACTGGAAACGCAGCTAAAAGGAACAAATGGCATTAAAATCAGCATTACGAAAGAAGACGGATCAGAGGCAGTGCTGGCGGAGAAGCCGGTTGAAAATGGAGAAAAGATTCAGCTGACAATAGATTTAACTGTCCAAGAAGATCTATATGAGGAATTGAAGGGCAATGCCGGCACTGCATCCGCCATTGACCCAGTTACAGGTGCGACAATGGCGTTAGTGAGCAGTCCAAGCTTTGACCCAAATGCTGCTTCATTAGGATTAACAGTACAAGAGTGGAAGACGCTCGAAGAAAATGAGCAGCAGCCGCTCCTTAACCGTTTCAGTCATAACTATGTGCCAGGCTCAGTTATGAAACCAATCACAGGAGCGATTGGCCTTGAAGAGGGAATCACAACAGCAGACGAAACAAAAGATATTAAAGGTCTGCGCTGGCAAAAGGACACCTCATGGGGAAGTTATCGAGTCACACGGGTAAAAGATCCGGGTTCACCAGTCAATTTCGACCAGGCTATGATGTACTCTGACAACATTTATTTTGCTCAAGAAGCATTGCAGTTAGGCAAGGATTCTTTCATGGAAGGGTTAAAAGCATTTGGCTTTGAAGAAGAAATCCCATATGTGTATCCGCTTCAATCTTCACATACAGGCAACATGGACACTGAAATAAAACTGGCAGATTCCGGTTATGGTCAAGGTGAAGTGGAAATGAATATCCTCCACCTTGCTGCCAGCTACACACCATTCATAAATAAAGGTTCACTCATTAAGCCGGTTTTGTTAGAAAACGAAGAAAAAAACCAAGTTTGGAAAGAAAATATCATTAGTGAAGAAACCGTAGCTATAATGAATTCGGCTTTACGAAAAGTCATCCAAGAGCCAGGCGGAACAGGCCGTGCTGCCAAAATGGACGATTACCCGCTCGCCGGAAAAACCGGCACAGCCGAGCTTAAGTTAAATGTAGGCATGAAAGGTCAGGAAAATGGGATGTTTGTTGCATACAATCCAGATTCGCCAAAGCTGCTCATTGCCATGATGATTGAAAGTGTAGAAGACGCAGGCGGATCCGGCATCGTTGTGGAAAAAGTGAAAAATGTATTTGAGAAGAATATGGAGCGGTTCTAAACGGATAGGCCAAGAGGAAAACTCTTGGCTTGTTTTTTTGTTGGGGGATAATGGATGAGGATGTTTTTGCGTTTGGTTAGGGAGGATTTTTGCAGTTTGATAGGAAAAATGAAAAATTTGATAGGAAACGGCTGCGAATTGATAGGAAAGCCAAAAATTTTGATAGGAAAACCGAAAATTTTGATGGAAACCGAGTCCCGCCCTTCCTTAAAAAGGAGTATCCTTCCGCTTTTTAAAGAGAAGAATAATAAAATTGAGCCCTATCGCTTTTAAATTAGCCAAAAAAGGCGTAAAACTGTTAAAATGATCGAAAAATCTCTAAAAATGATCGAAAAACAAACGGAAATGATCGAGAAGTTCTCCTGAATGATTGAAATACAAATCAAAATGATCGAAAAGCTCTCCGAAATGATCGAAATACAAACCCAAATAACCGAAAAACACATACAAATGACCGAAACCCATCGATACGCGCTTTTCTGTCATTTAAAAGCCATAATACCATCAAAAACTTTCCATTCAACTCAGTAAAAAACACAAAATTTCCATCCAAGGAGGGGAATACATACATGCTCGACCAATATTTCCAAAAAGCAATCCAACGAATTCAGCTAGTCCAGGAAAATGAAAAGGAAAAGATGATCAAGGCTGCTGAAAAGGTAGCGGCTTCTATCCAAAACGGCGGAATCATCCAGCTGTTTGGCTGTGGGCATTCGCATATTTTAACAGAAGAAGTATTTTATCGCGCAGGCGGTCTTGTGCCAATCAATCCGATCCTCATTGAGCCGCTCATGCTTCATGAGGGAGCGCTAAGATCTTCTCAGTTAGAGCGTAAAAACGATTATGTTGCCCCCATTCTAGAACAGTTTGAAATCCGGCCAGAGGATATCGTATTTGTATTATCAACTTCAGGCAGAAACCCTGTACCCGTCGACGTTGCATTGCAAGCGAAAAAGAATGGAGCGTATGTCATCGCTCTCACATCGATGGAATATTCTAAGAGCCAGCCGTCCAGACATAATAGTGGCAAGCATCTTTATAATTCTGTCGATTTAGCCATCGACAACTACTCTGTAAAAGGAGACGCGATCCTTTCCTATGAAAAAGTAAAGGTGCCTTTTGCTCCAACCTCAACCGCAGTTGGATCTGTCATTCTAAATGCCATCTTTGCCGAAGCCATCAAACTCATGGCCGACAATGGCTTCGAGCCGCCCATCTTCCTAAGCGGCAACATCGACGGATCCGATGAACATAACGAAAAACTCATCCAAAAATATCAGGCTAGAATCCCTTTATTGAAATAACTCTGGCAACGAAAAAGCCACAACTAGCACTATGCTAGCTGTGGCTTCATTCATTGATTCAATTCACTTTGATTCAAGTAAACAAGATCCTTTCTGGGATTCTGATAGAAAGAGATGGCGTGATCATACACACTCTCAACGTGCTTGGCAAACGCAACAGAAGAGTAATGATCAAAAGCTTTCTTTTCAGCGTTAGCGGACAGCTTTTTGTATTCATTAGAATCGATGAAAATATCATTTATATAGCGTTCAAACTCACTGAATGTCTCGAACAGCCAGCCATTTACTCCGTTTTCCACTACATTTTCCAGACAAGCATCCTTCTTGCAGAGTGCAGGCAGCCCGCTCGCCAGCGCTTCAATATACGTCAAGCCCTGTGTCTCACTATTTGATGCACTCACAAAAAGATCAGCTGCCTGATAATAAGCTGGAACATCCTTTGGGGCCACCATCCCTGTAAAGATCACCTTATGCTCAATGTTTAGATTCCTTACATATTTTTCAAGGAACTGCCTATGCGGTCCATCGCCCACAATGAGTAAAGACAAATTCTGATTGTCAATTTGTGAAAAATAGGACAAGATTTCTTCCAGGTTCTTTTCTTTAGCTAAACGGCCAACAAACACCAGTAAGCGATTCTGCTCGGGAATTTGCAGAGTTTCCCTAATTTTATTTCTGTTTTCTATGGATTTGTTTTGCGTGTAGCTCGATAAGTCAATGCCAGTTGGAATGACTTTAATTGGCTGTGTTACCCGATAACCCTTTAATAAAGTGCTGACTTTTTCAGTTGGTGCGATCACATAAGAGGCGTTTTTCAAAACCTTTCTGGAAAAAAGGGCAACCATCGCTTTGCCCCATTTTTGGTTTGGTGAAAAATAATGGGTGTAATCTTCGTAAACGGTATGATACGTGTGTACAATGGGAATACGAAGGCACTTTGCGATATATTTTGCTAAACGAAAGGTGCTGAATTCACATTGCGTATGAATAACATCCGGTCTCCAATTGATTACTTCCTGAAGGTGTTTATAATTCTTAAAGAGCGTGATGCGTGCACCAGGGTAAATCTTGTCAATCCCTAAAGAACTTATATAAGTGACGTCGTCTGCTATGTATGATTTTGCTTCATCTGATAATGTGAGAACTCTGACTTCATGCCCTGCTTTTTCTAATTCCTTCTTCAGGTTCACAATCGAAGTAACCACTCCATTAATGACAGGAGAATAACATTCAGTCGTAATCAAAATTTTCATTTTGTAGTCCCCCAGTTTTAATGCTTAAAAAATACAGTTAATCCATAGAAAGTATAGTTCAGTATCATTAACACTGTATTAAATTAATATGAAGTTTTCTTAATATTTTGAGAAGGGATTCTAATCCAATATCATGCAAAGTTTACAGCACGAAAAAAAACATAATCATCGGCAGTGAGCCTTCCTTTATTAACAATTACTTCCTATACATACAACGAAACTCAAAAATAAAAAGTTTCAGGAACCAAGCAGCGGTTCTGCCGGTTTGCTATCGGTTAAGTTGGCTGAAAGGTAAATAAAACGCCAATCGTAATTTGAAATATTTTTTCACAGCTATTATGCTGATAGTGAAATATTTGTTTAAATTTATGCATACATCATATTAAATGGACAGAGCAGATCGGAAGGTGGAGAGGTAATGAAGTATCATGTATTAGCAATTGATATGGACGGCACTCTTTTAGACGAGAGCAGAGAGATTAGCAGAAAAAATGTAGAAGCCATTCAGGAGTACCGCAACAAAGGCGGGCATGTCATTGTGTGCAGCGGCCGGTCCCCTCTATCAACACGCTGGCTGGCAGAATATATCGGCTTAGCAGAACCCATCATTGCCTATAACGGTGCCGTCATTCAAAACTATGATGGAGAAATTCGCAGCACCCTCCATTTCAAACAGAATGACCTGATGAGAATAGCATCCTATTGTGAGGAAAACGGGTTATACTTACAGCTTTACGAAGGTGATCAGCTTATTGTTTCGGAGAAAAACAACCGGAATGAGCACTGGGTTGAACACAACATCTTAGCACTGGAGCAGTCTGGCGCCAGCAAAGAAAGATGCGATTATTACCGCAGCCAATGTTCAGTGCAGCATACGGAGAACCTTCGCACATACTTAGAGAAAAACACACCAAACATCAGCAAAGCCGCCATTATTGCTGAAAGAGAGAAAACAATGAAGTGTGCCGGAGATCTGCACGAGGAAAGACTCAATATACACATCAGCAGCAGCTTAAATTATGCCAATCTAGAAATCTCACCGCTAAACGGCACAAAAGAATACGCACTTCAAACCGTCGTAGAAGAACTGGGCTTCACCTTAAACGAAGCGTCCGCCATTGGGGATAATTATAATGATCTTGGTATGCTGAAAGCAGCAGGACTGGGAATCGCCATGGGCAATGCACCAGAAGAGGTAAAAGAAGCTGCCAATTTCACTACTGTAACAAACGAAGAGGCAGGAGTTGCCTATGCCATTGAAAACTATATATTGAAATAAAATTTTAAAATATAATAAAATATATTGAATTAATATTTCAATCACGTTAAAATAACATCAAGAACAGAAACAGCTAGAAAGAAAAATTGGAGGCGTTTACATTGGATCGTGAACTAGTTTCTCTTACGACTGAATCGCGTAATGAGTTATCAATGGAAATAGATACAGCCAGCGCTGGGGAGATTTTACGTATATTTAATGAAGAAGATCAAAAGGTTGCACTTGCTGTAAAAGAAGTGACGGCAGATATCGAAAAAGCGGTTGAGCAGGTTGTTCAGTCATTTAAGCAGGGAGGCAGACTCATTTATATCGGCGCAGGCACGAGCGGCAGACTTGGCGTCCTCGATGCGGTTGAATGTCCGCCAACATTCAGCACCGACCCTGAACTTGTTCAAGGAATCATTGCAGGCGGTGAAAGAGCCTTTACTAAAGCAGTTGAAGGTGCAGAGGATAAGCCGGAGTTAGGTGAAGCAGACCTACAAGAAATTGCTCTTACTGCAAATGATACGGTAATCGGTATTGCGGCCAGCGGCAGAACGCCTTACGTGATTGGAGCATTAAAATACGCCCGTGCACTTGGGGCCGGCACAGTCGCATTGTCCTGCAACAAAGGATCCCTTATCGGGAAGGAAGCAGAAATTAATATAGAAGTCATTGTCGGTCCCGAAGTCTTAACAGGCTCAACCCGCCTGAAGTCAGCGACGGCTCATAAAATGATTTTAAATATGATTTCTACATCCTCCATGATCCTTATGGGCAAAGCATATGAAAATTTAATGGTTGATGTGCATGTGAGCAACCACAAACTCAAAGAACGTGCCATTGGCATTATTCAAAAAATCACGAAGGCAGATAGGGAAATAGCAGAGCAGGCGCTGACAGAATCGGATCTGCAGGTGAAAATAGCGATCATTATGATCACAGCAGACGTAAGCAAAGCAGAAGCGCAAAGCTTGCTCGCTGAAGCTGGCGGCTATGTGCGCAAAGCGATCCAGCTATCCTCAAAATAAACCTGAAGAACAGGAAAAAGGAGTTACCCAATGGCAAGCGGAGGTTTAAAGATTATACGAAACACACTGGAGCAGCTGCCGGCTTCAGAACGGAAAATTGCAGAATATATTTTAGCGCATCCGCAGGCTGTGATTGACCGCACTGTCAGCGAACTTGGCCAAGAGGCCAATACAAGCGGTGCAGCCGTCATTCGATTATGCAAATCCCTTGGTTTAAAAGGTTATCAGGAGTTAAAGATGCGCATAGCAGGCGACCTTATGAAACCTGAGGAGCAGGGCTATCGTGATATCGAGCCTGGCGAATCGTATTACTCCATCGTTCAAAAGACGATGAGCAACAGTATACAGAGCATGAAGGATACGACTGAGCTGCTTCATCATGATGAATTGGAAACCGCCATAGAGGTGCTTTTAAAGGCAAAAAATGTTCACTTTTTTGGCATTGGCGCTTCCCATATTATCGCGGTTGATGCTCAGCAGAAACTGCTGAGAATTAACAGGAGGGCAACTGCTTTTACGGATGTTCATCTCGTAGCAACACTTATTGCCAACGCTGATCAAGACGATGTACTGTTCGCTATTTCTTATTCTGGCGAAACACCTGAGGCAGTCAGCATCGTTTCACTGGCAAAGAAACAAAACATGAAAACGATCAGCTTAACAAAATACGGACAAAACACAGTCAGCTCTTTGGCGGATATTCATCTATATACTTCTGACTCAACAGAAGCGCCATTCCGGAGCGCAGCCACTACATCAAGACTTTCCCAGCTTCTGATCATTGATTTTATTTTCTTATGCATGGCCACCGCTGAATACGGTGAAACCATTGAGCACATTGATAAAACTAGAGAAGCGATTCAATTTCTAAAGGATCATCAATAAGGGGGGTGGTGTAAGCAAATAATCAGTTGTTTACACAGATGAAGGACAAATCAAAAAGGGGGAAAAGAAAAAATGGCAGGAGAAAACCAGAAATTAGCCAAAGAAATACTAGAACAACTTGGCGGAGCATCGAATATTTCAAGCTATACACATTGTATGACTCGTTTGCGTGTTCAGCCATCTGATGAAAGTCTCGTCAATAAAGATGCATTAAGAAAAATAGATGGAGTACTAGGCCTAGTTGAAGAAGAAACACTGCAAATTATCATCGGCCCTGGAAAAGTCAATTCTGTAACAGAAGAGTTTGGTAAATTAGTAGAATCAGAGGGCGGAATTGATCTAAAAGATCGCGCTGCCAGTGTGAAATCTGAGATAAATAAAAAGAATGCAACACCTTTTAAACTTTTCCTAAGAAAAATTGCAAGCATTTTCATCCCGCTGATTCCGGCCCTTGTTGCCTCCGGATTAATTACCGGTATTTCAAAAGCGTTGATTCAGGCAGAGTGGCTGGCGGCAGATTCACAGATTGCGATTATTTTAACCGTTATCGGCGGCGGACTATTTACGTATCTGGGCATTTTAGTCGGTATAAATGCAGCGAAGGAATTTGGCGGATCACCGGCATTGGGCGGTTTGGCCGGCATTCTCATCATTAACCCGGCTGCAGCAACGATCACTCTATTTGGCGAAGAACTTCTGCCTGGACGCGGCGGTTTAATTGGGGTCCTCATGGCAGCGATTTTCATTGCGATTGTTGAGAAAAATGTACGTAAATTCGTTCCGCAATCTGTTGATATTATTGTAACGCCAACCATTGCTTTATTGATTACTGGTATTGTAACTTATATTGTATTTATGCCAATTGGCGGCTTTATCTCTGATAGCATTACGAACGGTCTTTTAGCTGTATTAGATATCGGAGGAGCAGTTGCTGGTTTTGTTCTTGGCGCTACATTCCTTCCGTTAGTAGTTACAGGCCTGCACCAAGGTTTAACACCAGTTCACCTTGAGTTAATCAACTCGATTGGTGATGACCCGCTGCTTCCGATCCTTGCAATGGGTGGAGCAGGTCAAGTTGGAGCTGCATTTGCGATCTATATGAAAACAAAGAAAAAGCGTTTAAAGCGTGCAATTGGCGGGGCGCTTCCATCCGGAATCCTTGGAATCGGGGAGCCGCTTATTTTCGGTGTTACCTTGCCGCTTGGCCGCCCGTTCTTAACAGCATGTCTTGGTGCCGGTGTCGGCGGAGCTTTCCAGGCGATCTATAATGTCGCAACCGTGGCTGTAGGGGTTTCCGGGCTGCCGCTTGCCTTTATCGTTGTGCCGGGAGAAGTCATTTACTATCTAATCGGATTAGTGATTGCGTATGTAGCAGGTTTCATTTTCACTTACCTATTCGGCTTTAAAGACGAAATGGCTGGTGAATTTGATTGATCGGCATTTCCTTCTACCTGAACGATGAGAAGGCAGAGGAACGCATTGCTGAAGCTGGAAAGCTCGGCGTCAACAAGGCGTTTACCTCGCTTCATATCCCAGAAGAATCCGGAAACTTGGCAGAACGGGCAAAAAAGCTGCTCTCCGCTGCGAAAGAAGCTGGAATGGAAGTATATACAGATGTTTCGAAGCATACATTAAAGCATTTAGGCATTTCCGATTTCAGTGAGCTTCAAAATCTGGGTGTCGCTGGATTGCGGCTTGATGAATTCTTCGACACTGATTTTGTTCTCAGTCTTGCACAGCAATATAAGCTGGCGATCAATGCAAGTACAGTGCCGGAAAGAGAATTAATCGATCTGCTTGAAAGAGGACTAAAAGCAGAGCAGCTCATCGCCTGGCATAACTTTTACCCGAAAAAAGAAACAGGCTTGGATGAGAACTTTTTTATAAAGCAAAATCAATTGTTTCAAGCTTATGGCATTAAAATCAGTGCCTTCATTCCAGGTATTGGCGAGAAGCGCGGTCCTCTTTTTGACGGTCTGCCAACTCTTGAAAAGCATCGGCAGCACAATCCAATGGCAGCAGCATTGGAACTGATGGATTCGGGTGTGGATGATATTTATATCGGTGACCCTGATAGTGGAGAAGGTTTACTTGAAAATCTGATCTCATTAGAAGTTGAAAGCATTGTTCCGCTGCATATGGAGGATTCTTCCTTCGCGGCAGACGTTTATTCACCAAGACCGGATTTTGCCCGTGATGTGCTGCGTTTCATGAACACACGAACAGCACAGCCAATACCAGCTGCTAATACGATCGAACGGAAAACAGGCTGTATTACAGCTGATAATGAGAAGTATGGACGATACAATGGGGAAGTCTCGATTACATTGCGGGACCTGCCTGCAGATGAACGTGTGAACATCATCGGGAGAATAAGAGAGTCAGATATCGAGGTGCTGAGGTTCATCAAGCCGAAGCATAAGATAAAGCTGATTTAGAGGAGGGGGTTCTCTCCTCTTTTTTTGCGAAAAAAACCCTATTTTTATAGAAAATTAAGGAAATTTCTCATAAGAATATAGTATAATAGTAGAAAATGAGAATGATTCTCGGCGGGAGGAGAAGAAATGAAAGCATTCATAATAGATGATGAAACGTATGCTGTTAAAATGCTTGAAAAAATGCTGAAATCCTATAAAGAGATAGATATTATAGGCAGTTTTACTGATCCAGCTGCCGCTTTGTCTGAAATGCGGAAGAACCCGCCGGATGTCATTTTCCTCGATATGGAGTTAGGCGGAGAACATGGCCTGCAATTCGCTGAAAAATTACTGGAGAAGCAATTGTCAATAGAAATTATATTTGTTTCTGCACATCCTCAATTCGCGTTAGAAGCCTTTGAGGTGAATGCTGCTGATTATCTATTAAAGCCTGTCTCAAAAGCACGCTTAGAAAAGGCAATTTCAAGAGTAAAAGAAAAAATAAAAATCTACAAAGAATTTATAAAAACAAAGCCTCAAAGTCAAAGAGTGTATATCTCCTCTTTTGGATCCTTGCGTTTAGTGAACAATAGCGGAATGGAGATTAAATGGCGGACTAAAAAAGTCAAAGAGCTATTTGCTTATCTATGGTCAAATAGCGGGAATCCAGTTCATAAAGCAAAAATAATCGATCAGTTTTGGCCTGATATCCATGCTGATAAGGCAATGACATTGCTGCATACCACTGTTTATCAGCTTCGCAAAACACTTAAAGAAGCAGGTCTTGAAACAAACCCCATCATATTGGCTAATGATACATATTCCTTGGATGCTGATTTTCAAAGCGACAGGCAGGAGCTTCAGGAACTGCTGAATGATTCTGAACCTGCAGAAAAGAATATGCTAAAAATCCTATATTTATATAAGTCTGATTATCTTGAAGATGAAGATTATTTTTGGGCAAGTCAAATAAGGCAAAATCTAAAGCAGACTGTGCAAGCAATTTTAGAGAAATTTGTTCAGATGAACTGGGAACATACATTATTTGCTGACAGTGTTGAAAAATGTCTAGAAAAACTGCAGCAGCTTGATCCGTATAACGAAGAATATATGCTTCTCCAAATGAACTTTTTCTTGCAAACAAAACAGCTTTCAAAAATGCTAGTCCGATATGAACAGATTGAGCTTATTTATCAGGAAGAGCTTGGGATAGATGTTCCGCATGAAATGGTTGATTTATATAAAAGCAGCTTTCAAAATACGAAGTTCACAGCCAGCAAAAGCTGACTGCCAGCCCCAAATAAAAAAGGGGTTATTTTTTTTCTAAAAATGAGGGTAGACCCACAGTGTTGGCGAATTTAGGTGATTTATTGTGAGAAAATACTTATTCGCCGAATATCAAAGTGTTTCGTTTGAACCAATGTTGGTTACATCCCCTGTAATTGACTCAGTGGCAGCTCTATCACTCCTTCCCAGATGTTCACACCCACCCATTGAAGCAAAAACACCTGCACAATACATAATAGACAATCAAGAGACTAGAATAGATCACCAGCAATTTTGAACCATAATCATCATACTTTTTCACCCTACATAGGAAACGCAGAATTGTTCAAAATTTGTTCAGAATGAAACCTTATGATATGGAAGGCATTCCGAATTTTGGAAGTGCTTTATGGAAGCAAGGAGGGATTACTGGAGAGAAAATGAGCAACAAAAAGAAGATTCGTTCAGTCGTCGGGGTAGTGTTCCTTTTAGCTGGAGGGCTGCTTCTCTTGTTCCCGCAGTATGAAAAAAGGGCATATCATGAGGAGCAGGAAGAATTAATCACAGCTTTTGAACAGCTTGGGGAATGGGAAACAGCCGCATTAGCTGATGGAGAGCCGGAGCAGAATGAGCAGGCCGAATATGTGGCAGCGAAGGATGCAAGGGGAATGCTGTCTATTCCTGCCATTGATCTTGAGATGCTTTTTTTCGACGGAGTCAGTGTGGATGCACTCAATAAGGGAGCAGGCATCATTGAACCAGAAAAAAAGATGGGTGTTCACAATGTAAGTATTGCCGGACATCGCGGAGCCACATTTGGAAAACAATTTAATAGGTTAAATGAATTGAAGGTTCAAGATGAACTCCATGTGAAAATGGATCAGGAAGACTACACATTTATTGTCGACAAAGTTTTCGTCGTTGATCAAAAGCAGGTGGATGTCCTTTCAGATAAAGAGAGCCCTTATCTTACCTTGGTTACATGTACACCAATCGGGGAGGAAAATCCGACGGATCGCTTAATTGTACAAGGAAAACTGGTAAATAAGGAGGAAGTATGAAGAAAATAAGCTTAGTTTTACTTATGTTTATATTAATTCTGCAAAGTTTTTTAAGTCCGCTTGGTGCCCTGGCAAATGAAAACAGCCAGCCGGAAGATTTTACACTGACACCATCAGATCTTACCTTGGATGAAGAAGGAAAAGGGACGGCAGTACTTACTTGGAACTACAGTGCCGCAGAAAGAACGGAAGATAAACCGTATAATTTCAATGCACCAGAGGAGTTTGTGAGTGTAGATGAGCAAAATGGTGATCTGTTAATAGGGGAGCAGATCATCGGAAATTATACAGTGAATACAGATGGTTCTATTTCTGTAACCGTTTTGGCTCATACAGAAGAACTGAGCGGTTCTGGATCAATCACGATCACTGGAGAGGCTGATGCTGATGAGGAGACACCTCCTGCAGAATCTGACGGATCAGAAGAACCAGTCCAAACTGAAGAACCAAAGGATTCAGATCAAACCGGAGAACCTAAAGATCCAGACCAGTCTGACGAATCAAAAGATCCAGGCGAAGCTGGAAAAAATGACGGTGAGGAAACACCTCCAAGCGAAAATCCATCTGAAACAGATCCTGTAACGGGTGAAGAGACGTCTGCTGAGGAAGGTACAGAAGATAGTGATGCAATAAAAGATGAAGCAGAAGAAAATGATAAGCAGCTGCTGCAAAAAGAACCAAACATAGATATTAACGAAGAAATCTTAACAAACGCTACACTTACGTTTAAAAACAGCAATGACGAAACAGTAAACGAAGTTACGCGTGAGACAACGATTATTGTAGATTATGACTGGGCTCTGCGTAATGGCCATGGCTATACGGATGGAGCAACATACCATTTTAAGGTGCCTACCGAATTAGCCATTTATGAGGCAGTTAATACGGAAATCATGTTCGATAATCAATCGATCGGTACTTTTACTGTAGATCTGGCAGGAAATGCTACAGTTGTTTTCAATCAATTTATTGAAGAACGCTCCAACATTAAAGGAACTCTTCAAGTGTTAACTAACATTCGGGAAACCACTACAGTTACAGAGGAACGCATTGTCAGGGTAACACCGATTGAGGGGAAAGCATCAGTAGATATTCCGATCAAATATGAACCAAGCGGGAACACTATTGATAAACAAGGAGTTCCAAACCGCAGCTATAATACTGATGAAATTACATGGACAGTCAATGTAAATAAACATCTGAATAACATTGAAAATGCTGTTTTTACAGATCCAATTCCGAATGGATTACAGCTGCAGGAAAATTCCGTTGAAGTTTATAAACTCAATACAAAGCTGAATGGCAGTGTTGAACGCGGAGAAAAGGTAAATGTTTCTCTAGAGAAAACAGCGGACGGCGGCGACTTCCAGATTCAGCTTGGCAACATAAACAGCGCATATCAGATCACATTTAAAACAGATGTTACAGACCAAGAAGGCACTTCCTTCAAAAATGCTGCATTCATAAGCGGTGACGATTATGCTGAGCAAAAAGCAGAAGCAAGCGTTGGTGTGCAAAGAGGGAAGCCGCTAGAAAAAAGATCAGCACATTATGATGCAATTACACAAACAATCACATGGGAAATCAAATACAACTACAATGAAAAACCAATTACTGCCGGAAATGCCGTTTTAACAGATCTTTTTGATGACACACAAACATTAATTGAAGATTCATTTGATGTACGTGAAGTCACGATTGATCAAAATGGAAATGAAGCAGGAACTGCTCCAGTTGATGAACATTCATACGCAGTAACAAAGCTTCCCGCAGCAGATGGCAAAAACGGCTTTACATTTAAGTTTCAAGAAAACATAAATAAAGCACACAAGATTACGTATAAAACAAAAGCAATTGATCGTGTATTTAATAACACGGAAATCGCCAATAAAGTAACTTACGGTGATATAAGTGCTGAAGGAAAAAGATGGATCAGTCAGCAGATTCTTTCAAAAGGCTACAAAGGCGCTAACTATCAAACGAAAAGGGCTTCATGGGAAATTGTCTTCAATAAAGATAAGTATCCGATGAGTGGTGTTGTGCTGACAGATACGTTCCCAAATGAAGGACTGGAGTTTATAGAAGACACTCTTGTTATTAAAGGCGAAAAGGAATACGAAAAAGGCGTAGATTATACAGTCGAGCTTACTCCTAACGGCTTTAATATTGACTTTTTAAAGGATGTAACAGAACAAGTTACAATCACATACGCTACAACCTTTAACTATGAAGCCCGTAAAGACAAGGGCAGCAAGAAACTTGAGAACAAAGCACTGCTGACATGGAAAGATGAAGAAAATAATTCGCGATCCAAGGAAGCAACTGCCAGCTTTGAACCGGATAGCTACACACAATCAAATGGGTTTAAAAGTGGTTCCTATAACGCGGTAACAAAAGAAATTACCTGGAAGGTAGGAGTTAACTACAACCTAAAGCAATTGGAAGAAGCGGAAGTTGTTGATTATATTACTGATGATCAAAAACTAGACAGAGAGTCACTTACAGTAAGAAAAATGTCACTGACAGGCGATCCAAATGGAACAGAGGAAGAAGAACTTGTAAAAGATGAGGATTACACAGTAGAGTGGGATCCTGAGAACAAGCAAGGCTTTAAAGTAAAGTTTAAAGAAGCCATAAACTCACCTTATCAAATTTCCTTTAATACCAGCCTTGAAGATAAAATGATTAAAAGCAGCTACAGCAACACAGCCACATTGAATAATAAAGGTGAAAAGGTCACAGATTTAACAGCATCTGTTTCTGTCAATAACGGCGGAAGTTATGCGAAAAAGTCTGGTGGACAAAATGGGAAAATTATAGATTGGAAGGTTAATATTAACTTTGGCCAATCAACGGTATCAGACGTAAAAATCTTTGATACGCCAAGCAGCAACCAAAAACTGCTGCAAAATTCCTTTGAGCTATATGAAACGAGTGTAGATAGCGGCGGGAACGTTGCAAAAGGAGCAAAGCTTGATCCAGAAGAATACACTCTAACGATCAATGAAGGAGACGATGGTGAAGAAACGTTTGAAATTCTTTTTAAGAATCAAATTGATTCACCATATATCCTGGAGTATCAATCCATGATCCTCGCAAAAGTTGGAGATACGATTACAAATGATGTTAATTTTACAGGAAAAGAAATTACGGATGAGATCACAGAGTCAGAAGAATCTATCACCGTTAAACATACGACGGGCATGGGAACGGGCGAGGGTGTCCTTGGCAGCCTGACGGTAACAAAAGTGGACCGAAATGATGAAAGCAAAAAACTTAGCGGCGCAGTCTTTACTTTATTAGACGCAGATAGTGGAGCTGAGATTGCAAGCGGAGAAACAGATCAATACGGAGAAATTACATTTGATCGCTTATTGCTTGGCACCTATTTGCTGAAAGAAGATCAGGCGCCTGAAGGTTATGTGGTCGGCATTAATGACACAGAAGCCGTTACGCTTGAACAAGAGGTAACTGAAAAGGTCATAAAGAATGACAAAATCATCACCGACGTTCAATTAATAAAAGAAGATAAAGAAAATCAAAAATTGCTGCAGGATGCAGAGTTTGAGCTGCATAAAAAAGAAGGCAGCGAGTATGTGAAGCAAGGCAGCTATGTAACAGATGAAAACGGCAGCATCGTCGTAAAGGATCTGGAGCCTGGAGATTATCAATTTATAGAAGTGAAAGCACCGGAATTTTACGTGTTAAACGCTGACCCTGTGTCATTCACTATTGATGATGATCAGATACAAACAAAACAGGTGAAAAAACAAAACGAGCGCGGCAAAGGCAAGCTGACGATTCAGAAAGTGGATAGCGCTACTGAAGAGCCGCTTAAAGATGCTGAATTCAAAATCTATGACAGCCAGAATAATGTAAGCAGAACACTGAAAACGAACGAAGATGGAATCGCTGAATTCTTAGACCTGCCTTATGGCAACTATACTTTAGAAGAAGTGAAAGCACCTGAAGGCTATGTGATCGGAAAAATTGAGGCAGATAATATCATTGTTTTCGCTGATACACCTTCACCATCCCTAGTAGTGAAAAACGATAAAATCATACGTGATGTCGAGCTAATAAAAGTGGACAGCAAGAATTCAAGCAAGTTACTGCAGGGTGCTGAATTCCAGCTGCAAAAGAAAGAAGGCAGCGGTTATGTGACTGTCGGTACTTATGTAACAGATGAAAACGGAAGTATCGCAGTAAAAGGATTACTGGCAGGAGACTATCAGTTTGTTGAGGTTAAATCTCCTAAATTCTATCTTTTAGATTCCGAACCTGTACCATTTACCATTACAGAAAAGCAAACTGCTAAAGTTCAGCTGACAAAGGAAAATGAATTAGGAATCGGAAAGTTAACCCTTCATAAAGTGGATGGAGCAACAGGAAATTCACTAGAAGGAGCTGAATTCGAACTATACAATAGTGACAATGAGCTAAGCGGAACATTAGTGACGGATGAAAACGGAAAAGCGGAGATTTTAGATCTGCCATACGGACAATACACACTGAAGGAAGTGAAAGCTCCTGAAGGGTATGTGTTTAATGCAGAAAACACGAAATCTGTGACGCTATCTTCTGCTGCACCATCACCAGAAGTCACTGTGAAAAACGACAAGATTATCCGCGCAGTCGAGCTTAAGAAAGTGGACAGTGAAGATCGTACGAAAATGCTAAATGGCGCAGAATTTGAGCTTCAAAAGAAAACAGACAGCGGCTATATCACGATCGGTAGCTATAAAACGAACGAAAACGGCAGCATCATTGTCAATGATATGGAAGCAGGAGAGTATCAATTTGTAGAGGTCAAAGCACCAGAGTTTTACTACTTAGATAAGACACCAGTTCCATTCATGATCACCAGCCAGCAAACAGCTGTTGTGCAGGTAGAAAAAGAGAATGAACATGGAAAAGGAGATCTAAGCCTTCACAAAGTAGATGCAGCAACAGGTTCATCACTAGAAGGTGCAGAGTTTGAACTTTACAATAACAATAATGAGCTTATTGGCAAATTAGTAACCGATAAAGATGGAAAAGCAGAGTTGTCAAAAATTCCATACGGTCACTATACTTTAAAAGAAATCAAAGCACCAAATGGCTACCTTCTTTCAACGGACGCTGATATTACGATTACGATCGATCAAGCTGAAAATGCAATTACAATCGAGAATGATAAAATTATGCAGGCATTTAAGCTAAAAAAAGTTGCGTACCATAATGAAAAAACAAGATTAGAGGGTGCTATCTTTACCCTAATGTATAAAGCAACAGAGACAGAAGAGTATAAAGAAGTTGACGGGAAAACTAGGTTAACGACAGATGAAAATGGCGAGATTTACGTGGAAGACCTTGAACCAGGCTTTTATCAGCTGATTGAAGTTAAGCCGCCAGTTGGCTATTATGTAGATAAAACACCAATTGAATTTAAAATCGTAAAAAATCAGCTGACTGTAACAGAGTTAACGATGAGCAATCAGCTTATCCCAGTCTATCCAGATCCAGACGAACCGGGTGAACCAGGCGAACCAGGTGAACCAGGCGAACCGGGCGAACCGGGCGAACCGGGCGAACCGGGCGAACCGGGCGAACCGGGCGAACCGGGCGAACCAGGCGAACCAGGCGAACCGAGCGAACCGGGTGAACCAGGCACTCCAGGAAATCCAGGAAATCCGAACAATCCAAACGAACCAGTAAACCCTGGGAATCCAAGTGAACCAGAACAGCCAGGTAAACCAGGAAACCCAAGTGAAAATCCAGCTAAAACTCCTGATAACCAAAATGAAAAACCAACACCAGGGAAAACACTCCCACAAACAGGGGAAGCAAGCAACTCAATCTATGTATATTCAGGTTTACTATTCTTGCTAATTGGTGCAGCACTACTAGTATCAAATCGCAGGAAACCAGATATGAAATAATAATAGTAGAAAGCCAGCTTGAGATAATTCTTAAGCTGGCTTTTTTTGATGATGGAACATAAGTATTTACAAAACTATAGGGCTGAATGATTAAAAGGTATATCTTCTAATCATTCAGTTTTTTTTACTAAAAAATTTTTTAAAAAAACATGAGTGAAATGGAGCGGAGGACACTCGACTCCGGAGGGAAGTAGAGGAAAAGCTGAGACCCCACAGGAGCGTGCTCCGAGGAGGCTCAGCTTCCTCCCCTCGGAAAGCGAGTGTCCGCAGCGCAATGCAACGGGCTTGCTTTCCAAACCATGACTTTAATGATTGTATTTTAGAAATATTATTTTAAGATATCAAAGCTACTTTTTATACCTGCCAGATATTTAGATGGAAATGAAGTTGGAAAATATTACATATGGAAATAACTCTACTTATTTCCACTATACCTATAAATTTCTTAAAAACAATGTCGATATAGATAGAGACTGAATTAGACAAATTTCTACTAAAACTAGCCAATTTGTGTGATTCAAAATATCATAATAGTATGATAGTATGTAGGAAAATGCCGAAAGGAGTAAGCTAATGAGGAAAATTGTTCTCGCGGTTGTGCTAGCTTTGCTGTTTCTACCTTTGTCAGAAACCGTGTCCAAAGCAGCTTCATCCTTCAATGATGTGAGCACTAGCCACCGTGCTTACAAAGAAATTAAGTATCTGTTCGATGGTAAAATTGTCACTGGATCGCTTGATGGCTACTTTAACCCCGGGAAGGTTGTAACAAGAGGTGAGGCGGCAGCAATGATCGGCCGTGCCCTTAATCTGAACGAGACCAAAAGAAGCACACAGTTTTCGGATGTAGGTTCACAATATTTTGCTTCTGGCTACATACAAGCAGCAGCAGATGCCAAAGTCATTACGGGATACAGTGATGGAAGCTTTAGGCCGGATAATCCTGTAAACCGCGGTGAAATGGCCGTTATCCTAAGCAAAGCCTTTAACTACGATTTTGGAGGCACATTATCTGGAGCAGCCAAAGCACTAATGAACCGAGGAATTTCAGGAGGTATGGCTGATGGTACGTTTGGATCAGATTTAGCAACGATTCGGGCAGACTTTTCTGTGTTTCTTGCCAGAGCCATCAATTACAAGCTGAGACTGAATCCGACTGAAAATTTCAGTCTTGAGAGAACAGTTACAGCATCATCCTTAAATGTGCGTTCTGGTCCTTCAACTTACTATCCTGCAGTTGGCAGCCTAGTAAAAGGAACGAAGGTAGAAGTGGCTTATTCAGTTGGCCAATGGGTATATGTTCGCTCAGGCAGCACTGAAGGGTTGGTTCATTCAGCTTACTTGGATGCCGACATTGATACAGGGAATGATAATAGATTAAGTCAGCAAATGATCGTTATTGATGCTGGTCATGGAGGGCATGATCCTGGAGCAATAGGATATGGATTGAAAGAGAAAGATGTTGTTCTAAACACGGCTCTTAAGGTAGAAGCGTTATTAGAAAAAACTCCGTTTCAGCATAAGCTGACGAGAAATACCGATGTGTACCTTACTCTAGATGAGCGTGTTGACATTGCTGAAGATGCCAACGCAGATGTATTTGTCAGCATTCATGCGAATGCATTTAATGGTTCTGCTAAAGGCTCTGAGACTTATTATTATGCAGCGAAAAACACAAACTCTGCAGACAGCAAACTGCTTGCTACAAAAATTCAAGACAGACTTATTGCTGCCGGCAAGCTAAGTGATAGAGGAGTGAAGAACGGCAACTTCCATGTTCTTCGCGAAAACGGCATGCCAGCTGTTCTGACAGAATTAGGTTTCATTGATAATAAGGGAGATAACGCCAAGCTTGCATCACCTTCGTGGAGAGATGCAGCAGCAAAAGCGATCTATTATGGGATCCTAGATTACTATAAAGCAAAAGGCTTCGACGTTTCTAATTTATATTAATCTACCCTTTTATAAAAGTGAATAAACGTTTCTAAATAAAGGCTATCCACTAGGGTCTATTCTAGGCAACTGGATAGCCTTTTGTTTTTTTCATATCAGGCAGCAGCGATTTGGGCAAATGGAAATCAAAATCATCGCCTGATAGACCAAAGCAGTGATACAAATATGCTATTATTATAAATTATAAGCGTAATAGAAAAGGGGGCACTGGACTTTGAAGAAAAAATGGGTAGGAATGCTAGCTGGCTTGCTGCTGGCAGTATGGTTTGCTTCAAGCACGGCTGCTGCGTCTGCCGAGACCAGCTATAAAAATTATATTGTTTTCTTATCTGCTGATATAGAAGATTCCCAACTTGAGGCAGAAGGTCTTACCGTACTTAGATCTTTTGAGAACATACATGCTGCAGCGGTTAAAGCAACGTCGGAGCAAATCCAGGAACTAACAGATAAAAATATGATCACGAAAGCAGAACCCGATCAGCCTGTTCAAACGAGTGCCCAAGTAACACCATGGGGACATGAAACAATGCAGATCCCAGAAAGACAGTCCACTGTTCTAACAGGGAAAAACATTAAGATTGCGATTCTTGATACTGGTGTGGATCGAAATCATCCCGATCTAAATATTACGGATGGCGTATGTGTTCTATCTCAATGTACAGATTCCTATAACGATGATAATGGACATGGCACACATGTAGCTGGCATTATCGGAGCAAAGGACAATGACATCGGTATTGTGGGAGTTGCCCCAGATGCAGAGCTTTATACGATTAAAGCATTGAACTCTAGAGGAAGAGGAACGACATCGACCTTTATGGCAGGGCTTGACTGGGCAATATCCAAGGATGTAGACATTATCAATTTAAGCTTAACAACAGATGTGGAAGATCTGGGGATTAAGGCAATGATAGATAAAGCTTACCAAAAAGGAATTCTAGTTATTGCAGCAGCAGGGAACGAAGGAACAGAATTAGGGACAAGTGAAACGGTCATGTATCCGGCTAAATTCTCCAATGTCATTGCTGTATCAGCGTTCGGCAAAAATCAGACGAGAATCCCAACCTCTTCCACCGGAATGGAAGTGGAATTGACGGCTCCGGGAGATTATATTTATAGTACATATCCAACAGCGCTTAAGGCAGATGGATATGCAGAAATGACAGGAACTTCAATGGCTGCTCCGTTTGTAACGGGGTTAGCTGCATTATATAAAGAAAAATATCCGCTTCTTACACATATTGAAATGAGACAGCTGCTTCAAGAAACAGCAAAAGATCTCGGACCTACAGGGCGTGACCGTTTTTATGGTTTTGGTTTAGCACAATTAGAGCAAGATAACAGCGGAATTGATTCGATCTCTTATAATGTCGATCAAAAAGGAAAAGTGACATTAGAGATGGGCGAAATTCTAAAGCAATATAGTCAATATAAAGTGCAGCGCTTTGATAAAGTCATTAATGCTGCAGCATCTTATCACACATTCGAAGACTATGGTTTAAAAGGACGCATTGAATACACCATTATTCCGCTGCAAAACGGTGTTGAGCAAAGAAAAGCGGGCATTGTTGTTAATGTCGATGTAGCAAAGCCGACATATAGAGATATTGATAATTCTGTCTGGTATAGCAGGTATATGATGTATTTAAATCATCAGTCGATCCTATTAGGATACGATCAGAATGAACTGCGTCCATCTCAGCTTGTAAAAAGATCGGAAGCTGTTGCCATGATTGGCCGTGCTTTAGGCTACAATGGTGAGAAAAGATCAACAAGATTTAAAGATGTGGCGAGCGGCAATTCTGCTTCAGGATATATAGAAGCAGCAGCACAAAATAATATTCTGCGAGGTTATCCTGATGGCACATTCCGTCCGGATGAGCCGGTTTCAAGAGCGGAAATGGCTATCCTCATTGCCAATGCTTACGACCTGCAAGACTCAGTCTCTATGAACTTTAAAGACGTAAATGAAAAAGTAACAGGCTATGAGGCGATTGACCGCTTAGCTGCCGCCAGCATTACAGAAGGATACAGCGACGGCACATTCCGACCTTACGAAAAAATGGCAAGATCCACCTTCTCCGTCTTC
Source organism: Cytobacillus gottheilii (assembly GCF_018582665.1). Lineage (NCBI taxonomy): Bacteria > Bacillati > Bacillota > Bacilli > Caryophanales > Bacillaceae > Cytobacillus > Cytobacillus gottheilii. Next base: position 4,188,761 of record NZ_CP071709.1, on the reverse strand, counting down.
ATCGCAAGAGCAGAAGGACTCTATTAAAATAGAAAGATGCTGCAGAACTTTGGCAGCATCTTTTTTCATGTATGATACTTCTGTAACACAATTGTAATATAAATTCATAAAAGAAATCCCCTTAATTCGCTTATCCCTTATCCAAACGGGTATTTACCCACTCGCCATACAAATAAACACCTCTACTACAATTGTAATAGAATAGTAAAGTAAATTACCTTCCTCATTTGGTAGAATGTAACTACATACTCCAAGATTTGATATTTTACGAGTAAATATGAAATGAAATGAGCAGAGGTGGCAAGATGAGACAAAAGTTTTCGAAGGTGATCCTTCTAGTATTGATATTTTCGGTTCTTCCATTCACGACAGCTTTCGCACAATCATCCCAAGAAGAAATCATAAAAATTGCCAAAGCACAGCTGGGGGTTCCGTATGTATATGGAGGAACAACACCGCGAGGCTTTGACTGCTCAGGATTCGTTTTGTATGTATTCGGAAAAGCAGGCTACGATCTGCCTCGTACTTCATCAAGTCAGTATCATGCAGGTACAAAAGTAGCGAAGAAAAACCTGCAGCCTGGTGATTTAGTATTTTTTGAACGTACATATAGCAAAGCAGGCATCACACATGCCGGCATATACATAGGAAATAATGAATTTATCAGCGCAACTTCAAGCAGCGGCATTAAGATTGATTCTTTAAGCAGCTCTTACTGGGGACCAAAGTATTACGGTGCAACAAGAATTTTAGCTGATGAAGGATTCTCTGATGTTAGTGAAAAGGATCTTGCTTTTGAAGCAATCTATGCATTAAGCGACAGCGAAATCATCCAAGGGTTTGAAGATGGCACTTTCCGTCCAGACCAAGCTGTAACAAGAGGACAAGCTGCAGCAATCATTAACCGCGTACTGAAGAAGACTCCAAAGAATATTAGCGCATTTAAGGATGTTCCAAAAGGTTCACGCTTTGCAAAAGATATTGCAGCTATAAAAGAATTAGGCATTATCAATGGATTTAAAGATGGTACTTTCCGTCCGGATGCTTACATGACTAGAGCGGAAATGGCTGTCATTCTTGAAGGCGCATTTAAATTGAATGAAATGAAAATTGCTGAAGCAAATACGAGTTCATATAGTGACATTACTCCAGCATATTGGGCTCATGATGCAATCGTAACGATGAGCAGTATCGATAGCACGACAATCTTTGATACAGATCGTTATTATGCAACACATCGTGCGACAAGAGCTTTCTTTACAGCAGCGATCTTCAATTCTATGAATGTTAAAAAATAATTATTTGTAAGCTGGCTCGGGCAGTGCAACTGCTAAGGTCAGCTTTTTTCTTTTAAAAAGTTCACTTGATTGTTTCTTATTATATTAGACGTATGAAGAAGCAAAAAAGTTTCAAAATAGAATAGGATATTTTCCCTATAAAAAAATAGCCGAAAACGACCATGAAACGGAAATTTTCTGGTAGAATGATAGTTAGTGATTTTTAGATTGCCACTTTACAACGGAAAAGAGAGGGGAAATACTTTTGAAAAAAGCAAAGATTCTGTTGCTTACCGTCGCTCTTATATTGTCGTTATTGCCAGCAGGAATTGGACAGGCTGCCACGGATGACATCACGGGTATCAAGCTCGAAACTGAATTGAGAGAAGCGATTCAAAAAGGAATTCTGACTGGATATAGTGAAGGCGTATATAAACCGGGCAACAAAGTAACGAGAGGCGAGTTTGCTACTTTCCTTGCACGTGCTTTAAAGCTTCCGGAAGCTCCGCATAAATTCTCCGATGTGGCTGTAACATCCAAACTGGCACCTGGAATCAATGCTGCTGCTGATGCAGGAATCATTGCAGGCGGAACAGATGGAAACTTTAAGCCAGATAACCAAATCACACGTGAGCAAATGGTCATCATGATCAAAAATGCTCTTGATTATAAAAATATAGATGTACCTTTCGAAAAACCATCCATTTTGACGGATTTTGATACTGTTACAGCTTCTTCTTCGCGTCTAGCGATCGCAGCTAGCGTAAAACTTAACATTACAATTGGTTTTCCGAACAGTGATGGAAAAACATATCGTTTTGAATCAGCAAGACAAGCTTCCAGAGCAGAAGCTGCTGCATTTATCATTCGTATGATTCACGCAATGGAAGACTTTGAAAATCAGCTGCCGGGCGAACCTGGACAGCCTATTGAAGAAAAACCTTATGTGATTTCTAAGATTGATCAAAATGGAGAATTAGTAGAATCAGCTAAAAAATATAAAACCTTTGCAGAAGCTGAAGCAAGCTGGAATTCTTCTTCAGAGGTTATTACCCTCAAGGGCAAAGTTATAAAAATGGCTTCAGGCTTGGCGTATGCGAGTCCTTCAATCGGAAATGCTACGACAAGCTTATACAGCGGATCAGATTTGAGATCTGTTCAAGCTGCGGTGCCAGCTCAGGAAGAGTTAAAATATATTGAGTCAACTGAAGAAGCTGTTAAGGTATATATTGGCGGCCGAACAGCTTACGTGAAACACTCGGATATCCATCTTGTCCCTGCCAAAATGATTAAGAATCAAAACTACTATACTGTCAATGCAAGAGCTGAGCTTGTTCACAGCATTTATAATCCTGGAACAAACCAGTATGGTTCTTATGAAATTGGCAAAGCTCCTTCAGCGCTAAAGCAAGGAGTCAGATATTACAGCTGGGATGGTACAAAGTTCTATACCAACAATCTAGGCACTTCTACTTCTTATGTAGGAAAAGAACTTTACCCATACTATCAATTTCTATCTGCACGTACGAAAACACCATATACAGCAGCTGAACTAGATAATTATATTGATACAAGACTAGCTCAATTAGAAGCTACTGGATTATCAGTCTATAAAGATGCAACTGAGAAAAGCAAAGTCAAAGGACTTGGCACATACCTGAAAAAGGTTGAAGCTGAATCGAATATTAATGCACTTTTAGTACTTGGATGGGCAATGCATGAAAGCCAGTACGGAATGAGTAATAATGCATTAAGATTAAATAATCTCTTTGGAATTGAAGCGTATGACAGCGATCCATCCGGAGCGAAGGCTTATCCAAAGCCGACAGACAGTGTGGATGCGCTTGTTGATAAATATTTAAATAAGGCATATGCAGTCCAAGGTGATTGGAGAAGCAACGGTGCTGCACCAGGAAACAAAGGAATGGGCTTTAACGTAAGATACGCAACAGATGCTTACTGGGGCTCTAAGTTAGCTGGCCATATGTACCGAATCGACAAAGCGTTAGGCTTTAAAGATTACAATAACAAGCAAGTAGTGGCGCTGACAAATACACCTGGTACAAATATTCGCAGCACACCATCATCAGCTGTAGGTACAACAAACTTAGTATATACGTACAAAGCGGCAAAAATGCCAATTGTGATCGTTGATGAAGAAAAAGCAGCTGACGGCTATGTCTGGTATAAAATTTTATCTGATGCAGATACGACTGGAAAAAATCCATACGCGTATATCCGCTCTGACTTAGCAGATAAAATTGAAACGAATTAAAATGAAAAGAACCAGATCCCAATAAAGGGAATCTGGTTCTTTTTTGTCTATAGAGGAAAATTTCTAAATCCCCAATTCTTCAGCAAATCCTTGCTCTTCTAAAAGCTCCTGAATTTCATCAATCAACACCACATCATTTTCTAGTAAGTACGCTGTTTTTGATGTGATAAAGTCATCAATGACAGCACTTTTGGTATCGCCGGAAGCTTCCCATTTGTTTTGGTGCTTCAGCAAATCCAGTAAAGTGAGCTGTTCATAGTCATTGCCGGAGAAGGTTAGATCCGGATTAACCTGATACCAGAGGTCGCCAGTATCGCGGACCCATTCATCCGCAAGATCCTCGATCGCTGTGCGGATTTTTTTCGCGGCCTCTAAATATTTTTCATCATCTGTGGCTATATAACTATCAAGCAGCAGATTGGCTCCGCCAAGCACGTGATTCATGGAAGCATGTGTTTTCTGCTTCATATCATACGGCGAAAAATAATCAGCAATATAGAAGCCGTTTTCTGTTTGAATCACATTGTCAATCGCAATTTGCTCCAGCAGGTAATCGGCATAATCCAACTGAGCCTGCTTTAGATCCGGCAAATCCGCATAATCACCAATCATTGCTAAATATAAACCGATGAATTCATTATGTCTTGTATCAATATAAGGCGCTGTCAGACCATATGCATCCTTTAGCCAAGTGCTCGTGTATTCAGTTTCCCATACGTCTGTGCCTTTTTCTTTCCGATATTCATAAAGATCTGCAGCGCTATTAATCATCAAGTTATAATAATAGCGTTCGCCTGTTTCACCAAAGCGGTCAATGGCTTCCCGGTCGACCATGACTCCAAGGTTGCGGCCATAGCCTTCCTGTGTATAAGGCTCTATGGACCAAGGCAATTTTTTCATCGGTCCGCCGATCGTGAGCCAGCCGTTTGCCTCTTTATAATCTTCAAGCACATATGTGACCCAGCTTTCTTCCTCTTCTGCAGAAGAAAAGAATGATTCGTCAGACACCATAAACCAGCTCTCTGCGATCTCACCAGGCTCCGCTTTCAACTCGATTTCTAGGGAAACTGATTCATCAGTCTGCTGCACTTGGTAGTTCTTTGTTTCGTTCTCTAACACCCGAACCGTACTTTTATGATCGTTCTCATAATTAGTGGTTAAGACAGTAGAAACATATTGTTTGCCCAGCACAATTTGACTGCGCTGCTCTTCAAAAGAACTGGAAGTAAATAAACCAATTGGCTGGGTGGTTAGATCCTCGCCCGTATTTTTATCATGAGGACGCTCAATAAAGGTTTGATCCCAATCATTCAGTTCAATCCGATTGGCTTCGTCTACGGATAGCTTTAGGCTCGCGGTCGCTTTCTCGGATTCATCACCTGTTAGCTGAGCCGTGACGAGAAAGTCACCGTTATCGATACAGCGCGTTTTTAAAACGAGTGTTCCAGCCTCTTCAAGTTCGAGTGTATAGGTTTGATCCTCATAAACCGGAAGCAGGCTGGAATCATCTACTTGTTCTTTTACAACAGATGCTATCGTTATATCTGTATTTCCAAGTGAAAGACGAAAATCTTCCGGTTCCTCTGGCTGTTCACACCCAGAAAGAACAATCAGGAGGATAAGAGCTGCTATTAATTTTCTCATCTGTTATGCCTCCTTTTACGCCTTTTTCCTTTTCTTCACAATCGCAAGCAGCTGTCTGAAGCCGTCCTTATAAAATACATATAATCCGCCCGTATATAAAACAGCTCCTAGCGGAATTAAGATCATTAATTGTACAAGCGAATATAACTCTGTAATAGCCGTGAATTTCTGCAGCAGATAAAGGGGCACGGCCATAATTACGGTTGGAATTAAGACACGGACAATCAGGTTCAGCAGTTTGAAAAGTTCAGAACGGTCAAAGTCCTTATACACGACAAAACCTGAAACCACTAAATAATACATCGATACAAAGGAACTGGATAAAGCAAGTCCGGTATAGCCGTAAGGTTTTAATAATAGCCAGTTTAAAAAGGCATTTAAGATGATAGTCGTCACACTGATGCGGAAAATGATGGCTGTTTTGCCGCGGGCATACATTGATCTTGAAACGATATACTGTAAACCTTGTGTGACAATCATAGGTACATAAAAAACTAAAGCAAGATAGGCGCTATGCGTATCTTCTGCGGTATATTTTCCTCTTTCAAATATAAAGGAAAGAGTTTGTTCACCAACAAGCAGTAATCCAACCGCGATCGGCATTAATGTGACAAACGAAATTTGCATGCCGGTAAAAAAGGTTGACTGAAATTTCTTTGGATTATCAAGCTGCTCTGATAAAAGGGTAAAGATAATAACAGCAATCGTTGTTCCATAAATCGCATGAGGAATGGTCACAAGCATCGAAGCATTATTTAAATAGGTGACAACTCCATCTAGCCCTGTACTGGCAGCGAAGGACTTATTGACGAACATATTAATCTGGCCAACAACTGAATTCAGCAAAGAAGGAACTAGCAGCACGAGCAATGTCTTGCCGAATTCCTTTTCAATCTTCAGGGTAGGCTGCCAGTGATAGCCGCTTTTCCGCAAATAATAGAATTGAATGGCTGAACCTAAAATCGTTCCAGCGATAAATCCATAAGCAAGACTGTTGATGCCCCACTGTTCAGAAAAGAGCAGGACAAACACAACACCCATGATGGTAGCGACAAGCTTTGATACTTGCGAAGGAACAAAAATCCGTCTTCCCTGCAAATAGGAATCCAGTATTCCATTTAACGCAATTGCACTGATAAAAAGAATAAAGAATTGCGTAATACTGATTGCAATTGCTTCTGTATCAGCTGGCGCACTTGGGAAGATAAGCGGAACAAGATAAGGAGCAATAAAATAGCCGATCACAGACAGAACAAGGAAAATCAGGACTGTAGCATTCATAATGCCATTGGCACTTTGTTCTGCTTTTTTCGGATCTTCTTTTTTATTTTTTACATATAGGGGCAGAAACACATTGTTGAATCCGCCCGAAATCATAGCAAGGGCAAGGGTAATAAAAGAAAAGGCCATAATATAGCCATCTGTATAATGACTGGCGCCGAATTGGCTTGTCATTATACTTTCGCGCAAAAAGCCTGAGAGCTTAACGACAATTGCTAATAAAGTGAGTAAAATAGCAGATTTTTTTAATGAAGCCATACGTTTTTCACTTCCTGACGATTTCATAAAAGGACGTGCAGAGCATATTCTCTGCACGTCTCAGTTGATAAAAAGATCTGTGAATTAGTTTTTCTCTAATGCGGATAAGTAGATGCTTTCATATTTTTCTGCTGCTGCCAAATGAGAGTATTCGTCTTCAATCTTTTGGCGGGCATTTTTCGCAAGCTGTGCACCCGTTTCCGGATTTTCCAGCAGAAACAGCATCGCATCTTCTAGCTCTGCCACATTTTTCTCTTCTACCAATAATCCGTCATGCTCATGGTTGACGATTTCCTTTAAACCGCCAACTGCACAGGCAATAAGCGGAATCCCTGAACCCATCGCTTCAAGCGCGGAAATAGAGGTCGCTTCCTCTACACCAGCAGAGTGCACACTTGGCACTAGAACAACATCCGATAACGCGAAGAATTCTTTTACCTTCGCATGCGGCACGGCGCCAAGCAGCTGTACTTGATTTTCAAGTCCTTTTTCAGCGATTAGAGCCTTCAGCTCTTCAAACGCTTCGCCCATTCCTGCATAAACAAGCTTTGCATTCGGGAATTTCTCCAATACTTTTGGGAAAGCAAGGGTCGGATAGATGACGCCATTTTTCTTTGTTAAACGGCGCGGTACAAAGAAAACCAGGTCATCATCAGAAAAGCCGTGCTTTTTGCGGAGCTCAGCTTTCTTATCAGTTGCCGGTTGAAAGTCGTGAATATCAATGAAGTTGCGGATCGCGGTGCCGTCCACTCCTGCCTGCTTTTTCACATAGTCTTTAATGCGCTGATCAACCGTAATGACTTTGCGAGTAGAGCTATATGCCTTTTTTTCCATCTCCTGCAATAGCTTCGCTTCTTCGCTGCCTTCCTCAACCGAACCGGCGCTGACAGCTTCAAAAGCCATATAGCCATGAACAGTAGAAACCGTCGGAATGCCAGATTCCAATGAAGCAAAGGTAGCAAATGCGTCTTGGGCATTGATAATATCGTAGTTTTTCGATTTATTTTCTACAATCAGCTTGTGAAGCATGTTTTGGCGTGCTTTTCGGCTCCAAATGATGCCTTTGCCTTTTTTCACTTTGTTTAACACAAAGCTTGGTCCACGCGCATAAAATTTCTTTTGCCAGCCTGGCGCGTCACTGATGGAAAGAACATCGACTTCATGTCCTCTTGCTTCAAGGCCTGCTTTTAATGTTGTTACATGTGTCGATAATCCCCCAGCATGAGGGTAATCGAAGACAGTCGTAATTAGGATTTTCATAATGCCCTCTCCCTTGCGTTATTTCAAAAATCGTTCCTTCATCATGTCAATATTTTCAAGAGCATCCCTGCGCATGCCCTGTGCATTTGTTTCAATCATTGCCTTCAGTTCTGCATGATTGGCAAGAACCTTTTTGCTGTTATCTACAAGTTGTGCAGCATCCAATGTTTCAAGCGGAAAAGAGTATGTCCACATGCCAGAACGCTTTAACAAGCTTTCCACCTTTTTATCATAGCTGATCCCGATATGCGGAACAGCAACAAGAGCGGAGAAGATAAGCGAATGCAAACGCAGCCCGATTGTAAGGTCGCAATTGCTGATAAAGTTTAAGTATTGATTTGGCGAGAAGTCTGGTCCTAATACATAGCAGCGGTCGCCATGCTGCATATGCTCCAATACAAAATTGGAAGCTTTCACATCATGATGACCTTCCATCGGCACAAATACAGGTGTGATGTCTTCTTCCTCAATCAGCTGATCAAGTGCGATGCCGATCTGTTTGTAATGGTCTGTATGCTGGAACCATGGACGGACAGAGACAGCAACAAGCTTTTCATCTCCCTTTAATGGAAGAGAATCGATGCAGGCTGTATCCTCCTTTTTCTGAAACGCAAACACGATATCAGCTGTCACGACTGATTCAGGACGATTCACGCCGAGCTTATGGAGAAGATCCTTCGAGTGCTGGTCACGAACCGTAATAAAGTTTGCCATATTGGCAAATACTTTCATTAATATTTTCCCCCAGGCTGAGTTCACGGGACCAATACCTTGCGAGAAGAACATGACTTTAGTGCCGCAAAGCTTGGCAAGAAACACAATTAATAAATAATAAGGAAGGGGGCCGAACAAAAACTTCGTTGGATACGTATCTTGAAGAAGACCGCCGCCGCCGCTAATTAGTAAGTCAGCTTCGCGGAGCGCTTTCACTTTTCCTTTAAAATCATGGCGCCATCCTCTATAAACGCTTTTAACACCATACGTTTCAGCCGTTTTTTTCGGAGATAGAGAGAAGACGGTTAAATCAGGGTGGTCGAGCTCATCCTTTAAATTATCAACAATTGATTCAAGAATTGCTTCATCACCTGTGTTGCCAAGTCCATAAAATCCAGAGATCACTATTTTCAAAGAAGTATTTCCTCCTTGTGTCATTTTATCCATGCGGAAATAGCTTTCCTTTACCTTCATTCTAATTTCTTCTTTATTGATTAGGTTAGAATGCTTGTTAGTATAAAAAAGCTAAACTTTATTTTAACATTAGCATGGTGGACATTCAATGTAATTGGTGCAACGTTTGGTTGAATTTGTTATACTATGTTAGGATTGTGTCGAACTTCGGCATAGCTTGGCTGTTTTTTTGCTGGAATGCAGGCATGCTGTACATTCTTAGCATTGCAGCACGCAAAAACTATAGCAGGCTTAGAGTGATTTGGAACTAAGTCCACCTTCACTTGTGTCGAACTATGACATGTTTTACTATGTTCATTAGCTAACAAAATTAATTCCTATAATGTAGAAATTTTCATATTAAAGAGAGGTCCTTATAAATGGAGAAAATTTGTGTTGTCGGTTTAGGGTATATCGGTCTTCCAACTTCTGCGATTTTTGCACGCGCAGGCTACAATGTGCTTGGTGTAGATGTCAGCGAACGCGTTATCGAAAAGCTGAACCGTGGTGAAATTCATATTGAAGAAGTTGGGCTGCCGGAAATCGTGAAACAGGTGGTAAATGAAGGCAAACTTCGTGCATCGGTTACACCGGAAGAAGCGGATGTCTTCATCATTGCTGTGCCGACACCAATTCATGAGGATTTAACAGCCAATGTAGATTATGTGATCAGCGCAACAAAAGCGATCGCGCCATACTTGAAAAAAGGCAATATTGTCATCGTAGAATCAACCATTCCTCCGCGCACAATGGATGATGTCGTTGCTCCAATCCTAAGGGAACAAGGCTTTGATACAGAGAAAGATCTATACTTAGCTCACTGTCCTGAGCGCGTATTGCCTGGCCGCATTTTAATTGAGCTTGTTGAAAATACAAGAATCGTTGGCGGTACAACACCAGAAGCGGCGAAGCAAGCTGCTGATGTATACCGCAAAATTGTCACTGGTGATGTAATTGAAACGGAAGCTGTGACAGCAGAAATGTCAAAGCTAATGGAAAATACGTTCCGTGATGTAAATATTGCCCTGGCAAATGAGCTGGCAAAAATTTCACAGCGTCTTGGCGTTGATGCTCATAAAGTCATCGAGCTTGCCAACAAGCATCCTCGAGTGAATATTCACCACCCAGGACCAGGAGTCGGCGGACACTGTCTGGCAGTAGATCCGTACTTTATCGTGGAAAAAGCGACAGAGGAAGCGAAGCTGATTAAGCTTTCCCGCGATATTAACAACTCAATGCCGCATTTTGTGACAACACAAGTGCATCGCTTAACAGCAGAACTGGATCAGCCAAGAGTGGCTGTATTCGGATTAACGTATAAAGGCAATATTGATGATGTCCGCGAAAGCCCGGCACTCGAGATTGTTGAAATGCTGTTAGACAATAAACGCTATGATCTGAAAGTTTATGATCCGCACGTGCAGCAGGAGCAAGTAGAATTCCCGCTATCTTCTTTTGAAGAAGCAGTGAAAGATGCGCATCTGGTTGTTGTTTTAGCCGATCATAATGAATTTAAGTCATTGAACGGTGAAGAATTAGCTTCATTAATGAGGACACCAGTCGTGTTTGATACGAAAAATTGCACAAACTTAGATGAAGAACAGTTAACGGTTTATCGAATTGGTAATTTAATGAACCTTAAATCGATCCAAGAATAGAAAGTTAGGAATACGTGATGAAAAAAGAACAATATTTAGGCGTTAACGTTTCAGTTATGACGTACAGCGAAATATTAGACGACTTGCGCATGCGTATCAAAGATGGAAAACAGTCAACGGTGATTGCTGTAAACCCTGAAAAGGTCATCACAGCCAATCAAAATCCGCTTGTCAAAGAACTGATCAATGATTCCACCTATCAAATTCCCGATGGCATCGGCATGATCCTAGCCTCTAAAATCAAAGGCGGCGACCTATCTGAACGGGTAACAGGCATTGATATGATGGAACAGCTATTGCGTTTTGCTGCAGAAGAGGACCTTGGGGTCTTCTTCTATGGAGCAAAAGAAGAGATTGTTTCAGAGGCAAAAACAAAGATTGAAGATCGTTTTCCTTCATTAAATGTAGCCGGCTATGAAAATGGTTATGTGAAGGATAACGAAGCACTTGTAAAAAAAATCAATGATTCAGGTGCACAGCTTCTGTTTGTTGCACTCGGCAGTCCGAAACAGGAGCTGTGGATCAAAGAACATATGAGCTCTTTAAACGTAAAGGTTTTCCAGGGAGTCGGCGGAAGCTTTGATGTTTTTTCCGGCAAGACGAAAAGAGCTCCAGCATTTTTCCGCAAGTTTGGAATTGAATGGCTGTATCGTTTGCTGAAAGAGCCGAAAAGGCTTAAGCGCCAAATGAATTTGCCAATCTTTTTATTAAAGGTGTTAAGAAGCCGTTAAGGAGTTGTTTTTTAGGATGATCCGTCCATACAAACAACATGATGAGCAAGAAATCAATAAACTGTTCCATGAAGTGTTTGGGAAAGAGCGCAGTGCCCATCACTGGGAATGGAAATATAAACATAACCCGGCAGGAGAATCTGTCATGACAATTGCCGATGAAGACGGTGAGGTGGCAGGACATGTCGCCCTTATGCCGGCTAAAGCGATGTGGCATGGCAGGGAAGTTCTCTTTGGGGCAAGAACAGACACAATGGTTTCTCCCAGACACCAGGGGAAAGGTTTGTACAAGCAGCTGAACAATCAGATGCTTGTTCAAGCCAATGAAAGAGGAATGAACTATTTATATGGATACCCAGCTGAAAAAGCGAAACAGTTATTTATTCGCTACACTGGTGCAAAGGAGATCGCGAGAATACCGCGCTTAATGAAATTTAATCGCCCCTCAAGCTTAGCGCTTGGGAAATTCCCGTTTCTTTCCTTCGTGAAACCTCTCCTCTCAATTGTGGACCTTCCATTTAAACATCGTCCTGCAAAGAGAAAAGACAGTCCATATACCGTAAAACAGATCACTAACTGTTCAGAAGAATTCGATGTGCTCTGGGAAAAAGCAAAAAACATTGCTCCGATTGTTTTAAAAAGGGATGCAGCTTATCTGAACTGGAGATTTCATCATCATCCGGACAAGCAGTATAACATGCTTGCCCTTTACGCTAATGAAGAACTCGTCGGCTATGCCGTTACTTCTATAGAAGAAAAGTCATTTGGCCGCGGCACCGTGAAAAACGGAACGATTGTAGATTTTCTCAGTGTAAACAGTGAGGAAGTCCAAGCAACTTTACTGGATGCCGCTTTAGAGCAGCTGAAGGAAGCAGGGATTATCCAAACTTGGGCTTTAGAGCATACGAATTATTTTAAACAATTAAGAGAACTTCGTTTTATTCATAAGGACAACCCGATGCCACTCGTCGGCAAACCAGCGGATGAATCGATGAATGAAGATGATTCAATCGAAAACTGGTACATTACGCCCGCAGATGTAGATTCATTTTAGAGGTGACATTATGGCTTCGAATATAAAAAGGACTGTTTTGAATGCGGCAAAGCCGCTTGTCCTTCCCTATACACGCAAAAAACTGAATAGCTTTTATCAGAACAGCCTGAAACCTGCCGAACTTGGTGACGGTAATGTACTTGTGCTTGCTCCGCATGTCGATGATGAAACGATTGGTCTTGGCGGCACGATTTTAAAGCATGTGAAAAACGGCCAGCAAGTGACGGTTGCTTATATCACAGATGGAGCAGGCAGTGTTTCCTCCCTCTCCAAAAGCGAACTGATGCAGAAGCGAAAAGATGAAGCCTATGAAGTTCAGAAGCTGTTGGGCTTTCAAAACCTTGTTTTTCTTGATTTTCCGGATGGAGCGATTGAAAGCAATGCGCAGACAAGAGCGGCATTTGAGAAGCTTATAGATGAGACAAAGCCAGGCATCATTTACTGTACAACCTTTATTGACTGTCACCGGGATCATGTCGCAACAGGCAGAATTCTGGCTGATGTGATTGCAGACACCTCTTTTGACGGTGTTATCCGCTTATACGAAATCAATTGCCCGATTTCGCCAAGTGCGATTAATACGGTCATTGATATTTCTTCTGAAGCGGTTGTGAAGGAAAAAGCAGTTGATATTTTTCAATCGCAGGCAATCGACTTTGATGGATTTATCGAGCTGAGCAAAATAAAAACGAACATGCTGGCAGATTCTGAGGTAGCAGCGGTGGAAACCTTTCTTGAGATTCCAGCGCAGCACTTCTCGGCGCAATACCGGATTATTGACTCAGAAGGCCATTCATATAGCAGCATCTTTAAACAGGTCAACAAAGCCGCAACCTTACTGTGGGGCATCATGAAAAATGCAGATCTGAAAAAAGAATGGTATCAGAAAAGCCGGAATGCAGAAGGAGTGAAGCAAAGTTGAAGATACTTCACTTTATTAGCGGAGGAGAAACAGGCGGTTCCAGAAAGCATGTAATTACGCTGCTTTCCAAGCTTCCTAAAGACTCTGTCTCACTCGTCGTTTTGCAGGAAGGTGCATTGTCAAAGGAAGCCGAGGAAGCAGGCATCGATGTGCATGTCTTTAAGCAATCCTCCCGGTACGACCTCAGTGTTCTAAATAAACTGATCCGTTTTATCAAGGATAACTCTTTTGACATTCTGCATACCCATGGACCGCGCGCCAACCTCTTTGGAACGTATTTAAAAAGCAGGCTGGATATTATCTGGGTAACAACGGTGCACAGTGATCCAAAGCTTGATTTTATGAAAACAGGTGTGAAAGGGAAAGCCTTTACGAAGCTGAATATGTTTGCACTAAAGAAGATGGACGGATATTTTGCTGTTTCTGAAACGTTTAAGCAAAATCTTGTAAGTCTTGGCATTCCTGCTGCTAAAGTTCAGACCGTTTATAATGGCATTGAGTTTACGGCAGAAAAGGCAGCTCCGCTTTCTAGAGAAAGCCTTGGCGTCAGCGAAGATGATTTCGTGATGACAATGGTAGCCCGGCTGCATCCAATCAAAGGACATGAAGTGGTGTTTAAGGCGATCAAAAGTCTTAATAACCCGGACATGAAGCTGATTTTAGTAGGAGACGGACCGATTAAAGAAGAACTGGAAGAGCTGGCAGCAAAAGAAGGACTTCAAGCTCAAGTAACCTTCTTGGGCTTCCGCCAGGATGTTGATAGCATTTACAGAGCATCAGACGTAGCTTTGCTCGCATCTTACAGTGAAAGCTTTCCGCTTGCCCTGCTGGAAGCGGCCAATCAGCATGTCCCACTAATCACAACCGATGTTGGCGGCGTAAAAGAACTGGTGGAACCAGGGAGCACTGGCTGGATTGTACCGATTAAAGATGACAAGTCCCTCGCGTCCGCATTCGCCTCTGCCTATGAAAAAAAGGAAAGTGGCGAGCTGAAGCAGATGGGCACGAAGCTTTATTCTTTTGCATCAAGCCATTTTTCCCTGCAGCAGCTGGCAGATTCAACAATGAATTATTATAAAAAACTAGCAGCAGGAAAAAATTAAAATTGTCACATGCCGCAGAATATTGTAACCTTATACAGGGAAAGCGTGATTTAAGATGAAAAAGGAGCTTTAAAATGGCTAATAAAAATACACTGACATATTACCTCGTGATAGCGTGCCTGTTTTTTATTCCGATACTATACTTCAAAACGTATCTTGGCCCGCTGCCATTATCAGCTGAGGTTATTCTCGTTCCGCTTGTTACACTTGCGGGTATATATGAATTTTTCAAAGGTAAAATCAGACTGAATGATCTTAAAATCTGGCCGCTTACGGCTGCTTTTGCACTATTTTTAATTGTATCGCTGATCTCCATTGTCAATGCGATCGATTTAAAATCTGCCATTATGGAGACTGCCCGTTATCTATCATACGTCGTGCTGTTTCTGATTGTGGCGAAAGTGGATTTTACAAAGAAGCAATATTTAAGCTTTGCTAAGTGGTTTGGTGCAGCAGTTGTTATTGTTGGGGTATTCGGTGTCCTGCAATATGTATTCAATTTCTCCCTTAATAAGGCAGGA
Source organism: Cytobacillus gottheilii (assembly GCF_018582665.1). Lineage (NCBI taxonomy): Bacteria > Bacillati > Bacillota > Bacilli > Caryophanales > Bacillaceae > Cytobacillus > Cytobacillus gottheilii. The sequence goes on along the minus strand of NZ_CP071709.1, from coordinate 4,173,610 downwards.
TTGTATGCACTGCAGGAAGCAAAGGGCCGTGTTGATTCAACCCTTGTCAATCCAAACTATTATTCTGCATACTTAAACTATCTAATTCCAACGATTCTGCTGGTTGCTGTTGTTTACTTTAAAAACCGCACAGCACAGCTGCTTATGTTTGCGTTGTTTGCCATCTACGTTGCTAACGTTGTTTTAACCTATACACGTGCAGCTTGGGTCACAATGGCTTGTGCCTTAATCTTACTGATTATCTTAATGCCAAAATTATTTATTAAAAATGCGATCAAACCGCATATTTTATTATCATTTTTAATCCTTTTTACTGTCGTATACTTTATGCCGGATGTGCAGTCCCGTACAAGCTCAGCGCTTTACGCGATTGAACAGCTGCTTCCAAAAGGCACAAACATTAGCTTAGGCGGCGATTCAGCTGATCCGGACGGCGGTGATGTTGAGGAAGTTCCCGGAGAAGAGGAAGAAGTAGAAGAGGACGCTACAACAAGCCGTGCCGTTGTCTCGCGTACAACTCTTTGGAAAACAGGCTGGTATATGCTGAGAGACAACCCTGTCCTTGGACTTGGTGTCGGAAACTACACAGCGAACTACAAGGAATATGTAGAAAAATACCCAGAGCTCTACATTGGGCATGACAGCTATTCTGTCCATAACTCCTACTTAAAGGTTGGAGCAGAAACAGGCTTTATTGGGCTAATCTCATTCCTTCTCATCTATATCGTGTACTTCTTAACGATCATTAAGCTATACCTTGATCAAAAACAAAATGTATTAGGGAAAGTCATGGCAGTTGGTCTCTTCGTCGGAAGCGTCTGCTACATGGTCCAAAACCTATCCAATAACCTAATCTTCATTCCACAGCTGAACATGATCTTCTGGCTCACAGCAGGTCTTGTCCTGGCATTCTTGGCTAAGAATCGGAAGGAAGCTGCTTGAGTTAGAAACCCAGCACGGTGAGTGCTGGGGTTTTTTATTGTTTTTAGATCACTAGGGCAGAAGTGTGCCCTTTGTAACGCTTCCTAATTATAATTAATCATTCACGTAAGAATGATACCTGTGTGGATCTGGCTTAAAACAGATAATGATCCGCATTTGTGTATATTTAAACAAAAATAGCCAAATTATTCGGATTTGGGAGGTTAATAGTGCTTCAGAGTTACCATGATGTTACAACTCAAAATAAGCTATTTGCCCCTTGGATTTTTATAAGATTTTCAAGGAACAGGGAAAGAACAGCCTTCTTAACAGAAAATTTACAAATAGCTGTGGCTATTAACCTACCTGATTGTTAATGAATGGGTATTGTGAATCCGTTAACTTTTTTATAAAAAAACTTCCAATTTATGAACCTAGTATGTATAATGAAAAAGGTGGAATCAAATGGGAAACTATTTGAACATTTAACTCCATATTTCGCAAAGATACATATGGTAATAATTTCAACCGCAAACGTTGTAAAAAATGGTTGAAATATAGTACTAATTTGGTAGAATAAAGACAAGTTTAATTTTCCAAGTCTGCCAGATTGTTCTTATTAATGAATTATTACCTAAAAAAGAGCGGATAGGAGTTAAACGATACTTACATTACTAAGCGATGAACTCTCATCGATTTAGAAAAATCAAACTTTTTTCACAAAACGGGGAGGAAATATTACAATGGCTTACCAACCAAAGTCTTACCGTAAGTTCGTAGCTACAGCTGCGACAGCTACTTTAGTAGCAGGTGTTCTAGCTCCAGCTGTATCAGCTGCTAGCTTCACAGATGTACCAGAAAGATATCAAGATGCAGTAGATTTCGTAGTATCAAAAGGAATCCAAGGATTCTCTGATACTCAATTCGGAACTGGCGAAAACATCAAGCGTGTTGACGCTGCTGTTATGGTTGCTAAAGTTGTCGGCTTAGACACTGAAAGCGCTCCTGCTGCAGGCTTCACAGATGTACCAGCTCGTGCTCAAGGTGCTGTTAACGCACTTAAAGAAGCAGGAATCACTTCTGGTAAATCAACTACTTCATTCGGTGCGCAAGATCTTATCACTCGTGGAGAACTTGCTATCTGGATCGACCGTGCATTCAACCTAGAAGGTTCTGCTGACCACAACTTCACTGACGTTGCTGATCGTTATGCAGAGGCTGTTGAAGCATTAGTTGCTAACGAAATCACTAACGGTGTTTCTGCAACTTCATTTGGAGTAACTCAAAACGCTAAGCGTGGCGATTTCGCTATCTTCTTACACAGAGCAAGCAACGTTGATGCTGAGCTTGAAGTAGTAGAAGTAAGTGCAATCAACGCTAAAACAATCGAAGTTGACTTCAACACTGCTGTAGAAGATACTTCTAAAGCTTCAGTTGAATTACTACGTGGCGCTTTCAAGCAAAACGCAACAATCAACTGGTCTGAAGATAAGAAATCAGTTCAATTAGTTGGAGCATCAAACTTCCAAGCTGCTGATTACACTGTTAACATCTCAGGTTTAACTGAAAAAACATTAACAGGTTCAGTAAAGATCGAAGCTCAAAAAGTAGCTTCTATCGAAATTCTTGACGAAGTAGCAGTTGTTTCAGATTCTAATTCTGATGGTTCTTTACCAACTGGTGCAACAGCAACTGTTGGCTACCAAGTTAAAGACCAATACGGCACTGATATTTCCGATAACATTTCTTTAACAACTAACGATGGTAATACTGTTGGAGCTTCTAAGGGTGTTGTAACTCTAAGCGGACTTAACGGCAAAAAAGTTGGAGATATCGTACCAGTTGTATTAATCGATACTGCTACAGGTACATCTGCTTCTAAAACTGTTAAACTATCAGCTGAATCTACAGTATCTTCTATCGAAGTAGCTGGTATTTATAACGCTAAAGGTGAAGAAGTAGCTCTTAACGATGCTTCTAAAGCTAGCGAAGCATTCATCGTATTGAACCTTAAAGATCAGTACGGCAAAGAAATTACAGATGCTGCTAAAGCTTCTGGATTAGTAATCACTAATACAAACCCAACTAACTTAACAGTTGCTAATGCAGTTGAAAAAGTTAAAATTGGTGACAAAGATAAATTAGTTATTAAAATCGCTGATATCAAAAAAGCTGGCAGCACTGACGTATTATTAATTTCTACAACTAATGGTCAATCTGCTAAGTATACAGTAAACGTTGCTGAAACTGCTACATCTGATGCAATTGCTGTATCACAGCCAGAAATCGCTGTTGAAGATGAAACTACTTTAATCCCTGTAACAGTTACTGATAAAGCTGGTAACGTTATTACAGATAAGAAATTATTATCTAACCCTACAAAAGGTATCAAAGTTGGCGGTGTAACAGTAGCTGAGGGAGCTCTTGAAGTAAAAGACGGTCAAGTATTCTACAAGACTACTTTTGCTAATGCTGGTACTCAAGCATTAGTATTCCAATCTTCTACTTACAAAGTAGCTACAGTTACAGTAAGCGTAAAAGAAGCAGCGAAAGCTACTCTAGTACGCGGACTTGAAAAGCCATTAGTACTTTCAACTGTTAAAGGTGCTGTAACGGTTACTGCTAAGGATCACTTAGTAATCGAAGACCAGTATGGCCGTGTAATTAAAGATTCAGCTGCGCCTGTAAAAGTTGAATTAGTTGGTACATCTGACGTTGTTTCTGTAGCAAACAATGCAGTAACTCCACTTAAAAACGGTACTGCTACATTAAAAGTTTCTCTAGTGACTGAAAATGGAAATATCAATTCTGCTGTAGAAGTAAAAGTACAAGTTACTGATGGAACTCAATACAGCGATTATGAAGTTGCTGAAATTGGTAAAATCCAAACTGGCGTTGCAGAAGCAATCTCTGTTAGCGGCTTACTAAACGGTGGTAAAGTAGCTCTTGCTGATAGCGAGTACACTGCTTCTATCTCTGGTGGAAAAGGCACTGTTGCAGTAACTGCTGATAAAGAGTTCACTGTTGCAGAAGAGAACCTAAACGTTGACAGCAACGGTAACGAAGTTGATACAGAATTCACTCTTAAAGTGACAGTAAATGCAACTGGTAAAGTATACGAGCAAAAATTCGTAGCATCTAACAAAGCTCCTGTTGTTCAAGATTTCTTCTTCACAACTACAGCTGTTGATGGAAGCTATGCTGATGCAAAAGCAATCACTGAAGCTACACTTGCTTCTGGTAGCACAATTGCAACTTCACTTAAATCAGGTGAAAAAGCAGTTAACGTTGCAACTGTTGACCAATATGGTAACAAGAAAGTTGTTGCTATCCCTACAAACGATACAATCACTGTTGTACCTGAAAAAGCTGGTGAAGTAACAATCACTGGAAACGGTACACCAAATGCTGAAGTAGCATTACGTGCTGGTGTTGAAGAATCAACAGTTACTTTGAAAATCAAAGTAGGTTCTGAGACTAAAGAACTTAAAGTTAAAGTTGGCGCTCCTCAATAAAACTAAACGAAACGTTACTTTATAAGCTTAATCTCTGATTAAGTGAAAAAAGTCAAAGCAGTTACCTCATGTTTCAAGCCTGAAGCATGAGGTACTCTTTGAACTATTGCTGTTAATTTATGGGTGGAATTCCCATGCGTGTTCAATAGTCACTGACATGTGCCTAATCCTCCTGCATCCATTGAGGCGCTAACAAGCCGAAGGGGTGAAGTCAGGTGAAGTCGTACTCATGAAATTGAGGCGGGGCTCCATAAAAAATGGCTATGGTTAGGAGACGAATCCATGTTTATGCAGGGTGAGGTAGAAGGTATTAAGAATTGCTAGGAGCTTATTGCCTTTCCGTTAATTCGAAATGATTAACTGGAGATCAGAGAATTGACTATTAACCTGGTCTTTCTCATACCTGAATAGTGGAGACCTAAGGCCATTAAAATAAGGGATAACAGTGATGGAACGTTTGAAGTCTTGTTATAAGAGGTGAGTTAGCACCTGTGAGGATAACAAGATGGCTGCGGGTTTATAGTAGTGTTGATCGCTAGCCGTTTGTACCTTCATGGCAACATGTTGGGAGGAGAAAACTAGTGGGAGCGAAGAAACCCAGTCAATAGTAGTATCTTAAACAACTTATTTCCCCAAAATAAGTTCGATAATGACCTATCGTTTGATAGGTCATTTTTTTATGGGGAATTATTGAGAAGAAAGTACTAGATTTAAGGACTAGTAAACTATTATTGACAGATCGCCGTGTGCGATGAAAGTCGCTCGCACGGTGAAGGCTTATCCGAAAGACCATTATGGTTATAAGGTGAGAATAGCATTGAAGAGATTATAAGTACTGAGGGAATTTATAGGGGGAACTTAAATCTTAATCCCCAAGGCACAGACCCTATTAATTACGGACCAGAAAATAACACTCGCACCATTGTTGGAAATGTCGTCATAAATGGTGAGATTTCATCAACAATACAACTCAGGAATTTAACGATCAATGGAGATTTAATTATAAATACACCAAATGCATCAGTCGTATTAGACTCTTCTGTTAACGTAACTGGGACTATCGTTATAGAAGATGTAGCAGCTTCTACTTTTACGAATAACGGTGTAATAGGCAAGGTCAGAATTATTGATTCAAATGGTACCAGATTTATCAATAATGGAACTAGTGGATTGCTGACAATTGACACTATTGGCAAAGTGACAATAGGAGGGACTATTGACGAAGTAGTTGTAACAAAATCTACTACTCTTAATGTTCAGGGAACGATTAAGAAATTAGCAGTTTCACAAGGCCAAGTCGTAGATATAAGCGGCAGTGGAAGAGTTTTAGAAATTCCGATTGACAGTCAGGTAGCTTTTGAAGGTCAGAAAGAACTAGAAGAAATCATGAAAAGTGCATATGCTCTATCACCCGAAGACTATACAACAGAAAGCTATAATTGGCTCAAGACAGCTCTAGAGTTTCCAGTAACATCAAATGCAGAAGTTAAAGCAAAGACGGAAGCAATCAAACAAGTGCTATCAATTTTAGAATTTGCCGGTCAGTCAGCACTAAATACAGCAAAAGAAAAAGCTAAGGAAAAGCAAAAAGCAGACTATACTTCAGAAACTTATACCGCATTAAAATCTGCAATAGACATGCCAGAAACAACAAATGCAGAAGTAGTAGCCAAAACAGAAGCGATTCAAAATGCCCTAGCAGGATTAGAATTTGCGGGCCAGTCAGCACTAAATACAGCTAAAGCAAAAGCTGAGGAAAAGGAAGAAGCCGACTATACTTCAAAAAGTTATAACGCCCTTAAATCAGTATTAGAACTGCCAGAAACAACAAATGCAGAAGTAGTAGCAAAAACGGAAGCTATTGAAGAAGCATTAGCAGACTTAGAGTTTACCGGCCAAACAGCCTTAAATGCAGCAAAAGCAAAAGCTGAGGAAAAGGAAGAAGCCGACTATACATCTGAAAGCTATAGCCCATTGAAAGCAGCATTAGAACTGCCAGAAACAACGAATGGTGGAGTGGTAGCAAAAACGGAAGCGATCCAGGAAGCCCTAGCAGGCTTAGAGTTTGCCGGCCAATCAGCCTTAAATACAGCAAAAGCAAAAGCTGAGGAAAAGGAAGAAGCAGATTACACTTCTGAAAGCTATATCCCATTAAAAGCAGCATTAGAACTGCCAGAAACAACGAATGATGAAGTAGTAGCAAAAACAGAAGCCATCCAAAGTGCATTAGCAGGTTTGGAATTCGCAGGCCAATCAGCATTAAAAACAGCAAAAGCAAAAGGTGAGGAAAAGCAAGAAGCGGACTATACTTCAGAAAGTTATAACGTCCTAAAATCAGCATTAGAAATGCCAGAAACAACAAATGCAGAAGTAGTATCCAAAACAGAAGCGATTCAAAATGCACTGGCAGGATTAGAATTTACGGGCCAGTCAGCACTAAACGCAGCAAAAGCAAAAGCTGAGGAAAAGCAAGAAGCGGACTATACTTCAGAAAGCTATAACACTCTTAAAACAGTATTAGAAATGCCAGAAACAACAAATGCAGAAGTAGTAGCCAAAACAGAAGCAATTCAAAATGCCCTGGCAGACTTAGAATTTGCGGGCCAGTCAGCATTAAACGCAGCAAAAGCAAAAGCTGAGGAAAAGCAACAAGCCGACTACACAACTGAAAGTTATAACAAACTAAAGTTAGCAATAGAAATGCTAGAAGCAACCAATGCAGAAATGGTTGCAAAAACAGAAGCATTAAATGAAGCATTAGCAGGGTTAATTTTTGCAGATCAATCAGGCTTGGATTCTGTGAAAAGCCAAGTAGATCAACTGATTAAAGAGCACTACTCTCAAGAAAGTTTCAATTTAATAACAAATGCGCTAAATTTGCCTGAAACAACGAACGATGAAGTAATAGCAAAAACGCAAGCTATTCAGGAGGCAATAAATAATTTAAAAGTTCTAGTTGCATCTGTAGGCAGCTCTAATCCCATCATAGTGGGGAAAGCCGGAAATGCACCAGAAGATGTCAAAGGTTCATTGCCTGCTCAAGCACAGGTAACCTTGGCGAATGGATTAACACGTAACTTGAACATTACATTGTGGACTGATAATGATCATTATGATCCTGCAGTAAGTGGATCTTATACGTTTACTGCTGTTGTTGTGGTACCAGCTGACGTAGATTTAAACGGTCATTCCATTTCTATAGAGGTTATAGTAGAAGAGGCACCAGCCTATTCAGTAATTGAAAGTCAAATGTTAGCAAGTCTTGACTTTTCGACTATTCCTGGAACAGCACCAAAACTTGATAGTAAGCCAGTTACCGTAGATAATTTTACCAATAATGCAAAAAGTTTTACGATTGTTTATGGACAAGATAGAATACCAGTGAATGTGTATTGGCAGCTTTCCACTGATTTCTCTAGAGGAGCAGCAATGGGTTCTGTGGTTGAGAGCTTTATACAAGATTACTATTATCAAAAAGGCGGCAGTAATGGTCTAATGAACAGACCGCTCTATGCTATGGGGTTTGGTGACACATTCTCTATTCAATCATTTAAGACGGGTTCCGCATCCTCTATCATCTTAGAAGGAAATGATTGGGATTACTTTTTCGATCAAAATAGCAGCATTGGTAAAGATCAGGATACATCTAAAAATCGCAGCTTTACGGTTAGTGATGGAGAAAAAATATCCACTATTCAATTGACAAGAAACTTTACTAGCATAGACCAAATTGTAACTCTAATTAACTCAAAATTAAGCACAGACGGAGTAAAAGCTACAGCAGAGAAAATGAACGCAAATCAATTTAAAATTACCTCTCAAGTGCCAGGCAGTGATATTATTATTGGTGGTAATGATAAAGATAACCTGTTTCAATAAATTTTTATAGTGATAGATAAAAGGGGCTTCCATTGCTGGGAGTCCTTTTTTTAATACTTATTTTATGATTTTTAAAAACCTCCTTAATTGCAGTATAATAATAATTTTACATAATATTTACACTATTTTAACTCCACCTCCAAAATACACTAGTTACAAAATGATACTATGTATCTGGGGAAATAAGAGATAGTACAATTGACGGCACGCCGTATGCGATGAAAGTCGCCTGTATGGTGTAGGCCCGATGCGAAAGCCAGGTAGTAGACTGGTATAAGACGGGAATAGCAAAGGACCAGCTTTAAAACTTACTTTGCAGCATGGCAACCTTTTAAAAGTATCTCAAATTGCTAGATATGATAGCGGAAAAGGTGCAGCTGGAACAGAAATTATGGCATATGATGCAAAAACGCAAAAAGCATTTGTGACAAACGGAGCAGTTAGCGGATTTGATATTCTATCATTTGCTGATTTAGAATCCGGTAAATTTACAGAAGTGGCTTCACAAAAACGTTTGCTACTAGCAGATTTCGGAGTAGAAGATGTTAAAGATATCACAAGCATTGCTGTACATCCTACAAGGGATTTAGTAGCGATCTCTGCTGCAAGAAACGATAAGACAGACAAAGGCTATATCGTTTTTGTCAACAAGAACGGCGGATTCCTTTCAAGTGTACAAGTAGGCTCTTTACCTGATATGGTTACATTTACTCCAGATGGTACGAAAGCACTTGTAGCGAACGAAGGAGAACCAAGCCAAGATTACAGTGTAGACACAGAAGGATCGATCTCAGTGATTGATGTAACAGGTGCTCCTGCTGGATTTACAGCAAAAGAATTAACTTTTTCAGAAGATTTAATTGATGACAAAGTTCGTGTTTCTTCAAGAGGGTCAAAGCTAGAGCAATTAGAGCCTGAATATATCACAGTTTCTGCAGACAGCAGAACAGCTTATGTTGCAATGCAAGAAAACAATGCGATTGCTACAATTGATCTAGTAGAAGAAAAAATTGTAAGTGTAAAAGGGCTTGGTGTTATTGATCATTCCGTTGAAGGGAATGAAATGGATGCAATCAAAGACGGTGAGATTAAAATTGAAAAACAGCCGATCTTAACATACCATTTACCAGATGCCATTAGCACGTTTACCGTTGGTGGAAATGAGTATATCATCACTCCAAACGAGGGCGATACTCGCGATTGGGATGCATACTCAGAGGAAAAGAAAGTTGGAAAATTAGGGGAAATTGAATTAAAAGCAGAAAACTATGCTGGTTATACACAAGAAGAATTAGATGCATTTGATGTAGGTCTATTAGAAGACTTTAAAGTAACAACTGAAAGTGGATACAATGAGGAAACTGGCAAGTATGAAGCATTATATGGCTTTGGCGGCCGAAGCTTCTCCATTTTCAATGCAGAAACAATGGAATTGGTTTATGACAGCGGAAATGAATTTGAAACAATCACAAAAGAAGCTGCTCCAGAGTACTTCAACTCTGACAATGAAGAAGTAGCTAAAGATGACCGAAGCAACAGTAAAGGTCCTGAGCCGGAAACAGCTGTTACAGGCGTCATTAATGGTAAAACTTATGCATTTATCGCATTAGAACGTTTCGGTGGAATTATGGTTTATGATGTATCAAACCCAGCTTCACCAAGCTTTGTATCATTGCTTTCCAGCCGTGATTTCTCTGTAACACAATTTGCTGGAGATCTTGAAGGCGATGATGCTGGTAAATTTGCTGGAGACGTTTCTCCTGAAGGATTGCAATTTATCCCAGCGAATCAAAGCCCAACAGGTAAGGCTTTGCTTGCTGCAACACATGAAGTTTCAGGTACAGTAGCAGTTTACCAGTTTGAGTAAGATTTATAAATAAAGGGAGCAGAGATGACAGTAATGTCCCTCTGCTCTTTTTTTATCTTGGAAATTAAGAGTAACTATAATACTCTCAAAAATTGGATTGTAAACTACAATTAACCAAACTTTAACCATTCATTAACAAAGAGTTAATATTAAAAACATTTCAAAAATATATAAAATACATTACAATAGTCAGTGGGGAAATAAGTAGAAAGATGTCTGCTGTTGGCGGATCGCCGTATGCGGTGAAAGCCGCCTGTATGGTGAAGGCTCGGTATAAGTCAGTGCAAATAGCTCTGTATAAAACGAGAATAGCGGACCAAAGCGTTTTACATTGTCATTGATGCATAACAATGACTCACATGCACACTTAGATGATGTTGCAAAATTTGTAACAGCAGTGAAGGGGGTTAGAGCTGATAAGCCAGAAGCATTATTGTTAAATGCTGGGGACGTATTCTCTGGTACATTATACTTTAACGAATTCCAAGGACAAGCTGATCTAGACTTCATGAATTTATTAGGTTACGACGCAATGACATTTGGAAACCATGAGTTCGATCTTGGTTCAAATGAAGAAGGACATAAAGCGTTAGCTGACTTTATCAAAGGTGCTCAATTCCCATTTGTATCTTCTAATATTGATTTCTCAGCTGATGATAATCTGAAAGGATTATTCTCAGATCTGCAATCAAGTGATCCTGAGAACGGAAGAATCTACAACGGAATCATTAAGGAAGTTGATGGGGAAAAGGTTGGAATTTTCGGTTTAACAACAGCTGAAACCGCTGACATTTCATCACCAGGTGATGTGAAATTTGAGGATTATATTGAAGAAGCCGAAAAAGCGGTAAAAGCTTTCGAAGATAAAGGCGTAGACAAAATTATTGCTCTTACTCACATTGGTTATGATGATAATCCAGCATATGACAACGATCTGACTTTGGCAGCAGCTGTTGACGGAATTGACGTAATCGTAGGCGGACATAGCCATACAAAATTAGATAATCCTGTTGTTATCGACAAAAACGAAAATGGACAAGCTAAAGAACCAACTATTATTGTACAAGGTCAAGAGTATCATAAATACCTTGGAACTTTAGATGTAACATTTGATGAAAATGGCGTAGTTGTAGAACATGATGGTGAGTTAATTGATGTAGCTGATTTTGCCGAAGATGCACAAGCGCTAGAAATGTTAAAGCCTTATAAAGATCGAGTAGATGAGGTGTCTAATACTGAAATTGGTGCAACTGCAACGGAAGCGTTAGAAAATCCACGCACAAATGGTGATAACACAAAAGAAAGTGTACGTAAAAATGAAACTGTTTTAGGAAACTTAATTACCGATGGCATGCTAGCAAAAGCTAGAGAATACAAGCCAGAAGATCATGTGATCATGGCGCTGCAAAATGGAGGCGGAATCCGTGCTGGCATTGATGCAGGTCCAATCACAAATGGTGATGTTATTACTGTTCTTCCATTTGGTAATACTCTAGCAACAATGAGCATTACTGGTGCAGAGTTAAAACAAGCATTTGAAATTAGCTTAGGAAATCTGCCAGGTGAAAATGGAGGATTCCTTCATGTTTCAGGAGGAAAAGTAGAATATGATTCTTCTAAACCAGCAGGCGAGCGTGTTGTAAGTGTTTCTTACAAGAATGAGCAAGGTGAATATATTGAAGTTCAAGATGCTGAAGAATATGTAGTTGCTACAAATGCCTTTACTGCTAAAGGTGGAGATGGCTATGACGTATTCGAGAAAATTTATCAAGAAGGTCGCGTAACAGATCTTGGTTTATCTGATTGGGAAAACTTTGCTGAGCATTTACAATCTCTTGGAACAGTTTCTGGTGAAATTGAAGGCAGAATCATCGATGTACTTGTTAAAGAAGTTCCGGCTGCAGATTTCTCTGGTACAACTGAAGAACCAAAACAATATAAAGGGAACGTGACTGTCGATACGACAAACATTGATTCCTTAAGCAATGCTGTTGTAAATGGCGACTTAGTTTTAACAGGTACACCATCTGAAGAAGCAACATTCTCAAATATTACAGTAACAGGTAATTTAGATTTATCTGACTTTGGCGGCGACGTTATCCTTGATGGAATCACTGTTGAAGGTGAAACAATCCTATAATTAATAGTTTAGCAGAGGCCTTCAGCTTAAGGTTGAGGGCCTTCTCCCTTTATAGTAGATAGACATAATAGCAGAAAAGGAGATTTGACTTAATGGGCACAAAATATATTAGAAGCAAAGTAAATGCTCTATTGGCATCGGCATTGCTAGTAAGTGCAGCTGTTCCGGCGTTGCCGATTAGTGCTAAAGCAGAAACATTGGCTACGGATTTGATTATTTCGGAGTATATTGAGGGCACTAGCAGCAATAAGGCAATTGAAATATATAACGGCACTGGAGAAACGGTAGATTTGAGCCAGTACACAATGAAATTATTTTCAAATGGTGCTACAACAGCAACAAACACTCAAAGATTATCTGGCTCCTTAGAAAACGGTTCAACTTTTGTTCTTTACAATAATTCAGCAGTTGAGGAAGTTAAAAATAAAGGGAACCTATCCAGCCAAGTTGCTAACTTTAACGGTGATGATGCATTAGTATTAGAAAAAAATTCCGAGGTAATTGATTCTTTCGGACAAGTGGGAACTAGAGAAGATTTTGGAACTGATGTTACATTAGTTCGTAAGAGCAATATCTTAACTGGTGACGCCATTATTGATGATGCTTTTAACCCTGAAGAAGAGTGGATTGAGTATCCAACAAATGATTTTTCACATTTAGGCACACATGAAATGTCCGGTGGAGATGTAAACCCACCAGTAGATCCAGATCCCGATCCGGAACAGCCAGCAGATCCTGAAACAATCACGATTGAAGCAGCTCGTGGAATGAGTTTAGGTGAAACCGTTACGGTAAAAGGTGTAGTAGCAGCTGGATTGAAAAATACAATCTCGATTCAAGATGAAACTGGCGGAATTGCAGTACGCCCAACAAGCTTAGGCTTATCTGTTGGGGATGAAGTAACGTTAACAGGTAAATTAGCGGATTACCGTGGCCTTCTGCAATTAGACAGTGCAACAGTTGTTGAAAAAAAGGCTGGGGATGCCCCAACAGCTAAAAAAGTGATAGGTGCAGAGGTTAATGAAGATAATGAATCTCAGCTTGTTACAGTAGAAAATGTTGAATTGACTGCTGTAAACGAAGGCAGCGGCTGGGCAAACTATACAGCTGATGATGGCAGCACCTTCATTGTTCGCGATGAAAATGGCTCACTTGATCTAGCAGTTGGAACAACATATGAATCCATTAGTGGTATTGTACAGCAGTTCGATAATGATTACCAAGTTATTCCTCGTTCTCAAGAAGATATTGTGGCTGACAGCACGATTTTAAAAGAAGCAGCTGCTTCTCCGGGAACAGGAACATATGTTGATGGAACTACAGTTACACTTAGCACGACGACTGCTGATGCTGAAATCTTCTATACGTTAGATGGGACAAATCCAACTGATGAGAGCACTAAGTACGAAACTCCAATTGAAATTACTGAAGATACTGTTTTAAAAGCAATCGTTAAAGCCGCAACAGGTAAGTTCAGCGAAATTGCTTCTTATGAGTATACGATTACAGATGCACTGCAAATTCATGATTTACAAGGTGAGGGACATGATTCACCATTTATGAATGAAACAGTAAGCGGGATCCAGGGTATTGTAACAAATTCATTTACATTAAGCGGAAGCTACTATTATACGATCCAGACACCAGATGAACTAGCAGATGATAACCCGAATACTTCGGAAGGAATCTTGCTTTATAGTGGTACAAGAAATTGGCCAATCGAAGTGGGTGATTTAGTTTCAGTTACTGGCAGAGTATCTGAGTATGCATATGATGGGTATAGCGACAGACAAACTACAGATCTGAAGTCTACTCAAATTAATGTTCGCAATGATCAAGGCGGAGTGGTTGAAGTTCTAGATGAGAATGTTAAATTGCCAGAACCAATTAAGCTTGATGAATCAAATATCAAATTTGATCACATTGACAGCGACCAATTTGAAATCTTTAACCCTGAAGTAGATGCAATCGATTTCTGGGAAAGCATTGAAAGCATGCGCGTTGAACTGGATACGGTTAAAGCAGTATCACCACAAGAGCACGGCGACCTTATTACAGTTCTTGAAAGCGAAGAAACAAATTCTCTTCATGGCGGCGTATTATATGAAGAAGGTAATGCAAATCCAAACCGCATTCATTTCCGTTTGGAGCCAAATGGAGTCGCTCGTGATTTCGAAGTAGCAACTGGCGATACGTTTGAAGGTCCGATTACTGGTGTTGTTGGCTACTCATACCAAAACTATAAAATTTATGTTCCATTAAATGAGATGGAAGCTGCACACAGAAAAGGAACTGTAGTACCTGAAAAAACAAAGATTGTAAAAGATGACGCCAAGTTAACAGTTGCTTCTTATAATCTGGAAAACTTCTCAAATAACAGATCATCTTCTTCAGATGATAAAGCCCGCAAACTAGCAAGAGCGATCGGTACAGATATGGAAACACCTGATATTGTTGGTGTTACAGAAGTACAGGACAACAATGGAGAATCTGCAGGAACTTCAGCTGCAAATGAAAGTTATGAGAGATTAATTGCAGCGATTAAAGCTGAAAGTGGCGTAGAGTACGAATACGCAAATATCGACCCTGTAAACAATCAGGATGGCGGAGCACCGAATGCAAATATTCGTGTTGGTTTCCTTTACAATCCTGAGCGTGTCCAAATGAAGGAAGGTAAGCCAGCAGGAGATGCTACTACTGCAGTAGGATACGAAGATGGTTCTTTAACACTTAACCCAGGCAGAATCGATCCAAACAATGCAGCATTTGATGATAGCCGTAAACCATTAGCGGCAGAATTTGTTTTTGATGGTGAAGATGTAATTGTTATTGCTAACCACTGGAATTCTAAATCTGGTGATACACCATTATTTGGTGCGATTCAACCGCCAGTATACGATAGTGAAATTCAGCGTAAGCAAATTGCTAATGTAATTTATGACTTTATTGAAGATGTAAAAACAAAGAATCCATCAGCAAATATTGTTTCTCTTGGAGATTTTAATGACTACCAATTCGCAGATGCTCTTAAAATTCATGAAGGTGAATTAATGACTAACATGATCAATGAAGTTGAAGCATCAGATCGTTACACATATCTATACCAAGGTAACTCTCAAGTATTAGATCATATCTTAGTATCTAATAACCTAGCAGCAAATACAGAAGTGGATATTCTTCACATTAACGCAGACTTTACCGATATGGCTGGCCGAGCAAGTGACCATGACCCTGTAATGGTTCAAATTGACTTGAAAGCTTCAGATGATGAAGGCGAACAGCCAGGTTTAGAGCCAATCGAAGCTGAAAAAGAGTACAACTTCAAAAACTTTAAAACAGGCAAACTGACAATCACAAAACCAAGTGTTTCTCTAACATTGGATGCAGCTTCAGTTATTAAAAACGGCATCTTCTTTACAGGGGAATATGCGGAATTCCATGGTGAAGGCTTCCAGACAAATGATGTGACGATTAACCCTAAAAAAGCTGGCGCAATCGTTGACTTCAAAGGCAATGCTGTACAAAAGCTAATCATTGATGGAACAAACGTAAGTGAAATCAGAGGCGCAGACAACTTAGATATCGAAAGCATTGAATATATCAACGGTGCCGATCCTGAACAAATTGATTTCTATAATTTAGAGGGGGACCTTATTCAAGGTCCTTCTTTTCCTTTGCCAAGTGAGAACCATGCTCCAGTAGTATCTAAAGGAATCACGAACAAAACAGCAGCAGCAGGAGAAACGGTTACAATTGATTTATCAGAGCATTTTTCTGATCCAGATAAAGATAAACTCTCTTTTAATTCGACACTTGGTAAAGTAAACGGGAATACCTTAACCTTAGAGTTGGCAGAAGGAACACATCTAGTTGCAGTCACTGCAACTGATGGGAAATTAAGTGTAACAGAAAGATTTAGTGTAACAATAACAGCAGCTAGTAACGATGAAAACAACGATTACTATCAAGCGGCTATGGGCAAAGAAGGCCAAGCTCTGAAATCAGCTCTTCATGATATTATTTCAGATCAAAAAGTTCTTTCTTATTCTCAAGTCTGGGATGCTTTAAAAGTAACGGATGAACACCCTGATAGTCCTAATGATGTATTGTTATTCTATTCTGGAGAAGCACGTTCTAAATCCAGCAATGGCGGAAACGTAGGGGACTGGAACCGTGAACACGTTTGGGCAAAATCTCACGGGAATTTCGGAACAAGCAATGGCCCTGGTACTGATATTCACCACCTGCGCCCAACGGATGTGCAAGTGAATAGCTCTAGAGGAAATCTAGATTTCGATTATGGCGGAAATCCTGTGAATAATTGTGATGACTGTAAAAGGAGCTCAAACTCATTTGAGCCCCCAGATCGCGTAAAAGGTGACGTAGCAAGAATGCTATTTTACATGGCAACACGCTACGAAGCTGGAGACCGAGTGGACTTGGAATTAAACGAAAAACTAAATAACGGAAGTGCGCCCTATCACGGTAAACTATCCGTTCTTCTTGAATGGCACAAACAAGACCCAGTGGACGAAATAGAACAACGCAGAAACGACAAAATCCACGAAATCCAAGGCAACCGCAACCCATTTATTGACCACCCAGAGTGGGCGGAGTCTATTTGGAACTAAGGTTAGGCACTAGTTGGATCATGGGGACAGGTCCTTTGACCCTACTGGGCAAGTGGGTAATGAGGGACAGGTTCCTTAACTCAACAACAGATCAATCTGCGAATAAAGAAAGACCCGCCCAATGGCGGGTTTATTTTATTTCCGCAAAGCAAATTTATAGCTGCACTTTCTAACAGTATTAAATCAGCAATAAGGAGCATTGAAAAGGAGATATGTAATTAAAGAACAAAAAACCTCACCGTTTTAAAGGTGAGGCCAGAACTTTGCATTTCTAAGTAGTAATGATAATGCTCAATTAGAGTTTGGTTCAGTTTCTTATTGGTTACTCTCCAATAAGAAGTAAATCAGCGGAAACATTTCCTGCTGCATCAGTCACAAATAGGTGAGAAGTAGTCTGTGAAAGCAAGAATCTTACTTGATTTGCATAAACATCATCAGCATCTAGACCAGGGTTTAGAAAAACAATGGAGATAGAGTTATCAATTCCCGCTTTTAATCTTAGTTCATAAAAAGTGCCATCGTTTCGCATAAATGAATAATTATAAGCCTGGTAATGATCATCGAAAGTTCTACTAAATAATGAAGTAGTATTTTCTTTGGTATCACCCGGATTTACCCATGTATAAATGCCTTTTCCAGTTGCTAAGTCAGTAATATGAATATCATTTTTAGCACCGTCTGGAGATACATACTGCAGTCTAAATCCATTAACCTTCTCATCAAAAGCAGCATTGATCTCAGCAGCTCCACCATAAGCAGGTACACTCACAGATATTGCATTCGTTAAACTTGGTGCTTTTTTATCGCTATTCTCGCTTTATACCGCAAGGCCTTATCACGAGCCTTCACCGGACAGGCGACTTTCATCGCATACGGCGATCCGTCAACATTAGTTCTATTTACTTAATTCCCCTAATTTCATTATAAATATTTTAGGAGGAATGTCACTAAAATTATTGTAGTGGGAGCAGGGGACAGGGTCTTTTAAACCCGGTAATATTAACAATCCCATTAATCTGCAAAAAAAATAAACCTACTTAAATTGTGGGTTTATTTTTGTATTAACATTGTTAACTAAAAGCCTCACGGATATAATCCCTCCGTGTAGGCTTTTAGTTTTTATTAATATCAAACTTATTTGCTGCCCAGCGATTTCAAAAGCTCCTGCAATAACAAGCTAAAGCTTGATAAATGCTCCTGCACTCTTCCTGGGAATGCACTCTCAATAAATTCTAATGTGTCGTTTTTCGTATGGAAGATAGCTCCATGTTCAACCGTTTGAACATATCCATCTTTGTCACCAAGTGCCCAATTAGTTGCTTCAAAATACCCATAAGGAATCCCTTTAGCTTTAAATGGAGCATGGTCACTCCAATCACCAGTAGTACCAGCTGGATATGCAGGATTTTCTCCTGGGTTTGTGCCGATATTAAGGTCTTTCTCAGCAACAATTTCTAAAGCCAGGTCACGAATAAATCCAGAGTCGCCTGCTCCGCCATACACATACATATGGTCACCTGCTGCAAGACTATCCAAATTGATCATTCCAACTGTATTGCTGATTTCAGATTCATCCATTTGATTTGCATAGTATTTAGAGCCCTGAAGTCCAACTTCTTCAGCACCAAAAGATACAAATCTAATGGAATAAGGAGTTTCAATATCTTTAAGTGCTTTTGCTGCTTCCAATAAAACACCTACTCCGGAAGCATTATCGTCGATTCCTTTTCCAGCTGACACTGCATCGTAATGAGCTCCTACAATGATTTCCTTAGAGGATTTCCCTTGTTTAAACCCAATCACATTTGCAGAGTTAATAGTTGTGCCGCCTCTTGTAAAGCTGAAAGGCTGAACACTTGTCTCTAAACCAATCTTTTCAAATTCACTCTTAATATAACTTTCCGCCGCTCTTTCATCTTCAGTACCCGCAACTCTTGAACCAAAGGCATTTAATTGTTTTAAATGTTCATAAGCAATTTCTCCATAAACAATCTCACTATTCTCGTCTTATACCATGATCACACGGCTTTCGCACCGAGCCTTCACCGTACAGGCAGCTTTCACTGCATACGGCGATCCGCCAACAATCGTATCTTTATATTTCCCCAAACACATTATATATCATAAATTCGAATGTATAAATATAAAAGATTGAAAATTTTAATTTATTTTAGTGTTGTGAGTTTGAAAATGGGTTTTGAGGACAGGTTCCTTGAACCACTTTGTTTTATCGAAAGAGGTGTTGATCTACTTAAGTTCGTGAAATGAAAAAGGAGCCCTCATCTGAGAGCTCCTTTTTAAATAAATATTCAAGTATAACGATTAGAGAAGTGGTTTAGCTCCAATCCGGAACTACAATTACAGTAGCATCTTCATAACCAGTTGCCTTAAAATTATGCGAGCATGAGGGACAGGTTCCTCGACCCACTTGTTTTATAGACGTGGTTTTGAGGTATTCGTGATGCATGAAAAAAGAGAGCTCCCAACCGGGAACTCTCTCATTAATCATAATAAAAATGGGTAAGGGAACCTGTCCCCATGACCCGCAAATCATTTATTTACATATAGTTTAATTTCTTTAAAATCGACAATATAGCTGCCAGCTCGTTTTTGTATTATTTTAAGGAGCGGGGTGTTTTCTCCATGTACTGTAAATGTTAAGTATCTGATGTCGGATTCTTCAGATTGAATCATTAAGGAGCTTCCAAAAAGGGAAATACTTCTCCCTAAGTTCCAAAATTCTTTTCTGACGAATAAGCAATCATACATAAGCAAATTGCTGCCAGAAATATATGTGATGCACCAGCCGATCACGCGGCCTTTGAATCTCATTACAAGGCTGTTTTTTCCAACTGACCTGTATTGAAAAGGGTACACTCTATCAGGATACCAAACATTTTTCCCTATTTCGATTTCTTCCTTTTCTTGCTTTGTAATAGTACTAATACTATCAATAGTGAAATCGGTAGTTAAATGCTCCTTGTTTAACCAACTATCCTGAGCCATTTCCTTACAAATAAGAATAAAGATATTTTGGTGATCACTCATCGACCAATTCATGTCAAGGAGTAGCTTTTCCAGATACGTTTGTTCTCCTATGTTTTTCAAGTTTGATTGAGAAATATTTGAATGAATTAGAGATAACTGTTTCTCTATACTGATCCTTTTAATTTCCTCGAACAATACTTGATAAACCGGCTCATTTCCTTCTTCTAATACATGTAGATCGCAAACTTCTGCCTCGTTTTTATCTATGAGGAGAGTACAAGAACATTTTACTGCTTTACTAGAATCCGTTACCTCAAGTAAGAGAGTTTCTTCATTATCATTTGTTTTTAAAACAGTTTGTTTAACAAATAACCTGTTGTGTTCAACCACACTTTTCAGTCCTTATAATTAGTTAACAGGATCTAATTCCATTTCTTGTGACATCAGTTTATTCCCCGCTAAATCAGTCACATCAGGATTTTCATTGTTCTCAACATATTTAAATTTTGTAATAGCTTCCTTAGAATTGAAAGATAAAGTAACATATTCATCATCTGCATCTGTATCAATCGTTCCGTCAGATCTCTCAGTGGAAAATCCATCTACAGATAACCAAAAAGGGTCATTTTCAACTTGGAAATTCCCTAGCCCAGCTTCTACTGTACTATCCTTAATATTTTCAGAAAACTTTACTTGGATTTTATTGAGATACCCAGTGGAGGAATCTCTAATTAGTTTAGCCTCAACAATCGTTGGCGGTGTTGTATCTGGTAAAACGCTATTCTCGTCTTATAACCTATCGGCCTTATAACGAGCCTTCACCGTACAGGCAACTTTCATTGCATACGGCGATCCGTCAATCTAGTACTTTTTTCTTACTTCCCCAATCTAATTATAGAACATGAACCTTAAGTTTAGTTAAAGTAGAGAAAATATTTTTGTGGGTTTTGTGGGTTTAGGGGACAGGTTCCTTGACCCATTTCTTATTCTAATGGGATGTGAGCTGTTAAAGAAAAAGCGAGCTCTCAATTGAGAACTCGCTTTAATAAATATTCAGTAGAGAACTAGTCCCTTATTGAACATTTATTGAGTAAACTGCTTTATTGCCATTGGAGGCTGTTACTTCTAGATAAACACCGCCATTTGGACCGTTTAAGCCAACTGGTTCAGTATTTCCATGAGCCATGCGCTCCCCATTTGCATCGAGCATAAAGGCTGCATACGTTTGGCTAGCTGACTCAGCTAGCGGATCAAGGTGATTAATAACATCTTCGACTGAAGTTAAATGGAGATTAACATTTCCAAAACGATCAGTTGTTACATAGTCAAATGTAACCTGGATTGTTTTGTTAACATTTTCTACTGAAAGGACAGGACCTCCCTCGACAACCTTTAAATCTGTTGTTGCTGGACCGCTATTCTCGTTTTATCCCTCACAGGTTTATGACGAGCCTTCACCGTACAAGCGGCTTTCGTCGCATACGGCGATCCGTCAAAAATAGTACTTTTTTCTTACTTCCCCAAACTTAATTATAGTGATATTTAGAAAATTAACACTGCTTAATATTTTCCATTTTTCATTGGGTTTACCTTTCCTTGCAGGGAGTGAGACTGTCCAGGTTTAATCCAAAAAAGCGAGCTCTCAATCGAGAACTCGCTTTAAAGAAATGGGTCAGGGAACCTGTCCCCATGACCCACCTTAATATATAGTTGAAATGATATTTGAGTCCCCTGCATGCTCTCCGCCAGTTACAACGATTTTAAACTCGTAATACGTGCCGGCAGTTAATTCGGAAACTCGTACTCCTGTGTTCGTCTCTGTTAGAGTTGAAGTGCCGATGTAGTTTCCGTTTGGACCATCATATACAGATACTACAACAGAGTCAGTCCAGGTTTGTCCGCCATCAATTGATTGAAGGACTTTCATGCTGCTTGCACCTGCAGCATGACTAAATCTGAAAGTTAAATACCCTTCACCTTTATAACCATTTATTGAGAAGTCTGTTATTGGTTGAGTTTGTATTTCTGCTGGTACCTCTTCATTGGATACAGGTACTTCTTCATTTACAGGAGGTGTAACTTCCTCATTATCAATCTCATTAATTATATTAGCAAACATAATTTCATTGATTTCCAGCGGCGTAAGGTCTACACCTTTATATTCTGCTTCAAGAACAGTTCTTACTTCAGGAGCTACGATTAAACCATCAAACTCCTCCCAGTGCTGTGTACGAAGAGATGTGTTGATATAATCTAATTTCGCTTTGAAATCTTGGATAAGATCTTCTTTTGCCATTAAATACATAAATTCATTAATAAACATTTCCGAATACTCTTTGCTTCCAAGAATCATTTGGAAATTAGGATCTTTCTCTTCATATTGATATAAAGTAGCAGCCAGTAATCCAAGTACAAGATCAAAGTTTTCGTCTGTTACTCCTTGCATACCAACGTTATTAAACGTCTTCGCTGTAATCGTTGTTCCCCAGCCATCATATTTACTATCTTTCTCTTCGGCAAATGCATTTAAAATAAGAGAAAGGTTTTCTACTTTTTGATCAAGTGTTGGTTCTTCAGGCATTGGGTCAATTCCTGGGATTTCAGGAACCTCAGGCTGAGGGTCAATTTCTGGCAGTTCAGGCTCAGGATCAACCTCGGGCTGTTCTGGCTTAGGCTGTTCTGGAACAGGAACTGGCTCAGGGTCTGGAGTCGGCTCAGGTTTAACCGGCTTCAAATTTTCCACTACCTTAATAAATGGCAACGTCACTTTCGCTACCGCTTCACGTGTTGCAAAATTGTTCGGACCAAATGTTCCGTTTGAATACCCATTAATAAGACCGATTTCTGTAGCATAACCAACAGCATCACGTGCAAAAGCAGAAATCATTCCTTTATCCGAAAACGGAAGCTTTGCATCATAGCCATCAACATCTTTGCCTAATGCTCTAACATATAAAACGGCCATTTGTTCACGATTTAGCTTTTCAGTACCATTAAAAGTACCATCTTTATAACCTAAAGCAATTCCAGCTTTTTTAACTGCTTCAATATGTTTATATGCATAGTGTGAAGCAGGAATATCACTAAAGGATGGAGTTGCTGGTGCTTCTTCAAGATTTAGTTTTAACGCATTAGCTAATACAATGGCAAATTGCTCACGAGAGATAGACCCAGTTGGATTAAATTTGCCTGCCCCATTTCCTTGAAGAATGCCATGCTCCTGCAATTCAAGAATCGCTGCCTTTGCATATGAACCTTCAATATCCTTAAATGGGATCGTGCCCGCAGCCTGAGAATAAGTTGGCGCAAACGCCCCGCTCAAAATAGCTGCCGATAATACGAAACTTGCTGTCTTCTTCATCAATGTTCCTCCGAATTCAATATGGATAGCAATAGGGCTATTTATATCTAATGATGTGGGTGATGGTTGTTTTGACCTAATACTATCAACTTATATATCGGAGAAAATTGGCGGGAACGGAGTGGTAAATGTTGGATTGGTTCGAGGCGTTTCGGGGCGTCACAGTGACGTCCCGAAACGCCTCGAACTTTGTCGAAAAGAGAATAGCTAAACCCTAAAGGTTTATGGGTCGGGGAACCTGTCCCCACAACCCAATGTGGATCATAGAACCTGTCCCCAAAAAACCACCCCAAAACTGGAAAAATATACTTCTATTTAATTCTTCAATTCCCCCTATAATAAAAAACAGGGGACATAAGAAAAAAGTACTACTGTTGACGGATCGCCGTATGCGGTGAAAGCCGCCTGTATGGTGAAGGCTCGTTATAAAACAGAGAGAAAGAGAATGTATAAGACGAGAATGGCTTACCTGATGTTTCAGGCACTTTAGAAATTACGCAACAAGGTAAAAATGATATTTTCGAAACCTATAAAGTTGTTTCAGGAACTAATGCTAATAAATCGGGTTCTGGAACTATCAATGTAACAACTGTTAATCCAAATACTACAGACGTAATTTCAATTCCAAACGATACAATCTATGGAATGTTTAAATCGTTTGTAAATGGATTAAACTTACCCGGATACTCTGCTTCCGAAAGTTATGATTACAACACTTCTAGGGGAACGATGATCATCACATCCTTACATGTTGGAGATCAGCCAGATCTAGATCTAACATGGTCTGAAAATGGCTGGGCGAATGAATTCCCAAGAATTATTGATACTTTTACAAAAGTTCAAGATGGTGAAAAAGGAAATCCTGAAGTTGCAAAGCTGACTTTTACAGGTTCAGACGCTGCTGCAACACTTAACATTGACTTTGGCTATACGAATGTTGATGTGGAGGTAGAAGCAGGAGATTCGAACATCACAGTTGCGAATAAAGCATTTGAAAAGATCTCAACACAAGCGATATTTGGTTATTTGCCAAGCAATAATGGCGATGGCTCTATTACGTTCACTTCTTACTTTAATAACAATATGGGCGATATGACAGTAGAAGTTAAAGTAAAAGAGTAAAACAATTGTAAACCTCACCATTTGGTGGGGTTTATTTTATTTAATAGGATAAAAACAAATTGCTGTTGTAACTTTTCCCGTTCAACTGCGTCTTAAAATATGAGGTGAACTATTTTGAAAAAATTTACTTTTGTCTCGTTCATGCTGGCAGTTCTTTTATTATCTGGTTGTGGCACAACAGACAACACGAATTCAAAATCAGATGGTTACGATGTTGAAAAAAGTCATTCAAAGTTAGATGAATACGAGGTTGTAAACACCGAGAGCGAGGTACAAGACGGCGACTTTATCTACCGCCTTGTTACGGAAAAGTCAGAGTATACAACAGATGAATCAGTAAACATTTACGCTGAACTCGAATATGTAGGGGATCAGAAAGAAGTTATGATTTACCACGCAATGTCACCGTTCTATTTTCCTATGGTTGAAAAAGTGAGAAATTATGAAATTGAATACGCTATGGCAGAACCTTTAGTCGGGACAACACTAAAAAAAGGGGAACCTCTTCGGCACGATTACACCAGAGCAGGAGGTTACTCAACGGATAAGCAAGATGACTATACGAAATTCATGAAAAGCTTCGTTGAAGATGGATTTCTTGAGGGATATTACATTCTAAATGGATCCGCAGAATTCTATACCGGGGACCTTGAAGGTGATCAAGGAGACAGAAAGGATTACAACATGGAAGGAAAGATTGACTTCAAAGTCTTCGAAGCGTCCGACGGGGCGTCACAGTGACGCCCCGAAAATCATCAGAATTTGTCGAACTAAAAAAGAGTTGGTCCATCACCAACTCTTTTTATTTCTTTTGAGTTTTTGAAATCCAATAAATGAGCGGAACAAAAACAATAAGGAACAAAGCAAATACAATTAAGAATGTTTCCGGGCCATGAAAATATAATATAAATCCTAATCCTATAGTGATTGTTGAAAGGTAAAGAAACTTCGCCATATATTCACCACTTTCTAAGAGTTCGATAGAAAATAGAGTAATGGATTAGGTGGACCTGCCCCTAACCTCGTCAGGGGTGATACTATTGGCGGAAGGTTGGGTCAAAGCCTATTCCCAAAAACCAAATGTGGATCAAAGAACCTGTCCCCAAAACCCACCCAAAATCTCATCCAAAAACCCAAAGTGGGTCAAGGAACCTGTCCCCAAAACCCACCCAAAACCCACTCATTATCCCACAAAAAAAGAGAGACAGAACCCTGTCCCTCTTCAACTCTTATAGATTACCAAGTAATTCAGAAACAACTTTAGCGGCTTGGTCGCGTTTAGCTGTTTTTAGTGGTTCGAATGTGCCTGCGCTCGTACCGTTCATGATGCCTAGTGCAGCTGCTTTTTGTACTTCTGTGTAAAGAGAAGCGCTGATTTTGGTGTTATCTTTGAATTTTAATTCTGCTGTTGGTGCTTTTTTGCCTGTTTTGTACTCGTATGCGCGTACAGCGATTGCTGCCATTTGGTCACGTGTGATTTCTTTGTTAGGCTCGAATTTAGTAGAAGATGTACCGTTGATGATGCCAGCTTCATATGCTGCGGCAATCTCGTTTTCCAGTGAACCTTTAGAATCTGTGAATGGTGCTTTTTTCGTGCTTTCCAGATCAAATGCACGTGCGATGAATGCAGTGAATTGACCGCGTGTTACGTTTGCAGAAGGTGAGAAAGTTGTTTCAGTTGTACCGTTGATAACGCCTTTTTCAGCTAGTTCTGTAATGTAATCGTATGCCCAGAAACCAGCAGGAACATCTGTAAATGTTTTGCTTCCTTCATTTCCTTCTCCATAACCTTCGCTGCTAAGAACTGTTTCGAATAAAGCAAAGCCGGAATCTTGTGTTTCAACATAAGAAATTGGAGATCCGCTTGCGATATAGTCTCTTGCTTTTGGTGAAGATTCGAAAGAAACTTTTGTGTCCTTCGCGATCGGAGCGAATGTCCAGTTGCCGTCTGCAGCTGGGTTAATTGTTTTTGTTTCAGTAATATAGTTGATGATGATCTGGCGATTTTCATCTGGAGATGCTAGAATCGTATTTTTGCTGTCAGCATTCATAATGCTGTTTGTAGAAGCACGGTAGTTGTTTGTTGCAACGATGAACTCCATGTCAGCTGTTACATCTTCGCCATTGAATTCTAAGTTTTTAATACGGTTTGCACCTTCGTTAAGAACTTTTTGACCGTTATCGTATTTTGCTGGCTCAGTCACATCAATTTCGTAAGTAACGCCATCGATAACATCAAAATTGTAAGAACGGAAATCAGCGTTTACTAAAGATTGAACCTCTGATTTGTTCGGATCGATCTGGTTGAATTGGCCAGCAGACCACTCTAACCATTCTTTTAATTCAGAACCGTTGATTTTCACTGCATACAATGTGTTTGGATATAAGTATAAATCTGCTACGTTTTTAATGGCGATTTCACCCTCTGGAAGGTCAGTGAAATACTCAACGCCGTTGCGTCCGCCTGCTTTAAATGGAGCCGCAGCTGAAAGGACAGGAATATCTTTGAATTCAGGATTTTTCTCAACCCAGTTCTCTACATACCATTTTTGAGCGTTTGAAACGATTTGTACAGATGGATCATCTTGTACTAATGAAAAATAGCTGTTAATCGGAGCCGTTGTAGTTCCAACCGCTTCACGAATATAGTTTAAAGTTGTTTCGTGTTCAGTCTTTAATAATTCATTTACAGAATCATCGTTTTGAACACCCTCGATTGACTTCAATGTTGCAGTAGAAGCTTCCTCTTGAACAACCCAATCATTGTTTTCTTGCTTCAATTCTAAATCGATAACCCCTAGGTGGTCACCAAAAGAACCTGGCATTGTGACAGGAACACCGTTGATTGTTCCTTTTGCATTGTCAATACCGTGCCCATCTGGATAATCTGCAGATGCCGGATCAGCGGCAGGGAACTTACCGTGCTCATGCCCTGTTAAAACAGCATCGATACCTTCAACATTTGTTAAGTGATAAGAAGCGTTTTCAGCAAACTCCTGATATTCAGCAGGTGCACCATTTTCGAATTCACCTAGACCAGCGTGTGAAAGAACGACAACCACATCAGCGCCTTCTTCTTTCATTTGAGGAACAAACTTTTCAGCTTCCTTCACGATATCATTTGCAATGACTTTTCCTTCTAAGTGTGCCTTATCCCAGCTCATGATCTTAGGAGCAACAAATCCAATCACACCAACTTGGATCGTTTGATCTTGACCATTAGAATCTTTCACTGTTTTATCCATAATTGTGTATGGAGTAAAATAGTTTTCATCTTGCTGATCGTGTTTATAAATATTAGCACTCAATACATCGAAATCTGCATCATTAATTGCTTCATTCAAGAAATCCAATCCATAGTTGAATTCGTGATTTCCAAGAGTCATTGCATCATAATCTAATTCGTTTAAAACCTTGATTGCAGGGTGAACCTCGCCAGGCTGTAATTCCTTGCCTGTTGCATAGTAGTCTCCAAACGGATTTCCTTGAAGAAGATCTCCATTATCCAAAAGAATAGAGTTTGGTTCTTCCTCACGTGCTTGCTTGATCAATGCTGCTGTCTTTGACAAACCAAGCGACTCACTTGGCTGATCTACGAAATAATCGTAGTTTAAGAGGTTCATATGGATATCAGACGTTTCAAGAATTCTGAGATCAATTGTCGCCTCCTCCGCAGCTTGTACTTCTGGTGTTGACGCAAATGCAGGCAAAAAGAAGCCAGCAGCTACCGTTGCACTGACTAAAGACTTTAGAACGAATGGTTTCATTCTAGATCCTCCTAATATGGGTTTTAAAAACAATACTAGTTTACCAACTTATTTCGACAGAAACAACAGAACAATGTAAATTTAAAGTTAATAAGGAAGATTCTGATACTTTTGGCATGGGTGTGGGCAGAGTTGGTCGTGTGGGTCATGGGGACAGGTTCCTTGATCCAGAATCGACAAAAAGCGAGGAACTTCGGGGCGTCACAGCGACACTCCGAAACCCATCAAAAGAAAAAACCTCACCAAAATGGTGAGGTTAAGCTTTAACTTATTTATCTATAGTGAAGTTTAATGTCACATCATTATAGCCGTCTGCTTTAATAACAAACTCCAAAGATGTTGTACCTTCTTCAATAATCTGTTGTTGAGAAGCGAATAAATAGAAAACGATAACGTTATCTCCGGCAATATTGAACTGATCTGCTTCACCTGGATTAGGAGCAATGATATAGTCTAAGTCTCCTTGTAGAACATCACCTTGAACTTCTTCTTGATTGATGTCATTCAAATCTGTTGTAGAGATTCCATCTAGTTTAATCCCATTAGCTGTCACTTCTGTAACAGATTTAATCCAATTCTCTCCGCCATTAAAAGAGTAGATAGGAAGTGGCGTTGGAATTGATAAATCAGTAACTATATTAATAGTTGGCGCTGCTTTCAATCCGCTATTCTCGTCTTATTCTTATGTCTATCAAGTTTTATAACGAGCCTTCACCGCACGGGCAGCTTTCACTGCATACGGCGATCCGTCAAAAATAGTTCTTTTTTCTTACTTCCCCAGAAAGATTATAGTTTAAAGAGAGAGGATTGGGAAGAGGGAAATGGTGGGGTGGGTCATGGGGACAGGTTCCATAACCCAAAATCGACAAAAAGCGAGGCGTCACTGTGACGCCCCGCTAGCTCTATCCTTTACAAACTCATCGTATAATCCAAAGTCACATTATTATAACCGCTTGCCTTAATAACAAATTGTAAATGTGGCGTACCGGCATTTCTTATTTCATCAGACAGATTATCTAAATTAAAATAGATAACATTCTCCGCATTTATAATCTCTTTTGGATTAGGTGCAATGATATATTTGGAAGTTTCAGCTACATTTTTATTTACAGCTTCAAGATCCAATGTAGCGATGCCTGGCAAAATTGGTTCTCCATTTAATGTTACTTCTTCTATTGATTGAATCCAATCTGCTCCACCATCAAAAGAGTAATAAAGTAAACCCTCACCATTTACAGGTGTTATAGTTGGTGCTGCTTTTAATTCGCTATTCTCGTCTTATCCATATAAAGCAATCAAGTTTTATAACGAGCCTTCACCGCACGGGCAGCTTTCACTGCATACGGCGATCCGTCAAAACTAGTTCTTTCTTCTTATATCCCCGAAATGATTATAGTTTATAAAGTTTGGATTGGGAAGAGGGAAATGGTGGGTTATGGGGACAGGTTCTTCGAACCACATTCGACAATATGAGAGTTTTTTCGGGGCGTCACTGTGACGCCCCAAAAAGCCCCAAAGCAGGAACTCCCATATACGCTGTAGAACTTATAAAAAAGGCTTACTCGGCTCACACCCACAAATATTTGAAAGTTGTGACCCCACATTCCATTTACCCACTGACAACCTTAAGTTTATCCTCTCTACGAAAACCCAGATCCATCAACAATGTAATCACTGTAATCCATTCACCTCAAAATACCGCTTTATAAAATAATTTCCGATCCGCCAAAAAGGCACCCAAAAACAAAACAAATCCATGCAGCAAGCCCCCAACCTTGCCGCCAAACTAGGAGGACACCCCCATGCCAAGACTCCCCCGCAAAAAAAGCAAAACCGGAATCTACCATATCATTATCCGAGGAGTAAACCGCCAGCTGATCTTTGAGGATAACGAAGACAAAACAACCTTCTTGGGCATTCTCCTCAGATTCATCAAAGCATACAAACTCGAGCTGTACTGCTACTGCCTAATGGACAATCACGTCCACCTATTAGTAAAAGAAAAAGACGATCCAGTATCTCAAATTGTAAAAAGGATCAGCGCCAGCTATGTCCACTGGTACAACAAAAAGTACGAACGCTGCGGACACCTATTCCAAGAACGATTCAAAAGCGAGCCCGTAGAAAATAGAGACTACTTCATGAGAGTGATTCGCTACATTCATCAAAATCCCCTAAAAGCAGGCTTAGCCCAGTCCGTTTTCGAATGCGAATGGACAAGCATCCACGAATACACCAAAAAAGAACAGCTTATCAATACTGCCCGCGTGTTTAACTTGTTTTCCAAAAAACGTACCGAAGCCATCTCACTATTCAATGAATACATGCAGCAGAGCAGCGAAGACAACTGCCTCGAAGACTACGTCAAAAAACTCATCCCCGACAGCGAAGTAATCAGCATCCTAAAAGAATGGGGCTACCCCAATGTCCCCATCCTGCAGCGATTGGAAAAAGAAAATCGCAACAGCATCCTCGCAAAACTCAAAACATTAGACGGCGTAACAATCCAGCAAATATCAAGAGTCACCGGGATCTCGAAAAGTGTGATACAGCGAGCATAGGGACAGGTTCCTCGACCCACAATGGGTCAAGGAACCTGTCCCCATAAACCCACTTGCCCCCAACAAAAATATCTATATAATAAAACAAGGGGATATAAGAAAAAAGTACTACGTTGATCGATCGCCGTATGCGATGAAAATCGCTTGTCCGGTGAAGGCTCGTCATAAAAACCACTAGGTATAAAACGAGAATAGCATTCCAACAGAAATCTCAAGCAATACACATCCAGTACCACAGGCACCAATGGAAGGGTACCATCGGTCAACAGGCTATGATAACGGGGTCTCATACTATGACACCAAAGGTTTCACCTGGAACGGTCATACGTACTGGCCTTATGATGACAACAACAATTACCACAAACTCATCGTCATTGCTTACGATTCGAACGGAGTAGAAAAGAAACGTTTCCATTTTGATGGCTACCGTTATGTAAGTGCAATCGAAGTGGATGAAGAAAACGAAAAAGTCATCTTTACAACCCAAGGAGATACCTTCTCAGTAAATTGGGAAGACCTAATGATTGACTAAGACAAACAAAAAGGAGAGGGGCACAAGTTCTGCTCCTCTCCTAACTATTTCGCTTCACTATATTCCTCACCAAATAACGAAGACCCTCCTCAAACTTCATTTTCTTCTTCGAATCCGCTAAAATACTCTCTACATGACTCACTCCAATAAAAAATCGCAAATCCTTATCTGATAAAAACAACTCCATATGGTCTAAAAATAAAAGATTGCCCCTATATGAAAGCAATAATGGTATATTAAAAAAATCCACTAACGATAAGACAAAGGAGGTTGGACCGAGGATCCTGTCCCCATCACCAATGAAAAAATACAAACTAAAAAACAACTTCAAAGGCCTAAAAAAAGGCACCTATTTCTACTTAATAGCCGAATCCGAATTCATCGGCATCAAAGAATACGTCCTTCGGCCAATCGACTTATCCACCAGAATTGCCCTAAGCGAAAAAGAGCTAGAAAAAAACTTCGTCTTATTAGATCGTTTCCGACAATAAAAAAACACCTCAAATGGTCAGGCTGCCCAACCATTCGAGGTGTTCTTTATCTGAGTGAAAAATGGGTCAAGGAACCTGTCCCCATAACCCAAACCCAATCCATATCACTCCCCAACAAAAAAACCATTCACAAACTCACTCCAAACCCGCGCACCTTCCTCATTCGGCAGGTTCTCATCCGTCAAGTAGCCAAGCAGTTCATCCTCCTGCGTTCCCGGCCACGCTGACCAGTGATCCAAATACACAATCTCCCGCTCATTCGCAAACTGCTCCAAGGCATCCAACTGTGTAAGATAATAGCCAGCCTGATAAATAGGCTGCGATGGCTGCAGCATAAACACCGTATCCGGATGCTCAGCTTGAACAGCATCCATCCAATTAGATATATGAAGCAGCGAATCTTCAATTCGAATCACACCATTATCCGCAAGTGTGAATGGCTCCAGCAAAACAAGATCCGCATTTAAATCATTCAACTCTGCCACTTTGTTCTCATTCGTATAATCTGCCGTAGTTCCATCAAACCCCTGCAAACTAACACTCACAACTTCCTCGCCATATGCTTCTTCAATCGCAGCCTTGGATAATGATGCCCAGCTATCTAAAGCATTTGACCCGACAAAAGCCATCTTAAAAGGAACACCTTCAGCAATACTCTCTTCTAATTGTAATCGAGCTTCCTCCGGCCAATTCTTCGCCAGCTGCAGAATTGCCTCCGTATCCCCAGTAGAATCTGCTTCCTCCTCAACAGGTGCGTCACTTTCAGCCACCGAAGCTCCACCACTGCTGCTCTCAACATCCTCCACCGAAACAGCCGTCTCTTCCTTCCAATGCATATTCCCTAAAAAAAGAACCACCGCACACCCAACGGCAAGTATAGTTAATAAAAAGTTCTTCATTAAAAACTCCTCCTATAATCAAAGCTGGGTCGAGGAACCTGTCCCCCCAACCCACTTCCTCCTATAATCAACGAGTGGATCGAGGAACTATCCTCACGACCCACCCACAATCGCATCCAAAACCTACCTAATCAACCAACCAGCATCCAAAAAACCACACCGAAAGACCTGCTCGCATACCAACCGAACCCAACTTTCTTAGTAAATTACTTCCATTATGCTATTTAGACTATCATTTGCTTACAAAGTATTGTTAAATAAAAAAGTGTTAAGTGTTTCAACGTTACATTTTCATTCAAATTATGACAATAAATCACAATATTAGCAATATATTATGGTATAATACTTTATGTTTTAGCACTTTACCGAACTAGGAGGATAAGATGGAAGAAACGATTAGTTTAAAAGAACTATTTCAAACGTTAAAAAAGAGAATGGCTCTTATCATAATTATTACTTTAGTAGCAGTGATGGCAAGTGGTGCCGTTAGTTACTTTGTTTTAACCCCGGTTTACCAATCATCAACACAAATTCTCGTGAATCAGACAGCAGAAGAGGGTCAATACAGCACAAATGAAGTGCAAACGAATCTACAGTTGATTAACACGTATAACATCATTATAAAAAGTCCCGTAATTCTTGAAAAAGTAATCGATGAATTAAATCTTAATATGTCAGCAAGTCAATTGAATGCAAAATTAACCGTTCAAAACGAGCAAAACTCTCAAGTTGTGAACCTTTCTGTTCAAGATGAAAATGCAGCAACAGCAGCAGAAATTGCCAATACAACAGCAGAAGTGTTCCGAAACGAAATTGCAACGATCATGAGCATAGACGTCAATGACGTAACGATTCTATCTCCTGCTGTAGTGACGGAGAACCAGTCACCAATCAAACCACAGCCGCTATTAAACATTGCAATCGCCTTAGTAGTCGGAGCAATGGCTGGTGTCGGACTAGCATTCCTTCTAGAGTACATGGACAACACAGTCAAAACGGAGCAGGATATTGAAAAAATCGCTGAACTTCCAGTCATCGGTGTCATCGCAACGATTGACAATACTGCTGAAACAGCAAGCCGCGCAGAGCGAACTACACGATTAAGAGGTGAATCAATTGGCTCTTAAGAAAAAAGATAAAAAGCAATTAATGAATAGTAAGCGAAAGCTCATCACAAAAAATGATCCGAAATCACCAATTGCGGAGCAATACCGTACCATTCGTACAAATATTCAATTCTCAGCAATCGACCAAGAAATTCGTACCATTCTTGTCACATCTTCAGGTCCTGGAGAAGGAAAATCGACAACAGTGGCGAATCTGGCAGTCGTTTTTGCACAGCAAGGAAAGAGAGTTCTTCTTGTTGACGCGGACTTGAGAAAGCCAACCGTACACTATACATTTAACACATTAAACACAACAGGTTTAACCAATGTCCTGACCAATCAGATGTCATTAATGGAAGCTGTTAAAGCAAATGAAGAGAAGAATCTCTTCATTCTTCCAAGCGGACCAATCCCGCCAAATCCATCTGAATTGCTTGGATCAAGGGCGATGACACGCGTAATGGAAGAAGCATTAAACGAATTCGATATCATCCTGTTTGACACTCCGCCAGTACTAGCGGTAACAGATGCACAAATCCTCGCTAACAAATGTGAAGGAACAATCATAGTGGTCGGAAGCGGGAAGACGGAAAAAGAACAGCTTCTCAAATCAAAAGAGATGCTGACAGCGGCGCAAGCAAAGATTTTAGGTGTTGTCTTAAACAACAAAAAGATGAAAGATACCGATAATTATTATTATTATGGTGCAAACTGACATTTTTCGACAAAATAAATCCTTTACCACATAAAAGTATGGTGGTACTATGACAATAGCTTTTTAAATCTGGGAATTTAGTGGGAGAGAAGGTGAAGAGATTGATAGATATTCATAGTCATATCTTATCAGGTGTAGATGACGGTGCCCAAACAATAGAAGATAGTCTGGCAATGGCAAGAGCTGCTGTTCAGGAAGGCATTCGCACCATCATTGCCACTCCCCACTTAAATGCATCCTATCAGAATTATAAGGATGATATCAAAGCGAGTGTAGAGCAGCTGCAAGATCGTCTTAACAAGGAACAAATCCCGCTGAACGTTCTGCCAGGCCAGGAGGTCAGAATTTACGGGGAACTTCTAGAAGATTTGCAGAATGGCAAAATCTTATCTTTAAATCACACACAATACCTTTTTATTGAATTGCCTTCAAATCATGTTCCTAGGTACACCGAGAGACTATTATACGACATTCAGTTGCAGGAACTCACTCCGATCATTGTCCATCCAGAACGAAACAAGCAGCTTCTGGAGCAGCCGGACCTGTTATACCAATTTGTAAAGAATGGGGCGCTTACACAAGTAACAGCTTCAAGTCTTAACGGACATTTTGGTAAGAACATACAAAAATTCACAAACCAATTACTTGATGCGAACTTAACGCATTTTATAGCATCTGATGCCCATAACACGATCAACCGTAATTTCCAGATGGCAGACGCCTTTGCGGAAATACAGTCACAATATGGTTCAGATCTGGTCTATCTGTTAACGGAAAATGCCCAGCTGCTTTTAAATGGGCAAAACGTCTACAAAGAAATACCAGAAAAGGTCAAAAGAAAGAAGTTATTTGGAATCTTCTAAGCGCTTACTTTCCAACATGATCACAGTAATAAGTATCTAATGAAATACGCGACAACGTTCTCGTTAGATACTTCTTTTTTCTACTAAAAAATAGGTCGAAAAGCATATGAATTCCCAAAATTTTCTCTTGCTTTTTAGGAACTGGGGGCTTAAGAGTTGACGTACCAAAAAAGAATGGCTCTATTAATCATGCTCGATTCATTAATCGTTTTATCCGCTATTTATGTAAGCTACCTGACCCTGCACCCGACACTGAAAATATTCACTCTTGAAACATTGCTTGTTTCATCGATTACTTTACTGCTTAGCCATCATATTTTTGCTTCTGTTTATCGACTGTATAGTAAGGCGTGGGAGTATGCAAGTGTAGGAGAGCTGATGGTCATAGTTAAAGCGGTCAGCTTATCCATCTTAATGACCGCCATTGTGCAGCAATTCGCATTCCAGGATATTTACTTCCGTGCGTTAATGCTGGCATGGATGATGCATGTACTCCTGATCGGAGGATCACGCTTTTCCTGGCGCATGTATCGCGATCGTATCATCAAACCAGAGATCGAACCTGAGCGAGCGCTCATTATCGGTGCTGGTGCTGCCGGAACCATGCTGGCGCGTCAGCTGCTGAATAATCCTGATGCGGGGATGAAACCAGTTGCGTTTATCGATGATGATCGTTCAAAATACCGTCTTCAAATCCACGGCGTTCCAGTTGTGGGCAATAGTGAAGCGATCAAAGAAACAGTGGACAAATTAGATGTACAAAAAATTATTATCGCTATACCATCACTAAACAAAATAGAAATGCAGCGTATCTTCGAGAAATGCGTTGGCTTAAAGGCCAAAACCGTGATCATGCCAATGATTGAAGACGTCATGCTAGGCAAAGTATCCGTTAATCAATTCCGCGATGTACAAGTAGAGGACTTACTTGGTCGCGATCCAGTCGTTCTTAATACCGAAAGTATTTCGAAAAAACTGACCGGTAAAACGATCATGATCACAGGTGCAGGCGGTTCGATCGGTTCAGAAATCTGCCGTCAAGTATACAAATTCAAACCGAAAAAGATGATTCTGCTTGGACACGGAGAAAACTCCATCTATACGATTGATATGGAGCTGCGGAACTTAAAGAAAAATGACATTGAAATTGTACCTGTTATTGCCGATGTGCAAGACCGTGACCGCATCTTTGAAGTAATGGAGACACATAGTCCAGATGTAGTCTACCATGCGGCAGCACACAAACATGTTCCGCTTATGGAATACAATCCAAAAGAAGCAGTTAAAAACAATGTACTTGGCACGAAAAATGTTGCTGAAGCAGCAGATACGTTCTCTGTTGGCACATTCGTCCTTGTTTCAACTGACAAAGCCGTGAATCCAACGAACGTGATGGGCTCGACGAAACGGATTGCCGAAATGGTCATTCAAGAGCTGGACAAGCATAGTGCAACCAAATATGTCGCTGTTCGATTCGGAAATGTTCTTGGCAGCCGCGGCAGTGTCATCCCGCTGTTCAAAAAGCAAATTCAAGCGGGTGGCCCAGTAACCGTCACACATCCAGAGATGACCAGATACTTCATGACCATCCCAGAAGCATCTAGACTTGTCATGCAGGCAGGGGCTCTTGCAGGTGGCGGCGAAATCTTTGTATTGGATATGGGTGAACCCGTCAAGATTGTCGACCTAGCCAAAAACTTAATCCAACTCTCCGGCTATACGATAGAAGAAATCGGAATCAAATACTCTGGAATACGGCCAGGAGAAAAAATGTTTGAAGAACTGCTTGGTGCCAACGAAGTACACCCAGAAGCTATATACCCAAAAATCTTTATTGGCAAAACCGCTAATTTATATGTAGATGAAGTAAGAGAACTCATTAATAATCTGAATATGAACGATGCAGAACTAAGCAAAACTGTACTTGATATTGCCAATAACAGAGTAAAAGCCAAGGAAGCAGTACTAGTAGCTAACTAAGGAGGGCACTTAAACATGAAGGTTAGAAAAGCGATCATCCCAGCAGCAGGACTTGGAACTAGATTTCTGCCGGCAACAAAAGCAATGCCAAAGGAAATGTTGCCCATCGTCGACAAACCAACGATTCAGTACATTGTTGAAGAAGCGATCGAAGCAGGCATTGAAGATATCATCATCGTAACAGGCAAAGGCAAAAGAGCGATTGAAGATCACTTCGATAACTCCTTTGAATTGGAACAAAACCTGATTGAAAAAGGAAAGCTTGAACTTTTAAATGAAGTTCAAAAATCATCCAAAGTAGACATTCACTATATCCGTCAAAAAGAACCAAAAGGATTAGGACATGCGGTATGGTGCGCGCGTAAATTCATTGGTGATGAGCCATTTGCTGTTCTGCTTGGAGATGATATCGTTCAAGCTGAAACACCATGCTTAAAGCAATTAATGAACGAATATGACCAGACATTCTCTTCTGTAATCGGAGTTCAAACCGTGCCAGAAAATGAAACACATCGCTACGGTATTATCGACCCAGCAAGTCAAAATGGTCGCCGTTACCAAGTGAACCAGTTCGTTGAAAAACCAAAGCAAGGAACGGCACCATCTAATCTAGCGATCATGGGCCGTTACGTCTTAACACCTGAAATCTTCATGTTCTTAGACAAGCAGGAAAAAGGCGCAGGCGGAGAAATCCAGCTTACTGATGCCATCCAGCAGCTAAACGAAATCCAGCGC
Organism: Cytobacillus gottheilii; assembly: GCF_018582665.1. Classification (NCBI taxonomy): domain Bacteria; kingdom Bacillati; phylum Bacillota; class Bacilli; order Caryophanales; family Bacillaceae; genus Cytobacillus; species Cytobacillus gottheilii. The sequence goes on along the minus strand of NZ_CP071709.1, from coordinate 4,135,537 downwards.
GTTTTTGCCTACGACTTCGAAGGGACACGCTACGACGTCGGCGAAAAATTCGGCTTCATCAAAACAACACTCGAATTCGCCCTGCAAAACGAAGAAATCAATGGCGATTTAGTGGAATACATGGAAACGAAACTAAATGAATTAAAAGCATTAAACGTGTAAACCGACATTCTAGATAGGCTGTTCCGAAGACACAAACAGTTTATCTAGATCTTTTTTTGTCCAAAACATGTCCGAATATGTAACAAATTGTTGAAAGTACCAATGGTGATGTCTCCTGACCACTATCAATGGAGGCACTCGGCTGCGCTGTGGGTGTGGACCTTAGACATTTTTGTCGGTGGTGTGAGGTGGGGTTGGATGCCCTATATTTACTTTACTAATTAAAGAAGATATATGAATAGGAAGAAACTAGGTTTACCTTTAGATTTGAAATTTAAATTATTTGATATTGCAATAAGACTTAAAGAACAATATACAGAAGATTAGTGGCTTAGGAGTTGTTTAGAGTAATTATTAATAGTTTCTAATCAAGTCCTAATTTACTAATAGAATTTTCACTTAATAACGGAAGGAAGATTAGAAAATGGAATCGACAAAAGTGAAAGAAAGAATATTCCTCTCATCACCGCATATGAGTGATGAAGGCTATGAAATGCAATATGTTAAGGAAGCTTTTGATACAAACTGGATTGCACCACTTGGTGAAAACGTAAATGGATTTGAAAGAGAACTTGCTGATAAGGTTGGTTCTAAAGCTGCAGCAGCGCTTTCTTCAGGAACAGCTGCTATTCATTTAGCTCTTAAAGCAGCAGGAGTTGAAGAAGGGGATATTGTATTCTGTCCAACACTTACTTTCTCTGCTACTGCAAATCCAATCATCTACCAAAATGCTATTCCTGTTTTTATAGATAGTGATTATGAAACGTGGAATATGAGTCCGAAGGCATTGGAAGATGCATTTGAAAAATATCCAGAAGTAAAGGCAGTAATTGTTGTTCATTTATATGGCTTATCCGCAGATATGGACAAGATAATGGAGATTTGTAAGAAACATAATGTAGCGGTTATTGAAGATGCCGCTGAGTCTTTGGGCACTTACTATAAAGGTAAGCATACAGGGACTTTTGGTGATTATGGCATCTTCTCTTTTAATGGAAATAAGATTATCACTACTTCTGGTGGAGGAATGCTTGTTTCTAATAATGAAGAGCGAATTGCTAAGGCGAGATTTTGGGCAACGCAATCAAGAGACCAAGCTAGACACTATCAGCATAGCGAATTAGGTTTTAATTATCGTATGAGTAATGTTGTTGCTGGGATTGGTAGAGGGCAGCTTAAAGTGTTAGATCAAAGAGTTGCAAAAAAGAACTACATTTTTGAGTTTTATAAGAGGGAACTTGGTGGGCTAGAAGATATTAAATTTATGCCTAGTAATGAATGGGATGAACCGAACTATTGGTTAAGCTCGATAACATTGTCCGGTAAAGTTAGACCTATAGATATATTCGGCGCATTGGAAGCTGAGAATATTGAGTCAAGACCCGTTTGGAAACCGATGCATTTGCAGCCTTTCTTTGAGAAATACGACTTTGTTGGTGAGGGTGTTTCGGAGAATTTGTTTGAGAATGGTGTATGTCTGCCGTCTGATACGAAGTTGACAGATGAGGACTTAGAAAGAGTTGTGGAGACTATTAAGGGGTTGTGGTTTAAGTAATGAATAATTCCAAAGGTGGTATTTATAGGAGCTTTATAAAAAGACCGATGGATTTCATCCTATCATTAATCGCCATTATTGTACTTAGTCCAATACTTCTAGTAGTTGCAATTCTCGTGAGAACGAAATTAGGTAGCCCTGTTCTTTTCAAGCAAAAGAGACCTGGGCTTAATGAAGAGATTTTTATGATGTATAAGTTTAGGACTATGACGGATGAAAGAGATGATAAAGGGGAATTACTGCCAGATAGTGTTAGGCTTACAAAGTTTGGTAGGTTACTACGCTCTACATCTCTTGATGAACTACCGGAGCTTTTCAATATTTTGAAGGGTGATATGTCAATTATTGGCCCTAGACCACTATTGGTTCAGTATCTACCATTATATAACAATCATCAAAGACGACGTCATGAAGTCAGACCAGGGCTATCTGGTTTGGCACAGGTTAGTGGTAGAAATGCGATTAGTTGGGAAGATAAATTTAATCTCGATGTTGAGTATGTGGACAAAGTAAGATTCATTAAAGATTGGAAAATAATTTTTCTAACCATAAAAAAGGTTTTCGTTCGAGAGGGTATTAATTCAGAAACTGCTGCTACGATTGAGCCTTTTAAGGGAACAAAAAAGGAAAGAATGGAAATATGAAAAACAAACTTTTAATAATTGGTGCTAGCGGCCACGGAAAAGTTGTTGCAGACATTGCATTGAAAATGAATAAATGGCAGAGTATTGTTTTTTTAGATGACGACAAAAGCATCAAAACATCAATGGGTTTAGAAGTCATGGGTACTTCAGGTGATGTTTTTACACATATAGATGAGTACGAAATATTTGTTGGTATTGGTAATAATGATACGAGATGGAAGATTCATGAAATGCTTGAAACATTTGGGGCTAGTATTCCGGTATTAATTCACCCAAATGCGGTTATAGGTTCACAAGTAGATATAGAAAATGGGACAGTTGTAATGGCAGGAGCAATTGTTAATTGCTCCACGAAAATAGGTAAAGGTTGCATTATTAATACTGGAGCTACAATAGATCACGATAATTTTATTGAGGATTACGTTCATATATCACCGGGAGTTCACCTAGCAGGTACGGTTAAAGTTGGACAAGGATCTTGGTTAGGTATCGGCAGTGTAGTTAGTAATAATATAAACATCACTAACGGATGCAAGGTAGGTGCAGGTTCGGTTGTGGTTAAGGACATATATGAACCCGGAGTTTATGTTGGGGCACCTGCAAAAAAAATAGAATACTAATGAAATAAGGGAGAAATTACATGGAATTACTATATAAAATATTATTTTATATAAGTGGATTTATCATATTGTGGGCAATGCTTGGTTATCCAGTATCGTTAAAGTTTATTGCGAAGCTATTTAAGGATCGAAGTCTCAAAAAGGATTATTCTCGTCAGCCTACTGTAACGGTTATGGTGGTTGCACATAATGAAGAAAAAGTAATCTTAGACAAGTTATATAACATTATTGAGTTAAACTATCCTCAAGAAAAAATAGAGTTCTTGATTGCATCTGATAATAGTACTGATAAAACAAATGAAATTGTAAAGCAGTTCATAAAAGAACATCAAGAGTTAAATATACGACTCTATGAAGTTAAGGCACGAAAAGGAAAAACAAATGCTCAAAATGAAGCACAAAAAACTGTAACAACAGAATATCTAGTTATGACTGACGCCAATTCAATTATGGATAAAGACTCTGTAATAGAACTTATGGCAGCTTTTACTTCTGAGGATATTGCCTATGTATCGGGAAGGTTATCTTTTGTGAATCAGGATTCTAGTGATGTGAGTAATGCTGAAGCAAGCTATTGGGATAGTGATCTAGCAACCCGTGAGATTGAAGGGAGAATACAAACTATAACTGCGGGTAATGGTGCATTATATGCTTGTAGGACAAAGGATTACCATGACTTTGATCCAATTCAATGCCATGATAGTGCAATGCCACCTTTATATGCTCTTCAGGGTAAAAGGGCCATTGCAAACCATGATGCTATTGCTTACGAGAAAGCTGGAGAAGTTATAGAAGATGAATTCGGTCGCAAAGTAAGGATGAACCGAATTATCCTTAAACATATATTACCTGATGTAAGAATTCTGAACGTATTTAAATATAAATGGTTTTCATATTTTTATTTTGGACATAGAACATGTAGATATTTATTATGGATTTCTCATCTATTAGTATTTATATCTAATGCCTTACTACTACCAGAGTCACTGTTTTATAAAATAGCATTTCTAGGACAGGTATTGTTTTACCTTTTGGCATTGGCGAGAGTAATTACTAAATCCAATAATAAGTATTTGACTTTAGTTTATTACTACTGTGTAACAATACTTGCACAATGGGCAGGGGTCTATAATATATTGACTGGGAAGGCAAAGCCGTTTTGGGAGAAAGCTGAGAGTACAAGGTAAGAGAAAATTAAGGAGAAATAAATTATGAAAATAACCATTGCTGGGATAGGCTATGTTGGCTTATCCAACGCTATTTTATTAGCTCAACATAATGATGTAATAGCTCTTGATATAATTCAAGAAAAAGTAGATATGATCAATAATAAAAGATCTCCGATTATTGATAATGAGATTGAAGAATATTTATCAACTAAAGACCTAAACCTGACTGCTACTACAGATAATTATAAAGCTTATAAGAATGCAGATTATGTAATCATTTCTACGCCAACAAATTATGATCCAGAGAAAAACTATTTTAATACTAGAACTGTTGAAGCGGTTATTGCAAATGTATTATCTATTAATCCTGATGCTGTAATGGTAATCAAATCAACAGTACCAGTTGGTTATACAGAAAAAATAAAAGAGAAATTTGAAACAGATAATATTATTTTCTCACCTGAATTTTTACGTGAAGGGAAGGCTCTGTATGATAACTTATACCCTTCACGTGTAATCGTTGGTGAACAATCTGATAGAGCACAAGTTTTTGCTAATTTGTTAGTTCAAGGAGCGATTAAGGAGGACATTCCTGTATTATTTACTAACTCAACAGAAGCGGAAGCTATTAAACTCTTTGCTAACACATACCTTGCGATGAGAGTCGCATTTTTTAATGAGCTCGATTCTTATGCAGAGGTAAGAGGATTAGATAGTAAGCAAATTATTGATGGTGTAGGTTTGGATCCTCGAATTGGTAATCATTATAATAATCCATCCTTTGGTTATGGTGGTTATTGCCTACCTAAAGATACAAAGCAGTTATTAGCCAATTATGAGGATGTTCCCAATAATATAATGACAGCTATCGTTGATGCAAATAGAACAAGAAAAGATCATGTTGCTGAAATGATAATAAAGGAAGATCCGAAGATTGTTGGAATTTACAGACTTACAATGAAAATGGATTCGGATAACTTTAGGCAGTCTGCAGTTCAAGGGGTTATGAAGCGTATTAAAGCAAAAGGAATTGAAGTAGTTGTTTATGAGCCAGCTATTCGTGAAGAGACATTCTTTAATTCTAGAGTAGTTAATGACTTTGAAGAATTTAAGAATATTAGTGATGTGATTGTTGCAAACAGACTGACAGATGATATCAAAGATGTAGAGGGAAAAGTGTATACAAGGGATTTATTTAGTAGAGATTAACTAAAGATTTTTTTATTGGAGAAGAAATAAAAAATGAAGATCCATTAGTAGTTGGATTAAATAATTTTGGGGCGCATTCAATATATCATACCTCCCCATATAATTTGTTTTTAGAGTTAATGGTTGATATAGGTTACTAGGGATTATTATGTTTTATTTTATTAGTATTTTTTTAAATATAAAAACACAGACATTTATATTTTGTCAGGAATACCCTTTTATATGATAATTGTACAAATGTTTTAGGGGGATTTTTATGATTTTAGGTATTTCTTTTTATGGACTATTACTTTAATTTATTATTATAAGGTATGTAGAGATAATAAAAGAAACAAAAATAAACCTGGTGCGATATTAGTAAAGGTATAAAAAAATAACGTTTCCCTACTTCAAGAGATTAGGGTTTAGCAACTTATTATTTAAAAAATTATTGGAATTTTTCATATTACCAACATTAAATGGAGGATATAAATGAAAAAAGTTTTTTTTGCTACGAGAGCTAGGGGCTTCTTAAATCATGTTTTTAAATGCAATGAAATTGAATTTAACTTCATTATAGACAATAAAAATATCTATGAACTTAATAATCAAAAAAGAAAAATCTTAAGTTGGATTGGAAGGTCTCCGGTATTTGATTGGTTAGGCATAATTCAACGAATTAATGCAAAAAACAAACTTGGTATTATTAACGGGAGTTTTAATAGATTTTTAAAATCTGATAAACCTTATTTTATATATCTTGAAAATCCTACAGCGCTATACCACTATAAACTGAATAGGAAGAAAAGTTTATTAGGTAAAAGTAATATCAATAGATATTTAAATGATACTAACTTAAAAGCAATAATATGTATGTCCGAAGCATGTTGCGATACTTTTGAACAAGTTTGTGGAAATTTTGAGGGGCAAAAAAAGGTAATTTATCCTTATGTACCTTCGAATGGATATGTAAATGAACTGCAAATAAGTCAAAGAGCCGCAAGTAGTGATATAAATCTATTATTTATCTCTCAAGGTATTCGTTTTTTATCTAAGGGAGGATTAGAAGTTATTGATGCATTTAAATTACTCTGTTTGGAAAGAGATAATATTAATTTAACAATAGTAACTTCAATTAAAGATGTAGATGAAAAACTGATAGATGAAATAAGAGAAATTCCCAAAGTTAGGCTTTTAGATTTTCAACTTTCATATGAAGAAATGGAAGACCTATATTCTAAAAGCAGCATATTATTGCAACCAACAAGTGATGAGAGTTTTGGGTTGACAATATTAGAGGGAATGAAGGCAGGACTTCCTGTTATTGCAACAAGGTTATATGCAATTCCCGAGATGGTAAAGGATGGAGAAAATGGTTTCTTAACAAACCCCCATTGGTGGTTTTTTGATAAAAACAATATTCCTAACTCTAAAGTTTGGAATCATCGAGAACAAACTTTGTACTCGGGGAAAAAGAATGATGAATTAATTCAATTTCTTTATCAGAAGATAAGTTTCTTAGATGATCATAGAGATATTTTAAACAGGATGTCATTAAAATCTTATGAAATAGCAAATTCAAGTCCTTTTAGTAAGGAATCTATAATTCAATCATGGAATTCAACACTTAAATCAATTGAAAATAGTCAATAGATTTTTTGAAAAATAGAACAAGGGCATGAGGTCTATCTAATAAATAGTAAAATTAGTGTAATAATACCAGTATAATATCAGAAAAAACTACTATAACTTATTTTATAATTTCATCTTTAATGTTTTGATTTTTTTGCTATAACCATGGCTCTGAATCATATTTTATCACTTGGACACCGGTCCAAAGAAGATAAATGAATTTACAGGAGATTTTGTGTTAAAAAAACTATGAGGATGAAATTTAATGGCATTAATATTAAAGAATATCTTAGTAGTTTAAGAAAGGGCTTTGTTTATGTTTTTCACTATATGTATTCCAACCTATAATAGAGCACATACAATTATAAGGGCATTAGACAGTTTAAACGAACAAGAATTTAAAGATTTTGAGGTTGTTATAATTGATGATGGATCTACTGATGATACTACACAAGTAATAAATGACTACAAAAAAACAGCATCATTTGAAATTAGATACTTTAAAAAGGAAAATGGTGGGAAACACACAGCACTTAATGTGGGGATAAAAAAGGCAAGAGGGGAATTTTTCTGTATATTAGATTCAGATGACTGGTTTAAAGCAGGTGCCTTAAAAGAAATGTATGAAGAATGTAAAAAGATTGCGGATAACGATGAATTTAGTGGGATAATGGGGCGGTCAATGATTAACGGCAAGAGTCTTATTGGAAATAAATTCCCGGATGATCCGTTTATATCTTCTTATGTTGATTTTCATTTCTTCTCTGGTTTGAAATATGGACCCTTTGGTGATTGTTGTGAATGTAATAAAACAAATATATTGAAACAATATCACTTTCCAGAACCAGAGGAAGCAAAATTTGTACCTGAAGCTTATCTATTTGATCAAGTAGGTGTGAAATATAAATTACTTTGTACAAATCGGGTTTATAAGAATGTAGAATATTTGGAAGAAGGAATCTCTAATACCGTAGACTATAAAACAAAAAATATTATTGGTTTTTTACACCATTATGTATCCCGGTTAGATAATGTTTTTCCTTATGTTTCAAACTTACCATATAAATTAAAAGTTATTGCATGGTGGAGATACTGGACTGCTGTTAAAATGGATTTTAATAAAACAGGACCTAGAGTTAAACACATTCCTATACTAGGATATATAGTACGAATCGGGACACCTATATTAAATACTTTATTTAAATTTTACTATAAGGACCTTGCTCGAAAAGGAAGGTAGTTTAAAAAAGACCAATAGAATGGAGGTACCTCATGAAGATACTTGTATTAGCTACTGATTATCCTAATAAAACAAATAATGCAACTCTATATTATATCCATGCACGTAATTTGTATTATAAAGAAAATGGAGTTGAGGTTACTGTATTGAATTTCCTTGCTAAGGAAAATTATATTTTTGATGATATCAATGTGATAACCAAAGAAACTTATGAGAATAAGTATAAAAATGATAAGTTTGACCTTTTAGTCGCCCATGCACCAAATTTAAGAAATCATTATAAGTTTTTAAAGCTATATGAAAAAAAATTCCCTAAAATAGTCTTTTTCTTTCATGGGCACGAGGTACTAATGACTAGAAAAGTTTACCCTAAACCTTATCCTTTTATGGAACAGAAACTTAAACTAAGGAAGTATATTCAAAACTTCTATGATAGGTATAAACTGAAAACATGGAGAAAATATTACTCCAAATTAGCATATAAATCTTACTTTGTTTTTGTGAGTAAATGGATGTATGATGAATTCATGAAATGGACTGAAATAGATAAAGATACAATTGCCGGTAGATACAGTATAACGTATAACTGTATAGGGTCTAACTACGAAAAGGAGAGTTATGATAATTCAATTGAAAAGGAATATGATTTTATTACTATTCGTAGTGTAATAGATGGTTCAAAGTATTGTGTCGATCTAATTTGCGAATTAGCAGAAAATAATCCGAAATCCAGTTTTTTATTGGTGGGAAAAGGGGAGTTTTTTAATCATTACAGAAAACCTGATAACCTATTTTGGATTAATAATTACCTTTTTCATGATCAGATTATAGAGATGCTAAATAAAGCTAAATGTGCACTAATGCCAACAAGAGCTGATGCTCAAGGTTTAATGACATGCGAAATGGCAACTTTCGGTATACCGGTAATCACCTCTGATATACCAGTTTGCCATGAAATTTTTGAAGGGTTTGAAAATGTAGCTTTCATTAAAAATGGAAATAGCAATGTTGACCTTGAAAAGATAGTTAATTCATTGTATTTAAATAAACCCTATAAAAAGAACGAAAAGTATTTTAATGATAATACTAGTAGGGAAGAACTGAAGATGTTTAAAGAATTAATTAATTAATTAATTAATTTATTTATTTATTTATCGTTATTAGGAGCATAGAAATGAAAATCCTTTCATTAACAAGGCCTAACTTTTTAAGAATACCAGTTATTTTAGTTTTTGCATTGTATATGATTTTAATTGCGGCTAGGTTCGTGCCTATTAATAAAATAGCAATGCTAATGATTATTGGTCTAATTTTATTTAGAGGGTTAATTTATTTTAAAGATATAAAATTAACCAGAACAGTTAGTTTTTTATTTATTATTGTTTTTTATAATATGATATTACTTTTATTTTTTCCAAGTATACATGGACTATACTATTTTTTTGTACAGTTAATTTCGTTCACCTTTATAACAATATTAACATTGGGTACATTAGAAGAAACCTACCTAATAAGATTGAGCAAACTATTTAATACCTTTTATTATATATTTTCTATTGTTTTTTTGATTGCTCTAGCGTTAGGAAAAGTAAATATGACAGAACAATCATTTGCTCTTGGTATATATCAGCCTATATTTGCACTTTCATATTTTATGTTGCTTCAATCCAAGAGACCTTATTTGATTATTGTTTGGCTTGCATCTATGCCTTTTCTATCAGGAGAAAGAGGAATTGCTATTAGTTTAATTATCTTAATATTAATCTATTATTTAATCCCAATATTAAAACTTCATAAACAAATTTATAAGTTGTTCTTTTGGGTAGTTGCTTTTGGAGTAACTAGTTTTCAGTTTGTATATGTTTGGTTATCCTCTACAGAATTTGGAATTAGACTTAACCAATTATCAGGTACTTACACAGAACAAAATTTTTTCTCAGGAAGGCAAACTATTTGGGGGATTATGAATGACATTATTTTAGATTCACCATTTTATGGATATGGTATAGGGATTGGAAACAGTATTCTTGAATCTTATAACCTATATATGTCTGCGCATAATACTTATGTGGAAATTTTGTTAAGTGGTGGGTTTATAGCTTTGTTTTTATTTTTTGGATTTATGTATTCTATTTGGATAAGTATGTTTGAATATCTTGGAGAAAAGTCTATTCGATTATCTATGAGTTTTTTGATAGCTACTTTAATTTTTGGTGTTAATGGGGTAATTTTTATTGGTAATGATATGTCCTTTACTTTATTTATATGGTTAATAATCGGTATTGCATCAATGAGGAGAAATTATATTAGACAAAAGATTAGAAATTGCGATGTTTAAGACAGGTTATCCATTTGTGCAAATATCAAACCATAATTAAGGAGACTTATTTTAATTAGATCTTATTATGAACTTATTTACACATGGAGGCTATACAATGCGAGAAAAAATAAAGATTAGTGTAATAATACCTGTGTATAATGCAGAACTCTATTTAGAAAAATGTGTAAATAGCGTAACTACACAAACCCATAGAAATTTAGAAATTATTTTGATTAACGATGGTTCAACAGATAATAGCGGTCTAATATGTAACCAATTAGCCAGCCAGGATGAGAGAATAAATGTTGTCCATACTGAAAATAGAGGGCAAGCTAGTGCAAGAAATAAGGGGATTGATCTTGCAACAGGTGATTATATAGGTTTTGTAGACAGTGACGATTATATTTCTCATGATATGTACGAAACTATGTTGGAAAAATCATTAACAGAGAACGCAGACATCGTACAAATAGGTCATTATGTAGTAAGTCCTAACGGTGAAAAAATAAATACTGAAAAGAGGGGTGAAACTGAATATATAAGTTACAAGGATTCAATACGTGCAAATGTAATAGAAAAATTAATAGTTTCCAGTATTTGTGATAAATTATTCCGTTCATCCTTGTGGACAAATATACGTATGGCTGATGGTTATTACTATGAGGATGGAATGGTATTACTTAATCTTTTAAGAATATCCAAAAGGGTACTATTAATTGAAAATGTTGGTTATTATTATGTGCTTTCAACTAATAGTACCCAGAGAGGACCTTATACCATTAAACACCTAAAGAGTTGTCTGTACGAACCAAAATATTATTATGAGTTCTTTAAAAATTATTATAAGGAACTAACTGATTATGGAATTGCTTTGTATTGCTTTAGGGCAATGAGAGGGTATCGTTTTGCTCAAAGCATAGCTAATTTGGATGAAAATAAAAAAGAAGACTATGAAGCACAATTCAAAGAGAAATTTATTACAAACTATTTACTTTTAAAAAAGACACACTTTTTTAAAGGTTTATCAATATATCAAAAGACCGCACTTTATATATTCTCAAAATCCCCAAAAATATATCTAAGTCTGTTTTCAGCTATAAAAAAATAGCAAAAAAGTGATAATTCATTTAAAAAGAAACTGTATGCAGTAATTATATCAATAAGCCCAAAATTTTTTCAGTTTTTCTGGATTAATTTAAGGAGAGTACTCTAAGTAGCTTATAGGGCTATATTGATCTATACTATTAAATACTTTTCTTAGAAATTACTCAAGGTAGTAATTCGAATACTTACAATAGTTTATTAGAATATATTTATAGTTTGAGAAAATGATTAAATAGAAAGAAGTATTTTATATGAGTCAAATGAAATCAGGAGCTATTTTATCTTATTTATCAATATTTATTACAATTCTAATTGCCCTATTGTATACACCAATCATGATTAGATTACTGGGGCAATCTGAATATGGCTTATACGCTATGGTAGGTTCTATAGCTGCATATCTAAGTGTAATGGACATGGGGCTAGGGAATGCTGTAATAAGATATAATGCAAGAAATAGAGCAATTGGAGATAAAGAATCGGAATCACGATTAAATGGAATGTTTATAGTACTTTATTCTGTTATAGGTATATTGACATTGTTTATAGGTGTGATTTTGTATAATTCGATATACAATCTATTTGGGGCTAGTTTGACAGTATTGGAATTAGAAAAGGCAAAAATAATGGTGATTATTCTTATTATTAACTTTGCTGTTTCATTTCCATTATCAGTTTTCGGTTCGATTATGCAAGCGTATGAAAGGTTTGCAATTGTCAAGGGTTTAGGCATATTTCGATCCCTAATATCACCATTAATAATTTTGCCGTTTTTATTTATGGGATATGGCTCAGTAACTATGGTTGTAATAACCACAATAGTAAATATCTCATGCCTTCTATTTAATGTCTATTATTGTTTTGAAAAATTAAAGATCCGATTTTATTTTGGAAAAATTGATTATCAGTTATTAAAGGAAATATTAGGATATTCTTTTTTTATTTTTTTGGGAGTTATAGTGGACCAGATTAATTGGAATACTGGTCAGATAATTCTAGGAGTAGTGTCAGGAACTGTTGCTGTTGCTGTATATGCCATTGCCATGCAATTCATCAGACTTTATATGCAATTCTCAACTTCTATAAGTGGAGTGTTTTTGCCAAGGGTTACAATGATGGTGGCAAATAATGCAAGTAACCTTGAGCTGACAAATATGATGATTAAGTTTGGTCGATTGCAATATATTATAATGTCCTATATTTTAAGTGGATTTATTCTGTATGGCTATCCCTTTATTAGTATTTGGGCTGGTCAAGATTATTCACAAGCTTATTATATGACATTGTTAATTATGATTCCTTTTACAATTGATTTAATTCAAAATATTTGTTTATCGATTTTACAAGCGAAGAACTTCCAACGCTTTAGGTCGCTCGTATTAATCATGATAGCAATTTTGAATGTGACTATCTCTATCCCCTTAGCACAAAATTACGGAGGGGTTGGGGTTGCTTTAGGTACAGGGGTCTCTTATTTTTTAGGTGCTGGAATTATTATGAATATTTATTATCAACGCAAACTCGGACTCAATATACCACTATTTTGGAAACATATTATATTTATGTCAATACCAGTTCTGTTATCATTGTTAACAGGGTTTGGAATAAATCACCTAATAGCACAAAATAGTATTGGCTTTCTAGTATTAAAGATTGTATTGTTTTCTGTAATATTTGGAAGATTAATGTGGTTAATAGGCTGTAATAACTATGAAAGAGGGTTATTTATATCTATTAATAAAAGAATGGCTAAAATTATTAGAGGTTCTTTCAAATCTAGATCACTATAACCACTCAAAATTTGTCGATTATTGATGTAATATTTGGAATTAAAATAAGGTGGAATCAATCTAATGAATATACTTACTAAGTGGTTCTAGGATAAGACCCCCGCTCAGGAAAAGGTGCTAGTGTACTAGAATTAGTGAAAGCTTTTGAAGAGGCTAACGGTATCGAAGTTCCTTATGAAATAGTTGATCGTAGACCTGGGGATATTGCCTCATGCTACGCTGATGCATCAAAAGCGAAGCGGGAACTAGGCTGGACAGCAAAACGCGATATTATTGAAATGTGTACTGATGCATGGCGCTTTGAGAAGAACTTGACTTGACTATGTAGAAATCATATTCTACAAATATTTTGTTAAATTTGGTAGATTATTATGAAGAAAAAAATAATGGTTGTTTGATTTCGGGTGCCTGTCACCACCCGAATTTATGGTCCTGAGGTTGAGGAGTTGCTAGTATTTTGCGAGGAGCCAAAATCAGTTAAAGAGATTGTGGATTTTATGAATGAGAGGATGGACATTTCTGATACGCGCACCTTCCAAGTTATTTTGAGACCATTAATGAAGCAGGGGATACTAGAAAGGTTCAAGGCACCGGAAAAGGGTGGAACTAGAGAAGTGTTTCATTATCAGGTTTGTAAGGTTAATAGCTTTGCTGAGTGAAATTTAATAGAGTAATAGATTACTGACTCATCTCCATTCAGGGAGGTGAGCCATTTTTTGCGTTTAAGTGATTATTAACAGAGAAATTTTAATGAGTAAATTAATTGATGATAGATGAGTATTGCGGACAGATTGAGCCATCAGTGCGGAGATTTGAGCCACTTGTAGACGTCAAGTCGAATTTTACACTTATTGCTCGTTTCCTTTTTACACTTCTGCTGAAAAAATGCTCTTCCGGTTTTTCATCCGATGACTTTCCTCATCCTCTCCACCGTGTATGACTTCCACACGATGAAGTAAACGATCTAAAATAGCTGTCGTAATGCCTTGATCTCCAATTAAATTACCCCACTCATCTGGACTTTTATTTGAAGTCAGGATGATCGAACTTCGTTCGTATAAATGATTGATTAAATGAAAAAATAAGTTTGCTTCTCTCTGATCCATCGCCATGTACATTAAATCATCGATAATTACAAGATCGGCATATCTAATCCGTTTGAGTTGTACTTTAGATTTATTCAGGTATTCTTCTGTCTTTAAAAGCTGCACAAGCTCACCCATTGTAGCGAAGTAAACATTGAATCCACTGTGAACGGCTTCGAGTCCCAGCCCAATTGCGATATACGTTTTTCCGATGCCAGGGGGACCTAGAAGAATCAAATTATATTGTTGTTCTAGCCAACTCAATTCTCGAAGCTGAGAAAGCTGGTGGGCTGTTAGAACGTATTGACCTTTAAGTCAAACTCATCTAATGACGTTACGTTAGGGAAGCGTGCCCATTTCATTCTTTTTTCAAGGCTCTTCGCTTCACGTTTTGCTAATTCATATCTTGTGATAGATTCTAAGAATTCTAAGTAGGTCCATGAGGCTTTTTCAGCTTCGCGGAGAAGCTGCGGCAGCTCCTCCGCAGTCTCTGATATCGTAACTGACGAAATTGGTCTTGTAATTCATGCACTGTTTTGTTCATCATACTTGACCTCCTAAAATGCTAGTATACGTATTTAAAGAACGGGTGGAGGCCTTAATATGAGGATGTTTTGCTGGATTGACATAACAGGACTGTACCTTTATAACTGATTCCTCACGCAATGTATCAAGGTGATGAGCGAAATCCCGAAAATCATTCGCATTGTATAGTTTCTCTGTCACGCACTTAGTCATCACAGTATCAATTAATGCTGGATACTGTTGAATCACCTTGTAGATAATCGCAAACTGGTCTCGTGATTACGGCCAATGAAATGTACCACTAATGACATTCTATTTACCACCTAGTGACAAGAAATGTACCAGCAAATGACAAGCTGTTTACCACTACATTGCCTTCTGTATAATTATTGAGCACACCTATTGGTGTGTCATTATTATTCAGGAGGTTTTTTGTATGATTCATTATCGAAAGATATTGGAATTACAGGATGAGGGTATTAGCCTTAGAGGTATTGCCTCAAGTACTGGCCATTCTCGTCAAAAAGTAACAGAGATCATCACCCTTGCCGAAAAGAAGGGCCTAGTCTGTCCGTTAGAGGAGGAAATGACGGATAAATGGATTGAAGAATTTCTTTTTCCTCAGAAAACATTGGAGGCTTCAGGTCGGCATCCCTTGAATTTTGACTATATTCATGAGGAGTTGGCAAAGCCCAATGTAACACTTTCACTTCTCCACCATGAATATGAAGCTGAATGTAGAGCGAATCAAAAGATCCCATACTCTTATCGAAGTTTCTTACGTCATTACAGTAATTATGCAGATAAATACAAAGCTACTTTGCGCATTCGCAGAAAACCAGGTGAAATCATGGAAGTCGATTGGGCGGGCTCCACAGCATTCATCATTGATAGAGATACTGGAGAAAAGGTAAAAGCCTATGTGTTCGTTGCGACCTTGCCGTGCAGCCAGTTATCATACGCAGAAGCAAGCCTGTCTATGGACTCTCATTCATGGATCACACTTCACAATAATGCCTATAGGTATTTCGGTGGTACGACTCAAATTGTCGTTCCAGACAACCTAAGAACAAGCGTTACTAAGCATACAACCCGCGAATTGATCTTAAATCCTGCTTATAAAGAGATGGCGGACTACTACAATACTGTTGTCATGCCAGCGAGGGTTCGTACCCCTAAAGATAAAGCCAGTGTAGAAGGTTCGGTTGGAGTGATTTCTACTTGGATAATCGCAGCATTAAGAAACATGCATTGCTTTACTATTGATGAATTGAACGAAGAGGTTAGGAAGAAATTAGACGAATTTAATAAAAGACCCTTTACTCGAAAAAAAGGGTCTCGTTTGTCTGCATTTGAAGAAGAAGAGAAATTTGCCCTTTCTCCCCTTCCGATAGAACTTTATAAAATGTCTGAATGGAAAAAGACAACTGTAGCACCTGACTATCACGTTTCCTTCGATAGCATGTTTTATTCCGTACCATACGAATATATCAATCGAGAAGTCGAAGTGAGAGTGTCTGATAAACTCTTAGAAGTATTTTTTAACCATATGAGAATAGCCTCTCATAAACGATTATATGGTAAATTTGGTCAAACTACCACTGTTCACGATCATATGCCAGATAATCACAAGTTATTCGTTGATCAAACCCCAGAAGCTGCGATTGAATGGGCAGAAAATATTGGAGAATCAACGTTAAGTGTAATTCAATATCTTCTAGATACTTCACAAACAGAGAAGCTAGCCCTACAATCTATATTTTCTTTGAAGAAGTTTGAGCGTCGATACACGAAATATGAGATTGAACGTGCTTGTAAGATGGTAATCTCAATGACTAAAAGACCAACGGTCAAAAGTATTCAAACGCTACTGAAGACTAACAAGAAGAATGACGCAGAGCAAGAATTAAAACGGAAAACAGAAATCAACACAAATAATTTTGGCTTTACACGTGGAGCTTCTTACTATGGGGGAACGGATAAATGATGAATGAACAAACATTAACCAAATTAATCGAGATGAAATTAAGTGGAATGGCAGAAGCCTATAAGGAACAAGCAGCTAATAAAGAATTTCAAAAAATGACTTTTGAAGATCGATTTAGTTTACTTGTCGATTTAGAACATGCCCGCCGAAAGAGTAATAAGCTTCAACGGTTAATCAAAATGGCGACTTTTCTTAATTCCAATGCATGTATTGAAGACCTTGAATATCATGAAGATCGAAGGCTAAACAAAGAACTGATTTTGAAGTTGGCTAGTTGTAATTATATACTTGATAGTCACAACATTATATTAAAAGGACCTACTGGTTCAGGAAAGTCATTCTTAGCTACTGCCTTCGGAGTATCTGCCTGTCGCCAGTTTTTCAACGTTAAATATATTCGATTACCAGAATTACTGGATGAGCTGTCACTCGCTAAATTAGCAGCCGACGGAAGTTATCGGAAGAGCATAAAAAAATATACGAAAGTAGACCTCCTTATTCTAGATGAATGGCTATTAACAGATTTAACAACGGATGAAGCAGCAATCCTCTTGGAAATTACAGAGGCGCGTCATAAGGTGGGTTCCACTATATTCTGTTCACAGATTGATCCTAGTGGATGGCATTTAAAGCTAGGAAATGAAACGATTGCGGAAGCAATCTTAGATCGCATTATTCATGACTCCTATCAAATTCTACTAGATGGAGAAGTTTCTATGCGTGAGCGTCACGGGTTAGGAAGGTAACCTTGATTTGGCCACATTAACCCCTAAAGAGATTCAGAAGATTGAAGAATACTATTATTGGGTGGGTTACAAAACCTGGATTCCTTTCCCAAAGGAACTAAATGAAAAGATTTTAAAGGTATACGGTGAGGAACCTGTTCCTTATAGCTGGACTGAGCAAGATATATTTGAAGGGACTAGAAAGTTAATCTTCAATTACTTCATTAACCACTCTAAATAGTTAATTTAAAATAAAGCCCTACAGGATTACTAGAATGTTAATCTGTAGGGCTTATTGCGTACTGGTAAATACGTTGGCGTAGCCTGGTAAATTCCTTGGCGAAGAGTGGTAAAAAAGATGGCAAGGGTGGTAAAAACCCTTGGCTGTAATCAGTCTCGACGATACCTCGGGTATCTTTGGCTGATCTCATTCAAATAAGCAGCTGCTTGTGTCCGATTTACAAAGTAAGAGATTAGACGTTGCTTAAGCTCTTCAACCCCTTTGGAGCGATCACGAGTATGATCACGGTTTTGAATGAGTTTTCCTTTTTCTGAGCTAATAAGATGTTCGGCAAGTACCTTATCATTTGCTTCTCTGCGGATGATGAGCGTCTTTTGCTCTTCGCCTGTCGCTTCAATCCATACAAGATTCTCACTCATTGTTTGATAAGTCCCAAGTGGGACGGAATAACGGTTTGACTTATAACGGATAGTGTTGTCCTTGCTTACACTTCTTGTTATACTTTGGTTATTGGTACTTTCAAATGAAAGTAACGAAGAGACTGGCTGTAAGTGTTGCTTTTCGAGGAGAAACACTTCTGCTGGTCTTTTTTTCGTGGTCTGGTGAACCTGATGGTTTCCAGTACGATCTAGCCACTGTAGTGCTCGATTATTCCAATCTTCTATGTCGCTAAACACCCGACTATCAGCGAAATTGCCTTTTATGTATTTCACTACATTTTCAATCATGCCTTTAGATTCTGGATCAGCTCTTCTACACAAGTGAACTTTGAATTTACGCTCATTTAAATAGCTTTGAAATTCAGCTGTTAAAAGCAGCTGGCCTGCATTTTCACTCACTGTGATTAAGTGGTCCTGATCATAGACAATTTCTTCTGTTCGTCCTCCATAGAACTGAAATGCATTTTCATGACATCTGACCGCATCTCTTGTAGTAAATGGACGTGCTGTTTATTGCAAAATAAAAGTGCAGACCTTTGCAAGTAATAACTGCAGAGTCCTGCACTTATTTAATATGTGCACAAAAAAAGACTTGCCAGCCACCCCAAGTCCCTCTACTGTATAGGTGTCGAATCAATACAGAGTGGAGGATTACGAAAGGATGCTAGCAATGTCTGATATTAATTGTATCAAACACCTAAGAAACAAAAAAGGATTATCCATAACAAAAATTAAGGAAACATTAGGGATTAATTGGAGGACAGCAAAGAAATATGCAGATGAAAATCAATTACCCGAATCTAAGATAAAACAACCCAATGGCATGATGTATACAGAAAAGTGGGGAGAAATTATTTCAGATTGGCTATTTGAAGATAGCAAACTAAAGAAGAAGTTACGTCGAAATAAGAAAGCGCTGTTTAAGGACCTACAGGCTCTTGGTTTTGCTGGTTCCTATCGGACAGTATGTTATTTTATTTCTGATTGGGAGAATAGCCATAATGAAGAAATTGATAAAGGGCATGATCGTCTAGAGCATCCTCCTAGTGAAGCCCAGGTAGACTTTGGAGTAATGGAGGTTGTAAAAGAGGGAGAATTTGTGGATACGCATGTTCTAGTTATGTCATATCCACATAGTAATGCAGCTTTTGCAGTACCGTTACCCTCTGAAAACCAGGAATGCTTTCTTTATGGGCTGAAACTATTATTCTCGCAATCGGGAGGGATTCCAAGAAGAATTAGAATTGATAACCTGACCCCAGCAGTAAAGAAAGTAAGGTCCATAACCGAAGAAGCAAAATTAACTGATGCTTTTATCCAATTCCAAAACCATTATGGTTTTGAAGTTCAGGTATGTAATCCACGAAGTGGACATGAAAAAGGGAGCGTTGAAAATAAAGTAGGATATATTCGGTATAACTTCTTTACAACATCTCCCGTCATGAGCAGCTACGAAGAATTAACAGAAACACTTCGTGCTCAGCTGCAAATGGATAGACAAAGACTACACTATGAGAAAGAGATAATGATTGAGCACCTTTGGAATAAAGAGAAGGGTTTCTTACTAGAGTTGCCAACTGAGGATTACCCAGTCTTTAAGGAAGTAGAAGCAAAGGTGAATAAGTTTAACGAAGCGAAGATAGATGGCACTTTGATACATATTCCCAAAGCATCGAATTATCCATATATTTATTTTGTATTATATTGGGATAAATTTAAGGCTGTTTCCCCCGATGGGGAAATTCTATTAGAAGATTTTAGGCCTTATATGAACAAGAAAAGAGCTATTCCCTGGGTTTCAATCTTCAAGGATTGGATTAGAAAACCAAGGGTTGTACCATACTCAAGATATCAAAAATACCTGCCGGGAAGAGTTAATGATTACCTAATGGTTGATGATTTAATGGTTAGAAAAGAGAGATTACTGGAATTAGTAAATTTACTTGTAACACATGATATGAAGAGAATTAACGAGGAATTCTATGATTTAATTTCGGGGAAGAACGAAAATCCCTTCGGGCTAGACTGGTCTGAATACGACTCTTTGGCTCCTTTAGAAAGGGGTGAGTCATCATGAGTGAATCAATTCGTTCTATGTGTAAGTCATTGAGATTAGCTTATGTATCTGAAATATACGAGAACATCCCTTTTGACTCTCCGGTACAATATTTAGAAGCATTATTTAAGGAAGAGTTTCGTTTGCGTGAGAAAGCAAAGGTACAGCGTCTTATTAAAAATGCTAAATTCTTAGACTCTAAAAGTCTAAGCAACTATGAATGGAACGAAAGAATTCGATTTCCAACCCATATTGATAAAGAAGGTCTAACGAGCTTGGACTTTATCAAACAAAAGCAGAATGTAGTATTAATTGGGTCACCAGGGACCGGAAAGTCGCATTTAGCAACAGGATTAGGAAGAAAAGCTTGTGAAATGGGCTATGAGGTGAGATTCTATCGTGTATCTCTCCTCATAGAGCAATTAGAACAGGCACTAAAGCAGGATAAGTTACCATCCTTTAGAAAAAGGTTTGAGAAGGTAGACTTGATTATACTTGATGAGATGGGTTATCTACCTTTTAGTAAAGAAGGTTCCGAATTGTTGTTTCAGCTAATTGCCGATTGGTATGAACAAAAAAGCTTAATCATTACTTCAAATCTTGAATTTAGCCAATGGAATCGGATCTTCATTGACTCGAGGCTGACAGCTGCTTTAGTGGATCGGTTAATTCATCACGCACATGTATTAACGTTCAATGGAGGAAGTTATAGGCTTTCAACGCATTATCTAAGGCTAGGTAAGTTAAATAGATTGGGTGGCAAAACTCTGCAAAAAGTCTTGCGCAGTTATGCACTTTTTTCTTGCAAAATACACGTGCCTGCCATTCCATATATTTATGTCTGGAGTGAGCGAGTACAAAGGCAATAAAGTACAGTTTGATTTCTTTGTTGTCTGTCGTTTTCTGTTTTGTTTCACCCCAGTCCACCTGAAGTTGTTTGCCCATTGGTTGTTCAGGAACTGCTTCGTATTGACGGACAATGACCTTTTTCTTAATCTGATAGACTTCACGAATATCTTTCACATAAGATCTCACAGTACTTCCACCGACCGATAGGTCGGGATATCTCTCCAAAAGCCAATCATGAATCTGAGCACTACTCAGGTGAGGATACTCCTCTAGCCAGGCAAGTATCCAGTCTTTATAGTGATTTAGTTTTTTCTTCTTCCCCAAAGGCTGTTCAGTGTAAGCTCTTGCCTCCTCAAAAGTCATTTCTAAATACTTATAGACAGTTGGTCTTGAGATTTTAAGCTCCTTAGCGATTTGTGCTACTTTAAATTTTCTTTTGCGTAGTTCATGAATCTTTACATATAACACTAACTTCTCCTCCAAAACCCTAACCTCCAGTAAAATAATATCAATATCTATTTTACTAAAGTAGTATGTTAATTGAGCAAAAGTGTAAAATCTTATCAAGCGAAAACTGTCAACTTTATTCTAGCGTTTACACCACTATTTGCGGTCAACTGAGCCATTAAGTGCGGGGGTGAGAGCCATTCTTATTAATGTAGCTAATAATATAAACAACCACTGGAACTTCACTCGCTCCAATGGTTGTTTATATTATTATTTGAATCTCTTATCTCTCAATTCCTGATCAATAATCTCAATAGCTCAACGAACTAATTCATCTTGATCTATATTCTCTTCATCGTTCCGAATGCAGGAGGGTAATAGTTTTTCCTCTACAGCCTGCTGTACCTTATCAGGTAAGTACATATGCAGAAAATATCTAGCTATACGGTTTTCGACTGCTGGCGGAATCATTTAAATACCCGCAATCCATGACGTTCCCTCATCGAAACTTCACCATCAACTAGAATCTTATATGAATCATGAACGATTCTGTCAAGAATCGCATCTGCTATTTGTGCCTGTCCCAGTTTGGAATGCCATCCCTCTGGTGAAAATTGAGAACAGAATATAGTAGAGGCTCTTTTGAGCCTTGCTTCAATAATCTCCAACACATGAAGTACATTTTTCTCTGACAGCTCTGTTAGTAGCCACTCATCTAGGATTAATAAATCAATCTTTTTGTACTTCTGAATTAACTTACGGAAGCTATCATTTGCTTCATACTTTGCTATAACTAATTCATCCAGTAACTCTGGTAACCATATTTCACTTTATAAAATTGGCGACAGTGACAGGCATGTAGGCTTACGATAGTTTACATGCCATTTGATTTTATTCTACCTGAAAGCAAGGTGGATGTATTGGAAATGTTCTATATCTCCACACTACATGAAGTCATTCAACATCTCTCAAGAAAATTGCTACAGTTAGTTTCATAAAAACTAGCTGCTTTTTTATTTTTAGTACTTTCCTTTATGACGCATCAAACTCGTCTATGACGAGTCTAGTAAACTGCAGTGGCAACTTCTGTAAGCTGCCCAGTGTAGCTTATGAATAGCCTGCCTTAAAGCCAGGGCTTGATTGTAATTGTCTAATCCAATACCGATATAGTCTTTAAAAGGTGTTGAATCTTCACAAATGGTTGCTACTACTCTGTAATAATCAGGATGTTTCATAAGCTCAATTTCTACTTCATCTCCGTACTCATTGTTGATCCTTGCAACTTGTGAAAATTGATATTGAGTTAACATTTTTAGGACTCCTTTCAAGGGAGTTCGGATCAAGATCTAGATGGAGAAAAGTTGTACATTGTTAAAGCATCTGTAAGAGAGACCAGAACTCCGATTATTTAAAATTGATTACAGCCAGCGCAATGTACCACCAATGACATTCTATTTACCACCTAATGACAAGTTATGTACCAGCAAATAGTGGTTTACCAGTTGTAACTTCTAAATTAAATTAGCCGCCTCTTCCAGGGTATATTGGAGCTTCTAACTAGATAGCTACAATCGGTTAGTCTATTAATTTTCTAAGCTCATTAGAATTAAAAGCTAATATCCTTAAATATAACATCCATTTATCGAAATTCTATTAACATTAATTTACCAAAGTATTACAATAGTCGTATATATATATAGTAAGAGTGATTATAAGGAATATTAAACATGAGAATATTCTACACACTTTGGTTACTTAAAGTACTATTAATCTGGCAGTCTCCGATGAACAAATAACAGGTGTAAAGAGAAGAGTGGAACTCCTAATTGGAGATAGGTTTGTAACATTTGGTATTTCCGGTATCTAAAAAACTAGGCATGTGTTTTTTAAGTCTAGTTGATTGTTGCATACCAACAAGATATAGCTAGGCATGGCGAATACATATAGCTCATAAGGTGATATGCATCTCTTTTAGTGAGATTATTGCTTTTTATAATAAATATTTTTAAATAATCAGGAGGACTATTTGTGGATTTTATCAATTTTAAAAATATTATTTTTGATAACAGTTTAATTATAGCGATCATAGCTATTAATATGACGATTATCGGATTAACCTCTTTGGCAGAAACAAGAAAGGTGATTGGGGTTGACTACGGAAAGTTTCTGGTTAAAAAGTATCGACTTTTTAATAAGTTAAGAATATACGAGCTGCTCATCGTCTTTGCCATTATCAATGTCAGTTCGCTATTTTTAATGTTTGTTGAAACATTTCAGTTTCGGCTAATTAACTCAATTCTCCTAATGGTTAGCCTAATATTTGCTATCTATTACTTCTTTGCCTATATTATTTCGGAAAATAAATTGGTAAAGAGGCAAATATATGAAGATGAATTAGTTGGGCTCTATTTTGAGAGCGATAATCTCAACCATCAGGAAACCGATGTTTTAACTGAAATGACGGGCGGTTCTAGAACAAACAAGAAATTATCAAGTAATGTGATTAATTACTTTAATACATATAATAGTGAATCACAAAATGCCTTTGAGGAAATATTCGGAGTGGAATCTTTGCTCTATGATTACTCCAAACGGTCTAGGAAAAAATTAAAAAGAAAATATCAAATATCCCCCTATATCTACAGAAATAACTCGAATGGCATTCATGATATCTCCTATGAATATTTCCAATTATTCCGGAGTTGTGAGCTGCAGGACAAATGGACGATCGAAATCCTGCGTATTTTTGATGGAGACAGGCAGATTTCCAAAAAGTATGAACCGCTTAGGTTATACAATTTTGCAAGAGTGATGACACATCTTAATCTATTTGGACATTGCGACCAGATTTACAAATATAAATTTCTAGAATATGTTATTCAGTTTTACTACAATACTGTTTTAATTACGGATGAAGAAATCGCCAGCTTAAATACAATTGATAAAAGTAGAGAAGTAGAAAAGAAAATCTTCCGCCAACTAGTAAAATTTATGTTTGATAATGAAAACAACCAAAGAGATTCTACTTTTAATGAAAAAGCGAAACATATTATTGAAGAAACGATTCTTAAAGATACATATAAAGGCCTATTAGGACCACACGAACTAATCCTATTACTCCTAGAAAAAACACTTGAAATCAATACTTTTTCTATGAGAAATCACTTTACTGACATTCTGGATAAATATTATTACCAAATGCATGGAAAAGAAATACCAGAAGCCGTAAAAATCAACAGAATAAAAACCCGAATCCTCGAACACAAAATGAGAAATCAATACAATCACGAACTGTCAATGGAGGAGTTATTTGGGGAAGAGCTGGAGGTTGTGGGGGTTTGAGGAAGTGGGTTTTGGGGACAGGTTCCTCAACCCAAAAGGATGCGCAATTAGTATTTGAATGTACCTCACCTTTTGGTGGGGTTTTTTCGTGTGTATCTGGAGTAGCTATGCTTTGTCTAATTAGTGTTTTGCTTTTTTGTGACAAGTTGTTCGGATATATGCCAATTTACTCATTATAATGGTAAAATTATCAAGTGAAATAATTTGAAAGTAGTGTTTATCATGAAAAAAGCATTGCTAATCATTCTAGCCATCATTCTTCTTTTACCGCTTCTAATCATTCTAGCTCCATTTGCTATTCCGTTCTTGCTGCTAGCCGGTATTCTCGTATTGAAAAGGCAGTATCCGGCTATTAAAGGGGCAGTAGGGGAGCGGTATGTAAATAAAGAGCTGCTTAAACTCGGCGAGAATTATAGAATCTATCATGATCTTTATGTGCCAAATGGAGAAGGTGGGACCTCGCAGGTGGATCATGTTGTGACGTCACCATATGGGATCTTTGTCATTGAAACCAAGCATTATGAAGGCTGGATTTTTGGCAGAGAGAAGCAGAAGCAATTGACACAGACCATTTATAAACGAAAAGAGAAATTCCTCAATCCGATCTGGCAAAACTATGGTCATATCCAGACCATAAAAAAATACATCTATCAAGAAGACTTTGCTAATATTCACTCAATCATTGCTTTCTCTCAGAATTCAACTTTCAAATTTAAAGAAGACTTTCACTCTGCAAAAGTGATTCAATTTCCGCAATTAATACAAGCCATCAAGGAATGGGATTCTGCGGTTTTAAATGAAACGCAGCTGAAAAAGATTGATGCAGCGCTTGAAAGATTAATCATTACAGATCAGAACACGAAGAAAGAGATGAAGAGAAAGCATATAGAAGATATTAAACAAAACCGCAAAGCGAAGGTGCAAAAAGTAAAAGAAGAAACTAAACAGCAAAAATGCCCGAAATGCGGTGGAGCATTGTCATTGAAAAAAGGAAAATATGGCGCCTTTTACGGATGCAGCGGCTATCCGAAATGCAGGTATACATCAAAGGTTTCTTGAAAATAATAAAAAATGACCATCTATATGTGATGGTCAAAGACGCTTATCCTGAATAGTTGTACTGTTTTCTATGCTTTTCTTTCACCTTAACAGAGGCCAATGTATATGGTTTTAACATGTCATAAAGTGCGTCAATCTCTTTCTTGTTCAAATGCTTCGGACTATTGGCATCTTCGTATCTCATAAACATTGGCAATAGATCTCTGTTAATAACAGAGGTGTTGAGGTTGTCATATGTAATACTTTTAAGCTCACATCGTTCGCTGAAAACAACGATATTAAAGATGAATTTATCTGTTAACGCATATAACACCTTCATCACGGCCTCTATATGTGTTTGGTTCTGCTTAATCGGATTATAGAACTTATTTTTCTTCCCATTCTTTAAAACCTGTGTCCAAAATTGATCCTTCTCATGCCCAAAAATCCATCCGCTATAATTCTTTGACTCCATAATATAAATACCAGTCTCATGAATAAAAACAAGATCGATCTCACTAATATAACCGTTATCTCTTTCAATATATAAATTGCATAAAGTTCGCGAATACCCAGGCGCATCATGCAAATACTCATACGTCAAATATTCACCATAAATCCCATCATCCTCATCCAAATCCCTCTTTGTATAACCTGTCTCCTGAAAATACTTAGCCATGATTTCCGGATTGCCTAGACTTTGATACCTAATAGTTTCTAGAATTTTGTCGATATCCATTTTCATAGAATTTCACACCGTTTCTATTGAATTTGTTGGAGGTTAGTAAGAATGCAGAGATTATTTTAACAGTAAAACTTCCAACCAGCCCTGTTTTTTCTACCACTGTAGTTATCCACTCTGTTTCCAAATCCATCCTTAATAGCAATTTTATGTATTGATATATATACTGATTTTCCTTTCTGAAGGTTTCGTATTTTGAAAGATTTTTAAGAATAATAGGGACAGGTTCCTCGACCCATTTGGATCAAGGAACCTGTCCCTATATTTTATGAATTAATATTCGCTTTACGAAATACTTTATGAAATTTTACATTCAATTAGTAACATTTAACTAGGAACACAATGATGTATGAAGTAAAACTGTTACTAGATTAGGGATGGATAACAAGCTAAATTCAATTATTAGGTTTTTTTCGAATTTTCGTGAAGATAGAATGGCAGTATTTTATTTTTGTAATAAATTCGAAAATCTAGCACTTGGTGTTAAATATTATGTTTTTAATTGGGGAGGAGGTTAGTATTTCCTAAGATTGTAAGTTGTTTTAGCAAACCTTGATTAGTGAGGCCAATTTACTTTATAGCTAACCATTAGCTCATTTGTTGTTTCAGAATCATGTGTTGTAAATAAGTAAAAAGGAGCTAAGGAAGATGAGTAAAACATTTAAAAAGTTATTTTCTTGCATGTTAGCATTTTTATTGATTTTTCCAACGCTACAACCAACATTTACGCTTGCTTCCGAAATGGGAAATAACGAGATAACTGAAGCAATGTGGCTTACCGAACTGTATATCAATGATATTCCGCGTAACGAAAACTACACAGGGCTTAGCGGATCAACCATTGATAGTATGGATTATATTGAAGTGTATAACTCATCAGATTCTGAATTGGATTTTGGATCAAACTTCGATCTTGTCTACTCAGATACTTCTGATAAAACTTTAACATTTATCGAAGAAGAGTTGATCATCCCTGCTAAATCAGCCGCGGTATTTTGGGTAAAACGTGTTGATTTAGAAAGTAAAGGTACTATGCCGGATGAAGCTGCTTTTCGTGAGAGCTTAAATATCCCAGATGAAGTACCGGTATTTTCCGTAAATAATCAGAAGGCTCTAAAAAATCCAGCAGCTACAGTTTCTATCGTTGGTAAAAGCACGAATGAACCGGTTTCTACATATACTTACGATTTAACAGACGTAGGATCTGAACAAGGGACAAGTGTTCATTTACAAGCTGTTGAAGGAACATCTGATTCTCGTGCGATTGCTAAGCAGGCTGCACCTTCAGCGGGTATCGTAAGCGAAATGCAAGAAAACGTATCTGCAAAAGCAATCCTTACATCAGGAAGTATAAGTCGAACTAGTGAAAAAAACGCTACAGTTACCTTCACTTCAAATAAATCTGGTAGTTACTATTATGCTGTGGTTAACGATGGGGCTGATGCACCAATTATTGATACAACAGGTGAGGGAACGCCTATTGTTGAAAACGTTGATACACCAATTAGTCTTACTTCGCTAACAGCGGATCCACAGGATTTGTACGTAGTTGTAAAAGATGAAACAAATAATCTTAGTAATCTATTGAAAATAGATATTCCACATTACAACTCAAATAATGAGGTATTTTTGACAGAAGTATACCCGAATGATATTGCACGAAATGACGTGTATACAGGGTTAAGTGGTGCAACGATCGACAGTATGGACTATATTGAAGTCTATAATGCTTCTGATTCTGAACTAGACTTTGGAACAAACTTTAATCTTATCTATACAGATAGTACATTAACGTTTAACGAAGAAGAGGTGAAAATCCCTGCTGAATCAACGGCAATTTTCTGGATCCGACGCGTAGATTTAGAGAAAAGTGGAAAAACCATGCCGAATGAAGCAGCTTTTCGTGAAAGCTTAAATATTCCAAATGACGTACCAGTGTTTTCGGTTAATAATCAGAAAGCTTTAAAAAATCCAGGAGGTACCGTTTCTATTGTTGCTAAAAGCACGAATGAGACGGTATCTAGCTACACTTACGACTTATCGGATGTAGGATCAGCAGAAGGGACAAGTGTTCATTTACTAGCTCTCGAAGGAACACCGGATTCTTTAGCAATTGAGAAGCAAGCAACACCTTCAGCAGGTTCTGTAAGAGAAGTCCAAAAAAACTATTTTACAAAAGCAATACTTACACCAGGAAGTGAAATCCGTTCCAGCGATAGTGAAGCGAACGTATCCTTCACTTCAAATAAATCAGGTAGTTACTATTATGCAGTGGTTGATGATGGGGCTGATGCACCAAGTATCGATACAACTGGTGAGGGAACGCCGATTATTGAGAATGTTGAAACAAAAATTGAACTTTCAAACTTAAAAGCAGGTGCCCATGATCTATATGTAGTGGTGAAAGATGAAACAAATAATATTAGTGATGCACTGAAAATTGATATTCCTTTATTCGTTTCAAATACAAATGTATTTTTAACAGAGATATACCCGAATGATATTGCACGAAATGAAGTGTATACAGGATTAAGTAGTACATCGATCGACAGTATGGACTTTATTGAAGTATATAATGCTTCTGATTCTGAAATGGACTTCGGAACAAACTTCAATCTTGTTTATACAGATGGATCAGAAAAATTATTGACGTTTACCGAAGAAGAAGTGAAAATCCCAGCTGAATCAACTGCGGTTTTCTGGATGCGACGCGTTGATCTGGAGAATAAAGGCAAGACTATGCCGGATGAAGCTGATTTCCGGGAAAGCTTAAATATTCCAAATGATGTACCAGTATTTTCTGTTAATAATCAGACCGCTATGAGAAACACAACAGCTACAGTGGCTATTGTTGCAAAGGCTAGCAATGAAACAATTTCTACTTTTACTTACAATAGAACGGATGCTGGTGCGAAAGAAGGCAGCAGTGTTCACTTACAATCCGCAGAAGGAATTGCACAAAGTGTTTCTATTGCTACACAAGCCAATCATACGGCAGGTCTTGTAAGTGAAATTCAAAAAACGCCTTTAATTGACTTAGGTATAAAACCTGAGATATCAAAATTAGAGGAAAATCCTCAAGATAACTTGATTGAGGAAGGAACGGATCTTAGCATTCCTTACGCTTATAATGAATCAACAGACATCAATAGTTTTGTAGTTTATTATCGTACGAATAAATCTGACGACTGGACTGCACAAGCATCAAATTCGTTCAATACTCGTGTTCCTGGAAAGTATTACGTAGAGATTGGTGCGGACCGTTACCTTAACAGCGAGTATATTGAATATTATGTGGAAGCGAACAATACATTCCATACCACAAATACACCGATCCATCGAGTGAGCGTTGTTCATTCTAATGAATTTACAGGGAAAATACGTTCAAATCTATCAGATAATGAAGTCGTATCAGGTACAGTAAATATCATAGGAAGATCACAAGATGATGCGAATGTAGACATTAAGGTTGATGGGAACCTTATGGAAAATACACGTATGCTTGAACAAGGTGTGTACTTCACATTAGATATCGAAGGCTTAGACGGAAGAAAGAATGCTCTTTTAGCTAATGGAGAACTAGTACAAACATTCTCTCGCTGGTACGATGTTATGCCATCACGTGCTGTGAAAATAGACAGTAGTTTCTTTACTTTTAACGAAAACGGAGATGCTGAAGTAAAGATCCGCATTCTAGCTGGGACAGAAATCGATGCAATGGATATTTCACCTGGAACTGCCAGTGATAATTTCAACATGACGAATTTTGCATTAGAAATACCAGGTGGTACAACCCTATACCCAATTGGTGATGTTAAATCTACTGATGCTATTACGTTAAACAAGAACAAGCGCGAATTAGAATTACAATTTACAATTCCTCAAGAGTTAATGAATGCAAATAGTACAAACTGGGATACAAATTCAGTAAGTGATGGAGCTCATACGATCTCTATTTCCAATCCTGATGGTGCTAGCAAAGAATTTACTGTAAATGTGGACAACTTAGGTCCTGAAATCATTGCGGATGTACCTGCTCAAATTGATGGTACTTACACGTTTGCAGCGGATTATCAAGATGCATCAGCTGTTGTCAACGATACACTTTCTCTTGAACTAGATGGAACTTTATTAGATGGTACATCATTCAATGGCTCTGAACTTAGCCTGGGTACCCATACATTAAAAGCTACTATTCAAGATGAATTAGGAAATGTAGGGACAAAAACATGGACGTTCACTTCTAGCGTCAATTATCCAGTCTTTTCAGATGTTTCATCAACAGGTGCGAATCATGATGCATCTACTTTGACTGCTGCGTTGAGTAAAGGAGTTGATGCGGATGTTTCATTCCATGACGCAAAAGCGTTGACTGTTGATAACGGTATTACTGTGTATGAAGGTACTGGAGATGATACAAATCGTTCACAACTCGGAAAGTTAGGGGAAATTACAAGTGAAAATGGCAGTCTGCCATATCAAATTTATGAATTAGATGTGAATGATGCGGATACTTCTTTGCGTTTCGCATTAAATGCGACTACTGATTATGGTAAAGACGTGCGCTTATACGTAAGTAACAAGTTAACAAATGAGTGGGAACTACTGGATTCAAAATATGAAGATAGTATTGTGACTGCAGTATTTGAAACGGCCAATTTTATTAAGGATGGAAAAGTATACGTGCTTGCACAAGGCAGAGGTATGGAGATGTTACCAAGCCAAAAGGATAGTGGTCCAAGCACTGTGAAAAATAATTATTTATGGGACGGCACAGGCGAACCAGAACAATACGATTTCTCTTTCGCTTGGACAAGTGACACACAATATTATTCACAAAGTTACCCTAATAATTTTGAACTTATGAACAACCATATTGTCGCTAATAAAGATCGTAAGGATATCCGCTATGTCATTCATACGGGAGATCTTATCGATGATATAGACGAAACATACCAATGGGAATATGCTGACAAATATATGAAAATATTAGAGGATGCCAATTTGCCTTATGGTGTATTAGCTGGTAACCATGATATTGCAAACCATAATCGCAGATACGAAAATTACCAAACTTATTTCGGAGCAGACCGTTTCGAAGGAAATGACGTATATGGTGATTCCTACAAAAATAACCTTGGGCACTATGATCTTGTAACTGCTGGAGGACAAGATTTCATCCTCGTCTACATGAGTTATGATTTCGATCAAGAAGCAGCAGCATGGATTAACAAGGTTCTTGCGGAACACTCTGATCGTTTCGCAATCTTAAATTTCCATAACTATATTAACAGAGATGGAGAATTGGATGCGGCAGGGCAGTATTTCCAAAAAGAAGTAGTAGCTAAAAATCCAAATGTGAAACTAGTGCTTGGCGGACATTACCATGGAGCTGCCATCAATGTTTCTGGATTTGATGACGATAATGACGGAATTGAAGAACGTAAAGTTTATCAGTTGTTAACAAATTATCAATCGGGTGAAGAAGGCGGAAATGCCTATTACAAAATGCTGTATTTTGATTTGGCAAATGGGAAGATTTATATGAATTCTTATTCGCCAAAACTAAATGATTTTAATTTATTTGACGCGCCAAAATTAAATTCATACGACATTGGTGTCCAAGCATCTTCACAAGACATTTTTGAGCTGGATTTGGACTTTGATGTGAATGCGAAATCACTTACAGTAGATAGTGTTGATGCCGTACTATTTAGCAATTCTGCGATTGATGAAGTACCAGCAGAAGATGCTTCGGCTTCCATTTTAGCTGAAAATGTTTCTTCAAAAACATATGACAAATGGATTGCGATCGCAGAAAACAATTCAGGAAAAGCTTACAGTGAATTAGTTTCTTTCAATACAAAAGATGGTAACGATTCTACTGGGAATACTGGCGGTGGATCAGGCGGCAATCCGAACCATTCACCAGCTATCGAGAATACTGTATCTGGAGATATAAATCATATTCGTCTTCAACTAAATGCGAACAACAGTTTAGAGAACGTCAAAGCTACGATCGATGACGCGACGGCTTCTAAGTTGTTAACTGCAGTGAAGGATGCAGAAGCAGCAGGAAGAGCAGCAGTAGTAGAGATTGTACTTAATGGGAATACCTCAGCTACATCAGTAGATGTTACAATTCCACAGTACTTATTTACTCAACTTGCTGAAAATGACAATGTACAACTGAAAGTAGATGCAGGAGTCAGCATTGTCACTTTCGATGTAAAAGCATTGAATGCCATACATTCGTCATCATCTAACGAGAAGAATGTTCAAGTTAGTATGGTGAAATCAGATTCTGCAGAAATGTCCCAAGACATGAAAACACAACTTGACGGCAGACCAATTTACGACATCTCTGTCAATGCGGGAGATACAACAATATCCGGCTTAAATGGCGGAAACGCATTGATCAGTATACCGTATACTTTGTTACCTAATGAAGATCCAAACGCAGTTGTGATCTACAAGATTATTGACAACAATGAATTACAAAATGTTATAGGTAAATATAATCCGGAAACAAAATCAGTTGAATTTACCACAACTCAATTCACGAGCTACAGTATTGGATACAATAAAGTATCGTTTAAAGATGTACGGACAACCGCATGGTATTACGATCCAGTCACATATATTGCAGCACATGGAATCACTGATGGTACAGGAAATGGTAAATTCAGTCCAGATGCAAAACTGACAAGAGGTCAATTCCTTGTGATGTTATTGCGTTCATACGGAATTGATGTTGATGATACAGTAACAGATAATTTCGTAGATGCAGGTAATACTTATTACACTGATTATCTTGCAACTGCTAAGAAATTAGGCATCACAAATGGCATAGACGGAAAGAAATTTGCTCCGGGAAGACAAATTACTCGCCAAGATATGTTTACACTGATTTACCGTACATTAGCATTTTTAGAAAAACTTCCTGAACCAACAACAAACAAAACCCTCAGCGATTATGCTGACGCTGGGCAGGTTTCAGACCATGCAAAAGAAGCAGTGAACCACCTGATCGAAGCAGGAATCATTGTTGGTAACAAAGGAAAAATGAATCCTTTAGATCGCACAACAAGATCCGAACTATCGAAAGTTTTATATAATTTGTTGACGAGATAAGAATGACGGGGACAGGTTCCTTGACCTATTTGGGTTAAGGGACCTGTCCCTATGTTTTTCCAAAGGTCCTAATATGGTAAAATTAACTAATAAACATGTTCTTTTTGAGGAGGCGATGAATATGTACAATATATCCAATGAGAAGGCAATAAAAATTGGAGTAACTACTTTTGCAGAGCTTAATTACAAAGAGAGTGATCTCGAAGAATTGCTTAGAAAAAATATCGATATGATATGTGATGAAGAAGAATCGATGCTCATTGTCGGCAAGCAAGTTAGAAACTCCCAGCATGGTATTAGTGATCTTACGGCAGTTGATAATAAGGGGAATATTGTTTTAGTTGAGATAAAAAGAGATCGTAAGGATATCGAAGGGCGAAGAGAGGCATTTGAATTTCAGGCCATACGATATGCAGCCAGTTATGCAACGATTGAGGATCCAGAGGATTTGGTGAATAAAATTTATGCACCATACATCGAAAAATATCGTAATGACTTTGAAGAGAGCTCCTTAACCAGTGCAGAGCTTGGGACTAGAAAAATAACTGAATTCTTGAGGGAAAATGGTGCGGAGACTAACTTTAATAAAAACCAAAAAATCATATTGGTTGCTTCTGACTATGATGAACAAACTTTATCGGCTGTTGCTTGGCTGAATAGTAATAATGTTGATATCAGTTGTTTTAAAATGATACCATACAACATTAACAATGAAGTGTATATAAACATTGAAAAGATATTACCATTAAGTACATATAAAGATTACTATGTGAATTTCTTAGACAGCCCAATAAAAGGAAGTTCGCAGAAGAAAGGCTTCACACGGAGATCGCTGCCTAAAATTAATGAAATGATTGAATGGGGAGTTGTAAAGGCTGGTGATAAGATCGTTGCAAAAGGTCGGGAGGAAGAGGGCACGCTTTTGACCAACGGAAATGTAGAAGTTAATGGTGAAGAAACCTCTATGCAGAAATGGCTAAAGGAGCTATTTGGCTGGTCTAGTATTCAGACTTATGTATTTGCAGTTCATAAGGATACTGGGAAGACACTTTCACAGATACGGGAAGAGTATATGGAGAAAGAGCAAGAAGGTAATATATAAGGCGTGAAGAAGAGAAATAGTTGGGATCTAAAAAGTATCTGGATAATAGGGTTAATGATTAGTAAATCGAAATTTGAAAATTGCCTTAGTTTGTCACATTCCTTTAATAAGTCAGATTTCCAGAAGAATAAAAGCTTCTATCCGTGGTTCCTATTAAGAATATTATATTGAGCTTTGGGAGGTTTAGTAGATTTCATGGGTAGCAGTAAATTTTCCTATACTTAATATAATTCTTTAAAAAAAGGCATATTACACATGGATAAATTTAAATATTAAAAGAATCAGTAACGGACTAAATCGGGCACGTTACTGATTCTCTGGCATTGATCTATTCTTTAAAACCTCCTAACGCAATAATTTATATTGTTGTTGAATGATTCCTCTTATCGCATTAATTAAGATTTTCATATTATATTGTTCACCAGCACTATAAAATAGAATATTACCTCTTTGGATATCGAATACTTGACTTACTTGATTCACTCGATTCCTAAGATTTATTAGTTGTGCTTCACTTGGTTGAAAAGGATACTTTCTATTAATAGGTTCGACTTTATCTGCATAATTTAAAGCAATAATGACTTTCTTTTTCTCAGCTTGGTTTTGAAAAAGGGAACTAAAAATCTTCTCATCAATAGTAAAGTCTCTTTGGTCCGCTCTAAGTACATATACAACACAATTTGACTTAAGAAGAATATCTCTATACCATTCTAAGTACCTCTCATCAGCCTCAGTAGATTCTCCAACCCCAGGTAAATCACATAAAGAGAAATAGTAAGGTTTTTTGCTATGGAGTTTGTATTCAGCTGAATGGAGTTTTTTTGTACAACTTGATACGTCATTAGTTTCAAAAACCCTATTGCCTATAATGCTATTTAATGTTGTGGATTTTCCATATCCAGTTTTCCCTATAAAAATAACCTGTAAATCATAAGTTGTTCCACTTTCTCTATCCCATGAAATAGATGCATCCGCCCTCAACTGGATAGACTTTAAGAATGAAAGGCTGCTGTATCTTTCTATAAGTTCATCAATGTCTGACTCGTACTCAATTTGTACATCAAGCGACAACGGAAGTAACCTCGCTCTCGAGGTGATGAACCATCTCAATATATAGCTCTTTACATGCACTATATTGTTTATTTTCTATAAATTTCAAACACTTAGATATGTAATTTACCCATATTTGATTGTAAATTTCATCTTTATTTGAACTACTATCTATTATATCAACAAGTTTAGGTGCTATTTCATAATATTTGTTTATTAGTTCAATACCATCTGATTGATTAGCTAACCAATTATCTCTATATTTTCTTAATGTGTTTAATTCATAACAGTCATCAGGCTTGTTTAAAAATTGCATTGTTGCTGTTGTTATGTAACAACCGCCGCTGCTGCTTTTGCCACGTCCCCAAGGCAGACGAGGAATAGGTAACTTTTCTATAAAATCAATTGCTCTATCAACAACTTTTTCAACAACTCTTCCCGCTGTTTCAACTACAGAAACAATTGTATCTCCAATTACCTCTGCAACACTTCTCTTTACATGACCTTGAGCCACTTGTGACTGATGCTCTTCCTCAACTTCTCGAAAGACTGTCAATTTCTTCTCCTTTGGTAGAGCAAAGACTATCTCATCAACAAGCTTTGTAAGATTATATTTTTCATTTGCAGAAACGGGAATCACCCTTGAAGCTGTGATCCCAAAGAATGTAGCAACATCTTCTATCTTTCTATGGATGTTTTGAAATTGTTTTGGTCCCGGTTCACTTTTATCTTCATCCCATTCTCTAAATGGCTCAATTTTATCAACTTGATTTAATACAAAAAAGAACGGCTTACCTTCATCTACATGTGGTTTAACAACAGATTTATAAAATACTTCATCAGATGTCAAAGCTCTATCATCAGCTTTTATGACCCAGAGCACTAGATCTAATTCGGGCATAAGTTTAGCATATAATTGAGAATACTCTTTATCACGTTCACTGCTTTCCCCAACACCTGGAACATCTAATAGCTTTAATCCCTTTTGTCCTAAGCCAACAATAACTTCTTGTGGATTTCTTGTACATGCCTCTACATCACTAATAGGGCATATATCTTTACCAAATAAAGAATTACAAAGGCTGGATTTACCAACACCTGTTTTCCCGAAAATACCTATTTTAGGCTCATAATCCATTATTTCATTTAGCTTGTTTTCGATTGCTTTTCTTTGTTCATGGCTTATTGAAATTCCTTTACTTTCAAGCTCCTCAAAAAAATCCACCTGTTTTAACATCATAATTTCCTCCGAATGCATATTTAGGATGAAACTGAAACTATCTTTCAAAGAATTTTATACTTATACCAAAAATTTTAATAGAGTTTATATCTATGCACTTTTTAATCCTACATTTTGCGCATATAATAACCATTGAAATATAGTATATAGGTACTATTATAACAAAAATAACCTTTTATTAGATTATTTTGTATAATATCCCTGAATTTATTAATCCCAGGGTATATCCCATAGTTTTTCAAACTATGTAATTAATTTGCTGAAAAAAAGGAAATAGACTTGATTATTTGTAATATATTACCGATATAATAATGAAGGTTATTTGCGTACAGTTCAAAAGGGGTATTATATGTGATCATTAATCATAATATTTCAGCGTTAAATACATTAAATAAATTACATAAAAACAATAAGAATACTGCGAATGCTGTCGGGAAGTTAGCGTCTGGATTACGGATCAATAAGGCCAGCGATGATTCTGCAGGGCTAGCTATATCTGAAAAAATGAGAGCACAAATTCGTGGACTCCAACAAGCCCAAAGAAATACCCAAGATAGTATATCTCTCATCCAAACAGCTGAAGGTGGTTTAGGGGCTATACAGGAGCCGAATCTTTTAAGACTGAGGGAACTTGCTGTGCAGTCGGCAAATGATACACTGACGGATAAAGATAGACAACAAATTCAAAAAGAAGTTAACCAACTTGAAAAAAGGGATTAACGAAATAGCAAACAATACGGAGTTTAATGGGATTAATCTATTAAACAAAGAACAAATTAATCCAGTATCAGTCCCTCCTGCTGTTCATCTCAAGCGATGCTGAGTCAGTCAAACCAAAACTCGCAGCGAGTTATACAATTAATAAGTTGATAACTGGCACCTTAGGTACTAAACTAACAAAAGAATGCTCATCACGAAATGTGGTGGGCACTGTTTTTGTTATTTTAGTAGTTTTCAGATTAAGGCAGGGCCTTCTAACCTACAAGATGAATAACCGCAGATCCTGAATTTCTATCAGAATCTGCGGTACACAATGCCCTCCTACAACGTCAATAAAACCCCAGACTTATCATCATGCTGCTTCAACCGAGGATAGTAAATACATGCCGGGTCTTCTGTTTCCGTTTCGATAATCTCTTGTTCCAGTGTTTCAAGCCCATTGGAAAAGGCTTTATCAGCCGACTGAATCCAAGTGTTTTTGCTAGGATAGTTTCTATGATCATGGACTTTTAAACCATCGGAAAGTAATAGAATCTGTTTAACGGCGATTAAAGGAATTTTCCCAGATTCTAAGAACTCAATGGCGGCTTCATCTCCATCAATTATGCCATAGCCTTCATATGTATTGAGCTTATTGCGGTTGGAACGGAGGAGTTCTTCTTCTTCCTGTCTGAATTCAGTTTGTTTCTGTTTTATTTTTTCAAGAGAAAGGGTTTCAATTGGTTCTGTTTGTTCAAATTTTCTCCATTTGGCTTCAATTTTGCTAATGGCAGCAAGGTCTAAGCGGTCGAGATGGTCGTACGTGACTTGACGAATGGAAGCATCTGCGAACTGCAAGAACAGCATACAGTCACCCGCTGAAACATATTCAAGGAAGGTTGGATTTCCCTTCGGATCTCTATGAATTTGAATGGCACTAATTCCGCAAGAGCTTCTTTTATATTTAGGGATTTCTTCAAAAGAGATGTCTTTGTATTGCTGTTCAACAGCCTGATGAAGCTTGGTATTTCCGTCTTTCACCCTTTCCTGCAGGGAAAGATCAGACTCTTGTTCCAGACTTTCTTTTATAATATTTGCAGCAATTGCCCCTGAAAGCCCTCCGAGTCCTGTTGCTCCATCTATAACGGCGAAAATATCCTCGACCTTGTTGACGACTATGGCATCTTCATTTACTTCGCCAATTCCTTTTGTATACACTGTGCTAATCTTCATGCTCCCGTCACCTGCCTATTTTATGAAATAGTATGCTAGAAATGAACCAATAATCGTGATTACGGCTGTCAGGCTAACCCAAATGGTGCTCCGCCGATTTGTTTTTTTGACTGGAAAAAGGAAACCAAACCCGACGAACGCTAATACGAGTGAACTTGAGAGAATCAGGATTAACAACGCACTCTCGAGAAAGGTTCGATTTTCTAATAGATTCATGGATCCAATGGTAAAACTAATAATCGCCGTAAAAAATCCAAGCATCTGAAGATTCTCGGATTTTAGCTTCGAGATTGATTCTTCTACTTCAACCTTTGATTCCTCCAAGCTTTTTTCCGTAACCGTAATTTTTTCAGAAAACATGTCTGTAAACTCATTAGTCTGAATGCGATTTAAATGGTATAGGTAATCATTAATTCGAATCGCATAATCCTTTTTAGTAGACTCCTCCATATCGATAGCTTTCCGGATAGCATCCTTGGCCTCCGCATATTTCCCTAATGCTGCCAGTACCCTTCCTTTCGTGGAGTGAAACTTGGCATAACGCGGCGAAAGATGAACAACGCGGTTGATCGTTTGATAAGCTTCTTCTAGATCTTGGGTGCTAACAGCGAGACCTTGTTCTCTTGAATTGACCACTGCTTCAGCATAATGGTGCAAAACTCCGACTTGATTTGGCAGCTTCTGTGTCGCTTCTCTGGCGAAAACCATCTCTTGCTCAATGGCCTCATTCGTTCCAATTTCTTTATATAAGAGAGAGAGGATATGAGGATAAAGCGGATAATCAACAAAGTGTTCTCCGTAAACCCCAACTAAATCCTTGAACTGACTGATATTCTTCATTCTCCGTGCATAAGTGGCCAGCAGCACGAAAATAGAAAAAAGAATATCTTTACTCTCGGTGGTTGTATAAAAATTTTGGCTGAGGAAGGTATGTAATTCGTGATATTCGGTGTCCTCCAGGCCTTCAGCCATTATCGTTAACTTAAGTTCATAGTCCCTTGTCTTATGATCCGGAAGAACTTCCATCTCATGCAGCAGCGGCGGTCTTGCCAACGTTTCCATGTTCTCACCCTTTATGGCTTTATTGAAAGCCGATTTCTTTCTATTTATTTTATGATGAAAAATTCTCCATTTTTACACATATTTTATCGTAGAAGTGGGGAGGGGACAAGGGTGGGATGAGGGCGGTGGGGGCAGTGGGTCAGGGGGACAGGTTCTTTGACCCAAAGATGGGTTTTGGGGACAGGTTCCTTAACCCAAAAGAGAGATACCTGTTACATACAGCAAATTTATGATGACTTTTCAAAGAAAGTAGATATAATAGATGAAGGGGAATAAGAAAAGGGTACTATTGTTGACGGATCGCCGTATGCGATGAAAGTCGCCTGTTCGGTGAAGGCTCGGGATAATACATAAGACGAGAATAGCTTACCAGAAGAATTACCTGGAGTATAATTAAATATTTAATAGAATTAATTGATAGAATTAGCCTCACCTTTTGGGTGGGGTTTTTTCGTGCGTAATTGGAGGAAATTGCGCGGTAACGAAGGGGTGTTTTGTCTAAGAGTGAGACCTAAAGTTCATCCTCCAAAAATGAATTCAGCAACGAAATCATATGCTCTTTATTTGCTCGTTCCTCATTCTTCATGTCATCGTGATAATAGGTACTGGACAGATCAACACGTTCTTAGATGTCATCACCCTCACCTCAGTAGAGCTTATGTAG
Source organism: Cytobacillus gottheilii (assembly GCF_018582665.1). Lineage (NCBI taxonomy): Bacteria > Bacillati > Bacillota > Bacilli > Caryophanales > Bacillaceae > Cytobacillus > Cytobacillus gottheilii. The sequence continues at coordinate 4,094,452 of NZ_CP071709.1, read as the reverse complement.
GGATTTGTTTGTCTGATTCTGGTTATTGTTTGAGGTCTCTATTCTAATCTTCGATGTTCATCTTCAAATTAGTTATAATCTAAGTACTAGATACGTCAAATTAAGGAGTAAAAAAATATGCTTATTCAATGCACGAAAAAATTATTAGACCAACTGAATATGAAAGCTGAAGCAGCTGCTGAGGAAGAGCCGCTTTTTTCCTGGCATGCCAATTTGCTAACCATTAATCGCAGGAAAACGATTGTGCTGGTCAATAATTTAACTCGGTACAGTGTTGTTTTATATGGATTAAAGAGTAAGGATTTTAAAAAAATAGACGAACTGATGATAGAAGCCATTTCTGATGCCCTTCATGAAGAAGGAATTAAAGAAGAGGTGATTGAACGGTATTTCAATCATGCTCAAAAGGTTAGGTTTACGAAGACAAAAGACCGTACTCACGTAGCACGTCTGAATAAAGGATGTGAGTATGTTCAGGTTTATGTGGATGAATTGGATGATCAGAAAATCTCTAATCCAAAAGCGGGGAAACTGGCTAGTTTGTTTTTAGTGAGTGATGGAAAGAAGGGTTACCTTTATCCACACGAAGAATTGTTTAAACACCTTGAGGATTTTGCTGGAGAGCCGATCTTTCGTATGGAAGCAGTTCAATTGAAAGTCAGCCTGCAGCTAGAGGGACACAATGTTTGGCGCCGGTTGGTTGTTCCGTTGCACCGGACATTTCCCGACCTCCATGAGATCCTACAGACCGCCTTTGGATGGGAGGACAACCATCTTCACGAATTTACTTTTTATGAAGGAGGAAAGTCAGACCAAGCGCCATCCTTTCCAAAACCTGTACTGACGCTAGCTTGTGGTGAAGAGGCATTTTATAATCCCAGTCAGCATGAAATGAGGATGGAAACGGACATCAAGCTTTCGGAGTACCTGCCTGAGCAGCAATTCCTTACCTACACTTATGACTTCGGTGATGATTGGAAGCATGAAATAGAGGTGGAGAAGACGATTGAAGACTATGAAACATCATATCCCATCTGTCTCGAAGGGCAAGGCAACACCCCGCCAGAAGATGTCGGCGGATCATTTGGATACGAACATTTCCTATCTATCATAGCGAATCCCGATGATCCTGATTATGAGCATATGCTTCAGTGGGGGAGAGAGCAGGGGTATGAGGAGTTTGAGTTGGAGCGGGTGAATTGGATGTTGAGGAGGAGATGAGTGTGAAGGGAAGAACAAGTTCGTTTGTTTTCCAAATTTCAAAATAATAGGGTGGAAAAAATGGCATCTTTAACGAAAGATATAGATGGATTATTTGAACAGCTTAAAAGTACGGAACCAAGACCGATTACTGATATTTTAGAGAAGATCAGCAAAAAAGATGGGACCTTTCACAGCAGATATTCCTCTGGCTGGAAAATAAAAAATATAAATAACCCTGCATTGCCTTCTTGTTTAAAAGAAGGTGGAATCTATGTTTTTTGGTGGATGAATGATCAGGCTGATAGTCTTAAACCTTTCTATGATGAAGAACAGTGCTCTCGAAAATATACATTGCAGGGAAAGAAAATAACATCTCCTAGTGCAATGAATATGTTTCAACAGGTTGAAATTGAAATAACAGATGATTGGTTAGAAAGGTACAAAGGACATATCCCTTTAAATGTCGGCAAGAATACGGATTGCTTATTAAAGCGGTTCACCTTACACTTGCAAATCAATCATGAACAATATAAAGGGAAAACAACATCTAACCAGCTTCGCAGAGGAATTAAAACCCTATTTCCGAATTCCAATACTACTGATTTAATTGTAAATCACATTGGATACACCGTTATAAATTTACATGGCTATGAAAATGCAGTGAATAGGTTTTATTTAGAAGACTATTTAATTGGGAAATTTTTACCGTTGTTTAATATTGATATTGAGAGATAGACCAAAACTAGCTTTGTACATAATAAATACTTTGTGAACAAAATAAGATTTATAGAAGGTGATTTTCCCCCCTTTATCGAAAATTGTAGTGACTTTCTCCTCTAAATGAATATAATAATGCTTAGGGGAAATGAGAGGAAAGACCTGCCGTTGACGGATCGCCGTATGCGATGAAAGTCGCCCGTTCGGTGAAGGCTCGTTATAAGTCATAAGACGAGAATAGTGTTCCAGAATTAACACCAATAGTATTAGATGCACCAAACGTTACCATTGCTGATCCAAATCTAGGCAGCAGATGTCTTTTTACATTTACAGATGATGAAAATTGGAGAAATGCTCTTACATCAATCACACTAGTTGTCGATGATGAAGAACTAGAAGAAAACTTTCTCAACAGCAGCATAGTAACTCCTGGTCAAATAGATCTAGGAGGAACATGGCCAATTGAAAGTATTAAATATACAATTACCATCTCTGCTGATGGCTACGAAGATGTAGTGTTAACTAGATAAGCAGTCTTAAGAAAAAACCTCACTTTTTTGGTGGGGTTTTTCTTTTTGACAAACTATGTGTTAATGGTTGAAGCATGCTACGCTAATAGAGGCTTCAGTCATTTCTCCCTTAGTGAGTTTTCGATGTGTCTTTCTGCACTCCAGCCATGTTTTTTTCAATTAAAAAGAAAAACAAAACACCACTGATCCCAATAAAATCAGCAGCTAAATCATACCAATCCGCTCCCCGTCCAAAAAAGGGCTGCAGCAATTCTGTGATGATGGCATAAAGGATTGAGATTCCAAAAGTTAATGTTAAACGTGAGATATTTTTATATAGCAGAAATGTAAAAGCTGCAAACATGAGCGCATGCCCAGCGAGCTCAAAAGCGCTCGCTTCCATAAGCGGGTAAACAGGGAAATAAAAATCAGCGGAGGGATTGGGGTCTATATGAAATGATATGCTCCCTTCTAAAAAGAATGCTGCTACATTATTTGTGAAGAGACCAACGCACATCACAATTACCCAAAGTTTTAAACCTAGTTGTTTCATCTTAATCCGTCAACTCCTGCCTTATTATAAATACCCATTATGAACAGAATTGAACGGATTTAGACGTATTAGTCGCAAGTGCAGCTTTGACCTCAAACAAAAAAGTGAACCGCTAACTGGTTCACCTTTTGCTTCTACATTATTTATCGTCTTCGTTGTCATCCTTTTTCTTAAATACATCAAAATTATACTTTCCGCTTTTTTCACGAATAATTGGATACTGTTTTGTTTTTTCATTAGTGCTGATATCTCTTACTTTAATACCATTCTGTTTGGTGGAATCCAGTAAGCTAAATCCATCATATCGTTTGTTTTTAATGGATTTAATATTAACTTCCACAAGAATTGTGAAGTGGTAGTTGAGTATGACTTTCGTGCTACTTCCATTTTCTTCAATATTGATAATATTCTTAGGGTTAAACCAGATGCAGTGCTCGCTTTTTGGCGAGTGAGTAGGAAACATACAAACTTCCTGGTATGCGTTCACGATGATGGGTGTCATATACCCTTTTCCAAGAATGATGCGGGCACTCTTCGTTGCGCCTTTCAAATCTGAGCCGACAGAGGTGAGGGTGTATTCGAGGACTTCTAAAGGTGTCATACGAACTAAGAAGGTCTGATTACCTTCTATCACTCGAGTGTATAAATGTCCGTACATGTAGTGCTCACCTTTAATTAAACTAGTAAGGTGATTAACTGCGTAACGATCAAGAATGTTCATTTTTCACTCTCCTATTTAGTATAGTACCTTTGAAAAGTCTCTAAAGGCTTGTAAAGCCAACTACATCCTAAGCTGCGGTCATCAACTGCGTTTTCATGATTGGATCATTTCTTGTATACATTCCACCACCTTTATAACTGCTTTGCATCTGGACTAGCTTTCTTTTGTTCTATGAATGGATAAGGCAAATATATGTAAGATTGTGTTCCTGGCTATATGAATAAGCTAGTCTAAATGTCTTATGTCTAACATACCAAATTTTACCTCGTAAATTAGTTACAATTTTGTGAAAATATAGACGAATTGCGAGGGGGATTGTGCGGTTTGTTTGGGGATGTTGGGGTTGTGTAGTGTTGTGCAGTCTGACTGGTCACAGTGACGCCCCGGAATTGCTCGAAGTTTGTCGATTATGTGCAAACTTTATATAGAGCCGTGGCCGCCTATTTTTATTTAAACTTAGGCAATAGTATTCAATCAATAAGAAGTGTCGAATTATGTCTAGAAGATATAGGGAATTGATTGAATTGATATAGTAAAATAGAAATAGGTAAATATGTTTAAATTGGTATTTTATAGAAGTAAAAATGTAATATTTAACTGTAAAGGAGAGAAGAAATGGATCTGAATTTTTTTGATGGATTTAAAATGGGCTTAGAGTTCATGTGGGCTATGCTTACTGCTGAACCTTTATTATCAATTGGACTAGCCGTATTATTTGGAGGCTTGTTTATCTTTGCTCTAATCGTTAACTTCCTTAGAGAACAAAAGTTAAGAAAGTCAGGTATTTTAGATGTTGATACTATGTCAGGAAGAATGTTTGAAGAATATCTTCAAACGCTGCTAAGGACAAAAGGATATCAGGTGCAACTAACACCTGCCACTGGAGACTATGGTGCAGACCTAGTGTTAACAACAAAAGAGAAGAGAATTATAGTTCAAGCTAAAAGGTATAAGAAAAATGTGGGTGTTAAAGCTGTACAAGAAATTGCTTCCGCCAAATCACACTATAGAGCAGATGAATGCTGGGTTATGACGAATAGCTTCTTTACCGAGCAAGCTAAAAAACTGGCAAACTCTAATCAGGTTAAATTGATAGACCGGAAAGAGTTGATGGGGTGGATGCTAGAGATGAAGAAGGGTGCGTAATAGCGGTCACAGTGACGCCCTGAAATTTGGTAATTTTTGTCAATGAATAATGGGAAATGGGGGGACATCAATGCAGCAAACCAAATGTCCAAGATGTAATGCAGATTTAATGGAAGGTTCATGGGAAGATATACAGGAAAACAACAACGGCGGTGTTACGGTGGATGTACTGCCGGTTATGGTCTGTCAACAGAAGTGTGGCTATATGCGTGAAGCGGTGGACGGTCCCACTATAATCGCTCAGCAAGGGGAAGATCGATTACTGCTTTTGTATCCCAATGAACAGGGGAGAATATTGGAAGTAATTGACTCTGTTTTGTGGCCGCCGATGCATTATATGTCTTTATTGTCGCGTGGCGGCTGGGAAGACTATGCTGGTAATCACGATGTTCAGTCACTGCTTGAAAAGGCAAGGGACACCCGGGCAGCTCATTTAGAACAGCCGAATTTATTTCAGTTTGCAACAAGTGAGCTTTCTCAGGATGCTTTTTTATGCTGGCTGATGAGCTGGTGTGAACAGCCTTATAGAACATTGGATCATGCTCTGCACAAAGCATCTTTAGACTTTATGACCGCCATTTTTAACCTGCATGGTCTTCCTGTGCCAGTCATAGACTCGGTTAAACTTGAACGTCAATTTAAATCGCTCGATATTCTTGCGATTGTAAACAATAAGTTTGCGATTTTAATAGAAGATAAAACCTATACTAAAGATCACTCTAATCAGCTTTTGCGCTATCGGGAGGCTGTTAAAGCAGCATACCCTGAGCTGATACAGCTGCCGATTTATTTTAAAATAGCGGATCAAAGTCACTATCGTTCACCTGAAGGGGCAGGGTATAAGTCATTTACAAGAAGTATGATGCTGGAAGTTTTAAATAGAGGAATCGCTAATAGGGTGAGCAATTCTATTTTTACAGACTATCAAATACACCTGCAGCATATCGAAAACAGTGTGGCTGCATTTAGAACAAAACGGATAGAAGAGTGGGACGCTTTTGCCTGGCAAGGATTTTACCAAGAGCTTCAAAAAGAAATAAATGGGAATTGGGGATATGTCTCAAATAAGCAAGGCGGATTCTGGGGATTCTGGTGGAGATCAGCATCCTTTGCACCTTATCTGTTGCAGCTTGAACAAAAGCGACTATGTGTAAAATTGAAAGCAACAGAAGAAGAAGGCCGAGTTTCACATCCAACAGCTAAGAAGGCATTAAAAGGCATTCTTGAAAAATCAGAAGAAAGCTGTTTACAGTTGCGGAAGCCAGCTAGATTAGGGGTTGGTAAAACAGTAACGGTGGCTGAGCGGAATGACTATCTCTGGACTAAAAGCGATGGAACGATTGACTTGGAGAGAACGATTGGAGAGTTGAAGCGATTTTAAGCAATCTGTCCATTGGGTTCGGGGCGTCGCAGTGACGCCCCGAAACGCCCCGAAACATGTCGAAAAAACAGCCTTCCCATCTATTGGGAAGGCTGTTTTTCAACGAAAAGAGAAAAGTGGGCGAGAACCCACCCAAACCCCACCCCAAAAATGGGACAAAGAACCTGTCCCCAAAAACCCACCCAATATTCCAAATAATCTGTTCATTGTAAAGAGATTGTTATACTATAGGGTTAAGATTAATATTTTGAAAACGTTTACCATATAAGTATATAAAAAGAGTATTTGTACCTAAATTTTTATACTTCCATAACAGTTGTAAAGTAGAAATAGTAAGGAGGGTCAATATGTTAAGGATTTTTATCACTGTTCTTGTAGTTATGATTAGTGCTGGCTGCAGTGGGAAGCAGCAATTTGAGGTCATCTATAGTAGTGATAATAAACTGTTAGAAGAAGAACAGGAAAAGGAGCAGCACGGGTCTTATACAATCGGAATTGTTTCAAAAATTAGCGGAATTTCCTATTATCATGCTGTACGGGAAGGGGTGCAGGAAGCGGCAGATGACTTGGGGGTAGAGGTCATTATTGACGCGCCTATTGATGCTACTTGGGAAGGGCAAGAGAAGATCATAGAGGAAATGATCTCGAATGGAGTGGATGTGCTGGCCATTTCAGCAAATGATCCCGAAAAGCTAGGTCCTGTCTTACAAAATGCGAAGGAAAAAGGCATTCGGGTGATTACATGGGATTCTGATACCAATCCTGAATTAAGAGAATTCTATATTAATATGCTGGATCCGGAAATTCTTGGGAGACATCTGATGGATTCATTAGCCCTGAGAACAAATGAGTCAGGGAATTATATTATTCTGACAGGATCCGAGACATCAGCCAATTTAAATGATTGGATTAAGTGGATAAAGGTTCAAAATGAGGAGTATTACCCTAATTTGCATCTATTAGAAACCATTGCGACAGATGAAAATTATGAAAAGGCTTACACATCTTCTGTTCAGATGATCGAAAAATACCCCGACTTAGCAGGTATTCTTGCTATATCAACTCTTAATCCTCCCGCTGCTGCAGAAGCAGTAAAATCGCTGAATAAGAATGGTGAAATTGTGATCATCGGAACAACAACGCCTAATTTAATTAAAGAGGATATTAAAGATGGTACCGTAGATGTAAATACCTTATGGAGCCCGCAGAAACTTGGCTATTTAACGGTGAGCTTAGGTAAGGATCTATGTGAAGACATCCTTCCATATGATGGGCAGGTTATTCCGGATGTAGGCATAATAAAGGTGAATGAAGAAATGATTATTATGGGACTGCCAATTGACTTTACAAAGGAAAATATCGATCAATATGACTTTTAAACGATTTAGCCATCTAAAATTTAAAAATTTTCACTTATCCACCAAACTGCTCATTACTTACATATTGCTTACTGTATTGCCAATGGCATTTTTAGGATCCATTGCGTATGTGCAGTATACGGAGTCTATTGAGGAGCAGATCGGCGAATATATTCCTAGATTATTGCATCAGTCGAATGAGAACATCGAGAATAATTTTAAAGAGTTAGCCTCACTTCCTGACTTGATTTACAACTCCGATAATGTAATGGGCATTCTTAGAAAAGAAGAGTATGAAAGTCAGGCAGAGTTAAATAGAGACAGCTATATTATTCGAAGTTTCTTTTCAAGAACCTTTTTGGGCAATAACAGCAATGAAATTTTAGGTGTTTTTTTAGTCTCGAATCATCATATATTTGAACATTCTCGCACGTCTTACAAAGGATTCGATATTGAAAATATAAACGAACAGGACGGGATCATGTTCCAAGGGGATATGGAGATCCTGCTTCCCTATCAAAGTAATTTAGTTTTTCAGGACAATACACCATATTTTTTATTAAAAAAAGACATCATTGATGTTGATAATCGCAGGACGATTGGAACTTTAGTATTTGCGGTTGAAACTGCTTTTATAGAGCGGGTATTTGCAAACTTGGATCATGAAGATAAAGCGGATATTTGGCTGATGAACAGCGAAGGCAGGATTATTTACCATACCGATATAGATAGAATTGGACAAACATATAATGAGATTAAAGGATTTCCAACTTTGAGTGGGAGTTTTCATACCGACTACGGTGATAACACATTAACCAGCGTAGATGAATCAGCCAATATGGGCTGGATTCTTGCTCACAGTATTGAGACGAAATTTTTAACGGAGAGAACCGATATTGTAACAAATGTGATTATTGTTATGTTCATCATTCTCGTTCTAGTCGCTACCTTAATCTCCATATATTTAGCATTAACAGTAGTACGGCCTATAAAGACCTTGGGAAACTTGATGAAAGAGGTTGAAAAGGGAAACTTTCAGGTTCAGATTCCCATTAACTCTCATGATGAAGTAGGCTACTTAGCGCAAAGCTTTGATTCGATGATTACACAGGTAAGAGAACTGATTCAGAAGAACTATGAAAAAGAGATCCGGCAGAAGAATGCGGAGCTTTATGCGCTGCAGTCCCAAATCAATCCCCATTTTATGTACAACACCTTAGAGACGATCGGTATGGCCGTTGAGGATGGAGATTCAGAGGTTGTGGTTGATATGGTAACCATCTTAGGAAGAATGCTGCGCTTTTCTTTAAGCAATAAAGAACGAATTATTCCCATTACAAAAGAGGTTGCCCATATCCGAGACTATTTAAGTCTGCAGACATTTCGGTTTGAAGAGCGCCTGTCTTTTCAAATTAACGAAACTATCGATAGTGAGAGGTATTATACACCTAAATTTATCCTGCAGCCAATTGTCGAAAATGCCATAAAGTATGGATTAGAGAAACGCAGAGAATTGACCATTGAACTGAGTGTTAAGAAGGAATCTATTCATCCGAACAAAGAGCAGATTATCTATGTTATCCGGGATAATGGGCCAGGAATCACTCATGAAGAATTGAATCGAATTCGGAAGTTGCTGCAATCTGAACCGATGATCAAGCGTGATTCTGGATTTGGCATTACCAATGTCCACGCAAGACTCGTAACTATGTTTGGCGACCCATATGGTGTCAGCATAAATAGTACCGAGGGAAATGGGACAGAAGTGATCATTCGGACAAAGTTAGTGGAGCAAAGTGAGATTGCGGAGTATTCGGATAGCGGGGAGGTATACGGAGATGCAAACCATTAAAACCATTGTAGTTGATGATGAGGCACGGATCCGCCGGGGAATTGAGCGTTTAGTAAAGTCGTTTGGTGAGGAATGGGAAATTGTTGGAACATATTCAGATGGAAGAGAAGCCTATGAAAATATAATCAATAACCATATTCATGTTGACCTTGTGATTACTGACGTAAAAATGCCTGAAATGGATGGGTTATCTTTTATCAGAGAATTAAAGAAATCACATTCTTTCTTTGCTTTTTTTATTAGCGGGTTTGATGATTTTCAATACCTTCAGAGTGCCATTCGTGAAGGTGCTGTGAACTATATCCTAAAGCCGATTGACCGAAAGCAATTTCGTTCCGAATTAGATAAAGTAAAAGAGCAAATCATGATTAAAAGACAAGAACAGCATGAGCTGGAAGCAGTATATAAAAAGGCATCACTCGTCACCTATACAAAGCAGGTGCAATTATTAAGTGAAATGACGTGGATGGATCATACAGATGTTTCTATGCTGAATTGGGATAATGAGTTCCCGATTGGCAAATATAAATTAGCTTATATTAGTGTGGATCAGGCTGAACCGAAAAATAAAGAATTACAACCCAGTGAATCAGATGTCTGGAACTTTGCGATTGAAAATATAATAGAGGAAACGTTAACAAACCAACTGCAGGATCACCGAGTGCGAAGTTGGTGGTGGCATAATGGCAAGTATAATTACTGGCTGCTGCTTAATGAAAATAGTATAGAAAATGATAACTCTTCCTCAGAAACAGCTTATCAAATATTGAACGTTTTACAGGAAAATATAAATATTTATACACCATATACTGTTTCAATAGCAGCGGGAAATGAGTTTGAGGATATCCGGCAACTATTGAGCAACAAAAATAAACTGCTGTCTCTATTGCAATTTCGCATCATACAGGGCGGAAATCATATTTTCAAATCTGACTTAATAAAAAATGAGTTAGAAAAAGGCTCAAAAGGAATACCTCCATCTATTTATATACGTGCCCAGCAAATCATGCACTGGATCGAGCAGCAGAATAACAAAAAAGCTGATGAGGCATTGCAGACATTTTTTGATGAACTGGATCATCTTTCTTCACCAAGCTTGGTGGAAGAAGCGCTACATTATTTATTTATTAAAATCACAAACTTGTGGATAGATAAGGACGGTTACTGTGTAGAACCTTATATTCTCACAGAAGCAATGAACATGATGAAATATGCTACTAGTTTTGATCAGCTTAAAGAGGAAACAGCATACTGGATTATTGGAATGATGAATAAAATTCAATCATTGTCTAATAAGCAGCCTGATTCTATCCAGCAGGTTAAACAGTGGATTGACGAGCATCTTGGAGAAAATATTACGGTTAAAAGAATTGCAGATCTGGTTTATATGAATCCTACTTATTTCTGTGAATACTTTAAGAATAATACAGGAATAACCGTATTGGATTATGTCACACAGAAGCGTCTTGAAAAGGCGAAGGAATTACTGGAGATTCCTGATTTGAAGATCTATGATATTTCGGATTCAGTAGGATATCATGATACAAAATATTTCAGCAAGCTATTTAAAAAGTGGCATGGCAATACACCGTCACAATACCGTGACGCATTTTTTAAACGCACATCCACGATGAAAGAGATTATCTAGGATAGTAAGGTGATTCGAAGGGAGTATTTGCCTTTGGATACCTTTTTTTTGAACCTTGTCGGTCGGCAAGGTTTTTTATTTTTCTCCCACTCCCGAAGAATGACCTCCCAATCTGACATTTATCTCCTACAAAATAAACCCTGCGGCTTATATAGTATAAGTATCGAAAGCAGATAATTGAAGCTGAAGGAGAGGGTGAAATGGGAATAGGCAAATTGGAGGCAGTTGCAGCTGAGCTGGCTGCTGTTATTAGAAGCATCAAAGATGATGAATTGAAAGCTGTTGTTCAGTGTATTGTCAAAGCACCTCGGATTTTTGTCAAAGGGGTCGGCCGATCCGGTTTTATGATGGAAGCATTTGCGATGAGGCTGATGCACTTAGGATTTGATGTACATGTAATTGGAAACGCTACCACACCAGGAGCGAGCGAAGGAGATCTTCTCATAGTAGGAACTGGTTCCGGGGAGACGGGCAGTCTGATTACATATGCCCAAAAGGCCAAAAACCTTGGATTGAAAATGATAGCGCTAACATCTTTTGTGGATTCCACCTTAGGAGAAATGGCAGATGAAGTGGTTCAGATTTCTAGTCCAACACCTAAATCAGAAAAAACGAGTGAGGTCACATCGATTCAGCCAATGGGCACGCTTTTTGAACAATCCTTATTGATTTGTCTGGATCTTTTAATACTTGAGCTTATGGAACAGAAATCAGCTCATTCGGATCAGATGTTTGGCAACCATGCCAATCTTGAATAGCCTTCACGGGCGGCTGTTTTGTTTTTTCACAGCTGAATTCATATATAAACCAAGTATCAGGAGGGGTTAAGGATGAAGAGAAAGTTTTTTGCATTATTTGTGATTATGAGTTTATTTCTGGCAGCTTGTTCGACAGAAAGCGGCGGGTCAGGTGATTCAGGATCAGGCGATACTGGATCTGGCGGAGCAGCAAATGAAAACCTTCTGGATCCTGCAAGCTATAAGTCTGACAAAGAGCAATCGGAGTGGACGATTGGTGTTGTCACAAAAGATAATACGGCTGCATGGTTCAAGCGTATGGAAGTTGGCGTAAATGAGTTTGGTGAAGAAATGAATATCAATGTGATTCAAAAAGGACCGGCAAATGCTGATGCTGCTTCACAGGTTCAAGTAATTGAAGATTTAATCGCTCAAGGTGTAGACGCTCTTGCAGTAGTGCCAATCGATCCTGGTGCAATCGAAGCCTCCTTGCAGAATGCTTTATCACAAGGAATTGCCGTTGTAACACATGAAGCATCGAATCAAAAGAACACATTGTTTGATATCGAAGCCTTTACTTCAGAAGATTTTGGTGCAAGCATGATGGATTCACTTGCAGCTGCAATGGGTGAAGAAGGGAAATATGCCATGATGGTTGGCTACACAACAAGTACTACTCACATGGAATATGCTGAAGCTCAAAAAGCTCGCCAGGAAGAATCATATGCAAACATGGAATTAATCAATGGCGGAGAAGTGCCGAGTGCTGAATCAGAAGAAAGTGTAGACGTTGCCTATGAAAAAGCGAAAGAACTGTTAAAAGCATACCCAGATTTGAAAGGGTTTACAGGAGTGGCGTCAACGGATAGCCCGGGAATTGCAAACGCGGTAGAAGAGCTTGGACTATCTGGAAAAGTGAGCATTGTAGGGGTAGGAACTCCTAACGAATTCTCTGATTATATCAAAGCTGGAACAATCAATGAACTACAGCTATGGGATCCTGCAGCAGCCGGTTATGCGATGGTTTCAGTCGCAGCTAAAATCTTAGCTGGTGAGGAAGTTGCGGAAGGTACTGACCTGGGGATCGATGGATATGAAAGCATTCAGGTTATCGAAGGAACAAATAAAATGCTAGTCGGTAATGCTCCGCTTAAATTGGATGAAAGCAATATTGATGATTACGATTTCTAAAATTTTACTGGCATTAACCTAACTGAAAACTAGGGAATACCGTATCGCAAAATTCTAATAGAAGGACAGTGATGCGGTATTTCTTTCATTCCTTATATTTTCAAAAAATCCAAGCTCAGAATTCGAGGAGGGATTACAGTGTCTGAAAACATTATCTCTGTTAAAGGAATACATAAATATTTTGGAGGGGTCCATGCCTTAAAAGGGGTAGACCTGCAGATTAAAAAAGGCGAAGTGCATTGTTTAGCTGGTGAAAACGGCTGCGGTAAATCGACCATTATTAAGGTGATATCCGGTGTGCATAAGCCGGATGGCGGAGAGATTGAAGTAAACGGAGAAAAGGTTGACCATATGACCCCGTCAGAGTCAATTAAACAAGGCATTCAAATCATTTATCAGGACTTTTCGGTATTTCCCAATCTTACTGTTATTGAAAACTTAGCTTTTAATAAAGTACTGGCAAGTAAAAAGAAGTTCGTGAATAGGAAAGAGTTTAGAAGAATTGCTGAGGAGGCCATCAAAAAAATCAACTTTGATGTAGATCTGGATGCTTTAGTAGAAACTTTGCCTGTTGCAGATAAGCAGTTAATCGCCATTTCAAGAGCCCTTTTGGATAATGCGAAGTTAATTATTATGGATGAGCCTACAACCGCCTTAACCAAAAAAGAAGTAAAACGAATGTTTGAAATCATTAACAAGCTGAAAGACGAAGGTGTAACCATTCTTTTTGTATCGCACAAATTGGAAGAGGTTTTTGAAATTTGTGATACTGTTACGATTTTCAGAAACGGGGAGAATGTTATTTCTTGTCCTGTGTCAGAAATGGATGAAAAGAAGTTTAGCTTTCATATGACAGGACGGCATTTTGAAGAAGTGACAGAAGGCAAGAAGAGAGACTTAGGTGAAATGGTTCTGGAGACCAAGCAATTATCTGCACGAGGCTTTAACGATGTAAGTTTTACATTACGAAAAGGCGAGATTCTAGGGATTACAGGTCAGCTCGGTTCTGGACGGACAGAGTTATCACTTGCCCTGTTTGGGCTATTGAAACCTGATGAAGGTGAGATATTAATAGAAGGTCAGAAAGTAAATATTCCTAATCCGACAAAAGCACAGGAGTTAGGGATTGCACTTGTGCCGGAGGATCGACTGACAGAAGGGTTGTTCCTGCCACAGTCCATCAAAAGAAATATTGCGATAACCAGATTAGATGAATTATCGAACAAACTGGGCGTTGTAAACGGTGATTTGCTGGATGATGAATCTGCCAAATGGGTTCGGGATATTGGGGTTGCAACAAAGAACGATGAGTTTCCAGTATCAACTCTTTCGGGCGGTAATCAGCAGAAGGTTCTTTTGGCCAGATGGATTGCTTCCAACCCAAAGGTTTTGATACTAAATGGACCAACTGTTGGGGTCGACATCGGTGCTAAATATGATATTCACAATCTATTGCGTAATCTTGCGAGTGCAGGGATGGGCATTATCATCGAATCAGATGATGCAACTGAAATCGTGAATACTTGTGACCGTGTGCTTGTGATGCAAAAGGGTCAAATTACAGCTGAAGTGAAAGAAGAAGATCTGAATGTAAAGACTTTAGCGAACTATGTTTAAAAGATAGGGGTGTGAAGGATGAATCTATTAACAGCAAAGTCATTAAAAAAGCTGGCTGTGCGTCCTGAATTTTATGTTTTCATCATTATTTTGCTGCTGAGCCTTTTTATTCAGGCGAAGTCAGGACTTTTCTTTACGAATAATAACATCGTGGATTTGTTGCGTTCGATGACAGTTCCGCTGATTTATGCCATCTGTGCCTACTTAGGTTTCATCAGTACTGGACCAGATGTTTCCTTTCCATTGATCGCTGCCTTAAGCGGGTATTTAGCAACACAATTCGTGATGGTAACAGGCTATTCCGGATCCATTATTGTCGTATTTTTAGTTGCCATTGCCTGCGGGCTCGTCATGGGTGCCATTAATGGTTTTATTATTGCTAAATATAACTTTCCAAGTTTGATTGTGACCCTGGGAACGACCTCGATTTTCAGCGGCATCCTCCTTGGTGTTTTTGAAGCAGGCCGTATTAAGCTTCCGGAATCTATGATCGAATTTGGCCAGCAATCACTCATTAAAGTAACGAATGCAGAAACAGGCTTAGGATCTTCTCTGCCGATGACCTTCTTAATTGCCATCGGTTTGTATATTCTGACTTACTTATTCCTTAACTTTACGATGGCTGGACGCGGAGTATTTGCAGTAGGCGGAGATGAAACCTCAGCCGAAAGAGCAGGTTTTAATGTAAAGAAAATCCGCTTTGGTGTATTTACGGTAAACGGCGGTTTGGCAGCCATTGCTGGTGTATGTTATTCCGTTGAATCGACGTATTTCCTGCCGACTGAATTTGCAGGCATGGAAATGATCGTCATTGCTGCAGTTATTCTCGGTGGTACTCGATTAATGGGCGGTGTGGGCACCCTGACAGGATGCGTATTAGGGACATTGCTCTTAACGATCGTAACAAATAGTTTAATTCTCGTTGGTGTTCCGATCTATTGGCAAAAATTCATTATTGGAGCCATCATCATCGTCGGTACAGCCATATCTGTGATCCAGATTGCCGAATTAAAAGGGTTCAGAAGAAGTAAGCGGAAAAAGGTGGAGGTGGCCTAAATGAAGACTGCGCTAAAGACAAATGAACCAGCTGCTCCAAAAACCAGACTTTCTTTTATCAAAATGGATGGCAATATCCTGCGTTTATTAATCATCATGCTGACCATCTTCATCATCGCGAGTATCACCAAGCCGAGTACCTTTTTGTCGGTCGCTAACTTTCTTTCGATGGAAAAGCAGATGGTGGAATATGGACTGATGGCGATTGGCGTAGGAATTGCCATGATTGCAGGCGGAATTGATCTTTCCGTTGTGTATATCGCCAACCTCAGTGCCATTGTTGCAGGTTTGTTTATGCAGAAGTTTGCTGTAGCAGTGTCAGGTCCTGAACAAATCTTCTTTATTGTACTTGGTATTTTACTAGGGGTATTAACAGGAATTGTTTGTGGTCTGTTTAACGGTTTCTTAATTGCAAAATTGCGTATTCCTGCGATGCTGGCAACACTGGGAACGATGCAGCTGTATATGGGAATCGCCATTATTGTGACAGGGGGAAGCATCGTAAGCGGACTGCCGGAGCCATTTGCGCTAATCGGCCGTACAAATGTATTTGGAATCTTCACTATGTCCTTCATCGTTTATATCGTAATTGTTGCCATTGTTGCCTATTACATTGGTAAAACGAAATATGGCTTGAAATTATATTTGTTAGGCACAAATGAAAAGGCATCTAAATTTGCAGGCATAAAAAATAATCAGATTATCATTAGAGCCTATATGCTGTCGGGCGTTATTGCAGCATCTGCTGGATTATTAAGCCTTGCGCGCATTAACTCGGCAAAAGCAGACTTTGGTTCAAGCTTTGTCATGCTGACCATTCTGATCGCTGTATTAGGAGGAATTAACCCAGATGGCGGTGCAGGTAAGATATTAGGTATCTTCTTAGCTACTATTACCGTCCAGCTTATGTCATCCTACTTAAATATGTTTCCGGAGATTAGTAACTTCTATCGCGATATGATTTGGGGAATTGCTCTTATTCTAGTACTGATTGTGAACCATGTATTAAATAAGAAAAGCGAAGCTAAATTAATGCGGCTAACATCGCAATAGCTGGGGGGATATCCACTTGAAGCAACCTAATATTTTAGTAGTTGGAAGCATGAATATGGATTTAAATCTGTACGGCATTCCGAGGATTTCTCAATTTGGAGAGTCCGTAGGCTGTGAAGCTTACAAATATGCAACTGGAGGCAAAGGTGCGAATCAGGCCTATGCGGCCGCCCTGCAGGGAGCGAATGTCACAATGGTCGGCAGAGTCGGCAATGATCATAACGGCCATTCCCTTATTACAGAGCTTGAAAGAGTCGGAATTCACACAGGTTATATTGTAGCAGACAAGAATGATCAAACAGGTTTAGCAACCATTATGGTTGATGACCTTGGGCGATATTTCTCATATGTATCGCTTGGCGCAAATAACAAACTGAGTCCCGAGGACGTTGAAAAAGCACTCAGCGAGATGAGTTTTGACATGGTCCTTATGCAATTGGAGATGCCGTTAGAAACAGTCTATAGAACGTATGAATTAGCAAGGGAACGCAATATTCCTGTATTTTTAGATGCCGGACCTGCCATGAATATTTCATTGGATCGCTTAAAAGGAATTTATATCATTTCACCAAATGAAGCGGAAACAGAAGCTTTGACAGGTATAGCTGTCGAAAATGAGACAGATGCAATGGAAGCGGCCAGACAATTATATGAAAGAGCAAATCCAGAGTATGTCATTTTGAAAATGGGAAGCCGCGGTGCTTTTTTATATGATGGGAAAACGGCCAAAATGTATCCGGCCTATAAAGTGAACGCCATTGATTCCACAGGTGCAGGTGATACATTCAATGCTGCTTTAGTGAACAAAATCTGTCTGGGAGAAAGTCTTGATGATGCCATTCAGTATGCATCTGGAGCAGCCGCCTTTTGTGTAACACGAAAAGGAGCACAGATCTCGATTCCAACAGCAGAAGAAGTGGAGAAATTCTTGCAAAATCAACTCATTATAGATTAATAGAATGGAGGAAATCATATGGTGGGAAAAATAGCACCCTCACTTATGTGCGTGGATCTCTTGAATGTTGAAAGAGATATTAAGCTGCTTGAAGAAGCAGGGGTCGATTATCTGCACGTTGATATTATGGATAACCACTTTGTGCCGAATATTACACTGAGCTTTGATTTTATTAAGTCGATTAAAAGGATTACAGACATTCCTCTGGATGTTCATCTGATGATTAATAATCCAGAAGAAAGTCTTCAATATTTGGATATGCTGACAGCCGGGGATATTGTATGCATTCATTATGAATCTACCATCCACATCCATCGTGCGATCGGAATGATCAAAGATTTAGGCGTAAAAGTAGGCTTAGCACTGAATCCGGGCACACCTATTGGGGTTATTGAGAACTTGCTTCCTGATCTGGATATGGTGTTAATCATGACCGTTAACCCAGGGTTTGCTGGCCAGAAGCTAATTCCAAGCATGCTAGAAAAAATTGAAAAATTGAGAGCACTTTTGAACGAAAAGGGTTATTCGGAAATTGAAATAGAGGTTGATGGCAATGTCAGCTTTGATCATGCCAAGCTTATGTATGAAAAAGGTGCAGATATTTATGTAGGCGGCTCATCCAGTGTGTTTAGTAAAGAGAACTCGATTGTGGAGAATTGTAAGAGATTTCGGGAAATCATAGGATCTTAATGAAGTCATTCAGCTTTAGCATTTGTAATATTTTGAATACAGGAATCTTACCTAAAGGAGGACGGTCATGAAGCTGCAGCTGGCATTAGATACATGTAATACAGAAGAGGCATTGCAAATAGTAAGGGAAGTGGAAAGCTTTATAGACATTGTCGAAATCGGTACACCAATGATTATGCACTACGGAATGGAGCCGGTTCAAAAAGTGTCAGAGCAATACCCTGACATGAGGATTATTGCTGATCTGAAAATCATGGATGCCGGGGAGTTTGAAGCAGATATTGCTTTTAATGCGGGAGCATCCATTGTATCTGTGATGGGCATTACCCATAATGAAACGATTCGAGGCGCTGTCAAATCTGCCAGAAAAGCGAATGGAAAAGTGTTAGCAGATATGATGTGTGTGGTCAATTTAGAAGAGCGGGCAAAAGAACTGGTCGAACTTGGTGTTGATTATATTTGTGTTCATACGGCACATGATGTTCAAGGTACACAAAGCCCGTTCGCTTCGTTGGCTAAGGTTCAAGACAGTGTGGGTTCGGAGCGATGTGCCATTGCCGGCGGACTTAATAAGGAATCTGTTCATAGGGTGCTGGAATACAGCCCCGAAATTATCATTGTCGGAAATGGTATAACAGGTCAGGAAAATAAATCACAAGCAGCAAAACAAATCAAAGATTTATTACAGGGATAAAGGAGGGGATATTTATGAATCACTCTGTTTACTACGATAAGTGTAATATTGTGCTGGGCGAATGTACAAAAGCTTTACAGGCGGTTGACCCCGTTATTGTCTCGGATTATATCGAACTATTGAAAAACGCGGAAAAAGTATTTTTTGTCGGAGTAGGTCGCGTCCTTCTTTCCTTAAAGGCCATCTGTAAACGATATGCACATCTCGGCATTCATGCTGTGGTGGTCGGTGATATTACAGAGCCCGCCATGACAGATAAAGATGTTTTGATTGTTGGATCAGGGAGCGGCAACACCTTATTTCCTGTAGCCATTGCGAAAAAAGCCAAACAAATCGGGGCGACCGTTATACATATCGGAAGCAACCCGGAAAATAGCATGACGGAATGTACAGACTTGTTTGTCAGAATCCCTGTTGCCAGCAAGTTAAAAAGAGCGGACGAAATTCAGTCTCTTCAGCCAATGACATCCTTATTTGAACAAACCTTATTGCTGTTTGGAGATATAACAGCCATGATGATGCTTGAAGAAGGGAACAGTGAGATTGAAGACTTATGGCAATACCATGCCAATTTAGAATAAAAATATGATCGCTTGAAAAGAGGGATATGATGCAGCCAGCATTCTCCGCATCTCTTATGTGTATGGATTTTTTACAGGTGGAAAATCAGTTAAAAGTATTAAACAATGCTATGGATTATTACCATATCGATATTATTGATGGCCACTACAGCAAGAATCTCTCTCTTTCACCTGATCTCATGAAGGCTTTCAGAAAAGTAGTGACAAAACCAATGGATGTCCATTTAGCAACAACAAATCCTGAAGATTGGATTGAGGTTTGTGCAAATGCCGGGGCAGCCTATATTTCTCCGCAGGCGGAAACCATTAATCATCATGCTTTCCGGATCCTGAATATGATTCAGCAGGCTGGCTGTAAGATCGGCATTGTTCTTAACCCGGCAACCCCACTTCAGTATATCGAATCCTATTTAGGAAGAGTCGACTTATTAACCATTATGACGGTGGATCCCGGTTTTCCCGGACAGCCATTCATTCATGAGATGATCGGAAAAATAAAAGAAGCAGCAAAATTAAGAGAAGAAAAAGGCTATAAATACAAGATACAAGTAGATGGAGCAGTCAACAAAAGCACCTTTAAAGAGTTAAACAGAGCCGGTGCCGATGTATATGTTCTCGGATCCTCCGGGTTATTCAATTTGGACGAAAATATTGAACTAGCCTGTGAAAAAATGCACCAAAACTTTGCTGAAGCAACTCAGCGATAGAAATGGGGGTATTCCCAATGGAATTGATGTTTGATACAGCCAATTTAGATAACATTCGCTATTTTAACGGAATCTTTCCCTATGTTGGAATTACTTCTAATCCCAGCATTCTGAAAAAGGAAGGCAAACGTGACCTGGTTCATCATTTTAAGGAGATTCAGAGCATTATTGGCGGGGAACGCTCACTGCATATTCAATTAACAGCAGGGACGTCCGAAAAAATGATCGAAGAAGCCTATAAAATAACGGAAAAACTGGGCAAAGAAGTTTATATTAAAATCCCAATCAATGAAGAAGGATTAAAAGCGATTAAACAGTTAAAACAAGATCATTTTAAGATAACAGCAACTGCGATCTATACCATGGCACAAGGGGACTATGCCATCATGGCGGGCGCAGACTATCTTGCACCGTATTACAATCGAATGGAAAATACCAATATAAATGCTGAAAATGTGATCAGCCATTTTGCTGACAGAATTGAAGTGGGCGGCTACCAGACGAAGATATTGGCGGCCAGCTTTAAGAATATCGGGCAAGTTATGAAAGCGTTTAACTGCGGTGCGCACTGTGCAACTGTTGATCCTATGCTTCTCGGGGATTCACTTAAACTGCCATTTATTGAAACAGCAGTAAGTGACTTCAAAAAGGACTGGGAAGCAGTTTACGGACAGGGAAATACATTTCTGAATTTGCTGGACTAGAGAGGAGTGTGTTTAGATTGTTTGCTAATGTGATAGATTCAGTTAATGATACGTTAACAAAAGAAGCCGAAGCGATTCTTGAAGTGAAAAATACATTTGATCACAAACAGGTTGAAACGGTTTTTGAACTGATCAAGAATTGCCAAGGGAAAATTATTACCACGGGCTGTGGAACCTCAGGGGCAGCAGCGAAAAAAATTGCACATACATTAAGCTGTGTAGAGTGCCCATCATTATTTTTAACACCATCCGATGCCGTACATGGTGCACTTGGTGTGGTCCAAAAAGAGGACATTGTGATTGCCTTTTCTAAAGGTGGCGCAACCCAGGAGATCAACAATCTGATTCCAGGATGCATAGCAAAAGGTGCAACGTTGATAGCTGTAACCGAAGCGGAAAACTCATACATTGCCCAGCAATCACACTATATTTTAAAAGTGAAAGTCTCAAAGGAACCGGATGATTTTAACATGCTGGCAACATCTAGTACAATTGCAGCCATTGCCCTTTTTGACGCGATCGCTATTGCAATGACCCGGTTTAAAGGCTTTACAAAAGAGCAGTTTGCAGTCATCCATCCTGGCGGAAAAGTGGGAGAAGCTCTCACTCAGAAGGGGGAATAAGGATGTCAAAGTATACTATTGGATTGGATTTCGGCACCCTTTCAGGACGTGCCGTTTTAGTAGATGTAGTAACAGGTGAAGAATTAGCGTCAGTTGCACATGATTATGCGCATGGAGTTATTGATGGAGAACTTCCAAGCGGGAAAAAATTGTCGTTAGATTGGGCCCTTCAGCATCCGCAGGATTATTTAGAGGTCCTGTCAACCGTTATTCAAGCTGTTCTGAAGCAATCTGGCGTTTCAGCGGTGGATGTTATCGGCGTTGGTGTAGACTTTACTGCTTGTTCTGTTTTACCAATTAAAGCAGATGGCACTCCGTTATGTTTTATGGATCAATATAAAGATGAGCCACATGCTTATTTAAAGCTATGGAAGCATCATGCCGCACAGGATAAAGCAAATAAATTAAATGAAATGGCTGAACAAAGAGGAGAAAAATGGCTCAGCCGCTATGGCGGAAAGATATCCTCTGAGTGGATTTTCCCGAAGATTTGGCAGGTATTAGATGAAGCGCCGCATATTTATGACGAAGCTGATTACTTCATTGAAGCGTCTGACTGGACGGTGTGGCAGCTAACTGGTGTTCATACGAGAAATGCCTGTACTGCCGGATTTAAGGCAATTTGGCATAAACAAGACGGATATCCGGATCAGGAATTTTTTAAATCATTAGATCCTCGCTTGGAAAATGTAGTAGAAGATAAACTGAGCACGGATATTACGCCAATTGGACAAAAAGCAGGAGAAATAACGAAAAAAGCGGCAGAATTAACGGGCTTAAAAGAAGGAACTGCTGTTGCAATCGCGCATGCTGATGCCCATGTGTGCTTTCCAGCGGTGAAAATTGATGGTCCCGGAAAAATGCTCGATATCATTGGAACATCCAGCTGTCATTTAATTTTAAGTGAAGAAGAACACCAAGTGCCAGGCATTTGCGGTGTTGTAGAGGATGGAATTGTTCCTGGCTTCTTCAGTTATGAAGCAGGGCAAAATTGTGTCGGTGATATTTTCGGATGGTTTATAGATCATTGTGTTCCTGCAGAGTACCATGAACAAGCTAAGAATGAAGGAGTTAGTATCCATGAGTTCTTAACGAAGAAGGCTGAAAAGCTGAGAGCAGGTGAAAATGGGCTAATCGCTCTTGACTGGTGGAATGGCAACCGCTCAACACTTGTTGATGTTGATTTAACAGGCATGATCGTCGGTCTGACTCTTCAAACAAGAGCAGAGGATATCTACCGTGCGCTAATTGAAGGCACCGCCTATGGAACAAGAAAAATCATTGAAACATTTAGAAACAATGGCGTTCCTGTTAATGAATTTTTTGCTTCAGGAGGAATTGCACAGAAAAATCCGCTTGTTATGCAAATATACGCTGATGTCATCAATATGCCAGTTAAAGTGGGAGGCGGTTCACAGGGCCCTGCTCTAGCAAGCGCGATTTTTGGCGCGGTAGCTGCCGGATCAGAACGCGGGGGCTATGACGATGTCTTCGAAGCCGGCCAGGCAATGGGCAAACTAAATGACAAAGTATACTATCCGAACCCAGAAAACACAAAAGTCTATGACAGCTTATACAAGGAATATGAAACCCTCTATCATTATTTTGGAGTCGAGTTTAAGGGGATTATGAAGAGATTGAAGGGACTGCGTTCAGACATTGGGATACGAGGAGAGTGATGCCTCGAAATCTTCAATAAACAAAAAAAGGACAGGAATTTATCTGTCCTTTTTTCCCCTAGTTTTTAATAGCAAATTTATTAACATCTATTAATTCTACATTATTTGAGATATTAGCGTAGTATGGTTTTTTAGATAGGCGTTCATGATCACCGATGATATAAAATTCTTCTTTAGCTCGCGTAACAGCAACATTTATCAAGTTTGGTTTGGAACAGGACCAATTAGCAGCCCCATCTGTGCTTTCGTCTGTCCCTGTTACAAAGAAAACGATATTGGCTTCTTTACCTTGAAAGGTATGGACTGTACCTACTGATTTTCTTAGCCAACTCTCTACTTCTATTTTAGAAATATTCATAGCTAATAGTCTGTTTCTTAAAAGTTTTTTTATTTCATTTTTAACCTCAGTAAAAGGGGATATGACGTATGCATTAGGTGGACTATCCGTTTTTCTCCATAACTCAGCAATTTTATCTGATACTAAATCTCCTTGCTCTTTAACAAATTGACGATTTGATGTTGCCCCTTTACAGTCAAACCAAACCCCTTTTCCTTCTCCATTATTGCTTAATACCATTTTGTTATCATATGCGATTATATTTGCAATAGAAAACATAGGATTTTTACAACGTCTATGGACCCATAAGGGTATTCCAATCCAGTCACCATAACTATTAAAAGTTCCATATGGGTTTGCTGCATCTGCTAAGTTTTGAACAGACACGCCTTTTCCGATAAACGTATCATTTACTTTGTAATATTTTCTTATATCACTTAATATAGTTTGATCCATTGTGATTACAGGTTCAATTTGGACAGGATCACCAACTGCTATAACCTTTTTAGATCTCCAGATTGCACCAGCCGATTGTTGAGGGCTAGCTTGCCCTGCCTCATCTATAAATAAGAAATCAATAAAATCATGCTCTATTCCTTTATACATAGAACTAAAGCTTGCAAAGGTTGTACTGATTAAAGGTGTAATTAAGTGTGCTGTCTGCCACATGTTTTTTAAATATTCTTTATGTTCTTTATCGTTAAGATTCAATTGTGAGCGAAACTTTATTAAGCGTACGGTAGATTTAATTGCTGCATAATTAAAACACAAAATTAACTTATGAATTTTCATAGCCTTTAAAAACAGCTGCCCCCGTTTAAAGTTTAGTTCATCGGTAATCCAAGGAGTATTTAATTGTCTATTTTTATATGCCTCCGGGGTATTCGACCAATACTGATCATCGGAGATCACAAGACCTTGCTTTTGGTACTGGTTTAATTGATCATTGAAAATTTTAATTTTCATTTTTAATTCTATTATTTGTTTATTGCTATTGTTAGTTTTCTTACCCATTAAATAAAGAGTTTCTTCTTCACTCTTCAATTGTGAAATAATATCGTTTAGCTCTTTTTTCAGTTCAATTTTCTTAACATTTTTAAACCCCAAGAGCTTTTTAATCAAAGGAATATTTGGTGAATTATGTATTTGCTGCTCGGTGAGCATTTTTTGGTGCTCAAGGTGTTTCTTCTTTTCAAGTGCATTAGCATGTTTTGCCTTATTTTTTGTAAATTCTTCAGTTACTATTTTTAATTGCCTATTATATTCCTTAATCTCGTTGAATTCCTCATATACTTTTTGAAGTTTATTCTTTTCTTGCTGAATTGTATTGTATATATTTTTAAATTCATTTATTGCATCTTCCCAATCTTGTATACTTACATTTGTACTTTCCTCTTCAAGCTTTGCGATAAAACATTCCTGATCATTTGTTCTAAATAATGTAGAACCATAGGTGTTTATATTTTCATTTTTTCCTAGAGCTGCTGAGAAGAGACCCCATGTTTCATAGTTGTTACCTAATAGTTCTTTTGCAGTCAATGGAAACATGGATAATTCTTTTGCTTCAGTAGCATATACACGATCAAAATCATTATTAGAAGACCGAATAACTTCATCTAATTTAGGAAGATCTTTAGAAATATTTTCGACTGCACCATTGTTACTAGAAGTAACTACCATTGAATACTTACTTAACTTTGGATCTAAAGCGTAGATTGGATAATTGTAACCTTCGAGTTGGATTGTTTTTATTTTTGTAAAAGCTTTAGTAGGCTGGTCCAGCAGAGTCATTGCTTGTGCTCTTTGAACTATGATATTGGCAAATATATCTTTCAAAAGTGTAGTTTTTCCTGTTCCTGGAGGTCCATTAACTGAGCTAATCTTCTCGTTATTATTTAAGATTTGATTTACAGAAATCTGTTGCATTAAAGACAATCTATGTTTTACTGGCGATGGCCAGCGACCATCAGGGAGGTTAATTGGCTGGATAGTCTCTTCAATATAGCTTCGATTTTCATTTATATCTAATCGTTCATTTGAAGATGAACCGTTTATAAATCTACGAAGTGTATCATTTTCTCCCTTTGCGAGAATTTGCTTTATATCTTCTAAATAGAAACTATTAAAGTTTTTGGAAGAGAAAGCAGATTCAATTTTTTTAATCTCAATTTCTAGATAAGTTAGGGAGTTATCCTCTAAAATATAAAAATATTTTAGGTAAGCATCGTGAATTAAGTTTAAAGAATCTTTTGTCACTCCATTTAAAAAAATATTTTGTGCATCTTCTTCAAATAGTTGGATTAAATCACGATAAGGAGTAGTTAGTTCTTTGTATTGTATATTTGAGTTTCTTTTCATTGTTTTAAGTGCATACATAAGAAAAGGAACAAACATTGAGTTTTCAATATAATTTCCATTGTTATCAACCAAAAAGGTGAAGCTAAATAAGGATTTTAGATCCTTGTTAATAATTTCATCTTCATTCTTAAAAATATCTCGAAGAACTTCAACAAGTTTGTAATGTGTGTAACAACCCATGTAATACCGAAACTGTATTTTATGTTCATTTTGATTTTTTAATTGGTGATTTACCCAAGGTTTTTCATAATGTTCTATCTTACGAGTTCGTTTACGTGACTCGTTATTTTTAAAATAATCTTTTTTATATTCGGCTTTCTTTCCAGAAACCTCTCCTGGAGCCATAGCTTCAACTAAACCCCAAGCTTTTAGCACCGCCTGTACGTCTACACTGCCCATCATTTCACTCCTGTCAATATGCCTAGAAATTTTACAATACCTTCAAGTTTATGATAGCACAAACGAACAAATGGTTTAATCAATGTAAAGCTAACTAATTTACTTTTTCATATAAAAAATGCTTTTATATTTTAAGATAACGCTTTGAAGGAATGTTCGTTCTCATACCTTTGTAGGACGCTGTACAATGACACTCTTGGGTTGGTGGGCTTTGTAGAGTGTTGTTAAGCATCATCGGATTCTCGAATTAAGAAGCTTCTAAAAAGAATCAGGCTGGGACAAACAGATTTCTAAGATGAAAAAGCCGGTGAAATTTTACGACGAGTAAAATTTCCACCGGCTTTTATTTCTTCTTCAATAAACATAAGGACCACTTCTGATAAAATAAAGTTACCACACAAAATTCAACCAGAAAGAAGGGTCCTTATGTTTAAAGATTATAACATGAATCAAATTATTTTGCCTTTAGATTTAGCAGTAAAATTACAAGAAAAATGATATCACGTTTTCCACCCATCACTTAGTCGAGAGTATTCCTCAAGAAGCCAACGACAATAAATTCACGTTTGTCTGGCTGGGCATATGATGAGAAAAATGATACGTTTACCTGCCCCAATAAACAAAAGGTCACGTTCCGGTACGATTCAACACGAACAGATAAAACAGGATTTCAGCGACATGTTAAAGCGTATGAATGCGAGGACTGTTCAAGCTGCCCATTGCGAACGTTTTGTACAAAAGCGAAAGAAGGTACAAATCGTAAACTCATGATCAAAGAAAAATGGAACAGCAAAAAGAATATGTAAAGACGAAGCTTTCGGAAGAAGAAACGGCTGCCATTTACCGTTAACGCAAAATAGACGCAGAGCCAGTTTTAGGATTCTTGAAGGCTAATTTAGGTTTCACTCGGTTCTCAGTTCGAGGGCAATCGAAAGTCGATAACGAAATCGGCCTCGCGTTAATGGCCGTGAACATAAGAAAATACACGAGAGGAGCTTAAGATCTAGCCTATCGAACATCAGAATATATAAGAAAAAGTGAAATCGCTCGGCGATTTCACTTTTTTCAATAGCTGAAACTATTTGTGCCAGCCTCTTTCTGAAGAAGCATTTATTTCATTGAAACTGGTAGCTTTTGAGAAACAGGAGAGTATTGATTGCTACTTCCATCAGCATCAACAGTCATTGTTACTTCATATGTCTGCCCTTGTACAATATTTGTAGAGGCTCTTCCGCGTACTTCAGAAGTGGTATTTACATTTGTTAATGTTAACGTTTTTGAGTCTTCGCTAATTGTAGCGTCAGTAACAGCTAGCTCTGAAATTTTAGTCCAAGCCCCATTTAACAAGACCATGTCATTTAAGTCCCATTCAAAGTTAGCTTGGAAATTGATACTTCCATTTTTAAACTCTGTAGTTGTTTTATAGAAAGATATAAAAATACTAGTAGTGGTTGCGCCTTCAATCAAAGAAAATTGTCCTACGGTTGGGACAGTTACTACGCTATTCTCGTCTTATAGCTCTTCGCTTTATATCGAGCCTTCACCGTACGGATGACTTTCATCACATACGGCGATCCGTCAATTATAGTCTTTTTTCTTACTTCCCCAAACCTAATAATACAGAGATCTTCCTTTTAAGCTATAACCAAAATAAGGTAACTAATTGTCAAACTACCGAGAGTGCCCGTATATGAAATAGTGGGTCGAGGTTCCTGTCCCTATAACCCATGATCGACAAATTTCGGGGCGTCACAGTGACGACCCGAACGCCCCGCTACGCCCCGAACTACTATGCCCCGGATTTAAGATCTCTATTATGCTCCACCCAATACTCAATAAACGCACTAGCCGGCAATGGTCTGCTATAGAAAAAACCTTGAATTTCATCGCACTCCCACTCATGAAGACATTGCAGTTGATCTTCGTTTTCTACTCCTTCGGCTGTTACTTGGATTCCAAGGTTTCTTGCTATTGATATCAAAGATTGTACAATCGCGGCATGCCTTTGATGGTTTGGAAGGTCTCGAATAAAGGATTGATCAATCTTAATTCGATCTAATGGGAATTTTGATAAGATCGTTAAGGATGTATAGCCTGTGCCAAAGTCATCCATCGTGATTTGCACACCTAGATCCTTGAGAATTTTTATTTTTTCAATCGTGAGTTCAGTGTTCTCAATCGCCAAACTTTCAGTGATCTCGATATCTATTTTGCATGGAGAAACAGAGAATTCTTTCAAGCTTTTCATAAGATAAGGAACAAAGTTAGGATCAAGGAATTGCTTGGGAGATATATTTATGGATATATGACACTCGGTTGCAGCTCCTTTTACCCAATCACTATATTGCTTAAGCGCTTGTCTGATAATCCATTTGCCTAATTGAATGATTAAATCTGTTTCTTCTGCTAAAGGGATAAACTCGCCTGGGCTGACAAAGCCTTTAGTAGGATGCTGCCAGCGTATCAACGCTTCTGCACCAACAATTTTCTTATCTTTAGCACTATGTTTAGGTTGATAATATAGTTCAAATTGTTCTTCTTCAATCGCAACTTTCAATTCCTCATACATCGTAATTTTGGACAGCATATTTTCCTCTAGAGATTCTTTATACTCTGAGTAATTATTGCGGCCAGCTTTTTTTGCAGCATACATGGCCATATCTGCATGTTTAATTAATTTATGATAGTCTTGTCCATCTTTCGGATAATAGGAGATTCCCATACTTAACGTAATTTCCTTCTGCTGTCCTTCTAGATTAAAGGTTTTCTGCATCTCTAGCTGAATCTCTTCTATTATTTTTTTTACTTCATTAGCGTTTGTGACTTCGGTTAAGCAGACGAGAAATTCGTCCCCGCCAAGTCTGGCAATTAGACCATTTTTCTGGACGGCATATTTTAATCTCATAGTAATTAATTTCAATAAAGTATCCCCGGCAGCATGGCCGAGATGGTCGTTAATATCTTTGAACAAATCAACATCAATTAGTATGGTCGCAAAAAAGCTGTCTTTTTTAATCTGGTCGTCTACTTCTTTATATATTGCCCGCCGGTTCAGTAGTCCGGTGAGTTCGTCATGGTACGCCAGGAAGTTCACTCTTTTTTGAACTTTATTTTGTTCTGTAACATCCTGGGCAATGACATATATGCCTGTAACAGAATCATCTATGTTGATTTGTGTTGCTGTCGCTTTGAGATTTACGATCTCTTTATTTTTAGCAATGATAAAGGTCTCAAAACTAATACTGCTTCCTTTTTTTATCTGATGAAGAAATGTTTTTAATTTCTCGGTTTCATCCTTATACAATAAATCATTTATTTTGAGCTGCAGAATTTCCTCTGAAGTGTAGCCTGTTAAAGGGTAAACGGAGGGGTTCACATCTTTAAGATTCCCCTCAAGATCTAAAATGAAAATAGCATCAGGATTGTATTGAAATAATGATCTATATTGCTGTTCCTTTATTTTTAATTTCATATTTTGTTTCTCTACAAGGCCATGCTGATAGATCATCTGGTTTTCAATATAATTGATGGTGATAATAAACAATATAAGCAAGCTGCTTAAAGAAATGATTGTCATAGAGTAGTTTAATCCATAAACTAGACTTTCTATAAAAAGATAAATAATAGAAGAGTAAGAAATACTAAATATGATAAAGAAAACAGAACTCTTTGCATAGGTATTTGTTCGATTGAGCATTAATCTGTCTATATGAAGGTGCTCGAAAATCCTTGCAATATTATAAATAGATGCTGATAAGAGTACGAAAGAGTAAGCAATTATTTTGCCGTTCATATGAATGGAGATAGAATAAACGCTTCCCAGCAAATAATGTATATAAAGTAAAATAAAAGAGGCAACCATCCCGCTTAATAAAAGATAGCCGAGAATTCCCTTCCTCTGATTGGTTACGACTCTGGATGGATATATCGTAAATTTTCCAAGAGTATTCAATAGCAAGAAGATAATGAAGCTAGAAGTATATGTATAAATACTACTCTGTAAAGTAAGAAATATACTTTCTTCTGATAATTTAATGACTTTCATACTTAAAAGAGATATGTATGGAATAAAGGAAATAATTACGCTACATTGGAGAGCTAAAAATAGCATATAAAATACCTCTTTCAACTTCTTCCCAGCACTCGTACTTGCTACATATATATTTATATTCAATATAGAAACACAAATCACACAGCAAACAAGTAAATAAAATAGTAAATTCACCATGGACGATCCTCCTGATCTTAGATGCGAAAGTGGTACTTTTGTCCTTAGCACATTATATAATTAATTTAGCGATTTGTGCGGAAATATGGGGTGGAAGATTGTTCCTGTTTTGTGTGTATTTGTTTGTATATGCGGCTAGTGCGTGGGTGTGCTTGTTTGTGCTTGTTTGTGCGTCGTATGTGCGTCACAGTGACGCCCCGGAATTTGTCGAACGCGATATCCAATTTTAGTTTGCGATCTTTAAATATTTGCAGTGAATAAGGCTTGACATACTAAGTATTTTTGTTATTATTAGTGTAAAATTACACTAAATAAGAGTAGTAAACTCCTATCTTCTAGAAGCTCCTCTGGTAGTGACAGCGATAGAGTTACAAATACAATATTCTTGGGGGATCTTTACGTGAAAAAAATATTAATGTATTTTTCTTTTGCCTTTTTAATTATCAATCTTATGCTTCAGCTCTATGATCATTTCGTGTTTGGACTGCCTATATTTACTTTTGGTGATATTTATATATGTACAATTGGAACGATAATAGGGATTGTCTGGCTATTTAAATGGAGAAACATCTTCACAATTATTGGATTTCTAGGGAACTTCTTAATGGCTGCTTATGTGTGGGGAGCTCTAATTATTTTGCTGGCGTCACAGTGACGTCCCGGAATTTGTCGAATGGTGTTGGGGTTTAAAAGGTATGAATGAATAGAGTGGGTCGAGGAACCTGTCCCTAAAACCCGCCGCAAACTGGGTCAAGGAACCTGTCCCCACAACCCACCCACAACCCACCGCCAAAATAAAAAAGCTAACATAACGTTAGCTTTTTTAAGATTCAACCTTATCCTTCATAAAAGACTTAGAAAGAGTCTTCAAGATTTCGGCATTTAGTTCAATGTCATTTTCATACGCATATTTAATGGCATATCCTAATCCGAGCGTCATACTGCCGGCTATGCCTGCACCTGCAGCGGAGCCAGCGCCGGGAATGAATTTTACTGCTTGTCTGAATAAGCTTTTGCCAATATTACCTGCGAATGTTGCGATTGCCAGTTCTTTTGCCCGGTCTTTAGAGAGCGGCTTTTCGTATAATGTTGCTAATTTTACCATTAGCCCCACTTGAATACTGGTAAGCGGAATAATATCAGAACCAGGGAGTGGCACCGCACCTACAGCAGCGGCAGATGAGGCAGCTGCTAGAATCCATTTGTTCGCCGTCGAAGACTTTTCTTTAATTTGCCTGGCAAAGAGAATGTCTTTATTTTTTTCTTTAAGGATATCCAAGATAGCATTTCTGAGCATATCCACGTTTTGCCCAGTTCTTGAGGAAATCGGTGTGACTTTAAAATCGTAGTTTGTTTTATCTTGTACATATTTTACAAGATTAGGAATGTCCTCAGCAGCATCTATTTTATTCAAAACAAAGATGATGTTCTTGTTTACTTTTCTTATATTGTCAAAATGCTTCTTTTCACCTTCGGAAAACACAGTTCCTGCAGCATTTAAGAAAAATAAGATGACATCTGCCTCTTTATAAAACTTCAGCGTTTCTTCGGAATTTTTATGATTAATATCATCAAGTCCAGGTGTGTCAGCAAATATGATTTTGTCTTTGTATGGATACTTCTTTACAATGACAGTTTCTCCTGGCTCGGCACCAACAGAAGCGACTTCTTCCCCAATTAATCGGTTTAATGTAGAAGATTTCCCTGCATTAACATCACCAATCATGGCAAAAACAATTTCTTTCTCAAGCTGTTCATTTACTTTTTTCATCTCATCATCATAGGCTTTATTGAAATCATTTTCATTGAATTTAAAATCTGTCATATTCGTCACTCCTTTTACAAAATTTTAGCAAATTTGCTCGGAATTTGCACTTGTCACAGTGACACCCCGGAATTTGTCGAAAAAAAACAGCCCTTCCACTAATGGGAAGGCTGTTTTTCAACTATGCGAGAAAGTGGGTCAAGGAACCTGTCCCCAAAACCCACCCAAAACCCACTTATTCCTGCTTCGAGTCCAACACTCTCCTGCCCCAAACCCCAGCTCGTTTATGAACTACAACAATTATAGCTGCGGTAATCAGAAGGACAATCGGTGTGACCCATGGCAAGCCAGAGAATGCCAGTATTGGTGCAAAGGTGATGATGGCGACTTCTACCGGAACCATGCCGATATAGGCCAAGGCATAATCATCAATGGTTTTGCTTTTTAATTCAGGATCAACGATGCGCAATAATGCTAAGCCCATTGCGACCGTTCCCGTGCTCCAGCCCCATCCAAATAAAGATTTCTCAAACCAGTAGTTTCTAAAAATGTTCGGTCCAAGAAAGCGGAACATGAGGTAAGCCCAAATGATACCGAATACAAAAAGTAAAATGAGTGGAACAGCATAATCAAGAACGACCGTTAAATTAATTGAGGCAATTCCGCTCACAACTAAATAATCTGTAGCACTTCCGCCGATCCGATCCATCACTCGCTGGTCGATGTAGGAATCTGCTTTTGTTTTACGCATAATAAATTGGAAGATGAGCCCGACCACAAAGGCAACACTTAGCAATGGAATCGAAATGACCGGAATAAGCTCGCCGAGTCTTTCTGTCAGCCAGTAAGCTGCACCAACTACAAAAAACATGATCGAAATATGCAGAACTAAAGGATCAATAGCACTAGGAGAAATGGTTTCTGTACCCATATGTACGCGTTTTGAAGCGGGGATTAGCCCTGTACGCAGTTCAGTTGGAAGGTCTTTGAAGCTGGATATAAATTGTGTATGTCCTTTTTGTGTTCCTCTTTTAACAAGAATAAGTCCGCCGATGACAGCTACTAATAGACCGATCGTTGCAGATGTCATGCCAAGCGTCATGGCTTCGTCCCAGCCATATTGTGCAAAGCCATCTCCAATGGCTGCGGCTGTTCCGTGCCCGCCCACAAAGCCGGCTCCTAAAATAATCCCAAATCCGCTAGGCAAGTCTTGGAATACTTGATTAATGACAACTAGACCAAATAGAGCACCGCCGCCCCACATCAATGTAGTCAGAAGCATGGAGTAAGACCACATTTCCCGAACCCGATGGATAATCTCTCTAATTTGTACTTTCGCTGCACCAATTGGAATGGCTGCAAAAATAAAGGCAATTAATAATCCTGGGTATGAAGAAAATTGATCGGAAAATGGCAGAAGATCTGCGCCGAATGGACCAAGAGCTAGCCCGATAAATCCTCCAATAATACTGGCTGGCAAGAACAACGCCTGCAGGAATTTAACCTTTGCTCTTAAAATTGTTCCAAGTAAAATCAACCCGGACATCAAACTGAAATCAACCAAAAAACCCCAAATTGTGAATTCTGTCAAACTGACTCCCCCTTTTATGTAAACTAGATTCACTTTTAAGTATACATTATTTTATTCGGGGCGTCACAGTGACCACCCGAAAAATCGTGGTTTTTGTCGATATTCCTCCATGTAATGAAGATTTATGCAAAGCAATAGAGGAGTTAAAACGTTGCTGTTGAATGTATAAGCTATGCTCCCCAATTAGTTGTTTCCTCTTTAATATGTTTCATGCTAAAAAAATTCCCAGCAAGTTAATCAAATTTAAAATTTCAAAAAGGATGTGGAAACAGTTTAATGCCGTACAAAAAAAGAATATACGTACCAGAATGTCATTATCATGTTGTGAGCAGAGGAAACCGCCGGGATCCTTTGTTTATGGACTGGGAAGATTATGATGTCTTTTTTTACAATCTGGAAGACATTTACGACAAATACCCCTTCGAAATCACCTCTTATTGCCTCATGAACAACCACTACCACCTGCAGCTCCGTTCTCAAATCATTTCCATCAGCAAATTAATGGCCCTGATTAATAAAAAATACGCAAACTACTACAATACGAAATATAAACTGACTGGTCATGTCTATGAAAAAAGATTTTTTGATGACATCCTGGTTGACCAAAGATCGATATTAGCGGTCAGCCGCTATATTCACCTGAATCCAGTAGAAGCCCTTATGGTGAAAAGTCCTGATCAATACCCATGGAGCAGCATGCAATACTTTATGACTGATATGGAAACACCACGCTACCTAAACATTGACTGCATTCTAGATTGTTTTGAGGGAACAAAAGAAGAAAGGCGGGAGCAGTATTTTCGGTTTTTGAAAGAGAAACCTTGGCCGGCGTCACAGTGACGCCCCGAAATTCCTCGAACCATGTCGAAAATAGATTAATGACATATATGATAAAATGTAGTTAAAAAAAGCAGGTGAATTCCATGGCTAAGTGTGATGCTTGTGGATTGAGAGAGGCCAAAATACACCTATCAATAGAAGATGATCAGTTGAGTTTATGTAATGATTGTTATAACGAATACATGGCTGGTGAACTGGAGGTTGAGCTAGAGGAGTTGCTGGAATCCTTTTCGTTAAAGGATTCTGAAGGAGTTGTTCGAACTTTTCTTGTAGAGACTCGATTATACCCCATTGGAATCTTCATGGAGGCAAAGGAGAATATTGAGTTTGGTTATACTTTTGCTGTCCACGGTGAACTGGAGGATGAGCAGCAGCAATTGCTCAATAGATTAATTGAGAAAACAAAAAAAGGAATCAAAGAGAAATATATCGAATCTAAAGTTTTTCTAAGCGGCCAGCCATATGAGTCATTGATCAAAGATCATTTTGCTGGCCGAATTGAGTATGATGAATTCGCAGAAGGTCTTCCGCTCATTATTATTGATGGGAGAGCCTACACATGGGAAGAAGTGGGCAGACTAATTATGTCTTACGAAGGATTTCAAATAAAAGTAAAAATGTATGATCAAACAGATTAGATTGACTAGTATTCTGTTGGGGAGTATGACTAAACAAAAAAACTAGCAGTAGCAAATGCTATACTGCTAGTTTTTTTGTTTGCGAAAATTCGACAAAACTCGGGGCGTCACTGTGACACGTCGTATTCTGCATCAATATAAAATTTAACTCGTTCTCCAATTAAGTAGTATCTGGAGTAGTGCACGGGTGTTCCATAGGTTCCGTAGATGACTTTTTTTATTAGGATGACGGGGGTGGTTTTGCTGATCCCAAGGTATGTGCATATTTCTTGGGTAGGCAGGCTGTATTCAATTTCTTTCTCTACTTTGGTGAATTTGATGTGATAATGTCCTCGAATGATCGCAAAGGTGGATGTATCGTCAGTAATTTTGCTTTCTATGCCAGGGTATAGGTTGGTGGGGAAGTAGGCGAAATCAACACTGAAGGGGCCGTGGGAATCTTTCACTACCCGAATCAGTTTTAAAAAGGAAGTGTGTCCAGTGCCGAATGCTTTGGCAATCTCTGATGTATCTTCAATGATTTCCTTATACTTAATCTCTTTTTGAATATGGTTTTCCTTTTCCCCAGTTGATAATCCTTCTGTAAATCCTTTAAGGTTTAAAAGATGAAGGTCCTTTTTAGCAATTTTCACAAAGGTACCTTTGCCGCGTATAATCTCAATAAATCCTTCTTCCACCAGTTCTTTGATCGCTCTTCGGATGGTAATGCGGCTAACTTCAAAGAGGTCACAAAGCTCTGCTTCATTCGGTATTTTTTGTCCGGCCTTAAGGTCGTGTTTTTTCACGTATTCTTTAATCCCAGCCTTAATTTGCTCGTATAGGGGGACTGGGCCGTCTATTTGTACATCCGATTTTTCATGGCTCATTTCATACTCTCCTATAGCTGTTTTTTCTTCTGTTACTTTGTAATTTTACTCTACATGAGGAGAGGATTGAATACAATAATTTTACATTTTTTTAGGGTATCCGAATCCGCCGTACATCCCGCACGTCTTTTCAGCAGAAAGAGTAGCCTTTTCAATAGCAGATGGCATGCTGTCTCCGTTTTTGTAGTTTACAAGAAAGCCTGCAATGAGACTATCACCGGCACCCATCGTATCCACAATTGAAATAGGGTTTAGCTTCTGCTCATATTGAACGCCATTTTCGAAAAATAAAGCCGGTTCGCTGCCTCTTGTTAAGGTAAAAACCCCAAATGGTAAAGCTTTTAATTCCTTAATAAAAGCAGCTAGCTCTGCTTCCGATAATTCTGCTGCTGAAAAGAAGGCATATTGGATATAGGGAGCAATAGAACGTATATAATCCATATCCTTTCGGCCGGAAAAATCATAGGAGATCTCAATAATTTTTGACAGCTTCTCAAGCTCACTTTCCATCGAAGAATAGCAGCTTACATGACAAAGGTCGAATCCTTTGGTATATTCCAGCTCATCATCAATAAGCTGAAGCTTAAACATTCGCTGTACCGTGTTTTTGGGACCTCCGACAAAAATGCGGTCTCCATTCTCGAGTGTAACCCGCGGCTGGCCGCTAAGTCCCATGACGGTTCTGGAATACTGGAAATCTATATCTTCCTGCTTTAAAGCATATTTGATATGGTCCGCTTTCTCATCATTCCCGAAAATCCCGATATAGGAAACCTGTTCTGCCCCATTACGCC
This sequence comes from Cytobacillus gottheilii, assembly GCF_018582665.1. Taxonomy (NCBI): domain Bacteria; kingdom Bacillati; phylum Bacillota; class Bacilli; order Caryophanales; family Bacillaceae; genus Cytobacillus; species Cytobacillus gottheilii. The sequence continues at coordinate 4,057,261 of NZ_CP071709.1, read as the reverse complement.
GGGCATTGACAGCTACATTCACACAATTTCCGCCAGGATAATAAATATCCTGGTCCAAATAACAATCTACTACATTATCACCAATTGCAATCAGTTTCATCGTGTTTCCTCCTATTATATGTGTGTACTATCCTTTAACAGACCCCTCAGACAATCCTCTAACCAAATACTTCTGCAGAAAAATCAGCAGAATGATCATCGGGATCGAAGCGATCACCATGCCTGAAAGCAGCACGCCCCAATCTGTACGAAGAGCATCTCTGAAATTCATGAGCCCGGAAGGAATTGTTTTTAAATCATTTGAATCAATAAATACGGTTGCAAATAAAAACTCATTCCAAGCAAAGTAAGCTGTTAAAACAACTGTTGTAATAAGGATAGGAATCGATAATGGAAGATAAATTTTCGTGTAAATTTTAAATTCACTGCACCCATCAATAATCGCCGATTCCTCAAGCTCCCGCGGAATACTTAAGAAGAAGGCACGAATTAAAATAATGGTTAGGGGCAAACGGTAAGCCACATAGATTAAAATCAGCGCCCATCTTGTATTAATCAAATCCATCCATGTCAGCAGTTCGAATAGAGGAATCAGCGCAACCTGCGGATTCATCATCAAGCCGCCGATAATAATATAGAGCGAAATATCGATCCATTTGGATTTATATCTGGATAGTGCAAATGCCGCCATGGAGCCAATGAACACGACTAAAATGATCGTTGCACCTGTCACAACTACACTATTGAGAAAATAGCTTGAAATTCCCAATGACCAGGCGGTTGCATAGTTTTCGAAATGCCAAACTTCCGGTAATCCCCATACATTGTTGTATATCTCATCATAGCTTTTTAACGAAGAGATCACCATCCAGTATAGAGGATAAAGGATGATTAACGAGAAAATAATCAGACCTATAAAAGTGATGTTCCGGGAAAGAGATGAGGCAGCGGTCCCAAAATGGTTTTTGCTCTTAAACATGGCTTAATCCTCCTTTCCTGTACCTGAGACTTTAATTTGAATCACTGCAAAAATAGCAGTCAAAATGAAGATCAGCGTTGCAATTGCTGAAGCGTAGCCCATATTATCCTTCACAAAGCCTTCCTGATACATATGGACTGCTAGAGTCATAGAACTAAAGCCAGGTCCGCCATTTGTTAAAATATACGGCTCATTAAAAACGAGCATAGAGCCGGTTACGGTTATGAGCAGGTTAACAAACATCGTTTCTTTTACTTGTGGAACCGTAATGCTGAAAAACTTTCTGATTTTGCCTGCACCATCAATATCGGCTGCTTCATATAATTCTTTTGGAATTTTCTGAATCGCAACGATAAAGAGCATTGTAATGAAGCCGATGCTTTGCCATTGCGACATCGCTATGACGGCATAAATAGAAGTGGTGCTATTGCCTAGCCACGGCTTGGCCAAATTCTCAAGACCAATTAATTCCAAGAAGCTATTCAAGATTCCGATCTGCGGGTTATATATGAAACCAAACAAAAGGGCGATAACAGAAATGGATATCATAACTGGGACAAAGTAAATAATCCGCAGTACAGGAGCTGCTCTTCGAAAGAGCTTATCTTCTAAAATAGCTGCCAATATTAATGCAAAAAAGACTTGAAACAGTACGGAAAGGACAGCATATTTAATGTTATTGATAAAAGCGGTTGTCACGATCTGATCTTCGAATAGGTTTTTAAAAGCCTTCAATCCGACAAATTCTTTTGTTTGGGAAAAAACGCTAAATTCAAAGAGACTATTATAGAAATTTTGAATAAGTGGAATATAGATGAAGATTCCTAAAAATAAGAGGCTTGGTAAAAGAAATAGGAAAGGAATCCATTTGTTTTTTCTGCTGACCACCCTTTACACCTACTTTCGGATATAATGTAACCATTTGAGGAATAGCTCCAATCTTCCTAAGAAGAAAGGAGCTTGTTTGAATTTTTAGGATATTATGTGTGTATCTCATCGATCAAGTTATATTTTCTATTTCATGCCTTCTACTGTCTGCTGCACCTCGCTTAAGATATCAGCGGGAGTCGATTGGCCAGTGGCAAGACCTTGACTGCCTCGCATAAATACATCAGCTACATTGATATCTAGAGCATTATCAAACCATGGTGAAACAGACGTCGCATTTAACACAAGATCATAAGCTTCCAAACTCGTTTCATTTGCATTTTCAGCTGTCACGGATCCTTCAATGGCATTAAGCTGTCCGTCTGTTTCCGTGAAACTGAAAGCTGTCTCATTAGAAGTTAAGAATTTCAAGAATTCTACTGCTTCCTCAGGGGCGTTTTTACTTAACATCCAGCCTTCAGGAGCGCCAGTTAAAGCTGTTTGATCGCCTTTGCCATCTTCAAAGGAAGGGAAGTCGAAGAAACCAAATTCTACATCTCCAATTTCCTCTACAAGTTTAATCTCAGCAAATTGCATGTAAAGAATCGGAACTTCACCGCTGCCGAACATATTCCGGGCAGCTTCATGATCGATTGCAGTCGAGACATCGCCCATATAAGTGGTTAATTCTTGGAAAACCTCAAGACCTTTGATATAACCTTCATCTGTAAATTCGGCATTTTCCAAGCTATAATCTGTTGCTAGCACTTCAGGGTCTACTAATCTTTGAAAGATTGTGCCTAAGTAATGGGAGATGGCCCATGTATTTGTTAGTCCTTCTACTAATGGCTGCTCGTAGCCAGCCTTTTGCAGGTCATCTAAGACAGCGATAAATTCATCATATGTTTTTGGAATTTCAATTCCGTGCTCTTCAAAGACCTTCTTATTATAGAAGAAAGCTTTACCGTCAACTGTGAATGGAACACCGTATGTCGCATCATCAAAAGTAAATCCTTTAAACTGGGATTCTACTATCTTAGAAGACCATTCGGTGTCTTCCTTTAAAATATCATCGACAGGCAAGATTTTTCCTGAGGATACCAGGTTTTTTGCAAATGAATCAGACCAAGATGAAAAGATGTCAGGCAGGTTGTCGTTGGAGACAAGCACTTTAATTTTTTCTTTGTAGGAATCATTTAACACATAATCAACGTTAATATGGACATCCGGATTTTGCTCCATAAACTCTTCAATTTTTTGATCGTAAAAGGATTTTCTCGGCTCATTTGGCCACCGGTGGAAAAAGTCTATTTCAGTTTTTCCTTCACTTGAACTGGCTCCATCGCTGGAATTGCAGGCGGACAATATTGATACGATTACGAGCAATAAGACCCAATATTTTCTCCCTCTCATGATAAGCCTCCCCCAAATATGGCGGTTTTCGGCAGCGAGTGACTGTCTAGATCTCATAGGCGGATTCCGTGATGTTTTCCCTGCCTATTACGCACTTTTTTAAAACCCTTCATCCATTAAGCTTTACGAGATTAATAGTCCATTTTCCACATATATCTTCGTACAGACAGCGGGTGGCCTGTATGCTCTGCTAAAGCATCCGCATACAAACGGAGCACAACTCCAATGATCGCTGGACCAAAGTATTCTTTAAGATCTTCGTCAATTCCTTCATATATTAACGTTTCTACATCCACAACCTCGACCTTTTCACTGAACTTTTTCGCAAAGCTTAATGCGCGTTCATCGAGTGGGCGGCTTGGACCTTCTCCTAGGATTAAGAGGAATGGTACATCATAATCTGTTACCTCGAAAGGTCCGTGGAAATATTCACCGGAATGAATGGCGTTTGAATGAATCCATAGCATTTCCATCAGCAGGCAGCTTGTAAACGAATATGCCTGATGGATGTAGGCTCCGCTGGCCATGGTGTAGATGATATTTTCACGCTTGTTCTTTTTGCCAAAGGTATCTGCTGTTTCAGCGAATTTTTCTCTGTTTTTTGTGTACAGATCTTCGAGAAGAGCTAATTGTGTGACTACACGTGCAAATTTTTCGTTAGGGGCAAATACATTTAAAAGCTGGAAGATTAAGCTATAGAACATTCCTGTTTCACCATCGATCGCATCTGAGCCATCTTTATAGTTGTAATGAATGATATATTCTGATGACTGACAAAGAGGAGAATCTGTTTCCATTGATATGGCAACGGTTAGAGCACCTTTTTGTCTGGCAAAGCTTGCAGCCTTTACGGTTTCAGGAGTTGTACCAGAATGAGATCTGAGAATAACTAAGCTGTTCTGGCCTAAAGACTTTGGATTACGATGGATGAATTCATTTGATGTGTAGACAAAGGATGCGACACTTGTTTCTTTCGTAAAAAAGTAATCACCCAGTGACAGAGAAGCCATCGAACCTCCACAAGCGATAAAGAAAACATTCTTAATCTGTCTGCTCTTCACAGCCTCAATCACATTTTCGAGCTGCTCCACATGTTCCGGCTTCATAGACTTATTACTCACCAATACTCCACTTTCTTGTTTCATCATTCCACCTCCGAAAATTTATAACATCATATGACGTTATATTAATTAGTATCATAAAACTGAATATTGTTAATTGTCAATATCTTTATTCGTCACAGTGACGCCCCGCATTTTGGCGATAATTGTCGATCTTTATGACGCCATCCGCAAGACAAAGGTCAGGATTTTAGATTTCAATATAGAGTCAGCAGGCAATTTTAATAAAAATTCAATGGAATCACATACGTTTTAAAACGATAATTAAGAAAATAAATATATCTCCTTTTTCATCATTTTTTGTCGATAATTAATGTTTAAAATTCTCCTTCAGTCTATAACTTTTTTGTGGCCTTCTTCGTCTAATGATATGAAAACGAAAAAGGAGTGACAGAATTAAAGAATAAGTTATCTGCATTTTTATTGTCATTATTATTAATTTTATCTGCGGGAGTATTTTATTACGAAGGTGCCCCAGTCCCTGTTGAAGCTAAGGAACAACAGGAAAACGTGTCATCTGAAGGAGAATTAGATGAAGAGCCTCAAGTTGAAACCATTAAGGAAGAAGCAAAAGAGGAGCAGCCTGTTGGCTCTGAAAAGGATGAACAGCAATCTGGGGAGAAACAAGAAGAAGGTAAACAGGAGTATAAGTCCGAAAATCATGATAAAAAAAAGACTATAACCATTTACGGAGAAACTTATCATCTTATGATGGATGATCCTAATGCGAAGTCTGTGAAGGCAGCTCAATCTATTGGCGCTGATTTCTATGCTATCCCTCAATCAGATGTAGCTGCACTTGTAAAAGACGGAGAAGTTATTGCCAATATGTCTGTTGGGACGATGAGAATCCTTCCGGAGTATAAAGAGTTTGTGTCAAATTATGTCCAGCATCGCAAGGAAAGAGGAATTGAAGAGAATATCGACCTTGTTCTAAACACAGGAGCAAAAGTACACGCAGAGTTTGAGAATTATTCATACTACTTGCTTTCCCTTGAAGATGGATATTTGATTGTACATTATGATTGATATTTATATAGAAGAAACTAGCGATAGCAAAAGCTATTATGCTAGTTTCTTTTTTTGTTTTTGAATAAATCGACAAAAATCGGGATTCTTCGGGGCGTCACTGTGACGCCCCGAAAACGCCCCGAAAACGCCCCGAAAACGCCCCAAAAGTGCAAGCCTCGAACGCCCCCAAAAACCCCAACCACACCAACCCCCGCCCAAAGTCCCGACTAAACAAAACCTTAACGATTTATCCACAAACGCTTACAATTCTGAAATCTATTATTTACAAATAATTGCTAGGATTGGAATGTATAACTAATACATAGTAGGGAGTGTTGAGAATTGAAGAAGAACTTTTCTTGGAAGAAAGCGGTAGGAGCTTTAGTAGCAACATCTGTTGTTCTTTCAGCAGGCATCCCAACATCAGCAGCAAGTGCTGCGGAGAAAGGTACAGCTAAGAATGTTATTTTAATGATCCCGGATGGAATGGGTGCGAGCTATTTGACAGCATCTCGTATTTTCAAAGGGGAAGAGCTTAGCTTTGAACGTTATATGAAAGGCATGATGAAAACGTACTCTGCAGACACAAGTGTAACGGATTCAGCTGCAGCAGGTACGGCAATGGCAACAGGATATAAGACAGATAACGGCATGATTTCCGTAACTCCAGATGGAGAACAGCCGGATTCGATTTTAGATGCTGCCCGCGATAAAGATAAAGCAACTGGATTAGTAGCAACTTCTCGTATTACACACGCAACTCCGGCAGTGTTCACTTCTCATGATCCATCAAGAGGAAATGAAGCCGTTCTTGCACAGCAGTATATTAACAATGTTGATGTAATCCTTGGCGGCGGACGTGATATGTTCACACTTGAAAAAGATGGCGGTAATCAAACGGATCGTGACTTAGTAGCTGAAGCTAAAGAAGCGGGCTATGAATATGTTACAGAAAAATCTCAATTAGATTCAGTAGAAGGCAATAAAGTACTAGGTTTATTTGCAGATGCTGCACTAACTTACGAGATTGATAGAGTTGATCAGGAGCAGCCAAGCTTAACAGATATGACAGAATTTGCGATTGATACACTAAGCAAAGATCAAGATGGATTCTTCCTTATGGTAGAAGGAAGCCAGATTGACTGGGCTGGACATGCGAACGACCCAGTAGCAGCAGTTACAGATATGCTTGAATTTGATCGTGCTGTTGAAAAGGCGCTAGATTTCGCTAAGAAAGATAAGAACACACTTGTTGTCGTGGTTGGAGATCATGAAACAGGCGGAATGAACATTGGTACTACTGACGGCGGTTATGCGGATAACATTGATGTTTTGAAAAATATCAAAATGAGCAACAACGTTTTAGCTACGAAACTAGCAGAAGAAGCGGACGTAATTTCGATTACAAATGCGAAAGAATCTGAAGGTAATTACTACTTGCCAATTCGTGATGCTGCAAAAGAACTAGGAGCTAAATTCTCTTTTAACTCTAAATCAGGAAAAGCAACGGTTACTTTAGATGGTACAAAAGCGACAATCGATTTATTGAAGAGAACAACTGCAGTAAAAGGTGAAAATGGCCGTATTGGCATCGTGAAAACACCTGGTGTAAACCATGTAGATTTCCAAGACTTCACAGAGTTATTTGATTTACAAGCTGGTTATCAAATCGGTGACAACAAAGCTGACAACAAAGCATATGTAGTTGATGCTGAAAGTGTCTTAGAAAAGCACACGAAGCTTGATATCAATGATGAGGATTTAGAATTATTAACATCTCAGCCATGGAACGGAAGCACTTTGGTTAACACACTTGGAACAATCATTTCCAACCATGCTTATATTAGCTGGGGAACACGCAACCACTCTGGTGTTGAAATCCCTCTATATGCATACGGAAAAGGTTCTGACCAATTTGTTGGTTTAATCAATAACACAGACCTGCCGCGCATTATTTCTTACCTGCAAGGCACAGAGCTATTTGAAGATGAGCAAGCGTTTATCGATGGAATGGAAGAAAGAAGAAACCAATAAAATCTGTAAAAGAGAAAACGGTGCAGCGATACTGTGCCGTTTTTTTCTATATAAGTTGAGTGTTTTGGTAAAAATCAACGTTAAAGTACATTTCTAACAATAGAAATAAAAAAGACAAAAATGCCGTCATCTTTAGCATTCTTGCCTTTTTATAAAAGCTCCATTTTAAGCATTAACTAAGTGATAAGTTCTGTGTAGATCATCCGTAAAAGAGAATACCCTCTAATACTATAATCTTCTTTTCTTTCCACAGCGAACACAGGTATCGGTATAATAACTAAATTTATGCTTTCTCTGAAAGAAGCACATAATTCCTTTTAAGCTCATTTGTCAATCCCCTTTATGGAAAAAAGTTTGTTACTAATTACCTCTTTTTTCTATTTAATGCCATTATACTAGAAAAGTTCTTTAAAGAGAACGACCTTTTTGGGAAAAAACTGTCTTTTTACAAAAATTTAATATTTTTGGAGATTTCCAAGTTATCTTTTTAATAATCGGTAGTATTGAGACCTTTTTACTAATTCTTGGTTCTCTAATTGGTTGTGCAGAGTCAATCCCTTTTTATAGCGACACACTTCCATAATAATCCAATAACCAGATTCATAAACTCAGTTTCGTCCCACCCCTCTCCTGCATATCCTAAAGGGGGGTGAGTATTTATGGTGAAAATCTTTATTGACCCAGGCCACGGAGGCAGTGATTCAGGAGCAGTGGGAAATGGGCTGCTGGAGAAGAATCTAACTTTACAGATTTCACGTGTGATTCGTGATTTGCTTTTGCAATATGAAAATGTTTCGGTCCGGATGAGCCGTGAAGGTGATCAGACGTTAACGTTAAATCAGCGGACCAGTATGGCTAATGCGTGGGGAGCTGATTTTGTTTTATCTGTTCATATAAATGCTGGAGGAGGAACAGGGTATGAGGATTTCAGGCACAGCAATCAATCCGCATCTTCTGCTTCTGGGAGAATTCAGCGGGAGATCCATGCAGCAGTTATGACGTCGTTATCATCTTTCCGCGTAGTGAATCGCGGAGTGAAAACAGCCAATTTTCATATGCTCCGTGAGTCAGATAGTCCAGCAGTGTTAACCGAAAATCTGTTTATTGATAATGCCGCGGATGCTAATTTGTTGAAACAATCGGAGGTCATAACCGCTATTGCAGTCGGTCATGTTCAAGGAATTGTTTCATTTTATAATTTGCAAGGAAAACCTAATACCAATACACCGGAGGAGGATGATCTTATGGCACAGCCCTTCAATCCTACAACGCCAACCATTCGAAATTCAGTTGCAACCGTACTGGCAAGATTTGAGCAAAAGGACCCAGCCCTCGCCAGACAATGGAGAGAACAATTCTTGAACGGACAACTAACGATCTCAGACGCAATCGGGTTACTTTATGTAGCAGTTGAACGTGGGTATATAGAAGGAAATGAATAATAGGTTAAGAGGGTGGGGAAGAGAAATCTTTTACACTCTCTTTTTTTTTCCCTTTTTAACTAGGTTGTATAAGGAAATCTTGTGGATTTGGGCAGAATGGGCTGGACTCCTGTGGGTAAGCGAGTGCTATAAAACGGAAATCGAACTGCTCATTTCTTACTAAATAGAGATAACGCTTACACCCGAAATGACAGCTCTCTACAGCATCCAACAATCTTTTTACCCACATATTGACACAATTAAACAAATATTTTGATTATAAAAAAATATTACAAAATTTCATTTACTTATCGAAATACCTATGATTATAATCAGATTATCACAAATATTTCAACATCCAGAATATTATTAAAAATAGAGGAGGGCAGATGTCAGGAATATTAAAAACAACTATAGGGGGAATTGCCTTGATCAGAAAGGTGTCTTTAGCACTGCTTATTTTTCTGATGGTATTTTCAAGCGCAGCTTATGGTGCAGTACCGCCTAAAGCTGAAAGAGAAAAGCCGGTTACATCAGGAGAAAAATTAGAATCACCAGAACATGAATATAATGATGAAGATGAAGTTCGTATTATCGTAGAATTGGACGGAGAAGCTGCAGTCCAAAAAGCACAGCAGCAAGGTAAAATTTATAGCGAATTAACTGAAACAGAGAAAGAAAGTGTAGAAAAAGATCTGATTGAACAGCAAAATCAAGTAGTTAATGAATTAAATGCAGACAAGCTTGGAATTGAAGTAATTAATAACTTTACAACAGTTGTTAATGGCTTTAGTACTGAAGTACAATACGGAAAAATTAAATTTATTGAGCAAGCGGACCGTGTGGCGACTGTACATATTGCGCACGAATACACACGGCCAGAAGTGAAGCCCGAAATGCTATACAGTAAGGAATTAGTTGAAGCGCAGCGTGCGTGGGACGAGTATGGCTTTAAAGGTGAAGGCATGGTTGTTGGTGTTATTGATACCGGCATTGATACTGAACATAGAGACATGGTTCTTTCTGAAGAAACAGAAGAAACACTTACAAAAGACGTTGTAGACGGAATCGTCGCTGAAAAAGGTCTTCCTGGTAAGTACTATACTGAGAAAGTTCCATATGCTTATAACTATATGGATCAAAACGATACGATTCTTGACCTTGGTGCAGAAGCATCTGAGCATGGAATGCACGTATCAGGTACTGTTGGTGCCAACGGGGATGAAGAAAATGGCGGTTTAAAAGGCGTCGCTCCTGAAGCACAAATTTTAGGATTGAAAGTTTTTGGCAATGATCCTGAAATGCCTTCTACATACAGTGATATTTATGTAAAGGCAATCGATGATGCTATCAAACTTGGCGTTGATGTTATTAACATGAGCTTAGGTTCCACGGCTGCATTTGTATTGCCGGAAGATCCTGAGCAAAAAGCAGTTGAGCGCGCAGTTGAAAGTGGCGTATTAATGGCTATTTCTGCTGGTAACTCTGCTCACTTTGGTAATGGATTTGCTAATCCATGGCCACAAAATCCGGATATCGGAGTTTCTGGTTCACCGGGTATTTCATATGATTCTTTACAAGTAGCATCATATGAAAATAGCTATATGAATTTAGATGCGGTTGAATACGTAATTGGCGAAGGAACAGCTGATGCAGCTCCATTCCTTTCAGCTGGAAGTGTGCATCCGAACTCTTTAGAAACAAAAGAATATGAACTTGCTTATGGCGGATTAGGGAAGCCTGAAGAGCTTGGAGATGTTGAAGGGAAATTCGCGTTGATCCGACGTGGTGAGCTTGATTTCGTTACAAAAGCTCTTAACGCACAGGCAGCAGGTGCGCTAGGTGTAATTGTTTATAATAATGCAGATGGCTATGTCAATATGGCATCCGATGCAGCAATTACAATCCCTCAGTTATTCATGCTTAAATCTGATGGAGACACGTTAGCAGCTGCTTTACAAGCTGGTGAAAGTGTTACGATTGCATTTAACGGTGAAACAACACAAGCGCCAAACCCAACTGCTGGTGCAATGAGTGATTTCACTTCATGGGGAGTTACACCAAACCTTGACTTTAAGCCTGAAATCACAGCTCCAGGCGGACAAATTTTATCTACACTTCAAAATAATGAATATGGAATGATGAGCGGTACATCAATGGCTGCACCACATGTAGCTGGCGGATCTGCTCTTGTTCTTGAGCGTGTTGATAATGAATTTGGCTTAGAAAACGCTGAACGCGTCAATATGGCGAAAAATATTTTAATGAACACAGCTAAAACATTAGAGGACAAAGGACAAGCTAATGATATTTTAGGACAAGTAAATCCTTACTCTCCTCGCCGACAAGGTGCTGGATTAATGCAGCTTCATGCAGCATTGGCTACACCTGTTGTAGTAGCTGAACAAGCAACAAATGAAGCGAAAGTTTCTCTGAAAGAAGTAGGCGATAATGTTGAATTTACGTTAGTCGCTAAAAACTACTCTGACGATGCTGTTAGCTATGATGTTGGTGTAAATGTTCAGACTGATCTTGCTTTATTCGGTGAACTTGGTTATGCAGCAAACGTACTAGAAGCACAAGCATTACAAAATGTTGGTGTGTCAGTAAATGGCTCTGAAACAGCTGTTGTTGAATTAGCTGCAGGCGAAGAGAAAACGATTAAAGTTGAACTAGATCTTACAAACGCTTCAGTCTATAACGAAAATGCATCTGCTCTAGTACCAGCAGCTGACATTTTCACGAACGGCTACTTCGTTGAAGGTTTCGTAACGTTAACGGACACTGCCGATGTTAACCCTGAGCTTTCTGTTCCTTACGTTGGCTTTAAAGGCGAATGGGATAAAGCGCAAATCGTGGATGATGCACGCTGGACAGATACAACATTCTACGGAATGACTAGCTTAGTCGATGAAAGCTTAAGCTTCCTAGGCTACAGTGCGTTTGAAACTGGAATTAATCCAGAAAATATCGCATTCTCTCCAAATGGAGATGGCGTACAGGATCAGGCAATTCCAGTTGTTTCTTTCTTAAGAAATGCGAAGAAAGTGGAATACAATATTTTAGATAGCGAAGGCAATAAACTCAGAACAATCCGTACTGAGAATCATGCCCGCAAAAATTATTATGATGGCGGAAGAGCGCAAGAATACTCCCTAAGCACAGTTCGCGGCTGGGATGGTCAAATTGATCTAAAACCTGCTGCAGAAGGCGATTATCAGTATGAAATCCGCGCAGTTGTTGACTATCCTGATGCAGAATGGCAGTCATTTACAATGCCAATCAAAGTCGACGTGACGGCTCCAGAAATTGAAGCAAGCTATGATGCAGAATCAAAAGAAATTACATTTGCTAATGTTGCTGATAATGAAGGCGGCAGCGGTGTTTATTACATCGATGTATTAGTAGATGGGTCTACTGTCCTTTCAGGTCCATTAAGTCCTGATACGGAAACATATGCTGTAAATGGTCTAACAGCAGATAACAATCTGGAAGTTGTAGTTTATGACTTTGCTGGAAACAGCACAACAGAAAAATTACAAGTTGCAGAAGATACAGTTATTCCGGATGTGCATGTCTTAACTCCAGAAGCATTTGGAACAGTTGGTTCGAAGGATGTTGTCGTTTCTGGTTATGTTAACGATAAGTCTGGTATTAAAGAGCTTGAAATCAATGGGGAATTAGTTGAAGTAGTAGTGAATCCAACTACAGGAGAGCATGAATTCTCAACAACTATTTCTTATGAAACAGATGGCGTTAAGAAGTTTGATGTGAAGACTGTTGACAACCGTGATAATGAAATTGCCTTCCAGCGCACGGTATTTGTTGATAGCACAGCTCCAACAATTGATGTAAAAGGCGCTCCAGCATCAACTGGAAAAGATAGTGTAGAAGTTTCCCTAGAAGTTGCTGATAACTTTGATGAAATCAGAGTATACAACAACGGAAGCGAAATCTTTACAAATGAATTCCTAGAGCCATATGAAATGCGCGGCTACGAAAAGACGATTGAAGATGTAGAGCTTGCTTTGAAAGACGGAAAGAATACTTTTGTCTTTGAAGTAACAGACCTTGCTGGTCATAAGGCATCTAAAACCGTTACAATCGAAAAATTAGAAGAAACACCTCCTGGTAATGGCGGCGGCACAGGTCCGATTATTCCTCCAACACCACCGGTAACACCACCGCCAACAACTGATGACGGGGAAGCTGTACTTGATGTAACAGAAGGAAAAGTGATTGATCAAATCAACGATTCTTCTAAATCTGAGGTTACAGTTGATCTATCATCCTTAGTAACTGGCGATGTATCTAAGCTGACTGCAAAAGTAGGCAAAGATACGTTCAAGAAAGTGGCTGACAGCAAAAAAGGACTTGTCGTGAAGGCGGGAACTGAAACTGTTGCATTACCAGCTGCTGTTGTTGCTGATATTGCTGAGCAAGGCAGTGACAATGTTCAAATAACAATTGAAACACTTGAAGCGAAAAATGTACCAGCTTCAAAAGGCAAAAACCTTGTATCAGAGCTTTATGATTTCTCTATCACATTACACAAAGACGGCAAGAGCACTGACTACAGCGCATTTGCTGAGCCAGTTGAAGTAACTGTTTCTGTTGATGCTGACGAAATCGATGATGCAAGAAAAACTGCTGCTTACTACTTAAATGAAGACGATGCAGCTTGGGAATATGTTGGCGGTAAAGTGTCAGGCGACAGCTTCACATTTACGGTTAACCACTTCTCAACTTACGCTGTTATTGAAAACAACGTTACATTCAAGGATGTAGCTAAGCACTGGGCAAAGGATGAAGTAGAAGTATTAGCTTCACGCTCCATCATTAATGGTAAAACTTCTGGATCGTTTGCTCCTGAAGAAGATATCACTCGTGCTCAATTCGCAGCATTGCTTGTTCGTTCCTTAAATCTTCCTGTATCTGAAGAGCAAGGATCATTCAAGGATGTAAGTGCTAATCACTGGGCTGCTTCTGATATCGAAGCTGCTTATGCTGCAGGCATCATCAGCGGTAAGCTTGACGGTTCATTTGCTCCAAGTGAAAACATCACTCGTGAACAAATGGCTGCTATGCTCATCCGTGCAGTTGAGTACAAAGATGCTTCGCTTTTAGAAGGATTGAAGCCATCAGCTCCATTCAAAGATGCTGACAGAATCAATTCGTATGCGAAGGAAGCAATTGACCAAGCTGTTGCTCTGAAATTACTAAACGGTAATTCAAATGGCACATTCGGTCCTAAGAAAAACACAACTCGTGCTCAAGCGGCTGTAGTACTTTACAGAATGCTTGATGCTCTAGATGAGTTGAAATAAGCATAAAGAAGGGGCATCCATTACGGATGCCCCTTTTGATTGTATAAGACTGCCAGTTTACTAGATTGAAAACAAGCGAATCTCGTTATAATGGCACAAAAAAATCATACCTAATGTAACCCCATTCGGACCTTAAAAGGTAGGATTCTATAGATGAAAATTACCTCCCCAACACGTTCTAACATTCATTCTTTCAACCTATCTGACTATAAATGAATTTTATATGATGATTTTTTAAAAAAACAAGTGAAAACCTAAACTTTTTTCTCACGCTCCTCGTCTAAAAAAGTGAAGTCAAAATTTAAAAATCCTTATTTTAGGTATTTTGTAACAAAAATGAAATTTTTTCGTAATAAAAGTAACTTTCTTTCAGTCGGCATCGTCTAATGAATAGAGAAAAAGGGGGTGAGCATAGTGAAGGTAAAGAAGAAATGGCATGTTGCAATCTTAGCAGCCTTGATGCTATCTGCCGCTGGTGCCTTTTATTATGAAGGAAAACCTGAAAAAGCAGAGGCAAGCGAGGAACAACAGAACCAGCCTGTGATCGAAAGGTCAAATGAAGAAGAAATAAAGAACCAGCCTGAAGAAGATAAATCGCTGGAAACAGATTCAACAACAAATGAACCTGCTGAAGTAACAGAGAAACAGCAGCCTGAACAGAATGTACAGGAAGAAGAAATGGTAATCCGTGGTTATACCTATTTCAGACTAATGGATAAAGAAAAATACCCAAAACATGCGTACAAGATTGAAGCAGCTGAAGCAATCGGTGCTGAGGTGTTTGCCATCCCATATTCAGATGTCTACGCTTTGGTAAAGGATGGAAAAGAAATTGGCGCAATGACGGTCGGCAATATTCAGACTCATCCTGCATATTTAGACTATACAAAAGAAGTTCTAGAATTCTACAATCAAACAGGACTTTATCATAACCTTGATGTTGTACTAGAAACTGGTGCTACGGTAACCGTAGAAGCAGATAATGGTGTTTATTATGAAATATCATTAATGGAAGATGGCTGGATATCTGTACAATATAGATAAAATAGATAATATAGATAATCATGCTGTTAAGTCCACAACCATCGCCCTTAAATAATGCGGTTCATGAGAATATAAAAAAATGAATAAAACCGCACTGGACTTTAGCAGACAGCCACTTATCATAAAAATAGCTCCGCAATTTGCGGAGCTATTTTTCATTAACTAATTGCTTAGAATTTGCCTCAATTTCTCTGTTGCACCCTTTCTCCATAGTTTTACCGCGGAAGGCGAAACACCTTCCTGCTTGGCGATATCGGTAATGCTCATGCCATTAAAAACCGTATAGAATACCCATCTTTTTTGTTTGTCTGTTAATGGCTGACAAAGACCTAAAATCGTATCGAACTCTAAAGGATCCAATGTATTTTGATCTTCAATTAATGCCCAGTATTCATCTTTAGCAAACTGCGTACGCTCCTCTCTGGAATTATTTTTTGTTAATTCATTCAGAATTCTTCCTTTTACACTGGTATAAGCAAAATTGAGAAACTTGCCTTTTTCTGGATTGAATTGTTTCCATGCTTCCCATAAGCTAATGACACCGATCTGAAAATAGTCATCTTTGTTTTGATAGATCTTTAAGGTATGGATAATTTTATGGATCATTGGTTCATATTGATTAAGAATGTCTTCAAAGCTTTCCATCATAACGTCCTTCGGAAAGCGCGCTTTCAATGATTCCCGGGTATGTTAAACATAAAAGATCAGAGTAAATACTGCGAATAGGCAAATCGGGCTTTTCAATTTAGAGTTAATAAAAAGAGAGGGGGGAAACGAACTTTTATAGAATATGTATTTGCCGGAAAGAGGGGGAAAATGAATTTCTGTTTCGTTTTCTGAAAAATGCATTAAAAGTAATTTTAATAGCATTCTATTAGCTGAAAAACAGCAGTTTAATGGGCAATTCTATGATTTTCCAATAATTTTTCTGCGCAGTTTTATGCGTTTCATACTGCATAAAAAAAGACGCTCAGCTTAAGCTGGCGCCTCTGATTCTTCTAATTCAAGATGTTCCTTCAATTCGTTTTGCACACGAGTTTTTTCTTCTTCAGGTACAATTAAATACCAAATAGAGCCAATATATTCGCCAGATCCGCTTATCTGGAGCTGATCAATCGTTCCAGCAGCATCACGGTAGTTCTTTTGAATATCTCTCATCTCAGCAAAAGTCATGTTTGTACGTACATTTCTTCCTAAAGCATCGAAGATATCATCAAAATTAGTAAGAGAATTAAAGCTAATTCCTTTTCTAATTACACCTTGGATGATTTGGCGCTGGCGTTCCTGGCGTCCAAAGTCACCGTTTGGATCTTGTTTTCTCATGCGAATATACGCTAATGCCTCATCACCGTTAAGGTCAATATTTCCTTCTTCAAATTGCTTGCCGCTTTGAGAAAATGCCATCTGATTGTTAACGTTAATGCCGCCAACTGCATCAACAATATCCTTAAAACCTTCCATATTGACCTTAATATAATAATCAAGCGGAATATCAAGGAAGTTTTCAACTGTTGCCATCGACATTTCTTCATTTCCAAATGCATAGGCATGATTGATTTTATCTTCTGTTCCGTGGCCGACGATCTCAGTGCGAGTATCACGTGGAATGCTCAGCATTTTAATGGATTGCGTGTTTGGGTTGACCGTTAAAACAATCATCGTATCTGAACGGCCTTTATCTCCTTCACGCTCATCCACACCAAGCATTAAAACGGAGAAAGGTTCTCTTTCCTCAAGCGTAATTTGTTCAATCCGTTTATCTGACTTTTCCCGATTTTCTATTGGCTGGTGCATCGTATCTACTGCTTCATTTAGTGATTTATATACAAGATAAGCATATCCGCCTAAAGCAACAATTAAAAGGACGCTAATGATCCCAATAATCTTTAGCCATTTTCTGCGCTTTGATGTTCCTTTTCTCGTCATTCAGCTACCTCCGATTTTACCCCATTCACAATCTTTCTCATCTATTGTACCTATTTTCTACATAATTTGTCATCTTAATTCTTTTTTTGCAGATAGAATCTTTTTTCTTAAAGAGAAGTTGTCGATTTTTCATATAATGATTCATTGGGATTTCCACTCCATGATACTCGCTTTCCGACGGGGCGGGTGGTGAGCCTCCTCGTCGCACGCTCCTGTGGGGTCTCACCTTCCCACTCCTCCCGCAGGAGTCTCGCATCATTCCGTTTCAATCAATGAGCTTTGCTAAAGATCTCCTTTAGAAAGAGTGAAAAAAACATTAAGAAACTCAATGATTTTAGCTTAATTTATCTATAATGGAAAAATTTATTTAAAAAATAGGTAAAATTATGAAACTATTTTTCATCTCATTCGTCTAATATATTATGCGAAAAGTCTCGGTCTAGCAGAATGATCACTTATCGCACAAACTGCATGTAGGAGGCAATAAGATGAAGAAGTCTATGAAAAAGAAAGGATTAGCCGTTGGTTTGGCTGCAACTTTAGCGGTCAGCACAATGATGCCGGGTCTTTCTTTCGCTGCTGAAAAGGGTATAGGCGAAAAGACTTACGAACAGCTTGAGCGTTTCAACTTAAAGCTAGGAGATGTGAAAACAAGCCAGCTGACAAAAGGCGAGGAGAAAGCATTCGCAGAAAATCAGTTAGTGGTCAAGTACACATCGCCAATTACATCGAGTGAACACCGAAAAGCAGGAGGAAAACTGCTTAAGCGCTTTTCAACATTAGGCTATGATGTCATTGAAGTTCAAGGAAAGCGTGAGCTGCAGGAAGTTGCACAAGCTTATGCAGCCTTGCCAAATGTAACTTCCATTTCACGCAGTGCTTATGTTAAGCGTCTTGGTGCGATCGATCCTAAAACATCAGATATGTACCACCTGAAAAATCTGAATGTTGCTAAAGCACAGTCTTTAGCAGGCAAGAATAAAGTAAAGGTTGCTGTTATTGATACAGGTGTTGATGCAAGCCACCCTGAATTAAAGAACCAGATCATTGCTAATAAAAATGCAATGGACCCAGTGAAAAAGGGACTGGCTGATTCGCACGGAACTCATGTGGCTGGTATTATCGCTGCTGAAAAGAACAATGGAATTGGCGGCTACGGAATTGCTCCTAACGCAGATATAATTTCCATTGATGTCTTTAATCGTGCTATGACCGTTACGGATTATACGATTGCAGAAGGAATTTTAGAAGCGATTCGTCAAAAGGCTGATGTTATTAACATGAGTTTAGGCTCGTATGCTTCCTCTCCTCTTTTAAAAGAAGCAGTGAAAAAGGCAGTGGATAGCGGAATTGTTGTGGTTGCAGCAGCTGGAAATGATGGAGCGGATATTCTAAATTACCCAGCTTCCTATGAAGGCGTCATCAGTGTAGGTGCAACAAATGCCTCTAACCAGCTTGCATATTTTTCTACATACGGACCGTCTGTTGATGTAGTGGCACCAGGAGATCAGGTTTATTCTTCTGTTTTTGATGCCGGGAAAGGTTCTTCTTTTGTGAACATGAGCGGAACGTCAATGGCATCACCTGTTGTGGCAGGCGCTGCTGCATTGCTATTATCGAAGCATCCTGATCTTACACCTTATCAAGTCAACTATATTTTAACAAAAACAGCTAAAGATTTAGGCACTAAAGGATATGACACGAAATACGGTCATGGCCAAATCGATCTTGAGAAAATGCTTTCTTTCGATCCAAAGAAAATTCCTGCTGATCCAGCTGTAAAAGGAGCAGATATTCTTTCGAAAGCCAAAGATCTTGGTTCATTTGAAACAGCAACAGAGGCTTCTGGAAAATTTGTCAAACTAAATCAGGAAGACTTATACAAGGTCGAGCTGAATAAGGACGAGTACCTCGATGTCACTCTTGAGGGCAGCAGCAAATATGATCTTAAATTTGAACTGCAATTCTTTAAAGACGGTGCAAAGACTCCGGATTCTGTCTTAGAAGTGAATGATGCAGCTCAAGGAAGCACAGAAGGCACATTATTTAAAGCACCGGAAAACGGTACGCTTGTTGTAAAAGTAAAAGATAGTTATGGAAATTACAATGAAGCAGGGCAATCTGCATACAAGCTTTCATTAGGTAAGAGTTTAGCACTGCCTGAAGATACCAATACGTACGAAACACCAGAAGTAATTGAAAGTCTGCCATTTGAAAGCGGACTGGTAAACTATTATACAGATGAAAGTTTACTAGCTGGAGAAGATAGTGAATCAGCAGATGAAGAGATGGAGTATGCAGAAGAAGCAATGCCTGGAGATTCTGATTATTTCCGCTTCACAATTCCAGGAAATGAAGAAGACGGCATGAAGATGGTGAAAATTGACCTGTCCGATGTTCCGGGTATTGATCCAACGATTATTCTTCACACCATTGAAAATATGGACGGAGAAGAGTATCAGTATGAGATGGATTCAGCTATGGACAACGGCTTTGGCAAAGGTGAAACATTGTCGTTCAGTGCTTATCCTGGCCAGGAGTTTGTTGCTGAAGTAACGAATAAATCTTATTATTTTGATCCGATCATGATTTTATTAGGCGGCGGAATGGAAATGGATTTGAATCGCAGCTTCTCTTCCCAAACTCCATACGAGCTTTCGCTTGATATTCAGGATGTAACAGCTGATGAAGATGGCATTCCAGACTTAATTGGCATGTCCCCAGAAGATATGCTGTTTGAAGGAGACTTTGCAGGCTTTGAGGAAGCCAAGAAAGAGCTTCGTTCAAAAGCGTTATCATCTTCCTATAAAATTGCTAGTGAAGAAGAGGCAGAGGTTGATGAGTATTCACAAATGATTATGGATGCAGCCATTCCATTTGCAGAGAACGAAGCAAATACAGGTTACTTGCAGACAATGGGTGATGAAGATTGGTATGCCTTTACACCTGAACAAAGCGGTCTTTTTGACGTGAAAATGGACACAACGAATGGTTATGCGCCAACTGGAATGGACATTGTGAAATATGATAAAGAGTCACAAGGGTTCACGTATGTATATTCTAATGCATCATTCTCTTTGACATCTATGAGTATTAATGATCAGTTCTCTGTAGGGTTACAAGCAGGAGAAACGTATTACTTTGTTGCAATTGATCAAAATTACAGAGCAAAATTTGATCCTTACCGCTTTACTGTCAAACCACTAGTGAAAAACGTGGCTGATCAGTTTGAGACAAATGATACATTTGAAGATGCAGTAAAGGTAACAACTAAAGCAATTACTGGGAACTATGCTTCAGTTGGTGACATCGATATGTATTATTTCAAGCCTGGAAAAGAAAGCGTATATAACGTGAGTGTGAAACCAGGTACGATCCCAGCGAAATATAAAAATGTTCCTACAATCCACAAGTCTGATATTGATCCAATTCTTGCGGTCATTGAAGACACGAACGGAAATGGAAAGATGGATTTAGAGGAACAGGCGAATATGACTCTCGTTGACAGCGCAATGTACAACGAAGAAGAACGCATCAGCTTTCGTTCTAAAAAGAATGCAGGCTACTTCTTCCTGACAGCTGATTATACAGGAACAAACTCACCAGTGGTTCCTTACGTATTTAATATTGATGAAGTCAAACAAAAAGATGAAGACAGTACATCTGTAGTCAAAAATAATATTCCATCCAAGCCGATAGCGCTAAATCGCCCAGCGAAAGACCGCTACTATGCATATGGATACATGAATATGACAGCCAACAAGCCTGACACAGATTATTACAAACTATCTTTAAGCAAAAACAGCAAACTAACACTATCTCTTGAACTTCCTTCAGACCTTGATGGAAAAGTGACGGTTTACAACGCAAAAGGCCAATCTGTTGCCACAGCCGACTACTATGGCAAAGGCGATGCAGAATCCCTGCCGTTAAACCTGAAAAAAGGAACATACTACATCAAAGTTGAAGACGTTCAAGGCGGAGCCAGCAGCCAACCATACAAGCTTATTTTAAAATAAACCATATGAAAGAGATAATGCCCTTGTGGGGTGTTATCTCTTTTTTGTTTGCGTCTTTGTAAGTTGGGTTTGGCGGATATATTAAAATAACGGCGGATATAATTTTTTTACGGCGGATAAATCCTCATTTTTGGCGATATTTTGTCTGGACGGCGGATATCCAAGATAAAGAGTCAATTACACGACGTTAAAGATTGATTTCTTAGTAGAATTTAGTATAAACGGTGATATTTTAACGATTTTTAATAGAAAAATAGGGTTCTACTGTTTAAAAAAACAGCAATTGCGAACCGTGCATCCGACCTGCTAAAAACCAATACAATGCAGCGCTTGAAAAATCAACAAATCTGGCGTAATTTACCTGTATTTCAATTTTATTAAATTTGCTACTATAAGATTACATTCAAGGATATTTGCGCCTTAAATGCAGGGCAGACTTTGATCTGTACCATTTTAATAGATAGCCATCTTAGGAGGAAAAGAAACGAATGAACAAGCAATTATCCAAGTTTTTAGCAGCTGGAACGACAGCGGCAGTAGCAGTATCTGTTGTAGCACCTGCAGTATCTGCAGAAGAAGTAACAGAAGAGGACTTTGAATTTGACTTTGGATTTGAACATCCATTTACAGATGTAAAAGCAAGCTATGAAGAAGCTGTCAGCTTTTTATATTTTATTGAAGTGATTTCAGGTGTTTCTGAAACATCGTTTGGAACGGATCTTCAGTTAAAGCGCGGAGATGCTGCTGTGATTTTAGCAAATACGCTTGGTTTGGATACAGAAAACGCACCTGATGCAGGCTTTACTGATTTAAATAAGCGTGTAAAAGGTGCTGTTAATGCTTTATATGCAGAAGGTATTATATCTGGGGTTTCAGCTACAAAGTTTGCACCAGACGATAAGCTTTCACGCGGTGCGATGGCTAAGCTATTAGTAAATGCATTTGAGCTGGAAGAGTACGCAGTTGAAACGCCATTTACAGATGTTGGCGGAACGTTTGCTCCTTATGTAGAAGCTTTATATGGAGCTGAAATTACAAATGGAAAAAGTGCAACACAATATGGAATTCATGACAATATCAAACGCGGCGATTTTGCTAATCTTTTATATAGTTCATTGATGTTTAGTGGAGATCTATTTGAATCTCCTGTGACAGATGTAAAACTAGTTGACTCCAAAACAGTTACAGTAACTTTTGCTGAAGCAATGCCAGAGGACATTACAGCTGAAGAAGTGGCTGAGTATATGATCATGGGCGTTGACTACAAAAATGAAGAATTTGTTATGCTAATGCCTTACACAGCTAAGTTCTCTGCAGATCGTAAGGAATTAACGATGACACATCTTGATCTTCAAGGACAAGAAGGTATTTTCTATCTGGATGAATTCGAAATCCCGTATGACTA
This sequence comes from Cytobacillus gottheilii, assembly GCF_018582665.1. Taxonomy (NCBI): domain Bacteria; kingdom Bacillati; phylum Bacillota; class Bacilli; order Caryophanales; family Bacillaceae; genus Cytobacillus; species Cytobacillus gottheilii. The sequence continues at coordinate 4,034,694 of NZ_CP071709.1, read as the reverse complement.
TTCAGCTCCTGTCGCTGGAAAAGGCGATATCATCTTAGAAGGCCAAGATTCAGCTGTGACTTTCGATTTTGCTGGAGGAACAACAGCGTCCGTTACACTTGAGAGCGGAGAAGCAGACTTTGTTAACTTAAACAGCATGAGCATGGAAGTGCTTGATCAAAATGCGGATGAAACAAATGTCAATGTAATCCTTAAAGATACAGATGTAGCTACAGTTGCACCAGGAATTGGCCAAAACTGGGGAACTCTAGAGTACAAAGATGGTCAATGGCAGTTAGTAGATTCAACAAATTACGATATCATTCCAGTTGGACATTACACACTGGAAGCAGAATTTTCAGATACAGCTAATCATGCAACAACGGTTAGCCTTAAGATTGAAGTAAAATAAGATTAGAGAGTGTCCTTATTCGAGGACACTCTCTTTTAGTTTGGTACAAAAAAAGCCGGCAAAATGCCGGCTTCTCTTTCTTATATTACTCAGCAGAAAGGTCTGTAATACGACCTTCTATTACAGGTTCAATTGTTTCAAAGCCTGTTAGATAGTCTGTGAAAACTTGGAAGTCTACAAATCCTGGCTCACTCACGCGTCCATCAGCATAGGCTTTTGCAAATACGTCATAGCCGTCGCCGCCCTTAGCGGTGAAAGTGTTTGTTGCAACAGCATAAGTTTGATCTGCAGCAAGCTCTGCGAAATTGCCGTCAGTGCCTTTTACTTCTACAGAAACAACGCGCTCACCAGCTGGCTCCGAGCTGTCATAAGAGAATTTAAGACCAGATACTTGCAGGAATCCGCCGTTTTGTTCTGGAGCTTGGCTTACGCTGTGCTCAAGAGCTTCAACGATTTCTTCTCCAGTTAATTGCATGATTCCAAGAGCATTACCGAATGGCATAACTGTTAGAATTTCGCCCAGTGTGATATCGCCTTGGTCAATGGAAGCACGGATTCCGCCGCCATTTGTCAGCGCGATCACTGTATTTGGATTAATGGATTGAGCTTTTTTCAGCATCCCATCCGTAATTAAGTTACCAAGATTCGTTTCTACTGTACGTACATTTGCACGCTCACCATCAAGTGCTACTGCAGTTTCAACACCAATTGATTCTTGCTGCATCGCGTCGATTGTCTCTTTATAAGGCTTAAGGATCTTCACTGCTTCAGCATCTTCCGCCACTTCACCAAGATCAACTAGTTCGCCATCAAGAGTTGTTACAACACCTTCACTGTCAAAGTTTACACTTAATGTTCCAAGATATTTATTGTACTCATTTGCTTGAACAATTACAGTAGGTTCTGTTTTATTCTCGCTAATCACAACTGCTTCTTCCAGTTTTGTATGTGTATGTCCGCCAACGATGATATCGATGCCGTCTACTTGCTTAGCAAGCTCTAAATCGTTGTCGAATTCGATGTTATCATCATAGCCGATATGTGTAAGAACAATGATTTTGTTTACACCTTGCTCTTGCAATGCTTTAACAGAAGCTTTTGCTTCTTCAATGTAGTTTTTAAATTCAACTTGACCAGGGCTTGAGATTTCAGCTGTTTCAGAAGTTGTTAATCCGAAAATACCTACTTTTTCTCCATCTACTTCCTGGATGATCGCATTATAGATTTTACCGTCTTCAGCATCTGCTGCAACAGTGCCTTCTACTAATCCATCAAACAAGGAATCTTTTGAGAAATCTACGTTTGCAGTAACAAATGGGAATTTAGCAGCTTTTACAAATTCCGCAAGTGCTTTATGGCCATCTTCGCTTGAACCTAGGTCAAATTCGTGGTTTCCGAACGTCATGGCATCGTACTCAAGGTAGTTCATGAATTGAAGGTCTGCTTGTCCTTCAAATTCATTGAAATAAAGTGTGCCTGAGAAAACATCCCCAGCATCAAGAAGAAGTGCTTCAGGGTTAGCTGCACGGAATTCCTTTACAGCTGTCGCAAGCTTAGGTGCGTTTTGTGCATTTCCGTGCTGGTCGTTTGTATGCATAAGAGATAATTCAAAAGCAGGTTTTACTGCATCTGCTTTATGAAGGAAAATAGCAAAGTCACCGCGTTTTGCTTGCTGGCCGACACCATATTTTGTTGCAGAAACACCATTTGTGATTTCATTTGCAACAAGTGCTTCTACCGCTTTGGCATAACGATCGCTAATATCCGTAAATGCGCTGTCAGCAGAACCTTTAAGTTTAAAGCCTCTTTGAAGCCAAATCGCAAGCTCTCCTCTAGTAATCTCACTGGAAGAACCAAAAGATGTAGCAGTTTTACCAGATGTAATGCCAGCAGCTTTAAGAGCATTTACAGCACCCGCAGCGCGATCTGGTACATCAGTGAAACCTGATGCTGGTGCATTATCTGTATCTAAACCTAATACATTTGCTACAAATACAGCTGCGTCCACACGTTTAATGGATTGGTTTGTGCCAAAAGATGTAGCAGAAACTCCCTTTGCTCCTTTTTCTACTAAGAAGTCAACGGCATCCTTATAACGATCCGGTACATCTGTAAAATCCTTTGCTGCAGCAGAAGCGGCAGGCGCGATAGCAGAAGCAACTAATGCTGCCGTTGCAGCTGTTGCAATAAACTTGCGGTTACCCTTTGTCATGTTTCTCTTCCCCCTTGATTGTTATGTAAATGGTTCGTATTTTCCTAAAATGAAGAAAAATAGAATAATAGACCCGAAAATATTATAGCAAAGATTACAACCTTTGTAGGAGAATATTTAAAAAAGAATGACAAAATTTTAATTATTTTTACAATAAATTTAAGAGGGAAATAGGGAATGCTGTCGAAGGGAGGGGCACTTAGTACTTCTTTGATGCTCGTAGGCACACTTTTTACGGCGTGAAGGGAACATAGCGGTAACCTAAGTGCCCGTCGAGACACTTTATTCGAGGTGAGAGGCACATAGCAGTTACTTAAGTGCCCGCTGCCACACTTTCTCCAACCTAACGGGCACATAGCCGCGCCCCTCTCTCCATCGGCTCTCTTTATAACCAAAGAAAAAGACAGCTTGCATAAGCTGTCCGTCACCCGTTTATCTTTGAATAAAACCTGTAAAAATATATTTAGCGATTTGTTTTGTTCCAAGGTTTTCAATCGCTGTTTTTGAAGTGTATTTCGTCCAGATCGGGGTGTTGAATGAAGTGATGTCATTTTCACTGTGAATATCCGGCTGGATAGCGACAAGCTGCTCAGACGAAAGTCCTTCTACTACTTCTTGTGTTTGTCCCATTTTCAATCCCACTGTTAATGGCGTTTTCTGCAATGTCCCGTCCTGGCCAATAACAAATGCGTTCTTTGCGATGCCAGTTGTGCTTAATGCTTTAACTGGAATGGTTACGGCATCAAGTATTTCATTTGTGACCACATTTACATTTACATGTTTGCCTGTTAATAATGACTCCTGTTCTTCTTCAAGTTGAAGTTCAACGGAGAAGGGATAAGTACTCTCCTTGTTAAGGGATGGTTCGGATTCAGGATATGTGTTGATCTTGCTGACGATTCCATTTATTTTTCCTTCATCAGCAGCAAAAACATGAGCAGGCATGCCCACCTCAATTTTGTCCACATCTTCTTCTGTTAAACTGCCTTTGATCGAAGGAGTATCAGAATGGATGGTGATGACCGGGTTACCCAGACTGGTGTTAATATCTGTAACCGTACCAGCATAGGTGCTGAGGGTGGTCAGCATATTGTTTTGCTGATCTATATTGGATATTTGCTTTTGGATGACACTTGCTTCAGCCATTAATAACTCTCGCTCAAGCTCTTTTTGGTAAATTTCTTTTTCAACATCAACGACAGAATTATAGATGAAGTTAGTGGAATCTTCGTCTGCATTTTCCGTGCTTTCTTTTGCCTCAATGACAATAATAAAGCTGCGCAGCTCATCAATATGATCTTCAATGCTTTCGATTTGTTCTTCTAATTTATCTGCTTCAAATTCCAGCATTCGCTGATCTTCTTCAATATTGAAGGATTCATATTCAAATAAAGGATCACCAGGATTCACAGTATCGCCTTCTGCAACGGTGAACTGGCTGAAAGCCCCGATTTGTTCGTTAAAATAAACTTTGTGCTCTTCCAAAGGAACGACGACACCTTCTGTATGGAAGGCTTCCTGCAGATCGCCCCGTTTGGTTTCTTCATACTGACTCACATAAGAAATTCTATCAATCTCACTATCTTTCTTAAGGAGTAAGTAACTGTTTACACTGATCAGGAGAACGGATGCAGCTGATCCAGCAATGATCTGCCATTTCTTCATCATTTTCAACACCTTTTATAGAAGCTTTTCAAATTTTATGTATGAAAGTAAAGCGGAAATCAGCCAGTAAAGGAGATGAATGGAAAGAACCATCAGAAATAGTACCCTTGGCTTCCGTTCTGAGAGATATACTAACCCTTTATACTGCAGCCAGATCACGAAGATCCCAATCAGGCTGATTTGTCCAAAGAATGATGTAACAAATAGATTATCAGTTAAACTTTGCGCTATGATTCCTAAAGATAATGGAGATGAATCTTTATCAAGTCCAAGCTGGAACGCGAGGAACAAAAAGATCGCTTTCTCAGCAACCAGAATACTTACCGCAAATAATTGCAATGTAAGAACTTTTTTATACGGAATATCTGTCAGTGACCAGAAATAAAGCGCTGGAATAAACAGAAGTAGGGCAGGATAGCAAACACCCCATAAAATCTGACCTAACGCGAAAAATAATTTCTTTGCTTCAAATTCACCTGTAGACACACTCGTTAATTCGTTTGAAATAATGTCATTGCCCATTCCAAAGTACGCACCGATTGTAAAAATAAGGATGCTGGCAATAAAAAGGAACACTATTCGATTTGTTAGATTTCGTACTTCCTCCGCTTTTTGAAGCTGATAGAAAAAATCATAAGGGTGGAGTAGCCCTTTTATGAGCCGAACTTCATAAATCATATAAATCCTCCAGTGATTAGGTATCATTCATTTTTATTACACTAAATCCTATTTTAACTTAAAATGTGACAAAAAGGCAGTAATTACCTCTAAAAACGCATGTAATATTTTACAAAATGAATAAAATTAACTAGATTGAGCGGGGATTTTAGACGCAACGGAGGAAAGGGTTATTTTTACTGCAATATACACTCGCTTTCCGGCGGGGAGGGTGTTGTTCCCTCCTTGTCGCGCGCTGCAATCCGTTTCAATCACTATACATAATGCTGCTATGATCCTGGTGATAATCTACCAGTTCCTAATCTTCTCCGTAATAAATTGAATGTATTTAGTATCAAGCTGCAGTTCAAATATGATCAAAGCTCTTTCCATAAATGATTTGGCTTCTTTCAGATTGCCGATCAGTTCGAAGTTGTAGCCAACATGGTAATGAAGCTCGCCAAGCAGATACAAATGATCTCGTTCAATACAGTAGGCGATCGCCTGTTTACAGTATAATGTTGATTGCCGATATTGCCCGAGGCGAGTGAGTGTCCGAGCGAGATTATAATATAATCGTGTTTGGATCGTATCATCCTGTATATATGGAAGCTGTTTAAGATGTTCTTTTGCATACTCATAGATTTCAAGCGCTTTTGGAAGGTCACCTTGCTCAAAAAGGATGATGCCTTTGCTTTGAAGAATTTCAACTTCTCGCTCAGACCACACTTTGTCATGAGTCATTTGAATCGCCTCGTCCAAATATTTCAGTGCAGTATTCACTTTATTATCTAGGTGGTAGGTATAAATGCCTTTATGCCAAAGAAGGAGCTGGGCATTTTTCCGATTTTGATGAAAAAGCGGATTTTTTTCCTCCGCTTTAACGATCAACTGCATTTCTTCATATCTTAAATCACGTCGGGCTGTAATAAGTTGCCGGCTTACTTCCCGCACATAATCAATTCTGGGAGTTGTTCCGATATCAAAAAAGTAGTTGACATCAACTCCTAATTTTTGTGAAATAAGATAGAGTGTCGAAGCATACGGGTAGACATCGCCCTTTTCGATTTTACTTATTTGCGCCTGCGTACAAATGCCATCAGCCAGTTCTTTTTGAGAAAGCTTCAGCTGTTTTCGCAGCTCCTTGATTTTTTCCCCGATCACAATAAAATTCATGTTGACCACATCCTAAATATTCCTATAATTATATTTCTGATTGTACCACTGAAAAATTAAGAGATATAGACTGAAAACCTCCTACTAAATCCTTATAATAGAGAATTTGCACTTTTTCAAATTATGGTTAAATGAAACTGTAAAGATTAATCAAGCTTTTGTCAAAGGTCAGTTAATTACTAATTGAAGGAGGCAGTTATATGAAAAAGAAATTTTTTGTATTATTCACAGCTGTATTAATCGCACTTAGCTTGTCTGGAGGAGCGATCAGCGCTAGCGGTCCAGATGGAGGAGCAACAACTTTAGAATTACCATCCGTACATTAAGTTTTAAGCTAGTGTCACTAGGCCTCAACGTTTATACATCATAATCTCCTTTGATCACTTCGTTTTGAAGTGATTTTTTTTGCATTTTGATATATATATGGAGAGGGTGTTAAGGCCATGAAAATATGAAAAGGATCCAGTAAATATTTAGTTCAAAATAAAGATCAATAATAATAGAAGAAATTTTTATAAACAACTTGCCTATTTAGGCTTGTATTGAATAAAAATGGTATAAAATATGCTTATAGTTATATTTATACTCAAAAACAAGATCTTTCTAGATAAATTAGAGTTGAGGCTCACATTCAAGCAACCTCAATGGTTTTCTGAATATTTACTAAATTTGCTATGATAGAGTTATCCTGAAGAATAATGAGGTGATCGTATGAACGCATTAGAAATGAAAGTGATGCCATCCTTTCAAGAGGGAAGCTGCTCGATCCTGTTTTCGTTTTATTTTCAAGAAGAAGAGAAGAAGATTGGAGAGGCCGTCATTTGTACATGTTCAGAAGCCTTTTTTACAGATGGAAACCAGACAGAAATGGAAATGTCGGTTGCATTTATGAGTGAAAATATCCATTGTGAAAAAAAGATTGCCTACCTCAAGGAATTCCAAGTGATGGATGAATACAAACAGGATTCCATGGGCCGAATTCAGGATTTTCTGCGCATTATTGGCATTAGCGAATTTAAAGAACCATATGTCCTTTAAAAGACCTATGTCCATTTTAAGATGAAACACTGTTATGGTATTAGCCTTGGTTAAGAAATAGTCTATAGGAGATTCTGGGGTACAAACCACTAAATACTTATTAGCTATAATTTAACCAAAATAAGAAAAATCTTCATATTCCTTCTTGTATAAAAGCCTGTATATGTTAAAATAAAAATGTAATACAACTCCGTTTTGGTATACTGATAAATTGTGGGCGATGGTTGGCCTAAGGCTGGAAAGATATCCGTTTTTAATAAACGGATATCTTTTTTTTATGCTTTTTTATAGAAGAATGATGTATTACATAATTAACAGTCTTATAATTGGTTATGGATTTATAAGTCTTTTAGAAACTAAGTTTAAAAACAGGTGCAATGGAGCGGAGGACCTTCGACTCCTGCGGGCTATAGAGGAAAGGGTGAGACCCCGCAGGCTTGCCGAGGAGGCTCAGCTTCCTCCCCGCGGAAAGCGAGGGTTTGCAGCGCAATGGAACAAACAGCCTATTAAGATTAATTAAGTTATGTACCGCTATTTCATTTTAACTAACTAATTGGACAAAATTACCTGCATCTCCACAAGGATAATTTTACATATTGTGTTGGATTTTATAGGAAATCATATATACTAGAACTAGAATGGTAGATTTTATAAAAAGAGTGAAAGTTAGGGGATGTAAAAGAAGAATGAAAAAAGCGTTTTTGTTGGTGTTGTCACTGTTCCTGGTTACTTGGCATTTTAGCGGCATTACAGCATTTGCAGACACTGTGACGAATGTAACGCCAGGCGTTAAACTGGAAAAACGGAATACAACCATTTCCAGTAAAAAGCAGGCAGTTAATATTTTAAATGTTAATTTACTAGATCCATATACAACAATAAATTATGGAATCTCCAGTCCAATCAATCAGCGTTCGACTGTAACCGCACTTGCGAAAGCCAATACACGCGAGAAACATCATGTTGTTGGTGCAGTAAATGCTTCTTTATTTCATATGGACAGCGGGTACCCTACATACTTGCTTGCTCGTAATAATAAAATTGATTTTCTCGGAGCGGTATCTGCTTTAAGTAATGGATTTATGCATACACCGGCAGCTTTTGGTATTGATAAAGCCGGGAAAGGATTAGTAAGTAAATTTAATTTAGATATTACGTTATCACATCATAACAAAAGCTTTAAGATTGATTCTTTTAATAGACAAAGAGATCCGAATGAAAGCATCCTCTTTACGAGCAGTAATCGTTATGATAAAACACGGACAAACCAAACAGGTTTAGAGATTGTTGTTCAAAAATTGAATAAGAACCTAGATCCGGGCGCGAGCTTTGGAGATACCATTACAGGTGAGGTTACATCCATCCGGCCATATGGACAGCTTACAAGTGCGACAATTCCTAAAGATGGGTATGTTATTTCTGCGCACGGAACACAAGTGGATCAAGTAAGAGATCTAAAAATTGGAGATCCTGTATCTCTTAAAGTAGATATTGATGATAAATGGAAAGATGCTTCCTTTATGCTTGCAAGCGGTCCGCTTCTTGTACAAGCAGGAAAGGTGAATATGTCGATTGATCCTACAAGTCCCCGTGCGACTTCAAGAACATCAAGAACAGCGGTTGTGGTTGATAAAACGGGTACAAAAGTATTCCTTGTAACGGTAGATAAAGGCACGGCTGGCTATAGCCAGGGAATGACGCTGAAGGAATTTTCTTCTTACTTAGTTGGACTTGGAGCCTATCAAGCTCTGAATCTCGATGGCGGCGGTTCGACAACATTGGCAGCCAGAATGCCAGGAAACCGCTATGCAGGATTAATTAATAGGCCATCTGATGGAACACAAAGACGGGTTTCTGCGATCTTGCAGGCTGTCAGCACCGCTCCATATAGTGAAGCTGTTTCGTTTAAAGCAGCTCAGGCTGAAGTTGGAAAAGTAGCGGTTGGCGCTTCTGTTTCTTTTAAAATATCAGATGCCCTTGACGGATATAACAACTTAATTCCGTATAATGAGAGTCAAGTAGAATATGTTGCTGATAATAACATTGGCAAAATTGAAAACGGCCGTTTTGTAGGCTTAAAAGAAGGCACAACAAATGTCACTGTTAAATATGGAAAAGCTCAAGTGAAAGTGCCTGTTACTGTTGTAGCAACTCCATCTCAATTCAAAGTGACACCTGGTGAAGTTTATCTGCAAAAAGGCGGAGAACAGACACTATCGGTTACGGCAACAGATGCAGACGGCAAGCCAATTATCATGAATAAGGATTCTGTTTCATGGTCTGTTACCGGAAATGCTGGAAAGATTGATGATAATGGAAAGTTTACGGCTGGAAATGCGGAAGGGAAGGGAACGATCGTTGCACAAATGGGCAGCAAGAAAGTTTCGATTCCTGTAACTGTAAGCAACAAGCCAAGACTTCTGAATGGGTTTAACTCAAAAGCAGAGTGGAAGGCTGAGAGCATTCGCGCCAGCACGACACTTAGCTCCATAGCAGATGGCACTCAATATGAAGGAAATGGGGCCCTGCGCTTAAATTATGACTTTACGGGCAACAAAAGCGGTACAACAGCATCATACGCGGTCGCTTCCAAAAGAATTGCAATTCCAGGCAAACCGAAAGCAATTGGTGCATGGGTATATGGCGACGGAAAATCGCATTGGCTGAGAGGACGCGTTTATGATGCGCAAGGCAAGGAAGTAACAATTGACTTCACGAAAGAAGCCGGTCTGAATTGGAAGGGCTGGAAATACGTACAGGCACAGCTTCCATCTACTGTTCGTTATCCATTATCCTTTGACCGAATTTACTTAGCAGAGCCGACCATTTCTAAACAAAATAAAGGCAGGATTGTATTTGATCAGCTCCAGGCTGTATATGATCTGCCACATAATGAGACTTATTTTGAGACGGGTTCTGATACAAGGACTGCACCGGCTAATAAGCAATGGAAAGTTGAATTTAATATTCCGTTAAGTCCGTTATCCATCACGAAAGAAAACATCTATGTGGAAAATAGCAAAGGTGAGCGGATGCCGATTTCGGTCAAGCTGTCTAATGACCTTAAAACAGTGCTCGTAAATGCACCTTCTGCAGGCTATCGATCTGGTGAAAACTATCGCCTGACCGTTACGAAGTATGTAACATCAACAAAGGGCATGGGATTGAGAAAAGATTTTTATATGACCTTTAAAGCTCAATAAAGGATAACAAAAAAGATCAGCTTTGATGGCTGATCTTTTTTGACGTGTAAATTCTTAATATCGAAGGATATCGCTGTTTTTTATTGAATCGGATATGCTCTCCATTTAGATAAATCCGGATTCTCTTTTTTAACTAATGAGGCTGGGAAGATAAAAGTCCAAGGTCTGGATGTGTTGGCCTTTAATTCGAAATCTTCAAGTTTAAAGCTTCCTTCTGCTACTTTTTCACCTGCAGCATCTTCAACGATTAGTGGCAGCTGGTGGAATGCAACGTTTTTCTCATGGCCATTGCGAAGCAGCATCGTCACTTGAAGATCTTTATTTTCGGCAATTTGAGCATTTAATCCATAGAAGTTTACTTCTCCTGGCTTAGGAGCCTCAAGAGAGGAAACGAGCTTTTCAAGATTTTCGCGCTGTTCAGTTGAAATAGCCTTTACCCAGGTTTCATGTAAGTCAAGCTTATGCTTTTCTTTTAATTCAATCGCAAGAGTCCAATCTTTATGGCTAAATTCCCGATTCACAATGGAGTGAACTGGGAATACGAATGTCCATGGACGGCTGCTTCTGCCTGGAACTTCACCAAGAGCACCTAGATCAAATGTATGTCTGGCTGCCAGCTTTTTATCAGCATCTAAAAGAACCAAAGTTAACTCATGAAACTTAATGCCTTTTGCAAGACTGTTTCGAACGAATGCTGTTACTTCAATTCCTTCGTTGTCATCATTTAACTCAATTCCAGCAAGAGAAATTTGATTTGGCTTTAAAGGTGCTAAGTCATTGTTTAAGAATCTTAGTACATAAAGCTGTTCGTTTTCGACATTCCAGCTAGGATGAAGTGACAGTTCTGTATGGATTTGATCCTCTTGGCTTTTTTCATCTGTTTCATTTAAAAGCTCAGTTGATGATACGCTGCTGTCCAGACCAGTCATTTTGATGTCTTCTTTATTTTTGCGGCGAAAGATTGATAAGATCCCCATTTCTCCATACCTCCATGTTTATACGTTTTGTTCTTCTATGGCTTTTAATACATTGGCAAGCTCAATGGCCGTGTGTCTTCTGATTTTATTAAAAGAATGAGTGAAGAGCTCAAGGCCTTCCTTCTGATAAAGGCGCATTGGATCTTCCTGCTGATAATGTCTTAATCCAATTCCTTCTTTTAGCCTTGTCATTCCTTCAATATGTTCAATCCAAAACTTATCAATAATACTTAACATTAAGTATTTCAATGTTGTTTGAAATTGTACATGGTCAGAATAAGTCTCGAGACTGGCCAGGTATTCTTTTACCTTCGGATGAACGGTTTCTTCTATATCTGAGATATCATTAATCACATTAGGCAGTGTGACGTCAAATTGAGCTGGTAGCATACCTTTTAACCTTGCCTCAATTTGTTTTACGTCCACATCTTCTGGAACCATATCTTCTAATTGAGTCGATTCAATTTCATTTTGAACGGCATCTTCTACAAGAGTAGAAACAGTGTTGAGATGATTGTCTTCATTTATAATGCGGTTTCGCAGTGTATAAATAATTTCACGCTGCTCGTTAATGACGTCATCGAGTTTTAAGTTGTATTCACGCATCGAGTAGTTGGCACCTTCAACGATTCTTTGAACGCGGTCAACAAATTCGTGAATATTTTTATTTTGCACGATGCCATCTGACACTTTTAGATTTTTATTTAACTTTTCAAGATCATCTTTGGCGAATCTTCTAAACATATCATCTTCAAGCGAGATGAAAAATTGGCTGAAGCCTGGATCGCCTTGTCTGCCTGAACGGCCTTTAAGCTGATTATCGACTCGGCGGCTTTCGTGTTTTTCGGTCCCAAGGACGAATAGCCCGCCTAATTCGTGAACACCTTCACCTAATAAGATATCCGTACCTCTTCCGGCCATATTGGTCGCAATGGTAATCGTATTTTTTTGCCCGGCCGCTGCAATCAGTTCTACCTCTTGCTCTACGCTTTTGGCATTTAAAATTTCGTAGGATAGACCTGCTTCATCAAAAAATTTCGCAACCTTTTCTGATTGAAGAATGGATGTGGTTCCAACGAGAACAGGTTGTCCTTTTGAATGAATCTCTTTTACCTTTGCTGTAACCGCCTTGTATTTATCTTTTGTTGTCAGGAAGACGATATCAGGCAAGTCTTCACGCTGGCGCGGCTTGTTGGTTGGAATTTGAATTACCTGCATATTGTAAACTTGCTGAAATTCTTTTTCCTCTGTTTTCGCTGTACCGGTCATGCCTGATAAATATTTATACATTCTAAAATAGTTCTGAATCGTAATCGAAGCTTGCGTTTTATTTTCGTCTGTAATTTCCAGGGCTTCTTTTGCTTCAATCGCCTGGTGAAGACCATCACTTAATGTCCGGCCTTCCATAATCCGTCCGGTGAACATGTCGACAAGCATGATTTTACCTTCATGGACAATATAGTCCACATCACGCTCAAACATAACATGTGCACGAACCGCCTGAATCACATAGTGGTATAACGTTTGATGCTCGAGCTCATACAAGTTATCGACACCAAAAGCCTTTTCCACCTGCTCAATTCCTTTTTCGGTTAAGCTCGTCGCTTTCGTTTCTTCATCAAAGGAATACTCTTCATCCTTTTTAAACCGTTTGGCCAGTTTAGCGGCTATATGATGAAGGTTTGAGCTGGAAGTCATTTTACCAGCGATAATCAATGGTGTTTTCGCTTCATCAATCAGTACGCTATCCACTTCGTCAATGATGGCAAAATGATAAGGTCTTTGCGTTTTTTCGGACGCTTCTCTTGCCATATTGTCACGCAGATAGTCGAAGCCGAATTCTGTTCCGACTCCGTACGTGATATCCGCAGAATAAGCAGCCTTCTTTTCTTCCGGATCTATTTGGGCGATATTCAGCCCAACCGTTAATCCAAGGAATTCGTGAATCTTGCCGATCTTTTCTTTGTCGCGTGTTGCTAAGTAATCGTTGACCGTAATAACGTGAACGCCTTTGCCTTCTAAGGCACGCAAATAGCTCGGAAGGGAAGCCACTAATGTTTTTCCTTCACCAGTGGGCATCTCCGCAATGTTTCCTTCTGTTAATACTAAGCCGCCGATCAGCTGTACATCATAGTGACGCAAGCCTAATACACGCTTAGAAACTTCACGCACGACAGCAAAGGCATCCGCTGTAATATCATGAATACTTTTGCCGTTTTGGAGTTCTTCTTTAAACTGATTTGTCATATTCTGAAGCTGTTCATTATCATAAGCTTCATATTTGCTTTCCAGCATATTAATTTCTTCGACCAATTTATAATATTTTTTCAAACGCTTTTCGTTTGTATTAGTCATTTTATTCTTTAGAAACGTAAACATTAATGACGCCCCTTAATCTCTAGTAAACTACATAAGTCTTGACATTAATTAATATTACCAAAAGAAGAATGGATTTACTATTAATATTCATGATATGGAAATAAATGTTTCTATTAAAATTTAATTGCAATTTTATTGCAAAATGTGTAACTAAATGGCGACTAAGCTCGTCTATGTATTGGGACAGTAGGCATGTGTTTAACTTATTTAAAAATTGGGCATGTAATATGGGAAATTAATTATAAAAATTTCTGTAGATATATTTATCGGAACTAGATATAATGAAAAAAGTTGAGATATGCCCATTTGGAATATTTTACTTACGAGATTGCTAGAAGCCTTTTTCCGCTGCTGGGGAAAAGCCCTTCCATTAAAATGTAACAAAAGACTAAGTTGTTAAATTAAAATTGATATCAATTGGATATGCTAATCATTGAGGAGGTACTTTATGGTTTACCTTACCTTGTTAATATGCTTTATCGCTTCAATTATTATTACTCCTTTCGTTAAAAAGCTGGCCATCAGAATTGGGGCAGTTGACAAGCCCAACCAGCGAAAGGTCCATCAGAAAATTATGCCGCGTTTAGGCGGATTGGCAATATATATAAGCTTCATTATTGGCCTTTTGGTATTAAGACCGGACGATGCATTAACCTGGCCCATTGTGATCGGGAGTTTAATCATTATTATTACAGGAGTTCTGGATGATCTCGTAGAGCTTTCTGCTAAGTATAAGCTGCTGGGCCAAATCGCTGCTGCTGTTGTCGTTGTTTTAGGCGGCGTTCAGCTTGAATATATTACTGTTCCGTTGATAGGCGAGCTTAACTTTGGCATATTCAGCATTCCATTGACACTGATTTGGATTGTCGGAATCACCAATGCGATTAACCTGATTGACGGCCTGGACGGATTAGCTGCAGGGGTATCTTCGATCGCGTTAATCACGATTTCCGGAATGGCAATCATTAAAGGTGATCCATTTGTTGTAAGCATCGGATTCATTGTGCTCGGAAGCACATTAGGCTTTCTGCTTTACAACTTTCATCCAGCGAAGATTTTCATGGGTGATACTGGAGCATTGTTCTTAGGCTATATGATCGCAGTGCTTTCCCTATTAGGATTTAAAAACATTACAATGATTTCATTGATTATCCCAGTTATTATTCTCGGTGTGCCGATCTCTGATACATTCTTTGCGATTATCAGACGTATTGTCAATAAGCAGCCGTTATCAGCACCGGATAAATCACATTTGCACCACTGTTTACTGCGACTTGGTTTCTCCCATAGCCAGACAGTGTTATTGATTTATGCAATGGCGGCAATGTTTGGTTTAGCAGCGATCATCCTTTCACAGGCAACTGTCTGGGGTGCAATCCTGCTGATTGGACTGCTGATTGTCGGAATTGAACTTGTTGTTGAAAAAATTGGTTTAGTGAATAATGACTATAAACCTTTGCTGAAAATGGTGAAGGCTCCGAAGAAGATGTAAGATATGAAAAATGGCCCTGTGATCAGGGCCATTTTTTTGTATCAATATTTAGTCTTAAGTAGTATGTTCCATTGCGCTGTGGATCTCGCTTTCCGAGGGGAGGAAGCTGAGCCTCCTCAGCGAGCCTGTGGGTCTCAGCCTTTCCTCTATTTCCCTCCGGAGTCGAGGTCCTCCGCTCCATTCCACCCGTTTTTAAAGGTTGTTATTAAGTGCAACAAAAAGACCCGAGACATTAGACAGATACAATCTGCTAATTTCATCGGGTCTTTTTGTTGGCCGAGAATAAGTACTATTCAGCCTCTGTTTATCGTATTACTCATATCCAGTTGTTTCATTGCCTTCAAGCTGCTCAGTCTCTGATTCAGGTGAGTTCAAATCCGTCTCACCGTTGTCCAGGTTCATATGAGCTTTTAAGATATTTTTTGCGTTTTCTAATTCGGTTTCGTCTAATTGATAGTAATAGACAGAATTGATATATGAATCACTTCCAGCTAGGTTGAGTGTATCAATGTTTAAACTGCTTCCTGCTGTGGCAAAGTCAAAGAACGATTTCATTTCGCCAAAAGGAAGATCTGTCGTCATGTTATCACCGACTGCTTCCATTAAATCACCATACTTGGTTACGCCGGAAACAGATACCGTCTTTTTAACAATAGCTTTAATAATTTCCTGCTGGCGTTTGCCGCGTTCAATGTCATTGTCCTGCTTTCGTGTCCGGGCAAGTGCCAACGCTTCTTCACCGTTTAATTCTTGAATGCCAGGCTCAAGATTGATGGAGCCTTTCTGATCCAGCGAATTCATTTCAGAAATAGCATAAGGGACTTCTGCTTCAATGCCGCCTAATGTGTCGACCACATCGATAAAGGCATTAAAGTTCATTTTTACATAATACTCGATCGGGATATCAAGCATTTCTTCAACTGTTTCAAGTGTAGCAGATACACCGCCAAAGGCATGTGCATGTGTAATTTTATCTTCATATCCTACATCAGGTATATATACGTAGGAGTCGCGGGGGATACTCAGCAATTTGACTGATTTTTCCTCGGCGTTGAATGTAGCAAGGATTAGGGCATCTGAACGGGATCCCGTGTTATAACTGCGAAGCTCACTATCGTCGACACCGATAAACAGGATCGAAGTATCTTCGCTTTCAGGCATTGAATCGGTTCTCTTTGTATCTCGTTCTACTGGCTCATAAGACTTATCCATTACAGATTCGGCTTTGTTAAATAAAAATGCACCATATGCAGTTGCGCTTAAGGTTAGGACGAGCAGCGGAAGAAGGATCAGCATTAATACTTTCTTTCGTTTGCTTCGTTTCTTTTGGCGCTTGATTGATTGTCTATCAAGAGACATAGAGCTTTTCTCCTTTAAATTAGATTCATTTATCTATTTTACAATTTTCGCTATAATTCGTACAATACTTTTTCGATATTCGAAGATGTTCTTATTGAACAAGTTCCTCCATATAAAGACTTTCACCTTTGCGGATCTTACCTTGTCCGTTTGTCAGTTCGGTCATCCAGTCCGTGAAAGCGGAAGTTTGATTTTCTTCTACATAAACTTCTATTTCGACATTGTCTAAGTAATGAATGTCTTTAATACTATATACGGAAGAGCGCAGCTCATTTTCAAGCTTGCCGAGCCATGTATAATCTACAGTTGTATGCATAACAGCCATCAGCTTTCTTTCAACGATTCCAGTCGCTGTTAATCCTTCAGATGTCGCTTTTCCATATGCGCGGATTAAACCGCCTGCTCCTAGTTTTATACCCCCAAAGTACCGGGTAATAACAGCTACGGTATCTTTCAGCTGTCTTTTTTTCAAAACTTCTAAGATGGGTACACCAGCAGTTCCGCTTGGTTCCCCGTCGTCATTTGCCTTTTGAATTTGGTCGTTCTCACCAATTAAATAGGCAGAACAATTATGGGTTGCGTTCCAGTGTTCTTTTTTAATTTTTTGAATGAATTCCTGTGCTTCTTCCTCTGTTTCAGCTCTTGAAATAAAGGCAATGAAACGGGATTTCTGGATCACGATTTCGTGTTCTCCATATCCTTTTACGGTCAAATAGCTCGGCAGCATAAAGTGTCGCTCCTAACGGTTGTTTTCAATGTTCGTCAATTGGGCGGCTCACAGCAGTGAACCTGTCTAGTTAAACATATGACATTGGAATGCCTTACATTCGATGTGTATTCCTATTATAAATCGACATAATCCAACATGTCTTCTTTTATACTATCATAATTTATATATGAAAGAAGACAGCAGAGAGAACGATTATATAAATGTAATATAAGCCTTGTCTCCAGCTGGCTTGCTTGCTGATTAGTAAGTTTACTTTAAAGGGATTGTAATAAAACTTTAATATGGTTGTCTTAGGACCATGTTATAATAAAAAATATTCTTCCAGTGACAACGTTTTCTGTGATTCATCGTACAGAATATAGGATAAATGACATGATATCTGAATTCAACCATGAGTCTATTTAACGAATTTGGCGGAATTTCGCACATTTTGCGGTCTTCTTATATAGTAACGAGCATTTTTTCGAGTTAAAATAGGGAATAGCAACAAGGAGATTATGATGGAAATAGGTCTGACAGGCTATTCTGACAAAAAGAGATACACAATAGATAGTAGCGTCAAGTACCTTATGACTGAGCTTTTCTTTCCCTTGGAGGACTGTAAATGAGTTTAAAGAAATTTGATACTAAAGCACTTGATTTAATATTGCAGAAAATGATTGATACAGTCGGAACAAGCAAAGATGAAATCTTTCGGATTGGCGAGCAGTGCCGTAAGGATTATGAAACACTAACGGACGAGCTCAAAGAGGTCAAGCTGAATGTAGCTAAGATCATCTCTACTGGTGACGACCTTGAAGTAAAGACAAGGTTTGCCCGTAAACGGCTGTCTGAGGTCAGTATGCATTTCAAGGACTACACAGAAGTGGAAGTGCGCGAGGCATACGAAAAGGCTCATCAGCTGCAAATGGATCTTTCCATGAACCGGCAAACGGAAAAACAGCTGAGAGACAAGCGTGATGACATTGAAAGAAGGCTTGTAACCGTTCATGATACGATTGAACGAGCTGAGCACCTGATTTCGCAGATTACGGTCGTGATGAACTATTTAACGAGTGATCTCAAGCAAATGGGCGAGGTGTTGGAGGATGCAAGGCTAAAGCAGGAATTTGGCTTGAAAATCATCGAAGCACAGGAGGAAGAAAGAAAGCGCCTGTCGCGTGAAATTCATGATGGACCAGCCCAAATGATGGCGAATGTCATGATGCGCTCTGATTTAATTGAACGAGTATACAAAGAGCGCGGCGGGGAAGAGGCCATTCTGGAAATCAAGAGTCTGAAGAAAATGGTCAGAAGCGCCTTATATGAAGTGCGGAGGATTATATATGATCTGCGGCCAATGGCGCTTGATGATTTAGGGCTTGTTCCGACTTTGAAAAAATACTTGCAAACGATAGAAGAATATCATCAAAACGTTCAAATAAATTTCCAGAATATCGGAGAAGAGCTGCGTTTGCCTCCTCAATATGAGGTTGCGTTATTCCGGCTTATTCAAGAGTCGGTTCAAAACGCCTTGAAGCATGCACAATGCTCAGATATTTCGGTCAAGCTGGAAATCCGCAGCGACAGAGTGGCAGCGGTGATCCGCGACAATGGTAAAGGATTTAACATTAAAGAGAAAAAAGGGGATTCCTTTGGTATTATGGGAATGCGGGAACGTGTTGAACTTGTTGAAGGTCAGCTTTCCATTGATTCAAAACAAGGAAAAGGCACAGTCGTTATTATACAGATCCCTTTAAGTTTATAAAGCAAGCGATATAAAAGAGAGAGACCTTGGGAGGCGGAGAATTTGACAACAAAAATCGTAATCATCGATGATCATCAGTTATTTAGAGAAGGGGTAAAAAGAATTTTAGACTTTGAAAATTCTTTTGATGTAGTAGCAGAAGGAGATGACGGCAGCGAGGCAATGGATCTTGTTGAGAAGTATCGCCCGGATGTAGTCATTATGGATATTAATATGCCAAATACAAATGGGGTAGAAGCAACTCGTTTGCTGACTGAAAAATATCCAGAATCAAAAGTGATCATCTTATCGATTCACGATGATGAAAACTATGTAACACACGCATTAAAAACAGGTGCAAGCGGCTATCTCCTAAAAGAAATGGACGCTGATGCTTTAGTAGAAGCAGTTAAGGTTGTGGCTGATGGCGGATCATATCTGCATCCAAAAGTAACGCATAACCTTGTGAACGAATACCGCCGTTTGGCTTCTGAAGGGACAAACAATCGCAGTACGTATGTTCAAGTGGAGATTCGCAGACCGCTTCATTTGCTGACACGCCGTGAATGCGAAGTCCTTCAGCTTCTGGCTGACGGAAAAAGCAACCGCGGAATTGGCGAAGCTTTATACATTAGCGAAAAAACTGTTAAAAACCATGTGAGTAATATTCTGCAAAAAATGAACGTAAACGACCGTACACAAGCTGTTGTTGTAGCGATTAAAAATGGCTGGGTTGAGGTTCGATAAAAAAATCTGCACGTAAAGGGGGACGCCCTTTACGTGTTTTTTTGTAATGAAAGAAATTAGGCACGCAAAATTTGAATTCTATATTTTATGTCTTGAAGTAAAGGAATAAGTATATGTGTAGATTTATAAGACTTCTTTTTTTAATGTGAGAGAAACCATGGTGAGAGCTGATACAGCCATTTCGATAACAGCTTTAGTATCAGATTGATGTTTGCGTGCTTTTTGAATCATCAACACGAGCTTTTCTATATCTTGAGGAGAAGAATTGAGTATGAGCCAATCTGCTAGCTCGGAACCGGTGAGATGTTCCTTAAGAGCAGGAATTATAATAGTATCGTGTTTTTGTAATTCGTTCCGGAGAATATTGTGATTAAAAACATTTTTGCCTTCATAGTAGTCTCGATCCTTATACAGAAATCGAGAACGGAAAAAGTCTTCCAAGTACTTCTAAAGCCACCTTTCTTATAAAATTTGTAAATTCAACAAGTATAGAGTTTAACACATTTGTTAGAAATTAGAAGATGTTTACAGATTCACGTAATTTTAAAATTTTTCTATATATATTGCCTATTATATTTAAGGCCAGACTTTTATTAAATATTTACATAGGGATCTGTAAGAATCTGCTTGGAAGTAATGCAATTTTCCATTCATTCATATAAAATAATAGAAGAACATATAGTAGAGAAAAAAGGATAAGGATGGTAGCTCTATTTATGAAAACAGCTGTTGTTACAGATAGTACGGCATACATACCTCTAGAAATACGGGAAAAATTGAACATACATATGATTCCTCTAAGTGTGATTTTCGGCAACGAAACATATCAAGAGGAAGTAGAAATTACCGCAGATGGCTTTTACGAAGAAGTCAAAACAAAAGAACTGCCAACCACATCTCAGCCACCAGTTGGCGAGTTTATGGAGCTGTTCGAAAAGCTTTCAAAAGAATACGATGAAGTCGTTTCGATTCACCTCTCAAGCGGCATTAGCGGCACATTCCAAGGAGCTGTGTCTGCTGGAAGTCTGGTAGAAGATATTAAAGTACTTCCATTTGATTCAGAAATCAGCTGCATGGTCCAAGGATTTTATGTGTTAGAAGCGGCGGAAATGGCAGCGGCAGGAAAAAATGCAGCAGAAATCATGGAACGCCTCGAAGAAATGCGCAAAACCCTAAAAGCCTATTTCATGGTAGATGACCTTTCCCACCTGCAGCGCGGCGGACGCCTATCAAGTGCACAGGCACTCATCGGCAGCCTTCTTCAAGTGAAGCCACTATTGCATTTCGAAAACAAACTAATTGTGCCATTTGAAAAAATCCGCACAAGAAAAAAAGCGATGAAACGTATCGTTGAACTGCTCGGCGAAGCAGTCAAAGGCGGAGAACCGCACCGTGCAGTGATTATCCATGCAAATCGTGAGCAGGAAGCATTTGACTGGAAAGCAGAGCTTGAGGAACAATACCCTCATGTTGAATTTGTGATCAGTTACTTTGGACCGGTTATTGGCACTCATCTTGGCGAAGGATCGATGGGACTTGGCTGGGTGAAGAAATAGAAATGAGAAAGCACCATTTCCGCTGGGCGGGGATGGTGTTTTTTGTTGTTTTTGGGCTGGGTTGGCGGTAAATTCTTGTGGTTGGCAGTGACGAATCAGAGGTTTGGCGAATAAAAGTATGTTTAAAGCGAATATATGAATTTAAAGGCGAATAAAATTTTTTCACGGCGAATAAACCAAATAAACAGCGAATAAATCCCCTGGACGGCGAATATCCAACCTCGAACCATTAGCATTTCGACATGACCAAGAATCTACATTCAAACGGCCCGCATTCCACCTCTTAAAGAATGACCCCACACCCAAATCTATGTTAAAATAATCATAAAAAGAGAGGTGGTCCCATTTGCGCTTTATCCTGCAGGAAAACAAACTAAAGTTTTCAGCCCCCACAGACCCAGACAGCAAACCCATCGCATCACTTCCCGTAATCCCTCAGCCAGAAACAAACCTCAATTACTCTATCAGCCAAGACCTTCAACACTTTCTCCAAGGTCGAATGCTCCTTCACGACGAAATCCCTTTTCCAAAAGAACAACTCCATGAGCACTATGAAAATGGCTATATCCACTATCATAAAGGAATCAGCATCGAGAAAAACAAACCAATATGCACACGCTGTGGAAACAGCAGCAGGCATCAATTTGCAGCATTTCCTTGTGCTCGCTGCGGCGAAAAAGAATGTTTGTATTGCCGGCAATGCATCATCATGGGCAGAGTCAGCAGCTGCACACCCCTTTTAATATGGACAGGTCCTGAAGTTCAAACAAAAGAATCAGTGCCACTGAAATGGGAAGGAACCCTTTCGCAAGGACAGGCGCATGCTTCAAAAAAAGTCACCGAGGCAATCAAAGCGAACGGGGAGCTGCTCGTTTGGGCGGTATGCGGAGCTGGGAAAACGGAAGTGCTTTTTGCTGGCATCGAGGCGGCACTAGCACAAGGAAAACGTGTTTGTATCGCCACTCCGCGTACAGATGTTGTCCTCGAGCTCAGCCCGCGTCTCCAAGCTGTTTTCTCTGATATCAAAGTGGCGGCTCTTTATGGAGGAAGTGAAGACCGCAATGAAAACAGCATCTTAACGATCTCAACCACACATCAATTATTCCGCTTCCATGACGCGTTCGACACGATCATCATTGATGAAGTCGATGCCTTTCCATTTTCAGCGGACGTATCCTTACAGCGAGCTGCTCAAAAGGCGCGCAAAAAAGTTTCGTCCCTCATCTACCTATCAGCAACCCCAAACGAAAAATGGCAAAATGAATGCAAGCGAGGAACCCGTCCTTTCGTTACCATACCCGGCCGCTACCATCGCCATCCACTGCCCGTGCCTGAACAGAAGTGGTGCGGCAATTGGGAGAAAACCTTAAAGCGCAGAAAACTTCCTCGAATTGTAGAAGTATGGATTACAAAGAGACTAGCAGATCAAACACCAGCTCTCCTTTTTCTGCCGAAAATTGAATTAATGGAAACACTGCTTCCTTACATGAAAGCCTTTGATGAACGTATTGAAGCGGTCCATGCGGAGGATCCGCAAAGAAAAGAAAAAGTACAGCGGATGCGGAAAAGGGAAACACCGCTGCTTGTGACGACAACGATTTTAGAGAGAGGGGTTACTTTTCCTGGTGTAGATGTTGCGGTGCTTGGCGCGGAGGATCGCATTTTCACCGAAAGTGCCCTGGTGCAGATTGCCGGCAGGGCAGGAAGAAGTGCGAGCCAGCCGAACGGAAATATCACTTTTTTTCATTATGGAAAAACAAATGCGATGAATAAGGCATGCAGGCAGATCACCAGCATGAATAAAGAAGCGTATGAGAAAGGGCTGATTGATTATGTTTTGCCTGGGATGCGGAACTGAATTAAAGAAAGCGGTGAGCTGGCATAGCTTGTTTGCGAAGGAGGAAGGTCCTGTTTTATGCCAGGAGTGTTTAGAAAAATTAGAAATGATCACTGGCGAGGTTTGCGGTCTCTGCTCGAGACCGCTCGGGCAAAACCGATACCAGCAGGATGGAATCTGTCTGGATTGTCTGCGATGGGAGGAAAACGAAGCGTGGTCCGGTGTTTTGGATCGTAATATTTCGGTGCTGATGTATAATGATTATTGTAAGGAACTGATCGCACTTTTTAAATATAGAGGTGATTATGCTGTGGCAGCTGCGTTTGCAAGCTTGCTGAAACACAAGCTCCAAACCTTAACATACGACCTCATTGTACCTGTCCCGCTTAGTCCCGAGCGCCTTTATGAGCGGGGATTTAATCAATCCGAAGCGCTCATTCTTTCATTAGGAAAAGAACCCGCCCACCTCCTCTCCAGAAAACACTCTGAAAAGCAGTCGAAAAAATCCCGACATGACCGTATTCATCTACCGCAGGTGTTTCAGTTAACTCAACAGACAAATTTATCCGGTAAACAAATTGTCTTAATTGACGATATATATACAACAGGATCTACATTGCGGCATGCAGCCATCCTCTTAAAGGAGGCTGGTGCCAAGACGGTAACTTCACTGACCGTCGCGCGCGGGTAGAGTCCATAACTGATCTAGTGGAGATAAGAAAATTAGAGGTGAAAACAATGGCTGAACTATCAAATTGCCCTAAATGTGATGCACTCTTTGTCATGAATCAATTCCGAAACATTTGTCAAAACTGCTATAACGAAGAAGAAAAAGCATATGAAACGGTTTACCAATACATTCGCAAACGTGAAAATCGCACAGCCATGATGAACCAGGTTGTCGAAGCAACTGGTGTTGAGGAAACACTGATCCTCAAATTTATTAAAACTGGGCGTCTGAAACTGGCACAGTTCCCGAACCTTGGCTATCCTTGTGAAAAATGCGGCACATCCATCCGCGAAGGAAAAATTTGCTCAAGCTGTGCAGTCTCCCTGCGCAAAGAACTGCAAAATCACGAAACCGAAGAAGAACGCAAAAAAGACATCGAAAAACGTGATAAACAAGGCGCTTACTTTGTCTTTGATGAAAAACTGAAATAACAATAAGTTAAAAGCAAGTAGGGAAAAAGTTATATTTCTCACTTGCTTTTCTTTTGAAAACGATTTGATATTAACTTTGTTGTTTGGAGCGAAAGGGTGCGAGACTCCTGCGGGAAGAGTGGGAAGGCGAGACCCCACAGGCGCTTGCGCCGAGGAGGCTCGCCACCCGCCCCGCGGAAAGCGAGTACCCTGCAGCGGAAAACAACACGCAGAAACTTTATATGCAATAAAATCAGTATGCATAGATAAGTAATTTTTACTAAATGCTAAGAAATATTTAAAAATCTGCGTTTTTCACCGATAATAGAAGTAAGAATTATTTTGCACGGAAACGAAAGTGAGTGATAAACAATGAAAATCAATAATATTGGAACTTCAGGAATTAATCCGTATAAACGTCAAATGAACAAAATCGATCAAACGAGCAAAAGTGCGGCATCTGCGTCTGATAAAATTGAAATCTCATCTGCAGCAAAAGAAATGCAGCAGGCGTCTTCAACAACACAGGCCCGCCAAGCGAAGATTGACGATTTGAAAGTTCAAATCGAAAACGGCAACTACAAGCCAAATCCAAAAGATATTGCGAAAAGCATCGCCAGCTATTACACAAAACATTAAGGAGGGAAGCGCATGTCTGCCACTGCTCTTATAACAGCGATGGAGAATTTGCTGAAGCTGCATAAAAGTCTCAATGAGCTTGCGATTAAAAAGACTGACATTATTAAGGCAGGCGACATGCCTGCCCTTGATCAAATGCTGAAGGACGAGCAGTCCCATGTTGCCGCGATTGAAAAAATGGAACAGCTGCGGCAAGCAGCCTGCAGCAAGGTTGTTCAGCAGGAAAAACCAACGCTTGAAGACTGCCTTCCGCTTTTAGAGGAAGACATCAAAAGCAAGGCTTTAACCTTAAAAGACAGTCTGGTAAAAGAAGTAGAAGCACTGCAGGAGCGCAATCAGCTTAATCAGCAGCTCATTTACCAGTCACTGCAATTCGTCAATATGTCTATGAGTCTTCTGCAGCCACAATCGGTGCAGAACTTTAATTATACAAATCCAAAGAGTAACCAGTTTAAACCGCAAAAAGGCATGTTCAATTCACGTGCGTAGCCTTACAGCGATCGGAGGATAACGATGAGATCATCATTTATGGGGTTAGAAACAGCACGCCGCGCGCTTTTCACGCAGCAGGGTGCTTTATATACAACTGCGCATAATATTTCAAACGCAAATACACCAGGTTACTCCCGTCAGCGTGTTAACTTCAATCAGACGGAAGCCTACCCATCCATCGGCATGAACAGTCCGCTTCTGCCTGGTCAAATGGGAACAGGTGTTGAAGCTGGGTCTGTACAGCGCATTCGCGAAGGATTCCTAGATTCACAGTTTCGTAATGAAAACAATAAATTCGGATACTGGAGCTCCCGCAGTGAGGCTTTAACACGAATGGAAGACGTGATGAACGAGCCTTCCGAGGATGGACTGGCTCAAACGCTTGATCGCTTCTGGAACTCTCTGCAGGACCTTTCCGTTCAGCCGGAGGACTCTGGTGCACGATCGGTTGTAAGACAGCGCGGAATTGCAGTGGCTGAAACGTTTAACTACCTATCAGGTCAAATCCAAGCGCAAAAAACAGACCTAGGCAATCAAATTGATCATTCAGTGAAAGAAATTAACTCGCTCGTCAGACAGATTCAAAACATCAATAACCAAATCGGCGATGTTGAACCGCACGGCTATCTGCCAAACGATTTGTACGATGCTAGAGATGCGCTTGTTGATCAGCTATCTGGTCTCGTAAACATTAAGATTACACCTGCGCAAAGCGGCGGCATGTCCAGCAGCTTAGCTGAAGGTAAATATACAATAGAAATTTTAAACAGCAGCGGCAAATCAGTCGGTACTCTAGTTGATGGGAAAAATAACCTCATTAACGAAATGACCGTTAAAAAAGATCAAGAATCTGGAGCAATTACAGGCTTCACTGTTGGCAACAAAGAAATAGCTGCCGCAGATTTCACTTCAAACGGACAACTGCTTTCACAGGTGCAATCATATGGATATATGGATGCAACCGGAACTCAAGTGGGCGAATATCCAAAAATGCTAGAAAACCTTGACCTAATGGCTTTCCGTTTTGCCAATGCGTTTAATGCTGTTCATAACAGCGGCTGGAGCATTACTGAAATTCAAAATGGGGCAAAACAAGGCTTCGACTTCTTCTCTTTTGAAGGCGGTGAGCTGCGGTCACCAGAAGGTGCTGCTTCCAAGCTAAAACTCTCTGATGATATCAAAAACGAACTGAATAATATTGCCGCATCATCTAGCGGAAAAATGTTCAGCGGCGGCATTACGGCTGGCGGAGCAAACACTTCGACTGGCAATCCAACAGTACTAGGCGCTTTTGCAGGTGTTACTTCTACGGATACACCACCTGTAATCCATGACCAGGTAAAAATAGAAGTTTCCTATAATGGTGGACAGTGGACATATACAGCTACTGATATGAATACCGGCAACCCAATTGCTGGGCATGAAAATCAAAATGTACCAGAGAACATGGAATTATTCGGTCTTAAACTAGATACATCTACGATTAAGAATCTCAGCGCTGGCGACAGCTGGTCATTTGATCTTGAAGGAACAGGTGTTAATCCGTCTAACCAATCCTTTGTCGGAGACGGTTCAAATGCACTAGCACTTGCCAACGTGAAAGACAGCAACATGGAATTCAACGGCTCAACATCGAGCATCATGAGCTTCTACCAAGGAATCATCGGCCAAATGGGTGTTGATACAGAAGAAGCCAACCGCATGGTCCGTAATACAGGAAACCTAGTAGACACAGTCCAATATAATCGTTCATCTGTCAGCTCGGTTTCACTTGATGAAGAAATGACCAATATGATTCAATACCAGCACGCCTACAACGCTGCCGCACGGCAAATGACTGCCATCGACGAAATGCTTGATACAGTAATCAACGGCATGGGCAGAGTCGGCAGATAAGGAGGAAACTAAATGCGCGTAACACAATCCATGCTCTCAGCCAACTCGCTGCGGCATATACAAAACAGTTACAAAAACCTCGGCAAACTAGAAGAGCAGCTTACAACTGGTAAAAAAGTAAGCCGCCCTTCAGACGACCCTGTCGTCGCGATGAAAGGCATGCGCTATCGATCACAAGTAGTTGAAGTGGAGCAGTTTAACCGTAATCTATCTGAAGTTTATAACTGGATGGATAATGGGGATGCGGCTTTGGATGAAGTGAATTCTGTGATGCAGAGGATTCGGGAGCTGACAAACCAAGCGGCAAATGACACGTATGAAACGAAGCAGCGTCAGGCGATTGCCAGTGAAGTGAAGCAGCTTCGTGTTCACTTAGAATCTCTTGCCAATACGAAAGTAAACAATAAGTATATCTTTAATGGATCTGATACATCTGCTAAACCAGTTGATCTTAGCAAGGTCGATAAGGAAATTGATTTATCAGCTATTACTGCAGATAACGCAAAAGATTACGCTCTATTTGCTCAGGACGGCAAGCAGCTGTTATGGAATGATATTAGCGGAGGATTTGTTGATTCTAACGGAACAAAGGTTGAGATTCCTGTATCTGGTGATTATGTCGCCAAGGAAATTGGTGCTGTTTCTGTCAATCAAAGAGACGTAGATATGGAAGTTACCAAAGGTGTTAACCTTAACGTTAATATCACACCGCAAAATGTGTTTTCATTAGAATTCTTTTCCGATCTTGGTGACCTTGTGAAAACTCTAGAATCTCCCGAAACTAAGGGAGAGGATGTAAGTGAGTTCCTAGGGAAATTAGATGGTCATGTTGATCAAATTATTTCTGAAAGAGCAGAATTAGGTGCTCGTTATAATCGGGTGGAGATGGTCGAAAGCCGATTGCTTTCTCAGGAAATCATTGCAAAGTCAACGATGTCTGAAAACGAAGATATTGATGCTGAAAAAACGATCATTGAATTAACTTCTCAAGAAACATTACACCGTGCATCTTTAGCAGTTGGTGCAAAGATGATTCAGCCTTCTTTAATTGACTTTTTACGTTAAGCTATCAATTTTTGATAGCTTTTCTTTCTATTTTGAGATAAAAGTGGTGAAACTATGAACATGCCGTATTTGCAGGTGAATCAAACAGGAGGCCAATTAGGAATCAATTATTATCAGCCGAATATGAAAATTCAGCAGCCGCAAGCAGATATGCGGATTGAACAGCCCGCTGCTATATTAGACATCAACTTTAAAAAGTCCGAGCTCCATATCGATCAAACCGAAGCTTTTGCAGATGTTGATCAGAAAAGTGCTGCAAGAAGAACAAGAGAATGGGCAGAACAAGCCAAGCAGATGCTTGCGCAAGGTGTGGCCAGGAGAGCGCGTGAAGGAGATCAAATGATGAAAATCGAAAATGGCGGCGGTGCAGTTGCCCAGATCTCCAAGCAAAAAAGCAATCCCCCCGTGAAAGAAATCGGTCTAGGATATCTGCCAAAAACGCATTTTCGTGTAAAAATCGATTATGAACCAGGAGAAGTCGACATAAACGTTACACCTAATAAACCTAGAATTGATGTCACACCAAACAAACCAATCATTCAGCATGAAAACTGGAGAGCAGATATTTATTTACAGCAAAAAGACTCCTTTGATCTAGAAATAGCAAACTTTCAAATGGACAAGTATGTATAAGAGGTGAAAAGAGTGAAATTAGCTACGAAATATCAAGGCGAACAAGAAGTAAATGAGAAACAATTGATCCATTTTCAAAATGGAATACCCGGTTTTCAGGATGAGACTCAATTTGCATTGCTGCCATTTTTAGAGGAAATGCCCTATTTTATTCTGCAATCGACCAAAACTGCGGAGCTTGCTTTTGTAGTCGTGGATCCATATCCGTTTTTCCAAAACTATCAATACGAGCTACCTTCATCAATCATTGATTCATTAAACATTGAGAGTCCCGAAGACGTCGTAACTTTTGTCATCCTAACGTTAAAAGAACCATTTGCAGCTTCAACTGCCAATTTAAAAGGTCCGATTGTTATTAATGTGAAAAAGAACGAAGGTAAACAGCTTATTCTTAATGATTCAGCCTATGAGACGAAGCAGCCTCTTTTCCCAGCCTCAACTAAGGAGGGATCCTCATGTTAGTGCTAACAAGAAAACTAAATGAATCCATCATAATCAACGATACGATAGAACTAACGATCCTTGCGATCGATGGCGACCAAATTAAGCTCGGCATCAACGCACCAAGAGAAGTCGATATATACAGAAAAGAAATCTATCTGCAGATCCAGAAGGAAAATAGTGAAGCTTCTAACCTTCCAACCAACCTGCTGGAACTTCTAAAAAATAAAAAATAAAAAATAAAAAAGTAAAAATAACTGTAAAACTATTAAACAATATGCCGATATAATTTATAGAAGCTGAAGGGACGGCCGCCCTTCAGCCCAGCTAAACTAAAACTACCACATGGATGTGGGACACTTAAACTCAGGGAGGAAACAAACAATGATTATCAACAATAATGTTTCAGCATTAAACACATATCGTCAACTTGGAGCTAACCAAGGTGCAAACGCAAAATCAATGGAAAAACTATCTTCAGGTCTTCGCATCAACCGTGCAGGAGATGACGCTGCAGGTCTAGCAATCTCTGAAAAAATGCGTGCACAAGTTCGCGGTTTAGATCAAGCTAGCCGTAACTCACAAGATGGTATCTCTATGATTCAAACTGCTGAAGGTGCTTTACAAGAAACTCAAAACATCCTTCAACGTATGCGTGAGCTTGCAACACAATCTGCGAACGATACAAATGTAGAAGTTGACCGTGCAGAGATTCAAAAAGAAATGAACGCATTAACTTCTGAAATTAACCGTATCGGTAACACAACAGAATTCAATACACAGAAGATCTTAAAAGGATCTGTGGATGAAACTGAAACTAAGGCTGCGTTAAAATTAGAAGGTCTTGGTGCAGAAGTATTTGCTGGTGGGGTAACTGCTAGTGGAGATACAACTGAAGCTACAGGTGCAGAGTTAACGTTAACAGCTGCTCAATCAGTTACAGCAGCAGATGGTGAAACACTTAAAGTCAATCTTGGTGGAAAAGAAGTTACTTTAACAGTAGTTCATGATGCAGACACTGATAATCATGGTATCACTTATGGTGAAGATGGAGTTTCTGCAACGATAACAGTTGCTGCAGATACTGCTGCAACTGTTATGGGTGGACAATATAGAGATGCTTTAACTGAAATTATTAGTGAAAACGAAGATCTTAAAGGAAAATATGAAGTTTCAGGATCTAATGATGAAGTAACACTAACTTCTGTTGCAACAGGTGCTAACCAATTTATTAAAGGTGATGCTAGCAATGCTGCAATTTCAAATAGTGATTTTGCAACTGGTACAGATGTTGAGTATACTGCTTCTTCAACGAACGTTACTGTAAACGACGTTGCTGATGAAGATGCACTAAAAGCACTTGTAGGGCAAGGTATTACGGTAAACGGTAAAACTGTAGAGTTCTACAATGCAAATGATGGTGTCTACAAAGGTGAAGCTGATTTTGCTGTAAACATTAATGAAGTATTAAGTGGAACTGCAAGTGGTTCAGGTGCTGCATTAGCTGATGCAATTTCATCTCAACTTTCAGACAAAATTGAAGGATTGAAAATTACAGATAATGATGCTGGTCAATTAACTTTCACTTCTACAGCTAATGGTGAAAAAGGCGACGGTATCACTGTAAAAGATGGCGTAGATGTAGCTGCTGTTACTAGCAACGCAACATTCAAAGCTTCTTTCCAAGTTGGTGCGAACCAAGGACAAAGCATGGGAATTGAAATCAATGATATGCGTTCACTAGCTCTTGGAATTTCTGGTAACGATGCAAATGCTAGTATTACTGGAAAAGATGGAAAGGCTATTGAAAACGCAAAATTCACTGCAACTTCAACAGTAACTGATGGTACAGATAACGAGAATGTGGAATACGCTCTAGATGTATCTACACATGAATCAGCTGCAGCGTCAATTACTGTAATCAATAATGCAATTGAGTCTGTATCTGCTCAACGTTCAAACTTAGGTGCATTCCAAAACCGTTTAGAGCACACAATCTCTAACTTAGGAACATCTTCTGAGAACTTATCAGCTGCTGAGTCTCGTATCCGTGACGTAGACATGGCTAAAGAAGTAATGGAAATGACTCGTACAAACATTCTTTCTCAAGCTTCTCAAGCAATGCTTGCACAAGCAAACCAAAAGCCACAATCTGTCCTTCAATTACTAGGATAATAAAAGGCTTTACTTCCAAAAGGGGCTCTAGGTTACTAGAGTCTCTTTTTTACTAGTTAAGTTATCAAAAAATTAAGAAAGTTTTGTTAGTTTATAGTGTTGTATAGGGGAGATTAGGATGAAATTAGAAGCTGATATAGGGTTAAAGTCCAATTTATCTGCAGCACCTGTTCAAAAAATAGAAAAAGCAGAACAACCAGAGTCAGTGAAGCCATTTGTTAAGACAGAAAAAAAAGAGGAAGACCAGCAAGAGGTTACGAAAAATTATTTAGAAGAAAAAATCAATGATACAAATAATTTCTTAGAGCCAAACTTTACTTCAGTAAAATTCAAGCTTCATGAAGATTTAAACCGCTATTATGTCGAAGTCATTGATTCTGATTCAAAAGAGGTTGTCCGGGAAATTCCTGCCAAGGAGTTCCTCGACATGATCGCAAAGATGACAGACTTTTTAGGTGTATTAATAGATAAGAAGATATAATCTCCAAAAGAAGGGACAATTGTTCCTTCTTTTTTTCTTCAAGTTCTCAATTTTGTGCCGATATAATACATAGTTGAAATAAGAGCGGAAGAAGGGACCGAGATATATGCCAAGTATACGTTTTGGCGGGATCGCCTCAGGATTGGATACAGAAAGTATTATTAAAGATATGATGCGCGTTGAGCGTCTCCCTGTAGATAAATTAAAGCAGAAGAAGCAAACGCTTGAATGGCAGCGTGATTCCTATAGAGAAACGAATCTTTTATTAACTAGTTTTAGAGACAAGACGCTTAACATGCGTATCCAGTCATCTTTTACGACGAAAATAACCAATTCATCAAATTCAGATAAAGTTACAGCAATAGCTGCAGCGACTTCTGGAAATGTTTCTTATACACTTTCAAAGGTGCAGCAGCTGGCAACTTCAGCAACAAATTCAAGTGCTGGTTCCATTTCAAAATCTCAGACTGAGAAAATTAATACGACAGATAAGTTGTATTCTATTCAAGGTAAGTTTCAGGATGGAGCTTTTGAGTGGAAAAATACTGGTACTGGTATTAAAGAACAAATTAAAGTAGAAGCTGAGGGGAAAGAGTTTTCTCTAAAGAAATCACTTTCAGGATCTATTGAAGATATCAAATCGGTCAGTGTTTCAGGTACAGACTATACGGTTGTAGAGAACGTCGAGGATTTAACAGAAGGTCAAAACCAAGTCTTCGTTGATAAAACAACTGGAAAAATGACATTCAGCAACGAGATTGCAAAGGATAGCCAGATTGATGTTGATTACACATCTGCAGTGAAGGATACAGTAACAGTTTCCGAAAAAGGGAACAAAGTCACACTCTCCCACGTTGGGATCTCTTCGTTAACAAGTGACACCATTGCTGTTAAAAACTATGAAAAAGACGCTGCTGGCAAAATCAAAAAAGATACAGACGGAAATCCGATTGAAAACACCGTTACATTTAAACAAGCTACCAGTGCTGATAACCTTGGTGAAGATGAATTTTTCTTGAACGAAGATACAGGGGAAATTACATTCGGTAAGGACCTGGAATCAGGTTCAAGAGTGGAAGCATCCTACCATCATAACTATTTCGAATTTGGCATGACTACTCATAATGAAACTGGCCAAGTAATCGAAAACTTTCAATTTGATGGCAGAGCATCGTTAACGAAAGTAATGGATACCGTTAACAAATCAGAACTTGGCGTTAATATGTTCTACGATGAGTTCTCAGATAAAATCACGATGACGCGCACGGAAACTGGTAATTTTAATGATGCAGGCAATGGAAAAGAAATTGGCTTCCGCAATAGCAACTTTTTAAAGATCGGCTTGCAAATGGACCAAGCCAACGAGCAGGGCGGCGAGAATGCCAAATTCACCCTAAATGGACTTGAAACAGAACGTACATCCAATAACTTCACAGTTAGCGGTGTTACATTTACACTTAAAGATACATTTGATTCGGTAGATGGCACAGATGCAGCCGTAACCGTATCTGTACAAAATGATACAACTAAAGCATTTGACAACATTAAAAAGTTCGTTGAAGATTACAACGAGTTGATTGATAAGCTTCAAGGCACGATGAAAGAAGAAAAGTATCGGGATTATGCTCCGTTAACAGATGAAGAACGAGAAGCTTTATCAGACGATCAGGTTGAAAAGTGGGAAGAGAAGGCAAAAAGCGGTTTGTTGCGTAATGACCAGACCTTAAGCAGTCTCTTAAACCAAATGCGTATGGATTTTTATACGCCAGTTGAAGGCGAAAGTGATAGCATGTTCAGTCAACTATCTGCTATCGGCATCACCACAACTGCCAACTACCTGGATGGCGGGAAACTGCAGATCAATGAGGAAAAACTCAAGGAAGCTCTTGAAAAAGATGCGGATGGTGTCTATAACTTATTCGCAGCGGATGGCCCTACTTCAAGTGAGCAGGGTATTGCCCGTCGTCTGCGTGATTCTTTGTCCAATTCAATCACAACGATTACACAGCGAGCTGGTAATGGCATGCAAACCAATAGCCAGTTTACACTCGGCAAAAATTTAGATGAGATCAATTCAAGAATCACCGATATGGAAGCACGTTTAACGGAAAAAGAAGATCGCTTCTGGCAACAGTTTACCGCAATGGAAACGGCGATGCAGAAGATGAACGATCAAATGAATTATATGATGTCACAGTTAGGCATGGGCACAACCGCATAAAAATAGAGGAGTGAATCAGAAATGGCTGTTAAAAATCCTTACCAAAAATATCAGCAAACATCGGTTAATACAGCATCACCAGCTGAATTGAGCCTAATGCTATATAATGGCTGTTTAAAATTTATGAGCCAGGCGAAACAGGCGATTGAGCAAAACAACATTGAAAAAAAGAATGAATATATCCAGCGTGCACAAATGATTATTCAGGAATTTATGGTTACTCTAAATCGTGATGTGGCAATGTCTGAAGACTTAATGCGTCTGTACGATTTTATCTTCCGCAAGCTCGTTGATGCCAATACGCATAGCGATCTAACGGCTCTAAAAGAAGCAGAAGAGATGGTGCTTGATCTGCGCAACACGTGGAAAGAAATGATGCAAAACCAGAAAAAGCCGCAAGTGGCGGGAAGTGAACAGTAGTGTCCTCGATTCAGGATCTCTTGTTATGCAACGAAGACCTTTTGCAGATGCTGCGCAAAGGTCTTCCTCAAGACGAAAAACGCGAGGCTTATTTGGCAGACATCAATAAGCTTCTGGATAAACGAAATACAGTTTTAATGAACGTTGACTTTTCTGATGGTGCTGTTCAGCAGCAAAAGGAACAGCTTGTTCGGGAAGACGCCGAAATTAGAAAAATGATGGCAGAACAGCAGAACATAATCAAGGAAGACATTAAAAGGCTTAAAGCACAGCGCCAAAAAAAGAAGCAATATACCAACCCATATCAATCGCTGGCACAGCAGGATGGCATATTCTACGATAAAAGAAAATAGGTGAACCTTTTTGTTAAAAGTAACGGAAGATCAGCATGTCCTCATCAAAGAATATACCGATGTACTAAACACCGTTGAGGAAGCATTTGAGTATATCGTCGACAGTTTTACAAACCTGGAGAAAACAGAAGGAGACGTCCTGCTTGCGGATGTTTTCCAAGCACTGCCGCAAATCGTGACCGTTAACGAGCAGCTGAGCATCCTTTTTCAGGACTACCCATCGATTCAAAAAGTACTGCAAGTATTCGATGTTGTCATGGAAAAAGCAGAACTGCTGGACGGAAATTTCGGCAATGCACAGGTCAAACAAACTGTCATCCGCGAACAGCTTTACCCAGCCTTCGCAGCATGGAGCGTCATGATTCAGCAAGAGTTAAAACCATATGTTGTTTTATAAAAATAGTCCGGAGGGGTTTCCTTCGGGCTGTTTTGTTATTTTAATAGGAATATTTATTCGTTATTTTGATATAATGATTACTTCGTTAGATTTTAATGGGAATTTGCAGACTGTCTGTGGAATGAAGATGGCAAAAAGAATAGGGTGAAAAAGTAATCTTCATACGAAGTAAGGTGAATTAAATCGTTATATAGAAGTTTATGCTGAGAACTACTTAAAAGTAGTAATTTAAGTATTATCAACTATAAAACCTTACGAAACGTTCATCTTTTAATAACCAGCAAAAGGCTGTAAAATTAAAGTATCTTATTTTATTAAAATAATTTATAATCTAGCTTCTTCACCATAAAACCCCAACATATTTCCCCGCACTATTTCTTTTTATAAGTAATTTTCATATAATACTGTTAATTACAGGTAAATGAAGGTGGTACATTATGGATGCAGTTGATAAGAGAATACTAGAGTTGCTGATTCACAACGGGCGGCTTTCTTATGTGGATATTGGGAAGGAATTAGGTCTTTCGCGGGTAGCTGTCAGAGAAAGAGTGAATAAATTAATAGACGATGAAGTGATCGAGCAGTTTACAGTTGTGATTAATAGCGGGAAATTTGGAAAAGGGGTATCAGCTTTTTTTAATATCGACTGTGAACCAAATTCTTTAGTAAAGGTAGCAGAAGCGTTGGCAGAAAATCCAAGTGTGGCGAGCTGCTATCAAATGACAGGACCCTCTACCTTGCACACACACGTCCTGGTAGATGATTTTGATGCATTAGAAAGATTTATTAACGAAGAGCTTTATGCTTTAAAAGGTATTACAAGAGTAGACAGTCAAATCTTGCTGCGCAGATTTAAAAGCAGAAGAGGATTAAAACTCTAACTGATAAACCCATTACACAAAATGGGTTTATTTTTTTGCTTTGATTTAAAGATGTATATGAATTCTACTTGTAAATGGGATTATTTTAGCAATATGCCCGTTGATCGAAACGGAATGGTGCGAGACTCCTGTGGGACGAGTGGGAAGGTGAGATCCCGCAGGTGCGCAGCGCCGAGGAAGCTCACCACCCGCCCCGCGGAAAGCGAGTGCCATGCAGTGAAGATCACCCACCCCCTCTTTCCTCTACGTAAACTCACTCTACAAAAAGAAACCAAAGTAATATGTTTCCCACCTTTCTGTAACCATAAAAAGGAATGTAACCGCTTTATATTTTGTTTATCGAAACATAAGTAAATATGACTATTTACAACCTTTTAGAAATCAAAAAATGAATTATTATGCCTTAAAGAAAATAAATATGACAAAATTGTTAAAAAAATTCGTATTTTTTGTAGATTTTTCGTTTTGTATGTCATATAATCACTTT
Organism: Cytobacillus gottheilii; assembly: GCF_018582665.1. Taxonomy (NCBI): domain Bacteria; kingdom Bacillati; phylum Bacillota; class Bacilli; order Caryophanales; family Bacillaceae; genus Cytobacillus; species Cytobacillus gottheilii. The sequence continues at coordinate 3,997,828 of NZ_CP071709.1, read as the reverse complement.
TATACAATTCTAAACATTAAGTAATTGAAAATTAGAAATCAATTAACAAATGGTAAAAAAGGGGGGCTGAAATTGATTTCAATGATTGTCAGAAGGTTTTTTCAACTGGTATTTCTATTATTCGGAATTTCGTTTTTGGTCTTTTCATCTATGTATCTAGCTCCAGGAGATCCAGCTTCCATGATTGGCGGGCCAACAGCCACAGAATCAGATTTAGAAGCCATTCGGGATAATCTTGGTTTGAATGATTCGTTTCTCACTCAATACGGCAACTACCTGGCTGGTATTTTCCAAGGGGATTTAGGTTATTCGTATCAAACGAAGCAGTCTGTTGCGGAAGCCATTTCGATTCGTTTCCCAAATACCTTTAAATTGGCAGTAGCCAGTATGATCGTAGCGGTCATAATAGGTATTTTTGCAGGGTTAATCTCAGCACTGAAGCATAACAGCTGGCTGGATGTTACATCCACAACATTTGCTTTAGGCGGAATCTCCATTCCGAACTTCTGGCTTGGTTCACTATTAATCCTTGTGTTCTCCGTTAATCTTCAGTGGCTGCCAGTCGCTGGGCTAGCAGATCCATGGTATACGGTTGAAGGGATGAAGCAGTTAATTTTGCCGGCCATCACGTTAGGAACTGGATCAGCAGCGATGATTGCCAGGATGGTTAGGTCTTCAATGCTTGAAGTGGTTCGAGCAGATTATGTTCGTACGGCTCGGGCGAAAGGGGTAAAAGAGGGTCAGGTTATTTGGATACATACGTTAAAGAATGCAATGATTCCTGTTATTACTGTCATTGGTTTGAACTTTGGAGCTCTTTTAGGAGGAACGATTATTACGGAAAAAGTGTTCGCCATTAACGGGGTAGGGCGTTTGATGATTGATGCGATTGCAGCCCGTGATTTCCCGATGGTGCAAGGCTCCGTTCTTCTTGTAGCTACATTATTTGTTTTAGTAAACCTGATTGTTGACATTGTTTATACATACGTCGATCCAAGAATTAAATTTCAATAAGAAAGGGGGATGACGATGGCTGAATTAGCAACAGCGCCGGGTGCGGGTGTCAATAAGGAAATTAAAAGAGAGCGTACCTTTGTGGTAACGATGAAGCGGCTATTAAAAAACAAATTAGCGGTCGCAGGCTTAATCATTATTGTCCTTCAAATTGGAATGGCCATTTTTGCTCCGCTGATTACCTTTCATGACCCAGTGAAACAGGATATCAATGCCAGTGAGCTTCCTGTCTTTAGTGAAGATCATTGGTTAGGCACCGATAACTATGGCCGTGATGTATGGAGCCGGATTGTATACGGCGCACGCATTTCCTTAGTGGTAGGATTAATCGCTGTAACTCTGGGACTTATCGGAGGAACGATCCTGGGAATGCTTGGCGGCTATTACAAAAAGCTGGATGGGATCATTATGCGAATTGTCGATTTGCTATTCTCATTCCCAGGTATTCTGCTTGCAATGTTAATTATCGCAATATTGGGAACGAGCTTGGTCAATGTGGCCATTGCGATTAGTATTTGGTCGATTCCGACTTGTGCAAGAATTGTCAGAGGTTCTGTTCTTTCTATTAAAGAGAAGGAATATGTCATGGCCATGAAATCTCTGGGAGCATCTGACCTGCGGATTATGTTTAAGCATATCCTGCCGAATGCTTTTGCACCGATTATTGTATTTGCCACCATGAGGATGGCTACAGCGATTTTATCAACAGCATCATTAAGTTATCTTGGACTAGGCGCCCAGCCGCCCACACCTGAATGGGGAGCGATGATTTCACAGGGACAAGCGTTCATGTGGAGTTCACCTCATTTAACCATTATTCCGGGGATTGCGATTATGTTAACGGTATTCGCCTTTAACGTGGTAGGGGACGGCTTAAGAGATGCAATTGATCCAAATATGGATATTTAAAAATAAGGGGGATTTAAAATGAAGAAAAAGAATTGGTTGCTTGTATTTACAATCATGGCAGCACTTTTATTAGCAGCATGTTCAGGTGGTGAGTCATCTTCATCATCCGGCAGTGAATCTGGCGGCGGTTCAGAGGAAGTTGAGACGTTAACTTATGCTTCCTTAACAGATGCAGTTGGATTAAGCCCAATCATGACAAATGACTCAGCGTCTTCTAATGTCAACGAGCATGTTTATGAAACACTTTTCAAGCGTGATGCAGAAACAAAAGATTTTACACCGGTGTTAGCAGAGTCTTATGAAAATCCAGATGAACTGACTTGGGTGATCAATTTAAAAGAAGGAATTAAATTCCACGACGGAACAGATTTTAATGCTGAAGCTGTAAAATATACGTTCGATAAATTACGTGATCCAGCAACAGCTGCTCCTCGTGCAAGTTTATTAGAGCCGGTTGATACGATCACGGTGGTAGATGATTACACAGTCGAGATCAAAACGAAATATCCATATGGACCATTTTTAGCAGCGCTATCTCACTCAAATGCAGCAATTGTAAGTCCAACAGCTGATCAAAAGCAAGACCTAATGAAAGAGCCCGTTGGTACAGGTCCATTCAAGTTTGTCAGCTGGACTCCTGGTGACCAAGTTGTATTAGAAGCTAACCCTGATTACCGTGACGGAGCACCAAAAGTAAAGCAATTCATTTTAAAAGTTGTACCTGAAGTTTCAACAGCTATTTCCATGCTGCAGGCTGGAGAAGTTCAATTTATCGACAAGCTTCCAACAGAGCAGTTAAGCCGAGTTGAGAGCATGAACAATGTAAATATTGAAAAAGTAAATGGAACTGGTCAATATTATTTAACGTTTAACTTCTCAAATGAGGAGAACCAGGATCCTGAATTTAGAAAAGCAGTAGCAAGTGCGATTGACCGTGATGCGATTATTCAAAAGTTAAACGGCTTAGGTGTGAGAAGCGACAGTGTCATCGGACCAGAGGTGTTTGGCTATAATGAATCTGCTGATTCTGCAGGAACTGCATTTGATCTTGAAGCAGCAAAAGAACTAGTAGAGAAAAATGGTTATGGCGATCGTCCAATTAAATTACTGGCGGCCAATAGAGGAAATTTTGTCTTAATGGCTGAAGTTGTACAGGCACAATTAGCTGAAGCTGGATTTGATGTTCAAATTGAGACAATGGAATGGGCAGCATTCTTAGATACTGCACGTGCAGGTGACTATGATCTGACATTCTTAAGCTGGTCCAATGTAACAGCTGACGGTTCAGAATTGTTATACCCTAACTTCCATAGCGATAATATTGGCTCATCTAACCGTGCGCAATATAATAACCCGGAATTTGATCAGTTAGTAGAAGCTTCAAGAACAACTACAGATCAAGATGAACGTTTAGATATTTTAAATCAGGCGAATGAATTAATGCTTCAAGACGATGCAGTTGTCATTATGTACCATGATGTGGTTACAGCGGCACTTAGCGATAACCTGGAAGGATTAATTCTTGATCCAACTGGACAATGGGACGTTTCGAAAGTTACAGGAAAGTAGGTTGCTAGTATGGGAGAGACATTACTTGAAGTCAAAAACATTGTGACTGAATTTCGCACAGCAGACGGGCAGCTGCCTGCTGTGCGTGATGTCTCCTTTTCACTGAAAAAGGGAGAAACACTTTGTATTGTTGGAGAATCAGGCTGCGGCAAAAGTATTACCTCCCTCTCGGTAATAGGTCTATTGCCGAGCAATGGAAAAATTACAAGCGGGGAAATTCTTTATGAAGGAGCACCGATTCATAATTTGCCGGCCGAAAAAATGCGCCAGATTCGCGGGAATAAAATCTCAATGATTTTCCAGGAGCCAATGACCGCTTTAAATCCAGTGCTGACGATCGGCTTCCAAATACGCGAACCGCTCATGCTTCATCACAAACTATCAAAAAGCGAAGCAACAAAACAAGGAATTGAACTTTTAAAACAAGTAGGGATTCCATATCCGGAAAAGAGAATAGACCAATATCCGCATGAATTGAGCGGAGGGATGAGGCAGCGTGTAATGATTGCCATTGCCTTATCATGTAATCCGGGTCTTCTTATTGCGGATGAGCCAACTACTGCTTTGGATGTTACGATTCAGGCACAAATCTTAGATCTCATTAATGACTTAAAAGACAAACTGAACATGGGGGTCATGATGATTACCCATGATATGGGTGTTGTGGCGGAAGTAGCAGACCGTGTGATGGTTATGTATGCAGGAAAGAAAGTCGAAGAGGGATTGGTTGAAGAAATTTTCAATAATCCTAAACATCCATATACGATTGGATTGCTGAATTCGGTACCAAACGTGGATGACCCTGATTTCGAATTAGAGCCGATTCCTGGGTCACTCCCGAGTTTAAATGAACAGATAACAGGATGCAGATTCCATGCCAGATGCAAATTTGCATCTGATATCTGCAGAAACAAAGAGCCGCAGGTAGTGAGTGTATCTGATACGCATAAGGTTAGCTGCTGGTTAGAGACGGAGGTGCACTAATGGCGGTAGCTGAACAGAAGAAGACAACAAATGCTAAACATGAGCCAAAGGTGCTCCTGGAACTCGAAGGAATCAAAAAATATTATCCGATTAAGGGCGGAATTCTGCAGCGGAAACAGGGTGATGTGAAAGCTGTAGAAAATGTCTCTTTAAAGCTGTTTGAAGGTGAAAGTTTAGGTGTAGTAGGTGAATCCGGCTGCGGCAAATCAACATTAGGAAAAGCTGTTTTAGGCTTAGAAGAGCTGACAGAAGGTAAAATTGTTTTCCAGGACACTGAAATCCAGGATTTAAAAAGAAAAGAAAAGTTAAAGTTTGTAAAAGAAATGCAGATGATCTTCCAGGATCCTTTTGCTTCATTAAATCCTCGGCAGCGTATTGGGCATGCGCTTGAAGAAGTATTCACCATGCATACCGACATGTCTGCAAAAGAAAAACGAAAAGCGGTCATTGATTTGCTTGTAGAGGTTGGCTTAAAAGAAGAGCATTTCTACAAATATCCGCATGAATTCAGCGGCGGACAGCGCCAGAGGATTGGAATCGCACGGGCAATTGCTCTGAACCCATCCTTTGTCATTTGCGATGAAGCTGTTTCAGCACTGGATGTATCTGTGCAGGCCCAAGTATTAAAGCTGCTTAAAACCTTACAGGAAAAATATCAGCTTTCCTATTTATTCATCTCTCATGACTTAGGGGTCGTTCGCTATTTTTGCGATCGGGTACTGGTTATGTATTTAGGAAATACAGTTGAATTAGGTACAGTAGCTGATCTATTCAATAAGCCATTGCATCCTTATACACAGGCTTTATTATCGGCTATTCCAAGACCATCCGTTAATGCGAAGCGCAAGCGGGTCCGGTTGCAGGGCGACTTGCCAAACCCTGCAAATCCGCCAAGCGGCTGCCCATTTCATACAAGATGTCCCATTGCAGCGGAAAAATGCTCATCCGAAAAACCAGCATGGATTGAATACGAACCGAACCACTTCGCTGCGTGTCATTTTGCGGGGCAGCCTATACAGTGAGGTGGGTGGGCTAAGTGGGTTATGGGGACAGGTTCTTTGACCCAGAACTTGGGACGGAGGCAGTGGGTTAGGGGGACAGGTTCTTTGACCCAAAACAGTGGGACAGAAGTGGGTCATGGGGACAGGTTCCTTGATCCAAAACATTCGGACTAAGGGACAAGTTCTTTAACCCGCCACATTCCAGATATTTTTTGCCTGGATCGTCTATAACAATCACACCCCACTGCTGTCTAGCAGGGGGTGTCTTTACTCTAGCTCGTCTAGTACATAGTACATCATTTGCAAGTTTGTATTTTAAAAAATCAATCGAGGAGGAACCAACATGGATTATTTACATCACCCCTTTGCTTCAAAGCGCCATACAGTGTTTGCTAAAAAAGGTATGGTTGCGACATCACAGCCTCTTGCTGCACAAGCAGGGTTAGAAATTCTGCAAAAGGGAGGAAATGCGATTGATGCAGCGATTGCAGCAGCAGCTGCGTTAACTGTAGTAGAACCAACATCAAATGGAATTGGCGGAGATGCCTTTGCACTTGTATGGATAAAAGACAAGCTGCATGGCTTAAATGCATCCGGTCCATCTCCCGAGTCGATCTCTGTTGATGCAGTAAAAGAACTGGGACATGAAAAAATGCCTGTACATGGTGTTGTGCCAGTGACGGTGCCGGGTGTTCCAGCTGCATGGGCAGAACTTTCGAAGAAATTTGGGCGACTGCCATTAGGTGAAAGTTTAGCACCAGCTATTCGCTATGCTGAAGAAGGATATCCTCTTACACCAATTTTAGGGAAGTATTGGAAGTTAGCATATAATCGATTTAAAGAAAAATTTACAACAGAGGAATTTGAAGAATGGTTTAACACGTTTGCACCTGATGGAAAAGCTCCAGAGATCGGGGAAGTCTGGAAATCTCCTGGCCACGCTTCTACTTTGAGATCAATCGGTGAAACGGCTGCCCGTTCTTTTTATGAAGGAGAACAGGCAGATAAAATAGAAACGTTTATGAAAAAACATGGCGGATTTTTATCAAAAAGTGATCTGAGCAAGTTTCAGCCAGAATGGGTTACACCTATTTCAACCAATTATAAAGGCTATGATGTGTGGGAGATCCCGCCAAATGGCCAAGGGATGGTCGCTTTAATGGCTTTAAACGTGTTTAAAAAATTATCACCGCCAGCATGGCAAAACGCAGAAACATTGCATCAGCAAATCGAAGCAATGAAACTGGCATTCACTGATGGCCAAGCTTTCATCACGGAACCGGAAGAAATGCCAATCTCCGCTGAAGAATTATTGTCCGATGCTTATGCAGAAAAGCGAAGTAAGGTGATCTCAGACACTGCGGCAGATCCAAAACCATATGAGCTTCCAAAAGGCGGTACGGTTTATTTAGCGGCAGCGGATGAAGAAGGAAATATGATTTCATATATCCAAAGTAATTATATGGGCTTTGGTTCAGGCATTGTTATTCCAGGTACCGGCATTGCCCTGCAAAATCGCGGGCATGATTTTAGCTTAGACGAGACACATCCAAATGTGCTAAAGCCTGGCAAGAGAACATATCACACGATCATTCCTGGATTCTTAACAAAAGATGGCCAGGCAGTTGGCCCGTTTGGCGTAATGGGCGGATACATGCAGCCGCAAGGGCATTTTCAGGTTGTCACGAACACAGTCGACTACTTGCTAAATCCGCAGGCAGCTTTGGATATGCCAAGGTGGCAGTGGATGAAGGGGAAATCTGTCCATGTGGAACCTGAATTCCCGAACTACTTAGTGCAGGCTCTTTCCCGAAAAGGACATGAAGTACATGTAACACCAGACGGAGGAAGCTTTGGGCGAGGCCAAATCATCTGGAGAGATCCGAAAACTGGAGTGCTTCAGGGTGGAACAGAATCACGTACTGATGGAGTAATTGCGGCTTGGTAAATGCACTAGCAAAAGAGCAACCGGTAGAATCGCCATCGCCCGCTCCACGCCCATATTGGAGAAGAAATTGGGATATCATGGCTGCCTTTTTCCGTGTTGGAATATTGGGATTTGGCGGGGGCCCATCGTCGATCCCCTTAGTGCATCAAGAAACGGTTAAAAAATATCAGTGGATGAATGAAGAGGAATTTGCGGATACGCTTGCGATCGCCAATACGATGCCAGGTCCCATTGCGACAAAGATGGCTGGTTACATTGGCTACCGTGTAACTGGCATCGTGGGTTGTCTGGCAGCCCTGCTTGCAACGGTCGGGCCAACAGCCATTGCTATTATTTTTTTGCTGCAGCTGCTGCAGGAATTTAAAGATATTCCATGGGTTCAGTTTATGTCATTGTCTGTTGTTCCAGTAGTAGGAGTTATGCTAGCTGTTATGACCTGGGATTTTGCGAAAAAGTCTGGGGAATCATTGGGATGGGTTAAAGGGTTAATTCTTATTTTCCTTGCTCTTCTGCTGATGGAAGTGCTGAATCTGCATCCAGCCATTCTTATTCTAATGCTCATCATTTATGTCTTCCTTCCAAAGAGGAGGTCATAGAATGAACTATTGGGAAATTTTCCTTGCTTTTTTCATTCCCGGAATATTAGGCTACGGCGGAGGTCCAGCATCTATTCCCTTAATCGAAAATGAAGTGGTTGAGAAATACGGCTGGATGACGACACAGGAATTTAGTGAGGTATTAGCCGTCGGAAACTCCTTGCCAGGTCCGATTGCGACAAAAATGGCTGCCTATATTGGGTATACAGAAGGCGGCATTCTAGGCAGTTTGATCGGCTTATTTGCAACCATTGCCCCTTCCATCATCCTGATGCTGGTTTTAATGGCCATTCTATTGAAATACAAAGACACACCACAAGTAAAAAGCATCTCTGTTATTGTACGACCGGTTATCGCCGTTCTTTTAGGCGTGATGACCTTTGATTTTGTGAAAGATTCGGTGATCGGTTTAGGCGCACTTTATACCGTCATTCTTATTGCTGGAAGCTACTTCCTTTTAGAAAAATTAAAAGTTCACCCAGCCTTAGTTATCCTGTTATCTCTTGTCGTTGGTGCGGGAATGGGTATTTATCAATTTGGGTTTCATTGACTGAGTGGGTCAGGGGGACAGGTTCCTTGACCCACTTTTTATTTTGGGTTAGAGGGACAGGTTCCTTTGACCCACTTTTTATTTGGTGAACAAAACGAAAAAGTGAAATCAATAAACTGATTTCACTTTTCATATATAGGAGATGTTAATTTATTATGCAGACGTTGCTCCTTGTCCGCCATCAATTCGATAATATGCACCAGTGATAAATGAAGCACTTTCAGAAGAAAGGAATACCATTAAGTTTGCAATTTCTTCTGCAGTTGCATAACGGTTCATCGGAACGCTTGCTTTAAATTGCTTTCCTGCTTCGTCTTCATTGCCTGGCATTGCATTGGCTTCAATCGCGTGAACCATTGCTGTATCAACTCCAGATGGAGCTACCGCATTAACACGAATACCAAAAGGAGCTGCTTCTAATGCAGCTGTTTTATTTAAGCCAATGACTGCATGTTTCGAAGCTGCATATGCACTCATCCCTGGTGCACCAATTAGGCCGCCATTGGATGCTGTATTGACAATCGCACCGCTTTTTTGTTCCTTCATTATCTTTAATACATATTTTAAGCCAAAGAATGCTCCCATCACATTAACGCCAAAAACAGCTTGGTAGTTTTCTGCAGTCTGTTCATCGATGGTTGCAAACGCTCCATTGATCCCTGCATTATTTAGAAAGACATCGATGCGTCCGTATTTAGACTTAGTATCTTCCACATATTGCTTAACATCTTCTTCTTTTGAAACATCAGCCGTCAGAAGTAGCATATCACTTGCGTTAATTTCTTGTGCTGCCTTTTCTAATGCTTCTTTCGATAAATCCACTAATGCTAATTTTGCTCCTTCTTGCGCATATGCCTTAGCAGCTGCTATTCCAATTCCGCCAGCTGCGCCTGTAATTAAAACAATTTTATCTGAGAAACTCATAACTATTACCCCTTTGCATATGTTTTATAATTAATATTGTCTACAATTCCATCATAATTATTAAATTTCGATAATGCAAATATATGAATTCGAGATAAATTTGAGGCGTGGGTCAGAGTGGGTCATGGGGACAGGTTCTTTGACCCATTCCGTTTTATGGAAATTTTGTGAACAAGACCGCAGTGGATTGATAGAAAATGCTGTGAAAGGTATACTATTTTTAAAGGTGGTGAGAACATGGATCAGGAAACAATGTTAAAGGAAATTTTAAATGCCCTAAATTTACATTCTCGTAAAATGGATGAGAAATTTGAAAAAGTGGATGCCCGATTTGAGCAAGTAGATGCCAGATTCGAACAAATGGAAGCACGTTTTAACCAAGTAGATGCCCGCTTCGATCGCATCGAAGAAAGATTAGATCGAGTGGAGAAAAAAATGGGCGGCTTTCGCGCAGAAATGTCTGAAATGCAGGAAACCGTTGATTTTATCTCGGCGAAGACAGTTCAGCATGAAAAAAAGCTCCGTGAATTCAATCGTCAGTAATTTTACCATCGGATCAAAAGTTACTGTCATTCTACAACAAAATTACTTCAAGTAAAAAACCTCATTATTATAGATTGATTGTTTAGAATCCCTCTCATATAGCTATACTAATAGAAAAGGCTGTGGAGAGGAGCTGTACATATGATCTACCAATTAAAAATCCTTTTAAAAGATACAAAACCTCCGTGTTGGAGAAGAGTGCTTGTACAGAAAGATATGACATTTGCAGACCTTCATGAAGTTATTCAAATTGCTTTTAATTGGGAAGGTGTATTTTTGCATGGATTTGAGCCTAAAAAGGTCAATGGAAAAGATCTAAGCAGTTTACCCATTTTAATACGACCGCAAGAATATGACGGTGAGGTTTTCAAGCGGAAAAACAATGAATATAATGACAATGAAGAACTCCTCTCAAAGTGGCTTGTTTGTGAAAATGATAAATTGACGTATGTTTATGACTATGGCAATTATTTTCAGCATGATATTATCTTGGAGAAAATAGTGCCGTATGATAGCGATTTACATTATCCCTACTGTGTAAAAGCAACTTTGGGAAACCTTCCAGAAGTGGAAGAGGATTGGGGTTTTACAGATCCTGAACAATTAAAAGATGATATTAATTCTTATTATAAGGACTTCTCCCTTACGCAAACTTAAATGACTTCAAGAAAATTAGAACGCATTTAATGGATAGCTTTCCCTTCTTCTCCCATAATCTTCACGAATTCGACAAAATTCTTCTAATTCTTTTTCCGTTTTAGCAGGAATATGTTGGGGTAAAATAGAAATGTAATACATAGTCTTTTTTAAAGGGGAAATGTTCTTCAAAAAGAAGAAGTTTTCTCATAAGACGAGGCTGTTTGGGAAAGCTATTATGGTGTTTTTTTACGGGGATTCCCGCAGAACCCAGCAGTCATTATTGCCCATTGAAAAGGAGGAGTTCACATATGAATTACAACATTCGTGGTGAAAACATTGAGGTAACTCCAGCAATTCGCGAGTATGTTGAGAAGAAAATTGCTAAATTGGAAAGGTATTTTACTGAAACTCCTAACGCAAATGTAAATGTCAATTTAAAAACGTATAATGATAAATCATCAAAGGTAGAAGTAACCATTCCAATGCAAAACCTTGTGCTCCGTGCCGAGGAAGTACATGTGGATATGTACGCAGCCATTGATTTAATCACAGATAAGCTTGAACGCCAAATTCGCAAACATAAAACAAAAGTAAACCGCAAATTCCGTGAAAAAGGCAACATCAACGCACTATTTGCTGCAACGGATGACGGCGGTGCACCAGCAATTGAAGAGGACGATACAGAAGAATTAGAAGTTGTCCGCCAAAAGAGCTTCGACTTGAAGCCAATGGACAGCGAAGAAGCCATCCTGCAAATGAACATGCTTGGCCATAGCTTCTATGTCTTCACGAACGCAGAAACTAATCTAACAAACGTAGTATACAAACGAAAAGATGGCCGTTACGGTTTAATCGAAGCTCAATAAAATATGGAAAAAAGAGGGCCGACGTGGAGTCGGCCTCTTTTTTTTGTTCCTGTTACAAAAAAGAATCTTAAACGTCCCAGCTGAAAAGGACAAATGATCGATAATTGAGGAAATGATCGATTCCCATGGAGGAAGGAATAAATAAGACGGAACCTGAGTGAAATAGGCGGTTTGATAGGAAAAAGCAGAATTTTGATAGGAAACCGGAAAAGTTTGATAGGAAAGAGAAAAATTTTGATAGGAAACCGAGATATTTTGATAGGAAAAAGCAAAAATTTGATAGGAAAGGAGAAGTTGGACCGGGGAAATCATAGATTGGATAGGAAACTAAACAGAATTAATGAGTAAAATCCTATTTCAGGTTAAAAACCAACCAAGTCTAATAAGAAAAATCCATAATCTGATAGGAAAACTGCCTAGTTTGATAAAAAACTCCCTCACCCTGATAAGCGTCCAACCAGTTTACTAAAAAATCCTCTATAATGATGGGAAACCCAAAAACCAAATCGGAAATTAGCTTACCGGAAAAATCCCCAATCTAATAGAACAACCCATAAAAAAGAGCCCGGCACCCGCCGGACTCTTTCCTCATTAAATCGTAAATTTCTCTAATTCTGACGTCAATACGTTTGTCATTTCCTGCAGTTCAGCGACTTTTTCGCTTACTTGCTGGAAGGCGTGAAGCTGTTCTTCAGTAGATGCTGAGATTTCTTCGGTTCCTGCGGCTGTTTCTTCTGTGACGGCGGATATGTTTTCAATGGCTGAGTTAACCTGCTGGCTCATGGCATTGGTTTGTTCCATATCTTCGTTTAAGCGCTGCAGCTGGGTGTTGATGCCCGACACGTGAGCAGAAATTTCTTCAAAAGATTGTTCTGTTTCAGACATGGATTGGGATTGCTGTGTAGAAAGTCCGTGTCCATGTTCGGTTGCATCGTATATGACGGTAATTCCATTTTGGATATTGCTGACCATGGAAGTGATAAGGCTTGTGGCTTTCGCCGTTTCATCTGCTAGTTTTCGAACTTCATCTGCAACAACAGCAAAGCCTTTTCCTGCCTCACCGGCACGAGCTGCTTCAATCGCTGCGTTCAATGCGAGCAGGTTCGTTTGTTCAGCAATGGCATTAACCGTTTTGGCTGCACCATCTATCTCAGTTGTAAATCTTGAAAACTCACTAACTGATTCTTTGATTTCTCTGGAAGAGGCAGAGATTTTATCTGCGATTTCAACTTGTTTCTGAAGTGAGCTGCGTCCGGCTTGAACCGCTGTTAATGCCTCTTTGCTGCTTTCAGCAGACTGTTCACTCGTCTGTTTGACCATTTCGAATTGGTCGGTCATGGAGCTCATAAGTGATGCGGTTGCTTGAATATCCTCGGAAATGGTTGCACTTCCTTTTGCGAGTTCATCAGTAGAGACCGCAACTTGTTTGCTGCCTTCGTTTAAGCTTTGCATATAGCTTGTCACATCTTCGGTAAAGCTGCCGACATTTTTTCCAACGGAGTCAATGGATTGCACGGTTCCTTTTAAGCTGCTGACCATACTAGAAAAAGCTTCTGTCAGCTGGTGCAGTTCATTGCGGCTGTTCTCTTTATAAGTAAGGCTTGAAGCATCGATCGTTAAGTCTCCCGCAGCAACCATTTTCGCTGATTTTACAAGGCGATGAATCGGTCTGGTGATATTACGCGCTGCTACCCACGAGTAAATCGATGTAAGGATAATTAAAAGTACTGCTCCAATCAATGCAGTTGTTGCAATCATGGAAACCTTCTGTGTTGTTTCAGCAGTCATTTGTTTGTACCACTCATTTGTTTCCTTTTTTAGAAGGTACATATCGTTCAAAATACCTGAAATTCGGATCGACTGCTTTTTAATTTCGGCGCCATTATTGGCAGCAAAGCCGGCATCTGCCGCTTCATCTAATGCAATAAATTTTGTTTCGATTTTTGCGATAATCTCCTGATGGCTCTTTACATTTGCCATTGATGATAGTTCGGCTAAGTTTGCACCGGTTTCCTCCAGCATAGAGAGGGATTCATTTTTATTCCCCTCGCTGCTTAAAAATGTGTAGTTGTTTAATGACTGGCTTGTGACCACTAAGCTTTGCTCCAGCTCTTTTACAGAGAGAAGCAGGGCAGTATCGTCTTCAGCTGCCGTCTGGATATCGACTGTTTGGTATATGATAAAACCGATCATAGCGATCGAAAGGATAATCGGAATTAATATATTGATTAATAGGCGGTTTCGTAATGTCATTGGCTGTTCTCCTTTTCGGAAGTGACGGTGATTTTACCTGAGACGATCTCTTCCTGCGCCTTCTCAATGGCAGCCTGTTGTTCCGCCGTTAAAGTGATGTTGCGGATTGGTGCCAATCCCACGCCCTCTTCTGATAAGCCAAATAAGTAGCTTTTCTCAGAGATGCTGCCTTCTTCCTGCAATGTCTGAGCAATCTGGAAAACTGCTGTATTCACATTTTTCAGCATAGAAGTCACAACTGCTTTCTCAGCGATGAAAAATTGATCAGAGTCAACACCGGCTGCAAAAACTCCTGCTTCCTCCGCTTTTTTTATCATGCCAAAGCCTGAGAAGCCAGCCGCATGGTAAAGGAAATCAACATCATTTTTAATAAAATCGGCAGCGATGGCAGAGCCTGCCTCGGCATCATCAAATGAACCTACATATTCGGTAACAATCTCAATCTCTGGATTATAATGCTTTGCACCGTCGATATAGCCCATTTCAAAATGGTGAATGAGCGGGGTATCGACTCCGCCGACAAAACCGATTTTTCCTGTTTTGCTGGCCATTGCCGCTACCATTCCTACTAAAAAGCTGCCTTCTTGCTCTTTAAATGTTAAGGAAACGATATTTTCAAGCTCAGACTGTTCGTCAATCAGTAAAAATTGCTGCTCTGGATATTGTTTTGCAACACTCTCCAATGCATCCTTTACGGAAAAACCAAGCCCGATGATCAGATCGTATTTTTCTTCCACAAGTTCTGTAATCTTTTCTTCGTAATTTCCATCTGGAGCTTCTTTATAGTCAAAAAGAACACCAAGTTCATCACGCGCTTGTTCCAGCCCTTGAAAAGCGGAGTCATTAAAAGATTCATCCCCCAGACCAGAATCGGAAAGCATGATTCCAATCTTATATTCTTTTTCAGCTTGCTCTGTTGTTGACTGTCCTGAACAGCCGGCAAGGAATATTGCTATTATCATGATTGCAATAGTAATTTTTTTCAAGTTCATCCTCCTGATGTGTAATGAGACGTAGACGTTTTACTTAGATGATATCGGCAGAATGACTGGGTTGTTTAATAGAATGCCTGACTTCGAGTAACATTTTTTGCTGGGGGTGGAGATAGATTTTGGAAGTTAGGGGGAGGGGATTTAGTATGCAGAATGGTTGGAAAATTCGGGATGGGAAATTGACTTCGTTAGGGTGTGGATTCTGGCATAGGAAAGCGAGAGTCGTAAAATTTTTGAAGTGATTGAATAAACCAAGGGATTGACCGGGAAATTGAGCAAATCATTTTGTGGAATGATTGAATAGTCAATGGTAAGGTCGGTAAATGGCTACAGATAACTATTGTTTTTTGATACTAGTGTATAGTTGTGTATTTCACACTTTATCGCGACTATTATTACCAAAATCTGGATTATAGAGGTGTGTTTCGCACTTTATCGCGACTCTTATTACCAAAAGCTGGATTATAGAGGTGTGTTTCTCGCTTTATCGGGACTCTTATTACCAAAATCTGGATTATAGAGGTGTGTTTCTCGCTTTATCGCGACTCTTATTAACAAAATCTGGATTATGGAGGTGTGTTTCGCACTTTATCGCGACTCTTATTACCAAAAGCTGGATTATAGAGGTGTGTTTCGCACTTTATCGGGACTCTATTTACCAAAAGCTGGATTACAGAGGTGTGTTTCTCGCATTATCGCGACTCCATTTACCAAAAGCTGGATTAAAGAGGTGTGTTTCTCGCTTTACCACCTTATTGTTTCCCATATACTAGAGTATAGAGGTATGTTTTTCACCTTACCACGCTGGATTATAAAAGTGTATTACCACTCTAACCACTCCCCAAAATCTAAATCTCACCCCACAAAAGCACCCACCCCCCTCACTCAAAAATCCACCCCACCCCAAATAAAAGAGAGCCTGCATTCCGCAGGCTCTCCCAAACTATTAATCATTCAACACTTTATACTTTTCTTTCAGCCTTTCTGGTGCCATTTTAACCATTTGCTGCAGGAGAAAGGTGGTTAAGACGATGTCGTCGGTTACGCCGAAGATCGTCAGGAAATCGGGAATGATATCGAAGGGCAGAAGGATATAGGCAACTACTCCAGCGACGGGCAGTACTTTCTTTGCCGTGGAAACTTCCCGTGATAGAAAGTACTCTTTTAAGAAAGGGATAAACTTCCAAAATTTAAAGATGAATTTTACTCGTTTCATCCACCTCATAAGTATCCCCCTTTAGTTGTATTTAAGAAATAGTTCTTTTTAATTTATCCGGACTGGCGATTTGTAAACCTCTGATCAGTCGTTTTTAATGACGATATTATCGGTATCAGCACTTTTTACGCCTTCATGGAAGATGAGTCTTGTCCGAAATTTGAATTGCGGGTTAACAGATGTTTCGGGCAATTCTTCCGGCAGCTGGTAGCTGAAGGTAATCGATTGGGTTTGTTTAGGTTTAATAATTTTTGAAGTCAGAATGGTTGAGCTGCCAATGACTTCATCTATTTCTCGTTTTTCACAATGCATAATCAGGTCGCATTCAATTCGTTTGAGCGGCTGCGAGATAAAGCCGCCGGCGATGTTAAATTGTCCTTCGATGTTTTCTCCAACTGTGAATTCATATTTGGGTAAAACTAAGTCAATTTTGGCCGATCCGATACCAAGCATGCACATGTATTTTTGTAGCATCAAAGTGTACTCTCTCTCCTGAAATATTATTTTGAATTGCTGTAGCGTTCATCAATTTTCTTTTCAATTTTATCAAGCTCTACTTGATTTTTTAACAGTTCTTCTTTGTTTTTCTTTGTTAGTTCCTCAAGTGAAAATCTAATTTTCTTTTTCATCGTTTCTCCACCTCATTGTAAAGTTCTAGTTTGATGTTGTCCACTATCCATTAGCAAATTTTGTTGTCAATTTTGTGTAAAGAACAATGCCAGCTTGCAACAAGTAAAAGACCTTTGCCATAGACGGCAAAGGTCATAAATAAAGACCTCTACCATCTGGTAAAGGTCTGGCTAACAATTTTAGAAATTGCCAACAGAACCGAGAGCATGTGCTCTGAAATGACGACTCTGCTGTAAAAGCTACTCCCCTTTAGGAGAACAACTATTAAATTTATACTTTTATTTTATTAGATTTACGCGAAATTGTCAAATATTTAGCGGTATGAAAAAGGGTTTCCAGAACAATTTAAAGGTAAAAGACGGTGGAAGTGGTGACATATGAAAATACAGCTGCAGTTATTTTTGGCGTTTTTAAAAGTGGGGCTATTAGGGTATGGCGGCGGGCCGTCTTCGATTCCTCTTGTGCACGTGGAGGCAGTTGAACGCTATAAGTGGATGGACCGTGATGAGTTTGCAGATGTGTTAGCGCTCGGAAATGCTCTGCCCGGACCGATTGCTACGAAAATGGCTGGGTATATCGGCTATCGCATGGGCGGCTGGATCGGGATGCTGAATGCTGTTGCAGCTACAACTGTACCAACGATTATTCTCATGATTGTTGTGCTTACCGTGTTAAACGCCTACAAAAACAACCCAATGGTCGCTGGAATGTCGCAGGCCGTGGTTCCGATCGTTGCTGTTATGCTCGGAAGTTTGACATGGGATTTTATAAAGAGTGCGGGAAAATCGGCATTAGGATGGAGGGGAACCATTCTGCTGCTAGCATTAGGGATCGTTTGCATGCAGCTGTTGCATATACATCCGGCCATTCTGATTGGAGTGCTCATCGCGGCCGCATTTTTAAAAAAGGAAGGTGAAGGAAGATGAGTATTTATATACAGCTGTTTCTCGCTTTTTTCATTCCTGGGATTTTAGGCTATGGCGGGGGACCAGCCTCCATTCCATTGATTGAAAAGGAAGTGGTCGACCGTTATCAGTGGCTGACAGTTAGTGAGTTCAGTGAGATGCTGGCCCTTGGCAATACACTTCCTGGGCCAATCGCCACAAAGATGGCCGGTTATATCGGATATGAGCAGGCTGGGATTTTAGGCGCCTTGATCACGATTTTCGCCACAGTTGCACCATCGCTGATCCTCATGCTGACCCTCCTGAATTTATTGATGAAACATAAGGAGTCTCCGAAAGTGCGGCGACTGACCATCTATATTAGACCTGTTATTGCCGTTCTTTTATGTGTAATGACGCTTGAGTTTTTCTATTCCTCGTGGGAGGGTGCGGGTCTTGGGCAAACTGTTTTGATTGGCGGTGCAGCCTTTCTTTTATTAGAAGTACTGAAGGTGCATCCAGCGTATGTCATTGCCATTGGCCTTATCTATGGCTTCTTCTTTTTAGCAGCTTAAGGCAGGTGGAGAGTTTCTTTAACCCTTATATACTTGTCCATCGCTGCTTTGATCGGGTTCTTCAAGACTTGTATCATTTTTCTCCTCATCTTCTTGTGTAAGTTTCCTTATGTTAATATGACGAAACACCCGAATGATGGGGCGGACGATCATTGCCAGACTGCCGATGAGGTATGCTGAGTTAGGGTAAACAGAAGGTACATTTAGCAAGTTTAAGATACTTCCGGTGATAAAAAAACAGCCTATTACGGTATCCGCAATCCATTGAATGATATAGGTGTATTGAGCAAACTGAATTTTAAATCTTCCCTGGTCGATTTCTATATCAATTCCGCCATCATACTCTTTTCGTTTAACATTTTTAAGCATGTATTCACCTGAATTCCTTTAGAATGATTTTTTTTGAATCCTCATTTACCCTATCTATATCACCTCCACATGGTTTAAAACGCATTCAGCTGCAAAAGAGACTATTTATTCATACAATGTCCAAAGATGTAACCGTGAACATTTCTTCAGCCTTCTTACATAAGTTGTCACTCCCTAGTGTAAGTGGTAATATTAATAGGGAAAGAATTCGTATTTATAGTGAAATGTTCATTGGCGGAGCTATTATTTTATCTGCCATGGATCATATTGCCTTTTACAGGCAGATTGACTCAGCTTATACGCTTCATCCTCGCATTCTTAAAATGATTGACATAAGAGAAGGATAATTGTATTCGCTCACTTCACGCAGACAAGCTGCGGAGGTTTATTTCGACCTTACTTTTCTATTAAAGGAGCGTTTTTAATGCTTGGAATTTTAAATAAAGTGTTTGACCAAAACAAACGTGAATTAAAGCGACTTGAAAAAACGGCTGATCAGGTGGATGCGCTGGCAGCAAGTATGGAAAAGCTTTCTGATGAGGAATTAAAGGCAAAAACTGAAGAATTTAAAGGCCGCTATCAAAAAGGGGAAACCCTAGATGATTTATTAACAGAAGCTTTTGCTGTTGTCCGTGAGGCAGCAAAACGCGTGCTGGGCCTATATCCATATAAGGTACAGCTTATGGGGGGCGCGTCCCTTCATGATGGCAATATTTCTGAGATGAAAACAGGGGAAGGTAAAACACTTACTTCTACATTGCCTGTTTATTTAAATGCGCTTGCCGGCAAAGGTGTGCACGTGGTGACAGTCAATGAATATTTGGCAAGCCGTGATGCGACTGAAATGGGACAGCTTTATGAATTCCTGGGGCTCTCAGTCGGATTAAACTTAAATGGCATTACAAAAGAAGAAAAACAGGCAGCTTATTTAGCAGATATTACTTATAGCACAAACAATGAGCTTGGCTTCGATTACTTGCGTGACAACATGGTGCTTTATAGAGAGCAGAAGGTTCAGCGTCCGCTTTTTTATGCTGTTATTGATGAAGTCGACTCCATTTTAATTGACGAAGCGCGTACACCGCTTATTATTTCTGGTTCTGCGCAAAAGTCTACTCAGCTGTATATCCAGGCAAATGCGTTTGTCAGCAGATTGAAGGCAGAGGAAGACTACACGTATGACGAAAAAACAAAAGGTGTTCAGCTGACAGAAGAAGGGATGACAAAGGCGGAAAAAGCGTTTGGAATCGATAACTTATTCGATATCTCTCATGTTTCACTGAACCATCATATTACACAGGCGTTAAAAGCTCATTCCAGCATGCATGTTGATGTGGATTATGTTGTGCAGGAAGGCGAAATTGTCATTGTTGACCAATTCACTGGCCGTCTAATGAAAGGGCGCCGCTACAGTGACGGGCTTCACCAGGCAATTGAAGCGAAGGAAGGATTGGAAATTCAGAATGAGAGCATGACACTTGCGACCATCACTTTCCAAAACTACTTCCGTATGTACGAAAAGCTTGCCGGTATGACTGGTACGGCGAAAACAGAGGAAGAAGAATTCCGCAATATTTATAATATGAACGTAGTCGTTATTCCAACAAACCGTCCGATCGCCCGTGATGACCGTGCTGATTTAATTTATGCATCAATGGAAGGCAAGTATCGTGCGGTTGGCGAAGATATTGCCGAACGCCATAAAAATGGACAGCCTGTGCTTGTTGGTACGGTTGCGATTGAAACGTCTGAAATTATTTCTAGATACTTATCGAAAAAAGGCATTCCGCATAATGTCCTGAATGCGAAAAACCATGGAAGAGAAGCAGAAATCATCGCTGATGCCGGAAAGCAAGGCGCGGTCACAATTGCGACGAACATGGCGGGCCGTGGTACCGACATCAAGCTTGGTGAAGGCGTAAAAGAACTTGGCGGACTTGCCGTACTTGGAACAGAGCGCCACGAAAGCCGACGGATTGACAACCAGCTCCGCGGACGTTCAGGACGTCAGGGAGATCCGGGGGTCACACAATTCTATTTATCAATGGAAGATGAGTTAATGCGCCGCTTTGGTTCTGACAATATGAAGTCAATGATGGCTCGTCTTGGCATGGACGATACACAGCCGATTCAGAGTAAAATGGTGTCAAGAGCAGTAGAATCAGCGCAGAAACGAGTTGAAGGTAATAACTTTGATGCTCGTAAACAGCTTCTTTCTTATGATGATGTGCTTCGCCAGCAGCGTGAAATCCTCTATACGCAAAGAAACGAAGTGCTTGAGGCTGAGAGCTTAAGAGAAATCATTGAGAGAATGATGTCGACGTCCATTCAGCGCAATGTTGAAGCTTTTACTCCTGCTCATGAGGAAGAGGAAAAGTGGAATCTGCAAGGTTTAATTGACTATGTGAATGGAAATCTTTTAAATGAAGGAGATTTAACAATTGCTGAGCTGCAGGGCAAGGACAGCGAAGAAATTGTAAAGCTTCTTTTAGATAAAGTAAAAGTGAAATATGACGAAAAAGAAGTTCATCTTGCCGATCAAATGCGCGAGTTCGAAAAGGTTATCGTGCTCAGAACAGTTGATACAAAATGGATGGATCATATCGATGCGATGGACCAGCTACGCCAGGGAATTCACCTTCGTGCATATGGACAAATCGATCCGCTTCGTGAGTATCAGCAAGAAGGCTTTGCGATGTTTGAACATATGATTACATCGATTGAGGATGAAGTTTCAAGATTAGTCATGAAAGCTGAAATCCGCAATAACCTGGAGCGTCAGGAAGTAGCGAAAGGCCAAGCAGTCAATCCGAAAGAGGATGGCGGCGAAAAGCTGAAGAAAAAACCAGTTGTGAAGCAGATGGATGTGGGGCGTAATGACCCATGTATCTGTGGAAGCGGCAAAAAATATAAAAACTGCTGCGGTGCAGGAAAATAAAGAATTCAGAAGCCGGCATAATCTTTGCCGGCTTATCGTTTTGAAATCACCGTGTACCATTTTGTTTCTGGTAGGATATAATGTATGATGGAAAAAAATAATGAGGTGACGTAAATGGAATTAGCAGATATTCGGAATGAACTTGAAAAAACAGCTAAGATTTTAGCGGACTTTAGGGGGTCTCTTTGACTTAGAAAACAAAGAGGCACGTATTGCAGAACTGGATGATGTTATGCTTCAGCCTAATTTCTGGGATGACCAGCAGCAGGCGCAAACAGTCATCAGTGAATCCAACGCATTAAAAGATGCAGTCAATGAATTCCATGATTTAAATGAAACATATGAAAATCTTGAATTAACATATGAGCTTGTTCGCGAAGAAAGCGATGAAGAGCTGCAGGCAGAACTTGAAAGCGAAATGAAGGATTTAATGAAGCGCTTAAGCGACTTTGAATTACAGCTGCTTTTAAGCGAAGAATATGATAAAAACAATGCAATCCTTGAACTTCACCCAGGGGCTGGCGGAACCGAATCACAAGACTGGGGTTCCATGCTTCTTCGTATGTATACACGCTGGGCAGAGAAAAAAGGCTTCAAGGTGGAAACGCTCGACTACCTGCCTGGAGATGAAGCAGGTATCAAGAGTGTAACGCTTGCGATTAAAGGTCACAACGCATACGGCTATTTAAAAGCAGAAAAAGGCGTACACCGTCTTGTCCGTATTTCACCGTTCGATTCATCCGGACGCCGCCATACATCTTTCGTATCATGCGAAATTATGCCGGAATTTAATGATGAAATCGAAATCGATATCCGCACAGAGGATTTAAAAGTTGATACGTATCGTGCGAGCGGCGCCGGCGGTCAGCATATCAATACAACAGACTCAGCCGTTCGGATTACGCATACGCCAACTGGCGTGGTTGTTACATGCCAAACGGAACGCTCGCAAATCAAAAACCGTGAACGTGCGATGAAAATGCTCCAAGCTAAGCTATATCAGCGTAAAATTGAGGAGCAAGAGCAAGAGCTTGCCGAAATCCGCGGCGAGCAAAAAGAAATCGGCTGGGGCAGCCAAATCCGCTCATACGTCTTCCACCCATATTCCATGGTGAAGGACCACCGTACGAGCACAGAATCAGGAAATGTCCAAGGTGTTATGGACGGAGACCTCGACAGCTTTATCAATGCTTACCTGCGTTCGCGCTTGAGCTAAGAAATATGAAAAGACCTTTGCTTATGGAACAGCAGAGGTCTTTTTTGATGAGTTATGAAAATTGAAGGCGGTAAATGTGGTTTTTGTTGGAGAGTAGACTTGGTGAGGGAGTGAGAGCTTTCAGGGGATGAGTTGAGTACTCAGAATAGGCGGAGAAATTCCGGTTAAAGTGTAAAAAAGGGCTAAAACAGCCAAAATAAGCGGAGAAATTCCGGTTAACAGCTAAATTTGTACTGAAATTTAATGATTTTGTTCAAATAGTCGGAAATCCTCCCCTTATTTAACAGGAAATGAGGTGATTTCTCGGAATAAGCGGAATTTCTCCCTTTATTTTCTGAAGTCGATACGTTCTCCCGGCCAATACCTATCCATAAGCGGAGAAATTCCGCTTAATATGTAAAAAAGGGCTAAAACAGCCAAAATAAGCGGAGAAATTCCGGTTAACAGCTAAATTTGTACTGAAATTTAATGATTTTGTTCAAATAGTCGGAAATCCTCCCCTTATTTAACAGGAAATGAGGTGATTTCTCGGAATAAGCGGAATTTCTCCCTTTATTTTCTGAAGTCGATACGTTCTCCCGGCCAATACCTATCCATAAGCGGAGAAATTCCGGTTAACAGCTAAATTTGTACTGAAATTTAATGATTTTGTTCAAATAGTCGGAAATCCTCCCCTTATTTTGCAGGAAATGAGGCGATTTCTCGGAATAAGCGGAATTTCTCCCTTTATTTTCTGAAGTCGATACGTTCTCCCGGCCAATACCTATCCATAAGCGGAGAAATTCCGCTTAATATGTAAAAAAGGGCTAAAACAGCCAAAATAAGCGGAGAAATTCCGGTTAACAGCTATATTAGTACTGAAATTTAATGATTTTGTTCAAATAGTCGGAAATCCTCCCCTTATTTAACAGGAAATGAGGCGATTTCTCGGAATAAGCGGAATTTCTCCCTTTATTTTTCTCAAAGTCGATACATTCTCCCTGGATTATACCTACTAATCAGCAGAAACCCTCTACTTATAAATCCCCCAAAAAGAATCTTTCAACGCAACCCCCGCTCATATTTTCCCAAAGAAAACAAAAGCTATAAAAAGACACAAGTTCCGATCATACTGAGTTCATTCACCTCTTTACCACAGTAGTCCGCTGGCATTCACAAAGTAGGAAGGTGCATGCTAAAATGAGGCCTGGTGCAGGTTTCCTGTATTGGAAGTCATATCAAAAGAAGCACTTAAAAGAGGTTAGAGGGAGACGAATATGGGAAGAAAAAATAGAGCAGCTTTGACCGGAAAAAAATCACCCTTAGCCTGGGTGATGGAATATGCATTTGTATTATTGGGATCTGCTATTGTGGCGATTTCATTTAATGTTTTTTTACTGCCAAACCGGGTTGCATCTGGCGGAGTTAGCGGGATCAGTACGATTCTCGATGCTGTTGTCGGCTGGGAACCTGCTTATGTGCAGTGGGCTTTTAATATTCCGCTGTTTATTGCAGGAGTCATTTTGCTCGGCAGGCAGTTTGGGGCGAAAACACTTGCGGGGACGATCTTCTTGCCGTTTGTTGTTTTTTTAACGAATGATTGGGGTGCTTGGACAAGTGATCCATTGCTCGCTTCTTTATTTGGCGGAATTGGCGTGGGGCTTGGTTTAGGCATTGTTTTTAGAGGAAAAGCATCTACTGGCGGAACGGATCTTGCCGCACAAATTATTAATAAGTATACGGGTCTATCATTAGGTACCTGTGTTGCCCTAATTGACGGACTGATTGTTTTATCAGCTGCCATTGTCTTTAATATTGAACAGGGGTTATATGCACTCATCGGTCTCTATGTTACAAGTAAAACAATTGATCTGGTGCAGGTTGGCTTCGGCAGATCGAAAATGGCTCTTATTATTACAGAAAAACAAGACGAGGTTCGTGAAGGGATTCTGAATAAAATTGACCGTGGTGTGACAAAACTATCTGCATACGGTGGTTATACTGATCATGAGCGTCCTGTGCTCTTATGTGTCGTTGATCAGACGGAGTTCACAAAATTGAAACAACTAGTGAAAACGATTGATCCATCTGCATTTATCATTGTAACGGATGCTGCAGAGGTGCTTGGCGAGGGTTTCAAAAGGGACTAGGATTGGTATAATATAACTGTATTATGGATTCATTTCCTGAGGGGGAGTTTAAGGTGAAAAAGAAGCTATTGGCATTATTATTAGGATCGGCTCTTGTACTTGCTGCTTGCGGCGGCGGTGACGACGCTTCTGAGGATACAGGCGGTACCGGCACATCTGGTGGAGAAACCACAACAGCAGATGCCGGCAATGCAGAAAAGCTATACAATCAAAAATGTTCTCAATGCCATGCGCAGGATCTTTCAGGCGGAGCGGGACCTGGTTTGCAGACAGTCGGGTCTAAACTATCGCAAGAAGAAATTGAAAACATTATTATTAACGGTCAAGGCGCGATGCCTAAAGGCCAGCTGACTGGTGAAGATGCTTCCACAGTTGCAGAATGGCTTGCTGCTAAAAAGTAATAATAGAAGAAAAACGTCCAGCAGGGCGTTTTTTTATTGGATTCTTCTTAATTTTATGTAGATACAGCTAACGAGTTTCAACCATTTCCCCAAGATGATCGATCAATCTAGTACTAGTATCAATCATTTCACTGACCGATTCGGTCATTTTAACGAGTGTTTTAATCAGTCTTAACAGACAAAATTAAATTTTCTGATGCATTACATATCAAATATCCCCATAATATGCTCTTCCACTCTACAAAATTCCCATATCTCTTTACCCTTCTCCCTTATAGATATCCCAATTATTTACACCGTTCATCAAAAAATTAGGAAAAAATAGAGGAAGAAAGAAGGAGAATCCCGTCGATTTATTGAATCTTTTATAATCAATTTAGGAAAATAGTAGGAATAAAGGATATAAATGAAAAGAAAATGTAATAATTTTTTCCGTTATTTTGACAAAGTATGATGTTATAATGAAGTCTGTGAGAAATAGAACAAGGAATGTGTTCTTTTTTCTCTCATTATGTCGATAGATGTCGTATTTTGGTGAATTATCTGCAAGAATAATAAAACTAAGACATATTTTAGGTGATATAGATGATTGAAATGCAAGACGTATATAAGAGGTATCCTAATGGTGTAACAGCAGCCAATGGAATAGATGTTCATATAAAGCAAGGCGAATTTGTTTATGTAGTTGGACCGAGCGGAGCTGGGAAATCAACTTTTATAAAAATGATGTATAGAGAAGAAAAGCCAACAAGCGGGAAAATTTTTATGAATGGCGTGAACCTTGGTGAGCTGAAAAATAGTAAGGTTCCGAATTTGCGCAGAGATATAGGAGTTGTTTTCCAGGATTTCAAACTGCTTCCTACATTAACCGTTTATGAAAATGTTGCGTTTGCATTGGAAGTAATTGAAGAACAGCCGAAAAACATTAAGAAACGTGTAATGGACACGCTGGATCTTGTGAATTTAAAACATAAAGTTAGAATGCTGCCAACTGAGCTTTCAGGGGGAGAACAGCAGCGTGTGTCAATTGCCCGATCAATTGTGAACGCACCAAAGCTAGTAATCGCAGATGAGCCGACTGGAAACCTTGACCCTGATACATCTTGGGAAATCATGAACATTTTTGAGGAGATCAACACGAGGGGAACGACAGTGGTCATGGCAACTCATAACAAAGATATTGTAAATACGATTAAACATCGTGTCATCGCAATTGAGGGCGGAAAAATTGTCCGCGATGAGCAAAGAGGTGATTACGGCTATGAAGTCTAGAACATTGCGCCGTCACTTCCGTGAAAGTTTTAAAAGTCTTGCCCGCAATGGGTGGATGACCTTTGCTTCAGCTAGTGCGGTAACAGTCACTTTAATTTTAGTAGGCGTATTTTTCGTCATTATGATGAACCTTAATAATGTAGCAACTTCAATTGAAGAAGATGTAGAAATTCGTGTTCATATTGATGTTGCAGCTACAGAAGAAGATCAGCAGATTTTAAGGGAACAAATTGAACAAATATCAGAAGTGGGCTCTATTGCTTTTATTCCAAAAGAAGAAGAGCTAGATAACATGATCAATAGTCTTGGAGAAGACGGGGAAGCTTTTAAACTGTTTGAACAAGACAATCCATTGAATGATATTTTTGTCGTAAAGACGAAAAATCCGACAGATACGATGACAGTTGCTGAAGAACTTCAAGAACTGCCATATGCATCAAAAGTAAAATATGGACAAGGCGAAGTGGAAAAACTATTCTCGTTCATTAATGTGAGCCGAAATGTCGGCTTAGTGCTGATTATTGGGCTCTTATTCACAGCAATGTTTTTAATCTCAAACACAATTAAAATTACGATCGTGTCAAGACGACGGGAAATCGAAATTATGAAGCTTGTCGGTGCAACAAACGCATTTATTCGCTGGCCGTTCTTCCTTGAAGGCTTATGGCTTGGAATACTGGGATCGATCCTTCCGATCGCGTTGATCGCAACATCCTATTCCTATGCGTATGACTATATTGCACCAAGGCTGGACGGTCACTTTATCCAGCTCTTAGAATTTAACCCATTTGTATTCCAAGTTTCAACCCTTCTAATCT
Organism: Cytobacillus gottheilii; assembly: GCF_018582665.1. NCBI lineage: Bacteria > Bacillati > Bacillota > Bacilli > Caryophanales > Bacillaceae > Cytobacillus > Cytobacillus gottheilii. The sequence continues at coordinate 3,970,592 of NZ_CP071709.1, read as the reverse complement.
TAATGGGTGCTTTAATTGGTATTTGGGGAAGCTTAATGTCTGTCCGTAAATTCTTAAAAGTTTAATAGAAACGAAGAGATGCGGTTGTATAAAATCGCACTCTTCCCTTTTATATACTTTCTGACCATTAGGCCGTTTTCTTTACATAGAACACAAAATTTCTATGAAATATTTTCTGGGCTTTTCTAAAAGTATTTGAATCTAGACAAAGACAAATTGAATCTAACTTGGCGCGGGACCGATATCATCAGTATTTGTACGAGGGGAGAAAAGAAAAGTGAAGAAAAAACGTTTACTAGTTCTATCAATGGCTGCTATGTTAGGTGCGGGCGGTTTGGCGATAGGCACTCCAGCCAATCAAGCTTTTGCGGAAAGCAAAATCAATAATCTGCAAAAAGAACAGGAAAAGCTACAGCAGGAACGTTCAGGTGTAGAAACTGACATAAATAAAGCAGGCTCTGAAATTGAACAGCTGCAAAAGGAACAAAAGGATGTTCAGGCAGAGATTAAACGATTAGATCTTGCCATCAGTGATGCTCAAACAAAAATCACTGAAAAAAATGAACAGATTACGAAGACAAAAGAAGAGATTGTAAAGCTTCAGGAAGAAATTAAAGTTTTGAAAGAGCGGATTGAAAAACGTAATGAACTTCTGAAGGATCGTGCTCGTTCATTCCAGGAAACGGGCGGTGCTGTCAGCTATATTGATGTTCTCATGGGAGCGCAAAGCTTTAGTGACTTCATTGATCGTGTTGGTGCGGTTGCAACCATTATGGAAGCTGATCAAAGTATTTTAGAAGAGCATCAGGCAGATAAAGAGCTTTTAGAAGGAAAGCAAAATGCTGTAGAAGAGGAACTTGCTTCACTTGAAAAAATGCTTGCAGATCTTAAGCAGCTTCAAAAGGAATTGAACAGCCAAAAAGGTGAAAAGGACAAGCTAATGGCTTCTCTAGAAAAGAAAGAGGAACAAAAGCATGCTGAAATCACTGATCTTGAAGAGCAGAAAGAAATTTTAGCTGCTCAAACGGCAGCTGTTCAAAAAGCAATTAAGCTTGAAAAGCAACGTCAGGCGGAAGCGGCAAGAAAAGCAGCTCAGGCAGCCGCTGCAGCAGCAGCTGCTAAGAAGAATAATAGCGGATCTTCATCATCATCTTCAGGCGGAGGACAGCAAGTATCTGCACCACCAGTATCAGGCGGTGCGTTCACACGTCCATCTGCTGGCCGTTTGTCTTCTGGATTCGGTCCGCGCTGGGGTACGTTCCACTACGGTATTGACCTTGCTGCAAAAGGCAGTGTTCCGGTTGTAGCGGCAGCTGATGGTGTGGTTATTCGTTCCTATTATTCTTCCAGCTATGGAAATGCAATTTTCGTTGCCCATTCGATTGATGGTGTTGTTTATACAACAGTTTACGCTCATTTAAGCAGCAGATCAGTTGGCTCAGGTGCTGTTGTTTCCAAAGGACAGCAGCTTGGATACATGGGGAACACAGGACAGTCTTATGGCCAGCATTTGCATTTTGAACTCCACCGCGGCGAGTGGAATGCGTCAAAATCAAACGCTATTAATCCGGTTGGAATTGTTCCATTGTAAAAATATACGTTTTAACGGAAGAGGCGATGCTTCTTCCGTTTTTATTTTTTTGAGAACTGCTAAAGTCTTAAAACCGCTTTGTATTTCTACTATTCATTTACCCCCTCTCACCTTTAATAATCATAACTCGTCCTTCTTGTTCATATATTGGTTTGTAGAAAATGCTGCAGAATTACTATGCCTGAGTGACAGCTATTGGACAAAAGAGAGGACGATTACATGAGAAAAAGATGGATCGCAGCTATTGTAGCCAGTTCTATGCTTGCTGGAGCAGGAGGAACATATATAGGGATTTCTTATTACGCTGGAGAAGAAATCGATGCTGAAAAGGCCAAGACTCATTCCGGAGCAAATGAAAATAGTGCGGTAACGTTTGATATTGAAAAAATGGAATCAGCTTATCAGTTAATTTTAAATAGCTATGTAGAAGAGGTTGAAAGTGAAGAGCTCGCAGAGGGAGCGATTCAGGGAATGCTCGCTACCTTAGATGATCCTTATTCTGTCTATATGGACGAGGAAAGTGCACGGCAGTTCAATGAAGCGTTAGAATCCTCATTTGAAGGAATTGGAGCAGAAGTCAGCAAGGTAGACGGAAAGATCGTTATCGTTTCTCCTTTTAAAGACTCGCCTGCAGAAAAAGCAGGGTTAAAGCCAGATGATGAGATTTTAAAAGTAGATGGCGACAGTGTTGAAGGCTTAGATCTGAATGAAGCGACCTTAAAGATTCGCGGCGAAAAAGGGACCAAGGTGAAGCTTGAAATTGCCCGTACAGGTTTGAACAAACCTTTGCAGATTGAAGTGAAAAGAGACGAGATCCCGCAGATCACCGTTTACTCAGAAGTGAAAAAAGTTAATGGAAAAAAGATTGGTTATATGGAGATTACCTCTTTTTCAGAGGATACAGCAAGTGAGTTTTCCGATCAGTTGAAAAAGCTGGAAAAAGAGGACGTGGAAGGCCTTTTGATTGATGTGCGCGGAAATCCAGGCGGCTTTCTCACATCAGTTGAAGAAATACTGGGCGAGCTTGTCACAAAGGAAAAACCATTCGTTCAAATTGAACAGCGCAATGGTGAACGCTCCACCTACTTTTCAGAAAGAGAAGAGAAAAAAGATTATCCGATCGCTGTGTTAATTGATAAAGGCAGTGCTTCTGCCTCTGAGATTTTGGCTGGCGCATTAAAGGAAGCAGGCGGATACACGCTCATTGGAGAAAAAACATTTGGCAAGGGAACCGTTCAGCAGCCGATGGCAATGGGCGACGGAAGCAACATCAAGCTTACCCTTTTCAAGTGGCTGACACCAGATGGCAATTGGATTCATAAAAAAGGGATTGAACCGACACTCGAGGTAACTCAGCCTGATTTATATCGGACCCATCCGTTACAGCTGGAAGAAACCTTAAAAATGGATATGAATGCCGAAGAGGTTCAGTTCGCTCAGGAAATTTTAACAGCATTAGGGTTCGAACCAGGCAGAGCGGACGGCTATTTCAGCACCGAAACAGAGGTTGCTGTAAGGGCATTTCAGCGTATGCATGATCTTGAAACGAGTGGAGAGATCGATGGGAAAACGGCACAAGCCTTACAGCAGGCTGTTTTAGAAGAGATTAAAAACGAAAATAACGATCTGCAGCTTCAGGCTGGACTGAAATATTTAGCGCAGTAACAATAAAAACGCGACAGGCCTCGCTACTTTCCGACATGGGAATGGCGAGGCCTTTCATATTTTATAGTATCCAAGAATATAAATGAGCAGCGAGGAAGAAGACTCGTCGTAATGGCTTAAGTTAGGAAAGCCGTCCCTTTCAAGACTTGTCAGTTGGCAAGTTTTCTTTAATTTCAGATCCATAGAATTATCAATAGGTTTTGCTGCAGCAATTTGGTAGAATATAATACATATAGAAAAAGATAAAACATTGAAAAATGTAATGAATAAGCAATTAATTTTGAATATAGAGGTTGGTGGAACAATGGCTGAATTATGGCTGGTTGAAATAGGAAAAGGAGCGGCCAAGCTGCTATTGAATCCGGTATTTTATTTGATGTTCTTTTATGCCGCATGGCTTGGGGTTTCTCGTGTCAAAAAAGAAAGAAGAGATTTTTCAGTGCGTGCTGAGAATGCCTATTTTGAACTGAGGCAGTTATTGCCTCTTGGTTTGCTGCTGGGCCTGATCTTTTCGATCATTATGACAGGAGCAGGATTGGCTGTACCTCTTGAAACGGTTGTGTTCGCAGCTGCTTTAACCGTGCTGCTTTCATTAACAGGGAAGGTAAGATGGTTATCGCCGGTTTATACACTGGGCTTTGCGTTCTTTCTGACCACGATTGCTGTCCAGCAGAAATGGCCGATTCCTTCTTGGCTTCAATCTGTTATTGAAGGAGATGCTATTATTTTCCCAGCGGTGGCTGTTTTGGCTGGTTTGATGCTGATCGGAGAAGGGATTTTAATTGCGAGAAACGGCAGCAAAGGCACATCACCGCGGCTGATGAAGAGTAAGCGCGGCCAGATTGTTGGTGCCCATGAAGTAAAGAGAGTATGGATGGTGCCGGTATTCCTTCTGATTCCAGGAGATGCCCTGCAGACTTCGTTTGAATGGTGGCCAGTCTTTTCAATCGGAGATAATGTCTATTCTCTGATTTTAGTGCCATTTGCCGTTGGTTTTTACCAGCATATCCAAAGTTCACTGCCAAAATTGGCTGTAAAAAATGTCGGCAGAAGAATTACGGTTCTTGGTGCACTTGTGCTGTTAACTTCGATTGCGGCCTATTGGTATCCAATTGTGGCAGTAGCGGCTATTACAGGGGCGATCCTTGGCCGGGAAATTCTGGCGCTCCGCAACAGGGTTCAAGAAGACAATGCCACATTCTATTTCTCCAAGCAAAATCATGCGCTCATGATTTTAGCGATCATTCCCAACACTCCAGCAAGCAAAATGGCTCTGCAGGTTGGCGAAATGATCACAAAAGTGAATGGCGTAAAGGTCTCAAATGAAAATGGCTTTTACGAAGCACTGCAAAAAAACCGTGCCCACTGCAAACTCGAAGTTCTAGACGTCAACGGCGAAGTGCGCTTCGTCCAGCGCGCACTCTATGAAGGTGACCACCATGAACTTGGTATTCTGTTTGTGCAGAATGAGAAGAAGTGGGGAAATGAAGCAGTTTGATTGAGTGATTTTTTAATTAATAATCGGAAAAGATTCTTAATCTTTCGGTATTACAAACATAATAAAAAACTTCGAGCCCCTTCAATTATTGAGGGGGTTCTTTATTTATGTGTATTCGCCGCATCACTTCCAACAAAATAACTACTGAAATAAAGTTAATATTGGAATATACTATTATCAACGGGTTAATGTTAAAAACATATTCTACCCTATCATTCCAATATTTTTAGAATGTACAACATGAAACTCATAGGAGAATACTAAAAATGAAAAAGAATTATTTTATATTACTTTTAACGGCCATCATCATGGTTGGCTGTACGAACCAGGATCATGCAGCCACCACAGATATAGAAACAGATTCACAAGAAGTTACAACAGTTGAGACAAATAAAAATAGTGAAAAAGAAGAAATTGTCACTACGGTGGAGGATGAACCAGCAGAAGAAACAGTAATCCAAGCAAATGATGAACGATTTGCAGGATACGAACTCATGGAAGTTGATGGGGGTGATTTGTCTGGAAGTCGTAAATCGAATGTCGTCGTTGACATTGGTTACGGAGACCGTGAATATTGGGCATTTACGAATGAATACGGACAATTAGTGCGTGTTATTGCTGACGAAATCATTCTACAAGATGACAGTAAGGAACCTATATTATCGACTGGCCGCTACTATTCGGATGAAGCAAAGGTTCCTGGCGTCGAAAGTGACGTTTTAGATGAAGGACATGTCATTGCTGATTCTCTCGGAGGGGTATCGAATGCTTATAATATTACTCCACAAGATAGTACGCTCAACCGACATGGTGACCAAGCCTATTTAGAAGATACGATCCGCAAGGCAGGCGGTGCCACTAATTTCGAAGCGATTATCACCTACCCGGATACAGTAACACAGATTCCTTCGAGTTATCAGTATACGTATACAGTAAAAGGAAATGTCGTTATGGATTCATTTGACAATGTGAACCCTGACAAGGTAAACGAATCACTTGGACTAACCGGAAATAAAGACACCGAGTCCGATTCAGCAAGTTCTTCCACAAATGAAGGAGATCTTTCTAATATTGATACAAACGGGAATGGACAGGTGACAATCGCAGAAGCAAAAGCAGCAGGTTTCAGCATGCCAATAATGAGTGATCATTGGTTGTACAAATATATGGATGATCGAGACGGTGACGGTATGGTAGGCGAGTAAGCCACTAGAAGTTTGAGGCAAAATAAATAAACTTGTTGGATGATTTATGTCAATTTGCAAATGGCTGTCTGTACAGAAATAATCATCTAAATTTGTATGATGAAAATATAATTATTCTCACTAATAGGGCTTTCCTTAAAAAGGGATGCCCGTTTTTTATTTTAGGAAAAGGGGCAACCTTGCTGAAAAAGGAATTCTTACAATGAAACAGAATATTTATAAAAAGTAAAAGGCTAGCACATTAGGGAGGTTTCTCATTGAATAAGGAAAATAAGAATGATGAAAAAAGCAAAATAGAGACCAATGACGGTTGGAATAGGGCTGTTTATGGCAGCCCTACAATAGGTGGTCTTATTGTAATTGGTTCAATTATTGCATTTATACTTTATAACATTTTCTCCAAATAACTTATGTGATTCCTCAATGTGAATGACCTTTTTTAAAGCTAACGGGGAATTTTTATTGAATAAGAACTCTACTATCACATTAGTTATGTGCAGGAGCTTGTACTAACAAGCCCCTTTTTATTAGTTTTTACATCTCAGGCCTTAGCTTAAAATGTACCTCAAGTCTAATAACAAAAATTCAAGGGTGCTGTATGATGGAAATATTAGGAATAAACAAAACCTAAAAAGGAAGAAATGAGGTGATTTTATTTTAGAAAAACTCAGAAAGATGAATATGAAAACGGCTGTATTTATGGGAATTATTTTTTACTCTTTGACGATCTTAATCCATTTTCTTATTTTTAGCAAAAGCATACCCTTCACATGGGTTAATGGTGGAAGGTCTGAATCATTTGCTGAACAGCTTCCTATATCTGTTATAAATACCGTTGTTTCGATTATTGGAATGTTTTTTACGTTGTTTGTTGGTAAATTTAAACAATATAAATACAAAAGAGGAATAACCATTATAAGTTGGTTTTTTGTTGCACTTTGGTCTTTTGGATTTATACAGCAATTGTTTGGAACACCTTTTGAAAGAATGGTTATTTCGTTAGTATTGCTTCTTGGAGTTATCTCACACTTGCGTATGGCAATTGAAAAAAAGTCGATATAACTATTTAATTTACAAGTTTGCGAACAATACAATTAAACTATAGAGTGTTAGTATTTCAACAAAAAAAATTAGTCATCTGTACAACAAAATTAGATGGAAGCCTGCTAATACTTCAAACCTACTAAAATAGTCATTTAAGTCCCTTCAAATAATAAGCCTGAAGGGGCTTTCTTATAGGATCATTTTGGGCTTGTTCTTGTTATTTGATACAATATAGGCATCAATACAGCTGCTATTATTGTAAATTGAAGGAGGATTCATATGAGTGAAAATGGAACATTTCATGAGTCAAACGGACGTTATTCTTTAAGGTTTAAACGTTCTTTTTCTCAAAAAGCAGAAGAGGTTTTTGCCGTTCTAACTGATCCTGATTCATTCACACAGTGGTACCCTTTTGCAACTGGTGAGATGGATGTTAGGCTTGGCGGTGAAATAGCCTTTGATGATGGAGAAGGAACAGCATATAAGGGAAGTATTACCGAGTTTGAAGAGCCCTTCCTTTTTGCTTTTCATGAGGGCGGTGCTGATTTAATACGAATCTCATTGCAGGAAGAAAATAACGGGTGCCGAATGACTTTTGTTCATACATTTGAGGATCCTTCATGGGCGGTTCCGACCGCAGCAGGATGGCATCGCTGTCTTGATGCTTTTGGGCAGATCGTTAACGGAGAGCAGGTTAAGTGGGAAGAGAATGCAGCTGAGCTCCGTGAAATGTATAGTGAAGCGTTTAAAATGGAGCGATAAAGGAGAGCAGATTGACCCTTAAGACGGTTTCAGAGCATCCATTAATAAAAAGCACAACATCCTAAAGCAGCAAATACTTTAGAATGTTGTGCTTCTTGTATTATTAAGCTGCCATGCTGCGGCAGACTTCCGCACACTTAAAGCATGCCTCTGCACATTTTTGGCAGTGGTCATGATCATGTTTTTTACATTCGTTTCCGCATCTCTCACAGATTTCCGCACAAAGAGCACAAATCCGTTTTGCAGCTGGGCTGTTGGTTTGCATTGCTTTCACAGCTAAACCGCATAAATCCGCACAATCACGGTCTAACCGGATACAATCGGCCATCATTTTAACGTTATCTTCCTCTAAACAAGCGTCAAAGCATACATTACATGCTTCCATACATTCTAAACAGGCTTTGATGCATTCTTCATATTGCTGCTGAGTCATAGTGAACTCTCCTTACTATGCGTTTTAGTAGTATTACTACCCTGTCTTCTCTGGACAAAACACGATCTTTCTAAAAGCAGCAAAAAGACTCGAACAATTAGACAGATCATCAACATATCTGCTAATTGTTCGGGTTTATGTCCCAGCCTTCAAATATTAAAATGTATATGTCTCACCGTCATTAGGAACAAATACTAGATCAGAGAAACCTTTCTCTTTTACAAATCTTTTTAACTCTTCTCTTGATAGTGTCCAGTGGTTTACGGCTTCCATATGGCTTGCGATGATTTTGCTGTTTGGAGCTGCCTTATGCACTTCGTACACATCTTCTTTGCTCATGACGAGTGATCCGCCCTGAAGGAATTGGTTGTCCCCTGCGTTTACCACAATAATTTCAGGCTTGTGTGTATCAAGGACTTCCTGCACACCTTCATACCAGACTGTGTCTCCAGCTACATATAATGTTTTTTCACTTTGGTGGCTAAATACAATCCCACATACAAGTCCGGCCATTTTCAAAATTTCGCCTCGGCCATGTTCTCCTTTTGTTTTAGTTAATGAAATGCTCTCATATGTTGTGCTTTCCGTTAATACTTCTACATTTTGAAAGCCGTCACTTTTCATTACTTCTGCATCTTCTTCATTTTGCACAAACATTTTCATGCCCTTTGGCAAAGCTTCTTTTGCAGCAGGGTCATAGTGATCCAGGTGTAAATGAGTTACAATAACAGCATCTGTCTGATCCAGCAATTCTTCAATAGAAACAGGTAAGTCCACTAACGGATTATTCTGATCCTGTCTCGCTGAATTTGGGAACGGAGGGTATGCCCCTTTTTCGCCTAAAAATGGATCGATTAAAAATTTCTTGCCAGCATATTCAACAACAATGGTTGCATTTCGGATTTGTTTTATATTCATGATCATGCTCCTTTTTATATAATGTACTTATAGTTTATAATGTGGACACTTCTGACATACAGAGATAAAATCAAGTCTTTTTGCCATTTCACTTGATTATTGAAAGGATTTGAATAGATGTTAGATCACACGGATTTTAAAATCATTGAGGAACTAGCTAAGAATAGCCGTATTAAAATGAAGGAATTAGGTGAAAAAGTCCATTTAACTGGTCAGGCAGCTTCAGCACGAGTGGTAAAGCTGGAGGATCTTGGCGTGATTGAAGGATATACGATTAAAGTGAATGAGGAGAAAATGGGGAACACGGTGCATACAATCATCCACATTTTTATGCGGAGTCCACATCACCAAGCTTACCTTGAGTTTGTGAAAGAGCAGAAGAATTTTGTCTTAAACAACTACAAAACAAGCGGAGAAAGCTGTTATATTCTAGAATGCAAATTCCCTTCTAACACTGCTCTAGATGAGTTTTTAATAGCCTTGAGCAAACATGCGGGATATAAAGTGTCGATTGTTATTAATAAATAGGAAGTCCACTTTTTGGAGGAAATAAGGATGGAAACGAAAATGATCACGTACCAATCACCACTTGGATTGATTGAAATTACTGGAACTGAGCAGGGGATAGTCTCCATTTTATTCTCTGAAGAGCAAGCAGGAGATCCTGTTCTTGTGGATTCAGACATTGTTCCAGCAGCAATGAAAAAATGTCTGCAGCAGCTGGATGAATATTTTAAAGGAGAAAGAATGGAATTCTCATTTCCATTTGATTTTGCCGGTACTGAATTTCAAAAGAAGGTGTGGAATGCACTGACAACAATACCATATGCGAAGACAGGTTCATATAAACAAATTGCGGTTGCAATCGGCAACGAAAAAGCAGTGCGAGCGGTAGGGATGGCTAACAGCAAAAACCCAATCAGCATCGCAGTTCCTTGCCATCGAATCATCGGCAGCAGCGGAAAACTCACAGGCTATGCAGGCGGCTTATGGAGAAAAGAATGGCTATTGAAACATGAGCAGACAATGGCTGAAAATAGAAGGAAAGAGAAATAGATATGGACAGAAGTATTTAGCATAGTGATACATTCAAATGATAGAAACTAATTTTCTTTTTCTTTAAAAACCTCAATTTTTAAACATGAGTGAAATGGAGCGGAGGACCCTCGACTCCTGCGGGCAGTAGAGGAAAGGGTGAGACCCCACAGGAGCGATAGCGACGAGGAGGCTCAGCTTCCTCCCCGCGGAAAGCGAGGGTCTGCAGCGCAATGGAACGGACTTGTTTTGACAGCTATAGTAGTACTGTTTAGTATCTAAGCTTCTTATTCCTTATTAACCCCTATAAAGAGAAGTTTCATAACCCTTCAAATTTTAAAAGTCTTCAAGATAACTTCATTATTTCTTCACTTTTCCAGATTATAATGGGGAAAAAATCATGTTTTGATAAGGATTCTCTTGTCAATAATGCAATAGAATTGAAAAGGGGGTTATGAATGAAGATCACCTACATACTTTTCTTATCACTATGTTTATTGCTTTTCCCAAATTCAATCTCAGCAGAAAGGCCCTCTTTACAAGCAATGATTGATGAGGCGGAAGCTGGCGGCACTGTGATGATTTCACCAGGGTATTATGAAGAAAACATTACCATTGATAAACCTCTGAGTTTAATCGGTGAGCGGGATGTCACGATTAACTCGTGCGAAAATGCTCCCGTTGTAGCGATAAGCGGAGATGGAGTCCAATTAGACAACGTTTCGATTGAACAATGCAATGAAGATAATGGAGATCTGGCTGCTGTATATGTAACGGGAGATCAGCATCATTTGAGCAATTTGGAGATTCAGTCATCCCAAATGGGCTTGCAGCTGTTTGAAGCAAATCAGATTGTTGTTGAAGAAAGTACAATCAGGGGCACCAGAAAGGAAAACGGCATTGACCTTTGGAAAACGAATGATACTACCATCAAAGAAGTGAAAATCGACACTATTTTAGATGGGATCTATATGGAGCAAAGTCATCGAAATACAATCGTACAAAATGTCATTGAGAATGCGCGTTACGGCATTCATTTAATGTTTACGAATGATACAGTCATTGAACAGAATCAATCGCAGCATAACTTTACAGGGGCTATGGTGATGGAGGCTCAGAATGTGCTGATCAAGAACAATGATTTCTCCTTTAATAACCAAAATGTCAATTCGCAGGGACTATTGCTGTACTTAACTTCGGATATAGTGGCAGAGAATAATCTATTTGCTTCGAATCGGGTAGGAGCTTTCATAGAGGATTCTTCAAATGCAGCTATAGAGACATCTTTCAATCTAATACAATAGGCGCGCAATGGAAGAATTCCAGCGACAATTCATTAGTGGGTAATACTTTTAATGGAAATGTGAATGATACCCAAGCGAATGAAAGCGCTAATAATATCATCAAAAATAATTACTGGGATGCTGCCCTCAAACTCGATATAGACGGAGATGGGGTGAGTGAACTTCCTCATGCGGCGGACCCATACTTCATGGCGCTTGTTCAAAGAATTCCTGAGTACCAATTGTTTTTCCAGCATCCAGGCATTACTTTGTTAAAACAAGTTTTCAATGGACCAGAAGATGAATTATTAAGGGATTTAGAGCCTTCTATGGTTTATGCAAGCTCTGAAAACAGTCAAAAAAATGATAAACAAATCATTTTGTGGTTTGTCGGTGTGGTCTTTATCCTAGTTAGTTTCATATTCATTCAAAAATGGAGGAGAAGTTTATGAAGAAAGTAATCTATTTTTCACTGTTAAGTGTTGTTATTGGCGTGCTGCTGATGGGCTGCGGCAATGATGAGGTTCAGCCTAGAGCCATTAATGAGGAAACAGATAAATGTCCAGTCTGCAATATGTCAGTCATGGATAACCAGTTTGCAACACAAGTTGTTTTGGAAGATGGTTTATCCCATGTATTTGATGACTTAGGCTGTATGTATGTGTGGCTGGATGAAAACCCAGATGAAGAAATTGCAGCGACATTTGTAAGAGATTATAACAATGAGGAATGGATTCGCTCTGAAGATGCTTTCTATGTGTACAACATGGATGTAAAGACGCCGATGGCTTATAATATGATCTCCTTTGAAGATCAAGCTTCTGCAGATGAATTTATCGCTGAAAATGAAGGAGAATTAATTGCAGCAGATGCACTTGCTGATCATGATTGGCAGATGAATCATGAAATGATGGAAGGCCATGGTCACGAAGGTGATCACGGACATGGTGAAATGGATTCAGAAAGCCATACGGAAGAGGGAGAATCCACTCATTAATCTTTCCCGGTTACCCTAAACAAAGGATGGTCTTGATGCAGAATTTCTGTTTATCCGAAATCTATACGACAATCAGGCAGCGTTCCTATTATTCTTTTAGTATCTTGTGGATTGCTGTTTTGACGTTATTATTTATGCTGCAGAAAAGTGTGCCTGCCCTCACGTTATATACGAATATGACGGGCACGGTCATGAATATAGCACTATATATTATTCCGCTGTTTATGCTATTAGCCGGCTCATTTTCCATTTCAGCTGAGATGGAAAACGGGCAGTGGCGGTTGCTTAGCACCTATCCTATTAATACGCTGGAATATGTACTCGGGAAAATTGCCGGACAGTTTATCTCCCAGATCACTGTTTTTACGTTCAGTTTTGGCGTCAGTATTGTCATCTCGCTGCTGACGGGCGGGGGAGTTACGCTAAAGTGGGTTATGCTGCTCTATGTATTTTCCGCTCTATTAATGTATATCTTTCTAGTCATTGGATTTACGGTCGGTTCCTTTGTTTCAACAAGGTGGCAATCATTATCGATATCTGTTGGGATTTGGTTTTTCCTGATCATGGTGTGGCCCATCGCTTGGATCAACGTATTAAGCTTATTTCCCTATCCATGGATTTCGCCGCTGATGAAGATTTCACTGTTTCTTAATCCAGCCGAATTGCTCCGCGTCATCTATGTGATTACCTTAGATGGCGGCGCTGTATTTGGGCAGCCATATGACGGTCTCGTGAAATTTTGGGAATCTCCGTTTTCGCTTTTTATGTTATTTAACTATTTAATTGTTTTATCTGCAGCATGTATTTTTACATCTGCATTTGTTTTGAAGCGGAGGAGACAGGTATGAGTCAGTTCATTGTGGATGGCATCAGCAAAGTGTATAAAGAAAAAGTGGCACTTCATACAACCTCTTTCAAGGCTGACCCTGGAAGCTGTATTGTTCTGTGCGGAGGCAACGGAGCCGGAAAAAGCACGATGATTAATATTTTGGCAGGGATTTCAGTCCCTGATGAAGGGAATGTGTTTCTTGGGGATGTGAATCCCAATTCGAAGAGAAAAGAATATTTACAGCAAATCGGTTTTATGCCGGATGATTATCGGGCACAAGATACGCTTTCTGTAAAAGAATTTCTTCTGTTTTATGCCTCCATCCGACGCATTCATAAGGGTCGGGTTGGTGAGGTGCTTGATCAGATTGGATTATCCGATAAAAGTTCCATGCTTGTTAAGAGCCTCTCAAAAGGAATGAAGCAAAGACTTCTATTTGGCCAGTCATTGCTTTCCAATCCTAAATTACTCATCATGGATGAACCAACAAATGGGCTTGACCCATATTGGGTTGATCAATTTTTAGCTGTCCTCACTGAGCTTAAAAGTAACGGTACGATTATTATCTTTTCGACACATATGATGGATGTTGCTGCAGAAATCGGCAGTGAAATTCTTTTTATGAAGGAAGGAAAAGTCATAGAAGTTTTGAAATCAGATCAGCCGGTGAAGAATAATATCAGTCGTCTGATGCAGCTGCATCGATCATAAATTTCCGTTTGCTTGCTGGAGTCTGGGACATAAGTATTTAACACTCTCATAGAACCGAATGGTTAGGAAGTCATCTTTCTATTCATTCGTTTTTTTTGATTATAAAATATTTTATTAACATGAGTGAAATGGAGCGGAGGACACTCGACTCCTGTGGGCAATAGAGGAAAGGGTGAGACCCCGCAGGAGCGCTGCACTGCCCCCCTATTGTTGGACACTCCAACAATAGGAGGAGAACTCATAAATGACCCATCTTACCAAGGAAAAGAAACTTCAAATTGCTAAACGTTATCTGAACGAAATGATTAGTTATCGAGAACTAGCGAAGCAAGTGGGCATAGATCATTCCACTCTCCGTTACTGGGTGCTGCTCGTTCGTTACCATGGGGATCAGGCTTTTTCCTTTCCCTATACAAACTATCCTTCTGCCTTTAAAATGAGGGTAATTCAATTTATCACGGAAAAGAATTACTCCATTCGAGAGGCATCCGCGATTTTCCATCTCCCTGATCCATCTATGCTTCGCAAGTGGAAGAAAAAGTGGGAGACAGTTGGAGTAGGTGCCATTGAACCAAAAGAAAAGGGGCTTTCTATTATGACATCTAATCAGAGGAAAAATAAGGACAAGAGTAACTCTCAGAATCCATCGGTAGAAGAGCTGATAGAAGAACTGGAATACCTTCGTATGGAGAACGCGTATTTAAAAAAGCTGAAAGCCTTAGTTCAGGAAGAACAATCACCAACCAAATTAAAGCGAAAGTAATATATGAACTAAGGAACGACTTCCCGGTGATTAAAACGATCAAAATAGCCAAGATGCCTAGAAGCACATACTACAGCCTCCTAAAAAAGTGGAATCAACCAGATCCTGACCGCAAATGGAAAAGAAGAATTTCATTCATTTACCGCAGACACTCAGGTCGGTTTGGATATTGCCGCATTACGGATGTGCTTCAGGAAAAAGGATATCAGATCAACAAAAAGAAAGTACTTCGAATTATGAGAGACCTAGGGCTTAAATGCATTGTGCGTATGAAAAAGTATAAATCGTATAAAGGGGAAGTTGGAAAAGCAGCTCCTAATATCCTTAACCGTGACTTCCGTGCCCAGAAACCGAACCAAAAGTGGGTGACGGACATTACAGAATTTAAAGTGTTTGGAGAGAAGCTTTATCTTTCTCCCATTTTAGATCTATTTAATAGCGAGGTCATCACCTATACACTTCAATCAAGGCCGACGTTTGATTTGGTCGATAGGATGTTGGCCCAAGGATTAAAATACGTAAAAGAAGGCGATGAGCTCTTACTACATTCCGACCAGGGATGGCACTATCGAATGCCCAAATACCGAAGGACGCTGAAAGAACATAAGATTACACAAAGCATGTCTAGGAAAGGAAACTGTCTTGACAATTCTGTCATGGAAAACTTTTTTGGGATCTTAAAATCAGAGTTTCTTTATTTACAAGAGTTTGAAAGTATCGAGCATTTTAAAGCCGAGTTAGAAAAATACATCTATTACTACAATCACTTGAGAATCAAATCAAGATTGAATCGGAAAAGTCCAGTAGCATATCGGGTTAGTACTGAAGTAATAGCTGCTTAAATATAAGTGTCCAACTTTATGGGTCCAGTGCACGCGCGACGAGGAGGCTCAGCTTCCTCCCCACGGAAAGCGAGGGTCTGCAGCGCAATGGAACGGACTTGTTTAAATACCCAAACCAAGATATTGAAAATTCGTGTTTTAGAAAGATTAATTTTGTTTTGTCTCAGGCTCTTTTTGTTTTAGAATGGAAACTATTCTGTTCCTTGAAAAAATTCCTACCACTTCAAAATATTACTCAATTGTTTCCGCTTTCTGCCGATAATAAAGATGGAGAAATTTATTCATTTTTCATTAAAGGAGAAACTATGAAAACGATACGCGGGAAGTTAATACTAGGATTTTTAGTTGTTATTGTGCTGAGTATCGCACAGTCTGTTTATAATTTTTGGACCGTATCTTCTATGAATGATCGAACTGAAGAGGTCGTTTCAGAAGAGCTTCCGTTATTAATTGCTGATGAGAATCTTTTAACAAATATTGCGCAAGGTGTTTCAGCCGTAAGAGGGTATGTGCTATATGGAGATAGTGTGCATAAGGAGGAGTTTTCTTCTTATCACTACAATAGTATGGAGGAGTTTGATAAAATTCTTAAAATCTCAAATAATCCAAAGGTTGATGAGTTAAGGAAAGATTATCAAAATTGGTCAACACTCGTTGAAAATGAAGTGTTTGCTACATACGATTCTGGTGACAGAGATGGTGCAACACAATTATTAGTGGGGGAAGTTCAGCCTGCAGCCCGTGAACTAACTGAGCAGCTGACTGAATTGGCTGCACTCAGAGAAGCGGAAATTGTAGAAAGTGGAGATACTCTCCTCTCATATGGAGAAACCATTAATCTGATTGGCTTAGGTGTATCTGCACTTATTATCATATTAGGTCTTGTTATTGCGATCGTAACTGCTCAGAATATTTCCAACCCAATCAAACGTGTGGCAGCTCGAATGAAGGCGATTGCAAGCGGAGAGCTTTCAACGGAGCCTATGTTGACAAGAGACAAAGGCGAGATCGGTCAGCTTGTGGCGTCGATTAATGAAATGAATAACAATCTTAGCTCGATTGTTGGAAATATAGCATCTGTTTCTGATCAGGTGACAAGTCAAAGTGAAGATCTGCGCCGTTATTCGGAGGAAGTTAAAGCTGGTGGCCAGCAGATAGCGATGACGATGGAGGAGCTTTCAAAAGGAGCTGAGGAACAGGCGAACTCTTCAAGCACTCTTAGTGAGAGCATGAATCATTTTGCAACACAGCTGATGGATGCTGCTTTAAAAGGCGAGGACGCAAGGATCATGACGGACGAAACCATTAAAAGCACAGATAAAAGCAGTGAATATATGGATGATTCTATTAACAAAATGAATGCAATTAATGAAAAAATGCTAAATTCTTTGGCGATGGTACAAGGCTTGGATCAGCGCACAAGGGAAATATCGCAAATTGTTCATGTGATTCAGGGAATTGCAGAGCAGACGAATCTGTTGGCATTAAATGCTGCCATTGAAGCGGCACGGGCTGGTGAAAGCGGCCGTGGCTTTGCGGTGGTTGCTGATGAAGTGCGCAAGCTGGCGGAACAGGTTTCACATTCCATAGCCGATATTACCGAAATCGTTGCAGGCATACAGACTGAATCAGAGCTTGTTGTTTCATCTCTGCAGGAAGGCTATGACCTTGTAACAGATGGAACAAGCGGCATTGTTGAAACAGGCAAATCCTTTACAGCTGTTCAAGAATCCATTAAAAACACAGGTGTCCAAATTGCGGAAATGTCTGCTGTTTTATATGAAATTCTTGATCATTCCAGAGGAATAAACGAAGCGATTGAATCGGTCGCGTCCATTTCAGAAGAATCGGCTGCCGGCATCGAACAGGTTGCAGCAACAGCACAGCAATCCAGCAGTACGATTGAACAAGTAGCTGGAAGCATCGCTACTTTAGAAGGAAACACGGCTAAGTTAAATAATCTGATTTTGGCATTTAAAGTGAAATAATGTGGGTTTGGTGAAGGACGGCTGAGAGGCCGTCCTTTTTGCTTTGCATGTTTATTTGGAAGTGAGGAAGGCGTTTGGCGGATAAAATGCTGTTTTTGGCGGATAAATGAAAATAACGGCGGATATATTTGCTGGACGGCGGATAACTTCACCTTACAGGATAAAATCAGTGAGGTTTCCAACAGGAATCGCAGCAAATTTCCCCCTTTTGGAATTATTTCTTAAAAAAAACACTTTTTCAGAACGAATTCCATAACTAATTCAGCTCGCACCCATGAAAAATCACCATAGCAACCTCATACAAACCGACGATATTGACAGCTTCAACTATCTGCAATATAATTATCTCATATTCAAGATATTTTAATTAAGTGTAATAAAGGAGGCAAGCTTAATGAATGAAGTTTTTGTCTCGATTTTAAAAACATCTAAAGCGATTCAGGATTTTCTAAAGCAATTTTTGCGGGAATTCGCGCTTACCACGACTGAATTTGCCGTTCTTGAGGTATTATACGAGCATGGAAAACAGACCGTACACCAAATTGCAGGCAAAGTGTATCTTGCTGCAGGCTCAATGACCTACGTAATCGATAAGCTTGTTGAAAAAGAATATGTCATGCGAAGTGATTGCAAAGAGGATCGCAGAGTCGTTCATGTTGAGATGGCAGCAGAAGGGCAGCGTCTCATGAACGATTTATATCCTTCCTATAAAAATGCAATAGAGGCGTTATTTGAAGAAGTGACAAAAAGTGAAATGAACAGCACCGCTTCTGCTTTAGCTAAAATAGAATTAAAAACAAAATAAAAACCAGAGTTGTACAGAAAAAGGAGGGAGCAGTTTTGAAAAAAGCAACAGCAGGTATTCACCATATTACTGCCATTGTGGGGCATCCACAGGAAAATGTAGATTTCTATCATGGTGTATTAGGGCTTAGACTTGTTAAAAAGACGATTAATTTTGATGATCCGGGCACATATCATTTATATTTTGGTGATCAAAACGGCAATCCGGGCACCATCATTACTTTTTTTCCATGGGCAAATGCATATCCGGGGAAAATTGGCGACGGACAAGTTGGCGTAACCAGCTATGCTGTTCCAGCTGAAGCACTGCCATTTTGGGAAGAAAGATTTGCCCGTTTGGGAATTTCCTTTGAAAAGACAGAGCGTTTTGGCGAAGAGATAATAGCGTTTACGGACCCGCATGGGCTGAAGCTCGAGCTGGTTGAACGTGCAAGCGGTGAACTGAATCAATGGGGAGAGTCTGGCGTTCCGGCAGATAAAGCTATTAAAGGCTTTGCAGGTGCAATATTTTTTTCAGCATATCCTTTAAAAACAGCTGAGGTGCTTGAAGAAGTCATGGGACTGGAAAAGGTCGCTGAAAATGATGAATATATCCGTTTTCAATCAAGTGCGGAGATCGGAAATATTGTCGATGTTAAGAAGGTATCCACTGGTAAAGGGCGAATGGGTGTAGGGATGGTCCATCATATTGCCTGGCGTGCACAGGATGACGAAGATCAATTAGACTGGAAACAATATATTGAGAATAAAGGCTTAGGAGTGACGCCTGTTCAGGATCGCAACTATTTTAATGCCATCTATTTCCGTGAGTATGGAGAGATTCTTTTTGAAATTGCTACAGATCCGCCTGGTTTTGCACACGATGAATCTTTAGAAACAATGGGAACAGAACTGAAGCTCCCTGAGCAATATGAACAATATAGAAGCAAACTTGAGCAATCACTTATTCCGATTGAAGTAAGAGATCTTAATCAATAGAATGGGGGAGAATTTTATGAAGCATATTTTTGAAAAAGGCACCAATCCTAATAAACCAGTTTTACTGCTATTGCATGGCACGGGTGGGAATGAATTAGATTTATTACCGCTTGCTGAAAAAATTGATGGAGAAGCTTCAGTGTTAAGTGTACGGGGGAATGTCCTGGAGAATGGCATGCCGCGCTTTTTTAGACGCCTGGCTGAAGGGGTATTTGATGAAGAGGATCTGCAATTCCGAACAAAAGAATTATATGAATTTCTGGATGAAGCCTCACAAAAATACGGATTCGACCGCAAAAATATTATTGCAGTAGGCTATTCAAACGGAGCCAATATTGCCGCTAGTTTAATGTTCCATTACGCTGATAGCTTGAAGGGAGCCATTCTGCACCACCCAATGGTGCCAAGAAGAGGCATTCAGCTTCCTGATTTAACAGGAACTTCTGTTTTCATTGCAGCAGGAACAAATGACCCGATCTGCCCATCAAGCGAATCAGAAGATCTTAAATCATTGCTTGAAGGAGCCAATGCCTCTGTTGAACTGCATTGGGAAAATAGAGGCCATCAGCTTACATTAGATGAAGTGCTGGCGGCTGCGAAGTGGTATGAGGAGAAGAAATATTAAGGTAGAAATGAATGATAAAGTGTTCAGGGGATAAGGCCTTTTAAAAAGGGCCTTATTTTTATTGTTGTCCCAGTTCTTTACACCAAATCTATATTTACAGCTTTTCTTCATACAGCTTTAATGTGCCTTCTCACTGGCATTTTGGTATAATAGTTCAAAATGCTGCAGAAAAAGGTGAGAATGTGCCAAAGAAGAAGTTTCAGTTTTGGGCTTTACAGTTTTTAATTGTTTTAACCATTATCTATGTTTCAACTAAGATTTCTTTTTTATTTCAGCCAGTAGGAATCTTTGTATCTACCTTGTTTTTCCCAATCATCATCTCTGGTTTTCTATTTTTTATGCTCAATCCGCTCGTGCAAAGATTACATAAGTGGAAGGTTCCAAAGGTTGTTGCAATTCTCCTTATCTATGCAGCGGTGATCGGTGTTGTCGTGCTCGCAGTTGGCAACCTCGTTCCAATGATCTCCAATCAGATCGCTGCACTTGTTAATGATATGCCAACCTATGTGGAAAAAACGGAGGAATTCTTTGATTCATTATCCGAAACACAAGAATTCCAGTGGATTACAACACAGCAATATGTCACACAGGAAGAAATCATTAGAAGAATTACAGAGTATGCTAATACGCTTCCTGACCGAATCACTTCAGGGATATCCGGCATCTTCAGTGTAGTTACGAATATAGCGATTACCATTGTGACGGTTCCATTCCTTCTATTTTATATGATGAAGGACGGAGATAAGTTTCCTGCGGCAATT
This sequence comes from Cytobacillus gottheilii, assembly GCF_018582665.1. NCBI lineage: Bacteria > Bacillati > Bacillota > Bacilli > Caryophanales > Bacillaceae > Cytobacillus > Cytobacillus gottheilii. Next base: position 3,949,860 of record NZ_CP071709.1, on the reverse strand, counting down.
GCAAAATTTTTTCCTGCCGGCTACCGTGAAGAAGGAATTAAAACGTTAAAAGAAACAGCTAACACACTGTCTTCTTATATCCAAGGTCAGATTACGGTCGCACTGTTTGTCGGTACACTTTCTCTAATCGGTTATTGGATTATTGATTTGCCTTATATGCTGGTCATGGCGTTAATTGTTGCTGTAACTAATATTATTCCTTATGTTGGACCGTTTTTGGGCGGTGCTCCAGCCGTTATTGTTGCCTTATTTGATTCACCTGGAAAAGCGATTTTAGTTGTCATCGTGATTTTGGTTGCACAGCAAATTGAAGGAAATGTACTTTCTCCTTTAATCTTAGGAAAAAGCTTAAATACGCATCCAGCAACGATTATTATCTTGTTGCTTGTTGCAGGTAATTTAGCGGGAATCCTCGGTATGATTCTTGCGGTGCCAACGTATGCTGTCGCTAAAACCATTTTCGTTAATACAGTGAAATTTTTCCGGACCAGAAAATTGGCCCAATCGGAAATACCGCCTATTTGATCGAAGGAGCCTCTGCATGATTGCAGGGCTCTTTTTTTGCTTAGAGTTTTTAACGATGTCAATAAAAAAGATATGTAAAAAAACAGTGTCATAACCAATTGTTCACAAAATGTTCACTTACGAAGAGGATTTCCCTATAAGTATAATCAGAAAGTGTTAAAAAGAAGGGATGATGGAATTGCCAACAACGAAAAAAGAAAGTGTACAATTTGGTTTAATGATGTGTTTTGGAATGGTATTGGTTATGACGTTTTATAACTTTTATCTGAATGGCACATTAGGAAAAATGACGTTTATGGATACTGCTGTTAACTTTGCCATCGGATTTATCATTGCACTGATCCTTGATTTATATTTAGTAGGTCCAATGGCGAAAAGAATTGCGATGAAGCTGACAGCCAATACAAACAAAGTCATTTTTAAAGTTCTGGCCATATCGGTTTGTATGGTTTTAGGAATGGCGTTTTTCATGTCCATTTATGGTGTCATCATGTCCAGTCTGCATAACGGCATTACTGATCATATCTTTATGTCATATCTAGCTGTGTTCGGTAAAAATCTGCTGATGGCATTGCCGCTTCAGATTCTAATAATGGGGCCGCTAGTTCGTCTGATCTTTATAAAATTTGTAAAAGCTGAGCCTGCGGTTAGGTCAGTATAATTGCCAGTTTAAAATAGCAAAGCTGCTGAGGAGATTCAGCAGCTTTATTATTAAAAGTTTCTTTTTACTTCTTCTTCAGTTCCTCCTGCGCCAAACGGACGAGTTCTTTTACCATGCTGCCGCCCAGTCTGCCGCCGACCTGTCCGGCTTCAACAGATGTAAGCCTTCCATTATAGCCCTTTTGAAGAGGAACACCTACTTCCTTCGCTGCTTCAAATTTTGCTTCTTCTCCGGTTTGTGTACCCATCAGTTTGCTCTTCAGTTCATCAAGGCCAGACCTCGCTTCAGGTACGAGCGGGCGTCGTCGTCTTCGTGCCATAGATAACCCTCCATCTAAAGTTCTTCATTAGTAGCATCTCCAACACCACCATAAAATACTTGTTTTCAAAGAGAACAAGAGCTATTGTAAGAGTGTGTACATTTTGTGAACAAAGAAGGTGTAGATATATGGCATTAAAATACTTATCAGCATTTATTCTGCCGGGCTTATTGGTCTTATTTTTTACAAGAGTGACATATAATCGCGTCATCGGACTAGTCTTGACTGTGGCGTTAATTGCAGCTTCTGTGTACAAAGGGTATACAGACTCTTATTGGCTGATTGTCATTGATGCATTTTCACTGACCGTTGGTTTTTGGTATGCTCAAGTGATGAAAAATAAGTTAAAAAAGTCAACGACCTAAACACTTCATGCGAACAGAGTTCCTAATCAATCATTTGATTAAGAGCTCTGTTCGTATTTTTATTGGCTAAAGAGTCAAAAGAACATAAGAATTATAAAAAAAACGAATATCCGTTCGCATATTATTGGTTTGTATATGAGAGTTTGTGGTAGAATGATGTTATGGGTATGGAAGTTAAATACTGACAAATGCAGCAGCGTGGTCCTTATGCAAACAGAAAGCATGTGCATTTGTAAAGTAGATGATTTCAATTACGGATTTGAACGGGAGGATTTTGAGTGAAGGACCAATTTGAATTAGTATCCAAGTATTCTCCACAAGGAGACCAGCCAGCAGCCATTCAAAAGATCGTTGAAGGAATCCGTGCTGGCAAGAAACATCAAACACTGCTTGGAGCAACAGGTACAGGAAAGACATTTACGATTTCAAACGTCATTAAAGAAGTGAATAAACCGACGCTTGTCATCGCTCATAATAAAACATTAGCAGGACAGCTTTACAGCGAATTTAAAGACTTTTTCCCGAATAACGCGGTAGAATATTTTGTCAGCTATTATGACTATTATCAGCCGGAAGCATATGTTCCGCAAACCGATACATTTATTGAAAAAGATGCAAGCATCAATGATGAAATAGATAAACTCCGGCACTCTGCAACCTCATCCCTATTTGAAAGGCAGGATGTCATTATTATTGCGAGTGTATCATGTATATATGGCTTAGGTTCCCCGGAAGAGTATAGGGAGCTTGTTTTGTCTTTGCGAACAGGAATGGAAATCGAAAGAAATCAGCTTCTTCATCGATTAGTGGATATTCAGTATGAACGAAACGACATTGATTTTAAGCGCGGTACATTCCGTGTGCGCGGTGACGTAGTTGAGATTTTCCCTGCCTCAAAGGATGAACATTGCATTCGCGTTGAATTCTTTGGCGATGAGATTGACCGGATTCGTGAGGTGGATGCGCTAACCGGAGAAATTATCGGTGAACGCGAGCATGTTGCCATCTTCCCGGCATCTCACTTCGTAACGCGTGAAGAAAAAATGCGCGTAGCGATAGAAAATATTGAGAAAGAACTTGAGGAGCGCCTAAAAGTCTTAAGAGAAGATGACCGTTTGCTTGAAGCGCAGCGTCTCGAACAGAGAACTCGTTATGACTTAGAAATGATGAGAGAAATGGGCTTTTGCTCAGGAATTGAAAACTATTCCCGTCATCTGACTTTAAGACCCCCAGGCTCAACACCATATACATTAATAGATTACTTCCCGAAGGATTTTCTTCTGGTTGTCGATGAATCTCATGTTACCATTCCGCAAGTACGCGGGATGTTTAATGGTGACCAGGCCCGTAAAAACGTGTTGGTTGAGCATGGCTTCCGTCTGCCTTCTGCGATGGATAACAGGCCGCTTACTTTCCCTGAATTTGAAGAGCATATCAATCAGATTGTCTATGTATCGGCAACACCTGGGCAGTATGAAATGGAACATACACCAGAGATGATTGAACAGATTATCCGTCCAACCGGTTTGCTTGATCCTACGATTGATATCCGTCCGATTGAAGGGCAGATTGATGATCTGATTGGTGAGATTCATGAACGAGTCGATCGCAATGAACGGGTCTTAATCACAACACTGACGAAAAAAATGTCCGAGGATTTAACCGATTATTTAAAGGAAATTGGCATTAAAGTGCAATATCTGCATTCTGAAATAAAAACACTTGAACGAATTGAAATTATCCGTGAACTTCGCCTTGGTAAATACGATGTTCTTGTGGGAATCAATCTTTTAAGAGAAGGACTGGATATTCCGGAAGTTTCATTAGTGACGATTTTAGATGCAGACAAAGAAGGATTCCTTCGTTCAGAAAGATCCCTTATTCAAACGATTGGCCGTGCAGCGAGAAATTCAGCAGGCCATGTTATTATGTATGCTGATAAAATCACGAAATCAATGGATATAGCTATAAATGAAACGAAGCGCCGCCGTTCTATACAGGAAGAATACAACGAAAAGCATGGCATTACTCCGCAGACGATCCAGAAGGATATCCGCGATGTCATTCGAGCTACACATGCGGCAGAGGAAACAGAAGAATACAATGCACCAGCAAAGCTTGGCAAAATGAACAAGAAAGAACGCGACAAGCTGTTAAGCGAAATGGAGAAAGAGATGAAGGATGCAGCAAAGAACCTCAATTTCGAGCGTGCAGCTGAACTTCGCGATCTAATACTTGAACTAAAGGCGGAAGGATGATGACCCTATGGCAATGGATAAACTGATTGTAAAAGGTGCCCGAGCACATAACTTAAAAAATATTGATGTCACCATCCCGCGAGATAAGCTTGTTGTCTTAACAGGGCTTTCAGGTTCCGGAAAGTCGTCGCTCGCCTTTGATACGATTTATGCGGAAGGACAGCGCCGCTATGTAGAGTCGCTGTCTGCTTACGCCCGTCAGTTTTTAGGGCAAATGGATAAACCGGATGTTGATGCCATTGATGGTTTATCACCGGCCATCTCAATTGATCAGAAAACCACCAGCCGCAACCCGCGTTCAACGGTTGGTACGGTTACAGAAATTTACGATTACTTGCGGCTTCTGTTCGCTCGTGTTGGCCGTCCGACGTGTCCAATCCACGGAATCGAAATTTCTTCACAAACCATTGAACAGATGGTTGACCGCATTATGGAGTATCCGGAGAGAACGAAGCTCCAAGTTCTGGCACCACTTGTATCTGGCAGAAAAGGCACACATGTAAAAATTTTAGAAGAAGTGAAAAAGCAAGGATTTGTCCGTGTTCGTGTTGATGGTGAAATGCGCGACCTTGGGGAAGAGATCGAGCTTGAAAAGAACAAGAAGCACTCCATTGAGGTTGTAATCGACCGTATCGTGGTGAAGGATGGCGTAACAGCCCGTTTAACCGATTCAATGGAGACTGCATTAAAGCTTGGTTCTGGAAAAGTACTTGTGGATGTCATTGGAGAAGAGGAATTGCTTTTCAGTGAAAACCATGCTTGTCCGCATTGCGGCTTTTCCATCGACGAACTTGAGCCGCGGATGTTTTCTTTTAACAGTCCCTTTGGCGCTTGTCCGAAATGTGATGGATTAGGATCTAAGCTTGAGGTCGATCCAGAACTAGTCATCCCGAATTGGGACCTTCCTTTAAATAAAGGAGCAATTGCCCCTTGGGAGCCGACAAGCTCACAATACTATCCGCAGCTGTTAGAAGCAGTGTGCAATCATTATGGAATTGATATGGGTATTCCTGTTAAAGATTTGCCTAAAGATCAGCTTGAACGGGTTTTATATGGTTCTGGGAAAGATAAAATCTATTTTCGCTATGAAAATGACTTTGGACAAATCCGCGAAGGCTATATCAATTTTGAAGGAGTCATTCCCAATATTGAGCGCCGCTACAAAGAAACAAGCTCTGATTTCATCCGGGAGCAGATGGAAAAGTATATGGCTCAGCATTCATGTCCTTCATGTCAAGGCTATCGCTTAAAGCCGGAAAGTCTGGCTGTCTTAATTAATGGAGAACATGTCGGAAAGGTAACAGCTCTTTCCATTCAAGAAGCTTTTTATTTCTTTGAACAACTATCATTAACAGAAAAAGAGATGGCCATTGCCAATCTAATTTTGAGAGAAATTAAAGAGCGTATTGGCTTTTTAATCAATGTTGGACTAGACTACCTGACTCTCAGCAGAGCGGCCGGAACACTATCGGGCGGTGAAGCTCAGCGGATTCGTCTCGCTACTCAAATCGGTTCGAGATTGACAGGAGTACTATATATATTGGACGAGCCATCAATTGGGCTGCATCAGCGTGATAATGATCGTCTAATTGAAACCTTAAAAAATATGCGTGACATTGGGAACACCCTTATTGTTGTGGAGCATGATGAGGATACAATGATGGCAGCCGACTATTTAATCGATGTTGGCCCTGGTGCTGGCGTTCACGGCGGTCAAATTGTCTCAGCCGGCACACCGCAAGAAGTCATGGATGATCCAAATTCACTGACAGGTCAATATTTAGCAGGGAAAAAGTTCATTCCGCTGCCTGCCGAAAGACGAAAAAGTGATGGAAGATACATTGAGGTAAAGGGTGCGAAGGCGAATAATCTTAATAACGTAAACTTTAAGTTTCCACTCGGCTCATTTGTGGCGGTTACTGGGGTTTCAGGGTCAGGTAAGAGTACACTGATCAATGAAATTCTTCATAAGAGTCTTGCTCAGAAGCTTCATAATGCGAAAAGCAAACCAGGTGAGCATAAAGAGATTAATGGTGTTGAATATTTGGATAAGGTCATTGATATTGATCAGTCGCCAATCGGCCGGACACCAAGATCCAATCCAGCTACCTATACGGGTGTGTTTGATGATATTCGTGATGTCTTTGCCACAACAAATGAAGCGAAAGTGCGCGGATATAAAAAAGGCCGCTTCAGTTTCAATGTCAAAGGCGGCCGCTGTGAAGCATGCCGCGGAGATGGAATTATTAAAATTGAAATGCACTTCCTGCCTGATGTGTATGTACCATGTGAAGTGTGCCATGGCAAACGATATAATCGTGAAACGCTTGATGTCACATATAAGGGCAAAAACATTGCAGACATTCTAGATATGACAGTGGAAAACGCACTAGAATTCTTTGAAAATATCCCGAAAATCAGCCGTAAGCTACAAACCATTTTTGATGTCGGCTTAGGGTACGTCAAACTTGGCCAGCCTGCAACAACCCTTTCAGGAGGGGAAGCACAGCGTGTCAAGCTTGCATCAGAACTGCATCGCCGCTCAACTGGAAGGTCGCTCTATATTTTAGATGAACCAACAACAGGTTTGCATGTTGATGATATTTCCAGATTGCTAGTAGTCCTGCAGCGTCTTGTGGAAAATGGCGATACCGTTTTAGTCATTGAACACAATCTTGATGTTATTAAAGCAACTGATTATATCATTGACCTAGGACCAGAAGGCGGAGACAAGGGTGGAACGATTGTTGCTGCCGGAACGCCGGAAAAAGTAGCAGAAGCTCCTGGTTCCTATACAGGCAAATATTTAAAGCCAATTCTCGAACGTGATCGGGAACGAATGAAAAAAGAAATTCAAGAAAAAGAAGCAAGTGCAGCAAATGCATAAAAAAAATCAGCTGGGCGATAATAGCCTAGCTGATTTTTTATTGTTTGGCTGTTAGGGTTAACCGCAAAGTTTTTCTTTCTTATGCTCTCTTTTGGAAAGGGATCTTTCCAAAGTTCATTTTTGAGAATACAACCGTTAAAATGAATGGAATCACGATTGCGACAACCATTGCGATAGCAAACATCACCATGTGGAGAGGCTGGATGGAAAGAATTCCAGGCAATCCGCCGACACCGATCGAGTTTGCCATTACGCCGCTACCAACGGAAATAACTGCTGCTACCATGGAACCAATCATCGCTGCTAGGAACGGGAAGCCATATTTCAAGTTAATACCGAACATGGCCGGTTCTGTTACTCCTAAATAACAGGAAATGGCTGCTGGTACGGAAACCTGTCTTTCTTCTTTGTTTTTACGGTTAATATAAATGATCGCCAATACAGCTGAACCTTGCGCAATATTAGATAGAGCAATCATAGGCCATAATGGTGTACCGTCTAACGCATTCATAAGCTGAAGGTCAATCGCATTTGTCATATGATGCAAGCCTGTGATAACTAATGGTGCATAAACAAATCCAAATAGTGCTGCAAACAGCCAGCCAAATGCGGATGTTAATCCACCGTACACAACATCAGAAATAAAGGTACCGATCTGCCAGCCGATAGGACCTAAAACGGTATGTGCCAATAATACAGTCGGCACTAAAGATAAAAATGGTACAAAAATCATTGAAATGGCATTTGGTATAACTTTTCTTAAATTAATTTCCAATACGGAGAATAGAAGTCCGGCTAAGATCGCAGGAATTACCTGAGCCTGATAACCGATCATTTCAATTTGGATGAAGCCGAAATCCCATACAGGAATATCCCCGGACTCTGCACCTGCCACACCGTAGGCATTAAGAAGCTGTGGAGAAACGAGCGTAATCCCCAGCACAATCCCGAGAATTTGGGATGCTCCCATTTTACGGGCAACAGCCCATGTGATACCGACAGGAAGGAAATGAAAGATTGCTTCACCAATTAACCAAAGGAATGAGTGCACGCCTGCCCAAAATTGGGAAGACTCAACGAGAGTCATTGTTCTGCCTTCGAGTAAATCAATTTCCATAAGATTACGGAAACCTAAGATTAATCCCCCTACAACAAGTGCGGGAATTAACGGAGTGAAAATATCAGCTAGATGAGCAATCATGCGCTGCAGGAAATTCATATTCTTTTTCGCAGCATCCTTCGCATCATCTTTTGAAGTGTCACTTACACCGGCCATTTTCACAAACTCATTGTAAAATGTCGAAACTTCATTACCTACGATAACTTGGAACTGACCAGCTTGTGTAAAAGTACCTTTTACAATTGGGATTGCTTCAATTTTTTCAACATCCGCTTTCTTTGGATCAACGAGCACAAATCTCATCCGAGTTGCGCAGTGGGTAACAGCTGAAATGTTTTCGCTTCCGCCGATTTCGTCTAACAGCCGTTTAGCAGGTTCGCTGTACTTGCTCATTTTTTCTCCCCCTAACTTTTTATAAAAATGTTTTCCTCTTAAAAAACTAAACTTGTATATACAAATTATGATTACGGTTTCATTCTAACTTGTATATACAGATTTGTCAACGAGAAATAAATCGCTTTCAGATCCCTGTCCCAATAGGCCATTACACCTTTTTACCCTACCCTGTTTTTAAGAAATTCACTCGTAAAAAACAGGAAAAATGTCATGGAAATGAAAAAGCCTGAAACTTTTTTGAACTTATGCCGTACAAAGAGATAAAGGGAGTTGAACGTAATGGATACCGATAAAATTCTTTCAGCCTTAGGCTATTTTAGTATTTTCTTTGCTGGATTTATTTTTCCGCTCGTTTTATTTTTTGCAACAGACAGCGAAAGTGTAAAAGAGCATGCCAAAAAAGCGTTTATATCACATATCATTCCGCTTCTCTCATTGCCTCTTTTAATCTTTGCAGTATTCATGGAGCCGACATTTATATCAGGTACTAATGAAATTCCGTTCTTTTTTCTAGGAGCACTGCTGCTAAGTCTTCTATTATCTTTTATTGTAGTTATTTGGAATATCATTAAAGGAATTAAAGTCTTTACTGTTTAATAATATAGAAGATTGTTGTCTAAATTAGCGTATTTATAAAAGCTCATTTCAGAGAAATGTGATTGAAATACATGACTTCACACTGAGAGAGAGTACCATGAAGTTGAAACCACACTAACCTTATTTAAAGAATAAAAGTTTATAAAATATGGAGGGATTCCTATGCAAGAAGAAAGAAAACGTATATTAAAAATGGTTGAGGATGGAAAATTAAAGGTTGATGAAGCACTTATTCTTCTTGAAGAGCTTGAAAAATCAAGCAAAACAGCACAAGAAAAAGAACAGAACATGTTCCCGGAATTAAGCAATAAAGTCCATTTTGAAGAAGCGAAAAAAGAAGATCCATTAAATGAAAAGTTTAATAGCGCGAAAGTGAAAATCATTGATTTTGTCGATTCAGCTCTTAAGAAAATTAAGGATGCAGATTTTGATTTGAATTTTGGCCAGTCCGTTGATATTACGCATATTTTCCAATATTCGAATGTATATTTAAAGAACATAGACATCGATGTAGCGAACGGGGGAATTAAGTTAATTCCTTGGGAGCAGCAGGATGTTAGGATCGAGTGTAACGCAAAGGTTTATCGAGTTGAAACACAGGAAGAGGCACGCCAGAAATTCTTAAAAGACGTACTATTTGCGGTTGAAGGAGAGAAGCTTCGCTTTTCAGCGCAGCAAAAATGGATGAAGCTTGAAGCTTCCATTTATGTACCTCAATCACAATATGAAAACATTAAAGTGCGCATGTTTAATGGACCGATAGATGGTGAAAACTTATATGCGGAAAGCTTTAAAGCAAAATCAGCGAATGGTAAAATTAATGTAGCAGGTCTGCAGGGGAAATATGCAGAGGTTGAAACAGCAAATGGCCAAATCAATATTTCGAATAGTACTGTAGATGAATTCGAAATCGAAACGATTAATGGAGTGGTTCATGTTGAAGGAAGCTGCAAAAAAGCAGATATTCAAACCTTCCATGGAGATATTCATTGCACAATAAAAGGAACAGGCTGTGAGCAGCTTGAAGCAAAAGTAACGACAGGAAATATTGAGTTATTTGTCCCAGAATTTACTGCTGTAAATGGAGAATTAAAGACGAATCTGGGCAGCTTTAATGTAGAGCTGGATGGCATTGAAGTCATTGAAGAGAAGAGCGAAGTCATTCAAAAGAATCTGCGCTTTCGCTCATTGAAGGATCCTGTCAGCGGATTAAGGCTCCTTGCTGATTCAAAAACAGGTTCTATATCTGTAAAAAAATCCGCGATCATATAAAATAGACAGCTGCGAAGAGTGCTGTCTGCAGCAATGCTGTTAAAAGAGGTGTAGCGAATGAAATGGTTAGTAGGAATTCTCATAAATGCTGTTCTATTTATCGCGTTGGGTGGCTTTTTTGGAGACTCCTTTTATTTATCGGGATTTGGAGCAGCGGTCATTGCAAGTGTGGTGCTATCGATTCTAAACATTCTGGTCAGACCGATTTTAATTATCCTGACACTGCCGATTACGTTTCTCACACTTGGATTATTCCTATTTGTCATCAATGCGGTTACACTGCTTATAACGGATGGCATTATGGGCAGCTCATTTGAACTGGCAGGCTTCGGAACCGCCTTTATCGTCAGCATCATCATGTCCATAGCAAATATTATCATCCAAAGCACATTTGCAAAAGACTAACAAACGAGGCATTTCAACCAAAAATAAACCCGAACTGTTAGCAGAGTTTCATGAATCTGCCTGATGGTTCGGGTTTTTGTGTTTTTAAAATCTCTTGCAGCGGAAAGCGACTGCCATGGAGTGGAAACACACTCTCTTCTTTAATAAGGCAACAAAGTATGCAAAAACACCTAAAAAACAATCTCAGCGATTTGGTTCTTGTGAAAAAAATGCTAAAATAGATTGATGCATAATAACCGTTAAGAACGTGTTAAAGGCTAGCGAGATAAAAGGAGGCGTTTTTATGCCAAAGGTTCGCACGAAAGAAGTTATTGAAAAATTCAATTTAGAATTAATTAGTGGTGAGGAAGGCATTAACAGACCCATCACGACGACTGATATTTCAAGACCAGGAATTGAACTTGCCGGATTTTTCGATTATTATCCAGCTGAGAGAATCCAGCTGATCGGAAAAACGGAATTGACGTTTGCTAAAAAACTAAATAAGTCAGAACGTGCAGGCAGACTGGAAAGATTATGTTCAGATATAACTCCGGCGATCATTGTAACAAGAGAAATGGAAATTCCGGAAGAATTAATAGAGGCATCTGAAAGAGAAGCAGTTCCTTTGTTGCGGACAAAGCAAAAAACCACACGTTTCTCCAGTATGCTGACAAACTTCTTAGAAAGTAAACTTGCTCCAACCACGGCCATTCACGGAGTACTAGTGGATATATATGGTGTGGGTGTTCTAATTACGGGGAAAAGTGGTGTCGGAAAAAGTGAAACCGCCCTGGAGCTTGTGAAGAGAGGGCATCGCCTTGTGGCGGATGACTGCGTGGAAATTCGCCAGGAGGATGAAGATACACTTGTCGGCAGTTCCCCGGAGCTTATTGAACATTTACTCGAGATTCGCGGACTTGGCATTATTAATGTCATGACCTTATTTGGAGCAGGTGCGGTTCGCAGCTATAAAAAAATTGCCCTTGTGATGGACTTAGAAATATGGGATCCGAAAAAACAATACGACCGTTTAGGGCTCGATGAAGAAAAAATGAAAATTATCGATACCGAAGTGACAAGGTTAACAGTCCCTGTTCGACCAGGCCGAAATTTAGCTGTTATTATCGAAGTGGCAGCCATGAATTTCCGTCTCAAAAAAATGGGAGTAAATGCTGCACAGCAATTTACGGATAAACTGTCAGATGTTATAGAAGACGGAGACCATGAAGATCGTTAAGGGTCTCTTTACATAAAAAGCAGGAACAGATAAGAGGAGGAGAATACAGAGTGGAGCGAAATATAGAACCGCTTAATCGAGTGGCCTTTGAAATAGGGCCGCTCACGGTCAATTGGTATGGCTTAATTATTGGTATTGGAATTGCCCTTGCGTTAGTGATCGCAATGCGCGAATCCGACCGCCGCGGATTGGATAAAGAGATCTTCGCTGACTTAATGTTATGGGCGATTCCAATTGCGATTATTTCAGCAAGAATTTATTATGTTATTTTTCAATGGGACTATTATTCACAAAATCCAGGTGACATTATTAAGATCTGGAATGGCGGTATTGCCATTCACGGAGCCCTCATTGGAGCCGTCATTACAGCGTACATCTTTACAAGAATAAAGAAAGTTTCTTTCTGGAAAATTGCTGATATTGCTGCTCCAAGCATCATCCTTGGGCAAGCCATTGGCCGCTGGGGGAACTTTATGAACCAGGAAGCACATGGCGAAGAGGTTACACGTCAATTCTTGGAAAATCTTTATTTGCCTGATTTTATTGTAAATCAAATGTATATCAATGGAACTTATTATCATCCAACATTTTTATATGAATCGCTCTGGAATTTTGCGGGCTTTATCCTTTTAATTTTGCTCAGAAGGGTAAATCTTCGCCGCGGTGAACTGTTCTTAACCTATGTCATTTGGTATTCCATCGGAAGATTCTTTATTGAAGGAATGCGTACAGACAGCCTAATGGTTACCGATTTCTTGCGTGCTGCCCAATTGCTTTCGGTTGCTCTCATTGTTGGTGCAATTGCGCTGATCATTTTTAGAAGAGTTAAAGGCTATGCAAACGCGCGCTATCTCGACAAAGGTGTGTAAAATCGTATGCTGCAATCTGTACAAAAAGGTTTTCTTGTTGGTTTAAAGACAACATGGACATTAGGAAAGGTCATCTTTCCAGTCACATTAATTGTTTCACTGCTGCAATACACCCCGGTGCTTCCATGGGTGATTTCCTTGATCACCCCGCTGATGAATATCATCGGATTATCAGGTGATGCAGCCATTCCGATCGTATTAGGAAATTTGCTGAATTTATATGCTGGAATCGGTGCGATCTTAACATTGGATCTCACGGTAAAAGAAGTATTTATTATTGCCGTGATGCTGTCCTTTTCACATAATCTTCTGATTGAATCAGGAGTAGCATTAAAGGTTGGTGTTAAGCTGTGGGTCATTCTTGCTGTCCGGATTGGTCTCGCGTTTTTCTCAGCACTGATTATCAATCTTGTTTGGAAGGGCGGCTCGGAAATGGCCCGTTATGGGTTTATTCCCCAAAATGAGACCGAATTAACCGGCTGGGGCGCCATTTTACTGGACGGTCTGCAAAAGGCTGCTTTAGGGATTTTTCAGCTGGCGTTAATCGTTATTCCGTTAATGATTGCCATTCAGATTTTAAAAGATTTAAAGTGGCTTGCTGTCTTTTCAAAATGGATGGCACCTGTGACAAGAATGTTAGGGATGAAAGAGAATACATCGACAACTCTTGCAGCAGGTCTGCTGTTTGGTCTGGCATTCGGTGCAGGTGTAATGATTCAAGCTGTAAAAGAGGATGGCGTCAGCAAAAAGGATGTCACCCTTGCGTTTATATTCCTAGTTGCGTGCCACGCAGTTGTTGAGGATACATTGATTTTTATTCCGCTTGGAATCCCTGTGCTGCCGCTCTTGCTTATCCGGCTTGGGGTCGCCATTGTGCTTACACTCGCTGTAGCGTATTTTTGGAGAAGGGCGGACTTGTCAAAAAGAAAGGAAGCAACTTATGAACACTAAGATAAATACCATTCTATTTGATTTAGATGGAACACTCATTAATACAAATGAACTGATTATTTCTACCTTTTTGCATACATTGGAACAATATTTTCCGGGAAAATATAGCCGTGAAGATGTTCTGCCATTCTTAGGGCCGACTTTGCATGAAACGTTTCATAAACTGAATCCCGAAAAAACAGACGAAATGATCGCTGTCTATAGAAGCTATAACATTGCCAATCATGATCTCCTAGTGACAGAATTTGAAGGTGTTTTTGAAACAATTAGGACCTTGAATGAGTCAGGCTATAAGCTGGCGATCGTAACAACGAAGATCTTAGATGTTGTAAAAAAAGGACTTGTTTTAACCAATCTGGATCAATTTTTTGATGTCGTGGTAGCTTTGGATCATGTTGAAAATGCCAAACCAGATCCAGAGCCGCTGCTGAAGGCATTAGATCAGCTGAATTCAAAGCCGGAAGAGGCAATCATGGTGGGAGATAATCATCATGATATTTTAGGCGGCAAAAATGCAGGCACAAAAACAGCTGCCGTTGCCTGGTCTGTGAAAGGCAAAGATCATCTCATGACTTATCAACCTGACTATATGTTAGAAAATATGGCGGACTTACTGGATGTTTTAGAGGCAGAAAACAAATGAGAAGAACGACAAGGTATCCTGTAACAGGAGGCAATTCACTTTGGCATGTATACAAAACCGTGCCATTTCTCAAGGTTGTGAAAAACTTTGTCGTCATTCAGCTTGCTCGATATACACCGATATTAGGTTTGAAAAACTGGCTTTACCGTACATTTTTAAGAATGAAGGTTGGCGACCAGACCTCATTTGCGTTAATGGTCATGCTTGATGTGATGTTTCCGGAAAAAATAAGCGTCGGCCGAAACACCGTAATTGGCTATAATACAACCATTCTTGCACATGAGTATTTAATCAAAGAGTACAGATTGGGAGAAGTCGTCATTGGTGATGAAGTGATGATTGGCGCCAACACAACCATTCTTCCTGGAGTGAAAATTGGGGATGGCGCTATCGTCTCAGCCGGTACGCTTGTTCATAAGGATGTGCCAGATGGCGTTTTTGTCGGCGGCAATCCGATGCGGATTATTTACACAAAAGAACAGCTGGCAGAACGCTGGGCAAACGATGAGATTTATGGAAATGAATCTTGATTGAAACCCTCTTCCTTTTGGGAGAGGGTTCTTTTGCATATTCTAATAAATCCTCACACTCCTAGTCTTATTTTTCCGAAAACAAAGAGTTTTTCATTGACGCTTCACTCTTTCAGATGTAAACTAACTAATAACTTCACTTTATTAGCATGGTAGCGAACTAAAGGATTTGACAGAGGTGACGAACAGAATGAGTCCATTATATATGTTTGAAAAGCCATTAGGCATGAGAGATACCTTGCCTGAGCTTTATGAAATAAAACGAAATGTCCGTGCATCAGTTGAAAATGAAATGAGAAGCTGGGGCTATCAATTTATTGCTACACCAGCACTGGAATATGATGAAACCGTAGGAGCTGCATCGGCGATTATGGAGCAGCAGCTGTTTAAACTTCTTGATCAGCAGGGGCGCACCTTGGTGCTGCGTCCGGATATGACCGCTCCTATTGCGAGAGTAGCAGCTTCAAAACTGTTAAAAAGAAATATCCCGATTCGGCTGGCATACTCGGAAAATGTTTACCGCGCACAGCAAAGAGAGGGCGGCAGACCGGCTGAATTTGAACAAATCGGGGTTGAGTGTATAGGAGACTCTACCATTAGTGCGGATGGAGAAGGAATCGCCCTTATGATTTCTGCTCTTAAAGCAGCGGGATTGCAGGAATTCCAATTATCTGTTGGGCATATCGGATTTGTCCGTAAGCTGTTTCAGCAAATAGTAGGTACAGAGGAAAGAGTAGAGGCACTGACCAGGTTCCTATATGAGAAAAACTATGTGGGCTTTAAGATGCATGTGGAAAATCTATCTCTATCTTCCATCGATAAGCAGCGCCTGCTTCGTTTTCTTCATCTAAAAGGGCAGGATGAAACCATTACTGCAGCTTTTGACATCCTCGAAAATGGGCAGGGAACAGAAGAAGTCGAGGAATTGCGACAGCTTTGGGATATCATAGCCGATTATGGCTATGAGGATATCGTGAAGTTCGATTTAACGCAAGTCAGTCATATGAGCTATTATACAGGGATTGTCTATGAAGCCTACGCCGAAAAGGTTGGCTTCCCGATTGGCAATGGCGGCCGATACGATGGACTGCTGGGTAAGTTCGGCAAAAATACGGGTGCAACAGGGTTTGCGATTCGTTTCGATCGGCTGCTCGAAGCGTTAGAAGAAACAGAAGCGGCTGAACCACTTTACGCCATCTTTTTTAGTGCAGAAAGAAGAAAAGAAGCCTTTCAGCTTGCAGGTGAACAAAGAGCATCCGGGAAAAAGGTTGTGCTGCAGGATATAAGCGGTGTTCACGATCTGGATGCCAACACAAAGCAATATGAAGATATAGTGTATTTATTAGGAAAGAGCGGAAAGGAGTCAATGCAATGAATAATCTGCTGACGATTGCGATGCCAAAAGGGAGAATCTTCACAGAAGCGGCAGAGCTCCTCAGAAAAGCAGGCTTCCCTTTGCCGCCAGAGTTTGATGATTCCAGGAAACTCATTATTGATGTTCCTGAGGCTCAATTCCGCTTTATTTTAGCAAAGCCAATGGATGTGGCGACATATGTGGAGCATGGAGTAGCTGACCTTGGGATTGCAGGTAAAGATGTTATGCTCGAAGAAGAGCGTGATGTATATGAGCTGCTGGATTTGAAAATAAGCGCCTGCTACCTGGCTGTAGCCGGTCTTCCGAATACCAAAATGAACGAAGTGGCGCCAAAGGTGGCAACAAAATATCCGCATGTAGCGGCAGCTTATTTCCGTCAGCAGGGAGAGCAGGTTGAAATCATTAAGCTGAACGGCTCGATTGAACTTGCACCATTGATTGGTCTTGCAGACAGAATTGTGGATATCGTTTCCACAGGCAGAACGTTAGTTGAGAATGGTCTAGTTGAGTATGAAGTGATAGAACATATTACATCGAGATTAATTGTCAACCGCGTAAGCTATCGGGTGAAGGACGAGCGCATTACAGAAATCGTTGAAAAGCTAAGCGAGGTTATTAAGCAAAAAGGAGAGCTCGCATGATGAAACTATTAAAAGCAACGCCAAACCTTTCTATTCAGCGTTCTGTTGATGGCGGAACGGACGAGCAGCGTGCTGCCGTTCAGAGCATCATAGCTGATGTACGGAAAAATGGCGATGCAGCTGTCCTAAAGTATACAGAAAAATTTGATGGCATAACGCTGTCCTCTATTATGGCAACAGCTGAAGAGATTGAAGAGGCCTACACTCTTCTGGAGGAAGAGCAAAAGGAGATCATCCAGCGGGCTGCAGCTAATATTCGTGCTTTCCACGAGAAGCAGCGAACTCAATCTTGGATCACAACAGATGCCGATGGAACGACACTTGGACAAAAGGTAACACCGCTCGATTCAGCTGGCTTATACGTGCCAGGCGGAACAGCAGCCTACCCGTCATCAGTGCTGATGAATGTGATTCCTGCCCAGGTTGCCGGTGTCAGTAAAATCGTGATCACTTCTCCTCCTGATCGCACGACAGGCAAGCTGCCTCCTGCTGTTTTAGTCGCAGCCAATGAAGCAGGTGTCACGGAAATATACAAAGTTGGCGGAGCACAGGCCATTGGAGCACTTGCGTACGGAACAGAGACCATTCCTAGTGTTGATAAAATCACAGGACCAGGCAATATATATGTCGCTCTTGCCAAGCGGGAAGTGTACGGAGATGTGGATATTGATATGATTGCCGGACCGAGTGAAATTGTTGTTCTTGCAGATGAAACAGCCCTTCCCAATGAGGTGGCTGCAGATCTTTTATCACAGGCTGAGCACGATGAACGCGCCTGTGCCATTCTCGTTACAGACAGCATGATGTTAGCGGAAAACGTAAAGCTGGAAGTAGAAAAGCAGCTCAAAACCCTGCCGCGCAAAGAAATCGCCGCATCATCGATTGAAAACTACGGTGCCATTTATGTTACAGATTCAATGGATGAAGCAGTAGATTTGGTGAATCAGCTTGCTCCTGAGCATCTGGAACTGCTGACGGCAGAGCCGATGACACTATTGGGGAGCATTCGCCATGCTGGTGCCATTTTTATGGGACGATACAGCTCAGAGCCTGTGGGTGATTATTTTGCCGGACCCAATCATGTACTGCCGACAAATGGAACAGCGCGATTCTCTAGTCCATTAAGTGTCGATGACTTTGTGAAAAAATCGAGTATTATCTACTACAGTGAAAAAGCATTGCGGAAGAATGCGGAAGATATTGCTGCTTTTGCCAGAATGGAAGGCCTTGAAGCACATGCTCGTGCCGTTGAATCGCGGTTTAAATAGGAGGAAAATAACATGACTCGTACAGCAGAAATCACTAGAAATACAAACGAAACCAAAATTCAATTGTCATTAAATATAGATGGAGAAGGCAAAAGTGATTTACAAACAGGCGTGCCTTTTTTAACCCACATGCTGGACCTTTTTGCCAAACACGGCCAATTTGACTTGACTGTTAATGCTGATGGCGATACCGAAGTAGACGATCACCATACGACAGAGGACATTGGAATCTGCCTTGGTCATGTACTGAAGGAAGCTTTAGGTGATAAAAAAGGAATTAAGCGCTATGGAAATGCTTTTGTGCCAATGGACGAAGCGTTAGCGCAGGTAGTGGTTGACTTGAGCAACCGCCCACACTTAGAAATGCGAGCAGAATTTCCGAGCCAGAAGGTTGGCACATTTGATACCGAACTGGTTCATGAATTTCTCTGGAAGCTTGCATTAGAGGCAAGAATGAATTTGCATGTGATCGTACATTACGGACAAAACACGCATCATATTATAGAAGCTATTTTTAAAGCACTGGCACGTGCTCTTGATGAGGCAACGACCATTGATCCTCGTATAAAAGGAGTTCCATCCACGAAAGGAATGTTGTAAATGATCGGCATCATTGATTATGGCATGGGCAATTTGTTCAGCGTTGAAAAAGCGCTGGAACGGTTAGGTGTTGAAGCTTTTATTTCAGACGATCATGAGAGATTAAGGCAGGCTGATGGCCTCATTTTACCTGGTGTCGGTGCATTTAAAGATGCGATGGATCTCCTGAACGAAAACGGATTAACGAAAATGATTCACGAGTATGTACAAACAGGTAAGCCGTTTCTGGGCATATGCCTTGGCATGCAGCTGCTGTTTGAGAGCAGCGAGGAGAACGGATTAACGAATGGTCTTTCACTGCTGCCGGGAAAAGTCATCCGTTTCTCAGGTGTAGATCGCAAAGGAGAATCTTATAAAGTGCCTCACATGGGCTGGAATAAGCTTCGTTTTGATCAAGATTCTCCGCTTTTGCAAGGTGTAGATGAAGACTATGTTTATTTTGTGCATTCCTTTTATGTGGATGCTGATCAGTCGGATGTTGTGCTTGCTGAAGCAAACTACGATGTAAATGTTGCCGCAGTAGTGGGCAAGGAAAATGTATTCGGCATGCAGTTCCATCCGGAGAAAAGCAGTGTGATGGGCATGCAGTTATTGCGTAATTTTACAAAGCTGACAGAGAAGGGAAGTACTGCAGATGAGTTTTACAATCTATCCCGCAATTGATATGCGTGCCGGCAAATGTGTGCGCCTGCTGCAAGGAGACTACGATCAGGAAACGGTATACGGTGATTCACCCTTTGACATGGCGAAAGCATTTGCTGATGCTGGGGCAGAGTGGATTCACATGGTCGATCTTGATGGAGCAAAAGACGGCAAAAGAATCAATGATCGTTTTGTTGTAGAAGCGGCACAGAATCTGCACGCAAAAGTGCAAATTGGCGGTGGAATCCGTACAGAGGAAGACATCGTTCATTACCTGGATCGCGGAATTTCCCGCGTCATTATCGGGAGCATTGCTGTCAGCAACCCTGAGTTTGCGGTTGAAATGATCCGTAAATATGGAGAAAAGATTGCTGTCGGACTTGATGCGAAAAATGGCTATGTAGCTACACATGGCTGGCTGCAAACTTCAGAAGTAAGAGCAGTTGAGCTTGGAAAAACCTTCGCTGAAGCCGGAGCGGAAACATTTATATTTACTGATATTGCTACTGACGGCATGCTGTCTGGACCAAATGTGGAAGCTGTTGTTGAACTGGCAGCGGAAACCGGCAAAAATGTAATTGCTTCAGGCGGAGTCAGCAGTCTTGCAGATCTTGCTGCTTTAAAGAAGCATGCAGATCAGGGAGTCGCGGGTGCTATCGTTGGGAAAGCGATATATGAAGGGCGGTTCTCAGTGAAAGAGGCGGTGGCGTTATGCTGACAAAAAGAATCATTCCCTGTCTTGATGTAAAGGAAGGAAGAGTCGTAAAGGGAATTCAATTTGTGGAGCTCCGCGATGCTGGCGATCCAGTTGAACTCGCTTGTTTTTACGATGAACAGGGAGCCGATGAGCTTGTCTTTTTAGATATTTCAGCTTCACATGAAGGGCGTAAAACAATGGTGGAGGTAGTAAAAGCTGTTGCTTCTGAGCTTGCCATTCCGTTTACCGTCGGGGGCGGCATCAACTCGCTTGAAGATATGAAGCGCATTTTACGAGCAGGAGCTGACAAGGTTTCATTAAATACAGCAGCTGTTCTGCGTCCAGAGCTGATTACAGAAGGAGCCAACTTTTACGGTTCACAATGCATCGTCGTTGCCATTGATGCCAAGTATGATGAAGAGATTGGCACTTGGCGGGTGTACACACACGGCGGCCGCAAAGCGACAGAGCGGGATGTCATCTCATGGGCAAAAGAAGCGGTCGAAAGAGGTGCCGGCGAACTGCTGCTGACAAGCATGGATGCAGACGGTGAAAAGAAGGGCTTTAACATTGCTTTAACTAAAGCAGTCAGTGAGGCTGTTACCGTGCCGGTTATCGCTTCAGGCGGTGCAGGAAACGCTGACCATTTTGCGGAAGCATTCCTGGACGGCAAGGCAGATGCCGCTCTGGCAGCTTCTATTTTTCACTATAAAGAAACCTCTGTAGCAGAAGTGAAGGAAAGTGTGAAACAAAGAGGAGTGTGTATCCGATGAATATTGAATTTGATGGCAATGGACTCATCCCGGCAATCGTTCAGCATGCCGAGACAAAAGAAGTGCTGACCCTCGCATATATGAATGAAGAATCCTATGAGAAATCGCTTAAAACTGGAGAAACCTGGTTCTTTAGCCGTTCCAGACAAGAGCTTTGGCACAAAGGCGCAACAAGCGGGAATACGCAAAAAATCGTAGAAATGAAACTCGATTGTGATCAAGATGCCTTAGTTGTCCTCGTTCAGCCAGCTGGACCGGCTTGTCATAAAGGCACAGAAAGCTGCTTTGAGGAGAGTGTTTATAAGGGAGAGGCTTTGGGAGATGCCCCCGCAGATTACAGCATTTTAGGAAAACTTGAAAAGGTGATCCGTGATCGCGAAGCTGAACGCCCAGAAGGCGCTTATACCACATATTTGTTTGAAAAAGGCGTTGATAAGATTTTGAAAAAAGTGGGCGAAGAAGCCTCCGAAGTCATTATCGCTGCTAAAAACCGTGACAAAGAAGAACTAAAATGGGAATCAGCAGATCTGCTGTATCACCTGCTTGTCCTACTGCGTGAACAAGACCTTCCATTTGGAGACGTATTGAATGTATTGGAGAAAAGACATGAGAAACCGGCCGCTGAGTAGAGTGGGCGGTTTTTTTATTGTTGAGGGGAGCTGCGGTTTGATCGGAAAGAGCGGGATTTTAAACTAGAATAGGTAGTTTTGCGTCTGGAAATTCGATTTGATAGGAAAAGCGGAAATTTTGATAGGAAACTTAAGAAATTTGATAGGAAACCATGCACTTTTGATAGGAAAAAGAAATATTTTGATAGGAACCGCAGAAAATTTGATAGGAATCCCCCACCTGAAGAGAAAAACGGACTAAATAAAGGGGCAAAAAGTCCGAAATTATGCAGATACCAGGTGAAAAGCAGAAATCAGAACTAGAAAAAGGTAATTTTGCGTCTGTAAATTCGATTTGATAGGAAAAGCGGAAATTTTGATAGGAAACTTCAAAAGTTTGATAGGAAATCATGCACTTTTGATAGGAAAGAGATATTTTGATAGGAACCGCAGAAAATTTGATAGATATCCCCACCTGAAGAAAAACGGACTAAATAAAGGGGCAAAAGTTCGAAATTATGCAGAAAAAAAAGCAGAAATCAGAACTAAAAAGGTAATTTTGCGTCTGTAAATTCGATTTGATAGGAAACTTCAAAAGTTTGATAGGAAATCATGCACTTTTGATAAAAGATATTTTGATAGAACCGCAGAAAATTTGATAGATATCCCCACCTGAAGAAAAACGGACTAAATAAAGGGGCAAAAAAGTCCGAAATTATGCAGATACCAGGTGAAAAAGCAGAAATCAGAACTAAAAAAGCGGAAATTTTGATAGGAAACTTCAAAAGTTTGATAGGAAACCATGCACTTTTGATAGGAAAGAGAGATATTTTGATAGGAACCGCAGAAAATTTGATAGATATCCCCCATCCCAAGAAAGAAACAGACTAAAGAAAGGAGCAAAAAGCTCGAATTGTCCCTGCTTTCAAGCAAAAAAGCAGAAATCTGGTCCATGAAAACCAATTCCAGACCTGGAAAAAGCATCTTAACAAGAAATCACACGCATTTAATCAGGAATTCCAAAAAACGATCATCAATTAAAAAACCTTCTAAAACTAACTCATTTTTGAACTTTCTGTGAGGATTTATCCCAAAGGAAGGATACTTCAAACCAATAAGCAAATATAACCTTAAAGGAAGTGATGATTTGATTATAAAAGAACGGGAAATACCCATTCGGATTCTTAAAATTCAAGCCTTATTAGACAGAGTAACCCTGCCTCCTGAAAAAAGAGCAATATTAGAAGGGGAGTTAAAATCGAGGCTAGCTGGTTATTATGGAGAAAAGGCGATTGATTATTATTTGAGGAAATTACCCGAAAATGATTACTGCATTCTCCACAGTTTAAGATTGAAAATGAACTCCGATTACTTTCAGATTGACACGCTGTTATTAACAGATAAGTATGCCTTAATTATTGAAGTGAAAAATCTGACAGGTGAACTTTTTATCGATGTTAATTGTAATCAGCTGATTCAAACAACACCGGAAGGAGAAGTGAAAGGCTATCAAAATCCAGTACAGCAGGCGAAGTATCAAAAGCAAGATTTAGATAAAGTATTTCAAACTAAAGCAATCCACCTTCCCATTGAGTACCTCGTAATAATCAGCAAGCCCTCTACCATTCTGAAAACCAATTCCAAATATGCGATCTCCAAAATAATTCATGCACAATATCTAATTGAAGAGATTGAACGCCTAAATAAGAAGTATCACATGGTCATTCATGAACAGAAAGCAGTGAAGAAAATGGCAAAAATGCTGTCAAAACTTCATTGTCGGGAAACATATGATGTTTTAAAGGCCAATCAGTTCACCCAAGAGGATGTACAGAAGGGCGTACGCTGTTCTGATTGTGGTCACACGCCAATGCAGCGCAAGCATGGAACATGGAAATGCACGAATTGCTGCAAGATAGATATAAACGCGCATGTCAAAACAGTGGAGAATTATTTCCTATTATTCGATTCACCACTGACAAATCAAAAATTTCGTGACTTTACTCTCATGGATTCTGAGCAGACAGCAAGTAGACTTCTGAAAAAGATGAATCTTCCTCATCCTGGTAATGGGAGAAGTCGTGTGTACTATAGTTTACACTGAATTGAATCAGTTATTATTCTTTTCTGAT
Source organism: Cytobacillus gottheilii (assembly GCF_018582665.1). Taxonomy (NCBI): domain Bacteria; kingdom Bacillati; phylum Bacillota; class Bacilli; order Caryophanales; family Bacillaceae; genus Cytobacillus; species Cytobacillus gottheilii. Next base: position 3,926,107 of record NZ_CP071709.1, on the reverse strand, counting down.
CCCCCAAACCAAATTACATCCCCACAAGCCCTTCTCCTAATGCTTGTACATATGATATACTACTACAGTTAATATGTATGATGGAGGATTTCATGAGTAAAGACTCTAAAGCGAGACATCAGATGGGAAAGTTATTGTCGTTTAATCCTTCGGGTGAGTATTACTTTTCAAAAGGAGTAAAGGCTTATCATCGCAGGGATTTTTATAAAGCAACAAAGTATTTACAGCGTGCCATGCAGCTGGAGCCGGGTGAGCCGATGATTGTGTGTCAGCTTGCGATTGTTTATTCAGAGATGGGTGAGCATCAGCAGTCGAATCGTCTGCTTCATATGATTCTGGAAGAGCTGGATGAGGACATGAGTGAGTGTCATTATTTTTTAGCTAACAATTATGCTCATATGGGCTTTTTTAAGGATGCGTATCAGCATGCGAATCTTTATCTGGAGTTAAATGATGATGGGGAGTTTTCTGATGATACAGAGGATTTGCTTGATTTATTAACACTGGAGGCTGAGGAGAATGATGAGGATCTCTATGAGCAGGATGATCTGATTATTAAGCAGGAGCAGGCTAGGGAATTGCTGGAATCAGGCCATTTTCCTAAGGCGGTAGAAATCTTAACGTCTGTTATTGAAGATTATCCGGAATATTGGTCGGCTTACAATAATTTGGCGCTTGCGTATTTTTATTTAGGGGAAGTGCAGAAGGCTTCCGAAATTTTAAATAAAGTGCTGGAAGAGAATCCAGGGAATTTGCATGCGTTATGCAACAGGCTTGTTTTTGCCTTTTATCAGCGCAGTTTTACAGAGATCAAGCTGTTAAAAGAAACATTAAAGAAAATTAAGCCGATGTCTGCTGAGCATCAGTTTAAGCTTGGAGCAACGTTTGCGTTGACTGGAGAGTATGAAGCGGCGTTTCAATGGCTTCGGAAACTGCAGAAATCAGGTTTTGACGGTGATGGGCCATTTTATTATTGGCTGTCGTATGCGGCTTATTTTACCGGGAGAGAGGATATTGCCCGCTCTACTTGGAAAAAAGCAGTCGAAATGAATCCTGATAAAGAGGGCTTCGAGCCGTGGAACGAAGAGAAACAGGAGCAAAATGGTTTTGAAGATCATCCTTCTTCTATTCTAAAAAAGCTGAAGAGTGATTATAAAGAGGAAAGAATGTTTGCTCTATTCTTGATTTCGGTTTCGAGTAAGCGGGATGAACTGCTTTTATCGGAAGGAATTAAGAAAAACCATAAATTATCTGCGCTTGAACATGAGTATGTATCCTATATTACAACAGGTTCAGCGAAGAGCACAGCGGTTGGCGCACATGAAATTGCCCAGCTTTTATATGAAAATCATCATCCGATTGGCACAACGGAAGCAGGTCTTTATTTGCTGTGGTTTACTGTATTTATTGAAATGGAAAAAAACAGTGTACTTATTAAAAATAAGCTAGCCTGGGCAGCTGCACTTGAGTATGTTTGGAAAAAGATGCGCAGTGAAAAGGTTTCACAGGTACAATTGGCTGGACAGTATGGCATTTCCGTTTCTACTTTAGGAAAATACATCAAATTGGTAAATAATTTCCTTTAATGAGCAGATTTTTGGACGAAATCTGCTCTTTTTTATATGATTAAGAAAAATAATCAGCAGTGAAATTTACTGCCGAAAATGCTTGATATCAGCCATTTGGGCTGATTAAGAAACGTGCAAACCGATTTTTTATAGGATTATGTTAGATGGAGAAGATAATAAATGGGTATGGAAATAAGAAGCGCAGCATAAACTGCGGCTGGGTAATCTCCTGCACATTTTATATAAGGAGGAAGTATTGTGGCGGAAGAAAAAATTTATGATGTCATTATAGCTGGAGCTGGCCCTGCGGGAATGACGGCAGCTGTTTATACATCTCGTGCAAACCTGACGACTTTAATGTTAGAGCGCGGCGTTCCTGGCGGGCAAATGGCAAACACAGAAGAAGTAGAAAACTATCCTGGATTTGAACATATTCTTGGACCTGAGCTTTCTACGAAGATGTTTGATCATGCGAAGAAATTTGGCGCGGAATACGCATATGGCGATATTAAAGAAATTATTGATGGACGCGAATATAAAACAGTCATTGCAGGTTCAAAGCAATACAAAGCTCGTGCTGTAATTATTACAACTGGAGCAGAGTATAAAAAACTTGGCATTCCTGGAGAAAAAGAGCTTGGCGGACGCGGCGTTTCTTATTGCGCAGTATGTGACGGGGCATTCTTTAAAAACAAAGAGCTAGTCGTTGTCGGAGGAGGAGACTCTGCTGTTGAAGAGGGAGTTTATTTAACTCGTTTCGCAAGCAAAGTGACAATTGTTCACCGCCGTGATGAGCTTCGTGCACAAGCTATCTTGCAGCAGCGTGCATTTGACAATGACAAGATCGATTTCATCTGGAATCATACGGTAAAAGAGATCAATGAAAAAGACGGCAAAGTGGGCAGCGCAACACTTGTTTCCACTGTGGATGGCGAAGAACAAGAATTTAAAGCAGACGGTGTTTTCGTTTATATCGGTATGGTGCCTTTATCAAAGCCATTTGAAAGCCTTGGCATTACAAATGAAAATGGCTATATTGAAACAAACGAGCGCATGGAAACAAAAGTGCCTGGCATTTTTGCAGCAGGAGATATTCGTGAGAAAACATTGCGTCAAATCGTAACTGCGACAGGTGATGGAAGCATCGCTGCTCAAAGTGTTCAGCATTATGTTGAAGAACTGCAGGAGAGTTTTAAAGCAGAAGCAAAATAGTCTGTAGAATTTTGCTTAGTATAGACTTTACAAAAAGTCATTATGTTTTAACTGTGCTGTAACGTTAGTGAAACAAATTTCGGGTAATATAAGAATAGAAATTGACCCCCTTTTTAAGATATAAATCTTGTTGAGCACAGTGAGAGCTGGGCTCCTTTTTTTTGCGTTCAAATGATTTGGTATAAAATACAAATAAAAAGAAACCTTTGTCTAGAGCTGTCTGTTTTAGGACAAGACCGATTAGCTGAAATTGGATAAAAGCTGTGGCAGCGGCAGTCAATCGTTGTCGCTGTCCTGCAAACATAGTATAATATAAGGAATATAAAAACGGCATAACGTGGGCTTCGGGTAATGCGGCCCGGTCATAAAGGTCAGGTGAAAGTAGTGCAAAGAGTCACCAATTGTGTATTGTTAAAAGAGAATAAAGTGTTGCTTCTTCAAAAACCGAGACGCGGCTGGTGGGTTGCGCCTGGCGGAAAAATGGAGCCGGGAGAATCGGTTAGAGATTCTTGCATTAGAGAATTTCGGGAGGAAACAGGTATTTACTTGCGCAATCCGAATATAAAAGGCATTTTCACTTTTATTATGAAGGATGGCGATAAGGTGCTGTCTGAATGGATGATGTTCACCTTTATGGCGCAGGAATCTGATGGACTTAATGTGGATGAGTCTGAGGAAGGAAAACTTTCATGGCATAAGCTTGAGGAGATAAAAAATTTGCCGATGGCAGCTGGTGATTATCACATTTTGGACTACATGATTCATGGAAATGGTATGATTTACGGCACGTTTACGTATACACCAGATTTTGAACTGATCAGTTATAGGCTCGATCCTAGTTAATGTTCTATAAAAATCGAAGCAGTTTCGGGGGGAAATAATGATGAGTACGGGTTCAATAAATGAAACACAAATGGTTATTATTACAGGTATGTCTGGAGCAGGAAAAACAGTAGCAATTCAAAGCTTTGAAGATCTCGGGTTTTTCTGTGTTGATAACTTGCCCCCAACTCTTCTGCCAAAATTTCTTGAACTGATGAAGGAATCCGGGAATAAGATGAATAAGGTTGCGCTGGTAATGGACCTTCGCGGCCGTGAGTTTTTTGATCACCTTTTTAAAGCGTTAGACGAGCTGGCTGAAAAATCATGGGTCACACCTAAGATTCTTTTTTTAGACGCTGATGATTCGACGCTCGTAAGCAGGTATAAGGAAACAAGAAGGTCTCACCCATTGGCGCCATCAGGGCTGCCTCTTGAAGGCATTAAGCTTGAGCGGGAGCTGCTTGAAGAACTGAAGGGAAGAGCACAGCTTATTTATAAAACCTCTTCTATGAAGCCAAGGGAACTTCGTGAAAAAATACTAATGGAATTTTCAGTGAATAAAAAAACCATTTTTACTGTCAATGTCATGTCTTTTGGCTTTAAATATGGCCTTCCAATCGATGCGGATCTTGTGTTTGATGTTCGCTTTTTGCCTAACCCGCACTATATCGACCATATGCGTCCTAAAACAGGGTTAGATGAAGAGGTTTCAAGCTATGTGCTGAAATGGACTGAAACAACGAAATTTCTTGAAAAAGTGACTGAATTGCTGAATTTTATGCTTCCTCATTATAAAAGAGAAGGAAAATCACAGCTTGTCATTGCCATTGGCTGTACTGGCGGCCAGCACCGTTCTGTTGCGCTTGCTGAATATTTGGGCCACTTCTTTCAAGAAGACTATCATACGAAAATTACGCATCGTGACATTGAGAGGAGAAAGGAAAAGACAAAATGAACAGACAGCCGAGGATTGTCATCATTGGCGGCGGCACAGGACTGCCAGTTCTCTTAAGAGGATTGAAAAAGTATCCTGTTGATATTACAGCCATTGTAACCGTAGCTGATGATGGCGGCAGTTCAGGCAGGCTGAGAGATGATTTAAATATTCCGCCTCCTGGTGATATTCGCAATGTGTTAGCGGCGCTTTCTGATGTTGAACCGCTGATTGAGGAAATGTTTCAGCACCGATTTTCAACAAGCAATGAACTTGCAGGTCATTCATTAGGGAATTTAATATTGGCTGCCATGACATCGATTACAGGAAATTTTGTTCATGCCATTCAAGAGATGAGCAAAGTATTGAATGTACGAGGCAAAGTGCTTCCTGCGGCTAATCAGAGTGTGATTTTGAAAGCAGAGATGGAGGACGGCACGATTGTGTCAGGTGAGTCCAAAATTCCGTACTCTGGGAAAAAGATTAAGAGGGTTTTTCTTGAGCCTGAGCAAATCCACCCTTTGCCTGAATCGGTCCATGCTATAAGACAGGCGGATATGATTATTATTGGTCCAGGCAGTTTATATACAAGCATCCTGCCTAATCTGCTTGTGCCGAAGCTTGGCAATGAGGTGCGCCGTTCACGAGCAAAAAAAGTTTATATATGCAACTTAATGACTCAGGCTGGTGAAACTCATAATTACACAGCAAGTGATCATGTTAAAGCCATATATGATCATATGAATGCAGCATTTATGAATACCATTCTCGTTAACAAGGAGAATATACCGGCACACGTGCAGGAAAAATATATTGAAGAAATGGCGAAGCCTGTTTTTTACGATGTAGATCGGCTTCATGAGTTGGGACTTGAGGTAATACCAGGTGAGATCGTCAGCTATGAAGGCGGAATCATCCGCCATGATACACAGGAAGTGGCAGATATTCTTTATCATTTGCTTTTAGCTGAAACCAAAAAGCGTTTTGAAGCGTAGTATATACAGTGCCAATGTTTGAATCTAAAACATTGTGCCAGGTAGGGGGTGAAGGAATGTCTTTCGCTTCAGAAACAAAAAAAGAACTTACCAATATTGAAACAAAGGACTGCTGCAGTATATCAGAACTCTCTGCCTTAATCCGGATGAATGGCTCCTTATCCTTTTCCAATCGTAAATTGGTTGTTGACATACAGACGGAAAATGCAGCGATTGCCAGAAGAATCTATACGCTAATTAAAAAGAATTATAGTGTTCAGGTAGAGCTACTTGTTCGTAAAAAAATGAGATTAAAGAAAAACAATGTCTATATTGTCCGTCTTGCTGAAGGGGCAAGTACAATCCTGGATGATTTAAAGATCTTAAGTGAAGGCTTTGTTTTTACACATGATATCGCCCAGGAGCTTGTAAAAAAGAAATGCTGTAAGCGTTCTTACCTTCGCGGAGCTTTTCTTGCCGGCGGTTCTGTCAACAATCCGGAAACATCGTCGTATCACCTTGAAATTGCCTCTTTATATAAGGAACACAATGATGCATTATGCGAGCTTATGAACACATTTGGCTTAAATAGCAAAACACTGGAACGAAAAAAAGGCTTTATTACGTATTTAAAAGAAGCAGAAAAAATAACCGAATTCTTAAATATTATTGGCGCTCATGCTGCTTTGCTGCGGTTTGAGGATATCAGGATTGTCCGTGATATGCGAAACTCGGTTAACCGTCTTGTAAATTGTGAAACTGCGAACTTGAACAAAACGATTGGTGCAGCACTGCGCCAAGTCGAAAACATAAAATATATTGAACAAACGGTAGGGCTGCAAATCCTTCCAGATAAATTACGGGAAATTGCAGAACTGCGTGTAGCTTATCAGGATGTAACTTTAAAAGAGCTTGGGGAAATGGTGTCTGGCGGAAATATCAGCAAATCAGGCATTAATCACCGACTTCGTAAAATTGATGAAATTGCAGAAAAGCTAAAAGCGGGTGATATTACAATCCCCCAGTAGCGAGCAATAGGAGGATTGATTTTTATGGTGGAGAAACAGGTTGAGGTAAAATTAAAAACAGGCTTACAGGCACGGCCAGCGGCATTATTCGTTCAGGAAGCAAATCGTTTTTCATCTGATATTTTCTTAGAACGAGATGGAAAAAAGGTAAATGCGAAAAGTATAATGGGCTTAATGAGCCTGGCTGTCAGCACGGGTGCCACAATCACATTAATGGCAAGCGGCAGTGATGAACAAGAAGCGCTAGAGCAATTGGCTAAATACATTCAACAAGAACAATAGAAAGAAAGGGCACATTCTTTGGAATGTGTCCTTTTTGCATTTTGTATTCCAAAAATATAACTAGCAGCAGAGGAGTAGATTCACTCAGCTGCCTATTTATGAATCTAATTTGAGGAACAAAAAAAGTGAGGCACATGTTAGTGCCTCACTCTGAAACATTATTTTGCTTCGTTTGGATTGCGGGAAATGATTTTGTCGATCAAGCCGTACTCTAATGCTCTTTCAGCTGTCATAAAGTTATCGCGATCTGTATCCTTTGCAATCACTTCAAGCGGCTGACCAGTGCGCTCTGCAAGAATCGTATTTAATTTTTCGCGAAGGAAAAGAATCCGTTTTGCAGCAATTTCAATTTCAGTTGCCTGCCCTTGAGCACCGCCAAGTGGCTGGTGAATCATTACTTCACTGTTTGGAAGTGCAAAGCGTTTTCCTTTTTCACCGGCAGCAAGAAGGAAGGCACCCATTGAAGCAGCCATACCTGTGCAGATTGTAGAAACGCTTGGCTTGATGTATTGCATTGTATCGTAAATCGCCATACCAGCCGTGATGCTTCCGCCTGGAGAGTTGATGTATAATGTAATATCTTTCTCAGGATTTTCAGCCTCTAAGAATAGCAATTGAGCTACAATTGAGTTGGCAACATTATCATCGATTGCACTGCCAAGCATAATAATACGGTCTTTTAAAAGGCGGGAGTAAATATCATAAGCACGTTCCCCGCGGTTTGTTTGTTCGATAACTGTAGGGATTAAATTCATTCTAATTCCTCCTTTAAAATTAAGGGATAGTGCAGACTTCATTCTGTAAGACATACACCATTTTTATGTAGTTTCATCATACACTAATGGTCAATAAAGGTCAAAAGAATCGCACCTTCAGGGAAGCGAAATCGTTCGACAGATTTTGATTGACCTATTTCTAAATACTTTTTGTGAACATTCCACTTTATATTTTACCCAACCTGCATATTTTTAACACCTTGTGGGAAAATAAAAAATTGCTTTATTATATGTGGCTGTTGAACGTGGGTATATTTTGGGAGTAAGGAATAAAGTAACCGTAGATTAAGTATGCGGTCTTTAAAGAGGCTGAGACAAAAAAAACGTAATTAATCTTTCTAAAACACGAATATTCAATTTCTTGATTTGGGTATTTAAACAAGTCCGTTCCTTTGCGCTGCGGACCCTCGCTTTCCGTGGGGAGGAAGCTGAGCCTCCTCGGAGCAAGCTCCTCCGGGGTCTCACCTTTTCCTCTATTGCCCACAGGAGTCGAGTGTCCTCCGCTCCATTTCACTCATGTTAATAAAATATATCTTATAATCATAAAAAAACCGAATGATTAGATAGATTACCTAACCATTCGGTTCTATGAGAGTGTTAAATACTAAAAAAAGAACAAAAAACAAAGGTTTTTCGAAGTAGTTGGACAAAAGTCGGACAGACAATTGCCAAAACCACCGAAAAACCTTTGTTAATCATGTGTTTTACACCCTCGGAGGGAATCGAACCCCCATCTCAAGAACCGGAATCTTACGTGCTATCCGTTGCACCACGAGGGCAGAGTATCAAGTGCTGTAAACGCTCCAATTCCTTAAGCGTTACGAATACTAATTATAGGATAATATGATCAACAATGCAACAATCTTTTAGCGTGTCTACGAGTTTGCTGGAATTGAGCCGAAAGAAAGTGGCAGAAATCAAAAATGCCGGTCCATCATTCAATGATGGATCGGCATGCTCGACAGGTGATAACTTCATTCTTTCTGAACTGAATCTTCTTGAAATCGTTCTTGGTGAAAGTCGTAAAGACATTGTACTTGTGTCCGCATAAGCATGTGTGCTGGTCCTTGACGACGTGTCTAGTTTCTTTGTCTTTGCTGAGTACTGTTGGAAAAATCATTGTTCACCCTTCTTAAAGTTGTATTAGGCAAATTAAAAAGGAATGATCGACTTATATGCAACCCGGCTGCCATGGCATGTGTACAAGCACATACTTTAGGCCCGTGGCTTTGCGTCTTTTACTTTCGTAAAATTTGCCCAATGGAATAATACCATAAAATGAAAGATAAATCATTTAAAAATTTTGATTTGTAACAAAATAGAAATAAAGGCAACTATTGCAGACTTAGAGTTAAACCGTTTTTAAGTGCTTTTCTGCTAACAGAATTTCTCCATACAATAATCATTCATCTTACGGTAAAATAGGAGTGAAGGGGGAAGCAGTATGGATTTAAAAGTAGGTTTATGGCAGCAGCAAACCTTGAAGTTAGCGATGACTCAAGAGCTAAAGCAGTCTATTGAGCTATTGCAGTTTAATTCCCAGGAGCTCACTGCCTTCCTGGAAGAGAAGGCTTTGGAAAATCCCCTGATGGAACTAAACTCAAACTTTGTGAAAACAATGGATCCCCGTGCACAGCAAATAAAAAAATCAAAGCTTAAACAAAATCAAGATAAAGAGAATTGGATTGAACAGCTTGCTGTTAGTGTTCAGCAATTGGATGATTATCTGATTCAGCAGCTTCCGACCCATCTGACAGAACCGGAGAAAAAAATCATTCTTCATTTTATATATAGCCTTGATGAAAACGGTTACTTATATAATATCGATTTGCCGCAGGTTGCTCAGCTTTATGGAGCTGAAGCAGAAACTGTTGAAGAACAGCTCGACCTCCTGCAGCATTTAGAACCGGCAGGGATTGGTGCGCGCAGTTTGCAGGAATGTTTATTATTGCAGCTGGAGCGTCTTGTGCCAGTCAACGAAATGGCTGAAGAAATTATCCGCCAGCAGTTTCAGCTGTTTGCAGATAAAAAGTGGAAACCATTAGCGAAGGAAATCAAAGCAGATATAAAGGAAATTCAAGCAGTCTATGATCTGGTGCAAACGTTAAATCCGAAACCGGGAGCAAGCTTTGCCTCCGAAAAGCCAGCATATATCATACCTGATGTCATCGTGTATTCAGAACAAAATGGACTACACGTCCAGCTTTATGATGAAAGCATACCTAGTATTTCCTATAATGAAGGATATGCAAAGAAACTTCTTAGTGCAGGTGATCAGCAGGTGGGACGTTACCTGCAGAACCGGCAGCAGGATTACCAATGGATTAAACGCTCAATTGAACAAAGGAAAGAAACAATTTTAAAAGTTACAAAAAAGATCGCAGAGCGCCAGCCGCAATTTTTTCAAAAGGGGCCGGCTTTTATAAAGCCGATGACGATGAAGGAAATTGCGGATGAACTTGAAATCCATGAATCAACTGTGAGCAGGGCGGTTAGAGGGAAATATATGCAGACTCCGTTTGGAACATTTGAACTGCGTACCTTTTTTGTAAGTATGATTAAGACGGCAGGCAATGCTGATGCGTCATCTGAAGAGGCAAAAGCGGCGATTCACAAGCTTATCTCCTCAGAAAATAAACAAAAACCACTTTCAGATCAGGAGATTGCCAATTTGCTGAAAACAGAGTCTGGCTTTGTCATTTCACGAAGGACAGCAGCTAAATATCGTGAGCAGCTGGGAATTCTGTCCTCTTCAAAACGAAAAAGATATGATTGAAAGGAGGCTATCCGTGAATAAAACGTTAACCTTATATACTCGAAATAAATGTCCACTATGCGATAAAGCGAAACAAATCATTATGGAATTAAAAGAAGAATTCAACTTTCAATATATTGAATATGATATTGATGATCGTGATGAGCTGACCGAACGATACGGCTTAATGATTCCAGTTGTCCATGTCGATGGAGAAGAGATTCAGTATGGCCAAGTGGATCGTTTTACAGTAGAGGAAGCTCTAGTTAAATAGGCAGAAGCTGCAGCTGCTATAACAAAAATTGCCACTGAATTTATTTCTAAAAAAATAGGCTTTAAAATAAGACAATATTAGTTGCATTCGAGAATCATTCTTGCTAAAATTCAAATTGTAGCAAGCGTGATTTTTTTTTCAGTCGGTGGGACATAATATGTCTATGCGGGACTAAAATTGACCAACAGGTGATTGTAAGGAGCTGCGAGATGTACTCACTAATTGATATTCAGAAAAAATTATTGCCAGATTTGCTTGCTGTTATGCAGAAACGCTACCATATTCTTGAGTACATAAACCAAATGCAGCCTGTGGGCAGAAGGAGCTTGGCAGTGAGTCTAGGGCTTACTGAGCGAGTACTTCGCAGTGAAGTAGATTTCCTGAAAACACAGGACTTGATTACCGTTGCCAGCTTAGGAATGAGCGTTACGGAAGATGGTCGAAAATTACTTGTCGAACTTCGCAGCATAATGAGAGAAATTTCGGGTATAGTGAAAATGGAACAGCAGCTGGCCGATAAATTGGGCATCCAAAGAGCTATTATCGTTTCCGGAAACGCGGACGAAGCTCCTTGGGTTAAAAATGAACTCGGCAGAGCAACAGCACAATGGATGAAATCCTCTTTGCATGGAGAGAATATCATCGGTGTGACTGGTGGAACAACCATGTCAACTGTGGCAAAAATGCTGACGCCAACGAAACCTGATCAGGAATGGCTGTTTGTACCGGCTAGAGGCGGTATTGGGGAGGATGTCAAAAATCAGGCAAATACAATATGTTCACAAATGGCGGAAAACACAGATTCAAAACATCGAGTCTTGTATGCGCCAGACGAAGTGAGCAAGGAAATGTATGAGTCCATGATTAAGGATCCAAACTTTACTGAAGTTCTTCATTTGATTAAGTCTGCATGCATGGTTCTCCACGGAATTGGAGATGCTATTACAATGGCGGAACGCCGTAAAACTAGCAGTGAGAATGTGGAAAAGCTTATTGCAGCTAATGCAGTGGGCGAAGCGTTTGGTTATTATTTCAATGAAACCGGTGAGATCGTTCATAAAATTCAAACGGTTGGCCTGCAGCTCGCAGACTTGACTGCTATTCAGCATGTCCTAGCTGTTGCCGGTGGAGGCTCAAAGGCAAAAGCCATTGCTGCTTATATGAAAAGAGCTCCGAAATCCACTATTTTGATCACGGATGAAGGTGCAGCAAATCAGTTGTTAAAAGGGTAAAACCTTTAAATAAAAAAATGATCCTTTCAAAGGAGGAAGTTATTCATGGCAGTAAAAGTTGGTATTAATGGTTTTGGTAGAATCGGGCGTGTGGTTTTCCGTGCAGCTTTAAAAAATCCTAATGTAGAGGTTGTTGCAGTAAATGACCTTACAGATGCAAATATGCTTGCACACCTTTTAAAATATGATACTGTTCACGGAACATTAAACGAAGAAGTTACAGTTGATGGTGAATACCTAGTAGTTGGCGGACAACGTGTAAAAGTTATCGCAGAGCGCGATCCTGCTCAACTTGGATGGGGAGATCTTGGCGTAGAAGTAGTAGTAGAATCTACTGGACGTTTCACTAAGCGTTCTGACGCTGCTAAACACTTAGAAGCTGGCGCTAAAAAAGTAATCATCTCTGCTCCTGCAACTGACGAAGATATCACAGTTGTTATGGGTGTTAACCATGATAAATATGATCCAGCACAACATGATGTTATCTCTAACGCTTCTTGTACGACAAACTGCTTAGCTCCTTTTGCTAAAGTATTAAACGACAAGTTCGGAATCAAACGCGGTATGATGACAACAGTTCACTCATACACAAATGATCAGCAAATCCTTGACTTGCCGCACAAAGACTACCGCCGTGCACGTGCAGCAGCTGAAAACATCATTCCTACAACAACTGGTGCTGCAAAAGCAGTTTCTCTAGTATTGCCTGAACTTAAAGGTAAATTAAACGGTGGAGCAATGCGTGTTCCAACTCCTAACGTTTCACTAGTTGACTTAGTTGCTGAGCTTGATCAAAACGTTACAGCTGAAGAAGTAAATGCTGCACTTAAAGAAGCTGCTGAAGGCGATCTTAAAGGCATTCTTGCATTCAGCGAAGAGCCATTAGTATCTAGCGACTACAACGGTAACCCAGCTTCTTCTACAATCGATGCATTATCTACAATGGTTCTAGAAGACAGCATGGTAAAAGTTATCTCTTGGTATGACAACGAATCTGGCTACTCTAACCGTGTAGTTGACCTAGTTGATTATATCGCTCAAAAAGGTCTTTAATTTTACCGATATTAACGCTAATTTAACCTCATCATAATGGATATAACATATGTGAATGTCTATAATGATAAATGGGAACGGGGGAGCAGGGAACATATCCCTCTCCCCCGTTGTCTTTTCATGGGCATATGGCTTATGAAAAGCAGTTAGCGCAAACTGCGTCCCAGGCATGCTTTTTTAGGCTTGCCAGTGTACGAGTTTCTTATTGGCAAAGCAAATATTATATTTAGAAGATCAGCAAATCTTCTAATAGGAGGTTCTTTTGCTATGAACAAGAAAAGCGTCAAAGATGTTGATTTAAAAGGCAAACGTGTATTTTGCCGTGTAGACTTTAACGTTCCAATGAAGGACGGTCAAGTTACAGACGAAACACGTATACGTGCAGCATTGTCTACGATTAATTATTTAACAGAGCAAGGAGCAAAAGTTATTCTTGCAAGCCACCTTGGCCGTCCAAAAGGAGCCGTTGTTGAAGAACTTCGTTTAACTCCTGTTGCAAAACGTCTTTCAGAGCTTCTTGGCAAAGAAGTGAAAAAGGCAGATGAGGCATATGGCGATTCTGTTAAAGAATTAGTAGGAACAATGAATGAAGGCGATGTTTTATTATTAGAAAACGTTCGTTTTTATGCTGGTGAAGAAAAGAATGATCCTGAATTAGCGAAAGCTTTTGCTGAACTTGCAGATGTTTATGTGAATGATGCATTTGGAGCAGCACACCGTGCGCATGCTTCAACAGAAGGAATTGCACACCATCTTCCAGCTGTTTCCGGATTGCTAATGGAGAAAGAATTAGCTGTACTTGGAAAAGCAATGTCCAATCCTGAGCGTCCTTTCACTGCAATCATTGGCGGAGCAAAAGTAAAAGATAAAATCGGTGTTATTGAAAACCTTCTTGATAAAGTAGATAACCTAATCATCGGCGGCGGACTTGCTTACACATTTGTAAAAGCTCAAGGCCATGAGATCGGAAAATCTCTTCTAGAAGAAGACAAAATGGATTTAGCTCTTTCTTTCATTGAAAAAGCGAAAGAAAAAGGCGTTAAATTCTATATGCCAGTTGATGTAATTGTTTCTGATGATTTCTCAGAAGATGCAAATACAAAAGTAGTATCCATTGAAGAAATCCCTGCAGATTGGGAAGCATTAGATATTGGACCGAAAACAGCTGAAATTTACAGCGAAGTTATTCAAAATTCTAAGCTTGTGATCTGGAACGGACCAATGGGTGTATTTGAACTAAACAAATTCGCTGGCGGAACAAAAGCTGTTGCAGAAGCACTTGCTGAAGCAAACGATACATATTCAGTCATCGGTGGCGGAGACTCTGCAGCTGCAGTTGAAAAGTTCCACTTAGCAGACAGAATGAGCCACATCTCTACAGGCGGCGGTGCTTCCCTTGAGTTTATCGAAGGAAAAGAACTTCCTGGAGTAGTAGCGTTAAACGATAAATAAGGTTGGAAACTGATTGTTGTTTATTAACTTTTGAACAGAATTATTTTGAGTATTCTAGTTGATTGGAGCGGAATGGCGCGAGACTCCTGCGGGAGAAGTGAGAAAGCTGAGACCCCGCAGGTGCGAAAGCGCCGAGGAGGCTCAGCTCTCACCCGCGGAAAGCGAGTGCCATGCAGTGGAAAATCACGCTACTCTTGTTTGAAATAAGATGGCAATAAGATCTGTGAAACAGCCTAAATGAAAGAACGAATGAAAGGATGTGCCCACCATGCGTAAACCTATTATCGCAGGAAACTGGAAAATGCATAAAACACTTTCCGAGGCAAAATCATTTATTGAAGAAGTAAACGGACTAGTTCCTGATCAAGAAAAGGTTGAAACAGTTGTTTGTGCACCTGCACTATTTTTAGAGCGTTTAGTTGAAAGCACTGAAGGTACAGCTGTACAAATCGGTGCACAAAACATGCACTTTGAAAACTCAGGTGCTTTTACAGGTGAAACAAGCCCAGTTGCACTTGCAGATCTTGGTGTGAAATATGTCATTTTAGGCCACTCTGAGCGCCGTGAAATGTTTAACGAAACAGACGAGTCTGTTAACAAAAAGACATTGGCAGCATTTGCTCACGGTCTAACTCCAATTGTTTGTGTTGGTGAATCGCTTGAACAGCGTGAAAACGGCGAAACAAACCAGCTTGTTGGTGATCAAGTTGAAAAAGCTCTTGCTGGATTAACTGAAGATCAAGTAAAAGAAACAGTTATTGCATACGAACCAATCTGGGCAATCGGCACTGGTAAATCTTCTACAGCAGCAGATGCTAATGAAGTATGTGCACACATTCGCCAAGTAGTAGCAAAACAATTCTCTCAAACAGCTGCTGATGCAGTCCGCATTCAATATGGCGGCAGTGTAAAGCCTGCTAACATTAAAGAATACATGAGCGAATCTGATATTGATGGTGCTCTTGTTGGCGGTGCTAGCTTAGAAGCACAATCATTCCTGCAATTATTGGAGGCAGGCAAGAATGACTAAATCACCAGTAGCACTGATTATCCTGGATGGATTCGCGTTAAGAGGCGAAACAATGGGTAATGCGGTTGCTCAAGCTAAAAAGCCAAACTTTGACCGGTTTTGGAATCAATATCCGCATGCACAGCTTGTTGCAAGCGGTGAAGCGGTAGGATTGCCAGAAGGACAAATGGGTAACTCTGAAGTTGGCCATTTAAATATTGGTGCCGGACGTGTTGTTTACCAAAGCTTAACAAGAGTGAACGTTGCGATTCGTGAAGGAAATTTTGAGAAAAACGAAACATTCCTTTCAGCAATTGAACATGTTAAGAAAACGGGCAAGAATCTTCACTTAATGGGCTTGCTTTCTGACGGCGGTGTTCATAGCCATATCGAACATTTATATGCACTTCTTCGTTTAGCTGCTGAAGAAGGCGTAAAAAATGTATATGTGCACGCCTTCCTTGATGGACGTGATGTAGGACCAAAAACAGCTGAGAAGTACATCAAAGCTGCTGAGGAAAAGATGAAGGAATATGGTGTCGGCCAATTCGCGACCATTTCTGGACGCTATTACTCTATGGACCGCGACAAACGCTGGGAGCGTGTGGAAAAGTCTTATCGCTCGATGGTATACGGTGAAGGTCCTTCTTATTCTTCTGCCCTTGATTTAGTAGAGGATAATTATCGCAACGGGATCTTTGATGAGTTCGTGATTCCGTCTGTTATTACAAAAGAAGACGGTACACCTGTAGGAGCAATCGAAGACGAGGATGCAGTTATTTTCTATAACTTCCGTCCTGACCGTGCGATCCAAATTTCCAATACATTTACGAACAAGGATTTCAGATCTTTCGACAGAGGTCCAAAGCATCCGAATAGCCTATATTTCGTTTGTTTGACACATTTTAGTGAAACAGTTGACGGATTTGTTGCGTTTAAACCAACAAACTTGGATAATACTTTAGGAGAGGTATTATCGCAAAACAAATTAAGACAGCTTCGAATTGCTGAAACAGAGAAATATCCACATGTTACCTTCTTTATGAGTGGTGGACGTGAGGAGAAGTTCCCTGGTGAAGAAAGAATTCTGATCAATTCTCCAAAAGTTGCAACGTACGATTTACAGCCGGAAATGAGTGCATACGAATTAACGGATGCTCTTTTAAAAGAGATTGAAGCCGATAATTTCGATGCAATCATTTTAAACTTTGCCAATCCGGATATGGTTGGACACTCTGGCATGCTGGAGCCGACAATCAAAGCGGTAGAAACAGTTGATGAATGTCTTGGCAAGATTATTGATGCTCTTGTAGCTAAGGGCGGACATGCAATCATTACTGCTGACCACGGAAATGCTGATGAAGTTGTGACATTGGACGGCAATCCAATGACCGCTCATACGACAAATCCGGTTCCGGTCATTGTGACAAAAGAAGGCGTGACTTTGCGTGAGGATGGAATTCTTGGTGATCTTGCTCCAACAGTTTTGGATCTATTAGGTCTTGAGAAGCCAACAGAAATGACAGGCACATCCATTCTGAAGAAATAACTTGTTTTTTAAACTATTTTTTTATATAAAAAGGAGAGAATTATTATGCCATTTATCCAACATGTATATGCTCGTGAAGTATTAGACTCTCGCGGTAACCCAACAATCGAAGTAGAAGTGTTAACAGAATCAGGCTTTTTCGGCCGTGCAATGGTGCCATCTGGTGCATCAACTGGTGAGCACGAAGCTGTAGAACTTCGCGATGGCGACAAGTCTCGCTACCTTGGAAAAGGTGTTCAAAAAGCAGTAGATAACGTAAATAACCTTATCGCTGAAGCAGTAATTGGCTTAGATGTAACAGATCAAGTGGGCATCGACCGCACAATGATCGAACTAGATGGTACTGAAAACAAAGGCAAACTAGGCGCTAACGCTATCCTAGGTGTTTCTATGGCTGCTGCACATGCTGCTGCTGAGTCTGTAGGACTTCCTTTATACCGTTACCTTGGCGGTTTCAACGCGAAGCAGCTTCCAACTCCAATGATGAACATCATCAACGGTGGTTCTCATGCTGATAACAACGTTGACTTCCAAGAATTCATGATCATGCCTGTTGGAGCTCCAACATTCAAAGAAGCAATCCGTATGGGTGCTGAAGTATTCCACAGCTTGAAAAAGGTTCTTTCTGGCAAAGGTTTAAACACAGCTGTTGGTGACGAAGGCGGATTTGCTCCAAACCTTGGTTCTAACCGTGAAGCTCTTGAAGTAATCATCGAAGCAATCACAAACGCTGGCTACGAAGCTGGTAAAGACATCTACCTTGCAATGGACGTTGCTTCTTCTGAGTTCTATAACAAAGAAACAAGCAAATACGATCTTGCAGGCGAAGGACGCACAGGCTTAACTTCTGAAGATATGGTTAACTTCTACGAAGAGCTTGTTAACGAATTCCCAATCATCTCAATTGAAGATGGTCTTGACGAAAACGACTGGGATGGCCACAAACTATTAACTGAGCGTATTGGCGGCAAAGTTCAACTTGTTGGTGACGACCTATTCGTTACTAACACGAAGAAACTTGCACAAGGTATTGAGCAAGGCGTTGGTAACTCAATCCTAATCAAAGTAAACCAAATCGGTACACTTACAGAAACATTCGAAGCAATCGAAATGGCGAAGCGCGCTGGCTACACAGCAGTAGTTTCTCACCGTTCTGGTGAAACAGAAGACGCAACAATCGCTGACATCGCTGTTGCAACAAACGCTGGCCAAATCAAAACTGGTTCTATGTCCCGTACAGACCGTATCGCGAAATACAACCAACTTCTTCGCATCGAAGACGAACTTGGCGATTTAGCTGTTTATGATGGTTTGAAATCTTTTTATAACTTGAGCAAGTAAGTTTTGAGTGAGGAGCGGCCTGTGGGGGCCGCTCTTTTTTTTGTGTGTTTGGTTTTTTGAGTGGCGTTTTGGCGAATAATATGGTGTTTATGGCGAATAAAAAATTTTAACGGCGAATATATTGGAATAACGGCGAATATATTCATTTTACAGCGAATATATTCTTAGGACGGCGAATATATCAAATTACATATTCAAACTCACTGGAGTTTATAATGTTTTTTTGGTATGGAACTAACCGAAAGAGACAAACTGATTCTTTTGACAAGTATTTAACTGAAAATTGGTCATATTAGGGAGCTATTTTGCAGCCGTCATTAAAGGTGTATATGAATTGGCTCTCACATTGCAGATCTTAGGGAATGAAAATGTTAATTTAGAATTTAGCGAATAAAATGATGTTTATGGCGAATAAAAAATTTTAACGGCGAATATATCGGAATAACGGCGAATATATTCATTTTTTCAGCGAATAAATTCTCTGGACGGCGAATATCCAAGCTAAGTGATCTCTCTCACTCTCGTTTAAAGTAGATTCTTCCCTTTTTATCACCTGAAAAAGGCAAATCCATTGCTTTTAACAACTTTTGAGCTGCATGAACGGACTCCAAATGCACAAAATCCCTAAATTGTTTATTTGTTATAGACGGACCCATCAAATAAAAATAGTCCTGTAACGCTTTAACATGTGCTTGCCTGTCCTTTGCACCACACTTAGGACACAACCATGTTCTTTTCGTTCGCATCATAGGAAGGTGACCGCAATTTGGACATCTCACTCCAGTTACAATCTCCTCTGGCCTGATGCCATACCGATCCAAAGCATTAAATGACTCTGGAGTATGACTTTTAAGCAGCTGCTTATTTAGTTTGCGAACTCCCTTCATATCCAAGTGCTCTTTTTTATAACGCTGATTCACCTCCTCTATTTTTTCAAGCAAACTGTGGCCATGAATTACTTTTTTCAAAGCATACTGGTTTTGGGGATTTGTTTTTAGAATGGTAGAAGGATTGCTGATTACAACGAAAAATTCAATTGGCATCTGAATATCATGTTTGTACAGCCATTGCCGAAGCTGCTGCTGATGCCACTTTGCTTGGGAGATTGGATCTTGAAAGCCTTCCTCTTTATCATTGGCTGTGCGGATTAGCTGGTTGAAGGATTGATCGAAAAATAATGTACCAAAGAAGTTTTTGCATTCGAGGATTAAGGCATATCGCTGTGTGAGAATTAGATAATCAATTTGAAAGTAGTGTTTTCCGCTGGGTAAGCGGGGAGAGTGAAAGATGAAGGCATCATTTGGGGGCAGGAAATCCAAGTAATAGGAAACGGCTTTTTCACCCTTGAACCCAGCCGAAACTTTTATTAAATCCTGTTGAATAAGCGGCACTTTCGGATGGCTGATAAGCAGCCTTTCAGATAAAACTTCTAAACTAAAGATCCTTGCAGGAATGGATCGTTCTTTAACAATCAAAGTATCGCCTCCTTTCTAAAATAATTCCCTTCTTTTTATAAAATTCCTTTCGTAAATGTGAATAGAGTCATAAAATATAAGTTAATAAGGAGGCAATCCCCCATGAAATGGACCAAATTGAAAAAACTACTCGAAAATCGCTTATGCGAGTCCCTTAAAGGACGATTGGAAATCCGCACAACAGCTTACCGAAAAGCGCATGACCAGCCAAGCAGAATGTGGATTACATTAGATAAAAAAGAGATTTATTGTGCAGCTGATCAAGTCTTTGAAATGAACGTAGAAGAGCAATATCAGTTGTTAAAAGAAGAACAGCAACTAGAGCCGATTCCATATGATTCTGATTGGACAACTATGTTTCAGTCAAAGGAAAGAGCAGCCCTGCTTGATGCTTATGAGGAGGCAGAACAGATTGTAATAAAGAAGAATGTGATTGCAGAATACAGTATGTATCATTCTTTGCTTGAATATATCCAACTGTCTATTGATGAAGCGCTCCAATCGCAGGACCCTGTCATTAAGGCGTTTGCTATGCTAGACCGCAGATTAGGGAAAAGGCGTCTGGAAAAGCTGAAAGAGGAAAACAAGGAGTCGCATTCCTTCATTCAGTTGCTTTTACAAATACGGTGTGAGGCAGAAGGGCTAATCAACAAAAAATCAACACATCTTACCCAAGATATTGTCCAATTCCAATAAATATGATAAAATTTAAAATACTGTAAGTGTACGTTTCAGTTTCAGGAGGTGGGCTTAATGCATACATTATTCATTACATTACTGGTCATTGTTTCGATTGGACTTATTGTTGTTGTACTTCTTCAATCTGGTAAGAGTGCAGGACTTTCGGGTGCAATTTCCGGAGGAGCTGAGCAGCTTTTCGGAAAACAAAAGGCGCGTGGAATTGACTTAATTCTTCACCGTGTAACGATTGTGCTTTCTGTACTATTTTTCCTATTAACGATTGCTGTATCTTATTTTGCTCTATAAGCCTTTCCTGCCTGGCCGAAAAAGGTCAGGCTTTTATTATGCTTCGAAAAAATGGAATAATATTCCTCCTTCAAGACTTCTAAATGGATTGTTTTGTTTCGGTCTGTTAAAAATAGAACATACACATTAATCAAACGTTTGATTGAAAAGGGGTAAGAAGAATGAAAGTTGTTGCACCAAAGCCGTTTACGTTCGGAAATGGAAAGAGAGCTGTATTGCTTCTACACGGATTTACGGGAAATACTGCAGACGTCAGAATGCTGGCTCGCTATCTTGAAGGAAAAGGCTATACGTGTCATGCACCGTTATTTAAAGGTCATGGAGTTCCGCCAGAAGAGCTTGTTCATACAGGACCAGAGGATTGGTGGAAGGATGTAATGGAAGGATATGAGCTTTTAAAAGAGATGGGGCATCAGGAGATCGCTGTTGCTGGACTGTCACTTGGAGGCGTATTTTCACTTAAATTGGGTTACACTGTTCCTGTAAAGGGAATTGTTCCAATGTGCGCGCCAATGTATATTAAAAGCGAAGAGACGATGTACAAGGGCATATTGGCGTATGCTAGGGAATATAAAAAACTTGAAGGGAAATCTGCGGAACAGATTGATTCTGAGATGGCGGAATTTGAAAAAACGCCAATGAATACCCTAAAAGCCCTTCAAGAGCTGATTGCAGATGTAAGAAACCATGTGGATATGATCTATTCGCCAACATTTGTTGCACAAGCAAGACATGACCACATGATTAACACTGATAGTGCAAACATTATCTTTAATGAAGTAGAAAACGATTTAAAGAAACTAAAATGGTATGAAGAATCTGGACATGTTATTACGCTTGATAAACAGCGTGATGAGCTTCACGAGGATGTTTATCAGTTTTTAGAACAGTTAAATTGGGAAGACTAAAACAAATAGATATAAAAGGAGGGAATCCTTTGGAGAATAAGTCAGCAGAAATAATTGAACAGCTTTTGAGCCATATGAAAGATGAAGCGTATAAGCCTTTAACCGTTCAGGAGCTGGAAGAAGCATTTGGAATTGAAGATTCCGCTGATTTTAAGGATTTTGTGAAGGCGCTCGTTGTAATGGAGGAAAAAGGGTTAGTCGTTAGAACCCGCAGCAATCGTTATGGACTGCCGGAAAAAATGAATTTAATCCGCGGAAAAATGATAGGCCATGCAAAAGGCTTTGCGTTTGTTGTTCCGGATGAGCAGGGCATGGATGATATTTTTATCCCGCCAAATGAAACAAATAATGCGATGCATGGGGATATCGTGCTTGCTCGTGTAACAGCTGAATCGTCAGGTCAGCGCAGAGAAGGAACGATCGTCCGTATTCTAGAGCGCGGCATTCAGCAAATTGTCGGTACGTATACGGAAAGCAAGCATTTTGGATTTGTGATCCCTGATGATAAAAAGTTTGCCAGTGATATTTTTATCCCAAAAGCAAGCTCGAAAGGGGCAATAGAAGGCCATAAAGTCGTTGTAAAACTGACAACTTACCCAGAAGGACGAAAAAGCGCAGAAGGCGAAGTTATTGAAATTCTTGGCCATAAAAATGATCCGGGTGTTGATATTCTTTCGGTTATCCATAAGCATGGCCTGCCAATGGAGTTTCCAGACGATGTGCTTAAGCAGGCATCTGATACACCTGAAACCATTGATGAAAGTGAACTGAAAAACCGCCGTGACCTCAGAAACGAAACGATCGTGACGATTGATGGCGCAGATGCGAAGGACTTGGATGACGCTGTTACGGTTACAAAGCTTGAGAACGGAAACTACAGACTTGGTGTACATATTGCCGATGTTACCTATTATGTTACGGAGGATTCTTCAATTGACCGCGAAGCTGCAGACCGTGCGACAAGTGTATATCTCGTTGATCGCGTGATTCCGATGATTCCGCATCGTCTTTCAAATGGAATTTGTTCACTTAACCCGCAGGTTGATCGTTTAACGTTATCTTGTAATATGGAGATTACAGAAGACGGTGAAGTGGTCAATCATGAGATCTATCAAAGTGTGATTAAAACGGCAGAGCGGATGACGTATCATGATGTGAATAAAATTCTTGAGGATGAAGATGAAGAACTGATCAAGCGCTATGAACCATTAGTGCCAATGTTTAAAATGATGGAAGAGCTTGCTGCAATCTTACGCAAGAAGCGGATGCAGCGCGGAGCAATCGACTTTGATTTTAAAGAAGCAAAGGTGCTTGTTGATGACGAAGGTGCTCCAAAGGAAGTCGTTATTCGTGAACGTTCAGTTGCAGAGCGCTTGATTGAAGAGTTCATGCTTGCGGCCAATGAAACCGTTGCTGAACATTTTCACTGGATGGAAGTTCCGTTCATCTATCGTATTCACGAGGATCCAAAAGAAGACAAGCTGCGCCGATTCTTTGAATTTATCACGAACTTCGGCTATATCGTAAAAGGAACAGCCAATGCTGTACATCCGCGTGCACTTCAGGAAATCATTGAAGAAGTACAAGGGAAACCAGAGGAAATGGTGGTTTCAACCGTTATGCTTCGCTCGATGCAGCAGGCAAAATACGATCCGGAAAGCTTAGGACACTTTGGATTATCAACAGAGTTCTATACGCATTTTACCTCTCCGATCCGCCGTTATCCGGACTTAATCGTGCATCGTCTGATCCGCACGTATTTAATTGAAGGAAAAATTGACCAAGCAACAAGAGAGAAATGGAATATGCTTCTGCCTGATATTGCTGAGCACTCTTCTAATATGGAGCGCCGGGCAGTAGAAGCTGAGCGTGAAACGGACGAGCTGAAAAAAGCAGAATATATGGCAGATAAAATTGGCGAAGAGTACGACGGGATTATTAGTTCTGTTACAAACTTCGGAATGTTCGTCGAGCTGCCAAATACGATTGAAGGACTTGTTCATGTCAGCTATATGACCGATGATTATTATCGCTACGAAGAACGCCATATGGCGATGATCGGAGAACGTACAGGCAAGGTTTTCCGAATTGGTGATGAGATCACAGTACGTGTAGTCAATGTCAATAAAGATGAGCGTTCAATTGACTTTGAAATTGTCGGCATGAAGGGCACTCGCCGCCGTGAAACAAATGACGCACCAAAAGTATTTAAAACAGGCAGCTCAGATCGTAAACCGCGCCGTGGCAAAAGTGGTGAGGGTGAGAGAAAAGGCAGTGCTGCTGAAGGTTCAAAACGCAAACATAAAAAGAATAAAAAGCATTTTGAGAATGCTCCAAAAGCAAAGCGTAAGAAAAAACGATAAGCTATTGCTCCAAGTGTGAATTCACTTGGAGCAGTCAATATTCCGTTTTTAACCCCTTTTTGCTACAATAGAAGGAAACGCTTTGTACGCGAGCTGCAACACAAGGGGGAAGTCAGTATGCCAAAGGGTAGTGGAAAGGTTATTGCGCAAAATAAAAAAGCCTTTCATGATTATGCAATAGAAGAAACATATGAAGCAGGTCTTGTTTTACAGGGTACAGAGATTAAGTCCATTCGAAATGGCCGCGTTAATTTAAAAGATTCTTATGCACGCATCATTAACGGTGAAATGTTCTTGATTGGCATGCATGTAAGTCCATATGAGCAGGGAAATCGATATAACCATGATCCGTTAAGAACAAGAAAACTGCTGCTTCACCGCAAGGAGATCAACAAGCTGATCGGTGAAACAAAGCAGTCCGGTTATGCACTTGTGCCTCTAAAACTCTATTTGAAAAATGGGTATGCTAAAGTGGCAATTGGCTTGGCAAGAGGGAAAAAGAAATATGACAAGCGTGAAGATCTGAAGAAAAAAGAAGCGAAACGCGAGGTTGAACGTGCTTTCCGTGAACGGCAGAAGATGTAGTTCCAAAACCTTACAATTGAAATTCTCTGTCACTATGTTATAATAATTTATGTCACCAAGTGGTGATACAAACTTTAGCTCATCTATTTCGAGCTTCCGAAACGTCAGCATGACGTCATGTTTGACTCATTTATAAAGCGGGAATAGGTTAAATACCGACGCTTTTCTTATAATGGGGACGCTACGGATTCGACAGGGATAGTTCGAGCTTAGGTTGCGAGTCGAGGGGATCGACCTCGTTAAAACGTCAACGCCTATAACTGGCAAACAACAAAACAACTTCGCTTTAGCTGCTTAATAGCGCTTTAGTGGTTCCTCCCTCCATTGCCCATGTGGTAGGGTAAGGGACTCAAACTTAGTGGGCTACGCCGGATTCCACCGTCTGAGGATGAAGGAAGAGAATAACCAGACTAGCTGACCGGGCGCCAGTCGATAGGCAGATGGCTCAGCGAAATACGAATATATCGACTACACTCGTAGAAGCTTAAGTGCCGATATCTTTGGACGAGGGTTCGACTCCCTCCGTCTCCACCAAATACATATTTGGTGGTTTTTTATTTTTTGTGACGTAAAGCATAAATTTTCCGTTTGGAAGCTTTATGTTTTTTTTTTTTGGGAAACTTTATGCTTGAATTCTATAAATAGGCATTTTATTTCATTATAATAGCATTATTATTCATTAAAAATTGAGCAAAATTTTCACCTTTATTAAATAATACTGGAAGCCAATGATTTGTTTTGTAATGATACACTCTTATTACTATCGGCAAATTTAGAGCTTTTCAATCCATCTATTTGAGTATGGTAAAAATAGTTACCAAAGTGTATTATTTATATTAAAATCGTATATTCGGAGGAAATGATGCTTAGTAATAAAGATATAGTAAGAGAAATTATTAAAAGTAAGAACTTAGCTATTTATCCATTAAATACTGAATATATAAATGGCAGTTCAATTAATTTAACTGCCAGTGATTTGGCATGGTATTCTGCTGAAAAAAGTACAGGAACTGACTCACAAGGAGAACCAATTATTATTGATATTCCTGGTAAGTATGCTTGTAAAACAAGGGAAAATAAATATTCCAAAAGGAGAAACTGTAAATATATTAACTCAAGAAGCAATATGGGTTTCACGAAAAATTAGCGGCACTTATCATTCAAGGGTTTCGTTTTCAGCAAAAGGCTTAAGTAACATTTCAACAACATTAGATCCTAAATGGTGTGGGTTATCTTTAATATCAATCACAAATAATTCTAAGTATGATCAGAGTATTAATGTAGGGGATGGTATTGTAACCTTAACTTTTGATTATTTAAATAGAAAAGCTTCAAAAGATCATGTAGAGATCGCAGCAAGTAGACAAGATATTTATAATAGATTTGATATGTCGGATATTGAGTCAAAAAGGCTACAATATTTACAAGGAAATGAGCATAGAACTCCATTTAGAATTAAAAAGAATATGAGAGAGTCTGACATATACAAACAGTTAAGACAAGATACTCCATTAAAGAGGTTCTATAATAATTTTTTATTAAATCCAATTGTATTATTGGTGATTGGTGCCGTATTAACTAAAGTAGGTGAAAGCATTTATAAGTGGATTTCTGGATTGTTCAGTTAATCCGTCATAAAAAATTAATATTAAATAACAATATAATGGCTATGGAAAGGTTGTACCCGTTGTTATATTTATAGATTATGATTTAAATTGAGGGGAGCAAAACAAAATAGAATGTATATCATTATTAAATTAAAGCTAATCTCTCTATTATCTTTAATTCGAACCTCAAAGGAAATATACTAGAATCCTAAGTTTAATGGCTTGTGCAATGGGGATAGTGAATATTTTATTTATTTCTATGTAGAACAAAATATTTTTTTCTATCTTCCACTTGATTATCTATATGCTGATAATTAGTGCGTGTATAACGATTGCAAAGAATAAAAAGAAGAACAGTAATGCCATATAAAATACTATAGCTAAATTCTCCTTCCTAAAAACCAAAAGAGATATCGATATTTAAACATAGAAGAGTCCTAATCGATTCTCCTATCAAACAAATAACACATAATTCAAATTAAGAAAAAGGGAGTATTACATAAATGACAAATAAAAAATGGGAAGAAATTATCTTGGTTGCACCTCGTAATACAGTATTCAACAATGAATCATTAGCTTTTCAAGGTACTGAACAACGCAAGGAAGTAGTAGAAGAAATCATCACTAACTTATCCGATTCTAATACTTCCTTTCGAAGAGGTGCAACAACCGATCCTACACCTAAAGAGAATAATGCTGAAATTAATACTGACTATAAACAACCTATTCCTTACGTATTAATTAAACGTTGTAATGAAATCTATACGTATGAACGTTTATCCGGCGGAGGGGAATCACGATTGCATAGCAAGTTATCTCTTGGGGTCGGTGGTCATATGAATCCAGAAGAAGGTAATTTTCAAGAAGTGTTAATGTATAATCTTAATCGTGAATTAGAGGAAGAATTAAACATCCAATCTTCTGCTCGCAATTTACAATTTATCGGATTAATTAATGACGACTTAAATGAGGTAGGTAAAGTACATCTAGGCATCTTAGCAATCCTTGAATTATCAAATGATGCTACTGTAGCTGTTCGTGAAGTAGAACAACTTAAAGGTTACTGGTTAACTATTGATGAGTTAAAACAGTCCTGTACATATGACCGATTAGAACCCTGGTCACAAATTGCGGTAGATATTCTCTAGTTCAGAAGTGAAATTTCCTAGAACAAAAATAAAGTATAAGCTTTCCCAAAACATTAAATAACGAGTTTTCATTTGATATATTGAAAATATTCAATGAGTGAAAATTGAAAGCCTGACTGAAATGTGCCGTCAATTCAAGTGTCTCTAGGCGTGGAAAGGTTATGCCCTTATTTGGTGGAAAGGCTATGGTTTACATCACTTTCAATTATAAATTTCAAACGAAGTAGACCAGTCGCTGATTTTGGCTGATCTACTAATATAAAAGGGCGGAGAAAAACTTCCTGCTCTTTTTCTGTTTTCCTGCTCGAAATCATTCATAACATATTTGCGACACCTAAATAGTCGCCTAACGATATCATATAAAGACTGCCATTCGGATCGAATCTGGAGTGTATAAGATATAAACTCTTAATATCCTGAGATTTAATTTCCACTTCATGATGCGAAGACCAATATTCCTTAGTTTCTTTGTCATAAATATAACTCAGCGAGTTTTCGGGCTCTTGCTGCGTCGCACGGGATTTGTCACCGTATACTTCCATCGTTTCTTGTTCATTCATCCCCAGGCTGACCCCATCAGCAGTTTCATATACACCTTCCGAGTCTTCACTAAGGATCATTGATACAACTTTATCTTCTCTATATACAACACCGAGCCCAGAATCATAGCCTGTGAGACCATCTTCATCGAAATTATCCTCGCCCAGCTCTTCATTTACTTCGTCTCTTGTCATGCCATAGGAAATTTTGGCACCGTCGTCAAGCCTGATTACTGCTAACTGATCTTCACTGATTCCCTCTTTCTGATCCTGGTCCTGACTCTGGCTCGGGCTGCATCCCACTAACAGAATC
The DNA here is from genome assembly GCF_018582665.1 of Cytobacillus gottheilii. Taxonomy (NCBI): domain Bacteria; kingdom Bacillati; phylum Bacillota; class Bacilli; order Caryophanales; family Bacillaceae; genus Cytobacillus; species Cytobacillus gottheilii. The sequence goes on along the minus strand of NZ_CP071709.1, from coordinate 3,897,921 downwards.
AGAATAAACAAAATAAGCATCAATCCTTTTAGCTTCATACCATCCCACCTATCCCTTTTTCCTAAAGTTTACCATGGGCTATGAAGGAAAAGAACCGTGCTTTTAGGTCTAGGACGACTATCCTGAAGACTTGAATTTCTATATTTTGACTTCCATTAACTATACTGGTTTTTACCTTGGATAATTTAAGCTTTATGATTTGGGATAATTTGGTTTGCTTCACATAATGAGCTAATTAAAAGGCTGATTTTCATATATTTATCTTCTTTAAACTGTTCACATCATTTTACCTTTTAATAAAAAATAGAATCCATATGTTTCCCAATAATAGACCGAAATAGGAAACAACTCCTATTTATTAAGTATGCCTAAAAGTGATTTATAGGTATTAAAAGGGAGATACCTCCTATTTAAAAAGACAGAGATACTGAATATAATTCGATTAAATAGTCATTTTATACTATGTTCGGTCTTGTGGATGTTATTTTAAAGATAAAAGAAGACTTTGTAAGGAGCAGTTACACAGAAAAGAGAGGGGGATAAACATGGAGTGCGGCATTGCCATATATGAACAGAGTCCATCTTATAAGTGGATTCAGGCTTGTAAGAAAAAGTCACAAAAAGAGCTGATCGATTACTTAATTGATAGGTGTGAGGTTGGTAAGTTTGAAATCATGGAGCATTTAAGAAATGTGCAGAAATTAACAGGAATCCTTGCTAAGGAGTATAACAAGCAAGCTAAAGTGATCCTTGATGAACATTATATAGAGAATATTATTCATTTCAGCATTTTACATGATATAGGAAAGTTCTGTATTCCTAAATATATTTTAAATAAGCCAGCGAGTTTAAATGAATTTGAGCGGAAAGTCATTGAGATGCATCCTTTATGGGGATGGGCAATTTTGAGAGAGAAAACATCCAATATTACATATTGCGAATCCATAAACATGAAAGTCGTTGAAAATATTATCCTGTATCATCATGAAAAGTGGGACGGTACTGGCTATCCATATGGATTAAAGGGATGTGCTATTCCTTTAGAAGCAAGAATTGTGGCCATTGTAGATGTATACGATGCTTTAACCGCTGTAAGACCTTATAAAAAGGCATGGAGTAAAAGGGAGGCATTGAATTACATTATTCAGGAAAAGGGAAAGCACTTTGATCCTTCAATTGTAGATATATTGGTAGATTGTATTTAGTTCATTCCAATATATAAAATATGGTAATAGTAATTCATTTATTAAAGCTGGTGTGAACTGGCTTTTTTATTTTGCCTAGGAATTCTCTCTGTTTTTATCATACTAGTCAATAGTTCCTATATTTGCTTAATAAATGGAAAAAGGAAATACAGGCTATTATCAGTAATCTCCTTAAATTAGATAATAATCCTATCATTTGGAAGAAACGAATTTATATTTAGGGAGATTGAATAGTTATGAAAAGATCAAACTGGTTTAGATCTAAGTTAAGGTTTATGGTATTGTTCGCATTTATATTAATGATGGCTCCATTCGGATTTTTTGTTGAAGAAAACAAGGCTTCAGCAGTTAACATAAATGTAATTGGCAATCAGAGCCTAGTATCTTCATATCAAAATGGTGAATTTTCTTTAACCATTACAGGCAATCAGGTGGCGAATATAGGATTGTTAAATAATTATGTTCCTATCTTTCAGCTGCCAGAGGAACTTTCGTATTTATTGAGCAACAATAATTTTAAAAAAGAAACGACGATTACTTACTCTATCCCATTTCTAGGGTTAGGAGGCAGCCTTTTAGAGAATAAAGGTACAATTACAGGATTTAATATTCTTACTAACAATGAAAATGCTTTAGTTGGTGCCAATATCGCCCACTTATTAGGAGTAAATGTAAGTACTCCTACGACCTTTACTCTCAGCATTAATTTAAAAAACTTAGGAGTAAATGAGCTTCCTCCAAGTTTAGACGGTAAGCTTACATCCAAAGCAATAGCTGTTGACAGTTTTTTGCTGGATCTTAATGTTTTGAATGGTCTTGGAGCGGTATCAACATTAAATACCACCTTTGTTGACAAGACAGCTCCTGGCCAGCCGGTTGTAGAAGCGGTCAATGGTATGAGCACAGATGTGAGTGGAACAAGTGAAGCGGGAGCGGTGGTGAAAATTGTATTCCCGGATGGAAGTGAGAAAACGACTGTAGCGAATGAAGAAGGCAAATGGACAGTTGCAATAGATCCACAAGCAGTCAACGCAGAACTGATAGTGACGGCAACGGATGCAGCCGGGAATACAAGTGAAGCTGTTACTGTGTTCGTGCAGCCAATTGAAAAGGCAGATACAGAAGCACCGGAACAGCCGATTGTAGATTCGGTCAACGAAACGAGTACAGTGATTACTGGAAACAGTGAAGTCGGAGCATTAGTGAAAGTAATTTTTTCAGATGGAAGTGAAAAAACGACAGTAGCGAATGAAGAAGGAGACTGGACAGTTGCGGCAGATCCTCAAGCGGCAAACACGGAATTAAGTGTGACAGCAACGGACGCAGCTGGAAATACAAGTGAAGCTGTTACTGTGTTCGTGCAGCCAATCGAAAAGGCAGATACAGAAGCACCGGCGCAGCCGATTGTCGATTCGGTCAACGAAACGAGTACAGTGATTACTGGAAACAGTGAAGTCGGAGCATTAGTGAAAGTAGTTTTTCCAGATGGAAGTGAAAAAACGACTGTAGCGAATGAAGGTGGCGAATGGACAGTTGCAATAAATCCACAAGCAGTCAACGCGGAATTAATAGTAACAGCAACGGACGCAGCTGGAAATATAAGTGAAGCTGTTACTGTGGTCGTGCAGCCAATCGAAAAGGCAGATACAGAAGCACCAGCACTTCCTGTTATAACTTCTATGGATGAAACAACTGGAGAAATATATGGAGAGAGTGAAAAGTATGCAAAAATTATATTAACTCTTCCAGATGAAAGTGAAGTCTATACTCAAGCTGATGATCAGGGAAAATGGTATGTACGCATTAATACGTATTCATTAAGTAGAAGATTAATGATTACTGCAGTAGATGATGCTGGAAACCGAAGTGAATCGGTGTCTACAACCATGAATGCTACTCCTGTTTCAGAAGGGTCAACAGAAACACCTCTGCAGCCAGAAGAACCTGCTTCAACACTTGAAGTAGAGGTGCCATCTGATGCAACAGAAGGAACGGTAGAAGAGGCTGACACAGAAACACCTGAGCAACCGGAAAATCCAACAGCAACAGAAGAAGAGCCAAATGGAACAGGTGGAAATGAAAATAGTTCAGAAACAGAGGCACCAGTCCAAACTGAAGATCCAACACCACCAACAGAAGAAGCTCCAACCGAAACTGGTGGAAATGAAGAAGGCGCAGAACCAGGAATATCTGAGCAACCATACGAACCTGTGACTAATCCAGAAGAACCATCAGAAGGTAATGCAGAAGATTCTGGTTCTGAAACACCAGTCCAAGAAGAGAGTCCAGCTACACAACCAGCAGAAGAAGGACCAACTGAGTCAGGTGGAAATGAAAATGGTTCAGAAATAGAAGTACCAAGCCAAATTGAAGATCCAACAACACCTGAAGTAGAAGTACCATCTGAGGGATCAGAAGGAATTGAAGAAGAGGCTGGAACCGAAATACCAGCTCAACCAGAAAATCCATCCACACCAATAGAAGAAGCTCCAACTGAAACTGGTGGAAATGAAGAAGGCACAGAACCAGGAACAACCGAGCAACCAAACGAACCTGTGACTAATCCAGAAGAACCATCAGAAGGTAATGCAGAAGATTCAGGTTCTGAAACACCAGTCCAAGAAGAGAGTCCAGCTACACAACCAGCAGAAGAAGGACCAACTGAGTCAGGTGGAAATGAAAATGGTTCAGAAATAGAAGTACCAGGCCAAATTGAAAATCCAACAACACCACCAACAGACGAAGAACCAACTGAAGCTGGTGGAACGGAAGAAGGAACTGAGACAGGAGCATCGGAGCAACCATATGAACCTGTAACAACTCCGGAAGAAATTCCGACTAAGGGGTCAGAAGGAACGGAAGAAGAGGCTGGAACAGAAACGCCAGCGCAACAGGAAAATCCAACAACCCCTCCAACGGAAGAAGAAGCAATTGAAACAGGTGGGAACGAAGATGGAACAGAAACAGAAGCACCAGTCCAAACTGAAGATCCAACAACACCAGAAGTAGAAGTGCCATCTGAGGAAGTAGAAGGAGCAGAAGAAGAGTCTGGAACAGAAACACCGGCGCAACCGGAAAATCCAACAACATCACCAACAGAAGAAGGACCAACTGAGTCAGGTGGAAATGAAAATGGTTCAGAAATAGAAGATCCAACAACACCAGAAGTAGAAGTACCATCTGAGGGATCAGAAGGAATTGAAGAAGAGTCTGGTACAGAACCACCAGCTCAACTGGAAAATCCAACAACATCACCAACAGAAGAAGAATCAACTGAAAATGGTGGGAACGAAGACGGAACAGAAACAGAAGCACCAGTGCAAACTGAAGATCCAACACCAGAAGTAGAAGTACCATCTGAGGAAACTGAAGGAATGGAAGAAGAGTCAGGCACAGGATCGCCAGAACAACCGGAAAATCCAACTACATCACCAACAGAAGAAGCACCAAGTGAAACTGGTGGAAATGAAGATGGAACACAAACAGAAGCACCAATCCAAACTGAAGATCCAACAACTGAAGTAGAAGTACCATCTGAGGAAACTGAAGGAATGGAAGAAGAGTCAGGCACAGGATCGCCAGAACAACCGGAAAATCCAACTACATCACCAACAGAAGAAGCACCAAGTGAAACTGGTGGAAATGAAGATGGAACACAAACAGAAGCACCAATCCAAACTGAAGATCCAACAACTGAAGTAGAAGTACCATCTGAGGAAACTGAAGGAATGGAAGAAGAGTCAGGCACAGGATCGCCAGAACAACCTGAAAATCCATCAACAACACCAATCGAAGAAGCACCAAGTGAAACTGGTGGGAACGAAGATGGAACACAAACAGAAGCACCAGTGCAAACTGAAGATCCAACAACTGAAGTAGAAGTACCATCTGAGGAAACTGAAGGAACGGAAGAAGAGTCTGGAACAGAACCACCAGCGCAACCTGAAAATCCAACAACACCACCAACAGAAGAAGCACCAAGTGAAACTGGTGGGAACGATGATGGGACAGAAATAGAAGCACCAGTGCAAACTGAAGATCCAACAACTGAAGAAGAATCAGGCTCTGAAACACCAGCACAACTGGAAGATCCATCATCACCACCAACAGAAGAAGTTCCAACTGAAACTGGTGGAACCGAAGATGGAACAGAGACAGAAACATCAACACAACCAGAAGATTCAACATCATCTGAAGCAGAAGTACCATCTGAAGAAGCGGAAAGTAAAGAAGAGGCTGAAACTGAAATACCAGTACAACCAGAAAATCCAACAACACCACCAACAGAAACTGGTGGAAATGAAGAAGGATCAGAGACAGAATTACCAACCAAAAAAGAAGATTCGGAAACATCGGAACCAGAAGCTCCATCTGATGGCTCAAAAGAAAACGAGGTTGTGCCTGGTCCAGCAACATCAGACCAACCGGAAAATCCATCAGCATCAGCACCAACTGAAACTGTTGGAAACCAAGCAGGTTCACAATCAGAATCACCAATCCAATCGGAAGATTCTATATCAATTCCAGAAGCTGAAGGATCATCTGATAATGGAGGAAATGAAGGGAAGCCAGTTCAACAGACAGTGCCATCTGCCGATAACGGTACACAGTTAAATTTGAGTGTAGAAAATGTTAATGAAGATAGCAGAATGGTTCAAGGGACTAGTGCCCCTTATAGCAAGATTACAGTTATCTTGCCAGATGGAAACAAAGTAACGACTGTGGCAGATATCAAGGGGAATTGGTCTGTATCAATTAGCCGTCAAAAGGCAGATGCGAGAATAAAGGTTGAGGCATTGAATTCTAAAAACAGTCAAAGTCAATACGTGTTTATAACAGTCAAACAAGCAGTAAATCAAGCATCAATAGGCGAAGTAAGTAGGAATAGCAGCAGTTCAACTTCTAAACTTGTCCCTAATGTAACTTATACTAGCAGTGGAAAGATATTGATTTCTGGTAAAAGTGAAGCGAATGCAACTATTGCATTACAAGTAGATAATAAAATCTATCAAAAAGTCACAGCAGATCAGAATGGGAATTGGTCTATCACGATGAATATGGCTGACACTGGTCAGAGACATATAGTGATGGTGCTCGATGCATTGGGTAATCATATTGAGGCAGCAGAATTTAGTATGCCAGAAGATGGCTGGAGTAATTTAGTGAAATCCGCTGATAAAGAATTACCTATATTGAGCATAGCAGATACAGGTGAGAATTCCTCAGAAAATATACTCTATCAAACTGCCAATGGAATGAATTTAGATTATATTAAGCCCGATTCTGGATTAGAAGGTACGATCTATGCCTCCAATGGGAAAACAGATTTATTGATCGATCGTAATTATTTGGGCATAAAAACAATATCAAACTGGCTGCTGGGAAGTGAAGATATCGTAAAAAGTAAAGTTACCTATTTATTCCAGTTCCTATTTTTACTATTCCTGTTTATAATCGTGTTAGTCAAAAGGCGTCGCAGCAAGAAATCAGAAGCGGTAGAGAATTTTTAAATTATGTAGGCTATCGAGAATTCCTCGATAGCCTAATATAATGATCTTTAGAAATGTAATACTAGTATTTTATGGGGAAGGATTTTTTCCCCTTTCAGTTTCAATCATTATTTTTATATAAAGAAAGGAGTTAACGTCATGGATATAAATAAATACGTCAGTACTCAAGTATTGGATCCGAATTCTGTGTTAGCTTCATTGGAATGTAACTTAGCTCTTATAGAATTTGATTTAGAGGGCAGAGTGATTTGGGTAAACGAAAATTTTGCCCAGACATTAGGATACAGTGTCAATGAAATGAAAACGATGAGGCATAAGCAATTTTGCACATTAGAATTGCAGCATAGTCCTCAATATGCTGCCTTATGGAATCATTTAAAAGCTGGAAAAGAATTTCAGGAAAAAATCCAGCGCGTTGGCAAATGCGGGAAGCTTATTTGGCTTGAGGCTACGTATATGCCTGTTTTAAACAAAGAAGGAAAAGTGGACGCCGTCCTAAAAATAGCAACCGATATAACACAGCGTGAAAATAAAACAGTAGAAATTGTTTCTCAGCTAAATGACCTATCGACTGATTTGGGGGAAATTGTTAGCCATAACTCGAATGAGAATATAAAAGCGATTCACTTGCTGCAGGAACAAACAGATGTCATTAGAGGATTGTCTAAATCAATTCAAAATCTTTCTTCTCAAACGAATATATTAGCGTTAAATGCGGCGATTGAAGCAGCACGGGCAGGAGAACATGGCCGCGGTTTTAATGTAGTAGCGACAGAAGTGAGGAAATTGGCTACTAATGTTGACAGTGCGATTAAAAAGATGAATGAAAACATTGAAAATATTTACCAAGAAGTACAAAAGGTTAGTGCGATTACACAGCATTCTCAAAAAACAGTCATTACCACTCAAACGAAGATAAATAGCACGATGAAAGAGTTTGAGGAACTTACCACGGTACCAACCTGCTGATACTTCCTATTAAATGCGAATACACGATGATTCAAATAACATATATGCAAAAACCCTCTGAGCAGATAAAGAGTCTGCCCGCACAGAGGGTTTTATTATGATCACATTATTCTGGTTTAATATAGTCATACTCCACTTCATCACTTTTTTCATTATAATCTACATATAGATCATGACCATTAAAAAACCATAGATCAGCATCTTCAACAAAGAATGTGATGCCGTCTGATACGGTTTCGACAACCGCATTTCTCGAATCATTATCGATCGTAAAGGCAAGAGCATATCCCTCTTGGACTGGACTTGTTCCATAAATTTGCGAGTAAAAGCGAACCTTTTTTCCCGGCTCTAAACCAACCTCATCCTTAAACCACTGCAATGCTTTATCACTAATTTGGATTTTCAAGAAGTACAGCTCCTTTTTCATTTTAATATTATAGCTTTTCCTCATAGAATAAAAATACATATACTGACTGGATCAGTCTTTTACGAAAACATATATATCATATTAATGATAACATTTTCGCGGTATATAGTAATACGACAATTCTAAGACACTTTTAAGCTATATAGCTCACTTTTTAGGGACATATATCCAATATAATCTCAGAAAAAAGACCCGTAGAGAGGGTCTTTTTTCTATAACTTATGATCATCTTTTGTTTCTTTGAGTTCACTGCGATGGATTAATTCAATATAGTTCAGATTTGATTTTTTTATTTCGCAATATCCTGACTCGTTTGTTTTAATGAGATAATAGATTTCATCGTTATACCAAATTTTTCTGCACCTTTTTTCCACGTTTCACCTTCTTCTTAACTCCTGTTTTATAAACAGGCATATCTTTGTTAAGCACTAAAATGTTTATATAATTCAATTTTTCACCTTTTTACTATTATTTAAAAGTAAAACAAAGAAACTTTTCTATTTTTGTACATTGACGGATATCCATATAAGGAAGAGAGACAAAATAAGTATTTACATATATAAGCATATCATTATATAGTGATGTAGGGAAAAGGGAGGCGGAAATGTTGGAATCAACGCTTGATATCGGAACAGCAGCACAGATCCTTAAATTGTTAGGTGATAAAACACGTTTAACAATGGTGAAAATTCTTGATCATCATGATTGTTGTGTGTGTGAGTTTGTCGGGATTTTTAACATGAGCCAGCCTGCAATCAGCCAGCATCTCAGAAAACTGAAGGATGCAGGGGTTGTGGGGGAAACACGCAGAGGCCAGTGGATTTTTTATTCGCTGAATAAAAACAGTGAATACTACCAACTGGTACAGAACCTGCTGAGTCACCTTCCAAGTCAGGATGATAAATTAGCACAACTTGAAGAACAGGGATTAAGAATTTCCTGTGAGTAAAAGGAGGGAGTAAGATGACTCAAATTATACTGGCATCCGTAATTTTTTTAGCCACACTGATCCTTGTCATCTGGCAGCCTAAAGGGCTATCAATCGGGTGGTCAGCCTGTGGAGGTGCCATTCTTGCACTTCTTGCGGGTGTAGTCGATTTTAATGATGTATTGGATGTCACATCAATTGTTTGGAACGCGACTTTGACATTCGTTGCTATTATTATTATTTCTCTTATTTTAGATGAAATTGGTTTCTTTGAATGGGCGGCACTGCATATGGCGAGAGCGGCAAAAGGGAATGGAGTCAGAATGTTTGTCTATGTCTCCATTTTGGGAGCATTGGTTGCAGCCTTTTTTGCAAATGATGGTGCGGCTTTGATTTTGACGCCAATTGTACTCGCGATGGTCAGAAATCTTAAATTTGAGGAAAAGATGGTTTTCCCGTTTATCATTGCAAGTGGATTTATTGCGGATACAACTTCACTTCCATTAGTCGTCAGTAATCTCGTGAACATTGTGTCTGCTGACTTTTTCGACATTGGATTTGTAGAATTTGCATCCAGAATGATTATTCCAAATTTCTTCTCATTAGCGGCCAGTATTATTGTTTTGTATTTATATTTTCGAAAAAGCATTCCAAAACAATATGATTCAAACCATTTGAAGAATCCGGCTGAAGCGGTTAAAGACGGAAAAATGTTTCGTCTCTCCTGGATTGTTTTAGGGATCTTATTAATTGGTTATTTTGTTAGTGAGTTTATAAAGGTTCCTGTTTCCATCATTGCTGGTCTTATTGCTATTTTCTTTTTAATCATGGCAAAAAGAAGTCCAGCGGTAAATACAGGTACAGTCATTAAAGGAGCTCCATGGGCAATTGTATTTTTTTCGATTGGAATGTATGTCGTGGTGTATGGTTTGCGTAATGCAGGTTTAACTAGCGTTTTAGCAGATGTGATTCAAGCGACAGCAGATCAGGGTCTTTTTGCGGCAACCATCGGGATGGGCTTTATTGCTGCGATCCTTTCGTCGGTTATGAATAACATGCCGACTGTGATGATTGATGCGCTCGCGATCGCAGATACAAATACAACGGGGGCTATTCGTGAAGCGCTCATTTATGCAAATGTGATTGGCTCTGATTTAGGGCCGAAAATTACACCAATTGGCTCACTCGCAACCTTGCTGTGGCTTCATGTTTTATCCCTTAAAGGAGTAAAGATTTCGTGGGGCACCTATTTTAAGACGGGAATCATCTTAACGATTCCAACATTATTTATCACACTGGTTGGATTATATATTTGGTTATTGATTATTTAAATGGAGGAATAAAATATGTCTAAAAAAACGATTTATTTTCTATGTACAGGCAATTCCTGCCGCAGCCAAATGGCTGAAGGATGGGCAAAGAAATATTTAGGTGATTCGTGGAACGTGTACAGTGCAGGTATTGAGGCGCATGGTTTAAACCCGAATGCTGTTAAAGCGATGAAGGAAGCTGGTATTGATATAACATCTCAAACTTCCGATATCATTGATCCTGAAATCTTGAATCATGCCGATTTAGTTATCACACTTTGCGGTGATGCGGCTGATAAATGTCCAGTGACACCTCCTCATGTGAAACGAGAACACTGGGGATTTGATGATCCTGCCAAAGCAGAAGGAACAGAAGAAGAGAAGTGGGCATTTTTCCAGCGTGTCAGAGATGAGATCAGCGAGCGGATTAAAACGTTTGCGGAAACAGGGAAATAGAGAGAAGGCAGAATACCTATATAAATATGAAAAAGGGGCTGGCATAAGTATTCAGTCTAGTGATACAACCAAATGATTAGAAAACAACACTTTCTAATCATTTGGTTTTTTATTAATTATTTTATATTATATCTTTCAGACATGAGTGAAATGAAGCGGAGGACACTCGACTCCTGTGGGCAATAGAGGAAAAGGTGAGACCCCGCAGGAGCTTGCTCCGAGGAGCATTCCTGTAATAAAGTAATTTGGCTATAATTCGAAGTTTAAGCGATGTGCAAAAAAAAAGTCCCCTTGGTACGATAGAGAGTGTCATGCATGACCTCGAATTAAGTACCGAAGGGAGACTTCTATTATGGATATTACACAAAATGAACGAATTAAGCAAATTAATGAACACACACTGATTATCGGTGTCGATATTGCAAAGTACAGACATGTTGCCCGGGTGATTGATGATCGGGGAATTGAGTTATCCAAACGGCTTATTTTCTGGAACTGTTTAGCGGGATTCAAGCTATTATTTGAGTGGGCAAAAGAATTAAGCGAAAAAACAGGCCGTCCCAATGTGATTATTGGCATGGAGCCGACCGGCCATTATTGGATTCCCTTAGCTTATTTCTTGAAATCACAAGGGATAAAGGTGGTTCTAGTCAATCCAATGAAGGTCAAAAAGTCAAAGGAATTAGATGATGATTCCCCTACCAAGAATGACACCAAGGATGCAAAAGTCATTGCTCAACTCATTCGTGCCGGGCGCTACCATGAGCCCACTTTACCTGAAGGTGTATATGCAGAGCTGCGTGAAGGCGTAAAACTATTTGACATTATTCAGGAAGATCTTTCCTCCATTAAAGCACAAATGCATAATGTACTAGATCGATATTTCCCTGAATTCTTGACCGTTTTCAAAAAATGGGATGGGAAAACGGCAATATACCTCTTGAAATGTGGCTACTTGCCGAAAGATATCTGTCAAAAGAGAGAAGATGAATTACTCCAAGAACTAAAGACGTCGGTGTACAAGAATATTAGTATCACGCTAATACGAAAGTTAAAACAAGCAGCTGCCTCGAGTATTGGAATGACCGTAGGTCTCCGTATGGCTCGTGAAGAAATTCTCTATCTTGTAGGCCAATATCAACGGTTAGAAGAACGTCTTGAAGCTCTTAAGACGCAGCTAGAAGAGCTTGTATTGAGCGTTCCAGGAGCGGAGCGCATGATTGCCATAAAAGGTGTTGGGGCAATGACAGTTGTTGGTTTTTTTGCCGAGGTTGGTGACCTTTCAAACTATAGAGATCCACGCCAAATTATTAAATTAGCGGGACTCAATTTGAAGATGAACCAGTCCGGTAAACACAAAGGGAAGACAACGATCACAAAACGGGGACGGCGGAGATTGCGTTCCATACTGTATCAAGTTGCCCGTCCCCTGGCTTGCCATAACAAAGCCTTCAATGCCCTTCATAATCACTACAAAAATAGGACAAAGAATCCCTTAAAGGGCAAACAATCTTATGTTGCTTTAGGCCGAAAATTAATAAAAATATTGTTTATGATTGGAACACGAGAGAGTTCGTTCAGTGAAGAACGCATGCTTCGAGATATCCCATATTTTACGAATAACCAGGTAGCTGCTTAACCAATAGACAAGTCTGATATTGTTTTGTACTTTTTCTTAATTATGACAAATGAAGCATGGATTAGCCGGTCAACATTCCGAGCATTAGGGCAAAGACCCCCCCGAGGAGCATATCCGGCATCCACACATGGTCAGGTCGAACGAAGGAATTTGCGCGCATAGACGCTGAGAGAAATGGGAGGGTCCACCACCATGTCGTAAGTGGAGATCCATAGGTGCGATTATATGATCACTACCTAAAACTGGAAAACGCCTCCTCCGGTCTATATAAACTCAAATTTATATTCCATTTTTTAAAAAAAGTGGATATATTTGTTTGAATGTGCTATATCCATTCTTTTAGACACTAGAGAAAAATGAAGAAAAACAGAGTAATTTTAAGAAACTTGCCAATTTCATGAGGGAGGGAGGCTCAGCTTCCTCCCCACGGAAAGCGAGGGTCCGCAGCGCAATGGAACGGACGTGTTTAAGTACCCAACCATGATATTGAACTTTTGTGTATTAGAAATATTATTTTCTCTATTTGTCCCACACTCATTTGATCTGTATTTTCTTAGGCTTGCCTGCTAGAAGTGAGCAAAAAATGGCTGCTGCCGGAAAGATCATACTTAAGTAAAGGATTTCGCTATAGCCGCCAAACACATCATAAGCAAAGCCAAAAGGAAGCGGGCCAAGAGCTGAGCCGATCACCATCACGGTCATAGCTGTGCCATTTATGCTCCCAAGGTACCGTCTGCCAAAGAAACTCGGCCAAACGTAATTTAAGGCGATGCGCTCGAAGCCTCCGCTAATGCCCCACAAAACACCAAAAATAATAGCAACGGTCACATTTTTAGCAAATAGGAGCACAAGCATAAAGATAATCTCCCCGAGAAATATCCCTGCCAGTACATAGTTAACCTTCACTTTATCTAATACAAACCCCGCAGCCAAAGTAATGGGAAAGCCGATGATGGCCATTAAGCTCAGCACAAGAGCTGCAATCCCGGGAGAAATATTTTGCACTCCAAAGATCGATATTAAATGAAAGGTCAGGCCAGTGTTGACCAATGCTGGAATGGCGACACAAAAGAGCAGCAGCCAATACGACTTCGTTTTCATCGCTTCTTTTAATGTCCAGTTTTCCTCTTCATCAATGTGTATTTCGCTTTCTTCTGCTAAATCCGTATGTACGATTGGTTTGGTCCGTCCATCTGGAAGCAGTCCAATATCCTCTGGCTGATTACGGATCAGATAATAGGCTAAAGGAACAAAAATCAGCAATAATGCTGCACCCCAGAACTGCCACGAGAAACTCCAGCCCCACTGGCTGACAAGCCAGGCATTGAAAGGAGGAAGGATAGCAGAACTGGAAAATCCGCCGATGGCCATTAAGCTTAAGGCCTTTCCCCTTTTGGTGATAAACCACTGAGGAACAAGGGTATTGGGAATAAGAGACATGCTGCCTTGGCCAAGCAGTCTTATGAAAAAGAAGCCAATGAAAAGCATAGCTGTATTCGCGACCATGCTATTCCAAAAGCAGGCAAGAGCCAGTAAAACTCCCACAAAGACAGCCATCTTTCTCTGCCCATGGCGGTCAATAAACCGTCCAACAAAAAACATGCACAGGCCTGCTGCGAGCGTAGCTGCAGAGTACACGGCAGAAACTTGTGAGCGGCTCCAGCCAAAGTCTAATATATACGAATCAATAAATACAGAAATAGAATAAGTTTGACCAGGTCCAGAGAAAAACACCCCAAGAGCTGAAATGAAGACAATCACCCAGCCGTAATAAAAAGGTGTTTGGATAGGAGCAGCCATCTTCTGCGATTGTGCTTTCATGTAAAAACCCCCCTGATTCATCATAACAGAGGAAGTGAAGGCTGAACATTCATTCATGCATGTTTTCTAATAGAAAAGTTTAAAAATGTATCCGTTTACACTTTTGATGATTATGGAATATAATATATTAAATTATGAAACTAAACAAACATATATTATACACAATTTTCCTTTTTTTCATCTTGTATGAATCAATTAGAAGAAATAAGATTGATGAAAGATTGTAAATCAGAGGTGAAGGGGTATGTTTAATAAGATTCTGATTGCGGCTGACGGTTCTGATCATTCGATCCGCTCTGCTGAAAAAGCCTTGCATCTGGGGGAACAAAATCCACAGGCACACTTTACCGTTGTCTATGCTATTGACGGTCAAACCTCTAAGGAAGATATACTTCATCATTATGATCAATCCATTGTTCTTGAAAAGAGAAGACAGCGATTAGAGCCAATAATAAATCTCCTCGAGCAAAAGGATGTAGCATATATGGTTGAGTTTATACATGGTGAGCCTGGGCCAGCGATAGTGGAGTTTGCCAATAAAGGAGATTACGACCTTATTGTCGTCGGCAGCCGCGGATTGAACGCACTGCAGGAGATGGTATTAGGGAGCGTCAGCCATAAAATAGCCAAGCGGGTATTAGCACCTGTTATGATTGTTAAATAAGGCTTACGATTCTTTATTCCATTTCCGCCTTTCTTAAAGAATGGAAGTGCCCAAACGATTAGATAGGGAACATCTTCTAATCGTTTGGGTTTTTCCCTGTACTTCAGAAAGTACCAAAGGAGAAAAGGCTTTTATGCCTGTCATCACTGAGGCATGCAAGTCCGATCTCTCCCTATTTGCCTTTTATGAATCCTGTGACTTCCCAAGATACCTGTACAGGGTAGTCTTACTGATCCCTGTTGTATTTTTAATATCAGCCAAGCTGTACTTCTTGCTTTCATACATTTGAATGGCCTTTTTGACATTTTCATCCGGAATTCGCGGCCTTCCAGGGATGCTTCCTTTTTGTTTAGCCTCATGAATTCCCTCTTTGGTTTTTTCGCTCAGAAGGTCCGATTCAAAATCAATAATATGTTTAACGATTTTCTTAAACGAGTTAGGGTCTTCCTTACTTGTATCAATATCCTCTTGTACAGAATGGAAAAAAGCTTCCTTCCATTCAATTTCTTGAAGGAGTTCAAAAAGATTCCGGGTAGAATCTGCGAATGTGAGCAGGCTGCTGACTACAACTTTATCTCCCGGCTGTAAGTTTTTGATCATATTTGTCAGTTCAGGACGCTGTCCAGATGAAAAATGAACTTCATTGATAAAGGTATCGCAGCCAGTTTCTAGCAGAATCTGCTTCTGCTTTTCTCTATCTGGATCGCTGGGATATGGTCTGGCATAGCCAATTTGCATAACTAGCACCTCTAACTTTCTCTATCTTCTTAGATGTAATAACAATTTTTTGGGTGAATATACATATAATGACCTGTACCAAAATAGTTCATTTTTGGGACGATTCATGGTACACTTTTGTTAATCTTTTATGACAGTAATGTTTATATTTGTAAATGTATAGGATAAATATAGATATTGTTCTCGCAGAAGGAAGGAGAAAAATGAACTTAACACTTAATAAAAATATAACTCATCAGTTTACGTTCTTTTTTATAGCAGCTGTTTTGATGCTCTGGTTAAAAACGTATATAGTGCAATTAACACAATTTGAACTGGGAATTGAGACTGTGCTTCAGCAGTTTTTGCTGCTGTTAAATCCTTTAGGATCATCATTATTATTTCTTGGACTAGCCTTTTTGTTTAAAGGCAAGAAAAAGTTTATTGCCCTGATTGTCATTGATTTTCTGATGTCGGCATTATTGTTTGCCAATGTCATGTTTTACCGTTTTTTTAATGACTTTATCACGTTGCCTACTTTAACACAAACGCAAAATTTTGGTGATGTCAGCGGGAGCATCGGCACGTTACTCAGTCCGGCAGATTTACTATTTTTTGCTGATGTCGTCCTTTTGGTATTTCTATTAACATTTAATTTTAAAAGGTTAGAAGTTAAGAAGACGGCTCCAAGGAAAGTCTCTGCTTTAATGTTTTTAGCCTTAAGTATATCTTGTATAAACCTGGCTATTGCCGAAATGGATCGCCCGCAGCTATTAACTAGAGGGTTTGATAGAAACTATATCGTAAAATATCTCGGGATGTATAATTATACGATTTATGATGCAGTACAGAGCACGAGAGCAACTGCTCAAAGAGTATTTGCGGATAGCAATGATTTGACCGAGGTTCGAAACTTTACTCAGACAAGCCGTGCTGAGCCGAATCCCGAATATTTTGGAGCAGCTGAAGGGATGAATGTCATTTATGTGCACATGGAGTCTATTCAGAACTTCCTGATTGATTATAGATTGCATGGAGAGGAAGTTACTCCGTTTCTGAACTCTTTAACAGAGGAAGAGAATACACTTTATTTTAATAACTTCTTCCACCAAACAGCACAAGGAAAAACAGCTGATGCTGAATTTATGGTAGCAAACTCACTTTATGGGCTTCCGCAAGGTTCGGCATTTACAACAAAAGGGCTTAATACGTATCAGGCTGCACCAGCGATTTTAAGTCAGCAGCAAGGATATACGTCTGCTGTTTTTCATGGAAATACGGGAAGCTTCTGGAATAGAGATGAAATTTATAAATCTTTCGGCTACAATGAGTTTTTTGATTTAAGCTACTATGAAATGAGCGCTGACCAGCAGGCTGAATATGGTTTGATGGACAAGCCGTTTTTTGAACAATCAATGCCGTATTTAAAGGCACTGCCTGAACCATTTTATGCGAATTTCATTAGCGTTACTCATCACTTTCCATTTACTCTTAATGAAGAGGAAGCAACCATTGATAAGCATACAACGGGCAATAAAACGGTTGATAATTACTTCCAAACTGCCAGATATGCAGATGAGGCACTTCAGCAATTTTTTGAAGACTTAAAGGAAAACGGATTATACGATAACTCGATCATTATTATGTATGGTGATCACTATGGTATTTCGAATAACCACAACAAGGCGATGGAACAGGTTATTGGAAAAGAGGTCACACCATTCGAAAGTGCTGGTCTGCAGCGTACGCCATTATTTATTCGTGTACCAGGCATGGAAGGCGGCGTGAATGAAGAGTATACGGGCCAGATTGATCTGCTGCCGACACTGCTTCACTTGCTGGGGATTGAGACGAACGAATATATTCATTTAGGTACGGATCTCCTGTCAGAACAGCATGATGATATTATCCCATTCAGGAATGGAGATTTCGTTAGTTCAGTGTTTACTTACGCTGATGGCAAATTCTACGATTCCACAACTGGTGAACTGCTGGTCGAAAACCGGTTAGATGAAGCCAGAGAATATCAGATAATCGCAGAACAAAAGCTTGGGATGTCTGATAAAGTGGTAAATGGAGATCTTCTGCGGTTTTATACACCAGAAAGCTTCCTCCCCGTAGATCGTTCACAGTATAATTATTTGAACAAAGAAGATCGTGAATAATAGATGTTGAAATAGGACTGCTGCAGATGTATCTGTGGCAGTCTTTTTTCAATTTAGGCATCGGAATAATAGTTTGAATAAATAATTAATTGTAAAACGTAATGATTTCGATTTATAATGATATCTATTAAAAAGATTGAGGGGAGAAGATTACAAATGACACAAAGAAAAATTCCAGTTACTGTATTAAGCGGCTATTTAGGTGCTGGAAAAACAACATTGCTTAATCATATTTTATCAAACAGAGAAAACAAGAAAGTGGCTGTTATTGTCAATGACATGAGTGAAGTCAATATTGATGCAGCACTTATAAAGCAGGGTGGCTTCAGCAGAACGGATGAAAAATTAGTAGAAATGCAAAACGGCTGTATCTGCTGTACCTTAAGAGAAGACTTAATTATTGAGGTTCATAAACTGGTAGAAAGCGGTGATATCGATTATATCGTCATTGAATCAAGCGGGATTAGTGAACCCATTCCAGTTGCACAAACCTTTACTTATATTGATGAAACATTAGATATTGATTTGTCCAGCATGTGTCAGCTTGATGCCATGATTACAGTTGTTGATGCAAATCGATTTTGGCATGATTATGCTTCAGGTGAATCATTGCTTGACCGTAAACAAGGTACAGATGAAAACGATGATCGTGAAGTAGTTGACCTCTTAATTGATCAAATTGAGTTTGCTAATATACTGATCCTAAACAAAACAGATCTTGTAGAGGAAGAAGATAAAAACGAATTAAAAGCAACTCTGAGACAATTAAACCCTGATGCGAAAATAATTGAAAGCTTCATGTCAAAAGTAGATATGAACGACATTTTCGATACAGGCTTGTTTGATTTTGATGCAGTGAGTTCAGGTGCTGGCTGGATTAAAGAGCTAAATGGTGAACATACTCCTGAAACCGAAGAGTATGGAATTAGTTCTTTTGTATATAGAAGTAAAAAGCCGCTTAACCCCGAGCGCTTTTATGCATGGTTAGAAGATTTTCCAGTGGAGGTCATTCGTATGAAGGGCTTTATATGGCTGGCTTCTAGAAACGATGAAAGCTGTCTTATTTCTCAGGCAGGTTCATCCATTGTTTTTCAATCGGGAGGAAGCTGGATTGCGGCACTGCCTGAAGAAGAGCAGGCTGTTATGTTCGAAGAGGATCCAGAACTAAAGGATCGATGGGATGAAGTCAATGGTGATCGCCTGACAGAGCTCGTCTTTATTGGTATTGACATGAATCAGAATGAAATTGTACAGTCTCTTAAAAATGGTGAGTTAACAGAAACGGAAATGCAGGGAGATTGGAACTCACTTCCTGACCCGCTGCCTTCCTTTACCGTTCCAACCGCACAAACAATGATGATTGGCACGAAAGAATAAGAGAGTATTTAAAGATGATAAAACTCGCCAAATGGCGGGTTTTTCTTTTTATATAGGCTTGTTGTAGGGAGGAGAATTAAAATCGGAATAATTACGATTAATCAGCAATAAATTGTAAATGACAATCTATTTCGGAAACCACTCTATGGGATCATCATTATAAATTTTAGGAGAGTCATTTATGAGAAAAATGCCGGTTTACTTGATTAATGGGTTTTTAGGCAGCGGAAAAACAACCATGATGCTTAAAATGATTAAAAAGCTTCAAGATAATGGCTCAAAGGTCGCCGTTTTGCTAAATGAGCTTGGGCAAACAAATTTGGAAAGGCATATGTTTAAGGAGGATAACTTTTTTGAATTATTAAATGGCTGTATTTGCTGTTCTCTGCAGGACGATTTGAAGAAAGTCATGCATGATTTATCAGGTTTATACAAGAATGGAACTGTAGATGTTGCTGTTATAGAAGGAACAGGGGTAGCCAATCCCGGAGAAATTCACGAGATATTAAACCAGCATCCTTTCTCCGATTTATTTTCACTCAAAGAGTCTGTCTGCATAACAGATGCATCCATGCTGCAGGAATATTTAAGTGTTTTTTCCAGTTCAAAAGAAGTACGAAACCTGCAAAAACAGCAGATCCATCATGCTTCTTATATTGTGCTGAACAAGATTGACTTGATTGATCAAAAGACGGATTTGGAGAAAGTCCGTAAATTAGTCCGAAAAATAAATGCTGATGCAGCCTTAAAGGAAACATCATATGGAGATTGCATCGAAGACCTTTTTCAAACCCATTCCAGCTTAGCAAGAACACCAATAAAAAATGAAGAGAAATATGCTCACCATCGTGAAATTAAAGCTGTCAAAATTCAAAACACTGCAAATGTAGGAAGAAACGACATACATCGCATTCTTTCAGATTTAAACGAGGATATGATTAGAGCAAAAGGAACGATCTATGATCAATCAGAAGCACAATGGTATCACTTCCAATATGCATCAGGAAAACTGCAATGGGAAAAAGTCAAAAAGATGTCCAGTTCACGACATGGGGAAATCATTTTTATAGGGACAAATCTTAGCAGGGAAAAAGTTTTATTATGATGAGCTTCAGCTGTCTGGTTGTTTTCAAGCAATCGGGCAGCCCGTTATATTATCAGTGCTAAAGGAGTTGAATATGGGCCTGTCAAATCACCTTAAAAACGTGACTGTTTATCTGGTATTTTTGTTTTTTATTTATTTCTTTTTATTTGGAGATGAAGAAATCCTCAACAAATTAGGGTTTGGGCTGCAAGAAGAATGGACAAGAGTATTTGACGTGTTTATTGGCATTCTTTTAGAAGCAATACCCTTTATTTTAATAGGGGTCTTAATTTCTTCGATCATACAAGTTTTCTTTAAAGAAGAACAGATCAAAAAAATGATTCCGAAAAAGCCGCTCCCTGCCTTTATGGCTGCGATAACCATTGCGATTATTACGCCGGTATGTGAGTGTGCCATTATTCCTGTCGTAAGAAAGCTTATTCAAAAGGGAGTTCCTATTCATGCGGGAGTGACCATTTTAATTGGTGCACCAATCCTGAACTTTATTGTTTTTGGCTCCACCTATTATGCTTTTCAGGATGATCCATTCATCTATTTTGGGAGGATCGTCATCTGTCTGCTGACAGCAGCTATTGTGAGCTTCATTATTTATATCCATTTTTCAAAAGAGAATATATTAAAAAACCAAAAAAGTGATTTTCAAAGTTTAGATATCCCTCAGAATGTGAGAGGAGATTCAAAGCTAAAAGGAATTCTGCATCATAGTGCGAACGAATTTTTTATCGTAGGAAAATACTTTATGGTGGGGGCATTGTTAGCAAGTGTGGCTCAGGTTTTTATTAGCGAAACTGCTATGCTGAACGCTACTCAGAATACAATTATTGGAACAGCTTTTATGATGGGACTAGCCTTTGTTCTCTCATTATGCTCAGAGGCAGATGCCTTTGTTGCAGCATCCTTCAGCAGCATGGTTCCGTCGGAGTCCTTACTGGCCTTTCTTGTTTTCGGACCAATTATTGATTTGAAAAATACGCTCGTCATGTTATCAAGCTTTAAATTGAAATTTGTTCTTTTGTTCACGATAGCAGTCGTCATCGTGGTTATGATGCTTTCAATTGGGTCAGGAATTTATCTTCGAGGAAATGGATTGATACCATGAAAAATGATTGGCAATTAGCAAATGAGTTGCAGGCGATTATCTTAATCTCGTTTAGTCTCGTGCTGTTTAAACTGTTCACTACAGGCCAAATCACAGATATGCTCGAGCCCAGGCTAATTCCCTTTGCTCTTTTTGCAATGGCGGCTATGTTTCTATTAGGTTTTTTTAGAATGATGAATAGTGATATGTATGGAGCGGACTGCGACTGTGAGGCATGTGACCAAGGCGGAACAGGCTTGTTTGGACTTTTTCAATACGGAGTGCTGTTCTTTCTGCCGATTTTTATTGCGTTTAATTATTATTAAATATATTTAAAGGATTTCTTCATAACTGAAACGGAAGCTCCGAAAAGATAAGCTAATTGATCGAAACGGAAGGGTATGAAACTCCTGTGGGAGAAGTGGTAAAGTTGAGAACCTGTATGCGGTAACGCGGAGGTGGCTCAACTTCCATCCGCGGAAAGCGAGCACCATGGAGTGGAGATCCAGCAGTTTTAAAAAAACACATGCATTATCGTTTACAAGTAAACCAAAGTACAGTATCATTCTTTATGTAATAAATCGTAATCATTACGATTTAAATGTTTCTTAAGGAGGATGTAAATGGTTAAAAAAATCCCTGTAACAGTATTAAGCGGGTATTTAGGGGCTGGGAAAACAACACTGCTTAATCATATTTTACAAAACCGTGAAGGGCTTAAAGTAGCAGTTATCGTGAATGACATGAGTGAGGTTAACATAGACGCAGAGTTAGTAAAACAAGGCGGAGAGCTCTCCAGAACGGAAGAAAAGCTAGTTGAACTTTCAAATGGCTGTATTTGCTGCACGCTTCGTGAAGACTTATTAATCGAAGTTGAAAAACTGGCCAAAGCAGGAAATGTCGATTATATCGTTATTGAGTCAACAGGGATTAGCGAGCCAATTCCAGTTGCCCAAACATTCTCATACATAGATGATGAACTTGGCATTGATCTGACTCGTTTTTGTACTTTAGATACAATGGTTACAGTCGTGGATGCGAACCGTTTCTGGAAAGATTACAGATCAGGAGACAGCCTGTTGGATCGCAAAGAAGCGATCGGGGAAGCAGATGATCGCGAAATCGCCGATCTGCTGATTGATCAAATTGAATTTTGCGATGTACTCATTATTAACAAAGTTGATTTAGTTTCAAAAGAAGAATTGGCAAAACTGGAGAAAGTATTAAAAGTGATTCAGCCAGAAGCAAAAGTGATTCATAGTGTAAAAGGGAAGGTTGATCCAGGGGAAATCTTGAGCACAGGCAAATTTGATTTTGAGCGAGCAAGCGCTTCGGCTGGCTGGATTAAAGAATTAACTCTTGGTCACGAGCATCATACTCCTGAAACAGAGGAATACGGTATCGGATCTTTTGTTTATAAAAGAAGAATCCCATTTCATTCAGAGCGTTTTTACAACTGGGTCAATAATATGCCAGAAAATATTGTTCGTGCAAAAGGAATTGTCTGGTGTGCGACAAGAAATAATATTGCCATGCTTCTGTCCCAGGCTGGTCCATCTGTAAGTATTGAACCTGTGTCCTATTGGGTAGCGTCATTGCCAAAATTAGAGCAGCAGGAAATCCTGCGCCAAAATCGTGATGTCTTAGATGAATGGGATCCCGTTTATGGAGATCGAATCATCAAGCTTGTCATCATTGGCACAGATCTGGATCGGGAAGATATAGAGCTTGACCTTGATCAATGCTTATTAACGGATATAGAGCTAGAAGATGACTGGAGCGAGCTTGAAGATCCATTTAAATGGCATGTTGGTGCGTCTTAATAAAGCAAATGTGAAAAGGACTTCGAGTTGGAAGTCCTTTTCACGTAGGGAGAGTATTTTATGAAAAAAATTGAAATATACATTTTAGGCGGTTTTTTAGGAAGCGGGAAATCAACTTTGCTGCACAATTTATTATTGGAACAAAAAAGCAAAGATAAAAAAGTGGCTGTATTGATGAATGAACTAGGTGATTTTTCGGTTGATTCTAAACTTCTGGAAGACTCGATTCCATTGAAAGAACTGTTAGATGGATGTATCTGCTGCACCATCCGCAATGAATTGGAGGAACAGCCTTTAACTCTCTATCAGGCAGAGCAGCCAGATATTATCTATATCGAAACGACAGGTGCTGCACATCCAGTGGAGGTGCTTGATGCCTGCCTTTCTCCCATCCTTGCTCCATATATAAGCTTCTGCAGACTGATAACAGTAGTAGATGCAAAAAGGTGGCTGGATCGCGAAGTTTATTCGTTGCCAATTATGAACTTAATGGAGGAACAGGTTAAATTTGCTGACATGGTTGTTGTTAATAAAGTTGATACGATAAATAAAAAAGAGCAGAGACAATTAGAAAATGAGATAAGTTTATTGAACATAAATGGTCCCAAACTTTTTACAGAGTATGCACAGGTTGATTTACAGGAAATCGGCATAGTGAAAAAGCCGGTTTTAAAGGATACGGGTAAACTGCATGTGCATGATCACTTAAATATCCAGTCATTTTCTTATACATTTGCTGGACATATTAACAAAACTCAATTTGAGAAATGGATTCAAGGGCTGCCGAAATCGGTTCTGAGAATAAAAGGATTTATTGTATTTGAAGAACAGGAGGAAAAAACAGTTTTATTCCAATATGCATACGGTGTTCCGCTTTCCCTTAAGCAAGACTTTCAATTTCCAAGGACATTAGTCGTCATTGGTGAAAACATAGATATTAAGAAAATGACTGAAGAACTGGCAGCGATGGATACGAAAAAGGAAGTCCTCACATTTAAAAAAATTTAGGGACACTGGTCAAAGATGTTGCTTTTCATGGAAATTTATGATTAAATGACTTTATCCCGAAAATAAATCGTAACAATTACGATTTAGTTAATATAAGGAGTGAAACTTTTGGCGAAGAAATCTAAGGTTGTAAAAGAACAGAAGAGACAAGAGCTTGTCTTAAAATATGCAGAGTTACGCAAAGAATTAAAAGAGAAAGGTGACTATGAGGCATTGAGAAAACTGCCAAGAGATTCATCGCCGACCCGCCTGAAAAGCCGCTGCCAAGTTACAGGCAGACCGCGCGGATATTTGCGTAAATTTAAAATGTCCCGGATTGCATTCAGAGAGTACGCTCATAAAGGTCAAATTCCTGGTGTGAAAAAAGCCAGTTGGTAAATTTAAAAGGAGGAATTTAAAAATGAGAGAAAATATTCACCCAGAGTATCATAAAGTGGTATTCATGGATACAAATAGTGGTTTTAAATTTTTAACAGGCTCAACGAAAACATCAAACGAAACGATTACTTGGGAAGATGGAAACATCTATCCGCTCCTTAAAGTAGAGGTTACATCAGATACACATCCGTTCTATACAGGTGTTCAAAAGTTTGCTGAACGCGGTGGCCGTGCAGATCGCTTTATGCAAAAATATAATATGAAAAATAAGTAAGATGTTGCTATTAGCAAGATGGTTGGGGGTATTAGCATGAATACTCATTTAATGGAAATTCTCTCAAGAGAGATTATTAAATCACTTCCTTCGAGGCAAAAGGATATTTATGAATATGTTGTTGGCCTGGAAGATGAACTGGCCAGTCTAGCTTCAACCTCGGATGAATTTATGTCACTGCTTGTCAAACATTCACCTCATCGGCAGGCTGCCGAACACTTTAATCTTTCCTTTGGACAGCTGATGATGACAATGCACAAAATTGAAGACACTATTAGTATGCAGCTTGAGCAGAAAATGGAGCATGCACAATGGCTTGATTTAACAGAAAAAGTTCGCTTGCAAAATAAAAATATAGGTGATAATGTTAAATATTTTTATTTTTCCCTTCATGAAGCTTGAAATTTAAATCGTAATAATTTCGTTTTAAAGGCAGGAGATAGAATGGTCTACGAATGGATTGTAGTAGGTGGCGGTATTCAAGGCTGTACAATTGCAGCGTTTCTACTGAAAAATAACAAAGTATCAGCAGATCAGCTGCTCATCATTGACCCCCATGAAACACCGCTATACCGTTGGACCAAAACAACAGAAATGATTGAGATGAAATTTTTAAGATCACCGTCTGTACATCATCTGGATGTTGAGCCTTTCTCTTTGAGAAAATATGCTGACGATCAGAATCGAAAGAAAAGTAATTTTTACGGAGTATATAAACGGCCTTCATTGGAGCTTTTCAATGAGCATAGCCAAGCTCTGTTTCGAAATCTCAACATGGAATCCTGCTGGCATCAAGGCTTTGTTAATGGAGTGGACCGGGAAGATGCTAGCTGGACCATCAACACAGTGGCAGGGAATCGCTTTAAAACGAAAAAGGTGGTACTGGCACTAAGTGTGAATGGCCAGCTGAATATTCCGGATTGGGCTAGTAACCTTGAAGCTCACTCACATCAGCTTTTCCATATTTACGATGAAGCTGCCGATTTAACGAAAATGAAGCCTTCCATTGCTGTTGTGGGTGGCGGCATCTCAGCTGCCCATTTAGTCATCAAGCTTTCAGCCATGTATCCCGGCCAGGTTCATCTAATTAAAAGGCACCCTTATAGGGTTTGTGACTTTGACAGTGATCCAGGCTGGTTAGGACCTAAAAATCAGAAGTCCTATCAATTGATTAAAGACTATGATACAAGAAGAGAAATGATTAAAACGGCAAGAAATCGCGGCTCCTTGCCGCAAGAGCTATTCCGCAAACTGAAGAAGCTTGAGCAGGATCAAATTCTCAAAGTGATCGATGGGGAGATTATTTCCGCCCGAAACAGGGGCAATCACGACCTTATCTTAACCACCGAGAATGGTTCTGTTGAAGTTCAGTCCGTTATCCTTGCAACAGGTTTTAAGCCTGAAAGACCAGGTGGCGGCTGGCTGGAAAAGACGATTGAAGAATACAGTCTGCCTTGCGCAAGATGCGGGTACCCCATTGTTAGTCCGTCCCTCGAATGGTGTCCGCATTTATATGTGATAGGACCGCTGGCCGAGCTGGAGATGGGACCGATTGCAAGGAATATTTCTGGAGCCCGTCAAGCGGCTGAAAGAATTGTTTTAAGTGTTTAAACAAAACGAAAAGGAGTTTTGATCATGAGAGTAAACATTACACTTGCTTGTACAGAAACAGGAGACCGTAATTATATTACGACGAAAAATAAGCGCAACAACCCGGACAGAATTGAATTAATGAAATACTGCCCGCGCTTGAAGAAGCGTACATTGCATAGAGAGACGAAGTAATTTTATTTTAGAGGCCGGTTGGCGCCAATGTTGGTGTTGCCGGCTTTTTGCGTATTGTATAACTTGAACGGGGTTTGGCGGATAAAACGTTGTTTTTGGCGGATATATTTTTTTAACGGCGGATAAAAAATTTTTACGGCGGATAAATCCCAGTTAACGGCGGATATTTTACTCACGACGGCGGATATCCAGGTTCAAAAGTCTATCATATATGTTTTTTTAAAAGGTTTTGCAGTATTTTTATAAAATTCTCCGTTTAATCCAGCATTTGTTCCTCAAAATGAGCTCTAATAATCGGATTGTGATGTAAATAGAACCCAGAAAAGTACCAGCAGCGGCGCTTTCCTCACCAGCACAAATGCTTTCTAGTGATGAAAATCCTATAAAAAACCACATTGTTCAACAATCCGACACATCTTTATTACAACATTGTGAAGTTTATCACAATGTTGATGTAGAGTACCCTCCACCATGGTATATTCTAAGTGTAAGAAGCAATCATAAAATAATCTTTCACTAAAAGAAAGGGAGATGTAAGATGATTAACAATTGGTTAAGAGAAAACAAAATTGCAGCAGCACTATTAACAGTTATACGTGTTTATTGGGGATATTTATGGATCACAGCAGGCTGGGGGAAAATCACAGGAGGATTTGATTCAAAAGGATTCCTGGCTAATGCAGCCGCAAACCCGGTAATGGGACCAGATGGAGCACCTGTTTTTGGCTGGTATAACAGCTTCCTTCAAAGCTTTGCATTACCAAATGCCGATCTATTTAACTTCATGATTCCTTGGGGCGAATTCTTAGTAGGACTTGGATTAATTCTTGGATGCTTAACAACAGCAGCAGCATTCTTCGGCATTTTGATGAACTTCTCTTTCTTGCTTACAGGTACTGTATCTCATAACCCGACAGACATTCTAATGGGTGTATTCATTCTAGCAGCTGGCTACAACGCTGGAAGATTCGGACTTGACTATTATGTAATGCCTTTTATCCGCAAGCAATTAAATAAAGGTAAAGAAGAAGAGAGTGGAGCGAACGTAAACAGAGTTTAGATGCATACGATAAAGAGAGGCTGAATCAGAGTGTTGATTCAGCCTCTCTTTTTGTATTTTTTTTAAAAGTAATACCTTGCATTATAGAGTAATACCTATTATCATAAACCTATGATATTTTTTTAATAGAATACCTTGCATTATAGAGTATGTTTTTCTGATCAGATGGAGGACAAATAATGGAAATTAATAAAGAGGTTTTAAAAGGACATATCGATACGTTAATACTATCTCTCTTACAAAAGAGAGATATGTACGGATATGAACTCGCTAAATTGGTTCGCGAAAAAAGCGAGAATCAATTTGAACTTAAGGAGGGCACGCTTTACCTTTCCTTGAAACGACTTGAAAAAAATAAATGGATTTCCTCCTATTGGGGCGATGAACAAGGGCCAGGAGGAAGGAGAAAGTATTACACCCTGACATCAGAAGGTAAGGATGGGTTTGAACAAAAACGGCAGGAATGGGAGTTTATTAAGAAAATCATGGATTCATTTCTTAAAGGAGAGAACACCAATGAAGATGATTGAGGAATATGTCAATAAAGTATATCAGCATGTAAAAGGCGACGAAAAAGAGGTCCAAGAACTCAAAGAAGAAATGAAAACACATTTAATAGAAGCTGTGCACGAATTGAGATTAGAAGGAAAAACAGAAGAGGAAGCATTTCAGATTGCGATCGATCGTTTTGGGGGAGAAAGTGAGCTGCGCAGTGTCGTATCTGAATTATTTAAAATTCAAAAGGTCTTTGCTGCGAGAGTTCTCTATGCGGGGATTGCGATTCTTCTTCTTTCAGCTGGTGTGTTTGGCTATTTCCTGCCGATAGGCAATGAGCGGGTGGAAGAGCGATCAACTATTTCTTATCAAATTGCAGATATGGTGGAAGCAGATCGGGAAGTATCAGACGAGACAAAAAGTAAGGTTGATTCACTTCTAATTGCTGCTCCCTACATTAAACATGTGAATGTTTATTTAAATGGAGACATGGAAGATCCAGTTTACGAAATGGACAAAGGCAATAATCAAACGTTCCCTATCGTGTACAGCGATTACGGAAGCGGGTCTGGAAACAGCTTTGTCAAAATGACAATCTTAGATTATCGCGTCATTGGAATCCTAGCCTTATTTTTTGGAGTCACTTGCTTCACCGTACTGTTTATCATCTGGCTGATCATCAATCTTTACCATAGAAAAAAATCTTACTAGGGCTTAGTTTTCGAGGAGGATATATATATGAAGCATCTAGTTGCTGTTGAGTGGAAAAGAGCCTTGACTTTCAATCGGGTCTTACTATGTTTAGCGATTATCTTAATACCTGCAGCTGTTCAATTCTTGAATGTGAAAACAGGTTATATGTTTTACCGTGCTGTTGATGTTCATACCGAAGTAATTGGTGGAGTGGTTGCTCTTTTATTTCCGCTATTTTTCATCATTCTATATGCAGGAAGCTATGCAAGCGAAGTGAAGGATCAGTTCATCACCTATATAAAACCGCGGATAAAGCTTGCTGACTATCTGCTGGCGAAAGGCATTGTGAATGGGGTTCTATCCTTCATAGTAGCATTTGCCATGGTATTTATATCGTTTGTGTTTATTGTCTATGTTGAGCCATCTCTCGGAATGATCGTCTATGAAAATGGCTCGGACGGGTCTGTTGGTACCTTCGAGATTTTCTTAGAATATGGCACTTTGTCTTACGGTCTCATTTATTCTTTCTGGGTGGGCATTAATGCGGCACTGTACAGTTCAGCTGCATATGTGCTGACGTTATTGATGAAAAACCATTTTGTTGCGATTTCCCTGCCTTTTCTTTGGTATTTTGTCATGAATTTTGTAACAGCGATTCTGGCTCATCCTGAATTTTCGCCTGTCAGTACGGTATTTCCTTTTAATATTATCCAGCAGCCGCTGTGGACGATTTTTGTTCCATTTACCATTCATTTAATGATCCTCTCTATCCTAATCTATTATGTGAGGAATCATTTTCAAGAAAAGGTTTATGAGTATGTTCACTAAATGGAAAACACCCATTTCAAATTATTGGTTTATAGCCTTTCCGATTATCATTCTTTATACGTTTAGCTCACGGCATTCTATTACATTAAGAACGGAAAGCGAGAATGTTCAATATAACTTTTGGGATGTTGGTTTAACTGGGGTAAGTGATCTCTACTTAATCGTCTATTTTGTGTTTCCGTTATTCCTAATGAAAACGGGTCAGCAGCTGACTAATTCCTTTGACTATACGCATTTAATCCGGTGGGGTTCTTTTAAAAAGTGGATCCTCCACAATGTAAAGGGTTTTTCCATATTTAATGTTTTCTTATTGCTAATATGGAATGCCGCTAGTTTTGCAGCAGCACTTGGTCTGCCTTTTTCCTTTCAGTGGAGTGAACTTTCTCGGCTAGATCTAGATGGCAATGACATTCTGTTTACACTAAGCAATCATTTATCACAGCCGCTATATGCCTTAATTTTGCAGTTTCTTTTATTCTTTTTAACCATGCTGACGATCCAGCTCTTTCTCACCATTTTATATGCAATAACAAAGAGCAAACGCACCATCTATTTTTCTATTGCCTTTTTATATGCGGTGGCGATCCTTTCCTTTAAGGTGTTTCCGATATCCTTCAAATGGATCCTTTTGCCGAATTATCTTAGTCTATTTCACGGTGCTGCCAGTTTTAATAGCATATGGATCTCCTTTATGATCATTATCTTGTTGTTTGGCATTGGTTTATTAGCTTTGAATTATATTGGAAGAGATTTTCGAGCTGTCAGGCATATATTTATAACTTCATGGCCAATCCTTTTATTTGCAGTGATCGTGTGTACGGGAATGGTGTATCATGCTTCTTTATATTCCGATGAGACCCTGACGATATGGGACATTTGGATTCTTACTTTCTATGGAACGACAAATGATGCTTTTCAAATTCTCTCTCTTAGTTTTTATGTGATTGCTTTTATGGGGTTTGTATATTTTGTACAGCTTATACTGCAAAAACAATTGACAGAGATGAGCCATTACTCGATTATTCGGCACAAATCCTTATTGAAATGGTTTAATGGCTGGTTCCTTATGATTATGTGGTATACGGGATTGTTTCTATTGTCTCTGGCTCTTCTTCTTTTCACTATTTCAGCAGGTTTTGATTATTCGTTTTCCTTGCATGTGGAATTGCAGCAGGATTTGCCAGTTTTACAGGTTGGCTATCATTACTTTGTGAATGGATTTCTACAAATCATTTTTTATGTAATACTGGTGTTTTTAATCACATGGCTGACAAAAGATGTTATGAAAAGCTTTGTTATCCTCTTGATTTCTATATTGTTCATGTTTCCGGGAATGAACCCCGGCGCCTTCATCCCAGTTGGCCTTAATAGCATGGGGCAATTACTGACAGAGGCATCAGTCTATATGATTTCTATTCAATTATTGATTGCTGTCGTTATTGAAGTGATCGTCCTGGTTTATGTATTGAAGAGAAGAGATTTTATGATATAAGGAGGATGTGACGAATTATGACCATCATTGATCTGAAAAATATAAGCAAATCCTATAAAGGATTAGTTTTATTTGAAAATACGAATCTCGCTATTGAAAAGGGGAAGATCTATGGATTAACAGGGCCTAATGGGTCAGGGAAATCGGTGTTATTTAAAATGATGTGCGGTTTTATTTTTCCGGATCAAGGGACTGTTACTATACGGGGAAAACAGCTTGGAAAAGATAATCGTTTCCCTGAAGACTTTGGCATTATTATTGATCGGCCTGGTTATATAGGCAATAAAACAGGCTTTGAAAACTTAAAGTACCTAGCCATGATTAATAGAAAAATCTCTGATGAGCAAATCAAAGAGACAATGATAAAAGTAGGACTCCAGCCTGCAGCCAAACAAAAAGTTAAAGAGTATTCACTTGGCATGAAACAAAAATTAGCTATCGCCCAAGCGATTATGGAAGACCAGGAAATTCTCTTATTAGATGAACCCTTTAACGCCCTGGATGTTGATAGTGTGGAGAATATACGCGGACTATTAAAATCTTTGAAAGACAAAGGCAAAACCATTGTATTGACTAGCCATAACCAAGAAGATATAGATCTTTTAAGTGACCACATCTACAGAGTCCGGAATTTTACTCTAGAAAAAATAAAATAATGTTGACGAGATCAGAGGAGGCTGTAATCTCTTATTGCAGCCGGTATGGTTTTATCCTTTAGTAAGATTCACAGAATCAGCGTTTCTTTCGTCCTGTTTTTGAATAAATTCCAAAATATCCTTTTATTTACTGTTCGTTTATATTAAACTAAAAGCACAATTGAATAGTAATAACTAGGGGAGTCCAATAAGCTGGGCTGAGAGGGAAACGCTATAAAGTTTCTTGACCCTTTGGACCTGATCTGGATCATGCCAGCGTAGGGAAGTTAGTGAATACTTGCTATGTATACTTCTGCATATTCTGAAGCTGGGTCTGTTTATTTTACAATGGACCCAGCTTCTTTTTGTGCACTTCACTGAAGGATGTCTTTGCATTTCCCGAGATCAAGTCCTTAACAATATGTTAAAGGAGAGATAAAATGATCAACCCCACTGTAAACGGTAAAATGATTTCCATTATGTCCAGCTTTCCCGGCAGCAAAAAAGTGTATGTAGAAGGAACTAGGTCTGATATCCAGGTGCCAATGAGAGAAATTGAACTTAGTGCCACCACAGGATCTTTTGGAGATGAGAAGAACGAGCCCGTGCGTATTTATGATACAAGCGGGCCGTATACGGATCAGAATTATGCAGTGGATCTGACAAAAGGACTGCCGCCCATTCGCCAGAAATGGATCGATGAACGCGGCGATATTGAAAGCTATGAAGGTCGCAGGATAAAACCAGAAGATAATGGTTACCGCAATGAAGACGACCAGCGTACCCAGCACGGTGTGTTTCCCGGGCTAAAAAGAAAGCCTCTGCGGGCAAAACGAGGAAAAAATGTTACACAACTTCATTATGCAAGGAAAGGGATCATCACACCTGAAATGGAATTCATCGCCATCCGGGAAAATATGAATCCTGAATATATCCGTGAGGAAGTCGCCCGCGGACGAGCCATCATTCCAGCAAATATTAATCACCCTGAAAGTGAACCAATGATTATTGGCCGCAACTTTCATGTGAAAATCAATGCCAATATCGGCAATTCCGCTGTATCCTCGTCGATTGAAGAAGAGATTGAAAAAATGACCTGGGCAACGCGCTGGGGTGCTGATACCATTATGGATTTATCGACCGGGAAAAATATACACAAAACACGGGAGTGGATAATCCGAAATTCTGCTGTTCCTGTAGGCACTGTTCCAATCTATCAGGCACTTGAAAAAGTAAATGGGATTGCGGAAAATCTTAGTTGGAACGTATTTCGCGATACTCTGATTGAGCAAGCCGAACAAGGGGTAGATTATTTTACAATCCATGCTGGTGTGCGGCTGCATTATGTTCCATTAACAGCTAAGCGAATGACTGGTATCGTATCGCGCGGCGGTTCCATTATGGCTCAGTGGTGCTTATATCATCATCAAGAAAGTTTTTTATATACTCACTTTGAAGAAATATGTGAAATCATGAAAACCTATGATGTGGCCTTCTCATTAGGCGATGGACTCCGTCCCGGCTCAATCGCAGATGCAAATGATGAAGCTCAATTTGCCGAGCTTGAAACATTAGGTGAGCTGACTAAAATTGCCTGGAAGCACGATGTACAGGTAATGGTTGAAGGTCCTGGACATGTTCCAATGCATTTAATTAAAGAAAACATGGATAAGCAGCTTGAAATCTGTCAAGAAGCTCCATTCTATACATTAGGTCCGCTGACAACCGATATTGCACCAGGTTATGATCATATAACCTCTGCAATCGGCGCAGCCATGATCGGATGGTATGGAACAGCCATGCTCTGCTATGTGACGCCAAAGGAGCATTTAGGACTGCCAAATAAAGATGATGTCCGGGAAGGTGTGATCACCTATAAAATCGCTGCCCATGCAGCCGATTTGGCTAAAGGCCATCCTGGTGCCCAAATAAGAGATGACGCTTTATCAAAAGCGCGCTTTGAATTTCGCTGGAAGGACCAGTTTAATCTCTCCCTTGATCCAGAACGGGCACTGCAATATCATGATGAAACCCTGCCTGCAGAAGGTGCTAAGACGGCTCACTTCTGTTCCATGTGCGGGCCCAAATTTTGCTCAATGAGAATTTCCCAGGATATTCGAAACTATGCAAAAGAGAATATATTTGTTACAACAGCAGGTATAGAACAGGGGTTAAAGCAGAAAGCAGAAGAATTTAAAGAAGGCGGAAGTCAAATCTATAAATAGAACCAATTTGATATGTTGGTGATATTGCAGTTTATTTTCGCTTAATTGCTGGATAAATACTGAAGCACAGCTGAGTGAGAAAACAGTAAAAACGGGAGCACCTTATCCTAAAGGATCAACACATATGAAAAGCCAAAGAGCTCATGATCAAATGAGCTCTTTAGTTTATGAAAGTGATATAACAAGGAGTTTCCAAGCTATGAAACATTAAAGTCTCGCCATTTAATCAGTCTTCTATTTATTCAATCGTAAATGATGCGGATATTCTGTCATCCTCTGTCAAAGTTTGAATTACACGATAGGTTCCTTTTTCAAGCTGGGAAAGCTCGACATCCTGCGAAAAAGTGCCTCCATTTCTTAAAATGAACATTTGCAGTGTTACCATTTGTTCAAACTCAAACTGCGCCCAAGCTTCACCGTTCCATTTCTCCAATATAACCCCATAACCAGTACCTAATTCAATCGTCCCCAAGTTTGTCAGCGTAACGGTCATCTTTTCTTCAGGTGAATAGTGTGTCTTGTCTAAATCAATTCTTGCATTTCTTTCGTTATAAGGCACAAAGATTTGATGGTATTCCTGTTTACGAATTTCATCCATTTCACCTAGTGCTACTTGTTCAATATAATAAACTGCATTCTCTTCATCTGGAATGGTGATAAAATAACTTGGGTCCTGGCGTTCAACAGTTTTTTCTAGGATCGTTTCAAACTTTCTTTCATCATAATTAAATTTCAAGAATTCAACTTCATATCTTGCTGTGGGTGATAATCTATCAGGGTCGATTTCAAATTGGTCCCCAGCCTTATATACACGATGTGTTGTAAGCTGATAACCTTCCTGATCACGATTTTCAAAAAAGATTGAATCCATTAAATCTAAAAATGATTTACTCTCAAATTGAATAGCTGTGTTTACTTTTGATTTGTCGATCTCTTTTAATTGCTGTGGAAGATCATTTGGTATCGTGATATCTGGTTCTTCCTTTTCCTTTTTTACTTGGTCTGTGCCGGCCGTACCTGAATTGCATCCAGTTACAAAAAGGGCAAATAAAGCGAGTAAGATAATTTTTTTCATTTTTTTCCCTCCTAAAACAATAGACGGAATAAGTGGGGGAAAGTTACTTTGTGGAAGTTCATCTTTAAAGCTATTTATAGAAGTTTTGAACTGTATATAGATTTTGTCTATACAAAATTCCTTCACATCTTATATACTTACTATGTTCAAGATTGATCAATATTTGCTTGAATAAAAGTTGCATCTTAGAATACGCCTCAATGAATAGTAGCTGCAAAATGATTAAACAAACGGAGAGGTTCTATATGTTGTTTTCTAGTAGTCTGCAAAGACAACTATCGATTATTTTTGGCATTATTATGGTATTTTTAGTCATTATACTAAGATTTTTAATTGGACAGCGTTCCATTCAGGAAGTGCAAAGGAAATTGGTGATTCATTAGCAGATATGGCCTATTTAATGGGGGACAAGCTTGATCGGTATATGTGGTCAAGAAATGGCGAAGTTGAGATTATCAGTGAAATGCAGACCATTAAAGAGCAGGAAAATTTTAATGAAATCGATCAATTGCTGAATCAGGTAAGAGAAAGCTTTCCTGCTTTCAGCTGGATTGGATTAACCAATGAAGCAGGCGAAGTTATTTCAGCTACAGATGATATTTTAAAAGGAATAGATATTTCAGAGAGACCAGTCTATCAGGAAGCCTTGGAGAGCCCGTTTATTGGAGATGTACATGAAGCGGTGCTGCTGGCTGATTTATTGCCGAATCCTACAGGGGAACCGATGAAATTTGTGGATATTAGTATGCCTATTACAACCGATGGTGGTGTTTTTACTGGAGTATTGGCGGCACACTTAAGCTGGGAATGGGCTAAAGAGGTTGAAATGGCCATGCTGAATACATTAAAAGGCAGAGAAAATCTTGAAATTCTTATTGTGGGCAAGAATCATGATGTTCTCCTAGGACCGGAAGAAATGCAGGGGCATACGCTGGATTTTAATGAGTTAAAGCAAGGCGAATCAGATCAGGCTGCTTGGGCTGTAGAGAAATGGGAAGATGGAAAGGAATATTTAACAGGCTTTGCTTTAACGGATGGCTATAGAGACTATGAAGGTCTGGGTTGGACTGTCATTGTCAGGCAGACGGTGGACGAGGCATATGCTCCAACGAAAGAGATGTTGAGCTATTTTATTGTCTGCGGAATCATTTTAGCTGTTCTTTCTTCCCTTTTAGCTTCTTTAGTGGCCAGAAGAATGGCTGCACCCTTGAAGGAAATATCGAGCATTGCGGACCGGCTGCGCGGTGGGGAAAAAATTGATATCCCAATCTACAGAGGAATAGAGGAGATTGAATCACTGTCCATTTCATTGCGAAAACTCATAAAACAGTTAACGAAAACAGAAACTGATTTAGTAGAGATGGAAAATGTAGCTTCAAGGGATCATTTGACAGGACTTGCGAACCGCAATGCTCTTGAGCGTTATCTGGATCGGGTTACGCATGAAAATATCCCATTAACGGTTTTATATTTGGATTTAGATGGTTTTAAGAAAGTAAACGATACGTTAGGGCATGATGCGGGTGATCAGCTCCTGATTGAAACGGGAAGACGGCTAAAGCAGAATATCGAGAATGGCGAATTCGTTGCAAGACTTGGTGGAGATGAATTTGTCCTTGTTTTGAAATCGCCAGAAGATCCAGTTCAAAGAGGAATCGATATCGGAAACCGGATCGTGTCTATGCTTGGTGATGCCTTTATCATTGATGAACATATTGTTCATGTTGGCTGCAGTGTAGGCGGAGCGGTGTATCACCCTGAAATCAACAACATCACTTCGGTCATCCGTCTAGCTGATGAAGCATTATATAAGGTGAAAAGAACAGGAAAAAATAGAGTGTATATGTCGGAACCGCATTAAGGGGCTCTGACAATAAAAAAGGGTGATCCGAAGTCAGGAGCACCCTTTTGCTTTATCTTTTGATGCGCATCAGAAACAGTAAAACAATAATTAGTGTAAATGCCGTTAAGGCCAGGAAAGGAATGGTTACAAACCCAAACCAATCGATATACTTGGCATTGCAGGGAACGCCATTTGCACAAGGTTTGATTTCGGCAAAACCAGGAACCATTTGCAGCAAGTAATGATAGATGGAAATGCACCAGCCAATCACAGCCATTGGCAAAGCAATTCTTTTCACTGTATGATCCTGATAAAAAGCGCCAATTCCTAAAACGAAAACAAGCGGATACATGAAAATTCGCTGATACCAGCAGAGTTCACAAGGGACAAAGCCTCGGATTTCACTAAAATAAAGGCTGCCAAGTGCAGCAATCATGGAGATGACCCATGCAAGATATAAAAAGAGCTGACTCTTCTTTTGTGCCTCCATTATTCCTGATCCTCTAATGCTTCATCAATCACACTTTTTATTTTTTCATAATCAAAAGGATCTTCTATCATCACTTCATTAACCATAATGGTTGGTGTTAATTGTATTTCGTACTCTTCAACAAGGGAGGTATCTTTATTTACTTCTTCCACAACCGCTTCCGTCTGCATTGCTGCTTCTAGATCCTCAGCAGTAATGCCAGTTGTTTCAGCCGCCACTTCTTGTATTTTATCCACCGTCAGCCATACAGTATCATGATCATTTTCAGGCTGCTCTGCAAATAACTTCTTATGGAAGTCCCAATAGGATTCAGGCTCAAGCTTTAGCACGGCTTCTGCAGCAGCAGAGCCTAATGTGGATTCCTCACCATGAAATAAGACATTGATATAACCAAACTCAACTTGTCCACTCTCTACATAATCATCCACAAGCTGCGGGTAAATGCTTTCTCCCCATGCTTTACATGCTGGGCACTTAAAGTCGCCAAACTCAACGACTTTGACCGATGCGTCTTTTTCTCCTAATCTAGGCTGTGTTTCCAGTGAAGGCTGCTTTGAAAATTCAGTACCGGGTTCATTTTCTTTCTGGTTATTGCTGTTGAGCACAACAAACACCGCAATGGAAGCAAAGACTAGAAGAGTCAAAACAATAATAAATGTATTAGATGATTTCTTTTTCTGTGACATGTATAAATCTCCTTTTCTAGTTGTAGCTTTACTATTTTATCAAATGGCTGAAAACTATTCAAAAGGCCATTAGAAGGATCCGCTTTGCAGGCGAGGCTTGTGAGGTACAAATATCCATACTTCACCATACCATAGTAGCAGCGTCTTATTAGGAGGGAAGGCATGGATCATGCAGGCGAAGGATTACTCATAACAGGAGCATGGCTTCTTGGACTGGGCACATTGTCAGCAGCCATAGGTCAGACCCATGCCACCGTCACACGGACAAAAAAGGGAAAAGAACTGGTCCTTAAGGGAAATGGGATCGAGGCATTGGGCAACTCATTACAGGCGATCGGAAGGTCAAAAGATCCCAACCCGGCAAGTGCTGAATCAACTTACTATTATATCTTGGGCTGCTGGATTGAAGCGGCAGGCAATACCACAAACTCAGTCGGGATACATGTCGAATTAAATGAGTCAGAAGAAGATGGCTGGCGAATTGATGCACTAGGAAGTTCCGTGCAAGGACTTGGCGCAGCATTTGAAGCAGTGGGAGCTTACCTGGCCGCCGACACACCTGCCAGAGAATTGGATATGACAGGAAATAGTCTCGTTTCGCTGGGCTCGATCGTTGAGGCAATTGGCACTGTTTTCTTACTGCAGGAACTGGATGAAGCGGGTGAACACATCCTAATGATCGGGAGCTGGATACAAGTAATTGGAGCTTTTATTTTGATTAAAGCCTTTTCGTTGGAAGCGGAAAATGAGGAGGATGGGGAGAGGCGTACGTTTTCTTTTTATAATAGAGGGAGGTGAGGGCGTTTTAGATGGATTTTGGGAGAGGTGAGTTGTGAAAGAGGGGGGAAACCGTGCGATAAACATAAATATGGAGAATGGTGTGGTGAAAAGGGGAGTATTAAACCTGAGTAATCCAGAATGTGGAAAGTGGTGTCGCGGAAAAGAGAGAAACACCCCTTTAAAATCTAGAATCTGGAAAATAGTGTCGTGAAAAGGGAGAAATACCCCTCTATAATCTAAAATCTGGAAACTAGCGTCGTGAAAAGAGAAGAAACACCCCTCTATAATCCACAATCTGGAAAACGGTGTCGTGAAAAGGGGAGAAACACCCCTCTAGAACCTGGAATTTGGAAAATGGAGTCGCGAAAAAGGGAGAAACACCCCTCTATAATCCGGAATCTGGAAAATGGTGTCGCGAAAAGAGAAGAAACACCCCTCTATAATCCACAATCTGGAAAACGGTGTCGTGAAAAGGGGAGAAACACCACTCTAGAATCTAGAATCTGGAAAATGGAGTCGCGAAAAGAGAAGAAATACCCCTCTATAATCCACAATCTGGAAAATGGAGTCGCGAAAAAGGGAGAAACACCCTCTATAATCCAGAATATGGAAATGGTGTCGCGAAAAGAGAAGAAATACCCCTCTGTAATCCACAATCTGGAAAACGGTGTCGTGAAAAGGGGAGAAACACCCCTCTATAACCTGGAATCTGGAAAAAGGAGTCGCGAAAAGAGAAGAAACACCCCTCTATAATCCACAATCTGGAAAATGGTGTCGTAAAAAAGGGAGAAACACCCCTCTATAATCTAGAATCTGGAAAAAGGAGTCGCGAAAAGAGAAGAAACACCCCTCTTAAATCCAAAATATGGAAAACAGTGTCGTGAAAAGGTAAGAAACATCCCTCTTAAATCCGAAATCTGGAAAATGGTGTCGTGAAAAGGTAAGAAACATCCCTCTTAAATCCGAAATTTGGAAAATGGTGTCGTGAAAAGAGAAAAAACACCCCTCTATAATCCACAATCTGGAAAACGTTGTCGCGAAAAGGGAAGAAACCCTCCTCTATAATCCAGAATCTAAAAAATGGTGTCACCAAAAGCACCCAAACCTAAATCTAGTAAACCAAAAATAACGCACAAATAAGCCTTCAACTATTCAATAATAAAAACACAATATAGCAAAAAAGCCCGTGCAATCACAATATGTATGCACGAGCAAATGAAAAAATCCAAGGCATACCAGAAGACAAACCATTTAAGCATCAAACATAAAAGGATCCTCTTCCACTGCCAGTCAAGCGATAATGCCTCTTGAGTACTCTTTGTACTGTCTTTACAGTCAGGCCTCCAGTCCAATTAGAAATTCCAGCAACAGTGATTTTTTCTTCAGGAAATAGAATTTTAAACTCTTGAACGCACCGTAGTATTGCAGCGCCCAATTTCTCAACAAATCCGCACTGATCACATACCATTTTAGAGTTAGAAGGAAGCATAAACGTTCGGCATACAGGACAAGGTACTCCCTTTTTGAGCGTGTCATAGGAATAGGCAGGAAAACGTGAGTAGGGAGATTTTTCTAGCTTGTAAGAGTTTAATGCAGCAGCGAGTTTATGATGCTGGGCTTTAAGTTTAGTGGAATGGTTATTAATCTTTTGGAGGAATCTCTTAATCTGCGCAGGGAAAATGAGTGGTTGCTGAGGGGTGCAGCCAAATAAATGAAATTCGGGATTTATAAATACACAATAAGATTCTATTGGTATTTTATAGCCAAGCTCGCGGCAAAATTGGTTGAGCAGAAGCTCGCTTCGTTTGAGCTGCTGTAATGGTGATTTGATTTCCGTACCTGTGATGGAGTGCCATTTTTCTTCATCGATTGAAAAATCACCTTCATAATTCTTCACCTCAAATAAGTAGAGTGTCTTTTCAGAGATAAGCAGCGTATCGATTTGAAGTGCATTGGATGATTGGACATCCAGCGTTAAATCTTTGAGTAGAATGAAAGAGCTTGATAGCTCCGTTTCAAGCCAGTGATCAAAGCGTTTTTCCCCGGCATATCCTTTTTCTAAATGATGCTTTTTCTTGAGATCAGGTAAATTCATTCTGCCCTCTAATGATTGCAGAATGATCAGCTCAATTGGTTTATGGCGGTAACAACTAATAATTTTCAACTCCTATCTGATGATTCCCCAGGTTCCCCCTTTATTAATTCTACATTAAAATCCACCTTTCCTTTTCCTTATTCATCCAACATCATGAAGATCTCCTGACATCTGGTGATTTTCATCACTTTTCACCCCGTTTTTCTATTGTCACACTGTACAAAAATTCATTTTTATTTTCGTATCACGGTCCATATTTTTCTGTATGAGAAAATAATATACTTCATTTAAGTTAGTGATTAAGTTCACAATCTTAGACAGGAGTTGATGTGAAAGTGATCCAAACGGGTTTGATGGATGAGGATAAAATCGAATGGATGAACGCCAGAAAATATATGTATCAATTGCTAATAGTTATGTTTTCAGCTCCAATGAGTCAGGAATCTTACAGTCTGATTAAGGATAACGTGCAAACCAATGGTTTCCCTGAAGAAATATCAGACGGTGACTTCCTAAAATCCTTTTTTCAAGAAGAAGAGACTTCTGCGATTCAAAAAACAAGAGAGGATTATTTCCGGCTATTTGTTGGACCTGAATCACTTCCTTGTCCACCATGGGAGTCTGTTTATAGAGGAAAGGATCGAGCATTGTTCGACTATCCAACCTTTGAAGTGAGAGATTTATACAGCTATTTTGGCTTAGAAATGAAGAAGCAGGAAGGACAGCATGATGAAGCAGATGATCATTTAATCTATGAGCTTGAATTTATGAGTATTTTAATTGATCAAGCGCTTGAAGCGGATAGTCCTGCTGAACAAACAGCAGCACTGCTTGGTCAGAAAAAAATGCTGGATGAGCATTTGAAAAAATGGATACCCGATTTTGCTCAAGATATTTTGACTAATGCCAGTTCTCTCTTTTTTCAAGGCTCTGCTAATATACTAAACTCATTTATTCAGTTTGACAGTGAATTAATAAATGAACTGTTTTAATACGATTTTTTTATACGGGAGGTTACAGACATGAGTAATGGATTCTTCAATGAACTAAATGAAAAAAAGATTTCAAGAAGAAAATTTATTAAATGGTCGGGTGCCGTATCAGCCCCAGTGGTTTTAGGAGGAATTGCAACAACTGGAAACATGGTGAAAAAAGCTGGAGCGGAATCAGCTGCAAAAAATGCAGATGAACTTGTGCTCACAACTTGTTCAACGGTTAACTGCGGAGGCCGCTGCCTGATTAAGGCGCATATCAATAATGGCGTGGTTACAAGGTTAACAACAGATACAAAAGCCGATACCTTCGAACTGCCGCAGCTGCGGGCTTGTATTCGCGGAAGAGGATACCGCCAATTTGTGTATAATCCTGACCGTTTAAAATATCCAATGAAGCGTGTAGGCAAGCGTGGAGAAGGGAAGTTTGAACGTATTTCCTGGGAGGAAGCGATTGATTATATTGCAAAAGAGTTAACGAGAATAACAGAAAAGTATGGACCTGCCAGCCGTTACAGCAACTATGCGAGCGGGCACTCAGGAAGTATTATCGGTGCAGGAAACATGATTCAGAGATTATTTGGGCTAACAGGCGGATACTTAGGATTTCACAATTCTTATAGTTCTGCACAAACGACAAATGCAACTCCATTTACGTACGGAACAACCCAAACAGGAAGCACTCTGGATAACCTGTCACATTCTAAAATGATTATCCTTTGGGGCCATAATCCGGTTGAAACGAGATTTGGTGTAACAGATTTTTATGTGCGAAAGGCGAAAGAAAATGGAGTGAAGATTGTTGTTATTGATCCGCGCCAATCTGATACGGCTGTAGCACTTGCTGATGAATGGATTCCGATCGCGCCTACAACAGACGCAGCGATGATGGATGCCATGACACATGTCATCATTACAGAAAACTTATATGATAAGAGCTTTGTCGATCAATATTGTGTTGGTTTTGATGAAAACCATATGCCTGATGGTGTGCCAGAGGGAGAGTCTTTAAAAAGTTACATCCTTGGAGAGAAAGATGGTGTTCCTAAGACACCGGAATGGGCTGAAAAAATTACAAGGGTTCCTGCTTCCACTATCCGCAGACTTGCCAGAGAATACGCAACCAATAAACCATCAGCGCTTATGCAGGGGTGGGGACCGCAGCGGCAAGCATATGGTGAACAATTTGTGCGCGGCGGCACAGTGCTTGCAGCCATCACAGGAAATGTGGGTGTGAAAGGCGGATGGGCATCTGGTGCCGGTTATATCAGTCTAGTTAAAACAACA
Source organism: Cytobacillus gottheilii (assembly GCF_018582665.1). Taxonomy (NCBI): domain Bacteria; kingdom Bacillati; phylum Bacillota; class Bacilli; order Caryophanales; family Bacillaceae; genus Cytobacillus; species Cytobacillus gottheilii. The sequence goes on along the minus strand of NZ_CP071709.1, from coordinate 3,854,606 downwards.
GCTGTGCCTAAAGGCGATAATCCAGTCGGTTTAACCATTCCTTGCTTCTTGTGGACAGATGCCATTGTGCGCGGAACGGAAATGGGTGCTAAAGATGGTGTGAAAGGATTAGCTGAGGAACAGGATGCATTGCCTGTAAATATGAAAGCCATGTTTAATTTAGCCGGTAATACACTGATCAATCAGCATTCTGATTGTAATAAAACAGCAGAGATTTTAAGTGATGAAAGCTTGCTTGAATTAATTGTTGTCAGTGAAATCTTTATGACACCAAGCGCAAAATTTGCTGATATTTTACTTCCTTCCAATACATTTATGGAAAGATGGGATGTCGGTACAACTTGGGCTCCTTCTCAGCAGGCGATTTTGTCACAAAAATGCATTGAAAACATGTATGAATCGAAATCAGATTATGAGTGGATGACAATGCTGGCTAAAAAGCTCGGTGTTGAGCAGAAATTTACTGAAGGAAGAAAAGAGCTGGATTGGATTAAATGGTCGATAGAAGAATCAAGAAAAACAGATCCCAACTTTCCGACATTTGAGGAATTTAAAAAAGAGGGAATTTATCAAGTCTCATTAGAAGGCAATTCAGTGGTCGCGTTCGAACAGCAGATTAAAGATCCTAAAAACAATAAATTTGAAACACCATCAGGAAAAATTGAGATTTTCTCTAAAGCATTGTGGGACATGAATGACCATGAAGAGATTCCAGCGATTCCAAAGTATATCTCATCCTGGGAAGGGCCTGAAGATCCTTTAACAGAAAAATATCCGCTCCAGCTAATTGGCTGGCATTATAAGCGCCGCTGTCATTCTACGTTTGACAACAATAAGTGGCTGGAGGAAGCCGGTCCGCAAGTGATGTGGATGAATGAGCGGGATGCAGCTGCTCGAAACATAAAAGATGGAGATCGTGTGAAGATCTTTAATGACCGCGGTGAAGTTCATATGCCGGTGAAAATGACTAATCGTGTTATTCCGGGAACGATTGCCATTCCGCAAGGGGCATGGTGGAGTCCGGATAAAAATGGGGTTGATCAGCGCGGAAATGTCAATACGCTGACAAGTCAGCGTCCATCTCCATTGGCCAAAGGAAATCCTCAGCATACAAACTTAGTTGAAGTAGCAAGAGTGTAGAAGAATGAAAGGTGGGAGAGCAAGTGGCTCAGCTAGGCTTTTATATAAATAATGATTATTGTACAGGCTGTAAAGCATGTGTGGTAGCGTGTAAAGATAAAAATGATAATGAGGTTGGTGTCAACTTTCGCCGTGTTTATGAGCATTCCGAAGGTGACTATGTAGAAAGAGATCATGCTGTTATTCAAAATATCCAAACCTTTTTCACATCTATTTCTTGCAACCATTGTGAAAATCCAAAGTGTGTGGAAGGATGTCCAACTGGTGCAATGTATAAAAGAGAAGAAGACGGCGTTGTATTAGTAGACCATGATAAGTGTGTCGGCTGTAAATATTGTGTATGGAACTGTCCTTATGGCGCTCCGCAATACAATGAAGTGCTTGGTAAGATGACAAAATGTGATTTCTGTATTGATTTAATCACTGCTGGTGAAAATCCAGCTTGTGTAGGATCTTGTCCAATGCGCGCCATTGAATACGGACCAATCGAAGAACTGCGGGCTAAATATGGAAATGTCAGTGATATAAAAGGATTGCCTAGTTCATCTATTACAAAGCCAAATCTTGTTATTACTGCACACAGAAACGCTAAATAAAGGAGGGTTAAAAGATGCATGAATGGTCCTTACTGATTTTTACTCTTTGCATGCAGGCTGCTATTGGCGGTACTGTGATGCTCCTGATTTTTTATAAAAAGTTATCAAAACTGGATCCAGAACAACAGTTTCAAGTGATGAAACTGCCGATGGTTGTCATTGCCGGATTATCACTTATTGGTCTGGCGGCTTCCTTTACACATTTGGGTTCTCCAGAAAATGCACTGAACACTATTAGACACTTAGGCTCGTCTTGGATGAGCAGAGAGATCCTTGTAACAGGAATGTTTATTGCCGTTGCTTGCGGAGCGGCGGGGCTTGCATTTATTCAGAAAAAGGTGAACGTATGGCTGTTAGCTGCCGGAGCTGTCATTGGACTCTTTGACATCTATTGTATGGGCGCGATTTATTACAACACACTGGTCAGCGGCTGGAATTCCATTAATACGTATACATCTTTTTATGGAACAGCCTTTGTATTAGGACCAATTTTAATTGTGAGTTTGCTTGTACCTTTCCTAAAGACAAAAAATGAAGAACTTGCGCAAGCTTTTGTAAAAAATGCATTCTACATTGCAATAGGCGGAATAGCCATTCAGCTGATCGGTGTTGCTGTATTCGGCATCACTGCTCCTGAAGTGAACCAAATTGCAGGCGTGAATGCGATGGATGCACTTGAAGGTTATCAGACAACCGTTGCGATTAGATGGATGATTGAAATTGTTGGCATATTCTTCATTGGCTACTTGTCCATTGCAATGAATAAAAAAATCCCATTCTACTTTGCATATGGGGCACTGGCTGTACTATTGCTGGCAGAAGGCATGAGCCGGTATGTGTTTTATGTCATGGGAGCATAAGATAATGGAAGAAAGCTGTCACTTTGAGTGGCAGCTTTCTTCGTTATCGCAGCACAGCAAAAAGTGAAAAGCTTGATTGGCAAGTTCACTTTAGAATTATAGATTAATAAGGAACCTTGCACTCGAATCAAATCATGCTCTAAATATCTAATAATCAATCACTCTAGTTGACTACCTACCCCTAGGGGTATAATATTATACATAAGATAACCAAAGGAGTGACAAAGATGGGGAAAAAGATCGTAATTGTGGGTGGAGTTGCTGGAGGAGCGTCTGTTGCAGCAAGAGCAAGGAGACTGGACGAGCATGCAGAGATTATTATGTTTGATAAAGGACCGCATGTTTCCTTTTCAAATTGTTCCCTGCCATATCATTTAAGCGGCATTGTAGAAGATAGCCAAAAGCTCGTGTTAATGAATCCTGAAATATTTAAAAAGAGATACAATATTGAAGCGAGAGTAAGTCAAGAAGTGGTGAAAATCAATCGCAAAGAAAAAACCATTTCAGTGAAGAATTTAGCAACAGGGGAATTATACGAAGAAACTTATGATCACTTAGTTCTTTCACCAGGAGCAAAACCAATTCGGCCAAATCTTGAAGGTGTGAACAATGCGAATGTCTTTACAGTAAGAAATGTAGCGGATATTGAAAAAATGGATCGCTTTATAAAAACTGAAAAGGTTCAAAAGGCAGCTGTAATAGGTGGGGGATTCATTGGCGTAGAAGTCGCTGAAAACTTAAAATTAGCAGGACTAGACGTTTCCTTAGTTGAATTTGCTGATCAAGTTATGACACCTTTTGACTATGATATGGCTCAGATTCTTCATAAAGAGCTGGTGGATCATGGTGTAGAGCTTATTTTAAATGATGGCTTAGCAAAAATCTCTGATTCCTTTGTAGAAACAAATTCAGGCCGAAAAATAGAAGCGGACGTTGTTGTTTTGGCTATTGGAGTTAAACCAGAAACGGCTTTAGCAGAGGATGCTGATCTAGAAATTGGCGAAACAGGTGCGATTAAGGTCAACCATAACTATCAAACAAGTGACCAAAATATTTATGCTGTTGGTGATGCTATTGAGGTACATCATCGTTTATTAAACAAACCAACCAGATTGGCCCTCGCAGGTCCAGCATTAAAGCAGGCCAGAGCGGCTGCGGACCATATGTATGGGATTCCAAATAGAAATCAAGGGGTGATTGGTTCGTCTTCAATTCACCTTTTTGACCTGAATGCTGCTGCAACTGGATTGAATGCAAGAACCGCCAAAGATGCGGGTATTCCTCACGACTCTGTTTATGTTATGCCTGGAGATAAAGTTGGGTTGATGCCAAATAGCAATCCAATGCATTTTAAACTGGTATATGAATATCCGACTGGCAGGATTCTAGGTGCACAGGCCATTGGGAAAGGAAATGTCGACAAGCGAATTGATGTCATCGCAGCAATTATCAAGCTGAATGGAACAATAGAGGATTTAAAAGACCTTGAATTAACCTATTCACCGATGCTCGGGACGGCAAGGGATGTCGTAAATCATGCTGCCTTAGTAGCAGAGAATCAGCTTCATGGCCTATATAAGGAAGTTAAGGTTTCGCAGGTTCGTGATTTAGTAGAAAGTAATGCCTTTATTATTGATGCCCGTGAAAAGGGAGAATATCAGGCAGGGCATTTAAAAAATGCAGTTAACATTCCGCTTAGCGAATTTAGAGACAGACTGGATGAGATTCCAACAGATCAGCCAGTGTATATTCATTGCCGTTCAGGTCAGCGCAGTTACAATATGGTCATGGCATTAAATAACTTAGGCTATGAAAATATATATAATATTTCTGGGTCTTATTTAGGCATTAATATTTATGAGTATTTTAACGATCTCGTGAGCAGAAGAGAAAAGATCGTTACGCAATATAATTTTAAGTAAGGGATGTTAAAAGTAACACCTATAAAAGTATCTCCTATTATGTCTTTTAGGGTACAATAGGTGAAAAAGGGGGGAAGTAGGATGGAATATGATAAATCCGTTGTAAACCGTTTAAAACGTATTGAAGGTCAGCTTAAGGGCGTTTTGCAGATGATCGAACAAAACAAGGATTGCCGTGACGTCATCACCCAATTATCAGCTTCCCGCAGTGGAATTGACAGAACGATTGGCCTTATTGTCAGCATGAACTTAGAACAATGTATTCGGGAGAACCTGGAAAAGGGGGAAAGCACAGAGGATTTAGTGAAAGAAGCAGTCAATTTATTGGTGAAAAGCAGATAAAGTTCAATACCATAAGAAAAAGTATTGGACTTTTTCTTTTCATAATAATATACGCATGCGGGTATTCATTAGAAAAGGTACCCTTACTGAATGGTTAAATGTCATCATTTAATTATTAAAAACAAGACTTTGAGAAAATAAGCAATGTTACTGGCGTTATGAGTGCTTGGATGTAATGAGGTAACATTACACATGAGGACAGTGAAGTCATAGCACTTTACTGTCTTTGTTTTATGCTCATAAAAGGGACTCCCTATGCCTTGAATTTTTTATGAGTTTTCACGGATTCTTCATACTTACAGTGTATTGTTTTTGTATAAGGGTGATCGGAGGAAATCCTATATGGCGATAACCAGTAAATTATTATTTTTTGGAATCGTTACATTTAGCTTTTTGGCTGGCGTCATAGCTTTTTATTTTTTAAGTGAGCAGTCGAAGGAACAAAAGAAAAAAGAACTTGATGAAGTTATAACAGCACTATTGAATTTTGTAATCTTTATGATTATAGGAAAGGTGCTGATCCATTGGCGAATTTTTATTGATGACCCATTAGCAGTGTTAGCTTATCCAAGTAATTCTTCAGCGTTTTATTTGGCAGTTCTGTTCAGTATTGTACTGATTGTTTATAAATCTAAATATAAACAGCTTCCTTTTGTTGGTTTTAGTACTGCTTTTCTGCATATTTTCTTATCAGCAACTTTTTTATATGAGTTTATTCAACTGGTGTGGAAGAATAACTCTTTGAGTCTTGGAAACATGATCATAGCTGGTTTAGTTCTTGTTTTATATTTTTATCTTCGTGAGCGGTTGAAATCTGTAAATCTTGTTTGTGCGCTCCTTATTGGCTGGTCAGCAGGAATGCTTATATTATCTTACTTCCAGCCATTTATCACGATTTTCGGATTTATCGTAGTCAGTTGGTTTGTCCTGGTATTTTTGGTACTCGGTTTAGCAGTTATGATTATTAGAAATCTAGTCCTGAATCGTCAATAAAGCAGTTAATCGTGTTATTGCATTTTATTTTCTCCGATTTTTTTATGAGGATGTTAAATAGGAGTAGGAGGGCAGGTTATGAAAAATACAATAGTTGTTGGAGTTATTTTAGCTATGCTGGTTTGGGCTATTTACGATTTCACAAATACGAACAACACAGCCAAGCAGCTTAATGAAAGTGAGAATGAGGTTGGTCTAGAAGTTGGGGATGTAGCACCTGATTTCGAACTTGCATTGTTAAATAAAGAGGAACGTGTAAAACTATCTGATTTTCGGGGACAGCGTGTTATGGTGAATTTCTGGGCAACCTGGTGTCCGCCATGCCGGGCAGAGATGCCGGATATGGAAAAGTTTCATCAAGATCGTGATGTAGCGATATTAGCTGTAAACATGACCGACACTGAAATGAATGATGAGCAGGTTGGGAATTTTGCTGATACATACGAATTAACATTTCCGATTTTATTAGATGAAGAAGCTGAAATGGCTGATTTGTATAATATCCAACCCCTTCCGACTACATATATGATAGATTCGAATGGCGTTATTCAATATAAAACTTTAGGGGCTATGAATTACGAATTGATGATACAGGAATTTGAAAAAATGGATTAATCGCCAAAACGTGCAAAAGCTTCCGCTATTCATAGCGTGATGCTTTTGCACGTTTTTTAATTGAATCTCACCAATTCTTCGCTCTCATCTATTGCGTAATTTGATCCAATTGATTCTTTAAATCTTCCATACGCACAAATCGATTTTCTCTAATCAACTCTTTTCCATTCACGAGAAGCAGCATGGCAGGTACGGTAAACACTAAAAACTCTCCAGCTACTTGTTTGACCTGATCTGCGTCCACCTTTCCCACATGAATTTGTGGATATTCATCAAGTAACTCCTGAACCTTTGGCCATACAACATGACAAACACTGCAATTTTGTCTGGATATATAGATAAATGATTTCTGATGATTATTTATGAAATCTCTAACCATTTCTATGGAGGTCAGTTCAGTATATCCGCTCATACTCTTTCACCTTTCTTTGTAAAATTCTTTAATTAAATTGAATCGTATACCACGCGGGGTATATATTCAATAAAAAGGATCGCTAATGTTTACCACTTTTCTTTACTCATCAACATAATTTTTTTCTTATTGGCAAAACTACTCCCAATTATAAGATGAAAGGATATCACATATGAATTCTTTTATTGGAAAGATAAAAGTTGTTTTTCAGGGAAATGACGATTTCTTCTGTAAAAAACAAATAATCTGCGGAGAGTCCGTTTTTGTAATAGGCTTAGACAGCTTGGTTGAATTAGATAAAACACTTGGAGAACTGAAAGAATATAAGGCAATCGAAGAGATTGAGCAGCACGGAGAGGAGCTGGCGGATATTGAAACAGCTGAAGCCTCTCTATTAGAAGGCAAACTGCTGCTTGCCAGAACGAATAAGGATCTTGCTATTAGTCTTGTACCAGCTCCTGTTTCTTTAAATCGTTCGATTGAAAGCTCTTCAAATGAAAATGTTGTGTTAGGTTCGCCCATTTCTTTCAATGAGGATATTAAACTCAATATTGGACTGGTCCGGAAGAATATGAAATCACAGCATTTAAAGGTTAAAACCTATGAAATTGGCAAACAGTATAAGAAGGAAATAGCTCTTCTCTATAATCAGGAAACGGTTCATTCTGAACTGCTGTCCAAAATCCAAGGTCAAATTACAAAATTTATGCATCAAGCAGAACTTGATTGTATACAGGATGCCTATAAGATGCTTGGATTAAAAAAGTGGAGTTTCGTTACGCAAATCAATACAACTGAAACCCCAGATGAAGCGCTGCGAGCAATCAGAAAGGGAAGAGTGGTTCTATTTATTGATAGACTATCATTAGCTCTTATCCTGCCTGGTGTATTAAGAGATATGATTTTTTTGTATAACGACCATAATTACCCATACCCGCTTATGCTTTCTGTACGGATGCTCCGAATAATGGGTATTCTTCTTGCGTTAATTATTCCTGGATTATATGTAGCATTAGTGGCAGTAAACCCCGAAGTACTAAGAATAGAGATTGCATTGTCAGTTGCACAAAGCAGGGAGGGTGTTCCCTATCCAGCGATTATTGAGATTCTTATTATGCTTCTGATCCTAGAATTAATCTTAGAGGCAAGTATCCGGCTGCCAAACAGTATTGGTCCTACAATCACAATGGTAGGGGGCATTATTTTAGGACAGGCGGTTGTAGAAGCAAAGCTGGTCAGTAACCTGCTCATCATTATTTTAGCTGCAGCTACAATTGCCAACTCGACCATAGTAGGATTTCAAAATTCCATTTCTATAAGGATCTTTAAGTATCTTATCGTTTTCCTGGCATCCCTTTATGGGATTCTTGGTCTTTTGGTAGGCTTGTTTATTATATGTACCTATTTGTCCAGTATTGAAACATTCGGCATTCCCTATTTGCATTTTAATTTAAATAAAGGAGAAAAAAGCAGTGGATAAAAGCTGGCAGATTGTAGTGATGTACATACTGACACACTTAGGACTAATATTCTTTCTATACCCTGCAAATATCATAGAGAGTTCAAGTGAAGCTCAATGGATCCCAATTGGCATAGGCGTTATCTTGCATTTTGTAATCGTCTTAATTTACTTAAAAGGATTAAGTTACTTTCAAAATAAAAATATTATTGAAATATATTCTTCTTTTGGGAAGCTATGGACCATTCTTTTATTAATACCTACAGGCTTATACTTATTAATGATCAATATCATTACGGTCAGAGCTTATTCAGAGATCATTAATATCATTTTTCTTACAAAGACTCCGCTTTGGGCTATAATGCTCCTTATTCTGTCTATTTCCTGTTATTTGTCCATGCAGGAGCTTTCAGCCATTTTTAAGACAGGCTTTCTCTTGTCTTTTCTTTTTCTCCCATTAGTTCTATTTGTTATATGTATTTCTTTTCAGAATGTAGATTGGCGCTATGCTTTTCCTATGTGGAGCAGTGACTTCTCTTTTATCAAAAAACAATCCTATTTTAATAGTTACTTTGCTATTGGGGGAGGGTTCCTATTTTTAGGATTTATCCAGCCTGTGCTATCTTTTCGGAACTCAAGGATCCTCATTGGCCTGGCAGCAATAGTACCTGCCTTTTTATTATCTGTTTATGTGCCAGTGTTAACATTTGGTCAGGCTACAGCTGAGACCTTTATATTTCCCTATGTTGCTGCTGTCGATGGCATTAATATATCTTGGCTCATGTTTGATCGAATCACCATGTTTTTTCTTTTATGCCTAATCACATTTATTATGTTATTTATTGCGCTTGTTTTATGGAAAACAGTACAAATTACAAAATATTATATTCCTATTTTATCAGAGAAATGGGCAGCGATTGGCCTGGCATTCTTCATCTATTGCATCTGTCTGCTTATCCCTAATTGGAGTGACACAGAGAGATTGTTTCAGATTAATACGCCTTTACGTTTTTACGTCATTTTACTTGTTCCGCTTTCCATATTTGGTTTAGGTTTTTGGAAGAAACGTAAAGAGGGTGTGAATGGGTGAAAAGATGTTTGCTTCTTATCCTATTGCTTACTTCAATGTTCATCCTAAGCGGCTGCTGGGATAATAAAGACATTAATCATCGTGTGATGCCTGTTGTACTCGGTGTGTCACAGAAGGACGAAAACTATGAAGTGTATCTGCAAATTCCGCAGCCGGCTGGGGGACAGATTGAAACCATCGTTGTGTCTGGTACTGGTAAAACTGTAAATGAGATTGTTGATCGCATAAGTGCAAATATGGAAAGAAGTGTGGATCTTTTGCATGTCAAAGTCGTTGTTGTGGACCGAGAGCTAGCTGAAAAAGGAGTGAAGGATCTAATTTCTGGTTTTATCCGATCAAGGGATATATCCTCCAAAGCTTTATTTGCTGTTATTGATCAGGATTTGTCCACATTTTTTGGTGCCATGACCAGTGAACCAAAAGCAGAAGGAACCATTTTATTAGATTTCTTTGAAAAAAGTGCGGGCTGGGATCCGCAAATAGCATTAACAAGAATATGGGAAGTATATCGAAGCATCTATTCTTACACAAATGACGTTGCTGTGCCTTTGTTGAAGCTTGGAAAAACAACATTGGTCGAGCATACAGGATCTGCGATTATTAAAAATGGCGTAATGAAGGGGGATATTTCAGCCCACAAAACTCTATTATATAATGCCTTTAATGGAGAAAGTACACTGGGTAAAATAGAAGTGCTGGATGATGCAAGTGTCATGATCCTAGGAGAGAAAATGAAGTTCAAAGGCAAACTGGAAGATGATAAACCGGTTTTTTCGCTATTTCTAAAACTAAAAGTGACCATATTGGAAACGATCAATGATCCTTCTGAAAACGAGATTAAAAAGGAACTAGAACAGCTGCTGACTGAAAGATATCAAAGCCTTTTTGAGGAGATGAAAGAAAGTGAGTCAGACATTCTCGGAATTGGCCAATACTTTAGACGCGAAATTCCTCGTGATCAATTAAAGGAATGGCGCAGTGTTTATTTCCCAGAACTGAAAGTGAACTTTGATATAGAGATAGATATTCAAAACACAGGGAATTTAAAAATACCAAAAGAATAAAGAAGCGATACCCAATAATTGCATAAATTCAACCCCGCTGCACACAATACATATGTATTTTATATACTTAAAAAAGAGGGTGCAGCCAATGTTCTATCATATTAAAGAACTTCAGTATAATGCAAAGCCAGAACGTCCAGATCCTGTTTATGCAAAGAAGCTTCAGGAAATACTCGGAGGCCAGTATGGTGAAATGAGTGTAATGGTTCAGTATTTGTTCCAGGGATGGAATTGTAGAGCAGAGAAAAAGTATCGTGATATGCTGTTGGATATTGGAACAGAAGAGATAGCTCATGTTGAAATGCTGGCTACGATGATTGCTCAGCTACTTGATGGTGCACCGGTTAAGGAACAGGAGGCAGCAGCCAAAGATCCCATCATCCATGCAGCCATGGGCGGTATGAATCCGCAGCATGTGATTGTCGGCGGGCTTGGAGCCAAGCCTGATGATAGTACTGGATACCCTTGGAATTCACGTTATACAATAGCCAGCGGAAATTTGCTAGCAGACTTTCGTGCCAATTTAAATGCAGAATCACAAGGTAGATTACAGGCAGTGCGCCTTTACGAAATGACTGATGATCCTGGTGTTAGAGATATGCTCTCTTTCATGATTGCCAGAGATACGATGCATCAAAATCAGTGGCTTGCTGCTATTGCGGAAATTGAACAAAAAGAAGGTTTGGTAGTACCTGCAACATTCAACAGAGAAAATGAAAAGCAAGAAGTTTCTTACTCATTCATGAATTACTCAAAAGGAACAGAGAGCGCTGCTGGCCGCTGGGCATCTGGTGCAAGTATGGATGGAAAGGGTCAATTTGAATATATTGAAAATCCAGAGGCTATGGGTCAAATCCCGAATCTTGCTCCTGCACCAGTATATGTACATGGAACACTTCCAGGATCACCGCCTCCAATGCAATAGAAAAATAAAGACTATCGAGCTTCTGTTCGATAGTCTTTATTTTAATTCCCTTTAAAAATTTGGGTATTATAAATCTTTCTGCTGATTGCTGGTGTGGTCTAACCCAAAAACCTCCGAATCCACTTCAATCCATCCTTACTATTCGGATAGCGAAATGGCATATCAAAAACAGTCGACTGTTTCAGGACACTTTTTTCATGAGAAAAGGCATTAAAGCTGCTCTTGCCATGATAGGAACCCATCCCGCTTGTTCCAACTCCTCCAAAAGGCAGGTGGGGAGTGGCCAGATGGTATAGCGTGTCATTAATGCAGCCGCCGCCAAATGAAATGCTTTCAAGAACATGATGTTCAATCTGCTTATCACTAGTAAATAAATAGAGCGCAAGCGGGTTCGGAAAGTTTAAAACACCTGCTATAACATCATCAATGTCCTTGTATTCCATAATTGGAAGGAGAGGACCAAATATTTCATCCCCCATAATAGGTGATCCCCAATTTACATCTGTGATGACAGTTGGTTCAATGGAGAGGTTTTCTTTATTCGTTTTTCCGCCGTATGCAATTTGGCCGCTTGTCAGAAACTCTTGAAGGCGATTAAAGTGCTTTTCGCTGACAATGTGGGTATAGTCACGATTTTCGAGCGGTTGTTTGCCATATAGGTCGGCAATGGCATCTTTTAGGCACGTTAAAAATGACTCTCTTACCTTTTCATGTACATAAACATAATCTGGTGCGATGCACGTTTGACCTGCATTGATAAATTTGCCCCAGGCAATGCGCTTAGCTGCAAGCTTTAAGTCTGCATCATGATGAACAATGGCAGGGCTTTTTCCGCCAAGCTCAAGTGTAAGAGGAGTCAGATGCTTTGAGGCTGCTTCCATTACAATCTTTCCAACAGGTACACTTCCCGTAAAGAATAAATAGTCAAAAGGCTCGTTCAGCAAGGCTTGACTTGTTTCAACGGCACCTTCCACGACTGCAATGTACTCTTCGGGAAATACAGATTCTATCATCTTCTTAATGAGAGCAGAAATGGCTGGCGTAAGCTCTGACGGTTTAATAATGGCACAATTTCCAGCACTGATTGCGCCTATTAAAGGAGCGATCGCCAGCTGGAACGGGTAATTCCAGGGTGCAATAATTAAGGCGCTTCCATATGGCTGCGGATAAATATAGCCTTTTGTTCCTGTATGGCTTAAAGCAGTCTTCACTTTTCGAGGTTTTGCCCATTTGTGTAAATGCTTTTTTGTAAACTTAATTTCCTCCAATAGGATACCAATTTCCGTTGTATATGCTTCAAATTCTGACTTGTTTAAGTCTTTGCGAAGTGCATCTATAATCTCTTGTTCATGAGCTTTAATTATGGAGCGCAATTGATCCAATGCTTCTAATCGAAATGAAATGCTTTTGGTTTGATTGCTACGAAAATATTCTTGTTGTTTTTGCCGTAATGGCTTGTAGTTTTCCATCTATTCCGCACTCCTTCTTTTGGAGAGTATATTGAACATTTCATTTGCTTGTAAGCAGCAGATAAGTTCTCTATATCATACCATGTAACACATATGAGATCATGAATCAGCACCTGCAATAATCCTCATTTGTGAGGTTTTTGTGTACTTTCGGAGCGATGAACAGATTATACTTGGAATAGTTAACTTCTAAGAATTGTTTATGGTAAAATTCAACTAACCATTTTTCTTTAAAGAGGGGCCCATACAGTGAACAAAACAGTGTTAGACAAATTAAAAACATACATATATGGATTTGATGTTTTGGAAATTGATGTTTTCCCGGCAGAGGGCGATCCTAACTCTTTTGACTTTATTGATCGTGAGGAAGATGAGGTGATTGCTTCCGCGAATTTTGATGAAGAAGGTCTGGCTAACTTTTCTACCTATAATGATGAAGAATCTCAAACAGGACCATTAAAGAGGGATGTGCTTATTAATAAAGCATACACCTTTATTGATGAATTTTATCCAAGGGATTTCAGTGAAACGCTCTGTTTATCTGCATTAATTGATATGGATGATTTCACGATGATTGTCTTTAATCAGAAGGACAAAAAGTTTGGATTTGAACTTCCTAATTCTGGGGTAAGTTTTTCAATTATGCCAAATGGAACGATCAGTCATGTGGAGAGAGATTATCATAAAGTTGAGGTCATTTATCCGAAAAGCTGTATCACTGCTGAAAAAGCAAAGAATATCTTTTTGCAAGAGCTTCGGTTAGTGCCTGTCATAGCTAAATATGATAAAGATACATATGTCAACGGAGATAACCGTTATTACTTTGTCTATGAAATAGAAGATTATGTGATGGAGGTAGGAGCAGACGGAAAGCTGCAGACAATCGAAATGTTTGGAGTCGAACGCCAGCAATATGCTGGGAAAGTCTATCTGTCCGATCCTGCTGATTTATATACACTGGCAGGATTAACGGAAGATCACATGAAGATTTACGAAAGCAAAACAAAGAAGGGCCGCATCGAGGTTTGGAGCAAAAAAAACAAACAAGAGCTTGCTGTTGAGAATGCGGAACTGGCAGAAATTCAATTAGCGATTCCAGATACGGTTAAGCTGCTATTCAATCAGGATGGTGGATTACTGCGCTTACTAAGTGAAGATAATAATGCAAATGCAACAATGGTGACAGCAGAACAAGCGCTGAAAAAAGCAAATGAAGTAATATCAGAAGAATATACAAAAAATAAAAGTACGTTTCAATTACTTCAAGGTGATGCCGAATTGCACCATTATACCAATGAAGGTCAATCAGAAATATATGCTTATCGTTTTTGTTATCACCGTTTTGAACAAGGCATAAAAGTTCAAAATGCTGAAATTGCCATCGAAATCAGCGCCAAAACAGGCTCCCTGCTTAGAGTTGAAACAGATCAGGTTATTTTTGCTGATCTTAGTATGCTAAATATTCAGCAGTCTATTACGATAGAAGAAGCAGCGGAAACATATAAAAAGGGTCTGTCCATGGAGCTGTCATGGGTAAAAGATCTGGAAAACGGCATGTATTCATTAGCTTTTGTCCCTTCTTTTCCACAAACAAAAGGTCATATCCGCTGCATCAATGCAATCAGCGGGGAACCCTGGATTATCGATACATCCTGCATGGAAGAATTTGAATAAGAAACATAAACGTCCGCAAATTTGCAGGCGTTTTTTTTTTCGAAATTCAAGAAGGCATCGTTTTGCACCTCAGTGATTCCTAGATCATATTCAAATCTGAGTATTGACATAAAACAAACATAATTCTATAATGTCTATAAATAAACAAACATAATTAAGAGGTGTCTATTTATGAAAGCGGAGGAATTGTTCTGGGATGCAACCGTAGAGGAATTGAAAAAAGGTTATATAGAGAAAGGGCAGCATTTTGTTTGCTTATTATGCGGGAGATCATCAGAAAGAGGAATTGTGTATGAGCAGCATGGCGTCTTTTACGAAGCGGAAAAATTTATGCAGCTTCATCTAAAAGAGGAGCATCAGTCTGTTTTTCATCACTTGATGGGATTAGATAAGAAGCTGACAGGTTTAACGGAACATCAAAACCGGCTGCTGCGTTTATTTTATGAGGGAAAAAGTGATAGGGAAATTCGGGAGGAAATGGGGATTGGCAGTGCCTCGACAATACGAAATCATCGGTTTGTTCTGAAAGAAAAGGAGCGTCAGGCAAAACTGTTTTTAACACTGATGGAGCTGCTGAAGGAACATGACCATGATGAGCCGGCTTTTATCCCAATCCACCCTCATGCCCGAATGATTGATGACCGCTACAATGTGACAGAAGAAGAGAGCATTAAGATCCTGAATAAGTATTTTCCTCAAGGTGTGGAAGGGAAACTGGCATCCTTTCCTCCAAAGGAAAAGCAAAGACTCATTATTTTAAGAGCCGCAGCAGAAAGAATCAGCCCGGAGAAAAAGTATGATGAGAAAGAAATGAACACAGTATTAGCTGGCGTGTTTGATGATTATGTATTGCTGAGACGGTATTTAATAGAGTATGGATTTCTAGCACGTGAAAAAGACGGCAGTGCATATTGGCTGAAAAAATAACCGAGAGGCAGGCTGAATATTTTGGAACGAAGAAAAGAATTAAAGCAATTATATAAGGAAACAAAAGTGGAAGCAGGTGTTTATAAAATCACAAATAAAGAAAATGGGCGGATTTTTATTGGAAGTACTCCTAATCTAAAAACATTAAATGGAGTTAAGTTTACACTAAATAATGGAACAAGTTTTCATAAAGAGCTGCAGGAGGACTGGAGCAGATTGGGAAGCGATTCATTTCAAATAGAAGTTGTAGAAGTGTTAAAACAGCCTGAAGAAGGCTATTTTGACAGCAAAAAGGAACTTGAAAAATTAGAACAAAAATGGCTGGATGAGCTTATGCCTTTTGGAGAAAATGGGTATAACTAGGATTGTTTAAAGTGAAAATGGGTCTAAAAAAACAGGAAAAGTGCTGTGTTGAGATCCAGAGATTCCGCTTTTGTCTTATCTGAAAGCAGGAAAATGGGTTCATTGATCTCACTAAAAGAAGATCCACTGAAGCCAAATATACTTATGGATTTTAACTTGTTTTTATAATAATTAACTTGATTAACTGGAAAAAACCATGTAAGATTTAAAGATAAAATTTGAAGAGGTGACCATAGAAAAATGATCTGCTAATCCTGTTTTAATAAATTTTCGTTTTTTGAAGAACTCTTTTAAATAGGATTAGTCTAAAATTGGATAGAAAATGATCATTTATGCTTAGTGTGACAGCACTATGCCTTTTTCTACGGTTAGACTGGATCCTATCCCATTATGACGGATAGGATCTTTTATTTTTCGCATTCAATAAATTTTATCAACTATACAGTATGAAAGTGAGGTTTTACGATGTCTCCTGATCAAAGGAAGAAATTAACGATTTTAATGGTCAATATGTTTATTGCCATAGGAAGTTTTGGGATTGTCATCCCGATCCTCCCTCAATATCTAGAATCAATTAATCAGGGGGGAACTGCAGCTGGGCTCATGATTGCGATTTTTGCTGGTGCACAGCTGATCATGTCTCCCATTGCAGGAAAATGGACTGATCAATACGGCCGCAGAAAAATGATTATATTTGGTTTATCTGGTTTAACCGCATCTATGTTTGTTTTTTATGCCGTTGATTCCATTTACCTGCTGTATGTCTCCCGCGTAATTGGAGGAGTTGGTGCAGCCCTGATGATTCCGGCGATCTTTGCCTATGTTGCTGATATTACAACGATGGATCAGCGTGCAAAAGGAAATAGCCTTGTATCTGCAGCTATGTCATTAGGGATTGTAATCGGTCCCGGTGTCGGTGGATTTTTAGCGGAGTATGGATTAAAGGTGCCTTTCCTTGTTTCTGCCCTTGTCTCCCTTGTTGCTGTTATTTTCTCTGTTATTGTATTAAAAGAAAGTATGTCTGAGCAGGCTGCAGCAGCTGCAAAAAATGTACAGGAAGAATCAATGGCAAGCAAAATGATTCGCTCTGTAAAAATGCCTTATTTTGTTCCGCTTATTATTACGCTTGTGATGAGCTTCGGATTAATGGCTTATGAATCCGTATTAGGACTTTTTGTAGATAATCAATTTGGTGCCTCACCTCAGGATATTGCTCTTATGATTACAGCCACTGGTATTATTAGTGTGGTTGTTCAATTGTTTATTGTTGATCGTCTTGTTTCAAAAATTGGTGAAGGTAAAGTATTAAACATCTTCTTAGGCGTTGCAGCTTTTGGTTTCTTATTAACCTTATTTGCTTCAAGCTATGCTGTTTTCTTTGCCATCACATTATTAATCTTTTTAGCTACATCGATTCTCCGCCCGGTATTAAACACGCTTATTTCAAAATTAGCGGGCAATGAACAAGGCTTTGCGATGGGCATGAATAACTCTTATATGAGTATCGGAAATATTTTAGGGCCAACGATTGCCGGAATGCTTTATGATGTGAATATTATATATCCATTTATTCTAGGTCTGGTATTCCTTTCTGTTACAATGACGGTGACCATGATCTGGCAAAAGAAACTGAAACAAAAAAATGCTGCAGTTAAGCTTCAGCAGTCATAAAATAGGCTATTGTCATCTTGCTTTATATTCCAGCGAATGATATGATGTTGCTAACTTAAATGAACGGAGGCTTCCACTAATGCAATCAATCAGACTACGTTTTCCCACTTTGAACCAGTAACTGAATATGGTCAAAAACTCTGCGCCTTGCAGGGTAAACGGGATTGGTCTGCCTTCATTAGAGGAAGTTACATTTGCATATAACGGCAAAGAAGAGGGGATGAATCGTTCTCTCTTTTTTGCTGTCTTTTTTTATACCTTCAGAAAGTCTAAATGAGCGTAAAGGAGAAAATTCTATTCAGCTCCGACTTCAAATGAAAGTATAAATGCAGTTAAGCCTCTGGCTACACCTTTTTAGGCTTGCCGGTCGGCAATTAACTTTATCGTTATTTCCTTTATTTCAAAAGGACTACTCCCGATTACACAATGCAGGCATGAAGTTTGTAATGAAAGGGAGGAATCATTTTATGAAGAGAAAAGTCATATTAGCTGGAGTAAATGTAAACAGCAATCAACAGGAAAATTTTAAAAGTTCGATGGAGGAGCTTTCCAATTTAGCTGAAGCATGCGATTTAGAGGTGGCTGGTGCGCTTACGCAAAATGTAAAGCATATTCATAAAGGCTACTATATGGGTCCTGGCAAGGTGGAGGAGCTGCGAATGCTGATTGAACAAGAGGATTCTGAGCTTGTCGTGTTTGATGATGAGCTTTCACCTTCGCAAATCCGCAATCTTGAAGAAGAGCTAAAGTGTGAGGTAATCGACAGAACAACTCTTATTTTAAATATTTTTGCAAGCAGAGCGAAAACAAGAGAGGCACAGCTGCAGGTTGAAATGGCTCGGCTTAAATATTTGCTTCCCAGGCTGATTGGCACTCGTGAAGATTTAGGTCGTCAAGGCGGCGGCTCCGGATTAAAAAATAGAGGTGCAGGTGAAACCAAGCTAGAATTGGATCGCCGCAAAATCGAAGAAAAGATCAGTAAGTTATCCACAGAACTGGAACAATTAACGCTGCAAAGAAAAACGCAAAGAAAGCAGCGCAATAAAAAAGACGTGCCTGTTGCGGCTCTTGTTGGCTATACAAATGCGGGCAAATCTACGCTGATGAATGCAATGCTTGAAAAATATGGCGACAAAGATGAAAAGCTTGTGTTTGAGAAGGATATGCTGTTTGCCACACTGGAAACGGCTGTGCGCAGACTCGAGCTCGAAAATAATCGTGTCTTCTTATTAACAGATACAGTTGGATTTATTCACAAGCTTCCACATCATCTCGTCAGGGCATTTCGATCAACACTGGAGGAAGTGACAGAAGCAGACCTGCTTATCCATGTTCTTGATGCATCAGATCCGAACCATGAACAGCATAAATTGCTAACCGAAAAAGTATTGCATGAAATTGGTGTAAAGGGTATACCTATGATTTATGTATACAATAAAGTCGACTTAACAGATATGGAGTCCCCTTCTGTCAGCAATAGCAGATTCTATCTGTCTGCGAAAAAGAGGCAGGGACTAGAGGAATTGACCAATAAAATCAGCACAGAAATTCTAAACGATTATTCACAGCAAAAAATGCTTATCCCTTATACAGACGGCGAAATTGTTTCGTATTTTAACAACAATGCCGATGTAATATCAACAGAATATGATGAAAAAGGCACAATCCTGCATGTCATCTGTAAAAATAGTGATGCTGAGAAATATAGTCAATACGTGATTCAAGAATAACAGGGTTAAGTTGTGGATAAGTGGGCATTTTTCTAATTTATCCACAAGTTCTCCGCAAACTATTATGTTGATAATGTGGATAAATTCGTCATTATCAACAGGCTCTTAGAGAATAGCACTAATGTGTATGGGGATAGTTCTGTTGATAAGTAAGGTTAATTGTGAATAAGATGTGGGTAAGTTCTGTTGATTGTGAATTTTGCCATGTGGGTAAATTTTCGGAATAAAAAAATAAGCACATCATTGTTAATAGAGATCCTGCTTTCCACCTATATGGTTTAATGTTAGAAAGAGGCAGGAATTCTGCCCTTCAGTCTTGAAAAAGAGTGATCAAGACAAGTACCCACCAACTGACCAATCGCAAACTGACTAACTCAATAATTGTAGCAGACGAAAAAACAAAGCAACCACAATAACCACGAACTGCGAATCCAATATGGATCCGCGGTCCGTGGTTATTCGTTCTTGTCAGTTCGCTGATTCCCCAAGATCCCATAAAACATCAGTTTAGTGATTTCTTCTGCGAACGGAAGAATTTTGTTAGAGATTTCTCCTTTTTTCATGCCTTCATTCATAATGTGGATAAAAGCTAATATAGCTTCATTTGAAATAGAAGGATCAATATACCCTTTTTGCCGTCCTTCTTCGAATAAGTGCATAAAGCCTTTCAATGACTTTTCGGCATATACCTTTTCGAGATAACTTACTCCAGAAGCATGCTCTTTCATTAGATATTGATAGAAATCTTCATGAATCTCATTGGCTTGTTCACTTTTATTAAAAATAATTTGATGAATCTTTTCGGGAAATGGTGCATTGCCGTAAATGATCTCGTCAAAATAATCAGAAATTTGGTCAACATAGAAAATGATTACTTCTTGTATTAGATTATGTTTGCTTTCGAAATAATTATAGATGGTTACTTGGGAGACATTTGCTTTTTGTGCAATCTCAGATATTGATACCTTTTCGGTACCATATTCAATAAATAAGTTTAAAGCGGCCTCTAAGATATTTTGTTTCTTCTGTTCTTTACGGCGAGTAAACCCGTCCATTTCTTTCACCTCTGTTTTAGTGTAATAAAAATTTTGAAATAAAACAAATGGATTAGTTCATAACTTGTTGTAAAATATTACAACTTTATATATTATGAAATATATAGATAAAAATATTTCAAAACTTTAACTTGGAATAGGTGAGGTGGAGAAACATGGCAGTTGTAGAAACAAGGAATCTGACAAAAAAATTTGGGATGTTTTCAGCATTATCTGGTGTAGATCTATCTGTGGATAAAGGAGAGGTCTATGGCTTTATCGGACCAAATGGTGCGGGGAAATCCACGACCATCCGCATTTTGTTAGGTTTGTTAAAAGCCAGTTCTGGAGATGCGGCGATTTTTGGAATGGATGCATGGAGAGATGCCGTAGAAATCCACAAGCGATTAGCATATGTTCCGGGAGATGTGAACCTCTGGCCCAATCTAACAGGCGGAGAAGTAATTGACTTATTTTTAAAGCTTCGAGGAAGCGAAAAGAACAGTAAAAGAGATGAAATGATTGAAAGATTTCAATTAGATCCCACTAAAAAGTGCCGGACATACTCAAAAGGAAACCGGCAAAAGGTAGCACTTGTTTCAGCCTTTTCAGCCCAAGCTGATCTATATATTCTGGATGAACCTACATCAGGATTGGATCCTCTGATGGAAAAGGTCTTTCAGGAGTGTGTTATGGATGTGAAAGAAGCTGGGGGAAGTGTCATCCTGTCCAGTCATATTTTATCCGAGGTAGAAAAGCTTTGTGACCGAGTCGGAATTATTCGCGAGGGCACGATGATTGAAACGGGAACCTTAAAAGAGCTTCGGCATTTAACTCGAACAAGTCTGCTGGTTGAAACGGCTGAAAAAATGGGTGACCTTGAAATGTTAAAAGGTGTGCATGGCAGTGAATGGAACGGAAACATTGTGCAGTTTCAGGCAGATTCCGAAGAGATCGGAAGCATTATGGAATATGTCAGCAGGTTTGGTGTGATCAGAATTGAAAGTGCCCCTCCGACTTTAGGGGATTTGTTTATGCGGCATTATGAGACTCAGCCTTCTCAGCCAAGGGGGAAATAAGGTGAAAAATCGACTGTTTCAGCATACCGGGCAGCTTGTTTTATTCCTTTTAAAGCGAGACCGTTTTGTCATTCCGATTTGGATCATGGGAATTTTATTTTTCACCTATTCGGTTGCTGCTGTTTTTCCTGATTTGTATCAAACAGCGGAAGAGAGGCAAAGTATTGCAGCGACCATGAATAATCCAGCTATTATTGCAATGGTGGGACCTGGCTATGGACTGGATAACTATACTCCTGGAGCCATGATGGCCCACCAAATGCTGTTATTTACTGCTATCGCTGCTGCCATTATGTCGATTTTGCTTGTGACAAGACATTTACGAGCAGATGAGGAAGAAGGAAGAATAGAGCTAATCCGTTCATTTCCAGTAGGCAGATTAGCAAACATTTCTGCTTCCTTTATTGTTCTTACTTTTGTAAATGTAGCGCTGGCTCTGATCATTGGGTTTGGGTTGGCGGTTATGAAGATTGAGAGTATGGATTTAAAAGGCTCCTTGCTATATGGCGCTGCTATTGGTGCAGGAGGATTCATATTTACGGGGCTTACTGCTATTTTTAATCAGCTCACACAGAATGCAAGAAGTGCTTTGGGGCTTTCTTTTTCTGCACTTGGCGGGTTCTATTTGCTTCGTGCTCTTGGAGATATTGATCAATCTGGTCTATCCTGGTTCTCCCCTTTTGGGTATGTGACAGGCACAAAGGTTTATGTGGAGAATGATTGGCTGCCGATTTTTGCCGCAGCAGGAATTGGACTATTCTTTGCCGGAGCAGCTTTTTATTTACAGTCCATTAGAGACTTGGATACTGGTTTTTTACCTGCTGGAAAAGGACGGAAAAAGGCAAATAAAACGTTTCTGAGTCCCATTGGATTAACTTTTAGACTGCAGCGAACAGGTTTCATCTGCTGGACAGCAGGGATGTTTATCCTGGGGATTTCATACGGTGCAGTTCTAGGAGATTTAGAGTCCTTTTTTCAAGATGTTGACCTAATGAAGAATATGCTGGTCCCTGTTGAAGGCTATACATTGACAGAGCAATTTCTGCCAATGCTGCTATCCGTTATGGCGATGATGGGAACAATTCCTGTCTTGATGTCCGTTTTGAAGCTGGCTGGGGAAGAAAAAAAGGGCAGGGCAGAAAATATATACAGTCTAGCAATCTCTCGAAACCGATATTTGTGGAGCTATATTTTTTTGGCCCTTATTTCAGCGTTATTTATGCTATTAGCGATGGCAATTGGATTGTGGTTCGCTGCAGCCGCTGTAATGGAAGAGCCATTTCAATTGAGTACAATCTTTAAAGGAGCATTTGCTTTTCTTCCTGCTTTATTACTGATGATCAGTATTTCAGTTTTATTGGTGGGGATTTCAGCAAAGTATGGAGCTTTAACTTGGATTTACTTGCTTTATTCTTTTATTGTTGTTTATTTAGGAAACTTACTGCAGTTCCCAGATTGGATGAATAAGCTTTCGCCATACGGGTATATTCCGAAAATTCCTGTAGAAAGCATGGATTATCCGGCAGCGATCATGATGACCATAATCGCTGCATTGATTATGGTTACAGGTACATTCTTTTATAATAAACGTGATATTTCCGGCTAGTGTGCTGGAAATCTGATAGAACATGATCAAACAGAGAAATGCGTCAGTTCAGTTCTTTTAAATACCAGGCATCCATTGCCGAATGTTCCGATCCCAGTATCGGTTCAGATAACAGCTTAAAACCATATTTCTGATACAAACCACCCGCCGCCTTTAGTTCATGGCGCGTCTCAAGATAGCAAGAGTTATAGTGCTGAGATGCGTATGCTAAGGCGGTTTTCATTAACAGATTGGCATATCCTTTTCCCTGCACTTTATCCTTTAAATAAAGCTTTTGCAGTTCACATATTCCTTTATCCTCATCAAAAACACCAATTCCAATCCCGCCAACTACTTCATGATCAAGCTCCGCCACCCAATACTTAGAATTCTTCAGTGACTGGTAATGCTCAAATAACGTTCCTAACTGCGGATCAAAGTAAGCCGTTCCTTGTATGTTTAACTGAACAGACTCTAGTGATTCTTTTATAATTGCTTCTATCACTTTATTATCCTTTTTTTCTATTTCCCTGATGATCATTTCATTCTCCTTAAATTTATTTTGTGCGGGAATGCCGCTTAATCTGCAGATAAAATTTAGAATAACTTTACTATATATAGGGGTTAGAGTAAATAGCCACTTATTTGCAAGTTTACAATAAGTGACAAAAATTATACTATTATTTGTAAGAATAGTGAAAAAATAACGGGGAGGGAAAAGAAATGAATCATCTAATTCAAGCTGCTGTAAAAGTTGATAAGGACATCATTCTGCAAACCTTTAAGAATCTTCAGGATGATATATGCCAAAAGATAGAATTGCTAGATGGAAGTGCACGTTTTCATGAGGATCAGTGGGATCGCCCAGGCGGTGGCGGCGGAAGAGCTAGAGTCATTGAAAATGGACTGGTCTTTGAAAAGGGAGGCGTTAACTTTTCTCATGTTTATGGAGCACTTCCTGAAACCATGTCTGCAGGACTTAAATTGCCTAGCGGGCATGAATTTTTAGCTACTGGTGTTTCTATTATTATGCATCCTGTCAATCCCTATGTACCGATCATTCACATGAATGTCCGTTATTTTGAAATGTCGAATGGAGATAAGTGGTTTGGTGGCGGAATTGACCTAACACCTATATATGTTGACGAACAGCAGGCGGATTATTTTCATCGCAGCATAAAGCGTCTATGTGATCAACATGATCCAAATTATTACCCGGCATTCAAAGAGTGGGCAGACCGTTATTTCTATATAAAGCATCGCCAGGAAACGCGAGGAATCGGCGGTATTTTCTTTGATCGATTAAGAGTAGATGAGAACACATCGATTGAAAAGCTTTTTGATTTTGTAAAAGATGTCGGTGACTCGTTTGTGCCTATTTACAGTCAGCTTGTAGAAGAAAATAAACATAAGACATATGGTGAAGCGGAAAAAGAATGGCAGTATGTGCGCAGAAGCAGGTATGCAGAATTCAACCTCGTATACGACCGCGGAACAAAATTTGGTCTCGACACGAATGGCAGAATAGAATCGATCTTTATGAGCCTGCCCCCTCAAGCGAAATGGCTCTACAATTATCAAGTACAGCCTGGCAGTATGGAAGCGAGAACCTTGAGTTTGCTGAAAAAGGATGTAGATTGGATTAAAGAATAAAAACATTTATTCTCGTGAAGATTAGATGCTCAAGAAGAACAAGGTATATAAACTCTTGCTTTTACAAAAGTTCATCAATTAATTTTTGAATTTTAACACTTTGAGATTATAGTTATTCAAAGTCTAGATTCAGTCAAAAAATCTTTTCACATCTAACGGAAAGTGCCAATTCAGGAACCCTTTTGTAAAAAGCAACCTCTTAAAAAGATACAGTAATCTATGTTATCATAAGAACTAGTTTCCTAGGGTGAAGTTAATAATTGCTATTAAAAATTGCT
Source organism: Cytobacillus gottheilii (assembly GCF_018582665.1). Taxonomy (NCBI): domain Bacteria; kingdom Bacillati; phylum Bacillota; class Bacilli; order Caryophanales; family Bacillaceae; genus Cytobacillus; species Cytobacillus gottheilii. Next base: position 3,829,725 of record NZ_CP071709.1, on the reverse strand, counting down.
GCTAAAAATGAAAGTATGCAAATAGAATACTATTTTAGGAAAACAGTTTTTAGGAGGTATTTGATGAATTGGGCTTTATTTTATGATGTTGAAATGTGGACGCAAATAGGAATATCTATAGGGATTTTCCTGTTATTTTTAGTGTTTAGGAAGTTATTTTCTAAATATGTTTACTCGTTAATTCTTCGGTTGAGCAACAAGGCGCCAACCGATATGTTAAGGCATATTTTCGTGTCGTTTGAGAAGCCGCTGCAATGGTTGTTTATCATAATAGGTATTGAAATTGCGTCTAGATATTTTCCATTTCGGCCAGCTCCAGATGGTTTCTTTGACAGTTTTATTTCTGCGTCAGTGATCGTCCTAATTACTTGGGGCTTATATAACTTAGCTTCAGCATCATCGATTTTCTTTGCCAAAGTAAAGAACCGGTTTAAATTAGAAATTGATGATATTTTAATTCCGTTTATGTCGAAAGCTATTCGAATCATAATTGTTGCGATCAGTATTACCATCATTGCACAGGAATTTGAATATGATGTAACAGGATTTATCGCTGGGCTTGGCCTGGGTGGTGTGGCAATTGCGTTTGCTGCAAAGGATGCAATCGGAAACCTGTTCGGCGGTTTTATTATAATTACTGAAAAGCCGTTTACGATCGGTGACTGGATCATGACGCCGAGTGTGGAAGGAACCGTAGAGGATATTACTTTCCGGAGTACCAAGGTCCGTACATTTGCAGATGCGATCGTAACTGTTCCGAATAATACGTTAGCAAATGAGTCGATCACCAATTGGAGTAAAATGGGGAAACGCCAAGTAAGCTTTAATATTAAAATTTCTTATGAAACACCGAAAGCCAAACTATTAAAAGTCGTGCGGCAAATGGAAGAGGAAATTAAAGGTCATAGCGAAGTGCACCCTGACTCAATCCTTGTCCGCTTTGACAAATATCAGGAAAATGGCTATGAAGTTTTCATCTATTTCTTTACAAAATCAACGGCTTGGGACGAGCATTTACGAGTGAAAGAAGAGATTAATTTTAGATTGATTGAGATTCTTGAAAATGAAGATGTGTCTATTGCGTTACCAAGCAGAAAGCTGTATGCAAGTGAGCCAGATGATGATAAGGGTAGCTTGCCGGCACCACAGGAGTCATAAGCTAAGAAAAAAGCTGCCGTCAAGGCAGCTTTTTGTTCTATTAGTAACCTAATTTATAAGATTCATTTTTCACTATTAAGCTCCAGAAAGGCTGGCTCTGTCTTTCCTTTTTCTAACGGATATAATTGATATCCGCCTGTTTCAGAATCAAAGCTCCTCAAAACGGTCATATTTTTGATTTCCTTTAAAACGAGATCAACGGTTAACACTTTATTTTCGCCTTTGATTAAATGACCGCCAAAGACGGCACCGTTGTGGTCACACATGGTTCCGTGTATATGGGTTTCAAATTGATCATCTCTTTGACAGACAATTCCCGTTCCATTCAGAAATTCAATTGGACCATTCCGGCTGATAAGCTCTCCGTAGCCAGCACCGATATTTGTCTCGGGCTTTTCCACCAAGTATACATAACCAGCTTTTTTAAGACTGCCAAAACAGCTGCTGATTGTAGCATATTTCATCTGATTTGCTCTGCAGACCTCTTCAATTCCAGAAAGTAAATCTGTACCAGGCAGCAGCCGGGCAACAACCGTTTTTCCCTCAAAACCTTCAGCAAAATGTGCACGTACAGTATGAGTCATACTTTTCTCCCTCTCGCATATATTTCTAACTAGTATATATTAAGTTTTAATTTTTTGAAAAAAAAGATATTGACATTCATTAATGGTTCATGTAGATTTTACCAATAAGGTTACCAAAAATTAAATATACTTGATTGATCTCTTATCAAGAGTAGCTGAGGGACTGGCCCTGTGAAGCTCGGCAACCGTTCATTCAACAGAATGAATTGGTGCTAAATCCTGCAAAACACGTTTGTGTTTTGGAAGATAAGAGAGGAAGCGTATCTTTGTATGCTTATGCCTCTCTTTCTTTTGAAAGAGAGGCATTTTTATTTATAAAAATTACTTTAGGAGGAACGAACATGAAAAAATGGGCAATCATCTTATCATCAATTTTATTAACTGGATTTTTAGCAGGCTGTGGGAGTGACAGTGCCTCTGGAGATGAGGCAGAGCCGCTTAGTGAAGAAAAACTATTAATTGGCGTTACAGCTGGACCGCATGAACAAATTGTTGAAAAGGTTAAAGAGGTTGCAGCAGAAGATGGATTAGAGCTTGAATTAAAAGTATTTACAGATTATGTTCTGCCTAATACATCGCTTGCAGAAGGTGACTTAGATGTAAACAGCTATCAGCACGAACCTTTTTTAAATCAATTTAATGAGGATCATAATACAGATCTAGTAAAGGTAGGAAAAACGATTTTAAATCCAATGGCCGTGTATTCAGATAAATTTGGAAGTATTGAGGATCTGCCGAATGGAGCCAAGATTGGTTTGCCAAATGATCCGACAAACGGTTCACGTGCCTTATTTATTTTAGAAGAAGCGGGTCTGATCAAACTGATTGAGGATAAAAGAGAAACGGCAACTATTTATGATTTAGAAGAGAATCCAAAAGAATTCGAGTTTATTGAACTGGATGCAGCGCAAATTCCAAAACAATTAAGCGAGCTGGATGCTGCTGCGATTAACACAAACTTTGCCTTAGAAGCAGGACTTAATCCGAAAGAGGATTCCATCCTCCTAGAATCATCGAATTCTCCATATGTGAACTATTTAGTTGTTCGGGCAGAAAATGAAAACGACCCTGTCCTTGAAAAGCTCAGAAATGCCTATCAGTCAGAAGAAGTGAAAAAATTTATTGAAGAAGAATTTCAAGGATCTGTTCTTCCAAGCTGGGAGGAATAATCTTTTAATCTAGATTCCAATGAAAGAAGGATGCTCGCTCCCGCTGCAAGGGACGCGAGCACCATTCTGCAAACAAAGACGGTCACACATTATATCTATCGAATGGCTGATCAGATTTGAAGGAGGTACAGCATGATTGTATTGGAAAATATTTCGAAAACTTTTTCAGGAAAAAAAGGAGATATTGAAGCAGTTCGGAATGCCAATATTGAAGTGAAGACAGGAGAAATCCATGGAGTAATCGGCTATAGCGGTGCTGGTAAAAGTACATTAATCCGCTGTGTAAATCTGCTCGAAAACCCAACCTCGGGCAGGGTGATTATTGGAGGAGAAGATCTCACTTCCTTATCAGAGCAGAATCTACGTGAAAAAAGAAAGAAAATCGGCATGATTTTTCAAGGGTTCAATTTATTAAAAACGGCAACTGTCTATGATAATATTGCCATTCCTTTAAGATTAATTGGCATCCAGAAGAAAGAAGTCGGCGATCGAGTAAAAAAATATTTAGAGATTGTGGGTTTAGCAGATAAAGTGAATGCTTATCCAAGTCAGTTATCAGGAGGACAAAAGCAGCGGGTCGCCATAGCCAGAGCCCTGGCCCAAGAACCTGAGCTGCTGCTAAGCGATGAAGCAACAAGTGCGCTTGATCCGGAAACAACAGATTCGATTCTCGAGCTGCTTTTAAAAATCAATAAAGAGCTGGGCATTACCATTCTGCTCATTACACATGAAATGAACGTCATTCAAAAAATATGTGATTATGTATATGTGATGGAACAAGGCAGTATTATCGAGCAGGGAACAGCCATTGAATTGTTTTCCAATCCGCAATATCCAACGACCAAAAAGTTTTTAAACACGATCGCACAGCGCAAGCTTTCATCCTCGCTTATTCAGCAGTTAAAGTTATCAGGAAATGTGCTCAGACTTACTTTTTTAGGCGAATCGACGGGACAGCCGCTGCTGGCGCTCATGAGTCAAAAATTTAATGTAAAACCCAATATACTAACCGCTAATATCATTGAATTGAAAAACGGAATTGTCGGGAATATAAGTATCCACTTGCTCGGTGAAAAGCAGGATATTGCCGCTGCTCTCAGCTATTTAGAAGAGCATGGAGTAAATGTAGAGGAATTGGAGGGATAACAAAATGGATCGATTTCAGCAATTTACAGATCAGTGGCTGCCGATTATCGGCAAGGCAGTCGTAGAGACTTTCCAAATGGTCGGTGTTTCACTTTTATTTTCCATTTTAATTGGTGTGCCCCTCGGCATTCTCGTTGTTCTAACAAGGCCTGGCCAATCGCTGCATAACAAATGGGTGTATGGCGGCTTAAATTTAATCATTAACATTATTCGTTCTGTGCCCTTTATTATTTTACTATTCTTTATTCTGCCTTTTACCAGATTTATCGTCGGGACAACGATCGGAGTCCAAGGAGTTATTGTTCCGCTTGTTATTTATACAGCACCGTATATTTCCAGGCTCATAGAAACAGCTTTATTGGAAGTGGATAATGGGGTGCTGGAGGCCTATAAAGCAATGGGCATCAAGACACGTCAAATTATTTGGAATGTGATGCTGCGTGAAGCACGCCCTTCTCTTATCTTAGGGTTAACGATTGCTACGGTCGGCTTAATTGGAGCAACCGCAATGGCTGGACTTGTTGGAGCAGGTGGTTTAGGGGACTTGGCTTATCGGTTCGGGCATCTACGTTATGAAGTTGACGTGATGTATGCAACGGTTCTAATTTTAATCATCTTAGTGCAAACCATTCAAACCATTGGCAACAGATTGGCCGCCCGTTTGAAAAAGGACTAGTGTATTTTGCGAGATAAGAATCATAGAAAGGAGGATGAACATTGGAAGAACTCTATTGGAAGAAGGAAGGGCGGATTGCGAGCATCATTATCAACCGCTCTCATAAAAAAAATGCATTCAATTTACACATGTTTCAGAAGCTTTCCGTTCTGCTGGATGAGATTGAAAATGATGATGAAGTAAAAGTACTCGTACTGTGCGGTGCAGATGAGTCTGCTTTTAGTGCCGGTGCGGATATCAGTGAATTTTTACAGAATCGGACTTCAGCAGAAAAAGCGAAACAGTATAATAACATTGCTCTGGAGACCGTTGAAAAGCTTTACCATTTTCCAAAACCCACTATTGCAGCCATACGAGGTTTAGCGATTGGCGGCGGATTAGAATTGGCACTTTCTTGTGATTTCAGACTTGCCTCACAAGAAAGCCTTCTTGGCATAACGGCTGCAAAATTAGCGATTATTTATAATCTGGCAAGCACGAAAAGGCTTATTGATGCTGTTGGAACATCAATGGCTAAAGACATGCTTTATACAGGAAAGCTTGTGAAAGCGCCGGAAGGAAAAGAGATTGGACTTGTGCACCATGTACTCCCGAAAGATGAACTTTTAACAACAGCATATGATTACGCTAAAGAGCTTTCTGAGAAGTCTTCACTGGCGTTAATCGGAACAAAGAAAGTCATTCATGCCGTTTTAAACGGTGCCATTGAAGAAGATGAAAAAATCGAGCAGCTCATCCTGGCCTCTTTTGAAAGTGAAGATTACCAGGAAGGCATTCAAGCGTTTCTAGAAAAGCGAAAACCAAATTTTAAGTAAGGATGGTGATGGAAATGGCTGTTCCTGTAAATAGTAAGGATGCCTTATTGCAAAATATGAATGCAGGCGATTATTTTCCCATTTCATACGAAGAGCTGGAAGAGCGTGCACAGACGGTGATGTCAGCAGGTGCTTTTGGATATGTACGCTCTGGAGCCGGCGGTGAAGAAACATTAAGAAGCAATCGGACAGATTTTCAAAAACATTCCATTGTGCCAAGAGTATTAACAGATGTATCTAGTATTAATACAAGCATTACGCTTTTTGAAAAACAATATGACCATCCCTTCTTGCTTGCACCAGTTGGCATGCTGAAGCTTGCTCATGAGGATGCTGATTTAGCTGTCGCTCAGGCAGCTGCACGCTATGGAATTCCATTTGTGCAAAGTACGGTTTCAAGTTATTCCATTGAGGAAGTAGCAGAAGTTTCCTCCCTAAGTCCAAAATGGTTTCAGCTTTATTGGTCAAATAATCGCAGTGTTTCCTTCCATATGGCTGAACGAGCTGAAAAGGCAGGCTTTGAAGCAATCGTTTTAACAGTAGATACCGTGATGCTTGGCTGGAGAGAAGAGGACTTGCGGAACCGATTTTCCCCGCTTAAGCTTGGCTATGGCAAAGCTAATTATGAAAGTGACCAGGTATTTCTCCAATCTCTTCCTGATGAAAGTGAAGAAAGCATCATTCAAGGTATCCTAAATAATATCCATCATCCGTCTTTAAATTGGGAAGATGTGGCTGAGCTTAAAAAACGAACGAAGCTGCCGATTCTTTTGAAGGGAATTCTGCATCCCAAAGATGCCAAATTAGCGGTTGAGAATGGAATTGATGGCATCATTGTCTCAAATCATGGCGGCAGGCAGCTGGATGGTATCATTTCTGCAATTTCAGCATTGCCAGCGATCGCCGAGATAGTTAATAAACAAATTCCCGTGCTGTTTGACAGCGGCATCCGCCGTGGAGCAGACGTAGTGAAAGCAATTGCGCTTGGAGCAGACGCGGTGTGCATCGGCAGACCTTTTGTATATGCGCTGGCAGCTGGGGGACAAAAAGGAGTAGAAAAGCTGCTGGAGAATTTAATTCAGGAAACAAAGGTGTCCATCTCATTAGCTGGTGCCTCCAGTATTGCCGGGCTTTCCTCTGTGAAATTGGTTCAAACAACGTAAAGAGAGGTGCAGATGATGACACAGGCACTAAGCGGAATGAGAGTGATTGATGCAACCCAAATTTTAGCCGGCCCTTACTGTACAATGGTTCTTGGTGACATGGGGGCAGATGTGATAAAAGTGGAAAAATCTCCTGGCGGCGACGATACAAGACGAATGGGCCCTTACATTGACGGAGAGAGCCATATGTTTATGATGGTCAACCGCAACAAAAGAGGAATTTGCCTTAACTTGAAGGAAGAGGAAGACAAAAAAGTCCTCTATGAACTTGTGAAAACAGCAGATGTGTTTATTGAAAACTTTCGCCCTGGTGTGGCAGCAAAACTGAAGATCGATTATGAGACATTAAAAGAGCTTAACCCCGGCATCATTTATTGTTCAATTTCTGGTTATGGGCAAACAGGACCATATAGAAATAAAGGCGGCTTCGATATTATGGCACAAGGCTTGTCTGGCATTATGGATATGACAGGAGAAAAGGATGGAAAGCCTGTTAAGGTCGGCATTGCCATTCATGATATCGCAGCAGCACAAACGGCTATTCAGTCGGTGCTGACAGCCTATATCCATAAGCTGAAATCAGGTGAAGGACAATATATTGATGTCTCTCTTGTCGATTCAGCTTTAGCATGGACCGTATGGGAGGCGGCAGCCTATTTTGGAGAAGGAAAGCTCCCGAAACGAAATGGAACAGCTCACCGTGCCGCGGCTCCGTATCAAGGTTATGCAACTGGAGATGGCTTTATTTTAATCGGTGCTGCCAATCAAAAACTTTGGGAAAAGTTTTGTCTGTATGTAGTGGATCAACCCCAATGGCTTGAAGATGAGCGCTATGCAACCAATTCTTTAAGAAATGAGCATGCCCAGCAGCTTGAAGTGGATATCGAGAATGTGCTGCGAACACATTCATCCGCTCATTGGATTGCATTACTTGAAGACAACGGCATCCCTTCTGGACCAATTTATTCCTATGATCAAACGATGAATGATCAGCATATCCAAGAACGTGAAATGATCCTCGAATACGAACACCATCAATTTGGGACTTTGAAAACATTGGGTTTTCCCGCAAAATACTCACAAACTCCTGCCAAACTATCAAAACCTGCTCCAAAATTGGGAGAACATAACGAAGAAGTCCGCGCCGAGCTCGGTTTATAGGATAGGGGGAAGTGGTTTGTCATTTGGCAAGCCGCTTTTTTTGTGGGTCGGCAGATTGGATATGTGGGGAGAATGGGGGGGTGATAGGAAAGAGCGGATGTTTGATGGGAAAACCGGAAAAATTGATAGGAAAGAGCGGAAATTTGATAGGAAACCCAAACTTTTTGATAGGAAACACAAAAAAATCTCTTAGGAAACTCAGAATTAGCAGGTAAATCTACTTTGGCGGGCAGGAACATGGTTAGGGTTTTCGTGAAAAGAGAGTAAATGCGTGATTAATCGTTAATTTTAGGATCAAAAAAGCGGTTTGATAGGAAAAACCGGTTTTTTGATAGGAAAACTGAAAAAATTGATAGGAAAGAGCGGAATTTTGATAGGAAACCCAAACATTTTGATAGGAAACCCAGAAATTTTGATAGGAAACCCAAAAAAATCTCGTAGGAAACCCAGAATTAGCAGGGTAAATCAACTTTGGCGGGCAGGAACATGGTTAGGGTTTTCGTGAAAAGATAATAATTGCGTGACTAATCGTTAATTTTAGGATCAAAAAAGCGGTTTGATAGGAAAAACCGGATTTTTGATAGGAAAACTGAAAAATTTGATAGGAAAACTGAAAAATTTGATAGGAAAGAGCGGAAATTTGATAGGAAACCCAAACATTTTGATAGGAAAAACAGAAATTTTGATAGGAACCCCAAAAAATCTCTTAGGAAACTCAGAATTAGCAGGTAAATCTACTTTGGCGGGCAGAAACATGGTTAGGGTTTTCGCAAAAAGAGAATAAATGCGTGGTTAATCGTTAATTTTAGGATCAAAAAAGCGGTTTGATAGGAAAAACCGGATTTTTGATAGGAAAACTGAAAAATTTGATAGGAAAGAGCGGAAATTTGATAGGAAACCCAAACATTTTGATAGGAAACCCAGAAATTTTGATAGGAAACCCAAAAAAATCTCGAAGGAAACCCAGAATTAGCAGGGTAAATCTACTTTGGCGGGCAGGAACATGGTTAGTGTTTTCGCAAAAAGAGAATAATTGCGTGATTAATCGTTAATTTTAGGATCAAAAAAGCGGTTTGATAGGAAAGACCGGATTTTTGATAGGAAAACTGAAAAAATTGATAGGAAAGAGCGGAAATTTGATAGGAAACCCAAAAAGTTTAATAGTAGGACCCCACAAATCTTAACAGCAATCCAAAAATAAGCTTGTTCAATAAACCATATCTTCTCTAAAAAGCAAAAACCAATCCATTATTAAGCCGTTTTCTTCTGTTAATTAGTTCATCTAAGAGTCAAAAACCGGAATTTTGATAAGAAACTCAAAAAAACTAACAAACCAACAACCCCTTCACAGTACTTTTCCAGCTGTTCCATCAAAAAATCAGTGAGAAAGGAAAGCCTCCCACTGATTCAAGCTGCCGTTTTGTCTATTCATCCTCATCTTCTTCAAACACTTCTTCCTTCCGTTTTCTCAAGCGGTATATATAATAAGAAGGAACTAGGCCACAGATAAAAATAATGCCGCCGATGATCGCACCATCCCATATTCCATAGCCAGGCGTATTGGCTGTAAGGATGCCTACAATCAGACTAATCAGCAAAGTAACAATGGCACTAATCTGAAGTGATCGATTAGATTTAGTTAAAGTGCGCTCACTGTCAACACTAATGTTCATTGAAAAGTAGGCAAGCACGATCATGGTCACCATAAACACTAGCCAAATCGGGTTATTACGCATTTGATCTATTCCGCCTTGCAGAAATTCATAGAAAAGAATGGCGAAAATGCCTAGTGACTGGACAGCAAAGGCAATTCTAATGTTTTTTAAATTCTTCATGATTAGACGTTCATCAGTTATTTTCTTCACTGTTAAATTCCTCCTCGCTAATCCAAAATATTTCATCCAATTGCGCGTTTACTCTGTAGCAAATTTGCAGGCACAATTTCAGGGAAGGGTTATATTTTCCTTTTTCGATCAAACTGATCGTTTGCCTTGTAATGCCCACACCGTCCGCCAGCTGCTGCTGAGTTAGATTTGCTTTTATTCGAGCCAGTTTCACATTGTTTTTCATAGCAGCCCTCCATATTGAAAATGTAACATATAAATTGCATTATGTAAAATATAAATTACATAACAAAAAGAACCTGAAATGATCAGGTTCTTTTCATCAGCAAATCAATAATTTTATTCCTGCTTTTCCTTCTCTACATGCTCATCCTTCTCCAGCATAACAATCAGTCCAGGCAGGAGTACACCGCGGATCAGGAAGGTATCTAGTAAAATCCCAACGGCAACAATGAAGCCAAAGACGAAGAGCAGCTGAATCGGCTGTGTCATTAAGACAGCAAAGGTTGCGGCAAGAATAACCCCCGCAGAGGAAATGACTCCGCCTGTACTGGAGACAGCCAGTTCAATAGCTTTTTTAACAGGATATTTTTTGCGTTCTTCCTGAAAGCGGGACACAAGAATGATATTGTAATCAATGCCGAGTGCCACAAGAAAAACAAAGGCATATAAGGGCACGCGATTGCTGATGGCACTAATATCAAAGAATAGGTCGGATAAAAATAACCCTAATCCTAAAGCAGACAGCAGTGATACTAAAATGGTTCCAATCATATAGATTGGCATTTTAATCGATCTTGTTAAGAAGATCAGCATCACAAAAATAAGAATCGTCTCAAGTGCGACTATTACAATAATATCGCGATTGTTCACATTGCGGTCATCCACTAGACTTGCCGTTTCGCCTGCGAAGTATAAATTGCCTTCTAGATTAGTTGTTTCGATAATGCTGTCCGATTCTTCAATTGTCTGTTCCATAGCATCAATGACTTCTTCTGAATAGGGATTTTCATCATATGTGACTGAATAGGAGATCACCTTAGAATCGTCGGTTGTTTCTGCGACTGAAACACTTCTCACTAATGATTGATCTTCCAGCGCTAATCTGAGATTTTCGACATCATCTGGTGTGATCGCTTCTTCTGCTTCATATAGCACTGTTGCAGGAGCTATGTCCCCTTTGGCAAACTTCTCAGATAGCAGTTCATAGCCTTGTCTCGAAGGCATATCCTCTGGAAAAGACTTAATGGTATCAAACTCATAATGAAGGTTGAACAGATTTAAGGATGATACAACTAAGAAAACAGCAATGACTGCTACAGCCATACCAGGTTTTTTCACAACGATTCGAGCGACTTTACTCCAAAATGAGTTCTTATTAAGTTGTTCATCGCCCACCTTAGGCACCTTCGGCCAGAATGCTTTGCGTCCAAAAAGGGTGAACAATGCTGGCACTAATGTGACTGAAGCAAGCATAATAATCACCATTGCGGTTGCAAAGGTTGGGGCAAAATTACGATAATCGCCTGACTGAGCGAAAAATAAGACAAGCATTGCTGCGAGTACGGTTCCGCCTGAGAAGAAGACAGGCAAGCCCGTTTCGCGCATGGCTGATTTCATGGAATCGAAGCGGTCTTCATATGTCTTTAATTCTTCACGATAGCGAGAAAAGACGAAGAGTGAATAATCAATAACAGCTGCAAACAATAAGATCGACATGATGGATATGGTTTGCTGGCTGAGATCTAATCCCGAGGCTCCAAGGAATCCGAGTGATTTCATTACAACCTGGTATACAAAACCAGCTGCGAGCAATGGAATAAGTGCAAGCAATGGTGAGCGGTAGATGACAATTAAAAGAATTAAGATTAAGCCAACTGTAGAGAACAGCAATACTAAATCGGCCCTTGAGAATAAATCTACAGAATCAGATGAAATGCCTGCAGGTCCAGTAATAAATAATTCAAGATCTGTTTCTTCAGCAATAATGTCACTGATCTGATGGTTTGCAGCCTGGATTTCCTTCGTTTCCATTGAATCCTGATAAATTAATGGAAGAGATGCAGTTGTTTGATCTTCAGAAACAAAGGATTCAACTGCAGCTGGAGGAAGCGCGGCGAGAGGAATTAGTTCCTTGATTCCATCTATTTGTTCATTTTCTATAGCTTGAAAGGCAGAAACGAGTTCTTCCGTACTTAATTTCCCACTATCTCTATGAAACACGAGTATAGCTGGGATTCCTTTTTCACCTTCGAAATATTGATTTTGCTTACTTTCTGCAATAACTGATTGTGCATCATCAGGCAAGGAAGCAATATTTGAAACCTCATAATCTTTATGATTAGGTCCGAAAATCGTAAATAAGACAGTGATAGCGAGCCATGCGGATAATGTAATCCACATCCCTTTTTTTGTGGAAACCCAGTCTGTGACTGCTTGCAGAAAACCTTTCATTTCTTCTTCTCCTCTCAAAGTGACAGTTGTGTCATTTTAACTATATAGAGGTCTGTGAAAGACCTGCTGTAATCATTATCTTTATAAATGACACTTCTGTCAATTATTATGTGCAAACATGCCGGATTGAAGCATTTCTTTAATTGAGCTTACCCATACTGTTTGGGGGATGCCAAAATGGTTTGGAATAGCGATGGATTGAAAAATATAGCCTAAAATAAGCGTATCAGGCAAATGAGGTTTTAACATGTTTTCCTGCTTGCCGAGGCTAATAAAATCCTGCAAGTGCTTATACATATCAATTTGCATTTCCATCAATCTTTGCTTATTTTTTTTCACAACCTCAGTAGAGGATTGCACTTGTTTGCCGATCTCTATTAATCGGTGCAAGTTGGAATTCTGAAACATAAACGAAATCAGAAAATCAAATTGTCCGTTAAAGTCACTGATATGACTGATTTGCTGCAGCTCTTTATGGGACTGTTCCATTTCAAAAATCATATAAGCAGTAATCAGTTCATCTTTATTTTCAAAGTATTTATATATGGTTCCTCTGGCCACATTTAAGGCGTCTGCCAGATGACTGAAGGTAAATCCTTCATAACCATTGCTTAATAGTAAAGGCTTCACCTGTCTGTATAATTCCTCAAGTGAAAATTTGCGTTCCCGTGCCATAAAAAAACTCACCTCATTCCTTATTATAGGGTATTTTGCCGGCTCATACTAAACGAAAAATGAAATTAACTTTATATGGAAAACTTTTGTTGGGATTATAAAATATACTTTGCAATACACGCTGAAAACAATTACACTTTTTCTGAGAAAATATCGCAGCTATGAACAAGTGTAAGGTTGTCTTATAATAAAAAAATAAGAGTTAATATTAGATTTGGAGGATATAGCATGGCTAAAATAAAATCTATACAGATCGACGGGGAAAATATAGTTTATTTTAATAGTGCCATCTATTTGTTCCATGCTAATTCCGGCTGTACCCTGCAATTAGATATAATTGTCAGTGAAATTACCATTAAAAAGTATACTGATAGAGAAAGTCATATTATAGAAGTGGAATTGGAGAATGGCAGTCTGGTTACTTCATTTATGACCGTGAATATATTGCCTGGAAGGATTCCTCACTTAAATTTTGTCAGTGAAGTGGAGGATGCTGATGAATATAGTGAACTGCCGGCAGTTCACGAAAACGATCTTGATTTTCCAGATATAGAACAAGGCATTACGTTAGAAGAAATTCGTAAAGTAGAGATGCCATATGAAAAGGTTGCCTTAAAATTGACCTTGCCTATAGATCAGGCTGAATGGCTGCAGCAGAAAACCAAAAAAGAATTGAATGCTATTTTTGAAGAACTGTTAGAGGGAAGAATGAAATAAGAATCTCTTTGTACTAATAACACATTCTACTTGCATCGCATAAAAATATGCGATGTTTTTTTGCCTGAAAATGAAAGTGCACTATGGAAAATTTTTATTGACAAGAGATATCATTTTTCATAAAGTTAACTATATTAATAGTTCATGTGTTGAATAATTAAAGTAGAGAATAATTTTATAAAGAGGTGAATATATACATGGGGGAACATTCGATAAAAGATCTTATTGATCGTTATATTGAAATTTCATTTATTGTAAACCGCTGTGGACAGAGCCTGGTGAAAAGTCAGGTTGGCAGTGACTTAACGTATGATCAGCATTATACGTTGCGTCATATTTATAAATCCGGTTCATGTACATCGTCAGAGCTTGCAGAAGTGTTTGATGTGAAAAAAAGCGCAATTACAGCCATTATTACAAGGCTGTGGGAAAAAGGACTTATACTGCGGACACGGGATGAGAGTGATCGCAGGGTGGTCTATTTGACACTGACAGACAAAGCAAAGGCGTTATTCGAAGATACAGAAGAACGTATTCAGAAGTTAGTAGAGTCACTGATTAATAACTTTGAAGAAGATGAAATCAATCAATTTATGGATTCATTTGAGAAGCTTAAGAACTTTATGCTGCAAAGCAAAGAAAATATTCAGACGGAGGAGACAAAGTGAGTACAATCATCAAACGAAAATGGTTTGTCATCATTGCATGGATTGCTATTGTTGCTGGACTTTTTCTTGCTGCTCCGAGCATGGGAGACCTTGTTCGTGAAAAAGGTCAAATTACCGTGCCAGATGAATACTCTTCAGCACTTGCAGGTGAAATTATGTCTGAGGTGCAAGAAGATGAAGGCGGCGGCAATGATACAGGAGTCGCTTTGGTATTTCACAATGAAAATAAGCTGAATGAAGAAGATATTCAAGAGGCTGAAAGAGCGATTCGGTTACTGGAGGACCAGCAAGAAGAGCTTGGAATTACAGAGATTCTAACTCATTTTAATGAAGAATCACTAAGAGATCAGCTTGTATCAGAAGACGGAAAAGCAATACTGGCTCAAGTTACCGTGAACTGGAACGAGCGTGAAGCAAAGGAGCTAAGTGATGCTTTATATACAGCGGTTGAAGATGTAAAGGTTGACCATTATTACACAAGTGAATGGATGATCAGTGAGGACGTGATGACGAGCTCACAGGAAGGACTGAAGAAAACAGAGGGCATTACAGTAGTATTTATACTAGCTGTTTTATTGCTTGTTTTCAGATCGGTCATAGCACCGTTAATCCCGCTTGTCACAGTTGGACTTACCTATTTGGCATCCCAGTCAATTGTCGGTTTTCTTGTTGATCATTTCGACTTTCCGATTTCAAGCTATACACAGATTTTCCTTGTTGCCGTTCTTTTTGGTATAGGGACAGATTATTGTATTTTGCTTTTAAGTCGTTATAAGGAAGAGTTGAGTCATTCGGAGAGTATCACCGACGCCATCATAGCTACTTATAAAAATGCTGGAAGAACGGTATTTTTTAGTGGTGTAGCAGTGATGATTGGATTTGCAGCGATTGGTTTCTCGCAATTTATTCTTTATCAATCCGCGGCCGCTGTGGCGATTGGGGTAGCGATTTTGCTGATTGCCCTTTTTACCATCGTTCCATTCTTTATGGCAGTCCTGGGCAAAAAGCTGTTTTGGCCATCAAAAGGATCGGCAGAGCATGCAGACAGCAAGCTATGGGGAACGGTTGGCAAGTTCTCTTTAGCAAGGCCGTTTATTGCCTTGCTGATTGTTGCTGCCGTATGTGTACCTTTCTTAGCCACATATGATGGAGAGCTTTCATTTAACTCGCTTGAAGAAATTAGCGGAGATGTGAATTCCATCAAAGCATTTAATGCGATTTCTGACAGCTTTAGTCCTGGTGAATCCATGCCAACACAGGTTGTTATCCGAAATGACGAAGAAATGGATTCAACTGAATATATCAGTCTGGCAGAGAAAATCAGCGATGAGCTATCACACATTGACTTAGTTCAAAGTGTCCGCTCGGTTTCAAGGCCAACGGGAGAAGTGATGGATGATTTATATGTCGGATCTCAGGCGGAAACACTCGGAGATGGAATTGGAGATGGCCGTGACGGAGTTGAACAAATTCGGGACGGCTTGAATGAAGCAAACACAATGCTTACAGATCAAGCTCCACAGCTGGAACAATCAACAGCTGGAATTAACCAATTAATAGATGGAACAAATCAGGCGAAAACAGGCCTTGAAACAATTCAGACAAACCTATCAACGATTGAGCAGGGGTTACGGGAAACTTCAATGGGCTCAACTGAGATTATTGCAGGATTAGAAAGAGCGAAAGCTGGCGTTCAGCAGCTGGCAGGTGTATATGAACAGTTGGGCATCGGTTATCAAGATGCTGCTGAAAATTTAGCTCAAGTATCGGATGGACTATCAAAAGCAAATTCAGCTTTGTTTAGTCACTTAGAAGGAAAGTATACAGATTTAAGTGAAGATGCTGTTTACAATCAGCTGAAGAATCAAATTAATGCATTACAGGGAAGTCTGCCGGATATTGTAAATGGAATTAATCAAGGAAACAATGCATTCCAAAATGCAAATAAAGAGCAAAACAATATAGTTGCAGGATTCGACCAACTGCTTGCAGGACTTGAAAAGCAGCAGGCTGGCTTAGAGCAAATGGCAAATGGCCAAGGGCAGATTGTCGGCAGGATTCCTGAATTAACCGATGGTTTAGCTGGTATTGCGACTGGGCAGGAACAATTGCTTGCAGGCTTTGGAGATCTTGATGGACAGATCGGCGAATTAACAGATGGACTCGGCCAAAGTGTTGATGGCTTAACAGAAGTGTCTGACGGACTTGGGTCTGCGCAAGACTATTTAACAGGTTTAGCAAATAGCTCAGACGCGTTTTATTTACCTGAGGATGTGCTTGGCGGTGACGATTTTGCTCAAGTCCTAGATGTCTATTTATCTGAGGATCGCAAAGTAATGACACTGGATGTTATTTTCGAAGCAAATCCGTATTCAAATGATGCAATTAAGCAAATTCCTGAAATTAAGGACACTGTTGAAAAAGCAACTAAAGGAACAAAGCTTGAAAATGCAGTTGTTGCTGTTGGCGGACCAACAAGCATGAATGCTGATTTAGGAACAATGAGTGATCAGGATTACACCCGCACAGTTATTTTAATGCTTGCTGGTATAGCGATTATTCTTGTTTTCTTGTTCCGATCACTTATCATGCCGCTGTATTTAATCGGCTCACTGATTCTGACATATTATACTTCTATGGCGATCAATGAAGTAATTTTTGTCAACATTCTTGGCTACTCAGGCATTAGCTGGGCTGTTCCATTCTTTGCTTTCGTTATTCTTGTTGCACTTGGTGTGGATTACAGTATCTTCCTGATGGATCGTTTCAATGAGTATCGGGACTTGTCTGTATCTGAAGCAATGCTGTTATCGATGAAAAAGATGGGTACAGTAATCATTTCGGCTGCTGTCATCCTAGGCGGGACTTTTGCGGCGATGATGCCTTCTGGAATGCTGTCGCTTCTGCAAATTGCAGCGATCGTCATTGTAGGATTATTCCTCTATGCACTTGTCATTCTGCCATTGTTTATCCCGGTCATGGTGAAAAACTTTGGTGCTGCCAACTGGTGGCCGTTTAAACGATAAATAATTTGAAAGGCAGCGATTTCCTGTTATGGAGTTGCTGCCTTTTATATTTTTGTACATGGTCAAATAAAAAAAGCACCATTTTATGATGAAAAAGGTGCTCCTTTTTAAAAATATTAATTAATCTCAGCTGAACCGCTTGTTACTCGAACATTGACTTCATGTGTCCCAGCTCCGCTTTTACCAGTAAAGCCATCATCGCTTTCGGATTTGTTTTCTAATGGAAGGTTCGCAGATATATGCCCGCTATTATATTCGCCGTTTATGGTATAGTCTCCATCATCTGGTAAATCAAGCTGAAGTCGTCCAGAGCTTGCACGAAGATCAATATCATCTGTAACTTCTTTAAAGGAAGCTGTTAATCGGCCGGAGGATAACTCTCCTGTTAATCCGCCAGTCATGTTATCTAGTGAGAAATCTCCTGAACTTAGATTTGCCTTAATATCATCCGCTGTTATGCTGTCCCCATCAATTCTTCCGGAAGATGCTTTAAGAGATACAGATTCTGCAGTAACATTGTTAATATCAGCTTTTCCGGAACTTATGGAAAAATCACTTACTTTGGCTTCAATACCATCAACGCTCATCACGCCAGAAGTAGCCTCAAGTGAAACCGTTTCTGCTAGGATGTTTTGGACATTTATTTTTCCTGAACCTAATTTAACATCCATCTCGTCAAGCTGCCAATCATTTTCACCATTTACGTCAATCGTGCCAGATCCGCCTCTAATGGATAAAGTGCGGTCAAATGTCTCAGGAACATGAATGACAATCGTTGCTGTTCTATTAAAGGGGCTGCTGAACCAAAACTTACGTTCATACTTTATTTTCAATGTGTCGCCTTCCTCTGTGACATTAACTTCCCCTTTTCCTTCAATCTCTGTTTCTAAATCATCACCGCTCGTTCTTTGAATTGTCGCATTTGCACCTTCTAATTCAATTGCGATTTCTTCAATATTGGAACCAACTTTGCCATTAGATGCACTGCTTCCAAGCGGCAGCCATTGGTAGGCAGTAGTAGCAATAACATATAAGCTCACTAATACTAAAAATATGATAAAAATTCTTTTCATAAATCCTCCTTGTTGTACTCTGTTTTCCTTATTTTACTATAAAATAAGGGAAGCGGTATTGAGCCATAGCAGGATTCTGATATAAGACTTAAGGAGTATAAGGACTGAGGTGCAGTATGGATTGGAAGATCATTGAAATAACGAAGAGTTACGAAATGGAAGCGAAAGCGCTAATACTCGATGGATTTCTAGAAAGATTCGGCTTTATTGATCATCATCTAAATCCTGATCTTAACCATATCTATGAACATTATTGTATTGACGGTTCTGTTTTTCTCATAGGGCTTTTACATAATGAATTAGTTTGTACAGGGGCATTGACCAAAGAAGCTGAAGGGACAGGGAGGATTCAAAGAATGTCGGTTATACGAACCTTAAGAGGCAAAGGTCTGGCAAAAAGAATGCTGAAAGCTCTTGAACAAAAAGCGGTGGATTTACAATATAGCAAACTGGTGCTTGAAACGAATAGGAACTGGGAAAGTGCAGTAAAGCTATACACAAGCAACGGTTATAGCCTGGAGGAAGAAGAAAGTCAATTTGTTCATCTTTATAAAATGTTGTGAAGACTTGCTTTAAAAGCAGGTCTTTTCTCTGGGCCTTTCAAAAATTTGAGTATAAATAGGTATCTTTCTAAAAAAGTGAAAACCTTTTGCTTATTCAGCGGTCTAATACATATAGAAATTAGGGCAGGGGGGAACGGTGTGGAGCTCGAAAAGGCTGTCCGAAAAGCTCGGCGAGGAAATGATGAGGCATTCCTTTTCATCATTAACACCATTAAATTAGATTTATATAAAACAGCATATGCTTATCTGCACAATCGGGAGGATGCCCTTGAAGCTGTCCAGGAAGTCACAGTCCGAATTTATCAAGAGATAAAAAAATTACGGAAAGAGGCTTTCTTTAAAACTTGGGCAATCAAAATTATGATCAATTATTGCAATGACGTGCTGCGAAAAAGAAAGCACACAGTGCTGAATGATGAACTTGTGCATGTGAGCGGTAAAGCGGATAGCTATACATTGTTAGAGATAGAAGATGCCATGAACCAGTTAGATCAGCGTTCTCGAGAAATTCTGACACTGAAATATTTTCATGATATGAAACTCAAAGATATCGCCATTACTTTGGAATGCCCGGAAGGAACAGTAAAAACCTGGCTGAACAAAGCCTTAAAATCATTGCGGAAACTGCTGGATGAGAAAGGCGGAATGTCACATGTTTGAGAAAGAAGAAAAAAATTTAATCGGATGGAAAAAGGCGTATGATGAATTACCATATCCTGCAGAAGATATAGATGCTGCCATTCAAGCAGGTTTTCAGAAAGGCAGGCAGCAAAAGAAGAAGGTTATGCGAAAAAGATGGCTATATAGTTCTGCGGCTGCTGCGGTATTCTTCATCACCTTCTTTGTCAGCATCCGCTACTCAAATGTATTGGCAAATTATATAGCGGTTATTCCAGGCATGGAAAAGGTCGTCGAGAAGATCCGCTATGATAAAGGGCTATTGTCTGCCGTGGAGAATGACTATGTGCAGGAGGTTGGCGTTTCTCAGGAAAGGAATGGCTTGAAGGTAAATATAGATCATGTCATTGCAGATGAATATGGAATGGTTCTTTTTTATTCCATCGAGTCAAATGAAAACCAAACGACCTATCAGATCCATGACTTAGAGCTGAAAAGTGCTAAAGGGAAAGACCCAGTGATGGCTACGAGCGGATATGGTGTTGATTTTCCAAGTGATACTCCAAGAAATAAAGTAGATACGACTGCAGAGCTGTTTTTCAGTGAACCATTAGAAACAACTGATTTTATATTAGATATAGAAGTAGGAACAGGCACGCAAAAAGAGCAATTCGAGATTCCTTTTTCTTTAAATAAATCGCTGGAACAAAAGAAAACTTACGAAGTCAATAAGACTGTATCAATTGAGCAGCAGAACATTACTATAAAACAAGTGGAAATCTATCCGCTTAGGGTAGCAGTTACCTTAGAAATGGATGAAAGCAATAGTAAAAAAATACTTTCATTTGATGATTTAAGACTTGTTGACGAACATGGGGAAGCATGGACAAATATATCCAATGGTGTTACCGCTAATTATATAAATGAGCATGAACAAATTTTATATTTGCAAAGTAATTATTTTAAAGAACCAGAAGAGTTATATATTGTTCTAAATCGCTTGCAGGCCATTGATCGTGAGGATGATACGGTAGTTGTTGACACAAGCACAGAGGAAATTGTAAAACAGCCTAAAGGAGACCTTCTTTCAGATTTGGAGGTTATTGGAAATGATGTGTGGTTTAAGTTGAAAACAGAGAAAGAGTTTAATTACTCTTTATTCAGTTCTGCGAAGGACACAAACGGGAATGATTACTATCATGGCAATATGGTTGAGGGGACTGTTGAAAATGGAAAGCAAAGAATGGGTATTCATTTGGAATCCGATAAGATTGCCGGCCCCTTAACATTAGAATTTTCTTTTTACCCGGAATGGATTAGGGGAGAAGCGAAAGTAAAAGTAAAGTAACAGTAACATTTAGAAGGCCGATGGTACTCTCAATTACCGTCGGCTTTTTTCTGCGATCAAAATGGTTAAGAATCTAGATCTGTTTTATCTTTTTGATCTTTATTCCGCTTGTTTCCTTTACTGTTATCGCCGCTAACGATATGAGCCGTATCATTGCTTGGTGAGTTTTGATTTTTGCTGCCTTTGTTAGGTGTTCTAGTCATGAAAATTTCCTCCTGTCTTTGTTGAAGACATTAAATTTGTACATTCATGGTTTTCCCATTTTAGGAAAAGATCATGAGTGGAAATCCGTGTAAAAATGTTCCGTTTGGTAAAGATAAGAACAGGGAAAATACTCATCATTACAATTGGCAAAGCTATATAAAATGCTCATTGTTGCAGGAGTTGCTTTAGGATTATAAGAAAGAAAGAGCAATTCTCTTTACAGCAAGGTGGGCATGTAATATGATAGCTAATGCTGACAAAACTAATCGGGATTAGGGGGTTTGTAACATGAAAAAGAATTCTATTTTATTGATTGTAATGCTAAGCTTTGCCTTGCTTCTTGCAGCCTGCGGAAATAACAATGAAGCAGAGCCGGAAAATACGGGCGGAGCAGATGAAAATACAAATGAAGAAGATTTACTGGCTAAAGTTAAGGAAGAGGGAGAATTGCTGATTGGAACAGAGGGAACTTATCCTCCATTTACTTTCCATGACGATAGCGGAGAATTAACTGGTTTTGATGTTGAAGTTGCGAAAGAGGTTGCAGAACGTCTTGGTGTTGAACCTGTATTTATGGAAACACAATGGGATGCTATGTTTGCCGGATTAGACTCAAAACGTTTTGATATGATTGCCAACCAAGTTGGGATTAGACCAGATCGTCAGGAGAAATATGACTTCTCAGAGCATTATATTACTTCTTCTGGTGTATTAATTACCCATAATGATAACGATACAATTAAAGATTTTGAGCATATTGAAGGATTAAAAGCGGCACAATCCATGACAAGCAACTATGCTGATATTGCCCGTGAATATGGTGCAGAAATCGTGGGAGTGGAAGGGTTTAACCAGGCAATTGAACTAATCAACTCTCAGCGCGCTGATGTCACAATTAACGATAATTTATCTTTCCTTGATTTTAAAAAGCAAAAACCAGATGCCCCAGTGAAAATGGTAGCAACAATGGATGATGCGTCTCAAAGCGGATTTATGTTCCGTAAAGGAAACGAGCCATTTATCGAGGAAGTAAACAAAGCAATAGAAGAAATGATTGAAGACGGAACATATTTAGAAATCTCTGAGAAATGGTTTGGTGAAGATGTACTTAACTAATATTTTTACAGATCCAGAACGGATTGACCGTCTGATTAGTATCGCTAAAAGCTCCCTTCTGCCTTTGCTGGAGGGAGCCATTTCCTATACAATTCCATTGGCTCTGATTTCTTTTGTTATCGGACTTACATTGGCTGTTTTAACAGCATTAGCTCGAATTTCAACGATAAGAGTACTGCAGATTATTGCTAGAGTTTACGTTTCAGCTATTCGAGGAACACCGCTATTAGTGCAATTATTTCTTATTTTTTATCTGCTGCCAGCGCTAAATATTATTATTGATCCATTTCCTTCGGCGGTGATTGGATTTTCCTTAAATGTAGGAGCGTATGCATCGGAAGTAATTCGGGCCGCTATTCTATCGATCCCAAAAGGACAATGGGAAGCTGGCTATTCTATGGGGATGTCTTATCAGCAGCTGTTAAAAAGAATCATTTTGCCCCAGGCGTCAAGGGTATCAATTCCTCCGCTTTCAAATACATTCATAAGCCTGGTAAAGGATACATCATTGGCTTCCATGATTCTCGTTACAGAAATGTTTAGAAGGGCACAAGAAATAGCAGCAACTAATTATGAATTCATACTGCTTTATTCAATGGCTGCTTTAATCTATTGGGTGATTTGCTTCGTACTTTCCGTTTTACAAGGATTTATGGAAAAAAGACTTAATCGCTATGTGTCATAAGCATTCCTGTATATAGGAGAAGGAGTTTAGATCAATGATTACACTAAAAGGACTGCATAAGAAGTTCGATGAATTGGAAGTGCTCAAAGGGATTGACCTGCAAGTGGATCGAGGCAAGGTTGTTGTGGTTATTGGTCCTTCAGGATCAGGTAAAACAACATTGCTGCGCTGCATGAATGTGCTGGAAACACCTACAGCAGGTGAAATTTCAATAGATAATCAAACATTAGATTTTACTGACTCTGTTTCAAAAAAAGCTATTTCTTCTTTTAGAAGATTGACTGGGATGGTATTTCAAAGCTACAACTTATTTCCGCATATGACAGCACTCGGCAACGTAATGGAAGGTCCATTAACTGTTAAAGGTGAAAGCAAAGAGGCTGTCAGAAAAAGAGCAGAGGAATTATTATCAAAAGTTGGTCTTGGCGATAAACTTGATTACTATCCGTTTCAATTATCCGGCGGTCAGCAGCAGCGTGTGGGAATAGCACGTGCTCTGGCAATGGAACCAAAGGTAATGCTCTTTGATGAGCCTACCTCTGCACTTGACCCGGAACTTGTCGGAGAAGTGCTAAAGGTCATGAAAAACCTTGCTTCTGAAGGGATGACGATGGTTGTGGTTACCCATGAAATGAGATTTGCCGAAGAAGCGGCTGACGAAGTGATCTTTATGGACGGCGGCCACATTATCGAACGCGGAGCTCCAAGCCAAATCTTTACGAATCCAAAAGAAGAACGAACAAAGCAATTTCTCAATATGATTCAATGAGCATGACCCCGTGGATGGAAACGGGGTTTTTTGTTTTTTAATAGAAAGGGAGAAAGTAATAAAAAGATACAGTGAATGATCGAAAAAAGGAGTGAAATGATCGAAAGTGTCTGGGAAATGATTAAGGAATTTCGGGAAATGATCGATATGGTCTTTAGATTGATTGAAAAAGTCTTAATATTGACAGAAAACACCAGGGTATACAAGCAGGGGGATTTAGCAATATGCCTTTCAATTGAAACGAAAAACCTGCAAAAGCAATTATTCTGGAGTTGAAATCAAAATCACTAAAAAGCTGCAAAACAGCTATTTTTCCAAAAAAAAATGCTCCCAAAATGGAAGCAATTAAAAGGGGGATTTACACTTGTACAAATAGTATGAGCAAATCTTTTTCATTCTATACATAAATTTTTGAAAATTTTCAAAAGGGAGAATACTAAGCGTGATTTAGTTCAAAAAATCATTAATCTGATAGATGACTCCACTCTTGGTTTCTGTGTCTAGAAGAAGGGAGACAAAAATATTTGCGACCGTTTCCGGTGCACGGAGAAGACCGTCTTCCTTATAACCTTGAAATTTAGCAATGTCAGTAAATTGTTCTTCGCTGGAGGAGCGGATCTCTCCTTGCATATCTGTATCCATAATGCCTGGATTAAAGGCAAAAATCTTATGGGATGTGCCAGCGGTTTCTTGTTCCAGCGCGACCGTTTGTGTAAACATATTCAGAGCAGCTTTTGTACTGCAGTACACACTCCAGCCTTCAATCGGACGCTGGGCAGCACCAGAAGTAATATTTGCTATAGTCACTTTTTTATCTGTTATTTTAAGCACCATATTCGTCATGATGATAGGAGATATCAGATTGATTTGGGTGCTATCAGTAACAGTTTGAGGATGTAAATGACCAACTGTATGTATGGGCGCAACTGTTCCGGCATTATGGATCAGAAAAACTTCTTCCGTGTCAGGCTGGTTCACCTTTTCATACACCTTTGTAAATGTGTCTTCCACTTCCGAACCGTCTGCGAGATTACAAGGGAAGTGATAATAGCTTTGGCCATTGTCAGCAGCAATGGTGTGTAGTGTGCTGTTCTCTGAACGGGAAATCGATATAATCGAATACCCTTCTTCCGCAAGTTTTTGAGAGATCGCTGCACCGAGACCCCTTGAAGCTCCTGTTACAATCGCAATCTTTTTCATGAAATCACTCCTTCTATTTTCTTTTATCTGCAAGTATTAGTCTACTTCATTAAAACAAAGAAGCAGATCATGTGAAAGTAAATCAGCTTGATTTAGGTTTATTGTTAGTGTGATTATAAAAATCTGCATGTATAGCCAGAACAGCAAAAAAGCATAGATTGGAAAATCCATACTTCTTCACTCATTCTTCTTAATTTAAGACCATACCATTTAAAAAGTGTTTTGTGTTTTCTGCGGGGGAGTTTAAGACATCTGCCGTGCATCCGATCTGACCTAGTTTGCCATTTATTAAAACAGCGAGCCGGTCTGTCAGGAATTTAATCTCTTCTAAATCATGGCTGACAAATACGGCTGTGGTTTCTGTTTCTTGCAGTAGTGGCTTCAAGTCTTTTAGTAGTTTTACCTTAGAAGGATAGTCAAGAGCAGAAAAGGGTTCATCCATAAATAAAATTTTTGGCTGTAAAACAAGCGCTCTGGCCAAGTTAACCCGCTGTGCTTCGCCGCCTGAAAGAAAGCGGGCATTTCTGTTGGCGAGATGAGAAATGGATAGCTGCTCAAGCCAATACTCGGTGCGCTCTTTTATAATAGATCTAGGAATCTTTCTTAATTTTAAGCCGCTGGAGACGTTTTTGGCTGCCGTTGTATCCAGGAGAAGGCTTTGCTGCATAACCACAGCAAGTTCTCTTCTGATTGCAAGTGGTATAGATGCAGCTGTATATGGTGCTCCTTCAAATTGAATCGTTCCGCTGCTCTGTGACTCAAGGAAGGACATCAGTTTAATGAGTGTACTTTTTCCGGCACCGTTTGGGCCGATGATGCCGAGAATTTCACTTTTATATAAGGAAAGATCCTGTACTTCTAGATAGGTTTTAGCTGCTCTCTGGAAAAGAAGATTGTGAACAGATAGGATCGTTTTTTTCATTGTATCTGCTTCCTTTGCTGGAGAATTGTAAGCAGGAATGTTATCGCAAAAGCTAGCCCCATTAAGATGAAGGAGAGGGCAAGAGCCACATCAAAATTTCCTTTTGAAACTTCCATCACTATGGACGTTGTTAAGATTCTTGTCTCGCCAAGAATGTTGCCGCCTACCATCATGGCTGCTCCCACCTCTGCAATCACACGGCCAAAGCCCGCCATAACAACAGCCATAATGGCAATTTTGGTTTCCTTCATTAAGAGAAAAATCATTTGTACTTTAGAAGCACCAAGCGCTTTAATCTGCAGAAGAAGTTTTTTGTCTATTTGCTGAAAGGCGCTTGACGTTAAACCAATAACAATAGGCAGTGAAACGAGTATTTGAGCGAGTATTATCGCAAATGGGCTATATAATAAGGAAAAAGAGCCGAGCGGGCCATTTCGCCACAGCAGCATCGTAATCCACAGTCCAGCAACCACAGGCGGCAATCCCATCCCAATGTTAATGAGGGATAGAAGAAGGCGCCTGCCTCGAAATGATGAGAGGCCAAGCGCTACTCCGAGCGGAATGCCGACAATCGTGCTGAAGATGACTGCTGATAAGGACACGCGGAGGGTGAGCAGTGTAATTTCTACTAATTGCATATCACCTGTTGCCAGCATGCTAAACGCTTGTTTTAGACCCTCTATCAGCAGTTCCATCTGTATCCTCCCCAGCCTGTATCTTTATTCTGTATATTTGAAGAATAATGCTTCACCATATTCGTCTTTTCCAAACTCTTCTATTACTTTTTGTGTCTCATCACTGACCATAAAATCCCCAAAGGCTTCTGCGCCTTCTGCATATACTTTGTTGTGCTTCTCAGGGTTTACTTGCATAACGTGGTAAATATTTAATAGACCTTCATCGCCTTCAACCAGGATACTTAAGCCCAGTGTATCCTGGTGTGCTAAAAATGTAGCACGGTCCGTTAATACATAGCCGCCTCTGTCAGCAGCAATTTGCAGAGTGTCGCCCATTCCTTGTCCTGTCTCCGTATATCCGCTGTTTTCAGATGGCGTAATACCCGCCGCTTCCCAAATGCCAAGTTCTTTCTTATGTGTGCCTGAATCATCTCCACGAGAAATAAACACAGCGTTTTCTTCAGAAATTTTCACAAATGCTTCTTGAACAGGAAGTCCTGAAACTCCAGCTGGGTCTTCTTTAGGGCCGATCATTATAAAATCATTGTACATAACGCGTTTACGATTAATGGCATCCCCGCTGTCTACAATCTCCTGTTCGGCTGCAGGTGCATGAACTAAAAGGACATCTGCTTCACCTTGTGTTCCCATTTCAAGTGCTTGGCCGGTGCCAACAGCAATTGTTTTTACATTGATGTTTTCTTCTTCTTCAAATATGGGGATTAATTCGTCAAGTAAGCCGCTATCTTGTGTGCTAGTAGTGGTCGCTAAGATTAAGTCTTTGGGTTCTTCAGCACTTTGAACATTGTCATTTGATTCTGCTGGTGAGCCTTGGCATCCTGCTGCGAATAAAAGTAATGCTGTCAGAATAGTTAATAATAATAAACGAGAATGTTTCAAGTTCATTCCTCCAATTATCTGCTGTCATATGTAATACGTCCAAACTGACTGCCATCATATCCTGCAAGAGCATCTATATGTTCTCGAAAGCTGGTCAGTTCGAGCACATCCATAATATGCTGCAGAGCGTTTGCATTTTTTTGAGTCCACTTAAAAACCAAATCAAACTGTTCTACTGCCACGGGAATGAAGTCGAGGTTCAGTCTGCTTGCTGCTGTTTTAATGCCAAAGGTGGCATCGGCATTTCCGCTGCTGATATGAGATGCGGCAGATAAATGAGTCCATTCCTCATGTTCATAACCATTGATCACAAGCGGATTTATCTTTTTTTCTGAGAGAATCGTATCAAATAAGAAGCGAGTGCCAGATCCTTTTTGACGGTTAACGAATATAAGGTCATTTCTCTCCAGGTCTTTTATTCCTTCAATGTTTTGTGGATTTCCTGCTGCGGCAATAAGTCCTTGCTCACGGGCAGCCAGCCGCATAACAGTAATCTTTTCATGAACAAATAACTGATGAATAAAAGGGAGGTTATACATTTTAGAAACTGGATCAAGCAGGTGAACAGCGGCAATATCACATCGGCCTTTATATAACTCCATTAAACCTTCGAGACTGCCAATATAGGAAGGCTGAATGCTGATGTCTAAGTCTTCTTTAGAAACATATTGAACAAGTGACTCTACTAAAAAATCATGGCTGCCCGCTAAGCGAAGCTGAATGGATTGCGATTGTTTAACGGGTGCTGACATTGTCCCGGTTTTTAATCGATTCAGTTCCCGTTCTTCAATCCTCATTTTCTTGCCAACTTTAAATGAAGCCAGTTCACCTCTTTTAATGAGTTCATAGACCGTATGTTTTGAAATCTTTAATAAGGCAGCTACTTCATCTGGTGTATAGATCTTATTATGCAAACATCATCCCCTCTTTCGGACTACATAACAAAATTACTATGGATAATGAAGCAAAGATGTGACTTTTGTTATGTTTGGTGAAGGTATGTTGTGAAAATATAGATTTTGTCACAGAACGTTCAAAACTAACGAGATGACGGAATCATGTTGAACATGTATACTTTTCGGTGCAAAGGGAATTATGGGATTTATTCATTGAAGAAGTAAAGATCGAGAGAAAAGAAATGAATGACAGTATGATTTTAAATTTTCAATACAGATAAATAAATCCCTGAATTAATTAAGAATATTAGAGAAATTTCATGGATTTTTCACATTTGGAATGTATCTTCAAACCATACCGACTAGCAGAAAGAGGGAAATGAGTTGAAAAAGTGGATAGTAAGCTTAGGTTTAATTTCAATTGTCTTAGCTGGATGTGGAAATAACGGAGATGATTCAAATAATAACGAAGAGGTTCCGGTATTTGTTGAAGCAAGCTTAGATGTTCCGGAAAGTGCTGAGTTAGGGGAGGAAGTATCATTTACGGTTACGGTAATGCAAGGAACTGAACCGGTCGATGATGCCGATGAAGTCGTTTTTGAAATTTGGCAGGGAGAAGATAGAGAGCAGAGCGAAGAAATAGAAGCTGTCTCAGAAGGCGATGGGAAATATACAGTCCAAAAAGCATTTGCTGAAGATGGCGTTTATTCTGTTCAATCACATGTAACAGCAAGAGATTTGCACACAATGCCGAAGAAAACGATTACGGTAGGAAATGCTGCTGATGCTGATCAAACTGAACAGGGAGAAGACAATTCATAAGGGCTCATAAATAATATGCTGCAGTCATAAGTGCAGTTTCATACAAGTAATTAGGAACTTATCTAACTGCAGCAAAGTCTGCAAAACAAAAGCACAAAGGGTAATCCTAGTGCTTTTTATTCTGCGTTCAATCCGCAAATCCCCGCTTAATGAGTTTTCAATTTATAATAGAAGAAACAGAGGGAAATTGGGGAGAGATTATGATGACTTGTACACACCTGCATTTTCTTACATCAGTAGGGGTAAAGAAACCAAATAGCATTCGTAACAAAGATGTAATGTGTCCGTTCTGTGCAAGAGAGCTTCTAACCGATATTATTGATACTGACGGTCCCATTATGTTATTAAAAAATAAGTATCCTGTTTTACAAAAATCGTATCAAACCGTATTAATTGAAACAGATGATTGCCATTCTGAGCTGTCGATCTATCAAAAAGATCATTTATATCGTCTATTCCGCTTTGCAATTAATCATTGGATAAAGATGGAGGAAACAGGGAAATATGAGTCTGTCTTGTTATTCAAGAATCATGGCCCGCTTTCTGGAGGCAGCATTGCCCATCCGCATATGCAAATCATCGGTCTTGAAGATGTGGATTATACATTACATATAAAAGCTGAGGATTTTATTGGTTTAGAAATAGACAGCTATAAAGGTACAGAATTTACTTTATCGACTATGCCGAAAATTGGATTTTATGAATTTAATGTAAAACTTGGTGAACGAAAAGATATTGAGCCATTTGCTCGTTATGTGCAAACAGCAGTACATTATATCCTTACGAATTTTCCGTTTCACTGTAATAGCTATAACCTTTTCTTCTATAAACTAGGGCAAGAGAGATATGCCAAAATTGTGCCGCGATTCGTGACAAGTCCATTATATGTTGGATTTTCAATTCCGCAGATCCCCGATAATCTAGAATGGATGAAAGAGGATATAAAAAAGCACTATTTTACAAATACAGAGCACTTCCATAATTGAAAATATAACCATTCACATTTAGAAGTTGTGATTTGTTCACTTTAAAAATATAATGAAATATTGAGTGCAAACGAAATATGATTGCATGTGGACGTTCATTTTATATAGTAAATCACAGATTATGATATTGTGCAGATTGTATTTGGTTTAAAGGAGAATCAACATGACTTCTAATAGAAATACACCCTCCAGGCTGGATTTTAGCCTTGTTCTTATATTAATGCTTTTATTTCTTGTTTCTTGTGTGTCTATTTACAGCGCACAGACAACAGGTCAATATTTAGAAAATTTTCTGCTGAAGCAAATTGTCTGGTATGTCGTTGGTACATGCATCATTGCGGCAGTGATTACACTTGATTCTGATCAACTGCAAAAAATTTCTTGGTATACATACGGTCTGGGGCTTGCGCTGCTTGGCTTTTTAATAGTTGCTCCAGCTTCCATTGCACCTGTTATTAATGGTGCTAAGGCATGGTATGTACTTCCAGGCTTAGGCTCAATTCAGCCGGCAGAGCTTGTAAAAGTCTTTCTCATCGTGATGCTGGCAAAAATTATTGAGCACCATCATCAAAAAAACATCGTCAAAACTATATCAACAGATCTTTGGCTGCTGATTAAGATTATCGGAATTACTGCAGCACCACTGCTTCTTGTCATGATGCAGCCTGACCTGGGGACAGCCCTGGTTCTTATAGCTATAATGCTTGGTTTGATATTTATCTCAGGTATTACGTGGAAACTGCTTCTCCCTATTTTTGGAACAGGTGTAACTCTTGTAGGGACAATCTTTTACTTTGTGCTTTGGCATCCAGAAATATTAGAAAAGTACTTAGGTGTAAAAGAATATCAATTTGGCAGAATCTATTCCTGGATTGATCCTTATAATTATCAAAGTTCGACAGGCTTCCAGCTGACACGTTCTCTTCTCGCCATCGGTTCAGGTGAAACAACTGGAAAAGGCTATGGTACGAGAGAAGTCTATTTGCCTGAAAGTCATACCGATTTTATTTTTAGTATTATTGGAGAAGAATTTGGGTTTATTGGAGCAAGTGTTGTTATAAGCTTATTCTTCCTTCTTATTTATCATCTGACAAAAATCGGCATGGAAACCAAGAACAAATTTTATACGTACATCTGTGTTGGTGTCATTAGTATGATCACCTTTCATGTCTTTCAAAATATCGGCATGACCATTGGAGTGCTGCCAATCACAGGTATTCCGCTTCCGTTCATTAGCTACGGGGGAAGTTCCCTAATGGGCAATATGCTCGCAATGGGTCTTATATTCTCGATCCGTTACCATTATAAGAAATATATGTTTTCTAATACAGATTAAAAAGAGCGGCATATACGCCGCTCTTTTTAATCTATTACGCCTGTTTCTTCAATTGTCACATCTGCTGCTATGGAGATATCGATATTTGCATAATTATCTTTAAACTTTTTCAGGTCAAAACCTCTCGTCTGAGTCCGATAGTATTTCCCGATACCAATCGGATCCGTGTCTTTTTCCTGAAATCTTTGAACCAGTTTGGTGCATTCCTTTTCGATCTTATCATTGACCGCTTTTTCTATTTCCTTCACAATCTGTTTTGTAAGTTTATCCCCAGTAAATTCTTTAACAATACCTGTAACATTAATATGTATGGTCAATTTATCCGGATCATTATCATCTATCTTGAAATGATGCTTTGAGCTAATACTATGAACAGATGCTTCATTATCTTTTGATAAATCAACATTGAAGTAGCCGCTGCTGTATTTATCTACTAATAATTTGAAATAAAACATATCATCCTTTTCAATAAAATCAACTGCTGAATCATCCTTAAAGATGGTCATCCCTGAGATTTCAATTTGTTTTTTACTTTTTTGGTGGAGCTGCGGCAAATAAACATCTTTTCCTTCCTGATAAAAATCATGGAGAAAAAGGTGCAGGTTTGATTCTGGAATATCACGGTCATTAATATTATGTGATAATAAATTATATAAGTAATTGCCGTTGCCTCTTGAGCCATACTCCCCTTTTAACAATTCCTGCGCACTGCCGCTTGAGGTTGTCAGAAAAATTCTTGACCCAACAGTAGCATCTCGCTGAAAAGCATCAATAAAATCAATAATGCCATTTTCCGCGAACTTCTCCTCAAAAACGACAATCCGGATGCCGCCTGTTACGAGCGGTTCAGAGGACTGTTTTTGAGCATCTGACAAGACACTTCTTCTTAAAGTAGATTCTGATATATAGGTAATATTTTGAATGGATTGATCGGGCAGATAATCTTGAACCAGATACGTGCCAATAAAACGATCCTCTTCTATCTTGTCAAAGCCTGCTCCAACAATAATGTTTACATCATCGATAATTTCAGGTTCGACACAGCCTGCTGAAAAAAGCAGAGGAGCACAAAAGAAGAACAATCTTACTATTTTCATTGCTTTTTCACCTTCTTTGCAATCTTAACGGCTGCAAGTAACATGGGTAAATAAATAAAATTTATGAAGAAACCTATTTTTCCAGTATAGTCATTAAGTATATTGATGGAAGCGCGTGTCTGAAAAAGGGAACAGAGTATTACTATAATTCCAGCTATAAATAAAATTCCTTTTCTTTGCTGTACATGAAAGAGCCTCTTCAAAATTCGGGAGGCAGCCCATAGTGAGATGCATATATTGGGCAGGATGATTAAGTTCCAGTTGGCAATTCCGATGTATTCAAAACGCTCAACAAATGGAAATCTTGTGATTTGCCAAATAGAAAGAGTCGCCCATATATTCTTTTGAAGCTGTCCTTCAGAAAAATAGCCGAAAGTCATTATGGCTAGAACAACGTAGAGAAGGGTCGTCGTTAAAATAGCTAAATGTGCCCATTTTTTCGACTGTCCCGGATTCTTAATAAAGGGATAAATAAACAATACAATTTCAAATCCAATATAAGTTAAGGACATAGCATAGGACCCCATGACGATATCTTTAATGGAATGGTCCCACACCGGCAGCAGTGAAGTGAAATCTGAGAACTTAAAGGTAAAGCCAAATGTCAGCACAAGGTAAGCGGGCAGCACGAGTCCAAAGAAGGCTACTCCGGTAACGGTCCGAAACCCGCCTGAAACAATATAAACACAGAGAATTAAAAATCCTAAAGCATACCAAAACGTTCCCATCTCAGGAAAAATCCACGTTTGAATGACTTCAATGTAGGTTCTCATGACCGTCAGCATATACAGCATAAAATAAAGGATAAAAAAACTGCTTAAAATCCGTCCCAGAAATCTGCCGGCAAAGTATTCATGAGCTGTTACAATATCTCCGTCAACGGTCTCAGCTATCTTGTATATGGCCCACATCACTCCATGAATGACAAATCCAGCGATAATAATTGATATCCATCCATCATAACCCGCATAATTAGCAATAATTCTCTGAAAACCAAGCACACCAATTCCAACCTGCATGGACATGACCAAATAAAAAACAAGAAATGGAGATATTTGCAACCTTTCTGGAACTGGCTGACTTGCCATCTGTTTTCACCTCTTTGTTGAAATTGTCACATAGGAATGGAGTGTATAGTCTGTCTGTAACTTGCATGTGCAAGCCGCTTCCGCTTTTCATTGTCCAGCTCCAGCGGCTAGCCCCTCGAGGTCTTAAGTCGATTTGTCCTAAAGGTTAAAGAACAACCTTTATGCCAACTCGCCTTAAGCATGTCGGGGCTGAGCGAGCCGCCTCCGCTTTTCTACTTGTCCAGCTCCGGGCGCTAGGGGCTCGAGGTCTTAAGTCAATCTGTCCTAAGGTCAAAGAACGACCTTTATGCCATCTTGCCTTAAGCTTGGGACCCACAGGATGTGGGTAGTGCAGACGTTGCCACAGGACGTGGCGCCTTTAGTCTGCGTTCCTTAATGGGCGAGCCGCTTCCGCTTTTCATTGTCCAGCTCCGGGCGCTAGGGGCTCGAGGTCTTAAGTCAATCTGTCCTAAAGGTCAAAGAACGACCTTTAGGCCATCTTGCCTTAAGCTTGTCGCCCCTGAGCAAGCGCCCTCCGCTTTTCTATTCATCTATATCTTTTATTTGTTTTGCTTTGTTTTTGCTGAATCGGATTGGTTTTTCGGTCATTAGGAATCCTGGACGTGTTGTTAGTTTGCTGAAGTGAAGTCTAATGACTGCATCTTTGAAATCCCGGGCTCTTGGCGGGAAAAGCGGTTCTAAAAATGGTCTTCCCAGAGATGTAAGGCGAAGCAAGTGTGTTAATAAGAAACAAAATGTAAATACGACGCCAACTAATCCCCATATACTCGCTAGTAATATAAATGGAAAGCGCAAAATTCGAATTGTATTGCCTATTTTATAAACGGGTGTTGTAAACGAAGCAAGAGCGGCTAAGGCGACAATAATAAGCAGTACATTACTTGTAATTCCTGCTTCCACGGACGCTGTTCCAATAACGATCCCGCCTACGATACCAATTGTCTGGCCAACCTTTGTCGGCAGTCTGGCCCCTGCTTCTCTGAGTAATTCAATGGTCAGCTCTAGAAAAAGTGCTTCAAGAACAGGCGGCAGCGGAATTTCACGCCTTGATGTAACCAGCGTTGCCAGTAAATCTTTCGGAATTAATTCATGATGATATGTAAGTGCTGCTACATAAACAGGTGTTGCTAGAATTGAGAAAAGGACAGCAAAAACCCTTACTAGCCGGAAAAATGACGCCAATACCCAATTAAGAAAATAATCTTCAAAGGCGGAAAAGAATTCGACCAAAGTAGTAGGCGTAATCAGCACGTGCGGAGAGCCGTCCACGATGATGGCGATTTTTCCCTCTCCTAAAATAGCAGCAACTCGGTCGGGTCTTTCTGTATCAAGCATTTGAGGAAAAGGAGAATTGGAATTATCGGCAATTAGTTGAACGATATAGGAGCTATCAACTATTACATCCATTTCCACGTCTTGAAGCCGCTGCCTTACCGTATTAACGTTATCGACATTTGTAAGACCGTCCACATACAAAATGGCAACACGTGTTTTCGACATACTTCCAAGTGTAACCTCTTCACATATTAATTCTTTTATGGGAAGCCGTTTGCGAATTAAGTTTAAGTTTTGCCCCAATGACTCAACAAATGCTTCTTTTGGACCGATAACTGAGAATTCAATTTCAGGTTGAGTGAGGCTCCGGACAATCTCTTTTTGAGCTGCTATGAAGGCAAAGCAATCTGGCTGTCTTTCCGTCATAACCATGACATAGCCATTAAAAAGCTTTTGTTCAATTTGTGAGAAGTCATCACTGATTTCAATATCTGCTACTGGAACAATTTCTTTTATATCCTGAACCGTATTAAATTTATCTTCTAATAGTGAAGGGAGGGCATTTTGTTGAATGATCTGTTCATCTACTAATGAAGTCATAAATACAAAACAAAACTTCATTCCATTCTTTTGATTAATATAATAATTTTTTTTAAAATCGGCAGACTTGCGCAGCGATGTTTCCCAGTTTTTCTTATCCTGATTTTTAGAGAAATGTTTTTTGAACCAATCTTTCATCAATGATCACCATATGTTTTGGCATAGGTTTATTCTTACCGAAACTGGAAAACTTATGAATGATTTTTTAAATAGTTCAGATAGGCATGAATGAAAAAGGAAGGTGCGAAAGGAAGGATATAAGCAGAAAAAAAGAAATCCGCTATCCAACGGATTTCTTTTTGATATGAAACTCCTTTACGAAAGAGGGGGGTAAGGGAGTTGCAAACATGGTGTAATAGTTGTCTGTCTATTGAAGCTGTTGACGAGCCATACAGCTTCAATTACACTGTAAATGAAAATCATTTTCATTTATGGGTATATCATAATATAAGAATAACCAGGTGTCAACCAATAAATGAAAATGATTATCAGAATCATTTAGGGGGTTATAATGTTGGAAGAACAGTTGATAGAACAATTAGATGGGTTACTTGAAAAATATACAGAATTGTTAATTGGCGATACAAGTTTAGAAAATCAAAACAAAGTGAAAGCTTGGATCCTGTATTCCTTTATAGCAAAATCAATGCCGCCTCTTGTTAAACATTGGAATGCAACTTACCCGGATGGCAAGGAATCGATTAAAAATGTCATTGAAGAAATAAAACAGCTAAACGAGGAACATAAGGGAAGCAAGGAATAAGGTAAAGGAGAAATCCCCAGAGAACAAACTAAAAAAATATATCTACAGGTCAGAATAATATTCAGCACTCAGAATCTGTCTGATCATACAGACCATAATTCCAGCCAATAAAAAAAGCCGTACCACCAATGATACGGCTGAAAGGGATTTACTGTAGTGTGTTTCCGCCATTTCCATAAGGAAATTGGCTGGAGTATCCTTGGAATTGCTGGTAAGATTGCTGCAGCTTTTGAGGTTCTGCTGCTTCAAGCTTGTACCATCCTTTTTGAAACATTAAGTTATAGAGATTACGCTGTTCATTCTGTGTGTCAGTAAAAATGTTTAATACATCCTGATAAAGAGCTTGGTGGCTTGCTTCATTTAAGAAAGTGCTATAAGAATCTGTCATGTATTTTTCCATTGTAAGTAAGTCACTTGTGAAATCACGATCATTCATTTGCGGAGTTTTAGGAATTTGTGTCTCTGGATTTTGTACTTTTTGCTGATTCTGATTCATCATAATTCCTCCCAATTACTGCTGCATGCCAGTAGATTGTTGATTTTGCTGATTCAAATGACCAAGGATTCGCTCATAATGCTGCTGATGCATTTGTCCGCACCGTTCCATAGCTGCCTTTATTTCTTGATCTTGGCATTGTGTAGCATAGAAATGGGCTTTTTTCATAGCCAGTAAGTTCCATGAAAGCATATCAGTTAAATATAAAGAATCCTTTGAAGATATGATTTGAGGAGGCTGCTGCATGATTCCTTGCCCATACTCAGTTCCCATATTTTGCTGCTGCATAAATAATCCCTCCAACACGAAAGAAGTTTTGTTCGTGTTTATCATTCCACATAGGGTTATAATTATGCAGGAATAACAATTCGACATATTTTTCACTTACTTATTTTCAGAATATTTAAAAGATGTTAAAATAGAAATGGTCAGGCTGCCTGCACACGTCCTTTTCGCTGATTGCCTTGAGCAGCGAATTCATAGACAAATTCCTCCGAATGCTTCAGCTTTGACAGACAATGTTTTTATCAAACTATAAGGAGTTTTCAACTATATATAACTTTCCTATATGTTTTTTAAAAAGATGTCTAATCAAATCTATGACATTTGAGGAGGAGTGAGGATGACGGCTTTAAGAAATATTTTTCTATTTTTATCGAAAAATAAAAGATTAACGATGGTTGCTAAAAAATACGGTTTTCGTTTCGGAGCCTCGCGATACATAGCAGGCAAGAATATAACAGAAGCGGTTGAAGTAATAAAAAGTTTGGATCGAAAAGGATTATCTGTTACCGTTGATTGCCTTGGGGAATTTGTTGACAACGAAGCTGAAGCAAACGCAACTGCCAATCATTTGGTGAAATTAATTGAAACATTGGGACAAGAATCTCTAGATGCTGAGATTTCCGTCAAGTTAACATCCTTGGGTCTGGATATTTCAAACGATCTTGCGCTTAGAAATATGAAACGAATTCTAGATGCAGCAGAACAGCAAAATATCTTTGTTACCATTGATATGGAAGATTCATTACGCTGCGGCCAGACATTGGAGATCTTTACATTACTTAAATTAAGCTATAAAGATATTGGCACAGTCATCCAAGCATATTTATATAGAACAATGGAAGACATGCATGTATTAAACCCATATTCGCCTAGTCTGAGATTAGTGAAAGGGGCATATAAAGAATCGCCAGAAGTCGCATTTTCAGAAAAACAGGCAATTGATGACAACTTTAAAAAAATTATAGAAATGCATTTGCGGAATGGACATTATACTGCTATTGCCACTCATGATGATGACATTATTGAATATACTAAGCAGCTTGTGACCAAATATCAGATTCCATATAGCCAGTTTGAGTTTCAGCTGCTTTATGGTGTGAAAGTAGATCGGCAGCTTGAGCTTCGCCGTGAAGGGTATAAAGTTCGCCTTTATGTTCCATTTGGAGAGGATTGGTTTGGTTATTATATGAGAAGGATGGCTGAGTATCCGGCGAACCCATTTTTACATAAAAATAAATTCACTGGAAAAAAGACAGGAATTCACCTGCTTCAAAAGGAGTAAAAATAAATTCTGCTGTTACAGGCTGCCTATAACGCTCGCTTCATCGGTCTCTATACAGATTCGATTTTCCTCGGTGCTCTTTCTTTTAAGGGCAAGCGTTTAAACAGCCTGACATGATAAAAAATCATCTGCCAGAAAAGCGGTAAGATTGCATTAGATATGCAAGCAGAGACTTTTTGGTCATTATGAGTAACAGTGAACCTTATTTTATCTTATTTTTTGTATTGATTATTTTGGCTATTGACTTTGCCGCCGCCGTCCGCTTCGACAGTAGGACCTGCATCTCCTTTAACACTAGCAGCGCTGACACCAGCCTTTGAAGGATTCTTCTTTCTTTTTGCCATGTTTCCTCACCTCCATATTAGAGCAGGGGGTGCTCTAACTTCTTCCGTTCTAAAGTGCTTCATTTTTAAAATGAATATACTTGTTTATAAATATTTTCATTTTTCAGCCATTTATGATTGCTTAAATATTGCAAATATTTTATTATAATAATTAACAGGACACATTCAGTGATCTTTTTTTTAGAGTAAAAATGAATGATTGTTCATTCAAAAAAGCAAGGGGGACGTAAAGTTGATTCAGCACATTAAAAAAGCAGCTGTACTTGGCTCAGGAGTAATGGGATCTGGTATTGCAGCTCATCTTGCAAATATCGGGATTCCGACTTTATTACTTGATATTGCACCAAAAGAATTAACAGAAGAAGAGAGTGCTAAAGGGCTGAAGTTAGAAGACCGTGTAGTCCGCAACCGTATTAGTGAAACAGGAAGACATAAGCTGTTGAAACAAAAACCTGCACCTTTTACCTCTAAAGCCAATATCGCTTTGATTGAAGCAGGTAACTTTGAAGACGATATGGAACGCTTAAAAGAAGTTGATTGGATTATTGAGGTAGTTGTAGAAAATTTGGCCATTAAAAAGCAAGTTTTTGATTTAGTCGACACACATCGAAAACAAGGCAGCATTATAAGCTCCAATACTTCTGGTATTTCTGTTGAGAAAATGGCAGAGGGACGTTCAGAAGATTTTAGAAAGCATTTTCTTGGTACACATTTTTTCAATCCTCCACGTTATTTAAAGCTTCTTGAAGTGATACCGACGTCTGAAACAGATTTAGAAGTTCTATCCTTTATGAAGAAATTTGGCGAGGATGTATTAGGAAAAGGGGTAGTTGAAGCGAAAGATACGCCTAACTTTATTGCCAATCGTATTGGTACGTACGGTTTGCTTGTAACGGTTCAGCAGATGTTAGAAGGCGGGTATAGCGTAGGGGAAGTGGATTCTGTCACAGGTCCGCTCATTGGCAGGCCCAAAAGTGCCACGTTCAGAACACTTGATGTCGTCGGTTTAGATACATTCGCTCATGTTGCCAAAAATGTATACGATCAAGTAGAAGGTGCGGAGAAAAAAGTATTTGAAATACCAGGTTTTATACAAAAAATGCTGGACAACGGCTGGTACGGAAGTAAGTCTGGTCAAGGTTTTTATGTGAAACAAGGAAAAGACATACTCGAATTGAACCCTGAAACATTGGAATACATCCCGCGTCAAAAATTAAAAACTGCAGCAGTCGAAATGAGCAAGCAGCAAAAAGGAACAGCGAATAAAATGAAAGCGCTTGTATACGCGGATGATCGTGCCGGTCAGCTTCTCTGGAATATATTAAGCCCCGTTTTCTCATATTCTGCCCAATTGTATGGTGAGATTGCTGATGACATACAAGCAATTGACTCTGCAATGAAATGGGGATTTGGCTGGGAGTTAGGTCCGTTTGAAGCATGGGATGCTCTTGGAGTTGAGAAAGCTGTACAGAAAATGAAAGATTCAAACATAGACGTTCCAGCTTGGGTAACGGACATGCTCACAAAAGGATTTACTTCCTTCTATAAAGAGGAAGATGGAGATCTTTACTTTTACCATCATGGCGAGTATAAGCCTGTGGCAGAGAACGAAAAGGTTATCAGCTTAAAACGCTTGAAAAAGAAAAATGGCGTTATTAAAAAGAATACTGGTGCCAGCCTGATTGATCTTGGAGATGGAGTTGCCTTGCTGGAATTCCATTCGCAAAGCAATGCCATTGGACTTGATATTCTGCAGATGATCAACTTTGCTGTAGATGAGGTTGAAAAGAATTACAAAGGACTTGTAATCGGCAACCAAGGAAAGAATTTCTGTGTTGGTGCTAATCTCGGCATGATTTTAATGGAAGCACAAGATGACAATATTTACGAATTGGATATGGTTGTAAGACACTTTCAAAATGCCATGATGAAAATTAAATATAGTTCAAAACCTGTCGTTGCAGCTCCGTTTGCGATGACATTAGGAGGAGGAGCAGAGGTTTGTCTGCCTGCTGCACATATTCAGGCTTCTAGTGAGACTTACATGGGACTTGTTGAAGCGGGTGTAGGCCTGATCCCTGGTGGTGGTGGCAATAAAGAGCTTTATATTAAACACTTAAGCAGCATGCCTAAAGGAGTCGACTTTGATCTTCAGCAGGTTGCCAATCGAGTGTTCGAGACGATTGCCATGGCTAAAGTTTCAACGTCTGGTGAGGAAGCACGAGAAAATAACTTCTTAAATAGTGCTGACGGCATCAGTGTGAATGGAGATCATTTGCTTTATGATGCCAAACAGGCTGTCATTTCCCTTCATGCGAAAGGGTATACAGCTCCAGTTCGCAGAAAAATCCCAGTCGTAGGGGAAACAGGCTACGCCACTCTCCTTTTAGGTGCTCAATCAATGGTTCGTTCAGGATATATTTCAGAGCATGATTTGATGATTGCCAAAAAGCTGGCTTTTGTACTTGCTGGCGGCAAGGTGCCATACGGAACAGAGGTTGATGAGCAATACTTGCTGGATTTAGAACGAGAAGCTTTTCTAAGCCTTGTAGCTGAACCGAAATCTCAGCAGCGCATGCAGCATATGCTTTTAAAAGGCAAACCGCTTCGTAATTAATGAGGAGTTTCATAGATTCAAAAAGGATGAAAGTGAGGGAATAGCATGAGAGAAGCTGTTATTGTTGCTGGTGCAAGAACACCGGTTGGAAAGGCGAAAAAAGGAAGCCTTGCTGCCGTGAGACCGGATGATCTCGGTGCACTGGTTGTAAAAGAAACACTTAAACGTGCCGGCAATTACGAAGGAAACATTGACGACCTGATCATTGGCTGTGCGATGCCGGAAGCAGAACAAGGAATGAATATGGCAAGAAATATAGGAGCATTAGCGGGATTGCCGCATACGGTTCCAGCTATTACGATTAATCGTTATTGTTCATCTGGTCTTCAATCGATTGCGTATGCAGCTGAAAAAATTATGCTTGGAAATGCTGACACCATTATTGCAGGCGGTGCAGAGTCGATGAGCTTAGTGCCAATGATGGGGCATGTAGTTCGTCCGAATGTGAAACTGGCAGAGAACGCACCTGAATATTATATGAGCATGGGACATACAGCAGAAGAAGTAGCGAATAAATATGGTATTTCCCGGGAAGACCAGGATGCCTTTGCTGTCCGCAGTCACCAAAGAGCAGCAAAAGCCCTTCAAGAGGGGAAATTTAATGACGAGATTGTTCCAGTAGATGTCACCCGCCGGACTGTTGGAGATAATCATAAGTTAATAGAAAAGCAGTTTCAATTTGCTGAGGATGAGGGTGTTCGAGCTGAGTCTACGGTTTCAATTCTGGCAAAACTTCGGCCAGCCTTTTCGGTGAAAGGAACAGTTACAGCAGGAAACTCGTCTCAAACAAGTGATGGAGCGGCGGCTGTGATGGTAATGGACCGTGAGAAGGCACAGGGACTAGGGTTATCACCAATGGTGAAATTTAGAAGTTTTGCAGTTGGGGGGGTTCCTCCAGAAGTTATGGGGATAGGTCCAATTGTAGCGATTCCAAAAGCTTTAAAGCTCGCTGGATTAGAGTTAAGTGATATCGGTCTGTTTGAACTGAACGAGGCATTTGCCTCTCAGTCGATTCAGATCATCCGCGAGCTTGGATTGGATGAGGATAAGGTTAATGTCAATGGAGGGGCCATTGCGCTTGGCCATCCGCTAGGCTGCACAGGAACCAAACTAACACTCTCCTTAATACATGAGATGAAACGGCGTAATCAGCAATTTGGTGTTGTCACCATGTGTATTGGGGGCGGAATGGGCGCAGCGGGCGTGTTTGAATTAATTTAAGGACAAATGATTTAGCAGTATATATACATTTTTTGTTTAATATATTTTTAAAAAAACAGAAGCTGAACGGAGGATAACAATGTCATACCAAACTGAAAAAGCAATTAAAGGCGGAAGCTTTTTAATTGAAGATGTCTCATATGAAAATGTGTTTACACCAGAGGACTATACAGACGAACAAATTATGATTGCAAAAACAACGGAGGAGTACGTGATCAATGAGGTGCTTCCAGAAGTCGAGCATCTTGAAAACCATGAATTCGATCGCTCTGTCAAACTATTAAAACAAGCGGGAGAACTTGGACTGCTTGGAGCAGATGTGCCTGAAGAATACGGCGGCCTCGGTCTTGATAAAATCAGCTCTGCTTTAATTGCTGAAAAAATGTCCCGTGCCGGAGGATTCTCCATTTCTCATGGTGCACATGTTGGAATTGGCTCATTGCCAATCGTGCTATTTGGAAATGAAGAGCAAAAACAAAAATACCTTCCTCCACTAGCAACTGGAGAAAAGCTGGCTGCCTATGCTTTAACGGAGCCTGGCTCTGGATCAGACGCATTGGGAGCAAGAACAACGGCTAAACTGAACGAAGCAGGCACTCATTATGTGTTAAATGGTGAAAAACAGTGGATTACGAACGCTGGTTTTGCAGATGTGTTTGTTGTATATGCCAAAATTGATGGAGAGCACTTTTCTGCCTTTATTGTCGAAAGAGAATACGAAGGCGTGTCTGTTGGACCAGAAGAAAAGAAAATGGGAATCAAGAGCTCATCTACACGAACATTAATACTAGAAGATGCGCTTGTACCGAAAGAAAACCTGCTCGGTGAATATGGTAAAGGTCATATTATTGCGTTTAATATTTTAAATATTGGCCGTTATAAATTAGGGGTAGGAGCTGTAGGAGCTTCTAAGCGGGCATTTGAGGTAACGGTAGAATATACAAACCAGCGCCAGCAGTTTAAAACGCCTATTTCACAATTTAACTTAACAAAAGAGAAGTTTGGCACAATGGCTTCCAAATTGTATGCGGCAGAAAGCTCTGTTTATCGAACAGTAGGTTTGTTTGAAGACCGCATGAGCAGATTGTCGGAAGAAGAAGTAAAGGATGGCAAAGAAGTAGCGAAATCGATTGCTGAATATGCAATTGAATGCTCTTTAAATAAG
The DNA here is from genome assembly GCF_018582665.1 of Cytobacillus gottheilii. Classification (NCBI taxonomy): domain Bacteria; kingdom Bacillati; phylum Bacillota; class Bacilli; order Caryophanales; family Bacillaceae; genus Cytobacillus; species Cytobacillus gottheilii. The sequence goes on along the minus strand of NZ_CP071709.1, from coordinate 3,786,121 downwards.
TTTTTCGCAACTGAAGTACTCGATTATGTAGCTGATGAAGGTGTTCAGCTTCATGGCGGCTATGGATTTATGGCTGAATATGAAATTGAAAGAATTTATCGTGATTCAAGAATCAACCGCATCTTTGAAGGAACAAATGAGATTAACCGCCTGTTAGTTCCTGGCACTTATTTGCGTAAAGCCTTCAAAGGCGAGTTGCCATTATTCGAGAAAGCACAGGCGCTTCAAGAAGAATTAATGATGCTGATGCCAGAAGAACCAGGTGACGAACCTCTTGCACAGGAAAAATATCTCGTGAAAAATGCAAAGAAAATTGGCCTTTTGGCAGCTGGCTTAGCAGCACAGAAATATGGCAAAGCATTAGAAAAAGAGCAAGAGATTCTAGTAAATGTTGCTGATATCGTATCGAATGCTTATGCAATGGAATCAACTGTTCTGCGCACCGAAAAAGCCATTGCGGCAACAGGGGCAGAGAAAAACAACCAAAAACTCCTTTATACGCAAATTTTCTGTCAGGAAGCGTTTAATGAAATAGAGCAAATTGCAAAAGAGACACTTGTAGCAGTTGAAACAGGTGATGGCCTGCGCATGATGCTTTCAGCATTGCGAAAATTTACTCGTCATACGCCTATTAACGTGATCGCTAAGAAACGCGAAGCATCTGAAAAAATCATCGATGCTGAACGCTACGTACTTTAAGAAGATTGCTCCCTTCAATACGGAGGGAGCTTTTTATATGATGTACTTTTTGTAGAACACTCACATACAACCAATCTATTCCGCTGTATTTCCCAGTTTGCAGGTATATAATCAATTAAATTCTGCTGTAGGAATACACCGGCTGTTACTTAGTCAGATACCAAATTTGTTATGAAAAATAGGCCATATATGATACTATTCTTTTGAAGATAATAGTTTTAACACTAGCAAGGATATGTTAAGATTGGATGGTGAAAACTATGGCGCATACATTTTATTGGTACCCTAAATGCGGTACATGCCGTAATGCGAAAAAATGGCTTGATGAGCATCAAATTTCTTACGAAGCAATACATATTGCCGACAATCCGCCTTCTCGCGATGAGCTTGCAGAGCTTTATAAAAAAAGCGGATTAGAGCTAAAAAAATTCTTTAATACAAGCGGAATGAAATACCGTGAACTTGGCTTAAAGGATAAAGTAAAAACCGCATCTGAGGATGAGCTTTTAGATATCTTGGCTTCAGACGGAATGCTCATAAAAAGGCCAATTCTAACCGACGGTTCAAAGGTGACGGTTGGTTTTAAAGAAGATGAGTATGCAAAAACGTGGCTCGCTTAACCAAAGATTTACGTAACGAGAGAGCTATAAAAGCTTATACTGGCTTAATTTCAGAACGAGATCAATTTTGAATAGTGTCTAGCAGCTGAGCAAGGCGCTTACACTTTTCTTTAGATCATAGATACACATATAAATGGAGGGATAGTAAATGAGTGCACCAAAAGAATTACGATATTCAAAAGAGCATGAATGGGTTAAAACAGAGGGAGAGAAAGTCCGTATTGGAATAACAGACTTTGCACAATCTGAGCTTGGTGACATCGTATTTGTTGAGCTTCCAGAAGTTGGCGATGAATTAAAAGTCAACGAACCTTTCGGCAGTGTGGAATCTGTAAAAACAGTTTCAGAACTATATGCACCAGTAAGCGGTAAAGTTGTCGAAGTTAACGAAGAATTAAGCGACAATCCAGAATTCGTAAACGAATCTCCATATGAAAATGCTTGGATGGTAGTAGTAGAGTTGTCAGATGCTAGTGAAGTTGACAGCCTTATGGATTCTGAGCAATATGATGAAATGGTAAAAGAAGACTAATATATGTGAAGCCAGCCTTTTTAAAGGGCTGGCTTTTATTATATGGTTCTAATAGGAAACCTTTGAAAACAACCAAAGTTTCTCCGTACCTTCTAAAAGGAAAATTACACATTTGTATAGAATAGTGAATATAGTACATAAAATATACAAATTAGGGCGGCAATATAATCCTACTACTCCAAGGTGATGAATATGTTTGATTACAATTCTGAAAAGGTTATTATTGTGGAAGGCACTTCTGACAAAAGGAAAGTGAAGGACATTATTCGAGAACCCGTTGAGATTATCTGCACCAATGGCACCATAAGCGTCACAAAGCTGGATGAATTGATTGATGAGTTATTTGATAAGGATGTATATATATTGGTAGATGCCGATGACGCGGGTGAAAAACTTAGAAAACAGTTTAAGCGGGAGATGCCAGAGGCAGCTCATCTGTATATTGATAAAATGTACAGAGAGGTTGCCACAGCACCAGTGCATCACTTGGCGACAGTTCTTTTAGGTGCTAATATTGATGTTTACACAGAGTATTTAGATAGAGGTTGAGTATTATGCTTGAATGGTCACAGCAAGAAATTGAAAGTGCGTTGAAGAATGATTTTTCAGGATTTATTTATTTGTACACACCTATGTGCGGCACATGTCAAATGGCCGGCAAGATGCTTACTGTGGTAAATGAGTTATTAACAGAATCCGCAATAAGGAAGGCAGATCTAAACTATATGCCGACACTTGCAGAGAAGTGGAATGTCGAAAGTGTTCCATGTCTGTTGATCGTTCATAATGGTGAAGTTACTGAAAAAATATATGCCTTTCATTCAGTTCCTTATTTATTGGAAAAAATGTCTGGTGTATAAGAGAAAGGCTGGGAGCTAATTCCTAGCCTTTTCTTTGTTTTCAATGTTTCTTAGTATAAGGTTGTTGGTTTAATTAGGCATGCTGTTAAGAGTGCATTTTAGCAATGCAAAAAGAATGCCGCCCGTTAGGCAGAATATCTTCACAATCATAAAAACAGTTTGAAGCGAATGTTGTTTTTTAGTAAATGTATCGTTTTGTCATCGAAATATATTTACAATTGCCTTTATTAAGAATATTATATTTAGGGATGCGAAATATTAACAAAATTTCTAAAGAAGTCTTGAGGCGATAAGAGCATGTTCTATAAAGAGTGGGTTCACCAAATTAAAGGATATAATCAAAATATCCGGCGTGCCTTTCTAGCCAATATTTTTACACAAATTGGTTTAGGTATTTTTATGGTTATTTACAACTTTTATATTCGTGAATTAGGCTATTCGGATGGGATGAATGGGCAAGTGATTTCATTGACATCACTGGCAACGGCAATCATCCTTATTCCAGCAGGCTTATTAAGCGATCGGTTTGGCAGAAAAAACATTATGCTTTATGGTGCAATCGCAACCGGAGCCGTCTTGATGATCCGCAGCCTGGCTGAAGGGCCGGCAATGTTATTATCGGCTGCTTTTGCAACTGGGCTAACATCTGCTTTTTTACAAGTCTCAAGTATTCCTTGGCTCGCTGAAAACTCTCGAGCAGAACAAAGGGTGCACTTATTCAGCATTCACTTTGCCATTATGACTGGGGCAAATGTCATTGGCAACCTCAGCGGCGGATTATTAACTGATTTCTTCTCATTGTTTATGTCACAACTGAACGGCATAAGAGTTACACTGATGCTGGGAGGTATTATCTTCCTAATTGGAATCTTCCCGATTATAAAGTTCCAAGAAAGCCGCAAGGTGACGAATTCTATTGATAAATCTAAGTCTGATTCCGTAAAGGCTGCCTTGTCGGCAAGAAAAGATAGTTTAAAGATTGTCGTTCTATTTGCAGTCGCACAATTAATTATTGGTGTCGGCGCAGGATTAGTTATACCTTACTTAAATCTATATTTTTCAGATCGTTTTGCCGCTTCAAACTCAGCAGTCGGGATGATTATCTCACTTGGGCAGGCAATGACTGCAGTAGCCATGATTATCGGACCTAAAGTAGTACAAAGATTTGGTGAAGTGAAAGCGGTCGTTATTTTACAGCTATCATCACTGCCATTTTTACTCTTAACCGCTTATACAGAACAGCTTTGGCTTGCAGCAATCGGCTTTCTTTTCCGGCAGGCTTTAATGAATGCGGGAAATCCTATACAAATGTCACTGATGATGTCAAAAGTTGACGATTCTATGAAAGGATTTGCCAGCTCTGTGAACCAGATGGTCTTTAATTTAGGCTGGGCAGTTATGGGACCTGTTTCAACGGGTATTGTGATGATGTATGGTTCTTATTGGGGATACGCTACTGTTTTCACGATTACGGCGATACTGTATTTAATAGGTTCACTTTATTTCCTCATTGTCTTTAAACGCTTTAATCCTAAAAAAATCGCACAAATGACAGCGTAGCCTGCTCTCAACTGACATATTTCTCAGGAAATAATCCCAGACAATACCGTAATAGCAGCGGTCATTGTCTTTTTTTTGGTTAATTTGTTGAATAAAATATGCAGGATAAAGACGCAGTTCCACGGAATAAAGCTTATATAGACTAAGAATTTTGAGGTGTACTCCAATGGAACAGCTGGCTAAATCCTTTATTCAAGAATTAGAGCAAAAACAGCATGTCTTTCAAGTATTGCAGAATCGCAGGCTGACGGTGCATTTTCATAGCGAGGCTGAACACCTATATTTACGGATTGAAGACGGGAGGGCTGATGTTACTTCTCAAATGGAATGTGAGATGGAGATTTATGGCCCTAAAACAACTCTGACTCATCTTTTTCAGCAAAAAATAAAGCTGCGGCAACTGATGAAAGAACAGCCAATCCAAATAAAAGGCCCTTTTCGCAGTATTCTTTTATTAGAAACAATTTTATATCTTGGAAAAAATTAATGGTTTCTTGTTGACTGGGTATATCCTATATGTTAAAATTTCAAACAAATATGAAAATTTAATATTCTTATCAAGAGAGGTGGAGGGACTGGCCCTACGAAACCCGGCAACCGGTTAATTACACGGTGCTAAATCCAGCAGAGCAGATGCTCTGAAAGATAAGAAGAGTTGTGAATTCCAGACCCTCTTCTTCTTGAAGAGGGTCTTTCGCTGTTACGAATTATCGTATGGAGCGAATGCAGCATGATGATACTCAAACGAAAACCAATTAAAAGGAGAGATCGACATGACTGAAAGGAAAAAAAAATATCGTTTCGAAACATTGGGTATTCACGGAGGATTAGAACCGGATCCAGTAACCGGTGCTCGGGCAGTTCCAATTTATCAAAATAATGCTTATCAATTCAAAAATACTGAACATGCTGCAAACCTTTTTGGACTAAAGGAACCAGGTTATATTTATACACGGATACATAATCCGACTGTAAGTGTGTTCGAAGAAAGAGTGGCACTGCTTGAAGGTGGCATCGGCGCACTGGCTGTTTCAAGTGGTCAGGCTGCAATTACTTTATCAATACTAAATATTGCTGGTGCCGGAGACGAAATTGTCGCCGCATCTAACTTATACGGAGGCACCTATAATTTGTTCGCAGTCACATTGCCTAAGTATGGGATAAATGTAAAGTTTGTTGATCCGCAAGATCCGGAAGCTTTTAGAGAGGCAATTACGAATAAAACGAAAGCGGTATTTGCAGAAACAATTGGTAACCCCAGCTTAAAAGTGCTGGATATTGAAGCAGTAGCGACTATTGCTCATGAAAATGGCATACCGTTAATTATTGATAATACTTTCCCTACTCCTTATCTGTGCAGGCCAATTGAATACGGTGCAGATATTGTGATCCACTCTGCCACCAAATGGCTTCTCGGCAATGGAACAACGATGGGAGGGATTATAGTAGATGGCGGCAAGTTTGACTGGAATTCACCGAAATTCCCAGGCTTTACTGAACCCGATCCAAGCTATCATAACTTAGTTTACAGTGAGGCGCTTGGTGAGGCTGCATATATCACAAAGGCACGTGTTCAGCTTTTGCGTGATCTGGGTCCAGCTTTAAGTCCGCAAAATGCATTCCAATTCACTTTAGGAATTGAAACTTTGCACGTGCGCATGAAGGAGCATGTGGCAAATACAAAGAAAATTATCAGCTATCTCAAAAGCCATCCTGCTATAAATTGGCTGTTATACCCTGGAGATGAAGAACATCCAGACAAGGCTTTAGCAGATAAATATCTGCCAAAAGGTGCAGGGTCTGTTGTTGTTTTTGGCATTAAAGGCGGAAGAGAAGCTGGTGCTGCTTTAATTAATAACCTTAATCTTTGGGCACACGTTGCCAATGTAGGCGATGCAAAAAGCTTAATTATCCATCCTGCAAGCACAACCCATCAGCAGCTGGACGATGAAGCATTAAAAATTGCGGGAGTGCCTGAAGATTTAATCCGCATATCTGTCGGAATTGAAAATGCAGAAGATTTAATTGAGGATCTAGAGCAGGCGATTGAGGCGGCAACAGGAATCACAACACTTGCCGCTAAAGCTTAAACAAAGTCTTATCAGAGCAGATATAGAATATTTTGGAATTCACTTTTTTAGTTGACACCCTTATCATGACCGTGATACGATAGCATTCGTAATTTATAAATGAATGTAAACGAATTGAATATAGATGTTTAGCTCTTATCAAGAGAGGTGGAGGGAAGTGCCCTATGAAGCCCGGCAACCGTCATGAAAATGAAATGGTGCCAATTCACTCAAAGCTTATGGCTTTGATAGATGAGAGAAAGGACTTTTTTTAATGCCTTTCTGCTCATAACAGAAAGGCATTTTTATTTTTTGCTAGTTTTCAAGAATTGGAAAATTTGACTGGTTAAAAGATATTTTAATGTGTTTTCTGAAATTGAGGAGAATGAAAGGCATCGTCCAATCAAAAACTATTGTATAGGCAATGTCAGGAATGAGAGGGTGAAACAACATATGATTTCTATAAAAAATGCAAAGAAAATATTTGCAACGAAAAAAGGGAAGGTCAACGCGGTTGATCAAGTGAACCTTGAAATTAAAGAAGGCGAAATTTTTGGAGTGATTGGCTACAGTGGAGCGGGGAAAAGTACATTAATCCGTATGCTAAATGGTTTGGAAATTCCTACTGAAGGCAGTGTAGTCGTTGCCAATAACGAAGTTTCACGCATTAAAGGCAGTGACTTAAGAAAGGCCAGACAAGAGATCAGTATGATTTTCCAGCACTTTAATCTGCTATGGTCCAGAAATGTTAGAGAGAATATTGCCTTTCCACTGGAGATCGCAGGCGTTTCGAAGCAGGAAAGAATAAAAAGAGTGGATGAACTCATCCGTCTTGTTAGTTTAGAGGGGAGAGAGGATGCATATCCTTCCCAGCTGAGCGGAGGGCAAAAACAAAGGGTTGGCATTGCGAGAGCACTGGCGAATAATCCTAAGGTGCTGCTGTGTGATGAGGCAACATCTGCGTTAGACCCACAGACAACAGACTCAATTCTTGAACTGCTTGTCGATATTAATGAACGACTTGGCTTAACCATTGTACTTATTACACATGAAATGCATGTAATTCGCAAAATTTGCCACCGTGTAGCTGTGATGGAGAATGGTCAGATTGTTGAAGAAGGACCTGTTCTTGAAGTATTTAAAAACCCAACTGCACCGATTACAAAGAGATTTGTACAGCAAGTGACTGAACCGGAAGAGACGAAGGAAACTGTTCAGCATCTACTCGACCTTTATCCACAGGGGCAAGTCATTCAGCTTGGCTTTGTTGGTGAGGCTGCAGAACAGCCGCTTATTACGAATTTAATTCGTCATTACTCGGTTACAGTAAATATTCTGCAAGGGAAAATATCACAAACACAAAAGGGTTCTTATGGAACATTATTTATTCATCTTGATGGGGAACAGACGGAAATTGCTAAGGCAATCGACTATATCCATTCCCAGAATGTTGGAGTGGAGGTGATTTCTAATGGTTAATTCACTCATTCCAAATGTCCAATGGGATAAAATGTGGGAAGCTACATTAGAAACATTATATATGACGGCTATATCGGTTTTTGCAACCTTTATCCTGGGTACTATTTTAGGATTGCTGCTCTTTTTAACAGCCAAAGGAAATATTTGGGCTAATGCTCCTGTTAATAAAGTCATTAGTGCCTTTGTTAATATTTTTAGGTCTATTCCATTTATTATCTTAATTGTACTTTTAGTTCCTTTTACAAAGCTGATCTTAGGCACAATGATTGGTCAAAATGCAGCATTGCCTGCTCTTATTATCGGAGCAGCGCCATTTTATGCCCGAATGGTTGAAATAGGTTTGAGGGAAATTGATAAAGGGGTTATTGAAGCAGCGAAATCGATGGGTGCTAAAACTAGCACAATTATCTGGAAAGTGCTTCTACCTGAATCAATGCCAGCATTAGTTTCTGGTATTACAGTTACTGCCATTGCGTTAGTAGGTTATACAGCTATGGCTGGTGTAATTGGTGCAGGCGGACTTGGAAACCTCGCTTATTTAGAAGGCTTCCAGCGTACCCGTGCAGATGTAACGCTTGTAGCAACGATTATTATATTAATTATTGTATTTATCATCCAATTCATTGGTGATTTTATAACATCAAAATTAGACAAACGATAGGAGAGAAAAAAGATGAAAAAATGGTTATCAATTTTATTAGCCTTAACAGTAGCACTAATTATTTCTGCTTGCGGAACTTCTGATGAAGGTACTGAAGGAGACAATGCAGGCGGCGGTGAAGAAGCTGAAACGACAACACTTAAAGTTGGCGCTTCAAACGTTCCGCATGCTGAAATTTTAGAAGAAGCAAAACCTCTTTTAGAAGAGAAAGGCTTTGAACTGGATATCACTACATTCCAAGATTATATTTTGCCAAACCAAGCTTTAGAGGCTGGAGATATTGATGCTAACTACTTCCAGCACATCCCTTATCTTGAGGCACAAATCGCTGAGAATGATTACGATTTCGTAAACGCTGGCGGAATTCACATCGAGCCAATTGGTGTATACTCTCAAAAATATGAGAGCTTAGATGAACTTCCAGATGGTGCAACAATTATTATGAGTAACTCTGTTGCTGACCATGGCCGTATCCTTTCATTATTAGAACAGCAAGGATTAATCACGCTTAAAGAAGGCGTTGAAAAAACAGCAGCAACAATCGAAGATATTGAAGAAAACAGCAAGAACCTAGAATTCGATACTGAATATGAAGCATCCCTTCTTCCGCAAATTTACAACAATGGCGAAGGTGACGCAGTTCTAATTAACTCTAACTATGCAATTGATGCTGGATTAAATCCAATTGAAGATTCTATTGCAATCGAAGACAAAGAATCTCCATACGTAAACGTAATCGCTGTTCGCAGTGGTGATGAGGAGAGCGAAGCAATCAAGGCATTAGTAGAAGTTCTTCACTCACAAGAAATCCAAGATTTCATTCTTGAAAAATATGAAGGTGCAGTTGTACCTGTATCTGAATAATATAAAAAAGCTCCTGTGTTTGCAGGAGCTTTTTTATATGTCTTGATTTTTAGAAACCTGCTTTAAATAAGATTAAACTCCAGCAATTAAACGAACTGACTCCTTCAAGTGACCTTCAGACTGAACCAGCGTCATATATCACGATATATCAGGTTTTACCGTTATTGTGTCGGGTATACAGTCAATGATACGATTTTATAGTAAATAATCCGCACAGCGGAAATTTGAAAGGAATGGTTCGTTATTAACCAGCTAAACCTAAATTATACGAGTGAAATGGAAAAGGCCATGCGTGGAGCCCATGGAGTCGGATATGAGGTTTACAGCCGAAAGCATGATGTGCGAATGGAAGTTGAAGAAAAGCGGCAAAAGGAATATGTAGAAAGCCAGCGTATGGTTGCCGATTTAGAAAGAAAAGTACATTCTTAATGTTATATATATAGGAAGAAACCGGCTCATCTGAATTGAGCTGGTTTTTTCTTTTGCAGTGATCATAAAGGAAATAAAATTAAGTCTTTCACGATCTTTATTTCAGGCTATTTTCACATACAATCCAAGTTAGTCGCAGAAAATAGTTAAATAGGATTTCTGCACTGAATTTGAGCCTTTCAGAAAGGGGAGAATAACTTTAGAGCATACATATACTAAAAAGTTTAAAAAGACGGAAAAAAACTCTATAATTAGACATATTCTCTTATTCCATAGACGAATGTTCTGAAAGAGTTGATATCACTTTTCATTTGTTATAAGATTGTAATGAGAATAAAATGAGAATTAAACTAAGAGGTTTGCGGCAAAGCCGATTTATACAAATCTTTCATAATTGACGGAGGTATTATTATGGCAGCATCAACTTTAACAATTAAAGACCTTCATGTTGAAATTGAAGGCAAAGAGATATTAAAAGGTGTTAATCTTGAAGTTAAAGGCGGAGAGATTCACGCAATCATGGGACCAAACGGAACAGGGAAATCAACATTATCCTCTGCGATTATGGGTCACCCGAAATATGAAGTTACATCTGGCAGCATCGTAATGGATGGTGAAGATGTGTTAGAAATGGAAGTAGATGAGCGTGCTCAAGCAGGTCTTTTCCTTGCTATGCAATATCCAAGCGAGATTAGCGGTGTAACAAATGCTGACTTCTTGCGTTCTGCAATGAACAGCCGCCGCGGTGAAGGCAATGAAATTTCATTAATGAAGTTTATCCGTCAAATGGATAGCAAAATGGAATTTTTAGAAATGGACGTTGATATGGCTCAGCGTTACCTAAATGAAGGATTCTCTGGCGGAGAGAAAAAACGCAACGAAATCCTTCAATTAATGATGCTTGAACCAAAAATTGCAATCCTTGATGAAATTGATTCTGGATTAGATATCGATGCATTAAAGGTTGTTTCAAAAGGAATCAATGAAATGCGCGGCGAAGAGTTTGGCTGCTTAATTATTACGCACTATCAGCGTCTTCTTAACTACATTACGCCTGACCATGTACACGTAATGATGCAAGGCCGCATTGTAAAATCCGGTGGCCCTGAGCTGGCACAGCGTTTAGAGGCAGAAGGATATGACTGGATTAAAAAGGAACTTGGCATCGAAGACGAAACAGTTGGGCAAGAAGCGTAACAGTTAGGAGGATCACTATGTCAACTGAAATCAAATTACCATTTGACAAGGAGTATGTAAGCTCCTTTTCAAAAGATATGGGCGAACCGGCTTGGCTGACTGAACTTCGTACTACAGCTCTTGCTGATGCGGAAAACCTGCCAATGCCCAAACCTGATAAAACAAAAATAGATAAATGGAATTTTACGCAATTTACAAAACATCTTGTAGCAAGTGAAGATTATACCTCTTTAAACGAGCTGCCTGAGGATGTTAGAAGCTTGATTAATTTAGAGGCACAAGAACAAAGCCTTTATATTCAGCGTAATAACAGACCGACATATCTTTCAGTAACGAAAGAGATGCAGGAAAAAGGTGTTATTTTTACAGATATCTTTACAGCTGCAAGAGAGCATGGCGACCTGCTGCAGAAGTACTTTATGACAGATGCAGTGAAAGTGAACGAGCATAAGCTGACTGCTTTACACGCAGCATTGCTAAACGGCGGAGCGTTCTTATATATTCCGAAAAATGTTGAGATCACTGAGCCAATCCAAGCTGTTTATATTCATGATGACAAGGAAGCAAACTTATTCAACCATGTTTTAATCGTAGCCGATGACAATAGCTCAGTTACGTATGTTGAAAACTACGTATCGACTGTTGCTGAAGCAGATGGAATCTTTAATATTGTGACAGAGGTAATTGCTGGCGCAAATGCAAAGGTTCAATATGGAGCAGTGGATACACTTGCTAAAGGCACAACCGTTTATGTTAATCGCCGCGGAAAAGCGGGCAGAGATGCACGTATTGAATGGGCGCTAGGATTAATGAATGACGGGAATACTATTTCTGAAAATATCACGAACCTGATCGGTGACGGTTCGTTTGGTGATACGAAGTCAGTAGTCGTTGGACGCGGTGAACAAACACAAAACTTTACTACAAGTATTGTTCACTTTGGGAAAAATTCCGAAGGCTATATCTTAAAGCATGGAGTTATGAAAGATTCTGCAACTTCCATCTTTAATGGCATCGGAAAAATTGAGCATGGTGCATCTAAGTCAAATGCAGAACAGGAATCCAGAGTTCTAATGCTGAGTGAAAAAGCACGCGGGGATGCAAACCCGATCCTGCTTATTGATGAAGATGATGTTACAGCTGGTCATGCTGCATCAGTTGGCCGTGTGGATCCGCTTCAGCTTTATTATTTAATGAGCCGAGGTATTTCACAGACAGAAGCAGAGCGACTTGTAATCCATGGCTTCTTGGCACCTGTTGTTAATGCCCTTCCAATTGAAGGAGTTAAAGCGCAATTAACAGAGGTAATTGAAAGGAAAGTAAAATAATGAATATAATGGACATTCGCCAAATGTTTCCGATCCTGCATCAGGAGGTTAACGGCAGTCCGTTAGTCTATTTGGACAGTGCGGCAACGTCACAAAAGCCGATTCAGGTTATTGAAGCGATTGACAGCTATTATCGACAATATAACTCCAATGTTCATAGAGGTGTTCATACCCTAGGGACAAAGGCGACTGATGGCTATGAAGGTGCACGTGAAAAAGTCCGTAAGTTCATCAATGCAAAATCAACTGAAGAAGTGATCTTTACCCGAGGAACTACTACTTCTCTGAATACAGTAGCTGCAAGCTATGCCCGTGCAAATCTGCAGGAGGGTGATGAAATTGTCATCTCCTATATGGAGCATCACAGTAATATCATTCCGTGGCAGCAGGTTGCAAAAGCAACAGGAGCAATACTAAAATATCTGCCGCTTCAAGAAGATGGAACGATTTCTCTTGAAGATGTGAAGAATACAGTTACAGACCAGACAAAGATTGTATCAATCATGCATGTATCCAATGTTCTTGGTGTCATTAACCCGATTAAAGAAATTGCACAGATTGCTCATCAGCATGGAGCCGTAATGGTTGTAGATGGGGCGCAAAGTGCACCTCATATGAAGGTTGATGTCCAAGATCTGGACTGCGACTTTTTCGCCATGTCAGGCCACAAAATGTGCGGGCCAACAGGTATCGGTATTTTATACGGGAAGAAGCAGCTTTTGGAAAACATGGAGCCAATTGAATTTGGCGGTGAGATGATTGACTTTGTTGGTTTACAGGAATCAACTTGGAAAGAGCTTCCTTGGAAGTTTGAAGGCGGAACTCCTATCATTGCAGGTGCAATTGGTCTGGGAGCAGCGATCGACTTTTTAGAGGAAATTGGACGTGACAACATCGAGGCGCATGAGCATAAGCTTGCTGCGTATGCGATGGAGCAGATGTCTGCTATAGAAGGCATGACCATCTTTGGACCAAAAGATGCTTCGAAAAAAGCAGGTGTTGTTACCTTTAACATTGATGAAGTTCATCCTCACGATGTGGCAACGGTACTGGATGCTGATGGAATTGCTGTCAGAGCCGGACATCATTGTGCACAGCCGCTTATGAAATGGCTGAAGGTATCATCAACTGCCCGGGCAAGCTTCTATCTGTATAATTCAGAGGAAGATATTGATCGGCTCGTTCAAGGGCTTGTCAAAACAAAGGAGTATTTTAGCGATGTCTTTTAATAACTTAGATACCCTTTACCGTCAAGTCATTATGGATCATTATAAAAACCCGCGCAATAAAGGGATTTTAGAAGATGACAGTTTAACCATTCATATGAATAACCCAACTTGCGGAGACAGAATTCAATTGACAATGAAAGTGGAAGACGGCATCGTAGCAGACGCAAAGTTTGACGGTGAAGGCTGCTCCATTTCAATGTCCTCTGCTTCTATGATGACTCAGGCTATAAAGGGAAAAACCTTTGAAGATGCGGTTAAGTTATCGAAGATCTTTTCTGATATGATGCAAGGCAAGGATTATGACGATGAGATTGATCTTGGTGATATTGAAGCACTGCAAGGAGTTTCTAAATTCCCTGCCCGAATTAAATGTGCTACCTTGCCATGGAAGGCAATGGAAAAGGGTATTAATGAATCATAACCATAAAACAATTTTGGGATAAAATATAGCCAAAGGATGATTCCTGAGGCAAAGAATGGAGGAATACGACGATGGCAAAAAAGATGCCTGACATTGGCGATTACAAGTACGGATTTGCCGATAAAGACGTTTCCATTTTCCGATCAAAACGCGGTTTAACAAAAGAGATTGTTGAAGAAATTTCAAAAATGAAGGAAGAGCCTCAATGGATGTTGGACTTCCGTTTAAAATCATTAGAGCACTTCTACAACATGCCAATGCCGCAATGGGGCGGAGATTTAGCGTCATTAAATTTTGATGAAATCACTTATTATGTAAAACCTTCTGAAAAGACTGAGCGTTCTTGGGATGAAGTTCCAGATGAAATCAAGCAAACATTTGATAAGCTTGGAATTCCTGAAGCAGAGCAGAAGTATTTAGCAGGTGTATCTGCTCAATACGAATCAGAGGTTGTTTACCATAACATGCAGGAAGATCTTGAAGCGATGGGAATCGTATTTAAAGATACAGATTCTGCACTTCGCGAAAACGAAGAGATCTTCAAAGAGCACTGGGCAAAGGTTATTCCGCCAACAGATAATAAGTTTGCGGCCTTAAACTCTGCTGTATGGTCAGGCGGTTCTTTCATCTATGTTCCAAAAGGGATCAAAGTTGAAACACCACTGCAAGCATACTTCCGCATTAACTCTGAGAACATGGGGCAATTCGAACGTACGCTGATCATCGTTGATGAAGGCGCACATGTGCACTATGTAGAAGGCTGTACAGCTCCTGTTTATACAACAAACTCACTTCATAGTGCGGTTGTTGAAATCATCATTAAAAAGGATGCATATTGCCGTTATACAACAATCCAAAACTGGGCAAACAATGTTTATAACCTTGTTACTAAGCGTGCAGTTTGTGACGCAAACGCAACAATGGAATGGATCGATGGAAATATCGGTTCTAAATTAACAATGAAATACCCAGCTGTTATTTTAAAAGGAGAAGGCGCGCGCGGAATGACTCTTTCCATTGCATTAGCAGGTAAAGGTCAGCACCAGGACGCAGGTGCAAAAATGATTCACCTTGCACCAAACACGTCTTCAACAATCGTTTCGAAATCCATCTCTAAACAAGGCGGAAAAGTAACATACCGCGGAATCGTTCAATTTGGACGCAAAGCTGATGGAGCACGTGCAAACATTGAGTGTGATACGTTAATCATGGATAATCAATCAACATCTGATACCATTCCATATAACGAAATCTTAAATGATAACATCTCACTTGAGCACGAAGCGAAAGTTTCTAAAGTATCTGAAGAGCAGCTGTTCTACCTAATGAGCCGCGGAATCTCTGAAGAAGAAGCAACAGAAATGATCGTAATGGGCTTCATTGAGCCATTTACAAAAGAACTTCCAATGGAATATGCAGTAGAAATGAACCGTCTTATCAAGTTCGAGATGGAAGGATCTATTGGATAATCCTGCAGAAAAAAAGACGAACCTTCGTGGTTCGTCTTTTTTTAATCCATTTGTTGAGTTTGGCGAATAAATAAGTGATCTTGGCGAAAATATGAATATAACGGCGAATATAATTTTTTTACGGCGAATAAGTGCATCCTAACGGCGAAAAAATTCTTTTTACGGCGAATAACCTGTTTAAATCATCATCCCGCTTCCTTTTAGAGGAAGTACTTTTTGTGTATTAGACTAGATCTTAAAAGATCTATCAATTATTCAAACAATCATTTGACCATTAGAATAATCTTGCATATACTAATAATCAAATGAATGTTTGAATGAGGAGGGGATATTTTGAAACACGATGATATTTGCGAAGTGAGCTGTGTGGATGAGGTAAAAGTAAATCGAGTGAAAAATTCGATCCAGCAGAAGGATACGATGTCTGTTGCACAAATATTTAAAGCTCTTTCTGATGATACGAGGATTAGAATCGCTTTTGCTTTATGCGAAGAAGATGAACTTTGTGTATGCGATGTTGCTAATATTGTTGGCAGCACAATGGCTACTGCGTCTCACCATTTACGTCATCTTAAAAATCTTGGTCTGGCAAAGTATCAGAAACGAGGTAAACTCGTGTATTATTCCTTGGATGACGAGCATGTCAGACAATTGATTCAAATAGCCTTTGCACATCAGCAGGAGGGAAAGCTTCATGAATAACTCCGAATTACAGAAAAGTGTTTACCGCGTTCAAGGCTTCACCTGAGCAGGCTGTGCGACAAAGTTCGAAAAGAACGTCAAACACCTGGATGGTGTTTCTAATGCAAATGTTAATTTTGGTGCATCTAAGCTTACTGTTTATGGTGAGACAACGATTGAAGAACTCGAAAAAGCAGGAGCCTTTGAAAACTTAAAACTGTATCCTGAAAAACAAAAATTTGAAGAGAAAAAGATTCCATTTTTCCAAAAACACGGGACAGTCATCGCATCGCTTATATTCCTGTTAATAGGCTGGTTGGCTGCAGAAATATCAGGTGAAAATAGCATGGTTTCTATACTGGCATATGCCAGTTCTATTTTAGTGGGCGGTTATCGGCTCTTTAAAACAGGAGTTATGAATTTATTCCGTTTAGAGTTTGATATGAAAACTTTAATGACCATTGCAGTTATTGGTGCTGCTGTTATTGGTGAATGGGGTGAGGGTGCAACAGTTGTTATCTTGTTTGCGATCAGTGAAGCCCTTGAAACATACTCCATGGATAAAGCACGCCAATCAATACGATCATTGATGGACATTGCTCCTAAAGAAGCTTTAATCAGAAGAGGAAATGAAGAACGCTTTATTAATGTAGATGATATTCAAGTTGACGATATTATGATCGTTAAACCTGGGCAAAAAATAGCAATGGACGGAATCGTTTTAAAAGGAGTATCAACAGTCAATCAAGCAGCTATTACGGGTGAATCAGTACCTGTGTCAAAATCAATTGAAGATGAAGTTTTCGCAGGAACGTTAAATGAAGAAGGACTGCTAGAGGTAAGAGTTACAAAACTTGTGGATGATACAACCATTGCAAAGATCATACAATTAGTGGAAGAAGCTCAGGCAGAACGGGCACCATCACAGGCATTTGTAGATCGCTTTGCCAGGTACTATACCCCAATCATCATGCTGGTTGCACTTGCCGCAGCTGTTGTACCTCCTTTATTCTTCGATGGAGATTGGGAGAGATGGATTTACCAGGGATTAGCTGTTTTAGTAGTCGGCTGTCCATGTGCCCTTGTTATTTCCACACCCGTATCTATTGTAACGGCAATTGGGAATGCAGCACGTAATGGTGTTCTGATCAAAGGCGGCATTCATCTTGAAGAAATGGGAGGAATTAAAGCAATTGCCTTCGATAAAACAGGGACCTTAACAAAAGGAGTTCCTGTGGTAACGGATTACCTTCCAAATACAGATATTGATTCTGATGAACTGCTGACTATTGTTGCAGCTTTGGAAAATGGTTCACAGCATCCGCTGGCTTCTGCCATTATAAAAAAAGCTGATGAAGAAGATTTAAAATACAAAAGTATATCGATTGAAAAATTTTTATCAATAACAGGAAAAGGAGTTACAGGCTCAATACATGGCATAACCTATTATGTCGGCAGTCCAAGTCTATTTGAAGAAATATTAGAAAATGGATTATCAAATGAGCAGAAGGAAACGATCTCGCAGCTTCAAGAACAGGGCAAAACGGTCATGGCTGCCGGAACATCTTCTAAAGTTTTAGGGCTGATTGCTGTTGCTGATGAATTAAGAACAAATAGTAAAGAGGTTATTCAAAAGTTACATTCATTAGGAATTCAAAAGACCATTATGCTGACAGGAGATAATGCTGGCACTGCAAATGCAATCGGCCAACAGGCAGGTGTTTCGGATCTAAAGGCAGATTTGCTGCCGCAGGATAAATTAACGTTTATTAAAGGTCTGAGAAGCGAATATGGCCGGGTGGCTATGGTTGGGGATGGTGTCAATGATGCTCCCGCTTTAGCAGCCTCTACTGTTGGTATTGCAATGGGCGGTGCTGGAACAGATACGGCTTTGGAAACAGCTGACATTGCATTAATGGCGGATGATCTTGAAAAACTGCCTTTTGCAGTTAAGTTGAGCAGAAGAACATTATACATTATTAAACAGAATATTATATTCTCTTTAGGCATTAAACTATTGGCCTTACTCTTAGTTGTTCCAGGCTGGCTAACACTGTGGATTGCTATTTTTGCAGATATGGGTGCAACACTAATTGTTACATTGAATGGGTTAAGGCTGCTGAGGGTGCAGGATAAATAGATTTGAGGTTCGCTATCTAGGGGAACCTCTGTATGAACTGAATTAAATGCATGAAACTGACGGCCATGCTTACCAGTAATAAATGTGCTATAAATGGATTATGAACTATAAAGCTCTATATCTTGCATTTTGCTTAAAATACACCAAATTGGGATATATTCATTATAAATAGAGAGGGGGATATTCGATGATCACCATAGGTGTAACTGGGTGGGGAGATCATGATCAATTATATACTGGCAATGTAGCTGCACGCGATAAGCTGAAGGAATATAGCGCCCATTTTCCAGTCGTAGAAGTTGATTCAGCGTTTTACGCTGTTCAGCCTGTACGAAATGCGAAAAGGTGGACAGAGGATACCCCAGATGGTTTTCAGTTTGTTGTCAAAGCGTACCAGGGGATGACAGGGCATGAACGAGGTAAGATCCCCTTTGAAAGCAAGGAAGAAATGTTTTCAGCATTTAAAGAATCACTTCAGCCTTATATAGATCGTAATAAACTGGCGATGGTTCTTTTCCAATTCCCGCCATGGTTTGATTGCCAAAAAAAGAATGTAGACTATCTGCGATGGTGCAAGGCACAGATGGGAGATATTCCATGTGCACTGGAGTTCCGCCATCAGTCATGGTTTAAGGAACACTTTAGGGAGAAGACGCTGCAATTTATAAAGGATGAAGATTGGATTCATACAATATGTGATGAACCGCAGGCAGGGGAAGGATCGATCCCGATCGTACTCGCAGCCCCTCGATCTGATAAGCTTCTTGTTCGTTTTCATGGTCGTAATGTCCATGGCTGGCAAAAGAAAAATCATGACAATTGGCGTGAGGTACGTTATTTGTATAACTATAATAAAGAAGAGCTTGCACAATGGGCTGAGTATATTCGAACACTAGAACAGAAGTGTGAGCAAATTTATGTATTGTTTAATAATAACTCCGGCGGAGACGCTGCTGACAATGCTAAGCAGTTCATTGATATGCTTGGCATTGAATATAGCTGCTTAGCACCAAGGCAGCTCGATTTATTTTAGTGGCTGATAAGTAGGTTTTCATAAGAGATTTCCCAGGTTCTACACTTTTTTTCTTGTACCATCATATGGTGTAAGGAAAGGAGTGGGGCAAGATATGATGAATTTAAGTCCTATAGAGATTGATGGCCATACATTCTTAAGTGTATCGGTGGAACTTCCTAAAACAAATCTACTTGTAGTTACAAATGATAAAGGATATATCATGTGCGGAGCATTAGATGTGGCACTTCTAAATGAAAAGCTAAAAGATCGAAAAGTGATTGCAGGAAGAGCTGTTGGTGTAAAAACGATAGAACAATTAATTGAAGCGCCGCTTGAATCTGTCACATTTGAAGCTGAAACACTTGGAATTAAGAAAGGCATGACAGGCAGAGACGCTCTTTTAAAAATGATATAAATAATATTTAGAAGCTGAGATTGCTATATGCAGTCTCAGCTTTTTTAGCAGGCTATATACTGATAATTAAGAATCAATCTCCATGTGAAGAGAAAAACAGATAATTTATAAATTTTCTTTTGCTAGCTGCTGGAGGAATGATAATATATGATTAAGACTAAATTCCTGCTTTGAAATGCTCAAACTTGAATAATATGGGCAAACATGTAAAATATTGATGATAAAAGCGAAAAGTAGAATTAGAATGGATAACTTATAGATGAAAAAGAGGTTTTTTCATGAGATTAGTGTCAACAAAATCTGCCAAAATTGGCAGTGTACTAGGGAAATCCATATATAATGATAAAGGCAAAATCCTTTTAAATAGAGGAGTAAAGCTTGACGGAAGAATGTTATCCAGGCTGCAGAAAATGGGGATTACATATATATATGTAGTAGACGAGAGAATGAAGGATATTGTTTATAAATCCACATTGCCGGAAAAATTGCGCCGAGAAGCAATTCTTATGATTGAAGATACGTTTCGGCAATCAGCAAATGACCAGAATTTAGATAAATCCTTCGTTATAGATAAGGCGTCAAAAAGTTTCTCCAAGCTGATCAGCACGCTCTTGGATGAGATAAAAGGAGATCAAAACCTCATTTCAATAATGTCTGACGTGTATACATATGATCATTATATTTTCTCTCATTCTTTAAATGTTACACTTTATTCCTTAGCGATTGGTTTACAGCTTAACTTCTCCCAAAAGGATTTAGAACTGCTGGGTATGGGGGCGATATTGCATGATGTTGGGAAAATGCAGATACCTGAGAACATACTGTTAAAGCCCGGCAGATTAACGGAGGAAGAGTTTCTTCAAATCAAGAAGCATGCTGAAGCAGGGTTCGACTTATTACGTGGAGTACATAGTGTCTCATTAATCGTGGCTCATTGCGCCTATCAGCATCATGAGCGTTTGAATGGAAGCGGATATCCACGAGGTATTTCTGGAGAAGACATCCATCCCTTTGCCAAAATTATCGCTGTCGCAGATGTGTTTGATGCCGTCACATCTAATCGTATTTATCGTCAAGCTATGCTTCCGCATGAAGGTATGGAAATCTTATATGCAGGGTCTGGCACATTATTCGATGCAAAACTGATTGAAAGCTTTCGGCAATCTGTTGCTTTATATCCAGTCGGGATGACTGTTGAGTTAAACGATGGAAGAAAAGGTGTTGTGATTCATCAAAATGTAGGAATGTGCGATCGCCCTATTGTGCGGATTCTTGAAGAGAGCGGTTTAAGGGTTGAGGCCTATGAACTAGATTTAAAGCAAGACTTATCAATCATGATAAGCGGCTGTGATACAACATGGCAGAACTAATGTTTATAGAGGAAAAGACCTCCATTGTAGAATGTTTATTATTTTGATATAATTATTCTAATTGAATATGAACCTTATCATATCCGATGGGGTAGAGGTGCAATATTCATTAGTAAGCTGTTTGAGGATGACAACAAGGAGAGCAGCTGAAAGGGAATACTGCCGAAGTGGATAGCTGATGTCAGCGGCTATCTCGCTGGGGTTACCTTTAAGAGAGGTAACACTGTCATTGCAAGATTTGAAAAGTCTTTGCAGTCTTTATTGCATTCTTTTCGTTGACCCTTGCAATGGGGAGCTACAGATCGTAATGGAGAAGAATAGATTATCAAGAGTGATGATAGAGATTCTCTGCCATTGCTCTTTTTATTTTGAGCTCTTTTGCTATGCCTCTGCCGAAATGATTTCTGGGAGGGTTAAATATAATGGAAAATACAATATTTTCTCTGCTTCCGCCGCTTGTTGCAATACTTCTTGTTATTTTAACGAGAAAAGTGCTGCTTTCGCTAGGAGTAGGGATTCTTACAGCATCAATTATACTTGCTGAAATGGACTTTCTTGAAGCTGGATCTATACTATGGGAAACCGTAAAAGGAATTTTTATTGATGGTGGAAGCATTAATACGTGGAATATGTATATTATTTTATTCCTACTGATATTAGGGGTTATTACAGCGTTCATCTCTATATCGGGAGGAAGCAGGGCCTTTGGCGAATGGGCAATGAAACGGGTAAAAACCCGGGCAGGTGCACAGGTGATCGGTGCCATATTAGGCGTGATTATCTTTATTGATGATTATTTTAATGCGCTTGCAGTTGGTCAGATTTCACGGCCGATTACTGATCGTCAAAAGGTATCAAGAGCCAAGCTTGCTTATTTAATTGATTCGACATCTGCTCCTGTCTGTGTTGTATCACCTGTTTCAAGCTGGGGTGCCTATATTATTGCTTTAATCGGTACCATTCTTGCATCTCATAATTTAACGGACTATACAGCCTTTTCGGTATTTTTGCAGATGATTCCTATGAATTTATATGTGTGGACAACGCTGGCCATCGTTTTTATCGTTGCGATCAAAGGATTTGAGATCGGGCCAATGAAAAAGCATGAAATTCGGGCTGTAAGAGATAATCAGGTAATGGACCCTGAGAAGCCTGCACCTGGAAAATTAGAGGAAGATTTACCTGTTAGTACAAAAGGAACAGTCGGCGACTTAGTCTGGCCAATTATCGCATTAGTGGCAGGTACAGTGGGGGCGATGATCTGGACTGGTTATCAGGCTGTAACGGGTAATGCGACCATTTTAACGATTTTTGAAAATACAGATGTCTCAAAATCCCTTGTTCTCGGTGGCGTCATTGGATTAATTGTTACATTGCTGTTCTTTACAAGACAAGTTACCGTGAAAAAAGGGATTGAAGGCTCTGTTGTTTTCAAAGGGATTTGGAGCGGAATTAAATCGATGCTCCCGGCAATCTATATTCTTCTATTTGCCTGGGCGATTGTTGATTTAATTGGACAGCTGGAAACAGGTGCCTACCTGGCTGGACTTGTTGAGAATTCAAATATGGAGATATCCTTTTTGCCCTTCCTTCTATTTATCATCGCGGGAGTAATGGCGTTCAGCACAGGAACTTCATGGGGATCTTTTGGAATATTACTCCCGATTGCAGGTGATATTGCTGCAGCAACAGATATAAACCTGCTGCTGCCTGCAATGGCAGCTGTACTAGCTGGAGCCGTTTTTGGCGATCATTGTTCTCCTATATCAGATACAACGATTCTTTCGTCAACAGGAGCAGGATGCAATCATATCGACCATGTTCTTACACAGCTTCCATATGCCCTTATATCAGCAGCAATATCGGGTGTCGGTTTCCTGATCCTTGGTTTTACAGACAGTACGATCTTAAGTGTGGCCGCCATTGCTCTATTACTGATTGTATTTACCTTTGTCGGTACTCGAAAATTCAAGTTAGACATGGAACAGATGAAATAATGATGATAAAGAGTCTTCTCGTCAATAGCGGGAGGGCTTTTCTTTTTTTATTGTATTTTTAAAACTTTCTGAAATATACAGAAAGAAATTCTCTTACATGCATACATATAGATTGAGAGGAGGAGGGACTGGGACTGCCGGAAATACGAGAAGATGAACGTAATTGCTTTTCTAGTAACGAAAAATAAATAAATATTATGTCCCAAATAATGTTTTGACAGTAGTAGTAAAAGTATATATACTAAATTTATATTAAATTAAATAGTCTGAAAATATAAAAATTTCCCACTTGCGGAAAATTTAATGCGGACTATTGTAGGGGGTATAATAGATTATGGAAAATCGTCCTCAGTGGGGTACGAGAGCTGGATTCATTTTGGCGGCTGTAGGTTCAGCTGTTGGTTTGGGAAATATCTGGCGATTCCCGGCAGTAGCATATGACAATGGAGGAGGAGCATTTTTTATTCCTTATTTATTTGCTCTTCTAACCGCTGGGATTCCTTTATTGATTATGGAATTCACCATCGGTCAGAAATATCGCGGCTCTGCTCCTTTATCGTATGCGAGAATGAATAAAAAGTATGAATGGCTTGGCTGGTGGCAGGTTGCTATCTCATTTGTTATTGCCACATATTATGCAGTTATCATCGCTTGGGCCATGTCTTATGCACTTTTCTCATTGAATTTAAAATGGGGAGATGATCCAACATCATTCCTGGTTGGAGAATATCTTCAAGTTGCAAATCCAGGTGAATTTGGCGGAATGGTTCCAGGAGTGCTTATACCACTAATAATCGTATGGGTTATTACACTCGGTATCCTATTCAAAGGTGTTAAGAAGGGGATCGAAGCAGCAAACAGAATTTTTATTCCTGCACTAATTATTTTATTCTTATTTATCGTTGTCAGAGCTATAACATTAGATGGAGCAGCAGCTGGATTAGAAGCCTTCTTTACACCTGACTGGAGTCAGATTGCCAGTCCGACTGTATGGGTAGCGGCTTATGGTCAAATCTTTTTCAGCTTATCAATTGCTTTTGCCATCATGATTACGTATTCAAGCTATCTTCCTAGAAAGACTGACATTACAAACAATGCCTTTATAACAGGATTTGCAAACTCCAGTGTTGAGCTATTAGCCGGAATTGGGGTGTTTGCAGCATTAGGATTTATGGCTGCGCAATCTGGCGTGGATGTAAGTGAGGTTGTTTCTAGTGGAGTTGGCCTGGCATTTATGGTATTTCCACAAATTATTAGTGAAATGCCTGCACTTAGCGGAGCGTTTGGAGCAGCATTCTTTATCTGCTTAACGCTTGCTGGTTTAACATCCTTAATGTCGATTGTTGAAACATTTGTTGCTGGTATTGAAGATAAGTTTAAAGTTTCCCGTACAAAAGCTGTATTGGTAGGCGGCGGCTTAGCAGCTTTAGTTTCACTCGTTTTTGCTACACGAGGCGGACTAAACTTCTTAGATGCAGCTGACTATTTTATCAATAACTTTGGAGTTGCATTAGCTGGTTTGGTTGAGGTTATTATCGTTGTATGGGTAATGAGAGAATTATCAAACCTTCAAAAACATGCAAACAGCATGTCTGATATTCAATTAGGCGGCTGGTGGAAACTATGCTTAGGTTTTATTACACCAATCGTCCTTGGTTACATGATGATTCAAAACATTTACACAAACATTAAAGAGAACTATGAAGGCTACCCTACAGGATTCTTAATCTGGTCTGGATGGGCTGTTGCCGTATTGGCTATTATTCTTGGGTTCGTCTTTATGGCTCTTAAGTGGAATAAAGGAACAGAGCTTGATGTTCCAGAAAACAAGGAGGTATCTCAATAATGTCTGGTGTATCCATTACAGTAATGATCATTGGGATGCTTATTATCTGGGGAGGACTTGCTGCAAGTATAGGCAATGCCATTTCCAAAGCAAAGAAAAGTAAATAAAGTAAATAGGGGAGAGTCAATTGGCCATGCTGCGGCAATTGACTCTCCTTTTTTGTGTGAAATTATAACAGCTCCTGTCTTAGACTGGATGCTGATAATAACTTTATTTCCTTTTCCTTTCCTGCCGTTCCCATAGCTTTAAGTGTGGATATGGGTCATAGGACCATTCTGATATACCGTTGTCTTTGTACATTCCATAATGCAGATGTGGAGGGAATTTCCCTGATGTTCCAGGAGGTCCATATCCAGAGCTTCCGACACCGCCAATCATCATGCCGGGTTCAACAATCTGTCCAACTTTAAGATCCTTTGTAAAGCCGCTTAAATGAGCATAGTAGTGATAGTTATTGTTGATGTCACGAATGCCCACACGCCATCCGCCATACTTGTTCCAGCCTTTCATTTCCACAATGCCATAGGAAGTGGCTCTAACTGGGACACCGTATCCAGCAAAGATATCTGTTCCTTCATGTATTCTGCGTCCGCCCCATCCGCGTGCATCGCCCCAAGTATTTCGATAGCTGTATGTGCTGTTAAGAGGGACTGGAAAGGCATGCTCATCTAAGTTTAGACGCCCGTAATGCTTATAAATATCTGCTTTCCCAATTATAATTCTGACTGCTTTATCTCTTTTATAGTAATTCCATAAGCCAATTTTTAAATTATCATGATCTGTTCCATATGCAAGAAGAAGCTTAGCGAAAGAAAATAGAACATCTTCATCGCTCTTTAGACTCGCTTTCCCATCTCCATCCCCATCTGTGCCTAATCCGTTAAATAAGGCTATCGTTTTAGGATTCTCATCTTGTTTATTTGGATTTAAAACGCCCGTCCATTGTTCCTCTTTAAAGTATATACCAGTCAAACCTTCAGCCTTAGGAATATCCCGGCGAGCTTGACGAACATTTCTTTCATATTGATCAATGGCCGCTAAATAGTACCACGGTATGTTTGTCACAGCTTCCGTTCGTGTATAAAGCTCCATCCTTTTAACGTATTCATTTTCATTTGATTCAGCAAATACATTCAGTTGAAATGCAGCAAAACATAAGACAGTATAAAGAATAATGTTAAAAAGACGCACATTGAACCTCCTTTCACTTTTTCTTTCCTAGTTAGTTTATGAAAAAAGACAAAAACAATAGATCATAAATTTTGGTAATGAAAAAACTGTACTACTTGTCCTTGATGGGTGCATATGATACAGTGACAAGTGAAAGAGTATTTTGACATTACATATTGAAAATTGCGGATTTAGTAATTTCTCAGGATGGAGTGAGTGTTTTGAGCAAAAAGGAAGAGTATTTGCGCAAGCCTGAATGGCTTAAAATAAAGTTGAACACGAATGAAAATTACACTGGTCTTAAAAAAATGATGCGGGAAAACAGCTTGCACACAGTTTGTGAGGAAGCAAAATGTCCGAATATTCACGAATGCTGGGCAGTCAGAAGAACGGCTACATTTATGATTTTAGGATCTGTATGTACGCGCGCCTGCCGCTTTTGCGCTGTGAAAACAGGTTTGCCAACTGAACTGGATCTTCAAGAGCCAGAAAGAGTAGCTGATTCAGTTGCCTTGATGAATTTAAAACATGCTGTTATTACAATGGTAGCCAGAGATGATCAAAAGGATGGCGGAGCAGCTGTTTTGGCAGAAACCATAAGAGCGATCCGCAGGAAAAGCCCTTTTACCACTGTGGAAGTATTGCCATCTGATCTTGGTGGCGCAACCGAGAATTTAAAACTTGTAATGGATGCTAAGCCGGATATTTTGAACCATAATATTGAAACGGTTGAAAGATTAACTCCAAGAGTCCGTGCTCGTGCGAAATATCAACGTTCCTTGGATTTTCTAAAGCAAGCCAAAGAAATGCAGCCTGAAATTCCTACCAAGTCCAGCTTAATGATTGGTTTAGGAGAAACAAAAGAGGAAATCATTGCGACAATGGATGATTTAAGAGCACATGATGTTGATATTATGACAATTGGACAGTATTTACAGCCATCTAAAAAACATCTGAAAGTTCTTAAGTATTATTCACCAGAAGAGTTCAATGAATTAAAGGAAATTGCAATGGAAAAAGGATTCAGCCATTGTGAAGCGGGTCCACTTGTCCGTTCTTCCTACCATGCTGACGAACAAGTTAATGCTGCTGCAAAACAAAGACAAGCTATGGGTGATAAGCAGGTTCAACAAGCATAATATTAAGAAAATCAAGAGGCAGACAGCCTCTTGATTTTTTCATGAATTTAAAGATTATTTTCATCCATTGTTCCCTGATCCGGGTCTCCCTTTTTCTTTACACCCTGAGGAGATTTCTGCAGTTCCTTAATAAGCTGACTGATGCCGTAATCTGCATTTTCACTATTGGAATCCATGGTGGCATAGCTTTCTA
Organism: Cytobacillus gottheilii; assembly: GCF_018582665.1. Taxonomy (NCBI): domain Bacteria; kingdom Bacillati; phylum Bacillota; class Bacilli; order Caryophanales; family Bacillaceae; genus Cytobacillus; species Cytobacillus gottheilii. The sequence goes on along the minus strand of NZ_CP071709.1, from coordinate 3,758,738 downwards.
CTGTTTTACGCAAATTTGTATTATCACTTACATATATGTGATACCAGCTCGGAACAACTGACAAGGCCATTCGTTTGACCTGATCCGCTGTATAGTTTCGATCCTCTGTATCTGCGTCATAAATAATAATGACTTCTTCATCTGTAACCAAAGTAGATACATCATCGACGTTTGGCACCTCGGTTGAATATTTACTGATTATATCAGCCAATTGTTCGCGATCAATTGCTGCATAATGCTCATTGGCAACACTTTCTCCGAGAACAGGACTGCGCTGGTGACGTACATAACCAAAGTCTTCACTGACATCATCACGGTCGCCATCGTTTCCTTGATGATACAATTCAGCTCGCTGGTCGTTTACATTAATGGTGTTGCCGCTTTCCTGATAAAGATCATTTTGGGCACTATCATTTTGACAGCCTGTTAGGGCAGTTAATCCACAAAGACAAAGAAAAATAAATGTTTTTTTCATCATAAACACCTCCAGTACTATTAGAATTGCCTTATGTTTTATTTTTTTCTCTTAGTAATTGATGGAGAATCAGTTATAATTTAATTAACGAAAACAATTGAACTTGCTTCCAAAGAGGTGAAAGTATGATTTGCATTAATAATTTATGCTATGAAGTGGTTGAAGAGCAGCGCGATGGCTTTAATGAGGAAGCTTTCAAGGGCAGATTTAGTGAAATTTTAGCCCGATATGATTATATCGTTGGGGATTGGGGCTATGGGCAGCTGCGGTTAAGAGGTTTTTTTGATGATCAAAACCATAAAGCAACCTTCGATACAAAAATAAGCACGCTTACGGAATACTTATATGAGTATTGTAATTTTGGCTGTCCTTATTTTGTGGTTAAAAAGATAAGTAAATAACATATGTAATCACGTTGATTTCTTTGTTCTTAAATTAAAGCCCAAGAATTTTATTAAATTCTTGGGCTTTTTAAGAATATTCTTTTTATCCTTAGGTTTCCGTATATGGCTGCTCTTCATTTACATCTGGATCATCATGTGTTGGGTGGGCGCCATCCATTTGTCTGGGCAAATTTTGATGAAGCGACTTAAATTCATAATTAAAAGCACTATAAGGGCGCTGTCCCTCTTCCCATGGTGTGCTTTTATTCTGGACAGGTTCAGTGGCATTAATTGGAGACCCGTACGGTCCTTCTGGTAAATCTTCCGGGATAATAAAATTTTTCTGTGTTTCTGCATTGGAAAAGTCTGTATATGCTTCTTGTTCTTTGTCAGCCATCATGACATCACTCCAATGAAAAAGTAGCGAAGAAGTTCCGCATTAATAGCATTTGCGGCTTTACAAACATATATTCAGTCTTAAATTACCTCATAAAGAAACGTACGCAGCTCTGCAGCATCTTCCTCTGAAAGCTGGTAAATGGATTCAAGATATCCCTCTTCCTCTAGGTCATCGCTTCCGATAATCGCAAAACGGCTGCCTTGCAGGTCAAGGACAAGCTGTTTTCCATAAAACCGGTTTGAACGGATTAACGCTAAGTCGAAGCGCTTATTTTCACCCATAAAACTAATGAATCTGGTTTTTGTATCCTCAAGATCATTATAAAGAAAAAAACGTTCAGACATTTCAAAATCTCCTTTAATTCTCATAATTGCTCATCTCATTCTATATCTTAACAGATTTGTTGCATTTTAACGGATAAGCGGAAGAAAACACCGTATTTTTAATGGAAAAAACCGCTAAAGTATGCATATTATGATACAATTGAATCAAAATAAATCGATGTTTGCTTCTGAGAGGAATGGGACAATGGCTGGTCAAATAATAAAAAAAGTAAAAGCGCTTTTTCAATGGGGGAAAATTCTTCTTCCGCTAAATCAGCTGCGCTATTTTCCACCAAGGTTTGTAATTCGTGATCCGATTGCAGAAGGTGTAAAAAAAGCTTTTAAAATGGATTTTGAAACTGCGGTGATCGTCTATAATATTAAGAATCTGCAGGAGCTATCCGATCAGCTTGGTGAAACAGAATATGTCCGTTTCATTAGCTTAATGAAAAAGACCTTTCAAAAGGTAATTGCACAGGAGGTAAATGACGATTTAATTGCATTGCATGACTATTATAGTGATGGATTAGCCTTATTTATTAGAGTAAATCATAATATACATAGCGTGTCTGATATTGACAGCACAATGAAAAAAATATTGCGTGAATCTGAAAAAATGATGTTTCCTGAATTAGGGCAAATAAAGCCTAAATTCGAAACTGGATACATGTTTATTCAGCGAAAGCACTATTCTATACAAGAATCAATTTACAAAGCCCATCAGCAGGCAGTAGCAATGGCAGAAAAAAGAGTAAAAACAGAATTTAATGAAATGGTATATTCCATCAGCAAAATTATTTCCCAAAAAGATATACATATCCTGGCACAGCCGATTATTACCCTTGCCACAGGGGAAGTTAGAGCATGGGAAATGCTTACAAGAGGTCCGAAGGGAACAACATTAGAGAATCCGCTTCAGCTTTTCTCCGTTGCGAGACAAACTGGAATGCTATACAATCTGGAAATGATTGTTTTCGAAAAAATACTGCAGCAAATTATTGCTACAGGCTGCACACAGGAAATTTTCATTAATTTCACTCCAATTACACTGGGGAATCAGCGATTTGTCAGAGATATAAAGGAGACGCTTCAAAGACATAGCGAAATTTCTCCAAAGCAAATGATTTTTGAAATTACTGAACGCGATTCAATTGAAGGGATGGACCATTTTATTTACAATATAAAAGTGCTTCGTACTCTAGGCTTTAGAATTGCTATTGACGATACTGGTGCGGGATATGCGAGTTTAAATTCGATCAGTGAAATTTTGCCGGATATTATAAAAATTGACCGTGCTGTTATTCAGGATATTGACAAAAATACAGTAAAAGAATCCTTGCTGAAAGGACTGCTGCTGGTTGCAAAAGAAACAGGTTCAATTGTAGTAGCAGAAGGAATTGAGAGCAAAGAAGAGGAATCCGTCCTTGCACGGAATAAGGTAGACCTTGCACAAGGCTACTTGTATGCGCGTCCGGGTGTACTTAACAGATCTTTAGAAATCGCAATGGATTAAAAGGATAGGTGAGATAAATGTACTTTGTTGATCGCAACAAGATAGAGGACACACTACAGCATTATAATAGCCAGCTCCTGCTATTCAAGCAGCAGTCTGAATGGACAACTCCGATTGAAAAGGCTGCACTGGCAAGAGTCACACATATTATGATTGAAGCGATTCTGGACACAGGAAATGCCATGATTGATGGTTTTATTATGCGGGATCCTGGAAGCTATGATGATATTATCGACATCCTTGAAGATGAAAAGGTTATCGAAGATACAATGAGCAGCGGAATGAAGGAATTCATATCCTACCGTAAAATACTTGTGCAAGACTACATAAATATAGACCATCAGCAGCTGCTGACTATAACCAAAAACAACTTACATATTTTAGAGATATTCCCTGAGAAAATCAGGAATTACTTAACAAATGAACTCGGACCTGTTTCTGCATTCAAAGAATAGGATTTCGACATCGTTAGGAGGCTGTAATCGTGAATAACTACAAAGGCTATATGATTGATTTAGACGGTACGATGTATAGAGGTACTGAATTAATTCAAGAAGCAGCTGATTTTGTGCAGAAGCTGAAAGAGCGGAATATACCTTATTTGTTTGTCACAAACAATTCTTCTAAAACTCCTGAGCAGGTTGCGGAAAAGCTAAATGATTTCAGTATTGCTGCTCATAAAGATCAAGTATTTACAACAAGTATGGCAACTGCCAATTATATTGCCGAAAAGAAGAAAGATGCATCTGTTTATGTGATTGGAGAAGAAGGCATCAGAACAGCGATTGCCGAGCAGAATTTACGTTCTGCTGAGGAAGATGCTGAGTATGTTGTTGTAGGGATTGATCGAGCGATTTCTTATGAGAAGCTGGCAACAGCCTGTTTGGCTGTAAGAAATGGAGCTCAATTTATTTCTACAAACGGCGATATTGCGCTCCCGACTGAAAGAGGGCTGCTTCCTGGAAATGGTTCCATCACATCTGTTATAACGGTTTCCACACAGACTAAACCAACTTTTATCGGCAAACCTGAATCGATTATCATGGAACAGGCTTTAAAAGTGTTAGGGACAAGCCTGGAAGATACTATAATGGTTGGAGACAATTATGATACCGACATCTTAGCAGGCATGAATGCGGGAATGGATACATTGCTCGTCCATACTGGGGTTACCACAAAGGAACTCCTGCTCGGCTATGAAAAGAAACCAACCTATGTATTGGATTCACTTGCACAATGGGAGTTTTAATATAAGAAAAGATGGAGCCTAAACCGCTCCATCTTTTTTTAGTGAACCTCTTATTTATTTCTCGCCTTTAGCACTATGTGCAAGTCTGCTTGACGCAGCAGCGGCAATAGCGCCGACAATATCATCTAAAAATGTATGGCATCTGTCTGAATTTTTATCATTAAGTTCCTTTAAAATCCCTGGCTTTAACTTATCGATATAACCAAAATTGGTTAATCCAATGGATCCATATACATTCACAATAGATAAGGCCAATACTTCATCCACACCATATAATCCTTCATCAATTTCAATAATGGTTTGCAGCGGATCAAGCAGTTTCTTCTGTTCTGCAAGCATATCGAGCTGGATCCCTGTTAGAATCGCATTTTGTACTTCTCTTTTAGATAAGACGCGTTGTACATTATCTACACACGTATCCATTTGGAGGTTTGGATGATATTTTTCCTGGAGAAAGAAGACAAGTTCAGCGATGTCATTAATTTCTACTCCTCTTTCATGCAGCCATTTTCGAGCTGTCTTCTCGGTTAATGAAATTTCTTTTTCTTTACTCATTGCTGTCACCTTTTCTATTTATATTCTTCATCTATATACCCATTTTTCCAGTAATACACTTAAATAGCAAATTATATTGCTGCCGGAAATACCACATTTTCATCTTTTCCCTGTTGAATGTACTTATACAAGTCATAAAGAAAGATTCTGCAATTTGAATCATACATATAACTATCATACGTGAAAGGGGACAATAATATGATTACAAGGCTATTAAACGAAATGTACGGGATAAAAGCTGAGGAAGAGATGAGAATTGGCAATTATGCTGCATGCAGATTTAATAATCAATATTATATGCTGGTGCCTGCTGATCATTTACAGGAAGATGAAATTATGGAACTCGATCAAATTGCAGCACATCTCGTCAATAATGGAGAACGGCATGTCAGTACATTTTTAAAAACAAAAGAAGGAAGAGAATTCAGTAATTGGGAACAAGCGAAATATTGTGTTCTGGTCAATCAGCAGCTGGAAAGAAGGAAGGGAATGAAATGCGGCAGAAAGCTGGCAAAATTTCATTACAGAGGAAGGTCTGTTTCTTTTCCTGTTAAAAAACTAAGCCGTATCGGTCAGTGGAAACAGATGTGGGAGACTCGATTAGATCAAATGGAAAAGGTTTGGAATGAAATGTTATTTCAAGAACCAGAAAGTGATTTTGATCGTCTTTTCCTAGAATCATTTCCCTATTATATGGGCATCTGTGAAAATGCCATTCAGTTTCTTGTGGATTCCGAATTTGATGACGAGCCAACGATGAATGACAGTGGTACAGTATGTCATGGGCGCTTCACCTCAAAAACATGGTCAGGGGCTTATTACTTAAAGAACCCATTTGAGTGGGTTTTTGATCATAGCACACGGGACCTTGCCGAATGGACCCGTGAAAGATATTTTTATAACATCAAAACATATGAACCTGAGCTAAAGCAATTTTTAAAGGAATATCAATCAATTAGCCCTCTTTCTTCGTTCTCATGGAGATTATATTACTCTCGGCTGTTTTTCCCGCTTCATTATTTTGAATGCGTTGAAGCCTATTATAGCTCCAGTTCAGAACAGGAAAAACATATGCTCGAGGAACGCCTGGAAAAGTATCTGCAGCAGTCAGTTGACCATGAACGCTTTCTGGCTGGATTTTTTGAGTTAGCAGAGGTTCCGCGTAAACAATGGAATATTGCTGTACCAGAATGGCTGTATGTGTAAAAGCAGGGGAATTTCCTCTGCTTTTATTTTTTGATTGCTGATTTTTTATAAGAATTGAACTGTTTTTTCCTCAATTAGACAAAAGTTTTCTTAAAATTCTTATTGTAATGTCAGTTATTCAATATTATAATGTCTACTATAGAAAAACAATTGTTCTTTTAAGGTGAACATTTAAAGGGGAGAAGACTCGATGAACGGAATCTCGATCGGATTATTAGGACTTGGAACAGTAGGTTCAGGTGTCGTAAAAATTATAAAAAATCATCAGGATAAACTCATGCATCAAGTTGGCTGCCCTGTTTCCATTAAGAAGATTCTTGTTAAAGATGTACATAAACAGCGCGCAGTAGAGGTTGATTCTTCACTGGTCACAACAGATCCAGATGAGGTGATCAATGATGCAGATATTGATGTCATTATTGAAGTTATGGGCGGTGTCGAAGAAACAAAGGAGTATTTGCTGACTGCCTTAAAAAATCGGAAGCATGTAGTGACAGCAAATAAAGATTTAATGGCCGTTTATGGACCAGAATTACTTGCTGTTGCATCACAATATGGCTGTGATTTGTTTTATGAAGCAAGCGTGGCAGGCGGAATCCCGATCTTAAGAGGGCTTGCCGATGGACTTTCCTCAGATCGTATTACAAAAATGATGGGTATTGTCAATGGAACGACCAATTTTATCCTAACAAAGATGAGCCAGCAAGGATTAGCCTATGAAGATGTGCTTAAAGAAGCCCAGGAACTTGGCTACGCGGAGAGTGATCCAACTGCTGATGTAGAAGGACTTGATGCAGCAAGGAAAATGGCCATTCTATCTACTCTCGGCTTCTCGATGAATATTGATTTGGATGATGTAAAGGTTAAAGGCATTTCAAGTATTACGGAAGAAGATCTGGCATATGGAAAGCAATTTGGCTATTGCATGAAACTGATCGGCATTGCCGAACGAGATGGTGAAAAGGTAGAGGTAAGTGTTCAGCCTACATTGTTAGCCAAATCACATCCGCTGGCATCTGTGCAAGATGAATACAATGCAGTGTATGTATATGGAGAGGCGGTTGGCGAAACGATGTTTTACGGACCAGGTGCAGGCAGTATGCCAACTGCAACAGCAGTTGTTTCTGATGTTGTTGGTGTTATGAAAAATATGCGTCTAGGGGTAAATGGCAAAAGTGCAGTGACACCTCAATATGACAAAAAATTAAAGAGTGCTGATGAAATTTTTTCTAAATACTTTATGCGCATTCATGTAAAAGACCAGGTTGGCGTTTTTGCTAACATTACAAGCATTTTTTCTGATCATCATGTCAGCTTCGAAAAAATTCTGCAGCTTCCCCTTGAAGAAGAGGGAATGGCAGAAATAGTCGTTGTTACACATAAGGCAGCATTAAGCGATTATGAAAATATCCTCGTACAACTGCGGGATTTAGAACCAGTTCATACAATTAAAAGCTCTTACCGAGTAGAAGGAAGTGTAAAGGCATGAGATGGGAAGGCTTGCTAAAAACATACAAACAATATTTGCCGGTCAATGAGGAAACGCCGCTGCTGACCTTAAATGAAGGCAATACCCCTCTCATCCGCTTGGATAAGCTTTCTAGAGACTGGGGAGTGGATTTATATGTAAAAACGGAGGGAGCGAATCCGACTGGCTCCTTCAAGGACAGAGGCATGGTTATGGCTGTTGCAAAAGCAAAGGAAGAGGGCAGTGAGGCTATTATTTGCGCTTCAACAGGAAACACTTCTGCTGCAGCTGCTGCTTATGCAGCAAGAGCGGGATTGCGCTGTATCGTCGTTATTCCTGAAGGGAAAATAGCAGCAGGAAAGCTGGCACAGGCCGTCATGTACGGTGCTGAGGTCATTTCAATTGATGGTAACTTTGATGAAGCACTATCCATTGTTCGAAATATCGCAAAAGAGGGACAAGTGACACTTGTTAACTCTGTTAATCCGTACCGGCTTGAAGGACAGAAGACGGCCGCTTTTGAAATATGCGACGGATTAGGTGGCGCACCTGATGTATTAGCATTACCTGTAGGCAATGCCGGGAATATCAGTGCCTATTGGAAAGGTTTTAAAGAATACCATCAGGTAAATTCTACAGGACTCCCGAAAATGCATGGGATGCAGGCTGCAGGGGCTGCAGCAATTGTTCACAATCGAGTTTTTGAAAATCCAGAAACAATTGCTACTGCGATCCGTATAGGAAATCCAGCCAGCTGGGGTTTGGCTTCCAATGCATTACAAGAATCCAATGGAAAGATTGATGAAGTAAGTGACGAAGAGATTCTTTCCATGTACCGGAAGCTTGCTTCAACAGAAGGTATTTTTGCAGAGCCGGCTTCATGTGCATCACTGGCTGGAGTTTATAAGCAGCTTCGCAATGGAGAAATTGCGCATAAAACGCAAATAGTTGCTGTATTAACAGGCAATGGTTTAAAAGATCCGGACACAGCAATGACAGCCAGTCTGATTCAGCCTGTACATCTGCCGAATGATGAAGATATTGTTGCTGCACATATTAAAGGAGCTGTCCATGTATGATGGAAGGGGAAATGCTGACCATTGAAGTACCTGCCAGCTCAGCTAATTTAGGACCAGGTTTTGATTCAATTGGATTAGCGCTTAATTTATATTTAAAGCTAGAGATAACACATTCAGAAACGTGGACAGTTGTTCCACTTACAAGTAATTTAACAGACTTTCCGACTGATGAGAGCCATTTTATCTTTCAAATTGCCATGAAGACAGCAAAAGCATATGGGAAGGTTCTGCCAACGTGTACAATGGAAATATCAAGTGAAATTCCATTGGCACGCGGGCTTGGCTCCAGTGCGGCCGCGATCGTTGCAGGCATTGAGCTGGCGGATGCTTTATGTGAATTAAAATTAAGCAAACAGGATAAGTTTGGCTTAGCTTCTGCATATGAGGGACATCCTGATAATGCAGGAGCCTCACTGTATGGCGGACTTGTCATCGGAGTTATGATGGAGAATTATACAGATGCAGTTGTTCTGCATGACTTGGATTTTGAAGTCGTCGCTGCGATTCCACAGGAAGAATTGCTGACAAAAGAATCACGAAAGGTTCTTCCAAGCCACTTAAAGTTCCATGAAGCAGTGAAAGCTGGAGCCGTTGGCAATGTTCTTGTTGCTGCTTTGGCAAATGGACAATTCGAGCTGGCTGGGAAAATGATGCAGAGTGATTTGTATCACCAGCCTTATCGTAAAGAGCTTATTCCACATTTAGCCGATTTAGAGGAGAAAGCAATAAAGTACGGAGCATTTGGTGTAGCTCTAAGCGGCGCTGGTCCATCCGTTTTATGCTTTACTCGTTCTGGTTATTCAGCGGACTTAATGAGAAAGCTGAAAGAAGATATGCCGCTCCTGGATTTTAAGTCATTACGAGTGGATCATGGCGGCAGCACAGTGGTCATGTCGAATGGAAATAAAAAAGCGATGTCCTAAGACATCGCTTTTGTTATTAAAATACTTGTTCTACTTCTACTACGCCTGGAACCTCTTCTAAAAGAGCGCGTTCAATACCAGCTTTTAACGTAATTGTTGAACTTGGGCATGTGCCGCATGCGCCTAGCAAGCGAAGCTTAACAATACCATCCTCTACATCAACGAGTTCACAATCGCCGCCATCACGAAGAAGGAACGGACGTAATTTATCTAATACTTCCTGTACTTGTTCATTCATAGTTGTTTGTTCTGCCATATGAAATCGACTCCTTTCCTACCTATATTATAATCAAATGCTTAGCAAAAATCTATTCTCAAACACGAAATTCCGCTCCTTGTAACTTTTTCATATGTTTCCTATATCGACATATTGTAAAATAGGAAGTAGAAAAAAGGAGGCAGAAAGATGAACCGTAAAGTAGAAGTAACGATCTATGGAGCAGAGGTGCTGTGCCCAAGCTGTGTAAACTTGCCTTCATCAAAGGAAACATATGAATGGCTGGAGGCTGCTATATCGCGTAAATACCCGGAACAGCCATTTACAATATCCTATGTTGATATTCATCAGCCGCCCGAAAACCAAGAAAAACAGCAGTTTGCTCAAAGAGTGATTGAAGAGGATATGTTTTATCCAGTTGTCTTAATTGAAGAAGAAATTGTTGGAGAAGGAAATCCGAAGCTAAAAACGATTTACGCTGAAATGGAGAAATACGGCTATACACCGGCATAAAAAAGATTGCAGACATGTTCTGCAATCTTTTTTAACAGCGTTTATTCATTCAATACAGTGGAATTATGCTAATAGAAGATCATTTTTTGTAATCAAAATGAAATATTTTTGTAAAATATTGAGACTTTCTCATTTCTCAGTCGTCTAATGTATGAATGTAATTGAGGAGGGAACTATTTTGAAGAAAAAATGGTATTTATATGGATTTTTATTTCTATTGGCAGCCGGCGGTGCGATATTTTTTTTGAATAACCAAGATGAGCGGGAACAGGCAGTTGCAACCCAATCTGCAGAAGAATTAGCAACTAATGAAGTACAGAAAGGGCAAGAATCCGGTGACGATATTAAACAGAACGAAGATAATGCTGCGGTTCAACACGATGATAAAGAAACAGAAGACCAAACCTCTGAGCAAGAGACAGAGATGAATCTCGATCAGTGGCTAGAGCAAGCGCAAAATGGGGTTCTGGATGGAGTCGATGTCCAGCTTGCATCACAGATGGATGATGTAAAGCAAGCGTATGGTGAACCGTTACGTACAGAGAATTATATGGAAGGCGATTATTATCATTATCAGGATTTTACAGTGATCGCTAATCATGCTGAAAAGGTTCATAGCATTAAAGTAACGGATACATTATTTCCATTTGCACTTGAGGATATTGTAAATGAATTAGGCGAAGGAAGCATATGGGTTGAACACGACGATTATACAGCTTATTCATACTCAATAGGTGAATATCGTCTCTTAGTTTATTTTCATCCAGCATCTAAAGCTGTTCAAACGATATGGCTGATTGATGATCAATTGGTGGACACGGCTTCTTAAAGAGGATTATTTTTGAGTAATCTTAAGATTATTTAAAAAAAGAGAAAAGTGCAATCTATTTTAATTAGAGATTGCACTTTTTTTATCTGTAGATTATCTTATCTGTATTTTCAAAGACCTTAATATTTATGTAATTCGACGCACCTATTAACATTGGCGTCGCTTGTTCGCCTCATAACTTTTCGCTGATTGTCATAATAACACCGACTAAAACAATAACAATTCCAATGATTATTGTAATTTTGTTTCTCGTCGGAAACTTTTTAAATTTAGATATCATACGTTGTCCCCACCGCCCTTACCTTATTTTAACGTGTGTAACAATATGTAAGCAAGAGCTATCTCAAGAGAACAGCTGCTGCTCATGTACCGTATTGGATTCAAATAATGCTACTGTTATTGGATGTACTTAAGGAAATTGGCAGTGTGATATAAAAACCCAACAAAAAAAGTGCAATCTGCTGTTTTTGATTGCACTTTTCTTATTTCAAATATAAATAAAGATTGCTAAATCAACATTCTATATTACCAAATATTATTGGGTGAATAGTTATCCGTTATGATACTTATGCATCGTACAATTATTTAAAAAGCCTATTGTACCAAGGGTTAAAGCAATATAATTAAGCAGATTCTCTATAAAACCCAACAAAAACCCAACATTTTTTTAGTTTTTGATTTTTAAAGGATACTATTAATGATTTTTGATAGTCCGTCGTCGACTTGTGATTGCATCTTTTTTGTAACGTGTGTATAAATCTGTGTAGTAATTCTTCCGTCAGAATGTCCGAGTCTTTTCATTATGGCCGGAAGAGAAGCTTTTGCTTCTGCAAGCATAGAAGTGTGTGTATGTCTAAATATGTGAGGATGTAAGTTTTTTTCGAAAGTGGTCCATTTATTATATCTTTTTAACCTGTGATGGACAAATCGAGGTGATAAGGGAAAACCGTTATCACGTGTGAATAAAAAATTGGCGTCGTGCCATTCATCTCTCATTGCCATTTTTCTTTCCTTTTGTCTCTTCATATGTCTTATCAGCATTTCAACAATTTTAGGATCAATAGAAATTGTCCTAATGGATTTTTCGGTTTTGGGAGTAAGTAATTCGTATTCATGCATCTTACCATCGATATTATAGATTGTTTTTGATATGCTAATTTCTTTAATGAAGACATTAAGATCACTTTCCTTAAGAGCACACAATTCACCAATTCTCATGCCGGTAAAGGAAAGTAAGTAGAACATCTCCAGATCATTAATTAATCCTCGATCTTCGACCAAGGATAAAAACTCCTTTAGTTCTTCATGTTCCAGATACTTCTCTTCGACTTCATTTGCTTCAATTTCTTCAACAGTTAGTAACTTCTTTGGAATAACAGCAAAATCAGCAGGAGATTCCTTGATAATGTTGTTTATAATCGCGTATAGAAATATCTTTTTAGCGCAAGTGTGTGCGTTGACGATTGTATTTCGAGAATAACCGTCCTTCTGCATTTTCTTAATTACATTTTGATACATAGCTCTTGATATTTTATTGACCTGAATATTCGCTATGTATTTTCCAAAACGCTTAACATGGTATATTTGAGATCTGTGAGCACTAATTTTTAGATTATTTTTATTAGCATCCAACCAAGAAGAAGCAAGTTCAGCAAATGTCGTATTTGAAGTTGTACCTGTAAGTAAACCAAACTCCTCAATTTCCTTTAGTTTCTTTTCAAGATTCGCTTTAGCTTCCTTCTTGCTTTTCCCCCTGGCGGATATTTGTCTTCTTTTACCACTAACGGGGTCTTTTAAAGTATCAGATTGCGCTTCTATTACTTTACCTTTTTTAAGTTTGACTTCCCTAAAGTGCATGCTGAATCCTCCTCCAGTTTGAATGAGGAAGATCTCCTCATATAAGTAAAATACTCTTATTATTTTCTTTGGGTATAACGGACATTACTTTGCTGATTTCATTTGTGGGTAGTATAAATTGATTGATTACATAAGGGTCTACACCGTGATCATGAATCCTTTTCTTAATAGAAACTAAATTTAAACCAAAACGATCGGGAATCACTTCATTAAAAATAAAATCTGAAAAATAAATAGCAGCACTGTTAAGATTCTCATTGAATTTTTCAGTTCCTACATAATTAAAAGGTGTAATTGCATCAAAGAAATGTACAGGCTTGTCCCACTTGATTTCTGTTGGTTTGAAAGTGAGTACGTACATATAGGGCACCAGTAGCTTATTTATTTCTTCAAAATAAAGTCTTTGCTGAGGCATTGGATTACCACCTTTGATTATTTAGCAATAAACATTCTTCAACATCTGCAACAAGCAGAATGAATTGCCTTATATAATGGACATTTGCATCTTGTTCTAGAGCGCGAGCTTTAATGCGAGATAGAGAAATGCCTAGGCGATTTGGCCGCAATGTGGATTTCAAAATCTCAGCAGAGTCGATTGATACACTCATTAAGCTGTCATCTAAATCGGTAGTCTTTATACGCTCAAACGGAGCTGTAACATCGAAATAAAATGTCTCTTCTGACCAATCCACATCATCATCTTCAAATCTAATGCCATACCAATACGGGTAGATCATGGCATCAATCTCATCATAATAAACTGCTTGTCTAATCATTAGATTTTCACCTCATCTTTATTTACACTAATTTGTTTATTTAGTTGATTAAGAATTCTTATAGTTTCAGGTGAGAGCATCGTAGAAGCCTTACGATATCTATGTTTCTCTCGTTCTTTTAATTTATTATCCATTTCAAATGTGCGAACTCTATTTCTTATCTGTTCTAGCCTTTTCACCGCTATATCACGATTAATTAGAAAAGTTTCTTCTATTAAATTAATAAATTCGTGTTCACTTAACGGTTTTTCTAATTCCTCAAACATATAGAACGGTATTGCTGCGTATAACAAAAATTGATTTGCTTGCGTTTCTTGTAAATGTCGAAACAAATCAGGTAACTGCTCCTGGCTTCCTACATGTCTAAACGGATGACCAATTTCATGAAAAAATACAGAGCGAATCTCTTTAACTGATTGTTTAGGATTTAAAAACACTACAGCAAAGTCGTCATCCCAGATCGCCCTATTTGGTGCATCATCTAAAAATTTTACTTTAATATTGAACGCAGCTTCTAAGTTTCTGAGGGTTAGATCAGCTGGTGACCACATATCATTTCTTTTGTAAATATCCTCAATGATTAGTTCCAGTTCGGTTTTTACATAGTTTGCGAACACAATAATCTCTCCCTTGGTTGATTTTACAAACGTATGTTCTATTTAAAGTGAAAATAAAAAAGGGATGGCTCCCTTACTTATTTTTTTCTTTCATTTTACGGAATATCTCAAGTTGAAGATCAAGATAGTCTTTTTCTTCTTCGGTAATATTTTCATAATCATGAAACGCAGAATTAATGTTCTTTTTCTCTTTTTCGCGTTCGTTTGATTCCCCGAGGATATAGTCAGTTGAAACTTCAAAGAAGTGAGCAAAAGACTTAACCAATTCTATATCAGGTTTTCTTGCACCAGTCTCATATCCAGAAATAGTAGACTCTGCAAGCTTGAATTTTTCACCGAGTTGTTTTGAGGTTAACTTTCTTTCTTTCCGTAAGCTTCTTAACCTTTGGCCAAACTCCATCGGTATACCACCTTACATTATATGTTCTTAATATAAATTATACTTCGCAATATGCAAACTTCAACTTTTTTTAAAAAACTTTGCAAAATGCGTTGACTCTTTGCGTTATGCGATGTTAATATATATTTAACAACACAATATGCAAAGTTTTGAAGGGAGTGATAAGTAATGAGTCTTCCAAAACAAGCTAGGTTACAAGCTGGATTGAGTATAGAAAACGCAGCTAAATTGCTTAATATATCTGGAGGATACCTTTCTCAAATTGAAAATGGGCAAAGACAAATAAGTGCTGAAAGAGCCAAAGAAATTGCAAAACTTTATAACATGTCTACCGAAGAAATTTTTTTACCTAGTCGCTACGCGATTCGCGAAGTTGGTTGAATTGAGTCACCCAACCAAGGAGAGTGCAGAAAATGACCCAAAAACAAAAAGACAAAGTCTTGCAAGATCTTCTTCAATTATTCTCAGATAACCATGTTACTTTCGCAGATGTTCCTAGCATCATTGAAAGTATGGAAGCTGAACTGAAAGAACTCAGTCAGCAACAGTTTATTCGCATTCCTTAAAGGGAGGAAGCAAATGGATATCACCCAGAAAGTCATCTGGGCTGAAATCAAACTCAAAGTCCTAGAATCAGCCATGATGCTAAATGACGATTACTCGAATGCAGATGTCACTGAAAAACTCATGGAGATTGTTGAGTTACTCGATAATACAGAACCGAGGTGATTAATATATGCCAAGCATTAATATTCCGTTAAGTGAAATGGCCAACGAAGTAGTGGTTGATCATATCAAACTACTCTGTCAGCAAGCTTACGAACAAGGTGTAGAAGATGCCAGGAAAAAATTCAGTTTTCCAGAGGTTCTAACAAAGGAGCACCTTGTTGAGATCTTTCAAGTTGAAAAATCCACTGTAAATAAAATTGTAGCTATTCCAACATTTCCGAAATTGAAGGATGTTCGCGCTAGATATCCCAGAGAGCAAGTTTTTAGTTGGATAACTAACAACTCAACATGGGTTGATAAGAACACTAATTATTTTAGTAAGGAGGCTATGTAATGAACCAATTAGTTTTTATTGAAAAAAATCAAGCTGTTACTGACAGTCTCACAGTTGCTGAAGTTTTTGGAAAGCGTCATGACAATGTTGTTTCAGACATTGAAAATCAAATCGAAAAATTGGTTGCTGCCGGAGAAAAGGAATTCTCACTCCTAAACTTTAAGGAGTCAACTTATGTAAACGATCGGCATAGGAAATACCGAAAGATCAACTTAACAGAAGATGCTTTCACTATAATCGCAATGTCTTATGTAACTCCAGAAGCAATGACTATGAAAGTGAAATTCATACAAGAATTCAAAAAAATGCGTGAACAACTATCACAGCCACGTGTGCTGACTGAAAGAGAGCAACTCATGGCCTCTATGAGAATCACACTTGAAACATCTGAAAAGGTAGATCAGATCGAAAATAAAATCATCACACTTGAACAAAAGGTTGATGAACAGATCACTCTTACATCAGGTGAACAACGTAGGCTACAAAGAGGAATTGCTACTAAAGTTTATGAGACCAGTGATGATCCCAAAGTTCGGCCAACCCTTTTTAGAGAATTGCATCGAGAAATTAAAGACCGTTTCGGTGTTGCCAGCTATAAAGACCTCAAGAAGAAGGAGCTGCAGGCGGCTCTTCGTTACATAGAAAGCTGGATACCACGCAAAACAGCATGAGTAAAGCAGCACCGTGAAGCTGCCAGGCTAAAGAAACGGTGCGCTTTCCTTCATATATATATTTTATTAGCAATCTAGTTAAAAATCTGTTCCGCGCTGGCACTGTTCCAAACTGGAACAAAAGAGGAGGGGAGATAGAAAGATGCAAGTCGGTGGAATTTTGAAGATTTGCAGAGAAAAAGCCGGGTTCTCACAAGAACAACTAGCAGAAAAATTACATAGGTCCCGGAGCTGCATATCAAAAATAGAGAGCGATAAGAAAACATTAGATTTAGGAACATTTATCAGATGGATGAATGAAACATCTGCAACAGACATTGCTTGTGCAATTGTCTCTGGAGTTGATCCAGTCATGTTGATGCAACAGATGATGCCGTTAGTTGGTGGGTTTATCAAATTCTTATAAGGAAGTGAACAAAATGGGGAACGTGATTCCTTCGTATATGAGTAACGATCGTTATTGGAGAGCTGTTATTTATCTATTTAAAAATAACGTAAAACTACAAAGTGTTTTTACCACTAAATATTTTGATTTAGAAGAAGGCACGATCAAGATAACTGCATTAAAAAGAAACGCAGCGCCTTGGTCAAGTTCAGAGAAGTTCATGCTGAATCTTGCGCTCCATTTATTTAATCAGAACAACAAAGTAAATCTATCAGATATGGATCTATTGGATGACAACAATAAAAAGCTAGCAATGGAAGCTATCAGATTAAGGTTCTTTTAGGAGGGTTTATGAAATGGATCAATATATCGCAGTACTGATGTTACTGCCATTACTGACTTTTTTTATAGGAGTAGTTTACGGAGATTTCAAAGCAGAAAAGAAAAAGCAGTAAGCTTTGCCCAGCTCACTGCCCAATCAGCGTCAACGACGCAGAATAATCGAATTAATGTCATTTTAACACAAATAAGATGGCGCGACAAGAACCTTTGTTCTCGTCGTTGAGGCTAGGAAGGGTTTTCTCCCCATCCCCCTTTACCTTCCTAGTCTGAACGGTGCGGAACAAAGCACCAACTGATCCATGAAAACTAGATAGAGAGGAGGCAGGTCATGCGAGTAAAAGTAAAGGATTGGCTTAGTTTGAGTCCTGTTGATCGCTACATGTCCATTAGACGTGCATATGTTGCTACACAAAAAAGACCCCTGCTGCAACAGGAGTCGGCTTGAAAAAATATTATTATCGTCATTTTATCATACTGCCATTTGGCGGTAAAGGGAGGATAAAACTGTGTCTTTTGAAACTAAAAAAGGAATGGTGTACGAGCCTGTAAATCCTATATTAACTAGTCTATTCAATACGTTGAAGAAAAATGCCCCTGTTTTAGACGGCAGTCGAGTTTTTGAAGATTTGGTTGAAGCATATGAAACTCTCGATCAGGACTTAAAGGAGGAAATGAAATGTCAAAGCGCTTAACTTTACTTACCCTCACACTTAGAAATTTTAAAGGAGTTAAGGAATTTTCGTTAATGGCTGCTGGTGGAAATGTAAAAATTTTTGGTGATAATGCCACTGGAAAGACTACTTTATTCGATGCCTTTGTTTGGTTGCTATTCGATAAAGATAGCCAAAACAAAAAGGACTTTTCATTAAAAACTTTAGCCGATGGCAAAGAATTGCATGGTCTTGATCATGAAGTGGAAGGTCAGTTTTATCTGGATGGAAAGCAACTTTCACTTAAAAAAGTCTATTCCGAGAAATGGACAAAGAAGCGTGGTTCTGCAACTGCAGAGTTTTCGGGACACACAACAGATTACTTCATCGATGGTGTCCCTTCAAAGCTAAAGGAATATAAAGCGCTTGTTGATTCAATTGTTCAAGAAGATGTATTCAAACTTCTTACGAGCCCTTCTTTCTTTAATGAGCAGCTTAAGTGGCAGGATCGTCGTAAAACATTGCTAGAAATTTGTGGTGATATCTCAGATGACGATGTAATTGCCAGTAATCCTGAATTAGCTGCACTTCCAACAATCTTACAAGCTCGAAAACTTGAAGATCACAGAAAGATCATCGCCGCAAGGAGAGCTGAGATTAATAAGGAACTTGATAGAATTCCAGTCCGCATCAGCGAGGTTCAGCGCGGGATACCAGATCTAAGTGATGTAGATAAAATTTCACTTGAAGCAGAGGTAAAGAAGCTGAATGCAGAGATAGATGAACTCATGACACAGATCAGCAGCATTAAGAACGGTAAAGCCATTTCTGATAAACAGAAGGAAATTCAGGAAATTGAAATAGCACTCTTAGAAATCAAGCGTGATCATGATGCTGGCGCAAAAGATACGATCTACCAATTGAGAGCCCGCATTCAAGAAGAGAAATCTAACCTATCTATACTGCAATCTAAGGTCAGCAGTATCACTTCTAGCAAGCGTCATAATGATGAAAACATTAAATCCATTGATACTCAGCTTTCAATACTGCGTGATGAATGGCATGAGATTAATAACCAGGTGTTTACTCATAATTTAGAATGTGAATGTCCTTCTTGTGGACAGGCACTACCAGAAGAACAAGTAAGTGCTGCCCGTGAGAAAGCTCTGGAACAATTTAATCTTGAAAAGGCACGAAAGCTAGAAGGGATCGACACGAGAGGAAAACAAGCGAAGGCTCGTAAGGAATCTCTAAATAGTGATAATGAAAAATTGAAAAAAGATTATGAAAAACTCAACTCCCAAGTTACTGAAAAGGAAGAATTGGTAGCGAAGCTTGAAACTCAACTTCAACAACAAGAAGGCCTTGTAACCGATGTCCTTGATAATACTGCATATGTTGAAAAACTCATAGAAAAGCAGACATTAGAAGAAGGAATTAAACAGGTACAAGAATTAGCTGAGGAATCAGTAAAATACATTCAAAGTGAAATCATGAAATTGCGTGATATGCGTGATGTAAAACAAGATGAAATTAGTAAATTTTCCGTTGTCGACCATGCTAATGTCCGGATTTCTGAATTAGAAGCACAGGAAAGAGAATTGGGTGCTGAGTTCGAACGTATAGAGCACGAGCTTTATCTTGCTGATCAATTCATCAGAACTAAAGTTGATCTGTTGGAAGATAAGATCAACAGCCGTTTCAAATATGCACGTTTTAATCTATTTAAAACAAATATCAATGGAGGTTTGGAAGAAATTTGCGAAACGACATATAACGGTGTCCCATATTCTAGCGGTCTGAACAACGCTGCTAGGATTAATGTCGGCCTAGACATCATTAATACCCTTTCAGAGCATTACGGTTTCTTTGCGCCAATCTTCATAGACAACAGTGAAGCAGTCACTAAGATAATTGATACTAAGTCACAAACGGTGAGTCTTGTAGTCTCTGAGCATGATAAGAAGCTAAGAGTGGAAACAGATCCAGAAGATATGAAGGAGGCAATCTAGTGGCTAAGTACATCATTGAAGAAGAGAAGGTTATTACCATCAGGGGAGAGATAGAAGCTAACAACGCTCAAGAAGCAGTCCTTTCATTTAAAAATCAACATTTAAATAAACGTACAGTGTATGAGTTGACAGAGAATTCCCAGACAGTAGTGAAGGAGGTTCAATCATGAGTAATAATAATCAAGTCTCAATAATCCAGAAGGATATAACAGATGACGTGAACAAAAGCTTGACTAGGTTGCAGGATGACGGTTTAGTCCTGCCTCCTAGTTACAATGCAAGTAATGCATTAAAGAGTGCTTTTTTCAAATTACAAGAAATAAAAGACAAGAATGGTAAGCCAGCCTTAGATGTTTGTACAAGGGAATCAATCGCAAATACTCTCTTGGACATGGTTACACAGGGACTAAGTCCAGCAAAGACGCAATGCTACTTCATTGTTTACGGCAACCAATTGCAATTAAATCGCTCCTACTTCGGTACACAGGCAGTTCTTAAGCGATTAACAAACGTCAAAGATATCTGGGCAAACGTGATCTTTGAAGGAGATGTGTTTGATTATGCAATCGAAGGTGGTCGAGAAAAACTCATAAAGCATGAAACTAATTTTCTGAATAGGGATAACGAAATCTTAGGTGCCTATGCGGTTGTAAAAACAAATGACGATGAAGAAATACTAACTGTTATGACTCGAAAAGAAATCGATACTTCCTGGAGCCAAGCAAAAACAAAGAACGTGCAAAATAAATTCCCTCAAGAAATGGCAAAACGTACAGTAATCAATCGTGCTGCTAAATCCTTTATTAACACATCTGATGATAGTGATTTACTTGTAGATGCCATTAATAGGTCAACAGAACATGAGTATGAAGATGATCGTAAAGAAATTAACCCTGAATATGCTACTCAAAAGGAAATTGAGCAAAATGCAAATCAAGAAGTTATTGATATTAAGAGAAATGAACCTTTAAAAAAGCAACCTGTGATTATTGATGCTTCAGAAGAAAAGAAACAGGATCAGTTCCAACATACTGACGAAAGTCAACGGGGGCATGCTGCCGATGATGGTCCGAACTGGTAATGATTGAGATCACATCAATCGCATCTGGAAGTAAGGGGAACTGCTACCGTGTTACAGACGGTCATACTCCCCTTCTGCTGGAATGCGGTATTAACTACAAAGAAATACAAAGAGCATTTAATTTTCGACTGTCAGAGGTTGCTGGCTGCTTAATAACGCATGAGCATGGAGATCACTCTAAAAGTATTAAAGATGTGCTGAAATCGGGGATTAACTGCTATATGTCAAACGGTACTGCAGATGCCCTTAAGGTTGATCATCATCGTATTAAAAGAGTGAATTCCCTGCAACAATTTCAAATAGGTACCTGGACCATAAAGCCATTCGATGTTCAGCATGATGTCAGCGAGCCTTTTGGGTTCTTACTGGCCAACGAAGCAGGAGAAAAGCTTTTATTCGCCACTGACACTTACTACATCAAATACAAGTTTGAAGGTCTTACACACATCATGGTGGAGTGCAATTATTCAAGAGATATCCTAGTCCAAAACATCATTGATGGCAGGTTGCCAAAAGTGATGAAAAAGCGATTAGAACAGTCGCATTTTAGCTTAGAGAATGTTAAAGAGTTTTTTAAAGCAAATGATCTTAGTAAGGTTCAGGAGATTTGGTTGCTGCATCTTAGTGATACAAATAGTAACGAAGATCTATTTAAACGAGAAATACAAGCGTTAACTGGAAAGTTAGTTTTCATTCCATAAACACCAGCTCTGTATATAACAAGAAACTGTAAAGGAGGGGATAAGTCAACATGAATTACATTAAGGAGCTTAACGCTTTCTATGATTGGCTCGAACTAAATGAACTGTCTCCATCAGCAATTAATTTATGGTACGCATTAATGCACATAAATAATAAGGCTGCATGGGCAGAAACATTTACGGTAGCTGAATCGGTGCTTTGCGTTAAGACAGGTTTAACCGATCGAACCCTTCGAAAAGTTAGAAATGAACTTAAGCAGAAAAACAGAATAGATTTCATCTCCAGGAAGGGCGGAAGAGCTCCTATTTATAAGTTGATATCTTTCTTCTCTACGGAAAATTATTCCGCGCCTTTCATACCTACGGAAATAAATTCCGCGGTTAGTGTCACGGATAGTGCCGAGGGTTGTTCCGTAGGTAGTGCCGGAGATAGTTCCGCATTAAATAAACTAAAAGAAACTAAACAAAACGAAACAATAAAAACAGCTACTGCTACGCACGCGAATTATTTTGACGAATACATGATTTGCTTTTCTGGACAACCTAATCCAATTCAGATTCAAGAGATTAATAGTTTTATTGATCAAGATGGATTAGAGGTTGAAGTTGTATGCACTGCATTCAGAAAGGCTGCCGAAGCCGGAGCTAAATATGCGTATGCTAGGAGCATTTTGAACAGGTGGGCAAAGCAAGGAGTTAAGAGCATGTCCGACGTTGAGAGAGAGCAAGAACAACACAATCAACGTAAACAGCAAAGCAACTTTTCTCCCAGAAAAGGCATTAGAACAGAAATGGTACCGGGATGGTTTGATGATAAACAGGAGAATAACAGCAACCCTAAACCGGTCAATGATGAAGAAGCTAAAAGAGCCAAAATGAACGATGCTTTAAAAAGATTACGTGGGAGTGGGTAAGAATGGGTGTCCTTTATAAGGCTGCTGTTGCAGAAAAACGGTTGAAAAAGAATTTCATTCTTGAAAGGTTGCAAGGTATGAGCATCCAAGTCAGTCAGCAAGGCATACCCCTTGATCAGCTAAGTTATGAAGAATTGAAATACGAATATGTTCTTGCTTCGTTTCGTGACATAGACACCGAAAGAACATAAAATACATGGTTTTGAAAGGAGCAGTTTAAATGTCAATCAACAATGTAAAACCAGTCTCACGTTGTCCTAAATGCCTTACTAAGGGCATGGTACTTAGAAAAAACAACGAGTTACTTGATATGCGTTGCCAGGACGAGGAATGCAAAAACGAATGGACCACTCACTCTCTTAAATGCAAAGAATGCGGAAATCCTAACGGTTATGTAGTGCCGGGGCCTTGCATGGAGTGTTACCAACTTAAATACAGGTCATCATGAGGGGAAGTTACTTTATGACAAGAAATATAAATTTTGAAGAAGTGCCAAAGCATGAGGTATCAGAAAGGTCATTAAGTCATTTGCAGGCCGTCATGTATAAACAAGATGATATCGGAGTTGAAAGGTACGGAGAAGCTTTGCAGCACTATCTTAACTACGATTGGGAAGCTATGGCGGATGAAGAAATCGCTGACTTTCTGAAATATCGTCAGTGCGCTAGAGAGCGAAAAGCGCATGTTATCGAGATCCTAAAAGCTGGACTGAGAGCAACGGAATCAGAGTCCAAAGATTATATCCAAATCGCACTTGAATTGCTGACCGTGGAGGGCACAGGTAAATGAATTTAAGCAATGCAACCCTGAGTCAGCTGCTCTACATAGCTAGATTTACGGAAAAGACATCCGAGGCTCAGGATGAATTGATTAGGAGGATTGTCGATGGCTTTCCAACAAACAAAGATCACCAGAAGGCGCAAACACGAAGCAGAGCAGGCAATACAGGATTTGTTAAAGAGAGGGTTTGAGATTGTTACCCCTTTAAAAGAATACGGAAGTGAAGGAAAGGTATTTAAGACAGATGCTTACAACAGGAAAATTTTTGTCCAGAACAATCATAACTCTTGCTGGATTGCTGTGATGAGGAGGGAAGCTTAATGAATTGCCCAATGTGCAACCGTCCTTTAAAAAGCGCGAAGAGCATTGCAGCAGGTATTGGACCTGTCTGTGCTCGTAAGCTGTCTGAATTAAAAGATACTGCGGACCAAGACCAACTTAAGATGGAGATAGTAGCAGAAGAGCCTCCGGAAGGTCAAATGGTAATCGATGATTATTTAAATGAAGGAGCAAAACACTAATGCACAAGTTATTCATCCCTATCCAGCCAATGGGAGCTGTCCGAACAACTCAGAGACAAAAGTTTGTGGATGAACGGGCTAAAAAGTATCTAGAATATAAGCGGCATATTGCTTGGTTAACGAGGCAGCATATTAAAACTCCCACCAAGAATCCAATTTTGGTTGATGTAACGTTTTATATGCCAATCCCGAAGAGCTGGAGCCAGAAGAAAAAGGATCACTCCAATGGAGCTATTCATAAGTCTAAACCTGATATAGATAATTTAATAAAAGGATTTTTTGACAGTTTGAATAAAGTTGCTTGGGCTGATGATAACCAAGTTTATGAGGTTCATAGTAAAAAGGTTTACTCCTTTAATCCGGGTATTGGTTTTGAAATATGGGAGGCTAGTGAAGAAAAAATCTCTTTGGAGGTGTAGTCGTGCATAGTGTTTTAATCGCTGATGATCGGCCGGCTTGGATTCGGAAAGAGGATAAGATGATGGCTTGTTTTCTTCGCTGCAGTCTTTATAAAGGTTGTTCATCACGGATGGGTGCAGCATGCAATCGGTTAGGTGGTACTGAGATTCCAAAGGTGAGGTTCAGCAATGGGAAAGGCGCTTAAGCAAATCAAGAAGGATATTGCTCCAGCAATAAAAACTGCTTTTCAGAAGGGTTTAAAGACTGGAGCAGACATTCAACGCGCTGAGGACGCTAAGCATCTTATGACCTTGCTTGAAGGCTTAGAAAGCGTGCCGGGCATCGGAACAAAGACAGCAGAAAAAATCAGAACATATTTAAAAATCAAATAAGGGAGATGTCAAAATTGAAAACCGTACAACCCATACGGGACGTGGCAAAAATCGCGGCAATGAAAGAGGTCTTGATGCAACAGCATTACAGAAATTACTTTCTATTCGTTTTGGGAATCAATACAGGTTTGAGGATCAGTGATTTGCTGGCACTAAGAGTCGGTGATGTTAGGAACAAAAGCCATATCATAATCACGGAACAGAAAACTGGGAAATTGAAACGGTTTAAGATCAATAGCGAGCTCCAGGATCATATAAGCAATTTTACAATTGATAAGGAAGTGGCTGCATACCTGTTTCAATCCAGGCGCGGCCGTGATCGGATACATCGGGTGCAGGCATGGAAGATATTAAATGCAGCTGCCCGTGAGGTTGGTTTAGAGGAGATCGGTACGCATACCCTTCGTAAGACATTCGGGTATCACTTTTACCAGCGGTATAAAGACGTGGCAGTCTTGCAGCAGATATTTAACCATAGCAGTCCGGCGGTGACAATGCGTTACATCGGGATCACTCAAGATATCATCGATGAGAAGGTAGATGGCTTTAGTTTATAGGGAGCAATAAATTCTAGAAAGTGGTGATCAATTTGAGCAAAGTAACTTTGGAATATCTAGTGGATTTAGATGTTGAAATAGAAGTGATAGAAACAAAGATTTCGGAATTAAGAGATGAATTAAAAAGATTAAAAACGAGAAGAGAAAATGTAAAAAGACCTCTTGAGTTAAACAAAAAAATTAAGGCATATGAAAAGCGATATCCAGATAATCTGAATTGGACTTTGGATAGTCTTGTAAAGATTGATGAAGATTTTGATTCATGGGTTGAGAGGTTCGGCCATAAGGCAAATGGCTCAAAAAGCACTGAGTGGTTAATGGAAATTTATTCTCAACTAGGATACACGACAAATAATTGGATCAAGTGGCTTGTTGAAGTGCACGATCCACGAGTAATAGGTACTGAAATCTATAAAAAAGGTAATTAATTTTGTATTATGTTTCGTTAAATTGGAGGTTTGAAAGTGGCGGCTAAAAACAGGCAAAGATGGAGATTTACAAAGAATCGCATAAATGATCGTTGTGATTGGTGCGGTCGGTTAATTCTTGTTCAAAAGGATTATAAATCTGAATATTGCTGTAGTGGATATATGTGCGGTTGTTATGGGATGCCTATAAATCCAGTTTTCTGTTCTCCATGTGAATGGAAAGTATACGGAAAAACGAATAGGAGGAATGAACGTGCGTGAGATAAAGTTTCGTGGTTGGTATGGGAACAAAATTGGCATGTTAGAGCCATCTTTCAATGGAAACATCAATGAAATATTTGCAGAGGAAAACGGAGTATACATGCAATACACAGGTCTAAAAGACAAGAACGGCAAGGAGATTTATGAGGGGGATGTTGTTGATACAACCTATGATGGGAAATCCTTTGTTGGAATCGTTGTATATGACGTATCGGAGTTAGATTTCAAAGCAACTAATGGAAATGAAAACTACGGCAGCAATTTTCAGTATTTAACATGTTGTGAAGAGGTTGAAGTAATCGGCAACATTTACGAGGACAAACATTTAATCAACTCTTGAATTATTAAGTTTCCTAGAAAGGGGTTGGCCCAGTGATTAAGATACTTGAATTATTCGGAGGCATTGGCGCGCCTCGAAAAGCATTAATCAATCTTGGTGTAGATCATAAGTGCATCGATTATGTGGAATGGCAGGCGAACAGGGTTAAAGCCTATAACGCTTTGTATGATCACCTTCATAAACCGCAGGATATTCGCGGTTGGAATCTAAAGCCAGACATATTAGTTCATGGATCACCATGCCAGGATAACAGCAGAGGTAATCGAGATCGAAAAGGAAATAGTGACGGTTCCCGTTCAAAGTTAATGCTCGAAACATTAAGGATTATTAAGGAAATGGGCGAGTGGAAGCCGAAAGTGGTCATCTGGGAGAACGTTAAAGGTGTCCTTGATAAAGACGTCGTACCGATTTTCAATTATTACTTGCAGCAGATGAGGGATTTAGGATACACAAACTCATTTGATGTATTGGATGCTCGAAAGTTCGGCATTCCTCATGCAAGAGAAAGAGTATTTTGCGCTTCATTATTAGGTGGAGAAACATTTGATTTTGGAAAGGTGCAGCATCAGCCGATGAAGGATATTAATTCATTCTTGGAGTATGGTCCAGACGATGATATTCCAGAACAATATCTAATTACGATTCCTTCCATGCTAAACAAGATCAAAGAATTTAATCCTAATCCTAGTGGAAGTTATAAACGGCAATTGGATGTCATTACCGATTTCTGTTACACGATAACCGAAAGACAAGATCGATGCCCAAATGCAGGCATAATTCGCTTAAACAGACCACAATATCGTTACTTAACTGAACGTGAATGCTGGAGGTTGCTTGGATTTGATGATGAGGACTTTGATCTCATGCTAAAAGAGTTTCCGACAAAAGCAGGTAAAAGGAATGCTACGTTATATGCTCTTGCCGGTAATAGCATTGTGGTTCCAGTCTTAGAAGCGATATTCAAGGTGATATTAGATGGAAATTATGGAATGGAATTAATAACGGATTCAACAGGGCAGCTGCAGTTGATCTGTTAAACACAAGAGTAAGGGAGTGACCTAAAAGGTGGAGGAGTTTTTAGTTAAAGCAATCAAAACCGACAGCTGGTTAGGGATTGTACAAGGGGAAACTTACACTGCAAAAGTTTTCAAGGGTAGTTATGGGGAGAAAACAATGGTTTATACAAATGGCTATTGTGTAGCATTTCATGACAAAGATTTTAAAAAGGTTAAATAGGAAACACGGTAAGCAACGTGTTTCGCAATAGACAACATACATGAAGGAGGATTTTATGAATAATAAATGTGAGTTGTGTAATCAAGAATTCAATAAAGATTATGAGATAAAATGCCCTACTTGTGGAACGGAAGAAATAAAACAAGAAGCAAATTTTTCTTCGTTCACGATGGATTACAAAACAAATGAAATCTTGCTAACGGTGTATTCAAAAGGATCTCAGTTACAAACACGATTGACTGAAAGAGATGTCGATTCTATGAAGAATTGGTTTGGTTTAGCCAAACATATGCAATCTTAAATGAACCTTATGAAACAAAATGATAGTGCTGTTGCCGAACAACTAAGTGGAAAACATTTATTGTTCGGCACGAGTGGATTTTTATTAAGAGTTGTTCTCTGGAACATTATTCTTCTCAAAAAGCATTTGAAAAACATAGTTAATTAAGGCATATGAATAACTAATAATAAATAATGTTGTACGTGAAAAGTTTTTTAATTTATAGTGGCCAACTTTTTCAAAAAAAGGACTTAGGATATATGCGAATATTAAATCCATTATTAAATTGATTAAAGCATACAGAGTAAATTTTTTATATGTGAAGTGGAATACCCATAAATTTATAGTAAAGAACGGTCCCAATATAAAGGCTAGTGCGTCGAAGACCATATATTTATATCCGCCTTTAACTTTCCACCAATTAAATATAGGATTCAAAAGCGTTTGTATTAATAAAATGGCAGAACAAAAAACTGTTACAGGAAGAAACCTTTTCAGGGATTGCTTGGGAAGAAAAAAGAAAACTATTGCCCATAAAACTATTGCATTAAATACTCTAAAAAAGTTGACTAACATCTTGTCCACCTCGTTTTTTTTAGAGTGTGCAATTTAAATTGGATTATACAACGATAATAAACACAAGGTAGGTTATGTTTAGGAGACACATACTGCGACATATAAACAGCATTCAAAAAAGCATTAATCAGAAATACTGACTAATGCAATGCAAATCAAGAGGATATGTTCGCAGATGACTGTCTTAACATGAAAATCAGTACAGGTTTTAAATTCATTAAGCAAATGACCAAGTTCCCTAATAAAATGCTGTTTAAGATCACTTACCAAAGTGAAGCTCCTCTAGCACAGGTGGAACACTGTGCATGTTAACAATAGCATTAATATTGAGTTTTAACAAACAACACAAAGAATGGCTAAAATGAATTCAGTTGAACAGTTCGATAATTTTATGAAACACAAGATAGAGCCAGTAAATTAAAAACCCTTGAACATAGCCAAGGGTAGATGTTAGCCTTATATATTTTTCTTCATACCGCAGTTTTGGCATTCACGAATGTATTTACCGCCACCAACAGTACTTTTAAAAGTGGCTGAGTCACAGTTGTCGCAGCGGCCACTATTCTTATCAGGATAATCTTTATATTCGTAAATAACATTTAGATCGATTTCTTTTTCCACGGTATCACGTATCACCCTTTACACAAAATAAAAAGCCAGGATCTCTCCCGGCCAGCCCACTAAATTATATCATGGGAGGGGTCCACTTGAAAGAAGCTGCCAGCAAACAAATTGAATCCATTCTAAAGGATTACCATTGGATGATGAATTCTATTAAGGTTTTAAGGGATTCCATGAAAGATGCAGGAGAAGGCTTGACGGCCCAATATGGTGATGAGTCATCTATGCCTAAACCTCAAGGAACAACAAGTGATCCTGTTTATAGAGAAGTAAAGCGCCGTGAGAAACGTTATGGAGTTATTCATAAATATGAGGAAAAGATTTCCGTTATTCAGGATAGGCTTCATCTCATTAGGGATAATCGTGAACAAGAAGTGCTTCATTGGATTTTAGAAGGGAAAAGCTATAGATGGATTGCCCTTCATATGGGATTGTCTCATTCGCACATCGGGCGAATAAAAGATGCTATAGTTTCCCAAATGAGTTCAGATGTTCCAAATGTTACAAATGAAACGAAATTGCTGAATCATAAATCGGCTTGCTAAAATGGGAGGCAGGATGGAGCGGAAAGCTCTCTTTGGTTGGTAAGCCATAATTCCTCCTTTGGGTGTCACCTTGCGGTGGCACTTTTTGTTGGAAATAAAGACCAGTAAAGAAGGATTTTCCCTACTATATAGAGAATAAATAGGTAAAAGGATTGATAAAATGTTCTATATTGGATATTATATGTTTATGAACAGGAATATTTTTACTGGTTAGGTGGTTAAATGAAATTATTACTTGTGGTTTTTCGCTTAGTTCTCATTGGATTTAATTTACTCTTAATTAATTTCCATCCTAGCACTGAATTAGAGGTGAAAATATTTTTTGCTTCTAGATTAGTTTTCTTTTTAATGTTACTCATTGATTATACTCATGTTGCATATTATAATATTGGATTGGAAAGAATTATTGGTGTATGTGGATTTATTATCTCCCTAGTCTTTTCAATTATTGACGGACTAGGTTACTTTGGATTCTTGATTCTAGAAAAAGTTCAAAAGGGCTATATATTATCTGGGAATCCTGATAACTTTTTGACCAGTTTTATAAGTTCTTTTAATGCTGGCATTTATGTTTTTATAAGTTTGTTGTTAGTAATGATTGTTATAGGGGTAGAGGTAGTTAACCAAGGAGTTAGGCATGCACCTAGTTTAGTTCAAAATAGAGAAAAAGCTGCATAAAGGAGGCGATAATAATGATCAGTAATACTCAAATTATTTATCTTCTTGTTGCGTTTCTGTTTTCAATTATAGTGGGTGGGTTGTTAAGAATATTTTATTATTCAAATAGAAACAGACATTACTTTATAAAAGTAGTTAATATTATAATATTGCAAATTGCATTACCCATTTTTGCCTATAGAGATATAGTTAACCACAAATCAGAATTTATTCATGAAATAAACAGAAGCGATGAGTTTTCTGTGAGAAAGAAGAAAAGACTTAAAAAGATTTTAAGTTCTTCAAACTTTTTAATCGCTGTTAGAATCATCTGGAACTCAATATGGAGATTCAAACATTTTTTAGATTCTAATATTCAATTATTAAACAAATTCGATGAAAAATACGGTGAAGATCGATTATTGATTAGTTTTAAGTTAAGCAAAGATAAAGTAGTGTCACCAAAAGATTATAAAAGGTTTTTCTTTGAAAGATACGCCTAAGCACCCATACCGGGTGCTTTTTTTATTGTAATAACATGTTAGGAGGCAGGTGCCATGTAAAATGAACTGGGATGACATTAGAAAAGAATTTGAAACCTCTAAAATTACATTAAAGGCGCTTGCTGAAAAACATGATATCAAAATAGGTACTTTAAAGAGCAGAAAAAGCCGTGAAGGTTGGTCGAGAGGTTCCCCTAAAAAGGATGCAACCCAAAAGAAAAAGGTTGCAACCCTTGAAAAAGAGGGTGCGCCAAGGAAAAGAAGTGGCAACCCTAATCCTCAGAACCAGTTTACAAAACGGAACAAGGTTGCTGAGAAACATGGGTTATTCTCTAAGTTCCTTCCTGCCGAGACACTAGAGATCATCGAGATCATGCAAGAGCGTTCACCAGCTGATCTAATATATGATCAGATTGAGATTCAGTATGCAGCCATTATTCGTGCTCAAAAAATCATGTATGTTGAAGACAAATATGATCTCACTCAGCAGCTGAAGAAAGAAAAGCCTGGTATGTACGGTGACGAATTAGAATATGAAATACAATTTGCTTGGGATAAGCAAGCAAACTTCATGAATGCCCAATCTAGAGCCATGAGTGAATTGCGTTCGCTTATTAAGCAATTTAATGATATGGCTCATGAAGACGATGAACGCAGACTTAAACTGGAGCAAATGCAGTTGTCAGTTGATAAGAGCAAGCTTGAACTTGGCAACTTACGCGGTGACAATGAAGGTGATGCCCATGCACAAGCAAATAGCTATGTCGAAGCTTTAGGAGCACAGGCAGCAGAGGTTTTTGCAGACGAGGTGTTAGATGATGAGGAAGCGTAAAAAGAACACATCATTTAAGTTCAAGCCTTTTAGCAATAAACAGAAGAAGCTGCTGATGTGGTGGACCGATAAAAGCCCTTATAAAGAATATGATATGATCATCTGCCATGGCTCTATTCGTTCTGGCAAGACAGTGGCCATGATTGATTCATTCATTACCTGGTCCTTAGCAAAGCATAAAAATCAAAACTTTATCCTAGCTGGTAAGTCCATGGGTGCTTTAAAACGTAACGTGCTCGAGCCAATGTTTCAAATATTAACGGCTAAGGGCATCGATTTCCATTACCATCGATCGGAGAATCCTCATATCGTTATTGGCACGAATACTTATTATCTGTTTGGTGCCACAAACGAAGCCAGCCAAGACGTTCTACAAGGTTTAACGGCTGCCGGCGCTTATTTGGATGAGGTTGCTCTTTTTCCGAAATCATTTGTTGATCAGGCGATTGGTCGTTGTTCTGCAGAGACTGGGGAAAACGGAGCAAAAGTATTCTTTAACTGTAACCCAGCTGGTCCTTATCATTGGTTCAAAACTGAATTCATTGATAAAGCTAAGGAAAAGAAAATCTATGTTCTCCATTTCATGATGGATGATAATCTATCGTTATCTGAAAAAGTAAAAGATAGATTTTGCCGTATGTTTTCTGGTGTATTCTTTCAGCGTTATATCATGGGTTTATGGGTAATGGCTGAAGGTGTCATTTATGACATGTTTGATAAAGATAAGCATGTTGTCCAGACAAACGAGAGAGTATATACGAAACACTATGTCAGCATTGACTATGGTACTCAGAACCCAACGACATTTGGTCTTTGGGGTCTTTGTGATGGAGTTTGGTACAAAGTTAAAGAGTATCATTATGATGGTCGGCAGAAGAGCAAGCAAAAAACAGACCAGGAATATCTTGAGGACCTACAGGAGTTTGTGGCAGGATCGACTCCACTTAAGGGAATCATAGTTGACCCGTCTGCAGCTTCTTTTATAGCACTTCTCAAGAAAAATCGATTCAACGTCATTAAAGCAAAAAACGAAGTAATTGATGGAATAAGAAACTTAGCAAATGCCTTAAACGATAAATTAATCATGTACAATGACTGCTGCAAAGAAACATTTAGAGAGTTTTCTTCTTACATCTGGGATGAAAAGGCTGCTAAACGAGGTGAGGATAAACCAGTGAAGCAGAATGACCACCAGATGGATGCAGATCGTTATTTTGTGAATACGATCATATTTAATAAATCTAAACTTGGCTCTATGAGCAAATCCTCATTAGGCCTATAAGGTGGTGATAACTTGCAGAAAATAAAGGTACCTAAAGATGTCGAAATAAATCCCTTGCTGCTAACAAATGTTATTAACAAATGGGGAACACACGAAGCTGTCCGACTCGCTAAACTAGAAGATTACTATAAAGGCGAGCACGAAATTTTAAAAAGAGAAGTGGAACTTGATAAACCGAACAATAAAATAGTAGTCAACTATGCGAAGCTTATTACAGATAATGCTACCGGTTATTTTATGGGCATTCCAGTCACTTATGAGAGCGACGATAAGGAATTAATAGAAAAGGTGTTTGAGATCCTGGATGCCAATGTAGAAGAGGATGTTAATTTTGAGATTGCTAAATCTCTAAGTATTGCTGGTCGCGCTTATGAATTGATGTATGCCGATGAAGAAGCTAATGTGCGGTTTAAACAGGTCGATAAGAAGACAATTATTCCTGTTTATTCAAATGACATTGACGAAAAACTTATTTTTGCCATTCGTAAATATCAAACAGAGGATATCCTTACAGGGGAAAAAACTGAAATGGCTGAGGTTTATACTGCGAACGAAATCATACATTATCATGCTGCTAACGGAATGTTTGAGGAATACGAACGCCGTGATCATTATTTTGGTGAAGTTCCAGTTATTGAATACACCAATAACAACGAATTGATGGGTGATTTTGAAGTAGTGCTTTCATCAATTGATGCCTATAATAAATCGCAATCTGATACGGCTAATGACTTTGAATATTTCACCGATGCTTATCTAATGCTTTTTGGTATGCAAGGCACTGATAAGGAAGACTTAAGACAGGTTAAAGAAGAACGTGTTTTCTTACTACCTGATAACGGAAAAGCAGAGTGGCTGACTAAGCAAATTAATGACCAGGCAAATGAGAATCATAAAACTAGGCTGCAAAAGGATATTAACCGGATAAGCCAAGTACCTGATTTATCTGATGAACAGTTTGCTGGCAATGTATCTGGAGAAGCCATGAAATATAAGCTTTGGGGGTTAGAGCAGATTGCTTCCATCAAGGAGCGTAAGTTTAAATCTCCATTGATCAAACGACTACGGATGATCACTCATTTCCTTAACATCAAAGGTGGTCAGTATGATTACAACAATATCAATCTTAAATTCCACAGAAATATCCCTAAGAATACAATCGAATTGGTTCAAATGATTAAAGATTTAGCAGGTATTCTTAGTGAAAAAACACAGATTGCTTTGTTGCCCTTTATCGACGATGCTGATGCTGAAATCGCTAGAAAAGATGAAGAACAAAATAAACTTATTGGTGAAGATCCTTACCTGCAGCAAACTGTACCTCCTAACAATGAAGGTGAAGAAGAATGAAATCACAAGAATATTGGAGGAAGCGTTTTGAAGCTCTAGAAGAGCGCCTGTTGAAAGATGGAGATAAAGCCAACAAAGAGATTATTAACCAGTATCAAATCGCACTAGCGAGCTTGGAGAAGGATTTGCTGAAGTGGTATACAAGGTTAGGTGTCAACAACGACAATATTACTCTAGCTGATGCTCGAAAGCTGTTATCCAAGAATGAATTAAAAGAGTTTAAATGGGATGTTCGAGAGTATATAAAATACGGAGAACAAAACGCACTAAACCAGCAGTGGATACGTCAATTAGAGAATGCTTCAGCAAGAGTACACATTTCGTATTTAGAAGCCATGCGCCTTCAAATACAACAACAAGTGGAAGTGATTTTTGCACAGCAGCAAGAAAACATTACTGCTCTTTCAACTACTTTAATATCAGAGAGTTATTACCAAACAATTTTTGAGGTTCAAAAAGGTTTAACAGTAGGGTGGGCAATTCCTGCGCTGGATCCCAAGAGAATAAGCAGAGTAGCTTTAAAACCGTGGGCACCGGATGGATTAAATTTCTCTGATCGAATATGGAAAAATAAAACTGAGTTGATCAACGTGCTGCATAACGAATTGTCACAGTCGATAATTCGTGGTGACAGTCCGGATGGCATGATCAAATTGATTTCAGAGAAGTTCGATGTATCCAAGAGAAAAGCTGGCCGTTTGATCATGACTGAATCTGCTTTTTTTGCTTCAGCATCTCAAAAGGAAACGTTTAATGATCTTAATGTCGATAAATTTGAGATTGTAGCCACTTTGGATAACAAGACGAGTAAAATATGCCAAGATCTAGATGGTAAAGTGTTTGACATGAAGGATTATGAAGTGGGCACAACAGCTCCACCCTTTCATGCCTGGTGCCGGACGGTTACGGTTCCTTACTTTGATGACAACTTTGGTGAGCGAGCTGCTAGGGGTGCTGATGGTAAAACCTATTATGTACCTGCAAACATCACCTACAAAGAATGGAAAGAAAAATACGCTTCATAACAGTCGCTGACGCGGCTTTTTATTTTGCCAAAAAACTGCAACTTGTAGGCATGAACTATGAGGGGCATTAGGAGGAAGTACATTGAAATCTATTATTCCACAGCAGTTTAAGACAATTGATATTACTGAAAGAAAGCCATTTAAGTCATTTTTTCCTTTAGATTTACAGCGTCATGCAGGAGAAAGTGGAGAAGGAACAGGAGCAGGAGCAGCAGGAACTGGCGAAGGACAGGGCCAAGGAAATGACGGTGGTAATGGAGCAGGGCAGGGCAATAATTTTGAACTGCCAAAGACAGAGGAAGAATTAAAAAAGCTTCTTCAAAGTGAAGCAGATAAACGTGTCACAAGTGCTTTACAAACGGCTCAGCAAAAATGGGAATCAGAATATAGCCAAAAGCTCGAGCAAGAGAAACAAGAAGCTGCCAAGCTTGCCAAAATGTCAGAAGACGAAAAAAGGCAGGCGCTTCTACAAAAGCAAGAAAATGATTTAAAAGACAAAGAGAGGGCCCTGCAACAAAGGGAACTCAAATTGGAGACCATTAAAATTCTTGATGGTAAGAAGCTGCCGATTGATTTTGCTGATCTTTTGCTAGCTGAAGATGCTGAAAGGACAAACAGTAATGTTGAAACGTTTGAAAAAGCTTTCCGTGCAGCAGTAGATGCAGCGGTAACCGAAAAGATGAAAGGATCTACGCCTGGTGTTGGTAATGCTTCAAATCAAGCTGGAGAATATGGCAAGAAAGTTGCTGAATCTTTTACGAAGAACAATGAGGAGCTTGAAAAAGCTCGTCAATCTTACTTTAAATAAGGAGTGAACTTTAATGAGCAAATTTGTACAAACAAGCTATACAAACAAAAAAGAAATTTTAAAATTCCCGGATCATTATGTAAATGTTGCTGTCACAGTCAGTGATGCAGGTGTCTCAGCGAATGAAGACGGTAAGAAGATTGTTCCTGCAGGTACTATCTTAGGCGGCGGTTTTTTAGCTGATGACACCGTACAAGCAGTAAAAGCAACTGTAGCAGACGGTGCTTCAAATGCAGAAGGTATCCTATTTA
The DNA here is from genome assembly GCF_018582665.1 of Cytobacillus gottheilii. Taxonomy (NCBI): domain Bacteria; kingdom Bacillati; phylum Bacillota; class Bacilli; order Caryophanales; family Bacillaceae; genus Cytobacillus; species Cytobacillus gottheilii. The sequence goes on along the minus strand of NZ_CP071709.1, from coordinate 3,722,492 downwards.
ACGATGTTGATGTCACTTATGGTCCAGCGCCTGGTGCGGCATTAATTCATGGTTTTGTTGCTTTGGATAAGTTACCAGCTCAACCTACAGCAGAAGAAATAGCAGCACTAAAACAAGTCACATTCTTAAAATAATTTTTGGAATAAGAGAGGAATGATCACATGCCAACAATTTTTGATTTAGTAAACGCACCAAATATTGCAGCTTATTATCAAAACAATCCATCTAACAATACGCCTTCATTAGGACAAACACTATTCCCGGCTAAGAAACAATTAGGATTAGACCTTAGCTGGATTAAGGGGTCTAAAGGGCTGCCGGTTGCTTTAATGCCATCTGAATTCGATACAAAGGCTACAGTAAGAGATCGAATCGGATTTAGCAAAATTCAAACAGAAATGCCTTTCTTCCGTGAAGCTATGCGTATCGGAGAGAAGGATCGCCAGGAATTAAATCGCCTTATTGCAGCTAATCTAGACAGCATGGTCCAACCGTTGATTAACAATATTTATGATGATGTAACAAACCTTGTTTCTGGCGCTCTTGTTCAGCCTGAAAGAATGATTATGCAATTGTTATCAACCGGTAAAATTAGCATTACGGCTAACCGCATTAATTATGATTATGATTACAAAATGTCAGAAGAGCATAAAGAAACACTTACCGGTACTGCGCTTTGGGCAGATGATGCTTCAGAGCCTATCCAAGATATCATTGCTTGGCAGGATAAAGTTGAGGATGACACCGGAGTTCGTCCAACCAACGCCCTTATGACTCGTAAAACATGGGGATACTTGCTTAAAAATAAGAGTATCCGATTGGATATGAATCCACTTGGTGGACAAAACATCATTCTTACGGATGCACTATTAAAACAATACTTGCAGGATAAAGTAGGCATCAACGTTGCGGTTTACAGTAAAAAGTATAAAGATGAAACAGGAGCAAGCAAATTGTTCTATCCAGATGATCATGTAACTTTGCTGCCAGATGGTGCATTAGGTAGCACTTATTTCGGCACAACACCTGAAGAAGCTGATTTAATGACTGGAAGCACTGCTGCAGATGTTTCAATCGTGAACACGGGTATTGCTGTTACAACTGTTAAAGAACCACATCCTGTAAACGTTCAAACTATTGTTTCAATGATCACTCTACCAAGCTTTGAAACTATCGATAACATCTTCATTGCAAAAGTAAATTAAGAGAGGCTTAATGCCTCTCTGTTTTTTAGGAGGATTTTCAAATGACAGAGGAACAATACAACAGTTTAAACGTTAATGAAGTCCTAGAAGTTGTACAAAAAGCTGAAATAACTGCAGAAGAGGCTCTTGCCTATGAATCGCAAGGAAAAAAGCGTAAGACACTCCTAGATGCTTTAAATGATATTTTAGAATCTAATAACGAACTGAATGATAGCAATGATAATTCAGAGGATAAACCAAAGTTAACAGTAGTTAGTTTTAATAAGAATGTTAAGTTTGGCACGGTTCGTTATAAAAAGGGAGAAAAAACGGAAGTGACCGAGGAAGATTACGATTATCTTCTAAAAGGCGGCCTTATTAATGAAGGATAAAGTCCTTGCCATTGTAAAAAGGCGCCTTAAATTAATTGAAGATGATTCTCTAGATGATCTAATCGAAGAATACATTGAGCAAATCGAAATGAAGATCAAGTCATACTGCAACCAGCCGAGGGTGCCAGAAGAACTTAAGTTTGTTTGGGCATCTATGACAATCGATATTTTACGGATTGAGCATCCTAATGAGCAAGCTGTCATGGAAAGTGTCAGTGACGGCATTGCATCCGTTAAATTAGGGGATACGAACGTTTCTTATGCAAGTAAAGGTAATGACATTACCAGTGCGTCAAAAGGGAGCTTAGATTCCCTAGTTTTAAACTATTCTGTTGAATTAAATAAGTATCGAAGGTTGAAAACGATATGAATATCAATAGGCATCGTAAAGCAATTGAAACAATGTATACAGGATTGTGTACAATTAGCGAATATCAATCTGTAAGGGATCCAGTCACAAAAAGAACAAAACAAGAAGAAGTTTCAGTCTTAAGTGGACAAGCTTGTCATTTGTCATTTAAGACTATTCCAGCAGCGAACCAACGGGACAACGCAACGACAATTGCACAAACTACAAAACTTTTTATTGCTCCTGAACTTGAGATAAAAGCAGGATCTAAAATAACTGTCACACAGAACGGTGTAACAACTTCCTATTCACAGAGTGGTTTGCCAGCAGTATATCCGACTCATCAAGAGATATCCTTAAAATTGTTTGAGGGGTGGGCATAATGGCAAGTTGGGGAACGGTAGATTTTCAACAATTAAGAGATTTGCAGAGACAACTGAACAAAGTACAAGCCAGTGAGTTTGATAAATTTTGCGAAGATGTTGCAAAAGAACTTGCAGCCCGATTGCTTGCTAAGGTAATTAAACGAACGCCCACTGGTAAGTATCCTGCATCGACAGGCAAAGTGGGAGGCACATTAAAAAGAGGATGGACTGCCAAAACCCACGCCGAAGCAGCAAGTGGTAGTTCTAACAAAAATGCAAAAGTTTATGCAGATTCATTACCTGTAACCAAGACAGGTAACGTTTTTAAAATTTTGGTTATTAATCCTGTTCATTATGCTCCCTATGTGGAATTTGGACATAGGACCAGAAATCATAAAGGCTGGGTACCTGGGCAATTTATGCTTAGCATTTCAGAAGATGAATTACGGTCTCAAGCTCAAGCAATTGTAAATACACGAGTAGCTGAATTTTTAAGAAGGTGTTTTCAGTGATTAATAGCATTATTGATGGGATTTCAATAAAACTGAACCAAGAATTTGGTGACAGCTATGGAATTTATAGTGAAGAAATTAAACAAGGTCTTAATGAGCCTTGTTTTTTTATTGCCTTTTTGCGGAATGGCCAGACACAGGTAATTGGTCAAAGATATTTTAAAGAACATTTCTTTGATATTCACTATTTCCCTAAAAGTGTAACTGACAGGAACTTGGAGTTAAACGAAGTAGCTGAGGAACTATCGGATGTTTTAGAATACATCACTGTCAATGGTGATCTAATACGTGGGACCAACATGAACAGTGAAGTTGTCGATGGAGTGCTTCATTTTATGGTCAATTTCAACCTTTTCGTAAGGCGAGAAGCAGTTGTTGAGGAGTCAATGGGAGATCTGGCCGTAACTGGAACGGTAAGGGGTGATTGAATTGGTAAATAAGCAACCAGTATCTGTTAAGGAAGCTGTTTTTTCTAAAGAGCAGATTCTAAAAGCAGCAAATTACAGAGAAAGACGCGATTTGTTAAGTGTCTTATTGAAGGACGATCAACAATACAGTTTAGCTGAGGTTGATCAAACTATAGAAAAATTCATGAAAAAGAGGGTGAAATAATTGGCATTAGGTGGCGGAACGTTTACATCACAAAATAAAGTGTTACCAGGTGCATACATCAATTTTATTAGCGCGGCCCGTGCTTCTTCTGTTTTATCTGATCGAGGGACAGCAGCACTTGCTCTACAGCTAGATTGGGGAGTAGAGGGTGAGGTCTTTACGGTTAAAGTTGATGATCTGGAACGCAATTCTTTGAATATCTTTGGTTATCCTTATGGCCATGAAAAACTCAAGCCGATTAGAGACCTATTTAGAAATATCCACACTGCTTATTTATATAAGTTGAACACAGGAGTAAAAGCTTCAAATTCCTTTGCTACAGCAAATTACGGAGGTATTAGGGGCAATGACTTAAAAACCGTTGTAACTACGAATATAGACGATTCTGAGAAGTTTGACGTGGTTACGTTATTAGGAACAACGACAGTAGATAGTCAGACTGTCAGCGAGACTTCTGAGCTCGTTCCAAATGATTTTGTAACTTGGAAATCTGAATCTACTCTTGCAGCAACTGCAGGCGAACCTTTCACTGGTGGAGGTAACGGATCAGCGCCAACGGGGGCGGAATTTCAAGATTTCTTAGATAAGATTGAATCATATAACTTTAATGCGCTTGGATGTACAACTAGTGATTCAGCCATTACCGCACTTTTTGCTGCATTCACAAAACGTATGCGTGACAGAGTAGGTGCGAAGTTCCAGACGGTTGTTTATCAGACACTTGCAGATTATGAAGGTGTTATTTCAGTTGAAAATAAGGTCCTCAATGAAGAAGATGATCCTCATGCTTTGGTTTATTGGGTTACTGGCGCAGCTGCAGGTTGTGCTATCAATAAATCCAATACCAACAAACGGTATGATGGTGAATATTTGATCGATGTTGCTTATACTCAAACAGCACTTGAGGATGCTTTAAAAGCTGGTAAATTCATATTTCATAAGGTTGGAGATGAGGTAAGGGTCCTTGAGGACATCAATACCTTGGTCACCTATACACCAGAGAAGAATAGCGACTTTAGCAGCAATCAAACCATTCGTGTCCTCGATCAAATCGCTAATGATATTGCCGTTATCTTCAATAACAAATATCTTGGCAAAATTCCTAATAATGAATCCGGCCGTGTCTCCCTATGGAACGACATTGTAAAGCATCATAAAGAATTAGAAACTCTACAGGCTATTGAGGACTTCAATGCCGAAAATGTAACGGTGGATCAAGGTGAAGGTAAAAAAGCTGTTGTTGTTGGTGATGTTGTAACTGTTGTAAATGCTATGTCGCAATTATATATGACAGTAACAGTGAACTGATATATGACTGTATAGGTAGCGTAATGGTATAATCTTTTTTAGGGAGGTTATATCATGAGAAGAGTAAGTGATTTAACTGGCGAGAGATTCGGGAGATTGGTTGTTGTTAAGCGTGTCGAAAATATTGACAAAGGGTCAAGATGGTTGTGTAAGTGTGATTGTGGAATAGAGAAGGTTATCAGAAGAGTCCATTTGGCAAACGGCAATACTAAGTCATGTGGGTGTTTGTCTAAAGAAATATCCAGTGTAAGAGGATATAAATCAAAGATTGGTGAAAGATCTAGAAAGCATGGCGATTTCGGTACAAAGCTATATGGTGTTTGGGCAGGAATGAAACGGCGATGCGACAATTCTAATTCAATACCTTATCGGGATTACGGTGGTCGCGGGATTAAGGTATGTGAAGAATGGAAAGACTATTCATCGTTCAAAGAATGGGCAATTAGAGCCGGTTATGAAGAAGGGTTGTCTATTGAGAGAAAAGATGTAAATAGTGATTACTGTCCTGAAAACTGTATGTGGATCCCTTTAAATCAGCAAAATAGAAATAAGAGGTTATCTATTAGAATCGAGTATCGAGGGGAACTTTACACTATTAAACAGTTATCTGAACTCACAGGATTGAAAGAAAGTACTCTAAGAGCTAGATATTATAAAGGACTTGCTGTTGAAGAAATCATAAGCCTGAATGTAAGGAAGAACCAGTACAAATAGTGCTGGTTCTTATTTTTGGAAGGAGCTGAGAATATGAGACAAACCATGAATGCTAAAGATGCAGTCAGCGCTTCATTGGCTGAGTGTTTCGTTACGATCGATGGAAATCGCTACAATTTTATGCAAGCTATTAATCTAGAAGCTTCTATTGAGAAATCTAAAAGTGAAGTACCGATCCTAGGCAGAACAGGAAGAGGGAACAAATCGACTGGGTGGACTGGTAGTGGATCAGCGACTTTCCACTATAATACTTCCATTTTCCGTGAACTACTTTATCGTTTTAAAGAGACAGGTGAGGATATTTACTTTGATATGCAAGTTACGAATGAAGATCCTACTTCATCCGTAGGCAGACAGACTGTTATTTTAAAAGATTGTAATATTGATGGTGGTATCCTAACAAAATTCGATGCAGATGCAGAATACCTTGATGAGGACTTAGATTTTACGTTCGATGATTTTGAGATTCCTGAGAAGTTTACATTGCTGCCTGGTATGCAATAATCGCTCCCCTTTATGGGGAGTTTTACTTTAAAAAACAATAAAAGGACAGGGTGATATATATGAGTTTGAACGCATTTCTTAGCCAAAATGCATTAAAAATTGAAAATGAAAAGTACGTTGCTTCTAAGCGGTTTGTTGAAGATGGAAAGCCTGTAGAGTGGGAAGTCTGCTCAATTACTTCAGAAGAAGATGAAGCTCTAAGAAAGGCTTGTACTCGTCGTGTGCCAGTGCCTGGAAAGAAAAATCAGTTCGTACCAGAAACGGATTTCCCGAAGTATTTAGGGAAGCTTGCTGCTAAATGTACTGTATATCCTAACCTGCATGATGCCGATTTACAAAACAGCTACGGGGTAATGGGTGATGATGCAGTATTAAAGAAAATGCTTACACCGGGTGAGTATGCTGACTACCTAACCAAAGTTCAAGAGGTAAACGGCTTTGAGATTTCTATGGATGAGGCTGTAGAAGAAGCAAAAAACTAATTAATGATGGCGATTTTGAAGCTAATGTTGCTTATTATTGTTTGCATAAGCTTCATAAATGGCCATCAGAGTTTAATAATTTGCCTAAGTTTGAGAAAGCAATGGTTATTGCTGCGGTGCAAATAAAAATTGAGAAAGATAAAGAAGAGCAAAAAAAGAGCAAATCTGGAACAAGAAAAAGAAAACGATAGTAAAATAGCCCTTTTTTGTTATATTCTAATATATATAGAATACAAAGGGGGCTACACGATATGAGAATGTTATGGTTACTCTTAGCAATAGCTAACGCCCTGGTTTTATTTGTACTTGGTATTGGACTATTTGCGCAATTAGGAAATGATACAAGCGTCGGTGGTTATGTTGTGTTCATTGGTGTTATCATTGTATTTGTACTTTTGCAGATTCTCTTCATAAAAAAGTTTAAAACACTTAACGAGATTCATAGAGATAATAAAAGCAAAGAAAAGCAAAGAAGAAAAGACGAACAATATAAAAAAGAAAGAGAAGTTCCTGGATCAAAGGCGAGGATCAATGACCTTAATGCAGATATTTGTATAACGGGAAAACATATGGACGGTTTACCTATTAGTGAGGGAGCAGAAGTACATTTGTATAGATGCCCTGATAAGGTGATTTTTGAGAGAAATAACAACACTTATGAATTAGATTTGATAAAGATAAGTGATATTACTATAAAAACTGATATCGAAATTCAAAAAAGCTATGTAAGCAGTGTTGGTGGTGCAGTTGGTGGTTATGTCTTATTCGGTCCACTTGGAGCGATGATTGGAGGAAGAGCCAAAGAAAGAAAAAGTGAAACCGTCGAGGAATATCTAATTTTCTCATATAAAAAAGAAAATAACGACGAAATTTCTTACATTTCTTTTGAGGTAACCGGTCAGAGAAATGCACCTTTATTTATTAATCTGTTAGACAACATACAAAGTGACAAAAGAACAATTCAACTTTAAAACATTCAAGCACTCACATTCTTAGTGAGTGCTTTTTTGGTGGTGAAAAAATGGCAACCATTCAAACATCGATTCAAATACACGATGGAATGACTCCTGCGTTCAAGCATATGAACAATGCTATGAATATCGTAATTAACTCATTTGCTGCATTACAGTCTGCATCAGGTAATGCAATAGATACAGCAAGTATTGAAGCAGCTAGGCAACAATTGGCACAGGCAGGAGCTGCATTTAACAATATCCAAAACAACATCCAGCAGGCAAGTCATCAACAACAACAATTTAATCAGCAAATACAGAATGGTACTTCTGCAGCAAGTGGTCTTTTATCAAAGTTAGGCGCAATTATTGGTACCTATTTATCATTCCAGGCCGGTCAATCAGTTGTTGCTCTCTCGGATGAATATACAAATTCTGTTGCGCGGATTGATATGATGAATGACGGTTTGCAAACCACTGCTGAATTACAAGAAATGATCTTCCAAGCTGCCCAGCGATCATACGGGGCTTATACTCGTACTGCTGACCTTGTAGGTAAAATAGGTATGAATGCGGGAGATGCGTTCCAAACTAGTGCAGAAGTCGTTCAGTTTGCGGAGTTGTTGAACAAACAATTCGGTATTGCTGGAACAAACGCAGAAGGTATAAGTTCAGCAACTCTACAACTAACACAAGCACTTGGATCAGGGGTACTTCGGGGGGAGGAATTAAATGCAGTATTTGAAGCAGCACCAAGTATAATTCATACCATCGCGGACTATTTAGAAGTGAACATTGGACAAATAAGAGAAATGGCCAAAGAAGGGCTTTTATCTGCAGAGGTTGTTAAAAACGCAATGATATCAGCTACGGATGAGATTAATGATAAATTTAACTCCATGCCTTTAACTTGGTCCCAAGTGTTTGAGTATTTTAAAAATGAAGCTTTATGGGCTTTTAGACCTTTGCTCGAGAGCATAAATGATATTGCTAACAGTGATAGATTCAAAAGTTTCTTAGAGAGCGCAACAAACTCATTGAATATGTTTGCGTCTGCGGTTTCATTTGTTTTTAATTTAATGGTATCAACAGGAAGGTTCATTTACGATAATTGGTCTTTAATAGCACCTGTGATTGGAACAGCAACCACTGCGGTTGTAATCTACACTGGAGCATTATTGGCTTTAAGGACGGCAAGTATGTTGCAAGCGTTTTGGTTAGGTGTAAAAACACTTGCACTAGGATTATATACAGCAACAAGTTGGGCGAGTGTTCAGGCTACAATTGCTGCAACAGGAGCAGCGTGGGGGTTAAACGCAGCGCTATACTCTAACCCAGTTTTGTTAGTTGTTATGGCAATTGTTATTCTAATTGGTATTTTGTACTTAGCAGTGGCAGTAATAAATAAATTTGCCGGAACATCCATATCAGCTACTGGAATAGTAGCCGGGGTGTTCTCAACTTTTGGTGCATTCATTTTCAATATTATTGCATTTTTATGGAATCTCTTTGCTTCTATAGCTGAGTTTTTCGTTAATGTATGGAACCATAAAATCTATTCTGTGAAAAGATTGTTTGCAAATCTTACAAATAACGTACTGGATATGGGTATTTCCATTTCTAGCGGCTTTGATGGCGTTGCTACCAACATAGCAAATGCGTTTATTTGGGGGGCAAATAAAGCAATTAGCGCTATTAACTGGATTATAGATGCATTAAACCAAATACCGGGTGTTGATCTAGGTAAAGTGGGATCAATTGGAAATATGGATTCTTTTACAGGAACATTAAAAAACATTAAAAAAGGTGTTAATGCATGGGTAGGAGAAGCTCCATCAGATTACTGGCAAGCACCAAAGATGGAAATGAAAAGCCTGGGCGCTGCATGGGATGCCGGATACAGTTGGGGAGAAGGTGCGGCCGATAAATTAGGCGGAGCAATAGATATGGACAATCTACTAAAAAATGCTGGAATGGGTTCGGATTTAAACGGAGCTCTTGATGAAATTGGTGGGAAAGGTGCAGACACAGCTGCAAATACTGCCAAAATGGCAAACTCTATGGAAGGATCTGAAGAAGATCTTAAATACCTCCGTGATCTTGCTGAGCAAGAAGTGGTAAATCGCTTCACGACAGCAGAAATCAGTATTGATATGAGCGGTATGAGTAACAGTATTAACAGTGAAATGGATCTGGATGGTGTTGTCACATACCTCGAAGAAAAGGTCTATGAAACAATGACAATTGCGGCAGAGGGGGAGCATGAATAATGTATGCATTTTATATGGATGGATTGCAGCTCCCTGTAACACCCGCAGAAATGACAATGTCGATTACCAATCAAAATAAAACAATTTCTCTCATTAATGATGGAGAGGTAAATATCTTAAAGGTGGCCGGTCTTACGGACATATCCTTTACAGCAGTGATCCCTCAAGCAAGGTATCCATTTGCAGTATACAAGGATGGTTTTAAAGACGCGGCTTTTTTCTTGGATAAATTCGAAAAATTGAAGATTGGCCAAAAACCCTTTCAGTTCATAGTTTCTCGTGTTTCGCCTGCTGGCAAGCTTTTGTTTGACACAAACATGGCAGTATCCTTGGAAGAGTATGAGATCACTGAAGACGCTGAAAACGGAATGGATTTAGAGGTTTCCTTTAAACTTAAGCAATATCGTGCATATGGCACAAAAAAGGCTGTTGTTAAGCAGGAGAGTTCTTCAGCTGCCAAAAAGACTGTTAAAGCTAAGTCCAGTAGATCATCATCTAAGACACCACCAAAGACACATAAAGTAGTTTCTGGTGACACACTGTGGGCATTATGTAAAAAGTATTTAGGTAATGGTTCGCGGTATCCGGAAATCGCAAAACTTAATAAAATCCCTAATCCAGATTTAATATATCCCGGGCAGGTGATTAAATTTGCCTAATGTTCAGATCGCCATCCAGAATGGCTCCAACATTTACTATCCAATCATCGAGGGAGAATTAAGCTGGGAAACTGAAAGAAAAGGGGTACCCGGTAAGATAACTTTTACTGTATTAAAGGACCTTGATGTTAGATTCCAAGAAGGAAATGCGGTTATGTTGCAGGTGGATGGTAAGAAGATATTTTATGGCTTTGTTTTTCAAAAGAAACGTGACAAACAACAGCACATAAAAGTTACAGTTTACGATCAACTGCGCTATTTTAAAAACAAAGACACCTACGTTTATGGTAACAAGAGGTTAGATGAACTTGTAAGAATGATTGCATCTGATTTTCGTTTGAAAGTAGGTACGCTTGAAAACACAAGGTTTAAGATACCTAGCCGAATTGAGCAAAATAAAACGATCTTTGACATTGTTCAAACAGCACATGATCTTACATTGCAAAACCAAGGGAAAATGTTTGTCCTTTATGATGATTACGGGAAAATCACCCTTAAAAACGTGGAATCAATGAAGCTTGACCTTTTAATTGATGAAGAATCAGGAGAAAATTTTGATTATTCTTCATCGATTGATGGTGAGACCTATAACAAGATCAAATTATCTTACGAAAATAAGGATACAGGCAAACGTGAAATATACATTGCCCAAGACTCCAAAAATATTAATGATTGGGGAGTGCTGCAGTATTTTGACACTATAAAAGAGGGTGTTAATGGTAAAGCACAAGCTAATGCATTGTTACAACTTTACAATCAGAAAACAAGGAATCTATCAATAAAAAAAGCGTTTGGGGATACGAGAGTACGCGGTGGTTCAGCTGTAATTGTTGGATTAAACCTTGGAGATATAATTGTGCAAAAATATATGATGGTTGAAAAAGTAAAACACAGCTTTGAAGAAAGTGAACACTGGATGGATTTAACTTTGAGAGGCGGTGAGTTTATTGCCTAGCTTAGTAGAGATGATACAAAAGATTTCCAAGCGTGCAGTTGAAGAATCGCAACCAGTTGCTATTGTGTATGGGACTGTAACTGGAACAGACCCATTAAGAATTAATATTGAACAAAAGCTTACATTGGAAATAGCTCACCTTGTATTAACCAATAATGTACAAGACCACATGGTGGAAATGTCAATTGAGGGTGGCATTAAAAGAAATTATACAGTTTATAATAAACTCCAAGAGGGAGATACAGTTATTCTTCTTAGACAGCAAGGTGGACAAAAGTATATTGTCCTTGATAAGGCGGTGACATAGTGATACCTGTAGTTAATGATGATTTAGTCAATGACTTTGAAATCGAACAGGAACCAAGTAGAACATACAAGTTGCACTTAGATAACAATAGGATATCAGGATATATAGATAATCTAGATGCCGTTAAACAAGCTGCTTTCGCTATCCTAAACACTGAACGGTATCAATATGTTATTTATTCTTGGGATTACGGGATTGAGTTGAATGATTTATATGGTCAACCAATAGCATTCGTTTTACCGGAATTAAAAAGAAGAGTTACTGAAGCATTAACGCAGGATGACCGTATCCAAGCTGTTGATGCTTTTTCATTTGAGACAAAAAAGGGGAAAGTACACGCCTTTTTTACTGTTCAATCCACTTTTGGAGATTTTGATGCAGATCGTGTGGTGAATATTTAATGTATGAAGAAATAACATATGAGGATTTACTGCAGCAAAAACTTGATATGATCGCTGATGATGTAGATAAACGTGAGGGATCAATTGTTTTTAATGCTCTTGCTGGTAATTCAGTTGAGGCACAACTACTTTACATTGCCTTGGATTCCATTTTAAACGAAACTTTTGCTGATACTGCTACTCGTGAATTTCTAATAAAACGAGCAGCCGAAAGGGGAATGTCTCCTGAACCTGCCACTCATGCAAGATTAAAAGGCCTTTTTAACATTAATATTCCAATCGGAAGCCGTTTCTCTTTAGAAGATCAAAACTATGAAACTATCGAGAAGATAGCTGATGGTGAATTCATATTAGAAGCGGAAACAGTAGGAAATGAAGGAAACCTCTATCTAGGAACCCTCATTCCTATTGAATATATTGACGGACTAACTTCTGCTGAACTTGTTGAAGTATTAATCCCTGGTGACGATGAAGAGGATACTGAGTCATTCAGAAGAAGATATTTTAGCTCTTTTAATTCGCAAGCTTTTGGTGGTAATCGCCAAGATTATAAGGATAAAGTAAATTCTCTTCAAGGTGTAGGTGGAGTTAAGGTTTACCGGGCTTGGGAAGGCGGTGGCACAGTGAAACTGGTGGTTTTAAATTCACTATTTCAAAAACCTTCACAAGTGCTTATTGACTCATTACAAGAAACAATTGATCCTCTTGGCAGTCGAGGGGAAGGAGTCGGTTTGGCGCCGATGGATCATATTGTTACGGTTGAAGGTGTTTTTGAAGATTCAATTAATATCGAAACCACAATTATTTATCAAGATGGCTGGTCATGGGTGGATATAGAACCATATGTCATTGCTGCTATTGATGAATATTTTGAAAGTCTTAATGAGACATGGGCTGATCAAGAAGCTCTAGTGGTGAGAATAAGCCAAATAGAAACTCGTTTACTTGGGTTGCCCGGCATAATTGATATTGCTAACACCAAGTTAAACGGTCTACAGCAGAACGTTGTGCTTGATCCAGATGCAATTGCAGTTAGAGGTGATATTAGTGGATAGAAATATAGATGTTTTAGAATACCTGCCTCCTGTAATGCGAGTATTTAAAGAAAATATAGAAATCGCTAAAGTTGAGAATTCACAGATCATTAAATTATGGCAGGCGGTTCGAACAGGTATGGATGATCAATTTATCCAAACAGCGACTGAATATGGTGTTAGTCGAAGAGAGAGAATGCTTAATATTTTCCCTTCTGGTACAGATTCACTGGAAACACGTAAATTCCGTTTGCTTACTCGATACAATGAACAAGCTCCTTATACGAGACATGTTATTCGGAATCTTATGGATTCTTTATGTGGTAAAAATGGCTATACATTATCCATTGATGCAACAAATAAAATAATCCAAGTAAAAATCGAATTGACCGTAAAAGGAATGTTTAATGCAGTTGTGGATATGTTAGAGCGAATTGTCCCAGCCAACATGATTATTGATGTGCAATTGCGTTATAACCAACATAACAAACTAGCAAATTACACTCATGCTCAACTTTCTGTATATACTCATAATCAACTTAGGAATGAGGTGATCAATTAATGGCTGATAATACACCATATTACAATCTTAAAAAGCCAGCGGCTGATGACTTTTATAATGTAGTCGATCAAAATGTAAATATGGATATAATCGATGATGCTTTAAAAACACTCAATGATAAAACCGAGAACATTGATTTTAGTGAACTAGCTACTAAAGATGAATTAGGAACAGTCCAGAATGAGGTTACTACCCACAAAGCCGATAAAGTAGCGCATATTACAGCTGCTGAAAGAACAACTTGGAACAGTAAAGAAACAACGATTGGGGCACAGGACAAGGCAAATGGAGCGTATATTGATGCTGTGAAATGGGCGAGAAGCTTCGGTCTTGGTGATAATTCAAATGGTGATTTAGGGACAAGTGCAGATTTAAATACCGTAGTTAATAGTGGTTTCTTCCGATTGGGAAATACACCTGTAAATGCACCAGAGGGTACAGCTTACGGACAAATGATTGTTGTACATGGAAAGGCAGACACCATTGCCCAGATTCTCATACCGTACAATCAGTATAAATTATACGTTAGAAGTGGTAACCCTGTAGAAGTTGGCGGCAAGGGCACCTGGAATAGATGGTTTGAACTAGAGACGACTGACGGCTCTCAAGCTAAAGCAACCAAAGCCAAAGACGATGCTATTGGATGGGCCAAAAACTTTGGATTAGGTGACGATGCTCCAGACATAACCGATTGTAATTTAACAGGTAATGTCACTGGATTTTATCAAACTAATATTGACACTCTGAATAGGCCTGACAGTGACCAAGGGACATTAATTCATATCGCAAGAGCAGGCAGACCCACTCAACTCCATATAGGTTATGCAAATGGTAAAACTCACACCAGAACATTAATGGCTAATGGATGGGGAGAATGGAAGGAATCAGAAACAACAGATGGTTCTCAAGCAAAAGTAAACGTAGTCTCACAAGCACTTACTACACATGATTCTAAAAATGCGTCACTTACTACAAAAGGTCATGTGCAACTATCAAGTAGTGTAACTAGTACAAGTACTTCTCTTGCAGCTACTCCCAGCGCTGTAAAAGCAGCAATGGATAGGGCAAATGAGGCTTTTCAATCAGCCAGTAACGGGAAAACATTAGTAGGTAATGCGATTACTGGCTTTGATTCAAAAATTACATTACCTGCAAATCCATCTTTTCAAGATTTAGCTGACGCTATAGACAGAATTAGGCTAGTAATATTAGAGCCTGGAGCTAATTTATTCGCTTCTTCTGATAGAGAGATTGGTTTTTACAATAGCTCATATCAGGTGCAGAAGGAGATCATCGTCCCTTACGGTGGAACTATTCGTGTATCATTTCAAGCTGCTTCGTATTTTAACGGGTCTGCTTATTATAGAATTTATGTAAACGGCTCCCCTATCGGTATTCAAAGAGTCTTGACCAACAGCGGTCAATTTACAACTTTCACCCAAGATATAGCGATTAAAGCCGGTGACCGCGTTCAGTTATTTGCTTACAGTACAAATGGTACAGCTTACGCACGCAATTTCAATATATCGACAAATTTATTGTCGGCTACAGTAGTTCTTTAATTGGAGGTGTTTGTTTTGTTGAAAGTACAATATACGAATGAAGATGAACGCACAGATATTTTAGAACAGCATGCAGATATGTTTTTCATTGAGGAACAAAATTTAATAAGCGGTAACTTTTTAATATTTTCAGATAATCCTTTACCTGAAAAGGTAGTTTACAAAGAAGTACCAGAAATAGAATTTAACAAATTAAAAGATGAGAATACGTTGTTAAAAGCGCAGAATTCTTCTTTATCAGAAAGAGCAGATTTTATCGAGGATGTTATTGCTGAGATGGCAATGAATGTTTATCGATGATATCTGCCTTTTTAATATATTTAATTACAAAAATTTTAGGAGATGATGGGATAATGATGGAAATGTTTTTTGCACAGCGAGTAATTTTACAAAAAACAAAGTTTGATGAAGTACCAACTACACTGCAACCTGGTGTTTATGAGCATTTGGATGACAGTGGTGTAGCATTTTTAGCAGGTGACTACCAACCTCCTGCTGAATAAGAGGAAAATTAAACAGACCAAAAGCGTACAGGAGTAGGCTTTTTTATTTTGGCTTAAAGGGAGTATAGGGGTTACATTAACCCAATTAGAGATAGAGAGGGGATTCGGGAGTGGACGACGTGGTAGAACGTTTAGATAATCATGAAGATCGGATCAAAAGCCTGGAAGAGTACAGGCTGCAGCAGGAAAAAGTTAACTTGGAGATAAAGTCACAGCTAACAGCCACTGAAATGACAGTTATTAAAGAATCTAACAAACAGCAAGAAATGACCAAGCAGTTGTTAGATCATGTGTTAAACAGTAAAAGATTTACACAAGAGCAATTTTGGAAATTCACAGGAGCAGCTGCCGGTACCGGTGGCTTGCTTTATTTAATTTTCGAGGCTTTTGTGAATAAACAATAGGAGTGATCAAGATGATCAATTGGAAAGTCCGTTTTAAAAACCCATTATTTATTGCACAGTTGTTTCTCTCGTTCTTCTTACCATTGCTTGGCTATTATGGATTAACAGCGCAGGAACTCACAACTTGGGGTTCTGTTTTTAGTTTGTTATCCAATGCCTTTTCAAACCCTTATGTATTTGTGTTAATCATCGTTAGCTTATGGCATGCAATTAATGATCCAACAACCAAAGGGATCAAAGACAGTGAACAAGCAAAAAGATATCAATGGCCAAAATAGGAGCTGCCTTCGGGTGGCTTTTTAATATGTCTGAAAGGGGTGAGTTTTATGTAGAAATCAGCAGTAGTACAAGCTTTAAGATACTAATTTAAATAAAAATAAAACAAGAGGTGATTAAAAATGGTAAAAATTTTTATTGATCCAGGTCATGGCGGAACAGATCCAGGTGCAGTAGGTAATGGAATTCAAGAGAAAAATATCACTCTTCAAATCTCAACTAGAATTAGAGACATGCTAATAAATGAATATAATAATGTGGAAGTCAGGATGAGTCGTACAGGTGACTCAACACTATCATTAGCACAGCGTACAAATGCAGCTAATAGCTGGGGAGCTAACTTTTTATTGTCTGTTCATATTAATGCTGGGGGCGGAACTGGATATGAAGATTTTATCTATCCAGGTGTAGGTGCTCCAACTACCACTTATCAAAATGCTATTCATGAAGAAATCATGAAACAAGTCGATTTCCGTGATCGCGGCAAGAAGACTGCTAACTTCCACATGTTACGTGAGTCGAGAATGCCAGCCTTACTGACCGAAAATGGTTTTATTGATAATGCTACTGATGCATCAAAGTTAAAGCAAGCAGCATACATTGCTCGTATTGCTCGTGGTCATGTGAATGGTATTGCTAGAGCCTTTAATTTACCGAAAAAGTCAGGTGGAGGCGCAACTTATCATACTGTGGTTGCTGGTGATACTGTTTATGCATTAAGTAGACAGTATGGCAGCACTATTCAACAAATTCGAGACTGGAACGGTCTTGATGCAAATTACACAATCCGTGTTGGCCAAAGGTTACGTGTAAAGTAAATGATTAGTGGGTAATATAACTTTACTCCAAGAACTATACAGACAAAAAGCCCTTCCGTCCGGAGGGGCTTTTTAAACTAAAGCACCCGTTAGCTTAAGTACATTTGTTCACAATCTTACCTTTAGAATATTATTTTACTTTGTTCGTCATTAAAATATCTCTTATCTGGTCAACACTACGAACAATATGAGTAGGATTAGATTGACTTATTTCTTCAAAAGAACCGTATCCATAAGTTACTCCAATTGAATCAATACCAACGGTTTTTGCACCAATAATATCGTGCTTACGATCTCCCACCATAAGAAAGTTATCAAGCATATAATCTTTATACTTTTCAAGTATGTATTGGATAATTTCAGTTTTTGATGTTCTCGTACCATCAAGATTACTTCCAACAACGAGATCAAAATAATGATCAATATTAAAATATTTAAGAATTTGTTCTGAGAATACCGTAGGTTTGGAGGTTGCTACGATTAAGGTATATTCTTGTTCTTTTAATGATTTTAAAAGTGGTGGTATATTGAGATATAATTCATTTTCGAACATACCCTTTTGCTTAAATCGTTCTCTATAAAAATCTATTGCTTTTTGTGATTTTTCCTCACTAAAACCGTAATATTCAGCAAAGGAAACTTGAAGCGGTGGTCCAATAAAACATTCAAGTTTATCAAGATTCGGTTCAATAATGTCCAATTTCTCTAAAGCATATTGAACTGATTTAGTTATTCCTACTTTCGGATCAGATAGCGTGCCGTCTAGATCAAATAAAATTATTTTATATTCGTCCATAAAAAATCCCCTCCAATATCATAAAAAGCCAACCCAATTTTAACATATAAAAGTTTTAAATATTTAAAATAAATCAACGAATAATTAAACTAACCTGCCCCGTTAGTAAAAAAAGCCTTCTCAATCACTGAGAGGGGCTTCATAATTACTTGGTCTTAATCTCATCTCTCTGTTGTTCATTATATTGTTCTGGATACCCCTCTTTTATATCTTCAATGGTGCCGTAAATTATTCTTGACTCCCGATTATTCAACCTAAACATCGCGATCTGTTTAGCAATTTCCAAGGTAGTTCCATAGCAATTATGAACACTTCTGTTTTTTGTTTCTGCTGACACATTATACATGTCGTCAATTATAAATACTCTGAATTTTACTTTGCCCTTACGGTAAAACCAAAACCAATTCCAAAACTCATAAAGATTGAGCAAGATAACGTCATACCAGAAATATTGAAGCTTTTCCCATAAGTCATTCATTTTTTAATCACCTCTCATAATTTATCTATGAAAGTATTTGACAAATAGGAGGATAGTCCTTGTGACGATTTTGTGTCCCAGATTAACGGTTTAAATCGAGCGGGTAGTTTAAGAATCCGAAAATCAGGAAAAATAAATCATTTCAAAAAATTAAAGGGTATTTCTTAAATTGTTTAGAATATATATTGCTTATTAGGCAAAGATGTTAACAAATAGCTATTGAGTACATACTATATAATTAATATTGATTGACTCCTTATTTAATTACGAGTAAACTTAGTTGGTAACCTAGGTGCTCTGTGTACCTTTTTAAGTCATTTAAATACAGTGTTTTAAGATTAAGTGTTGAGGGTGTACAAGTGATGAATATAGAATTAGTTGCATATTCAATGGTCCATGAGTATTTATTAGGTAGATTACCAAGTGCTCAAACATATGACGATCGTATTATTGCCCAAAAAGTTGGCTATATAACAAAATCCTTAGGTATTCACTATGGGAAAAATGTGGACTTTTTTTGGCATAAACGCGGACCTTATTCTCGTGTGCTTACTTCAATGCTATTTAAAATTGAAAATAATAAAGAAGAAATTATAGAAGATACAAAAAATTTACGTATTAAAGGGCCGATATTACCAAAATTGGATATGATTAAGTCTCTAATTGATAATCGACCAGCTTCATGTCCAGAAGTTTTTTGGCTAGAGATTCTTGCTTCGTTATTATTTTTAATGAAAGACCCTTCTAATCTGAACAAACTCAATATTGACGAACTTTTAATAAAAAAGAAGCCATTTTTAGAGCTGCATCGCCAATCTGTATTAATCGCCAAAAATTCACTCCAAAATTATGTATAAAAGGGTTTTAGTGTTATAATATTTAGCACTGAAACCCTTTTTTTATAGGAGTGTATAATATGCCGAAAGTAGATTTAGATTATACAGAACGTGAAAAATATTTAGAAGACTGGGCAGCGGAAGCGGAGTCATTCCAAACACCTATTGAATTAAGTGAGGCAGACACAAGATCAAAAATAATCGATCCCTTATTTAAAGATGTGTTAGGTTGGGATGAGTCTCAAATTAAAAGGGAGGCATATACCCCTAAAATTGGATTTTACGATTACAAATTTGACTCGGGGATAAATAAATTTGTTTTAGAAGCTAAGAAGACTACAATTGAGTTTTCGATGCCAAAAAATAGAACTATAAAATATAAATCACTAAATATTAAAAGTGATCTAAGAAAGGCTATTGAACAAGGTATAAATTATGCCACTACTATAGGTATTAGTGTAGTTGTTGCTTATAACGGAAAACAACTGGCTGTAACTTATATTCCGTATACACATATTCAGAATTTTAATGATACATATCTATTTAGAGATATAAATGATATTTGTACAAATTTCTCTAAGTTCTTCAATATCCTATCGCCAATTGTTAATTCAAACGAGGAACTACATAAATTAATAGTCCCTGATCAGAATAATCCTTTAATTAGACCAAGACCGCCGTTTAAAGATAGGATTACTTCTATTCAAAAAGATATAAATGCCAAATCGCCGAGCAACGAGTTATCACAATACTTCGAAAGTATTCAAAGTAGATACTTTTCGGATATTATCACAGACGAAGAGTTACTGATGAAATGTTATTGTGGAAATACTTCAGCAGCCAAACTTGGAAGAGAAATAGAAACTGTGCTAAGAGATCGAGCTCCTTTACTTAACTTTCCTGTAGAGATCCAAGAACTTGAAGTTGAAAAAAAGTCTGCTGGGAAGTTTGAAAAGAGGTTTCTAAAAGCAAAAAATGACACTAAATTATTTCTAATATTAGGCGGATCCGGTGTAGGGAAAACAACATTTATATATAGATTCTTTAATTTTATATTGGAAGAGTTGGACAGAGATTTTTTAGTTTGGCTTTACTTGGATTTTAAAAAGTATAGCGAAGAAGGAAGTAATATCGATGATTTTGTTTATCGTCAAATAGAAGAACAACTTCTTGATAAATATTCCGATTTGAATTTATTTACGGATATAGATATTTTAAAGTCTGTATTTTCAAAGGATTTGAAATATAATCAAGCTTTATTAAATTTATTACCTACACAAGAAGAGCGTGATAGGGAAATAGTTCGAATAATTACCGAGAAAATGAAGGATAAAGAATACTTTGTAAAAAGAGTATTTGAGTATTTAAGATCAAAAGAATATGGAACTTGTATTGTGTATGATAATGTGGATCAATTAAATATTGGGCTGCAGACAAGGTTATTCAAACATGCAAATTCGTTAAGGGAAAGTTTAAGAACTACAATGATTTGTTCATTACGAGAGGAAGTTTATTATAGTCATAGAAGAGATAAAGCTATTAATTTTGCTGAAATAGAGTTATTTCATATCCCGGCACCTAAATTCTTAAATGTACTATCAAAACGTTTAAAGCTTTTGAGAGAAGAAACAAAGTCTGATGAAGTTTTTAGAATTGAAAGTGAAGCTGGGATTATGACGAGTATTAATAAACAAGATATAATTGATGTAATTACTAAAACTTTTCTTGGTAAGCAAGAAAATTTGTTATTGATTGAGATGTTAGGTAACCGTGACATAAGAGAGAGTTTGAAGATATTTAAAAAAATGCTTACTTCTCATAATATAAATATCGATGACCTACTGGTTTCAGCTGCAACATTAGCTACTACAGGTAAGGAAATATCATTAACGATTGAAAATTCTGAGTTATTAAGAGGGTTAGCTCTTCAAGATAGAATTCATTTTGTGAGCAGTAAGACAGAGCCCTTAGTTAATATTTATGATATTGCGGATGATGGTTTTTTTTCACACTTTATTAAGGCTAGAATTTTGTTATATGCTCAATCTAGATTGGGGCAAGCTTTAGGGAAGTTGCCCAATGGATATTTTCTAATAAAAGACATGTATAATGAAAAATTCCATAATTTTGTGACAAGTTATGGGCGGTTTTTAGATATTTGTAAGTCTTTGCAAATCGCTGGAGCTTTAGTAAATGCTAATGGGACAATCAATGAAATCGAAGAAGATAACGCAATAATATTAGGAGCTGCAGGTAGTTATTATCTTTCGCATTTAATTGGTAATCCATTTTACTTGTCTTTAATGTCAATCGACACGCAAATATCCAATGAAGAAATCCATAATAAAATTTTAAAGCTGTATGAATCTTCTTTAAATGACAGTGATGTGATGAAAAAAAGAAGGTATATAGCAATGGCGCGAAAGTTTATTGAATATTTAAAGGAAGAAGAAAATAAAGAAAGGTTGTATTTTTCATCTGTAGAAATAGATACAGACAGTTCATATTACTTTATTTCGAATACTATAGAGGATAAATTCAATAAATACTGCCAAGATCAAGGGCTAAATCTTTAATAAACATATTTAAGCAATAGCGAAAGTAAGAGGGCTCTTCATTAATAGATACAAGTTGTCGAAGAGCCCTAATTAAATTTATAGAATGTTCGATTAACCTCTAATTCCTCTCAACAGCAGTAATATCAACAATCATTATTTTAATATTTTCATCTTCTTTCTCCAGAAATATGTATTTCATGAGATAATCAACCCTGCTAACGATCCCAATGTGATCATTAAAATATCCTGCTTGCCATATAGTAATCTTTATTTCTAGTGTGTAATTCAGCGATTCCATAACAATAATCCCTATTTCCTCGAGTTCTTGTTCGTCCAGCTGCGGCTTTGCTTGTTTATAATAATCTTGATCTACATCACTCAACATTTTCCTGTGTTCAGGCATAAAGTGTGCCGGCTGCCATTTTAAAAGTCCTCGATCACGCAACATATTTCCATCTCCTTTAACCAATATTATATGCGAACGTTAGTTCTTCATTCAATTGAAATCGAACAAAAGTTCGTATATAATTAATGGTAACAACAAAGGAGGTTTGGTCGATGAAAGGGTTATTGATGAGGGCTGCAGGAACGGGAGAAGAATTAGAAATGATTTACCAGGACCACAAAGGGAATATTAGTCAGCGGAAAGTCAAGGTATTAACTGTTAACGAAGAGTCTTTTCATGCTTACTGTTTCATTCGACGGCAGCAGCGTACTTTTAAATTAAATAACACCTTATCGATCGCACCAGCACGGAAAATGAGGAGAGGGGCATAAAAATGGCTAAAGTTAAGAAAAAAAGACCAACAAGAGATGAATTTGAACTAGAGGAGATTGGGAATTCACTTACAGAGGCACATGCTGAAAAATCAGAAGTGCATTTGATTGTTTGGGAAAAAGATCCTGTTCAAGGGAATATCGTAAAGATGGATAGCCGCACAAAGTTAATTCACATTGAAAAAAACACCGAGATTACTAAAGTCCCGTTTATGGACATAATGAAGGTTTCTATACTATAAACAAGTAAAGCTCCTCTCTTTTGAGAAGAGCTTTTTTATTCCACTAAATCTCCCCATAAACTTTCCACTGTTGCATTAAGCGATCGAGCTATTTTGATAGCAACTGGCAGCGTAGGCATTGATTCTCCACGAACAATTTTACTGTATGCGCCTGGTGTTAGGTTCACTTTTTGAGCAATAAAGGCTTGCTTAATCCCCGTCTCTTTATGATATTTCTGCAACTTAGTTTCCACGAAAATTCACCTCACTTTAAAAATTCTTCAAAAAATATGCTTGTCCTCTAAATTTTTGTGTATTAGGACAAACATTTAATTACATATCTTTTACCATTCAGCAAGATATACGGTTTTACATTCGCTAATTGCAGTCGTTTTAAAATTCTCTATGTGCACAGTAACCCGACATCAAAAATGCTAGTATTACCAAGGGTTTCCTCAGTATTTTGTTATTCGTTTACCTTGCAACTATTACTACGTAATACTAAAAGGAGGGGTGGCGTTGATTTTTGAAATTCTTACTTCAACTTTAATGGGTGGTTTAGCTGGTTATTCATATTTAAAAAAGACTGGCATATCCAATGATGCAGATAAAATCCAAAGAATTTTTAACAACGCTGGCATGACGATCAGAGAGGATGGCAAAGTAAAAACCATTCGGCTTCAGCGCAAAAGGAGAATTGATGGAGGAATGGAGTATGTTTATCAGCTACCGTTAGGAATGTCATCAGAAGAAGTAATTGCGAAGAAAAATGTATTGGAGGATGGCTTGAACATTAAGGAAAAAATCTTTCAACTCCAGTTTTCCGACATTCTGAACCTCAAGCTTGATAAAACATTACACAAACAATTAAAGGAGTTATTAACCAGTAAAAAATCCAAGAAGGAAATTGACATTGAATTTGACGGCATGCTGCGAATTCGTATATTTAGCGAGGGGTTACAGAGCAAATATGAATGGAATGAATCTTATCTTAAAGAGAATACCTGGTCCGTCCCAGTCGGCAAAACAAGATCATCTATTGTGCGCCATGATTTTGATGAGCACAAACATTTAATTGTTGCTGGATCAACTGGTTTTGGCAAGAGCGTGCTGTTAAAACTTATAGTTACAACTCTAATCTGCCAGCAGCCTGAAAATGTTCATCTGCACTTAATTGATTTAAAAGGTGGATCTGCTTTTCAACGTTACAAGGATCTAAAACAAACGAAAAATTTCACTCGGGAGCCGGCAGCAGCCAAGGGGATTTTAAAAGAAATACAGAGCCAAATGGATATCACATATAAAGAAATTGTTGACCTAGGGTATGAAGATATAAAGGAATCTGGCATAAAAGATCGGCATTTTATCATAATCGATGAAGCAGCTGACATAGCAGATGATTCGGCCGCGATGGAGGTTGTAACGGATATAGCAAGAAAAGGCAGGGGAGCTGGGTACTATTTGGTCTACGGGACCCAGTATCCATCTAGCCAATCCATCCCACAGCAGACTAAGAGAAATATTCCTGTGCGGCTTTGCTATGTACTTGATGATGCTACAGCATCTAATACTGCGCTTGGTCAAACAGGAGCTGAATCTTTACCAATGATTCCTGGTCGCGGCATTTATAAAAACGTCAAAACACAAGTCGTGCAGACGCCATTTATCAGCAATAAAGAAATACAAAAACAAATTGAGCCTTATATAAACATTAGACCAAGAGAGGAGGCGCCAACCATTGAAAAATCAGAAACGAATAGAGGAAATACTTTTAAGCTTGAAGAAATGTGATTACCTATCAAGAGAACAACTGCAACGTATGCACCGTCTTGGTCAAGACCGAAATGCCCAGCGGATCCTAAGCGGCATGGAGGAATACTTATCTCACTTCTTAGAGAATAAAATGAAAGTTTACTATCTAAATTCAGCAGGCCGAGACATGGTGCTCTCTGAGAAAGTGCGCAAAAAGACAGCACAAGTAAATCATTATCTAATGAGAAATGATCTATACATTGTATGCGGTCGCCCAATCAGCTGGCAGAATGAAGTTAAGATATCCATTAACGATATATCCCTCATAGCAGATGCAGCTTTTATCTCCAATAAATTACACCACTTTGTTGAAATAGACTACAAACAAACAATGTCTCAAAACATTCAAAAAATAAAGAAATATAAGAAGTTATCCACTTATAATCCACAATTTGTGCTCATCTGGGTAACTACAACGGATTTCAGGAAAAAAAAATTAGAACAGTTATGTGAAGGGTTAAAATATAAGGTTTATTTAAGGGAGGATTTGAAGTGAAAACTCAAACTATGTCTATCAGCGCATTTATGTCTGGCAGCTATAAAAAAGAAAAGCCAAAGAAGAAATATGGGCAACTAGCAAGAAGGATAGGCACATCAATAGCAATCCCTTTAATAGCAGCTAAGCCAGCATTTGCAGCTACTCCAGAAGCAGTTCCGGTTGCAGCAACTCAATTTATCGGTGAAAAGACATTAGAAGTGATTGCTCATGCTTTGGATCCATTGATTGATTTGATGGTTGCCCTTAGTTTTCCTGTTTGTTCTATTATTATAGTAGGTTCTTGCTTTTTCTTTATGCTGGGTAAAAGTGAGCGTGGATGGAGTGGGATTCAAAATGCAGGATTGGGTTATGTTCTTATTCAAATCATGCCAATGTTATTGGGTGTACTTAAAGAAATAGGTAGTGCGATATAAAAAACCCAACAAAAACCCAACAAAAAAAGTGCAATCTGGTATAAAAGATTGCACTTTTTGTTATTTCAACTATAGATAAAGATTGCTAAATCAACATTCTATATAACTAAATATTATTGGGTGAAAAGTTATCCGTTATGATACTTATACATCCACAAAATCCCTGATTTCAAAAGACGTGCAACCCGGCCTGTGATGGCACGGTCGGCAACTAGGCCAAATCCGTGTTTTTTACCGAGGGATCCAAGCACACCTTTCAGTTTAATCGTCGGAAGTGATTCTGGAAGCTCTTCACCCTTCCAGCGCTTGACTAGGATCTGGACGATTTGCTCTGCCTGCCCTTCTGCAAGCTGTGCACTAGGCGCATGAGGGAGACTTGCACAGTCACCAACCACATAAACATGCTCATCTTCAGGCAGGTTGTGATGCTTAGTAAGCACGACGCGGCCCTGCTGATCTTTTTCAACTTCTAGAGCACGGACAATTTTATTAGGCTGAATGCCTGCTGTCCAAACGATTGCGTCCGAATGAACCGGTTCATCATGATTGTATAATACATTGTCCTCTACCTTGGTAATATTGGACCCACTGACAATTTCCACCCCATGTTCAAGGAACCAATTTTCAACATAGGTGCTCAGACGCTCAGGAAAGGCAGAAAGGATATGTTTTCCGCGGTCAAATAACTTAACATGCAGATCCGGGCGGCTTTCATATAGCTCAGAAGCGAGTTCAACTCCGCTTAAACCTGCACCGACAATAGAAACAACTGACCCTGGAGCAAGATTGTTCAGCTTTTGATAGGTTCTTCGCGATTTTTCAATGGTCTGGATGCTATCTGTATAAATATCGGCGCCAGGAACATTGTGGTATTTATCCTCGCAGCCAAGACCTATGATTAAATCATCATATGAAACTGGCTTTTCTTCCTGCAAATATACCTTTTTCTCTGCTAGATTAATATTCGTTATTTCTCCGTACTGAATGCGCAGCCTAGGATGCTCCGGGTAGGCAACGCGTACATGCTGGTCTGAAATTGTTCCAGCTGCCAATGCATAATACTCAGTTTTTAAACAATGATAAGGTACACGGTCAATTAATGTGATTGTCACATCATCGGGAAGCTGATTTGGAAGTAGACGAGCGAGTACCCGCATGCCTCCATAACCTCCCCCTAAAATCACGAGATTTTTCATGGAAATTACCCCTTTGTCCGTACTAAAGAAATTGTCAGATTACTATTTAATGTTTTTACAGAAAAATGAGAGGCAGAATGAATAAGTGCCATGTATGCTCTCTTTGGCAACAATTCTGCTATTAAGCAGTTCGGATTATATATAATATTATGAAACATAATTCAATAAAAAGTATAACGAAATTACGGTTAAATCACAACATATATCGGTGTATTATTCATATTAGGAAGCATAAAACGCTTTCTATAAGCTGCAAATTTTTTAACCTGCTTATTTAGGTTATGCTTTTTTAGAATAATGTCGCCAGCGATTGAACTCAAAAGCTTGAACATGTTCATTAAAAAAGGTAGATTAAAGATTGTAGTGAGGTGAGGAACATGATTAAGCCTATTATTGAATTCTGTGTCAGTAATCTGGCAAGTGGTTCATACAAAGCTCTAGAAGAGCTTGAGAAAGATTATGATCTTGATGTGATTGAATACGGCTGTCTTGGCTATTGCGGAAAATGCTCTGAGCATATGTTTGCGCTGGTAAATGGTGAAGTAGTCACAGGAGATACAGCTGAGGAGCTTGTAAGCAATATATATCAATTTTTGGAAGAGAATCCAATGTTTTAAATAGATGAAAAGCTGGTTCCCTTTAGCGGACCCAGCTTTTCTTTGCATGCTCAAAAATTATGGAACTAACTTAAGAAGTCAATCTTCTAGTATAGATGACCCTAGATTTTTTCTTTCATCCGCATGGTTTGCCACTGCTCACGCGCCATTTCTATGATTTTAGGTTCAGTGCTTCTTTTTTGCTGTTCTAATACTTTTGAAAAGTATTGAATGGCAAGCTCATTCTGGTTCGTTCTTCTTGCTAACTCTGCAATTAGATATAAAACACGTATTTCGGAGATTTTTGATCCTCTAAAATCCTCATTTGTATAGGAAGCAAGGTAATTGTCAATCGCAAGCTTTAAAAAACGCTGTTCCTGCTCTTCATTAGCCTCTAATCGATATAGCCAGGCAAGTCTCATGTTAAGGCCGGCAATTGTAATCCTCTTCTCTTGCTTTAAAATCGCACAATAAATAGCCAGTTTATATGTGGAAATCGCTTCTTCGGTCGTTCTAAGGCCGCTATAGCTTCTTTCCGCCCAACGGTCACACACTTCTGTTTGGATTTTGACTTCTGTTCCTGGCGGGAATAAAGAAACAAAATCCTCTGAGTACGAAAAGCCGCAGAATGGGCATGTTTGAATATAATAAAGCAGCGGGTTACTTGAGCCGGCAGAATAGCGGGGAAGAAAGTCTGAATCATACCCATCAACTTTAATAAACCGTGAACGCACCCTTTTACTCGTAAAAACCTGCTGGCACTTAATGCATTTGTATTGTTTATCATATGTAGGTTCGATTTGATTCATATGTCTTTCCTCCTGTTTTCCGGCATGTGAATTATAGTTCTATCGTATCATATAAACGGAGTGATGAGAGAAAAAAGTGTTTGTTTTTCATGTGAAAAAAGTAGTAATTTATACCCAATAAAATACACCTGGATTTGTATATGAAACAAAGATTGGTGTGTGTGAATGATGGATTCAAAAATTTATTCTTTCTGCAATAAACAAGATTAGTTGAGGAACATAAAAATACTGTATATACTAAAGGGAAAGGCATTTATTTTTAAGGAGGGTTTACGATGAATGATGTTGTCATTTTAACGGAAGCCGCTGCTCTTCATATAAAAGACATGATGAAACATAATGAGGAGGAGAACGCTTTTCTGCGTGTTGCGGTAAAAGGCGGAGGATGCAGTGGTTTATCCTACGGCATGGGCTTCACTCATGAACAAGAGGAAAAGGATCTTTTCTTTGAGCAATTTGGCATTCCTGTCGTAGTAAGTTCAGAGGATGCACCGATTTTAAATGGTACAAAAATTGATTTCAAACAAAGTATGATGGGTGGCGGATTTACGATCGAAAATCCAAACGCAATCGCAAATTGCGGCTGTGGTTCATCATTTAGAACAGCAGCAAACTCTGGAACACCCGAGGAATGTTAATAATGAACACCAAAAAGAAGCTGGGACATAAGTATTTAACACTCTCATAGAACCGAATGGTTAGGAAGTCATCTTTCTAACCATTCGGTTTTTTTTACGATTATAAAATGTATTTTATTAGCATGAGTGAAATGGAGCGGAGGACACTCGACTCCAGTGGGCAATAGAGGAAAGGGTGAGACCCCGCAGGCGTGCCGAGGAGGCTCAGCTTCCTCCCCACGGAAAGCGAGGGTCCGCAGCGCAATGGAGCGGACTTGTTTAAATACCCAAACCAAGATATCGAAAGTTCGTGTTTTAGAAAGGTTTATTCGTTTTGTCCCAGTCTCTTTTTTTATTAGAGATTCATTCAATTAATGGAACAACATTTCTAACTAGGAAGGAATTAACTCCTGGATATGGAATAATAGATTTATAGGTTCCTCCATACAGAGAAAAAGCATATGAAAATAACGTAAAAAATAATGAGAAGTATATCCAAATATTATATAATTGTGGGAAATAAAGGGTTTAAAGCAGGGTGAAGAAAGGACGAAAGCCATAGATGACGAAAGAGACCATACTTCTTGTTGATGATGATCAAGACATTCAAAATCTGCAAAGACTTTATCTCCAAAAAGAAGGTTTCAGGCTGCATTTTGCCAATTCAGGCAAAGAAGCATTAAAGATCGCAGCAGAACAACAGCCCAGTCTGATTATTTTAGATGTTAACTTGCCAGATTTGGATGGGTTTGAGGTTTGCCAGAGCTTAAGACAATATACAAAAGTTCCAATCTTGTTTGTCACAGGCAGAAGTGATGATGTGGATACGATTTTGGGACATCGCATTGGCGGTGATGACTATATTTATAAGCCTTTTAATCCAGGTGTTCTTGTGGCGAAAGTAAAGGCACATTTGCGCCGTTATCGCGAATTAACAAGCGTGCCTAAGGATTCAAGTGTACAAGAATTACAGCATGTTCTTATGTTTGGGGATTTAATTATTGAAAAAGAACAATGTACAGTGAAAAAAGGCGGAAAAGAAATTACATTATCAACTAAGGAATTCTTGCTGTTATGCTTCTTAGCTGAAAATCCCAATCGAGTATTCAGTCTGGAACGGATATTTGACAAAATATGGGGTGAAGAGAGCTTAGGTGACTATCGTACTGTAATGGTACATATCAGTAATCTGAGAAAGAAAATAGAAAAGGATCCCAGTAAACCGGAGTTTATTTTAACTGTAAGAGGTTTGGGCTATAAATTCAGCGGAGACCAGTGATCGATGTTCTGAAAAATTTGCGTATATCCTCAATAGTCAATCCCATTTTTTTGGCTTCAAGAAGGAGTATATACCATTCTTCAAATTGCTCTTTAGACATTTCAGTGTGATCAGATTTCATCAAATTTGCCATCTTAAGCCTCCATTGAAAATGTTTTCATTGTATCTATATTATAAAGTTGAAAGTTAAAGTTTAGTTAAAGTGATATTAAAGTTCTTCTAAACATGAGGTGTACGTATTTGGACAAAAAGAACCGTATTGGCGACTATCAGCTGCTGGAGATTGAAATTGAACTGCATGATAGCGTCTTTTTTAAAGGGCTATCAAATAAAGGGAAGCAGGTTTTAATCAAAACCTTCAAAAAGGAATTTCCAGATAAGAAGGAAATTGCTGCATCCCTTCATGAATTTCATATGAGTGAAAAAATCCCGGAAATGATCCTGCGGCCAATTGAGATCCTGCAGCATCATTCGGTCTACTATTTTATATATGAATATTTCCAAGGCATCCCCTTAGCAGAAATATTAAAACAAACAAAGCTGCCTCTGCTTGAAAAACTGAAGATCTCATACCATTTAGCAAATGCCCTCTCTGCACTGCATCGGTATGGAATGATTCATAAAAATATAAATTCCATGCAGATTCTTCTTTCAGAATCCACATTAGAAGTTAAAATAACAGGTTTAACATATGCCACCTTTTTAAAACAAGAAAGCTATGCCATCTCTAGCCAGCATCAAGTATTTGAAAATCATCCTTTGTATATGTCTCCAGAGCAGACAGGGAGAATGAATAAGCCCATTGATTATCGATCTGACCTGTATTCCTTAGGGGTGGTGTTATACGAGCTGTTTACCGGTCAATTGCCTTTCAATATGGCTGAGCATAGCCAGCTTGTTCATGCACACCTTGCCAAAAGACCTAAACATCCAAGTCTGCAGCTTCCTGATTTACCTGAAATAATTGGAGAAATTATTTTAAAATTATTAGAAAAGACACCAGACAATCGCTATAAAAGCGCTTGGGGTCTGAGGGAAGATTTAGGATATGCCATTAGCCAATATCATGCATTCGGAAACATTCCAAGTATTGCGATTGGACAACATGACCATGGGCTCGTTTTTGAAAAGGCTGGTCGATTATATGGACGGGAAAAAGAAATTTCACAAATTCATAGAGCTTTTGCGCATGTAGCAAATGGCGGAAGAAGCCTATTGCTTATTCCAGGAGAGGCTGGGATTGGGAAGACAGCACTCGTAAATGAGATTCATAAACCATTGATTAAAGAAAAAGGATATTTTATTTCAGGAAAATTTGAGCAAATGAATAGAACAGTTCCTTTTGCGCCAATCCTTTCTGCCTTTCAATCACTCATTCGCCAGTTTCTGACCGAGAATAATGAACAAGTTGAGATCTGGAAGCGGAAAATAACAGAAGGATTGTCTGTACACTCTGCTTCTCTCACAGCCATTTTGCCAGAGCTTGCCTGGCTGATTGGAAAGTCGGGTACTGCCTATAATCGATCATTACTTGATACACAGCGTCTGCAGCTATATACTTTTCAGCAATTTATAAATATCTGTGCAACGAAGGATCATCCACTTGTCTTATTTCTTGATGATTTGCAATGGGCAGATATTGCATCGCTGGAATGGATTGAATATATGCTGACACAGTCAGATTGCAGATATTTTATGATCATTGCTGCTTTTCGTGAAAATGAGATAAGTGAACAGCATCCTTTTAATAAAACAATGAATCTATTAAAGGAAAAAAATATCCTTTTCTCTAGTATCCCAGTTAGAAACCTTGCCCAAAATCAGGTGACATTATGGCTGGAAGAGTCCTTCTGTGACAAGGGAACACATATTGAGGAATTATCTGTTCATATTTATCGGATCACACAAGGAAATCCATTTTATATCAGACAGCTATTGAAATCCTATGAGGATGATGGACTCATTACACTTCTTCCAGAGCAGCGGAAATGGCGTATTGATGAGAAGTATAAAGATAGCTACGTTGATGAAAATATCCTATCCTTCTTAATTGGGCGAATTGAGATGCTGCCTTCGCATGTTCAAAATATATTACAGTTGGCTTCTTGTATTGGAAATCGTTTTGACCTAAAAACATTATCTATTATTTCTGGAGCATCGCTGGAAGTAACAGCTGAGCAGGTATGGGATACCCTTGAAGCTGGGATGGTTTTGCCGACCAGTGTATCCTATAAATGGATTTATCGTGAAGAAGCTGAAGCAATGGTTGAAGAAGAACCCCTCTATTACACTTTCTTGCATGACCGAGTTCAGCAGGCATTCTATGAAATGATGACAAATAACGAAAAAGAAGCAGCACATCTTACTATTGGGCGACTGCTCTGTAAGCATAAATCCTCCATTAAAAACGATATTTTCACAGTGGTTAACCACTTAAATAGAGTTCAAGATAAACTAACTTCACATGAAAAACAACAATTAAGAGAGTGGAACATTATTGCGGCAGAAAAGGCTAAAAATGCATCGGCGCATTCAGAAGCACTTGCTTATTATGAATACGCACAGCATTTATTTAATGAGGCCTCTTCAGGCAAAGATGATCACTTAACCTATAGGCTCATGAAGGGATTGGGAGAATGCCAGTACGTAACAAGCCAATTTTCTGAGGCGGAGCAAACCTTCAACGAACTGCTGAGTTATACAAAAAAGAAAGCAGATCAGCTCGAAATATATAATTCTAAAATGATACTGTATACACATATGCATCGAGTCGAGGAGTCGATTCAGGCAGGATTAGAAGGATTAAAGCTTTATGGGATAACGTTTCCAGAGAAACTGACAAAAGGAGATGTAGCCAAAGAGTTTTTGCTGGTTCGTCTGGCGCTCAGCAAGCGAAAAAGGGAGCAGATACTAAAACTCCCGGAACTTAATAATGATGAAAAACAAGTGCTGAATACGTTGATTACCATGAATTCGGCTGCCTATCATATCAACCAGAATTTAGCTGCCCTTTTAATGCTGAGGGCTGTCCGTTATACGCTTAAGCATGGAATTGCCAATATTAGCGCCCTTGTCATCAATAATTATGCGCTCATTCTGAGTTCCGGATTTAAAGACTTTCAAGGAAGTGTACTGTATGGCAAGCTTGCTTTAGAACTATCAGAGTATTTTGGCGATGTGGGAATTAAAGGCCGTGTTCACTTTGTATATGGAAGCTTTGTGAATCAATGGCATTCCCATATAAGCAAAAATGTTACATACATGGAAAGCTCCCAGCGCTATTGTCTTGATGCGGGAAACATGCATCTCGCAGGAGCAAACAGTTCCTTTATAGTCGTATCCATGCTCATCCAGGGAGCACAGCTGGACACCGTTTTAACTCGTGTTAATCAGCAGATTCAATTTATCAATACAATACAATATCCCATTTCAATTGGTTTTTTAAATGAAATAAAACATTGGACAAGCATGCTGCAAAGTAATCATCCCCATTATCATTGGGAAATGCAGCCTGTCTTAGAGGATGACTCTGCTAAAATTATGCATTATACGATTCGCCTGCAAATGGCGTATCTATTCCATCAAAGGGATTATGCGGCAGCCATTTTACAAGAGCTAAGTCCACTAGTCAGCAATCGGCTTACGCTTGTCATAGTGCCCGAGTATTATTATTATCTCGCCTTGTGGTGTACAAAGGATTCTGAAATAGGCAGAGCATATAAGGGAGAATGGCGAAAGAGTTTAAAAAAGCTTGAAAGATGGGCAAAGCTATCCCCTCAGAACTATAAGCATAAACTCTTATTAATGAAGGCAGAAAAACAGAGAATAACAGATGGTGGCATTAGTACGAAATTACTTGCGTTGTATGATGAAAGCATTCGGCTTGCAGAGGAGAATGGATTCATTCAAGATGGTGCGATTGCCAATGAATGTGCCGGCTATTATCTTAAAGAATTAGGCTATGTAAAACTCGCACAGCCTTATTTCGAAGGTGCTGTCAATCTTTATGAAAAATGGGGAGCAGGATTTAAGAGACAGCAATTAGATGTTGATTCTAAAAGGATATCTGTCCCTATTCAGGTAGAGCCTCAAGCCTATTACGATGTCCATGCAGCATTGCAGGGTGCAGCACAAAGCATTTCCAATGAAATGACTATGTCAAAGCTTGCCTCCAAGCTACTAGGCGTTGCTATGGAATATGCCGGTGCTGATCGAGGTTTTATCTTATACAGAAGAAAGGATACTTTCTTTGTCGGAGAATGCAAAAACGTAAATGAAACTGAAGCTGAACGTTACCGTGATCTGCCGATTACAGGAAAGAATCTGCTGGCTGAAAAGGTTGTGGCTTATGTGAAAGCAAGCAGCGATTACGTGGTTCTTCATCATGCAGCCGCAGAAGGATTATTTATAAAAGATCCATATATTAAAGAATCTCAAACGAAATCACTATTCTGCAATCCCATTATGCGAAAGGGTGAAGTGATCGGTGTCTTATATTTAGAAAACAGGCATGCATCACATGTTTTTACAGAGGAAAAGACGAAACTGCTTTCAATTTTGGCAACTCAATTATCCATTTCAATTGAAAATGCTTATGTCTATGAAAGAATGGAAAAAGCTGTAGCTGAGAAAACGGAGCAATTACTGAATGCAAATCAGTCGTTAGAAAAAATTAACATGAAGCTAGAGGAAGTTGAGCAAAAGAGAAAACATTTTCTAGCGAACATATCTCATGATCTTCGCACGCCAGTAAACGTCATTAGCGGCTATTTAGAAGCAGTCATGAACGGACTTGCCAGGGATGAGCAGGAAAAGAACTTTCTAATTGGCAAGGCACTCGAAAGGTCTAATGAATTGGAGGAGCTTATTCAGGATTTATTTGAATTGTCGCAGGCAGAGTCTGGCCGCTTACAATTTGATATTGACTATATCCCGCTATCGCAATTTATTGCTTATATTAAAAATAGATATAAGAATGAGCAGCTCGGAGAACATTTAGCTTTTCGTATAGAGAATGTGCTCATAAATGAAGAGATAGAAGACTATATGATCGGTGTGGATCCTGAAAGAATACGGCAAGTATTTGCAAATATTATAAGCAATGCCAAAAAGTATACTGGGTCTGGTGAAATTATCCTGTCATTTAGATTACAAGGAGTTAATGAATTATTAATAATGATTCGTGATAGCGGTCAGGGTATACCGGCTGATGTTCTTCCCTTTATTTTTGACCGTGATTATACAAATAGCTACGGGGACAACAAAAAGAAAGGTCATGGTCTAGGCTTAAGCATCTGCAAGGAGATTATTACGGTCCATAAAGGAATAATCTGGGCAGAAAGCCAAGAAGGTGAGGGAACTACTTTTTATATTACTCTCCCGCTTTTTCAATTTTCTTTAGAAAATTAATATGTACAAGCACATTTTTACGTTTGCTGGATGCTAGCCTTTGCAGCTTGTCCTCCTCTTACATAAGATACATTGTAAAACAAAATAAGAGGAAGGGAGTTGTTATTATGGGATGCCGTAATAATAACGGAAATGTTGCAGGAGCTTTTGACGATAATTTTAAGGTAAAGGTGCATGCTCACATTGATGGCGAAGATCTTTGTCGTGCTGTTCGCCGCTGCTTAATCAATGACCTTGTCGCTGGTGCAGAGGATGACAACAACAACGATAATGATAGAGACTGCTGCTGCCATAAGCGCAGAAGATCTTGGATCTAATCGGAAAAAACTCCGAAAGGCTTAGCCTTTCGGAGTTTTTTATATGAAGATTATTTATCAAATAAAGAAGTACTGTGTAATGGCTGTACTCTTGCTTTTGGATCAATATATGATTTCGCGTTATTTACCGCTGTTGGTGCCTCACCAAATCCGCTTGCAATTAGTTTCACTTTCCCATCATAAGTTGAGATGTCACCTGCAGCATAAATACCTTCGATGTTTGTCTCCATTTTGGAATTTACCACGATGGAATTCTTTTCAATATTTAATCCCCACTCTTTGATTGGACCTAAGGAAGAGACGAAACCGTAGTTTACAATGACAGCATCGACATCGAAAACTTCTTTTTCTTTGCTTGTTACATTCTCTAACACGACCTGATGAACACCTTCATCATTTCCAACTAATTCAGACGGCACATATGGTGTTTTTACTTCAACTTTTGAATTATGAAGGTTTTCAACACTGTGCTCATGAGCGCGGAACTTGTCACGACGGTGTACAATGGTTACTTTTTCAGCAATTGGTTCAAGCATTAAAGCCCAGTCAACAGCCGAATCTCCGCCGCCGAATACAACAACCTTTTTGCCGGCAAACGAATTAAGATCATCAATAAAGTAATGAAGATTTTTTCCTTCATATTCCTTCGCACTTTCTAATTCAAGTCTGCGAGGCTGGAACGCACCATTTCCGGCAGTAATGATAATAGCTTTTGTATAATGCACATCTTTATCTGTTGTTAATTTAAAGGTGCCATCAGCCTGCTTTTCAAGCTGCTCAACAGCTTCTTCTAAGCAAATAGTTGGTTCAAACTTTGCCATTTGCTCTTTTAAATTATCTACTAGTTCTTGAGCACGAACTTTTGGAAAGCCGGCAACATCATAGATATATTTTTCAGGATATAGTGCACTTAATTGTCCGCCAAGCTGCGGCAAGCTTTCAATAATTTTAACGGATGCCTGTCTCATACCGCCGTAAAAAGCAGTGAAAAGTCCTGTTGGTCCTCCGCCAATAATGGTTATATCATAAACTTTTAGATCTTCACTCAAAGTTAATCCCTCCAAATATGTATTTTTCACTTTCATTAATATTACCATAAATACGTCTTTTGCTCACCATTTCTTAAACTGGCAACAGAATCTTTTCTGATTAGTCTAAAAATTAATAAAGTAGGATTTTATCTTGAAAAACATGTGAAAGTAGCATAATATGAAATGGGAGTATTAATGTTAATTTTCTGTGACAATTTTGGAACATTTTTTTGTCCATGTTCGTGAATTGGATCACAATCTTTTTCTGTTTTTTGTAAAATAAAATAGTATAAAATTGCGGAACATAATGTTACGCAAAAAATTAAAAGGTGGAAGTGATAGACTTGAGAAAGCCAAAAATAGTAATTCTAGGTGCAGGTTACGGCGGATTAATGACTGCTACTCGCCTTCAAAAGGCTGTAGGGACAAATGAAGCTGACATCGTATTAATAAATAAAAATGATTACCATTATGAAACGACGTGGCTGCATGAAGCATCAGCAGGAACACTTCATCATGATCGTGTAAGATATGATATTTCGGGTGTAATTGACCGAAACAAGGTTGAGTTTATTCAAGGAACTGCCGTAGAGATCAAGAAAGAAGAAAAGAAAGTATTGCTTGAAAACGGCGAAGTAGAGTATGACTATTTAGTAGTTGCACTAGGCGGAGAATCTGAAACATTTGGCATTAAAGGCTTAAAAGAGTATGCATTTTCCATTATAAATGTAAATGCTGCACGCCAAATCCGTGAGCATATTGAACTGCAATTTGCAACATACCATACAGAAGAAGAGAAAAAAGACGAACGCCTTACAATTGTAGTAGGCGGAGCTGGCTTTACTGGAATTGAATTCCTTGGTGAGTTAGGAAACCGTATTCCTGAGCTATGCCATGAGTATGATATTGATATTCACAAAGTAAAAATCATCTGTGTCGAAGCGGCACCAATGGTTCTTCCAGGATTTGATCCGGATCTAGTGGAATATGCAGTAGCACACCTTGAGAAAAAGGGTGTTGAATTCCGTATCGGCACAGCGATTAAAGAAGCTACTCCTGAAGGAATTATCGTTGCTAAAGGTGAAGAAGAGCCAGAAGAGATTAAAGCAGCTACAGTTGTATGGGCAGCTGGTATCCGCGGAAATGGTATTATTGAGAAATCTGGTATCGAAGCAATGCGCGGCCGTGTAAAAGTAAATCTTGATCTGCGAGTACCAGAGCATGAGAATATCTTTGTCATCGGTGACTGCTCACTAATGATTAATGAAGAAATTAATCGCCCATATCCTCCTACTGCACAAATTGCGATGCAGCAAGGTGAGACTTGTGCAAAAAATATTGCTGCACTTATTCATAACAAGCCTTTAGAAAACTTCAAGCCAGATATTAAAGGTACAGTTTGTTCTTTAGGAGAAAACGATGCAATTGGTGTTGTTTTCGGCAAAAAATTAGTAGGGAAAAAAGCTTCCTTCATGAAAAAAGTGGTTGATAACCGCTCACTTTACATGATCGGCGGAGCAGGCCTTGTATTGAAAAAAGGTAAATTTAACGTTTTATAATAAATGAGGGAGAGCAGACTGTGTTTGGTCTGCTCTTTTTTTTGTTGGGGAGATTTCGGCGGTTTAGGTGAGATGGTGGGAGTTGTATGTTATAGTTTTTGGGTAGGGTGGTTAGGCACTAATAGGCTGTGTTTGGCTTGAATCTTTGAAAAAGAGTCTAGTTATGGAGATAATCGCTCTGTGTGGTAGCAAAATCTAAGTTTTCGCTTTAATCAAGCCGCAAAAACCCAATATCTGGATAACGGAGTCCTGTTTCTGCGCTAATCGCGCCACGAAACCCCAATATCTGGATAACAGAGTCGCGTTTCTGCTCTAATCGCGCCACGAAACCCCAATATCTGGATAACAGAGTCGCGTTTCTGCTCTAATCACGCCACAAAACACCAGTATCTGGATAACAGAGTCGTGTTTCTGCTCTAATCACGCCACAAAACCCCAATATCTGGATAACAGAGTCCTGTTTCCGCTCTAATTGAGCCACAAAACCCCAATATCTGGATAACGGAGTCGTGTTTCTGCTTTAATCACACCACAAAACCCCAATATATGGACAATGGAGTCCTGTTGCTGCGCTAATCACGCCACGGAACCCCAGTATCTGGATAACGGAGTCGTGTTTCTACGCTAATCACGCCACGGAACCCCAATATCTGGATAAAAGAGTCGTGTTTCTGGTTTAATCACGCCACAAAACCCCAATATCTGGATAATGGAGTCCTGTATCTGCTCTAATCACGCCACAAAACCCCAATATCTGGATAACGGAGTCCTGTTTCTGCGCTAATCGCGCCACGGAACCCCAGTATCTGGATAACGGAGTCCTGTTTCCGCTCCAATCACGCCACAAAACCCCAATATCTGGATAACGCAGTCGCATTTCCGCTCTAATCGCGCCAAGAAGCCTTAATATCTAGATAAAACAGTCGTATTTCTACTCTAATCACACCACTTCCCACCAGTATCTAGAAAAAAGGTACAGCTCTTTCTCTAATCCACCTTATTATCCAATATTCTAGAATAAGCAATCACATCTTACTCTTTATCTACCCTTATTTCCCATCTAAACAAAAATGCAGCAAATCGAACAACCATCTATTCCAATAAACTAACCTACCTATAAATTGACCTGTGATCTCCTGCTGTTTCAACTGTAAATTTCAATTTTTATCTATGTTAAACTGTTTAATAAAGAAGAGGTAAAATCGCAGTCAGGGAGGAATCTAGATGAGCAAAAGGGGAAAGGTTTGGCTTGCAGCAGCTGGTTTAGTTATTTCTGAGCAAGGTGAATGGCTTGTAGTAAAGAAAAAATATGGGGGACTAAAAGGGATGTGGTCGATCCCTGCCGGCTTTGTACATGAAGGAGAAACAGCAGATGCTGCTGCAGTGAGAGAGGTTTTTGAGGAAACTGGAATTGCTTGCAAGGTAAAAGGAATGATTGGTTTAAGAACAGGGGTCATAAAAGAGGAAATCAGTGATAATATGCTGATCTTTTTATTGGAGCCCATAGCCGAAAAAAACATTACAATACAGGAAGAAGAAATAGAAGAAGCAACATTCATAAAATCGGATTACATTGTTAATCAAGCAGAATCCTCCATTATGCTAAAGCATTTATTAAATCGGTCAGAAGAGATCATGCAGCAGGCAATTGAAAACATAAATCCAGGAAATCAGTTTTCATATACGGCATATAAATTATTTTTATAATTTTCCGAAATATTAAGATAATAAAAGAAAAACAATGCAATAGGTAGTTGTATGCGTTTACAGTAAAGGTTTTCAGTTAAAATTAAGCCTTTCCAAATGGTTTGATCCTTGATATATTATCAGAAAATTCAGTAGTAAGAGGAGATGACAACGCAATGAAATCAAACAGCTATGATACAAAAAATTGTCCATATTGTTCAGGAAAGGGTTATTTTCAGCTCTTACTTGGCGGGTCAGAAACATGCTCCTGCTGCGGAGGATCAGGAAAGAAAAAAAGTTAACAGTATATAGTAAAATTCCGTTTAATAAAGCTCTCAGATTGAGGGCTTTTTGTTTTGAGTTAATGATGGGTTCTCACTTCTAAGTTAGAGAAATCTCCCTTTCCTCCCAATTTTAGTTGACGGAATTCTATTTTTTTCAGTACACTAAATATTGATGTGCTAAGGGGGACAAATACTAATGCAGATGACCATATTTGTATTGCCAATTTCCATGCTTTTATTTTTTGTTTTATTTTTTGGAATCGGTTTTATTTTGAATATGCTTTTAAGAATGTCCTGGATCATGGCAATAATTTATCCAGTTATTGCCATTTTAATTATTGATCAGGTGCGATTCATAGAATATTTTACAAACACAGGATTTGCTTTTTCAGATCTTGGTACAGAATTATCAAGCTTGGCAATGGCAGATATTTTAATTTTAAGCAGCGGATTGGCAGGTGCCATTGTAGCTGGCATTACCATTAAACTGCTGCGCAAAAAAGGATATCGAATGTTTTAAAAGCTCTGCGTTCAAAAAAGCGCAGAGCTTTTTTGTGAATTTTCTTATTGTTCAATAATTTGAAAATAGTAAATTTTTTCGCTTATTCTCTTAACTTATGAATATTTTCTGTTCAGATGGGAAATGAATATGGTTGGGAGGAGTGAAATTTAGTATGAATACATTAAAAAATTGGACAAGACGTATTGTGATGACCATTTTAGTTATGGGTGCAACATTAACGACGTTTGAATCGATCTCAGGAGTAAAAGCTCGAGAAATTGCTGAAGTGGCAGCTGAAAATAATGAATTTTCCCTTATGGAGAAGGTAACACATACATTTAAAACGGTTGGAGTAGCTTTTAAGAAGTTGCAATTAGCAACAGTAGGGGAATCCCAAATCTCTTCAAGTGAGCCTGTGGT
Source organism: Cytobacillus gottheilii (assembly GCF_018582665.1). Lineage (NCBI taxonomy): Bacteria > Bacillati > Bacillota > Bacilli > Caryophanales > Bacillaceae > Cytobacillus > Cytobacillus gottheilii. The sequence goes on along the minus strand of NZ_CP071709.1, from coordinate 3,681,271 downwards.
TGGAGAGCCTCCAACTTTGGAAGAGTCGATTGATTGGTCACAATATCAGCGAAAAAATGTTGTTGCTACAGGTTATACTGCTTATTATGAATCAACAGGAAAACATCCTAATCACCCAGGATTTGGTATTACATACTCAGGTGTTAAAGTAAAACGTGATTTATATTCAACAGTGGCTGCTGATCTAAATGTATTCCCGATTGGAACCATTTTATTTATCCCTGACTACGGTTATGGGGTAGTTGCCGATAAAGGTGGAGCCATTAAAGGAAATAAACTGGATCTTTACTATGAAACCGTTGATCAAGTTTACCAACATTGGGGAAAGAAGACGCTAGATGTCTATGTTGTGAAAATGGGCGATGGTTCTTTAACAGAAGAGGAACTGACTGCACTGAATGAAAATGAATCCATGCAGGTATTCCGTCAGGCTTATATTAAATCTGCAGAAGAATAATACATGTACATTTCTAAACAAAAAAGACAGGAACTCCCTGTCTTTTTTGTTGTTGCCGGATATCTTTTCTATATGACGAAAAAATAATAGAGGACAAGCGTTAGCAAGACCCCAGTTAATCCGCCGAATAGGACTTCAATCGGCTTATGGCCAAGAAGCTCTTTTAACTCCTGTCTTTTCTCTTGTTCAGGTTTTTTTTGCCAATCCTTTGCTTCATCTAAAAACCTTTGAAAATCGGCAACAAGCTTATTAAGCACAATAGCCTGTTCGCCAGCTTGGCGGCGTACGCCAGTAGCATCAAACATCGTGATGATTGCAAACACAGCGGATACAGCGAACAGAGCGGAATCTAGTCCAGCTTCCAGTGCGACACCAGTTGATAATGCGGTGACCGCGGCAGAATGTGAACTTGGCATTCCCCCCGTACTCGTCAGCAATGACCAATCTAATCTTTTTGTAGCAATAAATGTGATTGGCACCTTTACAAATTGGGCAAAGAAGATGGCAGCTAGTGCTGACCAAAACGGGAAGTTCATAAATAATTCCATAAAAACCACCTTTGAAAAATTTACACTGCTCTAGTTACTATTCTTCAATATTATTTCTCTTCATGCAAATAAATCAACTCTTTTTTATTTTATACAAAAATATGAAATTATATTGAAGCCAAAAAGACACTATGAGAGCAGAATTACACTAGCTAAAAAAGATTTCTTGAAACTGGATGGTTAGGAAGTCGAAATAAATCAGATAATTATGTATAATAATATTATCAATATTGGGGGTGTTAACATGTTTACAGTACAATCAGAATTAAATTTAGCTGCAGAACACGAATGCTTAATTATTGGGCTTTTTGATCAGCCACAGAAATTTGAAGGCAAATTAGCTCGTATTGATGAAGCATTTGATGGCGCACTAACAGAGCTTGTTAAAAATGGAGACATTTCGGCTAAGCCTAAAGCTATTTCAAAAATACATACATTTCAAAAGGTTGGAAGCAAACGCTTCATTTTTGTAGGTCTGGGAAAAGAAAAGGAATACACTTTTGATCTTTTAAGAGAAGCATTAGGAGCAGCGTTTAAACAAGTTCAGGCTGCGAAGATGACCGAAGCAGCAGTTTATCTGGATTCACTTACTGCAGATTCTCTTGACTCTATTGATGCTGCACACGCTGTAACAGAGTCATTTGCTTTAGCAACATATCAATTTGAAGGCTATAAAGAGAAATCAAATGAACCAGAGAAAAAAATAGAGCACCTTTTTGTATACGGTTCTGAGACTGATGCAGAAGAAATAAAAGCTTCTTTAACAGTTGGTTATGCATATGGGATGGGGACGAATTCTGCCAGAACACTTGTGAATCTTCCAGGCAATATGCTTACTGCAACAGATATGGCTGAATATGCCAAAGAACTGGGTGCACGCTATGAATTTGAAACAGAAATCTTAGAAAAAGAAGATATGATTAAGCTTGGCATGGGTGCTTTATTGGCTGTTAACCAAGGTTCTGTAGAGCCGCCAAAAATGATTGTGTTGAAATATCAAGGCAAGGATGAGTGGGAAGATGTCATCGGCTTGGTTGGAAAAGGGATCACTTTTGACACAGGCGGATATTCGATTAAACCGAAAGATGGGATCGTCGGAATGAAAAGTGATATGGGAGGAGCAGCAGCCGTTTTAGGTGCCATGGAAATCATCGGTGAACTAAAGCCTGAACAAAATGTTGTAGCTGTTATTCCTTCTACTGATAACATGATTAGCGGAGCTGCTCTTAAACCGGATGATGTCATTACATCAATGAGCGGTAAAACCATTGAAGTGTTAAATACGGATGCAGAAGGCAGACTTGCATTAGCAGATGCAGTGACATATGCAAAGCATCATGGAGCTAACTATTTAGTAGATGTAGCAACCTTAACAGGCGGAGTAATTGTTGCGCTTGGGACAAATACAACTGGTGCATTGACGAATAATGAAGCTTTGTTTGAACAGATTTTAGAAGCTTCCCATGAAGCTGACGAACCTGTATGGCAGCTGCCGTTATTTGAAAAGGATAAAAAGAGGGTAAGAAGCAGTAAAATTGCTGATCTCAATAATTCACCAGGCCGTGAAGGACACGCCATTATGGGCGGAGCATTTGTTGGGGAATTTGCGGAAAATACACCTTGGGTTCATTTGGATATTGCGGGTACAGCAACAACGAATCAAGCCTATGACCTAGGACCTTCCGGAGCAACAGGTGTAATGGCTCGAACACTTGCATTGTTTGTTGAACGGTTTGAAACACTTAAATAATTAATTTAAGAGAGGCTTCCCTTGGGAGCCTCTCTTATTTTATGGCGAAGGAGCAGCTTCATGTGAGAGAATACCATAACATACAAGATCAATATATTCATTCTCTTTCTTTACATGCTGTCTTAAGATTCCCTCTTTTTTCATTCCTACCTTTTCTAACACTCTTCCTGATGCTGGATTTGATAAAAAGCAGCGAGCAAATACTTTTTGATACTGTTTCTCTTTGAAAGCAAAGTCAATGACGGCTTTAGCTGCTTCTGTACCATAGCCTTTTCCCCAATATTCTTCTCCAACCCAGTAGGCAAGTTCTCCATGATTAAAAAGATGATTGTTAGATAACGCAATTGCTCCGTATAACTCACCCGAAACCTTATCTGTTATGGCAAATTCATATTTCTTATTTTCATTAAAATAGTGTGAATGAAGTCTGATCCACGATAAAGCATCTTCCATTTTGTATGGAAAGGGAAGGTATAAAGTATTTTTATAAATATTGTCATTATTGCATAGCTCGGCAACCCGTGATGCATCATCATTAGTAAATAATCTTAATAGTAACCTGCTGGTTTTGATTGTTTGAGTGGCCTCATTATAGGTCATTCAAAATTCTCCTTTCAGTAGAGCAGACGAAAACGTCTTTGCTTCCACAAGTTGAAATAGAAAACCAAGATGCACTAGTTTTGGCTGGTCCTCTTGCTATAAATGTACTTTATAAACTCCTCTTTATAATCGGTATATTCATTAATTCCAGTTGATGATTTCTCTAAGTACTCTTTTTTAATCTCTAAATATCTTTGTCTAGCTGTTTCGTTTGAATTTAGATAGTCTCTAAAGAAAATCAAATTATTCCAAAGTTCGCTTCTATATTCAGTTAGATGTATATAATGTGTTTTTACTTCATAAGTTTGGTCAGTGAATTTAGCCAATACTATTTCTCCTGGCCGTTCAACCTTTAGCCGTAAAAATCCGCAATTCTTTAAACCGGTAAATAAGCTGCTGTCTGCGTTATTCAAATCATTTACTCCAACTAAAATATCCAAAATAGGCTTTGCAGGCATTCCTTTTATAGCTGTGCTGCCAATATGCTGGATCCAATTCTCGTTCAGTTGAATGTTTTGCAGAAGATGATCTCTCACTCTACTAAACTCTTTTGTCCATTCTGGATTGTAACCCACCAACCTGATTTCATCTCTCTTTAATCCTAACTGCACAAATTCAGCTCCTTTGTGTTGAAAAGACTTTTAAGTAATATTATCATAAAATTCAAAAAATTAGCAGGGGAACTATGCTAAGTAGTCTTAGCTAGAATTACATGCTCGTTAAGGTTTTTAAAGAAGAGGGGATGGAAGAAAGACGATTGATCCGTCGGAGAAGGCTGAGCCCCCGCCGTCTGGGAAAGAGGGCACTGAAAAAGTCCTTTTTAAAGCCAGTGAAACATTGTTTCGCTGGCTTTTTGTTTTATAATGAAAGTAATAATTATATTGCAGGTGAAATCCAATGATCTCCAACCAACAATCCTTTAGTTTCAGCCCATATTCACAAATATACGACCTTGTTGTTCCTCAAGACAATATGTTACGTAAAATCAACGATCTTGTGGACTTTAGCTTTATTCTTGAAGAATTAGAATCAAAGTATTGTTTAAATAACGGCCGGAATGCCGTTCATCCTATTCGTATGTTCAAATACCTCTTACTCAAATCAATCTTTAGTTTATCCGATGTCGATGTTGTTGAACGCTCAAAATATGATATGTCATTCAAATATTTTCTTGAAATGGCACCAGAAGAACCTGTCATTGATCCAAGTTCCCTAACGAAATTTCGTAAACAGCGACTACAAGACATGAATTTATTAGACATGCTTATAAACAAAAGTGTAGAAATTGCGCTAGAGAAAGAAATCATAAAAAGTAAAACGATTATTGTCGACTCCACTCACACAAAATCACGCTATAATCAAAAGTCAGTTAAAGAATTCCTACAGGAAAAATCAAAAAATGTACGGAAATCTGTTTATCAGATTGATGAATCGATGAAAGAGAAATTACCACCCAAAACGATTAGTAATAATGTGGAGGATGAAATCGTTTACTGCCAGGATCTCATAAAGGTCATTGAATCAGAGCCAAGAATTTCAGAAATACCTGCGGTAAAAGAGAAAATAAATGTTTTAAAAGAAGTCGTTGAAGATTGTACAGAACAATTGAGTTTTTCCATGGATCCTGATGCCAAAGTAGGACATAAATCTGAAGAATCCTCCTTTTTTGGTTATAAAACACATCTGGCAATGGCTGATGAACGGATTATTACGGCTGCGGTGATTACGACTGGAGAAAAAAGTGATGGAAAATACCTACAAGAATTAGTGGAGAAAAGCATAGAAACCGGAATGGAAATTAAAACGGTAATTGGAGATACGGCATATTCGGAGAAAGAAAATATTCGTTTTATGAAGAAAGAAGAGTTGGAGCTAGTTTCGAAACTGCATCCACTCGTAACACATGGTACCCGTAAAAAAGAAGACGAATTCACGTTTAATAAAGATGCGGGAATGTATGTGTGTAAGGCAGGCCATTTAGCGACCAAAAAGAAATTTGAGGAAAGAAAGGGCCAAGATCGAAACCAAAGAATGAAATATTTCTTTGATATCGAAAAATGTAAGGTTTGTCCATTCCAAGAAGGCTGTTATAAAAAAGGAGCGAAATCAAAAACATATTCAGTCACCATAAAATCAACCGAGCATAAAGACCAAGAGGCGTTCCAGAATACAGATGAATTTAAGGAGTTATCTAAAAGTCGATATAAGATTGAGGCTAAAAATAGTGAACTGAAGCATGGACACGAGTATGATACAGCGAAATCCTCGGGTTTATTTGGCATGCAAATTCAAGGGGCCACAACCATATTTGCAGTCAATCTAAAACGGATTTTAAAATTAATGAAGTGACTAAAGAGATAAGACAACCCAGAAATTAAGGTATTAAGACAGAAAAAGCCACTTTTCTATCTGATAAAAGACAGAAAATGGCTTTTTTGCTTTATAAAATTCATTATAGATTCCCACTGGGTTAAACAAGAAACATAAAATTATAAGAAAATCAGTGCCCTCCTGGGAAAGGGACTAAGCTTTCCCCAGCAGAAATCCATCAATCTGATTTGCATTTAGTCTATTCTTCTAATGAAAGCAATAATGCCGCGGCATACTAACAGTTTTAAAGCCAAGCTAATAAGGGAGTGATGCCAATCCCATCCCCTTTTCCATGTAATCAATTTAGTTTTCCTTTCGGCAAAGGTTTCGATTATGACTTGAGGGATTATAAAAGGAAACAACTTTAGAATAAGGCCAAGAGGCTTACTGTCGACCGTCCATTGATTATAGTAAAGCAGCAGCAGTGGATAAAGAATAAAGTCAAAAGGCAGATGAATGACATACTTCGGAAATAACCGGTGCGGATATTTTAAAAAACCTTTTAGCACTAAATATTTATCGATAAAGGAATTGCCAATCACTGCTACAAGGTAAATAATGACCCAATCCTTTGTTGAACGTTTGAATATGGCAAATGGCAATAGAACAAGTCCAATGACACTGATGCCGACTAAAAATAATTTAGATGATTTCTGATTTTTCATTTTGCCCACCTCTTTATTATTTTGTTTCAAATTTAAATATCTACTCATGAATTATTCGTTAATCGTCTTTTTAGATTGTTTGAATGTGAACAAATTTTCGAATTTATAATAGCTAAATGTAACAAATACCACAGCTTGTCAAATCAATCCTCGATATACTGACTTTGAACAATAATAAATGGGAAAATGGTGATAACATGCATGGCAAAATGGGAGGACATCCCGGACATATGAACAGGTCGTCAATGGACTTTAATGAAAACCCTTTTATCGTTATTTGGGAAGTAACTAGAGCATGTGAATTGAAATGTGTTCACTGCAGAGCCGACGCACAGTTAAGGCGTGATCCTAATGAACTGACAACAAAAGAAGGTTTTGAATTAATTGATCAGATATATGAAATGAATAAACCAATGCTTGTCTTTACCGGCGGAGATTGCATGATGAGGGAAGATTTGTTTGAACTTGCTGAATATGCGGTGCAAAAAGGTATGCGTGTGTCTATGACGCCAAGTGCAACAGCAAATGTCACAAAAGAGAAAATGGAGCGCGCCAAAAGTGTCGGGCTTTCCCGCTGGGGACTTAGTTTGGATGGACCAACTCCAGAAATTCATGATCACTTCAGGGGAACATCTGGCTCTTTTGATTTAACGGTTGAAAAAATCCACTATCTAAATGAACTGAACATGCCGCTGCAAATTAATACTGTTATTTCACGCTACAACTATGACCACCTTGAGCAAATGGCAGAACTGGTTAAAGATTTAAAAGCAGTGATGTGGTATATCTTTTTGCTTGTTCCTACAGGAAGAGGGCAGCAGGATGCATGCTTGACACCACTTGAACACGAAAAAGTGTTTAAATGGCTTTATGAATTAGGCAAAACAGCTCCTTTTGATATTAAAACAACTGCTGCTCAGCATTACCGCCGTGTTGTTTTGCAGCAGAAAGTGAAGGACAAGCTTGTAGCTGGGGATAAAATTGAGTACGAGGACACAATTGTGAGAGACTCTGCATCAGGCATCGACGGATTGAGCCGTGCTCCAAAAGGCGTCAATGATGGAAATGGCTTTATATTTGTATCACATACAGGGGACGTATTGCCAAGCGGACTTCTCCCAATTAGAGTTGGAAATGTGCGTGAAAAACCACTAAAGGACATATATCGAAATGCCCCGGTCTTAAAGGAATTGCGTAATCCAGATCTTTATAAAGGCAAATGCGGTGTATGTGAATATCGATTCGTTTGCGGAGGATCCCGCTCTAGAAGCTATGCTGTTACAGGCGATTACCTTGAGAGTGAACCATATTGTGTATACATTCCGAAAGAATTAAGAGGGAAGAAGGCAGTATTGTAAAAGTAGAAGCCGGAGATTTATTTCTCTGGCTTCTGTTTTATTATTAACGCAACAAAAAGAACTCCATACTCTTTATCACACTAGCGAACTAAAATAAAATGATTGACATGCACTACAATAATATGATAATTTTATAATCGTATTTTAGTTCTCTACCAATTTATCGTAATAAAGTAAAAGGGGTTTACTATTATGAATTCAGTCATCATTGCTGTATTAATTATGCTATTACTTAGCTTATTCAGAGTAAATGTTGTTCTCGCGTTAATCACAGGTGCTGTAGTCGGAGGGTTAACGGGTGGCCTTAATCTAACAGAAACGATTGAAGTCTTTTCAGGCGGTCTTGGCGGAAGTGCAGAAGTTGCATTAAGCTATGCACTGCTTGGCGGATTTGCGGTTGCAATCTCAAGCACAGGTCTTCCGAATGTATTAGTAGACTGGGTGCTGGGCAAGGTAGCTGTGAATGGAGAAGGCCGAGGAAAAACACTGTCGAAGGCTTTTATGATTTTTGCTATTTTATTAATGGCCTGCATGTCACAGAATGTTATTCCCATTCATATTGCCTTTATACCGATTTTGATTCCGCCGCTTTTAAAGATTATGAATGAACTGCAAATAGATCGCAGACTGATTGCAGCAGTGCTGACTTTCGGGTTAACGGCTCCGTATATGCTGATTCCTGCTGGGTTCGGACAGATCTTTCATGAGATCCTTGCAGAGAACATGAATACTAGCGGACTTGCTATAAATATGAATGATATTCCGGTAGCAATGCTGATTCCGGTAGGCGGGATGGCAGTTGGTTTGGCTATTGCGTTTATATCATATAGAAAAAATAGAAGCTATTCAGATATTAGTGTTGTCGATCAAGAAAAAATCTCGTATCGGAAAAAGGATATCCTTTTCGGACTGGCAGCCATTGCGGCAGCTCTTATTGTTCAAATTGTTACGGATTCTATGATTATAGGTGCTGTATCAGGACTAATTGTTCTGTATATCAGCGGAGCTGTTAAGTGGAAGGAAGCTGATCAGCTTTTAACAGATGGCATGAAAATGATGGCCTTTATTGGATTTGTCATGCTGGCAGCGTTTGGTTTCGCAGAAGTAATGAAGGCAACTGGTGACGTAGAGTCACTCGTTCAGCTTGCGGCAGATGCAGTAGCTGGGAATAAGGCAATGGCTGCCTTGCTGATGCTTGTTGTTGGTTTGCTGGTGACGATGGGAATTGGTTCTTCGTTTTCAACTATTCCTATTATTACAACGATCTTTGTTCCGCTTGCACTAGAACTTGGCTTCAGCCCAATGGCAACGATCGCACTTGTTGGAACAGCAGCTGCCCTTGGGGATGCAGGTTCACCAGCGTCTGATAGTACACTTGGACCGACATCTGGATTAAATGCAGACGGTCAGCATAACCACATCTGGGATACATGTGTTCCAACATTTCTTCACTACAATATCCCGCTTATCGCTTTTGGCTGGATTGCAGCAATGATTCTATAAATGAGAGAGTGTCCATTCGCTTGGGCACTTTTTTTATTATATAGGCATTTTGGAATGTAAAATATATCACTATCCTTATGAATCAGGTATTAGGGTATGATAAAAGTAAAAACAAAGGAGAGGTTCATATGTATTTCGGAAAAATAAAAAAACATACTTCCTCCAGAGTTCCGCCGAATCAGAATGTCACAACAACTTTTCCAGTTCTTCACCATGGCAATGTTCCTTATTACTCTGACATGAGTCAATGGTCGCTGCAGATCTTCGGAGAGGTACACTACCCTATAACATTAGGATATGATGAAGTATTAAAGCTGGAGCAGAAAGAGTATCAAAATGATATTCATTGTGTCACGGGCTGGTCGAAGCTTGATACGGTATGGACAGGTATATCCTGCAGGTCTATTGCACAGCGTGTAAAAGTAAAAGAGAATGCTCGCTACGTCATTTTACATGCGGAGGAGGATTGGAGCACCAATATTCCGATAGAGGATTTTATGAAAGAAAGCAGTTTGCTTGCTCATTCCTACAACCATGAAAAGCTGACTCCTGAGCATGGTTTTCCATTGCGTGCCGTTTTTCCGCATCTGTATTTTTGGAAAAGTGCCAAGTGGCTAAGAGGCATTGAATTTTCAGCAGTGGATACACCAGGATTTTGGGAGAGAAACGGCTATCATAATTATGGTGACCCCTTTAAGGAGCAGCGCTTTACATGGGATTGACGTAAATTCATTAAATTACTTGAATTCACTTAAATAATGACTTAAAATTAACTAGAAATACTTACAATTACTTAAAAAGTAGCTGATCAAATGTACCAAGAAGAACGAATTATTCGGATCATGCATTATTTAAAGGAAAACAACTCGATTTCCATTGATCAAATTTGCCATCTTTTTGATGTCTCACGTGATACCGCACGAAGGGATCTTGTTAGACTTGAAGAAGACCGTGTGATTATTCGAACCCGAGGCGGTGCGATTTTGCCGTCATCTCATCATGAAATAAAAAATTATGAGAAAAGGCTGATTACGGTATCAAAAGAAAAGAAGAGTATCGGCAAAAGGGCAGCTTCGCTTATTGGCGAAGGAGATAAAGTGATATTGGATGCATCGACAACGGTGCAGTCCTGTGCCGAACAGTTGAATGATATTCCCTGTACGATCATTACAAATTCCATCAATGAGGCTGAAATCTTATCTCATCTTAAGCAAGTGGATATTATTCTGCTTGGAGGCATGCTTCATAAGGAGCATCGTTTCTTGTATGGTTCTTCTGTGATAGAAAAGCTCAGCCATTATCGTGTTGATCGTGCATTTATCGGCGTTGTTGGTGTTTCCGAAGCTGGAATTACTTTGGCGCATGAAGAGGATGGTATGGTGAAAAGGAAAATGATTCAGCAGGCGAGTCAGACCATCGTTTTAGCGGACCATACAAAGCTTGGTGTTACCGACTTTTTCTGCATAGCCGGACTGGACGAAATTGATTTGCTTATTACAGATCAGATGCCAGATCATGAATTTGTGAAATTGTTAGAGCGATTTAATGTGGAGCTTCTTATCGCATAGTGATGATCGGCGTAACCTATTCAATTAGGGCGTGACAGATTATTTTATGTTTGGTCCACTTTAAATAAAAGCGTTACAGCATCTGCTGTAACGCTATTTAGCTTGTTTTTTATCCAAAAAGCATGGTGAAAAAGCTTTTTCTTTTTAATTTTTTCTCTGGTATCTCCTGATCTAAAAGCAGGAGTGTATCCTGGGGGGGCGGCGGGAAATTCTGCAGAGTGCTGGCTGTGGCTTCAAGAGCAGACATTCGTTCGTTGAGTGACGTAATTTGTTTTTGCAATTCTTCCATTTCTTGACGATGCTGTAAAAGCTGATAGGACACAACATCATCTGCTTTACGATTAATTCGGAGCTCCAGCTCGTCAATTCTCTTAAGAAGCTCGATTGTACGGTGATCTTTTTCTTCTTTTTTCACGATGCCATTTCTTCGCTTTTTGCTTATTACGCTGATTTCCTGAAGATTCTTTCCTGCCTGCAGCTGTTCATGGACTTGCGTCAGTAATGCAACATCATTTTCGGAAAACGAATAATGGCCTAACTCATTGCGTTTCATCTGCAGATCAAGCTGCTTCACCCAGCGCTGAACTGTACTTTTTGATACATTAAGCAATTGCGCGACATTTGTTGTATTCATGAACATTCCCTCCTTTACTGTATATAAAATTCAACTTCTCTCTTTTTTTTCCTGTATGGGTGACAAAAGAAGTTCTTATTAGACAAAGAAGGTGATATTCTAACAATTTTTAGAGGGAAATGTCGGTTTATTGATATAAGGAATAGAGATATTCCTTAAAAACAAAGGCAGCGAAGCCTAAATAACATATGTGAGTATGATGAAAATCAATCGCAGTTTCTTGAGATAAAACACCTGTCACTTACACTACCTCCTCTCAGATAAATTTTATAAAAAGCCGATTTTAGCTTATCCTGATCGGATTTGAGCGGACCGATAACCAACTGCTTAAAAATTCCTGCACTTCCTTATTTGTTGCTAGTGTGGCATGTCCGCCTTTCATAGCAAAAAAAGTTTTATCTTTACTGGAGACAAGATCCATAACCGGCTGAATTTGTTCCTTTGGAACCAAGCGATCAACATTTGATCCAACAGCAAGCAAGTTTGCGTGTATATTTGATAAATTGACAGGAGTCCCATCGATTAAAAATGTTCCATTCATTAATCCATTTTCAATTCCAAGGGTCTGAATCATTTGTTTTAGTGCCGCTCCTGAAAAAGGAATATGTGATTCTGCCCAAAAATTTAATCTTTTCCACTTGAGTGCATACTCTTCATCATAGCTTTTTCTTAATAATGATAAATAAGGAGATACATAGACCGGAGAGACAAATAGCCTAATACCTGCTTTCATTAAGGGAGAGGGTATAACCCCTGCAGTATCAAAAATAGTTTCTAAATCTAGTTCCCCATCTCGGAGTCTATTTTGCCACTCATCAAAAATTGGAAAATAGGAAAAATCAATAGGTGCTACAGCAAGGATCAGATTCTGAATCGGTTCGTCTGCTATTGCAGCATAGATTGAAGCAAATGTGCCTCCCATGCAAAAGCCAATAATGGATATCTGTGACGCACCGCTATGAATTAAGGTACGCTGTACACCTTTTTTAATATAGCGAAGAATATAATCATCCACAGTGAGATCTTTATCCGCGTAGGTTGGAATCCCGAAATCCAGCAGATAAATATCAAAGCCTTTTTCATTCAAAAATTTAATCAAACTATATCCTGGACCTAAATCTAAGATGAAAGGCTGGTTGAGCAGCGAATAAATAAAATATAACGGCGTATCATATTTTTTTTGCTGTGCTGGATAGTACCAGAGGGTGGCTTTATTCTTTTTCCAAACCGCTTGTCTGGGAGTTAGGCCAACTTCAGGAGCTGGACTATTGACTGTTTTAAAGACATTAATCAATCTGTTATTAAAGAGCTCATCCATTTCAGAAGCCATTTCAACGGTTATCCCTTTGTGTTTGATTGGCTGAAAGGATATTTGTCTGTAAATCTTGAATAGCATTTGTTAAGGAGATCATTTGATATTCAAGATTATCAATTTTTTCCTCAGACTGAACAACCATGTTTGTCGTATTTGCCAAATCATTTTTAGTAGGAAAATTAAATGGAACGGAAAGCATTTCCATTGTATTTTGGAGGCTGCTCATTCCTTTAGCCATCCCATTTGCACGCTGTGAGGCAAAATTCACGAATGCAGGTTTATTTAAGTGGTTCTGAATAGAGCGATTGATCATTTGCTCTACTTGAAAACCCGATCTAGTTAATATGTTAAAAAACTGTTGTGTTATATCCATTTTGTTTTATTCCTTTCTATTGTTAAGTGTTTTAGTATACAAAGGTTTATTACAGAGAGGCTGTCAGTCCCCCGTCCAGTACCATGACTTGACCTGTCATGTAATCAGAAGCTTTGGAGGATAAAAAGAGAGCAGCACCCTTAAGATCCTTATCATCTCCAAACCGCGCTGCTGGAATTTTTCTTAAGATGCCAGGTTTAGCATGCTCCATTGCTGCAGTAATTTTTGTAGGGAAAAGGCCAGGAGAAAGGGCATTTACTTGTATATTAAAGGGAGCAAGTTTAACAGCTAAATCTTTTGTAAAAGAAATGACAGCGCCTTTGCTCGTACTATAGGCAATCGCATCTAAGAATGCTGCCGGTGCTCCGTACATGCCTGTAACGGAAGTGATGTTAATGATTTTTCCTGAACCCTGCTGCTTCATGATCGTCGCTGCTGCTTGTGAGAATAAGAATGTTCCTTTTACATTGACATCCATGACCTTTTGCCACTTATCCTCCGGTAATGTAAGAGCATCGCCAATCCAAGAAGCACCGCTGTTGTTGATCAGAATGTCTAATGTACCAAACTGCTGAATTGTTTTTTTCACGACCTGATGTATCTCTTCTGCATTTCTGATATCACAGGCTAAGGCTATGGCTTTTACGTTATAAAGCTCTTGTATTTCTTCACAGGTCTTCTCACATTGCTCCAGCTTTCGGGAGCAAATGACGATATTGGCTCCAGCTTCTGCAAGTGCATGAGCCATTTGCCTCCCCAGACCTCTGCCGCCGCCAGTGACAATGGCTGTTTTTCCTTTTAAATCAAACAAATCTGCTAATTCCAATTCAATGACACCTTCCCTCTTTATCATCACCTGTAAGTCAAATGTCAGCATAACGAAACACTGATGCTGCTGCTCATCATATTTCGTATGGCCAAATAAAAGATTTTCACTTTTCTTATATCATATAGACAAGCATGGGTGATGGTGCTCAAATTGTGTGATTTGCCTGCTGCCTGTTTTGCTGAAGTATAAGTTTTGGGAATGATGGTTAGATATGATAAGAGAAGGAGTGAGAGTGTGCAAAATGATGAAGTGAATTTTGAGCAGGTCTTTACGTTTGCAGGTCATGCTCACTTATATGAGAGGATTGGAAGCAAGCTGTGGATTTATCAGCATTGGAGTGAGGAGGAATTGCACATCTTAGAGCTTTTTCTGCAGGTATACGGGTTTGATGAAGAGCAAGCATTGTTTATGGATGACTTCCTCTATCATTTTCGAATTTTTAAAAATATGCATCAATATCATGATATGTCAAGGTATCATTTTTAAGTGGAAAAGGTGAGGTCCCAAGCATGGGAACCTCACCTTTTGTATACTCTAATTATTTTACGTTCTTTTTATAATGATTTGCAAAGAAATCCTCTGTATCTGCGACAATCACTTTTCTTAAAAGAATCAAACCAATTAAGTTTGGAATCATCATTAGAGCGTTCGCCATATCAGCAAATGCCCATACGGTTGTGAGGTTAGCTGCTGCTCCAATTCCGCAGGCTAAAATATAGATCGCTCTGTAGCTCATAATGCCTTTTGTGCCAACGATATACTCAAAGCATTTTTCGCCATACACATACCAGCCGACAATAGTTGAAAAGCCAAAGAAAATAACAGAGAAGGCAACAATATATTCTCCAGCTGTTCCTAATACAGAAGCGAACGCTGCACTTGTTAAAGCTCCGCCTTCTAAAGCGGGATCATGTGCAACTCCGGAAAGCAATCCGCCTGTTGTATCCCAGAAACCTGTAATAATAAGAACAAGTCCTGTCATTGTACAGACAATAATCGTAACGATAAACGTTCCAGTCATGGCAACCAATGCTTGTTTAACCGGATGATCGGTTTTCGCATTTCCGGCGATTAGTGCTGCAGTTCCTAACCCAGCTTCATTTGAGAAAATTCCACGGGCAACACCATTTTTTATGGCATCCATCACTAGAATACCTGCGAATCCGCCTGCAGCGGCGACAGGATTGAATGCATAATGAAAGATGGTTTCAAATGCTGGAATAATTTGATCATAATTGATAAAAAGAATGATTAAGGAGCCAGCGATATATAGAAAGGCCATAATGGGCACAAAGAAGCTTGCTACTGTACTTATTCTCTGAATACCGCCGAACACAATCAGAGCGGTTAAGGCGGCAAGAATAACGCCAGTCACAATTTCATTCACACCAAATGAATCCTTCATCACAGAAGCAATTGTATTTGATTGCACACTATTGCCAATTCCAAATGCTGCAAAAGCACCAAAGATAGCAAATAAAATGGCGAGCCATTTAAACTTTCTGCCTAATCCATATTCTATATAATACATTGGACCGCTTGAATATTCGCCATTTGCATTTTTCTTGCGGTACTTCATCGCCAGGAGAGCTTCTGCATACTTGGTAGCCATGCCCAGTAAACCGACAATCCACATCCAGAAAATAGCTCCAGGACCTCCGAGTGTAATGGCAGTAGCAATTCCTGCAATATTTCCGTTTCCAATTGTAGCAGCAAGCCCGGTCATTAAGGCTTTAAAATTACTTACGTCCCCTTCAGAATCATCTGTAGCTCGTCCTTCTCGAGTAAATGCGAGCTTAAAAGCATACATTAACCTTGAAAATTGAATTCCTTTTAACAATAATGTGAGGAGGACTCCAGTCCCAAATAACAATAGCAGGCTGGGTGTTCCCCACAGAACACTGTTTATTTCATTCAATATTTCTAAAATATCCAAGATGTTAACCCCTTTTCGTCTGTGAAGTGACCATTTCTCCATTACAGTGTTTCTTCATTTGGCAGTTACTAATGCAGGTGCAAATTGCTGATTTCACTCAATGTAGATGAATGAAACTTTATCTTAAAATAGTATTTTGAATATTTTCTATTGTAAGATCAAGGGGTAGGAACATCAAGCGAAGTATAAAAAGATCTATTATTTAGAAAATTAAATGTATTGATGAAAATGTCCAGATTTTTAAAATCCGTTATAATAAAGTAAAGAAATAAGTTTCGTATATTTTGAGGCAAAAAGCAAGGAGGTTTATGCGATGGACGATATGCGTGCTGGTAAAGATCCGTTTAAACATGCATTTCTGAATTTAGAGGATCTTGTGGATAAGATTTGGGATGTTTTAGAATGTCCAGTTACAATTGAAGATGCCACCCATCGGCTTCTTGCTTATAGCACACACGATGACACAACGGACTCCGCTAGAATTGCAACCATCATCAGCCGAAAGGTGCCTGAAAAGGTAATTAATTCACTATGGAAAGCAAGGATTATTCCGCAATTGATGCAAAGCGGTGAGCCTTTAAGAATACATGAAATGAAGGAAATAGGATTAGGAGATCGAGTAGCCATTTCAATTCGCAATCATAATGAAGTGCTTGGATACATATGGGTTGTTGAAGGAGAAGTGAAATTAACCGAGCAAAAGCTGAATCTTTTAAAACAGGCCGCAGCAGCTGCTAGAACGGAATTGTTAAAACTAAATGTGCAAAAGAAAAAACGAGTAGAGAGCTATCAGGACTTTTTTTGGCAGCTTCTTACGGGAAGCGATCGAAATCATGAAGAAATAAAGAATAAATTTGAAGAATTGAATATTAAGCCGCCGTCGCCATTTATTGTGCTTGTATTCCAATTCACTGAAAATATCACAGAGAAAATCACACAAAATATCATTTATTTAATGACAACGAGCCAAAAGATTAATATTTCTTTTCACGCTGCAATGGGCAATGAATTCATCGTGCTTGCCTCACCGCCAGCACAGGAAAATTCTGAAGCACCTATTATTGAGTTTCTGAATTTTTTCATAGGAGAAATGAAATCCCGCTTTCAAGTGGATGGAATGATCGGTGGCTGCGGCGGATTATATGATACATATGATAAGGTAGAAGCAAGTTATCAGGAAGCACAGGAGGTTGTTCGTTTAAAAGAGCAGTTTAAAGATGAGATGGACGATATTAACAGTCATAGGCAACTGGGGATTTTCCGCTATATTGAACTGTTAATGGAAAAAAGGCGGCAGGATCCTTTTGTGTATCCAGCACTGGAAAAATTGCAAAACTATGATCAAGAACATAAAACCATGCTGCTTCAAACACTTGAAAGCTATATTAATTACGATAGTAATGTAAATGATACGGCTAAAAAGCTTCATGTTCATGTAAATACATTAACCTACAGATTAAAAAGAATTACTGAGATTAGTGGTATTGATTTGAAAAATACAAACCAGAAAGTGACTCTGTTCCTTGAATTAAAAATGAGAAGGTTAGAAAATAAAAAGCGTCGTTTGTAGAATTTCACAAACGATGCTTTTTTTATTTTCATATATCGACAATGCCAAAAAGTGTTTAAATTATTATACTGTTGATAACGTTTACTTTGTTAAGATGAAAGGGGAATTTACATGATCATTGGGGTACCTAGAGAAGTAAAAAATAATGAAAATCGTGTTGCGATGACACCTGCTGGGGTTGATGCACTGGTTAAAGCAGGCCACGAAGTGCTGATTGAAACAAACGCAGGCGAGGGCAGCGGTTTTGAGGATGCTGTCTACGTACAAGCAGGTGCAAAAATTGTTAATACAGCTGCGGAAGCTTGGAATGCGGACATGGTCATGAAAGTAAAAGAGCCGCTTTCATCTGAATACGGATATTTCCGCAAAGGGTTAGTGTTATTCACATATCTGCATCTGGCAGCAGAGCCAGAACTTGCAAAAGCATTAACTGAGAGCGGAGTAACAGCAATTGCATATGAAACAGTTGAATTAAACCGCACATTGCCTTTACTAACACCAATGAGTGAAGTAGCAGGGCGCATGGCATCACAAATTGGTGCACAGTTCCTGCAGAAAACAAATGGCGGATCAGGGATTCTGCTTGCAGGAGTTCCTGGCGTATCACGCGGGAAAGTAACGATCATCGGGGGTGGCGTAGTAGGCATCAATGCTGCGAAAATGGCGATTGGTCTTGGAGCAGAGGTAACAATCATCGACTTAAGTCCAGAGCGTCTTCGTCAGCTTGACGATATTTTTGGCAATAATATTCAAACGCTCATGTCCAATCCATTCAATATTGCTGAGAGCGTAAAGGAAGCAGATCTTGTTATTGGCGCTGTTCTGATTCCAGGAGCAAAAGCACCAAAGCTTGTGACAGAAGATATGATCAAAACAATGAAGCCAGGATCTGTTGTCATTGATGTTGCGGTTGACCAAGGCGGAATCTTTGAGACCGTTGATCATGTAACAACTCATGATTTTCCGACATATGAGAAACATGGTGTTGTTCACTATGCGGTAGCAAACATGCCTGGAGCAGTACCTAGAACGTCAACACTCGCTTTAACAAATGTAACGATTCCTTATGCAGTGCAAATAGCAAATAAAGGCGTTGAAAAAGCTGTTGCAGAAAATGCTGCACTCAAGCTTGGTGTTAACGCTGTGAACGGAAAGGTCACTTATGAAGCTGTAGCAAGAGATCTTGGCTACCCATATGTGCCTGTTGCGGAAGCATTTGAAAATGCAGAGGTTTCAAAATAATAGCATTCCCCCCTTTTCGTGCAAGAGGGGGGATTTTTTTTGCTGCAATAGCAAAAGGATACAAGGCTGAGTGACGCAATTTGAGATAACAAAAGATCCTAATCGGTATTTTGACTAATTTTCTCTTAGAATATATAGTTAAAAAAAGATAGAATTAAGTATTTTACAGCGTGGTTAGTGCAGGTTCTATTAAATATAATGTTAAGCAGGGGTGAACAAGATGGAAGTTTTTGAAGAGTATTTAGCAAGTTTAAAGACTCCAGAGCATCGTGTGCGTATGGAAGAAATTTTTAAATGGATAAAAAGTACATTTCCCACTTTGATGCCTGTCATTAAATGGAACCAGCCAATGTTTACAGATCACGATACGTTTATTATTGGTTTCAGTGCAGCGAAAAACCATATGAGTGTTGCTCCTGAACAAGCAGGCATGAATCATGTATTAGAGGACATTGAACAGGCAGGACATGATCATACGAAGGAGTTAGTGCGCTTTAAATGGAAAGAACCCGTCGATTATAAATTACTGGAAAAGATGATCCAGTTTAATATCTTGGACAAGGCTGATTGTTCTACTTTTTGGAGAAAATAAATATAGATGATATTCACAATTGACTTTCATCATAATAATTTATATAATCTTGAAAAATGAATAGGAAACGTTGATGGAGATTAGTATAGTGAAGATGTTTATAACAGAGAGGGAGCCATATGCTGCAAGGTTCCTATAAACGAACACTAGAACCTGCTCCCTGAGTTCTGCATTGGATGTCTTGTGATATGAAAATGCTGCGGATGCAAGTCCGTTATCATGTTGAGTGTAAAGCATTGCTTTGAAATAGGGTGGTACCGCCATGTTTGGTCCCTATACAAAGCAGTGCTTTTTTTTTGTTTGGTTATAGGAAGGTGGGTTGTTCTGATAGCCGTTTTAACAGCAGCATTTAGCAATGGAAAAAAGGATAAAAGTGCCCGTCTAGAGAGAAATGTTGTGCTGACGGGAAGTAGAGTGAGAAGGAAGTGCCCGTCAGGAGTAAAACTAAGCGCTGACGGGAAGTAAAGTAGCAGGTAAGTGCCCTTTAGCTGGAAAAAGCGGAGCTGAAGGGAACTAAAGAGGTAGGAAAGTGCCCGTCAGCTGGAAAAAGCGGAGCTGAGGGGAACTAAAGAGGTAGGAAAGTGCCCGTCAGCTGGAAAAAGCGGAGCTGAGGGGAACTAAAGAGGTAGGAAAGTGCCCGTCAGCTGGAAAAAGCGGAGCTGAGGGGAACTAAAGAGGTAGGAAAATGCCCGTCAGCTGGAAAAAGCGGAGCTGAAGGGAACTAAAGTGTGATCAAAGTGCCCGTCAGATTATAAACCCAGAGCCAACAGGAACTAAAGCACTAACAAAGTGCCCGTCACTCAAAAATCCAAAAACTGACGGGAACAAAGCAGCAAAAATAACTATAAAAACATTGAGGTGACCAAAATGGGCAAGGAATTTGTAAAAGAGATAACAGCAATGGATGAAGATTTTGCGCAATGGTATACAGATGTTGTGAAAAAGGCAGATTTAGTTGATTACTCCAGTGTGAGAGGATCGATGATCATTCGGCCATACGGCTATGCATTATGGGAAAATATTAAAGATGAGCTTGATCGGCGCATTAAAGAAACTGGTCATGAAAATGTCTATATGCCTCTCTTCATACCAGAAAGTCTGCTGCAAAAGGAGAAAGATCATATTGAAGGATTTGCACCTGAAGTGGCTTGGGTTACACACGGAGGAGAAGAAGAGCTCCAAGAACGTCTATGTGTCCGTCCGACCTCTGAAGTATTATTTGGTGAGCACTATAAAAATATCATTCATTCTTATCGGGATTTGCCAAAACTCTACAATCAATGGGCGAATGTCGTGCGTTGGGAAAAAACAACAAGACCATTTCTGCGCACACTGGAATTTTTATGGCAGGAGGGACATACTTGCCATGCCACTGATGAAGAGGCACTTGAAGAGACCGTTAAAATGCTTAATGTGTACGCAGAGCTTTGTGAAAATATCCTCGCTATTCCGGTCATTAAAGGACAAAAAACAGAAAAAGAAAAGTTCGCTGGAGCGAAATTCACGTATACGATTGAGAGTCTTATGCATGATGGAAAGGCACTGCAATCAGGCACCTCCCACCACTTGGGCGATGGCTTTGCCAAAGCTTTTGGCATTCAATTTACCGATCAGAAAGGAAAGCTGCAATACGTACAGCAAACATCTTGGGGATTCACGACAAGAATTATTGGAGCGATGATTATGGTGCATGGTGATGACCGCGGTTTGGTTATTCCGCCAAAGGCTGCGCCAACACAGGTAATGATCGTGCCAATTGCACAGCACAAGGAAGGCGTGCTGGACTATGCCTATGATTTAAAGGAAAAACTCTCAAAGATTGCTCGTGTCGGCATTGATGCAAGTGATAAGAAACCTGGCTGGAAATTCAATGAATACGAAATGAAGGGTGTGCCTTTGCGTCTTGAGGTTGGTCCTAAGGATATAGAAAAAGGACAGGTCATTTTAGCAAGACGGGATACAGGTGAAAAAATAACCGTAGCTGCATCCGAACTGGAGCAGAAGCTGCCTGGTATTTTAGAAGATATTCAGCATAGTTTATTTGAAAAAGCAAAAAATCATCGTGAAGAGAAAACATATCAGGCATTTGAATTTAATGAACTTAAAGAAATTTTTGCGGCTAAAACAGGCTTTGTAAAAGCGATGTGGTGTGGCGACCGCAGCTGTGAAGATCGTATAAAAGAGGAAACAGGAGCAACTTCCCGCTGCATTCCTTTTGAGGCAGAAAGCATTACCAAAACATGTGTATGCTGTGGAAAAGAAGCACAGCAGCTTGTATACTGGGCCAAAGCTTACTAAATAAAAAATAAATAAAATTTTTTGTACCCGTATCTTTTTGAATCTTTTCTCCGTTTACTAACAGAAAGGTGCTAAAGGAGTGAGAACATGTACGGCAAGGTAAAAAAAATCCAAATGAAACGGTCTTCGGCTAATGAGAAACAGCTTGTGGAACTATATCCAGATTTAAAACGGTACTGCTGCTTTCTTTCGAAAAATGAATGGGATGGAAACGATTTGACTCAAGAAACCATGCTCAAAGCAATTAAGCACTATGGTGAAGGTGCACAAATCACTAAGGCGCTGCTCCATAAAATTGCCTATCACCACTGGATTGATATGCTGCGGAGTAGACAAAAAGAGCATGTAGCCTTCCTTCTGGAGGAAGGTACTGCCAAAGACAATCTTATACTTGAAACAGTCGAGACTGTAGTTGAAAAATTGACTCCCAAACAGGCAATTATGTTTACCCTAAAGGAAGGATTTCAGTACAAACTGACTGAGATAGCAGAGCTGACTGGAATATCTGAAACTGCGGTTAAGAGTAGTTTGCATCGAGCAAAAGAGCGGCTGAAAAAGGAAGAATCATTTGCTGAAAACTATTGGAATGAAGAAGATAGGGATGAATTTTCAATTCTACTGAAAAGATCCTTAATGCTTGAAAATCCATCGTTATTAATTGAAAGAGCAGCTGTTATTCAGGAGCAGAGGAACAAAACATTTGGATTGCCTGCAAATCATCAGAAAAAAAGCTCACCATCCTTTTTCCTTTACATGGCGGCTTAGCCGTATAACGAAGCGGAGGAGTAACAATGACTACCATACCTTATGTTGTTGAACAAACAAGCAGAGGGGAACGTTCCTATGATATTTATTCACGCCTTTTGAAGGATCGTATTATTATGATTGGTGAAGAAATTACAGATGCTCTGGCCAACACGGTGGTTGCACAATTGTTATTTTTAGCAGCAGAAGCACCTGATAAGGATATTTCCATTTACATTAATTCGCCAGGAGGATCGACCTCTGCTGGTTTTGCTATTTTTGATACCATGCAATATATTCAGCCGGATGTTCGGACGATATGCACAGGGATGGCAGCATCCTTTGGAGCGATGCTTCTTTTAGCTGGAACAAAAGGAAAGCGATATGCTCTTCCAAACAGTGAGATTATGATTCATCAGCCGCTTGGCGGTGCAAGAGGGCAGGCATCGGAAATTGAAATTTCGGCGCGGAGAATTCTGAAGCTTCGCGAGGACATAAATCAGATTATCTCAGAGCGGACAGGACAAAGCGTGGAGAAAGTGGCTCAGGATTCTGACCGGGATTATTTTATGAATGCACAAGAAGCGAAAGATTATGGGATAATCGACGAAATTTTGATTCCGAAACAATGATGAGTTAGGTCTTGAAATTTAAGAGTACTATGAAGCATATACAAATATAAAAAGGATGTCCCTGCGGCCAAAACGGTAAAGTGCAGGGCATCCTTTTTATTGTCATTTTAAAGAAAGAGTACACAATTGGGACCTGATTTTTAGTGGCAATGTCTACTGCCAGAATTCGAAGCCCACTCACAAATAGGGGTATTTGCATATGTTTTAGTGTAGGCATAAAATAGAAGGAGGTTATACAGATGATGCCATATCGAAGCCCTTATCATGCTCCAAGAAATGATAGCCGCTTTTTCTTTGCAGGACCTTTCGTCGGCGGTTTACTTGGAGGTTTAGTAGGAAGTGCTATTCTTGGTCCGCGTCCATTCTACGGACCACGCCCATATCCAGGTCCATTTTATGGGCCAACGCCATACGGACCAGTACCATACGGTCCAGGACCGTACGGATATCCTTATTAATAATCAATTGTTAAGCTCTCCTCATCCAAAGGAGAGCTTTTTATTTTTCAGCATGTGCTCAGCTCCATCGTAATTTAAGAGCCAGCTGGCAGCAATTTGCGGCAGCATTGCTGTCAGCTGATGATTCAAATGTTAGTCGAAGTCCGCTAGGTGTATATTCCACCTTTGGAAGCAGGGTAATTCCAGTTGTTTTAATGAGGGATTGGACTTTCTCCATTTTAGATTCCTGTGCTGCTGACATAAGTTCAAAGGAAAACGATCTAGATTGTGCCATTTTACTAAGCAGTACACTCGCGCTTTGCATCATGACCTCAAGCTCCTTCGCTGAGTTCATAAACATCCCAGGATCAACAGTTGGAAACTGTCTGTGCGGTCCAGTGAGAGGGTTTCTATGTACATAAGGAAGATATCTTACAGGAGGGTGGTAAGGGGTTCTAGTTGGGTAATAAACATAATAATAATTCATGCTGACATCCCCTTTCATATTCAATGTTAAAAATACCAATTACACTATATGCTTCTGATTTATAAAATATGTTAAATTCCCAAACGAAAACAGCTGACAAAATTAAAAAGGCAGAATGATGACTTTATAAGAGCATTTTTAAGGGGAACTTGCTAAAATAAAGAAAACTATTTGGGCATAGGTTTGCACTTAATTAAACTTCCATAATTTTGAGGCATTTATAAAAGGGGCGGACGCGATGGAACTGGAAGTCATATTAGATATGATTGAAAATAATGGATACATAGGCCTCTTTATTTGGCTTTGGATTGGTGTATTTGTCTTTCCAGTTCCCAACGAAGTGATTACGATGACTGTAGGTTTGGCAAGTTCATTGGGAGTCCTGCACCCTGCCGGAGCGTTTGCCGCCGTTTATGGGGGAATAGTAGCTGCGCTTACAACTGCATATACACTTGGGAGGGTAATTGGCAGACCACTGCTTTCATATTTTGAAAGAAGAGAACGCTTTTCAAAGCCTATACAAAAGTCAATGAAAATAATGGATCAGTATCATGCACTCTCGTTATCAATCAGCTATTTTATACCGGGAGTGAGAAACTTTCTTCCCTTTCTCTATGGCTTCAGCAAATTGCCATATAAGACATTTGCTTTGTTTGCCTATAGCGGCGCTTTATTATGGTTATCCATAGTCTTTCCGCTCGGACTGCTATTTGGAGACCATATTGAAACCATTGTTGCTCATGAACAGGAAATTCTTGTCATGTTAGGGTTTATTCTAGTGTTTTTTGTTTCATTTAAGCTAATTAGAAGGAAAAGAATGAAAAAGAGAGAAAAGATGACATAGAAGAGAAAGAATATAGTGTATGGGGGAACTGGAATGACAAGTCTAAAAAACACTTTAATGGAATCATTAGGCATTGAAATTACCTTGCTGGAAAAAGGACATGTCGTGGCAACCATGCCTGTTGACGAAAGAACAAGGCAGCCTTTTGGTCTGCTTCATGGAGGTGCTTCCGTCGCACTCGCCGAAACTGCTGCAAGTGTGGGAGCATTCGAACTGATTGATCAAGAAACAGAAGCGGCTGTTGGACTTGAGATTAATGCCAATCATATTAGAGGTGTAAAAGAAGGCATAGTTACTGCAAATGCAACCGTCCTTCATCAAGGAAAAAGTACGATGGTATGGGATGTAAAAATAACGGATGAACAAGATAATTTGATATGTGTTTCCAGATGTACAATGGCTGTCATAAAAAGAAAGTAAGCAAAAACCTCCAGATAGATTCTGGAGGTTTTTCACTTAATCAGCGGCTTACTTTTTCAGCAAGCTTTTTCTTCTTTTCGGAAACTTCTTTATAGTCATCTCTTACACTTTGATCCCAAAGTTTTACACCAGAGTTATATGCTGCACGCCCAATTAAATGCCCAGCTACAGGTGAGGTTAAAAAGATGAAAACAATCCCAAGTACGATTCGCGGATTAAAGTATCCGTCAATGAAGTAAAAGTAAAGTAAGGCACCAATGAGAATACACATAACACCAAGTGTCGCTGACTTAGAAGCAGCATGGTTCCTTGTGTAAACATCCGGCAGCCGAATAACGCCAAAGGCAGCTACAAGACTTAAAAATGCACCAATTAATAAAAATACTACTATTAGAATATTAGCGATCTCGATCATGTTCAATGATGACTCCCTTCTCCAGGTATTTAGAGAAGGCAACAGTGCCGATAAATGCCAGAATCCCAAGAAGTAAAATTACTTCAAGAAATGCATTTGTATCTAACCCAATTGAAATAAGTGCAATCAAGGCGACTAAATTAATTCCAATTGCATCTAGAGCAATAACACGATCGGGAGTTGAAGGCCCTTTAATAACTCGATAAGTGAGCACTAATATGGCCGCAGCAATACAGATGATGGAAATCATTACAACCGTATGAATCATTATTTGCTCACCTCCAGAATGGCTTTTTCAAAGGTGTTTTTAATGGAATCAATTGCTTCGTTGGCGTCCTCTATGTCCATTGCATGAACATATAAGATTTTTTTGTCATCTGATACATCAATAACCAATGTTCCAGGAGTTAATGTAATCAGATTTGCAAGTGTCGTGATTTCCCAATCTCTTTCCAGAACAGTCGGAAGTGCAAAAATGCCAGGCTTCATATCCAATTTTGGTTTTAAGACGGATTTTACAACTGCTACATTTGACAAGACGAGCTCTTTCAAAAATAGCAGGATTAGACTGATAATCGCAAACACTCTTAGCAAATAGAACCGAGATGGAAAAAACCGCCTAAACGCAAAGATAATGAGCAGACCAAAAAAGTAACCTTTCAAAAACGCTATAGGTTCATAGCTTGCGGTTAAGAACATCCAAGTAAAGCCGAGAAACATGTTTAATAATATTTGAAATGCCATGCTCATCACTCCTTTAGAACAGCGTCAATATAAAGATCAGGGTTCACTAGTATATTGGCGGCCTGTGAAATGTATGGGAAAACAAAATCTGCACCAACTCCATAAACAACAGCTAATATGACTAAGATCACTGGCGCTGCCATCAGCTGGCGCACAGGAGCTTTTTCCTCACCTTTGTATGTAAGAGGTTTTCCCCAAAATCCGTTAATAAAAATCTTCATGACTGAGAATAAGACGAACAAGCTAGACATTAGGACAATAGCGCCAGTCCAATAATGTTCAGCATCAAATACTCCTTTTATCAAAAGCAGTTTTCCGACAAATCCGCTTAGCGGCGGAATGCCTGCTAATGCCAGTGAAGCAATGAAGAATGTCCAGGCAAGCCCAGGATAATTTTTAATTAAACCGCTTATTTGCTTAAGATTGCTTGTTCCTGTAATAGCAATCATAATGCCAACCAGCAGGAAGAGAGCAGCCTTGACGATCATGTCATGAATAATGTAAAAGACAGAACCTGCTAATGCGTCCTCATTCATGGAGGCAACGCCAGCAAGTATAACCCCAACTGCTGTAATAATATTGTAAATGATAATCTTCTTTATATCCCAATAAGCAATAGCTCCAATGACTCCGAGGATGATTGAGAGTACTGCCATTACACCTAAAAGGGTCTGAATCGTCCCGCCTTCATGATAAAATAAAAGTGAGTATGTTCTGGTGATGGAATAAACTCCAACCTTTGTCAGCAATGCCCCGAAAATAGCCATTACCGGAGCTGGAGGCGCATAATAGGAACCTGGAAGCCAGAAAAATAGCGGAAAAACGGCTCCTTTTAAGCCAAACACAATCATAAATAAAACACCAATTACTGTTATGATCCCAAGCTGCCCATCTGCACTAATGGAAGCGATCCGTTCAGATAAATGAGCCATGTTTAAGGTGCCGGTTACAGAATATAAGTAACCTACCGCAATGACAAATAAAGCAGAAGAGATCACGTTCACTAAGAGATATTTGATTGATTCGCGCAGCTGAATCTTTGTGCCTCCCAGAACAATTAACACATAAGAAGACATCAGCATGACTTCAAAAAATACAAAGAGATTGAAAATATCCCCTGTAGTAAATGCTCCATTGACTCCTACAATCAAAAAGCTCATCGAAGCATAATAGTTAAACTTTTCACGCTCTTGTCCAATTCCTCGAAAAGAGAAGATGATACAAGCAAAAGAGATAATACTCGTTGTTAGCACAAGCAAAGCAGATAGCATATCTGAAACGAGTGTGATGCCGAATGGAGCATCCCAGTTTGATAAATTAAGTGTTTGAATGCCTTCTGTATGTACTTTATGAGCGAGCATAGCCGCAATGATCACTGTTACAAATGCTGAAATACTTGCAACCCACCTTTGCAGCATAACATGTTTATTGATAAACATGAGAAGGACCCCAGTAATAAGCGGAATCAGAATCGGCAGTAATAAAAAGTTAATCATTTCCTTCAGTTCCTCTCAGTTTCTCCATATTATCTGTCCCAAGCTCCTTGTATGCGCGATAAGCTAGCACAAGGAAAAAGGCAGTTACACCAAAACTAATAACGATTGCTGTTAGAATAAGTGCCTGCGGAAGGGGATCTGTATAAGAAGGGGCTTCTTCGCCAAGAAGCGGTGCAGCTCCTTTTTTAAGACCTCCCATTGTTAATAATAAAAGGTGAGCGCCGTGACTTAAAAGTCCAGTACCGATGATAATTCGCAGCAAGCTTTTTGAGAGTATTAAATAGGTAGCACACATAAATAAAATCCCGATAACAAAAGCCATTAGTATTTCCATTATTCATCTCCTCCAATCGTTTGAATAATGGTCATAGTTACACCTACTACTACCAGAAATACACCTAAGTCAAATATAGTAGCCGTATGCAGGGCCATTTCACCTAAAATAGGCAGGTGAACATCACCAAAAGCATGTGTTAAAAATGGAACATTAAACAATAAAGCGCCAGCGGCTGTTCCGATTGCGAACAAAAGCCCAACCGCTGTCATGGTCATATAATTAATCGGCAGGATCTTAGCGACTGTTTTCATGTCAAAGGCAAGCAGAAGCAGGATAATGGCTCCTGCTGTAAGCAATCCGCCGACAAAACCGCCTCCCGGAGTATAGTGACCGGCAAAAAAGATATAGATCGAGAAAAGGACGATAATAAACAGCACGATTTTGGTTGCTGTCTGAAGGATAAGATCATTCGTTTTCATGCTATTTCGCCCCTTTCATTCTAAGTTTTATCATGGCGTAGATTCCAATAGATGCAATGGCAAGCACCACAATTTCAAATAACGTATCAAATCCGCGGAAGTCAACAAGAATAACGTTTACCATGTTTTTCCCAGCCGCTTCGGTATAAGTATTCTCCACATAATATTGTGAAATGGATTCAAACAGTTTTGTACTATGCGCTGATAGTGCAATTAGTGTTACAACTGCTCCCACACCAATAGAGATGACTAAATTGGTTGCTTTAAAAGCCATCCGTTCTTCATTTCGCTTCTTTGGCAAATGGTAAAAACAAAGAAGGAATAATGAAACGGAGATTGTTTCAATAACCAATTGAGTCAATGCCAAGTCTGGTGCCCGGAAGTTAACAAAGAATAATGCAACCGTATAACCAACTGCACCGAGCAGAATGACCGATGTCAGTCTTGATTTAGCGAATAAAATAGCGACTGATGCAATCACAATGACGGCAACCAGCAATATTTCGTAATAACGGACATCTGATGCATGTTCGAGATCGATCTTAAAGGCATTCTGTGAGAACAATACAGACGATAAAATGGCGATGAAAAATGCAAAAATATAGATAAGATAGCTTCGTATTGAACCATTCATATACATTCTTGTCATTTTTAAAGAGCCGTTTTGTGCAAATAGCAGCCCATGATCATATGCCTTATTTAAGGCAAGTTTCTCAGGGAATAGTCCATAGATCTTCCTCCACTTTGCTAAAGAGAGGTAAAGCAATGTTCCTAATACGATAACACCTATGGTCATCCATAACTCCAGATTAAAGCCATGCCAGAAAGAGATATGAACTTCGAATAAGAATTCAGGCATAATCGCTGATAGTGCAGGTTCAATTATATTGACTGATAAAATATTTGGGAAAAAGCCAATGATTATCACTAAAGAAGCAAGGATAATTGGTGAAATTAACATGCCAATCGGTGCTTCGTGAGGCTTTTTCTCCAGTTTTTCAGGCTGAAATTTGCCTGTGAATGTTTTGAAAACAAGGATCATGCTGTAAATAAATGTGAATACACTAGCAATCCAAGCAATGACAGGGAACAGAATACCCCATGTATCTAATTGGAATACATTGAAATCTATAATATGTGTCATCGCAGTAAAGAACATTTCCTTACTCAGGAAGCCATTAAATGGCGGAAGACCGGCCATAGAAAACGAGCCAATAATCGCTAATGTGAATGTGATAGGCATTAGCTGCATCAAACCGCCAAGTCTCCGTATATCACGTGTTCCTGTTTCATGATCGACTATCCCGACAACCATAAACAAACTTCCTTTGAATGTCGCATGATTGATTAAGTGAAAGACTGCAGCAGTTGTAGCAATTGTATGGTATTTGTCATCAATGCCATCAAAATGCAGTGCAGCAGCACCTATTCCCAGCAATGACATAATCATACCAAGCTGACTGATCGTTGAAAACGCAAGGATCGCCTTTAAATCTGTTTGTTTCACAGCAGAAAACGATCCCCAGAACAAGGTAACGATTCCAAAACCAGCGATGAGCCATAGCCAAAGCGCATGGTCAGCAAATACAGGGCTCATTCTCGCAACGAGGTAGATACCTGCTTTTACCATTGTGGCTGAATGGAGATATGCACTGACAGGCGTTGGTGCCTCCATTGCGTCTGGCAGCCAGATGTGAAACGGAAATTGAGCTGATTTTGTAAAGGCGCCAAGCAAAATACAAAGCAAGGCAGGAACAAACAATGGATGTGTAAAGATCACATCTGATTGTGCAATAATTTCAGATATGCTAAAGGTTCCAGTCATTATGTATAAGAGGATAATGCCTCCAAGCATGGATAGACCGCCAAAAACGGTGATCAGCATCGACTTTTGGGCACCATAACGAGACTTCTCACGATCATACCAATATCCAATTAGCAGAAAAGAAGAAAAGCTTGTTAATTCCCAAAAAGCGTATAGAACAATTAAGTTATCTGATAGGACAACTCCAAGCATAGCCCCCATAAATAGAAGCAAATACACATAGAATGTATTTAACTTTTCTTTATCCTTCGATAAATAATAAATGGAGTAAAGAATGACTAAGGTTCCAATACCCGTAATAAGCAGGGCAAAAAGCAAACCAAGTCCATCAATCTTAGCAGTAAACTCAATCCCTAAAGCTTCAATCCATGTAAACGATTCAATGATCGGCTGTGAAGTTGAAGTGGCTGAAACAAAAGAGACAAAATAAACAAACAATACAAGCGGCAATGGCAGGATAAACCAGCCTGTATGAACCTTCTTAAAGAGCTTGTACAGAATAGGTACGAGCACCGCCAGAAGGAATGGTGAAATAATAGCCAAATGAAGCAGAGACAAAACAAGACCTCCTTTATTGTTCTAAGAATGTAATAATCGGCGAGCTGTTATAGCAGCCTTTTTTATTTTTTCTAAAAGATTTTTGAAGCAAGGGTCATATGAAAGCTGCAGTCCCTCTTCTTTTAGAATGGATATAAGTATGTATTTCAGGGGGGGCCTGTACATAGTATCCACACCTTATGTACAAAGTTATGTTTATTTATTTACCCAAAAAATAAAAAATACGACCTTACACCTGTTCCAAAAAGCATATCAAACCAAATTATAACCTAAAAATTTGTTGCATGCATGCTCTAAAACCTTTATATAAGTGGGTTTCTATCTTTCTTATTAAATATGTAGAAACACGGAAAAAAATATAAAAAAATATTTTGAAATAATCTCCTTTGAATAAAAATCCGCTCTTATTCCCACACTTATAAATAGGGTGGTGTTATGGATGAGGGCAAAAATTATTGCTGCAGTATCCATTTTTGTCGTACTGTTTTCCGGAGCATGGCTCGTTAACGAAAATGGAAAACGAGAATTTTATATTCCTGGTGAAGCTGACGAAATAGTTGAAATGATGCCAGTGGAATCAGTTGAGAATATCATGCAGGCTCCTTTGGAGAACCAAAAGATTGAAGCCTTTCAATCAAGGGAATATGTGCGAATTAAAAAAGCTTCTTAAAAAGGACGAGAGAGATCTCGTTCTTTTTTGTGCTTTGAGATAGTATAAATTGGAATTGAAGCTAAAGGCACCGGCAATTAAAAGTATCTTAGGGTATTCTGATCCGTTAACTTACAATTAACGAAAAATTGCGTTTTTCAGCAGTAAATGGAATTCTCTCATGATATAATGGAAGAAAGTAGCCGGGGCAGGTGATTCAGATGGAAGTTAGGCAGCATTTATTTATTGATTTTGAATTTACAATGCCTGATAAAGGCAAACAATACAAAGGGTTTTATCCGGAAATCATTGAAGTGGGTGTCGTATCAGTCATCAATAATCAAATCTTCGAAGAATTCTCCTCTTATGTAACACCAACCCAATATCCGAAATTATCAAAACGATGTAAATCCTTTCTAAACATCTCGCAGCAGCAGGTTGATGATGGGATTGCTTTTTCAGAACTTGTTCATAAGCTTAAGGAAATGACGGGAGAACATTCATATACCATTGTAACCTGGGGAAATACGGATATGAAGGTTCTGCGTTCTAACTGTGAAAAGGCAGGGCTGCATTTTCCTTTTACAGGGAAAGAGGTAGACTTGTCAATGGAGTATAAGCGCTTTTTTGGTGACAAAAATCAAACTGGTTTATGGAAGGCTGTTCAAGAATACGGCAAAGATGGTGTTGGTTTGCATCACCGGGCATTGGATGATGCATTAACAACCTATAAGATCTTTAAGCTTGTCGAGAAGGACAAACAATATTTACAAAAACATGAGCCTACTACAATCGGGGATCGTGTAGATTTGGCGGAGCTCTTTAATAAATTCGCTTAGTTGAAATAGAGCTGCCAGGGACTTATACATAAGGGGTAAAATGTAAAAAAACTGCCGCAGTCAGTGCAGCAGTTTTAATCTTTAAAGTAAGTACCCTCTAATATACGGATATTATCCAGGCTTTTTTGTGCCCATTCGTTATCCGTTTTCAAAAGGTCTTCTTTCATTTGATCCAAAACCTCTTTAAGTGAGTCTGTATACGAAGGGATTTCGCCTTCGTACGCTCGGACCATTTGTTTTGGGATATTGGTTTGCTCCCGGAATGATAATGCTTTTCTCTCATGAAATATCATCACATCTGCTTGTTTAGGGTTATGTAAATCTCCCTGCATTGGGTGTTTGGCCACAGCTAGCACACGCATCACGTAATGCATAGGGCGGATGTCTGTAATCTCCCCAATATATTTACCTGTTTTATAAATTCCTGTCACCTTATCGCCGATTTGAAATTCTGCCATTTTTTTATACCCTCCTTTCATTACTATTATGGTTTGTCTAATGTGCAAAATCAAATTATAATTTCCATATACATATCGAATGGAGGACTAATGATGAAAAAACGTTTATTGGCAGTATTGACTATTTTGCTCCTGGTACTGACAGCTTGTGGAACAAATACGGAGGATTCGGCTGAACCCTCTGAATCCAATGGAACTGACTCTTCTGAATCCAATGAAACTGAAGCTGTCCAATCAAGTTTGCCTCAGCTGAGTGAAGAAGTCAGCAATAATGAAAAGCTCGTGGAGATGACAACCTCATTAGGAGTCATTAAAATGAAGCTATTTCCTGAGCAGGCTCCAAAAGCAGTTGAAAACTTTATTACACATAGTAAAGATGGTTATTATGAAGGAATTATATTTCACCGTGTCATACAAGATTTTATGATTCAAACTGGTGATCCACAAGGAACGGGAATGGGCGGTGAAAGTATTTTTGGAGAACCATTTGAAGATGAGTTTTCCAGCGATCTTTTTCATTTTAGAGGAGCTTTAGCTATGGCCAACTCTGGTGCCAATACAAATGGCAGCCAATTCTTTATAGTTCAAAATAAAAACCTTGATCCGAGTCTCACAAAACAAATGCAGGATGCAGAATATCCTGATGAAGCTGTGACAGCCTACGAAGCAGGTGGAACACCATGGCTGGATGGTAAGCACACTGTATTTGGACAAGTTATAGAAGGCATGGACATAGTAGATGAAATTGCGGCTGCTGAAGCGGAAAATGATAAACCGCTTGAAGATATTGTGATCGAAAAGATAACTGTTATTGAATAGTGCTCTAGGTCCAAAATGACTGTTCAATTGCGCATAGTAACCTTTCACTCTAGACAGCTTTTTATTGAGAAATCTGTTATAATTAGGCATTGACCATGACAGTTGCAGAAAGGATGGATGTTAATGGCTCAATGGTTCATATTTTCTTTATTTTTGTATTTTCCAGAAGATAAGACAGAATATATACCTGCAGCAATTTGGTGCATTATTTTCCTCATAGCCGCTGCGTTAACAATGAAATTTATTATACATGTTTCAAAACGTGAAGGCGAAAAAACAAAAGAATTAGAAGAGCGTATAAACCGCCAGATGGCAAGTCAGCAAAAAGAGAACAGTTAAAACTGTTCTCTTTTTTATGTTTATTGAGAGGTCTGCAGTCGTTTAACACCGATGCTGGTGACGGATATTCAGCATGCAAATAGGAAACAATATAGCATGTCCTTTTCACAAATGGTTAATAGTTAGCTTATATGGAAAACATAGTGCTTGGGGGTATTCTACAGTGAAAAAACTAGTTGCGGCACTGGCTGTCTTAATTTTAGCAGGATGCGGCGAAGAAAACATAACGAACGTAGATGTTGAAATGCATAATGCGGTAGGCGATTCGCTGGGGACAATCAAGCTTGGTCAGCAAACACAAGGCGTGAAACTGGAGCTTGATTTAGAAGGCTTGCCTCCAGGAGAGCATGCCCTGCATATTCATGAAAAAGGTGAATGTGAACCGCCTGACTTTAAGTCCGCAGGCAACCATTTTAATCCGGATGATAAAGAGCATGGCTTGCTTCATCCAAAAGGAGCGCACGCAGGTGATCTACCGAATATTATTGTAGAAGATGATGGGAAAGTAAAGGCAGAACTAATGGCGCCGCAAGTATCATTAAAAGAGGATAAAACCTCCCTTTTTACAAAAGACGGAACAACGATTGTCATCGATGAGGGAATAGATGATGGAATGACCCAGCCTTCTGGGGATTCAGGAGAAAGAATTGCCTGCGGCAGAATATCAAAGGATAAAGATGAAAAAAACACGAAAAGTGCACAAGATGATACAGGAAAAGAAGAGTAAATGAACAATAAACCCAAGAGGCCATTAGTAAATTGTACCCTTTGTAAAGGACATTTTAAAAAAGCCTAAGCTACTTCTAAAAGATGATCTCTGTATTGAACAGGGGTCATCTTTTTTCGGTTCCATTGATATCTATGGTGGTTATAGTAAGTCATGTATTGCTTAATTTCCTTTTGTACTTCCTCTAGTGTCAGGCAGGATTTAATAGAGGTTTCGTCTTTCAGGTGTCCAAAGAAAGATTCAATGGGGGCGTTATCCCAACAGTTACCCCTTCGGGACATTGATTGCCTGATTCCAAGTTTTTTAATCATTTTCTGAAATTGAGGATGGGTATAGTGAACCCCTTGATCCGAATGGATGAGTGAATCTTTAAGTTTTTTAAATCTTTTGTTTTTCTTTAGCTTTTCGATGGTATCTGTGGCTAATTCAATAGTCATTCTGTCAGACACATTGTAAGCAAGAGCTTCACCGCTGGAGCCAT
Source organism: Cytobacillus gottheilii (assembly GCF_018582665.1). Classification (NCBI taxonomy): domain Bacteria; kingdom Bacillati; phylum Bacillota; class Bacilli; order Caryophanales; family Bacillaceae; genus Cytobacillus; species Cytobacillus gottheilii. Next base: position 3,645,993 of record NZ_CP071709.1, on the reverse strand, counting down.
CCAATATCATAGATAAATAAGCTCTGGAACTTTTTCCATAGTTCAAATAGGTGATGTCTGTTAACAGCACTTTCCCTGGTTTACCCTGATTGAATTGGCGCTTCAGGAGGTTAGGGACCACTGAATGTTCCTGGGTGGCCTTCATAAGACGCCTATATGGATTCGCCCTCCGGAAGGGGCAAACGATGTTATACTTCTTCATGATTCTTCGAATTCTTTTTAAGTTAAAGACAATCTTAAATTGACCCGCCAAAGTCATTTTAATTTGACGCGCCCCTTTCTTTCGATTCTTATGACGGAATGCTTTCAAGATGATTTCTTTCAGTTCTTCATCCCTTTCTTCCCGTTGTTTTCTATGCTCTTGAGACTCGGGAGAGTAGTATTTATAATAGGCACTTCTGGAAATTCCTGCGACCCCACAAAGGTATCTCACCATTTTTTTGAGCTTATATTTCTCTATTACGGAACGAATGAGAATGAACTTTTGACTTGGAGAGAGGACTACTTCTTTAGCCCCCTTTCCGCGAATCGAATCTTTTTTAGAAGTTCATTTTCCGCCTTAAGCAGGTTGATTTGTGCTTCTAGTCGAGCATTCTTATCCTCAAGGGATAACTCCCGTTCTCTAGGTCTCCCGGAATTGCCCTTCCTTGTATCACTGAGCCCCAAAACTCCGTTCATTTTAAAAGCAGCATTCCATCTCTTACTAGCGGCATGAATACGTGTCATACCAATTATATTTGTATCAAATCCAGCCTCTTCAAAGATCTGTCTAGAGAATTTGCCGCTCTCCTTCTCAGCGATAAATAGGCGTTTAAATTCATCTGTGTAGGTAATTCCCTTACCACTTACAGCTTTCACAAAAGGATTAATGGATAATTCTTTGATTTCTTTCTCTGTGAATGTTTTTTTACTCATGATGTTTTCCCCGATTCTACTAGTTGTCTATTTGTCATTATACAAAAAAATACCCTATAGGTAGACTTTTTTAAAGTGTCTACTCTATAGGGTACATTTTATTAGTCCTTCTTGGGTTTACTTTAGGTTAGGTCAATCATTAAAAAAGATATTTAAGAGAAGGCGTGTTTAACTCGATTTAGTCCGTCCAGCAAGACCGTTTGAGAGCAGGCAAAATTTAAACGTACAAACCCTTCGCCGCCTGGTCCGTATTTATTGCCAGGTTCAAGAGCTACCTTTCCTTTTTTTAACAGACGCTCCTGTATTTCATCATCTGACAGTTCAAGCTTACGGCAATCAAGCCATAACAAATAAGTTCCTTCCGGCTCTATTGCTTTTATCTCAGGAAGGTTTTCCTCGATAAATTGAATGGATATTCTTCGATTTTCTTCTAGGTAATGCAGCAATTCATTTAGCCATGTATCTCCATAGCGATAGGCTGCTTCCATACCTGTTAATCCAAAAGTTGATAATGTGAAGAACCCTTGTTTTGCTTGAAGATCACTAAACCGTTTTCGCAGCTGTTCATTTTCAATTAAGACGGCTGAAGCCTGCAGACCTGCTAAATTAAATGTTTTTGTCGGTGCAATACAAGTGATGGTTATTTCTTTAAAACGCTGGTCCAATGAAGCAATCGGAAGATGTTGATGTGGAGTATAAACTAAATCTGCGTGAATTTCGTCTGAAAGAATATAACAATTATATTGGCAGCATAGATCGCCAATCTTTTTTAGCTCATCTTTTGTCCACACACGGCCGCCGGGATTATGAGGGTTACATAAAAGAAACAGTTTTACCCCCTCTTTAAGCCTCTCTTCAAAGTCAACAAAATCAATCTCATATTGATCATCTTTTAATATCAGAGGTGAATTGACAACTACTCTTTCATTTCCTTCAATCATGCTGAAAAATGGAGTGTATACGGGAGATTGAAGCATAACTTTATCGCCTTTTTCGGTAAACGCCAGAATAGCTGCAGCAATGGAAGGGACAACACCAAGGCTAAATAATACCGCATTTTTTGATACTTCCCAGTTATGGCGCTTTTTTTGCCACTCCGTAATCGCATTAGTGGTTGAGGCTGATGCATATGTATATCCATAGATTTTATGCTGAACTCTCTTTTCAAGTGCCTCTATAACTTCATTTGGGGGCATAAATTCCATGTCAGCCACCCACATTGGCAAAACTTCATCTGAACCAAATAGATCTTTTCTTAATCCCCATTTAACCGAATTCGTCTGCTCGCGATTAATTGGTGTGTGAAAATCATAATTCGTCATTTTAGCACCGCCTTTTTTAGATTTGCACTTTTCCCTTTCTATGATAAGATATGAAGACTAAAAATGAAAATAAAAGGTGAGCAGATTGCAAAGTCAAGAAATGAATCTAAGGCTTGTTGATACGTTAAACAGCTGGGATCCCTTTCAGATCGGGTCTGGAAGCTATGATACGGAAATTGCGGATATCCTGCAGGCTGTACATGATCTGAACGATGCTGAGCAGCTTTCAAGGAAAATACAAGCAATCTTTGAGTTTTCCTTTGAAGAAGTGCTTCCTCTAAAGCATTGTTATACAATGGCTGTACAATTGCTTTCTATTAAAAATGATAGTTCATGCAGCATATAAAAAATACGGCACGCCTGCTGGCATGCCGTATTTTTTATTATACAGCTATGAGGTTTCTCAAAGCTTTACACGCTCACAGCAGATAAAAATCCTTTCATTGCTGCTACAATTTCTTCTGGTCTCTCTTCAGGAACGAGATGGCCTGTCTCTTTTAAAATGATCAATTTTGAATTAGGCAAATTTTTGTGCAGTCTCTTTCCTTTTGAAAGAGGAACTACACGGTCATGCTCACCCCAAATAAGCAGGCATGGTGTATGAATTCGTTTTATATCCTCTTCCGTTAAATCACCTTCCCGGTGGCGTATCATTCGTGTTAAACCTTGGAAAATGGAGTTATTAAGGAAAGGAGACATATATCCTTTTCTCATATCTTCATCAATCATTGCCTGATTATAAACGACATTCTTTAAGTTTTTTTCTAGTCCAGATTTTGCAAGATGGCGTTTAACATACAGGTGAAAAAAAGGAATATAGCTTGTATAGACTAAAGATTGATGTGATTTGGGCAGATAAGCAGAACTGCATAGAAGCAGTGCACTGCTAGCTGCTGCAGGCCGCTGCAGAAGCATATTCATGACAATTTGTCCGCCCATAGAGTGTCCGGCCAGTATCATATTGGAAATCTGCAGGCGATCAGTAAGTTCAAAAATAGAACTTGCCATGTTTTGATAAGAATAAAGAAATCGCTTTGACTTTCCGCTCTTTCCGAAAGGAGGAATATCGACTGCTAAGATATTATATTCTTCCTGCAAATGTGGAATAAGCTTGCGAAAACTGAATGCTGAGGAGAGGAAGCCATGCAGCATAATAATCGTAGGACTTGCTGATGGATGCTTAAAATATTCGTAATAAAACTCATTGCCGTTAATATTTTCGATGCCAGAATAGAACTTGCTTTTCACAGTGCTCCTCCTTTTACATGTCAAAGTTTACTATGTTTATTTTGCCGTTATGCAACCCTTTTACACATAAAAAAAAGAAAAAATCACCTTTTTATCAGAGGAGAATCTGAACAAAAAAAGGACAATCTAAAATTAGATTGTCACTTCAAAAAGGGGGGAATACTAGAAAGCTTATAAAACTATCATGTCCAATTCTGCATGCCTTTATACTTCTTTATTGAGATTCATATTTAACTTCATAGAGCATTTGCATCACTCGAAGGAAATCTTCTTCCCGAAATTCCTTCGCTTTTCGGAGGATTAGCTTAGCCTTTTTTAGTCCGATCTCCTGAACCAGCTGTTCAATTTCTTTGTCAATGCCATTATTTTCTGTATGAAGTTCCTGCTCCAGCAGCTCTGATGCGGGAATATCCAGTACTGTGGAGATTTTTAAAACGGTATTGGTATCCGGTATTTGTTCACCTTTTTCATACTTCTCGATTGTTGCAGTACCAACTCTGATTTTCATAGCTAATTCAGATTGTGATAACTTTGCTCTTTGCCGTGCAAGCTTTAAATTTTCACTTAAATAAGACAATGTTCCCACCTCTTTTTTTATTCTACTATCTTTATTTTAACACGCATTAGGGTGATTAAATCCAGTTCGCTTGTAAAAATTGTTTCCGTTTGCAATAAAACGTATTCTTTGCTTATTTTTGTAATGTGCATCACCTTATGTTATAATTATTTATTGCGAATAATTAACGTATAAATTTAATCAATTAGGAGTGTTTTCATGTCAGAGAAAGTTGAAGTAGGAAGTGTAATTACAGGGAAAGTAACAGGTATTCAGCCATATGGAGCATTTGTGGCTTTAGATGAAAATACACAAGGTCTTGTGCATATTTCAGAGGTTACACACGGATTTGTAAAAGATATCAACGAACATTTAAAAGTTGGTGATGAGGTAAACGTAAAAGTTTTATCCATCGACGAGCAAGCTGGAAAAATTGGTCTTTCTATTCGTGCAACAGAAGAAGCACCTGCGCAAGCGGAAAGCAAACCAAAGAAACCACGCAAGCGCCAAGCGGCACCAATTAAATTTGAAGATGAATCAGCTCAAGGATTTAACACTTTAAAAGATAAACTTCAAGAGTGGATTGACCAGTCTGAACGTGATGATCTAATTAAAAAGTAATATAGAGTAAAGTCAGGCAAATGCCTGGCTTTTTTTGTTTGTTTAAGGAATAGATCTATTAAACAGTCCAGCCGTGCAGCTCATTTTAAAAATTTTTCTTTTCTTTTCAAAAAAATCGCTCTATTTAGTTTTAAGGCGGGACAATAAACGTTAAAATAGAAAGTAGAATTTTGAATGGGAGGAATGAGCTTGAGTAAAGAGACGACGAAATCGAAAACACTTATTGAACAAACTGAAAAATATGGTGCACATAATTATCATCCCCTTCCGATTGTCATAGCAAAAGCAGAAGGTGTATGGGTAGAGGATCCAGAAGGAAATAAATATATGGATATGTTAAGCGCTTACTCTGCTGTCAACCAAGGGCATCGTCATCCAAAGATCATTCAGGCCCTAAAAAAGCAGGCAGACCGAGTTACACTTACTTCAAGAGCATTCCATAATGACCAGCTTGGCCCTTGGTATGAAATGATTTGCGAATTAACAGGCATGGATATGGCTTTACCGATGAATACGGGGGCGGAAGCGGTTGAGACAGCCGTGAAGGCTGCACGTCGCTGGGCATATGATGTCAAAGGTGTGGCAGAAAACCAAGCTGAAATAATTGCCTGTGTCGGGAATTTTCATGGACGTACAATGACAGCGGTTTCTCTTTCTTCAGAAGAGGAGTATAAGCGAGGATTCGGACCAATGCTGCCAGGGATTAAATTAGTTCCATATGGTGATCTCGAGGCGTTACAGGAAGCTATAACAGAAAATACGGCAGCTTTTTTAATCGAACCAATCCAAGGTGAAGCTGGGATCATTATCCCTCCAGAAGGCTTTATGAAAAAAGCATACGATCTTTGTAAGGAGAAGAATGTTTTATTCATTGCCGATGAGATTCAGGCAGGCTTAGCCAGAACAGGAAAAATGCTTGCATGTGAGTGGGAAGATATTCAACCGGATATGTATATTCTGGGGAAAGCATTGGGGGGCGGAGTATTCCCAATCTCTTGTGTAACCGCAGGCAAAGAGGTTCTGGGAGTGTTTAATCCAGGATCACATGGCTCCACTTTTGGTGGTAATCCGATGGCATGTGCAGTGTCCATAGCTTCTATTGATGTTTTGAAAAATGAAAAGCTTGCTGAACGGTCTCTTGAGCTTGGCGAGTACTTTATGCAAAAACTGACAGAAATTAATAACCCAATCATTAAAGAAGTAAGAGGACGCGGTTTGTTTATTGGTGTTGAGTTAACCGAAGCAGCCCGCCCGTTTTGCGAACAGCTGAAACAAGAAGGATTGCTTTGTAAAGAAACACATGATACAGTCATCCGTTTCGCTCCGCCTCTCATTATCAGTAAAGAAGATTTGGACTGGGCGATTGAAAAGGTGAAAAAGGTCCTTTCATAATAAAAATCCTTGCCGGCAATGGCAAGGATTTTTATTTTTATTATCTATTGTTTGAATCTGTAACAGGAGCTCTCTCAGCTTCTTCACTCGGTTTAAAGAGCAATCCTAAATTGATTAATCCTGCAATACCAACTAATCCATAGATGATTCTGGAAAGAGCAGCATTTTGTCCTCCAAAAATGGCAGCCACAAGGTCAAATTGAAAGAAACCGATTAGTCCCCAGTTGATGGCACCGATAATGGTAAGAACTAGTGCAATACGTTGAATTGTACTCATGATGTAACCTCCTTATAGGTTTTACATTCTGTAGTTTTTGCTCCATATTCGATATTATGCAATCAAATTAAAATAAAAAAGAGATCATAGTTTTTGCATTAACAACTCAGTTTGCATGATAATAAACAATAGAGGAGTTGATATCAATGGATCAATTTACATTTTGGAATCCAACTAAATTAATATTTGGAAAAGGGGAGCTTCAACAGCTTAAAACAGAAGTTCCGCAATATGGAAAAAGAGTTTTAGTGGTATATGGCGGCGGGAGCATCAAACGCAATGGTCTGTACGATCAAGTCATGAACCTATTGAATGAATTGGAATGCAGTGTTTTTGAATTATCGGGAGTTGAACCTAATCCCCGTATTTCCACCGTCCGCAAGGGTGTAGACATATGCAAGCAGGAAAATATTGATTTATTGCTTGCAGTAGGCGGAGGAAGTGTCATCGATTGCACGAAACTAATCGCTGCTGGTGCTAAATACGATGGAGATGCTTGGGATTTAGTTATTAAAAAAGCTTTCGCTCAAGACGCACTGCCATTTGGTACTGTTTTGACTTTAGCGGCAACTGGCTCGGAAATGAATGCGGGTTCTGTTATTACAAACTGGGAAACTAATGAAAAATATGGATGGGGCAGTCCAGCTGTATTTCCGAAGTTTTCAATTTTAGATCCAGTTCATACATACAGTGTTCCAAAGGATCAAACCATCTATGGAATTGTTGATATGATGTCACATGTATTCGAGCATTATTTCCACTTAACAGAGCACACAGAGTTCCAGGATCGTATGTGTGAATCATTATTATTAACGGTTATGGAAACAGCGCCGAAGCTGCTTCAGGATTTAGAAAATTATGAGCATCGAGCGACCATTTTATACTGCGGAACAATGGCTTTAAATGGAATGTTATCTATGGGCTACCGCGGTGACTGGGCTACTCATAATATTGAGCATGCTGTTTCAGCTGTTCATGATATACCGCACGGGGGCGGTCTTGCTATCCTTTTCCCTAATTGGATGAAGCATAATTTGCATGTAAAGCCAGAACGCTTTAAAAAGCTAGCTGTTCGTGTATTTGGCGTAGATCCAGAAGGGAAATCAGATGAAGAGGCAGCGCTTGAGGGAATTGCAAAACTAAGAGATTTCTGGAACAGCATTGGAGCACCTGCGACGTTAGCTGATTATAATATTGATGAATCAAGCATTGAAGTGATGGCAGATAAAGCGGTTATCAATGGAGAATTCGGCAACTTTGCAAAACTGAATAAAGAGGATGTTATGGCTATTTATAGGGCTTCTTTATAAATGGAAACCTGGAGCTGACAAGCTCCAGGCTTTCTATTTTTCTAAAAACTTTATTCATAAATGCAAATACACCTCAAGTTTGAAAATATGTAAAAATGATTGCGTTTTCAAGATGGGTTGTTTCTTGATTAAGTTTAAGCATTTCGATAAAGTGATATTGAGTACGGATAATATAAATACTTAGGAGGTTTCGCTATGACCCATATCCAATTTGATTATTCAAAAGCACTCAGCTTTTTTGGCGAGCACGAACTTACATACTTACAGGATGCGGTAAAGGTTGCCCACCATTCTTTACACGAAAAAACAGGAGCAGGAAACGACTATCTAGGCTGGATTGATCTGCCCGTAGATTATGATAAAGAAGAATTTGCACGTATCCAAAAATCTGCAGAAAAAATCAAAAGTGATTCTGATGTTTTAATCGTCATCGGAATCGGCGGTTCATATCTTGGTGCACGTGCAGCGATTGAAATGCTTCAGCACAGTTTTTATAATGCACTATCTGCTGAACAAAGAAAGACTCCACAAATCATCTTTGCCGGGAACAACATCAGTTCTTCTTATATGAAGGACCTTATGGACCTTCTAGAAGGGAAGGATTTCTCGGTTAATGTTATTTCTAAATCCGGTACAACGACTGAACCTGCAATTGCTTTCCGTATCTTCCGCAAAATGCTAGAAGAGAAATACGGCAAAGAAGGTGCGCGGGAACGAATCTATGCTACGACTGACAAGGCAAGAGGAGCACTTAAAACACTAGCTGCTGAAGAGGGATATGAATCATTTATTATTCCTGACGATGTAGGCGGAAGATATTCTGTTCTTACGGCTGTTGGTCTTCTTCCAATTGCAGCTGCAGGCGTTAATATCGAAGAGATGATGAAAGGTGCAGCTGAGGCGCGCGGTGACTTTGGCACATCTGAATTAGGAGAGAATGCAGCTTACCAATATGCGGCTGTCCGTAATGTTCTCTATAATAAAGGAAAAACGATTGAAATGCTTATCAATTACGAGCCAGGGCTTCAATACTTCTCTGAGTGGTGGAAGCAGCTATTTGGTGAGAGTGAAGGAAAAGACCAAAAAGGAATTTTCCCGGCTTCTGCAAACTTCTCAACAGATCTTCACTCACTTGGACAATATGTTCAAGAAGGAAGAAGAGATTTGTTTGAAACGATTATTAAAGTGGACGAGCCACGTCATGAGTTGACTATTGAGGAAGCTGAATCCGATCTTGATGGCTTAAACTACTTAGCTGGAAAATCAGTTGACTTTGTCAATGACAAGGCTTTCCAGGGTACACTTCTTGCTCATACTGACGGTGGAGTGCCAAACTTAATTGTATCCATTCCAAAAATGGATGCTTATACATTCGGATATCTTGCTTACTTCTTCGAAAAAGCATGTGCGATGAGCGGATATTTACTTGGTGTCAATCCGTTCGATCAGCCTGGTGTTGAAGCGTATAAGGTGAATATGTTTGCGCTGCTTGGAAAACCTGGCTTTGAAGAGAAAAAAGCTGAACTTGAAAAAAGACTGTAAAGAAGAAATGGAGGGAGTGCCGATCAGGTGCTTCTTCTTTTTTTATCCTCATGGTATAGAACGGCTGGTAGTACTGCTGCTAACCTGGAAAGAAAGCATAAGTGAAATTAAGTCCATTCGTTCGCCTTTAGGACTGCATCAGCAAGTTTTCTTTACTCATGATTTGTGCCCTTTTTGTAAAAGCTAAAAGTAAATCATAAACAAAGGGGCTATGACAAAATGGTTGAAATACCTTCAAAGGTTAAGGGAGCACACTTTAATCTATACAAACTAGAGCAGCAGTTAGAGCCAATGGGCTATATGATCGGAGGCAATTGGGATTATGATCATGGCTACTTTGATTATAAAATGGATGCCGAAAACAAAGGGTACCATTTTTTGCGCATTCCATTTAAAGCCATTGATGGCCAGCTTGATTCGCGAAATTGCACTGTTGAATGCGGCAATCCGTTTATCCTGTCGCACATCTATCAAATTGGTTTAGATGATCATGCATACACATCAAATTTCACTGCATCATTTGACCAGTTTTCAGAGCCAGTGGATAAAGATGGAATGGTGCCGGATGAATATGTAGTTGCAGGAAAAGCACTTGTACAGGAGCTGGAATTGAATCTATTGCCAGATTAATTCATGATGACAATGAGCTGATCTTCACCTGCGACGATAAAAGGATGGGGAGGATTTACAATGGTTTCTTCTCCTCTTTTTATCCCCAATAGTAAAATCCCTTCAACGATAAACATCTGACTTAAGTGTTGAAATGACTGATTAATGATTTCCTCTGATGCAGGCTGAAAGGTTAATTTTCGCTTATCAAGCTGATTCAGCAATCCTAAGAATGAGTTAACTAGTTCTTGAGAGGTGATGCTGTTGATCATAACAAAGCTTGTTAACAAGTTGGTTTGAATGATTTCATCCGCACCTGCTCTTCTGGCATTCTCAGATTGTTCAGCTGTAAGGATTTCAACAATACAAGGAAGCTTGGGGTTTAATCCCTTTACAGCCAGAAGTGTCAAAATTGAGTTCATGTCTGCATGTAATTCATTTTTATTTTGATCTGCTGTAATAATGACCTTTCGGGCTGAATGGATATTTGCCTTCAATAATACTTCGTCACGATTAGCGCGCCCTTGTATAAAGTGGAGATTCTTATGCGGTAAAGGATTGTATTCGAGAGTTTCATCAATCAGCGTGACATAATGATTCGATTTACTGCTGCAAATCGTATTTAAAATTTCCCGTGACCGTTCATTCCAGCCAATCACAATAATATGGTCAGCTCCTTTATAAGCAACTTTCCCTTCAAGAAAATCATTTTGCCTTGTTACAGCTGCAGTTGCTAAAGCAACAAAATAACTTGCGAGAAAACCTGCACCAGTCATAATTAAAACAACTCCAGTAAAACGGCCAAGAGCAGTTTCAGGCACAAAGTCTCCATATCCGACGGTAGATGCTGTAATGATCGCCCACCAGATTCCATCAGCTAATTTGGGAAAGTTATAAGGTTCAATTATGTGAACTAGCCAGCCAAAAATAAAAATAACTAAGAGTGCAATGCTTAAAATTCGAAGAACAAGTGGTAATCGGATAAATCTAGACATTAAAAAATGCGGCATAAAATAAAAACACCCCTTGGATTAGTGTGCACAGTACTTATTCCATTATGGACATGTTTTATAGGTTTCATAAGGGGTGTATACAAAGGCACCGAGGTTAGGGGGAGCTGGGGAGAAAATGTGAAAAATACTATTTATATTAAATAATCCAGAGCTTTAATAAGCAATTTAATATCTGTTAATATTTGCTGTTTTACCTCTTTAATTTCACATCTTTTATATTCCCAAGTCATCAAGGACAATTGTTTCGTCAAGATAAGCTGTTCAAATTCTTTAGTCATCATCATGCTCCTTACGAATTGAGATCAATGATTATATACCCAAGCAGCTGCGGTTTTAAACCACTTTATGGTTCCTTTGGCATACTGCTTGATTAAAGCAGACCATTTGAAATATACAGTTGAGTTTGAAATAATGAGCAGTATCTCATAGAGAAAGGAATGTGATTATGAACGTTTTAGTTGTAGGAGCACACGGACAAATTGGACAATTCGTCGTGAAGAAGCTAGCAGAACATCAAAACTTTTCAGTGAAAGCTATGGTTAGAAAAGAAGAGCAGAAAGAAGAGCTGAGCAAGCTAGGGGCAGAACCTGTTCTTGCCAGTCTGCATGGCAGTGTCGAACATATTGCGGATGCAGCAGAGGGCTGTGATGCCATCGTATTTACAGCTGGTTCAGGTGGACAAACAGGCTTTGACCAAACATTGCTCATTGATTTGGATGGTGCTGTGAAAACAATCGAAGCGGCTGAAAAGGCCGGCATTAAACGTTTTATCATGGTGAGTGCACTGCAGGCTCATAATCGCGAGAATTGGAATGAACAGATAAAGCCTTATTACGTTGCGAAGTATTACGCAGATAAGCATTTGGAGGCGAGCGGGCTGGACTATACAATTATTCGTCCTGGCGGGCTTACAAATGAGGAGGCCACAGGGAAAATCACGGCTGCGGAAAATATTCATGGAGGAATGATTCCTCGAGAGGATGTCGCGTCTGTCATTGTGGCAGCCTTAGAGAAGAATCAATTGATTAAGCGTTCTTTTGATTTGATTAGCGGTGTAGATACGATTGAGGATGCGCTGAATAATATCGGTTAAATGGCAAAACGCAGGTGATCCAATTTGGTATGGATTGCCTGCGTTTTGGTTTGTGAACTTTTTTATAATCTATATACTAATGCATGGCGATTCTTACCCTTGATCATCTTCATCCAAATAAGGTTTATTAACATAAAAGTACATCCAGCCCATCAGAAGACTTCCTCCAATTAAGTTTCCGATCGTAACAGGAACAAGATTATGAATGATGCCACTAAAAGAAATGGTTCCAGGATGATCTAATACCATGGCAATCGCAAATGTGCACATATTGGCAATGCTATGTTCATAACCAGAAATAAAGAAACAAAAAACAAAGAGAACCATGACAAATAGCTTTGCTCCATCACCCTTTAATGTCATTGGTATAAAAAATGCTAAACAAACAAGCCAGTTACATAAGATCCCCCGGAAAAATAACTCTAAAGTCGGAGCTGTCATTTTGTGCTCCACTACACTTAGCAGAAATTGATTTACGCTTGCATCAGAGAAAAGCTGGGTGGTGTATATGAGCAGTGCAAATACAATGGCACCGATTATATTGCCGGCATAACTAAGTGTCCAGAGTTTCACTACACTGCTCCACTGCATTTTCTTGCGGAGAGCAGCAAACGTATAATAGAATGTATTTCCAGTAAAGAGATCTCCGCCTCCATAAGCAATTAATATAATTGCAGCACCAAATGTAAAAGCAGCCATTGGATATGCTGCAGGAGAGTGAACATTGTAAAAATACCCGCCAGACTTAAAGGCAACAATGACTCCGAAGCCAATAAACATACTGGCTAGCGCCGCTCTTAAAATATAGTGAAGCACACTGGTTTGATATATTTTATATTTTTTCAGCGCCAGCTTTTCAACCTCTAATAGTGGCTTTACTTCCATTCAGCTCTCCTCCTGCTATTTTCTTTTACTATCCTTCTCAGGAAGTGAAAAAAGTATGTGAAGGATTCTTTTTAGTTAGATACTAATAAAGCTTTTACCCTAAAACAATAGAGCTAACCTATCCTTGATAAATCCCCTCTAAAGAAGTTGCACTTGAAGATAAATGCTTTGCGCTGTCCTTTTCATTATGTATAATTTGATCAATTTCTGACTGAAGCTGAGTATAGGTTTCCAGCAGTGAATTATTATTCTCGGCTGATTCAACGGTCTGATCAATTTGTATGGTAATGTCTTTTATACCAGCATTCATCTCTTCCATCGAAGCATAAATGGTGTTTACTTCATCTGCCAGCAGCCTAATCGATTGGACGATGCCATCCACTTCACTATCAGCTTCCTTAAAGGACTTTTGGCCATCCAGAACATGTTCTTTTCCATTTAAAATGAGGGCAACTGCCTTTTCAACATCCTCAGTAAATGAATCTATAATTTCCTTAATATCGTTGGCTGCTTTCAGAGATTCATCCGCAAGCTTGCGCACCTCTGAGGCAACCACGGCAAATCCCTTTCCGTGTTCTCCGGCACGTGCAGCTTCAATCGTAGCATTTAAAGCCAGCAAATTGGTTTGTCCGCTAATGCCAGTAATAATAGAGATGATATTCCCGATTTCAACTCCTTTTTCTTTTAAATGCTCAATAGACTGAACAGATTCTTCTGAGTTTTGCTGAACATATGTAAACTTTTGATCTACTAATGTGAGCATCTGTTTCACATGCTCGGAGATGCCTGAAGCCTCAGCTGTTTTTTCATTAATGGTATGTGTAGCACTTGTGACCCCATCAATAGATGAAGCCAATTCAGTTAAGGTTGCATGTGATTCTTCTATAGAAGTAACGATTCTCTTGTTTTCATCTTCTACATTTCGAAGCAGCTGCTTTTGCTTTTCAGTTGATTGAGAAACATTCGATAAGGATTGAAATAGATAATTGCTTTGTTTACTGACAGTGGCAGACTGTTGATTTGCAGCAAGAATATTTTGTTCCAGACTTTGTGACAAATTGTTAATATTATGTGCAATTTGGCTGAATTCATCATTCAGCTGAAAATCCAAAGAACTAAAGTCTCCGCGCTGAATATCTTCAAGCTTCTGATTAATGAGTGTGATTTTCTTTAGGATAAAAAAGCGTGTAAATAATATAATTAAAATTGGGCTGATGAGAACAGTGATTAGAAAGGTGACAGATGCTTTGACACCTGCACTTAAAACACCTAACTCTTCAATGGTTTGATTAATAAAACCTGAAATCGGTGAGGAGATCAGACTAGAAATCACAATGGCGATGACGAGAATGACTTTGATGCTGATGAATCGACTAGTTGTGGTATTTTGTGACATTTTACATAGTCCTTTCGTATGAGAGATGATTGTCTATACCCTGTTTTATAAAAGTTAAACCTAAAAAACTCTCACATTTAGTGAGAGTCATAATAGTGGTCGAATACCTCGTAATCAAACAGTTTCCATTGTCCATTTTGTTTCGTAAAAATGTAAGTTATTGTATAGTGCCCATGAAAGTCTGAAGAAAGTTCTTGAATGATATGATATTCAGTATCGCTGATTCTTTGAAAATCATATGGTTCGCTGTCTAAAAATGTTGAGAAGCGATCCCCGCCCATTGGGATTACATACAAACCATCTTCCCGTTCATCCAAATTAACGCTAAATATAGCTTCAACTACCGCCTTATCAGCTAGATGGTAAAAATAGCTATAAAAATCTTCTTTCGTTTTAAGTCCCAGCTCAGCAAATTTTATATTTGTAGAGACTGTATTAAATAAACTATCTTCAATCTGTAAGAACTCATTTAAGATCCCAGCCAATTCCTCCTTCGTCGGCTCCACAACCACAGGTTCATCTTGTTTTTGATCATCTTTTATTTCTTGGTCTGTCTCTGTGTCTGTTTGTTCTTTGTCAGGATCGGAATCTGGTTCCTCTTCCACTGTATCATCCGGCAGGTTTTCTTCCGTTTCCTCTTCCGTCTCGTTGTCGTTCTCTTTAACATCTTCTTCCTCAATCGGCGTAATGATCTCTGTTTCTTCTGGCGGCTTGTCAGCATTAGGTTCTTCGAATAGTCCATTTGAGATAATATAGTACATGCCAATAGCGAAGGCTGTCACGGCTGCAAAGCTCAGGGCTGCAGGTACCGTTTTGTTTTTTGCTTTTTTCTTTTGTCTGGACATGGATGGTCTTTGGCTAATTTCTGCTAATACGTTTCTCTTCATTTCTTCGGTAAAGACCAGGCCCTGCATCTCACCCTTTAACAGATCTTCTTTCGTCTTCATCAGTTTGTTGTCCATCTTCTGCACCCCTTTCTGTCATTGCATTTTTTAATAATTGTTTGGCCCGCGTCATTCTTGATTTTACTGTGCTGAGATTGATCTGGCAGATTTCACTAATTTCTTTTAACTGGAGTTCCTGGAAATAGTATAAAAATATAATTTCACGGTATTTTGGCGGCAGTGTCAGTATTTCATTAAATAGCTGCTCACTTTCGCTTTTATGAATCATTTTGGATTCTGTACTTTCTTGGTGGCTGGTAAACCATTTGCTGATATGCTGACTGACATGAACTTTTCGATAGTTCCAGCTCTTAACATGATCTTTGCAATGGTTGATTGCAATTCGGTACAACCATGTATGCATGCTCGAATTTCCTTCAAAGGTATTGAGCTTTTCATAACATTTAATAAATATTTCTTGAGTCAGATCTTCAGCAGTTTGCTTATTGCGGACAAATGAATAGGCAAGCTGCAAAATGGATGTGCCATGGCGGTCCATTAAATCTGTAATTACCTCATGACTTTGCAAGTGGAATTCACCTCTTTTTTTTACTTTTATACATTAGACGATGTTCTGTTACACTAAGTTTATTTTTAAAGCAATTTCCAAATAGTGTAATTGTATCTTTCTGACAGCTTCTATAGTATGATGTGTACAAAAGAAATTTTCGGGAGTGGAAAAAGTGAAGTTTTTTAAAATCCTTATTATTGTGCTAGTAGTTATTGGGGGACTTGGTTTTGCTATTTACTATTTTGGCACAAACATGGCTTCTGAGAAAGTAATGGAAACTATTTCTACAGAGCTGGAGAATAGTGGGGAAATGGAAAATATTAAATCTGCTATTGAAAGTGACCCGGAATTAATGGCCTTTGTTGCTGAAGCTGAGGCAGCAGACCCAGAAAGCCTGCCTTTTACTACAAAGGAAGAAGCGACAAGAGTGCTGATTCAAAAGGTTGGTTTAACAGAATTAAATGATTTGCGGGTTCAGGCTCAAGAAGGCACTGTATCAAAAGAGCAAGTCATCTCACAAATGGAAGCCAGTTTGACTGAGGAGGAAATTTTGGCTTTAAAAGTTGTTGCATATAAAGAGTTATATGGGCAGTAAAAAGGGGATCACGTGATGTGATCCCTTTTATTATGAAAAGATATTAGTCTGACAGAAAATATTAAAAGAACACTTAAAATACACTTTGTCCAGTCTACTCTGCCGAATTTAATTCATTTGCAGAAAGTGCAGCAGCCAGGTCGGATCTTATCTCGACATCTTCAAACGAAAGTCCAAGCTGAACAGTTGTTTGGGCAACCTCAGGCCTTAAACCTGATAAAGTAGTTTGTACACCAATCATTTTTAAGGCACTGATCAGCTGGAAAATCTGGTGTGCAACCATAGTATCAATCATGACTACGCCTGAAAGGTCGATATAAAGGTGAGTAATACCTTTATTCGAACATTCATTTAAAGAATGCTCAAGTATAAATTTTGCCCGTGTTGTGTCAATGTCACCGACAAGAGGAAGCAGTGCTGCTCCTTTATTTATCGTAATGATAGGAGAGCTTAGCTCAATGATGATTTCTTGCTGTGCCAGCAGCTTTTTCTCTGCATAGTTCTGATTTTCCTGTACGAATCTAAGAATAACTTCTTTAAAGGCTCGAATGATGATTCTTTGCCAAAGCTGAACCTTCTCTTGTGAATATTTACCTTTATGAATAGAAGCAAATTCATCGATATAGCAAAGATATTGGTCCTGCACGTGGAAAAACTCACGCAGTATGTATTGAACAGGGGTATTGAGGTGTTGGTCATCTTTAGCAATATGAATAATCCAATTCTGAAATTCCTGCAAAAATTGTTCTTCTTCCTGCACAAAAACTTTACATAAGTGTAAATGAAAATCATAATTTTGCTGCTTCAATTTTTGAATTTCTTCAGGATTGCTTGAAGAATAGACTCCTTTTGGATCACTTTTATCAAGTGATTTATACCATTCTTCGGTTAAATTCTTTGCTTTTTCTACTAAAAATGTATGAAGCTCTTGATTCCGATGCAATCATATCCCCCCTAATATAAATTTGATATTAATTAATATTTTAACTGAAATATGCAGAAAAGTCTTGTAAAGACAAATTGGCTAATCCTTGCCATACGTGGCTGAAAGCAGTCTAGAGGGCGGAAAGTACTAGTACAATTGAAAGCAGGAGGTAGAAAATGACTATTAGGTGATAACATACACCTAAACCAATATTAAACATGGCAAAAACAGTTATTACAATGATGACAACATTAGGAGTGACAAAATGCGTTTTTCTTTGAATTGAAACCGCTTTACATTGAACGTATTATAAAAGTAGAAAGTCATACAATAACTTTTAAAGATAAAAACAGAGAAAGGGGAAAAATCACATGTCAAATACTACACAAGCTGAAAAATCTGGTTTTCGTGTAAAACTTCAGAGATTTGGAAGCAGCTTAAGCGGCATGATTATGCCAAACATCGGTGCATTTATTGCTTGGGGTATTATTACTGCATTATTCATTCCAGATGGCTGGCTGCCAAATAAAGATCTAGCATTGCTAGTTGACCCGATGATCAAATATTTACTGCCGATCCTGATTGGTTTCACAGGCGGTAAAATGGTTTATGGAGGAGATCGCGGAGGTATTGTTGGTGCGGTTGCAACAGTGGGTGTTATTGCCGGATCAGACATTCCAATGTTCCTTGGTGCAATGATTGTTGGTCCTATAGCAGGATGGGCGATTAAAAAGGTTGACGGAATTCTGCAGCCAAGAACTCCACAAGGATTTGAAATGCTTGTCAACAACTTCTCTGCAGGTATACTTGCGGCACTTTTAGCCATTGGAGCTTTACTGGGTGTCGGCCCATTAGTTGAAGGATTAACGAATATCTTATCTGCTGGTGTTGAAGCAATTATTAATGCTGGTTTACTTCCATTAGTAAACATCCTGATTGAACCAGCAAAAATTCTTTTCTTAAATAATGCCATTAACCATGGTATCTTATCTCCACTTGGAGCAGAGCAAGCAGCAGAAGCTGGAAAATCAATTCTGTTCCTAATTGAAACAAACCCTGGACCAGGTCTTGGAATCTTACTTGCATTCATGTTTTTTGGAAAAGGTTCTGCGAAGCAAACATCACCAGGAGCAGCGATTATCCATTTCTTCGGAGGAATTCATGAGATCTACTTCCCGTACATCTTAATGAAACCAACGTTAATTCTTGCTGCAATCGCTGGTGGCGTAAGTGGTATGTTCACATTCAGCTTATTAAATGTTGGATTAGTAGCACCGCCATCACCAGGAAGCATCTTTGCTTTAATGGCTATGACGCCAAAAGGCGGAAATCACTTAGGTGTTATTCTAGGGGTTCTTGTAGCAACGGCAGTTTCATTCGCAATTGCATCTCTAATTTTAAAAACAAGTAAGAAAAACGAAGAAGAAGATATTTCAGAAGCAGCAGCAAAAATGCAGGAAATGAAAGGGAAGAAGAGCTCTGTAGCAGGCAACTTTGAATCAAAAGCTCCTGTTGCTGAAGGCTTCAATCCTGAAAATGTTAACAAAATCATCTTTGCTTGTGACGCAGGAATGGGATCCAGTGCAATGGGGGCATCCATTCTTAAGAATAAAGCGAAAAAAGCAGACTTGGATATCGATATTTCTAACACAGCAATTAACAATCTTCCAGCAGATGCAGACGTGGTTATTACACATAAAGATTTAACACCACGTGCGAAAGACAAACTGCCGACTGCACATCATATTTCGGTTGAAAACTTCTTAAATAGCCCTAAATATGATGAATTGATTGAAAAGCTGAAGTAAATAAAAAAAGGCTGGTTCCCTTTGTGAACCAGTCTTATTTATAGTTTTTCAATTAAAATGCACCAGCAAAATATTAGTAGGGTTTTCTTTAAATAAATTAGGATAATTAAATACTGGCAACAACTTTCATGACGAAAATACATTATTCTTTTGTTGAGAGTATCATTTCTTATTATTAAAATGAAAGAATAGGATGCTGTATTTCATATTTGTCATAAACTTTGCTCATAATATGTCATGGTGAATGCCAATGCTGTGGAGTGATGTGAATGTACATATCAGCGAGGGAAAGAAAAATACTTGAATTATTGCTATTACAGCCGGGAGAAACAACGGTAAAGGAAATAGCAAAAGAATTAGAGGTAAGTTCTCGTACAATTCATCGCGACTTAAAAGGAGTCGAAGAGATTTTAAAGGAGTACGGATTAGAACTTAACAAAAAATCAGGCATCGGCATAGCTGTTAATGGTGAAGAAGAGAAAAAGGAGATGCTTCGTCTCTTTCTTTTTAACCTTTCTCATAATGAATATACGCCTGAGGAACGGCAGACGATGATTTTATCTGCTCTTTTGGATGCAGCGGAGCCAGTTAAATTAGTTTCGCTGGCCAATGATTTAAATGTCACTATTGCAACTGTCAGTAATGATCTTAATAAAGTAGAAGAGCGCCTTACCCCTTTTGACTTAACACTGCTAAGAAAGCGTGGCTACGGTGTTGAATTGATTGGGTCAGAGAGTTCTAAAAGAAAGGCTATGAGCAAGATCATCATAGAAAATATTGATGAATTTGAATTCCTTTCTTTAATAAAAGAAAATATTCAAAAACGCTCAGCACAAGTGGTTGATACGGTAACAGACCGATTGCTTGGATTAGTTGACAAGACAAAGCTGCTAATTATAGAAAAACAAATAGAAGATATTAAAGAGGATCTCCCTTATGCCATAGCTGACAGTGCCTATATTGGATTAGTCGTTCATCTGGCATTGGCGATTGAACGAATTCAGCAGGGAGAGGAAATTAATTTCGAAGAGGATTATCTGAACAGTTTAAAAGGCACACGAGAATACAAGGCAGCCGAAAAAATTGTTTTAGGTTTGGAAGAAGTATTTAAAATAAACATTTCCCAAGGTGAAATCGGGTATATTACAATGCACCTGATGGGAGCCAAATTGAGAAATGATCATGATGACTTGCTTGGAGAAACAAGTTTGCATGCAGGAGTCCTTGCACAAAACTTAATGACATTTGTCAGCCGTAAGCTTGATATCGATTTAACGACGAATAATTCTCTGTTCCAGGGACTTGTTGCGCATTTAAGACCGGCTCTGCATAGAATCAAACAAAATATGGGTATTTCTAATCCTTTATTGGAAAGAATAGAGCAGGATTATAAGGAACTGTTTATTATTTTGCAGCATGGTATGGCGAATGTCCTTCCAGAATTGAAGGTTCCCAGAGAAGAGATTGGATATCTAGTCATGCATTTTGCCTCGGCTTTGCTGAATAGTGAAGAAACTAGTCCAAAGAAAGCTCTTGTTATTTGCTCCAGCGGGATTGGCACTTCCAAAATCTTATCAACAAAACTGGAGCAGGAGCTCCCTGGCTTGTCTACAATTAATGCATCTATTTTTGATCTGGATCAACTGGATATACATGGTTTCGATGCTGTAATCTCTACTATTCCGTTAAAAAACTTTAATCGGGACTACCTGCTTGTCAGCCCCCTTTTAACAGTTAGTGATATTGAAAAAATTAAACAATCCTTTGCCCTTCATCAAGAAGCTGGACATCAAGTAAAGCAATCAATTCGCTTGAAACAAAGACAATCTTATGATGACTTCCGAATCAGAATTTCAAAGGTTAAAAGAAGTGCAGCCGCAATCGAATTACTCTTAGAGCATTTTTCTCTATCCTTTATTGATGAAGATCAATTGATTCCAAGCATCCTGCATAAAATATGCACTGAATTATATCAGCAAGGTGTGATTACAGACTCTAAAAGAGTCACTGAGGACTTGCTGAAAAGAGAAGAATTAGGCGGACTTGGAATTCCTGATACCAAGCTTGCGCTTTATCATACCAGAAGTGAATTTGTAAAAAGTCCATGTTTTATGGTGCGGAGGGTAAAAAAGCCACTCTCTGTAAAAGGGATGGATGGTTCTGACATGAAGGCTGATACCATTTTACTTTTGCTTTCACCATTGGATGAATCAGAAGAAGCATTAGAACTGCTGAGTGCAATCAGTTCGTTAATCATTAGAGATGAACATTCTATTTCAGTGTTTCAAACAGGAGGCAGTCTAGATATTGCTAATTTACTGGCAGATGAACTGCAGCTTGTTTTTGAAAATAAATATAGCCAAGTATAGAAATTTTTAAAGGAGTGTCAAACATGACAAACATTTTAACTGCAGACAATATCATTTTAAACCAAGCATTTACGAATAAAGAAGAAGCGATTAAATTTACAGGGCAAATTCTAGTAGACAAAGGATATGTCGATCAGGAGTATGTTGAAAAAATGCTTGAGAGAGAAGAACTTTCTTCTACATTTATGGGGAATTTCGTTGCAATCCCACATGGTACAGACGATGCGAAAAAATCTGTTAATACTTCTGGTTTAGCCATTGTACAGGTTCCGGACGGTGTGGATTTCGGCGGCGGAAATATTGTGAAAGTATTAATTGGAATTGCCGGAAAAGATGGAGCACATCTTGAAATCCTTTCACAAATTGCCATTGTATGTTCTGAAGAAGAAAACGTAGAAAAAATTGTTAAAGCTACATCTGCTGAAGAGATTCTATCCTTATTTGATGAGGTGAACTAATATGTTAGCCGTACATTTTGGCGGAGGAAATATTGGACGCGGCTTTATTGGAAAGCTTTTATCTGATGCAGGCTATGAAGTCGTTTTCGTTGATGTTAATGATGAAATAGTGGACCTTTTAAATGAAAAAAGAGAATACAAAGTGGTACTCGCTGCCGATCAAAGCGAAGAAACGATTGTAAAAAATGTGAGAGCGATCAATAGCAAAACAAACAGTGATGAGGTTATTTCAGCAATCGCGAAGGCCGACCTAGTGACAACGGCAGTTGGACCTACTGTGCTTGGGATTATTGCGAATTTAATTCGTGATGGATTAAAGATGAGAGCAGAAGCAGGCTCTAATCCATTAAACATTATTGCTTGTGAGAATATGATTGGCGGCAGCAGCTTCTTAAAAGAGAAGGTATATGAATCCCTCAATACAGATCAAGCTGAAAAATTTGATCAATTGTTTGCTTTCCCTAATGCGGCTGTTGACCGTATCGTCCCTATTCAAACAAATGAAGATAAACTAATGGTGCTTGTTGAACCATTTTACGAGTGGGCTGTAGATCAGTCGATGATGATCGGAGAGGTTCCTGCTATCGAAGGAGTCACCTTTGTCGATGATTTAAGTCCATATATCGAACGCAAATTGTTTACCGTGAATACAGGTCATGCTGCAGCAGCATATTTAGGATATGAGGCTGGTCTAAAAACAATTAAAGATGCAATGGAAGACGATCACGTACTTGAAGCAGTAAGAAACACGCTTCAGGAAACTGGTGCGGTATTAGTAGAAAAGTACGGATTCAATTCTGAAGAACACCAGCAATATATCAATAAAATTGTGGGCAGATTTAAGAATCCGCATATTAATGATGATATTACTCGTGTGGCAAGAGGTCCGCTCCGCAAGCTTGGCAGAAATGACAGACTTGTGAGCCCTGCTGTTCAGTATATTCAATACTTAGAAAAGAATCCTGAAAACTTGGCGAAAGTAATCGCTGCTGCCCTAAAGTATGATGTTCAGGAAGATCCAGAAGCAGTGGAGCTTCAAGAAAAGATCAAAGCAAATGGTTATGAAGAAACAATGGTTCAGGTATGTGGTCTATCAAAGGATCATCCATTAGTTGAGCTAGTTTTAAAGAACTTAAAGTAAAAAAGAGATACCTTTGTAAATGAATAATAAGCCGCTTTAAAGCTGAATCCATTAGCTTTGAAGCGGCTTTTTCTTGTGGGGGGTGAAGAAGGGGTATATCAAAATGGCAGGTTTTCATTACGCAGTTTAATAGAAAGAGGCAAATGCCTTCCTAATTACCCTGTCTGTTTTCACTTAATTTTCATATTATAGAATTAAAGGAGGTTTTTGAATGACATTTATAGCAGAAATTGCTCCGTATGCCAAGCGAGTACAAGAGGAATCTAATATCTTAGCTTCTTTGTTAATTTCCCAGGCTATTTTAGAATCCGCGTGGGGAAAGAGTAAGCTTGCAAAAGAAGGGAAGAACTTATTCGGCATTAAGGGATCGTACAACGGCCAGTCTGTGGAAATGCCGACTTGGGAAGTAGTCAAAGGGCAAAAGGTAGAAATACTGGCTGCATTCAGAAAGTATCCAAGCTGGTATGAGTCGTTTCAAGATCTGGCCAATCTCTATTTAAAAGGAGTATCCTGGGATCGACATAAATATAAACTCATTATTGGGGAGAGTAATTATCGTACTGCTGCCAATGCTGTCCAATCTGCAGGCTATGCTACAGACCCTGACTATGCACAAAAGCTGATTACCATTATTGAATCTCATAACCTTACAAAATATGACCTTGCTATTCATCCTTCTCAGATTCAGACGCCAGCTTCACAATCTCAAAAATATTATAAAGTTGTACAAGCTATCCCCGGTTACTTCACAGCTGACAATGCCAAATCACGTACAAGTCAAAGGACGGTCATTAAGGAAGGAACATATATTGTTTTTAATGAAAGCCAAGGGATGATTAATATTACTATGACAAAAGGGGTACCCGGTTCCTGGATTAATCCCAACGATCATGCACCTATAGACAAACAGGCTGTTTATCATCTTGTTGCAGCAGGTGAAACACTTTCAGAACTTGCTGTAAAATATGGAACTTCTATTCAGGCTATTAGTGCTCTGAATACGCTGAAAAACGTGAATACCATTTATATAGGGCAAAAATTAAGAATTAAGTAATCGCTGAACTGATCTCACTCGATTTACGCGCTTTTACCTTACAAAAAACAGGGCAGATTCTTTTGTTTTCTTAAAAATATATAATGTATTAAATCTTACGGAGCTTATCACTTTAGATGAGTTCCTTTTATTTCGGAATGATGAACAAGGATCACCTGTCCGGTCTGGTGGTCCAGCAGTTCCCAGTATCCAGATTGATATTTAAAGAGTACCTCGTATTTCTCTCCATTGTATTCAACATGTTCAACAGTCATATTGAAGATTTCCTCCACTTTTATAGGTCTTTCTATTCATTTTATATTCCTGCAAAAAAATTAGCAGAGGTCGTTTAAGTCGAATTTTCGTGGAAAACAGCAACTTATGACGAAAATACTCAGTTTTTCTATAAAATTATAACTTTAGGAATAATTATGAAGAAATTGAATGATTCAGAAGGTTTGTTTCCCCGGGACATACACATCCATTTAAATGCTACAATATACTGCTTCTGTTAAGACAAATAAATAGGGGTGTGTCTATGTTTTTTCATAAAAAAGAACTGCAATATCATGCAAAGCCGGAAAGACCTGATCCGATTTTTGCTCGTCAGCTTCAGGAAGTGCTTGGCGGTCAATGGGGTGAAATCTCTGTAGCCATGCAATATTTATTTCAGGGATGGAATTTAAGAGGTAATGGAAAATATAAAGACTTATTAATGGATACTGGTGCAGAAGAGCTTGCACATATTGAAATGCTTGCAACAATGATCGCACGCCTTTTGGATGGAGCGCCTGTTGGCGATTTAGAAACTGCTGCCAAAGATCCGGTTATTGGTGCTATTTTAGGCGGTATGAACCCGCAGCATGCCATCGTTTCTGGGTTAGGTGCCATGCCTGCAGACGCTATGGGTAACCGCTGGACAGCAAATTATATTATCGCTAGCGGTAACTTATTGGCTGATTTTAGAATGAATTTAACAGCAGAGTCACAGGGGCGTCTGCAGGTTTCAAGACTTTATGCTGCTACGAATGATCGCGGAGTTAAAGATATGCTTTCCTGGTTAATTGCTCGTGATACGATGCACCAAAATCAATGGATTGCAGCTATTAAAGAATTAGAAGCAAAAGAAAATGTTGTCGTACCTAGTACATTCCCGCGTGAATTAGAAAAGCAGGAAGTTGCTTATACATTATTTAACTTCTCAGAAGGAAACGAAAGTGCAACAGGACGTTGGGCACACGGTAAGAGCATGGATGGACTTGGAACATTTAATTATGTAGAAAACCCGGTCCCTCTTGCGAATAAACCAAAGTTAAAGCCTGCTCCAGAATATATTTTTGACACACCTCCAGCGGTTGTAAAAGGAAGAGATGAACAGATTCCACCAAATTTAATCTAATGTAAGAGATGACCGCCTAGCTGCAGTTGGCGGTTTTTTTTGTGCATGTTTTATGTGGAGTTCAGATTAGTTTCCCGGTGCGTGTGAATATTATGACATTTACTAAAATGAGTAAAAAAATATGATTTTGTGAATATATGTGCTAAATTATAAACGTACATAGAAAACACTTCGGGGCAAGGTGGAAATCCTTACCGGCGGTGATCGAGCGTGCATGCCTCGTTAGTCCGTGACCCGGATTCCTTTGGATTCGGTGGAGCTGGTGTAAATCCGGCACCGACAGTGAAAGTCTGGATGGGAGAAGTTGTCTTTTATATGTACAATGCTCAGGTGAAATCTGCCCTCTTTTAGAGAAGCTGGTCTTTTCCGAATGGATATAAGATTAAGCTTTTATTTGCTATATGTTATTTGCAGAGGCTGGCCAAGAGATCATGGGACTAGTTAAAACAACTTTCTAAGTGTTTTTTTAAGTTGTTTCTATTTGCTGATTAGTTTATCTTTTGCAGAAGAAAAGGAATTGTCATTCTTCCTGCAAGAGGATTCTTCAGTATGTCCTTGTTCTAATTTGTGCTTGCCGTTTTCTAAAAGGAGGGGTGCTATTGAATGATGAATATTATATGAGAATTGCGCTTGACCTAGCGAGATCTGCTGAGGGACAAACATCTCCAAACCCTCTTGTTGGTGCTGTTTGTGTGAAAGATGGCCAGATTATAGGTACTGGTGCGCATCTAAAAGCCGGTACACCACATGCAGAAGTTCATGCCATTACAATGGCGCATGATCGTGCTAAAGGAGCAGATCTTTATGTCACTCTTGAACCGTGTGCACATAGAGGCAAAACACCTCCTTGTACAAATCTCATTATAAATAGCGGTATTCGCCGTGTTGTTATTGCCTGTACTGATCCGAATCCTTTAGTAAAAGGAAAAGGAATTTCCCAGCTGAAACAAGCAGGAATTGAAGTAGTCACAGGCGTTTTAGAAAAAGAGGCAGCATTTTTAAACCGAGCATTTTTTCACTATATCCAATACGGTACTCCATATGTCACCTTAAAAGCAGCCGCCACTCTCGATGGCCGGATTGCCGCATCATCAGGAGACAGCAAATGGATCACTTCCAGAGAAGCTAGGGAAGATGTCCATTATCTTCGCCATATCCATGATGCCATCCTAGTAGGTGCACAAACCGTAATTGCTGATAACCCTTTCCTCACCACCCGTTTGCCCCATGGTGGAAAGAATCCCATTCGAATTGTTTTAGACCGGCGCTTACAGACGCCAAATACAGCAAATGTCGTAACTGACGAAGCTGTAAAGACGATTATTTTTACACAAGTTCCTTTGGAAGAGCAAATTAAGCAATACGAGTCTAGTTTTGTTCATATAGAAGTTATTCCGAAGTCGCAGGCTTTTTTACCGTCTGTATTAAAGTATTTAGGCGGTATTGGTGTGATGACATTATTGGTAGAAGGGGGAAGCCGTGTTCATTCGAGTTTTATTGATGAGAACTTGGCGGACGAACTTTACTTATATCTTGCACCAAAACTTATTGGGAATGGAATATCCTTTTTTAGCAGCGAAAAAAGAAACTGGATGAAAGATAGTGAGAATTTGCATATTTTGGATATGCGAACATTCGGACTAGATTTACGTCTGCATGCACAGTTTCAAAAGGAGGAATCTGCTTCTTGTTTACTGGAATAGTAGAAGAAATCGGTATAATTTCAGGCATACATCATGAACAGGACGCAATGAAACTCACTGTTCAATGTGAGAAGGTGCTTGAAGATGTAAAGATTGGTGACAGTATTGCCGTAAACGGAGTTTGCTTAACGGTTGCGTCATATGAAACCAATTCCTACACTGCCGATCTTATGCCTGAAACGTTAAAATCTACTGCTCTTCATACCTTATATGTTGGCAGTAAAGTGAATCTCGAACGAGCAATGCTGGCGAACAGCCGATTTGGCGGTCATATTGTATCAGGCCATATCGATGCAACTGGAAAAATTAATAGAATTAATCACAGAGGTAATGCTCTATATTTGGAAATTGGAATTGCAAAACAATGGCAGCGTTACTTCATACTAAAAGGTTCGGTTGCTGTTGACGGTACATCCCTAACCGTATTTGATGTGCATGAAGACCACTTTGTTATTTCCCTTATACCAACAACACAGATGGACTCTATATTAGGATCTAAGCAAGTGGGTGACCTCGTAAATATTGAATGTGATATGTTAGCCAAATATACGGAAAAACTGCTTCGCTATGAAAATACAACAACTACTAATCTGACAGCTGAAATGCTGACAAGAAATGGCTTTTTATAAAAAGGAGTGCGGACGCATGTATGCTTCAGTGGAAAAAGCAATAGAAGAGCTAAAGAAGGGTAAGGCCATCATTGTCGTGGACGATGAACAGCGCGAGAATGAAGGTGATTTTATCGCACTTGGAGAATTTGCAACACCTGAAATGATAAATTTTATGGCAACGGAGGGCAAAGGGCTTATCTGTGTTCCAATTACTGAAGAAAAGGCAGAGCAGCTTGAATTGCCTTTAATGACAGCACAAAATACAGATTCTCATGGAACAGCCTTTACAATTAGCATTGATCATTCTTCTAGCCATACAGGCATTTCTGCATTTGAACGTTCTGAAACCGTTCAAAAAATGATGGAAACTTCTGCTATGGCGAAAGACTTTAAAAAACCAGGTCATATTTTCCCTCTTATTGCCCAAACAGGAGGGGTATTAAAACGAGCAGGGCACACAGAGGCAGCTGTTGATTTAGCCAGATTAGCCGGCTCTGAACCTGTTGGTGTTATTTGCGAAATTATGAATAGTGATGGCACGATGGCGAGAGGACCTCAGCTTAAAGATATTGCTGAGAAATTTGATCTTGTGATTTTAACAATTAAAGAATTGATCGCTTATCGCCGCCAAAAAGAGCAGTTAATTGAAAAAGTGGTGGAGATTTCTTTGCCAACCGATTTCGGTTTGTTCAGAGCGGTGACATTTACTGAAGTTCTGACTGGCCAAGAGCATATTGCACTTGTCAAAGGAGAGGTCAAAGGAGAGTCAGATGTCCTAGTTAGAGTACATTCTGAATGCCTGACTGGTGATGTATTTGGCTCTTTTCGCTGTGACTGCGGGCCGCAGCTTCACGCTGCAATGGCTCAAATTGAAGCGGAGGGTCAAGGAGTTCTTCTCTATATGAGGCAGGAAGGCAGAGGGATCGGTCTCGTCAATAAGATGAAAGCATATAAGCTGCAGGAAGAAGGATACGATACGGTTCAAGCAAACGAAAAGCTTGGCTTTGCTCCTGACCTGCGCGACTATGGTATTGGTGCTCAAATTTTACGAGATTTAGGTCTTTCATCCATTCGCCTTTTAACGAATAATCCAAGAAAAATTGCGGGAATTGAAGGACATGGATTGAAGGTGACGGACCGTATGCCTATTCAGATGCCGGTTAGAGAAGAGAATGCATTGTATATGCAAGTGAAGAAAGAAAAAATGGGACACCTTTTTTAAAAGATAATATATTTGAACGGAAAAATTAAAATTCGAGGAGAATATAAATGACAATTATACATGAAGGTAATTTAATAGGTACGGATCTAAAAATAGGAATTGTAGTTTCCAGGTTTAATGAATTTATTACAAGTAAATTGCTGGGAGCAGCTGAAGATGCTTTAAAGAGACATGGCGTAAGTGATGACAATATTGAGGTGGCGTGGGTGCCTGGAGCGTATGAAATTCCATTGGTTGCAAAGAAAATGGCAGCATCTCAGAAATATGATGCCATCGTAGCACTCGGAACAGTTATTCGCGGAGCTACTCCTCATTTTGATTATGTTTGCAGTGAGGTATCTAAAGGAGTTGCTGCAATCAATATGCAAGAGGGCATACCAGTTATTTTTGGTGTACTAACAACGAATACAATTGAGCAAGCGATTGAAAGAGCAGGAACAAAAGCAGGAAATAAAGGATGGGATTCGGCAACAGCAGCTATTGAAATGGCGAATTTAATGAAGAATTTTTAAGTGAGAAATAGAGGTAAAAAGGAAAATGAGGTTAAAAGATTGAACACATCAATTTTTCTTGAATTTACCTGGTTTTAGAGAAGGAATTAAAAACAGGTTTTAGCCGGTAATACTTACAGAAAAAAGAGCATTGAAGGCTTATTCAATGCTCTTTTAATATCCACAAATAGTAGAATTTAGCAGTAATCAAAGGATAGAATATAGTAATGCTCTACATTATTAATCAAGTAATCCGGATCATTGAGAAGACAATACCAGCCCCAGAAGCCCCTCCCAAGTTTAATCCCAGTGTTAACCCGTTTGCTAAATAAAATAATCCAATTGTATCACCCGCGTTTAGTTGTACTTCTCCTGTTAGGGTCACAGTGCCGTTTCCTAAAATGGTACGTATGGAAAGTAGCACTAGGCTTAAGTTTACGATAGGGAATAATCCTGTTATCAAGCTGGTACTAGTATTAATTCTGACAACAGAAAATGCTGGATTAACCCCTGTATCAAGACTTACGGATAGTGCAGCTGTAGTTTGATAATTTATTGTAGCTGATATGGAATATCTACCTGTTGAAGGGACTGTGAAAGTACCAGTTGCAGGATTGAAATTTGGATCTCCAAAATAAGGTGCAGCTACTGTCCAGCTGCCAATCTGCCTTGAAGAGTTTACTCCCGTTGCTGACGTGAGAGCTGAAAAGCCTTGTGTAGCAAGAATTGGTCCAGTGGCACCAGTCGGTCCAACGGGTCCGATGCTGCCCGTAGCGCCGGTGAACCCGGTAGGTCCAATGGGTCCGATACTACCCGTAGCTCCAGTGACCCCAGTCGGTCCAATGGGTCCGATGCTTCCTGTAGCTCCAGTGACCCCAGTAGGTCCAATGGGTCCGATGCTACCTGTGGCTCCAGTGATGCCGGTCGGTCCGATAGGTCCGATGCTACCTGTGGCTCCAGTGATGCCGGTCGGTCCAATAGGTCCGATGCTGCCCGTAGCGCCGGTAACCCCAGTCGGTCCGACGGGTCCGATGCTACCTGTGGCTCCAGTAACGCCGGTCGGTCCAACAGGTCCAATACTGCCCGTGGCACCGGTGACGCCAGTAGGTCCAACGGGTCCGATACTGCCCGTGGGGCCAGTAATGCCGGTAGGTCCAATGGGTCCAATGCTGCCCGTAGCGCCGGTGATCCCAGTCGGTCCGACGGGCCCGATGCTGCCTGTAGCTCCGGTAATCCCGGTAGGTCCAATGGGTCCGATACTACCCGTAGCTCCAGTGACCCCAGTCGGTCCAATGGGTCCGATGCTGCCTGTAGCTCCAGTGATGCCGGTAGGTCCAATGGGTCCGATGCTGCCTGTGGCTCCAGTGATCCCAGTAGGTCCGATGGGTCCAATACTACCCGTAGCGCCGGTGATGCCAGTCGGTCCAACGGGCCCGGTGCTGCCTGTGGCTCCAGTAACCCCAGCAGGTCCAACGGGTCCGATGCTGCCTGTGGCTCCAGTGATGCCGGTCGGTCCAATGGGTCCGATGCTGCCTGTGGCTCCAGTGATCCCAGTAGGTCCGACGGGTCCGATGCTACCTGTGGCGCCAGTAACGCCGGTAGGTCCAACAGGTCCAATACTGCCAGTGGCACCGGTGACACCGGTAGATCCAATGGGTCCTGTGCTACCTGTAGCTCCAGTTATACCAGTAAGACCTGTGGGACCTCTAAGTCCAGTCGGCCCAATGGGTCCGGTTCCGCCCGTGTCACCGGTGACCCCAGTCGGTCCAATGGGTCCGGTTCCGCCCGTGGCACCAGTGACACCAGTCGGTCCAACGGGTCCGATATTGCCAGTAGCACCTGTAGGCCCAACACTTCCTAAAGAAAAAAATGCAATAAATGGAAAATATATATTTAAACGGTAATGAAGAAGTTGATCTAACTTCTTTATGAAAACATGATTAAGCTTAGTTGTCCTGTTCAGCGGTTCTTGAATATTTTCTGCAATATCAAGAATATCCTGAACAAATGCAGTTGACGGAGAACTCGATGAATTTCCAGAGGCTTGAGGGGGCTGATCACCTATCTCTTCATTTAAAACTGAGGTTATTAGTAGCTCAATTGCATCGTCTAATGATTTTGGCTGATTAGGGGGTCTATTAGGAGAATTAGAGTCAGACATCTTGCCATACTCCTTTCTCAATAAACGTATTAAGCAGTAAATAAAAGTATAATCAATAAAAGTTCATCAATTTACTCTATTCTTGAGAAGACATTGACGTTCCTTATATAGGGATAAATAGACCTATATCAAGGAGAACTAAATAGATCTTCCTTACAAAAAATTAGTCTATTTTTAACGATTACTTAACAAACGAAGCTTAATATAGGAGATAATTCCTATAATTAAAAGAAGGTGCACCAAATGAATGAGCAATTATTATTTAAAATGGAATCTGGCACTATATCCTCATACTTAAAATATGTAAATAGCAGATGGAAAAAAGAGGTTCTATATTATAGGAGATTTAGGGAGTCTAAAAAATTCTTAAATAACAATGAATTAATACATACTTTCTTTCAGCCTATCTTAAATTTGAAAACAGGAAATACAATTGGGTATGAAACGCTGAATCGTCCAGAACAATCAAAATTATTTTCGACTACTGAAAGTTTTTACGAATTCATTGGACAGACTGATCAAGTGTTTCTATTTGAGTGTTTCTTAAGGAATCTTGCCTTAAAGCGATATATTGACCGGCTGCATGAATGTGATGAAAAAAATGATCTTATGATTTTTGT
Organism: Cytobacillus gottheilii; assembly: GCF_018582665.1. Lineage (NCBI taxonomy): Bacteria > Bacillati > Bacillota > Bacilli > Caryophanales > Bacillaceae > Cytobacillus > Cytobacillus gottheilii. The sequence goes on along the minus strand of NZ_CP071709.1, from coordinate 3,613,823 downwards.
GAACATCCATCCCAATGTGCTGTTGGATAATAATTATCATGCAGGCGAGACACTTCAACTATTAAAGGAATTAAATATAGCACCTGAACAAGTTGTATTTGAACTTACGGAAAAAAGTGCAGTGACGGATTTTTGTTTATTTGAAAAAGTACTGGATCATTATCGCTCTCAGGGCTTTAGAATAGCCATTGATGACGTTGGGTCAGGATATAACAGTTTAAAAACATTAGTATATCTAAAGCCAGAGTTTATCAAACTGGATAAATCGTTAATACAATACATTGATCAAAATGAAGAGCAAAAACAGTTAGTTTCGCTGATTCTTGAATATGCAAATAGAAGTAATACAAAGATTATTGCAGAAGGCATTGAAAGAATAGAAGAACTTGCGTATATTCAAGAACAAGGTGTGCATTACGGACAAGGGTATTTACTCGGGAGACCGAAACCGGATATCACAAAAGGAAATGTACCAGAATTAGTTTTATAGCTTTTAATCTATTTAAAAAAGAGAAATGGCATGGAAAGTATAGAAGGTGATGGAATGTCAGTTAATATCGGTAGTATCGCTGAAAAAGTACCCTGTATTTCTCAATATGAAAAAAATCTCGTGGTTGATCAGTTATTTTATAACAATAGTGAATTGCAGGGCATTGTAGTTGTGAACCAGGAAATACCCGTGGGGATTATAACGAGAACACATTTTTATCAAAAAATTGGTACTTTATATGGGTATAACTTATACATGGGGCGAACAGTCGAGCTTTTATTCAAAAAGGATCCATTAGCGGTCGAGTATTTGGATTCCATTACTGAAGTAAGTAAACTTGCGATGCAGCGAAAAGCAGAGGACCTCTACGATGACGTCATTGTAACGAATAAAGGCCGATTTGCTGGCATTGTCAGTATACAAAAGTTATTAATGAAGCTTGTGGACGTGCAAGTAGAATTTGCAAGCTTTTTAAATCCCTTAACACGTCTCCCTGGAAATACAACAATAGAGGAAAAGATAAAAAGTTCCTTAGCTCAAAATGAATTTAGTATTATGTATTTCGACTTAGATCATTTTAAAGCCTACAATGATACATATGGATTTAAAAAAGGCGATCAGCTCCTCCAATCCGTTGCCCAATTACTGAAAGAACATATTCAAAAGGATGATCATTTTCTGGGCCATATTGGTGGAGATGACTTTATTGCAATTGTTCCGCATTACTGCTATAAACGGTTATGTGAAAACTTAATGAAAGATTTTAATATTTTCATTAAGAAATTTTATAGTTCCGAACATCTTTCACAGCAGTATATCACCACAGAAGATCGGCAAGGAGTAATTCGGCAATTTCCGCTGGTTTCCATATCTATCGCGATTGTTACGAACAAAAATAAAGTTTATCAAAGTGCTGAAGAACTTGTTGAAATCGTTACGGCAGTTAAAAAAAGATGCAAAGAGATCAAAGGAAGCTGCTATTTGGCGGATATATAAATGGCTATAGATTGGCAATTTTTCGAGTTTAAATCAAAAGGCTTTCTTAAAACTGTATATAAACGTTGTTTATTGAAAAAAGCACTCTTAAACTTGAGTGCTTTTTTCCATAAATATATGAATGAAGTGCATCTTAATAATGTAAATTCGACAAAGTGAAAATGATTAGTATCAAATTTAAGTAAGTGGTCTTTCAAAAATCAATTCAAAATAAGCTGATGAACCATATCCCTTTGTAGAAGGATCAAAGATCTGTACAAGTCTCCAGCCCTCAGCTGCATGCTGCTGAATGGTTTCGTGATAATCTTCTTTAGGCTTGCTGCCCCAGGTGCTTAACTCTATTTTAATAAATTTATATTCAAACATGGTTTCCTCCTCCACTTTATTGTGTGTAACTTAAATACGCACTTAGGAAGAAAAAGTTTCAGTGATTAAGGTGAATAATGATTGCTGCTATAATAAGAAAAATAATTGGATAAAACCGATTCCGACAGCACTCAGCGGGGCTGCTGTAAGTATGATTAAACCATTAGATGAAGAGACTAGTGATTCCAGCGGGTTTCGTGCAGGTGAAGCCAATAGATTAATGAATCTTCCCCATCTAGTAGACTCTCTTGGGAAGTCAGGCACATCGACTTGATATTCATCCATCTTCATACGCAGATGATGCTCCTTATGAAAGGGATCTTGACCCATATTCTTCTTCCTCCAATTCTTCTTTTAAACTGGTAATTGCCCTGTGCAATCTTGATTTCACAGTTCCTTTTGGGATTTCGAGAATTTTAGCTATTTCATCTTGCGGCATATCATGGTAATAGAATAGTAAAACAACGGCACGCTGGACTTCTGGGAGCTTCGCAACCGCATCGCGGATGGTCATTCTATCTGAATGATGTAAATTCTCCTGCTGCAAAGGATAAAGAAAAGGCAAAAGACTTCTCCATTTTTTGCGGCGATTTAATTTTGTAATCATTAAACGGTAAGAGATCTGAAAAAGATAAGACTTTAGTTTTCCCTTTTTGGGATCATAATCTTGTTTATGATGCTGCAGCTTAACAAATGTATCTTGCACAATATCAATACTTAATTGTTCATCTCTTGAATATCGGAAAATAAACGTATAAAGAGAAGGTTTTAATAACGTATAGATATCATTAAGTGCATCTTCGTTCCCATTTTGATAAGCGATCATTAGCTCATCTTCTCGTTCACTCAAGTTCATCGCCCCAGCGTTCCTTAATGGCTTTTAATGTCATAGATACTCTAGTAATTAAGTAGAAGCTTGATACTAGTGTCCAAACTTGTGCTTGGTTCGTAAAAAATTGCACAAAAACATTTTCAACATTCTCACCGCTGGAGATTAAAAAATTTAAAGCTTGAACACAAACAATTGCATATACGGCTAATCCTAATGTAAGTGTATCAAAGACATTCCACCTTAAATACAGTTTTGTCTTCTTATAGTTAATTCTCCCGTTTTCACGTACAACATGTTTACGGTCCATTGGAATCGCTATTGCTAAAATAAAAATCATAAGAAAACCTGCCACAGCTAAAGAAACAATCCATCCAGTACCCAAACTAATCATCCTCGCTTTCTTTCTTTTCTAACTATACAAATAAGAAAGCAGGAAGGTTCAATTATTTTTTAAAAAAACAATGAAGCCTTTTTGGATGTTTATCATTGTTGAAAAATCGCTGCATAGAAAAAAGCACTCTTAGCTTGAGTGCTTTTTTGCATCAGCCTTTCTAAGGAGCTGGTCCACATGGAAGTGGTGATAAATCGTTAAAATAAGAATAATCAAGCTAAAAAAACTAGATAATAAGGTACTTTTCAATAACAACTTATATGTTTTATTCATTTGCAATGATCACCTCTTGTTTATTATGCAGAGATTAAAGAGTTTCATACTCTTTTACTAAGTAAAAATGTCTTACTGCTGCAGATTACGTAACTGGAGGATAAAAAAATAGGCTTTACAGTTTATATCGAGGTGTGATATAAAATATATATCAAGACGTGATATATCGAGGTGTGTATTATTGGGCAATTTGGATGAAGAAAAAATACTGAAAAAATATCTTCCTATGACAGAAACTGCTGCATATATATTGTTTTCTTTTATGGAAGTAAGGCATGGGTATGATGTAATTCAGCATGTCGGGAAGTTAACAAATGGAAGAATAAAACTTGGAGCAGGAACGATGTATGGGACAATTACTAAACTTGAACGGGATGGAATTATTCAATTTTTACATGAAGATCAAAAAAGGAAGTACTATCAAATCACCGATATTGGACGATACATTTTACAGCAGGAAGCACGAAGAATTAAGGAATTATATCATAATTTAGGGGGATTACCATGGTAAGAACAATAAAGAAATTTCGCCCTTATACAGTAGATCAATTTGAGGAAGAGCAGCAGTATTTTGAGGAAATGTCTTCTAAAGGCTTCCATTTTGTAAAATACAAATTTCCTTTCTATCACTTTCATCAAGGTGAACCAGGAGATTACCAGTATCAGATAGACTTTCAAAATTTAGATGAAAGCAATAAGGAAAGCTACCTGCAGTTATTTAAGGATGATGGCTGGGAGTTTATTATGGAATACGGCGGTGTTTACGGTACATGGTTTTACTTCCGTAAACCGAAAAGTGCTGACGAGTCGCTGCGAATATTTACAGATACAGATTCAAAAGTTGAGCTTTATGGAAAAATCAGAAGGAATTGGGCGTTTTATTTTATTTTTCTCTTTTTAGTCACTATGGTACCAAACTTCTTGCTAGGAGATTCCTTTACCAGTATTCTGTTGTACGTTATGTGGCTAATTATAGCAGTTATTTATGCAAAAATTACATTAAGGCTTACCTTTAAAATTAGAGATTTAAGAAGATCGGAAATATGAACGTAAATGGTTAGCGATAAAAATGTTCTAGCTATATTAAGAAGGAAGGTTATCATTAGCGGACTATCCTTTTAAAAGAAATAGCTTTCTATGCTTGAGTAAAAGCGTAGAAAGCTATTTCTTTTTTTGCAAGTAAGATTTCAGATCACTTCAAACATGTCAATTATAAGCTGGTAAACTCAATTATACTTTCAGGAACTATATTAAATGTCATTTATCTTGTAGGTGCCTAATCATTTTGATCAATGTTATTTAGAGCGATGTATACAGAAGTTTTTATTGATTTGGCTAATAGTTTTAAGCTTCTGTATCATAATATGTTTAATCGTGTTTAGTTTTAGTTGAAAAGGGTAAAAAAGATTAGTCCACAATTCTTCTGCAGCATTCACTAAAAGCAGCACAATTATTGATTGAAGTATTCTTACCTGATAAAACATTTTGGTTCACACTGGAATTACTCCCAAAGTAATTAAACTCTGCAATAAAAATTACTATTCGAATAAAAATGAATACAAACTCGCCATGCTAGAACAGACTTTACTTCTTATTGATGAAATCAGACTTGAAATGGAGAAACCTCAATGAATCTGCAACATACAAAAGGGTTAAACACAAATGTTCTTAAAGTTATAGCTATAGTTGCTATGGTAGTTGATCACACCGCCATCTGGCTAGTTCCTGACGAAAATACTCTGCATATCATTCTCCATGCATTTGGCAGGCTTGCTGCCCCTATCATGTGTTACTTAATTGCTGAAGGTTATTTCTATACTTCAAATGTAAATAAATACATAAAACGCCTTTTTATTTTTGCTCTCATTTCGCATTTTCCATTTGTGATGTTTCTTGGTCTTGAATGGTGGCAGGCTACGAGTGTGATTTGGACTTTGCTGATGGGGCTGATTGCTCTGGCTGTCAGTCAAAAAACAGACATTTCAATTGTAATAAGGATAGGTGTAATTATTTTATGCTGTCTTCTAGCATATACTGCTGACTGGAACTATATAGGTGTCCTTTGGATCTTATTTTTTGGAATATTTAGAGGGCGTTTTAAGCTGCAGATGCTCAGCTATGGCTTAATTGGAGGGATACTCTACATTATTCCTGGTTTGTATAATTTAGGATATGAATCCATATTTCGGTTTGGAATACTTCTGGTAATTCCTTTATTCACATTATACAATGGTACACATGGAAGGAAATCTAAACTGATTAAATGGGGATTCTACATTTTTTATCCTCTTCATCTTTTTTTGCTATATCTTTTTAGATATATCATTTTTGATTGATTTTTAGTTGAGGAGATGAGAAATGCTTAAATATAGGAAGCATAGGGCCTTAGAAATTTTGGCTTTAGGAGGTTTTGTGATATTCGTACTGGCTTTATTGGTGAATATCGCAAGTCAGGGTGATGGTTACAGTGAGAAAGATTCTGTAAAAGAAATAAAGGAACACAGTTTAAAAAATGCATCGAATGTTCTCCTGAAAGAAGTGCCTAAAAGTAAACCATATGTTGGTGAATTGGAACTTCCGGTTCATGGTGCTACAGGATATGCATCTGTAAATTTAAACTTGAAAGATTCACCGGATCCTAATTCCAAAACTGTGGGCACGATTCAAGCTGGAGAAGGTTTTGAAATTATAAAGGAAGAAAAAGATTGGTGGTTTGTTAATCGAGGAGAGTCATCTGGCTGGGTGCCGCATAAATATAGTCTGATCAACCTTCCGGATGTCATTCCCTCTATGATTTATAATAACACCAACACTTACGCATCGAAATTTGCTTCGTCAGGTAAATCTATACCTTACGTTTCTAACCGTGCTTTATACTCAGGCAAGACATACAATGAAAGGCTTAAGAAAGAAGAATATATTATGCCTGTTCTTTATTCAATGTCAAAAAAGATTTATAAAGCACAACAGCATGCCCTGTCTGAGGGGAACTCACTCATATTATATGAAGGATTTAGACCTCTTTTTGTTCAAAACGCGGTTGTGGAAGGGCTGACTGAATTAGCCAACAATGATCCAGAAGTGATGAAAGGAATAAATACCGCTCCATGGGGGATAACATGGTTTATAACGAATGGTGTTTCTAATCATCAAATGGGCTACGGAATGGATGTTAGTCTGGCGAAAGTAAACTCAACTAAGGAAGTTTCAATAGGGGATTACACAGTAAACATGATAGAGGATTATACAGAATATACTATGCCCACTCCTATTCACGAATTAAGCGGTGCTTCTGCGAAATTCACATCTGCTGTGACATCAAGAGACGATACAGCATGGAGAAATGCTGTTTATACAGATTCGATGAATGAGGCGGCTATCAATCTGCAAATATACTGTACATCTGCTGGGCTTAGTCCTTTGGCTTCAGAATGGTGGCATTTTAATGATTTAGATGCCAGAGATGAAACGGCGGATAACATTAGCACTGGGGATTATTTTCTCGTAGAAGTTTACAGCACAAGTCCAGCTGAAAAGTAATTACAGCGTGATATTACCTGATCGTTATAGTAATGATAAGTGCGTCTGCTTTTACCAGACAAATAACTAAGGATGTTTGAACTAGTGGATATATTAAAAACAGCTGCCAAATTTGGCAGCTGTTTTTTAGTTATAGTTCAATTAAGTTAGAAATATAAAAAAATCCTTGCTGTGCAAGGATTTTCGTAAATGGAGCATACCGGATTCGAACCGGTGACCCCTTCGCTGCCAGCGAAGTATTCTCCCGCTGAACTAATGCCCCGTTAGTTATGACAAAGAGAATTTTATCATATTTGTGTATTCACTACAACTGGTGTTTAAATAATTAATTTAATATTCTCTTTTTAATCTGGTGATTTTCAGATGCGTTATAAAGTTTACGATACTAGCCACAGAACATAACTATCTTCAGAACGGTCATGCGATGAAACTTTAAAGGTGGCCTCATTTGGCCAACCTTAGAGTTTCATCAACTCATGCTTTCAATCTCCATAAATTTAACACCTTTTATATTGGATACACAGTAATAAACATCTGTTGTACGCCTTTTATAGTGAACGGTTACAAGCAGCTGAACATTATGAGTACCGTCTTCCAAATCCTTTATGCGAACTTTTTGAATGGAGATTTTTAATTCTTTTATAGCAGGAATGAGATTTACAATGTCCTCTTTGCTTTCAATCATTAATTCAAGGAGTATTTCTTTTTCTCTCAGCTGCCGCGGACCGATTAAACTCAATACGAAAGGGATCACCTCTACAGAAATAATTAACAAGGCTGCGCCAGCGGCAGCTTCCAGATAAAATCCAGCTCCTACTGCGATGCCAATTCCTGCAGCTCCCCAAATGATTGCAGCTGTTGTTAATCCTGATATTGTATCATTGCCTCTTCTTAAAATAACGCCTGCACCCAGAAAACCGATTCCAGATACAATTTGTGCTGCAAGCCGCAGCGGATCCATCGTAATATTTATTTGATCATTGCCTGTAAATACATAAGCTGATTCAATTGATACAATGGTCAAAAGACAGCTGACAATGGAAATAACAAGGCTGGTTTTTAATCCAACGGGCTTTCTCTTTAATTCGCGCTCAAGACCGATTACTAGTCCGAGGAAAGCGGAAATTCCTAACTTAATCAGTATTTCTGTTTCTAAACCTGGCATATTATCTCCTGCTTTTAATTTATTTAGTGTAGTTTTTTCACTGCTTTACTAGGAAACAGTGTAAAATAGTACTTACCCACAAATGACAACGATTAATCAAGGAGAAAACAAATGTCTGATGCAAAAGTAAATCCGTATATGCTATTGGCCATTGGGGTTATTTCGGTATCCACTTCGGCTATTTTAGTGAAATTTTCTAGTGCGCCTGCTGGCGTTATAGCCTTTTATAGGCTGTTTTTTTCTGTGCTGTTTATGCTGCCGGTATTTTTACTAAAGTATGTTCCGGAACTGCGGCTTATTACTAAACGGGACTGGGTATTTTCTGCATTGGCGGGAGTATTCTTAGCATTTCACTTCATTTTATGGTTTGAATCGCTGAATTACACTTCAGTTGCCAGCTCTACTGTACTTGTTACGCTGCAGCCTTTATTTGCATTTATCGGCACCTATATTTTCTTTAAAGAAAAATTTTCCTGGAAGGCAATTTTAAGCGGAATGATCGCCATTGTTGGAAGTGTAATCATCAGCTGGGGAGATTTTAAAATAAGCGGATCAGCACTTTTTGGAGATATATTGGCTCTGATTGCTTGTGCGCTTGTAACAGCTTATCTCATGTTTGGTCAAACAGTTCGAAAAAGGGTATCTCTTATTACATATACTTTTCTCGTATACTTGATTTGTACAATTACACTGTTCTTTTACGTGATTCTTGCGGGAGAACCGCTGTATCCATATCCGGCAAGTGACTGGGGATACTTTATTCTGCTAGCTCTAGTTCCGACATTACTAGGACATACTTTATTTAATTGGTCACTTCAATGGCTGAGTACTTCGACGATTTCGATGGCTATTTTATTCGAGCCAGTGGGGGCTGCGATCTTGGCTTACTATTTATTACAGGAAAGTCTTGTATGGACTCAAATAGCTGGAGGGTTAATAGTAATAGGCGGGATATCCATTTTTCTATTAGATGAAAGAAGAATGCAGAAAAGGAAGCTTAAGAAAAAGACTGTTTAAAGATCTTGTTGTTGGTAAAAAATCCTTCTGGTGGAAAAGCCTAAGAGTGCTGTGTACTCTTAGGCTTTTTGTATATATTAGTAGTTCTAAGGTGTTTTTCAGTAGTTATTGAAAACGATGTCGTGTGCAAACGGGGGAAACGAGCTCGGGAAGTCCAGTAAATGGAAAAAAGTGTTGTGAAAACGGGAGAAACGAACTCGAAAAGTCCAGTAACTGGAAAAAGATGTCTTGTAAACAGGAGAAACGAGCTCGAAAAGACCAGTAACTGGAAAACAGTGTCGTGTAAACGGGAGAAACGAGCTTGAAAAGTCCAGTAACTGGAAAACGGTGTCGTATAAACGGGAGAAACGAGCTCGAAAAGTCAAGTAACTCGAATACAGGGCGATATAAATCAGAATCAACTGTTAATCATTTGGCGAGAAAAACATAGAACGGTTATATGGAAATGCAATATTGCTTTTATATAAATGAAATGATCATAGAAGAGCACTCTCTCCCGATATATAATCACCTATTCAAGAACGAAGTGATAGAAACTGTCATCATCACAACAAGCAGCACGGCGTATACAACAATGATGACAGCTGCGAAGAAAATGAATGCGGATCCAGTTTTACCTTTTAAAAGGTAAAGGCTATTTTGTTATGCTGAGATCAAATGAATAAATAAGATAATCTTGAAAAGACCAGGCCGGCCATGGTTGAAAAGATAAATGTTCCTCCATAAACTTTTCCTTTGCTGTTAGAAATGCGGATTGCTTCCATATAGGAGACAGCAAACAAGAATACCGCCATTCCTACTGATAAATAAAGAGCTAAGTTTTCCATTTAATTGTGCACCCTTTCATAGATTAGATACTAGAGTTAATAGATTCTATGAAGAAGGCAGCAAAACTATTCCTAATGGAATCTGTTAAAAGAACTTTAGTAGTAAATAATTGAGACTGGGACAAAACTAAAATACTATCCTAAAACAAGTATATTTATGGTTCTGGTTGGGGTATTTAAATCAGCCCGTTCCCTCTGCGTTACGGGCCATGATTTCTTGGAATTACAAGTTAAGCCATCTCTGCGCGGTCTTACTCTTTTCTCTATGGCCCACAGGAGTCGAGTGTCCTCAGCTCCATTTCACTTATTTTTAAAAAGAAAAATTCTAAATTAAAATTAGAAAAATTAGCTTACTTACCTTTCGGTTCTATATGTAGTGTTAAATTCTTATATCCCAACCTCTTGTTGTTTACTAACAATTATGTAGGAACTGATATAATTGGCTCAAACCTATTTAATTCTTATTATTTATATTGAAAGGAGAGCTGATCGGATTCCCAAACAAAATAATTTCAATAATATTTAAAAGGATAAAGCATTCTTGTGGCTGATTCGTGGAAAGCAGTTTAACCAGGTTTCTAAATATATCTTTTAAAAAAGATCAAAATTTCTTCTATAAGAAGTATTGCAAGCAGAATATAGTTTCTGTAAGGTTGATTATTATGTCTATACTTATAAGTTCTAATTTGCATAAATACCTATTAAAGAAATGAAGTATAAAAAAAAAATAAAAAATAAAAAATTATATTGCAAACATATTTAGAACATGATATATTAAATCTCGTCCTCATGAGAGGCGCACAATTGAATTACAACTTCTTGAAAAAATATTTTAAAAAAGTTGTTGACTCGGTTGTGGAAAGCTGTTATGATAATAAAGTCGCTTCTGAGCGGCGGAGTTAATAAAATTGCTCTTTGAAAACTGAACGAACAATAAAACGTCAACGTTTAAAAAGATTCTTCGGAATCAACAATGTACATTATGTACACAAGAGCTAATCAACTCTTTCTTGGAGAGTTTGATCCTGGCTCAGGACGAACGCTGGCGGCGTGCCTAATACATGCAAGTCGAGCGGACAGATGGGAGCTTGCTCCCTGAAGTCAGCGGCGGACGGGTGAGTAACACGTGGGCAACCTGCCTGTAAGACTGGGATAACTTCGGGAAACCGGAGCTAATACCGGATAATGCTTTTGGACTCATGTCCTTAAGCTGAAAGATGGTTTACGCTATCACTTACAGATGGGCCCGCGGCGCATTAGCTAGTTGGTGAGGTAACGGCTCACCAAGGCAACGATGCGTAGCCGACCTGAGAGGGTGATCGGCCACACTGGGACTGAGACACGGCCCAGACTCCTACGGGAGGCAGCAGTAGGGAATCTTCCGCAATGGACGAAAGTCTGACGGAGCAACGCCGCGTGAGTGATGAAGGTTTTCGGATCGTAAAACTCTGTTGTTAGGGAAGAACAAGTACCGGAGTAACTGCCGGTACCTTGACGGTACCTAACCAGAAAGCCACGGCTAACTACGTGCCAGCAGCCGCGGTAATACGTAGGTGGCAAGCGTTGTCCGGAATTATTGGGCGTAAAGCGCGCGCAGGCGGTCCTTTAAGTCTGATGTGAAAGCCCACGGCTCAACCGTGGAGGGTCATTGGAAACTGGGGGACTTGAGTGCAGAAGAGGAGAGTGGAATTCCACGTGTAGCGGTGAAATGCGTAGAGATGTGGAGGAACACCAGTGGCGAAGGCGACTCTCTGGTCTGTAACTGACGCTGAGGCGCGAAAGCGTGGGGAGCGAACAGGATTAGATACCCTGGTAGTCCACGCCGTAAACGATGAGTGCTAAGTGTTAGAGGGTTTCCGCCCTTTAGTGCTGCAGCAAACGCATTAAGCACTCCGCCTGGGGAGTACGGCCGCAAGGCTGAAACTCAAAGGAATTGACGGGGGCCCGCACAAGCGGTGGAGCATGTGGTTTAATTCGAAGCAACGCGAAGAACCTTACCAGGTCTTGACATCCTCTGACACTCCTAGAGATAGGACGTTCCCCTTCGGGGGACAGAGTGACAGGTGGTGCATGGTTGTCGTCAGCTCGTGTCGTGAGATGTTGGGTTAAGTCCCGCAACGAGCGCAACCCTTGATCTTAGTTGCCAGCATTCAGTTGGGCACTCTAAGGTGACTGCCGGTGACAAACCGGAGGAAGGTGGGGATGACGTCAAATCATCATGCCCCTTATGACCTGGGCTACACACGTGCTACAATGGATGGTACAAAGGGCTGCAAGACCGCGAGGTTTAGCCAATCCCATAAAACCATTCTCAGTTCGGATTGCAGGCTGCAACTCGCCTGCATGAAGCCGGAATCGCTAGTAATCGCGGATCAGCATGCCGCGGTGAATACGTTCCCGGGCCTTGTACACACCGCCCGTCACACCACGAGAGTTTGTAACACCCGAAGTCGGTGGGGTAACCTTTTGGAGCCAGCCGCCTAAGGTGGGACAGATGATTGGGGTGAAGTCGTAACAAGGTAGCCGTATCGGAAGGTGCGGCTGGATCACCTCCTTTCTAAGGATGAAATGAAGTTTATCTTCATTAAAAGACGTCTTTATTTGTTCGTTCAGTTTTGAGAGAGCAATCTCTCTGGGTTAGTATTCTGAAATAGAATATTAGCTTAAATACATTGCTCCTGCGCCGCAGTAGTTCGAGGAAGTTAATCCTCAGCTCGTCGCAAGGCAGCATGAAGAATAGCTGCGATGGCTAATCACGATGTGATTGAAATCAGTGGCCTTGTTCCTTGAAAACTAGATAATGCAATATAGAAGAAGATTACCAAGTAATCGCCATCTTAGTTTTTTCTCTCTTATTTATTTTAAGTAAGAGTAATAACCACGAGTGTAAAAAGTATGTGTTACCAACTCATCTTTTTACCAAACCGTGAGGGAAGCGAGAAGTAAGTAGATCAAGGAAGCGACCGAACGAGCACCGGAACGTACGAAGTTGGTACGTGAGGAGCACAGTGAGAGAGCTGACGCAGAGATACGCCGCTTATCGATTTCCGAACACTGGTTAAGTTAGAAAGGGCGCACGGTGAATGCCTTGGCACTAGGAGCCGATGAAGGACGGTACTAACACCGATATGCTTCGGGGAGCTGTAAGTAAGCTTTGATCCGGAGATTTCCGAATGGGGGAACCCATCATCCGTAATGGGATGATATCTTTACCTGAATACATAGGGTATTGAAGGCAGACCCGGGGAACTGAAACATCTAAGTACCCGGAGGAAGAGAAAGCAAACGCGATTCCCTGAGTAGCGGCGAGCGAAACGGGATTAGCCCAAACCAAGAGGCTTGCCTCTTGGGGTTGTAGGACACTCTACACGGAGTTACAAAGGAGCGAGGTAAGTGAACAGGTCTGGAAAGGCCGGCCAGAGAAGGTAAAAGCCCTGTAGTTGAAACTTCGTTCCCTCCAGAGTGGATCCTGAGTACGGCGGGACACGAGAAATCCCGTCGGAAGCAGGGAGGACCATCTCCCAAGGCTAAATACTCCCTAGTGACCGATAGTGAACCAGTACCGTGAGGGAAAGGTGAAAAGCACCCCGGAAGGGGAGTGAAATAGTTCCTGAAACCGTGTGCCTACAAGTAGTCAGAGCCCATTTACGGGTGATGGCGTGCCTTTTGTAGAATGAACCGGCGAGTTACGATTACATGCGAGGTTAAGTTGATAAGACGGAGCCGCAGCGAAAGCGAGTCTGAATAGGGCGAATGAGTATGTGGTCGTAGACCCGAAACCAGGTGATCTACCCATGTCCAGGTTGAAGTTCAGGTAACACTGAATGGAGGACCGAACCCACGCACGTTGAAAAGTGCGGGGATGAGGTGTGGGTAGCGGAGAAATTCCAATCGAACTTGGAGATAGCTGGTTCTCTCCGAAATAG
>NZ_CP071709.1:1182500-3597500 GCF_018582665.1 Cytobacillus gottheilii | reverse complement strand
TCTGACTTTTAATCAGAGGGTCGAAGGTTCGAGTCCTTCATGGCTCACCATTTAAATATGCGGGTGTGGCGGAATTGGCAGACGCACCAGACTTAGGATCTGGCGCCGCAAGGCGTGGGGGTTCGACTCCCTTCACCCGCACCATTTATAAATTGCGGAAGTAGTTCAGTGGTAGAACACCACCTTGCCAAGGTGGGGGTCGCGGGTTCGAATCCCGTCTTCCGCTCCAAGTTTTTGCCGGGGTGGCGGAACTGGCAGACGCACAGGACTTAAAATCCTGCGGTAGGTGACTACCGTACCGGTTCGATTCCGGTCCTCGGCACCAGTAATATTTTAATATGCGCCCGTAGCTCAATTGGATAGAGCGTCTGACTACGGATCAGAAGGTTATGGGTTCGACTCCTTTCGGGCGCGCCATATTTTACGGGGAGTAGCTCAGCTTGGTAGAGCACTTGGTTTGGGACCAAGGGGTCGCAGGTTCGAATCCTGTCTTCCCGACCATTTATTTAATTACCTATTATGGGGCCTTAGCTCAGCTGGGAGAGCGCCTGCCTTGCACGCAGGAGGTCAGCGGTTCGATCCCGCTAGGCTCCACCATAAATTATCCTTTATATTTATTTTGGCGGTGTAGCTCAGCTGGCTAGAGCGTACGGTTCATACCCGTGAGGTCGGGGGTTCGATCCCCTCCGCCGCTACCAAAATAATATAAATGGACCTTTAGCTCAGCTGGTTAGAGCAGACGGCTCATAACCGTCCGGTCGTAGGTTCGAGTCCTACAAGGTCCACCATTTTCGAAATGCGGAGGAATACCCAAGTCCGGCTGAAGGGATCGGTCTTGAAAACCGACAGGCGGGTTAAACCGCGCGGGGGTTCGAATCCCTCTTCCTCCGCCATAATTTTATATATGGCAAAACAAGTTTTATGAATATTATTATCGCGGGGTGGAACAACGAGCAAAACATCGTTGAATTCACTGCGAGTTGTACCGATTGAGCTGCTTCTTGAAATCACTTCTTGAAATAGGGACAGTCATTTGGTAACAAAGAGCATAAGCAATGCTTGTGCAAATAACATTATCGCGGGGTGGAGCAGTCCGGTAGCTCGTCGGGCTCATAACCCGAAGGTCACAGGTTCAAATCCTGTCCCCGCAATCTGGTCCGGTAGTTCAGTTGGTTAGAATGCCTGCCTGTCACGCAGGAGGTCGCGGGTTCGAGTCCCGTCCGGACCGCCATTTTAAATATAGTATGGCTCAGTAGCTCAGTCGGTAGAGCAGATTACTCACATCACTGAATACGCTGCTTAGGCAATCTGCGAGAAATATCGAAAGATATTTTAAGCAAAGGACCTACTATATAAGAGTTTAGGAAGAAAAATTAAGTATGGCTCAGTAGCTCAGTCGGTAGAGCAAAGGACTGAAAATCCTTGTGTCGGCGGTTCGATTCCGTCCTGAGCCACCATTTTAATATAAAAAAAGTATGCGGGTGTAGTTTAGTGGTAAAACCTCAGCCTTCCAAGCTGATGATGAGGGTTCGATTCCCTTCACCCGCTCCAATTTTATGGGCCTATAGCTCAGCTGGTTAGAGCGCACGCCTGATAAGCGTGAGGTCGATGGTTCGAGTCCATTTAGGCCCACCATACAATTGTTCCGCAGTAGCTCAGTGGTAGAGCATTCGGCTGTTAACCGAACGGTCGTAGGTTCGAGTCCTACCTGCGGAGCCATATGGGGAAGTACTCAAGAGGCTGAAGAGGCGCCCCTGCTAAGGGTGTAGGTCGCGTAAGCGGCGCGAGGGTTCAAATCCCTCCTTCTCCGCCATATTGGCCCCTTGGTCAAGCGGTTAAGACACCGCCCTTTCACGGCGGTAACACGGGTTCGAATCCCGTAGGGGTCATTATACTAAAAAAGCTGTCAACTTAAGTTGACAGCTTTTTTGTGCTTAAAGAAAGTGCAAATAAGGAGTTAATCCATATTTTCTTCTTTTCTTACTAGTTTTTGTCCCGGATTATTTAAATCAATCTCCGACGTCACGCCTGTATAAGGCCCCCTAAACATATCTCCGGTCGCCATAATTTTTCCATCTGGTGCATCAAAAATAGGGATTTTGGTTTGATTTTTATTTGCTTCGTTTAAAAGATACTCTTCTTCCTGATTGCTCATCAACGGTCACGCTCCTTTCAATCTCTTCTATTTATTATGCAATGAACATAAAAAATTATCCTTAAAGAACTTCACCTCTAAAAGATCTGACTATTTTTAAGAGATTTGGATGCAATATGATGGAAGCTGGCGAAATATGCATAAAATTGTCAAAAGATTATGATAGATAAATGCAAGGGATTTGGCATTTCTTATCGAATACCTCTTTTATAAGGAGTACGTGAAATAGAACCAGCAGAGGTGATAAAAAGCATGGATACAGTATTTCCTACTGATTACGAACTACATTTGTTTCATGAAGGTACATTGTTTGAAGCCTATAAGCTTTTTGGTTCGCATCTGCTACAAAGTGAGGAGGGAGTTCAGACTAGATTCTGCGTGTGGGCACCGAATGCCGCAGAAGTTAGAATCGCAGGGGATTTTAATAACTGGAATGGAGAGGCGCACCCGCTGCAAAAAGTAAATCAGGAAGGTGTCTGGTTTACCGTTATTCCAATGAATCTGGAAGGTCAGCTTTACAAGTATGAAATTGTCACAAAGGAAGGAAAGGTACTATTAAAATCCGATCCGTATGCCTTTTTATCTGAGCTGCGGCCACGGACTGCTTCCATTGTATACGGGTTAGATGAATATGAATGGAATGATGTGAAATGGCTTCAGAAAAGAGAAAAGAGCCATTCTTTAGCAAAGCCGATGGTCATTTATGAAGTCCATTTAGGAACTTGGAAAAAGAAAAATGGAAAATATTTAAGTTATCAGGAATTAGCAGCAGAACTCATACCATATATTAAAGAACACGGTTTTACTCATCTTGAAATATTGCCTCTTGTTGAGCATCCGCTCGATATTTCCTGGGGGTATCAGGGTACAGGTTATTTTTCGGCAACTAGCAGATATGGGTCTCCTAAAGATTTAATGTATTTCATTGACCAATGTCATCAGCATGAAATCGGAGTCATACTGGATTGGGTACCAGGTCATTTTTGTAAAGATGCACATGGACTATATGCCTTTGATGGTGACAATGTATATGAATATGAAACGGAAGCCGATCGTGAGAATCATGTTTGGGGAACAGCAAATTTTAATCTTGCTAAAAATGAAGTTCAAAGTTTTTTGATTTCTAATGCTATTTTTTGGCTTGAAAAATATCATATTGACGGATTCCGCGTAGATGCTGTGTCCAATATAATCTATTGGCCGAATCGCCAGAGCACGGAGGAAAATCCATTTGGAACAGCATTTTTGCGTAAACTTAATGAACAGGTAACACTATATGACCCGAGTGTGCTGATGATTGCAGAAGATTCAACTGACTGGCCGCAAGTAACCGCTCCAGTTCATTATGGCGGGTTAGGATTCAGTTATAAGTGGAATATGGGCTGGATGAATGATGTTCTTTCTTACATGGAAACTCATGCAGCAGATCGAAAACATGAGCATGGAAAAATGACCTTTTCGCTTATGTACGCTTTCTCGGAGAATTTCATATTACCTTTTTCACATGATGAGGTCGTGCATGGAAAAAAGTCATTGTTAGACAAAATGCCGGGAGACTATTGGCAGAAGTTTGCCCAGATGCGGCTCCTTTTGGCTTTTATGTTTGCTCATCCTGGTAAAAAACTTCTTTTTATGGGGTTTGAGCTAGGGATGTTTTCTGAGTGGAAAGATCAGGATCAGCTGGATTGGCACTTACTGCAATATGATATGCATAAAAAAATGAATGGATATGTCAAAGAGCTTATTAAGTTATACAAGAGATCAAAGCAGCTTTATGAGGTTGAACAGCGTCATGAAGGCTTTGAATGGATTGATGCAGATAATAAGGAGCAGTCGATTTTTTCTTTTATCAGAAGAGGGGACGATCCAGAGGAGTTTTATGTAGTTGTTTGCAATTTTACAGATCGCTCTTATGCTGACTATCAGATTGGTGTGCCTTACGAGGGTGAATACCGGGAGATATTTAATAGTGATTTGGAGGCGTTCGGAGGAACAAATCAAATCAATAAGAAATTGCTGAAATCAATGGAAATCCCTTTTCACGGTAAACAATGGTGTATTCAAATGACTATCCCTCCTTTTGGAGCTTCAATTTTAAGACATGTAAAAAAAAGAAAGGGGAGAAAAGGAAATGGGAAAGAAAAACTGCGTAGCCATGCTGTTAGCAGGGGGACAGGGAAGCAGGCTTAATTCTTTAACAAAAAACTTAGCTAAGCCAGCTGTCCCTTTTGGAGGAAAGTATCGTATCATTGATTTTGCTTTAAGCAATTGTACAAATTCAGGCATTGATACAGTTGGTGTTTTGACACAGTATCAGCCTCTTGTTCTGAATTCATACATTGGCATAGGCAGTGCATGGGATCTGGACAGAAAAGATGGCGGTGTAACCGTGCTGCCGCCATACAGCGCATCTTCAGAGGTAAAGTGGTATACAGGAACAGCAAGTGCCATTTATCAAAATTTAAACTACTTAGAACAATACGATCCAGAATATGTACTCATTTTATCTGGTGATCACATTTATAAGATGGACTATGATCTTATGCTTGAATACCATAAAAACAAAGGCGCAGATGCCACTATATCCGTTATTGAAGTGCCATGGCATGAAGCATCCCGGTTTGGCATTATGAACACGAATGATGAATTGAACATTATTGAGTTTGATGAGAAGCCGGCAAATCCAAAGAACAATCTTGCATCCATGGGCATCTATATTTTTAACTGGAGTGTTTTAAAAAGGCTATTAAGAGAAGATGATTTAAATCATACTTCCAGCCATGACTTTGGCAAAGATATCATTCCGCAAATGCTTAAAGATGAATGTAAGTTATTTGCCTATCCTTTTAAAGGATATTGGAAGGATGTTGGAACTGTCGAAAGCCTATGGGAGGCAAATATGGATCTGCTGGAAGAAAATAGCGAGTTAAGTCTTTTTGATTATGACTGGAGGATTTATTCTGTAAATTCAAATCATCCACCCCAATATATTTCACCAGATGCTGCCGTGTCTCAGTCTTTAATCAATGAAGGCTGTATGATTGAAGGCGATATTCATAAGTCGGTTCTCTTTCAAGGAGTTACCGTAGGCAATGGAACGGTAATTAGGGAATCTGTTGTGATGCCGGGGGCTGTTGTAGGCAAGAATGTCTTAATAGAAAAAGCGATTGTTCCGCCTGACATTAATATACCTGATGGAACTGTCATCAGATCCCTAGACGGCAAAATTGTTTTAGTAACAGAGGATATGCTTGAATTGCTTGCAAACTAATCAAAACAGGCTGATAAAAAGAAGGAGGGATACATGTGAATAATATGTTGCTTGGCGTTATCGACGCTACGACCTACCATGATGGGCTTAAGGAGCTGTCTCTTCACCGCTCTTTAGCTGCGATACCCTTTGCGGGACGTTACAGGTTAATTGACTTCATTCTTTCCAATATGGTGAACTCAGGAATTGTCAGTGTAGCCATATTCCCCAAATACCAATATCGTTCTTTAATGGACCATCTGGGATCAGGAAAGAACTGGGACTTAAATCGTAAACGGGATGGCCTTTTCTTTTTTCCTTCCCCTAATTTAGACAGCCCTCATAAAGGCATTGGTTCATTTAACCACTTTGCAGCCAATATGGATTATTTTTATAGAAGCAGACAGGAATATGCACTTATTTCTAACTGCTTTACTGTCTTTAATATGGATTTTCAACCAGTTCTTGATCGCCATATCAATACTGGCTGTGACATCACAGTTATTTGTAAAGAAGAGCAATCATTAGAAATGTTCTTAGTGAAAAAATCCCTTTTAATTGAGCTGATAAGTACAAGAGATGAAACAGGATACACATGCATGTGTGACGTTGTAGCTGATCAAGATCATAATAACTATACACTTTGTACGTATGAGTATACAGGTTCTTATGTTGCTATAGATTCAATTGAAACGTATTTTCAGGCAAATATGAAGCTTTTGCAGGCTCAAACATGGAAAGACCTCTTTTTAAAAGATCAGCCTATTTATACAAAGGTCAAGGATGAACCGCCAACCCGTTACTTAACAGGAAGCTCTGTTCGCAATTCAATCATCGCGAATGGATGCCGGATCGAAGGAACGGTAGAAAATAGCATCATATCCCGCGGTGTTGTCATTGGTAAAGGAACCGTGGTGAGAAACAGTATTATTATGCAAAAATGTGAGATTGAAGAAAATTGTGTATTAGAGTCCGCAATTTTAGATAAAGATGTAAAGGTACAACCAAATACCAGCCTAATTGGAACAGAAGAAAATCCATTCGTAGTTCGAAAAGGCACGGTACAAGGAGCGCTGATGAATTCGTGAACGTATTATTTGTCGTGTCAGAGTGTGTGCCTTTTGTAAAATCTGGAGGTCTAGCTGATGTTGCTGGCTCACTGCCTAATGAATTAATAAAGCAAGGAACAGATGTAAGAGTAATTCTTCCGAAATATGGAACAATCCATCAGCAGTATAAAAAAGAGATGAATCCTGTAAAGCAGTTCGATGTGAAAGTCGGCTGGAGAAAACAGTATTGTGGCATTGAACAGTTAGTGTTAAAAAATATCACCTATTATTTCGTTGATAACGAGTATTATTTTAATAGAGAAAATCTATATGGATATGATGACGATGGAGAACGATTTGCTTACTTCAATCAAGCTGTGCTTGAAAGTCTGGGGCATATTGACTTTCTTCCGGATATTATCCATTGTCATGACTGGCATACTGCGATGATTCCCTATTTATTGAGAATAAAGTATCAGCATAGACAGGGGTATCAGCATATTAAGTCGGTATTCACCATTCATAATCTGCAATTTCAAGGGATCTTCGCTAAAGAGGCTGCTGGAGATTTATTTGAACTGGATTATAAGCATTTTAATAGTAAAGAATTAGAGTTTTACGGAGCTATGAATTTTATGAAGGGCGGATTAGTGGCTGCAGATTCCATTACAACAGTAAGTGAAGCTTATAAGGAAGAGATTCAAACTGAATATTATGGAGAAAAGCTGCATGGTCTGCTAAAGCAAAGAGCCAATCATTTAGAAGGCATTCTAAATGGCATTGATGATGAATTTTATAACCCTGCATCAGATCCTGCATTAAAGCAATCTTTTCATGTAAGTAATAGACGTGGGAAGAAAGAAAATAAGCTGGATCTTCAGCAGAAATTTGGATTGGAAGAAGATATTGAGATCCCTATTATTGCGATGGTTACCAGATTAACGAAGCAAAAAGGTCTTGATTTAATTACATGTATTTTTCATGAATTAATGCAGGAGGATATTCAGTTTATATTGCTGGGCACAGGCGATGAGCCATTTGAGCAATTTTTCCGGGCTATGGAGCAGAAATATCCGCAAAAATGCAAAGCCTATATTGGTTTTGATGAGAGTATTGCTCACCGGATCTATGCGGGTGCAGATTTATTTCTTATGCCATCTCAATTTGAACCATGCGGACTTGGCCAAATGATTGCGATGCGATACGGAGCAGTTCCAATTGTCCGCGAAACTGGAGGATTAAAAGATACGGTTCTTTCATATGACCCAGAAACGAGAAAAGGGAACGGCTTTACGTTTACCAATTTTAATGCTCATGATATGCTCTATACGATTCGAAGGGCTTTGGACTTTTTTCAGAATGAAAATGATATGGACCAAGTGATGACCAATGCGATGAAGAAGGATTTTAGCTGGGCGCAGTCTGCTTTTCAATATAATAGATTGTACGCAAGTCTTATTACTAGGAGTGAAACTCATGTTTTCTGATAAGGATGCATTTAAGGAAGCTTTTCTAAAAAAGCTTGAGATGACTTGCGGTAAAAGTTTTGGAGAAAGCACTGAAAAAGACCGGTATTTTGCTTTAGGGCAGCTTGTTCGAGAACATATCAGTACAGAATGGATCAACACCAATGAACGATATCGTATTGATAAGGAAAAACAAGTGTATTATCTCTCGATTGAGTTCCTGCTTGGCCGACTGCTTCGGCAAAACTTAATGAACTTAGGCATTGAGAACGTAGTAGAAGAAGGGTTACATGATTTAGGGATCGATTTGAAGAATCTTGAGGAGATAGAGGTAGATGCCGGTTTAGGCAATGGTGGACTTGGGCGTCTGGCCGCTTGCTTCCTTGATTCGCTTGCATCCTTAAATTTGGCAGGTCATGGCTTTGGTATTCGCTATAAGCATGGCCTGTTTGAGCAGAAGATTGTCGATGGATATCAAGTAGAATTGCCGGAGCAATGGCTTCGCAATGGGCATGTCTGGGAAGTAAGAAAACCAGATTTAGCTATTGAAGTGCCCTTTTGGGGACATGTGGAAAGCTGGACAAAAGAAGACGGTTCTCTCGCTTTTCGCCACTTGAACTCGGAACTTATTACTGCTGTCCCTTATGATATGCCTGTTGCAGGCTATCAAACTGATACAATTAACACGTTAAGGTTATGGAGTGCGGAGCCGGCCCCTTATCCTGTAAATAAAGATATATTAAATTACAAACGCGAAACTGAGCAGGTGTCTGAATTCTTGTATCCGGATGATACGCATGATGAAGGAAAAATATTGAGATTAAAGCAGCAGTATTTTCTTGTTTGTGCCAGTTTGAAATCAATTGTTCAAAACTACCGCAGACAGCATAATAGTTTAAGAGACTTTCACGAATATGTCAGTATTCATATAAATGACACCCATCCTGTACTGGCAATCCCTGAGCTGATGAGAATTCTGCTCGATGAAGAGGGGATGAGCTGGGAGGAAGCTTGGAATATTACTGTGAATACGATTTCGTATACGAACCATACTACCCTGGCAGAAGCATTGGAAAAGTGGCCGATACGTATATTTCAGCCTTTACTGCCGAGGATATACATGATCGTCAATGAAATAAATGAACGCTTTTGTCAGGAACTATGGCAAGAGTACGAAGGAGACTGGACACGTATAGAAAACATGGCCATTATTGCACATGGTCAAGTGAAGATGGCTCATTTAGCCATTTGCGGCAGTCATAGTGTTAATGGCGTTGCAGCTTTGCATACGGAGATACTCAAACTCAGGGAAATGAATCAGTTTTATCAATATTACCCTGATAAATTCAATAACAAGACAAATGGAATTACCCATAGAAGATGGCTGATCAAATCCAATCCGCTGTTAACAAACCTGATAAATGACAGCATCGGAAAGGAGTGGATCAGACAGCCAGGGGAACTTCAAAAGCTGCTTGCTTATGAGAACAACCCAGCTTTTCTGGAACAGCTTTCAGTTATTAAAAAGAAAAACAAAGAGCGTCTGGCCGAAGTGATCAGGAAGCAGGCAGGGCTTCAAATTGATCCTTCATCTATTTTTGATGTTCAAGTAAAAAGGCTTCATGCTTATAAAAGACAGCTTTTAAATATCCTTCACGTCATGTACTTATACAATCAATTGAAAGAGAATAGTAGTTTCAGTATGCCGCCAAGAACCTTTATTTTTGGAGCAAAAGCATCTCCTGGCTACTATTATGCTAAAAAAATCATTAAATTAATAAACTCTGTGGCCGCAAAAGTGAATAATGACCCGCAAACACGAGATCAGCTGAAGGTCGTTTTTCTGGAAAATTATCGAGTATCATTAGCTGAACTGGTATTTCCTGCTGCAGATATTAGTGAGCAGATCTCAACAGCAACAAAAGAAGCTTCTGGCACAGGCAATATGAAATTTATGATGAATGGTGCCATTACTGTTGGAACGCTGGATGGAGCGAATATTGAAATTAAAGAAAAGGCTGGGGAGGAAAATATATTCATTTTTGGCCTTACAGCTGAGGAAGTCTTGAAATACGAACGTCAAGGCGGCTACAATTCAATGGAATATTATCATCATGACAATCGAATTAGTAAAGTACTGACGCAATTAACAAACGGATTTTTTCCAGATACTGCTGGAGAATTTGAAGCGATCGCGAGCTCCTTATTGATGGAAAATGACCAATATTATGTACTCAGAGACTTTGATGCTTACGCCAAGACCCAGCATAAAGCGGGGGTAGCTTATGCTGATCAGCAGCGCTGGCTAAAAATGAGTTTAAGAAATATTGGGACGTCTGGTTTCTTTTCAAGTGATCGGACAATTAGAGAATATGCAGACGATATATGGGGAATTCATTCATCTCATATTAAGGTATAGAACCGTAAAATACGGCAAATTGTATGTTGCTGAACGTCTTAATATATTCATCACTGATGCGGGAGAGGCAATTTTTTCTTCCGCTTTCTATTTTAATTTTTAGGAAAATAAGGTTATCATCTGTATTTTAACTGGAAACTTTTAGGTAGAATAAAAGGACGAATGCGGACATACCCATGTGATAAGAGGAAGATGAAATTATTACCACTATAAAAATTTATATTTTATGGTAATAATGGATACAAGAGAAAAGGGGGTAGCATTATGTTTGAAATGGAAAAAGGCTCAATGGAAGAGGTACTTCTTCACTTGCAAAATATTGGCCTGCAGTTGAACGAATATGAGAAGAGCAATGCTGTCATTCCTGTGCAAAGCTACAAAGAGTTATTAGAATTTAGTATTAATATTGCTAGAAGGACAAACGATGTAACGGAAACCATTGACGAGATTATTGGCGATCTTGAATCAAGTATATAGAGATAATAAATACAAGCGATACCATTAGGAAGAATGGTATCGCTTTTTTAAATTATTATTTACTCATCTTTTTTGTCATCCACATACCCGTCTGATTGATGATAAGGCACATCGCCAAATGGTGCATCGATATCCTCAGAATCAAGCATTGCTTCATACTCTTCATGCTTTTTGGAAGGATAGATTTTTCGGGATTTCCCCTCCATATCATTGCCTATAAAGGTCTCATAATCCTCAGTAAATCCTTCATCATCATGTCCTTCATTGTATAGAGAGTTATAATCTTCGTAATCCCCTCTTAAATCAGAAGGTGTTTCTGATGTCCCGTATCGAGCAACTTCTTGGAAACTGTCCTCATTATCAACAACTTCTCTGAATTGTTTATGCTGAAAAGTATTTCCGTGAGCGGGCTCCAGTACCTCTTCTTCAACCGGCCGATCCCCTTTAATACTTTGTTCAGGACTGTGTTCTTTACAGTATAGAGTATAAGGAACAACTTCTAGCCTTTCAAAAGGAATCTCGGTACCGCATTCTTTACATTTTCCGTATGTTCCATTTTCAATAGCTTGTAATGCAACATTAATTTTGTTTACCTGTGAATCATGATGTTCCTCTAAGGCGAAATCTTTTTCTCTTTCGTAGAGCTCAGAACCCATATCAGCAGGATGATTGTCATATAGTGAAAGCTCACCAACTGTTTCGCGGGCATTTACACCCTCTAAACTGCCGTCTTTATTATCCTGGAGCTGGTTTTCGAGTGACTGCTTTTCCTCAAGCAGTGTACTTTTTAATTGGTCTAGTTGTGTATTCGTAAGCAAACAATCCACATCCTCTTTTGAACTTAAATTTCTGGTTCTTTTTATTATGAACGGTACTTGTCCTTTTTATTGTCATATCTTGAAAATACCCTGATTTCAAAAAAGTTAACCATGTTTTAGGATAGAGGATGATCTATTATTGCCTGATTACACAGAAAAAATCCCTTTGTCACATGTGTGCGAAGGGATGGAATTATTATAAAAAGTAACCTAAAAATAAGCCAATTGACAGTAAGAAACCAAAAATGGTATTAGTTTGTGCGGTTGCAACCATAGCTGGCATCATTGTAACAGGAATTGATTTTCCGATAAAGCCTTTTGTGGCTTTAATTGCTTTCGGTGTGCTTAAAATAACAAGAGCAAGCCATGGCGAGCTGACACCTGTAAAAATTAAGATAAACACCCATGCATAAGAAACAATAAACATAGCGGCAAGAAGCTTTACAGCTCCCTCTCTGCCAATCAAAATAGCTAAAGTTTTACGGCCAAAAGCCTTATCTCCATCAAAATCGCGGATATTGTTGGCTAACAGAATGGCGCCAACAAGCAGCAGGATTGGGAAAGAGACAAGCACACTTGTTAAAGAAACAGTACCGGTTTGAATGTAGAATGAAATCAGAATAATCATCATCCCCATAAAAAAGCCAGCAAAAAGTTCTCCGAAAGGTGTGTAGGCAATTGGAAGCGGTCCACCCGTATACAAATAACCGACAGCCATGCAGACAAGACCAACAGCAGCGAGCCACCAGCTTGTTTGCATACAAATGTAGACTCCAAGCAGCATGGAAATGCCGTATAAGCTTAAGGCAATCTGCATAATGGTTTTTGGTTTGATTCCATCTCGTACAATCGCTCCGCCAATTCCTACAGATTCTTCCGTATCCAGTCCTCTTTTAAAATCGTAATATTCGTTAAACATATTCGTTGCTGCTTGAATAAGCAAGCTTGCCAGCAGCATGGCAAGAAATAATCCGAAATGTATATCAGTGTCACTGATCGCTAATGCTGTTCCGATTAGGACTGGGACAAACGCTGCAGTTAATGTATGTGGTCTTGTTAACTGCCACCATACTTTCCAGCCTTTTGCCCCATTTGCAGGCTTAAAGCTCGTCTGCACTTCAGGTTGCATGATTACACTCTCCCTTTGTTGTATATATGTGTCAATTGTTAATGAAATATGCCAAATAAAACGATATTATTAACATTACAATCATAAGTTTAGGAAATGTTTGATGGGGTGTCAATGAAATTTTACAAGAAGCAGTGGCGGTAATTCCCAGCAGAAGCAGCCCTGCAAAATCAATGACTAGAGCGTGATCAATTTATTTTCAATTTAATCAACAGAAAACGGCTTTTAAAAAAGCTCTATTAATGAGAATAGTAGAAGTTACGAACTCGTTTTCTTCAATATATATGGTATGATAGATAGGCGAAACATCCTGAATCATTGACATGTCAAGCGATTGAGGTGTATCTTAAAGGAATGAAGAATAGCCGCTAATGCAGCTATTGGAGGGATTTTTTTGGTTACGATTCATGACACGGAACTAAAAGAAGGGATCCATGAAGCGATTGAAAAGGCAAAAGCTTTATCAAAGCCCATTTTAGTGAGCGAAGTAAAAAAAATAAATGAAATAGATCCTTTACTTTTCTTTCATGCTGGACAGGCTCGATATGAAGGAGAACGATTTTTTTGGAAAGAAGATTCCGGCAATGAGGTTTTTGTTGGAATGGGAATATGTGGACAAATTCAGTCGGATCAGGCAGCTGACCGCTTTTTTCTTGTGAAAAAAGAGTGGGAAGCTTTACTGCAAGATATGGTTATTTATAATTCATATTCCAATAAAGGTACAGGTCCACTATTATTCGGAGGCTTTTCCTTCGATCCAAATAAAGAAAAGACAAAGCTGTGGTCCAAATTTTCACATTCTCTTTTCCATCTTCCTTTATTTATGTATAGCATCGTTGATGGTGAAGCCTTTTTAACGACCAATGTTATTTGTACTCAGCATGATGATTTATCACTATACAAAAAAATAGAAGCAAACCGTCAGGCCATTTTAACTGATCTGCCATCAGGTCTTCCTGCAAGGTCAAATACCCTTCTAAAAGATGAAGAAATAAATCCAGAAGCTTGGATGGAGACAGTTGAGAGCGTTGTCAATGACATGATGAATGGCCTTTATCAGAAAGTAGTACTTGCACGGGAAGAAAGGCTGGCATTTTCACAGCAGATTTCAATTGAAGATGTACTTGGAAACTTATTATCAAGGCAAAAGAATAGTTTTATTTTTGCGTTTGAAGCAAGCGGGGACTGTTTTATAGGAGCGACACCTGAACGCTTAGTAAAAAAAGAAGGAAAGACTTTGTTTTCTACATGTCTTGCAGGATCCATCCGCAGAGGAGTTACGGAAGAAGAGGATCAAGAGCTGGGCAAAGAATTGCTACAAGATCCCAAAAATACAGTTGAGCACCACTATGTAGTTGAAATGATCACGGCCGCTATGAAGGAAACATGCGAGTCTGTGAGCATACCAGATAAGCCTGTATTAATGAAGCTAAAAGATATACAGCATCTATATACACCTGTAACTGGAACAGCCAACAAGGATAGTTCATTACTCACGCTTGTTGAAAGGTTGCATCCTACACCAGCGCTTGGCGGTGTCCCAACTGAATCAGCTATTAAAGTGATTCGCGAACGGGAAGAATTGGACCGTGGATTTTATGCCGCCCCAATTGGCTGGTTGGATTATAGAGGAGATGGAGAGTTTGCTGTTGCGTTACGTTCAGGATTAATTCAGGGGGATGAAGCATCCATCTTTGCTGGATGTGGAGTTGTGCAGCATTCCGATCCGCTAAGTGAATATGAGGAAACAAAAATTAAATTCCGGCCAATGCGGTCAGCTCTTGGAGGGATGAAACAATGAATCATCAAGCAGCCTTAACTTCCTATATTGCTGCATTTGTTGCGGAGCTTGTCAAAAATGGGGTTGAAAATGCAGTGGTCAGTCCTGGCTCCCGCTCTACCCCTATGGCGATGGTAATGGCAGAGCATCCAGACTTAAACATCCACATTCATGTGGATGAACGGTCTGCTGCCTTTTTTGCATTAGGACTGGCAAAAGCATCAAAACAGCCTGTTGTGTTACTATGCACTTCTGGAACGGCAGCAGCAAATTACTTCCCGGCAATTGTGGAAGCTTTTTATTCAAGAGTTCCTCTGATCGTTCTGACAGCAGATCGGCCACATGAACTGAGAGATGTTGGGGCACCACAGGCGATTGATCAAATCCGCTTATATGGTCATCATGTCAAATGGTTCGTGGAAATGGCACCGCCTGAAAGTTCAGAGGAAATGATTCGATATGCAAGGACCGTTTGTGCACGTGCTGCTGCAGCTGCGAAAAGAGCACCTTCCGGACCTGTTCATTTGAACTTTCCTTTTAGAGAGCCATTAATTCCTCTCTTAGATCAAGAAGATTTATTTTTATCCCATGAACGTGAGGAGCGATATGTGAAGGTTCAAACAGGTGAGTATACTCTGTCACAAGATGAATTCGCTGAAATCGCCGAAACAATCTCCAAAACTGAGAATGGGATCATAATTTGCGGACCGCTGGAAGAAGAGATGTTTGCAGGAGAAGTGGTGAAGCTTGCTCAAAAGCTGAAGTTCCCTATCCTGGCAGATCCGTTATCCCAACTTCGCAGCGGAGAACATGATGGAGCATTTATCATCGATACATATGATACGATTTTGAAGAATAAAAAGGCACTGCAGGAGCTGCAGCCTGAGATTGTCATCCGTTTTGGAGCAATGCCTGTTTCAAAACCTCTGTCCATCTTTTTAAAAGAGCATGCCCATGCACGCCAATTAGTCATTGATGGAGGTGCCGGATGGCGTGATCAGGGACTCGTATCAACAGATATGATCTACTGTCATGAAACACTTTTTTGTTCAGCATTACTTCCACTTTTGAATGAAAATAAAAATGATGCTTACTTTTCTCTTTGGAGATCATTACATGAAATAACAAGAGAATGCCTGCAGGAAATTAATCAGACTGAATCTTTAAGCGAAGGAAAATTGTTTGCACAGCTTTCAAAGCTGCTGCCTGATAGGTCACTTCTATTTGTAGGAAACAGTATGCCAATCAGAGACCTGGATACGTTCTTCCATTATAATCAGAAGTCGTTTAAGGTTATGGCAAATAGGGGTGCCAATGGAATTGACGGGGTTGTTTCAACAGCTTTAGGTGCGGCTTCCATTACACAGCCTGCATATTTAATTGTGGGAGATCTAACCTTTTTCCATGATCTTAATGGTCTCATTGCTTCTAAGCTATATGATATTAACTTAACTGTTCTACTCATTAATAATAATGGCGGCGGAATCTTTTCTTTCCTTCCTCAATCTGAGCATCCAAAAAACTTTGAGAGGCTCTTTGGAACTCCGCTAGATATTCAATTTGAGCACAGTATTCGCATGTTTGGCGGGCATTACGACCTTATTGAAGATTGGAATCACCTATCTTCCTCTTTGGCGCGAAGTTTGGAGAATAAGGGCTTGAACGTTCTGGAAATTACGACAAACCGTGACGAAAATGTACAAGAACATCGAGACTTGACGAATGCTGTTTCCCGGGAAATAAGTCGGTTTTTGGAAGGCGAATACCGATGAATTTTGTTATAGACGGCATTCGCTACCATGTCGATTGCTGGGGAAAAGGAAAACCACTGGTTTTATTGCATGGCTTCACTGGCAATAGTACTGGGTGGCGGGAGCTCCATCCTTTTTGGGCATCTAATAGATCTGTTTTTGCCGTTGATATCATTGGTCATGGTCAGACAGAGTCACCAGATGACGTCAGTTTCTATTCGGTTGAAAAGGCAGCAGAGCATCTAAAAGAATTATTTCAGCACTTAAACATTTCAAAGGCAGATGTACTCGGCTATTCAATGGGAGGACGGCTTGCCTTAACCTTTGCTCTGAAACATCAGCATTTGGTGGACCGTCTTATTTTGGAGAGTGCTACTCCTGGCCTTCGTACAGAAGATGAAAGAATAATCCGTAGAGCAAATGATCTGAAATTAGCTCATATGATTTTGGAGAAAGGCGTTTTTCACTTTGTGAATTATTGGGAGAATATCCCGATGTTTGACAGTCAAAAAGCTCTTCCTATGGATAAGCGGAACCGTATTCGCGAACAGCGACTGCATAACGATCCTAAAGGATTGAGCAACAGCTTGATGGGGATGGGTACAGGCTCTCAGCCGTCTTGGTGGGAGGATTTAGCTAAGCTATCACTTAATGTTCTCCTCATGACCGGAGAATTAGACAAGAAATTTTGCGAAATAGCAGATAGAATGACAGCATCCCTGCCAAATTGCGAGTGGCAAAAGGTTAAAAATTGCGGTCATGCAATTCATGTGGAGAAACCTGAAAAATTTGGTACAATAGTAGAGGAGTTTCTCTTTTCGCGCATGAATAAATAGTCGAAAAGCAAAAATAACAGAGGATAAAAGAATGATTTGTCCTTTTATAGCTTTACATTAAAGGAGGCAATAGAAATGTCAGCAGTTGAATGGGTTGCAGGACGCCAATATGAGGAAGTCCTATACGAAACGTATAATGGGATTGCAAAGATTACGATCAATCGCCCACAAGTACATAATGCTTTCACTCCAAGAACGGTAATGGAGCTAATTGATGCATTTGCGTATGCACGTGATGATGAAAATGTTGGTGTTATTATTTTAACAGGTGCTGGAGATAAAGCATTCTGCTCCGGTGGAGACCAGAAAGTTCGCGGTCATGGCGGATATGTCGGTGACGACCAAATTCCACGTCTAAATGTTCTAGATTTACAGCGCTTAATTCGTGTTATTCCGAAACCAGTTATTGCAATGGTAAAGGGATATGCAATCGGCGGCGGACATGTTCTGCATATTGTTTGTGATTTAACGATTGCAGCAGATAATGCAGTATTTGGTCAAACGGGCCCGAAAGTCGGCAGTTTTGATGCTGGTTATGGTTCCGGTTACCTTGCAAGAATTGTCGGCCACAAAAAAGCACGCGAAATTTGGTTCTTATGCCGTCAATATAATGCACAGGAAGCAATGGATATGGGACTTGTCAATACAGTCGTCCCGCTTGAAAAGGTTGAGGAAGAGACTATTCAGTGGTGTGAGGAAATTCTCGAGAAAAGCCCAACAGCGATCCGTTTCCTAAAAGCAGCATTTAATGCAGATACAGATGGTCTTGCTGGTATTCAGCAATTCGCTGGTGATGCAACGCTTCTTTACTACACAACTGACGAGGCAAAAGAAGGAAGAGATGCGTTTAAAGAAAAACGCAAACCGGACTTTGGTCAATTTCCGCGTTTCCCTTAATGTCAATAAACAAGGCTTGATGGTGAACTCCATCAAGCTTTTTTGTAATATCAGAAGATATAAATGAGCATCGAAGAAAGGAGCGTGCTGTAATGGGAGAGCAGCTCATGGAAAACTTTTTAATTAAGCGTGCTTTCTTAACACCTGATCGCACTGCGATTGAGTTTGAAGGAATGCAATTTTCTTTTAAGGAAGTATATGACCGTGCCGTGGATTTTGCAGGCAGAATGGCAGGACAAGGTATACAAAAGAATGATTTTGCTGCAGTTCTCTTAAAAAACAGTGCAGACAGTGCAATCATTTTATATGCACTTCAGCTGCTGGGAGTAAAAGCAGTGATCTTAAACAGCCGCCTTACTGCAAATGAACTTTCCTGGCAGGTTCAAGATTCAGACTCAGCCTATTTAATAATTGAGGATTCATTCATTTCCGCTGCTGAAGAAGTAAAAGAGAGCTGCCCGGCCGTCATTGTATTGCAGAAAGAAAAATTGCATACCCTTCCATATAGTGAAGCACCAATAGTAAGAGAATTGGACTTGAATGATGTTTGTACAGTCATGTATACATCAGGGACAACCGGGAATCCGAAAGGTGTACTGCAAACGTACGGAAATCATTGGTGGAGTGCTGCAGGATCAGCTTTAAACCTTGGTTTGGCTGAAAATGATTCATGGTTATGTACAGTTCCGCTATTTCATATTAGCGGTTATTCTATTTTAATGCGCTCTGTTATTTACGGAATTAACATACATATCTTAGAGCGTTTTCAGGCTAGAGAAGTCATTGAAGTTATCGAAAAAAGGAATATAACGGTCATGTCAGTTGTGAGTACGATGCTTACTCAGATACTGGAGGAATTGGGCCAGGAGCGGCTTCCCAAGCATTTTCGCTGCATGCTGCTGGGAGGAGGGCCAGCACCACTAAGTCTTCTTGAAAGCTGTAAGGAAAAATCAATACCTGTTTATCAAACCTATGGAATGACAGAAACTTCATCGCAGGTTGCTACATTATCACCTGAATATAGTCTCACAAAGCTGGGATCGGCAGGAAAACCGCTTTTCCCTGCACAAATGAAAATAATGAATAATGATGAAAAAGAAGCCAGCCCAGGTGAAGCAGGGGAAATTATCGTAAAGGGCTTCAACGTTACGATAGGCTATTTAAACAGAGAGAAGGACACCCAAGAGAAAATTAAAAATGGCTGGCTTGCGACTGGTGATCTTGGCTATATGGATGAGGATGGATTTTTGTTTGTTTTAGATCGGCGTTCGGACCTCATCATTTCTGGCGGGGAGAATGTGTATCCAGCCGAAATAGAAGGTGTCTTAACAGCTCATCCCGAGATAGCTGATGCAGGCGTTATTGCCATGGAAGATAAGCGGTGGGGTCAGGTGCCAATTGCTTTTATCCAAGCCTCCAGCAAAACGTTGACAGAAGAAGATATTAAGACTTATTGCCTTGGGCGGCTGGCAAAATATAAAATCCCAAAGAATATATACTTTATTGAAGAGATTCCCCGAAATGCGGCTAAAAAGATTTTGAGGAGAGAACTTAGAAAACTAATAGACGCGTAGTGTTTAATTGATGGGGAAATGGAATACTGAGGCTGGGACATAAGTAA
Source organism: Cytobacillus gottheilii (assembly GCF_018582665.1). NCBI lineage: Bacteria > Bacillati > Bacillota > Bacilli > Caryophanales > Bacillaceae > Cytobacillus > Cytobacillus gottheilii. The sequence continues at coordinate 3,577,852 of NZ_CP071709.1, read as the reverse complement.
CTAACATACCTATTGAGCCGAATGGTAAGGAAGATCATCTTTCTAATCATTCGGTTTTTTATTTATAATTATAAAATATATTTTATTTCATGAGTGAAATGGAGCGGAGTGCCCTCGACTCCTGCGGGCGGGCTGCAGAGCATAGGGTGAGACCCCGCAGGAACGAAGTGAGGGCACTGATTTTCTTATAATTTTATGTTTCTTGTTTAACCCAGTGGGAATCTATACTGAATTTTATAAAGCAAAAAAGCCATTTTCTGTCTTTTATCAGATAGAAAAGTGGCTTTTTCTGTCTTAATACCTTAATTTCTGGGTTGTCTTATCTCTTTAGTCACTTCATTAATTTTAAAATCCGTTTTAGATTGACTGCAAATATGGTTGTGGCCCCTTGAATTTGCATGCCAAATAAACCCGAGGATTTCGCTGTATCATACTCGTGTCCATGCTTCAGTTCACTATTTTTAGCCTCAATCTTATATCGACTTTTAGATAACTCCTTAAATTCATCTGTATTCTGGAACGCCTCTTGGTCTTTATGCTCGGTTGATTTTATGGTGACTGAATATGTTTTTGATTTCGCTCCTTTTTTATAACAGCCTTCTTGGAATGGACAAACCTTACATTTTTCGATATCAAAGAAATATTTCATTCTTTGGTTTCGATCTTGGCCCTTTCTTTCCTCAAATTTCTTTTTGGTCGCTAAATGGCCTGCCTTACACACATACATTCCCGCATCTTTATTAAACGTGAATTCGTCTTCTTTTTTACGGGTACCATGTGTTACGAGTGGATGCAGTTTCGAAACTAGCTCCAACTCTTCTTTCTTCATAAAACGAATATTTTCTTTCTCCGAATATGCCGTATCTCCAATTACCGTTTTAATTTCCATTCCGGTTTCTATGCTTTTCTCCACTAATTCTTGTAGGTATTTTCCATCACTTTTTTCTCCAGTCGTAATCACCGCAGCCGTAATAATCCGTTCATCAGCCATTGCCAGATGTGTTTTATAACCAAAAAAGGAGGATTCTTCAGATTTATGTCCTACTTTGGCATCAGGATCCATGGAAAAACTCAATTGTTCTGTACAATCTTCAACGACTTCTTTTAAAACATTTATTTTCTCTTTTACCGCAGGTATTTCTGAAATTCTTGGCTCTGATTCAATGACCTTTATGAGATCCTGGCAGTAAACGATTTCATCCTCCACATTATTACTAATCGTTTTGGGTGGTAATTTCTCTTTCATCGATTCATCAATCTGATAAACAGATTTCCGTACATTTTTTGATTTTTCCTGTAGGAATTCTTTAACTGACTTTTGATTATAGCGTGATTTTGTGTGAGTGGAGTCGACAATAATCGTTTTACTTTTTATGATTTCTTTCTCTAGCGCAATTTCTACACTTTTGTTTATAAGCATGTCTAATAAATTCATGTCTTGTAGTCGCTGTTTACGAAATTTCGTTAGGGAACTTGGATCAATGACAGGTTCTTCTGGTGCCATTTCAAGAAAATATTTGAATGACATATCATATTTTGAGCGTTCAACAACATCGACATCGGATAAACTAAAGATTGATTTGAGTAAGAGGTATTTGAACATACGAATAGGATGAACGGCATTCCGGCCGTTATTTAAACAATACTTTGATTCTAATTCTTCAAGAATAAAGCTAAAGTCCACAAGATCGTTGATTTTACGTAACATATTGTCTTGAGGAACAACAAGGTCGTATATTTGTGAATATGGGCTGAAACTAAAGGATTGTTGGTTGGAGATCATTGGATTTCACCTGCAATATAATTATTACTTTTTATTATAAAACAAAAAACCAGCGAAACAATGTTTCACTGGCTTTAAAAAGGACTTTTTCAGTGCCCTCAACGAAGTGACGAGGAGGCTCAGCTTGCTCCCCGCGAAAGCGAGGGGGTCTGTCCGCAGCGCAATGGAACGGTCTTGATTAAATACCGAAACTAAGATATTGAATATTCGTGTTTTAGAAATATTAATTTCGTTTTGTCCCAGCCTCAAAGAGAATTGCCTAAAAATGATTTATAGAAGAATAATGGAAAAAAGCATGTTAAAAGGGACTCAGGAATTACACCACGCAGATCCTGAGTCCCTTTTCCTGTTAAATAATCATCTCCAGTTGCCCATGAAAAGGTTCCTCTTAAGCTCAGAAAAGCTATCAAGATGATTAACAAGTGCTATTCATATTTAACGAGCATTCCAAAAGCACTCACAAATGAGGCTGCCTGCGTGCTTGTAATGATACAGCCTTTGAGCAATTCTGGCGTAATGACTAATTCATCAAATGTGCTGGTAGTAAGGTCAATCCCATCTAATTCAGTTCCAGTAAAATTAACAGCTTCTAAATCACATTGCTGAAATAGGAGTTGAGATTGCTTCATTTCAAAGAAATCCCCCTGTCTTAATGCAGAATGAAGAAACTTTGTTTGTTTTAAATCTGCAAACCCAAATGAAATATAATTACAATGACAATTTTCAAAGACAACATTTCGTAAAGTGGCATCCGAAAAATTGACACCAGTCAGCTTGCAATCCTTAAATACCGTTCTATGAATCACTGCATTTGATAAGTCCGCATTCGATAAATCACAGCTTTCAAAGATGGCATCTGTAAGGTTTAACTGTGGCAGTTCTTCATCCGTAAATCTTACATTCTGGAATTTAACTTGCTCAAGGGTAAGTCTGTCTGTGTTGAATAATGGAAAATCTGTATGAGAAAAGATGCAAGCATGTATAAAATAATCATCATCCTCTAATTCTTTAAATTCAGTAAGTGCAGCAGGCATTTTCGGTGGCTGTATGGAGGCTTGTTTTTTCATGATATTCCTTCTTTCCAATTGATTCTATTATTATAACAAATAATAATCATTGCCCCTTCATACTTCGCTGGAAGTGTTTCAAAGACTTTGCATGTAAGAGTCTTTCAAAGGCAGGCGATGAAAGACTTTCTATAAACAAAAAAGATGCCTTATTTGGCATCTTTTAAAAGATTATTCGGATAAGAAATGTTCTTCTTTTACAGCAATTGAACTTAAACCGGCCGCAGCAGCAAATGCAATTCCAAGTGTGATAAATGTTGTGATCATTATTAATTCACTCCTGTTATTTGTTGTTACTAATATCATTCCCGATTTATCAGCGATTAAACAAATTGTTGGATATTGGTTAAAAATTAAACTATTCATCTTTGTATTTTGATTATTAATATTAGCTCTGAAGCATACAAAAACTGCGCCCTGTTGCTAGAAGGAGTCTAGCAACAGGGCGCAGTTCAAGAGTTTGGAGTCCTACTGTAAAGCTTTCTCTAAATGTTTCAGGTTTTCTTTCATAAGTGTAAAATAATCTGATTCATTTTGAATATCTTGATCTGTTAATACAGCTAAATTATGAAGTGTCAAAGCTTCTGCGCCAATTTCTGTGCGAATGATTTCAGTTAATTTAGAGCTGACATTTTGTTCAAAGAAGATGTATTCAAGCTGATGTTCTTTTGCTTCTTCAATGATATTTTGCAGCTGTTTTTGGGATGGTTCATTAGATGTGCTCAGTCCTGAAACGCTAATTTGCTCAATACCATAACGTTCTTCCCAATATCCGTAAGCAGCATGTGAAACAAGAATTTCCTTTTTAGGTGCAGCTTCAATCGCAGTTTTGAATTCTTGATCTAAAGTTTCTAATTCTCTCGTAAGAGTTTCATAGTTTTCTTCAAACACTGCTTTATGTTCAGGCATTTTTTCAATTAGAGCGTTTTTAATAGAATCTGCCAGCTCTTTTGCATATTGTGGATTAAGCCATACATGCGGATCGATGTCACCATGGTTATGACCATCATGTTCTTCATGATCATGACCTTCGTGATCGTGTTCGTGGTCATGTTCCTCATGATCGGTATGATCCCCATGATCCTCTTCTTCATGTTCTTGAGATTGAATGGATACGTTTTCTCCTGCTGAAATGAGTGTAACATCTTCATTTTTAAGTGTATCCTTTGCTTTTTCAACAAAACCTTCAAGACCTAGACCGATGTATACGAAAAGATCAGCATCTGCTAAAGAGATCATATCTTTTTGAGAAGGCTCAAAAGTATGTTCATCTGTTCCTGGCGGATAGATGGATTTTGTCTCTACATAGTCGCCGCCAATTTCTTGCGCAAAAAATTGAAGAGGGTACACCGTTGTATAGATGATGGACTTTCCGTCTTCATTTTCAGCTGTTGTATTATTACTAGCGCAGCCTGATAGGACCAAGCTAAGCAGCAGTATAAGTGTATATATGATTTTTTTCATAAAATATCTTTTCTCCTTTATATAAAACGATCAAACGAATTTTCTCGTAAACTGTGAATCTGTCATGTGCAAAAGGTTTCCTCTTAAGCTAACAGCTCGCTTTACAAAACATGCACCAATCGATCGCTATCGTAGTTATTCCGATTTGCGGCTCGTAATGATTACGATTTTAACTATGTTATCTTACAAAATCCCGCACTTAATTGCAAGTGTTAAATTTGTCTAGAAAGGAAGGATTTTGTATGATGTGTATAAGCATTTTTAATTTAGTTTGATTCTGGAGGTAAAGACAATGAAGCTTTTAAATGAATTATTAGAGTATAATGGAGAATTTGTTAAGGAGGAACGATTTAAAGACTTCTCAACGACAAAGTTCCCAAATAAGAGAATGGTAATCATTACTTGCATGGATACCAGGCTTGTAGAGCTATTGCCTAAAGCACTGAACTTAAGGAATGGCGATGTGAAGATTGTTAAAAATGCAGGTGCATTAGTGACGCATCCTTTTGGCAGTATTATGCGCAGTGTCCTTGTGGCAGTGTATCAGCTTCAGGCAGATGAGGTTTTTGTCATTGGTCACCATGATTGCGGGATGAGCGGGATGAAAGCAGATGCAGTCATTGAAAGCATGAAAGATAGAGGAATATCAGATGATGCGCTAGACTCACTGACTTATTCAGGAATTGATGTAAAAGATTGGCTAAACGGCTTCGAAAGAGTGGAAGATAGCGTTGCCCACAGTGTACATATGGTTAAGAAGCATCCGTTAATGCCTAATGATGTTCCTGTACATGGTTTAGTAATCCATCCTGATACAGGCAAGCTTGATTTGGTTATTGATGGTTATCAGTCTTAATTGTTTTCTTTTTATCTGGCCATTCCTCGGGTACTAGATCAACACCGCCCGGGTGAAATGGGTGGCATTTTAAAATACGCTTAATAGCAAGCCAGCCGCCTTTAATGGCTCCGAAGCGCTTAACAGATTCAATCCCGTAGTGAGAGCAGGTTGGGTAGAAACGGCAAGTAGGAGGCTTTAATGGTGAAATGACGATTTGGTAAAAGCGAAAAATTCCTATTAACATTTTTTTGAAAATCATATTCAATCAATCCTCTATATTCAACTTATCATGTATGCTAAAACGATAACATATATTAGTGTATCCGTCTAAATTATAGAAATTACGATTAAGTTGATGAAATTACTCGGAATTTAATGTATAATAGAAATCAGTACGTTAACATCAGCAAAGAGACAATGTTAGCTATAATATTAAGGAGTGAATACAATGCCTTCAGTTGAAAGCTTTGAATTAGACCATAATGCCGTTAAAGCGCCTTACGTAAGACATTGCGGAGTGCATAAGGTAGGTTCCGACGGTGTTGTTAATAAATTTGATATCCGCTTCTGTCAGCCAAATAAACAGGCAATGAAGCCAGATGTTATTCATACATTAGAGCATTTGCTTGCCTTCAATATTCGTACACATTCTGAGAAATACGATCATTTTGATATCATTGATATTTCGCCAATGGGCTGCCAAACAGGCTATTACTTAGTAGTCAGCGGAGAGCCGACTGTCGAGGAAATTATTGATTTGCTTGAAGCAACTTTAACAGATGCATTAGAAACAGTCGAGATTCCTGCTGCCAATGAGAAGCAGTGCGGTCAGGCAAAACTTCATGATCTAGAAGGTGCAAAGCGTCTTATGCGTTTTTGGCTTCAGCAATCAAAAGAAGATTTAAAGCAAGTATTTGCATAAGTGTTAAAAAGGACGGAGCGCCCCAGGCATTCCGTCCTTTTTCGTTTATTATAGTTTAGATCCTCTAGTTCTCCTACAAAATCGGAGAAAGCAGCCTTGAGATGGATTCCTTAAAGCGGATCCATAACGGGCGATGTAAATAATCTTCCTGTGTCAGTTCTTTTGAAAGGGCAACATCCTCAAGGAAGCTGTCAACGAGTTTAGTTGAAATTTCCTGATCATAGATAAAAGCATTCACTTCAAAATTCAGACGGAAGCTCCTTACATCAATATTTGCTGTACCGACCGATGAGATCTGTTCATCGACAATGATGGTCTTTGCGTGAATAAAACCATTGTCATAAATAAAGATCTTAGCACCTGCTTTGAGCATCTCGCCAATATAAGAATAAGTAGCCCAATACACAAACATATGGTCAGGCTTATTAGGAATCATGATTCTAACATCTACTCCTGATAAAGCTGCTACTTTTAAGGAATCAAGAACACTTGCATCAGGGATAAAATATGGCGTTTGAATCAGGATCGATTCCTTAGCTGAAGAAATCATTTTTAAATAACCATTTTTTATTTGCTCCCATTCTGAATCTGGACCGCTCGTGACAATTTGCATGCCAACAGATCCAGTGTTTTCAAGGAATGGAAAATAAGAAGGAGCATAATGGATATCATGCCGGTGTGAAGCTTGGTTCCAATCTAGAATAAACCTTGTCTGAATCGGATACACCGCACTGCCTTCAATACGTAAATGGGTATCGCGCCAATAGCCGAATTTAGGATTTAACCCTAAATATTCATCTCCTACATTAAATCCGCCGACATAACCAATTTTCCCATCAATAATAGCTAATTTACGATGGTTACGGTAATTTAACCGCAAATTAATAAAATGGAATCGCGACGGAAAAAAGGCTTCGACTTCACCGCCGGCTGCTCGTAACTCTTTAAAAAAGCCCTTCGTTAGACTCCTGGATCCAAGGTCGTCATAAAGAACCCGCACCTTAACACCTTGCTTTGCTTTTTCGGTTAGAAGCTTTAGCAGTCTTTTTCCGAGATTGTCCCTTTTTAGGATATAGTACTGCAAATGAACATGATCCTTGGCTGCTCCGATATCATTGAATAATGCAGCAAATTTGTCATCGCCATCTGTGTAAAGCTTGACATCATTATCTTGTGTTAAGACTGCATCGTTGTTGACTAAATGCATGTAAATAATGTCACGGCTATCTTCAATGACTTCATTATGGAATTCAAAATTTCGTGTACTAATTCCAATAATTTGATCAGAAAGCATTTTATCTATCCCAATTTTTTTACGATCTTCCCACTGGAACATCTTTCTTCTCGTCAAATTTTGTCCAAATAGAAGGTACATAATAAATCCGAGAAAAGGAATAAAGAATAAAACCATTAGCCATGCCCAAGTTGATGCTGCATCTTTGCGCTCAAGAAAAATAACAATAACCGCAAGCACAATATTTAAAAAGAATAGCACCCCAAGAAGGATGGAATATATATCCATTGATTGTAAGTCCCTTCTATTTTATTGTTCCTTTTGTCTTGGCTGATGATCTGAAGAAGGATCAGAAATGTTTTCCTCCTGAAGCGGATCAACCGTATGTTTAATCGTGTATGCTTTAGACGTTGTCACTACACTTAAAATCAATATTGTAAATACAATTAGTATGGCAATAACTACAATAGCTATATACATCTGATCGTCCCCCTTTACACATGCTATTCTACCATGAAATGAATCATTCATGATAAAATCAAATACCCTTCTTGCTGCTAAATTTCCGTTTTACTTTTTGGGAAATGGGTAATATAAAAAGGGAGGATGATAAAAATGAACGATAACTTAATTAAAGCAGTTAATCAGCAAGTTGCAAACTGGACCATTCTATATGTAAAATTGCATAATTATCACTGGTACATTAAAGGACGTCATTTCTTTACACTACATGAAAAATTCGAAGAACTTTATAATGAAGCAAATGTGCATATTGATGAATTGGCAGAAAGAATACTGGCACTAGAAGGAAAACCAGTTGCCACAATGAAAGATTGCCTAGAAACGTCTTCTATAAAAGAAGCTACTGGCAATGAAACAGATGATGAAATGGTGAAAAGCATCTGTGAAGACTTTGAAAAAATGGTGGACGAGCTTCAAGAAGCCATTGAACTGGCAGAGGAAGCGAATGATGAGGGCACTGGCGATATGCTTATTGCCGTCAAACAAAGCTTGAAAAAACATATTTGGATGCTGAAAGCATACTTAGGATAATTCTTAGAAAAGGCTGATTCAACAATGAGTTGAATCAGCCTTTTTTCTACCTCAAAAAGGTATACATTAAGAAAGTTAAACTTAAACAAGCCCGTTCCACTTGCGCTGCGGACCTCATTTTAAGTGGGGAGGAAGCTGAGCCTCCTCCCATTTTATTTTCAGCCACTTTCTTTTCAGCTTTATGTAAATCAATGAATATTTCGCTGATGCACAGGAAGTACTCTTTTTTGCCCATAGTCTTCACTTGCGAATTTACCTTTTAAGCTTTCAATTAAGTAGATGCCCATCAGATTATTTAGCTCTTGGTTATCTAGATCATGAATGATGGCAAGCAGATCGTCCCGATTCATTTCTTCCAGGAAAGCAAAGGCGAGCATGTCAATGTCTTCTTCATCTCCTGTGAGCTTATCGCGGTATAGCTCATACAGTTCGTCGATTAGCTTCATGTCTATTCACCTCCGTTTTCTTTAATATGTTTTTACCCTGAAGTTGGATAATATATGCGCTTTTGAAGCGCAAGTCTTACGTTAGTATATGTATTAACTTTTCATTTGATCGTATTTTTCAAATTATTTTCATGAAATGTTCGATTCCGTTTCATACTAAGAGAAAACGTTTGGAATGGAGCGGTAAAAATGATGAATGAAAGAAAAACCTATTACATTGGGTTAGCCAACGGGGAAATTTCGCAAAGCGCTACAAGCTCACCATGGGATTTTAAAATCGAGGCAAATGATGAAGAGATTATCACTCTTCGTGAATATTTCGATCAGAACTATTCTACCGAATGGCAAAATTTCTACCGGGCACATGTTCCTTATGTACAATATCATTACGATCGGGAAAATGATGCTTATGACTCAACATTACAGATGATCTATGGTTTTATCTACAAGCATGGCGATGATACGGCTAAAAGGCATATTGAAAGCATGGGCATTCTTCCTGAAGAAAAATAAAGTGCAGAGCGATTAAAAAGCTCCAGCATTCTCTAGAAATGCTGGAGCGCCATATTATATTGCCATATCAACCGCTGAATCAAGAACTTCCTGCGGTACTGTAATGCTCTCAATATTGTTAAAGTCTGTGTATTCACCGTTCACCGTTTGAATAACATTAACGGTATCGCCTTCAACACCCATTTCCATATCCATTGTCATATTAAGAACATTTGGATAAAAAGTTTCTTTATCAACTAAAATCTCATACTGCACACTGTTGATGTTTAGGCCTTCAAATGCATCTTCTCCAGCACCAGCCGCTAATTCAGGCGGCAGGTTTTCCATAGCTGTTTCTTTAATGAATTCGTTAAACTTATCACCGCTGGCATCTAACGTTAAGATATAATTTTGATCATCCTGTTCAAATGTGAAATCATCCGCAAACTCCTGCAGATTATTTAATTCTGCTCCAGGGTTTGTTTGCTGATCGGATAATTGCAGAAGCTGATCTGACATTTCCTGCGGGAATTTCATCCACTGTGCACTTGCTGTATCATAAATGAAAATTCCATCTTCAGTAAAATAGCTCTCTGTTTCCATTGATTCGCCTGCAAGACTCATCGTCATGTTCTGATAAAAAGCTAAAGGCTCAGCTGTTACATCCATGCTGATATCAGAGTTTGTTTCCATGCTTTCTTCACCAAGGCTAATATCCTGGACTAAATTCATATCAACACTAAAGCTTTTCAATTCTTCAGAAGCAGCTGCTGATTTCTCGAATACCTCTTCGAGTGTTAATTCAGAAACTTCTTCTGGATTCTGCTCTTCGTCTTCACTGCCTACAGGGTCAGCTGTCTGCCCGCAGCCTGCTAAAAACAGCATAACGGCTGTGAGGAAGCTAATAAGTATAAACGGCTTTTTTTTCAAGATATACATCTCCTTTTGTTTTTTCACTTAAACTATACGCTGTTTTTTCCAGAAAAGTTTCAAAACTGTTAAAAATGTTCCATATTTCCTATGTAAATATGAACTTATTTTTCTATTACCCAAGAAAAATGTGTATTAAGCACCAAATTGAAAATCATGATAAAATAATGAAAATATTTCAAGTAAAGTAGTGATTTTGATGGTCGGTTTTCATAATAGAAAAGGAGAAGTGCTGAGCTGGTCTTTTTCACAAGACAGTTTTCATCAGCCTGCATCCCATGTGTTAGTGTTAACATCCTATAATAATCAGTGGCTGCTGACCAAACATAAAGAAAGAGGTCTGGAGTTTCCCGGAGGTAAGGCAGAAAAGGGTGAAACCATTGAAGAAGCAGCCATTAGGGAGGTATGGGAAGAAACGGGAGGAAGGATTGCAGCCCTGACGCATCTGGGAGAATACGAACTAAATATAAATGGTTCTTCTTATGTGAAAGCAGTTTTTTTCGCAGAAATAGAAGCCTTGTCCGTAATGGAATCTTACCTGGAAACAAACGGTCCTGCATTAATTGAAGGAGACATTCTGCATAAAAGATGGGAACCTCAATTCAGTTTTATTATGCAGGATGATATTGTAGAAGTATTTATAAAAAGATGGCAATCCCTGCAATAGACAAAGATCGTTTTATCCTTAAGTTCCTCATCATATGAAGAGGCGGTCATCTCCAGCAGCCGGAATCGGTGCATAAGGGAATGGCCGCCTCCTTAGCATAGTGAAAAGGATCATCAGTTATTTCGAATCAGCTTTTTTTCAAGCAATTCGACAAGCTGATACATAACGGTTGCTAGAACAGCAATGACAAGCAGTGCAAGCATCACTAATGTAAAATTGAATACTTGGAATCCATAAATAATCATATACCCTAATCCCTTGGAAGCAACGAGAAATTCTCCGACAATAACCCCAACCCACGATAACCCGACATTCACTTTCAATGTGGAAATAATGACAGGAAATGAGCATGGGAGAATGGCCTCTTTAAAAATCTGTTTTCTAGTACCTCCGAAGGTTTGCATAACCTTCACATAGTTTGGATCAACTTCCCTAAAGGCGGTATATACAACAATGGTTGTGATGATGACTGAAATGATGGCACCCATTGCCACAATAGATGTAAAGCTTGGTCCGAGAGCAACGATTAAAATAGGGCCAAGCGCTACCTTAGGCATGGAATTTAAGATTACTAAATAAGGATCCAGTATTTTTGAGAGCATAGGCGACCACCAGAGGACAGCAGCCAGCAAAGTTCCTAAAAGTGTTCCTAATATGAACCCAAGAACCGTTTCACCTAATGTATAGCTTAAATCAGCCAAAAGACTCCCATCTGCCATTTTATCAAGAAATAATGCCCATACTTTAGAAGGTGAACTGAAAATGAGCGGATCGATCCACTGCAGTTGACTGGCAATCTCCCAAATAGCAAAGAAGACGATAAAAATAACGATTTGATAGAAACGAATCCATCTCTTCTCTTTTTTTAATGATTGGATGTATTGGTTATGCAAAATTTTAGTATTCGTCTTTTGTTCCAAGGGATTCCAGCTCCTTCCATATCGTTTGGAAAATATCAGAATAGGCAGGATGATTTCGTGCATCAAATGGGGTGCTGTCTCTTAATTCCTTTGGAATGATAAACGTTTTATGAATTTGCCCTGGTCCAGCTGAAAATAGGAATACCCGGTCACTCATTGCAATTGCTTCTCCTATATCATGGGTGACTAAAATAGCCGTTTTCTTAAATGATTTTAGCGTGTTTGAAACGAGATCCTCGAGCTTGAGTTTTGTCTGATAATCGAGCGCAGAAAAAGGTTCATCCAGCATAAGCAGCTTCGGTTCTGTTGCGAGCGTTCTTACTAAAGCTGCTCTTTGACGCATGCCTCCTGATAATTGTTTCGGAAATTGTGACTCAACCCCTACAAGGCCCATTTCTTCCAGTAAACGAATGGTCGTTTCTCTGTTTTCTTCATTTAAACGGCCCGCAACCTTTAAACCAAGTAAAATATTCTCTTCAATTGTTTTCCAGGGAAAAAGATAATCCTGCTGCAGCATATACCCAATATCATGCTGAAGCGATTGAACAGGCTGATTCTTAAGTGTTACATCTCCTTCCGTTGGAGATAGCAGTCCGGCGATGATTGATAGCAACGTCGTTTTCCCGCATCCGCTTGGGCCAAGAAAGGAAACAAATTCCCCTTCTTCGACCGTGAGCGAAACATCGGAGAGGGCCGTAACTGCACTGGTCTTTGTAAAATAGGTGTGATGTATTCGATCAATTTTTAAGAAATCCATCATCGGCCTCCTCTTTTTCTAAGTGATATAGCATTCTATTAAATTGTTTTTAGCTTGTCGCGGCTGGTCAAGCCGCCTGCGCTTTTCTTATTCCATAACACCTTCTGCGAATTCGGTGTTAACAAGTTCTTCATAATCAATTCTTTTTGGTAGTTCTCCTGCTTCGTCCATAATGTTCTGCAGGTTATCCCATTCTTCTGCGTCAAGGATCGGATCTGTCGCGAATGAACCTTGACTTTTATAGCGATCGACTGCCATTTCGATGATTTCGGTATCTGTGTCTTCAAAGTAGCCGCTAATGGCTTCAGCAGTTTCCTTTGCACTGTGCGAATCTACCCATTGCTGTGCTTTGTAGATTGCTCTTGTAAATTTCTCAACAGTTTCTTTGTTTTCTTCCATATAACTGTCTTTTGTCATAAAAGTTGTGTAAGGCAAATGACCTGATTCAACCCCAAACGAAGCTACAATGTGGCCGATGCCTTCTTTTTCAAAAACACTGGCAGTTGGTTCAAATAATTGAACAAATTCTCCTGTTCCCGAAGAAAAGGATGGTGCAATGTTTGCAAAGTCAATATTTTGGATAAGGTTTAAATCATTGTGTGGATCAATTCCATGTTTCTTTAATGTGAATTCACCAGCCATTTGCGGCATACCGCCTTTACGCTGGCCAAGGAATGTGCTGCCTTCTAACATTTCCCAAGAGAAATTATCAATTTTTTCACGGGAAACTAAAAAAGTACCGTCTGTTTGAGTAAGCTGTGCAAAATTAATGACCGGATCATTTGCTCCCTGAGCTGCAACGTAAATAGAAGTTTCAGAACCAACAAGTGCAACATCAATACTATCGGAGAGCAATGCAGTCATTGTTTTATCTCCGCCTGCTGTTGTGGTAAGCTCGATATCAAGCCCCTCTTCCTCAAAAAAGCCTTTTTCAATGGCGACATATTGAGGTGCATAAAAAATGGAGCGCGTAACCTCGCCAATTTTTACTTTTTGCAGATCGCTGCTTCCGCAGGCTGCCAGTGGAATAATAAGTACAAATATAAGCAAAATAGAGAAACTGATTTTTAGAGATTTTTTCATAAGTAAATAATCCTCCTTTACAAACTAACTTGGTGTAAATGCCTAAAATATCGTATGAATAAGGGCGGAATGTGTGATTGCCTATAAAAGAAAAATTATTGTTATCTGACGGAGCTGACTTACATGAAACATTTACATTCTAGAATTCGTTTTCCATCGCCACATCCAGAGGTTGATCTCTTTCTCGTCACTTTTTACGGTGATGGGCTGCTGATGAAAGGCCTGTTGGCAGAGCCTAAAGCAGATGGACAGTACGAAGGGTTTCTTTATCTAAGAGGCGGAATCAAAAACGTAGGTAAAGTAAGACCATCAAGGATTACCCAATTTGCGTCAGAGGGATTTATTGTTTTTGCCCCTTTTTATAGAGGAAATCAAGGGGGAGAAGGGAATGAGGATTTTGCAGGAGAAGACAGGGGCGACGCCTTTGCTGCCTTTGAATTAGTAGAATCGCATCCTCGTGTAAAAAATGTCCATGTCTTTGGATTTTCAAGAGGCGGTGTAATGGCGCTTTTAACAGCCATTCAATTCCCTCAGACTGCATCTGTTGTCACCTGGGGCGGTGTAAGTGATATGTCACTGACATATGTGGAACGCAAGGACCTCCGCAGAATGATGAAAAGGGTGATTGGCGGAACACCGTCAAAATTTCCTGATGAATACCGTTCACGCACTCCTCTATACGAGCTGGAGAAGGTGTCAGCACCTGTATTAATCATTCATGGTGTTAAAGACCAGAATGTGTCAATTGAACACTCTTATCGGCTAGAAAATCGTTTAACTGAGCTTCAGAAACCATATGATAGCTGGTATTTTAAAGAATACACACACTATTTCCCTCCAGCTATGAACAGGAAAATAGTCAAAGACTTAACCGCCTGGATGAAAAAACAAACCAAGACATGATAAAATAGCATAAATGAGTAATATGGAGGAGCGATCATAATGGGAATGCCATTAGAGTTAAATACAATGATTGTGACAAAAGGGAAAGAGAAAAGATTAGATGAAAACAATTTTAAACTGACAAAAGACGGCTATCGCCTTTATCCGCTAGACATCCCGCTTGAAGTCAAGAAGACAAAAGACGGTGAACTGAGCGGAACGGGCATCATCCAAACATTGACACTTGAAGATAATCAGACCACGATTACCTATAAGCTTGTTGCCTTAAAAAGCACTAATTAAAAACAACCCCAATCCGTCACAGGATTGGGGTTGTTTTATTATTTTTATCGGGAGTATTCATACAAATAGTCTTTTGTCTTCGTCTATTGAAGCGGCAAATTTTCTTTAAAGCGTTGGCCCGCCTTTTACAATAATGTCATGTGCCACATGATCAAACTTTTTAAAGTTGTCGCGGAACTTAGCTGCAAGTTCTTTCGCTTTTTTATTATAGGCTTCTTGGTCTGACCACGTTTTGTGAGGCTGAAGTACTTCATCTGGAACGCCTGTTACATGAAGCGGAACATCTAAACCAAAGATTTCATTTTTGATGGTTTCAACATTGTTTAATTCGCCTTCCAATGCTGCTTCTACCATTGCCCTCGTATAGGCAAGCTTCATGCGGCTTCCAGTACCGTATTCTCCGCCAGTCCAGCCTGTATTGACCAAATAAACTTTTGTATTATGTTCATCCATTTTTTTGCCGAGCATTTCAGCATATTGTACTGCTGGAAGCGGAAGGAATGGCGAACCGAAGCAGGTAGAAAATGTAGCCTGCGGTGACGTAACGCCACGCTCTGTGCCAGCCAGCTTGGATGTATAGCCGCTTAAGAAATGATACATGGCCTGTTCTTTCGTAAGTTTAGAAATAGGAGGCAGTACGCCAAACGCATCAGCCGTCAGGAAGATAATTGTATTTGGATGCCCTGCGACACTTGGATCAACAATATTATTAATTGCCTGCAATTGATAAGCAGCTCTCGTATTCTCTGTCAGCGTGTTATCATCATAATCAGCTATTCTAGTTTCATGGTCTAGAGCAACATTTTCAAGAACAGCTCCAAAACGGATTGCATTGAAAATCTGCGGCTCTTTTTCAGCTGCAAGATTAATGCATTTTGCATAGCAGCCGCCTTCGATATTAAATACGCCATTCGGTGACCATCCGTGCTCATCATCTCCAATTAAACGGCGATTGTTATCAGCTGATAAGGTCGTTTTTCCTGTTCCGGATAATCCAAAGAATAAGGCAACATCACCCTCTCTTCCGACATTGGCTGAGCAATGCATCGGGAGGATTCCGTTTTCAGGAAGTATATAATTCATAACCGAAAAAATTGATTTTTTCATTTCTCCAGCATATTCTGTTCCGCCAATCAGCACCGTGCGCCGTTCAAAAGAAATAATAATAAAAGTTTCGGATCCTGTGCCGTCAATCTCAGGATCTGCTTTAAAGTTTGGGGCTGAAATAACAGTAAATTCAGACTTATGACCAGGCAGCTCATCAGCGGTTGGCCGGATAAAGAGCTGATGTGCAAACAAATTATGCCATGCGTATTCATTGATTACTTGAATGGGAAGGCGATGTTTTGCATCTGCACCTGCATATCCTTTAAAGACAAAAACTTCATCTTGATTTTTTAAATAAGTCAGGACTTTGTCATATAAACGGGAAAATGCTTCTTCAGAAATCGGCTGGTTTACAGGGCCCCAATCAATTTTATCAATCGTTGAAGCTTCTTCAACAATATACTTATCTTTAGGGGAACGTCCTGTATATGTTCCAGTAGTGGCACGAACTGCGCCGGTAGAGGTTAACACACCTTCGCCCCTTTTTAATACTTTTTCAACAAGCTGCGGGACAGAAAGCTGAGTTTGAGTATGCTCGGAATTTAATAGTTGTGATAATCCGTTCGACAGGCTAACAGAGTTCATCTGATGAATACCTTCCTTTTTTTAGAATTAGTAGTACAAAGTATGAAAGTGATTACATCTCTCGAATAGTATAACACATTTATATGAATAGTCTATACTATTTGTGTGTGTTATGAAAAAGAATTAAATAAATGTGCAACCCTCCCGGACTGTTTTTTTACATACTTATAATGGGAATGTTAAAATAAAGAAAACAACGAAATGAGCTGATCAAAATGAAAATGACCGTTTTATATGATGGAACTTGTTCATTATGCAAGGAGTCGAGACGTCTTTTCGAAAAGCTCGATTGGCTGGATAAAATAAACTGGGTTTCTCTGCAGGAATATGAAAAAACAAATGGGGAAACAGGGTACAATCAAAAAGAATTGCGCAAAGAAATTCATCTGATTACAGGAAGTGGAAAAGTTTTGAAAGGCTTCTATGCTGTAAGATTGATTATGCTTCAATGCCCGCCTGCTTTTGTGCCTGGTCTATTGATGTACTTCCCGCTCGTGCCCCTTATTGGAAAGCCTATTTATAAGATGGTTGCTAAAAATAGACATAAATTCTTCAGACGAAAATGTGATGATGGAAGCTGTGCTTTGTAATAAATCCGATTGGTTTAATAAGGAATTAGAATTAGTTTAGAAAAATAAATTGACATCCTTTAGACTTGTGCGCTAATATTTACAGTTGAACGGATACTCTCTTATCCCGAGCTGGTGGAGGGACAGGCCCTATGAAACCCAGCAACCTGCTTATTTTTTAAAATAAGGCAAAGGTGCTAACCTGAAGCAAGGATCTAGTCCTTGAACGATAAGAGTGAAAGGCGCGAATTGATTTGCTTTCAACCTTTTCACTTGTGGGAAGGTTTTTTATTTTGCAGTCAGACGCTTTTTTATGGCGGCAGAATCAAGCGGATTTAACTTTCTGTAACCGCTGATTTTCGACCAATTATAATAAAATCGCCATGTTTATTTCATACTACTAAGGGAATGAGTTCCGTATCAATTTAAGATTCATTGTCATACAATAATCTTGCCAATTTGAAGTTAGGGAGGAACCCAGATGTCAACAAAACGCCGTTTGTTTACTTCTGAATCAGTAACTGAAGGTCATCCGGATAAAATCTGTGACCAGATTTCTGATGCTATTTTAGATGCTATTCTTTCAAAGGATGCAAATGCACGTGTTGCTGCAGAAACGTCTGTCACAACAGGGCTTGTATTAGTTGCTGGAGAAATTACAACTTCTACATATGTAGATATTCCAAAGATTGTTCGTGAAACAGTTAAAGAAATTGGCTATACACGTGCGAAATATGGATTTGATGCTGAAACATGTTCTGTTTTAACATCCATTGATGAGCAGTCTGCAGATATTGCTATGGGTGTTGATCAGGCGCTTGAAGCGCGTGAAGGCCAAATGAGCGATGAAGAAATTGAAGCAATTGGAGCAGGAGACCAAGGTTTAATGTTCGGATTTGCTTGTAATGAAACAAAGGAGCTTATGCCGCTTCCTATTTCATTGGCTCATAAATTATCACGCCGTTTAACTGAAGTTCGCAAAGAGGAAATTCTTCCTTACCTGCGCCCTGACGGTAAAACACAGGTAACAGTTGAGTATGATGAAAACAACAAACCAGTTCGCATTGATACAATTGTTATTTCTACTCAGCACCACCCTGAAGTGACATTAGAGCAAATTCAGCGCAATTTAAAAGAATATGTCATTAACCCTGTTGTACCAAGTGAGTTAATTGACGAAAACACGAAATATTTCATTAATCCTACTGGCCGTTTCGTAATCGGCGGACCTCAAGGGGACGCTGGCTTAACAGGACGTAAGATTATTGTTGATACGTACGGCGGCTATGCACGCCATGGCGGCGGCGCATTCTCTGGTAAGGATCCAACTAAAGTGGACCGTTCTGCTGCTTATGCTGCTCGTTATGTTGCGAAGAACCTTGTAGCGGCTGGATTAGCTGATAAAGTTGAAGTTCAGCTTGCATACGCAATTGGTGTAGCACAGCCTGTATCCATTTCTGTAGACACATTTGGAACTGGCAAGGTATCTGAGGATGTTCTTGTTGATGTTGTCCGAAACAACTTTGACTTGCGCCCAGCAGGCATTATCAATATGCTTGATCTGCGCCGTCCGATCTACAAGCAGACTGCTGCATACGGACACTTTGGCCGTACAGACTTAGATCTTCCATGGGAGCGCACTGACAAAGCTGACGCTCTTCGTGCTGAAGCACTTCAGTAATAGCAGATAGCAATTAGCGAAAGAAGCTAATCATTGGTTTAGATGCCGATGGTTAGCTTTTTTTATTGTAGAGAGATTTTCAAGGGCTTAGGTCTTGGAAAGTGAGGAGGGATGCCTTTCTTTTGGAATGAGGAGAGGGGAGCGAAAGAGGTTGGTATGCAGGGCTTATTAATCTAGATATAGGGAAACAGAGGTTGAAAAGGGAGAAATACTCCCTTAGGATTCAGAAACAGGAAAATGGAGTCGCGCAAAAGGGAGAAACATCCCACTATAATCCAGTAAAAGGGAAATGGTGTCGCGTAAAAGGAAGAAACTCACTTCTGAAATCTAGAAAAAGGGAAATAGAGTTGCGCAAAAGGGAGAAACATCCCACTATAATCCAGAAAAAGGGAAATAGAGTCGCGCAAAAGGGAGAAACACCCCTCTATAATCCAGAAAAAGGGAAATGGTGTCGCGTAAAAGACAGAAACACCCCTACAGAATCCAGAAAAAGGAAAATGGTGTCGCGCAAAAGACAGAAACCCCCCTCTATAATCCAGAAAAAGGAAAACAGTGTCGCGCAAAAGGGAGAAACACCCCTCTGAAATCCAGAAACAGGGAAAAAGAGTCGCGTAAAAGACAGAAACACCCCTCTATAATCCAGAAAAAGGAAAACGGTGTCGCGTAAAAGGAAGAAACACCCCTCCATAATCCAGAAAAAGGAAAACAGTGTCGCGTAAAAGACAGAAACACCCCTCTGAAATCCAGAAACAGGAAAATAGAGTCGCGCAAAAGGAAGAAACACCCCTCTATAATCCAGAAAAAGGAAAAAAAGAGTTGCGCAAAAGGGAGAAACACCCCTCTATAATCCAGAAACAGGAAAATAGAGTCGCGCAAAAGGAAGAAACACCCCACTATAATCCAGAAAAAGGGAAATAGAGTCGCGCAAAAGACAGAAACCCCCCTCTATAATCCAGAAAAAGGAAAATAGAGTCGCGCATAAGGAAGAAACCCCCCTCTATAATCCAAAAAAAGAAAAATGCAGTCGTGCCAAAAGGCCTCTACCAGTGAATTTCACATTTTAACACTCGACCAAATCCTAAATTAAGTCATCGCAGCCACAAACCATAAATAATGAAACAAATTCACATCTTTTTACGTCAAATGTATATAGGTGTAACCGCAGATGGTTATCCTTACTGTAAATCGTCAAAGCTAAGAATGATACAACTTCCTGTTTCCTTCCATTTCCAATGAAAGTAACACGAATTTAATACATTAGATAGTGCCATTTTCAGCTAATTAGTGGTAGTATTAGAAGGTATTTGTGTTGAAAGTTTAAAGACTGAAAAGATAAGTGGGTGCTACATACATGTGTGGTTTTATAGGTTGCGTGCATAATCAGGCACAGCAATTCCGTGAAGAAGCTAAAGAACAATTTACAAAAATGAACAATGTGATTACACATAGAGGTCCAGATGATTCTGGCTATTATTACGATGATTATGTTCAGTTCGGTTTCCGCAGACTGAGTATTATTGATATTGAAAGCGGCCATCAGCCCCTAACATATGAAAATGAACGCTACTGGATTATTTTTAATGGAGAGATCTATAACTATGTAGAACTCCGTGAAGAGTTAATTCAAGAGGGACTGACATTTGAAACACATTCTGACACGGAAGTGATCATTGCGCTGTTCAGTTATTATAAGGAAAAGGCCGTTGAAAAGCTTCGCGGCATGTTTTCATTTGTTATTTGGGATAAGCAGGATGAACGTTTATATGGCGCGCGTGATCCTTTTGGCATCAAGCCGTTCTTCTATTTTGATGATGGGGAGAAAACATTCTTTGCATCTGAAAAGAAGAGTATTATGCTGGCTCAGCAAAATGATGTTATTAACTATGAATCGCTTCAGCATTATTTAACTTATCAATTTGTGCCTGAACCGTTTACGATGACAGATGGTATTCATAAGCTTGAACCTGGCCATTATTTTACGAAAAAAATGGGCGAAAAGATGGAGATTAAGCGTTATTGGAAAGCATCCTTCCATCCTGTTCAAAAATCAGAAACAGATTTCATTAAAGAAATTAAAGATGTAATGTTCGATTCAGTTAAAATGCATATGAGAAGTGATGTGCCGGTTGGTTCCTTCTTATCGGGCGGTATCGATTCTTCTATCATTGCGTCCATTGCTAAAGAATATCATCCATCCATTAAAACGTTCTCAGTTGGTTTTGAGCACAACGGCTTTAGTGAGGTAGATGTGGCACAGGAAACGGCTGAAAAGCTTGGTGTTGAGAATATCAGTTATATTATTACGCCGGAAGAGTATATGAATGAAGTGCCAAAGATTATGTGGCATATGGATGATCCGCTTGCAGATCCAGCTTGTGTACCGCTTTATTTTGTGTCGCGTGAAGCACGGAAACACGTTACAGTTGTCCTCTCAGGTGAAGGTGCAGACGAATTATTTGGCGGATATAATATTTACCGAGAGCCTCAATCACTAGAAATGTTCAACAAAATTCCTGCGGTCGGGAAATCGTTTTTGCGTTTATTAGCGAAGATGATGCCAGAGGGCATGAAAGGTAAAAGCTTTATTGAACGCGGAGTAACACCAATGGAAGAGCGCTATATCGGGAATGCCAAGATGTTTACAGAACAGGAAAAGAAGAATCTCCTGCATGTGTATAACGATGGTTTGAAATATACAGACATCACGAAGCCGCTTTATGCGGAAAGCCGCGGATATGACCCGGTTGATACGATGCAGTATATCGATATTCATACTTGGATGCGCGGAGATATTCTTCTTAAAGCAGATAAAATGACAATGGCACATTCTCTTGAACTTCGCGTGCCTTTCCTTGATAAAGAAGTGTTTAAAGTGGCTTCAACTATTCCGACAAGCTTAAAAACGACGAATGGCACGACTAAATATATTCTTCGTAAAGCTGCTGAAGGTGTTGTGCCTGATCACGTCTTGAACAGGAAGAAGCTTGGATTCCCAGTTCCAATTCGTCACTGGCTAAAAAATGAAATGAATGAATGGGCGAAAAACATCATTCGTGAAAGCCAAACAGATCATTTAATTCACAAGGATTATGTTTTAAGGCTTCTTGAAGATCATTGCCAAAATAAAGCAGATTACAGCCGTAAAATATGGACAGTGCTTATGTTTATGGTTTGGCATGCAGTCTATATTGAAAAGAAGTATTCGTTTGAAGAAGAAGCACTAAAAGCTAAACAGATGCAGCACTAAGAAAAAGCCTGGGCATATGCCCAGGCTTTTCGTTATTCAGATAGATAGGTGATTGCTTGGCTGCCCATTTGAACCCATGCTTCTGCAAACGAATCAAGCGGTGCTTTTTTATTTTTTTCACCTGTTAGCGGGTCATTAAAATAGACATATGATTGATCGTAGCCTGTTAAAAGAACAGAGTGCTCTTTATAAGTAATATCAATTTTTCCGCTCGGTGTCTGCCAAGTTTCAAACATGTTTTTAGGGAGCTTTTGATACGTTGTATTCGTGATCACCCATACAGGGCGATGATCGGATAAATGGATTTTTAATTCCGTAAAGTCGGAACTGGTTAAATCCATAATTCTTCCAGGTAAATACTGTTCCGCTAATTTTTTGATTGGCTTATGATATACCCCAAATCCAGGATTGTCATATGAGTACATATCACCGACAAATCCATCATTTGGATGTCCAAATGAAATTTGTCCATTCTTATTTATATAAGGAACATCCGTCTTTGTTACTTCTTTTGCCAGTGTAAGCTTGTCTGCTTTCACCCCGGCATGTGTAAGCAGCATGGCGAGACTAGTGACCTCGCAGCCGCGGGGAAGCTGTGGAAACTGATTGAGTGCTGCCACATCAATTAAAATCTTCTCTTTCAATTTTATGATTAAAGGTTCTTCCTCCTCAGTCTCCAATGATGCAGAAGACTGTACAGGTCCATCCAGCCAATTTCTGAAATTTTCCATCGCTAATACAATCTTTTGCTTTCCTGCAAGAGAGGAAATAACCGTTGCAGCGATTAGAAGTAAAATAAATAGAGATGGTTTATATAAACGTGAACGGGACCTTCTTGCTAATAGGACAAGAATGCTCATTATGATCAAAATAAGCAAAGCTCCTATCAATAAACCCATTCCGCATCACCGCCTTTGTAGAACAATCCTTTTTAGAGCTCTTTTATTTAATATCGGTTTCTTTCAATAAATGTGAACACAATCACAGAAGTAATTAGGGATATATTTGAAAATTTTGGGGTAACTATATGATAAAGTTTCTTTTATTAGATGTAATAAACCTTGACAGCATATGCCTTCAAGGTTTATTTCTCAATTTACGTGTTTAGCATAAAATAGCCCGCTGGATAGCACAGTTATTTCTTCAGTGATTTATAGTATTGTCCCTTTTCTGCATATTCTCTAGTGATACGCTCCATATCTTTAAGGTCATCTTCGTTTAGTTCACGGATGACTTTTGCTGGTCTTCCAAAAGCTAGTGTGTTCGGCGGGATTATTTTTCCTTGAGGTACAAGGCTGCCTGCTCCTATAAATGCACCTTCGCCAATTTCAGCATCATCTAATATAATCGATCCCATCCCAATTAACGCCTTTTTTCGGATTTTACAGCTATGGAGGATAACACTGTGTCCAATTGTAGCTTCATCTTCAATAATTAAAGGACTGCCTGGGCTTTGATGCAATACAGAATTGTCTTGGATATTCACCCGTTTTCCGATAATAGTAGGGGAGACATCACCGCGAATAACTGAATTAAACCACACACTGGAAAATTCGTCTATGATCACGTCGCCTGTAATAATTGTATTATCCGCTAAATAGACTGACTCATGGATTTTTGGATATTTTTCCTGATAAGGATAGATCATATTTAGACCTGCCTTTCATTTAATGTCTTGCCCATATTTTATCACAATGATTGAAATGAGACTGCATGAAGGCTTAAACTATCGAGATAGGTTTAATCGTGAAGTAAGTAAGCTTCTAAGCTATAATAGGAAAGAAAGAAGTAGTCCGGGGAGGAATTGCAGATGTGGAAATGGGAAGCCGAAGGAGATGCAAAAGCTGTAATTGTCATGATTCATGGTGCGATGGAACATCATGGCCGTTATGGCTGGCTGATAGAAAAATGGCGCATGTCTGGTTTTCATGTCATCATGGGAGATCTGCCTGGGCAAGGGTTAACGACAAGATCAGGAAGAGGGCATATTGACTCCTTTGATGAATATATAAAAGAAGCAGAACAGTGGGTTGATGCAGCATATCAATTTGATTTGCCTGTTTTTCTTTTAGGCCATAGTATGGGCGGTCTTATTGCTATCCGGCTGCTCCAAGAGCAAAAAACTGATTTAGCAGGAGTTATTTTATCTTCTCCATGCTTAGGGCTGGTTCGTCAAACACCGAAAATGATTCAATTTGCTTCAGTTATTTTAAACAAGGTAATTCCTAGAATGAGGATTAGCTCAGGCATTACAGTTGAAATGGCAACAAGCAATCCCGATGTCAGAGAAGCAGATCAAAATGATTCTTTATATATACAAAAGGTTTCTGTACGGTGGTATAGAGAACTGGTTTCAGCGATGAAAACTGCCTTTGAAAAAATTGAAAAAACCCAGAATGTTCCCCTTCTCCTTATGCAGGGAGGGGACGACCTAATCGTGAATAAAACGCTTGTAAGAGATTGGTTTAATAAGGCTCCTTTATCTGAACAGCGTTTTAAAGAATGGCCAAACTATTATCATGAGATTTTTAATGAAGAAGGAAGAGAAGAAGTATTTGAATACGCAAAAGATTTTGTGGAAAGTCAGCTGAAAGCGATTGGTTATATTATTTAATTTTTTTAGAAAGGGGGAGAATCATGAGTGTACCTTCCATGCCCATTAGCTTAATGGCAAATGTATACAGAAAAATATTTCCTGAAGTTCATGCTGAGCTTAAGAAATGGAAAATACGTGCGGAAGCCATTCCGAATCATGAACTGCGCACGCAGGCTTTGGCCAGTATAGAAAGCAAAACATTTCATTGTGAAGGCGGATCAATAATGGCATTAATTGCAGCGGAAAATTATAAAGATGCCATTCAATTTATTGTAGCCTATCAGACCATCAGTGATTATCTGGATAACTTATGCGACCGCAGCACTTCACTTGATCCTGCTGATTTTTCTGCCTTACACGATGCGATGGAGGATGCCTTGACATTAGATTCTGCTCCTGGAAATCAATATTATCGCTTTCGGGATGATCAAAATGATGGGGGGTATTTAGAAGCTCTTGTTGCCTCTTGCAGAGATGCGCTGGGCAAACTAAAGAATTATGACAATATCGAGAAGTATTTACTTGAATTATGCAGATATTATTGTGATCTGCAAATACATAAGCACGTAACACCAGACGAAAGGGTTCCTCGTCTTCAAAAGTGGTTCAGCCAGAATAAAGAACAAATACCACACATGGAATGGTATGAGTTTTCAGCTTGCTCAGGATCTACCTTGGGGATCTTTTGTCTGGTATCTTATGCATTGAGAGAGGATTTTCTTCCCCAATATGCAGATCATATAAGAGAAGGGTATTTTCCATATATTCAAGGACTGCATATTCTGCTTGATTATCTCATTGATCAAGAGGAAGATCGTGCAGGTGGGGATTTAAACTTTTGTTTTTATTATGAAAATGAACAAATGCTTTTTAATCGTTTAAGACATTTTGTGCAAGAGGCGGACAAGCAGACAAGCCTGCTTCCGCATAGCAAGTTTCATCATCTTATTAATAGAGGGCTGCTTGGTGTATATCTATCGGACGATAAGGTTCGTAAGGACATCAATATTAAAAGAGTAGCAAAAAATATGATTAAAACAGGCGGAATGGTAAGCTATTTCTTTTATTGGAATGGGAGAATTTATCGCACCTTGCAAAAGTGGCTGCCTCTTCAAAATTTAAAACCTGTGCGGAACGAATAGATCCATTCAAAAAGGCAATCCGGTAACCGGATTGCCTTTTTATAAGATTTAGCTTAAATCATTTTTCTTTTCAATGGCTACAATAAATGGAGGATGGTTCTTTTGATTTAAAAATTGATACAGTAATACATTGGCTCTTGCTTGATCAATTTGTTTGACATAGCGTATTAAATAATCGCGTTCAACGGCTCCTTCCGGATGTCCATGGTAAATAACAAGTACAATGATTCCTTCCGGGGCCAGCATGTCAAGCAGCTGTTCAATGGCAGAGATCGTGGTATCCGGGCGAGTAACAATGGACTTATCTCCTCCAGGCAAATAGCCGAGATTAAAAACGGCTCCCGTAACCTTTCCGTAATGGATGGGCGGTATACAGCTTGATAGGTTTTCATGACCGCTATGAAAAAGCGTAACACGATCAGCTAACTCATGCTGCATCAGCTGTGTCTTTGTGGAGAGCAAAGCGTCATCCTGGATATCAAATCCATATACTCTGCCTGAATCACCAACTAACCGTGCGAGAAATAAGGTATCGTGACCATTTCCTAATGTTGCATCAATGGCAATATCTCCAGGGGAAATGGCTTGCTCCAGCAATGTTCGTGCAAATGGCAGCACTCTTTCAAGCTTCATGCCTTTACCTCCAGACCAGCTGTATCGAAGTATTTTCCCTGCCAGCTATTTCTTCGTTTTAATTCAGCATCAATTGCATTTAATACCGACCATTTGTTTACGCTCCACATTGGGCCAATCATTAAATCGATCGGTCCATCTCCTGTAATGCGATGAACAATCATTTCCGGTGGTAAAATTTCTAATTGATCACAAACTAAGCTTACGTAATCATCCTGGCCTAAAAATTGCAGTAATCCTTTTTCATATTGTTTTACCATTGGAGTACCCTTTAAAAGATGAAGCAAGTGAATTTTAATTCCTTGCACATCCAGTTTGGAAACTTCTCGGGCTGTTTGCATCATCATTTCAGCTGATTCCAGCGGCAGGCCATTAATGATATGTGAACATACACGAATGCCATGTTTTCTTAGCTTTTCTACGCCTTCTGTATAACAGGCATAGTCGTGGGCTCGATTAATAATGGCAGCTGTTTTTTCATGGACGGTCTGCAGTCCAAGCTCAACCCAAAGATACGTTCTTTCATTCAGCTCTGCCAAATATTCAACAACATCGTCAGGAAGGCAGTCTGGCCGTGTAGCAATAGAAAGGCCGACAACCCCTTCTTCTTGCAGCACCCGCTCGTACATATCTCTTAACACAGCAACTGGTGCATGAGTATTCGTAAATGCCTGGAAATAAGCAAGGTATTTGCCGTCTTTCCATTTATGATGCATCTTTGCTTTTATATCATGAAATTGCTTTGAGAGATCATCTGCCCGATTACCGGCAAAATCCCCTGAGCCAGCAGCACTGCAGAAAGTACAGCCTCCAAATGCCACAGTGCCATCACGGTTTGGGCAGTCAAATCCTCCGTCTAAGGCAATTTTAAACACTTTATGTCCAAATTCATTACGTAAATGGTAATTCCATGTATGATACCTTTTATCATCAGTAGCATATGGAAAGGGATTTCCATTCATATGAAAAATACCTCCTATTGCTGATCTGTCCGATTAATGAAAACAGGAGGAATTACAAGTTCTCCCATGCCGAAATCGCTGCAGCAAACTGCTTTTAATATAAACATACGAATAATCTTATCATGAAGTAAACAGGTTATCCAATGCAATTGGAAGCAACTTCGAATAGTAAATCTGAGGATTGGCAAACCGGCTTGGTGTGATTAGGACTGCTGTCCCAATACTATATCCCGCTTCGTATGCAATTCGTCACTGCTAATTTATACTTTTTGAAACTGTAAGTAAGAAGTCATCGTATTGCACACAATAATGAATGAAGCACACGCTTCAGAGCAATGACTTGAGGAGGAGAACAGAATGGCAACTCGTGAATCTGTTGATATGCTTTTACAGCAATGTGAAGATGCAATTCGTTTCGCCGGCGATCAGCTTCAGGATGGACGTCTTCAGGAGCATTATAATGATGACGGGTATACCAATGCCCTTGAAGCACTTGAAAATGCCTATAATGATTTAAGCCAGCTGGCACATAGTGCAAATTCTCAGCAGCGGGAACAGCTGCACCGTATGAGACTCCAGCTGCAGCAGCTTCAAAATAAAATGATTATTAATCCCCATTAAGAGGTGACTAAAAATGGTCAAAAAACGTTCAAAGCAAAACAATCCGGAACAAAAGACGCGCAATGGAATCAATAATGCTGATTTGGAGCTGGGCCGGGATTTTGATATTATAAAGAAGTCAAAGAAAAACTATGAAAAAACAGGCGGCCAGCCGGTAAAATCAAAATTTCATCCGGAGCCAGAACAGTCAAGATAACTGAAAAGAAAACCCCGCATTTGCGGGGTTTATTCATATAATCGGAAATGACAATTGAACAGCATAGAGCTATACTCAATGTACGCAGTGGAATTATTAGTTAAGTCAACTAAACCTCTTTTCTTCAGTTGCCTGTCAGAAGTTTTCTTTAAATATGTTTGTGGAATTAGAATATTAATAAAACATTTAACGATGTTTTACATAACATAGATTGAGAAATATTTATAAAAATTCCTTTTAAGTTTAAACACTTTTTCGTAAAATAGGGTAAAACAAGCACTTCTAAAGGAGAGGCGAGGTATGAAGTTTACAGAAATAGATACTTACCTTTTTTGCTCTAAATGTTTGGATGAAACCATTCATCATGTAAGTTATCTGAATGGAAAACTGCATCGGGTA
Source organism: Cytobacillus gottheilii (assembly GCF_018582665.1). Classification (NCBI taxonomy): domain Bacteria; kingdom Bacillati; phylum Bacillota; class Bacilli; order Caryophanales; family Bacillaceae; genus Cytobacillus; species Cytobacillus gottheilii. The sequence continues at coordinate 3,549,273 of NZ_CP071709.1, read as the reverse complement.
CAATGCGAGAAATGTAAGCGCACCAATGAAATGGACCTGGACTTTAAGAGAGAATTATATAAAGAAGTGTATAAAAGAGTTGTTTCTAAGCCTTCTAGAATGTCTGAAGAATATAAAAATGACGATCGGATTAAATTGATTGAAGCCTTGCCTAGAAGAGTTTTCACAAAACCTTATCGGCTTGTCAAATATTTACATGAAACAAAGGAAGCTTATAAAAAGATTAAGGGCAATAAATGAAAGGCTGTTTTTTAATTGAAAACAGCCTTTTTATTTATCAATAAACATGGTAACGCTTCCAAAAATGGCACTTCAGTTCTTTTCCATTAAATAATTGCCTATCTTTTCATCAATGATTAATGTATGGGCATAACCAGCTTTAACCGCAGTTAGAACAGCTTCACTTTTTTGCACTCCGCTGGCGATCAGTACAATATTTGGTATGTTTTTAATATCTTCTAAGCTTACTCCAATAACATTGTTATTAATTCTGCAATCCACTTCTTTTCCCTCTCTGTTAAAGAAACGTGAATTAATATCCCCAACAACATTTAACCTTTCAAATTCTTTTAAATCGCGATTCCCTGTATACCCAATCTTTCTCATCAGGTTATCACTTGAGTAGGGACTTGCAACCCCCAGAATCGCCATATCTACATTTTTGCCCGCTTCCAGGACTTCTAAAATAGGGGGGCTATCATAAAAGGCGTTTTTAATTAAAGTGTTTTCTGCAAGTGCTGGAGCATTTAAGAAATTACTATTACAATATAGTTTCTTCATTAAGTCATAGCATATTTGATTGGAATGTAATTCAATATGCATCTTGCTAATTCCCCCGATTAGCGGCAAAAGTGTAAGATGTTTGATTTCTTCAAATGGAAATTCTCTAACAAGCGTGCTCAGTGTATTTCCCCATGATACCCCAACGGTACTGACCGATTTTAAGGCATTTTTTAGATAATGGACTGCTTCTTTGACGACCAGATTGAATACTTCGTGTTCGCTCAAGTGATAGGCAGGAGCAATGATGACTTTATTTAGACCATATTTTTCTTCTAAAGAGCTCTGCAGATTAACAATTTGAAAACTTTCATCTTTTATGTAGAAGTTTATAATTCCATAATCTTTCGCCTTTTGTAAACTTCTGGATATTGCTGGCCGCGAAACATTTAATTTCTTCGCTATTTGTTCCTGTGTTAGGTTTTGGTAATAATAATAGATTGCGATTTTCACAATTTCCTTGCGCTCTTCCCAATTCAACCAACTCACCCTTTGAAATTTATTTCTGTATCTGAACAAAAAGAATTTTACTAAAAATTATCGCAATTGTCGAAAAAAATGAAAAGTATCTTCTTGACTTAAAGCGCTTACAATGTTATTTTTTTAATCAAAGGAAATTTGTTCAGTGTTAGATCAAATGTTCAGAAAGGCAGGAGGGAGAAAAAAATGAGTCTATATAGACAGCTTTTAGTAAGAGAAAAAGACGGAAATCCGATAAAAGTTGGTGTCATTGGAGCAGGGCAAATGGGTTTTGGGATGATCTCACAAATTGCTCAAATCCCTGGAATGGAAGTTACTGGAATAAGTGATATAAATGTAGAGGCAGCCGCCAGAGCCAGGGATGCTTATAATCTTCATAAAAAACAAGAGGTAATCATTTCTTCAAACTTTAAAGATGTGATTCAGTCAGAGGATATCGAAGTAATTGTAGATGCAACAGGTGTTCCTGAGGTTGGTGCAAAAATATCACTGGAATGTCTTCTTGCTAAGAAACAGCTTGTGTTATTAAATGTTGAAGTTGATATCACAATTGGCCCATTAATGAAAAAGCTGTATGATTCAGCAGGTCTCATTTATACAGGATCAGATGGAGATGAACCTGCAGCAACCTTTGAGCTATATGAATTCGCGAAAACAATGGGCATGGAAGTCTTAGTGGCCGGAAAAGGGAAAAATAATAAACTAAAAATCTCGGCAAACCCGGACAGTACAAGGGAAGAAGCAAAAAGAAACAAAATGGCAGCACATATGCTTGCAGCATTTCAGGATGGAACGAAAACAATGGCAGAGATGAATTTATTATCAAATGCAATTGGCTTTGTCCCAGATGTAGTTGGCATGCATGGTATTTCAGGTGATTTAGATTCAGTTATCAATGATCTGGATGTAAAAAGCAATGGCGGCATTTTAAGTCAGCATGGTGTTGTGGAATATGTTGATGGTCTGGCTCCTGGAGTGTTTGTCATTGTGAAAGGCCAAAATGAGGCAGTGGCACACGAAATGAATTATCTAATGAAAAAGGGAGATCGTGATCATCATATCCTATATCGTCCTTATCACCTGGCAAGCTTGGAGACGCCTATCACCATTGCCAAGGCTGTCTTAAATCAGGAATATGCAATTGCACCAATTGGCGCTCCCGTTTCAGAAACAGTAGCAGTCTCTAAAAAAGAGATTAAAGCTGGAGAGAGATTAGATGGCATAGGCGGTTACTGTATCCGTGGAGTGTTGGAAACTCATTCAGAAATGAAACAGAATGCTCACATTCCCATTGGGTTAATTGCAGGAAATACAGTTGCTAAAAGAGATATTAAAGCAGGAACGTTCTTAACGGCCGATGATATTGAGCTGGATGAAAATACAACAGTCTGGAAGCTTCGCAAGCTTCAGGATGAGGTTTTTGCCAATACAGAAACAAGCCAGTCTATATCTAAGATATTAATCTGATTTTTATACAAACCAGTAAACTGTCAATAATATTCATAATATTTGGATAATATTAAAGAAGAAGCTTGAAAGGATGAATCTTTATTATGCTTAGAACAGTTGTAAAACAAATTGGTGAGATCGTTCCGGATTTTAAGGAAGAAAACCTATTAATCTTATTTGGACCAGAAGCTCCTCCTGAATTGAAAGATATATCTGTTATTCATGAGGTTGATGAAAATCCAAATGGAGCTATTGTGGAAGGGGGGGTACTGGAAGTAGGAACTCAAGTTTATCAGATTAGTAAGGTTGGCAGTCTAGCTAATAAGAACTTTGAAGAACTGGGCCACTTATCTATTTACTTTAATGATGATGAGTCGATGGAATTGCTGCCTGGGGCGATCTTAGTTTCTCCAGGAGTCTATCCTGAAATTCAAGAGGAAGACAGCATTATTTTTAAAAAATAATCCTTGTATAGGAGGGAACGCTAGTGGATTTCTTTATAAACTTAGCTGATGGCTTTATCGGAATGTTCCAAGAAGGTGCAGAAGTATTTATGGGCTTTATTACAGGAATTATTCCACTCTTGATTGTGCTGATCACTGTTGTTAATGCTTTTATAAAAATCGTAGGAGAAGAGCGAATTTTCGGATTTATGAGAGCGATTGCAAAGTTTACTATTTTCAGATATACATTGATTCCACTATTCTCCGTATTTTTCTTAACAAACCCGATGTGTTATACGTTTGGCAAGTTTTTGCCAGAAAAACAAAAGCCGGCATTTTATGATTCTGCCGTATCATTTGTGCATCCAATTACAGGGCTATTTCCACATGCTAATGCGGCCGAACTATTTATATTCCTTGGCATTGCACAGGGATTTGCTCAAGTCGGCAATCAAAGTGAGCTGGCATTATGGTACCTGGTAGTTGGGTTAATTGTTTGCTTAGTTAGGGGAATCGTGACAGAGAAAATTACTGAGTTCCAAATGAAAAGACAAGAAGCAGCCAAACGCGGTGCCGCTGCATAAACGAACAAAGGGGGCGAGATGAAATGGCTAAATATAATACAGTTCAAGTTAAAAGGGGTACGCATGGTTGGGGAACTTCACTTATTCTGAAGCCAGATGAGGAAAAGAAATATGTTATTAGTGTAACCGGAGGGGGAATTCACCCGGTCGCACAGAAAATAGCAGATTTAACAGGAGCAATTGCGGTTGACTCTTTTAAAAATCCAGTAGATAAAGAGGAAACGCTGTGTGCGGTAATTGACTGTGGAGGGACAGCCCGCTGCGGAACCTATCCGCGCCTTAGAGTTCCTACAATTAATGTAAAAGTGATGAGTCCATCTGGACCTCTGGCCAAATTTATGACAGAAGATATTTTCCTATCTGGGGTGTCAGTCAATGATGTTTCAATAGCTGGAGAAGAAGGGGAATCACAGGTAGCAGCAAGTTCTGCTGAAGAAATTGAGGAAGAGCCAGCAGCAAAACCAACTGCTTCCAAAGTTCAGGCAGAGCCGGCAGCAAAGCAAAATCCATTTATGAAGCTGATCGATGTTATTGGACGCGGTGCAGGACAGTTTATGAATATCATGTACCAATCGGGAAGAGACACGATTGATACAGTTTTAAAAAATATCCTTCCATTTATGGCCTTTGTAGCAGCTTTGATCGGCATCATTAACTATACAGGTATAGGCAATATCATTGCGGATGTCTTAACACCTTTAGCGGGCAGCATTGGCGGGTTATTGTTATTAGGTCTAATTGGCGGACTGCCATTCCTCTCACCTATGTTAGCGCCTGGAGCAGTTATTGGAGCTGTTATCGGTGTTTTAATTGGGAACGAAATTGCAAGCGGTAACATTCCAGCTGCATATGCATTACCAGCTTTGTTCGCGATCAATGCTCAAGTTGGCTGTGACTTTGCGCCAGTTGGTTTAACACTTGGAGAAGCAAAGGCAGAAACCATTAGTGTTGGAGTTCCATCCATCCTTTTCTCGCGTGTTATTACTGGTCCTTTAGCGGTCGTCATTGCATACGGTTTTTCGTTCTTCTTATAAAAGAAAAACAAAGGGGGAAGACCAAAAATTCCCTCTTTTTAACTTTATATCATTTCAAGGAGGAAAAAATGATTCCAGCAACCTTTAAATTCGGAGCTTTAATGGAAAAAGGGCAGGCAGTGATTAAAGAAGGAGAACTAAGAGAACTTTTGCCAAATGAACTGCTGGTAAAGCAAGAAGCATGTAACATATGCACAACGGATTATCAGCAATGGCAAGGCTTAAGGGAGCATCAGGGATATCCGATGGCTGGAGGACATGAATGCTCAGGTATCGTTGTTTCGGTTGGTGAAGATGTTAAGAAATTTAAGGCAGGAGATCGGGTAAGCGTTTTATATGATTACTGCGGGACGTGTGAAAACTGTGTAGCTGGCATGATTACAATTTGCCAGAACAAGAAAATCTTTGGAAAAAATTACTCAGAAGACTATTACGGCATTTTTGGTTTTGCTGATTATTTTATACGAAACGAAAAAAGCTTTGTAAAGATGGATTCAGCATTATCACCTTCAGAGGCTGGGTTTGTGGAACCGCTTGGATCTGTACTGCATGGATTAAATAAGCTTCGCCTTCGGGGAGGTTATGACACCATTGCGGTTATTGGCGGAGGAACAATGGGTCTATTAAATGCAGCTGCAGCCAAAGCAATGGGGGCAAAAGTCTTTGTTTCAAGCAGAGGAGAGAAAAAGCTTGAGATTGGTCGCCGTATGGGCTTTGAAATGATCGATGCAGGCAACTGTGACGCTGTTGAAGAAATAAAGAGACTCACTGAAGGAAGAGGAGTGGATGCTGTTATTGTATCTGCCGGAACGGCTTCAGCAAATCAGCAAGCTATTGAAATGGTAAAAGCACAACACGGAAGAATACTTTTTTATGCCGCAGGTTATCCGGCACCAGGCTTAGAAATTGACTCTAATGCTATTCATTATAAAAACCTTGAATTAATCGGAACTTTTGGTTCTGAGTTAACAGATTTTATAAATGCCGGGAAAATGCTTAGCGAAAGACGAATTGATGTTTCCTATTTAATTGAAGAGAAAGTTCCTTTATCACAAATCCAAGAGGCATTTGAGCTGGCCAGTCAAAAAGGAAAATTCAGAATCTCGGTTATGCTTCAGGAGTAGGACTGACAAGAAATAGAATGGGAGAGGGTAAAAATGAAATGCTTAGCAATTGCGGATTTATTTATTACCAAAGAGATGATGATCAAAGGTCTGGAAGAGCTGACAGATCTCGGAGTTGAATTAACGGTAAAAGAGTGGCTTCATAAGGATCTTGAAGCACTGCAAAAGGATAATATTAAACTCGAGCAGGAAGGCAGCAGTGCGGTGGCATTGCCGGATGATATTTTAGAAGGTATTGAGGATTATGATATCATCATCACGCAGTTTGCACCAATAGGAAGAGATACTCTTGATAAGTGCAAAAGTATAAAGGTTCTGGGTATTCTTCGGGCAGGGATTGAGAATGTGGACTACAAATATGCTGAAAGTAAAGGAATTGATGTTTTTAATACACCAGGCAGAAGTAATACAAGTGTCTCGGAATTTACGGTTGGATTAATTCTATCTGAGATTAGAAACATTGCCAGAGGGCACGATTATTTAAAGAATGGCATATGGGAAAAAAATTATTCTGCCGGAGTCCTCTCACCTGAAATTAGCGGCTCAACGGTTGGAATCATTGGTTATGGAGCCATTGGTCAGCGGGTGGCAAACCTTCTGCGACCTTTTGGGGCGAATATTATCTTCTTTGATGACTATTTTACTGGTGATACAGAGGATTCTCAGGTCGACTTAGACACACTTGTCAAGACTGCTGATATTATTACGATGCATTATAGGCTGACAGAGAAAACAAAACATATGCTGAATAAAAATCACTTTGAGAAAATGAAAAAGAATGCAATAGTGATTAACAGTGCACGGTCTGGCTTAATAAGCGAAACAGATTTGATCTCTGCCCTAAAAGAAAAAAGAATAGCGGGTGCAGCAGTTGATGTATTTGATATAGAACCATTGCCAAAGGATCATCCATACTTGGAGTTAGATAATATTACAATTACTCCTCATATCGCTGGGTCCACCATTGGAAACTTTGCTAATTCGCCAAATATCCTGGCAAGAAGAATTATTCCTGCTTTATCTGAAGTAAAGAACTAAAGAAGGAGGAAACTTATATATGAAAGAGTTATTAATCATCGTCGTTTTTATTGCAGTCATGCAATTTATCACCAGTATGATCCACATTAAATATTACCAAGGTACAGTTAGAAGGCTAGGAAAAGAATATAGTGAAGGCTATCTTGGAGTAGGAATGAACCAAAGGAAATTTAAAGGCGGCCAGGTTTGCATAATCGTTGCAAATAAGGATGGGGAAATCTCTGAGTTTAGAATTTTATCAGGTCTTACGATTTTCTCAATGTTTAAAAAGGACCATCGTTTCGTTGGGGAAAGCATCCACCAAATAAACTGGTCCGGCAAAGAAAAATACCAGGAAGTAGCAACCAACGCTATTAAGATGATCAAAAAAGAAATGCAGAAAAAGCTTGATATGAATACAGCAAGCGCAATTTAAAAATCTCAATTTTATCTAAAATCCCTTAACAAGAAGCATGAATAGTCCTTCTTATTTAAGGGTATTTTTTTTGCTTTTTACAAATGTTCTATTATTGATCATTTGTAAAATATGTGCTATGATAATTACAAATGTAACTGATATGAACAAATGATAAGGAGGAAGATAAAATGCTTAAAAATTTAGAGATTCCCAGCATGATTACTGAGAAAAAATTAAAAGATTTATATAAAGAAATGTGGACTATACGTTATTTTGATGAGAAGGTTGACCAGTTTTTTGCAAAAGGAATGATCCACGGAACTACCCACCTTTGTGTAGGTCAGGAGGCTTCTGCTGCCGGATCCATCGCAGTGATAGGCGGAAAGGATAAGATTGTAAGTACCCACCGGGGACATGGACATTGCATCTCCAAAGAAGGTGATATCAATAAAATGATGGCTGAGTTATTTGGAAGAGAAACAGGCTACTGCAAAGGAAAAGGCGGATCCATGCATATAGCTGATGTTGAGAAGGGGAACTTGGGTGCAAATGGAATTGTTGGCGGAGGAATTCCATTAGCGGTTGGTGCGGCCTTAACTTCAAAAATGAAAAATGAAAATTATGTTGTTCTCTGCTTCTTTGGTGATGGAGCAACGAATGAAGGCAGCTTTCATGAATCATTAAATTTAGCAGCAATCTGGAATCTCCCTGTTATCTTTATTTGTGAAAATAACCAATACGGCATGTCAGGTTCAGTAAAAGAGATGACGAAAATTGAGCATATTGCATCGCGCAGTGAAGGTTATGGAATACCAGGCAAGATTGTTGATGGATTAGATATGTTTGAAATTATGAATACTGTTCATGAAGCTGTTGAACATGCACGGGGTGGCAACGGACCTACATTAATTGAAATGAAGACGTATAGGTGGAAAGGTCATTCAAAGAGTGATGCGAAAAAATACCGTACGAGAGAAGAAGAAAACGAGTGGAGAGCCAAAGATGGCATCAAACGCTTTAAGGATGCCTTAATTGACGCAGAAGTTCTAACGGAAGAAGAAGCACAGCAGCTGCAGGAAGAGGCAAAGACTTCTATTGAGGAAGCTGTAGAATTTGCTGCAAATAGTCCTGAGCCGTCTATTGAACGATTAGAAGAAGATGTATTTGCATAATCATTTTGGGAGGTTAATAGAGATGACCACAAGAGAAATAACGTATTTAGAATCCGTTCGAGAAGCGATGAGTCAAGAAATGAGGGAAAATGAAGATGTCTTTATACTTGGAGAAGACATTGGTGTTTATGGTGGAGCCTTTGGTGTAACAAGAGGGATGATTGAAGAATTCGGTCCCGAAAGAGTTAGAAATACACCGATTTCGGAAGCAGCCATTGCAGGAGCAGCTGTCGGTTCTGCCCTTACAGGAATGAGACCGATTCTGGAACTGCAATTCTCAGACTTTATTACAATAGCAATGGACCAGATTGTCAATCAGGCAGCTAAAACACGATATATGTTTGGCGGAAAAGGCAAAGTGCCTATGGTGTTAAGGACTCCTGCAGGTTCGGGAACAGGTGCAGCGGCACAGCATTCACAGAGCTTAGAGGCATGGATGGCTCATATTCCAGGATTAAAGGTGGTCCAGCCTTCTACTGCGTATGATGCCAAAGGATTATTAAAGGCAGCGATGGATGATGATAATCCAGTTATTTTTTATGAACATAAATTACTCTATAAAACTAGCTCTAATGTTCCAGAGGAATCTTACAAAATTGAGTTAGGAAAAGCAGATATTAAAAGAGAAGGAATAGATGTCACTATTGTTGCAACCGCTATCATGGTTCATAAAGCATTGGAAGCAGCGGAAGTACTTGAAAAAGACGGCATCAGTGCAGAGGTGATTGATCCTCGTACGATTGTTCCTCTGGATAAGGAAACGATCATTAAATCTGTTAAAAAAACCGGCAAACTTATTGTCGTGCATGAAGCGGTAAAGCGCGGCGGAATCGGCGGAGAAATTGTCGGAGTGATAGCAGAAAGTGAAGCTTTTGATTATTTAGACGCACCTATTATCCGTCTTGGCGGAAAGGAAGTGCCAATTCCTTATAACCCGAATCTGGAAAAGGCAGCTATCCCGCAAGTACCAGATATTATCGCTGCAGTGAAAAAGACTGTGAGAAAATAAAAGGAGCGTACATGATGGCTAAAGAAATTTTCATGCCAAAATTGAGCAGCACCATGTCAGTTGGCACACTCATTCAATGGTTTAAAGAAGAAGGCGATTCAGTTGAAATTGGTGAACCGCTTTTTGAGATTTTAACAGATAAAATTGAGATAGAAGTAGAGGCATATGAAGAGGGAATATTATTAAAAAAATATTTTAAGCAGGATGATGAAGTTCCTGTTAATCAAATCATTGGCTACATTGGTGAAGCGGATGAGCAGGTGCCAGACTCTTCACCAGGGCAATCAGCATCAGAGCATGATGAAAGTGATGAAGAGATCAAACAATCCCAGCCTGCTGCAGCGGAACAATCTTCAACACCTGAAGAAAAAGTTCGGGCTACTCCAGCGGCCAGAAGGATAGCAAAAGAAAACGATCTGAATCTATCGATTATTCAAGGAAGCGGTCCTAATGGCAGAGTTCAGCAGCAGGATCTGCTGGACTATCTGAATTCAGATGCAGAGAAAGTGAAAATTACTCCACTTGCTCAAAAAATAGCTAAAGAGCAGGAGATTGACATAAGCACTTTAAAGGGCACAGGAAGTAATGGGAAAATTACAAAGCAGGATATTATCCCATCATCGGCAGAATCACAGACTGCTATGACAAGTGCACGCCGCAAAATGTCCGGAATTAGAAAGGTTATTTCTAAACGGATGCTGCATAGTGTACAGAGCGTGCCGCATGTCACGTTAACATCTGAAATTGATATGACAAATATAAAAGAGCTGCGCCAGTCACTGCTTCCAATCATTGAAAAGCAAACGGATTTGCGGATCACTTATACAGATATCCTGGTTAAGGCGGTAGGAAGTGCAATGACCCGTCATCCGCAAATCAATATTTCAATTGATGGTGATGAAATTATTCAGCACAGCTCGGTAAACATTGGAGTAGCTGTAGCGATCGAAGACGGACTGATTGTTCCGGTCATTCATGATGCAGCACATAAAGGACTTGCTGAAATCGTTAAACAATCGAAGCAGCTTGGGAAATTAGCCAGGAGTAATCAGCTTACATCTGAAAACTTAACAGGCGCTACCTTTACAATTAGCAATCTGGGAATGTATGCAATCGACGCATTTACTCCAATCATAAACTTACCTGAAATAGCCATCTTAGGAGTAGGCCGCATTCAGGAGAAACCAGTTGTTGTAAATGGGTCCATAGAAGTCAGATCCATGATGGCAGTTAGTTTGTCTTTTGATCATAGAGCAATAGACGGTGCTCCGGCAGCTGCCTTTTTAACAGAATTGAAGCAAATCTTAGAGAATCCTTATGAATTACTCGTTTAAAGGGGTGAAGAGGCAATGATAAAATATGATCTTGTTGTTATCGGCGGGGGCCCGGGAGGATATGTATCTGCTCTTCATGCCGCTGAGACGGGGAAAAAAATAGCTTTAATTGAAGCTGATTTTGTTGGAGGAACTTGCTTAAATAGAGGCTGCATTCCTTCCAAAACCTATTTAAAGCATAGCGAAGTCATAGAACAAATCAAAAAAGCAAAAGAATGGGGAATTGAAACAGAGTCCTTAACGTTTTCTTTTCCAAAATTAAAAAAACGAAAAGACGATGTGATCCAGAGGCTGCGTAGAGGTATTTCATATCTGCTCAAGGAAGGTAAAATTGACGTCTATCAAGGATATGGCTACATCCAGCCTAATGGTTCAGTAAGGGTGCAGGAGACAGAGAACGAAAAGAATCTTCAGGCGGAGAAGATCATCGTTGCTACAGGTTCTATGCCAGCTGTTCCTCCTATAGAAGGCTTATCAGAGGTCAGTTATGAAACAAGTGACACCATATTTGACTTAACAGAAATACCAGAATCCTTAATCATTATTGGTGGCGGCGTCATTGGTGTCGAACTGGCTACCATATTTGCTTCCCTTGATACGAAAGTAACAATCATTGAATCTGCGGAAATGATCCTGCCGTCTGAAGATCAGGAGGCAGCATCTTATTTAAAGCGGGAGCTGGAAAAGAAGAATATAAATATACGCACAAACACTCTGGTCAAAAAAGTAGAAGAAATAAATAACAATAAAAAAGTACATTGTGAATCTAATGGACAGAGTATACAATTTGATGCTTCTCATATCTTAGTTTGCACAGGCAGGAGACCTAACATGTCTGCAGTAAATGAGATTGGGCTGGATACAGACGGACCTTTTATTAAAGTGAATAAAAAAATGGAAACGAGCATGCCAAATGTATATGCAATTGGAGATGTGATCGGAGGATATCAATTAGCCCATGCTGCTAGTGCTGAAGGAATTGTTGCGGTTAATAATGCATTTGGCGGAAATGAAATGATGAACAATCATGTGATGCCGCGCTGTGTTTATACGAAACCAGAAATCGCCGCAGTTGGATTAAATGAAGAAGAAGCGAAGAAAAAAGGTTTGGATTTCGAGGTTGTAAAATATGATTTCGTTAAAAGCGGGAAGGCATGGAGCAGCGGAGCACCAGAAGGTTTTACAAAAATAATTGTTGATAAGAAATATGGTGAAATTCTAGGCACCGTTATGGTAGGAGAACATGTAACGGAAATGATCTCTGAGGCCTCTGCATTCATGTATTTAGAAGGAACCATTGAGGAAGCTGCAAAAATGATCCACCCGCACCCAACCATTTCAGAAACATTCAATGAAGCAGCACAAGAAGCAGTTAGGATTTTAAATAAATGACAATAGACATTTAAATAGATTGGAAGAGCCAGAGACCTAAATCTTTTAGGCAACTACGAAGAGGCTGGGACATAAGTAACTAACACACCTATTGAACCGAATGGTAAGGAAGGTCATCTTTCTAATCATTCGGTTTTTTATTTATAATTATAAAATATATTTTATTTACATGAGTGAAATGGAGCGGAGGGCCCTCGACTCCTGCGGGCTGCAGAGCAAAGGGTGAGACCCCGCAGGAACGAAGTGACGAGGAGGCTCAGCTTGCTCCCCGCGGAAAGCGAGGGTCCGCAGCGCAATGGAACGGTCTTGATTAAATACCGAAACCAAGATATTGAATATTCGTGTTTTAGAAATATTAATTTTGTTTTGTCCCAGCCTCTTTTTTATTTGCAATGGTTAATCTCCAGCCAATTCCCCCTCTTAGTCTATCTGATAAAAGCTTCCGCCTGATTTTTTAAAGCATCTTCAATCCTGATTTTCTGTGTAACATGCATATTAAGCATATGTAATTGATCAAGTAACACATAAGATACTCTTTTAGATTCATGACTGACAGTTAACTCGCTGGTTAGTGCCTTACATAAAAAACAAATAGAGAACTGCTGCCGTACTTCTCCGTCTGAATAAGAAATAACGTGATTTGGATCGCTATAAACACCGATCATTTTTAAAACCTCGATATCAATTCCTGTTTCTTCGCTCACTTCCCTCTTAACTGCTTCCTCAACAGATTCACCTGGATCCACCCCACCTCCAGGCAAAGACCATTTTCCATTGTCCACCCGCTCCTGCAATAATATTTTGTTTCCATCTTCCGACAATATAACGGCTGAAACAGCTGGCACAATGCTATTGGGAACGGGCGCGTGGCCATCATAATAGTAATCAACTCTTGCCATCTAAAAAAAATCTCCTTTGTCATATAAAAAATTTTTAGTTTATTTTCGTTGACACTATAAATTTATCAGACTATAATGAAATCACAAATAACAAATGTTACACACTGTGGAAAATGACACGGTTTTAACATTGGTTATAAAAAATATCATTTGTTATATCCAAAGTTTAATATCTATTATTTTATCGCATTAAATTGTAAACGCAACCAATATACAAAATGTTGCGACAAAAATAGCGTATTGGAGGAATTAACATGTCAGTATATCAACAGCTTCTAGTAAGAGAAAAACAGCAAAACCCAATTAAGGTAGGAATTATTGGAGCCGGACAAATGGGCTTTGGTCTAATCTCTCAAATTTCCCGAATTCCCGGAATGGTAGTTGGCGGAATTTGTGATGTGAACTTAGAAAATGCGAATAGAGCAAAAGACTTTTATCGTTCTCAGGAAAAAAGAGCAATTGATACGATTGTTTCAACGGATTACCGCGCAATCATTCAATCTCAGAATGTAGAAGTTGTGGTAGATGCAACTGGAGTACCTGAAGTTGGAGCTAATATTTCCTTAGAAGCTTTAAGATCTAAGAAACATCTAGTTCTTCTGAATGTAGAAGTAGATATAACAATCGGGTCGGTTATGAATCAATTGTTTACTTCAGCTGGCCTCGTTTATACAGGTTCAGCTGGTGATGAGCCGGCAGCAATCGTTGAACTGTACGAATTTGCAAAGACAATGGGCTTAGAAGTTGTTGTTGCTGGTAAAGGGAAAAATAACCCGCTGATTCCAACAGCAAATCCTGATACTTGTGCAGCAGAAGCAAAGCGAAAAAATATGAGTGCTCACATGCTGGCTGCTTTCCAGGATGGAACAAAAACAATGGCAGAAATGAACCTTTTGAGTAATGCGATCGGTCTTATTCCAGACAAAGTAGGCATGCATGGAGTTGAAGCCAACTTAGACAACGTTGCAGACATCCTTAATACAAAAGAAAATGGCGGAGTTCTTGAGAAAACAGGTGTTGTTGATTATGTTAACGGTCTTGCGCCAGGGGTCTTTGTTATTGTGAAGAGTGAATTAGAGCCAGTAGATGAAGAGCTGCGCTACTTATTAAAAGTTAGTGAAAACCATGGTTCACACTATACTTTATATCGCCCTTACCATCTGGCAAGTCTTGAAACACCTGTAACGATCGCTAAAGCTGTATTAAATCATGATACATCCATTCATCCGCTGGGAGCACCGATTTCAGAGACAGTTACAGTAGCTAAACGAGATATTAAAGCGGGAGAAACGCTGGACGGAATTGGCGGCTACTCTGTAAGAGGTGTTTTAGAAACACATGAAGATATGAAAACAAACGGCCACATTCCAATTGGTTTAATCAGCGGTAAAGTTGTGGCTAAGAAAGATATCAGAGAAGGACAGTTTTTAACAGAAGATGATATCGAACTAGATCCAACTACTACAGTTTGGAAACTTAGATCTCTGCAGGATCATCTGTTTTCAGGAGGAAAGGCTTCTGAAATTATTATTAAGTAATTTTTTGCGGGAGGAGAGATAACAAATGCAATTAATCCTTATAGCATGCGGCATCTTGGTAATGAACTATATTCTGACTTTTTTCCAGGTCAGAAGCTACAAAAAATCAATGGAAACAATGATTAAGAAGTATAAAGGCAAACAAGGGTATTATCTGTTCTCTGGTCAATCAAGAAGAAAACTTGGTGCCGGTTCAATTGCCATGCTTGTTGTTGATGAAAATTATATGGTCATGGAATGCCAAGTGATGAAAGGGATTACTGTACTTTCCACTTTTAAAGAAATTGAAAAGTATAAAGGTCTCCATGTAGGCTCCATGCTCGATGCTCTTCATGAATCAGCCAAACAAGTGAAAAAGTCAAAAAAGAAACAAAAAATGCCTGCTATAAGTGATGCTCTGAATACAGCTGCAGAAAGTGCATTGTTATCCATCTCTCGAAAAGCTATGCCAAATGCCTAAATGTTGAAAATGATAGCAGCTTCCTTGCAAAGCCGACGGAGGAAGCTGCTTCTTTCAAAATAGGAAAATACGAACAAAGGAGTGTGTGACCATGGAATGGATTCAATGGTTTGGAGAACACTTTATTGGAATGTTTAATGCTGGTGGAGAACAGTTTATGGGGCTGCTTACGGGAATTGTTCCTACACTTGTCGTATTATTAACCTTTACTTATGCAATGATTAAGTTTATTGGGGAAGAAAGAGTAACAAGAGTAATTAAGTTTGCATCCAAATATACGGTTTTGAGATATACATTAATGCCGATCTTATCTATACTCCTTCTTACTAATCCAATGGCTTATACATTTGGACGCTTTGTAGAAGAAAAGCAAAAACCTGCCTTTTATGACTCGCTCGTTTCGTTTTTACACCCAGTAACAGCATTGTTTCCTTATGCAAACGCAGGTGAGCTGTTCGTCTATCTAGGAATCGCTAACGGCTTAACACAAGCTGGATATGCAACTTCAGAATTAGCAGTACGATTTTTCTTGGTAGGTATAGTAGTTATGTTCCTTAGAGGGGTTATCACTGAACAAATTACAAAATACTTAGCAAATCGGATGTAAGCGTATTCTACTAAGAAGGGGAGATGAACGATGGCATATAAAGCTGTCTTTGTAGATAAAGGTTCAGGCGGTTGGGGAAAAGGGCTGACAATAGAGCCAAAGGGTAAAAAAGTTAAAGTGGTTTCTATTACTGGCGGAGGTATTCACCCTGTCGCAAGAAGAATTGCAGAATTAGCAAATACAGAAGCGATTGATGGTTTTAAAAACTCTGTACCAGAAGACGAAATGATGTGTGTGGTCATTGACTGTGGCGGTACAGCCAGAATTGGGTTATATCCAATGAAAAGAATTCCTACAGTAGATATTTTAGGATCTTCTCCTTCAGGCCCGCTTGCTAAGCATATTACCGAAGATATCTTTGTTTCTGGTGTAACAGAAAAAGAGATTTCAATTGCAGATGGTGCCGGTTCTGCTGCTGCTGCAATTGAAGAGAATGCTGAAGAATCTAATGGCAGATTTGATACATCTGATAAAGAAAAATTCCAAGAGGAATACAAAAAGGTCAAACAAGAGCAGCAAGGAAGCGATGAAAATTTCTTAATGCGTTTTTCTAAAGGAATTGGTAAAGTAACAGGAACGTTTTATCAAGCAGGCCGAGACTCAGTCGAAATGTTATTAAAGAATATTATCCCATTTATGGCCTTCGTCAGCATGCTGATTGGTATAATCAATTATACTGGCATTGGCGATATCATTGCGAATACAATGTCACCGCTGGCAAGTTCCATTTGGGGATTAATCGTGATCGTTATTATCTGTACGATTCCATTATTATCACCAGTTCTTGGACCTGGTGCAGTAATCGCTCAAGTTATTGGGGTATTAATCGGAAGTCAGATTGCATTAGGAAACATTCCACCGCATTTTGCGCTTCCAGCACTATTTGCCATTAACGGTCAAGTAGGTGCAGACTTTGTTCCGGTAGGTTTATCACTTGGTGAAGCTAAGCCTGAAACTGTACAATATGGTGTTCCAGCTGTATTATACAGCCGCTTGATTACTGGTGTTTTAGCTGTTGTTATCGCTTACTTTGCTAGCTTTGGCATGTATAATTAAACTTGTATAATTAAAATGAACACAGGGGGTAATACAATGAGTAAATCGATTATTAAAGAAGTTGGTCCATTAGTTCCTAGTTTTGAAGCGGAAAAAGTAGTTATTTTATTTGGTCCTTCAGCTCCAGCTGAGTTACGGGAAATTTCAGTTATTCATGAGCAGGAAGAAGTAGCAGATGATTTCATCCAAGAGGGTGGAAAGTTTATTGTAGGCAATAAAGAATACACTGTCACAGCTGTTGGTTCTGCAGCCAATGCAAATTTCAAAGAGTTAGGACATATTTCAATCTATTTTCAAGAGCCTGACGGAGATATTCTGCCTGGAGCCGTTTTTGTTAGTCCTTCTGAATTTCCGGTATTTAATGAAGGAGAAGAAATTAAATTCACTAAATAAAGAATGAATAGAATGGATGATTTTTATGTCCTCACTTGAAGATAGAAGATTGTTGGTCAAAGTGGCCAATATGTATTATGAAGAAGGAGCAACTCAATCAGAAATTGCTAAATCAATCGGAGTAAGCCGATCGCTTATTTCTAAATATCTGGCAAAAGCAAAAGAATCAGGAGTCGTTGAAATCATTATACATGATGATGAAGCACATCCGTATATGGCTCTTGAATCAAAGGTTGAGCGAAGATATGACCTGAGAGAAGTGGTTTGTGTTTCAAGTGGAGAAGGAGAGAGTGTTAAAGCTCGCTTAGGTGCCGCTGCAAGCAAGTACTTATTGCGAATCATAAAGGATGGTCAAACGATCGGGATTTCATCTGGAACAACCCTGAATGAAGTAGCAAAATCCCTTCCCAGTCAGCATTTTTCAGGTCTCACCATTGTACCGCTCGTTGGCGGGATGGGGGATGAACGGGTAGACATCCACTCTAACAGCATTGTGGCAAAAGTGGCGGAGAGCTTTCATGCCGACTATAAACTATTGCATGCACCTGTGCTGGTAGATTCAAAAGAGGCAAAGGAAGTCATTGTACAACAATCTTTTATTAAAACCATTTTTGATATTGCCAGTAAATCGGATATTGCAGTAGTAGGGATTGGCGGTACACCTGAACACTCTACAATGGTGAAATCGTATCTGCACCAAGTAAAACAAAAAGAATTTAATTATGAAGGCATAGTAGGAGATATTTGCTACAACTTTATTGACCGTAATGGTGAAGCATTTTCTAACCCGTGGAATGATAAGGTCATTACAATGGAGTTGGAAAATCTAAAGAAAATACCTTTGGTTATTGGTGTTGCAAGCGGTAAGGAAAAAGTTGAAGCCATACGAACTTCACTGGTCGCAAAATTAATTGATGTTCTTATTACAGATGAAAATACAGCGAAAGAACTATTAGATTGAAGCAATTAGGAAATGAGGTGATGAAGTAACATATCACCTCATTATTTATTATCTTATTCTTTTCGTTAATGGGGGAGTTTGAAAATGACAAAATTTATAGATCAGCTGTCAATTGATACGATACGTACACTTTCAATAGATGGAGTTGAAAAAGCGAATTCAGGTCATCCGGGGATGCCAATGGGTGCAGCGCCAATGGCTTATACACTGTGGACAAAGTTTATGAATCAAAATCCATCAGATCCTAATTGGTTTAATAGAGATCGATTTGTGTTATCTGCGGGGCACGGATCAATGCTTTTGTATAGCCTGCTTCACTTATCTCATTATGAATTATCAATAGAAGAGTTAAAGTCTTTCCGCCAATGGGGAAGTAAAACTCCTGGCCACCCTGAATATGGTCACACACCTGGAGTGGATGCAACAACGGGACCACTTGGTCAAGGTGTTGCGACAGCTGTCGGGATGGCAATGGCAGAAAAGCATTTAGCAGCAAGATACAATAGAGAAAATTACTCTATCATTGACCATTTTACATATGTTATTTGCGGAGATGGGGATTTAATGGAAGGAGTCTCCTCTGAGGCGTCTTCACTAGCAGGCCACTTAGGACTGGGAAAACTAATTGTTTTATACGATTCAAATGATATTTCACTAGATGGAGACTTACATAAATCTTTTTCTGAAAGTGTTGAAAACCGTTATAAGGCCTATGGCTGGCAAGTCATTCGAGTTGAAGATGGAAATGATGTGGCCGAAATTTCTTCAGCTATACAAGAAGCACAAAAAGATCTTGGTCGTCCCACTCTAATAGAGGTGAAAACAACAATTGGATTTGGCTCACCCAATAAATCAGGAAAATCGGTTTCGCATGGCGCGCCACTTGGTTTAGAAGAAGCCGAATTGACAAAGAAATCTTATGGATGGGAATATGATACATTTTATGTTCCTGAAGAAGTATATAAACATTTTGATATAGAAGTACACGAAGCAGGTAAAGCCAAGCAGGAAGATTGGAATTCTGCTTTTGAATCCTATTCAAAAACCTACCCTGAACTGGCGGCAGAGCTGGAGAAGGCAATTACTCAGAAGCTGCCAAGTGAACTGGAGACAAAATTAACAACGTATGAAGCTGGAAAGTCTATGGCGACAAGGGCATCTTCAGGCAAGACGATTAATGAAATAGCTGAGATGGTTCCATTTTTCTTTGGAGGATCTGCTGACTTAGCTGGCTCTAATAAAACTTATATGAATCAAAAAGGTGATTTCTCTAAGTTAGATGCCAGCGGAAAAAACATATGGTATGGTGTTCGTGAGTTTGCTATGGGTGCAGCAATGAATGGAATCGCTCTGCACGGTGGATTAAAAACATATGCCGGTACTTTCTTTGTATTTTCAGATTACTTAAGACCAGCTATTCGTCTGGCAGCACTAATGAAATTACCTGTTACCTATGTGTTCACACACGATAGTATAGCTGTTGGAGAGGACGGTCCTACACATGAACCTGTAGAACAATTAGCAGCATTGCGTTCAATGCCTGGACTTTCCGTGATCCGACCCGCCGATGGAAACGAATCCACAGCAGCTTGGAGAATTGCTTTAGAATCAAGTGATACACCAACAGCACTAGTACTATCACGCCAGGACCTTCCTGTACTAGAAGGAACAGTTGAAGGGGTGCACGATAAGGTTGAAAAAGGAGCATATGTTATATCACCAAGTAAAGGGGAAGAAGCAGATGTCCTTTTACTGGCTTCCGGTTCAGAAGTCAGTTTGGCAATAGAAGCTAAAAAAGCTCTTTCTGCAGAAGGGATTGATGTTTCAGTTATCAGCATGCCTTCTTGGGATCGTTTTGACAAACAGTCTTCTGTCTATAAGGAGTCCGTTTTACCAAGAAATATAACAAAAAGAGTGGCAATTGAAATGGGCACATCATTTGGCTGGGAAAGGTATCTCGGGTTTGATGGTGATATCATTTCCATTGATACGTTTGGAGCATCTGCACCAGGAGATAAGGTTGTAGCAGAATACGGCTTTACTGTAGAAAATGTTGTGGAAAAAGTGAAGCAGCAACTATCAAAGAACGTGGCTGCAGGAGTATAGATGTAGACTGATTTAATCATTAAAACATTTATAACCGAAGCCATTCTAATGTGGTTTCGGTTTTTTATGAGAAAATATAAGATAGCGGAAGTTCTCTCTCTATTGTTCAGTTAATGTCCGTGATGTTTTCGAACGACATACCATGGTCAGTGCTTTTCCATGAATCGTGTTGTAAAATGAAGATATTAGGAAATGTTGGGCAGTATTAAAAGGAGAGAATAGAAGAATGGACTGGCAGGAAAAACGTTACATGGTGAAAGTGTGCAGTATGTATTATCATGATGGACTCACACAAGCGGAAATCGCAAAAAAATTAGGTGTGTCCAGACCCGTTATTTCTAAATTGCTTCAAAAAGCGAAAGATGAGGGGATTGTGCGAGTATATATAATGGAAGAAAGTGTTCGCACGGTTGAATTAGAAAGAGAATTGGAAGATAAGTTCGAACTGGCTGATGCTGTTGTCATCCCGCATAATGGATTATCTGGTGAAATGGCCAGACGTGCTATTGGACAAGCTGCAGCACATTATATTTCACAAAATCTAAAAAATGTCGAAAATATTGGAATCTCTTGGGGAGAGACGCTGGCTCATTTCGTCAATGAATTTCCCTTCCTGAAAAAAGATGATATTACCGTTGTCCCATTAGAAGGCGGCATGGGGATTAAAAATGTAAACATACATGCCAATCAGCTTGCGAATGAACTTGCTAAAAAATTGCATGGCAATTGTACTTATCTATATGCACCTGCAATCGTCGAAAACGAAGAATTAAAGCAGCGATTAATGTCAACTCAAGATATACAAGCAGTATTGGAAATTGCCCGAAACGTGGATATCGCGATTGTTGGGATAGGGAATCCTTTCGAAGATTCAACACTAAGAAAAGTAGGATACATAGAAGAGCAGGATCTGCAGGAGTTAGAAAAGAAAGAAGTTGTTGGTGATATTGGTTTCCGCTTTTTTAATATCAGTGGTCAGTCTATCAACGACTCACTTACATCCAAAATTATTGGTGTGGAATTAGAAGAATTTAAAGAAATTAAAAAGGTCATTTGTATTGTAGAAGGAACCCATAAGGTAGATAGTCTGCTTGGAGCTCTTAAAGGCGGTTTTATTGATATCTTAATTACGGATGAAATGACAGCCGGTGCTTTAATGAATAAGGACAGTGCTGGATTGTAAATAGTATTTGAACTAAAAAATCGCCCAGAGGGAGGTACGTATGGATAAAAAAATGTTTATAGTTAAAAATGATGAAATTCAAAATGCTCTTCTCAATAGTACAAGACAATATTTAACAGGCAAGTTAGCACTTCCGCAAGAGTTAAATTACTTTGAAGATGAAAAATTAGAAATTGGCATTACATCCTACTCAGATGCATCTGCAGAAATGCCCCATTATCATACAAAAGCACATGAATATCAGTTTTTAGTCAGCGGTGTAACAGAGTATCTTGATCTGGATACAGGTGAAACCTACAGATTTGAACAAGGAGATTTTTACGTCACTCCTCCAGGAATTAAGTATGCGCAAAGATCACTGCCAGGTACAACCATATTTTTTATCAAGTCACCAGGCGGAAATGACAAAGTCTCGATAGAAGCAACACAAGAAGTAAGAGATTGGATGAATCAGCAAGTTAAATAAGCAGGTAAAAAAAGGGGCAAAATACATTTTGCTCCTTTTTATTTTTGAAATTATTCACACGTAATGCAGGTAATGCCCCACTTATTGGTGAGAGAGATGACTTGATTAAAACAAATGATTTAGCATATTCCTCGGCAGTCTGAAATTACTTAGACCCCATGAAAGAGGAATACCTGAATAAAAATAGAAATATAAAGCAAATACTTCTGATTTAGTACATGGAATGATAGCCGCAATTATGTAAGAAAGTGTAAGTGCTTCTTACGGAAGGAGGACCAAATGTTTTCAAACAAAATCATCTCATCGTTCAATGAAATGGAATGCTCGTTATACAAATATGTCATAACAAATGCTGAAAAGGTCACTTATATGAGAATAAGAGAATTGGCAGATGAAACACATGTATCAACTTCATCTATTTTGCGCTTCTGCAGAAAGCTGGATTGCGAGGGATTTTCAGAGTTTAAAGTGAAACTTAAGCTCTATATTGCGAAAAACCAGCCTGAAGAGTTAAAAAGCACTCAGCATGCCCTCTCAGAATTTGTTGAGCGGACGTTAAAAGGCAGCTTTGAGTCTTATATAGAAGAGACAGCTTCCTTTATTTCAAAAGCAGAAAGTGTGATTTTTTTAGGTATTGGCAGCTCAGGAATTATGGCGGAATATGGGTCACGCTATTTGTCGAGTCTTGGGAAGTTCTCTCTTTATATTAAAGACCCTTTCTTTCCCATTCATTCAAAATACTCTAATGATAGTGTAACCATTGCCCTCAGTGTCTCAGGAGAAACAATGGAAATCATTGATTTGATTAAAAAATTAAAGGAAGAAGGCAGTACAATTGTGAGCATCACCAATCATAAAGATTGCACGATTGCGAGAATTTCAGATTTAAATATTTCCTATTATGTCACAGAAGAATACCGGAGCAAATCGAATATTACTACACAAATTCCAGTTGTCTATTTACTGGAAACGATCGCAAAGGAAATTTATAAACAGGCTAACAGTTAAGGAACATCCTGTTTCAATCTTGGAACAAGTAACAATGTATGATACAAAATACAAATTTTAAAATTTGTATTTACTCTGTAAATGAAAGCGTATACAATAATATATATAGAAAGAGGTGATTAAATGATCCATACAACTAAAAAATCTTTTCCAAGAGACTTTTTATGGGGATCTGCCTCGGCTGCATATCAAGTTGAGGGAGCATGGAGTGCGGATGGCAAAGGGCCTTCTGTCTGGGATATCTATACAAAGCTTGAAGGAACAACGTATGAGGGAACGAATGGTGACGTAGCGGTTGACCATTATCATCGCTACAAGGAAGATGTAGCATTAATGGCAGAAATGGGTTTAAAAGCTTACAGATTCTCTGTTTCCTGGAGCCGTATACATCCAAACGGGACAGGAGAAGTGAATGAAGCTGGTTTACAGTTTTATGATGATTTAATAAATGAACTGATTCAGCATGGGATTGAACCGATTTTAACGGTATATCATTGGGATGTTCCACAGGCACTTATGGATCGATATGGCGCATGGGAATCCAGAGAAATTATTGAAGACTTTAATGAGTACTGTATAACTCTATACAAAAGATTCGGCGACAGAGTGAAGTATTGGGTGACTCTGAATGAACAGAATGTCTTTATTGGGCTAGGATATCGTACAGGACTTCATCCGCCAGGAGTCAGGGATAATAAAAGAATGTATGAAGCAAATCATATTGCAAATCTTGCTAATGCGAAAGCGATTCAATCTTTTCGAAGGTATGTACCTGACGGAAAAGTAGGTCCGAGTTTTGCATTTGGTCCAACATATCCATACTCATGTCATCCAGATCATATTCTTGCCTATGAAAATGCGGAAGATCTGAACAATCACTGGTGGCTGGACATCTATTGCTGGGGAACATATCCAAAGGTCAGTCTGAATTATTTGCAGGATATTGGTGAAGCACCGACGATCTTAGATGGAGATATGGAGCTTCTTGCTTATGGACGCCCGGATTTTATTGGTGTGAATTATTATCGTTCAGGCACTGTGGAAATGAATCCTTTAGACGGCATTGGCATTGGGGCGATGAATACGACAGGAAAAAAAGGCACTTCAGAAGAAAGCGGAGTACCCGGGTTATATAAATCAAAAAGAAATCCGCATCTTGAAGCAACTAACTGGGATTGGGAAATTGATCCTGAAGGATTGCGAATTGGTCTTAGAAGGCTGACAAGCCGGTATGGATTGCCGATTTTAATTACCGAAAACGGTCTCGGTGAGTATGACACGCTGTTAGAAGGAGAGTATGTGTTAGATGACTATCGGATCGACTATATAAAGGCACATGTAGAAGCCTGCCAAAATGCGATTAGCGATGGTGTGGACCTGCTTGGTTATTGTACTTGGTCTTTTACAGATATTTTAAGCTGGCTGAATGGTTATAAAAAACGCTATGGGTTTGTGTATGTGAACCGGGATGAACATAGTGAAAAAGATCTTCGCCGGATTAAGAAGAAAAGCTTTTATTGGTATAAACAAGTCATAGAGACGAACGGGAATAACTTACAGAATATTCCGTCAAAGATATTAAAGGAGGAGCATCAATGAAAAAAATATTATTAGTTTGTGCAGCTGGAATGTCCACCAGCCTGCTGGTTAACAAAATGAATGAAGCAGCCAGCGGCAAAGGTGTTGAAATAGATATAGTTGCTCTGCCTGTATCTGAATGTGAAAAAGCAGCCGCAGAAGTAGATGTTGTCCTGCTTGGACCTCAGGTCAGGTATCAGAAATCTCAGGTGGACACAATGGTAGGAGGGAGGGTGCCGGTAGAAGTAATCGATATGAGAGCTTATGGAACCATGAATGGAGGAGCAGTACTTGAAAGAGCTTTGGAGCTGATAGATGGAAAATAAAAAAAGAATATAGGGGGTAAATCATGGGATTCATGGATCGCTTTGAACGTGTAATGGAAAAGGCGCTTGTGCCAGTAGCAGCAAAGCTGAATTCTCAGCGTCATATTGTCGCCATTCGGGATGCGTTTATATTGGCATTTCCGATCACGCTTGCTGGATCATTAATTGTTCTATTAAACTTTGCGGTGCTTGCACCAGATGGCTTTATTGCTAAGATGCTATTTTTGCATAAATTATTTCCTAATCTGGCAGATTTTCAGCAGGTTTTTGCACCTGTCTTAAATGGTTCAACTAGTATTCTATCTATTTTCATCGTCTTTCTGATAGCGAGGAATATAGCCATTGCTTTAAAGGCCGATGATTTGTTGTGTGGACTGACGGCTTTATCTGTATTTTTTATCGTATATCCTGAATATATCATTGTTGATGGTGCAAGCCTGCTATCTACCCAATGGGTGGGTGCTCAAGGATTATTTGTGGCGATGCTGATTGGTTTGCTCGTAGGAGAAGTTTTCAGTAAGCTGTCAAAAGCAAAGAGGCTGCAGATTAAAATGCCTGCATCTGTGCCTCCTGCCATTTCAAGAACATTTCTAGTACTTTTCCCGATTGTAATCATTACGATTCTTTTCTCAATTGGTAACGCTATCATCTTAGCGATTTTCCCAGATGGCATTCATGAATTAATTTACACATTAATTCAAACGCCTTTAAAAGATTTAGGCACCAATATTGTTTCTTTGGTCATCTTAGCAATTGTTTCTAACTTGCTTTGGGTATTTGGTATTCATGGACCAAATACGATTGCAGCTATACGTGAGGGCATGTTTGCAGAAGCTGGTCTTGAAAATTTAGAGTTTGTTGCAGCAAATGGAACAGCATGGGGAGCACCGTATCCTGTTACTTGGGCCATTAATGATGCATTTGCCAACTACGGCGGATCTGGAATGACGCTAGGATTGATTATCGCCATCTTTATTGCCTCAAGAAGGAAAGACTATCGGGATATCGGAAAGCTTTCCATCGCGCCGGGTCTCTTTAATATTAATGAACCGATCATTTTCGGATTGCCGGTTGTGTTAAATCCAATCTTAATTGTGCCATTTATTCTTGTACCTGCGATTAATATCATCATCGGATATATAGCGATTACGACAGAGCTCATACCGCCAATCGCGTATTCGGTTCCATGGACCACTCCAGGACCGCTGATCGCCTTCTTTGGCACAGGCGGAAACTGGCTAGCGTTAATTATAGGGTTTGTGTGCTTAGCGATTTCTACACTCATTTACCTGCCATTTGTTATTGCGGCAAATAAAGCAGCAAATGCTCAGAAGTCAGTAGAAACAGATTCTAAAAATGTATCAATGTAATTTTCTTTAAAAGTTGGTGCTCCCGCCATGAACAGATGGCGGGAGCATTAAGGATATGTATTGGAAGGAGAGAACGATGGAAACTTATCACGCGCAGATGAACTGTGGACAAATCTCATATATTTGTGATTTTTTTCAAGATTACCAGGATGATCATGTGAAAACCGATCTGCAATCCTCTAATAGGGTCCAAGCGGTTTTTTCTGTTTCAACTGAACTAGAGAAAGACGACGCAGAAAGACATTTAAAACAAGTATTCAAAGAATCAAAGTTTGGACCAGGTCTTTATTATTCCATCAAGGTGCTGTAGAAGGAGTGGTAGGTTTGTATGCAGCTTTTGATATAGGCGGTACAGAAGTGAAGTATGCAATGCTTTCGATGGATGGAGATTTTCTTCATAGAGGAAGCTTCCTAACAGAAAGAGACAATGGACAATTGATTTTAAATCAGATGCTGGATGTAATATCACAGTATAAGGAATTAACAGGAATAGCCATTAGTGCACCCGGATTTGTGAATGCTTACACAGGCTTTATCGAAAAAGGCGGAGCCATAACAGATTTTGATGGTTTTAATATGAAGGACTATTTAGAAGAAAAAACGGGATTACCTGTCACCGTTGAAAATGATGTCAATTGTGTGGCGCTCGCAGAGAAATGGCAGGGAAAAGCAAAAAAGCTCGAACATTTTCTTTGTTTGACGATCGGCACTGGAATCGGCGGTGCAATGGTCCTTGATAATAAACTATATCGAGGAGCATCGTTTGCAGCTGGAGAGTTTGGCTACATGATTACACATGGCTTGCAGGGAAGCTCAATCGATAAAAGCACATTAAGTTCAACAGCTTCTGTGTATGGCCTGCGAAAAAGGTACGCAGATATAAAAGGGATTTCAATGAAGGATATAACAGGGGTAGAGATTTTTGAAGCAGCAGATCAAGGTGACGAAGATGCGATCAGTGAGATTGAATCCTTCTATGACCATTTATCAACGGGGCTTTACAATTTATATTTTATGTTTAATCCAGAAAAGATTTTAATCGGCGGAGGGATCAGTTCCCGCACAGAGTTATTAGAAGAAGTCCGCCAAAGAGTATATAAACTGAATGATTATATCGATGGAGACATCATAGATATTTGTCATTTTAAAAATGAAGCTGGATTAATCGGTGCTTTGTACCACCATCTAGAACAATATAAAACTGAAAAAAAGGATGAGACTGTATGGAAGGGTTAGAAGCTGCAGCATTTCAGATTATCAGTAATGTGGGAACAGCAAAAAGTCTTATTATGGAAGCGCTTTTTGCTGCACGGGCAGGAAATTACCAGGAAGCAGAGGAGAAATTAACAGAATCAAAGCAATATATGAATGAAGGGCATCACGCTCATATGGACCTGATTCAACAGGAGGCATCCGGAGAAAAGCTGCCATTTTCGCTGCTGCTGATGCACGCAGAGGACCAAATGATGAGTGCAGAAACGATCAGGGATTTAGTTTCAGAAATGATTCTTATGTATAAGGAAATGCGAAGCTAAGGAGGAATTATCTTGAAAAATGGAATTAAAATTGTAACAATTGGCGGAGGTTCAAGCTACACACCGGAGCTTATCGAAGGTTTTATTAAAAGATATGATGAACTGCCAGTAAGAGAATTGTGGCTTGTTGATATTGAAAAGGGAAAAGAGAAACTGAATATAGTTGGAAACTTAGCAAAAAGAATGGTGGAAAAAGCCGGTCTGCCCATCGACATTCATCTTACATTAGATCGCCGTGAAGCTTTGAAGGATGCAGACTTTGTCACAACTCAATTTAGAGTAGGGCTGCTCGAGGCTAGAGCAAAAGACGAGCGCATTCCTCTTAAGTATGATGTCATCGGACAGGAAACCAATGGTCCTGGCGGCTTATTTAAAGGGCTGCGCACGATTCCAGTCGTGTTAGATATTTGCCGCGATATGGAAGAACTTTGTCCAGACGCCTGGCTTGTCAACTTTACTAATCCTGCGGGAATGGTGACAGAAGCAGTTCTTCGTTATAGCAATATTAAGAGAGTAGTAGGGCTGTGTAATGTCCCAATTGGAATGAGAATGGGCATAGCAAAAGCTCTTGGAGTTGAGCCAGAGCGAGTTCAAGTAGACTTTGCAGGTTTGAATCATATGGTGTTTGGGCTGGATGTTTATGTCGATGGAAAAAGCGTACTAGATGAAGTCATCGCTGCCCTCGGCAACCCGGAGAATGAGATGACGATGAAAAACATTGCCGGCTTTGCATGGGATGCCGATTTTATTAAAGGTATGGGTGTCATTCCATGCGGCTACCACCGTTATTACTACAAAACCGATGAAATGCTTCAGGAAGAAAAGGAAGCATCAATTGAAAAAGGAACGAGAGCAGAAGTTGTTCAAAAGCTTGAAGCTGAGCTGTTTGAGCTCTATAAAAATCCAGATCTGGCCATCAAACCTCCTCAGCTGGAAAAGCGAGGCGGAGCATACTACAGTGATGCGGCCTGCAGCCTCATTAACTCAATCTATAATGATAAACGCGATATTCAGCCAGTTAACACACGGAATAATGGGGCCATTGCCAGCATTCCAGATGATTCTGCAATTGAAATCAACTGTGTCATTACGAAAGAGGGGCCAAAACCGATTGGAATTGGTGATCTGCCTGTGCCAGTCCGTGGACTTGTACAGCAGATTAAATCGTTTGAAAGAGTTGCTGCAGAAGCGGCTGTTACAGGAAATTACCATACAGCTTTAGTAGCAATGACCATCAATCCACTAGTGCCTTCAGATACGATAGCAAAGAAAATCCTGGATGAAATGCTCGAAGCGCATAAAGAAGACTTGCCTCAGTTTTTTTCGGAGATTAAATCATAATATTGTTTTGGCAAGAGCTTGAAGCAAAGTATGGAGATGCTTGCTTCAGGCTTTTTTGTATTTTTTATTTAAATGCTTGCTGAGAGGATTGAAATTAGAAAGTTTTTCAAGTGCTAGTTTATTTTTTGGTGAAGTAGTATTTTTAGTAGATTGTTTTAGTCCTGCTAGTCCGATAACTGGGGGGATTTGTGGGATTTGTGGGTTAATGGGACTCTGTAATCCGAGATAGGGAATTTTATATCGTGTTTTTGGGTTAAATGTGACTTGTTAGTCCAGTATATGGAAAACAGAGTCGTGATTCCGAGCTAAACGAGACACGTGAGTCCAGTATATGGAAAATGGAGTCGTGATTACGGGGTAAACGAGACACACTAGTCCAGTATATGGAAAACAGAGTCGTGATTACTGGGTTAAACGAGACACACTAGTCCAGTATATGGAAAACAGAGTCGTAATTACGGGTTAAACGAGACACAGTAGTCCAGTATATGGAAAAAGGTGTCGTAATTACGGGTTAACGCGACACACTAGTCCAGTATATGGAAAACAGAGTCGTGATTAAGAGTTAAACGAGACACACTAGTCCAGTATATGGAAAACAGAGTCGTGATTCCGGGTTAAACGCGACACACTAGTCCAGTATATGGAAAACAGAGTCGTGATTAAGAGTTAAACAAGACACGATAGTCCAGTATATGGAAAAAGGTGTCGTAATTACGGCTACGAGCAACCAATCCCCTCATCTTATCGCGAAAACAACCGGCTACTTCATTGTGCCTCATCTATCATATTAAAACCTCGCAATGCTGATCTATTCAAACATTTACCACCGAACAAGATGCTTTGAGTCAATGTTTATAAAACGGTCATGCTTACTTCCTTTTTCTTGTAAAATTCCGAAAATAATGTAAGTAATAAAACCTATTGCAATACATATAAAAAAGACATAGAATTACTTTGGAATTCGAAATAAAGTACGGTTTTTATGAACTTTTAAAATATATAAGGGAGGTTGCGTATGCCTCGTGTAGTATGGCTTTTGGTAATTGGTATGGCTGTGAATGTAACAGGTTCTAGTTTTTTATGGCCCCTTAATACGATCTATATTCATGATCATTTAGGAAAATCCTTATCGGTCGCTGGAATAGTGCTCATGCTGAATGCGGGAGCAAGTGTTGTCGGCAATCTGATCGGCGGTACGCTCTTTGATAAGATTGGCGGTTTTAAGTCTGTACTCCTCGGAATCGCCATAACCGTCTCAGCGTTAATGGGTCTGTCTTTATGGAATGACTTTTTGCCTTATGTAATCTTCTTAACCATTGTTGGTTTCGGTTCAGGTATTGTGTTTCCATCCATGTATGCAATGGCCGGTTCTGCCTGGAAGGAAGGCGGAAGGAAAGCATTTAATGCCATTTATGTAGCGCAAAACTTAGGTGTTGCGATTGGATCTGCCTTGGGCGGAATTGTAGCATCCTTTTCATTTGATTTAATATTTGCGGCAAATACGTTAATGTATATTATTTTCTTATGTATTGCTGTGTTCGGCTATAGAGGAATCAGTGCTTCTGCCAGCAGTCAGACATCCGTGATTGCTGAGAGCGGAGCAGTTAAAAGTCATACAAAATTATATGCTCTTTTAACCTTATGTATTGGCTATTTACTGTGCTGGGTTGGATATGTACAATGGCAATCCACTATTTCTGCCTATACACAAGAGCTCAATATATCGTTAAGTCACTATAGTTTATTATGGACAGTAAATGGTGCGCTGATTGTATTGGGACAGCCGATTGTAAATCAATTGGTTAAGCGGATCAGTTCATTAAAGCTTCAGATTAATATTGGTATTGTGATCTTTATTGTGTCATTTGGTGTTGCTGCAGGTGCTCAGGAATTTTCAGCATTTATGGCAGCCATGGTGATTTTAACAATTGGTGAAATGCTGATTTGGCCGGCAGTTCCTACCATTGCTAATTCTCTTGCTCCTAAAGGCAGAGAAGGTTTTTATCAAGGAATTGTCAACAGCACCGCAACTGGCGGACGCATGATCGGACCACTTCTTGGAGGTTTACTAGTCGACTTCTACGGTATTTCAATGTTATTTATGTTATTAATTGTGCTTCTGGTCGTATCCATTTTTACAACGCTTATTTATGACCGGAAACTGAAGGAAAATAAACAGCTTGCACATGCATCATAAATTTAAAAAAGGACGCTGAATGAATTTTCATTTCACGTCCTTTTTTTACATTATAGGGTTAAGAAAGATCAGCTAGGCGGCTGTCATCTTCTATATAAATCGTATGACGGAAGAAGCTTTTCAAAAGGATCCACCGTGCTGGATACATGCTGATGAAGGACTGCATGGCTTCATATGAATGAATTAGTAAATAATCTACAAGCTGTCTTGTTTCTTTAATATCATAAAAAAGCGCATGGGGAATAGTGTAATAAGGATTAAGCTGATAAGGATTTAATGTTTTTTCTTTTAAATGTTGTGTTTTCATATAATTTGTTAGGCAATTTATTTGTAATTGTTTGCTTTCTGCCTTTGATAAACCTTGTAAACTTAGATTTTCATTGACTAGCATGATCGCATTCATTTAGAATCACATCCTCACTATATGTTTGGCCTAAAATTCCGCATGATATACGTTTGTGAGGTGGTGGAACAGTGTTTTTATCACCTTAGAATACGATTCAGCCAAAAAACTTTATTCAAGGTTGTGATCACAATGACTAGAGCACCTTTTGCTGAAAGTATTAGCCAGACTGGATCGCGGAAATCATCTGCAGTAGATAAAATAAGCGGAGGTTTTCCGCTTATTAGCAATTTGGAGCTTTTTTAGGAGAAAATAAGGGGAGTTTTTCCGGTTATGTACAGATAAATCGGTCATTTTCATGTGTTTTGAAGGAATAGTCGGAATTTCTCCCTCTATTTTAGCTGTTTTTCGAGCAATATCTTAAATAAAGGGAATTTCTCCGCTTATGGCGAACTCGACTATCTGCATCTAATCAACCATTACGGCTTTCGGTAATCCCCCTTGTTGGCTATGCTTCTAAATTCCACGCCATCTCACAGTCACACCATTAATCAGCACTGCATATCCTATGTACTATATTTCTTCTGGAAAAGCCCGCTTGCATCCTGGCGGGAAATAAATTACAATGTCAATATATTTATATTGAACTGCTATGATGAGGAATAGTAATGATCGCATGCCTTGACCTATAGAGAGCTGACGGGTGGTGAAAGTCAGCCAGGCACATCATGAACTCGCCTTTTGAGCAGCAAGCATGAACCTTCAGTAATGCTTGCCGTATTCCGCGTTAAGGATGAATGAAGCGGGTGACTTTGTCACTAATGTGGGTGGTACCGCGGGAGTAATAATACATATATCTCTCGTCCCTTATTTTTAAGGGACGGGAGTTTTTTATTTTTGCTGTTTTTCAACAGCTAGATGGAGCGGAGATGTTAAGGTGAGTGAGATCCACAGGCACTCGCCAAGGAAGCTCACAACCCGCCCCGAGGAAAGCGAGTACCTTGAAGCGGAAATAACTATTTTTTGTTCTTTATAGTTAGCAGTTATTATGATTTAGGAGGAAACAGACATGAACTTCAATCATCAGGAGATTGAAAAAAAGTGGCAGCAATTTTGGGAAGAAAATAAAACATTCAAAACAAGCGAAGAAGAAGGCAAGCGTAAATTTTATGCGTTGGATATGTTCCCATATCCATCAGGCGCCGGCTTGCATGTTGGGCATCCAGAAGGATACACAGCTACAGATATCCTTTCTCGTATGAAAAGAATGCAAGGCTACAATGTCCTGCACCCAATGGGCTGGGACGCATTTGGATTGCCAGCAGAGCAATATGCGATTGATACAGGAAATGATCCTGCAGAATTCACCGAAAAAAACATCAATACATTCCGCCGTCAAATTAAAGCACTGGGCTTTTCTTATGACTGGGATCGCGAAATTAATACAACAGATCCAGACTATTATAAATGGACACAATGGATTTTTATCAAGCTCTATGAAAAAGGCTTAGCTTATATCGATGAAGTGGCGGTAAACTGGTGTCCAGCACTAGGAACTGTTTTAGCAAATGAAGAAGTAATTGATGGAAAAAGTGAGCGTGGCGGGCATCCTGTAGAACGCAGACCGATGCGCCAATGGGTATTGAAAATTACGGAGTATGCTGATCGTCTTCTTGACGATTTAGATGATCTTGATTGGCCTGAAAGTCTAAAAGATATGCAGCGCAATTGGATTGGCCGTTCTGAAGGTGCTGAGGTGACTTTCAGCATTGATGGTCATGACGATACATTTACTGTGTTTACAACACGCCCTGATACACTATTTGGTGCAACATATGCCGTTTTAGCACCTGAACATGCGTTAGTTGATTCAATTACAACAGAAGCTCAAAAAGCTGAAGTTCAGGCATATATCGAGAAAATTAAATCGAAGAGCGATCTTGAGCGTACGGATTTAGCGAAAGAAAAAACAGGTGTCTTTACTGGTGCTTATGCGATTAACCCGGCAAGCGGCGAAAAAATGCCAATTTGGATCGCAGATTATGTTCTTGTCAGCTACGGAACTGGTGCGATCATGGCAGTACCTGCACATGATGAGCGTGATTATGAATTCGCACAAGCGTTTGAATTGCCGATTGTAGAAGTTGTGGCAGGCGGAGATGTCAGCAAGGAAGCATATACTGGCGATGGCGAGCATGTGAACTCTGATTTCCTAAATGGTCTTAACAAAGAAGAAGCGATTACTAAAATGATTGCATGGCTTGAAGAGAAAGAGATTGGCACGAAGAAAATTACTTACCGCTTGCGTGATTGGCTATTCAGCCGCCAGCGCTACTGGGGTGAGCCAATTCCAATTATCCATTGGGAAGATGGCACAATGACAGCTGTACCGGAAGAAGAGCTTCCGCTTATTCTGCCTAAAACAACAGAAATCAAGCCGTCAGGAACAGGTGAATCACCGCTTGCTAATATTGAAGACTGGTTAAATGTTGAGGATCCGGCAACAGGCAAAAAAGGCAGACGTGAAACAAATACAATGCCGCAATGGGCAGGCAGCAGCTGGTACTACCTTCGTTATATCGATCCGAAAAATAGCGAAAAAATTGCTGATCCTGAAAAAATTAAAAAATGGCTTCCAGTTGATATTTATATCGGCGGTGTGGAGCATGCCGTTCTTCACTTGCTATATGCAAGATTCTGGCACAAGGTGCTATATGATATTGGAGTAGTGCATACAAAAGAGCCGTTCCAAAAACTATTCAACCAAGGAATGATTCTTGGCGATAATAACGAAAAAATGAGTAAATCAAAAGGAAATGTTGTTAATCCGGATGATATCATTTCAAGTCATGGAGCAGATACACTGCGTCTATACGAAATGTTTATGGGACCGCTGGAAGCTTCAATTGCCTGGTCAACAAATGGTCTTGATGGAGCAAGAAGATTCCTTGACCGTATCTGGCGCCTATTTATTGAGGAGAATGGTCAGCTATCCTCCCGTATTAAAGGGAATGAAGAAGGCGGAGAGCTTGAAAAGGTATACCATCAGACTGTTAAAAAGGTAACTGAGGACTTTGAAGGGCTGCGTTTTAATACAGCGATCTCTCAAATGATGGTCTTCATCAATGATGCATACAAAGCAGAAAATCTGCCAGTAGGCTATGCAGAGGGCTTTGTTAAAATGCTTTCTCCAATTGCTCCACATATTGCAGAAGAACTTTGGGCGAAGCTAGGTCATAGCGGTACGGTTACGTATGAGTCTTGGCCAGCATTTGATGAAGCGAAACTGACAGACGATGAAGTTGAAATCGTTGTACAAGTGAATGGAAAAGTAAAAGCAAAGCTAATGGTTCCAGCAGATGCACAAAAAGACATCCTTGAGCAAATAGCAATGGATGATGACAAGGTCAAAGAGCAAATTGAAGGAAAAACGGTTAGAAAAGTGATTGCTGTACCTGGAAAATTAGTTAATATCGTTGCAAATTAATAAAAAACATTCCCTGATTGCTTTTTCAGGGAATGTTTTTTACACTATCAGTATTA
Organism: Cytobacillus gottheilii; assembly: GCF_018582665.1. Taxonomy (NCBI): domain Bacteria; kingdom Bacillati; phylum Bacillota; class Bacilli; order Caryophanales; family Bacillaceae; genus Cytobacillus; species Cytobacillus gottheilii. The sequence continues at coordinate 3,514,124 of NZ_CP071709.1, read as the reverse complement.
TAAATGAGCAGCAAGGATAAATTTCGGCGCTGTGGCTCATTTAGGAATGTAGTATAAGTGCAACTAAGCCTCTGGCTGTGCCTTGCAGGCTTGCCAGTCGGCAAGTTTTCTTTACTATAGGAATAGTGAAATCGGCAATAGAAAGGATGTATGTGAAATGATTCCAGAAATAACAACAGAAGAATTAGAACAAAAGCTTAAAGCTGGTGAAAAGCTTGAATTGATTGATGTGCGTGAGGATGAAGAGGTTGCCGGGGGAATAATTCCTGGCGCAAAACATATTCGTATGGGGACAATTCCTGAAAATCTTGATCAGTTTGACAAAGAAAAGGAATATATCTTTATCTGCCGTTCTGGCGGACGAAGCGCTAATGTCTGTCATTACCTGCAGGACCAAGGCTATAAGGTCGTCAACATGAAAGGCGGCATGCTTGACTGGAGCGGCGAAACTGAATAAATAGCATAAGCACCCAAACTGACTTGGGTGCTTTGTTTATGTCTAGCTCCAAGCCGCTAGGGACCTCATGGTCTAGCCAATCCAGCCAAAAGCTAGTAATTGCAAGTTAGATAGGAAATGTTAAATATAAATCATCTTGATTTCTTGGAATGTGATATTCGTTAAACAATAGAATACTATGTTTGAATTTTGACCATAATGAGGAAAAAAGGCAAATGAGGGAGAGGTCAAATGATTAAAGTAAAACTATTTGATCATGAACATGAAAAGGATTTAGAGGTTGAAATGAATAAGTTCTTAGAGAAGATGGATGAAAAAAAGCTGCTCGATATAAAGTATAATGTGGCGGCTGTTCAAGAGGAAGATGATGAACAAATCTATTGTTTTTCAGCAATGGTTATTTATAAGGCCTAATGAATTATTCATTAGGCCATTTATGCTTGTTAATGGTTACCTTGAAAATAAAGCAGCATTTGTCCCTGCAAGTCTGCCTGTAACAAGAGCTGACGTAATATTGTAGCCCCCGGTATAACCATGTATATCTAGAATTTCTCCGCAAAAATACAATCCATTCATTTTCTTAGAGGCCATTGTCTGCGGTTCGACTTCTTTAACAGATACTCCGCCTCCAGTTACAAATGCTTTATCCAGCGGCAAGGAGCCGTTAACTGTGAATTGAAAGGATTTAACATTCTTAATAAATGTGCGGATCTTTTCATTTGAAATGGTCGCATTTTGTTCTGCAGGATCAATTTCACTTTTTTCTAAAAGGAATAACAAATATCTTTCCGGAATAAAACCTTTAAGTGTGTTTTTAATAATTTTTTTCGGTTCTTCCTTCATTTTTCTTACTGTATCCTGAAAGAGAGGCTCTTCTTTTACATCGGGCATACAATCAATACTCATCGTCACGGGCCCTTTTTCTTTTTTCATAGCTTTAACAGCAAATTGACTGCAGCGCAGAACGGCTGGACCACTGATGCCAAAGTGGGTGAAAAGCATATCCATTCGATGTGTAATCAGCGCTTTGCCTTTAGGGTTTAATACACTTAATGCAACACTTCGAAGAGATAACCCCTGCAGCGTTTTCTCTTTAATAAAAGATTCAGACGAAGTGAGCGGTACTTCTGTTGGAAAAAGATCTGTGATGGTGTGCCCAGCCTTTTCTGCCCAAGCATAACCATCTCCGGTTGATCCTGTATGAGGGACAGATTTGCCTCCAACAGCTATCACTATAGATTCAGTCTCAAAAATTTCGCCGCTATGAAGCTCGACTGATTGAACAGAATCATTCTTGTAATGAATATCTTTAATGGGACTATTCTTTTTTATTTGTACATTTAACTCTTTCAACCTATTAAGAAGGGCGTCAACAACAGATTGTGCTTTATCACTGACAGGAAACATTCTGCCATGATCTTCTTCCTTTAGGCGAATCCCCAGGTTCTCAAAGAAAGCGATAATGTCTTCATTGCTGAAGATATTGAGGGCACTATACAAGAACCTTCCATTGCCGGGAATATGCTTAATAATCTCATCGACGGGCAGTCTGTTTGTTACATTACAGCGCCCTCCACCAGAAATCGCCAGCTTTCTTCCAAGTTTCTCACCTTTATCTATAAGAAGCACTTTTGCTTTGTTCTCAGCTGCTCCAATTGCGGCCATCAAACCAGATGGTCCTCCGCCAACTACAATTACGTCAAATTTCATTCTATCCACCAACTTATTTTGATTCGTTATATGCAACATGTTTTATTATACTTTATTTGTCACAATCATAAAAATAAAGAAGGAAATTTCCAGTTGAAAGTAGCATTCTGTAAAAAAGAAGAGTACACTACAAATAGTGTGCCAAAAAAAAATGGAAGCACTAGATTTATGCATGTTTAGAAATTACACTTGGCTATTGGCCAAGTTTATTTGATTATAACTAAGAAACACGAAGCAAGGCGCTTCCGCTTTTCTTAAAAAACAGTGTCTAGCTGCAGCGCCTAGCCCCTCTATGGTCTAAGTCAATCTGTCCAGAAGGTTAAAGAACAAACCTTCTAGCCATCTTGCCTTATGCTTGTCGGGGCTGAGCAAGGCGCTTCCGCTTTTCTTAAAAAACAGTGTCTAGCTGCAGCGCCTAGCCCCTCGAGGTCATAAGTCAATCTGTCCAGAAGGTTAAAGAACAAACCTTCTAGCCATCTTGCCTTATGCTTGTCGGGGCTGAGCAAGGCGCTTCCGCTTTTCTGATAAGGGTAGGGGTTTTATGTCTTCGAAGCTTTTGCGCGGTACGTTTATTTTAACACTTGGTACTTTTGTTTCTAAGCTCCTGGGGTTATTATATGTGATCCCATTTTCTCGTATTGTAGGGCCTGAGGGAACGATCCTTTATCAATACGCATATGTTCCTTATACGATTTTTCTAAGTATGTCCACCGCTGGTATTCCTCTTGCTATTTCTAAGTTTATTGCCAAATATAATGCTATTGAAGAATACTCAGTCGGCAGGCGGCTGTTTAAATCAGGCATTTGGGTTATGCTGGCAAGCGGGATCATCTGGTTTGCGATCCTTATGTATTTTGCTCCTGAGTTTGCGGCAGTGTTTACCGATGCAAAAGAGAACCAGAAGCTTGAGGAAACGGTAACAGTTATACGTGCAGTCAGTTTTGCGCTTATTATTATTCCTTTTATGAGCTTAATTCGCGGGTTTTTCCAAGGGCATCAGTCTATGGGGCCATCTGCGGTTTCACAAGTAGTGGAGCAAATTGTCCGTATTGTTTTCTTGCTTGGCGGAGCTTATGTTGTACTTTACATGATGGATGGATCTATTGTGGAGGCGGCTAGTGTCGCTACATTTGCAGCATTTATTGGAGGAATTGGCGGTCTTTTCGTCTTATTCTGGTATTGGTATAAAAGAAAGCCGCATTTGGATCAGCTGCTGCAGCATGATAGGGGGACAGCAGATATCTCCCTAAGGGACATGTACAAAGAAATCATTATTTATTCTATTCCATTCATCTTTGTTGGCGTTGCTAATCCTTTATTTCAGCTGATTGACTTGATGACGTTTAATAGAACTATGGATGGCATTGGAATTGATATAAATGAATCAGAATATCTTTTGAACATTTTAAACTTTGAAACCCATAAAATTGTTATCATTCCAGTGACACTGGCGATTTCGTTCTCGCTAACACTGATTCCAAGTATCACAAAAGCATTTGTGGATGAAGATCAGGCTTCACTTAATCGGCAGATGAATCAAAGCTTACAGGTTATGCTCTTTCTGACATTGCCTGCAGCTGTTGGTGTCGCTTTGCTGGCAGAACCTGTTTATACGCTATTTTATACAGCAGATATAGAAGGTGCAGCAATTCTGCGTAAATATGCTCCGGTTGCTGTTTTATTCGCATTGTTTTCTGTGACCGCAGCTATTCTGCAGGGAATCAATGAGCAGCGATTTACTGTTTTAAGCTTGCTGGTTGGAATTTTAGTCAAGCTGAGCCTGAATGTCCCTTTCATCAGCTGGATGCAAACAGAGGGGGCCATTTATGCAACTGCTATTGGCTATTTAACAGCTATCACTATTAATTTCTATGTGATAAAGAAATTCTCTGGATACCGTTTTCGATTCGTTTTTAGAAGAAGCCTGCTAATTGTTATTTTTACAGGCATTATGTTAGCTATTACGTTTTTCTTATATAAAGTGTTAACGATCTTTTTATCACCAGAGTCTGTTGCTCAGTCTGTTATGATTGTAATCCTTTGCGGTGTAATCGGATCGGGAGTTTATTTTTACCTCGGAATTAAATCGAGACTAGTGTACTTCCTCTTTGGTGACAAAGTCGATCGTCTGTTAAGCAAATTGAAATTAAAATAATGGAGGAAGGAGGATCAGTTTCATGAGAATTGATAAGATGCTTGCAAATCTCGGCTACGGAAGCCGTAAGGATGTAAAGAAGCTTTTGAAAAATGGTTCTGTAACCATTAATGAGGTGGCTGTTAAAGACGGAAAACAGCATGTGGACCCTGAGAATGATATAGTGATGATTCATGGAGAACAAGTAGAATATAAGGAATATATCTATCTGATGATGAACAAGCCGCAAGGGGTTATTTCTGCTACAGAGGATACCCGGCATGAAACGGTCATTGATATTTTAGAAGCAGAAGATGTTGTTTTTTCTCCTTTTCCAGTAGGCCGTTTAGATAAGGATACGGAAGGTTTACTTCTTTTGACTAATGACGGTCAGCTCTCACATAAACTTTTATCGCCAAAAAAGCATGTTCCAAAAACGTATTTTGCTGTCATTAACTCTGAAGTAACAGAAGAGGACCAGGAAGCCTTTAAAAAAGGTGTCATCTTAGATGATGGCTATGAAACGAAGCCTGCCACCTTAAAAATATTAAAATCTGGTCTTACTTCGGATATTGAACTGACGATCACAGAAGGAAAATTCCATCAAGTGAAAAGAATGTTTGAAGCGGTTGGAAAACGTGTGATGTATTTGAAAAGAATGTCAATGGGACCGCTTGAGCTTGATCCTTCGTTAGAACTTGGTGAATATCGGGAATTAACGGATGATGAGCTTGAATTGCTATTATCGTACGAATCGTAATATATAGGAATGCAGAAAAAATCGCCTATCCATTTAGGCGATTTTTTTATGGTTATAATTTATGTGTTGTGATGCTTAAGATGACATCTTCACCTTCTTTTGTGTAATCGTCCATTTGCCCCGGCTTGGACTTTTAACTAAGTCGTTATAGGCCAAGACGTTAAGGTCTCTTTGTATCGTTCGAGGTGTTATACCAAATTCCTCTACAAGCTCCTGAGTTGTTACAGTTCCGTGTTTGCTGATAAACATGTAAACGGATTTGATACGGTTTAACATCCGGTTAGTCGAAGGTTTCAAAAAACCACTCCCTATCCATTTTTCAAACCAATGGCAAAATTTCTGCAACCGACAGCCTTCAAAGAAGAAACGTGTCCTTCAAGCATATGTAGTTTTTTTCCTCAGACAACCCCTTTACAAAATGTCACACAATCTAAGATGTCGTACTACTATCCTAATTGTACCCTCATTGTCTGATAATTTCCACTTAGACGCAAAATATTAATCGAATTTTAACAAAACTTGCTGAAACCTCCTCTCAATGTCCTTCTAATACATCTATATGGCTGGAGAGGCTTAAAATATGTCTGAAAATTTCGGAAAATATGTTGTCAGGATAATGTAAAAAGTAATTAAAAAACACTATTTCCATCTGCTGTATATTATTCTATAATCGATAAGTATTGTAAAAAAATGATAGAAGGAGAATGGTATGGATCAATCATTACGTCAGCAATTAGTGCATCCTAAGGAAAATATTTATTTTGCACTTGTAATATTATTCAGTATTTTAACGTATGTGCTTCTTGCTGTTTCAATCATAGGTATAGCAATTATAGTCGTTTTACTTTTGCTTTCTGTTTTTCTTCAAGGTCTTATGATGGCTGGTATTAGAAGGAATGCCGTAAAGCTTAGTGAGGAGCAGTTTCCAAGATTATATGAGCTGGCTGCACAAACGGCTGCAGATATGGAACTGAAATCTGTTCCTGATATTTATGTTATGGAGTCAGAAGGCGTTTTAAATGCTTTTGCCACCAGATTTTTCAGAAGAAATATGGTTGTTTTATATTCCAGTATTTTTGAGATGGCAGAAAGAGGCGCGGAGAAAGAAGTACTGTTTGTGATGGCACATGAATTCGCCCACTTAAAGAGAAACCATGTGCTGGTCAATACGCTTATTTTACCAGCCATGTGGGTGCCGTTCTTGGGGACAGCTTATTCGCGTGCTTGTGAATATACTTGTGATCGCTATGCTGCTTATTATGTACAATCATATGAAGCCGCTAAGGACGCACTTACGATGCTTGCCATTGGTTCCAGCTTGTATCCGAAAGTAAACAAAGAAGCATATATGAAGCAACTGGAAACTGAAAGCGGATTTTTTGTCTGGTTAAATGAAAAACTCTCAACTCATCCGCATTTGCCAAAAAGATTATATGCTTTGTCACGTTTCTTCTCGAGTGAAATGACGCCTGTTCTAAAAGAATCAAAAGGCAAGGTTGTTATTGGAGTCATTATTTCATTTTTTGTATTCATTCTTTTAAGTGTTGCAGTTTGGTTTTCAATAAGCCAACTGGAAAAGCTCGATCTCTTTTCGGATTCCTTATATGAAGAGGATTATAGTTTTACTGGAGAAGAAATCCCTGTTGAAGGCGTTACGCCCCTTATGGATGCTGCCTTTAATAATGATACAGCTTCCATTCTCACTTTAATCGAGGAAGGGGAGGATATAGACGCTGTGGACTCTGAGGATACTTCTGTTCTGCATTGGGCTGTATATGGAGATAATCTTGAAGCTGCAGAGGTGCTTCTTCAAGCTGGTGCAAATCCTGATACAGTAGATTATACAGATTCTACTCCATTAATTACTGCTGCTGCAAATGGCAACGCGGAACTGACTGAACAACTTCTGAACTATGGCGCCGACTCAGCCTACATCGACGCTTCGGGTTCTACAGCATATGACTATGCTATGGAATATGGATATAATGATGTCGCTGCCTTGCTCGCAAACGATTAAAACAACATACAGAAAGCCAGGGGAATTCCTCTGGCTTTTTCTTTATTTATGCAGTTTAAAACTAATATAGAAATTAGTTTGTACCTTCTGACGTTTATAAAAATAGTAATAAGGATAAAAGAATTATAAACAAGTTAGTTAGCAAGAAAAAAATTCACTTTATGAAGATTTGGATACATTATTCATTTATCATTTTTGTGGAATTGGTTAGTCTGCAGGCTTTACATTTTTGCAATCCATTTAAGAGTGATAGAGTAAATATAGAATGACATATAGGAAGAAACAATTGATCATACTTATAAAATATAAGGGGATGGCTGATCATATTACATTTATGTATGAAAAGCACAAGCATGGGTCCCTGTTTTTTCATGTGTGTTAAATATTAAAGGGGCTGTGAGTGATGATCCGTTTTGAGGATGTTAAAAAGCAATATGATGGTTCTGTAGCTGTGAATGATCTCAATTTTGCCATTGAGGAGGGGGAGTTTTTTGTTTTAATTGGACCGAGCGGCTGCGGGAAGACAACGACACTGAAGATGATGAATCGTTTGATTGATCCGTCTGACGGTACCATTTTGATCGATAATAAAAGAATAACTGATTATGATATACATAAATTGCGTTACAATATCGGCTATGTGCTGCAGCAGATTGCTCTGTTTCCGCATATGACGATTGAAGAGAATATTGCCATTGTACCTCAGCTAAAAAAATGGAATGAGCAGGATATACAAGCAAGAATATCAGAACTTTTGGCCATGGTGGGATTGAACCCAGAGGAATTTAAGGACCGCAAGCCTAATGAGCTTTCTGGCGGACAGCAGCAGAGAATCGGGGTGGCGCGTGCTTTGGCAGCGGATCCGAAGCTGATCTTAATGGATGAGCCTTTCAGTGCGCTGGATCCGATTAGCAGGGAAAAGCTTCAAGATGATCTCTTAGAGCTGAAAAAAACGATAAAGAAAACAATTGTTTTTGTTACACATGATATATCCGAAGCTCTGAAGCTTGGCGATCGCATCGGTATTATGAATGAAGGGAAGATGGTTCAGATCGGCACACCAGAAGAACTTCTGAATGCACCGCAAAATGAATTTGTAAAAAGCTTTATTGGCAGAAGTAATGATGAAACTCCTATCAATTTGGAAGAGCTTCTATCACCGCTTTCTCCAGAAATAGAGCTGTCGACTGTTAGGAAAATACATACAGGATTTACGATACAAGAGCTTCTTCATACCTTAAAAGAGGATGAGCAGGTTGTCATAATAGAAGATGATCAAGCACTCGGTTACATTGACCGGCAGGCAGTTATTGCCTACCTGGCGAGTGTTGCGGTAAAGGGGGGAAGCTTAAATGAATGATTTTATGAATGTATTTTCAGATCGAAGGGGAGAGCTTCTTCAAGCGCTGATTGAACATATGCAAATTTCGTTTATCGCGCTCTTTTTTGCAGTATTGCTGGCAATTCCGATTGGAATCTTTTTAACACGGAAAGAGAGACTTGCCGAAAGCATCATTGGGATAACGGCAGTTCTGCAGACCATTCCATCGCTTGCTCTGCTTGGTTTATTAATTCCGCTATTTGGCATCGGCCGTGTACCTGCCATTATTGCACTGGTTGCATATGCACTGCTGCCAATTCTAAGAAATACCTATACAGGCTTAAAAGAAGTCGATCCTTCCCTTTTGGAAGCTGCACGTGCCATGGGTATGAATACATATCAAAGACTTGGAAAAGTTGAGCTTCCGCTTGCAATGCCGGTTATAATGGCGGGAATTCGAACGGCAATGGTCCTGATTATTGGAACAGCCACTTTGGCTGCTTTAATTGGTGCAGGAGGTCTGGGAGATCTTATACTGCTTGGAATTGACCGAAACAATATCCTGCTCATTATTTTAGGTGCTGTACCAGCAGCACTGTTAGCTTTATTTTTTGATTTTATCTTGAAAAAAATTGAGCTATTATCCTTTAAAAAGTCTGTCACTGCCTTTGCCATTATGGCTGCAGCAGCACTATTAATTATTCTTTCACCTCTAATTTTTGCTGAGGAAGAAAGTGATCTTGTAATCGCGGGGAAGCTTGGTGCTGAACCAGAAATCCTTATAAATATGTATAAGCTGCTGATTGAAGATGAAACAGATCTCCAGGTCGAGTTAAAACCTGGTTTTGGTAAAACTTCTTTCGTATTTAATGCCTTGCAATCGGGAGATATTGATGTGTATCCAGAATTTACGGGTACAGCGATTGCAGAATTCCTGAAAGAAACGGCAGTGAGCACAGATGGAGAAGAAGTGTATGAACAGGCAAAAGAAGGCATGATGGAACAATATAATCTGACTTTATTAGAGCCAATGAGCTATAACAATACGTATGCACTGGCAGTTCCCAAAGAGGTGAGCGATCAATATGGAATCACATCAATCTCAGATGTCATTCCTGTGCAGCAGCAGATTAAACCAGGCTTCACATTAGAGTTTGCAGACCGGGAAGATGGATATCTGGGCATTCAGGAGCTATATGGCATCGAGTTTCCAGAAGTCATAACAATGGAACCGAAGCTTCGTTATCAGGCTGTTGAAAATGGAGAAATCAATATGGTTGATGCCTATTCAACAGACAGTGAACTCGAGCAATATGGTTTAACAGTGCTGGAAGATGATCAAGGACTATTTCCACCCTATCAGGGAGCACCTCTATTGAGAGAGGAAACAGCAGAAGCTTATCCCGAAGTGGTTGATGCATTAAACAAACTAGCTGGCAAAATCACAGATGCTGAAATGCGCGAAATGAACTACCAAGTGAATGTGGAAGGCAAAAGCCCTGAGGAAGTAGCTGAGGATTACTTAAAAAGTGAAGGATTGTTGGAATAGTAGGCTATATTAAGAAACAGACAAGATCTTGAGAACTAAAGTGGCATGGACATAAGTATTTAACACGACCATAGAACTGAATGGTTAGGAAGTTCATCTTTCTAATCATTCAGTTTTTTTGTTATTTTAAAATATATCTTTTTAACATGAGTGAAATGGAGCGGAGGATCTCGACTCCGGAGGGAAATAGAGGAAAGGGTGAGACCCCGCGGCGGAGGTGGAATTGGAGTGAAATGCTTAACATTTCATCTTCACTTCATTTGAATGCAGTGCTGTAATCTTTGAATCAAAAAGCCTCGAACACCTGCAAAATCTATGATAGAAATAGTTTCATAATAGGAATAAGTTTTTCTTTCAAATTGCCAGTCATCATAAAGAACACTTATCTTTAGCTGATTTTTAGGCATAATTTTGCTGGTATCGAAGCATGCAGTCAACTCATGAAATAAGTTATGGCTTAACCCAGAAGCTGCAAGTTCAATAGAAAACTTCCCTGCCACACTTTCCCACCAGGTTTGAAATCCTTTAAAGACTTTTTTGTATTCCTGAAAGCTTTCTGGATTGTTCAAAAAAAGCTTCTCGTAAAATAGGCAGCTTTCATTGTGGAAAATCTCAATATCTTCCGCATTGCCAGGATCTTTTGAAAGTCGCAAGTTTATTTTATCCCAAAGTTCCGACAGCTCATTTTCAAAATTCTCGGCAAGATATTTGAGCTGAGGGATATAAGGAAATTTCAAGTAACCTTTTTCCCCTTCCTTATGATTCACATATATATTCTGTAAAAATAGTAAAAAGTTAAGTGTATATGGAGTATCCAGTCTGATTGTAAATGTTTGTTCTCCCATGAATGTCACCTTCCTTTTAATTATTATCTCATTTTACTATATTTTGCATTTTTATTATTAAAAATACAAATTTACCAAAACCATTTCTTTTCTAATTCGTATAAATGATAGGGAGGGAAATGAATGAATCTATTACAAGTAAATATTAGAGCTGCTGGCTATGAAAAAGATGAAGCAAAAATAAAGGATATTGACTTTGCAATCGGGAGGGGCGAGCTCATCGGACTGATTGGACCAAATGGTGCTGGAAAAAGTACAACCATTAAAACACTGCTTGGACTCTTGCCCTATAAAGATGGAGAAATATTATTTAAAGAAAATGCAACGTATTCTTACATTCCTGAGCGGCCCATTTTTTACGATGAATTAACATTATGGGAGCACCTTGATTTTGTTGCAGCAGTAGAAGGACTGGATGATCGCACATATAAAGAGAAAGCGAATAAATTGCTGCAGCAATATAAATTAGCAGAGCATGCCCATGAATTTCCTGGAAAATATTCAAAGGGAATGCAGCAGAAAGCTATATTAGTATTATCGATGATCACAGACCCGGATATTTATATTATTGATGAGCCATTTATCGGATTAGATCCTAATGCAATGAAACTTTTTCTTGAATCGATCGAAGAAGAAAGAAAAAGAGGCGCGGGAATTTTAATGTCAACACATGTTTTGGATACAGCAGAAAAGGTTTGTGACCGTTTCTTAATGATTCATGAAGGACAGCTGCAGGCGGAAGGCACATTGGCAGACATAAGAGAGCAGTGCAGTTTGCCGAATGCTTCTCTCTTTGATTGTTTTCACCAAATAGCGGAGGGTAAGTCCAATGAATAGCAGCAGTATTTTTCTTCGAAGACTGAGGGAAAACCAGCGATACAAACGCAAAGTCTGGAGAACTGTGGCAGATTGGACTGTTGTTGTTTATATCATCATACCAGTCATACTTATTGGTATTTTTAGATATATTTCATGGTGGCAGGAGACGCCATCATGGGCAGAGCCTCTCCCTCTATCAATCTTCTTTTTCGGTTTATTCCTGCTGTCGTGGTACGGCAATATTCAGACATATGTGGAAGAAGCAGATAAATTGTTTTTAGTGAAAAAAAGAAAGCTTTTTCTGGGTGTAAAAGTTTTTGGCTATGGTTATTCATTGGCAGCAGAGGCTTTGAGCACAATTGCTATACTGATTATTCTCTCACCCATTCTTATTCTGAAATTTAATATTGGGAGCGGGCTAATTTTTTTATTATTCTTCTATTTATTTTCATTTCGCTCCACGATCCTAATTTGTAAATATTATTGGAAAAGGATAGAAAGCCGCTGGATCGGCATGTTCACAGGAATATGTTTATTTGCTGTTTTTGGCGGAATACATCTGGGTGCCTATTCTCTATTTGTGGGTGGAGACCTGTTGAATTTTGCACTGGCTGGTCTGAGTCTTATCCTGCTGGTTGGCAGTGTGATCGTTTCCTATCGGGCGCTGCTGCGCATTTCAACGATTGATCATGACATCAAGATGGGACAAGACAGCAAAAACTCAGGTATAAATATGATTTTTACCATTTCGCAGGATGTAGAGAAGCCTGTCATCACAAAAAGGAAACGTCCTCTTTTATTTAGAAGATCGAAAAGGATGTTCCAAAAGAGAACAAAGGCAAATGGGTTTATAGAACTATTTATAAAGGCATTTATACGTAATTTCTCTTATTGGCTCAGTTATTTTCAGATGACGTCCGTTGGTGCGGCCGCTATAGTTGTTATACCGCCGATGTGGATTAAATCCATTATCTTTTTCGCTTACTTGTTCATGATGTATACATGGCTTCAGTCTGTTTGGGATAAAGTCTTTCAGGTTAATCCAATTACAAAGAAATATACAGAAGCTGATGATTACTTTAAAGCAAGAAAAAGAACGATTTTGATTTTATACTTTATTGCGATTTTGCTGCTGATCGGAATCTCCTCAGTGGGATTGTTTATATATTCCTCTTTCTCTATACTGTATCAAATGCAATAATCAACTATTTTCATCGTTTTGTTTTATAATGTGATGAGAATGAAAAACCTATAAAAAATACATATAAAGATTTCGAGGAGGATGAATCATGAATGTGCTTGACTGGAACAAGGAAGTTAATAATCGAAAAGAAAGCCTGATTAAGGATACACAAGGTCTTCTGCAAATTAAAAGTGTGCTGGACGAAGAAAATGCAGCGAAAGATGCGCCGCTTGGACAAGGGGTAAAAGAGGCACTGGATTTCATGCTGACACTTGGTGAAAAGGACGGCTTTACAGCCAAAAATGTCGGCAATCTGGCAGGCCATTTAGAGTTTGGAGAAGGAGAAGAGATCGTCGGAATTCTATGTCATGTGGATGTTGTTCCAGAAGGTGACGGGTGGTCAAGTGATCCTTTTGGAGCTGAAATTCGTGATGGCAAAATTTTTGCCAGAGGAGCAATTGACGATAAAGGACCAACAATGGCAGCTTATTACGCGATGAAGATTGTGAAGGAATTGGACTTGCCTCTTTCCAAAAGAGTTCGCATGATTATAGGCACAGATGAAGAAAGCAATTGGCGCTGTGTGGATCATTATTTTAAGCATGAAGAAATGCCAACACTTGGATTTGCACCAGACGCTGATTTTCCAATCATTTATGCGGAGAAAGGGATCTCCGATTTCGATATTGTGCAGCTGAAAAAGGAACAGAAGGAAGCTGAAAATGTTCAGGCAGAAGTGAACAGCTTTCATTCAGGCTTGAGATATAATATGGTCCCTGATTTTGCGAAGGCTTCATTGCTGATCCACTTTGAACCAACCGAGATTGTGCAAAAGTACTCTGATTTTCTTCGGGATGGAGATCTAGAAGGTAAATATTATATGGATAATGGAATGTTAATTTTAGAACTTCAAGGCGTATCTGCTCATGGATTAGAGCCTGAAAATGGGAAGAATGCCGGTTTGCTGATGGCTAATTTCCTTGCGGGTATTCAGCTTGATGCAGAATCTCAGCATTTTATTACATTTACAAACCGCTATTTCTGCGGCGATTCACGCGGGAAAAAGCTTGGAATCGCGTTTGAGGATCATATCACAGGCGAATTAACCGTTAATGTTGGAAAACTCTCTTATACAAAAGAAGATGGCGGCCGTCTTGGTTTAACTGTTAGATACCCTGTTACGAATGAGATGGATCAAACAAAAGAAAAACTGGACCAGCTATTAGAAGAAAATCAGTTTGCCATTGAAAATTTTTCAGATTCAAAACCTCATCATGTTGCTGAAGATGATTTTCTTATTCAAACACTCAAAAAGGTGTATCAATTACAGACAGGGGAAGAACCGGAGCTGCTTTCAATCGGCGGCGGCACATATGCACGGTCGTTAAAATCTGGAGTTGCCTTTGGTCCGCTTTTCCCTGGAAGAGAAGACATTGCCCATCAAAAGGATGAATATATGTATATTGATGATCTGGTAAAGGCTGCCGCGATTTATGCTCATGCTATTTTTGAGCTTGCCAAATAAGAGAATAGGCTGTTAAGATAGCAGAAAGTTTAGTGCTTTAAAGGGTGTTGGCAATTATTAGTGAGGGGTGCTGGAAAAATGGAATATGTCATTGTTAATGGAGAATTCGTAGAACGTTCACAAGCAAAAGTAGATATTGAGGACAGAGGTTTTCAATTTGGTGACGGTGTTTATGAAGTTATTCGCGTATATAATGGAAAAATGTTTACGGCAGATGAACATCTAGAACGCCTCCATGTGAGCGGAGAGAAAATTGGTCTGAAGATTCCCTATTCCGTTGAAGAACTTAAAGTACAGCTTGCAGAGCTGATCATCAAGAATGATTTAAAACTTGGAACGATCTATATGCAGTTCACAAGAGGGGTTTCACCTAGGAATCATCCGTTCCCCGCTGAAACGATTGCACCGGGTTTTACCGCAAATATTAAACATGTCGGACGTCCTTCTGAAAACATGGATAACGGAGTGAAAGCTCTATTAAAAGAAGATGTTCGCTGGCTGCTTTGCGATGTGAAAAGCTTAAATCTTCTTGGCAATCTTTTAGCTAAACAGAAAGCCGTTGCAGCAGGCTGTTTTGAAGCCATTCAGCACCGAGGCGAAACGGTGACAGAAGGCAGTGCCTCCAACATTTCTATTGTTAAGGACGGCAAAGTGTTTACACACCCTGCTACAAATCTCATTCTAAATGGGATTACAAGAAGAGTATTTCTTGATCTGTGTGAAAGAAATCAGATTCCATTTGCAGAGGAAGCCTTCACACTTACTGACCTATCAGAGGCTGATGAAGTGTTTTTATCAAGTACCACAGCTGAAATTATGCCGATCATTCAGATCAATGATAAGCCAGTCGGAGCAGGTGCGTCTGGACCGGTAACAAAGAAACTGCAAGAGCTGTTCCAGCAAGAGATCGAAGAACAGTGCGGGAAGATTATGTAAGGATAGAGACTCCTTCTAGATATTCTAGGAGGAGTTTTTTTATTCTTTCCGAAAGTAGTAATAAGCAGCACAGAATAAAATACCCAGCCTTTTTGGAAACTGCCTCCTTCATCTGCTAAAATGAAAAAAATGTATTTTGGAGGTTATTTTGTGGGAAGAGATCATTATTTCTTTGCTTTAAGTTTGCCAGAAGATCTAAAAAGGGAAATGTGGAGTTATTTTGAAACATATAAAGTAAACCTTCCATTTAAAACATGGGTTCACCAGGAAGACTATCATATTACACTTGCCTTTCTTGGCGGAGCGGAGCAAAACATGCTGGCAGAAGCGATCGATCTAGTGAGGAGTTCTCTGCAGCAGGAAGAAATAGGGTCTTTTTCATTACATATAGATAAGCTTGGTGTATTTGGCCAAGCTGATTCTCCGCGCATATTTTGGGCGGGATTGAAAGAAAGCCCGCCCTTGCATACGGTGAGAAAGAGAGTATACGATGCTTGTTTAAAAGCAGGCTTCCAGCTCGAGACTCGTCCGTTTAAGCCCCATATAACAGTGGCAAGAAGATGGCAAGATCAGTCAGCCTATTCAAAAGAACACCTTGAGCCTAAAGAATGGATGTTTATGGCAAAGGAAGTTGTGTTATACAAAACAAATATGCATCAAACACCAAAATACGAAAGAATAGCCATTTTTCCGTTACGGTAGATATATAATGAGATATAGGCAGTTATGCGAATACCATGCAGTAAGTTTGCGCATTTAAAAAAAACGAAAAATAGCCTAAGAATAAAAGAAACAAGGCAGGGGCAGAAATGGGACAATTAATTAAATTACAAGACTATGTGTCAAGATATGAGCAGAATATATATTTATATCCTTCCAGATATGTCAGGCTCAAAAAGCAGCAATGGGAAAAACTGCAGGCAGCCTGGGAAAACAAAGATGAGCCATCACCTTTCTTTGAAAGAGCTTTATTGGAAGAAAATTGGACGCCTGAAGCAGAGGAAAAGCAGATTCTGCAGAAACTGAAAGGGCTTTTTAAAAATGATCGCAAAGCGGAAGAATTGATGGAGGTACATGCTGCGGAATCAAGCGGCGAAAAGCAAAATCAAGACCAAGACCAAGCTGAACAGCTGGAATTCAGTGTTACTTATAGCAGCAGACCGCATTCACTTGAACTTTTAAAACAGCAATTTCTCGATCAGATTTTTCGATTCCAAATGAAATGGGCGAGTTCCACCTTAATGGAAAAATCATTTGTCGATAAAACATTTTATTATAATGAACAGTTAAAGTATTTTCTGCAGCGCTTTCCAGACACTTTTCTTGTCTTATTCCGCCCGATTTTTCTGCTGAAAAATGCTCCGGTCGAAACAGAAACGATGGTCATCACACCGACTGAATTATGGTGCATCAGCTTCTTAGAAGAAGAGGAAAATGCAGTGTTTGTGGGGTCTCAGGAACATTTTTGGCTAAAGCGCGGTAAAAATGGCGAAAAGAAAATATTAAATCCGATGCTTGCCTTAAATCGGACCGAAAAGATTGCTAAACAAATTTTTAAACTGCATGATATTGAACTGCCGATCAAAAAAGCAATCATCAGCAGAAATGGTTACATTGATTTCCCGGCAACGCCAATCGATATTGAGTTTATAGAATCAAGAAAATATGAAGAATGGTTTCAGAGTATGAGGGGTCTGCGTTCACCTTTAAAGCATATTCAAATGAAAGCATCATCTCATCTGCTTCAATATTGTCTAACATCATCTATTCGACGGCTGGAATGGGAGCAGCAGGATGAATGAGCAGACTGACCAGCTTATATGTATCGTGAATCCGTCTGCGCAAAATGGGGGCTGTCTTAAAATATGGAGAAAACTTGAGGAACAGTTAAAAGCACAAGACGTCTCTTACATTGCTTATTTTACAAAAGAAAAGAACCATGCTGCCGAACTGACAAAGAAGATTGCAGAACAGAAGCGGGGGAAACCTGTGCTCATTGCAGTGGTTGGCGGTGATGGTACGATGCACGAGGTCATGAATGGCGCGGTGAAATATAAGAATGTAAAAATCGCCTTTATACCAGGCGGGTCAGGAAATGACTTTTCAAAAGGTTTTCACGTTTCCAGTGATGCCATGACAGCCTTAAAAGAGTTATTGCCTATCAGAAATCAGAAAGGCACATATGTTGATATCGGTGTCATATACGAAAAAAACAATAAAGAACCAAATTATTTTATTAACAATATGGGTGCCGGTTTCGATGCGGAGGTTGCTTTTGAGGCGAACCATTCACCTTTTAAACAGCTGCTAAATGTATTTTCACTAGGCAAGCTGGCATATGTATTGATATTGCTTAAAAGGCTTTTCACGTACCAGAGAACGGAATTAGACATAACAATTGACGGTAAACGCTATCAGTATACTAACGTTTGGTTTGTTGCGATTTCCAATCAGCCATACTACGGCGGAGGTATGAAGATTGCGCCCAAGGCTTCTCCCCTAGATGGCAAGCTCGATATAACCGTTGTTCATCATGTGTCCAGGTTGAAGCTTTTATTTGTTTTTCTAACTGTTTTTTCCGGTAATCATGTACATATAAAAGGTGTTGAAATATTTAAGGGAAAGTCGATTCAATTAGACTCCCGTTCCCAGCTTTCGGTTCATGCAGATGGAGAGGCGGCCGGGAATACCCCGATATCAGTTGCTCTTTTGCCGCGGCAAGTACAAGTTTTGAATGGAATTAATCAGAAGGAAAAAGAGGAGGTTCGGCAGTGTTGATTAAGATTGAAAGAGATTTTGAAGCATATTTAGATGAAATCAGCTTAATAACCATCCTGCTTCCTTATGATTATTATGAAGGAAAATCAGCTGCGTTTTTCATCAAAAAAGATCAAGAAAGAGTCCAGCTTGAATTGCTTGGCAGCGAGCCAATTGAGGAGTATGTAAAGTATTCTTGCAGACTGGATCAGAGTATAGATATTGGATCGGAGTATTGGATTGAAGATGAACATGGAAATGAAACTGATTTACAAATAGGTGCCGTCATTCGCACAGAGGAATTTGATGAATTATTTTATACAGAGTGCAAATTGGGTTTTACTTATGCAAAGGAAAAGACGTCTTTTGCTCTATGGGCTCCAACAGCTGGGAAGGTGAAACTGAGACTTATTAATGATGATGGCAGTGATTCACAAGAAGAGCTGATGAAAAGAGGAGATAAAGGAGTTTGGGAGCTGACAATCGATGGCGACCTGGAAGGAAGAAAATATACGTATCTTGTGTGCGTTAATTTACGCTGGCAGGAGTCTGTAGATCCATATGCTGTTGCGCTTACGCCAAACGGAGAGTACGGTGTGATTGTTGATCTGAAAAAGACAGCTATGACGAAAAGAGAGCTGCCAGCGTTAAGCAGTCCTGTAGATGCCATTATTTACGAAACACATATTCGTGATTTCACGATCCACCATGATAGCGGTGTAAGTCAAAAAGGTTTATATAATGGTGCGGGTGAAATAAACACTAAAAGCAGTGATGGAGGATTGACAGGATTATCATATGCTGCTGATCTTGGTGTAACTCATATTCAATTTCTTCCTTTTCATGATTTTGCAGGTGTAGATGAAGTAAAGAGTAATAACGAATATAATTGGGGCTATAATCCCCTTCATTTTAATGTACCTGACGGCAGCTATTCAACAGATCCCGGAGATCCTTACGCACGAATTATAGAATTGAAGGAATTAATATCAACTGTCCATTCTTTAGGTTTAAGGGTTATAACAGATGTCGTTTACAATCATGTATACGAACGGGAAAGTTCTTCATTTGAAAAGATTGTTCCCGGCTATTTTTTTCGGCATGATGCTTTCGGTATGCCATCAAATGGAACAGGGGTCGGAAACGACATTGCCTCAGAGCGGAAAATGGTAAGGAAATTCATTATCGATTCTGTGCTGTTTTGGCAAAAAGAATATTATGTTGACGGTTTTCGCTTTGATTTGATGGGAATCCTTGATGTTGAAACCATGAACCTGATTAGAAAAAAAACGGTTGAAAACGATTCTTCTGTTCTTTTATTGGGAGAAGGGTGGGAGTTGAATACTCCTATATCGGCAGAGAAGAAAGCAAGTATGCGGAATCAGTCTAAGATGCCGGGAATTGCTCATTTTAATGATCGATTTAGGGATCGAATAAAAGGCAGTACATTTCATTTATACGATAAAGGCTTTGCTTTAGGAAATGCAGGTTATTACCAGGATGCTGCGGAAGTGATTGGCGGAAGTATTGGAATGCTGGATGAGAAGGGATTATTCCTCTCTCCTGAACAGTCCATTAACTATGTGGAGGCACATGATAATCATACGCTCTGGGATAAGATCACAGCCTGTTTTCCGGATGAAGATGAACACGAATTAATGCTGCGCCATCGATTGTCTACCGTGATGACAATCTTGGCTCAAGGTGTTCCATTTCTTCACAGCGGACAGGAATTTTTCCGCACAAAGCAAGGAGTGGGAAATAGCTACCGTTCTTCAAATGATATTAATCAGATGGATTGGAGCAGAAAAGAAAAATATGTTGACCATGTAGATTACATTAAGGGAATTCTCTCAATCCGCAAAAAACACGGAGCATTTCGCTTCCGAGAGGCAGAGAGGATTCGAAAGCATCTCCGTATTCTAGAAGAGCGGAAGCCTGTTTTAGGTTTTGCACTGCAGGAAGTAAAGGAGTTTGGAAGCTGGAACCAAATACTGGTGTTCATCAATCCTTTTCATGATGTTTGTATTGCGGATCTTCCTGAAGGAAGGTGGTCTGTAATCGCAAACGATCAATATGCAGGAATAAATGAGCTGGAAGCTGTTTCGGAAAATTTCAAATTGAAGCCTATCAGCACGTACGTTCTAATTCAGGAGGAAATATAAAAGCTTATGGAGATAGACTTGACGGCTAAAGCCCTAAAGAGATAAAATTTACTATTATAGCTATTGTTGAAATGGAATCAATAGCTTTTTTTTATTGGAAAAATTGAAGGAGCTTTTACAAAGCCCTAATGGTTCAAATGCAGTAAAACTTGAATAATAAATTAAAATAATGCATACATGCAACGTTGGGCTTCAGCTGCTGAAGCCTAATTTAGCTATCGAGTAAAGCTGAAGCATAGCAAATTGAAGGTGAACAATCTTGGAACATTTTTTTGGAGAGGAATGGGAAATTGTACCCGCTGGGGGAGCAACTGGCGAAGCTTATTTTGCTCAGTTTGAACAGCAAAGATTATTTCTGAAAAGAAATTCTTCCCCCTTTCTCGCTGTATTATCTGCAGAGGGTATTGTCCCTAAGCTCGTTTGGACAAAGAGAATGGAAAACGGTGATGTGGTAACAGCCCAGCAATGGCTGAATGGCAGAGAGCTGAAAGCAGCGGACATGAATGATGAGCGAGTGGCAAAGCTGTTGAACAAAATCCATTCCTCTAAGCCGCTGCTTGCTATGCTAATGAGGATCGGGAAACCGCCTTTACAGCCTGAAAGCTTATTAAATATGGTTAATACGCAGTTAGATCCTTCACTTAGGCACCATGATCATGTACAAAAGGGCCTTCAATTTTTGCATTCATCCATTGAGCAAATTGATTGTGAAGAGGTAACGGTTTGTCATTGTGATGTCAATCATAACAACTGGCTGCTGACTGAGGACAACCAGTTGTATCTAATTGATTGGGATGGTGCCATGATTGCAGATCCAGCCATTGATCTTGGCATGCTTCTTTACTGGTATATTCCTGAAGACCAGTGGGAAGAATGGGTACAGCGTTATGGTGTACAATTAACGGATCATTTGCGTCTGCGCATGAAGTGGTATGTCATTGCTCAAACGCTTCATTTTATACAATGGCACAAAAGTAAGGAACGTTATTCTGAAATGGATAAGTGGATAGAGTTCCTTACTGCTGTTTTAGACTAAGAATATTGATTGATTTCACTCACCCATTGTGAGAGTTCCTGCTGATTAGATTCAATATGCTGATCTAATTCCGGTGCAGCGATCCCATTTTGGCTATAGCGGTAAATTTCTTCTAAAACAGGCTGGATATGGCGATCTGAATTGGTTTGAACCATTAAAGATTTGACTAATCGTTCAAGCTGTTCACATTCTGCAACAGAGCCGCAGCAATCATTTTGATGATTGCTTAAAATATCTTTTAATAATGAAAACTGATCCTGCTGGTTTAATGGCATAACAGACATCCTTTCTGCTTAAGAATGATTACATTTGCGAATGGTTTATTTCTAAGCTCTATAAAGCAGAGAAAAAGGGAATCACAACTAGGTTGTGATTCCCTTGTTTATTTATACGTGGCAGAATCTTGAATACACTCTATAAGGGTTGCGCTTAAAGGTTCTGCATGATATGTTTTGAAGGATATTATTTTTTAGGAGTGTCAGTATGCGACAAAGAAATAAGCCTTGGGCTAAAGATAAATTAAATGAATATCCACAATATGTAATCGCTTCGCCACAAGAACATAAAGGCAAGTGGGACACTGTTTTTGATCAGAAGCAGCCTCTGCATATCGAAATTGGTACAGGCAAAGGCAGATTTATAACAGGAATGGCAAAGGCAAATCCTCATATAAACTATATAGGCATTGAATTGGCAGAAAGTGTGATTGTAACAGCACTGGACCGCATTATTGAGGAAGAAATTCCGAATGTTAAATTAATGAATGTGAACGCAAATGACCTTGAAGAGTTTTTTGCTAAAGGTGATGTTGACCGCGTATATTTAAACTTCTCAGATCCATGGCCTAAATCACGCCATGCTAAAAGAAGGCTAACTTATAAAAGCTTTTTGCAGATTTATGAAAATATTCTCGTTGATCAGGGAGAAATTCATTTCAAGACAGATAACCAAGGGTTATTTGAGTACTCTTTAACAAGCTTTTCAGAATACGGAATGCTGTTAACTTATGTAAGTCTTGATCTGCATAAAAGCGACTATGAAGGAAATATTATGACAGAATATGAAGAAAAATTTTCAAATAAAGGCAGCAGAATTTATCGCTGTGAGGTTCGCTATCAATAAGCTTATCCTTTTGGGATAAGTTTTTTTTATAGGAGATCCCGGTTATTTTGGGGAGATAAACTGACATTGCCTTGAATAAATCAAATTTACGGCGAAAATAATGAATTTGGTTGAATATTAGAGTTCTTATGGCCATTATTAAATCCACGAAGCTTATAAAATCAACAAACCGCGGCAAATTCAGCCGCGGCACTCATTATACAAGCTTAAATACTTCTAATATCGTTCCTGTTTTTGCGTCTGCAATAAATTCAAATTGCTCAGTGACATCATCCTGCTGTCTGGAAATACCGCCCTTATATACATCATAATGAAGCAGTCCTTTTTCATAAGGCTCAGCTTTCATATGTATCCACGAACCGCTGATTGGACCTTCTTCTTTAAACAGCCTTTTTGCATGATCCAATACTTTATCAGCAGACTGCAATGATTTTTCAGCCAGCAGTTCTTTTGCTGCATAGCCGCTGACAAGGCCGATTCCTAATCCAAGTAAAAATGATCTCCATTTCATGAAAGCACCTCCAAAGATAATTGCTATATTCATCTTATCAAAAAAAGCGAATGATACAAACCTATCAATTGAAAAGGTGGCAAGCATTGTGAAAGTTCTGTAAAATAGGATTTATACATAATGCATTCTTTTGCAGTGTGCAAAATAAAGGAGCTAATAAAAATGAATGAAAAAACATTGCAGCTTTTTAAAACATTAACAGAGCTTCCTGGTGCTCCAGGAAATGAGCATGCTGTTCGAAAATTTATGCGTGAGCAGCTGAGCAAAAATAGTGATGAGATTGTACAGGATCATTTAGGAAGTATTTTTGGTGTAAAACGCGGAGATGCCAATGGACCAACTGTCATGGTTGCCGGTCATATGGACGAGGTTGGCTTTATGGTCACTTCCATTACTGAAAATGGAATGCTGCGCTTTCAGACATTAGGCGGCTGGTGGAGCCAAGTATTGCTGGCGCAAAGAGTACAAATCATTACCGATAACGGTCCAATTATTGGTGTCATCGGCTCGATTCCGCCTCACCTTCTTGATGAAGCAAAACGCAGCAAGCCAATGGATATTAAAAACATGCTGATTGATATCGGTGCGGATGACAAAGCAAATGCCATTGAACTTGGCATCAAGCCAGGGCAGCAAATCGTCCCATTATGTGACTTTACTCCAATGGCAAATGAAAAGAAAATTTTAGCCAAAGCATGGGATAATCGCTATGGCTGTGGCTTAGCAGTTGAACTTCTTGAAGAAGTAAAGGATGAAAAGCTTCCAAACATCCTTTATTCAGGAGCAACTGTTCAAGAAGAGGTTGGCTTAAGAGGTGCACAAACAGCAGCAAATATGATTAAACCAGATATTTTCTTCGCGCTTGATGCAAGTCCAGCCAATGATATGTCAGGGAATAAAAATGAGTTTGGCCAGCTTGGCAAAGGGGCATTGCTTCGAATTCTTGACCGTTCAATGGTTACTCACCGCGGAATGCGTGAATTCATTTTAGACACAGCAGAAACAAACAACATTCCATACCAGTACTTTGTTTCTCAAGGCGGCACAGATGCAGGACGTGTCCACGTTTCGAATGAAGGAATTCCTAGCGGCGTCATTGGAATCTGCTCAAGATACATCCATACACACGCATCCATTGTCCATGT
The DNA here is from genome assembly GCF_018582665.1 of Cytobacillus gottheilii. Classification (NCBI taxonomy): domain Bacteria; kingdom Bacillati; phylum Bacillota; class Bacilli; order Caryophanales; family Bacillaceae; genus Cytobacillus; species Cytobacillus gottheilii. Next base: position 3,490,132 of record NZ_CP071709.1, on the reverse strand, counting down.
CGATGACTATGCTGCAGCGAAGGAACTGCTTGTAAAGCTAGTGAAGGCAAGTGACCGTGCGACAGTAGACTCTATTCGTCAAAATAGCTAAAGATTGTTGAGGTAGCTTAGGCTGCCTCTTTATTTATACATATTAAGTGAGGTTTGAAGATGAAAAAAATAATAATCGGCAGCAAAAATCCAGCAAAAATTCTAGCGGCTGAAACTGCTTTAAAAGAATACCCGGCAGAGCTTTCTTCCTTTGATGCTGCTTCAAATGTTAGCGAACAGCCATTTTCCGATGAAGAAACGATTAGCGGTGCGATTAACCGTGCCCGCGATGCTATGCAAAAAGGCAGCGGAGAGATTGGCATTGGGTTAGAGGGCGGAGTTGTTGAAACAGAATATGGTCTTTATCTCTGCAATTGGGGAGCTCTTTATGAAGAAGGCCAGCCCCCGATTATTGCTGGAGGAGCAAGGATTCCGCTGCCTGAAGAAATAGCTGAAAAGCTGCGTGCAGGTATGGAACTGGGTCCCGTAATGGATGAGTATGCCCAAAAGGAAAATGTACGGAAAAAAGATGGAGCAATAGGAATCTTTACTTCTGGCCGCATTTCTCGCATTGATATGTTTACACATATTTGTTGCATGCTGCTTGGTCAATATGAATACAGAAACCGGGCCGAATAGATAAAAGAACAGAAAGAAATCCGCAAGTGAATCTTGCGGATTCTCTGTTAGTTAGAAAATACGTACTGAACTACTTGAAGGGCTTGATCAACACGCTCTACCGTAACATGTGCTTTTTGGGATAATTCCTTAAGCGGATGATGCAATGATTCTGGGCGGATCAGAATGAGCGGCTTTCCAAGTGTTACGGCAGCGCTGGCATCCATAGCCGTATTCCATTGCTTATATTTTTCGCCAAATAAAGCAATTACCAGATCGCTTTTTTGTAATAACAGCTCTGTGCGTAAGTTGTTGATGCTTGATGCGGCTTCATCACGAAGAATCGCATTTGGCTGAGTGCCCAGAATTTCCTCTCCAATATAATCAGAGCGGTCATGGTCTTCCATAGGTCCATAAAATGTAACTGGAAGCTCTAATGCCTCCGCTTTTTCTTTGATCTCTTTTCTCCAGTCAGAATGAATTTCCCCTGCTAAGTAAATTGAAAGCTTCATGGGATCTACCTCCTTTGTAACATCTTACCACTTTTTCCTTCGGCAGCCGATATATTCGCTCTCCAATTTTCTTTAAAGGGTTGTCAGACGAATATTGGAAAATGTATGATAGAATAGGACAATTGAAATGTTGACAGGGAGGAAAAAAGTATGAGGAAGATTTCGGTCGGTTCCTTGCTCTTACTTCTCAGTATCCTATTCATAAGCGGCTGTTCCGCTTCTTTAAATGAAGAAGAAAGTACGATTACTGAGGCAGTTAAGGACGCCTTTCAAACATCACCAGAAAATACAAACAATGAAAATGAAGATATTGCATTTTACTTGCCTCAAGGCTATGAAATCGAAGAAGAAACTGATAACAATGTCATTTTAAACAATGGAAATAAAACGTATATTCTTTTTTACAATCAAAACGAAGCATCTGACAGTAAAGTTGTATATGATTCAACAATTAACCAAGGTGACTATGAAGTCAATGAAACGTTTGAAAAAGAAGACGGCTTTGGTTTCTTACTAATTAAAGAAGCTGAAGAGAAACTAAATGAAATGACGGTAGGAATCGGCGGTGTAAAGCTTACTACCCAAGTAAAAACAAGTGAACTGTCTGAAACGGCTTCTTCGATGATGGAAATTGCACAATCCGTTGCAGTGAAATAAAAGGTGTTTCTGAAACACCCTTATGTCCAGTTTGAATGGCATAAGGGTGTTTTTTTTAGATAGTGTTGGAGTTATTACGCCCGAAGTCGAGCGTAGTGGCTGAGTTGGGTAGTGAAAAAAGAGTTTTAACAACCGAATTCAGGAGAAATGGCGCAGCTCGGTAGTTAAAACACAATCATAAAAAAATCCCCCAAAATTTGCTAAAACTATATTTTGAGAGATCAATTACAAATCGCTATTTTTTTATTCTCCGCTTCACATTCATTTTTAATTTCGGAAATTTTAGTCTAACTCCACGTTTTTTCTTTTCTTTTTTACCGCCCTCTTCCACAGCTGACTCCTCTAAACTAAATAAACTAACTTCCTGCTGGAGATCGCTGGCGATTTGGCTAAGTTCAACTGCAGCAAGGTTAACTTTTGAAATGGCATCAAGTTGGGTTTCGCTTGAGGCAGCAACTTCTTCAGCTGTTGCAGCTGATGTGTGTGATACTAGGAAAACTCCCTCTATCCGGTTGGTTAAAAGGTGGTTGGAATTTTGTACTTCCTTAACGGCTGATTCAATCGTCTTGGTTTTCCCGCTTATGGAGTGAACATGCAAAACGATGGATTCAAATGCCGTTTTGGTTGATTGAACTGCTTCTCCTTGCCGTGTCTTATAATCATTAAATTTTTCAGACTCCTGCAGCAGCTGATCCATTTTTTGATTCATGGAAATAATGAGCTGATGAATCGTTTGTGCCTCTGTTTTAGAGCGTTCAGCCAGTTTTTTTACTTCAGCAGCAACCACCGCAAACCCTTTACCTGAATCACCTGCCCTGGCAGCCTCAATGGCAGCATTTAATGCTAATAGGTTTGTGCTTTCTGCAATATCCTGAATCGTATCCACAATGGATGTAATATTAGATGTGTGTGCAGATGCTTCGCTCACTTTTTCAATTAAATGATTAGATAAAAGAAGAAATTGATCAGAAACCTCCTGTAAGTCTCTTGCCGTGTGAAGTCCTTGCTGGCCTTGTTTTTCAGTTAAATCAGCATCTGCTGAAATCTCGGAGCTTAATTTCTCAGTTCGTTTGATCGCGGACGAAACCCGTTCAATTTCTGCTCTGCTGTCCTCCAGCTGCACGGATTGCTCCTCAGCTCCAATTGCAATTTGTTTAATCGCGCTATCAACCTCATTTGCCTGTGCTGTCGTTTCCTCTGAAATGGCTGCTAGATGCTGGGAAGACGCCTGTAGCTGTGTAGAGGAATCAAGAATCTGAAAAAAGGATTTTTGCACCTTTTCTGCCATGCCATTAAAGGTTTGAGCGAGCAGGCTTAATTCATCGCTGCCCTTAAATGGAACCCGATAGGCTAAGTTCCCGTTTCCGATTTTTTCTGCTCCTGCCTTCAAGGAAGAAATAGAACTGGTGATATTGCGCATCAAATAGATTCCAATTAGGCTTAATGCGAGAACAAGGACAAAGCTTATTCCGTAAATGATCCAGTTAATCAGTTCATTTTGTTTATTGATGTCACTAACAAGAGTCTGCTGATTGGACAGGACTGCTTGTTCGGCTTCAGCAATCGCTTGTTCAATTGCATTTGCTTGTCCATCGAATTGTGCAATAAATTCCCCCGTTTGCTGGTAGGAACTGTGTATGGTAGTTAGGGCATTTTGATAATCCGATAATCTTCTTGTTAAATAATCTTTTGAGCTTGCTTCAATATCCTCATCACGATCAATAATAGACTGCAGATTACTGCCAGTTTCTGAAAATGATTGGAATGAATCTTCCTCTCTTGCAGCTAAATATTGCTTTTCGTACATTCTCATTTGCAGTAGCTGTTCATCAATTACAGGGTTATTCATGAATTGTGTCAGGGATGTGATTTGTTTGGCATTGCTTTCAATTTGACCTTTTAACCCATGCTGATTATTGTAGCCAATTTGCTCATACATGCCTGATAATTCAGTGAAGAGTTTCATATATGTATCAGATATAAGGGCAACAGAATCGAACTGTTCTTTAATTTCTTTGTTATCCTGCAGCTTTCCAAGTCTTTCTGCTTCGGCTTTCACTCGAACGATCGTCTGTGCTACTAAGTCAACACTGCTTTGGTCTGGTGCCCGTAAAAATTGCTGTTCATATTTTCGGGTCATGGCCATATTGTACTTGATTTCCTTACTGCTGCTGACTGTTTCTTGAAGTAATTGTTCCTGATCTCTGCTGCTTTCTTGAACCGTGTTTAAAAGAATGATAAATGCTAATAGAAGAACGAGCCCTCCAATGGTCATATACAGAAGAAAACTTAATTTAGCTCGTATGGTCTTCATGAAATCCCCCCTTAAAATTGTCTGGCTGTAAAACCTAAGTTTCAGGTTAGAATTTAATAATCTAAAAATATAAATAATTTGAATTTTTATTTAATTATAGTGCTTAGATCCTGGGAAAACAATACAATCACACATAAATTATCCTAGATAAATTCTATTTTTCTTCATAATTCGACCAGATTTCCAGAAAAAATAGGTAATTTATACTAAATGGTGAGGATAATGATACCTTCAGCTCTTCTGTTTGCATTTTATTGGACTGTTAAGGGGAAGATTGATATGATCCTATTAGGTTTAACGTACAGGAGGAGAAGACAGTGAAAAAACTTGAGTCTATGGAACAGTTTGAAGAGTTAAAAGCAGAGGGCAAGCATATTTTTCTATTTTCAGCTGACTGGTGCGGCGATTGCCGATTTATAGATCCATTTATGCCTGAAGTTGAAGAAAAGTATGCTGATTATACATTTGTCTACGTAGATCGTGATCAATTTATCGATTTATGTGTCCAGCTAGATGTTTATGGAATTCCAAGCTTTATTGGTTTTGAGGATGGAAATGAGCTTGGCCGATTTGTCAGCAAGGATCGGAAGACTCAAGAGGAAATTGAGAAATTTATTGAGTCTTTAAGTAAATAAGATATTTCACCCTCCACCATGCTATGGATGGAGGTTTTTTTCTAAAGTATAGGTCAATACATACTCCAGTAGGAGGGAAACAGATGAAAATGGATAGCAAGAAAATGAAAAAGGCATTACAGGATCGATTAGAAAAGGACAATCGCGAGTTTAGCTTTGATCGTGAAAAAGATCAGCTTCGTGTTGTCAATAAAGAAACGGGTAAAGGGATTACGATCTCACTGCCGGGTATCATCGCTAAGTGGCAGGAGCAAAAGGAAAAAGCCATTGATGAAGTTGTTTATTATGTGGAAGAAGGACTTGAGGCGATGACAGGAGAGCCGGTTTTATCAGGTCATGAGCGCAATATTTTTCCAGTCATACGCTCTACTTCCTTTCCATCTGAATCAAAAGAAGGCGTTCCCTTTTTAACAGATGAACATACGGCTGAGACAAGGATTTATTATGCTTTAGACCTGGGCAACACATATCGGCTGATTGATGAAGAGCTGCTGTCAAAAGAAGGCTGGGATCGGGGAAGAATAAAGGAAACTGCTCTATTCAATGTCCGGTCACTTTCAGTAAATGCTAAAAAGGATCAAGTGGCAGGCAATGATTTTTATTTCCTAAATAGCAATGATGGATATGATGCCAGCAGGATCTTAAATGAATCGTTTCTGAGAGAAATGGAAGAGAAGGTCGAAGGGAAAATGGCTATTGCTGTTCCTCATCAGGATGTCCTAATCATTTGTGATATTAAAAATGATACAGGTTATGACGTCCTTGCGCAGATGACTATGAGCTTCTTTGCGAGCGGCCGTGTACCAATCACCGCCCTATCATTTCTATATGAAGATGGTGAGCTTGAACCAATTTTTATTTTAGGAAAAAATCGCGCAAAAAAATAAAAGAATTTCTAGGCTGTCCTCTTTCTGATGACAGCCTATTTTTTTGGCATATTTTGTCTGAGTTAGATGATACAAATTAGACTTTTTGCATATCGGTAGACCTCATAAAGACCCAATATCGATTTTTATCCCCACTTCCTCCAAAATACTGCTAAAATAAGAAGGATAGACTTGCAGAAAGAGATGGTTACATATGAGTTGGTTTAAAAAGATATTTGGATTTTTTCAAGAAGAGGAAGATGTTGATCAAAAACAGATTGAGCCTGAAAAGGTCACATATATGGAACAGAAAAAGGATCATGGGAAAAATGTAGATGCTAAGGTTTTATATCAGTATCCTAAAGGGAAATTCAGGTTTCCGCTTATTCCAGATGAAGAAGCAAAACAGCAGAAGGAAAAGAGACAGATACACAAAACGGCTTCAGAGAAAAAAACAGACGAAACAAATAGAGCGTACCGTAAACCGCCTGTTCAGAAAGAAAGCGTCAAACCAGAACGGAATGCTGCCGCTAAAATGACGAGGCCATTTCATCCGACAGAGATTCCTTCGCCAATCTATGGATTCGCTAAGCGCCCGGTAAAAGAGCAAATAGAGTTCGAACTTAAGAGCAATTCTGAAATTAATATGGATAAAAAAGATATAACAACAAACTTAGATGAGCTAAAAGTTAATGAGTTTGAACACCAAGCTAAGCAGGAGGAACACTTAGAAAGTTCTCTCTCTCTTATTCAAAGTGTGAAACGCAATGAAGAGCCTGCTAAAGTCTATTATGATGAAGAAAATACAGCAGCTAAAGAGATGGATCTCCCCATTTTAGAAGAACATAAAGAAGAAATAGAACCTGTAACGGATGTGCCTGTAAGCTCAGAGGCTCTTTCAAATTCGCATTCAATGCTCATTGAGGAAAACATAGACGAGCCAGATGAGATCGAAGTGAAGGAGCAACCTTTTTCCGAGGAAGTTGTTTTAGAAGAGGCGGCGTCACAGGAAAAACAAGAAGATTCAGAGGCCCCAGAACTCACAGAAAGCAATCATGAAGAGGATTTGCTAAATGTGGAACCGGAGCAAAAACCAAGAAATTCCCGCAGCCATATTCCGTTTAATGTCATCATGCTGAATAAGGATCGGCAAAAGCTGCAGGCAGCTCAGTCTGCTGTTCCATTTAGAGGGAATACTGAGCCAAAGATTCAGGAAGAAAAAGAGAGGATATCTGCTGATCAGCAGGAGCAAAAGATTGTCCCAAGAGCTGTTAATACAGCACCGCAAACAGCGCAAACGATTGATAATCCGCCTAAACCGGTAATGGAACAGCTGGATGATGCCGAAGAATTGCCTTATTATGCTTTTCCTTCGAAGGATGTGCTTCTCCCAGGTGTGGCTCCTGAAGAATCATCAGAATGGCTTTTTGAACAGGAAGAGCTTTTGAATTCCACACTTTCTAACTTTAATGTGCGTGCACATGTTGTAAATGTGACTCAAGGGCCGTCGGTTACACGGTTTGAAGTGCAGCCTGAGCCTGGAGTCAAAGTAAATAAAATTACGAATCTGTCAGATGATATTAAATTAAGTCTTGCAGCAAGGGATATTCGGATAGAAGCGCCAATTCCAGGAAAACACACGATTGGCATCGAAGTTCCGAATCATTCCAGCCGTCCTGTTTTTATCAGTGAAATTATTAACAGTGCAGTTTTTCAAGAGGCAAAATCTCCGCTGACAGCAGTCTTAGGTCTCGATATTGCCGGAAATCCGATCGTAACGGATCTGCGGAAAATGCCGCATGGATTGATAGCTGGTGCGACAGGATCTGGGAAGAGTGTTTGTATTAATACGATTTTGATCAGCCTTTTATATAAGTCAACTCCAGATGAATTAAAATTACTGCTTATAGATCCAAAAATGGTAGAGCTTGCTCCATATAATCGAATCCCGCATCTTGTCAGCCCAGTCATTACAGATGTGAAAGCTGCCACTGCTGCCTTAAAGTGGGCTGTGGAAGAAATGGAACGCCGCTATGAACTTTTTGCTCATACTGGTGTCCGTGATATCACTCGATTTAATGAGCTTGCAGAGCAGGCCAAACAATATAAGGATAAGCTCCCATATATCGTGATTGTGATTGATGAGCTTGCGGATTTAATGATGATGTCTCCTGCTGATGTGGAAGAAGCCATCTGCCGGATTGCGCAAAAAGCAAGAGCATGCGGAATTCATTTAATTATTGCCACACAAAGACCATCTGTGGATGTTATAACAGGATTGATAAAGGCGAATGTCCCTACAAGAGTTGCTTTTTCTGTTTCTTCTCAAGTGGATTCCCGCACGATTATTGATATTAGCGGAGCGGAGAAACTGCTTGGACGGGGAGATATGCTATTTTTGGAAAATGGCTCCTCAAAGCCTGTCAGACTGCAGGGAACCTTTGTATCGGATCAGGAAATTGACGAGGTTGTGGCTCATGTAAGAAAAGAAAGAGATCCGGATTACTTGTTCGAACAGGAAGAATTGCTGAAAAAAGCAGAAGCTGTTGAGGAAGAGGATGAGCTTTTCTTTGACGCATGTGAATTTATAGTTGCCCAGGGATCTGCATCTACTTCAAGTCTGCAGAGGAGATTTAAAATCGGCTACAGCAGGGCAGCCCGATTAATCGACATGATGGAGCAATTAGGATATATTACAGAGAACCGCGGCAGTAAGCCAAGAGATGTACTGATCAGTGCAGCTGATCTTGAAAGTATTTTAGAGGCTAGTACAATAAATTAATACGTGGTATTCTTTATTTGCATTAGAAAACAATATAAATATAACATTTTAGGTGGAATTGACTTAAGGAGCTTTAACAATGAAAGAAATTGAATTGAAGTTGCAAGGCAAGATCAACCGTTTAACAAATAAAACGTTTAAGTTCGATGAGCGTGTCAGGGATGGCTGGTTTTCGGCTGTTTACTTTTTAAAAACAAAGCAAATTGTAGAGAAATATCATTATGAAAAAATTGTAACGATGCAATTTTTTCAAAAAAACCATGCGGTTCTTTGCGGTACAGATGAGGTTATCTCACTAATTAAAACATTTGCGGATAATCCTGAAGAACTGGAAATATATTCTTTAAAAGATGGAGATAAGATTTCTCCGTTTGAAACGGTGTTAACAATTAAAGGAAATTATAAAACCTTTGGATATCTTGAAGGTCTGATTGATGGGATTTTAGCACGCCGTACTTCTGTTGCTACAAATGTGTACAATGTAGTCAAAGCTGCCGGCGCATCCGGTAAACAGAAGGAAGTTATTTTCATGGGAGACCGTGATGATCATTTCATGACCCAAGCAGGCGATGGCTATGCCGCTCATATTGGCGGTGCGAGTGCAAAAGCAACACATGCGATGAATGAATGGTGGGGCAAGCAGGGCATGGGGACAATGCCGCATGCTTTAATCCAGCTATTTGAAGGAGACCTAGTTGCAGCAACAAGAGCATACAAAGAGACTTTTCCTGATGATGATCTTATCGCATTGGTTGATTATAATAACGATGCAGTTGCTGATTCGTTAAAAGTAGCACGGGAGTTTGGAAAGGATTTAAAAGGAGTCCGCGTTGATACCTCCCGTACGATGATTGATCAATATTTCCTGAGAAATCAGCATGTGCTTGGAACATTCGATCCTAGAGGAGTTAATGCCGAATTGATCTTTGCCTTAAGGAAGGCATTGGATGATGAGGGCTTTCAGCATGTGAAAATTGTCGTTAGCGGTGGCTTTAATGAAGACCGTATTTTAGAGTTTGAAAAGCAAGGAGTTCCTGTTGATACATATGGTGTCGGCAGCAGCTTATTAAAGGTGAATATTGGTTTTACCGGCGACAATGTCATGATTGATGGGAAGCATGTGGCAAAAGCCGGACGGCGATATCGCCCAAACCCTCGTTTAGAGAAGGAAATATAGGGCATAGTTTTTCAAAACAACTAATGATATAATGAATGAATGCATTTTCATATTACTATGTTCACGGATCAGAATAGAGGGTAGATAAAGACTATCCCTCTATTCTGATAAATGTACTGACAATTTACTTTAATGCTGTAATGTTCTTAAAAGTTTCAGCCATGTCCTTTAAAGGATATGAGCAAATCTAGATATATGTCATATACTGTGTTACAGATATACGATGGTTGGAGGTTCTTTATATGACTATTTACCATTTCGTAGGGATTAAAGGATCTGGAATGAGCGCACTTGCACAAGTGCTTCATGATATGAATTTACAGGTCCAAGGCTCCGATTATGAAAAACGTTTTTTTACTCAAGCAGCACTAGAGGAAGCTGGAATTAAAATTCTTCCTTTTCAAAAAGAAAATATTGAACCAGGCATGACTGTAATTGCAGGAAATGCTTTTCCTGATACACATGAAGAAATTCAAGAAGCGATGAAGCTGGGCTTGCCGATTGTTCGGTACCACCGTTTTCTTGGCGATTTTCTCCAAAACTTTACAAGCATTGCAGTGACAGGGGCGCACGGCAAAACCTCCACTACAGGCTTGCTTTCGCATGTCCTGCAGGGGGCGAAACCAACTTCTTATTTAATTGGAGATGGAACAGGAAGAGGGAAGGAAGAAGCTGAATATTTTGCATTTGAAGCTTGCGAATATAGACGCCATTTCCTTTCGTATTCTCCTGACTATGCGATCATGACAAATATTGACTTTGATCACCCCGATTACTTTGCCAATATTGATGATGTATTTTCAGCTTTTCAGGAAATGTCCTGGCAGGTGAAAAAAGGGATATTTGCATATGGTGATGATGAGCAGCTGCAAAAAATTCAAGCGAAAGTTCCGGTATTATTTTACGGTTTTGGCGAGGACAATGATTTCCAAGCCAGGAATATTGTAAAATCTACTGAAGGAACGACATTTGATGTTTTTGTCAGAAATACTTTCTATCATACTTTTTCTATAAATGCATATGGAGATCATAATGTATTGAATTCACTTGGTGTAATTGCCGTCTGTCATTATGAGGAAATTGATGCAGATATTATCCAGGAGCAGCTTTCATCTTTTGGTGGAGTAAAGAGAAGGTTTTCTGAAAAGCAGATTGGGTCTCAAGTCATAATTGATGATTATGCACACCATCCAACAGAAATAAAAGTAACGGTAGAGGCTGCTAGACAAAAATTCCCTGAAAAGGAAATTGTTGCTGTTTTTCAGCCGCATACGTTTACTAGAACGCAAACCTTTTTATCAGAGTTTGCTGAGAGTTTAAATACAGCAGATAAAGTATATTTATGTGAAATATTTGGTTCTGCGCGTGAAAATCATGGAAAGCTTTCCATTGAAGATCTCCAGGAGAAGATTTCAGATGCAGAAATTTTAACTGAAGAAGATACAGCTGTTCTTAAGAAACATGAAGATAGTGTCATCATTTTCATGGGAGCAGGGGATATTCAAAAATTCCAGGCTGCCTATGAGAAACAATTATTAATGAACTAATAGTAAGCAAGGTATATACAATGAAAAAGGATGCTGGCCCAATGGCTGCATCCTTTTTTGCATTTTAGGGAAGAATCATTAGCACTATGCTTTTGATCGATCATAGAAATGAATGTCTTATTTTAAGTTTTCCGGATTCAAAGATTCTAATTCAGGGATTACAAAACGGCCGTCTTTTCGGATGAGAACATCGTCAAAGTAAATTTCTCCACCGCCGTAGTCTGGACGCTGGATGTTTACCATATCCCAGTGAATGTTTGAATTGTTGCCGTTCGAAGCTTCGTCATAGCATTGTCCAGGCGTAAAGTGGAAGCTTCCGTCAATTTTTTCATCAAATAAGATATCCTGCATTGGATGAAGAATATATGGATTTACACCAATGGCAAATTCGCCAATGAAGCGCGCGCCTTCATCTGTATCAAAGATTTTATTAATGCGTTCCGTATCGTTTGCTTCTGCTTCTATAATTTTGCCATCCTTAAATGTAAGCTTTACATTCTCAAATGTGAAGCCTTGATATGGCGATGGAGTGTTGTAAGTAAGAACACCATTAACAGAATTGCGTACTGGCGCAGTGTAAACTTCTCCATCTGGAATATTCATCTGACCAGAACACTTAATGGAAGGAATGTCTTTAATGGAGAAAGATAAATCAGTACCAGGACCGGTAATACGCACTTTATCGGTACGGTCCATTAAGGAAACAAGCTGATCCATCGCTTTATCCATTTTTCCATAATCTAAATTACAGACATTGAAGTAGAAATCTTCAAAACCTTCAGTGCTCATTTTCGCTAATTGTGCCATCGAAGCGTTTGGATAGCGGAGTACGACCCATTTTGTTTTTGGAACCCGGATTTCTCTATGTACCATCTTGCCGATTGTAGCACCATGGATCTTCATTTTATCGCCTGGCACGTCTGCATGTTCGTTAATATTGTCACCAGAACGAAGTCCGATATAAGCGTCCATGTTTTTCATAACATTAGCTTCAAACTCAGCTGTAAGCTTAAATTGCTCTTCTTGTGCACCTAACAATAATGCTCGGTCCACTTGATGATCCTTGAGGGAGACAAATGGCTGTCCTCCTGCAGCATATGCTTCTCTTACTAGGGCCGTTACAAGCTCTTTCTGTAAGCCGAAGTTTTCAATCAGTACCTTTTCACCCTTTTGCAGGCGCACTGAGTAATTGATTAAGTTTTTTGCGAGCTGATCGATACGTGAGTCTCTCATTTTTTTACCCCCATTAATAAATATACTTGCATTTATTATTGTAACCGAAATAATTCAATTTGTTTATTATTATAAAATTTTCAGGAGATTATGGTAAGATTTAATCAATAGGCTGGTTTATAGTACAAGGCATTGGGTAAATGATAATAACAGCTTGAAAAACAGATTTTTCTTGAAAGAAAGACGGAGGTGCACAATGGAAATTATTTTATACGTAAGTGTAGCGGTTATTGCAGTCGCATTTTTAGTGTTGGTTGTTTATTTATCAAAAACATTAAATTCCTTGCAGGGGACATTGGAAAGTGTTTCACAAACGCTGACTGGGTTGGAGAAACAATTAGATGGAGTCACGAAAGAAACAACAGTGCTTCTACATAAAACCAACTCACTTGCAAGTGATATCCAGCAGAAATCTGAAAGCTTAAATAGTGTCGTATATGCAGTGAAAGAAGTCGGAGATTCAGTTCGACGTTTTAACGGATCTGTCCAGAAAATAACATCTACTGTAAATGATCAACTTGAGCAAAATAAGGACAAGATATCACAAGTTGTTCAGTGGAGCAATGTGCTTCTTGAGATAAAGAATAAGTGGAGAATGAAAAAACCTGATCCATATCAATATGAAATGCAAGAAGATGTTTTGCCGGACAAAAGAGAGAAGGTACGAGTAAGAAACTAAATTATGCGGAGGGATGGAAATGAGTAAACAAGATCGCAATCAATTTGATGCGGGTACGGATGTGAAAGAAGAAAGCATGAACACAAAAGATTTTGTGATTGGCGCCTTAATCGGAGGAATCATTGGTGCAGGTGCTGCGCTATTGCTCGCACCAAAACCAGGTAAAGAATTGATGCACGATATTAGCGAACAAGCTTCTGTCATAAAGGAAAAAACAAGCAAAATCCGCGATACAGCTATGGAAAAAGGAACAGAATTAGCTGGAGCAGCTAAAGAAAAAACAAATGCAGTTTCATCTTCTGTTTCAAAGCAATCTTCGGAATTGGTTAACAAAGTGAAAGGTTTAACGGCTAAAAATAATCAGGATACTCAATCGGAGGAAACTTCTGAATTAACTGCTGTTAAAACGGACAATGAAGTATTTCCTGAGGGGAATTCTCCAGTAAATGATGCTGAGATACAGCTTAAGCTTGATGAAACAAAGCAAGCTTTTGATGAGACTGAGCTAAAGTATAATCGATAAAACTCGATATTTGTCTTATAAACGGTGAAGTGGTAAGATTACTTCACCGTTTATTATCCTATTTGGAGGTTATTTTTGAATGGAAAGACTAACTAATGTAGAAGCATTTAATGAAGTGATTAAGGCCGGGGGCACTTTTATGCTTTTAAAGCATAGTTCTACCTGCCCAATCAGCCAAGCAGCTTATGAAGAATATGAAAGCTTTTCTGGAGAGCAGCAGGATCTGAAAACATATGTATTAATTGTTCAAGATGATCGTCCGTTATCAGATCATATTGCCGAGGAATTTCATATTAAGCATGAATCACCACAATCTATTTTGTTTAAAAATGGAGATGTTGTTTGGCATGCTTCCCATTGGAAAATTACGACTGATTCTTTAGGCAAGGCAATTGAAGAGAATAAATAATCAAAAAAACGGTTCTGGACAATCCAGAACCGTTTTTTTTTACCATATTTAAAAGGTTCCTCTTTGAAAAATTCGTTCCTTTAACTGCTTTTAGAAACAAGGCTCTGGCGGGAAGGGAGTACGAAAATATTTAAAGCTTATAGTGACGTTTTATTCACATATGTCTGCATCTGTTTAATTGGCCAGACAATTTCCAGCTGATCGCCTGCATTTAATTCATCATAAAACGTTGCGTTTTCTCCATTTTTTAAAAGAAGGAAATTTCCTTTAGCATTTTGAGGCATGGCAATTTCTACTGCTTTAAAAATATCCTGAAAAATGAAAGGCTCTCGTCTAATCTGAATGTATTCTAATTCATCACCGTCAGAGATAATATCCTCTAATGCCAATTCTTCTCCATTTCTTTTAAAAAGGGCAAATGGCTTTTTTAATTGTATTTCTTTATTATTAAAGGTTACTGGCAAAGTGAATTCCAAGACCATTTGTTTAAGCAGCATTAAATCTTTCAGGGTTGGCTCGCTTCTTTTCGAAATAGTGATTTTATCATAGTGGTCAATGCCATTATGCACTTTTGCCTGTGAACCATTGCGCAGAAGTGCTCCAGAGAATGACGGAATTATCGTGTCTTTTCCATTAATTTTTAATTTGAAGGGCTTTAGTCTGTCCAGTAAATATTCCAAATGTAATGCTGTGAGCATTTCAGAAATCGTTTCAGGCACGGTACATTCAATCATGTCATGGTCTAAGACATGCTCTTCAATATTTGCTGCTTTGCCATTGCGTTTGATCATTGCATCAAGAATATATTCCTTGTCGTTCACATAAATTGTTTTATTTGGAAGCTCATCGATTAAATCCCGAATTAAGACCTCAGCTCTCAAGCCGTCTTGCCCCTTTTTGACAGTAATTTCATCACCGCTTAGGACTTTATCATCTAATCCGCAGATGTCTCCATTTTTCATTAATAAAGGTGCATCTCCGTGAGATCCGGGAATGGTGATCTGATGGCCATTTAAAGATACAATCATGGCTAAACCGGGTTTTCCATATAATTTATTCATTTTTATACCAGCAGCAAGCAGGCAGTCACCAACCGTTAATTTGGTCACCTCAAATAATCGTACAGGCTGTTCATTTACATGAACGGTTTTATATTGTACAGGCGCTTTATGAGCCGCTATGGCAATGCCAATGGGCGTCACTAGTTCTGGACCGCGTGAGATATGCTCTGAAAGTGTTAAAGCATGAATGGCATCAATGCCGCGAATCGCTACCCTATTGGCAGGCAGCTTCAATTTTTCAGCAATTCGCTCAGCTAATGCAGGCGTCTGGCTGCCTCCGCCAACAAGCATAACGGCTTTAGGCTGCTTGTGATTATTTAACGTGAGGATTTCATCACATATGGATTCTGTTAAACGGTTAATGGCAGGTGAAATCTGTTCAATAATTTCGCTTTTTGTTACCTCAGCCTCAAAGCCAAGGATATCTTCAACCATGATGGAATCCTGTGTCAGCAATTCACGCTTTGCCTGTTCTGCACGCGGAAAATCAAGCAGAAGCTGATCACTAATCGCTTCAGTAATTTCATCTCCCGCAACTGGAACCATTCCATAGGCAACAACTGTTCCTAAATCCGTTATCGCAATATCGGAAGTACCTGCGCCAATATCAACAAGCGCGACATTTAGTCTGCGCATTGATTGAGGAATGAGAACATTGATCGCTGCGATAGGCTCAAGGGTGAGTGCTTCCATCTCTAAATCAGAACGATGCAAAGCTGAAATAAGTGATTCAACCACAACTTTTGGCAGAAACGTGGCAATAATTTCAACAGACGCTTCATTCCCCTGCTGATCAATTAGATTCCCAATCTCTTCTCCATCGAGCTTGTAATAAAGAATTGAATAGCCGACACAATAGTACATAGCACTCTTTTCACTTTCTTGATCCTCTGCGACAAGAGCCTGTGCCTGCTGAACAGCACTTAATTCGAGATGTAATATGTCTTGTTTATTCATCATGGGCTTCCCTTGTATCCCAATCGAAGAGACTGCGCGTTTCGTTTTTAATGAACGTCCAGCTGCAGCTACACTTACTTTTTTTAATGGTCCGTGCTTTTTCTCCAGCTTCTCCTTAATTTGAATGATGATTTTTGAGACAGCTAACACATCGTGAATCTGCCCATCGAGCATGGCACGTTCCGTATGTTCTTGAATAAGTATATCTATAACATGAAATTGATCTTCCTGCTGTTCAAGGATAATTCCTACAATCGATCGGGTACCGATATCCAGAGCGAACAATTTTTTGGTTTCTTCCAAGGCGTACACCCTCTTTTGACGATTACTTTTACTTTACCGCTTAAAAGCGTTTAATTAATAAAGATAAATATAGTGACATGTTAGAATATTTCCGATATAATAACCCTAATTATAAAAAATGTATCACAAAATGACCGGTCAATAAAGAATAATAAGATGATGTTAATCATTTATGACTTGAGGCCAGGCTAAGCAGAAAGGGAAGGGATAACAATGGGTAAAGAGCTTGATCAATTGCGTGACCGTGTGGATGAGATTAATCTGCAGCTATTAAAGTTAATTAACGAAAGAGCAGAACTAGTGCAGGAAATCGGAAAAGTTAAGGAAACACAAGGGGTTTATCGTTATGATCCTGTCCGTGAAAGAGGAATGCTTGATTTAATTAAAGAGAATAATGATGGACCATTTGAAAATTCAACGATTGAGCATATGTTTAAAGAAATTTTTAAAGCTGGACTTGAATTGCAAAAAGATGATCACAGCAAAGCTCTGCTTGTTTCCCGTAAAAAGAAATCAGAAAACACAATTGTTGATATTAAGGGGGAAAAGGTCGGAGACGGAAACCCTCATCTAGTTTTTGGTCCATGTGCTGTTGAGTCTTATGAACAGGTAGCAACGGTCGCAGAAGCTGTTAAAGCTAAAGGTCTGAAACTATTACGCGGAGGAGCATTTAAGCCGCGAACATCTCCATATGATTTCCAAGGCTTAGGGCTAGAAGGGTTAAAAATTCTAAAAAGAGTGGCTGATGAATACGATCTTGCTGTCATCTCTGAAATTGTAAGTCCTGCAGATATTGAAACTGCGGTAAATTATATCGATGTCATCCAGATTGGTGCCCGCAATATGCAAAACTTTGAACTATTAAAGGCTGCTGGATCTGTTAATAAACCAGTCTTATTAAAAAGAGGGATTGCAGCGACAATCGAAGAATTCATTAACGCCGCAGAGTATATTATGTCTCAAGGCAATGGTCAGATTATACTATGTGAGCGCGGTATCCGTACGTATGAGCGTGCTACAAGAAACACGCTTGATATTTCAGCGGTGCCGATTTTAAAGCAAGAAACGCATCTTCCGGTACTTGTTGATGTGACTCACTCTACAGGAAGAAAAGATCTGCTTCTTCCTGCAGCCAAAGCTGCATTGGCGATCGGTGCAGACGGTGTTATGGCTGAGGTTCATCCGGATCCTGCAGTGGCATTATCTGATTCTGCTCAGCAAATGGACTTAGAGCAATTCGATCATTTTATGAAAGAGCTGAAAGCAACACCTTTTGCAAGGGTATAATAGTTAAGATAAAAGAAATCCACAGGATATAAATCTTGTGGGTTTCTTTTTATATCCATACGGGGTTTTGAGAAGAGAAATGTTAATTTTTTATTAAACTTTTGAAAAAGCCATGATCTTTTATGAAAATAGCACAGTTTTTTTTCAAAAATGAAGGTGTTGACATTGCGACAATTCGCTTCGTGTCGTATGATTATACATAATTAGACATGTGTAGCCTATCACAATATCATTTTTATGAGTAGGTTACGTGCGCATGCAGTAAAATAACTATATTAAAGCGGAAAACCGTAAAAATCGAGGAGTGAATGAAATGAATGTAACAATATATGATGTTGCACGTGAAGCAAACGTTTCAATGGCAACCGTTTCAAGGGTAGTGAACGGAAACCCGAATGTAAAACCGACAACAAGAAAAAAGGTACTTGAAGTAATCGACAGACTTGGCTATCGTCCAAACGCTGTAGCACGAGGACTAGCCAGTAAGAAGACAACAACAGTGGGCGTTATTATTCCTGATATCTCAAGCACGTTTTTTGCAGAGCTTGCACGCGGAATTGAAGATATTGCAACCATGTATAAATACAACATCATTTTGAGCAATTCTGATCAAAATGAAGATAAAGAGCTTCACCTGCTAAATACGATGCTAGGCAAACAAGTTGACGGGATCGTGTTTATGGGTGGAAATATTACAGCTGAACATGTTAATGAATTTAAGAAATCTCCTGTTCCGATTGTTTTAGCAGGTTCCATTGAAGAATCAGGCAGTATCCCATCTGTTAATATTGATTATGAGCAGGCTGCTTTTGATGCAACGACTGCGTTAATTGAGAAAGGCCATAAAGATACAGCGCTTGTAGTTGGGCCGCTCCGCGAGCCGATTAATGCCGAGAAGAAGCTGGAAGGTTATAAGCGTGCATTAGCTGAGGCTGGTATTTCTTATAGAGAAGAACTAGTTGTTGAAGGGGACGACACCTATGATTCCGGTATCGAAGCTTTCGAAAAATTAATAGAAGCAGATCCTAAACCAACAGCTATTTATGCAGGATCTGATGAGATGGCACTTGGAGTCGTGCACGGAGCTCAAGACAAAGGCTTTAGTGTTCCTAATGACTTTGAAGTAATCAGTTCCGACAATACAAGATTGACATTGATGGTGCGTCCGCAGCTTACCTCAGTTGTTCAGCCTTTATATGATATAGGAGCTGTTGCAATGAGATTATTAACAAAACTTATGAATAAAGAATCAGTTAGTGATCAAATCGTAGTACTTCCGCACCGTATTGAGCAGCGCGACTCAACAAAATAAGACAATTGCCGATAAAAAAGGTAAGAAAGAGGCGCTTTATTTAGGACAAAAGAAAGTGGAGTGTGCAGTCAATTACGAAGGCAGCTCTTACTTTAGAACGTACCTGGGAGGCGCCTTAAGCCTATATAGAAATGCGGAGGCGGCTTAAGCTTCATGTACATCTGCATGAAAAGCTTTTTCACTTGGCCTAGACACCGGAAGCATTGGAAATACAGGTCCGTACTTGTATGAAAAGAGGCAATTGTTATAGGTTCTGTTGTTCGTTCGTATTCAGAACTGCCTGCTCCACTGCTTGACACTATGTCTTAATCCTTATTAAGTCGTAACTTCTCCGCTAAAATGGCAATTTTGTGCTGATCAGGGAGAGAATTTATGAAAAAGCTGGACATGTTAACACCTATAGGTCTTATGGTCGGATTAGCCCTGCTGCTTTTTGGGATTGCAGCAAATGGAGGAATAGCGGACATTATTTCGTTTATTGATCCTGCCTCCATTTTAATTGTAATAGGAGGACTTGGCGCAGGTTTACTCGTCAGTTTTCCCTTGCAAAGTGTACGTCACATGTTTACGGTTATTCGTCAGGCGTTCTCTCAGAAAGATGAAAGTCTTGGCGAGTTAATTGCTATTTTTGTGAAGCTGGCTGAAAAAGCAAGAAGAGAAGGATTGCTGTCTCTTGAATCAGTGATTGAAGAGGTTGAGGATCCGTTTATTCGAAAAGGTGTTTTACTGGCTATAGACGGGATTGAACAGGACGTTATCCATGACATTATGAGTGCTGAAATTTCTGCATTAGAAGAACGCCATCGAAAAGGCAGAAGTATTTTAGAAAAGGCAGGAGAGTATGCTCCAGCATGGGGGATGATTGGGACATTAATTGGACTTGTCCTCATGCTTAAAAGTCTTAATGATCCGGAAACATTGGGTCCTAATATGGCGATTGCTCTTTTAACAACCTTATATGGTTCACTGCTGGCAAATTTGTTTTTTATTCCGATTGCTGCAAAGCTTGAGTTAAAGACAGAGCAGGAAGTGTTTATGAAGCAGATTGTCATTGAAGGAGTCATTGGCGTTCAGTCAGGACAAAATCCCAAAATATTAGAAGAAAAGCTTAGTGCCTTTTTATCTGCCGAAGAGAAAAAACGTTCCGCTGAGATCAGCAGATCTGGGGAGGCACTAGAAAATGAACGTTAAAAAGAGAGGGCCAAAACCTAAAAAAGGCGCGCCGACTTGGATGGTTACCTTCTCTGATTTAGTTACGCTCATTCTAGTATTTTTTATTCTGCTATTTTCCATGTCGCAAATAGACGTTTCTAAATTTCAGGCGATTGCGGAGTCTTTTCGAACAAGAGAAATCTTAGATTTCTACCCTTCTGTTATCGAAAATCAACATCCAGGTGAAGCCAAAGACAGCGATGAAGATGTGAGCAGCAGTTCAGAAGAAGGAACGCTGGATCATTTGCTTACTGAGGTACAGGTGTATCTGCAGGAAAACGGCATGGAAGATGTCATTGTTGCCAATAGAACAGAGCGGGGAGTTGTGTTGGTTTTACAAGAGCAGATCCTGTTTGAAACAGGCGACGCCGATCTTAAAGAACAATCTTTCCCATTCTTAAACAAAGTGGCAACCATGCTTTCCGAAATGCATAATTTGGTGAAGGTTGAGGGTCATACTGACAGCAGGCCGATCACCACTTACCGTTATCCATCGAACTGGGAACTGTCAGCAGCGCGCTCTGCCAGTGTCATTCGTTATTTAGTTGAATCACAGCAATTAGACAGCAGCCGCTTTGCGGCAGTTGGTTATGGTGATACGCGTCCAGTAGCTGTAAATGACAGTCCGGAAAATTTGAGCAAAAACCGAAGAGTTGAAATTATTATTTCTGATCCTGCTTACAATGAAGAGATTCAGGAAGAGCAATAGGAAACGTTCTGCAGGACTTCATAGTCCTCAGAACGTTTTTTTGTTAGGCGCTCTATTCTGAAGAGATCGGCTTTATATCTTTCAACGGATATAAAGCTTTTTCCAATGTAATTTGGTTTTTTTCTTCAATTTCTTTTTTTCGGGGAATTGCTTTATAGGCATCCACTGGGTCATCCCATTCGACTGGTAAAGGAACAGGAGCTTCTTTTGCCCACTTTTCAATCCACTCCTTCGGTAATTTTCCGTAACTATTCGAGTTTTCTGTCATTTCAAGCCAAATCAGCGCCCAAGCTCTGGGAACAACACGCCAAATATCGTAGCCTCCCCCGCCAACTGCAATCCATCTGCCCTCACAATATTGGTGAGCTATTTCATGCGCCAGCTTTGGAATTTCACGATAAATTTTCATCGTGGCAGATAAGTGTGTAAGCGGATCCAAAAAATGTGCGTCTGCACCATTTTGTGTAAGTATAATATCAGGCTTAAAAAAGTCAGCAATTTTGCGAAGAGCTGTTTTGTAGGCATTAATCCATGAATCATCTTCTGTAAAGGCATCAACAGGAATATTAAAAGAATAACCATACCCTTTTCCTTGTCCCCGTTCATTTACATTTCCTGTTCCTGGGAATAAATAGCGGCCAGTTTCATGGATTGAAAATGTACACACATTAGGGTCGTCATAAAATGCCCATTGTACCCCATCTCCGTGATGTGCATCTGTATCAATATACAAAACTCGTGCTTGATATTTTTCCTGCAGATACTTTATGGCAACAGAACTATCATTGTAGATGCAAAAACCAGATGCTTTTCCTCTAAAGCCATGATGCAAACCTCCGCCAATATGAAGAGCATGTTTTGCCTTCCCGCTCATGACATAATCAGCTGCAGCTAAAGTCCCGCCTACAAGCAATGAACTGGCTTCATGCATATGAGGGAAAATAGGTGTATCCTCTGTTCCTAAGCCATAATTTTCAGCCGTTTCTTCATGAAGCATGCCAGCTCCTGCATTTTTTACCGCCTGTATATAGCTTGGATCATGAATAAGCTGGAGTTCTTCGTCCAGTGCTAAGCGCGGAGGAATTATTAATCCCTCTTGCAGTGCCCCAATTGATTGAAGTAAACTGATTGTTAGTTCTAGTCTCTTTTGATTAAAAGGATGGTCTTCGCTGAATTTGTAATTCATTAAATCTTTCGAGTAAATAAATATGGAATCATGCATCATAACGGCTTCCCAGAGTGATTTGGCCAGAGCACTTCATATCCTGCTGATGTTAAATCCTTTATGATCGAAAGAGGATTCATCGTTTGAACACGGATGACAATGATTTTAAATTGATCATTCTTTTTATCCGGATAAACAAGCACACTTTGTATATTCGCTTTTCTTTCCCTAATAATGGATGTGACTTCATAAAGCTTTCCAGATTTATTTTCTACTCTTACTTCAATATGGGAACCGGGCTGATGAGCACCAGTGAGTTCGACTAAAGTATGAAGAAGATCCGTTTCAGTGACGATGCCGACGAGCTTGTGATTTTTCACAATGGGCAGACAGCTAATCCGGTGTTCGTATAAAAGGGCAGATACTTCTGCAACTAAATCAAGCGGATGCCCAGTAATGATATCTTTTTGCATAAGTAAATGCAGTGGCTTTTGTAATGTATTCATAAATTGATCAGTTTCAAAAATCGATGGAGTTGCATCACGGATATCCCGATCTGTTACAAGTCCAATTAGTTGACCTTGCTCATCAATAATTGGCAAATGGCGGATTTTATTTGCACTCATGATTTTTACAGCGTCACCAATACTATGTTCCTTTGTTAATGTGGTGACGTCTTGTTTCATTATTTCTTCCACAAGCATGTTCTGCCCCACCTTTAGTAAGAAAATATTATTAATACATAAAACGATTCATAAATCTTAAACGATCAAATTGCTGGATTGAATCAGCTTGAATTCTTTTTCCGATTCTGGCCATTAAACAATTGGCAGGATGTGAACTTATCTCTGGCTCATCTGTTGCATACCATTCCAGTCCGCCGGCATTCATCATTTTTTCCATTACCTTACGATATTCCCATACATTTAACCCGGTGCCCTTTAGATCCCAATGCCAATAATATTCTGTTGTAATGATGATATAATCTTCCATCGCATCGTCCATCATTGAAACCCTTAACAAATTTTTCCCTGTTCCGTAACCGCGGAAACCAGGAATAACTTCGATGGCGCCTAATTCAATTAAATCAGGCATCTTTCCTTCTGACCATCTTTCAAGTGGATCTGGATATAGATAGGTAACATAGCCGACAATCGTATCCCTGCAGCGTGCAATGATAATCCTTCCTTCTGGAAGTCCGGCAATTTCAATTAGGGCTTTCTTTTGCTGTTCTGGGGGGCGAAAAGCAGTCAAATCTTTATGAAATTCATATTCTGCTAGTTTTTCTGGTGGTATGGGTCCTTCAATTATTATATTTCCTCCAGGTGTTTTGAGTTCTTTGGCATTATATGTTTTCGGATGCTCCATCAATTCACCGCCTAGTATTTTCATAGTTTAGTTCTATTATACATAAAACTATAATGTGTGAAGCGCTTTCACTGAATTTTCTATAAAATTTTTGTGAATATAAACATAAGGCTAATTGTAAAAATATATAGTCATTTAGAAGGAATAATATTTTAAAAATTGAGAAAACAAACTATCTGTACTATAATAATAGCAAACGAATAAAAGGGGGATTTTGGCATATGAAATTGGAAGCGCTGCCAGTAATTCGAGGGAATTATTATTTGGAAAATTATGATGAGCAATACGCTAGTTATGATTGGTCAGAAGCAGAGAAGAATTTCTCGTGGAGTGAAACGGGAAAAGTAAATCTGGCATATGAAGCCATCGATCGCCATGCTGAAAACTTTAGGAAAAATAAAGTCGCTCTTTATTATCGAGATGGAATCAGAAATGAAAAGTATACGTTTAAAGAAATGAAAGATCAGTCCAATAAAGCAGGAAATGTTCTTAAGACACATGCAAATGTTGAAAAAGGGGATCGGGTATTTATTTTTATGCCACGCTGCCCGGAGCTCTATTTCTCTGTATTAGGTGCGATTAAACTGGGAGCCATTATTGGACCTTTATTTGAAGCATTTATGGAGGGAGCTGTAAAGGATCGTCTTGAGGACAGTGAAGCGAAGGTGCTGATTACAACACCTGAACTGCTTGATCGTGTACCGGTTGACCAGCTGCCTGCATTAAAGTCAATTGTTTTAATCGGGGAAGACATCAAGGAAGAAGGCATATATATTGATTTCAGAAAAAGAATGGAAGAAGCGAGCAAACAGCTGGAGATTGAGTGGGTTGACTTATCAGACGGTCTTATCCTGCATTATACTTCCGGTTCTACTGGGAAGCCAAAAGGAGTATTGCATGTTCATAAAGCGATGGTGCAGCATGCACAGACAGCCAAATGGGTTCTGGATTTAAAAGAGGATGATGTATACTGGTGTACAGCTGATCCAGGCTGGGTTACAGGCACAAGTTATGGAATCTTTGGACCATGGCTAAACGGAGTGTCGAATGTCATTGTGGGCGGGCGCTTCAACCCTGAAACGTGGTACAAAATGATTGAAGAATATGGAGTAACTGTCTGGTATAGCGCTCCAACTGCATTTAGGATGTTGATGGGAGCAGGAGATGAAGTCATTAAAAAATTTGATTTATCGAGCCTGCGCCATATTTTGAGTGTAGGTGAGCCGCTCAATCCGGAAGTGATTAAATGGGGAATGAAGGTATTTGGATTGCGCATTCATGATACATGGTGGATGACAGAAACAGGTGCACAGCTTATTTGTAATTATCCATCAATGGAGATTAAGCCTGGTTCGATGGGAAAACCAGTCCCAGGTGTTAAGGCAGCTATTGTTGATGACCAGGGAAATGAACTTCCTCCAAATAGGATGGGGAACTTGGCTATTAAAAAAGGCTGGCCATCCATGATGGCAGCGATCTGGAATAACCCGCAAAAATATGAATCTTACTTTATGCCAGGAGATTGGTATGTTTCAGGAGATTCTGCTTATATGGACGAGGAAGGCTATTTCTGGTTCCAAGGGCGTGTAGATGATGTGATTATGACATCGGGCGAACGTGTTGGCCCATTTGAGGTTGAGAGCAAGCTGTTAGAGCATCCAGCTGTTGCAGAGGCAGGAGTCATTGGGAAGCCGGATCCTGTAAGAGGAGAAATTATTAAAGCTTTTGTTGCTTTAATGGACGGCTATGAAGCATCAGATGAACTCATTGAAGATATTCGCGTATTTGTTAAAAAAGGATTGGCTGCACATGCTGCACCAAGAGAAATTGAATTCCGCGATAAATTGCCTAAAACGAGAAGCGGAAAAATCATGCGCCGTGTTTTAAAAGCATGGGAATTAGAGCTTCCAACAGGCGATTTATCGACAATGGAAGATTAAAAGGAAATAGCTCCTTTTCAAGATCATGAAGGAAAATGATGATAAATAAAAAAAGCGCCATTTGGCGCTTTTTTTACGTTATATAGGAAGTGTCTGGCGCGAGGCTAAACACTTCTTTGTCTTATTCGGAACCTCCGTCACCAGGCGGTTCCGGCTCCTCTGCTCCTCCGCCTGCATTCCCATCATCGTCACCTGGATTTTGAGGTGGCTCTGGCGGTGTATCAGGGTTAGGGTCTGGCTCTGGCTCTGTGTCTGTATCATTATTTTCAGGAGGCTTCTCGCTGTCAGAATTGTCGGCAGGAGGGTTATCCTCTGGTGTGCTGCCGATTTGTACTGAGTTAGAAGGTGCTGATTCCTGACCAGCAATGTCAACGGCTGTTACATAATAGGTGCCATTGCCTGCCTTAAATGACAATGCCTCGCCAGCATGAATCGAAGCAACCTTTCCGCCTCCGCCATATATACGGTAGCCAATTACATCATTTTCTGAATGTGCATTCCATGTTAATGTGCTGCCAGAGGACTTAACGGCAGGCGGCGCTGGTACTTTCCCGTTTTCCTCCATTTTGTCATCGGCAACAAGTATCCTGGACCATCGATCTTTTCTAGGAATAAGATCACTTGGATTGACGTTTGATATTCCGAATAACTTTTCGATATAATCTGGATTTAAGATCATGCCTGGCTCAGAAAATTCCTCAGGTGTAGATGGAAGAGCCATATATTTTCTGTCTCCGATTCTTACCAGTCGACCTGTACCTAAGCTGTCGTCAGTTTGTGTAGGAACAAATTTTGCATTAAATAGATCTGTTTCCACAAGCCCTGCTGCGGAACATGCTTCGGATGGAAGCAGTCCAGAGATGGCACAGAATGATCTGCTGACGATTCCGCCCGGCATTTTAAAGCTTTCGCTAGGATCTACAAGTTCAGGTGCTATGTCATAGGCAGCGTTCATTAGATCAGCCCATAGATAGTTCGTCCTTAAGCTGTAGTTTAGACCGCCGGATTTTAATGATTTAGGTGTATCATAACCGGTCCATATGCCAAAAGATACGTTTGGATTGGAAGCAACGAACCAGGAATCATAAAATTCGTTTCCTGTTCCTGTTTTTCCAGCCCAATCTGAGGCAAACTTCAATCTGCTTTTAATAGATGTAGCTGTTCCGTTATTAATAACATCACGCATCATATCGATCGTTAAGTATGCAGTTTGCGGACTGAAAACATCAACTGGCTCGGCTTCATGCTGAAAGATCGGGTTTCCTTCTTTATCTGTTATTTTCTCAATGAGATAGGCATCCACAAACTGGCCGCCATTTGCAAAGGTGCCATATGCATTTGTATTTTCTTCTACTGTCACACCATATTCTAAAGATCCAATAGATGTTGCAAGATTGGTATAGTCTGCTTCATAAAGGGAAGTAAAGCCCATTTTAGCAAGATATTCTGCTGGTCTTTGATCAACAATATCTTTATATAGCTTAACAGCGGGCACGTTATAAGATTCTGCTAATGCATAACGTGCGGATACAAGACCGCTATAGGATCTCGTATAGTTGTTCGGCCATGGTCTGCTTAAAGCTGGATTCAAGTGAAGCGGTACGTCAGGCAAAATTGTGCCTGGCGATGCTTTTCCTAACTCCATTGCCGGTGCATAAACAAGCAATGGCTTCATTGTTGAGCCATTTTGCCTGATAGCTTTTGTTGCATGGTTCGTCTGTTCCCGTTCATGATCACGGCCGCCTACGAAGCTGATGATTTTGCCGGTTTTATTTTCAATTAAGATAGCCCCTACTTCAACAGGCTCCATGACTTGAACATTCTCTCCAGTTTCAGGATCTTCAAAGGTTTCCCCTTTATCTGGTCCGTAATTTGGATAATTATCTTTCACTTTTTGCATGCTGTCATAGATTTCTTTATTAATAGTAGAATGAATTTTATAGCCATTTTGTCTAATATTGCGGTCTGCTAAAGTACGATACTCTTCCCTTAGCTGATCATCATTTTTCAAGTCTTCTTCTTCATATCCATCATTTTCAGCTAATACCTTACTCATGATGTCAACTGCTCGTTTTTCGATTTCAACCGTTAAATAAGGATATTTCTCCAGAGGATTGTCCTCACTTTGTTTTCTGAAATCCTGCGTAATATCATAAGCAATCGCTTCATCATATTGTTTTTTATCGATCTGTTCATCATCATACATTCTTTTTAAAACGGTTTTCATTCTGCTGAGTCCGGGTTCTAATCCTTCCGGCTCCTTTAATTCACCAGCCTGTGTAAAAGGAGTATAGCCGAACGGACTTTGCGGAAGACCTGCAATAAAGGCAGCCTGCGGCAGACTTAAATCTTTTGCAGCAACACCAAAAATTCCTTCTGCAGCCGATTGAACTCCTGCAATATTTCTCCCGGCAGAATTGCGCCCAAAGGTAGAGACATTCATATAAGCTTCTAGAATTTCTTTCTTATCAAAAAACTTCTCAAGCCTTAAAGCGAGCAGAATTTCTTTTGCTTTTCGTTCAAAAGAAACTTCATTTGTTAGAATCTGATTTTTAATCAGCTGCTGCGTTAAAGTACTTCCTCCAGATTGGACAGAGGAGTTACTGACTTCCTGAAAAAGTGCACGCAGTATTGCTTTAGGAACAACTCCTTCGTGCTCATAAAAGTATTCATCTTCAGTAGCAACAATTGCATTCACCAAATACTCGGAAACATTATCAATATTTACTTCTTCACGTTCCAGATCTGTTCTAAGCTTTCCTAAATAGACATCGTTTGCAAAATAAAGCTCTGATGTTTCTTCATAGTTGTATATGTCTTTTTTCATATTGTCGTATGAACGAATTGGTTCATCTTTAACAAGTGAAGCAAAGTAGCCTGCGCCAGCTCCGCCTGCAAAGGCTGTACCAAGTACGGCAACAATGATAAATAAGAGCGTCAAATTCCAAATGACCTGGTATGTGATGCTAGCACCTTTGACTGTTTTCTTATCTGTAAAGAAACCGGTTGTCGGCTTTAACTTATTCTTCCATCTTTGAAGAATTTCTTTCATACGCATCATTCCCCCTAAAATCACATACATTATAGCATAAGTCAAACTGTAATATGACAACGTTCACCATTTATCTGAAATTTCCTTTTATTTCTATCAGGATTATTGAGCGAATAATGTTATTTTATTAATAATCATGGCGAATATGTTTCTATAGATGGGGATTCATGTCTCTAGGACACCAAAGATGTCTATGTCAGCAGAATTGGGGAGAAATTCAAAGAAATCATATTTGATCCTTATAATATTGACACCAGAATACTAAATATGATAAAACTGCTTTATTAACTAAATAGCTTATGCATTGACGGGAATTAGTAGTGCTTCTATCCCTGTTTCAGAAAGCCGGCGGCTGCTGTGAGCCGGTGCAAATAGAAGGATGAATTACCTCCCTGAGCGTTTTCGCTGTCAACCTGTGATCGGGCAGTTATAGCAGCGGACGGATCAAACCGTTATTTTTGTTTGAGTGGAGGATTTTTTATCCTCAATCTGGGTGGTACCGCGCAATGTATTTATGCGTCCCTGCAATTTGCAGGGGCGTTTTTTATTTGATTGAAATAGGAGGATAAATGATGAGTTTATTAGAGGATTTACAATGGAGAGGGATTGTTTACCAGCAGACAGATGAGGAAGGGATTAAAAATACGCTAAACGATCAGAAAATTTCTTTGTACTGTGGCGTTGACCCGACTGCTGACAGTATGCATATTGGGCATTTGCTTCCATTTTTAACATTAAGACGTTTTCAAAATGAAGGACATCGTCCAATCGTACTTGTTGGCGGTGCAACGGGTTTAATTGGTGATCCGAGCGGCAAGAGTGAAGAGCGTAAGCTGCAAACTTTAGAAATGGTTCAGCATAATGTCAGCTGCATCAAAAACCAGCTTGAAAATATTTTTGATTTTGAAAGCGAAAATGGCGCAATCATGGTCAATAACTATGATTGGGCAGGCTCAATGGATATTGTTACGTTCCTTCGTGATTTTGGAAAGCATGTTGGCGTCAACTACATGCTGGCTAAGGATACGATTTCTTCACGTTTGGAAACGGGAATTTCCTTTACTGAATTCACGTACACAATTCTGCAGGCGATGGATTTTTACCATCTATACAAAAATCATGATTGTAAAATGCAAATTGGCGGCAGTGATCAATGGGGCAATATTACAACTGGTCTTGAACTCATCCGCAAGATGATGCCTGAAGGTGCAAAAGCATTCGGCTTAACCATTCCTCTTGTTACAAAAGCAGATGGAACAAAATTCGGGAAAACAGAAAGCGGTGCAATCTGGCTTGATCCTGAAAAAACAACTCCTTACGAGTTTTACCAGTTCTGGATTAACACAGCTGATGCTGATGTCATTAAGTACCTTAAGTTCTTCACTTTCTTAACGAGAGAAACAATTGAGGAACTGGAAGAAGCAGTTGCAGCAGAACCGCATTTGCGTAAAGCACAAAAGGCACTTGCTGAAGAAATGACTCGTTTGATTCACGGAGAAGAATCATTGCAGCAGGCTATAAAGATTTCAGCTGCATTATTTAGCGGAGATGTTAAAAGCTTAACCGCAGCAGAAATTAAGCAAGGCTTTAAGGATGTTCCATCATATGAGCATAATGGCGAAGCTGAAATCAATGTTATCGATCTTTTAATAGAAGCAAAAATTTCACCATCAAAGCGTCAAGCGCGTGAAGACGTAACAAATGGAGCGGTTTCCATTAACGGCGAGCGTGTAACAGACACAGCATATACCCTTTCTGAAGAAGATCGCATTGAGGGACAATTTACGATTATCCGCCGCGGGAAAAAGAAGTACTTTTTAATTAAATACTGAGCAGCATATTCAAGAATTAAAATAAACAACGAAGAGGATGATATGTTCATAATAAGCATATGTCCTCTTTTTTTATTATAAAAAAGAAGGCAGGTGAGCATTCAATGTTACTAACACCATTAGGTCCTATTAAGATTTTTATCAATGACAATGAAATAGAATACACAGCAAGAAAATTAGAAACAATCGATAGACGTTGTCCTGATGTAAACGGCAGGTATTTAATTGAATATGAGTATTTGAAAGAATGCGGTGCTCAAATAATTAAATGCTTGATACCGTCTATAAATATAGAGGGAGATATAGAAAGTGGAGAAGGACTTGAAGCGATTGCTTTCTATAAGGACAATATCAAACTTACAATTGGAGCAGAAGGCGAATTTCATGAATACCCTCAAAATATAGATTATAGTGGTAAGTATTTAGATAATGGAATTCAATATGAAACATTCCAAACTACTGGGGATCGGATTTTTAAATTTGGTGTTAGCTGGATTCATCCTTGTTCGAAAGAAAATGAAATTCAAGCGTGGTTTGGTGCTGATCCAACAATGATGTGATAAAAGGTATTAAAAGCCTAGTATCTTTGTAACTGAATCAACTAGGCTTTACTAATGGAATAGTGTTCAAGTGCTCAACATAATGAAAGCATCTTTTACGGCCGACCTTCCACTTCTTACTCCTTTTAATGAACTCTTCTTCATCTTCTCGCCTTGCCAACCATTAATGATCTCTTCTGGAGTTTACAACTTATTACATTACTTTAAGTTATTTACAGTACATTCACAACTTTACATCTTTTTAATATTTTCACTACATTTTATTAATATAGAATTTCTATCATAAAATTTGTGTGGTCACTGATAATATCTATCATTTAGATTACTAATTTTGGTAGATCTCTGTGTAGAAGATAGTGTTATATGAAAATTGGACTATACTACTTCTTTTATTTGCCATTTCAGCTAATTGATCAGTTTAAAAATGAAATATAGGGAAGGAAGGAACTCTAACAAGGATCCTTTTAGTTGAAAAGCTGGAAAATAAAGATGTATTAATTTCAGATTCTAATAGCCTCCAATAAAGTATATTAACATAGTAATTTATACCTATCTTCTTCTTCCATAATAAACCACATGGTTATATAAGTACATATTTTCAATACTTCAAAAAATGCAGTTTAACATCTTAGAATGATTGTATTTTAAATGTGCACAAATTCGGTACTATTTAATAAGGAGGAATTTGCGATTTATGAAGAAATCATTTTTAAGAACAATTGCGTTGCTTTTAATGTTAACAATGCTCGTTTCAACGCTTCCAGTTTATGCGAACGATCAACTTTCCGATATTAAAGGAAGTTTTGCAGAAGAAGAAATTCAATCATGGGTTGATCAAGATTTAATCAAAGGGTATTCTGATGGTACCTTCAAACCGAACAAATCGATAACTAGAGCAGAATTTATGGTTCTTGTTAACAGAGCATTTAAGTATAACAAAGAAGTAGAAATCAACTTCAAAGATGTTTCTTCCGACGACTGGTTTTACCAAGAAGTATCCAAAGCAATTGCGGCAGGATACTTAGATGGATTTCCAGATCAAACGATGAAACCTCAAAATTTAATTACACGCCAAGAAGTAGCAAAAATTATTTCCATTATTAATAAGCTGGAGAAAGATGAAACTGCTGCTGAGCTATTTAAAGATTCCTCATCCATCCCGGCATGGAGCAAAGGATATATAGGCAGTGTCCGTGCAGCAGACCTTATGGTTGGCTACTTAGACGGAAGCTTTAAACCATTGAATAAAATAACTCGTGCAGAGTCAGTTGTTACCTTAAATAATGTACTTGAATTAATTAAGGATACTGAGCCGAATCCAGATGAAGAAACAGAAGAACCAAAACCAACTCCTCCAGAAGAAGATGACACAGTTGTTGTGCCAACGCCATCTTATCCAGAGGAACCGGGTGTTTCTAAACCATCAAAGCCGGTTGGAACGGATTATGATTTAAATGTTGGTGTTCCAGAGAGTGAGCAGTCGTTCCCTGCAGTAGATTATGGTGAAAATGCTGCTGATCCTGCTAAAAAGGATATTGCGGCAACAAATCCTTTTATCAAAATTTTAGACGGTTTTGATCAAGTATGGTCAATGAACCAGCCCGCTTGGAGAAACGGTGAAGCATTAGAAGTTGAAGGTGCTAACGGGAAAATTGCCAAATATGGTGACGGACCTACTGTATATTTTGATGGATATAAAAATGACGAAACGAAAGTAGTAGCAGAGAAAAAGACATATGCAAATGAAGAAATTCGAAATGAAGATACTTGGGTTGCCAACATCAAATATGTAGAAGAGGTAACGCAAAATAGAACAGATGAAGAAGCTCTGGCTGCTTATTATGATGACCAGAGAGACAAAATTTATAGTATGATCGATGGATTTGGTCCATTGGCGAATGCTTATGTAGATATTGTTAAACCAGTAACAAGCGTTGTTAGAAACGTAGAAGACATGAATAAATTATTAGAAGAAACAACGGTAGAAGATCAAAGTCAGGGATTAGGAAACGCGACAAATTCTGAACTTGCAGAGGCTATGGATTTAGTTAGCTTAATCAGGTTTAGAAATCCTTCTTCTTCAAATCCTTCTAAGTACTTTTATTCTTCTCCAAGACCATGGAGAATGAATTCGAATGGTGAAGTAAAAGAAAAGGTTGATGAAAATGGTTTACCTGTTTGGGAAACGATTGGCAGCGGTGAAAAGGTTTCAGAACCTTTACCTTCAGGAGGTAAAAAGGAAACAGGTGAAAGGCATTACCAGCAGTATGAAACAAATGTAGAAGTAATTCCTGCTTTAAGATATGTTAGAAGAATAGCAGAAGACGGAAGAGGAAAAGACGGTGCTTTCCCAAGCGGACATACAAGTGCATCGTATTTATCTACTTTTGGTTTTGCTTATGCTACTCCGGAAAGATTTTCTGAGTTTTTAACAAGAGCAGCTCAAATGGGAGAAAACCGTATCGTAACAGGTATGCACTCTCCGCTTGATGTAATTGGCGGAAGAATCCAATCTACAGCAATGACTGCTTATGCATTTAACAAAGCAGAAAACAGAGAAGTTTTGGACAAGGCTTATAAAAATACAGGTGAAGTTTTCGGTAAATTAGCAGCATCTAAAAATATGAGCTTATATGAATATGCGCATACGGTAACTGAAGATTACACGTTCGAAAATGCATACGATGAGCAAAAATGGGAAAATCATGATGCAAATAAAGCTTTCTACCGTGAAAAAATGACTTATGGATTGCCGCAAACAGGAGTTAAAGGTTTAGCACCTGAAGTTCCTAAAGGAGCAGAAGTTTTATTAGAAACACGTCAGCCTTATTTAACAGATCAGCAGCGCAGAGAAATTCTTTATACAACTTCAATCGATTCAGGATACCCTGTACTTGACGAATCTAATGGCTGGGGCAGAATCGATTTAGTAACAGCAGCTGATGGATATGGAGCCTTTTTAAACAATGTAACAGTGGATATGGACGCTTCATTAGGCAGATTTAATGCTCAAGACTGGTGGAGAAATAACATCTATGGTAAAGGGATGCTGACGAAAAAAGGCACTGGAACCCTTACTTTAACAGGTGATAACAGTTTTACAGGAGGAACTTTGCTGCAAGAAGGAACATTAGAAGCACAATCCTCAACTGCTTTCGGAAATGGCGACCTTTTTGTTGAAAATGGCAGTGTATTAGTATCTGCTGATGAAACACTTCAATTAAATGGTGAGTTTACGATCGAAGCTGGAGATCTGGATATTGCAATGGACAATAACAATATTCAAATGGATGTTGATGGGATTGCATATCTAGATGGCGGTAATGTGAACTTAGATTTATCTAACTATGAGGCTGGAAACGGAACATCATTTACACTATTGACTGCAGATGATGTAATCGGTAAGTTTGATTCTGTAACAGCTGAAGGATACGATGTAAATGTAACGTATCAGCCAAACAGTATTACTGTACATCTTGAAGCAAAATAATAAAGAGTAACACCAGATCATTAGAAGTTTGGACATTTAACACGACCATAGAACCGAATGAGTAGGAAGTGACTCTTTCTACTCATTCGGTTTTTATTTGTTTTTTAAAAGTTTTTCTTTCTAAACAGAGTGAAATGGAGCGAGGGTCTGCAGCGCAGGTGGAACGGGCTTGTGAAAACACGCAAATCATGACGATGGAAATTCGTGTTTTAGAAATATTATTTATTTGCAAAATGCAAATAATATGTTATAACTAAAACAGAGGTGAAAATAATGGAAAATCCAAGAGAGCTTTTTCAAATTATGACAAGAAGGTTTGGAATGCTTAATAAGAATTGCTGTTCAAGCGGAGGAAATGACCTTTCTTTAGTGCAAAGTCACATTCTTTATGAAATAGACCGGCTAGATCAGCCCAATGTACAGCAGGTGGCAGATGTATTAGGAATGGACATTACCACATTCAGCAGACAGATACAGACACTGGTTAAAATGAATCTTGTTAAAAAATCACAGCTGCCTGAAGATAGAAGAATACATATCCTTTCACTTACAACAGAAGGGAAATACACAGCAGCTGCCATTGATGCAGAGATGAATCAATACTTAGAAGAAGTGTTTTCACATATGAACGAGTTTGAGAAAGAAACTGTTCTCCGTTCCATTAATCTGCTGAATAATGCTATGGCAAAGTCAACTGTATGCTGTAAACCATTAATATGAGCAAGATGCAACTTGCTCATATTTAAGGAATAATATTTGCAAAATGCAAATAAAATGAGGTGATTATTGTGTGGGAAGAATTTTTACGGAGTTTTCTTGGAATTGCTCTGGAACTAACTGTTTTATTTGTATGTATCTCTTTTTTCATTAACCTTATTCAAGTGTTGATCCCATATGAAAAAATGGAAAAGCTGATGGAAAAAAGCCATCCGCTGACAAGTGTAATGGTCACACTTGGATTAGCTTTCATCACACCATTTTGTTCATGCTCAACGATTCCAATCGTTGTTAATCTATTAAACAAGAAAGTACGTTTTAGCATTGTGATGATCTTTCTATTTGCTTCGCCAGTTCTGGATCCAACGATTATCACTTTGATGACTGCGACTCTGGGCTTAAAAGTTGCAGTGACTTATACAGTTGTTACCTCTCTTTTCTCCGTTCTTATTGGTTTTACATTGGAGAGATTTGGATTTGAAAGGCATGTTAAAAATGTGGTCATGACAGGATATCATCAAGAACAAGTCACGTTCTCTTTAAAAGGAGCCTTATTTGAAACCTTACAGCTGATGAAAACAGTATATCCATTTTTAATAGTCGGTGCTGCAATTGGAGCATTGATTCATGGAGTCATTCCAACTGAATGGATCGCTGCTTACCTCGGCGGTGAGCAATGGTGGCTTGTCCCTATAGCTGCGATTTTAGGTATTCCGCTTTATATAAGGCTTTCCACCATGATACCCATTTCACAGATTATGATCCTTAAAGGAATGGCACTTGGACCAGTAATGGCGTTAATGATTAGCTCAGCAGGTGCCAGCTTGCCGGAATTAGCACTATTAAATAGCATATTTAAAAAGAAGTTAGTAATAGCGTTTGTAGGCTCTGTCTTTATGATGGCGACATTATCAGGTTTGTTGTTTTACCTAATCTAGAATAATGGGAGGAATAAAAATGAATATCTTAAAAGGTTTATTCGGAAAGAAAGAGAGTTCATGCTGCAATGTGAAGATTGAGGAAGTGAGAGATGTGGATGATGTAAAACAGAACAGCAAAGAAGAAACAAACAAAGAAGAATAAGGAATTCTTTATAATCTCACAGAGGAAAAGAGACGGTAACCAATCGGTGCCGTTTTTTTGTTTCTTATTTTTCTATTTGGATAGCATTAGACAAGGGTTTCTAGGTTAATGGTCATTTTATTTTCAAAAGTAATTGACGAAAGTAAACTTTAATGAAAAAATCACTACAAAAGTAATAAGTAGGAACAAATGTAAAAATTCATCACAGACTTGCACAAAAAATGATATAACCAACGGAGAAAAGTTGTTATGAAAACGCTTACTTTTATTTCAGTCATTCAAATATAATAAAGACATAAGGGAGGTTGTAGTCATGTTCCTTGATGACCGAAGTGTAAGTTTGTTAAATGAATTGATTAGAACACCTCAAATAAAAAATAAGGAACTTGAAGGGAAATTTAAGCTAAGCAGACGGCAAATCTCATATTCATTAGAAAAAATTAATCAATGGCTAA
Organism: Cytobacillus gottheilii; assembly: GCF_018582665.1. Classification (NCBI taxonomy): domain Bacteria; kingdom Bacillati; phylum Bacillota; class Bacilli; order Caryophanales; family Bacillaceae; genus Cytobacillus; species Cytobacillus gottheilii. Next base: position 3,453,647 of record NZ_CP071709.1, on the reverse strand, counting down.
AAACAAAAAATTTAACACCGATTACAAAGAGCAGAAACGGTAACTTTATCATTGATAAAAAAATATTTGAGCATTTTTCAGTCCCTCATCCAACAGGAAATCAATTGGAAGATTATATCCCAACTGAGAAGGAACGTGCACTTTTAATTATTTTATATTTACTTGGAAAAAGAGAAGAAATTTCATTGTTTCATATAATTGATCTTTTTAATGTAAGCAAAAACACAGGGATAAGTGATATCAAAGAGGCGTCTGACCACATTAAAAAATATTCTTTATCAATCAGTTATAGCAGAGCAGATGGTTATGAAATTATCGGGGATGAGTTTCAAATCCGAAAGTTACTGATTATAGTCGTTAAATCCGTTCTAAATCTGTTTAATGGACATCAATACTTTGAAAAGATCCTGCAGCTTGATATTTCTCCAATGAAAAAGAAAGTAAATTCGATTGAAACCTCATTGAACATCCATTTAACGGATGAAAGCTATGAAAGCTTGCCTTACATTTTAGAATTAATTTTTACACGCATTGAACAAGGGCATTTGCTTAACGCAGATTTTCATATTGGTTTAAGAGAGCTGGCTGATACGGAGGAATACTTAGTTACAGAGCTGCTGATAAACGAAGATATGGATTTGCCAAAGAGTGAAAGAATATGGCTTACACTTCAACTATTAACCTCTAATGTTCGCTCGTCGGACATTCTTACCGACAAAAGGTTAAATGAGTTAAAAATTGCAATCCTTGATATGCTTGAACTTTTTGAGAAAAAATCATGTATCTTTATACATGATAAAAAGGATATCCTCAATAAATTAATGGTTCATATGAGGCCAGCATACTATCGAATCAAATATCATCTTACATTGAAAGAGCATTACTCAGTTAAGTTGATTGAGGAGTATATGGAATTACATGAAATGGTATCAGCTTCGATCGTTCCGCTTGAAAAATTAATAGGAGAGAAATTTCCAAAAGATGAGCTTGCCTTTATTACTATGTTTCTAGCCGGGCAGCTTATTAAACAGGGCGAAGATCTTCATAAAAAGAAACGGGCAATAGTGATTTGCACCAATGGTCTCACTGTATCAAAGATCATGCAGCAGACATTGAAGGAAATCTTTCCGGAGTTTTATTTTGCTGAAAGCCTGTCTCTAAGACAATTCCAAATGTATCAGCAAGATTATGAAATTGTTTTCAGCACCATTCCCATTCAGTCCTCCCAGCCTGTGTATTTAATTAATCCTCTTATGACATTACATGAAAAAGAATGGCTGCGTAAACAGGTTATCGCCACCATTGATAAAAAAAGCTATGAAAATATTAAGATGACTCAATTAATTGAAACCATTAAAAAGAACGCAATTATAACAGATGAGACTGCATTGATCACTTCGCTTTCCAGTTTATTTCAAGAGAATCCGAAAAGGGAAGTAAAGGACGGCCATCTCCATTCGTATGGATTGAGACAATTCCTGCCAAGTGATTTCATCCAATATAAAGACAATGTGGAGAATTGGAAAGAGGCAATTAAAATCGCCTGTGAGCCTTTGGTGAAAAACAATATTATCAGAGCAGCATATGTAACTACTTTAATCGAGGAAAATGACCATCAGCATATATACAGTTTTTTAGGAAAAAGTATGGCTATTCCGCATGCAGCAACTGAAAAAGGAGTGCTGGCTGATGCATTTGCAATGCTTATCTTAAAAAATCCAGTAGAGTTTGCAAATGGACAGAAGGTATCCGTCGTTACACCGCTTGCCATTTTCAACCCGAATCGCCACTTAAAGGCCCTATTTCAATTGGCAGATCTTGCAGAAGACGATGTTAAAATGTCTAAATTACTGGACTTGAAGGAGGCTGCTGATGCGTGGCTTATTATCAACGGAAGTTGAGACAGTAGGGGGAATGACCATGTTTTTTGATAAAAATATTACGTTTATTGACTTAGAAGCCAGTGATCGCCGTGATGCAATCAGGAAAATGGCCTTGTCTTTATATGAAGCAAAGTTAGTTTCCGAAACATTTGAAAGAGGGGTTTTGGAACGGGAAGATCGTTTTCCAACCGGACTGGCAGTTGGAACACTGGGAATCGCCATTCCACATACAGATGCTGATAAAGTCATTACACCGCAGATTGCTTTTGCTTCATTAAAGAAACCAGTTAAATTCTGTCTGATGGGAACAAGTGATGTAGAGGTAGATGTTTCATTAATTTTCATGCTTGCCCTAAAAAAATCCGAGGATCAGTTAACGATGCTGCAGCGGTTAATGGAAATCTTCGAAGACCAGAAATTATTAAGGGAATTTGCTGAGTGCAGGAGTCAAGAAGGTTTAGAGCAATTATTAAATCAGGCTGGACTAAAATAACTATTTTTGAAAAAGGGGGATTTACATGGCGGTATTACAATGGTTTGTTGATCTTGGTGCAAGTGTTATGCTACCTATTCTATTGTTTATCTTTGGGATTATTTTAGGCACGAAACCTGCCAAGGCTTTTAAAGCCGGTTTAACTGTTGGGATTGGATTTGTGGGTTTGAACCTTGTTATTGGATTGTTAACAAATAGCTTAGGACCTGCAGCGAAAGCAATGGTTGATAATTTTGGATTTCAGCTCAGTACAATTGATGTCGGCTGGCCAGCCGCTGCAGCCATTTCCTACGGCACCGCTTTAGGAAGTTTAGCGATTCCATTAGGGATCGGTCTGAATGTAGTCCTATTGCTTGCAGGACTAACAAAGACATTGGATGTTGATATTTGGGATTATTGGCACTGTGCTTTTACGGGATCTCTCGTCTACGTTTTAACTGGAAACTTTGCACTTGGCCTATATACAATTGCCATTCATTTAGTTGTCATTTTCTTCTTAGGTGACTTGATTGCAAAGGATATAGAGAAATTCTATGGCTTTCCAAAGATTACATTTCCGCATGGTGCATCTGCTCCATCCTATTTAGTAGCGAAGCCATTAAATTGGGTGTTTGATCGAATTCCTGGTTTTAATAAGTTAGAAGCTAATCCTGAAACGATTCAAAAGAAGATTGGTATTTTTGGAGACTCAACCGTAATGGGTGTGTTAATTGGGGTTGTAATTGGTTTCTTAGCAGGCTACAGTGTGAGTGAAGTCATGCAGCTTGCTGTCCAAACAGGAGCAGTCATGATGTTAATGCCTCGAATGGTATCCCTACTTATGGAAGGGCTTTCGCCAATTTCTGAAGCTGCCAGTGAGTTTGTTAAAAAACGGATGCCAGGACGAGATCTTTACATTGGAATGGATAGTGCCTTATCAGTAGGACATCCGGCTGTACTATCAGCATCATTAATTATTGTACCAATCACCCTGTTTTTAGCCGTCATTTTACCAGGGAATACAGTGTTGCCATTTGGTGATTTAGCGACTATTCCTTTCTTAGTGTGTTTGATGACGCCGGTTTTTAGAGGAAATATTATTAGAACGGTCGTAGCAGGAACCATTTATATGGCGGTTGGATTGTTAATAGCTTCATGGGCGGCGCCATTAATTACTGAGGCTGCTTTGGCTGCAAACTTTGATATGGCAGGGAACTCAAGTATTTCAGCCCTTGTTGATGGGGCTGTCTGGACGACGTTCATTTTTGTCGGCTTAGCACAGGTTCTCAGCTGGGGCGGGATAACAATTATCGGTGTTATCGCTTTTGCCGGATTAATCTATTTAAATAAAATTAAACCTAAGAGAGAAGCGAAATTAAACAACGATATTGGTGCTAACTTATAATTATTTTTACAAGATTGAAGGTGAAGAAAAATGCTGGAGATTTGGAAACAGTTAGTATGTGACGCAAATAAGGCATTAAAGGACTTGCAGCTAGTAAAATGGACCAGCGGAAATGTCAGTTATCGAGATTTTGAGAGTAATAGGGTAGTTATCAAACCAAGCGGAGTCCACTTTGATGTGCTTAAACCAGAGGATATGGTTATCGTTGATTTAGATGGTAATGTGATTGAAGGCAGACTAAAGCCATCTGTAGATACTGCCAGTCATTTATATGTTTATCGGCATCGTGATGATATTCATAGCATCGTGCACACCCATTCGCCATTTGCAACAAGCTTTGCAATACGTGGGCTGGATATTCCTTCATACACAACAACAGCAGCTAATCTGTTTAATGATCGGGTACCCTGTTCTGATTTTGCTGCCATTGGTGAAGAAGAGATAGGCAAGCAAATTATCGACCATATCAGTGATTCATCTGCTGTGCTGCTTCGTAACCATGGAGTATTTACGGTTGGAAAAGATATTGAGCATGCTCTAAAGGCTGCTGTCATCTTAGAGGAAACGGCAGAATATGCACACTACGCTACCTTGCATGAACCAGATATTCAGCCGCTCAGCAAAGAAGTAATCAGACAGTGCAGCCATTTTTATAAAACGGCTTATGGACAAAAAGAAGAAAACAAACTATAAAAAAAGGGTGATAGGAAATGAAAAAATTATTAATTATGTGTGGAACAGGTGTTGCAACATCGACAATCGTTACAGGAAAAGTAAAGTCATGGCTAGAAGATAATGGACTTCAAAATAATGTGAAACTATACCAGTCAAAAATTAGCGAGGAATTAAGCCGTCTTGATGAATACGATATTATTGTATCGACTACATTGGTTCCGGATAATGTAAAAAGCAGAATTATTGATGGAGTTCCATTACTCACAGGAATGGGCAAAGAAGAGATGTTTGAGAAAATTAAAGCGCAAATTCTGGCTTAATTTTTGCGAAATTATCTGTCTGGAGATCCCTTAATGAGCAGGAAATAATTTGCGGGTGTAATCAAAATAAAAACCCTTGAAATGTTGCTTGAACAACATTTCAAGGGTTTTTTGTATGTTCACTCAAAGACTCTGAAATAGGTTGTCCCATCTCATATTAGATGAAAACGGAACTCTTTTCACTCATGCGTGTATTAAATAAGCCTTTAAAAAAACTTACTGAGAGTCATTCCAAGTGTAGGGGCAGAATATCCATTTTAAATTTAATATCTATCCAAAGAGTTTAACACCAAGTATATAGAGAATAATTATATGGATCGGATAAAACAAATAAAAAAAGTATTTAAGCCCTATGCCTTTTCTTCCGTTATAAAGTAAGATGATTGGAAGTGAGGCAATCATTATCCATTGATATTCACTAAAAGGAAATCCATAGTATGTAAAGAAGCCGTACCCACCTCCAAAAGTTTCAGATAAAAAGATTAGTAAAAGGCAAAAAAGTATATAATTTATTGTCATAATTCTCTTGCTGTTTGAAAAATAGAAAATGACTCCAAGAAGAACAAACAAGAAGCCGCCTTCAACCAGATAAAGATTACCAAATATTGCACCGTAAAATGGGTACGAAAGGTCGTCACTAATCACCCATAATTCAGAAAAAACTATGCACAGGATTAAAGATGCTATTTGCCATAAAAAGAATATAATAAAAAGTCTTATCTCTTTTTTATCAAGTAAATACATAATAAAGCCAGACAAGAAAAGAGTTGTAAAAAAGTTATTTGAGACAGCCATCCCGCCATCTTTACTGAATACAATATGAAGACCTACATTTAAAAAGGCCATTATAACACCAGAAATATATAATCGTTTTAAGTATTTTGTAGTATTTGTTGTGTATTTATATCCTATTGCTACACAATAAATAAAGATTGGGGCAGCTAATCTTCCAATCCACCTTAAGAATTCTGGTGTATTTGGTATAAACTGACCTATGTGATCAATTAACATTGCGATCAATGCAATTATTTTTAATAATGTGCCTGTCATTATATATTCTCCTAAAAAAAGCTAGAGCGTCTATACGAAATAGACTCTCTTATAATATTTGATAACTATATCTTTAATATAATTATAATACTTTAAATATCATTTATGGGATTTTAAAACAATTTTACTTAACTAGTTGCTTTCGTATATCACCTAAAATCTATGGATGCTTCAAATTTATATAATGTTTTAGTGAGATTATGTAATGCACCTGTCCACTTATATTTAGTCCTAAATTAGTCCCAGTCAGCCCCAAATTAATAGTTGATTATACATTATTCTACAAACCAGAAAATAAAAAAAGCCTAGTCCATGTTGATATAACAAGGACTAGGCTTTTTCTTATACTCGTTAATAAAGTATTTTTATTAACGAGAGTAGAATTCAACGATTAATGATTCGTTGATTTCAGCAGGAAGTTCAGAACGCTCAGGAAGGCGAGTGAATGTTCCTTCTAACTTGTCAGCGTCGAAAGAAACGAAATCAGGTACGAAGTTGTTTACTTCGATTGCTTCTTTCACGATGTCAAGGTTGCGAGACTTTTCGCGAAGTGTGATTGTTTGACCAGGTGCAACGCGGTATGATGGGATATCTACGCGAGCTCCATCAACCATGATGTGACCGTGGTTAACGATTTGGCGAGCTTGGCGGCGAGTGCGCGCTAAGCCTAAACGATAAACAACGTTGTCAAGACGTGATTCAAGAAGAATCATGAAGTTTTCACCGTGTTTACCAGCCATTTTACCTGCTTTATCGAACAAGTTGCGGAATTGGCGCTCGTTCACACCATACATGTGACGAAGCTTTTGCTTTTCCTGCAATTGTAAACCGTATTCAGATAATTTTTTACGTTGGTTTGGACCATGTTGTCCAGGAGCGTAAGGACGCTTTTCTAATTCTTTACCTGTACCGCTTAAAGAAATGCCAAGACGGCGAGATAATTTCCAGCTTGGGCCAGTATAACGAGCCATGAGAGACTCCTCCTTTAGTGTTTTTATTTGGGTAAAATAAAAACAGATGCTTACGTTCTCTAAGAGCATTTTGTTTTCATGTACCTTCGCCCTAGCAGCTAAGGGTTACACAGTACCCCATCCTCAGAATAAAATCTGATTGAGGAACAAAATGAGATCAAAAAGTGTTTGCATAGGCTGCAATATTTTACACAAAGAGTATTATATAATTTTTACCTGCAATAAGTCAATAGGAATCTCAATACTTAAAAAGAAAGTATACCAGCCACGGGTTAAAGGGGATGATAGAAGAGGCGTTTACGGACTAAGTAAATTTAGGCTAATCATTGTCATGGAAAAAAGCTAACTGTTTTAAAAGAAGAAATTAAACTCAAATCCGAAAAGAAACATCTGTTAAAAATAACGGGATAGCCTGCTGAAACAATGCAAGCCTGAAATAAGCGGAGAAATTCCTCTTATTTATAAAAAACCCCTAAAAATAGCTAAAATAGACGGAGGATTTCCGACTATCTCCTAAAAAAACGACAAAATAAAGGGTTTTGCTGTGAATAACCGGAAAAACTCCCCTTATTTAAGCCCAATTGAGCATTATTTTGCATTTAACCGGAAAAACTCCGCTTATATTATTGGCTGCTAAGCCATACATAATACGATTGCAGCAGAAAGAACTCTTCAGATCTTTTGTTGACCGAGATGCAGAGATGCAGACTAGTGGAAATACTATACGATTTGCCTTTACTCAGGGAGCAACTTCTCAAATCAATATAAGTACAATCTTACCATGATATCGTAAAAAGCTAATTAATGAAATTAAATATACAGGATAAGGCAACCTAATGTTATAATATAGGAAAATAGATATAAGAGTGATCGTTGTGAAGGAATCAAGAAAAGAAAGAAACACCCGCATGGTGCTCATTTTTCTATGTATCAGTGTCACTGTTTTTGCTTTTTTATATGTAAAAAATGATAAAGTGATTGATTCAAAAGACACATATACACCGCTTTATCTAGTTTTAGAACAAGGGACATCTATAAATGAAAATCCTAAAGTGGCATTGTACAAAGAGACAAATCAAGAGCATGTGCTGGCAATCTATGAAGTTGACGTGTCAAATGGGCATAAATTCACAGCTCTTCAGGCAGTCACATTAAAAGGAATTCCAGAAAAGCTTACAAATGATGAGTCAAAACGAGGAATATGGGTATATATGAGTAATGATTGGATTTATCTGGATGAATCCCTTGAAGCAGCTGAGAAAGATGAAGCATCCAAAATAAAAGATCCTTTATTTAGAGATGAGCTAACAAGGGTGAAAGTGGAGGAGCTGCATAGACAAGGAGTGCAGGAGCCCATCGCTATTCATTCTTTGGCAGCTGATCAATCTTTATGGCTAGTTGTTCAAAAAAGCGGCAGTTTTAGTATAGTTGAGAACTTGCAGGATTAAATAACAGTGGGCATGCTGGTTAAATGTCAGCATGTATAACAGGTGATGATGTTGATGGTCAATACACAGGAAGATCCAATAATAATAAAACTAAAAAGTCACTTCTATGATCTTATTGATACAGAGAGTGGTTTATTTCATTATGATCATATTGTAAATAAAATGCTGACAGCCATTCATTCATTGCTTGAAGTGCCTGGTATCCTTCTTTATAAACGTAATGAACAAGAGCAAGTTCTGCAATTTAAAGCTCCAATGGGCAATATTGATGTAGAGATGTTTCCGAAAAAAATCGACATCCGTTCCATTCCTGACTTTAGCCGCAGTGGTGCACCAATGAATCGGACGAGTTTAATTGAAATTGAAGGAAATGCTTTAATGATTTTATTAGAAAAGGAAAATCAGTTGCTTGGCTGCCTTATTTTTGAGGGAAATGATCAGGAATTTCATATTTCTGAAGATGTTTTGCAGGTTTTTGCAAATGAATGCGGACATTTTTTAGCGAAAATTCAAGAGCTGTCAACTGTGCTCTCTGAGGAGAAGCGATATCAGCAGTTATTTAGGGTTACAGAAAAGTTTCACTCTTCCATGAGTATGGATAGTGTTTTAGGTGAGATTATCCAAACCTTGCAGGAGGTTTACCCAACATTTACCTATTATCTGCTTCTTTCACACGACAACAATAATAATACAGACTTGCCTATTAAGGATTTGGAATATGATAGTGAAAACATTTCTGCGATGCAGGCATATGTGACTGGAACGATCCAATTTGAGGATTCCCAGTCGTATGAAAGATCCGTGCTGTATGCACCATTAATGGGTAAGCAGGGAGTATATGGCGTTTTGCAGGTAATTGCGCCAAACACGGTGAATTTTCCCAAAAATGAGGTTGAGTTTATTTCACTGCTCGCAAATACAGCAGGAAGTGCTCTTGAAAATGCCCAGCTGTATCAGCAATCAAAGCGATTGATCTCGGACTTGCAGCTTATTAATGAAACTTCCCACCGGTTAAATTCCGATTTAAGACTTACTGAAACAATGAAATACATGTCAGAGCAAATTTCAAGTTCATTCGGTGCCGAGGAAGTCGGCTTCATTTTATTATTAAATGATGGTGAGGATATTAACGTGTTGCAGGGCAGCACTTCCTTCTTTCAGGTAAGAGAGTCGGAGAGATATATTCATCTGATGAAAGACAAGATTGCGAAGGAAAGAGAGCCGCTGTTCTTAGGTGACTTTCATTTTCCTGATAGCACAGAAGAAAAAGGATTTAAATCCATAATGGCCGTTCCAATGGATCAATCGGGCGAATTGAAGGGATTTGCGCTTGTGATGCATCAGCAGCCGTATCATTTCTCGTTTGAATCCTTTAAACTGCTGCAATCGCTTATCCATCATTCTACATTGGCTTTTACCAATTCAATGTTAAGAGAAGAGTTAGAAAGAATGGTCGTTACAGATCATCTGACAAAGCTTTTCTCAAGAAGCTATCTTGATAAAAAGATCTATAGCTCCATGAATGAAGATCAAGAAGGAACCTTTATGTTAATTGACATTGATAACTTTAAAAAGGTAAATGACACATATGGTCATCAGGCCGGTGATGAGGTAATTGTACAAGTCGCCAATTTAATCAGAAAAAATATTCGCGGCTCGGATATTGGGGCACGATGGGGCGGTGAGGAGCTGGCCGTTTATTTGCCAAACGTCGGCTTAGAAGTTGGGATTGCTATTGCCAATCGACTTGTGCAAAAAGTAGGCAATACTACTAACCCCCATGTTACCATTTCATGCGGGGTCTCCTATTGGAGCAAAGCAAGTATTACGGATGTACAAGAAGAAGATACGTACTCAGCACTATTTAAGCGTGCAGATAAAGCTCTCTATATAGCAAAAGAAACAGGGAAAAACAAAATGGTTGTCCAAAAAAATTAAGATGTCCACTAAGGGCATCTTAATTTTTTTACATTTTAATTGTTTTCAGCTCCCAACAACGCGAAAGGGTTTATATAAATAAATGAAGTTATTACTCTTCCATTTTTTGATAAAGTATCATATTCTAATAAGAGAATAATGTAAACGCTTCCAAAAAAAGAAGGAGAGATTAGCCTATGAAAAAGCAGCAATTCGAGACAATGACCATCCATGGAGGTTACCGTTCTAATGAATTCAAGGGCAGTCTTGCACCGCCAATCTTTCAAACTTCTACCTTTACCTTTGAAAATGCTGAGCAAGGAGAGAGGCGTTTTTCAGGTGAAGAGGATGGATTTATTTATTCGCGCCTTGGCAATCCGACAGTAGCCAGCTTTGAGCAAAGAATGGCGCAATTGGAACAGGCTGAGGCGGCACTAGCATTTGGCTCTGGAATGGCTGCGGTTTCTGCGATTCTGCTGTCATTAACACGGACGGGAGATCATATTTTATGCTCACAAGGTGTGTATGGATGTACATTTGGATTGTTAAAGCTGATGGAAGAAAAATATAAAATCACTCACGATTTTTCTTCAATGAGATCAAGAGATGAACTGCTCCAGGCAATCCGGCCGGAAACAACCTGTCTCTATATTGAAACGCCAATTAATCCAACCATGCAGCTTGTTGATTTGGAAATGGCAGCTGATGTGGGCCGTGAAAAAGGAATACCGGTTGTTGTGGATAATACATTTTGTTCGCCATATCTGCAGAATCCGCTTGCACTTGGGTGTGATATTGTCGTCCATAGTGCAACGAAATATATTAGCGGTCATGGTGATGTCATTGCCGGTATCGCAGCAGGCAGCAAGGAAACGATGGCGAAAATAGCCCAGACAACTCAAAAGGATATTGGCGGCGTGCTTTCTCCTTTCGATGCATGGCTATTATTGAGAGGCTTAAAAACACTAGCTGTCAGGATGGATCGTCATACCGAAAACGCTGAAAAACTGGCAGCTTTTCTGTGTGAGCATGATAAGGTTGCACAAGTTTATTTCCCAGGCAACTCAAAACATCCTGATTACAGAATAGCAAATAAACAGATGAGAAAGCCTGGTGGATTGATCTCTTTTGAATTAAAGGGAGATAAAAGAGCAGCACATGCATTTATGAATGAACTGCAGCTTATCCAGATCGCCGTCAGCCTTGGAGATGCAGAAACGCTGATTCAGCATCCGGCAACGATGACACATGCTTCAGTTCCTCCAGAGAACCGAGTGCAAATGGGAATATCTGATTCGCTGCTGCGCTTATCGGTTGGACTTGAAGCATGGGAAGATCTTCGCGAGGATCTCGAGAATGCATTAGCAAAAATTTAAAGAAAACCTCAGATCAGAATCCAACTGAATTAGAAAAAGAAATAGGACTGCTCATGGCAGTCCTAAAACGTTGTATAAATGTACAAGCTATTTTGACATTTAATTATAATGGATTACAAATGTTTAACAAGTTCTTGCACAAATTGTTCAAGCTTGCTTTGGTCAAGTTCATCAAAGCGGTTTTTTTCTGGAGAATCAATATCTAAAACTCCAAGAAGCTCACCGTCTTTTATTAAAGGTACAACAATCTCTGATTGTGAGGCAGCATCACAGGCAATATGTCCAGGGAATTGGTGGACATCCTCTACTTTAAATGTTTTCTTTTCTTGTGCAGAGGATCCGCAAACACCTCGACCTAAAGGAATTCGCACACATGCAGGCAAACCTTGGAAAGGCCCTAACACAAGCTCACCATCTTCTAATACGTAAAAACCAACCCAATTAACTCGGTCTAAAAATTGATTAAGCAAAGCGGAAGCATTGCTTAAATTCGCAACGGTATTCGTTTCCCCTTCAAGCAAAGCGGCAAGCTGTTTGATGACAAGATCGTAATTCTCTTCGCGTTTTCCGCGGTATGTTTCGACGTTAAACATCATGTTTCACCTATCTTTCAAAAAATGTATAGAGATGTATCGCAAAATCACAAGATTCTCGCGGGAATTTGTCGATATGTTTATAAAGGAATCTAGAAATCTTAACAAGAATGTATACATTATAGCAAAAGTAGAAACTCAATGAACAGCAACAAATCTTGAATCTATAGAAAAATTTTACGATCTTAGCTGATGCAGAAAGAGAGGAAAGATTTTGAAAAAAAATGCTCGTGATGCGATCGTTGATGCTGCAGTTTATTTATTTAATCATAAAGGGTTTAAAGGAACTTCAGTACGTGATATTTCAGAAAAGTCAGGTTCAAATTCCGCTAATATTGCTTATTACTTTGGAAATAAGGAAGGTTTATTGGAATATTGCTTTACAGCCTATTATGAGGGCTATTTGAAAGAAATGGAAAAAGCTGTCGCCTATCTGGAGGATGGTGCGATCATTTGTTTAAAGAAAACACTTGAAAGAATCATCTATTATCAGTTTGAAAATAGTCAATTAACACGGATGATTGTGCGGGAAATGTCCTTAGATTCACAGATGGTTCGGGAAATTATGTCCACATATGCCATGAAGGAAAAATACTTTTTTCAAAACATCTTTGAATACGGCTTTGCCAATGGGGAATTTCGGCAGGAATCTTCAGGCTATTATCTGCTACAGCTTAAGGGGCTATTGACCATGCCTTTTTTAAATACACATTATATGACAGAAGTACTGTATCTTCTTCCCCAAGAAAAATATTTTGCTGATAAATATTTGCAGGAATTATACAGCTGGGTCGATGGAAGGATGAACAGCCAGCAGCAGGGGAAACCAATACTGACTGTATCATCATGATCCTAGTATTTAATAGAGATATTCTTGGCTAAGCATCAAAGGCAAACCCTGGCCAAGCTCTTTGACTTGATGTGCATCTGAACCGTAAACAAGTGTTATGCCCATTTCAAGTGCAGCATTTGCTGCCCACAAAGGCGGATATGGTTCCCGGCATAAAGGTTTACTTGAACCGGCGCCATTATAATCAAGCTCATACCCGTTCTGTTTCACCGCTTGCAGAATGGCCATTAAAGTGTCCTTAAAATCTTTTTCACTTTGGAATTTTTTCTTAAATTTCTCAACAAGGTTGATATGTCCAATTCGTTTAGGTTTATATTTTCCTAAGTCAGCAAGAATAGATAGGGTGACAGTTTGGTAATAGCGCTCATAAATAGCATCAACGCTTCCATATCTCTTGATCATTTCACCAAAAACGTCTGGACTATGATCGAGACAATCATACACATTATCGTGCTTTAAAAAGTGAACGGACAGTATGGAATCGTCAATGAGCCTCCCATATTCGTTGAGAAAAGCTTTAATCTCCTGCTCGTATCCTTCAATAAAATCTACTTCTAACCCAGCATTCACGGTGATGCTGCTTTTGTATTTTTCCTTTAATCCATTTACTTCCTTAAAATAGTCTTCGAGTTGATTCATTGACATAGCACTATCTTTTAAAGGAGTTGGTTCTGAGAACCTCTGAGGGAGCGGTGCATGCTCTGTAAAGGATATTTCTTGGAATCCCAGCGAGATTGCCTTTATAATATAACTTTCAAGAGGATCTTTTGTTCCGTGTGGACAATAAGGTGTATGAATATGACCATCTTTTTTCATATACTTTTTTCCCTCCTTGAACTGGATGTTAACGAATGTTAAAGATTTATTGATTTATTTCGATAAAATGTGAAATAAATAGTCAAAAAATGTCGTTTACATGGTATCATAAAAACATTGAATTGAACACGAAAAGTGAAAGTATAGATGGACATACCGGCTCGGAACAGAACAGGGGGCTTTTAAAAAGTGGGATACATAATTGGCGGTATCGTAATTGTCATTCTTATATATTTGACAGGATATTTTTTAAAAAAGAAATATTATAAAGAAGTTGATCGGCTGGAAACATGGAAAATGGATATTATGGACCGCCCTGTGCTGGATGAAATGGCAAAGGTCAAACAGCTGAATATGACTGGTCAAACAGAAGAACTGTTTGAAGGCTGGCGCTATAACTGGGATGAGATCGTAACAGCAGAACTTCCAAATGTAGAGGAATATTTGTTTGATGCTGAAGAATCGATTGATAAGTATCGCTTCGGTAAAGCGAAAGAAGCATTAAGTGCGATAGAAAGCAGTCTTGAACGCATTGAAGAACAAATCAAAGCACTTCTAGTGGAAGTAAAAGATCTTGTTGGCAGTGAGGAAAAAAACAGGCTGGAAATTGAAGAACTGAAAGAAAATTATCGGGAAAACAAAAAACTTTTGCTGGCACACAGACATACATTTGGCAAAGCAGAGGAAGTACTGGAAAAGCAATTTGACAAAGCTGCCGAATTATTTGAACAGTTTGCCGAAAAAACAGATCAGGGAAATTATTTAGAGGCACGGGAAGTTGTACTGGCGATTCAGGAAATACTGGATCATTTGCAGCAGTGCATGGACTCTATTCCTGAATTGCTAATCGAATGCCAGTCTAAGCTTCCTTCTCAAATGGCGGACCTGCGGGATGGATATGAAGAAATGCGGGAAGGTGGTTATATTCTCGATCATATTCAGCTGGAAAAAGACATTGAACAATTTCAGCAAGAGCTCGATAAGCTCCTGGAATCCCTTTATAAGGCAGAGCTTGATCATGTGCAAAGTACAGTAGACGATATTAGAGACAGCATTGACCTTTTATATGATCTGCTCGAAAAGGAAGTACATGCTAAACATAATCTGCAGCAGGATGAGCCGCTTGTCAGAGAGAGATTATATGATAGCTTAGAAAGCAATAAGGATCTAAAAGGTGAGCTTGACGAAATTTGTGAAAGCTACCATGTGGATCAGCAGGATAAAGAAATACAAATAAAACTTGAAAAAACGCTATCAGCTTTAACCAAAAAATACGATGTTTTGCATCATAAAATTAAAAATCAAGGTTCTGCACAAACGCATCTATTGGAAGAGTTCCTGCAGATCAAATCAAGTCTGGATGAAATTTGTCTGGAGCAGGATGTTTTTTCGGAAAAACTGCAGGCGCTTAGAAAAGATGAAATGACTGCTAGAGAAACAGTGGCAGAATTAAAGAAAACCATGACAGAGGCGGTCAAGCTTGTATCCAAAAGCAATATTCCAGGTTTATCTCAGGAATATAAATATTTGGTGCACGATACTCAAGAAAGCATTGAAAATGTGATGCAGAAACTGGAGGAAAAACCTCTTAATATCCCAACTGTTCAGCAATATCTCGAGGTTGCAGTAATGACAGTGGATAAACTGGCACATTACACGGAAGAAATGATCGAAACGATTCAGCTTGCTGAAAGAGTCATTCAATATGGAAACCGCTATAGAAGTTCATATCCATCAATCGAAAAAGCGTTACAAGAGGCAGAACAGTCTTTTAGAAGCTACGATTACAAAACATCACTTGAACAGGCTGCCACTTCAATTGAAGAAGTTGAGCCTGGTGCTTTGAAGAAAATAGAAGAGCTGGTAAAAGAAGAATAAGACAGTGTAAAAAAAGGCTTAGAGGTATGTACCTCTAAGCCTTTTTGAATGTACTTTGTTAGTTATCATCTTAAGAAAGCTTCTTTGCGCCCGTAAACAAGGATAGAAAGTATCCAAGGGCTGCTCCGGCAATTGCAGGCATGATCCAGCCGAGCCCTTCTGCATATAAAGGCAAAAACGAAAGGTTCTCACCTATAGCTGAAACATTCACTCCCGCTTCATTTAAACCATCCACAAAGCTGATTAAACCGGTAGGAAGCAACGCGCAAATATAGACGAAAGAACGTCCTTTAAAAAGCTGGTGAAAAAAAGACAAAACAATTAATACAATTGCAAGCGGGTAAATAATAACCAGAACAGGAACAGAAAAAGTAATAAGCTGAGTCAGCCCTGCATTCGCCAGTACGGCACTAAAAAGGGAGAATACAATAACAATCGTCTTATAAGAGAAAGCTGGAAATAACTTTGAGAAATACTCCGCACAAGATGAAACAAGTCCAACGGAGGTTGTTAAACACGCAAAAATGATGGCAGCTGCTAAAATCACGGATCCAAGCGGGCCGAATAAATATTGTACGGTACCAGACAATATCGCTCCGCCATTTTCTTTAAATCCAATTGCTTCTGGAGCAGTTGAACCAATAAAAGCAAGAGACACGTAAATGATTGCGAGACCGGCTGCAGCGATGAGACCAGCATATATACATATTTTCATAACTGCTTTTTTGTTGGTTACACCTAACCCATTAATAGAGCCAATAACAATTATGCCGAATACTAGAGCGGCAATGGTATCCATCGTTAAGTAGCCTTCAATAAACCCTGTAAAAAAAGCTGTGTCATTATATGTATCCTTTGGGAGGTCTTGTTCCCCAAGTGGTGAAATGATGGCTTTTATTACTATGATTCCTAAGATGATTAAAAGCGCAGGTGTTAACACTTTTCCAATGGTATCCACCAGTTTGGTTGGATTCATAGCGAGCCATAAGGTAATGGCGAAAAAGACAGCTGAAAACAGAAGCAATGGCCAATTAGAATTGGAAACGTTTTCATCAAGGAACGGAATAATACCAATTTCATATGAAACAGTAGCAGTCCGCGGTATAGCAAACAGCGGTCCGATCACTAAATACATAATGACGGTAAAAACAACTCCAAACACAGGGTGAACTCTGCTTGCCATTGTTTGGACATCACCCGTTCTGGCAATCGCAATAATCGCCAATAAAGGCAATCCAACACCGGTAATTAAAAAACCGAAAGCGGCAGTCCAGACGGATGTACCGGCCTCCTGGCCCATAAATGGAGGGAAAATCATATTCCCGGCTCCAAAAAATAAAGCGAAAAGCATTAATCCAATCGCAAATATTTGTTTTAAAGATAATGTTTGCTGCTTCAAAAATAGTCCTCCTAAACAATTGCACTATTCTTTCATTCCTCAAAATGTTTAGAACATTAACATAGTAACATGCATTTTTAAAAATAGCAGATTTTAAAATAATTTTAATATTAGAAAAAATATATTGCAATAATATAGAATACCCATTCATTCTATATATCGAAGTTCCTCTATTTATGGTAAGATTGAGAATTGCATAAGGTGGTGACCAATCATGATTTATTTTGATAATAGCGCAACAACGAAACCATATAAAGAAGCCATTCAATCATTTGTAAAGGTAAGTGAAGATTACTATGGTAATCCATCTTCCCTGCATTCATATGGAGCCAAATCTGAAAAGCTGCTCGCTCAGGCGCGCGAACAGATGGCTAATTTGCTGAAAGTGGATGCACAGGAGATCATTTTTACTTCTGGCGGAACGGAAGGCAACAACCTTGCCATAAAAGGAGGCGCACTGGCAAAGCGCGGAAAACATTTGATTACGACTGAAATTGAGCATCCATCTGTTAAGGAAGCCATGAAACAATTGCAGAAACTCGGCTACCAGATTACTTTTATTCCTGTTGATGCTGATGGAATTGTGGACATAGAGGATATTCGGGCAGCCATTACGAACGATACTGTGCTTGTATCCGTTATGCATGTTAATAATGAGGTCGGATCCATTCAGCCAATTCATGAAATTGGGCAAATGCTGAAGAACTATCCTGATATTCTTTTTCATGTCGACCATGTACAGGGGATTGGGAAGGTGCCTCTAAATATTAAGCATTGTCATATTGACCTTTGCACAATCTCGGCTCATAAATTTCACGGTTTAAAAGGCACAGGCGCCTTGTATATACGAAAAGGAGTAAAGATCTCCCCGCTGTTTTCCGGCGGCAGCCAAGAGCAGCAATTAAGAAGCGGAACCGAAAATCTGCCAGGTTCTGTTGCGATGGCCAAAGCGCTTAGAATGGAATTGACTAAGCAGGAAACAGAATCCAGTACACTTTCTGAAATTAAGCGTTATATCATAGAAGAATTAGGTGTGATGGAGGGAATAACGATCCATACTCCAGCAAATCAAGCTGCGCCGCATATCATCAATTTTTCGATAAGCGGTATGAAAGCAGAAGTGTTTGTCCATGCTCTTGCTGAGCATGATATATACGTTTCTACAACAAGTGCATGCTCTTCTAAATCAAAAGCAGTCAGCCAGACACTGCTGGCAATGGGTGTGCATGAAGAATTAGCCAAAAGAGCATTGCGAGTGAGTTTATCTTATGACAATACATTGGAAGAAGCACATTTATTTATTAATGCTGTTAAAAAAACAATTACAAGTTTAAGAAAGGTAATGAAATGATGATCAATTATGACCGTATATTAATCCGCTTTGGTGAGATTTCTACCAAGGGGAGAAATCGCAGCAAGTTTCTGGAAAAATTAAGACAGAATGTAAAGCGAGTGCTATATCAATTCCCGGAAATCAAAATAGAAACACAGCGTGACCGAATGTTTGTGAAATTAAATGGTGCAGATGGAGAAGCGGCTGCACAATGTTTAAAAGAAGTTTTTGGCATCCAGTCCTTTAGTCTTGCTATAAAAACTGAACGTGAAATTGATCAAATTAAGGATGCTGCCTTATCCTTATTTGAAAAGGTGTTTGAAGAAGGGAAAACCTTTAAAATCACATCGAAGCGCGCAGATAAGAAGTTTCAGCTTGATACAGGCGAAATGAATCATACGTTTGGCTCCCATATTTTAAAGAATGTAGAACATGCTAAGGTGGATGTGAAGAACCCTGATATCAACCTGCAAATTGAAGTGAGGGAAGAAGGGGTTTATTTATCCTGTGAAAATTTAAAAGGAGCCGGCGGTCTTCCTGCTGGTTCAAGCGGAAAGGCAATGCTTATGCTCTCAGGCGGAATTGATAGTCCTGTAGCTGGCTATTTAGCGATGAAGAGAGGAATCGAAATTGAGGCTGTCCATTTTCACAGTCCTCCCTTCACAAGTGAACGAGCAAAGCAAAAAGTGATTGATTTAACCGAAAAACTTTCAAAAATCTGCGGGAAAGTTACACTGCATATTGTGCCATTTACTGAGGTGCAGCAAATGATTCAGAAGCAGGTGCCTGAAAATTATACGATGACTTCAACCCGAAGAATGATGCTAACCATAACTGATCAGCTTCGCAAAAGAAATGAAGGCCTTGCTATTATCACGGGTGAAAGTTTAGGACAAGTTGCCAGTCAGACGTTAGAAAGCATGTATGCCATTAACGATGTAACGTCTACACCTGTGCTGCGTCCGTTGATAACGATGGATAAAGAAGAAATTGTGGAAATCGCACAAAAAATAGACACGTTTGAAATCTCTAATCGTCCTTTTGAAGATTGCTGTACAGTTTTTGTTCCAGCATCCCCAAAAACAAAACCAAAACTTGAAAAAGTTGAGCGGTTTGAAAGCTTTGTTGATTTTACAGAAGCAATATCAAAAGCAGTACAAGATACAGAAACGCTAACAATTACACCAGGTTTCAGCTATGAAAATGAGGATGAGGATCTATTTTAAGAAGATCTTCATGAAATTACCAATTTAAAAGTGCATACCGCCATGTGATTCTACACATTCTATACTCACAAGGAGGTGAAATCACATGGCAAACAACAACAACTCAAACCAGCTTTTAGTTCCTGGTGTACAACAAGCTCTAGATCAAATGAAGTACGAAATCGCTACTGAATTTGGTGTAAACCTTGGTGCAGAAACTACTTCTCGTGCTAACGGTTCAGTAGGTGGAGAAATCACTAAGCGTTTAGTTCAAATGGCTGAACAACAATTAGGCGGTTACCAAAAATAAAAATAGATAATATGGCTACAAGGAGCAGGGCAAACGCCCTGCTTCTTTTTTTTTATTTCATAAAGATCATTTAGCCTTACTAGCGAAGAATCTAGGCATTTCTTAAGCTTATTTGTCACACGTTCTTTTGCCAGTACCTCGTTTAAATTAATGGTTAAAAAGTTGATAAATTTGATTGTTTTGATTTTTTGAAAAATTTAGTATAATGTTGGGAGTATAAACCAATTAAGGAGGATTATCAATATGAAACGTGAAGATTTACTTGCTCCCGAACAGTATAACCTTGTTGAAGAAGTTGAGAAATTCGCAGCTGACCAAAGTAAAATAGCACTCATTTGGGAAAATGAGTTTGGAGAGATAAAGAATATTACATATCATCGTTTGATTGAAAGAGTGAATAAAGTTGGAAACGTTTTCTTAAATCATGGATTGCAAAAAGGAGATACTGTCCTTGTCATCATTCCTCGCTTAATTGAAGCATATGAAGTATATTTAGGTGCATTAAAAATCGGATTAACAGTGCTTCCAAGCTCTGAGATGCTTAGGGCTAAGGATTTGCAATACCGAATAACTCATGGTGATGTGAAGGGGATCATTAGTTATTATCCATTTATTGATCAAGTCAAAGAGCTTAAAGAAGCAGAACCATTAGTTAAATTTTCAATTGGTCAAAAAGCAGATAATTGGTTTTATTTAGATGAAGAGATGGAATTGGCTTCTTCCACTTTAACAGCAGCTGAAACAAAGAAAGATGACATGGCATTTTTATCATATACATCAGGTACTACTGGAAATCCAAAAGGGGTTGTCCATACACATGGATGGGCCTTTGCACATTTAAGAACGGCTGCACCTCACTGGCTCTTGATTGAAGAAGGAGATATCGTCTGGGCAACAGCTGGCCCTGGCTGGCAAAAATGGGTTTGGAGTCCTTTTTTATCCGTGCTGGGCTCCGGTGCAACTGGTTTTGTTTATAATGGCAAATATGATCCCAAAAAATATTTACAGCTTCTTCAGGATAATAAGGTGAATGTTCTTTGCTGTACGCCTACTGAATATCGGTTAATGGCAAAAGTGGATGAAATTGGACAATATCAATTGCCGCACCTTCGCAGTGCTGTGTCTGCTGGTGAACCGTTAAATAGAGAAGTGATTGATATATTTAAGAAATATTTTCAACTCAATGTGCGAGATGGCTATGGTCAGACTGAAAATACATTACTTGTTGGAGTGACAAAGGAAATGGAACTCAGACCTGGATCAATGGGAAAACCGACACCAGGCAACAAGGTAGACATTATCAATGATGATGGGAGACCATGTGAGGCAGGGGAGGTTGGTGACATTGCCGTTCATGTCAGCACACCTGCCTTGTTTAAAAATTATTATAAAGACCCTGAACGAACGTCTATGCAGTTTAGAGGAGAATATTATATAACAGGTGACAAAGCGAAAAAAGATGAAGATGGATACTTTTGGTTTGAAGGACGTGGAGATGACATTATTATTAGTTCAGGTTATACGATTGGGCCATTTGAAGTGGAAGACGCCCTTGTCAAACATCCTTATGTAAAGGAATGTGCTGTCGTCGGCAGCCCGGATGAAGTTCGCGGATCGATCGTGAAGGCCTTTGTTATTTTGAAGGATCTGCCACAGCAAAAGGAGAGCGAGATTATACAGCAGCTGCAGGATCATGTGAAAGAAATGACTGCTCCATATAAATACCCTCGGAAAATTGAATTTGTTGAAGAACTGCCTAAAACGATTTCAGGAAAGATTATGAGAGTCGAGCTGCGGAAAAAAGAACTGGAGAGCGTGGCAAACAAGGTGTGAATTGAGGAGAAGCAGGCGATGGTGCCTGCTTTTTGTATAGGGGCATATTTATGCGTTGGCGAATATAAAGATTTATTTTGCTTGTCGGTCCTAAACAAGGTGTACTATACTATGTTCAAATTGATATTAAAGGAGCATGGACAATGGGAACGCTTTGGCATGGGGGAAATATTTATACACTGCAGCAGGAAAATGAACAAGTAGAAGCCATTTATACAGACGGCGGCGTGATTATTGAGATAGGATCATACGTTGAACTTTTGGAAAAGTACAAAAATAATCTTGATTTGATTGAAGATCTTAAGGGAGCGACCATGCTGCCGGGATTTGTTGATAGTCATATGCATTTAATTGGTCATGGTGAAAGGCTGATCAGACTTGATTTGTCAAAGTGTACTTCCAAAGGAGATGTACTTGCAGCTGTTAAGGAATATTCGCTGCAGTTCCCTGCTGGTGAGTGGATTGTTGGAGAAGGCTGGAATGAAAATTTATGGGAAGATCCTTCGCCAATCACTTCAGCGGAATTAGACCTCGCGGTACCAGACCATCCTGTTTTGCTAAAAAGAGTATGCCGTCATGCATTAACAGCTAATTCCTTAGCTTTGAAGCTCGCTGGTATTACTGAAACTACCGATTGTCCTCCAGGTGGTGTGATTGAACTGGACGACCAAGGGCAAATCAATGGCATATTGAAGGACCAGGCACAGGACCTGCTTTTCTCAGCTGTACCTCCTGTAACAAAAGCGTACTTAAAAAAAGCACTCCAAGCTGCTATAACAGACGCTTATTCATTAGGTTTAACAGGATCGCACACAGAAGATCTCAATTATTACAATGGATTTGAACATACATATGAAGCAATAAAAGAAGTCATTGAAGAGGATCAATATAACTATCGGGCACATTTGCTTGTCCATCACGAAGTTGTAGACGACATGATAGCCAGTGGACAGCATTTTATGAGTGGTACAGAATGGGTTGAGTTTGGAGCCATGAAAATTTTTGCGGATGGTGCCTTAGGAGGGCGTACGGCTTTGCTTAGCCATCCATACGCAGATGATGAAACTACTTCTGGAGTGGCCATCTTTTCTCAGGAGCTGCTTGATGAGCTCGTGAAAAAAGCACGGGAGTATAACTTGCCTGTAGCGGTTCATGCCATAGGCGACCTTGCCTTTGAAATGGTCGTGAACTCTATTGAAAAATATCCTTTAATTGGGAAAGGGAGAGACCGTCTCATTCATGCGCAAATATTGCGTAAGGAGCTGATCGACCGCATTAAAAACCTCCCGCTTATTCTTGATATTCAGCCGCGCTTTGTTGCTTCTGATTTCCCTTGGGTCGTGGAGCGTGTCGGTCAGGAATATATGAATTATTGCTATGCGTGGAAAACATTATTGGATGAAGGTCTCCATTGTGCAGGCGGCTCTGATGCGCCAATAGAACCTGTTGATCCGCGGCTTGGCATCCATGCAGCGGTAACGAGAACCAATATTGACAGCAGCGATTGTACGGTTTATAACGAAGAAGAAAGACTTACTGTGTATGAAGCGGTATCTCTTTTTACAAAAGGAAGCGCATATGCGATTTCACATGAACATGACCGAGGTGTCATTAAAAAAGGAAATCTTGCTGACTTTACCATCCTGGAAGAAAATATATTTACGATTGCTCCAGAAGCGATTGCTTCCATCCCTGTAAAACAAACCGTCATTGGCGGCAAAACTGTGTACCGGAATGAGATTGGGAAATAAATGTTTTAAGCAACTATACCGAATGATTAGAAATTTTATCTTTCTAACCATTCGGTTTTTTTAGTGTGTATCAATATGAGTGAAATGAAGCGGCGGGCAAAACGAATTTGGTTGATAGAGTTAATTTTTAATAAAGATTGATAAAAATATATTGCAAGTCTTTTTAACAGGTGTCTATAATAGTGATATTTCGAAATCAGAAAGAATTGAGGATGGAAGATGGGACAAAACGATATTAAAAACGGCGCACTGTATGCTGGATTCTCATATTTATTGTGGGGGATTCTGCCAATCTACTGGAAACTCATTCATCATGTCAATTCAGATGAAATATTGGCAAATCGGATCTTATGGAGTTTCATATTCATGATTTTCATTTTAGTATTTAGCCGAAAATGGGCACCATTTTTACAAACACTAAAAGGCTTAAAGGCAAATAAAAAGCAGGCTGCCGCCCTTGTAATAGCATCTGTTTTAATCAGCTGCAACTGGTTTGTTTATATTTGGGCAGTGAATGCTGACCGGATGATTGAAGCAAGTCTTGGTTATTATATTAATCCTCTTGTAAGTGTTTTGCTTGGAATGCTTGTCTTTAAAGAGCGGCTTGGAATTATGCAATATATATCTTTTATATTGGCCTTAGCTGGCGTGCTTATATTAAGCATTTCTTACGGCCAGGTTCCGTGGGCATCTCTATTGCTTGCTTTTTCTTTTGGCTTTTATGGCCTTGCGAAAAAGCTGATTACCGTTGAACCGGCGATTGGGTTAACATTAGAAACATTAGTCGTTGCACCATTTGCCTTAATCTATTTAATTATTTTATATTCAAATCAATCATTGGCTCTTTTTCACTCGTCAGCAGGAACAGACTTATTGCTGCTTGGAGCAGGGATTGCAACAGCCATTCCTCTGCTGCTTTTTGCAAAAGGAGCACAGAAGATCCCTTTATCCATGCTAGGATTTTTACAGTATATTGCGCCAACTATTACCTTAATTTTAGGGGTGTTTGTTTATGGTGAAGCATTTTCATCGGTACACCTCCTGGCTTTCCTATTTATCTGGAGTGCACTGACCGTTTACTCTCTTTCTAAAACGAAGATATATGTACATTGGCAGGAGAAGAGGAAAGAACGAAAGAAAATAGCTGTTTAATGTAATTGCAAAAGTGCCAGGTCTCTTTGACCTGGCACTTTTCTATTTATGATAAGAACGTTCTTTTTACTTTCTCCCAGAAGGAGTTGTCTTTTAGTTTAACGGTTTTTATTTCTTTGCCGCTTAGTTTTACGTCAATTTTTTGTACATGCTGAACACTCATTGCTTCGTTGTCCATGGCCATCACAGGATGGTCATTACCGTCCTGAATCACGTTTAAGGTAAGTCTGCGATTTTCACTCAGGATAAAAGAAGAGCCGAGTGTACGATACGTATTGTTGTTAAGTGAAGCAAGTTCGCTTACTTGCAGACAAGGAATCATCGGATCTACGACCGCACCAGTTACAGATTTATTGTAAGCAGTACTGCCTGTAGGCGTAGATACAATCATGCCATCTCCTCTGAATGTTTCAAAATGAAGATCATCAATCAGCACGTCCATCGCAAAGGTTTTAACAATGGAAGAGCGAATGGTATATTCATTCAAACAGTAAAAGGATGCCTCATCATCAACCGAAACTTCAATAGTCGGGTAGCGGCGAACCTCAATATTTTCACTTTGCGCGGCCTCTATCATTTTGTCTATATCGTCTATTTGGAAATCACAATACATGCTCAAGCTTCCAGTTGTTGAAATCCCTGCATAAAGGCAATCATCTCTAAAACCTGTTTTTCTCACAGCTTGTAAGAACGATCCGTCCCCGCCAATACTGACAATAATATTAGCGTCGGCAGGCTCACTTAAAACATGAAAACCATTCTCTTTTGCCAAATCGTAAAGAGGTTGAACCATCTCTAATGTCTTCGAATCCTGCTTATGGTAGAAATACATATTACGGCGAGCTGTCATCATTATTCCTCCAGACTAGTATAAATAGAGTAGTGATTCTTTTACTAAGTAAACCTTATTTTGTTATCATAGTGTTGTCATTTCCAGTTTACATGTTTTTGAAACATTTTTAAAGTTTCGTTCGTATGAGTTACTAGCTATTAAAAGGGAGGTTTTTATGTATGAATGGAAAACGCTGGGCAGCTATAGGTATTGCAGTGTTTCTTTTTGGCTTTTCCGTCGTCAGCAGTTTATTGTTCACGTTTAGAGATGCAGAGAGCTCTTTGGCAGAGATGTTCACTTCTGCTTCAGATCCATTTGCTGAAGAAGTGATCGAAGAAGGCAATGCAATGAATAAAATTGCGGTGTTAAATTTGAATGGGACGATTCAGGATACAGGTGAAGCAGGCTCTTTATTGGGGGCAACAGGTTATAATCATCAATCGTTTATGAAAAAGCTGGATTTTGTGAAAGAGGATAACAGCGTAGAGGGAATTATTCTTCGTGTGAATACCCCAGGCGGCGGTGTTGTGGAAAGTGCAGAAATCCATGACAAGATC
Organism: Cytobacillus gottheilii; assembly: GCF_018582665.1. Classification (NCBI taxonomy): domain Bacteria; kingdom Bacillati; phylum Bacillota; class Bacilli; order Caryophanales; family Bacillaceae; genus Cytobacillus; species Cytobacillus gottheilii. The sequence goes on along the minus strand of NZ_CP071709.1, from coordinate 3,427,621 downwards.
GTTGAAATTCAGGAAGAAACAGAAAAACCGGTATACATATCAATGGGATCTATGGCTGCTTCTGGCGGATATTACATTTCTGCTCCTGCAGATAAGATCTTTGCCAGTGCAGAAACAATGACAGGTTCTTTAGGTGTTATCATGCAAGGCTATAATTTCTCGGGACTTGCTGAAAACCTTGGAGTGGATTTCGTCACAATCAAAAGCGGGGAATATAAGGACATTATGAGTTCCACAAGAGAAATGACCGAAGAGGAACGGAGCATATTGCAGGATATGATTGATAACTCCTATGATGGCTTTGTAAAAGTAATCTCAGAAGGACGTGAGATGACAGAAGCAGAGGTCAGGGAGATTGCGGATGGAAGAATTTATGATGGCCGTCAAGCACTTGAATTAAATTTAATCGATGGATTTGGCTATCTCGATGATGTTATACAGCAGATGGAAGATGATTATGATCTAGGCGGGGCGCAAGTTGTTCAATATGCTGATAACGTTGGCTTTGGCTCTTTGTTAAGCATGGGAGTGCAAAAGTTTGCTGGTCCTGAGACAGAAATGGCGGGCCTTGTGAATCTATTATCGCATACTCACTCACCACGCCTCATGTACTTATATGCTGAATAGGAGGTGTTCTCATGACTGATGACAAACGTTTGGATGCAGAACTTGAAAAAAATGAAATACATGCTCAAACAGATGAGTATCCTTCAGCAGATGAAAGCATGCACTCTTCTGCCATGGCAATTCAGCAGACTGGTCACATACGATTTGCCGGATTTTGGATGCGGTTTTGGGCGTATTTAGCCGATATCATCGTAATAGGGAGCATTGATCGTCTCTTAATTAATCCGCTATTTAGATTGCTGGATTTACCTCTATATGAAACAGGGCTATTTTCAATGATGACCATTGCAACAGCACTGACCTTTTACTTATATTTTGTCCTTATGACCAAGTTTTTCGGTCAGACATTAGGAAAAATGATTTTTGGTTTAAAGGTAGTTCAGTTAAATGGAGAAAAACTATCATGGAATACGGTTCTCTTTAGAGAATGGATTGGCCGTTTCATTTCTGGATATATCATTGTGTTATATGTCATCGTAGCTTTTCTGCCAAAAAAACAAGGATTACATGATCTTTTCGTCGATACAACAGTGGTACATGAAAAATAAGATGACAAAACCTGCTGGTGATTATACTCAGCAGGTTTATTTTTGCCCGAATTTGTCCATACTTGCGGCTGAAAGGCTGTGAATGAAGTGAAGTGGCTGCTGATTATTGCTGGTATTCTACTATTTCTCCTGCTCCTGATCATCTTTACAAGAGTAAAGGTGTATTTTCATTTGTATCATAATAAAGATCAAAATCATATGAAGCTTGAATTTAGAGCATGGTATGGATTAATTAAATATAAAATTGATATTCCGCTCGTTAAAATAGCAGAAGATTCACCAACTCTTGTTGTGAAAGAGAAAACGGCTGCAGGACCAAATGAGAATCAAACGAGCAAAGATACGAAGGAATATTCTGCCGATACATTGCTTGATAGTCTGCATGATACAAAAGAAATATTACATCATGTTGTTTCGTTATATAAAATCATTCAATCTTTTCTCAAGAAAATCACGATTAAAACTTTATCCTGGCATACTCTGGTTGGTGTAGGAGATGCTGCCTTGACTGGCATGATCACCGGTGCATTTTGGAGTGTTAAAGGAAGTTTGCTTGGATTTATCAGCCATTATTTTCGTCTGAAAGCAATACCGGATGTTACGATAACGCCTCAATTTCAATTTGCTGTATCACAAACCGCTTTAACATGTATGTTTCATTTTCGGATCGGGCATGCTATGGTGGCAGGAATTAAACTGATTAAATATTGGAAAGGCGGAATGGCAGACTTTCGAACCAAGCCATTATCTGTCTTATCTGATGATAAAACCAATACTGTTTAGTTAGGAGGCGCAGTAAATGTCTGAACATCCAATTCAAGGCTTGATGACTACTGCAATGGAAAATCTTAAGGAAATGATTGATGTAAACACCATCATTGGTGACCCGGTAGAAACACCGGATGGCAGTGTTATTTTAACTGTATCAAAAGTAGGTTTTGGTTTTGCAGCCGGCGGAAGTGAATTTAAGCTTGAAGATAAAAGCGGCGGCCAAGGAGAAACAAAAACGCATCCTTTTGGAGGCGGTAGCGGTGGCGGTGTTTCCATTACACCGATTGCTTTCCTAATCGTAAATGCACATGAAGTGAAAATGGTTCACTTAGATGAAAGCACACATCTATACGAGAAAATAATTGACCTGGCACCTCAAGCAGTTGAAAAAATTCAGCAAATGTTTAATAAAAAGGATGCCCAGAATCAATCTGGCAATGGGCAGCAAAGCCAGAATCAAAGTCAAAACCAAAATCAAGCCTATAACGGTCCTAAAGAAGATTTACAATTTTAGTATAAAAAAAGAGTTAACTTCATGATCTTCGAAGTTAGCTTTTTTAATGGCTGGACGGCAAGTTTTTTATTGAATCAAGAATCTTTTTCTTTGCAAAACCACAGCCGAAAAGCTATGATTTACACTGTACATAACACAAAAGGGAGGATTTAATTATGGCTTCTATTACATTTAAAGGCGGTCCTGTTACTCTGTTAGGACAAGAGGTTAAGGTTGGAGACAAAGCTCCTGAATTTACAGTGCTTGCCAATGATTTATCTCCTGTTACACTTGCAGATTCAAAAGGACAGGTTAGATTAATTAGTGTAGTACCATCCATTGATACTGGAGTATGTGATGCACAAACACGCCGTTTCAACGAAGCAGCAGCAGAACTGGGCAATGTAAAAGTATTAACAGTTAGTGTTGATCTTCCATTTGCACAGAAGCGCTGGTGTGCAGCAGCAGGTATTGAGCAAGTACAAACGCTATCTGACCACCGTGACCTTTCTTTTGGGGAAGCGTATGGCGTAGCTATAAAAGAACTCCGTCTTTTAGCAAGAGCGGTATTTGTAGTTGATTCTAATGACGAAGTGACATATGTGGAATACGTAAGCGAAGCAACAGATCACCCTGACTATGATGCTGCAATTGAAGCAGCAAAAGCAGCAAAATAAGCAAAATAAGATAGACAGCCCCGTGCCTAGCGGGGCTTTTTACTGCTTTTGGCTGGACTGTTTCTCCTTTTGCAGGCTCGCCAATCGTATAATTTAATTAAAATGGTATAAACGATGGCAGGTTTCGTTCAAACTTGTGATAATATAGCTTCATCTAATAGATGATGATTTTATAGAACGGGGGAAAGAGGATTGAATAACTTAGCACCGGTGGAGGAATTATTTACTGTTTTTAATGAAACAGCCACCATTATGCAAGAGGAATTTGATTGTACATATTTAGAAGCATTAGCTGAAACAGGGGAAAACTTGTTTCACGGAAGCATACTGCAAGAGGAACTTAGTGAGCTGAGTGTGAAAAGGCTCCGTAAAAGCTATGATTCCATTCAGCTTGATCGCTTCAGTTCCGAGGAAATAAGAAAATCGTTTCAGCTTGCTATCTTAAAAGGGATGAAGCAAAACATTCAGCAGAATCATCAAATGACACCAGATTCGATTGGGATGTTCATGGGCTATTTAGCTGATAAGTTTTTAAGCGGCAAAGAAATTCATCTGCTTGATCCAGCCGTGGGGACAGGGAACCTGTTGACAACTGTCATAAATCATATGCATAATCGTACAATTGAAGCAACGGGTGTGGAGATTGATGACATCTTAATTAAGCTAGCTTATATTAATGCAAATCTGCAGGAGCATCCGATTCAATTTTTTAACCAAGATGCGTTAGAGCCTTTATTTACCGAACTTGCTGATGCTGTAATTTGTGATTTGCCGGTAGGCTACTATCCGAATGATGTAAGAGCTGCTGAATATAAGTTAAAAGCAGATGAAGGACATGCATATGCACATCACCTCTTTATTGAGCAAAGTGTGAATCATGTGAAAGAGGGCGGCTATTTATTTTTGCTCGTACCAAACGGTCTTTTCGAAAGTCAGCAGGCAGGAAAACTTCACGAGTATTTAAAAGAGAATGCCATCATACAAGGACTCTTTCAACTGCCGTTAACTCTATTTAAAAATGAACAAGCTGCAAAAAGCATCTTGATCCTGCAAAAGAAAGGTGAAAATGTAAAGCCGCCTAAAGAGGCATTACTAGTTAATCTGCCAAGCCTTTCAAAAGCTCAGGCAGTTGACCGGATCCTTACGCAAGTGAATGAATGGATTAAAGAAAATAAGTAGGATAAAAGCCGGCATTGCCGGCTTTTTTTTCTAGTGTTTATATAGTGTTAACTCCTTATAAGGACTAATCATTAACGAGAATATTCTGTAGTTAAAATGAAACTAAATTTCTGATAATTATCAGAATAAAATTACTTTTATAATGTAAACGATAACAATTTGTACTTGCCTTGAAAAAAACGGAAAGCAATGATTAAATGAGAAATTGAGAGATATAAATGATCAGCGTTGAGCAGACTATATTTGTATGTAAACGCAGTTTATAAAGGAGCGGACAAAATGGCAAAAATTATTGCAATTAATGCCGGCAGTTCATCATTGAAATTTCAATTGTTTGAAATGCCTACTGAAGAAGTAATTACAAAAGGTCTAATTGAGAGAATTGGCTTAGATAATGCAGTGTTTAATATTACAGTGAATGGTGAAAAAGTGAAAGAGGTTACAGATATTCCTGATCATGAAGTAGCTGTAAAAATCCTTCTTGATAAATTAACTTCACTTGGAATCATTCAATCATTAGACGAAATTGAAGGAATTGGCCACCGCGTCGTTCATGGCGGAGAAGAATTTCCAGATTCAGCATTAATTACTGAAGAAGTTCTTGCTAAAATTAGCGATCTTTCAGAGCTTGCACCTTTACATAATCCTGCAAATATTACAGGAATTAAAGCGTTCCAGCAAGTTCTTCCAAATGTACCGGCTGTAGCTGTTTTTGATACAGCATTCCACCAGACAATGCCTGAAGCTTCATTTTTATACAGCTTGCCATATGATTACTACACAGAGTATGGAATCCGTAAATATGGTTTCCACGGTACTTCACATAAATATGTATCAGAACGTGCTGCAGAAATGCTTGGCCGTCCGATTGAACAGCTTCGCCTTATTTCCTGCCACCTAGGAAATGGTGCAAGTATTGCAGCTATTGAAGGCGGAAAATCAATCGATACATCAATGGGCTTTACACCTCTTGCAGGGGTGACAATGGGAACAAGATCCGGTAACATCGATCCTGCGTTAATTCCATTCATCATGGAAAAAACAGAAAAAACAGCTGAAGAAGTACTTGATGTTTTAAATAAAAAGAGTGGTATGCTTGGCGTTTCCGGCTTCTCAAGCGACCTTCGTGATATTGAAGTTCAAGCTAATGAAGGCAATGAAAGAGCTGAGCTAGCTCTACAAGTATTTGCAGACAGAATTCATAAATATATCGGTTCATATGCTGCAAGAATGTATGGTGTAGATGCTATTATTTTCACAGCTGGTATTGGTGAAAACAGTGACGTTATCCGTGAAAAAGTTCTTCAGGGACTTGAATTCATGGGTGTATACTTCGACCCTGCACTTAACCAAGTACGAGGCAAGGAAGCATTCATCAGCTATCCGCATTCACCTGTAAAAGTTATGGTCATCCCTACGGATGAGGAAGTAATGATTGCACGTGACGTTGTAAGATTAGCGAAGTAATTCTTTATGTATTAGGGGAATCCGCCAGTCGATCTTTGACTGGACGGGTTCCCCTTTTTTGTATGTCTGCTGCAATCGCTCTCTTCTCCTTTTGCTGGAGAGGAATTCTGCTATCACGCTATGCTATACTGGGGATATTAGAAGAAAAATGGTTTCGGAGGGATGGATCATGTCATTGACAGCCAGCGAGCAAAGGGTACTAAATTCAATTCTTGATTGGGAAGAAAAATTGCATAGCTACGAACCAAATGATTTTATGCTTACATATGATAAGTATTTGGAACGTTCATTCTCTATGCTTCCTGAAGAAATACAGCAGCAGTTTTTTGCCTCTTTAGATAATTGGCTATTTCATTTACACGCATTGATTCAAGGCTCACAGCTGCAGATGGATGCAAAGGAACGCATCTTAAGTGCAGGCAGAATTTATAATACTAACATTGAAAAGGTAGAAGATTTACGTTTACTGACCATCGACCAGCTCCAATACATAGCTCAGCAGCAAATTTCTAGGCATCGGATCTATTCACTTGCACAAGGCGGTCTTACTGGTACAGGAAGTGCGATCATGATTGGCACGGATCTGCCTGCCATGGCTGTCATTAATTTAAGAGCCGTGCAATTAATTGCAATGACATATGGTTTTGAAGTAAATACACCATATGAAATGATGAACTCACTAAAAGTTTGTCATTCTGCATTACTTCCAGCACGTCTGCAGCCTGCTATATGGGAAGAGTTAAAGGCAGATCTGAATAGTGAGGAAGAAGAACGTTATTTTTACGAAGGAAAAGAGGATTTAACAGATGTTTCTTGGATGAACCAGCCAATTCAGCAGGTTTTGAAAGGAATGTTAATCTTGCTTCTCAGAAAAAAATCGATCCAGGGCATTCCTTTTGCCAGTATGGCGATTGGTGCGGGTGCGAACTACCGATTAACAGCAAAGGTCACAGATTTTGCACATAAATACTATCAGCTGAAATATTTAAACGGAAAAGGTGAATGAGGATGAGCCAGCTTGAGCACAAAATGGAAGCACCCAAAATAGTAAAATGCAAGATCATTACGGTTAGTGATACACGTACAAAGGAAACAGATAAGAGCGGACAGCTTATGAATGAGCTCCTTAAAGATAACGGCCATCTTATTGTTGATTATGTCATTGTCAAAGATGATGCTGCTTCTATTGTAGAAGAAGTAAAAAAAGGGTGTAATTCCCCTGATATTGATGTGATTTTAACAAATGGAGGAACAGGAATCGCCAAAAGAGATGTAACAATTGAAGCCATCTCTGCACTGTATGAAAAAGAAATAACTGGTTTTGGCGAGCTTTTTCGCCTGCTTAGCTATCAAGAAGATATCGGTTCGGCTGCCATTCTTTCACGTGCCTCTGCAGGAGTACTTCAAAACAAAGCCATATTTTCCACTCCAGGCTCAACTGGAGCCGTGAAGTTGGCCATGAATAAACTCATTTTGCCTGAATTAGGCCATGTAGTGCGTGAATTGAAAAAAGATTTATAAAGAAAAGACCGGATAAGCGGAGCTTTTAGATTAAAAGCAAAATAGAGCTTACTACGAGTTAATAAGAAGATCGGACATAGTATTCAAGCGCGTAATAGAATCGAGTGAGGCTGGTCATAAGTATTTAACACAACACAGAACCGAATGATTAGGAAGTGAAGCTTTCTAATCATTTGGTTTTTTTTTATTTGTTTAAGATTTAATATTTCTAAACATGAGTGAAATGGAGCGGAGGACCCTCGACTCCTATGGGCAATAGAGGAAAAGGTGAGACCCCGCAGGAGCTTTTTGCTCCGAGGAGGCTCAGCTTCCTCCCCATGGAAAGCGAGGGTCTGGAGCGCAATGGAACGGGCTTGTGTAAACACGTAAATCTTGAAAATGAACATCGTGTTTTACAAATAGTAATTTCGTTTTGTCCCAGCCTCATCGAATTTTTTTGATGAAAAATTTATAAGTTTAGTGAATTGGAGCGAAAAACCCCTCTTGATTCCTGCGTTGACAGCTTTATTTTTTGTATATTTTTAATGAACTTTTTATTTTTTCTAATTCTTTTTTAAATGTCCCAGTATTTCATTTGAGTATATTTCGGTGAGTATATAAAATACAGAATATTTAATTTTTATTCAATTGAGTGAATTTGTATTGATTTTTATAAGAAAGGTTGATAAAGTAATAGCATAATAAATGAATAAAAATATAATAAAATGTATATTTATACGTATAAAACGAAAGGGGATTTACACATAATGACAAATCCAAAAAAAATAGTTCTTGCCTATTCAGGCGGATTAGATACTTCAGTTGCAATTAAATGGCTCGGAGACCAAGGTTATTCAGTAGTTGCCTGCTGCTTGGATGTGGGTGAAGGAAAAGATCTAGACTTTATTAAGGAGAAAGCACTTAAGGTTGGTGCAGTTTCTTCATATGTCATTGATGCAAAAGAAGAATTTGCAAATGAGTTTGCATTAGTGGCACTTAAAGCCCACGCTCTTTATGAAAATAAGTATCCGCTTGTATCCGCACTTTCAAGACCTTTAATTGCTAAAAAGCTGGTAGAGGTTGCAGAAAAAGAAGGAGCAGTAGCCGTTGCGCATGGTTGTACAGGAAAAGGAAATGATCAGGTTCGCTTTGAAGTAGCTATTCAAGCATTAAATCCTGAATTGAAAGTACTTGCGCCAGTTCGTGAATGGAAATGGTCGCGTGAAGAAGAAATTGAGTATGCAAAACAAAAAAATATACCCATTCCGATCAATCTTGATTCTCCTTATTCCATCGATCAGAATTTATGGGGCAGAAGCAATGAGTGCGGAATTTTAGAAGATCCTTGGGCAGCTCCTCCTGAAGATGCATATGAGCTTACATCTAGTCTAGAGAATGCTCCAGATCAAGCCGATATTGTTGAAATCGATTTTGAAAAAGGCGTGCCTGTTAGTTTAAACGGTAAAAAATATCCACTATCTGAGCTTATTTCAGAATTGAACTACTTAGCTGGAAAACATGGTGTAGGCCGTATTGATCATGTTGAAAATCGTCTTGTTGGCATTAAATCACGTGAAGTTTATGAGTGTCCTGGTGCGATGACGCTAATTAAAGCTCATAAAGAGCTTGAAGATTTAACACTCGTAAAAGAGGTTGCTCATTTTAAACCTGTCATTGAAAAGAAAATTGCTGAATTAATTTATGAAGGATTGTGGTTTTCACAGCTAAAGGATGCACTGCTTGCATTTCTTGAGGAAACACAAACATACGTTACTGGAACGGTAAGAGTAAAGCTCTTTAAAGGCCATGCCATTATTGAAGGCAGAAAGTCACCGTATTCTTTATACGATGAGAAGCTTGCAACCTATACATCTGATGATGAATTTGATCACAATGCAGCTGTTGGCTTTATTCAGCTTTGGGGACTTCCAACAAAAGTACAGAGCATTGTTCAAAAAGAGAAGAAGGTGACAGTGTGAAAAAGCTTTGGGGAGGCAGATTTACTAAATCTGCTGAAGAATGGGTAGATGAGTTTGGTGCATCCATATCATTTGATCAGGAACTGGTGCAGGAGGATCTTGAAGGCAGTATAGCGCATGTTACTATGCTTGCCTCCACTGGCATTATCTCAGAAGATGAAGCTGCTAAAATTAAGGATGGACTAAAAGTGCTTAAACAAAAGGCAGAGCAGGGAGAATTGCAGTATTCTGTGAAGCTGGAGGATATCCATTTAAACCTCGAAAGCATGCTGACAGACATCGTTGGTCCTGTAGGCGGAAAGCTTCATACAGCAAGAAGCCGTAATGATCAGGTTGCTACAGATATGCACTTATACTTGCGCAGTGAAGTTGGGCAAATCATTCAATTCGTTGAAGAGCTGCAAAAATCACTGTTAGAAAAGGCTGAAGAGCATGTTGAAACATTGATGCCAGGCTATACGCATCTCCAAAGAGCACAGCCTATATCTTTCGGGCACCATTTAATGGCTTATTTTTGGATGCTGCAGCGTGATAAAGAACGCTTAATCGAGAGCTTAAAGCGCATAAATATTTCTCCGCTTGGCGCTGGTGCACTTGCAGGAACAACATTTCCGATTGATCGCCTGCAAACAGCTGATTTACTCGGATTTGATGGGATTTATGAAAATAGTCTTGATGCGGTAAGTGACCGTGATTTTATTCTCGAATTCTTATCAAATAGTTCAATCTTAATGATGCACTTGTCCCGTTTAAGTGAAGAATTTATTCTTTGGTCTTCACAGGAGTTTCAATTCATTGAACTTGACGATAGCTTTGCAACAGGAAGCAGCATTATGCCTCAAAAGAAAAATCCTGATATGGCGGAATTAATTCGCGGGAAAACGGGTCGTGTCTATGGCAATTTAGTTGGTTTGCTCACAGTTTTAAAGGGATTGCCGCTGGCATACAACAAAGATATGCAGGAAGACAAAGAAGGCATGTTTGATACTGTTAAAACGGTAGCGGGTTCATTAAAAATCTTTGCTGGAATGGTAAGTACAATGAAGGTGAAGAAGCAGCAAATGGAAAAGGCGACGAAAACAGACTTTTCAAATGCTACGGAACTTGCTGATTATCTTTCGGATAAAGGAATTCCTTTCAGGGAAGCACACGAAATAGTAGGTAAATTAGTTCTGTTATGTGTTGAGAAAGGCTGTTATCTTGGAGATCTTCCACTTGAAGAGTATAAAAATGCTCATCCTCAATTTAACGAAGATATTTATGAGGTGCTTGACCCTGCTAATGCGGTTCAAAGACGGAACAGCGCAGGAGGTACAGGCTTTAAACAAGTAGAGGCAGCCATAGAAAAAGCAAAAGTAATATTAAATCACAAAGAAGAGCACGCTGTTTTGTAACAGCGTGCTTTGGTATTGAAGCAGCATATGCTTCGTATAATTAGTAAGTTATTCAGATTCTTTTTTTGTCCGAACAACTAAAACATCGCATTCCGCATAACGAGTTATATGCTCAGAAACGCTGCCAATAAGGAACCGTTCAACTGCATTCATTCCTGTTGCTCCACAGATAATTAAGTCGACATTATGATTTTTAGCCATCTCTTTAGGCACCTTTACTTTAGGTGAGCCAAAATCGATTTCATAAGTAACTTCATTAACACCTGCTTCTAATGCTGCCTGTCTGTATTTTTCCATCAGTTCTTCTGCATATTCATTTGCACGGTCTGCAGAGCCGCGGTCGTAGGCTTCTACATTAGCATATGTGCGTGTATCAACAATATGGGCTACGATGATCTTTGCATTATTCCTCTTTGCTATTTCTATTGCTTTTCTAAAAGCCCAATCTGCTTCAGGCGAACCATCTACAGCAACTAGTATATTTTCATAATTCATAGCCATAAAAATTCTCCTCCTTTGCCTTATTTATACATACCCAAAACTTGTATAACTCTAACAAAAAATCGAACAATATATGAAGAACTTAAAAAAGGAGCGATACAAATGAAAAAACAGGATGCAAATAATCAATCTTATTACGAGATGGATGAAAAAGGCACAAACGAAGTTAGTGAGCAAATTACAAACGCATATAATAGCGGTGTAATTGACTATTCAGAAGAACAAATTCAAAAACAAAATAAGAAAAAGCGTCACTAAAAAGTTTCTCCGCTAATAGAGGGAGTATGTCTATGCAAAAAAGCCGTCATTTTTAAATGATGGCTTTTTTGCAGAATGCTTTATGGATACTAAATAATTTGCAGTTCCTTTGGAAATTTAGTTAAAACTTCTACCCCATTCTCAGTAACTGCCAGGTCATCTTCAATTCTCACACCTGCGACTCCTGGTACGTAGATGCCTGGTTCAATTGTAAAGACCATTCCTTTTTCAAGCTGAAGCGGATTGGTTTCTGTTAAGGATGGATATTCATGCACACTGATTCCTAGTCCATGACCTAATCGGTGTGGGAAATATTCTCCATAGCCTGCTTCTCTAATAATATTCCGGGCTGTTAAATCAATATCAGCGGCCGTCATGCCGGGTTTACTGGCTTCTACTGCAGCCAGTTGTGCTTTTAGTACGGTATCATAGATCTCTTTTTGCTTATCATTGATATCACCGAATGCAACGGTTCTTGTTATATCAGAGCAATATCCTTTCCATACAACGCCTAAGTCGAAAAGAACTAGATCACCCTTTTTCATCTGAGTCATGCCCGGTGTGCCATGTGGTGAGGCACCGTTAGCTCCAGTCAGAACCATGGTTGAAAAGGACATTTCGTTGACACCTTTTTTCTTGAGTGCATATTCTATTGCTGCTAATACATCCAGCTCTGTTTTTCCTTCAGCAATCTCCGAGCAGCCCACTTCAATGGCATAGTCGGCTAAAGCACATGCTTCTCTTATGATTTCAAGCTCTTGCTCGTCCTTCACCATCCGAAGCTTTCTGAGCTTATCTTCTGCTGAAACAAACTGCGCTCCGCTGAAAAGCTGTGTAATGGCTTCATAGCGTTCTACATTCATATGCTCTTTTTCAATTGCTGCCGTAGAAATTTGAGCAACTCGCTTCTTTACTGCCTGTTGAACTTTCTCCCAAGGATTTTCAATATCGCTATAACCAATGATTTCATGGTTCCAGCCTGCTTGTTTAGCGTCTTCTATTTCCATGGCAGGGCAGACGAGAAATGGCTCTGCATCTTGGAAAACAGCAAGTCCCAGTAACCGTTCATGCGGATCACTGAAAAAACCGCTCAAATAAAAAACATTTTCAGATGAAGTGATAAAGCTGAACTGGATATTATTCTCTTTCATCCACTCAGAAACACTATGTAACTTTTTATTCATATATATACCTCCCTAATCGTCCTTACTATGAGAGTAGCAACTAATAAAGGAAAAGTAAATATCAAGAACCTAGAGAGATGTCGATGAAATTTATAATTCATGTTACAAGGGGATTTTCACTGAATTTATATTTTTCGTTACATAATGGATATAGAAAAAGGGAATAGCAACTATGTGGAAGTAGTGAATGAAGAAAATGTTAAGGAGTGTTGATCTTGAAAGTATCATATCATGGACATTCAATCGTGAAGATTGAAACAAATGGAAAAACGATTCTTATCGATCCTTTTATTAATGGGAATGAACTAACAGATTTAAAAGCTGAAGATGTAAAAGCAGATGTCATCATTGTCACACATGGCCATGGCGATCATTTAGGTGATACAGTTGAAATAGCAAAAAAGAATGATGCGTTAGTAATTGGGAATGCAGAGCTTGCTGCCTATTTAGGCTGGCAAGGAGTCAAGACCCATGGAATGAGCATTGGCGGAGCTTATGAATTTGATTTTGGGAAAGTGAAGTTAACGCAAGCTATCCACGGAACAGGGTACATTACGGATGACCAGCAAATTATTTATTTGGGGATGCCAGCCGGAGTGCTGTTTATGGCAGAAGGAAAAACCGTATATCATGCGGGAGACACAGCCTTATTCTCAGATATGAAGCTAATTGGGGAGCGTCATCCTATCGATGTAGTATTTTTGCCGATTGGCGATAATTTTACGATGGGCCCTGAAGATGCTGCTTATGCAGCCAAATTATTGCAGGCAAAAACAGTGGTACCAATTCATTTTAATACATTCCCGCCAATTAAACAGGATCCCCATGAATTTATTGAGCTTCTTGATGATCAAAGCGGAAAAGTATTAGAGGCCGGCGAGTCGATTGAACTGTAGTCAGCTTTGTATTATAAGAGAATGTTGAGTTGCCTTCTAACCGAGGAAAGCTAAAAATAGAAAAAAGGCACATGCTTCATTTTAGAGCATGTGCTTTTTGCATGTTTTCAGCATGTCCGCATACATTTTAATGATAGATGTATTAGGAGGGGAAATCATGTACAAAAATCGTTACTTATTATGTTTGCTCATTTGTGGGCTCATGCTTTATTATGCTGTGCCTCGCTTAAGTATTCAGGCAGGAGGAGAACAAGGCTTATTCTCTGCCGTATGGCTTGCATTTATGCTTATGGCCGTTGCCGGGAATTTAACAGCGATGCTTTACGCTCCAAGACGCGCAGCTCGTACACAAAAAACATCAATCGCTGACAAAAAGAAGATCCGCTCTTATCGCTAGCAGAGCGGCAGACTGAATTGAATATAGACCCTCTTAACCTTATAATAGACTTAGCAATGAGGAGAAGAGGGTGACATGGATTGGCGACGAAACACGAACAAATCCTGCAATATATAGATGAATTGCCCGTTGGGGAAAAAATTTCTGTCAGGCAAATTGCGAAAGCATTATCTGTAAGCGAAGGAACAGCTTACAGGGCCATTAAGGAAGCTGAGAATAAAGGTTACGTAAGCACCATTGAACGTGTAGGCACGATTAGAATCGAGCGGAAGAAAAAAGAAAACATTGAAAAGCTTACGTACGCTGAGGTTGTAAACATCGTTGATGGTCAAGTACTTGGCGGCAGAACCGGGCTCCATAAAACACTTAATAAGTTTGTCATCGGAGCAATGGAGCTCGATGCCATGATGCGTTATACCGGTGCGGGAAACCTCCTGATTATCGGGAACCGGACAAATGCTCATGAACTGGCTCTAAAAGCAGGTGCGGCAGTACTCATTACGGGTGGGTTTGATACCGATGAGGATGTGAAGCGAATTGCAGATGAACTGCAGCTCCCGATCATCTCGACTAGCTATGATACATTCACTGTTGCAACCATGATTAATCGGGCGATTTACGATCAGCTCATAAAAAAAGAGATTGTCCTGGTAGAGGACATTTTAACACCTATTGAAGATACGACTGTTCTGAGAACAACTGATACAGTCGAGGATTGGTTTACATATAACCGGCAGACTACCCATAGCCGTTTTCCTGTTGTAGATCATAATGGAAAAGTCTATGGAATGGTTACCTCTAAAGACGTTATGGGCAGAGACCCGCATACTTCTATTGAAAAAATAATGACGAAAAATCCAATGACGGTTGGCGGAAAAACAAGTGTTGCTTCTTCCTCTCATATGATGGTATGGGAAGGAATTGAATTGCTGCCTGTAGTTGATGATGCCAATAAATTAATTGGCATCATCAGCAGGCAGGATGTATTAAAGGCATTGCAAATGATTCAGCGCCAGCCGCAGGTGGGGGAAACGCTGGATGATATCGTTACAAATCAGTTTACCGTCATGAAAGGCAAAGGCAAAGGTGATGATGTATACCAATGCGAGGTAACACCGCAAATGACAAATTATCTTGGCACGATTTCTTATGGTGTTTTTACTACAATTGTTTCTGAGGCAGCCAATCGCATTTTGAAAAGCTATAAAAAAGGTGATC
Organism: Cytobacillus gottheilii; assembly: GCF_018582665.1. Taxonomy (NCBI): domain Bacteria; kingdom Bacillati; phylum Bacillota; class Bacilli; order Caryophanales; family Bacillaceae; genus Cytobacillus; species Cytobacillus gottheilii. The sequence continues at coordinate 3,412,532 of NZ_CP071709.1, read as the reverse complement.
TTGTTGTAGAAAATATGACGATCTATTTTTTAAAACCTGTTCAAATTGACAGCACCCTTGATATATTCCCAAAAGTACTTGAGGTTGGAAGAAAGTTTGGTAAAGTCGACGTTGAAGTCTTCAATGAAGGGATTCTTGTCGGTAAAGCAATGATGATGTGCCAGCTGATTGACAGAAGCTAATGTGATCACTAAATAGAGAATTAGAGCACATCAAAAAGCCCGCCATTGTCTGGCGGGCAAGTAATAACGACTTTTATCCTTTTTTATACGCTTCAACCTCTGCTGCTGCATGCGGCAGATGAAATTTATACGCTTTAAAGCCAGTATATAGGCAAAGAACACCGACAATGATAAAAATAGCTGAAACGATATAGGCTGTTGTGTTCGGCGTTAGAAATAGCTGGTTTACTCCAAAAATTCCAACAAATGAGCCTAATGCCATTCTGCCTTTTGCAGTAATCCAATGCCTTTCAGCAGGACCTTTAGCCATGAAGGATCTGATCTTATAGAAAATATAAAGTGAAAAAGATACAATCACCAGTATAACGAGTATGGGCATTGTTAAACCTCCAAGTATAATCAATCATATTCATTTTAACGGGAAAGACAGTAAAATTCCAATTATATTTACAATCAGTAGGCAAAACGATTAAAATCCATTAATATATGATAAAAGTTATTTGGGCGTTTAGAGCGGTAAATTGTTAAAAGATCTCTCAGATCAGCTTGATCTGCTGTTGTTTTTATATTTATCAAATGTATATCCAAAAGGAGTATCTCATGAAAAAGCAAATAATCGAAAAAATAAAGCAGTATGAAACCATTATCATACATAGACACGTAAGACCAGATCCAGATGCATATGGCTCTCAAGGCGGTCTGGCTGAGGTGATTCAGGCATCATTCCCGGAGAAAAAAGTTTATACAGTTGGTCAGGAAGAAGAGACTCTGCACTATCTGCGCAGATTGGACAACATCTCCGATGATACATTTAAAGGAGCACTTGTCATTGTATGCGATACAGCTAATACAGAACGAATTTGTGACCAGCGCTATACAAAGGGTGATTTCCTAATCAAAATTGACCATCATCCGAATGTGGATCCATATGGAGACATCATGTGGGTAGATACTAATGCCAGCTCCACTAGTGAAATGATCTATGAATTTTATAAGGAAGGCAAGGATGATGGCCTCCAAATGTCTGATGAAGCAGCGCGTCTTCTTTTTGCAGGAATTGTAGGGGACACTGGCAGGTTTCTATATCCAAGCTCAACAGAAAAGACATTTGCATATGCGGGTGAGCTAATTCACTATCAATTCTCCCGGACAGAGCTTTTTGATAAAATGTATGAGCTTCAGCCGAATATCGTTAAATTGAATGGTTTTGTGCTGCAGAATTTTGAAATGCTCCAGCATGGAGCTGCCATGATGGTATTGAAGAAAGAACTGCTCGAAACCTATGATGCAAAACCTTCTCAAGCGTCCTTGCTTGTAAGTGAGCTTGGGAACGTTGCAGGCATTAAAGCATGGGTATTTTTCATCGAGGAAAATGATCAAATCCGTGTTCGCCTGCGCTCGAAAGGACCGGTCATCAACACGATTGCTGCTAAATACAACGGAGGCGGCCACCCGCTTGCAGCAGGTGCATCAATTTATTCGTGGGATGAAATGAGTTCTGTCATAAAGGATTTAGAAGAGGTTTGTAAAAAGTAAAAAGCTGACAAATGTCAGCTTTTCAGATTGTAGACAAAAGGGGTTCGGAATGGTCTCATTCCGAACCCCTTTTGAAGTTTTTTTTCTATTTTTATTCCTTTAGAGGACAGAATGCAGCTATCCTATCCTCAGATTTATACTGTTTTTGGGTCCTGCCACGTCCAGTTGGCTATTTTCTTTAAATTCATGGACGCGAAAGTAAGCATCGCTTGCATCGACAATTTTTTAAGTCCCCTTAACGTTGTCCAACGCATTCCATGCTTTTCTTTTGCATCAGCGAAAACACGTTCAATCGTTTCCTTTCGCTTTGCGTATATTGGTTTTACATCTTTGTGATGGCGAAGATGTTCCGCTTCCTCCACATATTCCTGCCAAATATGCCGGGTCACCACTTTTTGGTGATTCTTACTCTGTGTACATTGGTGCAATAATGAACAAGTGGCACAAGTCTGTTTCAATGATTTGTATTCACGGTAGCCTTCCTTGGTGGTAGTTGAATAGTTCAAAATTTTGCCCGCTGGGCAAATATAACAATCAAAATGTTCATCATAAACATATTCGTGCTTTCGGAAGAATCCATCCTTTGTACGTGGTCGTGTATAAGGGAGTGCAGGTGTTATTTCATGTTCAATTAAGTACTTCGTGATGGCAGGTGTTTTATAAGCTGCGTCTGCGGCAACGGCTTCAGGTTTTCCAACTCTATCAATCACTCGTTCAACTAAAGGCTCAAGGATTCCACTATCATGAATGTTTCCTGGTGTAACTATATTTCCTAAGATAAATCCGTTGCGATCAGAGGCGGCATGAAACGAATAAGCAAACTGTTTAGTGCGTTCGTCTTTGACGTAGTAGCCACTTTCTGGGTCTGTGGTACTTTCTTTGATCTCTTTTGTTTCCTCTTTTTCAAATTTATCAGGTGGAAATGGCTTCTTCCCATGATCTTCACGGTCATCGTTGATTTCTGTTTGAAGCTGTTCTTGATATGCGCGTGTTTCCTTCCGCACAACTTTCTTCGCAAATTTATGTTTATTCGCGCTTGCTTTTACGTGTGTCGAGTCAATAAAAACATGTTCAGCGCTAATTAATTTCTTTTCCGTGGCCGTTTTTAAGATTCGATAGAAGATCTGTTCAAATAGATCAGTATCTTTAAAACGACGCTCATAGTTTTTACCGAAGGTAGAGAAGTGAGGAACTTTATCATAAAATCCATATCCTAAAAACCAGCGATAAGCCATGTTTGTTTTTAGTTCCTCAATGGTTTGGCGCATGGACCGAATACCGAAGGTATATTGAATAAAAGTAAGCTTTATTAAAATTACCGGGTCAATGCTTGGACGACCTACTTCTGAATATGTATCTTTTACTAAATCATAAATGAAGGAGAAGTCAATTGCAGCCTCCATTTTTCGTACTAAATGGTTTTCAGGTACCAGTTGATCTAACGCAACCATTTCAAGCTGATCACGTTGAATTGAATTATGTTTGGAAAGCATCTTCCTCACCTCTAACCTTATTCTCCTTTTATTCTAAAACAAAAAAGACTGTAGGCAAACTCGATTTTCATCGAGTTTGTCTACAGTCTGAAAAGCTGACAAATGTCAGCTTTTTTTGCTTATTAAGTGCAGATAAGCTTCCTCCTATCCGTCCAGCCTTAGATATTTTCTATTCAAGCTGCAGATTCACATGGATGGAGAAGGTCGTATATACACTCATTTTTTTAATCGTTACTTTATAACGCTTTCCATTGATTTCAAGTGTTTTGTTTTGAATGATTCTTTCAATTAATCCTAAGCTTGAATGTACAGTTTCAATATCCTTTGCAACCATCATGCTGATTTCTTCTTTTAACGTCTTTTCAGCTTCAAAGACACTGTATACATCAAGTTTGTATTTGTTATAGTTATCTATTTTTAAATGGATCTGCTGAACGGTCAGTTTTTCTTTATTCTCTTTATTCAGTTTCTTAAATTCTTCCTGCCAAATATCCTTTTCCTTGGTGAGTTCCTGTATTAAGTCCTTTTGACCATCAATTTGTTTACTGTAATCCTCCTGCCATTCTCCAAAGATATACAGAAAAAAAAACCAGCTGATAAATGCACCGATAGCCATCCCTCCTAAAAAGCGCTGCCATGAGGGCTTGCGGTAAAGAGGTGGGATTCTCATTACGAAACATGCTCCTGTGTTAACCAGTTAATCAGCAGTGCTCCGGTTTGAGCACCTCCAAGGGCGGAAAGGATGAGCAGGCATTGCTTGAAAAGATCTTTTGTTTGTCCATCTAAAACGCCTCGTTCAAAACTATAAACAGTATCAAATGTCCCGCCGATTGCAGCAATAATCGCCCAGATTCGAATAAGATTCGAAAGACGGAAAACTTCTGTTAGCGGCGGCTTTCCAGTAATAAACGCTGCAAGTGCACCGATAATAGATCCGCCAAGCAAAACACCAAGTGCAATAAAGTAGCTTTCAAACAGTGATGCGAAAAAGGGTTGATTCTCCATATATCTCCATCCTTGTTTAGCATATTCGTAAACATTTATTATTACATCATATGGACATACTGCTTTTTTTATGATGGTTGTCTCATTTTTAACAAACCTTGGAGAAATGTCCTTTCATAACGTTCTGCAAAAGCATACACATAAGTATTAAAGCTATAAGCATTCAAACTTTCATCACCCTCCCGCTAAAAGCGGATTTCTTTGCTGCATATGATTCTTCCTCATTAGGTACGGTGAATTGAAAAAAGAGAACATATTTTCTTTTTTATATCTCCCGTTCTATAATAAAAGGAATAGAAGAAATAAGGGTGTGATTACAGTGTCTTTTATTCACCTTCATGTGTATAGTGCATATAGCTTGCTGATGAGTACAGCAAAAGTGGAGGACTTGGCTAAACAAGCCAAACAACTTGGCTTTGAGGCGATTGCATTAACAGACAGAAACGTGATGTATGGCGCTGTCTCTTTTTATAAGGAATGCTTAAAAAATGAGATAAAGCCTATTTTAGGTTTAACAGCAGATGTAGTAGATGATGAATCTGAACAGGCAGAGCCATTTCCTCTAGTGTTACTGGCTAGAAATCAAACAGGCTATCAAAATCTGCTTAAGATTTCGAGTGTGATTGGCACAAAATCTCCAGGTGGAATTCCTGCAAGATGGCTAAAGGCATATAACCAAGGCTTAATTATGCTGAGTCCAGGTCTTGAAGGGAAAATTGAGCAGCACTTGATTAATGACGAATACGAAGAAGCGAAAAAGTCAGCATGTTTCTATCGGGATCACTGCGAGGAGCAGCAGTTTTATTTATCGCTGCATGATCATGGAATATCAAATGAAGAAAAAGTGAGAAATGGGCTTGTGCAAATCAGTTCAGAAACGGGGATTGAGCTTACTGCTGCGAATGCGGTGCATTATTTGCAGAAGGAAGACGCTTTTGCGCAAGACTGCCTGACTTGTATTAAAAACGGTGAAAAGATTCAAGCTGAAGACAGAATGAGACTGCAGGGCGAAGAATACAATCTAAAATCTGCAGCGGAAATGACTGGGCTTTTATCCATGTATCCTGATGCGTTGGAAAATACGCTAAAAATCGCTGAGCAATGCAATGTAATGCTTGAGCTGAATGGAGAACATCTGCCAAAATATCCTGCGGTGGATGGTTTAACGTCAGAACAATTACTAGAAAAATTATGCTGGCAAGGGTATCAGGAACGATTTCCTCAGGATACAAAAGTGCATAAGGAACGTCTGGCATATGAGTTAAGTATTCTAAAGAAAATGAAATACAGCGACTATTTTTTAATAGTCTATGATTTTATGAAATATTGCCGAGAGCACGATATTTTAACAGGACCTGGCCGGGGTTCAGCAGCCGGTTCGATGGTGGCTTATGTACTTTATATTACAGATGTGGACCCAATCGCTCACGGATTGCTGTTCGAGCGTTTCTTGAACCCTGAGAGAATTTCTATGCCTGATATCGATATTGATTTTCCAGATCATCGCCGGGATGAAGTGATTCAGTATGTGGCCAACAAGTATGGCGAAATGCATGTAGCCCAAATTGTGACCTTTGGAACGATGGCAGCAAAAGCTGCACTGCGGGATGTTGGCAGAGCTTTTGGCTTAAATACAAAGGAGCTGGACAGGCTGTCAAAGTCAGTGCCTTCCAAGCTGGGGATTACACTGAGTGAGGCATATAATTCATCCGATTCTCTGCGAAGATTTACAGAAGAATCAGGCCTGCATAAACGTCTATTTGAAACAGCACTAAAACTGGAAGGATTGCCGCGGCATACATCTACACACGCAGCTGGAGTGGTGATCAGCGAAATGCCGCTAGTTTCTGTTGTCCCTATACAGGCAGGGCATGATCAAGTGTACCTGACACAATACTCAATGGAATATTTAGAGAATATAGGTCTCTTAAAAATGGACTTTTTGGGATTAAGAAACTTATCCCTTATCGAAAATATAGTGAACTCCATTAATAGACATTCAAAAGAAAAAATAGATATTAAGTCTATCCCTGTAAATGACGAACATGTTTTTAAACTGCTGAGCAGCGGCAGAACCAATGGGATTTTTCAGTTTGAATCAGCAGGGATGCAAAGAGTACTGAAAAATTTGCGTCCATCGTCCTTTGAAGATATCGTCGCCGTTAATGCCCTCTATCGTCCAGGTCCAATGGAAAACATTTCTCTCTTTATTGACCGTAAGCATGGGAAACAAGAGATTTCATACTACCATCCTGACTTAAAGCCGATCCTTGAGAACACATATGGTGTTATCGTGTATCAGGAGCAGATTATGCAGATTGCTGCGATGATGGCTGGATTTACTTTAGGGGAAGCAGATATGCTCAGACGGGCAGTTAGTAAGAAACAGAAGGAAGTACTGGATCAAGAACGGACTCATTTTGTTGCTGGCGCATTGAAAAAAGGGTATTCAGAGCAAACGGCACACAATATATATGATTTAATTGTGAAATTTGCTAACTATGGATTTAACAGGAGCCATGCGGTTGCTTATAGTTTAATTGCGTATCAGCTAGCTTTTCTAAAAGCAAACTACCCGCTTCATTTTATGGCGGCCCTGCTTTCATCCTCTGCAGGCAATGAGGTGAAAATCTCTCAATATATTCGAGAGTTAAAAGACTTGAAACTCAAAGTGCTGCCTCCATCCATTAACAAAAGCTGGTATACATTTACTGTTGAACACCATTCTGTCCGCTATAGCCTTGGTGCTATTAAAGGGATAGGAGGAAATGTTCTAAAGGAAATCTTCAAGGCGCGGGGACAGCAGAAATTTCATGATTTATTTGATTTCTGTATGCGCGTTTCCCACAAAATAGCCAATAGAAAAATCATTGAAACACTTATCCATTCCGGTAGCTTTGATGAATTCGGTGAAGACCGGGCAGTCCTTCTTGCCAGCATTGATGCAGCATTGGAGCATGCATTACTTGTGAACCCGGATGATGAGCAGGCTGACTTCTTTTCTGACGGTGAATTTTTCCCGAAACCTAAATATACAATCGTTGATCCAATAACTGCAGAAGCTAAGCTGGCATTTGAAAAAGAAGTGCTGGGGCTGTATTTGTCTGACCACCCTATATCTGTTTATGAAAATGAGCAGGAAAGGATGGGGACGGATATCATCGCTGAATTGGATACATCAGCCCGTCAGGTAAAGTTATTCGTCTTTTTAGCAGAGTTAAATAAAATTCGCACTAAAAAAGGGGACACGATGGCGTTTATCACACTTAGTGATCAGAGTGGTGAAGTAGAAGGAGTCATCTTTCCGAATGTCCTAAATCAATATTCGCATCTTCTAAACAAAGGAAGGATTCTCTTCATATCAGGCAAGCCCGAAGAAAGGGATGGAAAGAAGCAGATCATTGTACAATCGATCCAGACACCAGAACAGGCAATAGCTACATTTAAGCCGAAAGAGCCTATCCTTTATTTGAAAATTACAGAGCAGCAGGAAACAAATGAACAGCTGCGAAAGCTTAAGGATTTGTTTAGAGAAAATTCCGGAGCTATTTCAGTTATTCTCTATTATGAGAGCAGCGGCAAGAGGATCAAGCTTGGAGAAGAAGATTGTGTTCATCCCACTTCAATTTTTATGGATAGGCTAAAAGGTTTATTAGGCAGTGAAAATGTGATATTAAAGCGATAGCCCTTTACATCAAGATCATATATGTTATAGTAGTTGGTGTTAAGATCATTGGTCAGACCACTACGCTGTATAGAAGAATCTGCTGTAAAACACAGGTTCTGCTTCCAATATTGAGGTCTGCAAGCTAAAACATACGAACTTTAAAATAGATTAATTTAATTCGTCTTTTTGGGACACAGAGGGGTGGATAATTTGACGTTGAGAGAAGAAGCTCTGCATATGCATAGAGTGAATAAAGGAAAACTTGAATCAAAGTCAAAAGTAGAGGTAAAGGACGCCAAGGACTTGAGCTTAGCTTATTCCCCTGGTGTTGCTGAGCCGTGCAAAGAAATATATGATAAGCCTGAGACTGTATATGAATATACAATGAAAGGAAATATGGTAGCAGTTGTTTCCGATGGAACAGCAGTGCTTGGCCTTGGAAATATTGGTCCGGAAGCTGCACTTCCAGTAATGGAGGGCAAAGCGGTCCTATTTAAGAGCTTTGCAGGTGTAGATGCTTTCCCTATTTGCTTAAATACAACAGATATTGATAAAATTGTGGAAACGGTGAAGCTGCTTGAGCCTACTTTTGGCGGTGTAAATCTGGAGGATATTGCAGCTCCTAATTGTTTTTATATAGAAGAAAGACTTAAGAAGGAAACCAATATTCCTATTTTCCATGATGATCAGCATGGAACCGCCATTGTCACAGTTGCAGGATTAGTGAATGCATTAAAACTCTCTGGCAAGAAAATGAATGAAATTAAAGTAGTAGCAAACGGCGCGGGTGCAGCAGGCATTGCGATTATTAAGCTGCTGTACAGTTATGGCGTAAGAGAAATCATTATGTGCGATACGAAGGGCGCCATTTATGAAGGCCGTCCGCAAGGTATGAATGAAATTAAAAACGATGTAGCTAAATATACAAACCGAGATAAGAAATCAGGCAGTCTTGCAGAAGTGATTACGGGTGCAGATGTCTTTATTGGTGTTTCAGCTGCCGGTGCATTAACAGCTGACATGGTGAAAACAATGAACGCAGACCCAATCATTTTTGCGATGGCTAACCCTATTCCTGAGATTATGCCAGAAGATGCAAAAGCTGCAGGGGCACTGGTCGTAGGTACGGGACGATCCGACTTTCCGAACCAAGTCAATAACGTTCTTGCTTTTCCAGGCATTTTCCGCGGTGCTCTTGATGTGCGTGCAACTCATATTAATGAAAAAATGAAGGTTGCTGCTGTTGAGGCGATTGCTAGTCTTATAGATGAATCAGATTTGCATGCTGATTATGTTATACCAGGGCCATTTGATCCGAGAGTTGCGCCTGCTGTAGCTGCTGCGGTCGCCAGGGCAGCAATGGAAACTGGGGTAGCACGACTGAAAGTAGATCCTGAAGAAATAAAAGAGAAAACAATCAGATTAGCTGTTATCGGAAAAAGCGAGTGATGAACTGACGTGTTATCAGCTCAAACTGGATCTAAAGTATATGTCGTAATTGTTAAGAAGCTTCGCGAAATGATTGCAGCGGAAAATTTAAAGCCTGGAGATAAATTGCCATCTGAACGTGAATTATCCGAACGCCTGAAGGTTGGGCGTTCTTCTGTTCGCGAAGCTTTTCGAGCGCTGGAACTGCTTGGTCTCATCGAAACAAGAAGAGGAGAAGGCACTTTCATACGCGACTTTAAAGGTCATCAGCTTGTACAGGTGCTCAGTACATTTATTCTTCAGGATGAAAAGGCTAAAAAGGATATTAAGGAAACGAAATTTTTAATCGAGCTTGACTGCTTATGGCTTATTATGCAAAAAAAGACTGATGATGAACTCTTAGCTTTTAAAAACTGGGCAGAGCAGACGACTTTTACAGATGATGAATTTTTCTATAAAATCATCTTATTGGCAGATAATCATTTGTTTTTAAGAATGTGGGAAATTTTAAAAGACTATTATAATTCGCTCGATTTCCCAGCTGAAGAGCTTCAAAAGCATGATTATCTTCATTTAATTGAAGAGCTGCAAACAAAAGAAGAAATGAGAATTCGCGGTGCTTATAAGAAACTAAGAAAGCTTGTCGAATGAAAGCTGACATATTTCAGCACTATTTTTAAATTTAATCGTTTATAGTAGTTGGACAAGAGTAAAATGATGTACGCAAAAGCGGTGTTCTTATTTTAATGTGAAGTAACTCTGAATGAACTTTTGAAATGAATGATAAATAAAACTGTCTGATTGCGCCTAAGGTCTACCGCAATCAGCAACTTTTTATGCATTGGTGGTCAGACCACTGGTGGGGTGGGGAAATTATAAATTTGTATTATTATCAAACGGGGAGGTTTCATCTTGTTTAAAGAGATCTTTACGAAAACCAAAAAGATTAAATATGCAACAATACCATCGGAAGCAGCGAAGCAGGATGTTCCCGAGGGCATTATGACAAAATGTCCAAATTGTAAAAAGATCATGTATTCAAAAGAACTGGTTAAAAATTTAAAGGTTTGTTTGAATTGTGATTATCATCTTTCCATGAATGCTTCTGAGCGTCTGGAAAGTTTTCTTGATCATGGAAGCTTTGAAGAAATCAATGAAGATATGGTTTCTGAGAATCCATTAAACTTTCCAGGTTATTTAGAAAAACTGGAAAAAGATAGACAAAAAACAAACATCAATGAAGCTGTTGTTACTGGAATTGGGACGGTAGACAACCAGTCTCTTGTTGTTGCCGTGATGGATTCTACCTTCCGCATGGGAAGTATGGGGTCGGTTGTCGGTGAAAAAATTACGCGTGCCATTGAAAAGGCTGATGAACTATCTGTCCCATTTGTAATCTTTACTGCGTCTGGCGGTGCCCGAATGCAAGAGGGAGTACTAAGTCTTATGCAAATGGCCAAAACAAGTGTTGCATTGAAAAGATTCAGTGATCATGGCGGGTTAATTATATCCATTATGACCCATCCGACTACGGGCGGAGTTTCTGCGAGCTTTGCTTCACTTGGAGATTATAATTTTGCAGAACCTGGTGCATTAATTGGATTTGCAGGCAGAAGAATTATTGAACAAACCATTCGTGAAGATCTTCCAGAGGATTTCCAAACGAGTGAGTTTTTACTGAAGCATGGTCAATTGGATGCAGTGATTCACCGGAGCGAGCTGAAAGATCAGCTTTCAAATATTTTATCCATTCATCAGCCAGGAGGTGATTTAGAGTGGTAGGAGAATTAGAATTCGAAAAACCGGTTGTTGAGTTAAAAAAGAAAATTGCCGAGTTAAAGGAATTTACAAAAACAGCTGATGTTGATTTATCAGCAGAAATTACAAAACTGGAGCATCGTCTTGCCAAGCTGGAAGAAGATATCTATGAACACATGAAGCCGTGGGATCGGGTACAAATAGCCCGTCATCCGCAAAGACCAACCACTTTAGATTATATTTCTGAGCTATTTGAAGGTTTTTTTGAATGTCATGGAGATCGGGTATTCGGCGATGATGAGGCTATTGTCGGCGGAATCGCAAGGTTTAAAGGCCTGCCGGTAACCGTCATTGGACATCAGCGCGGAAAGGACACAAAGGAAAATATCCGCAGAAACTTTGGAATGCCTCATCCTGAAGGGTACCGTAAAGCAATGCGCTTAATGAAACAGGCTGAAAAGTTTAATCGCCCTATTATTTGTTTTATTGATACAAAAGGTGCCTATCCTGGAAAAGCTGCTGAAGAACGTGGGCAAAGTGAAGCGATTGCCCGCAATTTGTTTGAAATGGCAAGCTTAACTGTTCCTGTTATTTGCATTGTGATTGGTGAAGGAGGAAGCGGAGGTGCTCTTGCATTAGGAGTTGGGAATCACATTCATATGCTTGAGAACTCAACCTATTCTGTTATCTCACCTGAAGGTGCTGCTGCGATTCTATGGAAAGATTCAACACAAGCCAAAAAAGCAGCAGAATCCATGAAAATTACTGCTCCAGACTTAAAAGAACTTGGCATTATTGATGAAATTATTCCTGAAGTTAAAGGCGGGGCACATAAAGATATCAAGCAGCAGGCAATTGCAATAGGAGAAATTCTAATATCCTCATTAAAAGAGCTTCTTTCTTTAACAGAAGAAGGTTTAGTCAATCAGCGCTATGGGAAGTATAAACAGATTGGCAAATATTCGTTTTTAAATGATTACATTGGGGTAAAATAAAACGTGCTTACGCACGTTTTTTGTTTTTTTTATTGAGCTTATGAGTTAAAAGGAATTGCATAGAAACTGCAGTACAGCTGATTTGGTACTTTGAGCAATCTCGTTTAGAATAGAAGTTGCAGCTGAGAATCTAAATGCTTTTTCTGCAAATTTACCGTGGCAGCAAGTTTTGTATGGTAAAGCATGATTAGATTGCCGGCGGGTTTATTCTCTTTTAGAAACAAGGGAATTTAAGACTTTGTATATGCAGGTTTTCTAATTGTGTCTTAATTTTGTACAAATAAGCGTTTTCATTTCACGGATTATTCCGTCTTTAGTGATTATTTTTTGTTTGAGTTGAGATAGGCTGTTCTTCATGGTATTTTAGAAATATTGATTAGTATAGAATAAATGAAGTGTGTAATTATGTAAAGAATATGAAGAATTTACATTATTAGCAAATATGAACCTAATGTGTTCATAATTCTAAATATGAGGTGAGAAGAACATGAAGAGAATTGGTGTTTTAACGAGTGGTGGAGACTCTCCTGGCATGAACGCAGCGGTTCGTGCAGTCGTGCGTAAAGCAATTTTTCATAATGTTGAGATTTATGGGGTCTACGGCGGATATGCCGGTCTGATCAGCGGCAATATTAAGAAGCTTGAATTAGGATCAGTAGGCGATATTATACATAGAGGCGGCACAATGCTTTATTCAGCAAGATGTGAGGAGTTTAAAACAAAAGAAGGACAGCAAAAAGGGATTGAACAGTTAAAGAAACACGGCATTGATGGGCTTGTCGTTATTGGCGGAGATGGTTCATATCGCGGTGCGAAAGCATTGACTGAACAAGGTTTCCCATGTGCTGGCGTTCCTGGAACTATTGATAACGATATTAATGGCACTCAATATACAATTGGATTTGATACTGCACTAAACACTGTTATTGATGCTATTGATAAGATTAGAGACACAGCAACTTCACATGAAAGAACATTTATTATTGAAGTAATGGGACGAGATGCTGGTGATATTGCTCTATGGGCAGGGCTTGCAGGCGGTGCAGAAACGATCTTAATTCCTGAGGTAGGATATGATATTCAGGAAATTAAGACACGTCTAATAAAAGGTCATGAGCGTGGAAAGAAACATAGTATCATTGTAGTTGCAGAAGGTGTCTGCAGCGGTGTTGAATTTGCTAAGCAAGTAAAAGAAGTTACCGACTTTGATACACGTGTATCAGTGCTTGGCCACATCCAGCGCGGAGGATCACCTACAGCATTCGATCGTGTATTAGCAAGCCGTTTAGGAGCACGTGCAGTTGAGCTTCTTTTAGAAGGTATAGGCGGACGAGCAGTTGGAGTTCAAAACAACAATGTTGTTGATACTCATTTCGAAGAGGTTTTCAATATGAAGCATGAGATTGATACTGATCTATATAAGTTATCTCAAGAATTATCCATATAAAATAAAAAAAGAGATATTGGAGGAAGAAAAATGCGTAAAACTAAAATTGTATGTACAATTGGTCCTGCCAGTGAAAGCATTGAAAAACTTACACAACTGATTGAAGCCGGTATGAACGTTGCAAGACTTAACTTCTCACACGGTGATTATGAGGAGCATGGCGCGCGGATTAAAAATATTCGCGAGGCATCTGAAAAGACAGGTAAAACAGTTGCTATTTTATTAGATACAAAAGGTCCTGAAATTCGTACAAACAACATGCAGAATGGTGCGATTGAGCTTGTAGCTGGAAATGATATTATTGTTTCCATGACTGAAGTTGAAGGAACTGCAGATAAGTTTTCTGTTACATATGAAGGTCTTATTGATGATATCCATGTCGGTTCGAAAATTTTATTAGATGACGGTCTGATCGGTCTTGAAGTAACAAAGATTGATAAAGCAACGAGTGAAATTCATACGAAAATTTTAAACAGCGGTACATTGAAAAATAAAAAAGGTGTAAATGTTCCTGGTGTATCAGTAAAACTTCCTGGAATAACTGAAAAGGATGCAAATGATATTCTTTTTGGAATTGAGCAAAAAGTAGACTTTGTTGCTGCATCATTTGTCCGCAGAGCATCGGATGTTTTGGAAATTCGCCAGCTGCTTGAAGATAACGGAGCTTCTTACATTAACATTATCCCTAAAATCGAAAACCAGGAAGGTGTCGATAATATCGATGAAATTCTTGATGTTTCTGATGGTTTAATGGTTGCCAGAGGAGATCTCGGTGTAGAAATCCCGGCAGAAGAGGTTCCTTTAGTACAAAAGAGCTTAATCAAAAAATGTAATATTCAAGGTAAGCCAGTTATTACAGCAACACAAATGCTTGATTCTATGCAGCGTAACCCACGTCCAACAAGAGCGGAAGCAAGTGACGTAGCCAATGCAATCTTTGATGGTACAGATGCTATCATGCTTTCAGGTGAAACGGCTGCAGGAACATATCCGGTTGAAGCTGTACAAACAATGCATAATATTGCTGCCCGTGCGGAATCTGCACTTAACCATAAAGACATTTTATCGAAGCGCAGCAAGAGCACTGAACACAATTTAACTGATGCGATCGGACAATCTGTTGCACATACTGCATTAGATTTAGATGTGAGTGCGATCATTACAGCTACTGAAAGCGGACATACAGCTCGAATGGTTTCAAAATACAGACCAAAGTCTCCAATCGTGGCTGTAACATCAAACGAGTTTGTTTCCCGCCGCTTGGCATTAGTGTGGGGCGTTCATACACAAGTTGGGCCAAGATCCACATCAACCGATGAAATGTTAGATGTTGCTGTACAAGAAAGCATAAATAGCGGAATTGTTTCATCTGGTGACTTAGTTGTCATTACTGCAGGTGTTCCAGTCGGAGAAGCTGGTACAACTAACTTAATGAAAATCCATGTTGTTGGCGATGTCATTGCAAGAGCACAAGGGATTGGCAGAAAAACGGCTTATGGAAAGGCTGTTATTGCCCGTACAGCAAAAGAAGCTTTAGAGAAAGTAACAGAAGGCTCTATCCTTGTTACGATTGGTACGGATCGTGAAATGGTCCCGGCTATTGAAAAGTGCAGTGCATTAATTACAGAAGAAGGCGGACTTACTAGCCATGCAGCTGTAGTAGGCTTAAATGTAGGGGTTCCTGTCATTGTTGGCGTGGAAGACGCAATGAAATTGATCAAAGATGGACAAGAGATTACTGTAGATGCACGCCGTGGTATTATTTACAACGGACATGCTAGCGTCCTTTAATAAATAGTAGGCAATTAAACAGGCTGGACTGCACATTGTATTTCAGCATATAAAAACCCGGACAATAAGCAGAGTATCATCCGTTTTCTGCTTATTGCCGGGTTTTTTGTTCATTTTATAATCGCATTTTGGTGAATAGAATTTAGTATGTAGCGTAAAATAGCCAATAATCTTTTTACTCTGAGGTTCTTCTACTTTCTGATACAATGTTAGTAAGAATAAATAAACAGTGAGGTGGCATTATGCGCTACATCCTTTTGACCATATTTATTATCATACCGGTATTAGAGATTACAGCAATTATGCTTTCAGGCAATATAATTGGAATTGGTCCAACACTAATTCTTATTTTTCTCACGGCACTTTTAGGCGGGTATTATGCGCGCAAACAAGGACTTGAAACGTTTAGGAAAGCACAAAGGCAGATGCAATACGGAGAAATGCCAGGAGATACGATCATGGATGGAGTCTGTATCCTTGTGGGAGCTATTTTATTATTGCTGCCAGGCTTTTTTACAGACATTCTTGGACTGGTTCTGTTATTGCCCCCAACACGCGCCCTGATTAAAGGAAGACTCTTTAAAGCTATTACAAAACGAGTTAATAAACGTAATATCAAAATTATTACGTAACAAAAAAGAGCACTTTTTCAGTGCTCTTTTGTCTTTTTTGGTCATTTATTTACTTTTCTGTCCCTTTTATAAAAGACCATATGTCACGAAAGACGTTGGCGCGATGTAGAGTTGTAATGATGACAAGTGTGACTGGACCTGCAATGAGCCCCAGAAATCCAATTAGCTTAAAGCCAACAAAAAGGGCGATAAGTGTTGCCAGCGGATCGAGACCAATGCTTGAGGAAAGGACCTTCGGCTCCATGATCTGCCGCTGTACAATTACGATAAGATACAAAATCCCAAGACCAATCGCCATCCCCATATCACCGGAAATAGCTTCAAAAATAATCCAAGGCACAAAAATCAAACCTGTTCCCAGATAGGGAATAATATCAACGATTCCTGTAATGAGCGCGATTGTAATCGCATAATCAATTCGTAAAATCAAGAGGCCGATTAAGATGATGACGGTTGTGAAAGAAACAAGTGTTGCCTGCGCTTTGATAAAACCAAATAAAGCTTTTTTTAGATCAGCAACAACGGTTCTGCTGCTGGATTTTGCCCTTGAAGGAAGAATTTTTCCAAACGTCCCTGACAGACGGTACCAGTCTTTGCTAATAAAAAAAGTCGCGAGCAATGAAAAGATGATGACGGTCGCGGCATTCGGAAACCAGGATAATATATTTGGGATTTTTTCAAAAAAGGATTGAATAAATGTACCAAGTGTACTGCCGATATTGCGGCCTACATTTTCAATATTCGTCATAATGGTGTCCTGCTGTCCGGTTTCTAAATTATTGAAAATGCTGGTTATCTGATTATATAGCGGAATGATTTGTCCCGCAAAGAAGAGTTCGATATGTGTAATTAGTGTATCTAAATGTGCGGGTACAACCTTAGATAAATAATCAGCTCCTGAGACGATTTCAGCAACAAGCAGTGTAATCAAGCCGGCGAAAATGGCAAAAATAAGGGTTAACGCAACTAATACTGCCAGAAGTCTGGGCATGCGTCCTTTGCTTTCAAGAAAATTCACAGCAGGATTAATAAAAAAGGCAATTGCCAGCGCGATGATAAATGGATATGTAATTTTGGATATGTAGTAAAAAGAAATTAGGGCTAATATAATAATAGCTATGACGAAGAAAAACCTCAGTGTTCGATTTAGATAAATACTGTTCAATCAATGGCCCCCCTGCTCTTTATTCTAAAAAAAGGTGTTATGATTATATACGACGATCAAACCATAATTACCTTTAAAAATGAATGATAAAGTTATTGCTTTTTAAAACTGAGAGGCCGTTTTGAGGGTCATCTTTGTCTGGGCAGAAGACCATGTAATTCTGTTACCAGGAATTAGCATGTTCGGTCATATAACTATGTTACGATAATTTGTATAAGGTGGAATAAATAATGATTTCGCAATCTCTTGTTTTCTTATTGTTATTATTGGGAATAAGTATAATAGCTAAAAACCAATCATTGATGCTCGCTGTATTTGTGCTGCTGATTTTAAAGGCGGTTGGCGGTGGGAGTCACCTGTTTTCCTTTATACAATCAAAAGGAATTAACTGGGGCGTCACCATTATTACCATTGCTGTTTTAGCTCCCATTGCCAGCGGTGATATTGGACTGCGTGATCTAGGAGATGCATTTAAATCACCTTATGCCTGGGTAGCACTCATATCTGGAATTTTGGTCGCTCTGATTGCAAAAGGCGGAGTAACTCTTTTGGCTGAGGATCCGCAAATTACAGTCGCTCTGGTATTAGGGACTATCCTTGCTGTCTCCATATTTAAAGCAGTGGCTGTCGGTCCATTAATTGGTGCAGGAATAGCCTATTTCCTGATGAAAATAATTGATTTAATCAAATAACATTTTTCTTATAAAACAATTTATTTTATTAATTTAAGTTGTTTTCGTTCACAAAAGTCAGATAATTGTTTATAATAGGACTTGTAAGCGCAAACTATTTGTTATTCATCATATTCTCTATTAAAATAGTAATAACTATTTTTTGTGTCAAAAAGAAATGTAAGCATTTTCTTTTTTTATTGTATATTCTCGAGCAAGCGCTCAGTCCGGTCAAGGATATAAAAAAGTTACTTACTTAGGGGGGATCTGTAATGGATCTTTACATACCTCCTGATCATTTAGCCGAGAGCAATAATAGGTTAGATATCCAAAATAGTCTGCAAAATGGCTGCTTGTGCCGGCATTAAAGCTTAAATTAATCTGAAAATTCATTCGAGAGTATTCAGCAAGATGATTTGTAAACGCTTATGCGTGCAAAGGGTAAGGGGAAATTTTATTACGTAAAGGAGATGTTTTATATGACAGTAACACGCGGACTTGAAGGAATCGTTGCAACACAGTCATCTATAAGCTCAATCATAGACGATACACTAACGTATGTAGGCTATGATATTGATGATTTGGCGGAGAATGCAAGCTTTGAGGAAGTTATTTATTTGTTATGGCACCGCAGTCTTCCAACTAAGGCGCAATTAGAGGAATTTAAATCTCTGCTTGCTGAAAATGCTGAACTGCCTGATGAGGTTCTGCAGCACTTTAAAATGTATCCAATTAATAAAGTTCATCCAATGGCTGCTTTGCGTTCTGCCGTTTCACTGCTTTCTTTATATGATGAAGAAGCGGATTTAATGGATGAGGAAGCAAACTATCGAAAAGCTGTTCGTCTTCAAGCAAAAATGCCGGCAATTGTTACGAGTTTTTCTCGTATTCGTAAAGGTTTAGAGCCAGTGGCGCCAAAGAAAGATTTAGGTTTTGCTGCCAATTTCCTTTATATGCTGACTGGCGAAGAGCCAGAAGATATTGCGATTGAAGCGTTTAATAAAGCTTTAGTGCTTCACGCAGACCATGAGTTGAACGCGTCTACGTTTACTGCCCGTGTATGTGTTGCTACATTATCAGATGTCTATTCTGGTGTAACGGCAGCCATTGGAGCACTTAAAGGACCGCTGCACGGCGGAGCTAACGAAGCGGTTATGAAAATGTTATCTGAGATTGAAACACTTGATAACGTCGACCCGTATATTCGTGAGAAACTTGCGAACAAAGAAAAAATTATGGGCTTTGGGCACCGTGTATACCGTCAGGGTGATCCGCGCGCAAAACATTTGAGAGAAATGTCTAAAAGATTAACAGAACTTACAGGAGAACCTCATTGGTATGAAATGTCTACACAAATTGAAGGCATAGTAACAGGAGAGAAAAACCTGCCGCCGAATGTTGATTTTTATTCTGCGTCTGTTTATCACAGCTTAGGCATTGATCATGATTTATTTACACCAATTTTTGCTGTAAGCCGCGTTTCTGGCTGGTTAGCTCATATTCTAGAACAATATGAAAATAACCGTTTGATCCGTCCTCGTGCTGAATACACAGGACCAGGCATGCAAAAATACGTAACTGTTGAAAACAGAGGCTAATTTCCAGCTGCTGTTTCACTTATCTAAATCATGTACAGCATTTTACTTTTCTGTGTATAATTGCTGTGTTAGATTGAAGAGAGCTAAAGGTTAGAGGCAGACCTGCTTTCTGACCTTTCCGCTTTATTATTTTGGCATGAAAACGAGATGTGAAAAGGAAGGGAGAAATGAACATGCAAGGTGAAAAAATTACAGTAAGCAATGGGGTATTAAATGTACCAAATAATCCAATCGTTCCTTTTATTGAAGGAGATGGGATTGGTCCTGATATTTGGGCATCAGCATCAAGAGTTTTAGACGCTGCTGTTGAGAAGGCATATAACAACGAGCGCAAGATTGAATGGAAAGAAGTTCTTGCTGGTGAAAAGGCATTTAACCAAACAGGTGAGTGGCTGCCATCTGAAACACTAGATACGATTAATGAGTATTTAATTGCAATTAAAGGCCCATTAACAACTCCAATCGGCGGAGGAATTCGTTCTCTTAATGTTGCACTTCGTCAAGAGCTTGACTTGTTTGTTTGTTTACGCCCTGTACGCTGGTTCGAAGGAGTTCCTTCTCCTGTAAAACGTCCTCAAGACACAGATATGGTGATTTTCCGCGAAAATACGGAAGACATTTATGCTGGAATTGAATATGCAAAAGGTTCTGACGAAGTGAAAAAGCTTATTTCTTTCCTACAAGACGAGATGGGTGTTAATAAAATCCGTTTCCCTGAAACGTCAGGAATTGGCATTAAACCAGTATCAGAAGAAGGTACTTCTCGTTTAGTACGTGCTGCAATTGAATATGCAATCAAAGAAGGACGTAAATCTGTAACACTTGTACATAAAGGCAATATTATGAAGTTTACAGAAGGCGCATTTAAAAACTGGGGTTATGAGCTTGCAGAAAGAGAATACGGAGAAAAAGTATTCACTTGGGCAGAGTATGACCGCATTAAAGATGAAAAAGGTGCAGATGCTGCGAACAAAGCACAAGCTGATGCTGAAGCAGCTGGCAAAATCATCGTTAAAGATTCTATTGCTGATATCTTCTTACAGCAAATCCTTACACGCCCAAGCGAATTTGACGTTGTGGCAACAATGAATCTGAATGGTGATTACATTTCTGATGCTTTGGCTGCACAAGTTGGCGGAATCGGAATTGCACCTGGTGCTAACATTAACTACGAAACTGGCCATGCAATTTTTGAAGCAACACATGGAACAGCACCGAAGTATGCTGGTCTTGATAAAGTAAATCCATCATCTGTGATTCTATCTGGTGTGCTATTGCTTGAGCATTTAGGGTGGAGTGAAGCAGCAAGCTTAATCCTGAAATCAGTGGAAACAACAATTGCATCTAAAGTTGTAACATATGACTTTGCCCGTTTAATGGATGGAGCAACAGAAGTAAAATGCTCTGAATTCGGAGATGAATTAATTAAAAATATGGGTTAATCCTATTCAATAACTGATGCAAAAGGCTGTTCGAATAGAACAGCCTTTTGTTTAAACCGAATATATTCATCATGTTTAGGAGGAAATTTCATGACAATGAGACGAAAAAAAATATCTGTGATCGGCGGCGGATTTACTGGCACAACAACAGCTTTTCTGCTTGCTCAAAAAGAGCTTGGAGATGTCGTGCTGGTTGATATGCCTCATAATGAAAATCCCACAAAAGGGAAAGCGCTTGATATGCTTGAAGCAAGTCCAGTACAAGGGTTTGATGCAAATATTATCGGTACATCCAATTATGAGGATACGAAGGATTCAGATATTGTCGTGATCACTGCTGGAATTGCACGTAAGCCTGGCATGAGCCGTGATGATTTAGTACAGACAAACCAAAAGGTAATGAAAAGTGTAACACAGGAGATCGTCAAATACTCTCCTAATTCCTATATTATCGTCTTAACAAATCCTGTTGATGCTATGACTTATACGGTATTTAAGGAGTCTGGCTTTCCTAAAAATCGTGTAATTGGACAATCAGGGGTATTAGATACTGCACGTTTCCGAACATTTGTAGCGCAGGAATTGAATCTTTCTGTAAAAGATATTACTGGATTTGTGTTAGGAGGCCATGGTGATGACATGGTTCCGCTTGTCCGTTATTCATATGCAGGTGGTATTCCGCTTGAAACATTAATACCAGCAGACCGCTTAGAGGCAATTGTTGAACGGACCCGCAAAGGCGGCGGTGAAATCGTTAAC
The DNA here is from genome assembly GCF_018582665.1 of Cytobacillus gottheilii. Taxonomy (NCBI): domain Bacteria; kingdom Bacillati; phylum Bacillota; class Bacilli; order Caryophanales; family Bacillaceae; genus Cytobacillus; species Cytobacillus gottheilii. Next base: position 3,390,963 of record NZ_CP071709.1, on the reverse strand, counting down.
CTGCTAGGAAACGGCAGTGCATATTATGCCCCAGCAGCTGCCTTAGTTGAAATGTGTGAAGCCATTATAAAAGACCAGCGCCGTGTGCTTCCGGCCATTGCCTACCTCGAGGGTGAATATGGATATGAAGGTATTTATCTTGGCGTTCCAACAATTTTAGGTGCTAACGGAATTGAAAAGATTATTGAGCTTGATTTAGAAGAAAACGAGAAAGCAGCACTGAATCAATCTGTTCATTCTGTTAAAAGCGTTTTAGAGATACTTGTATAAAATTAATACTGATACGATTTGACAGATATAAAAGGGTTGAAAGGAATGTGACTAGCTGTACAATTCCTTCAATCCTTTTTGATTGTTTGCTTTTGATAAATAACAAAAAAGAAATAAGACTCACCTTTTCATATTCATTTTGCTTATCCAGATGATTTATGATAATATAAAATGACAGAATAATAAGTCAACAACTGATTTTAATATGCTAAAGAAGGCTTTTATTTTTTACTCAATAATGAAACCGCTTACATGTTTATGGAGGTGTTTGCATGCTTTTAGGGAAAAAAAGAAAGATCGGAAGAAAGATTGAAGAGATATCCAAAGGCGAAAAATTAACCTTAACAGAAGTAATTGAGGATAAAGATCTGTTGTTATATCTAGGACTAACCAATGATGCCAACCCTTTATATATTCAGCATGATTATGCATCACAGACTCCGTATAAGAAACCTATTGTGCCAAGTATCATGTTAAATGGCATGATCACTTCAGCTGTTTCCAAGTACCTTCCCGGCCCCGGCAGCCACATTTTAAAGCAGGACCTTGATTATGTTAAGCCTGTCTATCATTATGCTTCTGTTACTTTTTTATTTGAGGTAACAGCGGTAAACACCTCTGAACATACCATTCACCTCAGTGTAATAGGAACCAAAGAAGAAAATGAAGTTGTCATTCGAGGAGAACTAGTTGTGTGTCCACCTCATCGGATTCAGCAAATGGATGGAAATGCGCTTGATAACTTTTAATGTACTAAAGTTTATAAAGAATAACGAAACTTAAGAAAAAACCGAAAGATTAGAAAACCCCTTCTAATCTTTCGGTTTTTTTAATGTCGGTTATTTATCATCAATATGGAGAAGGATCCAGTTTCCTCCTCATGGAAAGCAAAATACTAGCACACTCATCCAAGAAACAGAATAGTTCGCAAAAACAGTTCTTTAGCAAGAAAAGTTAAGAACAAACGTTTGTTTGCTGTTATAGTGGTAGTAGGCAGGTGACGGAAATGGATTATATAAACTCTATCCAATTAACACTGGATTATATTGAAAATCATATTCATGAACACATATCGTTGGAGCGGCTGGCTGAGATTGCTTGTTTTTCTCCTTTTCATTATCATCGTGTTTTTCAGGCAATGGTTGGAGAATCTGTGATGGAATATGTCAGAAAGAGAAGGCTGACAACCGCAGCGGAAAGACTATTTTATACAAATGAAAAAGTGATTGAAATAGCAATCAGCGTTGGGTTTCAATATCATGAATCATTTAATCGGGCATTTAAAAAGTTCTATGGGGTTTCACCAAAGCAATATCGGCGTGCAAAGAAAATGTCCGGTCCGTTAAGAGGAAAAGCCTGCCTAAATAAAAACCCTTTAATAGGAGGACTAAAAATGAAACCAAAACTACTTGCGAAACCAGCTTTTCACATCATTGGCTATGAACTTAAAACGAAGAATCAGGATGGTCAAAATAATCAAGATATTCCAGAATTTTGGCAGCAGTATATGAAAAATAAATTAGGAGCTGCCATTCCCGATCCTTTGCATCAAAACGAAGAATATGGAATTTGTACAGATTTTAATTCTTCTTCAGGTGAGTTTGTTTACGTCATTGGAATGGAAGTAGCTGAGGGAACTATTGCACCTGAGGGATTAGTTTACAGAAGTTTTCCAGGGCAGGAATATGCAGTGTTTACAACACCGAAAGCAAATGAGGAAATGTTCACTGCATCTATTCAGTCTACCTGGAACTATATCTTCACAGACTGGTTTCCGAAATCAGGATATGAGCATAATGGAACGATTGAATTCGAGTTCTATGATGAACGATGCTATGGTACTGAAGACAAAGAAATGGATATTTATATTCCTGTGAAAAAGCAGAAAGCTTTTAAGTAGATAGAGGTTCTATAAACATAAAACATGGACTGTTCGTTTAGATCATACAACCCCAAAAATGCATGTGCGGGAGGAAGTAAGTTCAATTGATTTCAGAGGGAAACTCTGCGGACCTGTCTAGAAGCGCCAGCCTTCCTCCCAGTGCATGAAAGTGTTCGAAGAATAAGCTTAATCTTGCTTTTTAGTGAATGACAAAATTGCCTGTTGTATTGAGTTGTCTTTAGAGTTCAATATTTTGTTCCCACCCTCCATACTTGCCACATATTTTCCTAAAGTACTTTATGTTAAAAAAATTAATTTTCTCTGCCTGATGGAACAAAGTTCCTATTAGGCCGACACTTATAAGCTCTATCAATTATAATGAAAATGCTTACATTATCAGATATTCTTCTGAAAGGGTTGCATTGTAAAGAAGTGTTTATATTATAATAGATTTAGGTAGTTGGGGGGTCATTGCCGGTTAGCCGGTAATGCTTTTGGGGGAATAAAAATATCGGAGGCTTTTCATGAATAAAAAAGTACTTGTCGTCGATGATGAACAATCAATTGTTACTTTGCTGCAATATAATCTACAGCAAGCTGGATATGACGTTTTAACTGCAGAGGATGGAGAATTGGGGATGGAGCTTGCTATTTCAGAAAAACCAGACTTAATTGTTCTTGATTTAATGCTTCCAAAAATGGATGGAATTGAAGTATGCAAACAGCTTAGACAGCAAAAGATAGAAGTGCCTATTTTAATGCTGACGGCAAAGGATGATGAATTTGATAAAGTACTAGGACTTGAATTAGGCGCTGATGATTATATGACGAAGCCATTTAGTCCCCGTGAGGTTGTTGCGCGTGTAAAAGCTATTTTGCGCAGAATACAAACGCAGCCGGAATATGATGTAAGCCAAGCAGAATCTCAGGATTATATTCAAATTGCAGAGCTGAAAATTTATCCGGATCGATACGAAGCTTTTGCTGATGAAGAGCTTTTAGAATTAACACCAAAGGAATTTGAGCTTCTGCTTTATCTAGGCAGACATAAAGGCAGGGTATTAACAAGAGATCAGCTTTTAAGTGCAGTTTGGAACTATGATTTTGCAGGGGATACACGCATCGTCGATGTTCACATCAGCCATCTGCGAGAAAAGATTGAACATGATACGAAAAAGCCTGTTTATATTAAAACGATCCGCGGACTAGGATATAAACTGGAGGAACCTAAGAAAGAATGATTAATTTCAGATCGAGGCTTTTGTTTGCCCTTATTACCTTAATAATCGCTGTGTTAATTTTTCTGGGTATTTTATTAGGGCAGCTTTTTAAAACGAATTCTTTACAGTCTTTTGATGAACGCTTGCAAAATGAGAGTGATCTAGTAAAAAATTATGTCGATGACCAAGGCGGTGTCAACGGGCTTAACGACGGAAAAGTAAAAGAAATGGCTGATGCATTAAATGTCCAGATTACAATTGCTAATGTTAATGGAAGTATTGTACTTGAGAGCCATGACAAAAACAATGTAAGCAGGCATGAAGCCATTGTTGAGGAAATAACAAATGGAGTCTACAGCTCAGAAGATTTCCTGGAGATTCAAGGCGGTTTTGACCTGAATTATTATTGGCGTCCGATAGGTTCAAGTGAAGATCCTGATGGTTACATCATTTTAAGCACAGCAATCACACAAGTACAAGATGCCTACAGGCAAATCTGGTGGACATTGACCATTAGTCTTGGAGCGGCGCTCTTTGTCATTATTCTCCTTGTAACTCGTATTACGTCTAATTATACACAGCCGATCGAGTCAGCTACAAAAGTAGCAATTGAACTGGCAAAAGGGAATTATAGGGCTAGAACATATGAAGATCCTTTGAATGAGACAAGTATGTTAAGTAATTCTATCAATATTTTAGCTAGAAATCTGCAGGAAATGGTGAAATCTCAGGAGATTCAGCAAGATCGAATTGAGACATTAATCGAAAACATGGGCAGCGGTCTTGTTCTTATTGATAGCAAAGGCTATATCAATTTAATTAACAGATCATATAAAGAGATTTTCGAAGCAAAATCTTCTTTTTACTTACATAAGCTGTATTATGATGTGATGAATAATAATGAGTTAACATCCATGGTAGAAGAAGTATTTATGACCGAACATAAAGTGCGCAAACAGCTTATGATTCCTGTTGGGATTGAAAGAAAGCATTTTGATGTTTCTGGAGTGCCTATTATTGGTACGAATAATGTTTGGAAAGGCGTCTTGCTTGTCTTTCATGATATTACAGAGTTAAAGAAACTCGAGCAAATGAGGAAAGACTTTGTTGCAAATGTTTCACATGAACTGAAAACTCCTATTACATCTATCAAAGGGTTTTCAGAGACTTTGCTGGACGGTGCAATGGAAGATAAGCAGGCATTAACCGACTTCCTTAAAATCATTTTGCAGGAAAGCGATCGTTTGCAATCCCTTATTCAGGACCTGCTAGATTTATCAAAAATTGAGCAGCAGGGCTTTAGTTTGTCTAAAGAAATATTCGATATACAAGTGATGATGAAAGAAGTTTTGGCTATTATGCATGGGAAATTGGAAGAAAAGGATATCTCTCTTTTCTTTGAGAGGCAGGAAGCAGCCGTCTTAATGGAAGGAGATCCATCTAGGCTAAAACAGGTAATCATCAATTTATTATCAAATGCTATTTCCTATACGCCCCAAGGCGGAAGAGTTTCTTTGTCGGTATCAGAAGGGCCAAAAAAGGTACATGTTAAGGTTCAGGATACAGGTATTGGAATTGACCAAGAGGAAATTCCGCGGATTTTTGAACGTTTTTATCGAGTCGATAAAGCAAGAAGCAGAAATTCAGGCGGAACCGGATTAGGTCTGGCAATTGTAAAGCATATTGTGGAAGCTCATAAGGGGAAAATCTCTGTTACAAGTGATGTAGGTGAAGGCACAGCCTTTCATATTGAACTTCCAAAAGGAAAAATTGAAGACCATATTCAATAGATTTGGAAAAATAGATAAAAAATGAGGGGTTTACATTATATTTACAGTCTTTTTATTTTCTATTTACAATAGACCTTTATAATGATTAGGGAAACCCCTTCATCCAAGGTACCAAAGAAAGGAGAAAGCTTACCCCGCTTTCTCCTTTTCTTTTTGCCTTTTTTAAGATCTTTTCTTCATAGATGTTAAAAAACATATGAACTTCGTTGTTTTTAGTCATTCTCTGTCTTCTTGTCTTTCCTCCACTTTCCGAATATTCAATTGTATATTTATTGAATTGTAAATCTTATGAAACTTTTCTGTATTCAGCTCGTAATAAAGTTACAGACAAAGAAACAGGGAAGGGGAGTATAAATGGTTAGTTTAAAAAGAATTTATACATTATCGGGTTTGGCGATTGCAATTGTCGTTTTAGCCATTATTGCCTTTACTTCATGGTATACAGTCGATGAATCAGATCAAGCGGTTATTTTAACCTTTGGAGATGCCGAAGATACAATTACCGAACCTGGATTGCATTTTAAAATGCCTTGGCCAATTCAGAGCGTCGAAAAATTATCAAAAGAAACATTCAGTCTCCAGTTTGGTTATGAAGAGCAAGAAGGAGAGATAAAGGACTTTCCTGATGAAACGAAAATGATCACGGGGGATGAGAATATTGTATTAGCAGACCTTGTTGTTCAATGGAAAATTACTGATCCGGAAAAATTCCTTTTCAATGCTGAAGATCCAGAAGAAATTTTATATGATGGTACATCTTCATCACTTCGCAGTATTATCGGAAGCTCACAAATTGATGATGCTCTAACTTCAGGGAAAGCACAAATAGAAGCAGATGTTTGGGAGTTATTAACATCACTCGTTGAAAAATATGACATAGGCATTTCCATTTTAGCGGTTAAATTGCAGGATGTAGAGCTCCCTAATGCAGATGTCCGAAAAGCCTTTACCGATGTAACAGATGCACGTGAAACAATGAACACAAAGATCAATGAAGCAGAGAAATACAAGAATCAAAGAATGAATGAGGCACAAGGTGAGGTTTCAGCCATTAAATCCCGCGCACAAGGTGAGCAGGAGGCCAGACTTCAGGGTGCCCGTGGAGATGTTGCAGTCTTTAACAGTTTATATGAAGAATATAGAAACAGCCCTGAAATCACGAGGGAGCGGTTAATGCTCGAAACGATGGAGCAAGTATTGCCGGGTTCTGAAATCTATATCATGAATGATGATGGCAATACGATGAAGTATTTCCCAATCAGACCGTTAGAGAAAGAGCAGCAAAAGCCAGCAGCTGAAGGAAGTGAAAATAATGAGTGATCAAAACATAGTAAATATGAATGAACGCGGAGGCGGGGGAGGCAATCAGCTTAGAAACCGCAAATTTATTAAGTTTGGTATTTTTGCTGTTATTTTCATCGCAATTCTTATTATTTTGTTTATGAACCTCTTTATCGTCAAGGAGGGTGAATATAAAGTAGTCCGCCAGTTTGGAGAAGTTGTCCGCATTGAGAATTCACCAGGTCTTTCATATAAAATTCCGTTTATCCAAAGCGTAACAACATTGCCAAAATATCAAATGACATACGATGTATCTGAAGCGGAAATTAATACAAAAGATAAAAAGCGTATGATTATTGACAACTATGCAGTCTGGAAAATAGAAGACCCAATTAAAATGATTTCCAATGCAAGAACGCTTCAGGGTGCAGAAGCAAAAATGGAGGAATTTATTTATTCTGTTACGAGAACGCAGCTTGGGCAGCTTGATTATGACGAGATCATTAATGATGAAAAGTCTTCTAGGGGATCGATCAACACTGAGATTACAGAGATGGTAAATGAGCTTCTTGCAAAAGATAATTATGGTATTTCAGTGACTGATGTCCGCATTAAAAGAACAGATCTTCCGCCAGAGAACGAGCAATCCGTGTTTACAAGAATGATTTCTGAACGTGAATCAACTGCACAGGAGTATTTATCCAAAGGGGATGCTCAAAAAAATAAGATCATTGCCGAGACAGATCGGGATGTCACAAAAATGCTGGCAGCTGCAAAGGCTGAAGCTGAACAAATCCGGGCTGAAGGAGAAGCACAAGCAGCAAGAACCTATAATGAAGCTTTTTCAAAAGATCAAAGTTTCTATAGTTTATATCGAACATTAGAATCTTATAAAAAGACGATCAATGGCGAAACGGTTATTGTTCTGCCATCTGATTCACCATATGCACGCTTGTTGATGGGTTACACTGATACAGAATAAATAGAAACCATACACACAAACCGTTATTTTCCTTTCCTTATCATGACATGATAAAATAAAGGAAATAACGGTTTTTTTAGGCTTATAATACATGATGCCAGAAAAAAATACGGGAGGAAGAAAAGGATGACGAAAAATAAGCTTGTTCTCATTGACGGCAATAGCATCGCTTATCGTGCGTTTTTTGCACTGCCGCTCCTAAACAATGATAAAGGTGTACATACCAATGCTATATATGGCTTTACAATGATGCTGACAAGAATATTAGAGGATGAAAAACCTTCACATATTCTTGTCGCCTTTGATGCTGGAAAGACGACCTTTCGCCATCAGACATTCAGCGAATATAAAGGCGGAAGACAGAAAACGCCGCCAGAGCTGTCAGAACAGTTTCCATTTATAAGAGAACTGCTGGATCGCTATAGCATCTCCCGCTATGAATTAGAAAACTATGAAGCCGATGATATTATCGGTACCCTTTCACTTCAGGCGGAAAAGGAAGGCTTTGAAGTGAAAGTGATTTCTGGAGATAAAGATTTAACACAATTAAGCTCCGAAAACACAACCGTTGCGATAACGAAAAAAGGAATTACCGAAATTGAAGAGTATACACCCGCACATATTGAAGAAAAGTATGGGATTACAGCGGATAGAATTATTGATATGAAGGGACTAATGGGAGATAGTTCAGATAATATACCCGGTGTTCCAGGAGTCGGTGAAAAAACGGCGCTAAAACTTTTAAAAGAATTTGGAACTCTTGAAGACCTGCTGAAGTCGATCGATCAAGTAAGTGGTGCCAAGCTAAAAGAAAAGCTTGAACAACATAAGGACCAAGCGATCATGAGCAAACAGCTGGCCACCATTACTAGGGAAGCACCAGTTGAAGTATCTCTGCAGGATTTGCATTATAAAGGATATGAACTAGACCAAGTTAAAAGTTTATATAAGGAACTAGGCTTTAATTCCCTGCTGGACAAGCTTGGTGTTGCCGATGAGGATGCCGAGGAAGAAAGCTTAGCGGAAATTTCGTATACAATTGTCGAGAAAATTGAACAAGAGATGCTGACAGATCACAGTGCTTTTTATGTAGAGATACTAGAAGATAATTACCATTATGCTGATATCACAGGTTTTTCAATTGTAAATGAATCAGGAAGCTACTTTATCAGCAAGGAAGCTGCCTTGCAGTCTGAACTGTTTAAAAAGTGGGCGGAAGACCCTGATAAGAAGAAAACCGTTTATGATGCTAAGCGTTCGGAAGTATCACTTCGTCATCATGGCATCCACCTAAAGGGTGTTGACTTTGATCTGCTTTTAGCGACTTATATCATTGATCCATCTGAAACGATTGAAGATGTTGCATCAGTTGCCAAAAAGCACGGATATTCAGCTATTCAATCGGATGAAATTTTCTATGGGAAAGGCGCAAAGCGCAAAGTGCCGGAAACGGAACAATTGGCCGAGCATCTTGTGCGGAAAGCGTTAGTGCTGGATTCCTTAAAGAATCAGCTGATTGATGAGCTTGAAGAAAATAAGCAATCCGATCTTTTTTACAATCTGGAAATGCCCTTATCCCTTATTCTTGCTGACATGGAGTCATTTGGAATTCAGGTGGATTTGAACCGCCTAAAAGAAATGGGAAAAGAAATCATATTAAAGTTGGATGAGATTGAAAAAAACATCTTTGCCTTAGCCGGTGAAGCCTTTAATATCAATTCTCCAAAACAGCTTGGCGTTATTTTGTTTGATAAGCTTGGCCTGCCGGTAATTAAAAAGACAAAAACAGGATATTCTACGTCTGCAGATGTTCTTGAAAAACTGGAAGCAGATCATGAAATTATTCGTGAAATATTACATTATCGCCAGCTTGGCAAACTGCAGTCCACCTATATTGAAGGCTTATTAAAAGTTGTGAATAATGAATCTGAAAAGGTGCATACAAGATTTAATCAGGCGCTCACGCAAACAGGCAGGCTCAGTTCCACGGATCCTAACCTGCAAAATATCCCGATTCGTCTGGAGGAAGGCAGAAAAATTAGACAAGCCTTTATTCCTTCTGAGCAAGACTGGGTGATCTTTGCAGCTGATTATTCTCAAATTGAGCTAAGAGTGCTGGCTCATATTGCTGATGATGAGAAACTGATCTCTGCTTTTAGAGAAGATCTTGATATTCATACGAAAACAGCAATGGAAGTTTTTCATGTGGAAGCAGAAGATGTTACCTCTAATATGCGCCGCCATGCTAAAGCGGTTAACTTTGGCATCGTATACGGAATAAGTGATTACGGACTATCTCAAAGCCTCGGGATTACAAGAAAGGAAGCGGGTCAATTTATAGAACGCTATCTGGAAAGCTATCCTGGAGTAAAACAATATATGGAAGATATCGTTTATGATGCGAAGCAAAAAGGCTTCGTTACAACACTTCTGCAGCGACGAAGATATCTGCCTGAAATCACAAGCAGGAACTTTAATCTGCGCAGCTTTGCTGAGAGAACGGCTATGAATACACCAATTCAAGGCAGTGCAGCAGATATCATCAAAAAAGCAATGATTGACATGGCTGCCAGATTAGAAAAAGAAAATGCAAAATCTCGTCTTTTGCTTCAAGTACACGATGAATTGATTTTTGAAGCACCAAAAGATGAAATTGAATTGCTTTCTAAAATCGTTCCAGAGGTTATGGAAAACACGGTAGAACTAAAAGTGCCTTTGAAAGTGGACTTCTCCTTTGGTCCAACATGGTTTGATGCAAAATAATAAAAACTAAGCAAAAGATGCAGGTGATAAGAGATGCCAGAATTGCCAGAGGTTGAAACAGTTCGCAGAACACTGAAAGAGCTGATTATCGGAAAAGAAATTAAAGATGTTTCTGTATTTTGGCCAAAAATAATTAAGTTTCCAGAAGAGCTGTCTCAGTTCAAGGATGCGCTAATTGGTCAATCCTTTATTGACATAGGCAGAAGAGGGAAGTTTTTAATACTATATACAGAAGGTCTGGCACTGATTTCTCATCTGCGAATGGAAGGGAAATACGCATTAACGCAAAGCGATGAGCCAGTTGATAAACATACACATGTGATTTTTCATTTTACCGATGATACTGAGCTAAGGTATAAAGACGTCCGTAAATTTGGGACGATGCATTTATATAAAAAGGAGGAGGTTTTTCAATATCTTCCTCTTTCACAGCTTGGACCAGAGCCAATGACAGAGTCTTTTACACCTGATTTATTAGCCGCAAGATTTGCTAAAACAGCAAGGCATGTAAAAACGGTCTTGCTTGATCAAAAAACAGTGGTGGGCCTTGGGAACATTTATGTAGATGAAACGTTATTTCGAGCGAATATTCATCCTGAGAGAGTAGCCAATACATTAAATGAAGAAGAAATTGCTCGCATTCATACTGAAATAAACCGTACCCTAGAAGATGCAGTCGAGAAGGGCGGCAGCACCATCCGTTCATACATTAATTCACAAGGGCAAATCGGAATGTTCCAGCTCGATTTATTCGTGTATGGCAGAAAAGGCGAACCATGTAAAATATGCGGAACTGCCCTAGAAAGAATCATTACCGGCGGCAGAGGCACTGTTTTTTGCCCAACCTGCCAAAAAAGAGAATAGGCAAGGTGCATCTGCATTTCGTAGTGTCCAGCTTCAGCGCCTAGCCCCTCGAGGTCATAAGCCAATCCAGCCAAAGGTCAAAGAACGACCTTCTGTCTGGCTCGTCTTATGCTTGTCGGGGCTGAACAAGGCGCTTCCGCATTTCGTAGTGTCCAGCTGCAGGCGTTAGGGGCTCGAGGTCATTGTCGCCCCTGAACAAGCGCCTTCCGCATTTCTTATTAACACTGGATGGGCTTCTTCCATATACTATCCTAGCGATTGACAGGAAGGAGCTCTATCATATGTCGTATTCATTTACACTTCTATTGCTTGCGTTCGCGGTAAGCTTGGATAGTTTTAGTGTTGGCTTAACTTATGGATTAAGGAAAATGAAAATTCCTATAAAGTCTATCGTGATTATTGCTTGCTGTTCGGCGGTCACTCTTTTTATCGCGATGGGGCTTGGGCATATTATTGTTGAATTTTTGTCGCCTCATGCGGCTGACCAAATTGGCGGAATCATTCTCATTGCTCTTGGCTGCTGGGTACTATATCAGTTTTTCCGGCCGGAAAAAGAGAAGGATAAGGACTTGCTTCCTCATGAAAAAACCATTGTTAATTTTGAAATCAAATCACTTGGTCTTGTGGTTCATATTTTAAAGAAACCTATGTCAGCCGATTTTGATAAGTCAGGAACGATTGTGGGAATTGAAGCGATCCTGCTGGGGCTTGCTCTTTCACTTGATGCATTTGGAGCTGGAATTGGAGCGGCTCTGCTTGGATATTCACCTTACTTGCTTGCATTAGCGGTAGCTGTTATGAGTTCTCTCTTTGTTCTGTTTGGACTTAAAATCGGTGCAATATTTTCCAACAGCCTATTTATTCAGCGCTTTTCATTTTTGCCTGGTCTATTGCTGATTATTATAGGTGTTTGGAAAATATAGGAGAAAGGATTTAACATGTCACTTGTAATTGGATTAACTGGCGGAATAGCCAGTGGGAAAAGTACAGTTTCTTCCATGTTGAAACAAATGGGATTTACGGTGATCGATGCAGATATAGAAGCTCGTTTAGCAGTTGAAAAAGGGACAGAAGCTTATGAAGAAATTGTGCGTCATTTTGGTGAGGATATACTTAACGAAACAGAAGAAATTGACAGAGCGAAGTTAGGGTCCATTATTTTTCAAGAAGAAGAACAGCGTTTAAAGCTTAATAGCATTGTGCATCCAGCCGTACGCCAACAGATGCTGCAGAAAAAAGAGGCTGCGATTCAAAAAGGAGAATCACTGATTATCCTTGATATTCCTCTTCTTTTTGAAAGTAAGCTGGAATACCTGGCGGATCAGACTTTGTTAATTTATGTTGATGAACAGACGCAATTAGCACGTCTTATGGCAAGAAACAAGCTTACTGAAGATGAAGCAATAGCACGTATACGTTCACAATTGCCGCTGGCGGATAAAAAGAAGCTTGCGGATGACATCATTTACAACAATGGAACCATTGAAGAGACTCAACATCAATTACTCTCATTATTGAAAAAGTGGGAATAACGAATCGTCACTGACACCAAATAATTTTAGTTTACATCTTACGTACCTTGCATATCGTCATGCAAGGTTTTTTTGTTTGAAAAATGGAAGAGAGAAAGAAATCGGTCTTATATGCATATGAATGTAAATGATATTCCTTAAATGTGTTATTTAATATATCGCATTTAGTTTGATATATGTTATACTAATTGAAGATTAGCAAATTAATAAGTATAACATTAATTTGAAAGGGGTCATCACATCATATGACGGCGAGAATAGCGATTAATGGATTTGGCAGAATTGGGAGAATGGTTTTTAGAAAGGCGATCCTTGATCATAATCTTGAAATTGCAGCGATCAATGCTAGTTATCCTGCTGAAACGTTAGCACATTTACTTAAATACGATACGAATCACGGAACCTTTGAGGGAACTATCCAAACAGAGGAAAATGCTTTAATTGTTAATGGCAAAAGAATAATATTATTAAACAGCAGAGATCCCCTGCAGCTTCCTTGGAATGAACTTGCGATCGACATAGTCATTGAAGCGACAGGTAAATTTAATTCTCGTGATAAGGCAAGTCTTCATCTTGATGCTGGCGCCAAGAAGGTCATTTTAACAGCACCTGGGAAGAATGAGGATGTAACAATTGTGATGGGTGTAAATGAAAGCGTATTAAATATTGAAGAGCATGATATTATTTCAAATGCTTCTTGTACAACAAATTGCCTTGCTCCGGTAGTAAAGGTGCTTGATCAGCGTTTTGGCATTATTAATGGTTTAATGACAACTGTTCATGCTTATACAAATGATCAGAAAAATATTGATAATCCACATAAGGACCTACGTCGTGCACGTGCTTGCGGACAATCAATCATCCCAACCTCTACAGGCGCTGCGAAAGCACTATCTTTAGTGCTGCCGCAATTAGAAGGAAGAATACACGGCATGGCTCTAAGAGTGCCAACTCCAAACGTGTCACTTGTTGACCTTGTAGTGGATCTGCAAAAGGAAGTGACGATTGATGAAATCAACGCAGCATTCGCACAGGCTGCAGACAATGAGTTACAGGGTATTCTTGCAATTACAGATGAACCCTTAGTTTCAGTTGATTTTAATACAAATGAACATTCGGCGATTATTGATAGCTTGTCGACAATGGTAATAGGTGAAAATAAAGTAAAAGTGCTGGCCTGGTACGACAACGAATGGGGCTATTCCTGCCGAGTTGTAGATCTGGCAAAACACGTGGCCATGCAGCTTGTTGAGATAGAGAACATCAAGGTAAGTTAATCATGTAAAAAGAAAGACGAAGATCCTATTCTGTTTCATGCAGAGTGGGATTTTTTTTGCGATTTAGAATGAAATAAGCTGCGTCTCCTTCCGTAAATACCTTTTTATAATCCATGGAACTTCCAGTAACCATACTAGCAGACATCATCAGGCGCAATGAGTTCATTTTTACTTTGGTGTATATCTCTGCTTGGTCGGGCAATAGTAAGAATTGATTCACTTTGTCATTTCCAGGCGGATGTTATAAATGCGAATGGAAGCTGAAAAAGTGTGTCTGTTTCCCTGAAAATTTGCAAATAAAATATTTAATCCTTTTGTTGCAAAAAAATAATAAACAAAGTATACTAATCATCGTGAACTTCTAAAGTAATGGCGGTTGATCACTACTTAAAGGGTTAGGACCTCTCCGGACTAACTTTCCCCCGTGGTAGTAGTACGTCAATATGAACTTAGAATTTCATTTTATTAACGTAAAGGGGGAAATTGAATATGGAAACAATGGGTCGTCACGTAATCTCTGAACTATGGGGATGCGATTTTGAAAAGTTAAATGATATGGAGTATATTGAACAGACGTTTGTAAATGCTGCATTAAAGTCAGGTGCTGAAATTCGTGAGGTGGCATTTCATAAATTTGCTCCACAAGGTGTGAGCGGAGTTGTTATTATCTCTGAGTCACATTTAACGATTCATAGCTTTCCTGAGCATGGCTATGCAAGCATTGATGTTTATACTTGCGGAGATCTTGATCCTAACATTGCTGCTGAGCATATTGCAGAGTCGCTGGGTGCTAGTGCTAGCGAAAACATTGAACTGCCTCGTGGAATGGGTCCTGTTCAAGTGAAGCAATCAAAAGCAAATGTACTTTAATTTAAACAACGAATGAAATCTCAGGAGTGCATAAGATGCACTCCTTTTAATTTTCTCCAAAAAAATAGTACAATAGAGATATATGTACATCATGGAGGAAATAAAATGCCGATTTTACGTCCAATAATGGGCAGATTTGAGAAGCAGTGTGAAACAAATGATCATCACTTGGATCCAAGTCTGCAAACGAGATATTATAAAAAAAATTCATCTGAATTATTTCAATTGCTGGAACAATTACTGCGCAGGAAACAAAATTTGAGAATCATCAGCTCTTCAAGAGAGCATGGAGAAATAGCGGCAGAGCTAAATGGCGTAAAAAAGTGTTTTGCTGTGATTACCGTTACAGGACTTATGCCGTTAGAAACAGCAGTTGATATTACTATTTCAACTGAACAGTCGTCACCGCTAGGCATTTATCCAACGCTAAAAAAAGAACTGCTGTCTTTATATGATGCTATAAACAATGAATTTGAATTTATTGGAGCAGGAAGGTACGGAAACAAGTGACAAGTGCTTGTACTGACAACTTCTTTTTTATAAGATAAGCTTAAGGAAAAAATTGATCGTTAATCGGGAGTTGATTGTATGAAATGTCCTTCATGCCACAATAATAATACCCGTGTGCTCGACTCCAGGCCGGTGGATGACGGAAGATCCATCCGAAGAAGACGGGAATGTGAGCAATGCCACTATCGCTTTACGACATTTGAAAAAGTGGAAGAAATACCGCTTGTTGTCGTAAAAAAGGAAGGCACGAGAGAAGAGTTCAGCCGGGAGAAAATACTGCGCGGATTGATTAAGGCTTGTGAGAAACGGCCTGTTGCACTTAAGGAGCTCGAAGCGATTACTGCAGAGGTAGAAGCAGAGCTGCGCAGCAACGGCGTGTCAGAGATCAAAAGTGACGAGGTTGGAGAAATGGTGATGGACAGGCTCGCCAAGGTGGACGATGTCGCCTATGTTCGTTTTGCCTCAGTCTATAGACAATTTAAAGACATTAATGTTTTTATCGATGAATTAAAGGAATTAATTAAAAAAGAGCAATAGAGTGTCAGAGCCTAAGAGTGTATGGTAGAATCTCTGGCTCTTTTTTTGCAAGTTAAGGCTATAAAAAGGATTTTCTCTATAATGAAGTGAGGTTGAATACAATTGGCCCAGCATTGGACAGAACTGATACCGATTGATCGATATGCCGTGGCCGCTGGCGGACTGCTGCATGAATACGACAGAAAAATTATGACACTCTTATACCAGCCGCTGATTGGTTCCACCTGTCTAAGTCTTTATATGACGCTATGGGCAGAAGTGGAGGAAAATCGAATCTGGTCGGAGTCAAGCACCCATCATTACCTGATGACAACAATGGGTCTGGGGCTGAAAGAAATATACGAGGCAAGGGCAAAGCTTGAAGGCATGGGATTATTAAAGGTTTTTATAAAAAAAGAGGACGACATACGCTCTTTCATATACGAACTGCAGCCGCCCTTATCGCCACAGCAATTCTTTCTAGATGGCATGCTGAATATATACTTATTTAAAAAAGTCGGGAAAACTCAATATGCACGCTTAAAGCGGTTCTTTTCCGATAAAGCGGTACATTCGCAGGAAGGGTACACAGAGGCAACAAAGTCGTTCCAAGATGTTTATATGTCAGGCCATCAAGGGTTAACACAATATGAGGAGCATGATTTGCAGGAAGATGCGGTCTTTATGGGAAGAGATGAATCAGACGGCATTCAGATTAGCATAGATACATTTGACTTTGATCTCCTCATGGCTGGACTAAATGAATCGCTGGTACCCAAAAATGCCTTAACGAAAAAAGTTAAACTAGCCATTAGTAATCTAGCTTTTTTATATGATATAGATGTATTGCAGATGAAAAATGTTATGATAAGTGCGCTTACCGAAAATAATGATATCAATATTGAAGAATTGCGAAAGTCTGCGAGAGATTGGTATCAATTTCAGCACAATGACCAGCTGCCGTCCTTACTGGACCGTACACAGCCAGCAGCACAACGTACAGCACAATCAGCACCAGCATCCAAAGAGGATGAGCTCATATTATACTTAGAAACGACTTCTCCGAGACAATTATTGAAGGATCTGTCTGGAGGAGCCGAGCCCTCCAAAGGCGACTTGAAAATAATTGAGGACGTTCTTTTTCAGCAAAAACTGCTGCCGGCTGTTGTGAATGTGCTTATACAATATGTTATGTTAAAAACAGATATGAAGCTTACGAAGTCATATGTGGAGAAGATTGCCAGCCATTGGGCCCGCAAGCAAGTAAAAAGGGCAAAAGATGCGATGGAGCTGGCGAAAAACGAACATAGACAATATTTAGAATGGGCTGGGGGAAATAAGACGAGCAAAAGAACGTCGAAAAAACAGCCAATTCGCTCTGAACTTTTGCCTGATTGGTTTGATAACGATGGCGGGGATGTAAAAACCGCGAATGAAGGTCAGGATGAAGAAATGGAAAAGAAAAAGAAAAAAATGCAGGAAGCTTTAAAGAAACTGCATTCGGGTGGTGAGTAAAAATGGAGAACATTAATGATACATTAAAGAGGCTCACTGGCAACCAGGACTTTAAAAAAAGATATGAACAGCAGCGGGCAGATACACTAAATCATCCAGATATAAAGGCTTTTCTAATTGAGCATCAGCATGAATTAACGGAAGATATGGTGAACAGAAGTCTTATTAAGCTTTATGAGTATTCGAAGCTTAGTAAAGAATGCAACAAATGTCCAAATCTTGAAGGATGCATTAACTTTATGCAAGGCTATCATCCTGAGCTAGTCATCACAAGAGGCCTGATAGATATTAAGTATGATAAATGCCCGCGTAAAGTGATTCACGATGAAAAGCGCAAAAACGAAAGCTTAATAAAAAGCTTGTATGTGCCAAAGGATATATTGCATGCGAAATTTAAAGATTTGCATGATGACGTATATCGAGCTGATGCAGTAGACAAAGCTGTTACTTTTATAACAAATTATAGTAAAAACCCTTCTCAAAAGGGCCTTTATTTTTACGGACAATTTGGTGTAGGAAAATCATACTTGTTAGGTGCAATAGCAAACGCGCTCGCAAATCAAGGGGTCTCTTCGATGATCGTATACGTTCCAGAATTATTCAGGGAAATGAAGAGCTCTATAGGTGATTCAACATTAAATGATAAAATGGAAGCTATTAAACGGGCTAACGTTCTTATGTTTGATGATATTGGTGCCGAAACGATGTCAAGCTGGACAAGGGATGAAGTTCTTGGACCACTGCTTCAATTCCGTATGCTTGAGAACCTGCCGACATTTTTCACTTCAAACTTTGATTTAAAAGAACTTGAACATCATTTATCCTATACACAGCGCGGTGAAGAAGAACGGATGAAGGCGCGCCGCATTATGGAACGGATTAAATTTTTATCTGAGCCTGTTTTGGTTGAAGGTCCGAATAGAAGAAGATGATATTTTTGGACTGCCTGTTTAGAACAGGCGGTTTTTTTTGTTTTTTGAAGTTTGGCGGATAAATCCGTATTTTTGGCAGATAAAAAATTTAAACGGCGGATAAATCAAAATAACGGTGGATATCACGGCTGTCTCAATGAGAATAGCACAGCTTTTTTCTTCTTTTTCATCAGTAAAAAAGATATTTTATTCAAAGTCTCACAAATACAGCAAAAATCTGCTTGATTTTAACTTGAACGGCTTTTTTTTCCTCAAAATCCATCTATCAATAATTAGTTGAATCTGCTAATCACATTTCTGCTTCTAATTTAGACATGTCCCCCATATACATTAAAGGAAACCTTGCACCTGTTTAGTTATTCACTATGCAGGGGAAGCGAAAGGTAGAGATTTCTTTTAAGGGGGGATTTGGTTGATCGAAATCATTTTCCGAAGTAAGAAGGATGCATTACGTTTACATACACTGCTTCAAAATTTGCTGACCGCTTCAGGCTGTACTGATCAAATTCACCTTCGATATGAAGATCACCATATAGGTAAGCTGCAATTTTTTCATGAAGCTGAAATTTCGATACACTTGCTGAAAGATGCTTTTTATGAGTTTGTCATAGAAAGCAAGATGGAGGACTGGTTTCGCACTATTTTAATAGATCAATATTATTATCACGATGAGGAAGAACAGCATCAGATTATAGAGATAGCTCAATCTATTATTGAAGGCAATCGAGAGGACCTTTCTTCTTTTGTCCCTGACCGCAATGTGAAGGAAAGTGTCAGAAAAGATATTCACCAGATGATACAGCCAGACATCAACTTCTCCTTTGACTCTTTTGTGAAATTTAGAATGCGCTCATTTATGGATCAGCTGGTCAAGTATATCGAAATTTCAATTGATGAATACAAAATGGAGCAGGAATACCAAATGTTTGTGCAAATGCTGCGTGAGTTCCTCGCAAAACGCCAGGCAAAGTTCGAAGAGATTCATGTGCTGATGAATAAAGGGGTCTTTTTTTATGATGAAAGCCTGATTGAGATTCGAAATACCGAGCTGCGGGCCCTTATAGACAGGAAGCTTCTCTTTCATCATCCTGTTTATGTCGACTCGGCAACGATTGCACCGCTCTTATCCATCGCACCGCAGACAGTTTATTTGTATTGTGATGATGAGGAACTTCCTTTAGTACGGACAATCTCGAATATTTTTGAAGAACGGGTGACAATTAAACCGGTTTCTGCTTTCCAAACCTGTAAGGACATGCAGGAATTAAGCGGACAAAAACGTGAAATTAATTAGGAAGACACAACCTGCAGTTTTGTTTAGAAAAATTTACTGAGGATGCCCTTGATTTTTTTGCTGTAAAAAAGCTATAATACGTACATATTACATTAATACAGCAAAAGTTATGACAAGGACATGGGTATTCTTTTCTTGTTTGAAGAGAGGGAAGGCACGGCTGCAACCTTCCTAGCATAGATCGGATACTTACCACCTATCGAGCTCCGGCCAGGAAATGGGCTGGCGGATTACATCCGTTATTTTCTACAAGTCATTTTTTCCTATGGGGAAAATGAGAAGTAGGGTGGAACCACGTGTATATAATAACTCGTCCCTTTTTTAGGGACGGGTTTTTTTATTTTTCTGAAAAACATAACTTTTACCATTCATTAGGAGGAAAAGACGATGACTGAAATGATTAAAATTTCATTTCCAGACGGTGCAATTAAAGAATTTGCCAATGGTGTAACAACTGAGGAAATTGCAGCGTCCATCAGCCCAGGGCTGAAGAAAAAGGCAATCGCTGGCAAGGTGAACGGAGAAATGTACGATCTCCGCAGAGAAATTGAAGGAGATGCAGCGGTTGAAATCGTAACGAATGATTCTCCGGAAGCGCTTGAAGTATTGCGCCACAGTTCGGCTCACTTAATGGCTCAAGCGATTAAACGTCTATATAAAAACGTGAAGCTTGGTGTTGGTCCAGTTATTGAAGGCGGCTTTTACTATGATGTGGACATTGAAGAATCATTAACACCAGAAGATCTGCCGGTAATTGAAAAAGAAATGAAGAAAATCATCAATGAAAACATCGATATCGTCCGTAAAGAAGTCAGCCGTGATGAAGCGATCGCTCTTTATAAGGAGATCGGCGATGAATATAAGCTAGAGCTTATTGAAGCCATTCCGGCAGACGAAAAGGTAACAATCTATGAGCAGGGAGATTTCTTTGACCTATGCCGAGGTGTCCACGTTCCGTCAACAGGAAAGCTAAAAGAGTTTAAGCTCCTGAGCATTGCAGGTGCATACTGGCGCGGAAACAGCGATAACAAAATGCTTCAGCGTATTTATGGAACAGCTTTCTTTAAAAAGGAAGATCTGGCTGAGCATCTTCGCTTGCTTGAAGAGGCAAAAGAGCGTGATCACCGTAAGATTGGGAAAGAGTTAAACTTGTTCATGACTTCTCAAAAAGTTGGACAAGGTTTGCCGATGTGGCTCCCTAAAGGTGCAACCATCCGCCGCAACATTGAACGTTATATTGTCGACAAAGAAGAACGCCTAGGCTATGACCATGTGTATACACCAATCATGGGAAGCGTTGATTTATATAAAACATCTGGTCACTGGGATCATTATCAGGAAGACATGTTCCCTGTGATGGAAATGGACAACGAACAGCTTGTGCTTCGCCCAATGAACTGTCCGCACCATATGATGGTATACAAAAATGGCATTCACAGCTATCGCGAATTGCCAATCCGTATTGCAGAATTAGGAACAATGCATCGCTATGAAATGTCAGGTGCTCTTTCAGGTCTTCAGCGTGTGCGCGGAATGACATTGAATGATGCTCATATCTTTGTGCGTCCTGATCAAATCAAGGAAGAATTCAAGCGTGTTGTTCATTTAATTTTAGAAGTATACAAAGACTTTGACATAAATGATTACTCTTTCCGTTTATCCTACCGTGATCCTCAGGATACGGAGAAGTATTTTGATGATGACGATATGTGGGAAAAGGCACAGGCAATGCTGAAAGAAGCAATGGATGAAATCGGCCTTGACTACTTTGAAGCTGAAGGAGAAGCGGCATTCTACGGTCCTAAGCTTGATGTACAGGTGAAAACAGCTCTTGGCAAGGATGAAACATTATCAACAGTTCAGCTTGACTTCCTACTTCCAGAGCGTTTTGATTTAACATATGTTGGTGAAGACGGGAAACCGCATCGTCCGGTCGTTATCCACCGCGGTGTTGTATCAACAATGGAACGTTTTGTAGCGTTCTTAATTGAAGAATACAAAGGTGCGTTCCCTACATGGCTCGCTCCTGTACAAGTTCAGGTGATCCCAGTTTCACCAGAAGTGCACTTCGACTATGCAAAAGAAGTGCAAGAACAGCTTCAGGCACAAGGATTGCGTGTCCAGCTTGATGACCGCAATGAAAAAATCGGCTATAAAATCCGTGAAGCCCAAATGCAAAAAACACCATATATGCTAGTAGTCGGAGACAATGAAGTAACTGAAAAAGCAGTCAACGTCCGCAAATACGGCGAACAAAAATCAGAAACCATCTCCTTTGCAGACTTCTTGGAGAATATTACAAAAGAAGTTAAGAGATAAAAGTTCAGTTATTAATTGCTTTGTCAAAAAGAGAATTTTAGCAATACGCCAATTGATTGAAACGGAATGGCACGAGACTCCTGCGGGAGAAGTGAGAAAGGTGAGATCCCACAGGCGCGCAGCGCCGAGGAAGCTCACCTCTCACCCGCGGAAAGCGAGTGCCATGCAGTGGAAATCACCCCTATTTTTTCATGTGAAAAAGAAATTACAAAATTTATATTGCCAAATCCCTATTATTTTGATATCATTTTCTTCGTTGAAATAAAAACGACAGTTTGACAGCCTATTGTCTTTTGTGATATAGTATCTAAGGAAATTGAATACTGTTTGAGGAAAAGAAGAAGCACCCGCTTCTCACCTGATTGACGCAAATAGCAGTTGGCAGGTTTTACGTGAACATTTTTTGTTTATATACGTAAGTGTGGGTGTTTTCATCCGCACTTTTTTTATTGCCCATTTAGCTTTGATCCGGTGCAGCTAGCAGCTTCTTTCAGAATTCGACAGTATGGTGGAGCTAAAGAATACGTCTTGCCCCAACAAAGCTACTGATCAAATCAATCTTGACCCAAACATTGTGTTCCGATTAAACCTTGGAGGTGTCTAACTATTAGCAAAGATATGTTGTTAAACGAGGGTATTCGCGCCCGCGAAATTCGTCTCATTGACCAGAATGGCGAGCAATTAGGAATCAAGTCTAAAAATGAAGCACTTGAGATTGCTGCTCGTGTAAATCTTGATCTTGTGCTTGTTGCACCGAATGCAAAACCGCCAGTTGGCCGTATTATGGACTATGGCAAATTTAAATTCGAACAGCAGAAGAAAGAGAAAGAAGCGCGTAAAAATCAAAAGATCATCAGTATTAAAGAAGTGCGTCTAAGTCCTACGATTGAAGAGCATGACTTTAATACAAAGCTTCGCAATGCGATTAAATTCCTTGAAAAAGGCGATAAAGTAAAGGCATCGATTCGTTTCAAAGGTCGTGCAATTACACATAAAGAAATCGGCCAGCGCGTTCTCGTCCGATTTGCAGAGGCTTGCTCTGAAGTTGGAACGGTAGAATCACATCCTAAAATGGATGGCCGTAGCATGTTCATGGTGCTAGCACCGAAAAACGACAAGTAAGAGGAGGAATTCCAAATGCCAAAAATGAAAACTCACCGCGGCGCTGCAAAGCGTTTCAAAAGAACAGGTTCTGGTAAGCTGAAGCGTTCTCACGCTTACAGAAGCCACATGTTCGCGAATAAATCTCAAAAGCAAAAGCGTAAACTTCGTAAAGGAACTCTTGTTTCTTCAGGCGATTACAAGCGCATCCGTAACTTATTAGTAAATCTTAAGTAATATCCGATATTAGGAGGGAAATTTAATGCCACGTGTAAAAGGCGGTACTGTTACTCGCAAACGTCGTAAAAAAGTTATAAAATTAGCTAAAGGTTATTTCGGTTCAAAACATACATTATACAAAGTTGCTAACCAGCAGGTTATGAAATCTTTAATGTATGCTTACCGTGACCGTCGCCAGAAAAAGCGCGACTTCCGTAAACTATGGGTTACTCGTATCAACGCAGCAGCTCGCATGAATGGTCTTTCTTACAGCCGTTTAATGCATGGCTTAAAGCTTGCAGGCATCGAAGTAAACCGCAAAATGCTAGCTGAATTAGCGATCGCTGACGAAAAAGCATTTGCTGAATTAGCTGCAGTTGCAAAACAAAACTTAAGCAAGTAATTGCTTCTAAAAAAGCCATTCTCTTTCATGAGAATGGCTTTTTATACTTTTAGAACGTATACTCAACTTAAAACGAAAGAGAAGCAGGTACAGGTATGATACTAATTTCAGCAGCATTCATTATTATTGCTATAAACATCGTCGGGTTTCTGATCATGATGATCGATAAGCGCAAAGCGGTCAAACAGGAGTACCGAATCAGTGAAAAAACTCTATGGACAGTCGCCATATTCTTTGGTGCAGCGGGGATGACAGTAGGCATGAACATGTTTAGGCATAAAACAAAGCATACACAGTTTAAAATAGGTCTGCCCTTGCTTACTATTATTCAGCTGGTTATTTTATATTTTTTACCGCACATCATTTAACTTCATATCCAGCGGGAATCAGATAGGACATACTGTAGGCTGATCGCTTTCTTAATCCAAGTTGTCATAACCGCTGATTTCTCCCCATATGCTAGAGTAGACATCATGATTTAAGCATAATGAAGGGGTGAAATAAGGTGGCGGTACTGTTAACGATGGTGGAGACCGCAGGAATTCTAGCTCCAATGGCATTTATTCTTTTTCATATTGTAAGGCAGTTTCTTTTTATTCCGGTTCCGCTTGTCTGTGTAGCAGGAGGAGTGATGTTTGGCAGTGTTTTTGGTGCGCTTTTTTCCTTAATTGGCTTAACCCTCAGCAGCTTTTTGTTTTTCTTTTTAATTCATAGGCTGCCAAACACACATGGAAAGTTATCGAAATTAAAAAAACGCTGGTTTGGGGAATACCGAAATATAAACGTATCCCAAGCGGCAGTGTTAAGGCTTGTTCCTTTCCTCCATTATCATTTAATCAGCTTTTGTATAATGGAAAAATGCAAAAGCTTTCCACAGTATGCAAAAGCTACGGTCATTGCAAATATTCCGCTTGCAGTATTCTATACCGTGTTTGGCCAGTTTATCAGCAGATTTACACCGACCATGATCATCGTCATTATAGGTGTCATTACCCTGCTTTGTTATTTATTGCGTGAAAAAGTAACCGTGATTAAATGGACGGAGTTTTTTAAGGAAGCAGCATAAACATATAATGATTTGGTTTTCATCCACTAGGCACTTTCCAATCGGAAAGTGCTTTTTCAATTTAGATAAATCTCGATTGAATAGGATTCATTAGTCTCCTGACAATGGGTATCGTATTTTCGTTATTGGATATTCTAGAAATAAATGACAAATTAATAGTAGGGATATTTTTTAGGATTCAGGAGGTACATGGCATGGTACAAACCAATAAGCTTAATGTCTCGGAAATAGGTTCCATTTGGCAGACCTATCAAGAGAAAACACTAATTATGAGATTTTTGGAATATTTCATTGAAAAGGCAGAGGATCCTCAAGCCAGAAATATTCTTGGCGGGTTATGGCAAGAGCTTAATTTCTATGTGACTGAAATGGAGAATCTTTTTTCTGAGCAAGGAATGGTTAAACCAATAGGATTTACTTCAGAAGATGTTAATCTGGAGGCTCCCAAATTATACGATAACGGCTTCGATATCATGTTTGTCCGTATATTAAAGGAAGTGAGTATGGGCCTTTACACGCTTGGCATGAATATGACCTACAATAAAAAGGTTATGGGAATTTATGAGGGACTCACTACAGTTACTCAGAAAATCTATAAGCTATCCACATCGTATTTACTTGAAAAAGGCATTTTGGTTCCGCCGCCATTCGTAACGGTACCGAAACAAACGGAAGTGATTCGAAATAAGAATTATATGGCAGGTTTTAAGTTAATAGGTGATAAAAGGCCTTTAAATGATCTGGAGGTTGGCATCCTTCACCATAATCTTGAAGCGAATAATATTGGAATGCAGCTGATCATGGGGTTTGCTCAATGTGCACAAAATAAAGAGGCAAAGAAATACTTTATAAAAGGGAAGGAGCTCGCTAAGAAACAAATAAAAGCAATGCAGGAATTACTTTTGGAGGGAGATATTCAGCTGTCAGCGAAGTCAGGGGCCACGGTAACGACTTCAACAGTCCCGCCGTTTTCAGATAAGTTAATGATGCACTGCATTTATATTCTTAATGGATTCGGTCTTATTGGATCTGGAACAGGCGGCTTTTTCAGCTTAAGAAATGATCTTGCGATGAAATCCATGTTATTAGCAAAAGATGTTTATTTTTATGCACAGGAAGGGATCGAGCTCAAGATTAAGTATGGCTGGTTCGAGGAGCCGCCGCAAATGGAAGGCCGTTCACAGATTATTAAGAAGGAAAATGAATAAAGGATACTGCACTAGAAGATATTAACGTTAGTGTCGGACCATCCGGACACTAAAAAAGATGTGGAGGGATACAATTTGAGTACACTTTCAAGCTTAATTAAAAGGATTATTTCTTTAATTATTAAGATTGCGTTCTTGATTGAAACCTCTAAACAGCGCCTAAACCGATTATCAAACCTGCTGCCGACAACATAAGCAGCAAATAAAAGTACAATTCTTAATAGAACATAATAAAAGGTAAACACAAATTCGTGTTTACCTTTTGTTAACAACAGGTCTTCCTATTGCATAAATTCCTTAACAGGACTTTTCCAATCAATTTTTGCACTAGGATACTGCTCTGAAATTTTCTTTTCAATAAATAAGAAGTCTTCTTTTACAAGCCCCTTAAGAGCCGTGACTTTATGCGGCCATACAAAAATCGAGACAACATCGAAAGAAGCCGCAGTGGTACCTAAGTACTTCTCTCCTTCAAAAAGAACTCCTTTATATGTTACTAAGAAATTCTTATGAACGTTATTTTCATCATCATAGAAATAATAACGCTTCTGCTCATGGGCAAGTTCAAGCTTTCTTTTTGGATTTAATAAATATTTAACAGCAGTGTATATTAAAAAGATGATGATTGCTAAAAGCAACAGACGCAACAGCCACATCATAACAAGCCCTCCAAATGCGATTTGCTACTAAGTACGAATGAACTTCAAAAAAGTTTCAACTTTTTTATATTTATTATAAAATTTATCATATATCGGTTCTTTTATATAGAATCAATGTGTGATTGATCAAGATAGGATGGTGTTGGAATGAATTTTGAAAGACTATTTAACATGCAAAAAGAACTGGATGCTCATATTGAGACCAAACATGAATTAAATAATGAAGACCTATTTGACCGTAAAGTGCTTGCTCTGCTGGTAGAACTTGGAGAACTGGCAAATGAAACACGCTGCTTCAAGTTTTGGAGTGTAAAGCCGGCAGCTGCCCAGGAAACAATTCTTGAAGAATATGTAGATGGAGTTCATTTTATTTTATCACTTGGAATAGAGCTTCAGTTTGAAGCAGTTGCTCCGGTTATTGAAGCTGCTGATCAGAATGACATAAATGAACAATTTCTTGCTGTTTTTGAACAGATTCATCAGTTCAGGGCAGAAAAAACACGGGATTCTTACGAAAAGCTTTTCTTAGTGTATTTACAGCTTGGCCAATTACTTGGCTTTTCAGCCGCTGATATTGAACAGGCTTATTTTGAAAAAAATGAAGTAAACTATGAAAGACAAAAAGAAAATTATTAGCTGAATTTTTGCACATTAACAGGGCAGTCTAGTATAATGAAGTGGAATACATATTAAGGGAGTCGAAATAATGGCTAAATTAGATGAAACGTTAACCATGCTGAAGGATTTAACAGATGCAAAAGGAATTCCAGGCAATGAGCGTGAAGTTCGCGAAGTAATGAAACAATACATAACTCCATTTGCAGACGAAGTAACAACTGATGGATTAGGAAGCTTAATTGCCAAGAAAACAGGCAAAGAAGGCGGACCAAAGATTATGGTTGCCGGCCATTTAGATGAAGTAGGTTTCATGATTACAAGTATTGATGACAAAGGTTTTCTTCGTTTCCAAACAGTTGGCGGCTGGTGGTCACAAGTTATGCTTGCCCAAAGAGTCACAATTGTAACAAACAAAGGGGATGTAACGGGTGTAATCGGCTCAAAGCCACCGCATATCCTTTCAGCTGAAGCACGTAAAAAGCCTGTAGATATCAAAGATATGTTTATTGATATTGGTGCCACAAGCCGTGACGAAGCAGCTGAGTGGGGCGTTAAGCCTGGTGACATGGTTGTTCCTTATTTTGAATTTACAGTGATGAACAACGAAAAAATGCTGCTTGCCAAAGCTTGGGATAACCGCATTGGCTGTGCAATTGCAATTGATGTATTAAAACAATTAAAAGATGCTGAGCATCCGAACGTGGTATACGGAGTAGGAACAGTCCAAGAAGAAGTTGGCTTGCGCGGTGCAAGAACAGCTGCACAGACGATCCAGCCTGATATCGGTTTTGGCGTAGATGTTGGAATTGCTGGGGATACACCTGGTATCACAGAAAAAGAAGCTTTAAGCAAAATGGGCAAAGGACCACAAATTATCCTTTATGATGCATCCATGGTATCACATAAAGGCTTGCGTGATCTTGTAACAAACACTGCAGATGAGCTGAATATTCCATATCAATTCGATGCTGTGCCTGGAGGCGGAACAGATTCAGGTGCGATCCACCTGACACATAACGGTGTTCCTTCTTTATCCATTACAATTGCGACAAGATATATCCATTCACATGCAGCAATGCTTCATCGTGACGATTACGAGAATGCAGTGAAACTAATTGCAGAAGTCATTAAGCGATTAGATGAAGATACAGTTAATAGCCTGAAATTTGATTGATAAAAAGAATCCGCAGATGCATGTCTGCGGATTTTTCTCATGTATACAGAGCTTCTCTTATTTCAAGCCGCTTTCAAGCGTGTGCAGCATTTCCTGTTTGTCTTCCTCAGAAGAGTTGTTCCAGATGACTTCAAAAAGAACACCAAGACCAGGCAGCATTTTTTCTTCCCCATTTTGGATCGCATCAACAATTGTATCCTTTAATTCATCCTGATTGTTTCCAGAAACATTATGAAGAATGGCATTACGCAGATTCAAGTTCATTTTTTTACACTCCTTCCAATTTCATGATTACGTTCATAGTTTTTCTTTTCTCCGATTTATTATGTATGGTATTTACGTTATAATAGACAAACTGATGTTAGAAAAAGGAGAGAACACTGTGAACTATATTCACTCTGCACAAAATCAAAAGGTTAAGCAGTGGAAAAAACTTTTGACAAAAAAAGAGAGAGATAAGACGCTTACTTTTCTAGTAGAAGGCTATCATCTTGTCGAGGAAGCATTAAATAGCGGCAGCATTGCAGAAATCATAATGGGAGAACAAGTAGAACTGCCCGCAGCATGGAACTATGGAGATATCCCTGTCAATGTTGTCAGTAATGAGATCATTCAGCTGCTCTCTGATACTGAAACGTCACAAGGGATCTTTGCTGTCTGTGATCAGAAAACATATGATAGCGTTCTTGAAGAAGGAAGGAAGTTTCTCTTAATTGATGCGGTACAGGATCCCGGCAACTTAGGAACAATGATCCGAACAGCTGATGCAGCCGGTATGGATGCTGTTTTCATCGGAAAAGGCAGTGTCGATATGTACAATCCAAAAGTTCTGCGTTCAGCCCAAGGCAGTCACTTTCATCTGCCGATCATCGGGGAAGATCTTGGTGTATTGATTTCTAAGCTCAAACAGCAGGGTGCAGCCGTGTACGGAACTGCATTGGAAAATGGCCGTCCATATACAGAAATCGATAAACGTGACGTCTTCGCTCTATTAGTCGGAAATGAAGGCAATGGTGTCAATCCGGAACTTTTAGCTGAAACAGATGAAAATCTCTATATCCCGATTTTCGGAAAGAGTGAGTCTTTAAACGTATCAATTGCTGCCGGTATTTTAATGTATCATTTACGCTCTTGAAATGGGCAGTAAATTTGCTTAAAACGATTTGAAAGTTGTAAAAGAATGTACTATAATTAACAACAAATTATATGTAAAAAACAATGACGGAGAAAAGTAGCCTGCTGAAACTTTTTTAGGGAGAAAACACCTTGACTGCAAGTGTTTTTAAAAGGGATGCAAGTGAACATTCACCTCCAGAGTTGGCATCGGGACCATAGCAATCTGGCTATGTAAAGATGCACCGGCATCTGGCCGTTATCTCAATGAAGCGAATACATATACGCGGGTTCCCCTGTTTACATGTATTAAAAAGGGTGGTACCGCGAACCAAAACC
The DNA here is from genome assembly GCF_018582665.1 of Cytobacillus gottheilii. Classification (NCBI taxonomy): domain Bacteria; kingdom Bacillati; phylum Bacillota; class Bacilli; order Caryophanales; family Bacillaceae; genus Cytobacillus; species Cytobacillus gottheilii. The sequence goes on along the minus strand of NZ_CP071709.1, from coordinate 3,361,246 downwards.
TCGTCCCTTTATAGGGATTAGGTTTTTTTGTTTGTCCAAAAAAAGGAGGTTATTATACATGCAAGAACGTTTAAAAGAGTTGCAGACTGAAGCTCTCGAACGCGTGAACACAGCAGGTGATCTTAAAGAGCTAAATGAGATCCGGGTTTCTTATTTAGGAAAAAAAGGTCCAATAACAGAAGTTTTAAAAGGAATGGGAAAATTATCAGCTGAAGAGCGTCCAAAAATGGGTGCATTGGCAAATGAAGTGCGAGATGCGATTGCTGCTGCTATCGAATCGAAGCAAAAAAACCTTGAAGAAGCTGCTGTTGCTGCAAAGTTAGCTGCAGAAACGATTGATGTTACATTGCCGGGACGACCTGTTAAATCAGGAAATCATCATCCACTAACACGTGTGGTGGAAGAGATTGAAGATTTATTTATCGGGATGGGCTATACAGTGGCAGAAGGGCCAGAAGTGGAAAAGGATTACTATAACTTTGAAGCCTTAAACTTGCCGAAGGATCATCCTGCACGTGATATGCAAGATTCCTTCTATATTACCGAAGACATTTTGCTTCGTACTCAAACATCTCCTGTTCAGGCTAGGACGATGGAAAAGCACCAAGGCAAAGGGCCGGTTAAAATTATCTGCCCAGGGAAAGTGTTCCGCCGTGACCATGATGATGCAACACACTCTCATCAATTCATGCAGATTGAGGGCTTAGTTGTAGATGAAAATATCCGTATGAGTGACTTAAAAGGAACGCTTGAAGTGTTTGCAAAAGCGATGTTTGGCAGCGACAGAGAAATTCGTCTGCGTCCTAGCTTCTTCCCTTTCACAGAACCTTCTGTTGAGGTCGATGTATCTTGCTTCAAATGCGGAGGCAAAGGCTGTAACATCTGCAAAAAAACAGGCTGGATCGAAATCTTAGGCGCTGGAATGGTACATCCAAATGTTCTTGAAATGTCTGGATTCGATTCAAAGAAATATTCAGGTTTTGCATTTGGAATGGGTGTTGAGCGCATTGCGATGCTGAAATACGGTATTGATGATATTCGTCATTTCTATACAAATGATGTCCGGTTTTTAAAGCAATTCTCAATTCATGAATAAGTGTCAGGAGGAAAACACATGTATGTTTCATATAAATGGCTCCAGGATTATGTCGATCTTTCTGGCATAACTGCAAACGAGCTTGCTGAAAAGATTACAAGAAGCGGAATTGAAGTCGAAGGTGTAGAAAAGTTAACAGAAGGAATCAGCGGTGTTGTCATCGGACACGTGCTTGAAAGAGAGCAGCATCCGAATGCCGATAAGCTGAATAAATGTCTTGTTGATATAGGTGCAGAAGAGCCTGTGCAGATTATTTGCGGAGCTCCGAATGTAGACAAAGGCCAAAAAGTGGCTGTTGCAACAGTTGGCGCTGTTCTTCCGGGCAATTTTAAAATTAAAAAGGCTAAACTGCGCGGAGAAGCTTCCAATGGAATGATCTGTTCCCTGCAGGAGCTTGGTTTTGAAAGCAAGCTTGTGGCAAAGGAATATGCGGAAGGCATTTATGTTTTTCCTGAAAGTGTTGAAGTTGGCAAGAATGCATTAGAAGAACTCCACCGTGATGATGAAGTACTTGAGCTTGGCTTAACACCAAACCGTTCAGATGCTCTAAGCATGCTTGGTGTAGCATATGAAGTTGCTGCCATTTTAGGCAGAGACGTAAATCTTCCTGAAGGGAAAGCTTCAGAAGCAGCTGAAAAGGCAGAAGACTATATTTCTGTTGTAGCTGAAGCTGCTGAAGACAATCCATTATATATTGCCAAAGTAATCAAGAATGTAAAAGTAAAGCCATCTCCGCTATGGATGCAAGCGAGACTGACAGCTGCAGGCATACGCCCGCATAACAACGTAGTCGATATTACGAACTACATTTTGATTGAATATGGCCAGCCTCTTCATGCTTTCGATTATGATAAGCTTGGGTCAAAAGAAATTGTAGTTAGAAGAGCTAACGATGGCGAAGAGATCGTAACACTTGATGACGCGAAAAGAACACTTTCCAGCGATCACCTTGTGATCACAAACGGAACAGAGCCAGTTGCATTAGCCGGTGTCATGGGCGGTGCAAACTCAGAAGTTCAAGCAGATACAACAACAGTTTTACTTGAATCAGCCTACTTCAAAGGAAGCACAGTTAGAAAAGCTTCTAAAGATCATGGTCTTCGCAGTGAAGCAAGTGCACGTTTTGAAAAAGGGGTTGACCCGAATCGTGTGCGTGCGGCTGCAGAGCGTGCGGCTGTATTGCTTCAGCAATATGCAGAAGGCGAAGTTCTTGCTGGCAGTGCTGAAGCAAATACATTGAAAATAGAGCCTGCTGTTGTAGAAGTATCAATTGATAAAATCAACCAAGTTCTCGGCTTACAATTGAAATCAGAGGAAGTTGTGGATATTTTCACTCGTCTGCAGTTCGAGGCTGTTGCCGAACAGGGACAAATTACGGTTACGGTTCCTACCCGCAGAGGAGATATCACAATTGGAGAAGATTTAATTGAAGAGGTAGCAAGACTTTATGGCTATGATAATCTTTTATCCACATTGCCAGTTGGATCTACTACCCAAGGCGGTCTTACGAAATATCAGCAATCTCGCAGAATCGTCCGCAATACGCTTGAAAGTGCTGGATTATACCAGGCCATTACGTATTCTTTAACAAGCGAAGCAAAAGCAAGCCAGTTTGCTCTTGAAGTCCGCGAGCCTCTGCCGCTTGCAATGCCAATGAGCGAAGAGCGCAGTGTATTACGATTAAGCTTAGTTCCTCAGCTTCTTGAGGTATTAAAATATAATTCAGCTCGTCAAAATGACAGCCTGGCTGTTTATGAAATAGGTTCGGTCTTTTTATCAAACGGAAAAGATCAGCTTCCGGAAGAAAAAGAGCATGTGGCAGGTGCTGTAACAGGATTATGGGTAAACCACCCATGGCAAGGCGAGAAAAAGCCTGTTGATTTCTACGTGTTAAAAGGAATTGTGGAAGCACTAGTTGACAAGCTTGGAATTAACGATCGCATTGAATTCCGTCAATCTGAAAGAGATGGCCTGCATCCGGGCAGAACAGCTGAAGTGCTGATTGACGGCAAGGCTTGCGGTTATATTGGTCAAGTTCATCCGATCGTTGAGAAGGAACTTGATTTAAAAGCTACTTATGTTTTTGAATTATCTCTAGAGTCGCTCCTTGCTGAAACAGCAGCGCTTGTATACGAAGCGATCCCTAGATTCCCTTCCATTACAAGAGATATCGCCTTAGTAGCGGATCAGGAAGTGTCATCAGGACATTTACAATCCATTATTAAGGAAGCAGGCGGCAGCCTGTTAAAAGAAGTATCTGTTTTTGACCTTTATGAAGGAGAGCGGATGGAAGCAGGGAAGAAGTCCCTTGCATTCTCATTAAAATACTTTGATCCTGAAAAAACATTAACAGATGAAGAAGTGGTTAAAGCACATACTAAGGTGCTAGAGGCACTGGAAGAAAAAGCTGGTGCAGTCCTAAGGGGTTAATTCAGTTATTTAAAAAAGCCAAGAATGCGATGTCGGCATTCTTGGCTTTTTATAATGGTGGTGAATTTCCGCTTAAAGATTTTTAACGGTGTCATCGGTTTTCTTCTTTTCATCTTCACTTTGGCTATGATCCTCGAGCATCCCTTTCGTAGAGCTTTTAAACTCTTTCAATGTTTGGCCCATGGCCCGGCCGATTTCAGGGAGTTTCTTCGGACCAAAAATGATTAGCGCAAGTACTAAAACTAAAATTAATCCTGGAATTCCAATGTTTGTTAACATTTAAAACACTTCCTTACTTTTAATTGGTTTACAGGTTCCCGCTGTTCTGCTGAAAAAGGCAGGAAGGATAAGCTATCTATCAAAATGAATGATTTTCCTATCAAATGAAATGAACTTCCTATCAAACAAAAGCATTTTCCTATCAAAATAGTTGCATTTCCAATCAAATTCGAGCATTTTCCTATCAAATGGCACATATCACTACCGCTTATCCCAAGAAGGAGCCATACTGTTTCATTTTTTTACAGCGTACACATTCCTCTTCCACATGGGAGGCTGAAGTAAACGCAGCATGACAGGAAGAACACTTCTTTTGATAGAGGTGGTGTATACGAGTGCTGGCTCTCTGAATATTATCTGTTATAGTGATTGCTTTTTCCTGGCAAATATCAGCACAGAGCATACAGCCTGTGCAAGTTTTGGCCGAGATGGTAAGCTCAGTCTCTGAAAAATGAAAACAGTTCTTTCGGCAAAGCATTTCACATGCTTTACATAAGGTGCATTTTGACTCATCCAGCTCGATCTCTTTAAATTGATACTCCTTAAAATAATGGGCAAGCTCCAAATTCTGATGATTAAAACGCCATTTTGCTGGTGCCATTTGTCTGACTGTTGTAGCTGCTCCTTTTTTCCAAAAAGAAAAGACTTCACGCCGTGTCATTTTTTCTTCTTGCTTTTGTAATTCGAATTGTATCATTAACGCTTCTTCATTTAGCTGTGCTAACTTGCTGTTGATTTCTTTGAGAAATCTCTTCCACTCTTCGCTAAGTTCTTTATTGTGAAAGTAAACAGATGTCACTCCTGTTTGATAATATCCAAGCATTTCTTTTATTGAGGGAGGTTTCTCCTCTGCAATGAATACATGCTCTATTATGCGTCTTTTTGGATAAAAACCCTCTACAGCCTGGACAGGGCATTCTGCAATGCAATCGCCGCATTCAGTGCATTGATTTGGCTGGATAATTGGTTTTCCATCTTTTAAAACAATGGCGTTCATCTCGCAGGAATCCAAACACTTTGTGCAGCTTGAAAAAGGACTTTGATAGCGGCTGCACGTTTTTAAAATTTGGAACTCATAATCCAAACTTTCCATCCACCGATCGAATAAACCCATCAAAGCCGCTCCTTTCCTTTTTATCACAAACATGATTTGTGATTTATTTCACAATCAGATTCATGACTATATTATAAATCATGAAACTTGGGAGTGATATATCTTCTATGCACGAAAATTTACTCTTTTTTTTGTACGATAAGCCAATGAATTTTTACGGTGTTGTGACATCCATTGTGAATAGGCGTTTATTCTTATAAGATGAAGGTAATAGATATTTCGAGTTTAGAAAGGAATTGAATATAATGGAAATAAGTTTTTCAGTTCCAGACTATTTGCAAAGATTATTAGTCTCCTCGCAAAAGCGAATGGAAGGGATCGCCCAGGAGTTAGCAGACATTTTATCAATCCCCATTCTGATCGCTGATCCTCTTCTAAATCAAATCGTGTCTATCTGGGATAAAGAAGGTACAAAAATTGAATACATTGAAACAGCAATAAATGGTCTAAATCAAGAAGTTCAGGAACCTGTATCATGTGTTATATCTGCAGCAGAAGAGCTTATTAAAGGGGTATGTATGGAAATTCATGTCGATGGGCGTGTTCGGGGATATGTGATTGCGGTGAATGATAAAAGCAGATTTCCTCTTGAACTAAGTGAAATCCTCCAATTTGCATCAACGCTTTGCTCCATGGAAATTCAAAATACATTAACGATGAAACAGGAAAAACAAAAGCTGCGGGAAGTTTTTCTATATGACCTCTTATATGGAAATATTAAAAAAAGAGAAGATATTATTTCGTACGGTCAGATTTGGGGGTGGGATTTTCAGCAGGCCCATACTGCGGTCGTTTTCTCCTTAAAAGATTTTGACTATTTTTCAGATGACCGGCATTTAATAGATTTGCTGTTCTATATGATTGAAAAAGCCATGCTTGATCGCAGGCAAAGACCGATCTCTATCAGGAAACGAGGCGAAATTATCCTCATATATCCGTCATCCCCTGAAGGAGGAACAGATCATCATTCAGAGATAAAAGAGTTTGTTTCCTTAATCATGTATTTGTCTAAATCCCATCATCTAAGTGTAAGAATTGCTGCAGGGATCGGAAGGAGAAGAATGCTGCCGGAAGAAATTCACCGCAGCTACCAGGAGGCAAAGGTGGCGTATGAACTGGGATTGCTATTGAATATTTCCGTTCCGTTTTTTAGCAGCCTTGGTCTGGAGAGAATCTTATATAATCACGATTTACATGATTTAAAAGAGTACTATGAACATACACTGGGAGAGCTGGAAAAATATGATCTGGAGCATGAAAGTGATTTAATGAGCTCTTTAAGTATATTTGCTGCCAATCAATTTGATCTGACAAAAACAGCTGAAGGAATGTATGTGCACCGCAATACGTTAAGGTACCGTTTTAAAAAGATCGAAGAAATACTTGGTGAAAAGCTGGATGATATGAATATAAGGCTAAATATTATCGCCGCCTTAAAAATTAAGCAGCTTGGAAAAATCTAAAGATTGAGGTGTACAGCATGAAAATCTTCCGAAATGCTTGCCCGCGTAATTGCTATGCCTCCTGCAGCATGCTTTCTTATGTGAATAATGGGAAGCTTGTAAAGGTGGCTGGAGATGATCAGCATGGCTATACGAAAGGAAACCTATGTGCAAAAGGATATGCTTTTACACAGTATGTAACTCATCCTAATCGGCTAAAATATCCGATTATGCAGTCACCGCGGAGCTCTGGAAACTGGAAAAGAATATCGTGGGAGCAGGCATATACTATAATTGCTGACAAGATCATTGAATTGAATGAGCGCTATGGATCGAATTTAGCAAGCGGCTATAATAAGTTTTCAGGCAATATTGGGCTGATGCATTATGCAGCTGAAGCTATGTTTAATAGTATAGGGCCGCATACAAAACCAAAAGGAAACCTCTGTCTGACAACTGGAAATGATGCGCTTAAGGAAAGGTTCAAGCAATTCGAACAAAGCAGCCCTGAAGATATGGCAGCTGCAGATTTAATCGTGATCTGGGGAGCGAATCCCGCTGTCACAAATATTCCGCAAATGAAGTATATATTCCAGGCAAGAAGAGCGGGTGCAAAGGTAGCTGTCATTGACCCAGTATTTACAGAAACTGCAGCAAAAGCAGATCTTTATATTCAAATTAAGCCAGGAACTGATGGGCTACTTGCTTTATATGCTGCTAAACGTATAGCAGATTCTTCATTTTTTGATGAAAACTATGCTCAGGATTGCACAAACAATTTTATTCAGTTTAAAAGGATCATGGAAAAGGTTCCAAGTGCAGACAAAGTGAGTGAACTTACCAATGCTCCTATATCGGCAATTGAGGAACTTGCTGAATTATATATACATGCAGCATCGAGTGTTACATGGATTGGATTTGGTATGCAAAGAACAAACATAGGCGGTGAAAACGTTCAAGCTATAAGTGCTCTTGCTGCGATGACAGGTTTCCTTCAAAAAAAGAAAGGAAAGCTCTTCTATGCACACGATGACTTGGAGCAGTTTCCATTACACCTTTTGAAATTCCCGGAACAAAAACATTCCGAAGCCCAGGCATCTAGAGCAATAGATATAAATTCATTTGCAAAAAATGCCTTAGAGCTTTCGGACCCGCCATTAAAGTTTTTATGGATTGCGTCACGAAATCCCTTCTCCCAGGATAATAATCTTCAGTCATGGATGAAGCTGATACAGCAGCTTGAATTAATCGTAACGGTTGATTTATATATGACCAAAACAGCCGAGATCTCTGATATTGTCCTCCCTGCAGCTACCCATTTTGAAGAGATGGACTTAATTGTGAGCTATTGGCATCATTGGATCTCTATTAATGAACAATCCTTAGCAGGTTACTTTGAATCAAAAAGCGATCTGCAAATTACAAGAGAACTTACAAACAAGCTGAATGAACGATCGCCAGGATTCTCAACTTTTCCATCTGAGCTGGAGGCATTAGACTGGATTCAAAAAGAGCTGTCGCCGGAAATTCAAGAGCTTTATGGTATCCAAGATTATACAGATTTGCTGAGTGGACCGCATTTAAAAAAGCCGGAGAAAATTCCCGCTAAGGAAAAGTTTAGCTTTAATATTCCGGATGTAAGTGGTTATTTAGAAAATGTAAAAGTTCAGAAAGACAGCTTATTATTTCCGTACCAGCTGATCACTCCGCAATCGCTTTTAACAATACATTCGCAATACGAGCACCTGTCATGGCTGACTGGGACAGATGAAAATAGTGAGGATACTATTGCTGAAATCTCTGCCATTGCAGCTGAAGAAAATAAATTAATGCCAGAAGACAGCATCGAAATTTTTAATGAAAATGGCTGGGTAGATGCTAAGGTAAAGGTCAACCCCTATTTAGCGAAAAACATTGTACTTGTTAAACAGGCAGGTAAAAAACCTATTAATTGGATCATTGTTCATCAAGAAAGCGACCAATGTCAGGAAACGAGTACACACTTTTACGACAGTAAAGTGAACATCCGAAAGAAAAAGGTGAGCAGGAATGGTTAAACAGCTTGGTTTTGTCTTTGATATTGATTTATGCATTGGCTGTAAAACCTGTGAAGTTGCTTGCAGAAATGAGAATCAAACTGCTGGAACTGTGCGGTGGCGGAAAGTAACAAGACAAGTGGATGGCAGCTTTTTATCATTATCATGTAATCATTGCAGCAGTCCGGAATGCTTCAGAGTGTGTCCAGAGAATGCATTTACAAAGAGAATGGATGGCATCGTAGAAATTCACGCTGAGCGCTGCAGCGGATGTGGTCTATGTATGGAGGCATGTCCGTATCAAGCTCCACAATTTGACCCTATTACGCATAAAGTCACGAAATGCCAAATGTGCAATGACCGTATCGATCAAGGGCTGCAGGCTGCTTGTGTGGAGGCTTGTCCGACAGAAGCATTAACTGTCAAAGATTTAAACACGTTCTGCCATGTAAACGGAATGGGAACAACATTGGGCTTTCCTGATACTAGACTTACAAATCCATCTATCGTATTTTTACCGGAGAAGGAACGGAAGAGGTATTTTCAGATGAGGTAGTATAGCATCATCTTGGGAAGGCTTAGTATGAGCCATAGACGGAGAAATTCCGGTTAATATGCCTAGAGGGTGCTTATAGAGGAGATTTAAGCGGAAAGATTCCAGTTATCTTCTCAAATTATAGCTAAATTCAATGATTTTTTTGCTTTAAGCGGAAAACCTCCGCTTATTATGCATGAAATATTAGAATTTCTTAAAATAAACGGAATTCGTCCGCTTAATTTTCAAAAAGAATGCAAAAATGCCTGGTCCACCATATTCCAAGCATTTTTGCAATGTTCGTTCTCGTTTTCGCCTTCTTCTGATCAGGATGCTTCTTATTCACTGAAAAGGATTTGCTGAAACAACGATCGTATTATAATTGATACTGTGCTTGTGCAAGTAATCCTTTTTGTTTCGCTTCTTTTACCCATTGCGGATATTCCTGCATAAGCAGGTCATATAATTCGCTGTCAGAGATGTGCCCGGGGTCTTCAATACTGAAAAAATCTGCGTTATCTAAATATCTTCCTTTTAAGTCATCGAGCTTTTCCAGGAAGGTAAAATCTGATTGAAACATACTTGTGAAGAATCCGCGTTTTTTCGTCCCTTTATTCGATTTCCCAATAGCCATGAATTGCCAGAACAAAGGTTCATAGGAAGCATTTTGAATATGGCTGATTGTTGCACTTTCATCAAATGTCGCTCCATCTGTTACAAACATTACATAAACAGGAACATTGCTTGCATATGGAGAGTTCCTTTTAGAGGCAGAGCCAAAGTAATGCTCCCGAATGGTCTTCATAGCTTTTCCGTAATAGGTTCCGCCTTCAAGAGGATATTTTTTTATAAGATTGTTAACAAAGCCATTGAAATTATCAACAGACAATTCTCCTGCATCGTGTGCATTTGCTCCGAATAAGAAAATATCAATCGTGCCATCATCATCAAAACGTGTTCCTAATGCAAGAATCCTCTCGGCAAATTCCTGTATTTTTCCGGAACGATACAGACTATGCATGGATCCGGATATATCGAGGCATAAAGCTACCTTTGCCTGGTGGTCATGCAAGCCAGCTTTCTCTAAAGACACCTTCGCCTTTTTGGATAAATCTAATAGCTTAGGAGCTTGTTCTGCCATCTTCTTTTCGAGCATGATTTTTTTCGATTGAGATTGAGCGGTTTCTGGTGCCGGCTGCTGTTGCACAGGTGGTGCTGACTGCTGCTGTTCCTGCTCCTCTTCCACTTCTCCGCCGAAGTCCCTTAATAATGCTGCTAAGCCTCCATCAAAACCTCTTCCAACAGAAGATGCTCTCCATACCCCTTTATGATAGATTTCAGTCATAATGATTGCTTTTTCATTCTGAAAATCCTGTCCGCTAAATGAGTATTCTAAAATAGCTTGTCCTCCTGCTTTGATCTGCAGTGTGCCGCTCTGTATTGTTCCCATTGCTTCATTGCCATCAATGGTCGCAGTGAATACAAGGTTCTGGATCGATGCTGGAAGTTTTGATAAATCAATGCTGAAATGGCCCATCCCGCTTTTATGATTCAGCAGCTGAATCTCTTTTGAGGGGGAAGCTGTTTGATTATAAAAAATCATATACCGGTCATCTGCTAGTTTCTTATTTTCATTTAGTCCAAAACAGGTGATGTCAATTTCTGCATGAGCGTTTATGATGACTTCGATCTCAACGATCGTGTCGGTTGTGAAATCAGATAGTTTAACTTTTTCTCCGCGAATTAAGTGCTTCATATGATCCTCCTGAATTGTTTTTGTTAATAGAATTATACGATACACACTATTTCTGTTCAATTTTTACAATAAGTGTACGTCTCCGCAGGTTTTCATAAGGTTTATGAGAGAAAAGAGTGGGAACATTTGAATATATACAGGCTATAAAGGAGATGTGATGATGAAAAAGACCATTATGATTACGGGTGCAGGCTCAGGACTGGGAAGAGGCACTGCAATTGGGCTGGCTAAGAAAGGCCATAAAGTCATTGCAGCAACAGAAACGACTTCACAGAAAACGAGTGTACTCAGAGAAGCTGAAGAACTAGGGCTTTCAAATCTGGAAGTACTTAAGATAGACATTACCAATCCAATCGATTTAGTACAAATAGATGAATATGATTTTGATATTTTCGTAGCAAATGCTGCTATTAATGAAGGCGGACCGCTGAGCGAAATTCCGATGGAGCGCTTTAAAGCCATCTTTGAAGTGAACGTATTTTCGACACTTGAATCTGTTCAATATGCAGCGAGAAAACTTGTTGAAAAAGGGAGCGGAAAGATTTTCTTCTTAAGTTCGATGGCAGGCGTTATGAAAACGGCATACGGCGGTCCTTATGCTTCTACTAAACATGCCATTGAGGCCTTGGCTTTAACTCTTAAACAGGAGCTTGATCCACACGGCGTAAAAGTGGCAACGATTAATCCAGGACCATACAACACTGGATTTAATGACAGGGCAGCAGAAGAAAAGTGGAAATGGTTTGATGACGAAGTTCACTTTACAAGTGGTGAAGATATGAAGGAAAAGGAAAAAGGCTTAGAAAATCAGTACGATCCTAAAGAAATGATTGAGGTAATGGTCGATCTGATTCCTTCTGATCATCATAAGGTTCGAAATGCCTATCCGCCAGAAACGGAGAAGCAAATGAAAGAAACGGAAAAGAAACAATGGGAAATGGATATTTAGGATTTATATCAGCTGCTCTAAAAATAAAAACCCAAGAATGCTTGATTGGCATTCTTGGGTAACATAAGTCTATTACATATATTTCTTCCTATAAAGTTTCTTGGACTTTTCAGTATTGGCAAAATGCAGCTTCACAAATTGAGGAAGTGCATCTATTCCTTTTTCATGAATTAAGCGCGCACCTGCTTCATCCACTTTGCCGCCAGCTCCTTTGGTTAAAGGGAATCCAGCTTCTTTTGCCAACTTGTCAAATTGCTTTACAAATGCATAGCGGGCAAGAATCGATGCTGCTGCAACAGCAAGATGAACACTTTCAGCTTTTGTACTGAAATAGACCCGATCGCGGTGCACCTTTGGCTGGCTTTTTAAATATTGGTAATAAACATCCTTTTGCGCAAATTGGTCAATTAAAATCACTTCGGGCTGCTCTGGAGCAATTTTCTCTAGCAGATGGCCAATGGCTTGGTTATGAAGAAGAGCCTTAATTTTTCCCTGCGACATCCCTGACATCTGCAGTTTATTGTATTTATCATTATGTAAGGTTAAGAGACTGTACGGTATTACTTCTTTAATTTGTTTGGCAATGCTGATGATTTTCTCGTCATTTAAATTTTTAGAATCACGAACGCCAAGCTCCTTCAGCAATGGAAGGTTAGCTTGACTTACATAAGCGGCGACGACGGTTATTGGTCCAAAAAAGTCTCCTGTCCCGACTTCATCGGATCCTATACAGGAAAGACTGCTGATATTTTCTGGCAGGTTTGCAGCAGCAGGTTTACTTTCCTTTTTTGCCTTTGGTTTAGCGATATCCCCGCCCCACCTGGCAGATTCTGATTCTGCGCCGGCTCCTTGAAAAAGAACCTTTCCAGATTTGTAGGCTGTGATCGAGCAATTGTTTGCTTTAGCAGCAAATACGCCCCCTGGAGGGATTTTTCCGGTCGAGAATGGCTCATAGTGAGCCTGCATTTCTTTAATCTCAGGTAAACTCTTTAGCAGTACAACATGACTCATATTTTAATCTCCTTCTAAAAATCTCTGAATTTACAGTATCTGTGCTATTTTTGGCATGCTTTGACTTCCCACAAATTAGACCTTCGTGTTATGATATTGATTAGGATTCTTTTGAATGGGGGTTCAAAGGTTGTCAAATACGGAAAAAAATCGCACTAGTGTAGATATATATGGGCAGCAATATGTAATTGTCGGCACTGAAAACTCCAGTCACATCCGGCTTGTTGCATCAATCGTTGATGATAAAATGCGTGAGATAAGCTCTAAGAATCCTTCACTCGATACGAATAAATTAGCTGTCCTCACAGCTGTTAATGCTGTTAATGATTATCTGAAATTAAAAGAGCGGCTTGAGGATGAATTAAAAAGAGTAAAGGACTGAAAAGCATCATGCTTGATCTTTTTATAATAGTTATATTGTTATTTGGTTTTTTAGTAGGATTAAAGCGTGGCTTTATCCTGCAGCTGATTCATTTAACAGGCTTCATTATCGCTTTTATTGTAGCGAGAATGTATTACGAGCCTCTTTCGGAAAAACTGACCCTATGGGTGCCTTATCCCAACTTCGGCAGTGATTCAACCATGCAAATGTTTTTTGCTAATGATAATTTAGAAGATGCTTACTATCGTGCGATCGCATTTGCCATCATATTTTTCGCTGTAAAAGTACTATTGCAGATTATTGGAAGCATGCTTGATTTTGTTGCAAGCTTGCCAATTATTAAACAGCTTAATATTTGGGCAGGCGGCATTCTTGGTTTTATAGAAGTTTATCTTATCATGTTTATTATATTATACATAGCCGCATTAGTACCAATTGCGGGAATGCAAACATATTTTAATGATTCATTTATGGTGGATTTAATTGTCAATCATTCACCTGTATTATCAGAGACAATTAAGGATATGTGGATCGAATATATGGCAGCCTAACTTCTCTTTGCGGAGAAGTTTTCTTTTTGATTAAGGATGAAATGTTATAATCACTAAGGATGTACTCTCCTGAATAATAGGAAATACTAAATAAATAGGATCTAAATGGGCAGGTGTGTAAAATGATCATCAACAAAAAAGACGTTATAAAATTACTGGAAACTATTGCAGTATATATGGAATTAAAAGGGGATAATCCCTTTAAGACAGGGGCTTTTCGAAAGGCTGCTATTGCTTTGGAAAACAGTGACTTAAGTTTGTCTGAAATGACAGATTATACGAGTCTTTCTGGCATAGGCAAAGGCACTGCAGCTGTTATAGAAGAATATGTACAGGAAGGAACATCCTCAGTGTTAACTGAGCTGAAGGAACAGGTGCCGCCTGGATTGATTCCTTTGCTGCATATTCAAGGTTTGGGCGGTAAAAAAATTGCAAAGCTCCATAAAGAGCTTGGAATTACAGATGCACAAGAATTAGAGCAGGCATGCAAGGAAAATCGTGTGCAGGGACTTGCTGGATTTGGAGCGAAGACAGAGGAAAAGATTCTGGCCGCTTTATTAAATGCCGGTACACAGCCGGATCGGCTGCCGCTTGCTTATATGCTTCCTGTAGCAGAAGCAATAGAGGATGCGCTGGGGAATATCCCGGAAGTATTAAGGTTCTCCAGAGCCGGCAGTCTCAGAAGAATGCGCGAAACCGTTAAAGACCTTGATTTTATTATTTCTGCAGATGATCGGACAGCCGTAAAAGAGCAGCTTCTTGGTCTTCCATCCATTAAAGAAGTAATCGCAGCGGGTGATACAAAGGTTTCAGTTGTTTTTGAGCATCAATATGATGTTTCCTGTGATTTTCGGATTGTTGCACCCAGTGAATTTGCGACTACCCTGCATCACTTCACTGGCTCTAAGGATCATAATGTAAGAATGAGGCAGCTTGCTAAGGAACGCGGAGAAAAGATCAGTGAATATGGAGTAGAAAACGTTGAAACTGGAGAAGTAAAAACATTCTCATCAGAAAAAGAGTTTTATGCACATTTTAACTTGCCGCATTTTCCGCCGGAAATTCGAGAAGATGGCAAGGAGGTTGACTTGTTTACACAAGAAACGAAGTTAATTTCACTGGAAGATATTAAGGGCGATCTTCATATGCATTCGACGTGGAGCGATGGAGCGTTTACAATAGAAGAAATGATTGAGGCATGCCGAAAGCGCGGCTATCAATATATGGCCATTACGGATCATTCGCATTATCTGAAGGTAGCTAACGGTCTGACACCAGAACGGTTGCGCCAGCAAAGAGAAGAAATAAAAAGACTTAATGAAAAATATGATGATATCACCATTTTAGCAGGAGTTGAAATGGATATCTTGCCGGACGGCACACTTGATTATGATGATGAACTGCTTGCTGACATGGATATTGTCATTGCTTCCATTCACTCATCCTTCTCACAGCCGAAGGAAAAAATAATGGACAGGCTAAAAAATGCACTGCAAAATGCTCATGTAGACATTATTGCCCATCCAACAGGCAGACTGATTGGAAAACGGGAAGGCTATGAAGTAGATATAGATTTATTAATTCAATTAGCTAAAGAAACGAATACTGCACTTGAATTGAATGCCAACCCTAACAGACTTGACCTTGCTGCGGAGCATATACAAAAGGCGCAGGAAGCGGGAGTTAAAATCGTCATTAATACAGATGCCCATAAAATCGATACGTTAGCTCATATGGAAATTGGTGTATCTGCAGCGAAAAAAGGATGGGTTCAGACAGCATCCGTTTTAAATGCAATGGAAACGCAGGATTTATTGGATTACTTAAAAACGAACGATTAATATATTTTGAATCATAGAAAGGCGGGGAGATCCCTGCGTCAAGCCACTTCTGCTTTTCGAATTGTCTAGGTCCAGTGGCTAGCCCCTCGAGGTCATAAGTCAAGCCATTCAGAACAATCAGAACAACCTTCCGTCTGGCTTGCATTATGCTTGTCGGGGGTGAACGAGCCACTTTCGCTTTTCTATAAATCACATCCTCGAAGGAGGGGGAATTATGCAAGAACGCGCTTTAAAGGTTTTGGAATTTAATAAAGTTAAGGATCAGCTGCTTGATTACGTATCATCTGAGGTCGGCAGAAGAAAAGCAGAGAGAATTCAGCCATCCACCGACTATGAGACGGTTGTCCGTCTGCAGGAAGAAACAGATGAAGCTGCTACCGTGTTAAGAATTAAAGGCAATATTCCTTTAGGGGGAATTTTTGATATAAAGCCTCATGCCAAGCGAGCTATAATCGGCGGGATGCTTAGCCCCCATGAGCTAATGCAGGTGGCATCGACCGTACATGCCAGCAGGCAAATGAAAAGGTTTATTCAAGAGTTTTCAGAAGAAGAAAACGACATTCCCATCTTAATGGCATATTCCGAAGAGATCATTGTATTAGCGGATTTGGAAACCTCTATCCGCAATGCAATTGATGAAAATGGTGAGGTGCTGGACAGTGCGAGTGAAACACTGAGATCGCTTCGCGTCCAGCTTCGCACAAGAGAAGCGCGTGTGAGGGAAAGACTTGAAAGTATGATCAGGTCTTCTAATGCGCAAAAGATGCTGTCTGATGCGATCATTACGATCAGAAATGACCGCTTTGTTATTCCTGTTAAACAAGAATATAGAGGCAACTACGGCGGGATTATTCATGATCAGAGTTCATCCGGCCAGACATTATTTATTGAACCTCAATCTGTTGTGCAATTAAATAATGAATTGCAAAGTATTAAAGTAAAAGAACAGCAGGAAATTGAAAAAATCTTAATTGCCCTTTCAGCATACACAAGTGAATTCAAAGAAGAGCTGGAAACGATTGTGGATGTGCTTGCCCAAATTGATTTCATGTTTGCAAAAGCCAGATATGCTAAAAAGATTAAAGGCTCTAAGCCAAAAGTAAACGATGAGGGAAGAATTTCTCTCTTTAAAGCACGGCATCCGCTCATCCCAATAGACGAGGTAGTCGCGAATGATATTGCCATCGGTGATACATATACCTCTATTGTCATTACTGGACCAAATACGGGCGGTAAAACGGTAACACTTAAAACAGTTGGATTATGTACATTAATGGCCCAGGCAGGTCTGCAAATCCCGGCTCTAGATGGATCAGAGATTGCTGTTTTTGATGCTGTTTATGCAGATATTGGGGACGAGCAGTCCATTGAGCAGAGTTTAAGTACATTTTCATCTCATATGGTTAATATTGTCGACATTCTTGAAAAGGCTCAATACAACAGCCTTGTTTTATTCGATGAATTAGGTGCTGGCACAGATCCGCAGGAAGGTGCAGCATTAGCGATTTCCATCTTAGACGAAGTGAATAAACGCGGAACCCGTGTCATAGCGACAACTCATTATCCTGAATTAAAGGCATATGGCTATAATCGGGAAGGTGTCATTAATGCCAGTGTCGAATTTGATATAGAAACATTAAGTCCGACCTATAAACTGCTTATTGGTGTTCCTGGCCGAAGCAATGCATTTGAAATTTCCAAACGGCTAGGCTTAAAAGAAGACGTTATAAATGTGGCAAAGTCGTATATTAGTGCAGACAGTAACCAAGTCGAAAATATGATTGCATCCTTGGAGGAAAGCCGTAAACAAGCAGAAACAGATCGTGAAGAGGCCAATGAATTGCTCAAAAATGCAGATCTTCTGCATAAGGATCTTCAAAAGCAGATGGCTGAATATTATACTAAAAAAGAAACTCTTTATGAAAAGTCTGCAATAAAAGCAAATGAGATTGTTGAAAAAGCAAAGCAGGAAGCAGAGCAAATTATCCATGATCTGCGGAAAATGCAAATAGAAAAACAAGCAGAAGTGAAGGAGCATGAATTGATTGAAGCGAAGAAGCGTCTTTCAGAGGCAGCTCCGGCACTGAAAAAGAAACAAAGTCCGGAACGAAATGCCGATGGCAAACGAAAGTTAACACCAGGTGATGAAGTGAAGGTGTTAACGTTTGGCCAAAAAGGACAGCTGCTTGAAAAATCAGGTGATAATGAATGGCATGTTCAAATCGGAATCCTGAAGATGAAAGTGGAAGAAAAAGACTTAGAATTTATTAAAAGTCCTAAAAAGACTGAAACAAAACCGCTTGCTACTGTTAAAGGCAAGGATTACCATGTCAGCCTGGAGCTTGATCTGCGCGGAGAACGATTTGAGAATGCCCTTATGAGAGTCGAAAAATATATCGACGATGCTCTTCTTGCCAACTATCCGCGTGTATCAATCATTCATGGAAAAGGAACTGGTGCACTGCGGCAGGGGGTACAGGAATATTTACGCAATCATCGTTCTGTTAAAAAAATCCGCTTTGGAGAAGCGGGAGAAGGCGGTACTGGTGTAACCGTCGTGGAATTTAAGTAAGAGGGGGAAGTGAAATATGGAAGGTTTTTGGGAAAATGAGTTTATCCAAACCGCTGCCTACTATAGTGTTGTCGTCCTTTGTATGATTGTCTTTTTAGCTGTATTCGAACTTGTGACAAAGTACAGAAACTGGGAAGAAATAAAAAACGGCAATATCTCCGTAGCAATGGCCACGGGCGGGAAGATATTTGGTATTGCCAATGTGTTTAGACACTCCATTATGCATAACGATACGCTTTTTACGATGATTATATGGGGAGTATTTGGATTTTTCCTATTGCTTGTCGCATATTTTATCTTTGAGTTTTTAACACCAAGATTTAATGTAGATGATGAGATTAAGAATAACAACAAAGCAGTTGGCTTTATTTCAATGGTCATCTCTATTGGTCTGTCATTTGTCATTGGAGCAAGTATCGGATAGAGGGAGAAGGGGAAAATGGAGAAGCTTGCAAAAGTATTAATCGTGGTTAGCGCCCTTTTTGTGCTAGTTGGACTTGTATATATTCTTTTCATTGCCTAATGGTGATAACAAAAAAGAATTGCCCGTGTTAAGGGCAGTTCTTTTTTGTTATCCAATAGGCTTATATCTATAAGATGGCTGTTAACATCTCCTGCTTATAAACTACACCGTTTATTCTAATTGTTTTGTTTAAAGCAGTATATTATAATGAGGTGAGAACAATTAGAATGTTCAAAATACTTAAAGAAAGGGGATCGCGTATGACTGAGTATAAACCATGGCTTAACCTGTATCCTGAAGAAATTCCTAAAGAACTCATCTATGAAAATCAGCCTGTCCAGGATTTTTTGAAAAATACAGCTGCAGAATTTCCTGAAAAAACGGCTGTTCATTTTATGGGTAAGGAATTCACTTACTCATACATTTATGAAGCTGCACTTAAACTGGCCGGCTATCTGCAATCGATTGGGATTGAAAAAGACGATCGGGTAGCGGTTATGCTGCCGAATACTCCACAATCTGTGATCAGCTATTATGGAATCCTATTGGCTGGCGGGATCGTTGTTCCGACAAATCCGCTTTACATGGAAAGGGAGTTAGCGTATCAGCTGAAGGATTCAGGGGCAAAAGCAATCATTACAATGGACATTTTATTTCCGCGTGTGTCGAAAGTGAAACAGCAGACAGATCTTCAGCATATAATTGTAACCGCTATCAAAGATGCACTTCCATTTCCAAAAAATCTTATTTATCCCTTTATACAGAAGAAACAATACGGAATTGTGGTCAATGTCAAGCATGAAGGAAATCATCATCTATGGACAGAAATACTAAAGCTGCCTTCTATTCCTGTAAGTGAGCAGGAGATTGACTTTGAGAATGACTTGGCTCTTTTGCAATATACAGGCGGAACGACCGGCTTTCCTAAAGGAGTTATGCTGACACATAGAAATTTAGTGGCGAATACGGCAATGTGCCGAGCTTGGCTGTATAAGTGTGAAAGAGGGAAAGAAACTGTTCTTGGCATTTTGCCTTTCTTCCATGTTTATGGAATGACGACTGTCCTGCTGCTTTCCGTTTTAGAAGGCAATAAAATGGTGTTAATGCCTAAGTTTGATGCAGGGGATACATTAAAAACCATTCAAAAGCAAAAACCTACTCTGTTCCCAGGTGCCCCAACGATTTATATTGGGCTATTAAACCACCCTGATATTGAAAAATATGATCTTTCATCCATTGATTCCTGTATTAGCGGCTCCGCTGCACTTCCGGTAGAGGTTCAGCAGAAATTTGAACAAATTACAGGCGGAAAACTAGTTGAAGGCTACGGCCTGACTGAATCATCACCTGTTACACATGCTAATTTTTTATGGGATATGCCGAGAATAAAAGGAAGTATTGGTGTGCCTTGGCCTAATACAGATGCTGTCATTTTTTCAATGGAGAATGGCGAAAAGCTGCCTCCAGGTGAGATAGGGGAAATAGCTGTTAAAGGTCCACAAGTAATGAAAGGCTATTGGAACCGTCCAGACGATACGGAGCAGACTTTAAGAGATGGCTGGCTTTTAACAGGAGATCTTGGCTATATGGACGAAGATGGATATTTTTATGTAGTGGATCGTAAAAAGGATATGATTATTGCTGGGGGCTTTAATATTTATCCCCGTGAAATAGAAGAAATCCTATACGAGCATCCAGCCGTTCAGGAAGCAGTTGTAGCAGGTATACCAGACCCTTATCGAGGTGAAACCGTTAAAGCCTATATCGTTTTAAAAGATGGGAACGAAGTAAGCGAAGAAGACTTGAATGTATTTGTCCGTAAGCATTTGGCAGCTTTTAAAGTGCCAAGGGTATACGAGTTTAGAGAAGAATTGCCTAAAACAGCAGTAGGGAAAATCCTGCGCA
The DNA here is from genome assembly GCF_018582665.1 of Cytobacillus gottheilii. Classification (NCBI taxonomy): domain Bacteria; kingdom Bacillati; phylum Bacillota; class Bacilli; order Caryophanales; family Bacillaceae; genus Cytobacillus; species Cytobacillus gottheilii. The sequence continues at coordinate 3,340,884 of NZ_CP071709.1, read as the reverse complement.
GAGCATTAATTGATGAAGAGAAGAAGAAATTTACCGAAGATGAAGAAAAGCAAGCCTAGACGGTAAAATAATGAAAAAATGAAACATTCCAGCTTTCATTTAAAAGGACCGGAATATTCGGCTCTTCTTTTTTGAATATTAAGGCTTGTCCATTCATAATTGTAAATGTCATAATAGGATAAAAGAAAAAAGTGGTTATTTTCTTGACAATATAACCTTCTATTACTATTATTAAATTATGAATGATGATTCATTCATTAAATCTTTCTTTGTGTTCATTATTAGATTTAACAGCTCATACGAAGCACTGCAGAGTTGTGTTTATAGAATGAAAAGAGATCACGAGATAAGATGTAAGATGTGTCTTGAAGGGAGGGAAACGGATTGAAAAAAGATAAACCAAAATATCGGCAAATCATCGATGCAGCAGTCGTTGTTATTGCTGAGAATGGCTACCACCAGGCACAGGTTTCCAAAATTGCAAAGCAGGCTGGTGTTGCTGATGGAACGATATACTTATATTTTAAGAATAAAGAAGATATTTTAATCTCTCTCTTTCAAGATAAGATGGGCCATTTTATTGAAAGAATTGAAGAGCAGATTGCAGGAAAAGAACGGGCTGTAGAGAAGTTATTAGTCATGGTCGAATCCCATTTTACAATGCTTTCTCAAGATCGGCATCTTGCTATCGTAACACAGTTAGAGCTAAGACAGTCTAATAAGGAGCTTCGCCTTAAGATCAATGAGGTGTTGAAGGGTTATTTATCTCTTGTTGATAAAATTCTTGTTGAAGGAAAAGAAAACGGTGAGTTTTCTGGAAATCTCGAAACAAGACTTGCGCGGCAAATGATATTTGGGACGATGGATGAAGTGGTGACAACCTGGGTGATGAATGATCAGAAGTATGATCTTCCCTCTTTGGCGCCATCTGTACATCAGCTGCTGATCAGCGGATGCAAGGCGGATTGACCATCTAATAAGTAGAGAGGTGAATAAACCAATGGAATACTTAAAGTGGAATCATCAAGATCATGTTGCGACTATTACAATCGACAGAGCACCAGCAAATGCACTATCATCACACGTTTTAAAAGAATTCTCATCAGTACTGGATGAAATTGAAAAAGCAGATGATATTCGTGTTGTATTGATTCACGGAGAAGGAAGATTTTTCTCTGCTGGAGCGGATATAAAAGAGTTTACTTCAATCACTAGCGGAAGCGAGTTTGAAAAGCTTGGCCAATATGGTCAGGATCTGTTTGAAAAAATGGAGAGGTTCCCGAAACCATTAATTGCAGCCATTCATGGTGCAGCATTAGGCGGAGGGCTTGAGCTGGCAATGGGCTGTCACTTCCGACTTGTTTCAGACAATGCCAAGCTGGGACTGCCGGAGTTACAGCTGGGGTTAATACCCGGATTTGCAGGCACGCAAAGACTTCCGCACCTTGTCGGCAGAGCCAGAGCTGCTGAAATGCTTTTTACAAGCGATCCGATTACGGGGCTTGAAGCCGTTAAGTACGGACTGGCAAACCATGCCTATCCAGAAGCTGAACTGTTAGAAAATGCCTATAATTTAGCCAAAAAAATCGCAAAGAAGAGCCCGCTTTCCATTAAGGCAACGATTGAGCTATTAAATTACACAAAATCAGATCAGTTTTATGAAGGTGTTAAAAAAGAAGCTGAGCTTTTTGGCGAAGTGTTTGCATCAAATGATGGCAAAGAGGGCATCTCAGCTTTTATTGAAAAGCGTGAGCCCAACTTTACAGGCAAATAATGCAGCGAGTAGTAAATGATTAACTGAAGGTGAGCGGATGCTCAAAAGCCTTCAGTTTCATTTAACATAAATTTTCCGAATCTTTAGAAGTGAAGAAATGATTTAATAATTTAGGAGGGACATTATGAACATCTATGTTTTATTAAAAAGAACGTTTGATACTGAGGAAAAAATCACGATTTCTTCCGGAAAAATAAATGAAGATGGCGCAGAGTTTATTATCAATCCTTATGATGAGTATGCAGTGGAGGAAGCCATTCAAGTTCGCGATGCACATGGCGGAGAAGTAACGGTTCTTTCAGTTGGAAGTGAGGAAGGTGAAAAGCAGCTTCGTACTGCACTGGCGATGGGAGCCGATAAAGCGGTATTAATCAACACGGAAGACGATCTTGAAGAAGGAGATCAGTTTACTACCTCAAAAATCTTGGCCGAATATTTAAAAGACAAGGAAGCAGATTTAATCCTGGCAGGAAATGTGGCAATTGACGGCGGATCTGGCCAGGTTGGACCGAGAGTGGCTGACCTCTTGGATATCCCCTATATTACAACCATAACGAAACTTGAAATTGATGGTACAAATGTAAGCGTTGTCCGAGATGTTGAAGGAGATTCCGAAGTGATTGAAACATCTCTTCCTTTATTGGTTACAGCTCAACAAGGCTTGAATGAACCTCGTTACCCTTCGCTGCCAGGGATTATGAAAGCGAAGAAAAAACCCCTGGATGAACTGGAGCTGGATGATTTAGATCTTGACGAGGATGACGTAGAGCCGAAAACAAAAACAATTGAAGTGTATCTGCCTCCTAAAAAAGAAGCCGGAAGAATTCTTGAAGGTGAACTGCAGGATCAAGTAAAGGAGCTTGTACAACTTCTTCATAACGAAGCAAAAGTCGTTTAATAAAACGTAAAATAAAACGCAGGAGGTTAACATAATGAGCAGAAAAGTTTTGGTATTAGGTGAAGTAAGAGATCAATCTTTGCGTAATGTCACATTTGAAGCAATCGCCGCAGCAAAGCAGGCTGCAGAAGGCGGCGAAGTGGTCGGATTATTAATCGGTGATTCTGTAAGCGCTTTATCGGGTGAATTAATTCACTTTGGTGCAGACCGCGTACTAACGGTTGAACATGAACTGCTAAAGCAATATACTTCAGATGGCTTTTCACAAGCATTAATGGCAGCTGTGGATGCTGAAAGTCCAGAAGGTATTATCCTGGGGCATACTGCATTAGGAAAAGACCTTGCACCTAAGATCGCAGCAAAGCTTCAATCCGGATTAATCTCTGATGTTACGCAGATCGAAGAAGCAGGCGGAAATATTGTCTTTACACGGCCGATTTATTCAGGGAAAGCCTTTGAAAAGAAAATCGTAACAGACGGTCTTATCTTCGCAACGATTAGACCAAACAATATCGCTCCTCTTGAGAAGGATGAAACAAGATCAGGAGAAACATCAGCTTTATCTGTTGATATAAAAGATCTTCGCTCCATAATTAAAGAGGTTGTCCGCAAGGCAAGTGAAGGTGTAGATCTTTCAGAAGCAAAAGTGGTTATTGCAGGCGGCCGCGGAGTGAAAAGCGAAGATGGATTTGAGCCGCTAAAAGAGCTGGCACAGGTCCTAAACGGTGCCATTGGTGCATCACGCGGAGCTTGTGATGCAGAGTATTGTGATTATTCACTGCAAATTGGCCAGACAGGAAAAGTTGTAACACCAGACTTGTATATTGCCTGCGGAATTTCAGGTGCGATTCAGCATTTAGCAGGAATGTCAAACTCTAAAGTAATCGTTGCTATTAATAAAGATCCAGAAGCAAATATTTTTAAAGTTGCAGATTATGGCATTGTAGGCGATCTTTTTGAAGTGGTGCCGATGCTGACAGAAGAATTTAAGAAGATCTTAGTAAACGCGTAACAATCATTGAAACAGACGGAATCAACTGCTATTGAAGGAAGAGCAGCAGCTGTCTGTTTCTTTTTATTAAAATGTGGATCCTGCTCTCATGTTGCTTTGCAATTGGAACGGAGCGTGCGGGAATTCCAGCTTTGTTTTATGGAGATGCAAAGAGATTACAAAATAACATCTCAAAAAAAGAACCATGTCTGTGAAACAGCAATCATGAATATTCCCATGAATTTGAGGGTATAGTACGAACGAGCAAATTGTTCGCTTCATATGGTGTTAAATGGTATACTCTCGATATGTTATGAATTAGTTGAATTGATTAGGAGGCATATAAATGGCTATTACACATGCAACAGATCAAAACTTTACTGAAGAAACAGGTTCAGGTTTAGTACTTGCAGATTTCTGGGCTCCATGGTGCGGACCTTGTAAAATGATTGCTCCAGTTCTTGAAGAGCTTGACGGAGAAATGGGCGATAAAGTAAAGATCGTTAAAATTGATGTAGATGAAAACCAAGAAACTGCTGGTAAATTCGGCGTTATGAGTATTCCTACATTAATCGTTCTTAAAGACGGTGAAGTAGTAGATAAAGTAGTTGGCTTCCAGCCAAAAGAAGCATTATCTGAGCTTCTTTCCAAGCATGCATAATTAGCATATTTGGATTTGTACGTTTTAAAAAATCAGCTTCTTCAATCTGATCTGCCCTGCTGCAATGATGAAGAGTGCCTTTTACTATAATTATTGATGCAGAAAGCAGATAATGAGTGTAATGACAGTTGATCCCCGGCTTCTTCCTGAAGGCCGGGGTTTTTACTTCCTTTTCGAGGATGTGTTTGACGATGAATGACATCATTAAAAATAAATTAATGATTTTGCCTGCACAGCCAGGGTGCTACTTAATGAAGGACAGGCAAGGCACTATTATTTATGTGGGCAAAGCGAAAGTATTAAAAAACAGAGTCCGGTCTTATTTTACTGGCTCACATGATGGAAAAACGCTGCGCCTTGTTAACGAAATTGAGGACTTTGAATATATTGTCACTTCCTCCGATATGGAAGCGCTGATTCTTGAGCTCAATCTAATAAAAAAGCATGATCCTAAATACAATGTCATGCTGAAGGATGATAAAACCTACCCATTTATTAAATTAACTGCTGAAAGACATCCGCGTCTTATTACGACGAGAAAAGTGAAAAAAGACAAAGGCAAATATTTTGGTCCATATCCAAATGTTCATGCTGCAAACGAAACAAAAAAGCTGCTCGATCGCATTTATCCGCTTCGGAAATGTGCTACCTTACCTGACCGCGTATGCCTGTATTATCATTTAGGACAATGCCTGGCTCCATGTGTGAAGGAAGTGGATCAGCAGCAATATCGGACAATGACAGAGGAAATTACCCGTTTTTTAAATGGCGGTTATAAAGATATAAAGAAAGAACTTACAGAAAAAATGGCGGCTGCGGCTGAAGACCTTGATTTTGAGCGTGCAAAAGAGTATAGAGACAAAATCGCTCATATTGATGCAACGATGGAAAAGCAAAAAATGACAACGACTGACTTCACTGATCGTGATGTCTTTGGTTATGCTGTTGATAAAGGCTGGATGTGTGTACAAGTCTTTTTTATCCGCCAAGGCAAGCTGATTGAAAGGGATGTCTCCATGTTTCCCATTCATAACGAGCCTGAGGAAGAAATCCTTACGTTTCTCGGTCAATTTTACATGAAAGCAAATCATTTTAAGCCGAAGGAAATTTTAGCACCATCTTCTGTTAATGGCGAGATGGCAGAAAAGCTTCTTGGTGTAAAAGTATTAAATCCGCAGCGGGGACAAAAGAAAGATTTGGTTTCATTAGCTTATAAAAATGCCAAAATCGCGCTGCAGGAAAAGTTTTCTCTCATTGAGCGGGATGAAGACCGGACGATTAAGGCAGTGGAGAGTTTGGGCGAACAGCTTGGAATTTATACGCCGCATCGGATTGAAGCATTTGACAACTCAAACATTCAAGGTGCAGATCCAGTATCTGCAATGATCGTTTTTATTGACGGAAAACCGGCGAAACGGGAGTACCGTAAATATAAAATTAAAACCGTTCAAGGCCCGGATGATTATGAATCCATGCGTGAGGCGGTTCGCAGAAGGTATACTCGAGTGTTAAAAGAAGAGCTGCCTCTACCGGATCTGCTTATTATTGATGGAGGAAAGGGTCATGTTGAAGCGGTCAGAGATGTTCTTGAAAATGAGCTGGGTCTTGATTTGCCGCTGGCAGGACTCGTAAAAGATGAAAAACACCGAACGTCGCAGCTGTTATTTGGGAATCCGCTGGAAATCGTTGCGCTTGCACGCAATAGCCAGGAATTTTATTTGCTGCAGCGAATTCAGGATGAGGTCCATCGCTTTGCCATCACGTTCCATCGCCAGTTAAGAGGAAAAGGTACATTCCAATCTATGCTCGATGACATTGCTGGGATCGGTGAAAAGCGCAAAAAGCAACTGTTAAAGACCTTTGGTTCAGTTAAAAAAATGAAGGAAGCTTCTGCAGATGACTTCCGCCAATTAGGAATTCCTGCTAATGTAGCAGAAGAACTCGTAAAGAAACTAAGTGAATAGCGTTGTCATCATATAGACAATATGCTATACTTGGACCAACTTTCATATTCACTCACTTTTTTATACTTTCTGAAAGTATAAATTTATAGACTTAGAACAGTGACTAGCTGCAATGCTTAGCCCATCTTGGGTCTAAGCCGATCTGTCCAGAGGGTTAAAGACAATCTTCTAGCCAGCTCGGTTTATGCTTATCGGGGCTTAGCAAGGCGCTTCGCTTTTCTTAGCGTAAAGTGAAGGTAGAGGTGCAAGCTTCATCAGTAACAGCTTTGAGGAGAATGAGCTCCGACGATTTGCTGTGAAAGGGAATGTTTGCCGAAGCAGGGGGAGACTCATCACTCGCCATGCTGGTCTTGCATTGAATAAATGCCGGATTGTCAAGACAGTAGTCTTGGAGAGCTATCTCACTGTGTGCACGTATTTTTTGTATACGTTTGACTACACAGCAATGAGATAATTCTCATTGCTTTTTTGTTTTGTCTGCATGTTTACAGAAGAAATCGGGAATCGATTAACTAGCGATTTTTCATACAAAACTGCAAAAAAGAGAAAGATACAAAAATCATTCTTCTTATTGAGACAAAACAAAATGGCAAAGGGAAATCATCATAGTCGGAAGGAAGGGTATTCAAATGGGTTTAATTGTGCAAAAGTTTGGGGGAACTTCGGTCGGCAGCGTCGATAAAATTCAAAATGCTGCAAACCGGGTCATTGAAGAAAAAAATAGGGGTAACGATGTTGTCGTTGTGGTCTCAGCGATGGGAAAGACAACAGATCAGCTTGTTGGCATGGCAAAAGAAATTACGTCCTCCCCCAGTAAAAGAGAAATGGATATGCTCTTAACAACAGGGGAACAAGTGACGATCTCGCTGTTAAGCATGGCTTTAATTTCTAAAGGTCATCCGGCCGTTTCAATGACAGGCTGGCAAGCAGGTGTTGAAACAGAGGAAATTCATGGAAATGCAAGAATCTTAAATATTGATAGTGATAAAATTGAAAAGGAAATTCAGCAAGGCAAAATTGTGATTGTGGCCGGCTTTCAAGGCGCTACCTCAGAGGGAGAAATCACTACTCTGGGAAGGGGCGGTTCTGATACAACAGCCGTTGCACTTGCAGCAGCGCTAAAAGCTGATAAATGTGATATTTATACAGACGTGACTGGGGTATTTACAACAGATCCCCGTTACATAAAGAATGCCCGCAAGCTTCTATCCGTTTCTTATGATGAAATGCTGGAACTTGCCAATTTAGGAGCCGGAGTTCTGCACCCAAGAGCGGTTGAATTCGCGAAAAACTACGGAGTTTCTTTAGAAGTAAGATCTAGCATGGAAAAAGAACAAGGAACAACGATTGAGGAGGAAGTTAAAATGGAGCAAAATTTAGTTGTACGCGGAGTTGCGTTTGAAGATGAAATCACAAGAGTATCTGTCATAGGGCTTCCAAGCAGCCTTGGCGGATTATCTACCATTTTCTCAGCACTAGCCAATGATCATATCAATGTGGATATCATTATTCAGAGTATGACGGAAGGCGAAACTTCTTCGCTGTCTTTCTCCATTAAAAATGAAGATTTAACAGAGACTGTTAAGGTGCTTGAGAGAAATCGTGATCAGCTTCTATATGATCGAATCGAATGGGAATCTGGCTTAGCAAAAGTTTCAATCGTAGGTTCAGGCATGATCTCAAATCCAGGGGTAGCAGCAGAAATGTTTGATGTGCTTGCGCAGAACGAAATTTTAGTCAAAATGGTCAGCACATCTGAGATTAAAGTTTCAGCAGTCGTAGAACAAGTGAAAATGCTTCCTGCCGTTGAAGTGCTTCATGATGCATTTCAGCTATCTGCCAATTCAGTGAAAGCATAAGAATAACACTAAAAAAGAAGAAGCTTCTTTTATTCGAGAGCTTCTTCTTTTCCTCATAATTCAGTATTGTATCGCAAATTATAGAAAACTTAGATTGTATCCTTTTTATCCCACTTAACAGTAAAAAGAACTTTTCCTTTTCTTTTCTTAGGATGTTCGAACGCTTCACATATGTACCCTTTTTGCTGTTCGATCTGTTCAGCAATAAAACCCGCTTCAAGCTGAAAGGCACAATCTTCATCGTTTTTACAGCGAGCGCTAATGATTGCGCTTGATAATTCTAAGTCCATCTCATTTTTTGATTCGTTCAAGAGCATTAGATTGCCCCAGCCTGCGCTGGAGAAAAAAGAAATCATTTCATCTATCGAAGCCAATGGGTATTTTCGTGCCAATCTTTTTCCTGCCCAATATAAAATACCGGGAGCTTCTTTGCCCAGTAAATCCTTAAGCAGCACTTCACGAATTAATTCATACCCAAATGCTGGCACAGTTTCATCATGAACGGTTAACGGTTTTTGCTCTGGTGTTTGATCAGTCAATAATCTCCCCTCTTTCTATGAGACTATTATATACAATTTAGAACCCTTTTAGTCAAAGATACATGAAAAAAGCATATATTTGATAAGGGAAAATAATGCTATTTTAATATATTTCATCTTTTGAAAAAAATGAATGATAATTCAAGTGTGAACGTGTTTTTTCAATTTCAATATATTTATAAAATTTTATTAATATTGAACAATTTGTGTATCCGTTTTCTTGACGCTCTTTTCTGTTGAGAGTAAAATGGACTTGTCACATAATTGTAAGATATAAATTTTCATTTTTTACTGATGTTAGGATATGAATAGATCCTGAGCATCACGTTACAAAACAGGGGGGATATTTTATGGCGGGGAATCGAGAGTTTTTTTATCGCAGATTGCATTCATTGCTTGGTGTTATTCCGGTTGGATTGTTTTTAGTACAGCACTTGGTTGTGAATCATTTTGCAACTAAAGGTGAAGAAGCATTTAATGATGCGGCACATTTTATGGAAAGTTTACCATTTAGGATTTTCCTAGAGTTGTTTATCATATTTTTGCCTCTTTTATTTCATGCAATCTATGGGCTTTATATCGCTTTTACAGCAAAGAACAATACTGTTAAGTACAGCTTTTTCCGTAACTGGATGTTTATGCTTCAAAGGGTAACCGGTGTTATTACACTGATCTTTGTTGTATGGCATGTATGGGAAACACGTATCGCAGCTGCATTTGGTGCAGAAGTAAACTATCAGATGATGGAGAATATTTTTGAGAATCCTTGGATGATAGCATTTTATATCGTCGGTGTTATCTCTGCTATTTTCCACTTTGCTAACGGTTTATGGAGCTTCTTTGTGAGCTGGGGAATTACAGTAACTCCAAGATCTCAATTAATCTCTACTTATGCAACACTAGGTATTTTCATTGCACTTTCAATTGTTGGTATTCGCGCGATTTTCGCATTCGTATAAAATTATGCAACCTGTTGATATAAAGAAGCAATAAGGGAGTGAGTCACATGGGTAAAGGAAAGGTTATCGTAGTTGGCGGCGGTTTGGCAGGCTTAATGGCCACAATCAAGGTTGCCGAAAAAGGACATCCAGTTGAATTATTTTCATTAGTTCCAGTAAAACGTTCTCACTCTGTTTGTGCCCAGGGCGGCATTAACGGAGCTGTTAATACAAAAGGTGAAGGAGACTCACCTTGGGAGCATTTCGATGATACAGTATACGGCGGAGATTTCTTAGCAAACCAGCCGCCGGTGAAAGCTATGACAGAAGCAGCACCAGGAATTATTCATTTACTAGACCGCATGGGTGTTATGTTTAACCGTACACCAGAAGGATTGCTTGACTTCCGCCGCTTTGGGGGAACACAGCATCACCGTACAGCATTTGCCGGGGCAACAACTGGTCAGCAATTATTATATGCACTTGATGAGCAAGTCCGCCGTCATGAGGTTTCCGGATTAGTTACAAAATATGAGGGCTGGGAATTCTTAGGCTCTATTATTGACGATGATGGGATATGCCGAGGCGTTGTTGCTCAAAACTTAACAACAATGGAAATTAAATCTTTTGCCGGCGATGCAGTTATCATGGCTACAGGCGGACCAGGGATTATCTTTGGAAAGTCTACAAACTCAGTTATCAATACAGGTTCAGCTGCATCAATCGTATATCAGCAGGGCGCATACTATGCAAACGGAGAATTTATTCAAATTCACCCAACTGCCATCCCTGGTGATGACAAGCTGCGACTAATGAGTGAATCTGCCCGCGGTGAAGGCGGCCGAGTTTGGACATATAAAGACGGAAAGCCTTGGTATTTCCTTGAGGAGAAATATCCAGCATATGGAAACCTTGTTCCTCGTGATATCGCAACGCGTGAAATTTTTGATGTCTGTGTAAATCAAAAATTAGGAATCAATGGTGAGAACATGGTTTACTTGGATCTTTCACACAAAGATCCAAAAGAACTTGATATTAAGCTTGGCGGCATTATCGAAATCTATGAAAAATTCATGGGTGATGATCCTCGTAAAGTGCCAATGAAGATTTTCCCTGCTGTTCACTACTCAATGGGCGGATTATGGGTTGATTATGACCAGATGACCAATATCCCTGGCTTGTTTGCTGCTGGTGAGTGTGATTATTCACAGCACGGTGCGAACCGTCTTGGCGCAAACTCCTTACTTTCTGCTATTTACGGCGGTATGGTTGCCGGTCCAAAAGCACTTGATTATATTAATGGTTTAGAAAAGACTGCAGAAGATATTTCTTCAACTGTGTTTGACCGTTTTGTTCAGCAGGAAGAAGAAAAATGGAACAGCATTATGTCTATGGATGGCACTGAAAATGCATATGTTCTTCATAAAGAGCTTGGAGAATGGATGACTGATAACGTAACGGTTGTACGTCATAATGACCGCTTACTGAAAACAGATGAAAAAATTGTAGAGCTTTTAGAGCGCTATCAAAATATAAATATTAATGACACAGCAAAATGGAGCAACCAGGGAGCGATGTTTACCCGCCAGCTTCAAAACATGCTTCAGCTTGCACGTGTTATTACCATTGGAGCTTATAACCGTAATGAAAGCCGCGGAGCGCACTATAAGCCAGACTTCCCAGACCGTAATGATGAGGAATTCTTAAAAACAACAATGGCTAAATTTGTTGATGCAACAAGTGCACCAGCTTTCCATTATGAAGAAGTAGACACAGGTCTAATCACTCCGCGTAAACGCGATTATACGAAGAAGAAAGGTGGCAAATAAGCATGCAAGAGACACAAGCTAAAACAGTTACGTTTATTGTCAGCCGTCAGGATTCGCCTGATGCCACCCCATATCAGGAAGAATTTAAGCTGGAATATCGTCCAAATATGAATGTCATTTCCGCGCTGATGGAAATCCGCCGTAACCCAGTTAACTCCAAAGGTGAGAGTACTACCCCGATTAACTGGGATATGAACTGTCTGGAAGAAGTTTGCGGAGCCTGTTCAATGGTTATTAACGGCAAGCCGCGTCAATCTTGTACAGCCCTAGTTGATCAGCTGGAACAGCCGATTCGCTTAGAGCCAATGCGTACTTTCCCTGTAGTGCGTGACCTTCAGGTTGACCGCAGCAGAATGTTCGATTCATTGAAAAAGGTAAAAGCATGGATTCCAATTGATGGAACTTACGATCTTGGCCCAGGGCCGCGTATGCCTGAGAAAAAGCGCCAATGGGCATACGAGCTATCAAAATGTATGACTTGCGGTGTATGCTTAGAAGCATGTCCAAATGTAAACAGCAAATCTGATTTCATTGGACCAGCACCATTATCACAAGTGCGTTTATTCAATGCACATCCAACTGGAGAAATGAACAAAGCAGAACGCCTGGAGCAAATCATGGGCGATGGCGGACTTGCTAACTGCGGTAACTCCCAAAACTGTGTTCAATCTTGTCCAAAAGGTATTCCTTTAACAACATCAATCGCAGCCTTAAATCGTGATACTACATTCCAATCATTCAAGAGCTTCTTCGGCAGTGACACGGTTTGATTCTGCAATTTGCCCTTCCCGTTTAATACGGGGAGGGTTTTTGGTTTTTTATAGAGGCATTTTGAGATGGAGGGGTAGGGGGGACAGTTTTGTAAATTAGAAAAGGGTAAGGGGTGTTGCGAAAGTTGATAAATGTACCTGTGTACTCCAGAAAAAGGTAAAAGGTGTCGCGAAAACCTGATAAACACACCCGTAAAGTCCAGAAAAAGGAAAATGGTGTCGCGGAAACCTGATAAACACACCCGTAAAGTCCAGAAAAAGGAAAATGGTGTCGCGGAAATCCAATAAACACACCCGTAAAGTCCAGAAAAAGGTAAAAGGTGTCGCGGAAACCTAATAAACACACCTTTATAGTCCAGAAAAAGGTAAAAGGTGTCGCGGAAAACTGATAAACAGCCCCGTAAAGTCCAGAAAAAGGTAAAAGGTGTCGTGAAAATCTGATAAACACACCCGTAAAGTCCAGAAAAAGGTAAAAGGTGTCGTGAAAAGCTGATAAACACACCTGTAAAATCCAGAAAAAGGTAAAAGGTGTCGTGAAAAGCTGATAAACACACCTGTAAAATCCAGAAAAAGGTAAAAGGTGTCGCGGAAAACTGATAAACACACCCGTAAAGTCCAGAAAAAGGTAAAAGGTGTCGCGGAAAACTGATAAACAGCCCCGTAAAGTCCAGAAAAAGGAAAAAGGTGTCGTGAAAACCTAATAAACACACCTGTATAGTCCAGAAAATGGCAAAAGGTGTCGCGGAAATCCAATAAACACACCCGTAAAGTCCATAAAAAGGTAAATGGTGTCACGAAAACCTAATAAACACACCTGTATAGTCCAGAAAAAGGTAAAAGGTGTCGCGGAAATCCAATAAACACACCCGTAAAATCCAGAAAAAGGTAAAAGGTGTCAAGAAAGCCTAATAAATACACCTATATAATCCAGATAAAGGTAAATGATGTCAAGTAAAGCTAATAAACACACCTGTTTAATCCAGAAAAAGGTAAAAGGTGTCACAAAACCCAAAATCACATCCCCCTAACCCCGAAAAAAGGGTATCTAAAGCGATCAAACCACCGCACCCAAGAAATCTCAGCAGCCAAGCATTAAATATCATTATTCCTGCAACCCAATGAGTAACCAAAAAACGAACTCCCCACTCCCCCTCCTATATAAATCATCAACTCGGGAACTATATCCTTTAGATGCGACTACAACCTAAGGAGTTTTAACGAGATGAGAAAGAAAATAATGATGCTGTTCTTAATCACACTTGTAATCTGCACGCTGCCTCTCGCAAATACATCAGCAAAAACTAAGGAAGTATCTTTCACCATTATTCATACCAATGACACACACTCCCATCTTGAACAAATGCCTCGTCTTTTTACGGTAATCAACAGTATTCGAGCTCAAAACAAAAATACTCTGCTACTAAATGCCGGTGATGTTTTTATTGGTACTTTATATTTCTCTCAATTCAAAGGGCTTGCCTCCATCCCTTTTATGAACAAATTAAAATATGATGCAATGACATTTGGCAATCACGAATTTGACTTGAAATCAGCGGCATTGGCTGATTTTATTAAAAGAGCCAACTTTCCATTTGTGAGCAGCAATATTGATTTTAGCGCTGATCAGCTGCTTGAACCACTATTCGTCCGTAAGATAACAGCAAATCCTCAACCAGGAAAAATTCATCCAGCGATTATTAAAAAGGTGGATGATGAGTTAGTTGGAATCTTCGGACTAACAACAGAGGAAACACCTCTTATTTCCCAGCCAAACCAAGATTTGATTTTTGAAGATGCACTGACAATGGCCCAAAAAATGGCAGCTCAATTAGAGCACTTAGGGGTCAATAAAATCATTGCTCTTTCTCACTTAGGCTTTGAGGAAGACCAAAAACTTGCTTCAATGGTTAAGGGGATAGACATGATCGTTGGCGGACATTCGCATACCAAGCTTGAGGAGCCAACTGTCATATATAACGGAAAGGATCCTGTATTGATTGTGCAGACGGGCGAAAATGCTGCTTATGTTGGTGAGCTTTCTGTTTCATTTACTGAAAAAGGATTGATCAAGAAATGGAATGGCAGACTTTTAGACGTACAAGCGAAGGATTCAAAAGGGAATTTCATATTTAAGGAAGATACGTGGGCTAAAAAACAGTTAAGTGAAGCAGACCAAGAGCTTGTTGACCTTCTTCAAGAAACAGTTGGCTATTCTCTCATACCATTAAACGGAGCAAGGGAAGATGTGCGCAGAGAAGAAACGAATTTAGGCAATCTAATTGCAGACTCTATGTTAAAAAAAGCAAATGAGGTTGTTCCAACACAGATCGCTCTTCAAAACAGCGGCGGTATAAGAACCTCTATACCAGAGGGAAATGTTGTTATGAGAGATGTAATGGCTGCACTGCCTTTTTCAAATACCTTATCTATTGTGGATATAACAGGATCAGAATTAAGAGATATCCTCGAGCACAGTGTCTCGCAACTAGACGGGAACACAGGACAGTTTTTACAAGTGTCAGGCATTCGGTTTGCATTTAATCCCCAATTGCCTGCAGGAAAAAGAGTTCTATCTATTAGGGTGAATGATGGAAATCATTATGAATTATTAAATCCTTCAAAGGTTTATACGGTCGCAGTTAATTCGTATCTTGCAGACGGAGGAGAAGGGTATGCCATTTTTAAGAGAAAGAAAGTGAACGAGAACATCATTGAAACGCCATTTCTGGATTATGAAATATTAGCGGAGTACCTAGAGGAGTATAGTCCTGTCTCACCCAGAACAGAAGGAAGGATCCAAAAAGTTTTTACTAACGAAGAACTGTGAAATTATGTTAAAATAGAAAAGTGAATAGTTATTCATTTTAAAAGGGGGATTAAGATGAGGAACAAAACTTACATAAAAGATATTAGCCAATGGGAAAAGGAATTTTCTTTCTTCTATGAAACAAAAGTAAGATTTAATGAAACGGATATGTTTGGTCATTTGAATAATACGGTTCCTTTTGTTTATTTTGAATCAGCAAGAATTGAATTTTTTAAAAGTCTCGGCTTCATGCAGAATTGGCTGGAGCCAGAAGAAGAATGTATTCCTGTTGTTGCTGATCTGCAATGCGATTTTGTGCAACAGGTATTTTTTGATGAACAGCTGAAAATCTATGTAAAAGCTGCAGCAATCGGTGGATCCTCGGTGGATATTCACTATATGGGTAAAAATAATAAGGAAGACACCGTTCTGACCGGAAGAGGAACGATGGTGCAAATTTCGAAAAAAACCGGAAAAGGTGTTCCATGGACAGAGGAAATGCGGGAGATGCTTGCTGGAATGAAGCGTGAGCCTGTAGATGAATGTTAAATAGTAAGTATACATAAGCCTGTCAAAATACTGTGACAGGCATTTTTTTATAATAATCATAATTTACGCTAGAAACTCAGAAGAAAGGAATAACGTTTTTTCCACTGCTTTAAGGTACCTTACTCGTATAATATATATTTTGAGATTTTTAATTAGACATATGTCATGAATTAAATGGTTAATAAGTTTGTTAGTAAAATTTATTCATATAACTATTTTTATTGAAAGATAAGTGTTAAAGAGTTTTTACCTTTCACAAGCCCAATTATCCTTATCTCTGTCCATCTTAGACTGATAAGCAGAATGATCAGAGGAAACACCGTTCGGATAAACTTTTCTTAATTCAGTGCAGTTTGCAAAGCTTTCATTTATTACAGTCGCTGCAGCAGTCGAAGTCGATTGACTCGAGGTACTGGCAGAAGAGTTGTTGCTAGCTGTAGAAGTTGACGTATTTCTAGACGCTAGCTGTCCCTTAAGGCTGCTTACTTCGCTGTCTAATGACTTATTTTTCTCCTGAAGGTCTGTAATTTGTTTTGTAAGATCAGCTTTTTCTGTATCAAAAGCATCTTTTTGCTCATTAAGTTGTTGTTCAGCTTTTTCCGCTGCTTCAACTTTAGTGGATACTTCATTTAATTCCTTATCCAAATCTTCTTTAGCAGCAGTTAGATCTTCAACGCTTACTTGAAGAACTTTCATTTCAGCTTTTAATTCCTTGTTCTCTGAAGATAACATTTCATTAGCTTGTAATGCTTCGGTTAACTGATCTTGCAAACCAGTGTCTATATAGGATCCTCCGATTATTAGCATAAGGAATCCGCCTATGAACGAAGGTAAAAACAGTTTTTTTGAAAAAACCTTGTTTCGATCTTTGATTCTCCGGATAAAATGAAAAATTGCATAAGCTAGCGAAAATAAAAATACAAAAAAACCGATAATAGCAATTGCTGTCATTATTCTTTCCCCTTTTCCCCTTAGATTATTGTGAGATAGTGTTTCTATATATAACCTTAAAGTGCTCTCATCCTTTAAAGCTAAAGCTCCAGTTTAAAACCTCTCAATACTCCCTCGCCGGTCCTGCTTTTATGGATTTAGAATGCATTTAAGTGATTAATAGTTTTGTAGCCGGTATCAACCTCAATAAATTTTTGGACATAATGGTATTATTTTTACACCATTTATATCTTGATTTCATATATGTCAATCTCACCTGGAAACAGTCATTCAAATTGTGAAAGAACTTTATCGGCACGGAGTTCCCAATCATCTAATTGATGATGTGCTTAAAGAAGTTAGGTGCATGCCAAATCACCTCTCTTTCCTCCTATATATAGAAAAGTAGTACATTGTTACCATATGTAGGTTAAAAGCATGCACGATCTATATGTGATCGTGCTATCTAATCTTCTATATTTCCAAATCCATAGCCAGGACCTTTGTCAATGTTATCTAACCATAATTTTTTTACTCTCAAAAGCTTAATAAGTTCTTTAATTTTCAGTGTTGACCTTAATTTCATTAAATAAAAATGTATGCTTTTTCAACTCTTTTAAAATTTGGATGTCTTCAAGGGATAACATTATCTTAATATCTTCTGATTATTAGCACCTTTAATACAAGACTATCATTCTGGGAAGCAAGAGGTCTTGAAGATGTATCAGAAGTGTAAAGCAGATAGTCAGTTGAGATATGATAAAAATCATCAAGTTTTTTAAGGTTTCTGAATCGGTTCACTTCTGCTAGTTTCAATGAGATAATCTCGATCTTGAGATACCAATTTTATTAGAAACGTATTCTTGTGATCTGTTACCAAGCAATTCCCTAAGTCTATTTCCAAGCTTAGAAAATTACTCCATCTACCGTTTATAACTTTATTATAGATACAATAAGTATCTAAATAAAGTTATTATAAAAAAAAGTATCAAAAAGCAGTTATTGATACAATGAGTATCAAATCTGAGGCGGAAATTTGATAAGTAAAATTAGGAAAAATAAAGCAGGAACTTATCTAAAGAGAAGTAACCGAAACACCAGATCTTGTTGTTAATGTGAAAAGAAGTTTAAATTAGAAAATAATGATAAACTGGAAAATCTTATAACGTGTAAAAATAGGGTTTCCTAGGTATTTATTGATACATATTGTTTCAGCGTATAAATTAATTAGATATTTGTTGGATTTATAAAAGTATAAAAAAGTAAAAAAAGATGAATATTTCCAGGGGATTAATTATCAAAGTTTTACGTGAAAATCACACGGTTTATTGTTGTAATTACTCAAATTAATTTTAACCGTCTTTATAGGGTGATACAGTTTTTGACTATACAGTTATACAATCCTTGGTACCATTCTCCCTCCATATACATATCATAAAAAAGGCGAAAAGCTACCAAGTAATAGGTCATTGCCGCGGGTGAATAGATCAAATAGATACAGTGGTTTATTGAAAGAAAAGTTCCCTAAAAATAAACCTTCTTTGATGGTTATTTGTAGTCACTTCATATCTGATATGTACATATGATATGGTGACTAAATATATACCCACCCCGCGATTCATAGCTGGCGAAAGGCAAGGAGGGTTACAATACTTGAAGGAGAATGAATATACTCACAAGCCATTACTCACTAAACGCGAAAGAGAAGTATTCGAACTGTTAGTCCAAGATAAAACTACGCGTGAAATCGCTGGTGAATTATTTATAAGCGAAAAGACGGTTCGGAATCATATTTCGAATGCCATGCAAAAGCTTGGTGTAAAGGGGCGTTCACAAGCTGTTGTAGAGCTCCTTCGAATGGGAGAGCTAGAACTTTAATCAAGACCGGCAATTCGTCATCGGATTGCCGGTTATGATGTTTATGGACAGTTTTTCAGATACATAGAGATGTCCTCATCCCTTAATCTGCATGATCCCATTATAAAACAGCTTCGAAATGCACTGCGAAATACAATTATTTTCTTCCATATAGGTATTCGTTCTTGAATTTTCTCTAAAAAAAAGCGAAAATTAATCTAATGGGGCGAAATATGGGTCTGTTAAAACTACATAGGAGTGTATGGAATGGAGCTTGAGGATTTAAAAGGAAACGGCGTAAACGACGTAGTTGCGAATATAGAAAAAGATTTGCGTTATATAGCTGGTATTGTGAAGCAAAAAGGCCGGGAAATCTTAAGTAATTATACCATTACCCCTCCACAGTTTATTGCTCTGCAATGGCTGCTTGAGGATGGAGATATGACAATTGGCGAGCTTTCTAATAAAATGTTCTTAGCGTTCAGTACAACAACGGATCTGGTTGATCGTATGGAGAAGAGCGAACTTGTGAAAAGAGTAAAAGATCCTAATGATCGCAGAGTTGTTCGTATTCATCTTCTCGAGGAAGGCGAAAGAATTATTGAAGAAGTGATTAGGAAGCGACAAGCTTATTTATTGGATCTGCTTAACCATTATTCGGATGAAGAAGTGATGCAGTTAAGCAAAAATCTAAATCGATTACACCAAGATATGGCGAAAGAATGAGGCGGTAAGTTTTGAGGAATAGACCGATAGGGGTTATTGATTCGGGAGTTGGCGGATTGACCGTGGCAAAGGAAATTATGCGACAGCTGCCAAACGAGAATATTATCTACCTTGGGGACACAGCACGCTGTCCATATGGTCCGCGAACAGGTGCTGAAGTTAAAGAGTTCACATGGCAAATGACCCGATTTCTGCTTGAGAAAAATATGAAAATGCTGATCATTGCCTGCAATACGGCTACAGCAGTCGCATTAGAAGAAATCCGGGCAGAATTGTCAATCCCTGTGCTCGGCGTCATTGCTCCCGGAGCCAGAACAGCTATGAAAGTCACCAATAACCATCGAATTGGTATTATTGGAACCGAGGGAACGATTAAAAGCAAGGCATATGAAAAGGCCATTAAAAAAATCTCCAGTAAATCGGAGGTATTTGGCTTAGCATGTCCCAAGTTTGTACCGCTGGTTGAAAGTGGAGAATACGAAGGTGAAATACCGAGAAAAATTGTAGCGGAAACATTGGCCCCGTTAAAAGATTATCAGCTTGATACGCTTGTTTTAGGCTGCACCCATTATCCATTGCTGGAGCAATTGGTAAAAGAGTATATGGGAAAGTCAGTTAAAGTAATTAGTTCGGGGGAAGAAACAGCCAGAGAAGCGAGTACGATTCTGCATCATCTTGGCCAATTAATTGAAGGTGAGCAGAAGCCAATTTATCATTTCTTTACAACAGGGTCACCGGCAATTTTCTCCAAGATCTCATCTAAATGGCTGGAAATTGAGAAGCCAATTGTTGAGAAAGTACATCTATCATAATGAACAGAAAACACCTCTATCATGATCCACTCATTTATAGAGGTTGTTTTTTTCTAAATAGGTCTAAAAAGTTGAAATGAAAAGAAAGGATGATTTGTTTGTTAACTGAAGCATATCAGCATCTGCAGCAATACTTTGGCTACTCCACTTTCCGGGCTGGCCAGGAAGAGCTGATCAAGCGTGTTTTAAACAATGAACACACATTAGGCATACTTCCGACTGGAGGAGGAAAGTCCATCTGCTTTCAAATTCCTGCCTTAGTAAAGACGGGAACCACAATCGTCATTTCCCCGCTTATCTCCTTAATGAAGGATCAGGTTGATGCACTGACTGCTGCTGGAATCCCCGCTGCTTTTATTAACAGTTCCTTATCCAGAAATGAATATGAAGATACGGTTTATTCCCTGCGAAATGGAGATTACAAGCTTCTTTATGCAGCTCCTGAACGTTTTGAATCGCCTTCATTTATCGGACTGCTGAATTCAATTGATATCTCTATGATTGTTTTTGATGAAGCCCATTGTATTTCGCAATGGGGACATGATTTCCGGCCAAGCTACCGGTCGATCATTCAGAATATTGAACAGCTTTCTTCCAGTCCGGTCATTATGGCATTGACAGCGACAGCGACAAAGGAAGTGGAGCAGGATATCTGCCGTCTGCTTGATATTCGCGACGAAAATACGATTATTACAGGCTTTTCGCGTGACAACTTGTCTTTTCATATTATGAAAGGCGTCAATAAACGGGATTATATTGAAAGCTATGTCCTCAAGCATAAGAATCAATCAGGGATCATTTATACATCAAGCCGAAAAGAAGCGGATCAGCTGTATACATTTTTAAATGGCAAGAATGTTAAAACGGCAAAATATCATGCAGGACTTTCTGAACAGGAAAGAAAGAACGAGCAAAATCGTTTTGTATATGATGAAGTGGAACTGATGGTTGCAACGAATGCTTTTGGAATGGGTATTGATAAATCGAATGTCCGCTATGTTATTCACTATAATATGCCCCGCAATATTGAAGCGTATTATCAGGAAGCAGGGAGAGCCGGACGTGATGGCGAAGAAAGTGAATGTATCCTGCTGTTTGCACCGCAGGATATTCAGCTTCAGAAATTCCTCATTGAAGAATCGAACCTTGATTACACGATGAAGGAACAGGAATATTTTAAATTAAAGCAAATGACTCATTATTGTCATACAGAAAAATGTCTGCAATCGTATATTGTTGAATATTTTGGCGATACATCTGCAGAGAATTGCGGAAAATGCAGCAATTGTAAGGATCAGCGGGAAAGTGTCGACATTACCAGCGAAGCTCTCATGATCTTTTCATGTGTTAAGAGAATGGAAGAACGATTTGGAGTGACGTTAACAGCACAAGTGTTAAAAGGATCCTCTAATAAAAGAATAAAAGAATTAGGTTTTCAGAATCTATCAACCTATGGTTTATTAAAAAACCGCAAGGAAAAAGAAATTACAGACATCATTAATTTCCTGCTTGCAGGAGGCTATCTGCAGCTGACAGACGGTAAATATCCCGTCGTGAAACTATCAGCACAAGCACTTCCTGCTTTAAAAGGAGAAACGAGCATTCATATGAAAATTGCATTGGCTCCAGAACGTGTGGAAGGTGCTGAAAATGAAGAGTTATTTACAAGACTGCGGGCGTTAAGGAAAGAGATTGCAGATCGTGAAAAAATACCTCCTTATGTTGTGTTTGCAGATACGGCTTTAAGGGAAATGTGCACATATTTTCCTCGAGATAAGGCTGAAATGCTGCAGGTTAAAGGTGTCGGACAAGCCAAATATGAAAAATACGGTGAAACTTTCTTAGGTGAGATTCAAAGCTTTTTACAAGATAATCCCGAAATTACACCAGCTCCTGCTGCTGTACCATCCAGTTCTTCAAGCTCTGTCAAAAGCAGTGGAGATACTGATGTTGCGAGTCATATTCTTTCATACAATATGTATATGGACAATATGTCTATAAAAGAGATTGCCAAAGAACGCAACTTTTCATCGATGACTATTCAGAATCATATTTTCAAAGCTATAAAGGAAGGCAAGCCCATTGACTGGGACATGCTTTTTGATGAAGAACTAGAAAACGAGGTATTAGTTGCTGCCTCAAAAGTCGGTCATGAAAAGCTGAAGCCGATTAAAGAAGAGCTTGGTGAACTGGCAGATTATTTTACCATTAAAGCTGTTCTGACAAAACATGAATTAGCTTAAAAGCTTCTGTTTGTCCAAAATTGTCATAAAACAATTCAAGATTTTCTCTCCAAAGACGGTCTAAATTACAAATAGGCTCGTATACATGTAGTACAAACTGTCTTAGGAGGGAAATTTCATGTCAATAAATAAAAAATGGACAATAGTATCAGCTGTGGTTGTGTCATCCGCATTATTAACTGGGTGCGGATTATTTGGCGGCGATGAGAAGGAACAGATCGATCCGCCACAATCTGTAACATACACAGAGGATGGAGAAGTCATTACAGAAGAAACAGCAGGTGCAGGTGAAGAAGTGGAAGAAGTCAGTTCCCTTCAGACTGAACTATACCTGGTTGATAAAAATGGCTATGTTGTTCCGCAAACATTGCAGCTGCCTGAAACCAATTCAGTTGCAACACAGGCACTGGAATATTTAGTTGAAAATGGTCCAGTGACTGATCTGCTTCCAAATGATTTTAAAGCTGTATTGCCTGCAGATACAAAATTGTCTGTGAATGTAAAAGATGGAGTAGCAACTGTTGATTTTTCGAAGGAGTTTAATAACTATCAGCCAGAGGATGAAATGAGAATCCTCGATTCCATAACATGGACACTTACTCAATTTGATACGATTGATGAAGTGAAGCTGACGCTAAACGGCAATGAGATGACAGAAATGCCTGTTAATGGAACACCAATTGGCGAGTCGCTTACAAGAGCGAGCGGCATTAATCTGGATGCAAGTGATGTTATTGATATTACAAATACGAAGCCAGTGACTGTTTATTACCTCGGAGGAGCAGAGGATAATTATTACTATGTTCCTGTTACAAAACGGATCAGCAATGAAACAAATGATAATGTAGTTGCAGTCGTAAATGAGCTTGCAGATGGGCCAAACTATGGTTCTAATCTGTTAATGGACATGAACAATGATGTACAGCTGCTGGATGAACCGAAAGTAGAAAATGGGACAGTGACATTAAACTTTAATGAAGCCATTTACAGTACCTTCGATGATGAAGAGAAAATGATCTCCCAGCATTTAATGAATGCATTGGTACTGTCCTTAACAGAACAAAATGGTGTTGAAAGTGTCGCCATTACGGTGAATGGCGAAGCTGGTTTCTCAAATGAAAACGGCGAAATCATTACGGAGCCTGTAACACGTCCAGAAAAAGTGAACACAGGTAGTTTTTAAAAATGAGTTTTTGATATACTATATAGTAACAATAAAAGAGGTAGGCAAATATTGCCGCCTCTTTTTATTGGATTCATACTAGTAGTGAAAATGACTTGAGGGGGAAATGTACCATTGCGAAATGATGGACGACAACCGCTGCAATTGCGGCCTATACATATTGATACAAACTATTTGAAGCATCCTGAAGGCTCTGTGCTTATTACTGTTGGCGATACAAAAGTAATCTGTACGGCAAGTATTGATGAACGAGTGCCTCCGTTTTTACGAGGACAAGGAAAAGGCTGGATTACAGCAGAATATTCCATGCTTCCGCGCGCAACTGATCAGCGCAATATTCGAGAATCTTCTAAAGGCAAAGTTTCCGGCCGAACTATGGAAATTCAGCGCTTAATCGGACGGGCTTTAAGAGCGGTTATCGATTTAGATGCGCTTGGCGAAAGAACAATCTGGCTGGATTGTGATGTCATCCAGGCGGACGGCGGGACAAGAACCGCATCAATCACAGGTGCCTTTGTTGCCATGACGCAGGCGATTAACAAGCTACACAGCCAAAAGAAACTGTCAAAATTTCCTATCCATGACTTTCTGGCTGCCACAAGTGTTGGTATTTTAACAAATGATCAGGCTGTTGTTGATTTGAATTATATTGAGGACTCTAGCGCAAAAGTGGATATGAATATTGTTATGACGGGGAATGGGGAATTTGTTGAGCTTCAAGGAACAGGAGAAGAATCAACATTTTCATATAATCAGCTCCAGGAAATGTTAAAAGCAGGACAGGACGGTATCTCTGAGCTATTTGAACTGCAAAAAGAAGCTTTAGGGGAAGAGATAACAGGGAAGATTAAGAAATAAGAAATAAACATAGAGGGAGAGAAGCAAGCATGCAAGAAGTAATCATCGCAACCAAAAATGCAGGAAAAGCCAAAGAATTCAAACGCATGTTTTTGCCGCTTGGCTATGAAGTGAAAACCTTACTGGATTATCCTGAATTTGAGGATATTGAGGAAACGGGAAGTACATTTGAGGAAAATGCGATTTTAAAAGCAGAGGCAGTATCAAAAGCTCTTAATAAAATTGTCATTGCCGACGATTCAGGACTTATGATCGATGCATTAGATGGCAGACCTGGAATCTATTCTGCACGCTATGCTGGAGAAGCAAAAAACGACGATGCCAACATGGATAAGGTCCTAGAGGAGTTAAAGGATGTTCCCCAAGCTGAGAGAACGAGCCGTTTTTACTGCGCTTTAGCCGTTGCAGTTCCAGGAAAAGAAACAGAGACAGTAGCGGGTACATGTGAAGGTTCCATTTTAACGGAAAAACGTGGAAGCTTTGGATTTGGCTATGATCCAATCTTTTTCTGCACTGAAAAAGGAAAAGCCATGGCAGAGCTTGAGCCGGATGAAAAGAGTGAAATCAGCCACCGTGCGAATGCTTTAAGAAAGCTGGAGGACATGCTGCCAGTTCTTTTTCCAGGAGCTGATAGGAAATGAAAATCCTTATTTTAAGTGACAGCCATGGACTAACAGATGAATTGGTGTCAATTAAGGAACGTCATCAGAATTGTGCCATCATGATCCACTGTGGAGATTCTGAGCTTGAGCCAAATCATCCAGCAATGAAAGGTTTCACTGCTGTCCGGGGAAACTGTGATTTTTATGGCGGCTACTCCGAGGAGATCATGAGCCTGGCAGATGGCTTAAAGGTGTTAACGGTACATGGCCATTTGCATTCTGTTAAGTCGTCACTGATGAATCTGTCATACCGGGCACGAGAGAAAAGTGCCAATATCGTTTGCTTTGGTCACTCACACCAGCTTGGCGCTGAAATGATTGATGATATTCTTTTTATCAACCCTGGCAGCATCTCCATGCCGCGGGGACGTGTAGAGAAAACATATGTCATCTTAACGATCGATCAAACAGAGCTGCAGCTTGACGTGTATGATACAGATGGTGAGAAATTAGACGAGCTTTGTCGTAACTTCTCCCTTCCAAATGAGTGAAGAATCGCATATAATAATTGAGGGAAGCTAACACTTCCCTCATAAAGAATTTTTTTCTAAAAAAATGTTGACTTTTAATTATTACTTTAATATAATAAATATTGTCCTCAAGAGGACGTTAACATTTAAATATGTCCCAGTAGCTCAGCAGGATAGAGCAACGGCCTTCAAGAAAATAGGAGCCTCTATAAGGAAACAGAAACTTTTAGAGTGGACGACACTGTATCGGTGAAGCCTTAACAGATATGCTGATGGTAATACCGAGGAAACTTACGCCTAACCTTAGGGTGAGAAATTCTGAATGACTAACAATGTTAGTGGTAGGAATTTTAAATAATGATCACTCTTGATCATCGTGAGGATCCGTAGAGACTATACGTGTCGCACCTGAAATGGTGAAGATATAGTCCAGACCACAAACAAAACTTGTTTGGTGACGAAAGTCATAGTGGTAAGCTAAGCCGTCGGTCGGGAGTTCGAATCTCTCCTGGGACGTCATTAATTGTACAGAAAAAGGATGCTAACACAGATTAGAAATTGTGTTAGCATCTTTTTTTATTTTTCTTCAACATTCTTCACAACTTTGCATTCATACTTTTCTGCTTCAGTCAATTTAAGGTTCTGCAAACAGTGATTCTTCTTCTTAGGTGCTGATTATCATTTAGAAGGGAGAGCTTACAATGCAACACCATACAAAAAACAAAGGAGATTTAGGTGTTTTAAAGGCACAAGTTGATCTTTATCAGAAAGGTTTTATGGTGATGTTACCTCTAACTGAACATGCTCCATTTGACTTGGTTATTTATAAAGATGGATCATTTAAGCGTGTTCAAGTTAAGTTTAGAAATATGAATCATAGAGGTAATCTTGAAGTAAGGTTTCGCTCATCATATTATAAAAGTACAGGTGCCATCAGTAAACCAGTTGATAAGGAAGAGGTCGATATTTACTGCATTTATTGTCCTCAGACTGATGAATGTTACTATCTTGATCCCAAGAATCTGAAGGAATCGGTTACTTTAAGGCTCACTCCTGCTAAAAATAATCAATCAAAGCTAGTAAAAATGGCTAGTGATTTTAGAGATTTACCATTAGGATATTGAAATATACTTGCTGCTTTTGCTACCTCATTCCCAACATAAAAAATGCATAACAAAAGACCGCCTCTCAGCGGTCTCGATTGTTTAAATATATTCCCTCAGCGTATCCTGAAGTGTTCCTCTTGTATCTGCATTTTTATCGAAGCGGATTCCCGCATGGACCATTCTTCTTACAAGGTCTGGACGTAAACCAGTCAGAACAGCTTTGCATCCCATCATGGCTATGCCTGCTAATATTTTTTCGAATTGATCAATGACATCCATTTCCATCAAAGCAACGCCTGAAAGATCCAGGATCAGCGTTTGGATTCGCGAGCTTGCAATTTCATTTAGAACCTTTTCCTCAATGATCCGCACTCTATAGGAATCGATTGATCCAATGAGAGGAAGAACAGAAACATGTTCTCTTACAGGAATGATCGGAACTGATAGATGTTCGACCATATTTCTTTGTTTTTGCAGCATTTCATCTTTGTAGGATGAATAGTTAAGAAAAAATGTATTGAGGAACTGGTCGATTCGATCGTTTATAAGCTTTTCTAATTCATAGAAATCATCTCGATCTATTGTCATCTGTTTAATCGCGTCCAGTTTGTTTATGGATAGCCATAAGGTTCGTCTTATTGCCTGTACCCATTCTAATTTTAACGAAAGGGTCAAAGAGTGAGATGCCCATGCGATGCCTTCCTGTTTTGCAAAGGCTGTTAATTCCTCATCTCTTTGTTCAAGGACACAAGTGATGAGCTTCCTTGCATTTTTTAATAAATCAATATTTCCGGTATTTAAGATGTCTTTTATTTTCGTAGACACGTTCACAGCTTCAGATAAAAGCTGCTCCTCAAACTTATTACCATTTTCTTGTATAAATGATTGTACTTCTTTACTGATGTTGGACATTAATTCCACCGAAAGCTCTCCCCCAATTCTTGTGCATATAAAAATACAAATTTACCGAACCCCTATTGATGAAGTTCTTTGCTAATGTTAGTTTCTTTATAAAAGGATCCAGCCAATGCACTCCGTTATGAAGGTAAAATGACTATTGCTTTACTATAAGATTGGTATTAGTTCTTTTCCATTTAATATCATATGTAATTTGCCGGAAGTCCCTGGTTCAGATCCTTAGACAAAGATATAACATTATCCTTTACCCTTATTATAAAAGTTTAAACATATTATTAACATTATTACTGTGAAAATGTTAGAAACCTATTCCCTCGCTTTCCAAACCAGCATTTACAATTTGATTATACCAAATATTTGAATTATTAAACAATTATTCACATTTCTTGTTTCCTGATTATACAGGAGCTTGATCAACATAGATAGAATAAGTATTAAGTTGATTTTTAGTTGAAAAGGGGACATATATCATGAAAACAGAAGAAGACATTCTTGAACTGATCCGGGAAGATCACTGGATGATGAATCTCCTAAAAGCGGTTCAATCCTTACAGCTGCCAGATTGGTGGATTTGTGCTGGATTTGTGCGCTCAAAAATATGGGATACCTTACATACCTACCAAGAGAGAACACCGCTGCCTGATATTGATGTCATCTACTATAATCCATCTAATATAGATGAATCCGAAGAAAAAGAATTGGAGAGAAAGCTTAACCAGCTTGTAGCGGGAATACCTTGGTCTGTTAAGAATCAGGCCAGAATGCATGTGTTAAATGATATGCCGCCCTATACATCCTCCACAGATGGCATCTCCAAGTTTCCTGAATCGGTAACAGCTTTAGGCGTTAAGTTAGACGAGAAAGACAATCTATTATTAACTGCACCATGGGGAATTGATGATGTCTTGAACCTAAAAGTAAGGCCAACTCCCTATTATTTGGAGGGAAATGAGAGAATGGCCATTTATAATAATCGAATGAGAAAGAAGAATTGGAATTCTATTTGGGAGAATGTAAAGGTTTGTGCAATTGAATATAAATGAATTTAATGTCTTTGAAGGAATAGCAGAAAACGCAATATTGGCCCGAATTTCACTTGGTCGCAGTGGCTTTGTATGACCAAAATGGAGTGTGTTTATACAATCATCCAAAATTTTAATCTACAGATAAGCCTTATTGGAAACAGTGTGTGCACCTGCTAAGTGCCCGTCGCACAGCCAAAAGAGGTCTGAAGGGAACTAACATGTCTGCTAAGTGCCCGTCGCACAGCAATAAGTGTCCTAAAGGGAACTTATACGCCACCTAAGTGCCCGTCACACCGCCCAAAGGGATCTGAAGGGAACTAACATGTCTGCTAAGTGCCCGTCACACAGCAATAAGTGTCCTAAAGGGAACTTATACGCCATCTAAGTGCCCGTCGCACCGCCAAAAGAGTTCTGAAGGGAACTAACATGTCTGTTAAGTGCCCGTCACACAGCCAAAAGAGTTCTGAAGGGAACTAACATGTCTGCTAAGTGCCTGTCACACTGCAAATAGAGGTCTGAAGGGAACTAACATGTCTGCTAAGTGCCCGTCGCACTGGCAAAAGAGTTCTGAAGGGAACTAACACGCCTGCTAAGTGCCCGCCCCGCCCCGAAAAGCCGTCTCGCGGGAACATACACACCTATACAACTGTTCCTTCTGCCTGAGATCTAATACTTTTTCATATTTTTATACAATTTAAGGACATCCACTAATATCTCACGGTTATATCCCGTCCTCTCAAATATCCTCTCCACCCAATCTTCTATGCGCACTAATGTTGGCTCAAGAAACAAACCGTCATTTGTGCTTAAAAAACTCTCCCAGTTATAAAACTCCCAATGAGCGATTTCAGAATCATATGGTACTCTGCATTCTACTTGTGGTTTTGAACTGATTGTATTCTGCGAAAGTTCAGCAGCGTGTAGAAAGAAATCCATACCCACGGGTTTCGGGTCAAAGACTTGTTTGGACGTTTTTCCATTTGGCCGGTGATAGAGGATTTGAAATGTATCTTTGGCAGTGTGAACCTGCACTTGTGCGCCAGGAAAGAAACCAGACAGTCTTTCATTTGTAAAATCCTCGCACTCCGAATCTATTAAAATCGGGGTAATCCATTGATCGCCTAAATCACAGTAGTATCTTTTTCCTTCCTCGCACACTGCGATGACAGCTGCATGAGCATCTTCTGTCATAAGCTGATCCCCGATCGGATAGGCGTGTACACCATCTTTTTTAAATTCATCTAAAAGCCAGATTGCAAGATCAAAACAATTCCCTGACATCCCATATTGCTCTCTATGCTCTTTCATAAGAGAAAGTGCTCGTTGTTTTTTGGTGCTTGCACTGTTATAAACCCAAATTTTTGTTAAAGTCTCCATAGGAAAGTCGTTAAATTTTTCCCATGTTGCTAGTATGCTTTGTGCTGCTTTCATATGCTCACCTTCCCTCTTCAAATAACAGATCTATATCTAACTAAAGACTACCACCCAGTCATTACAAATAAAATATATTTTTGGTAATTATTGAGAAAACATTGAAGCGCTAAGTTCAAAATTACAAAATTTTTTCAAAAAATTTTGTCCAACAAGAATGGGAAGCTAACAACAATGAAAGCGCATCCAATTAAATTGACTAATCTAAATTATCAAATAATTTAAAAAATGCTATTGACGATGCTGGTAAATGCGGGTAAGATAGTCCTCAATAAAACAAATTACACAAATAACACAAACACAGCAAGACGTTTTCACTTTGAAAAACTGTCATTTTTTTAACCTAAAAATTTAACGGTTTAAAGTGTTGAATCGATAAAATCAATGATGAGGACAAGTAATTTTATGAACAGGATTTTACAGAGAGCCGGGGATGCTGAAATCCGGTAATCCAGCATAAAATGAACTCACCTCTGAGTGCGGGTCTGAACCTTTTAGTAAGACCTGCCGGGTAGCTGCACCCGTTATCAAACAAAATGAGAGCACGTATTATACGTGAATCAGGGTGGTACCGTGGAACAGGTTTTCAAGCCTTTTCATCCCTTGTTTTCCAGAAATCTGGATAAAGGGATGAGAAGGCTTTTTATTTTTTAAAAGAGGAGGATTTTCATTCATGTTGCAGGGAGCTGCGTTACCCGAGGTTAAAGCGGAGAATACACGGTCAATAACAGGTTCCGATTTGTTATTAGATGCCTTGGAAAGAGAGGGAGTTGAAGTCATATTTGGCTATCCTGGAGGAGCAGTGCTCCCCATCTATGACAAGATTTATTCGTCAAAGATTCTGCATGTTTTACCGAGGCATGAGCAAGGAGGCATTCATGCAGCAGAAGGCTATGCAAGAATATCCGGCAAACCAGGCGTTGTTATTGCCACTTCTGGACCAGGTGCAACCAATATTGTGACTGGACTTGCGGATGCCATGATGGATTCACTGCCGCTAGTTGTATTCACCGGCCAGGTTGCTACAGGAGTTATTGGTACAGATGCTTTCCAGGAAGCAGATGTTTTAGGGATTACTACACCGATTACCAAGTATAACTACCAAGTTCGAAAAGCGGAGGACATACCTAAAATTGTAAAGGAAGCCTTTTACATTGCTTCCAGCGGCAGACCTGGTCCGGTTTTAATTGACATACCAAAAGATATCGCAGCTGCTCCAGCTGAAATGCAGGAAGAGGCAGAAATCCATCTTCCGGGTTATCAGCCAACCAAACATCCGAATTATTTGCAGATCAGAAAGCTGATTGAAGCAGTCAGCAAAGCAAAAAAGCCAGTTATATTAGCAGGGGCGGGCGTTCTTCATGCAAAAGCAATGCACGCATTAAAAGCCTACGCAGAGCAGCAGAAGCTCCCGGTTATTCATACTTTGCTTGGCTTAGGCGGATTTCCGGCAGAACATCCTCTATTTATCGGCATGGCAGGCATGCATGGCTGTTATACGGCCAATATGGCACTATCAAAATGCGATTTGCTTATTAATATCGGTGCCCGCTTTGATGATCGGCTTACCGGTAACCTGAAGCATTTTGCTCCACATGCATCTGTCGCTCATATTGATATTGATCCTGCAGAGATTGGCAAAAATGTTGAAACGCTTATTCCGATTGTTGCTGATGCAAAAGAAGCACTGCAGGAACTTGTGAATGGAGAAGGCAAACCGCCAGTCCATGATGAATGGATGAAACAGCTAGAGGAGTGGCAAGAAGAGTTTCCATACCATTATGACCAAACATCACTTGAGGTGAAGCCGCAAAAGGCAATGGAGCTTATTCACTCTTTTACAAATGGAGAGGCGATTGTTGTCACAGATGTAGGGCAGCATCAAATGTGGGCAGCGCAATATTATCGATTTAACGAAGCGAATCGCTGGGTCACATCAGGAGGATTAGGAACAATGGGCTTCGGTTTGCCAGCAAGCATTGGGGCACAGCTCGCTGATCCAAAGCGGAATGTAATTGCGGTTCTTGGAGATGGCGGCTTTCAGATGTGTACGCAGGAATTAGCCGTTATTCGTGAGATGAACCTGCCAATTAAAATCGTTGTCTTGAATAACCAGGCTCTTGGAATGGTGCGCCAATGGCAGGAAATCTTTTATGAGTCGCGTTTTTCTCATAGTAAGTTTTCTTCACAGCCATCATTTGTAAAACTAGCAGAAGCCTATGACATAAAAGGGGTTTTAATTGATACAAAGGAACAAGCGGAAAATGAATTAAAACACCTATTAACATGTAACGAACCAGTATTAATCGATTTGCGGATTGATCCAAATGAAAATGTATTTCCGATGATCGCTCCTGGTAAGGGGCTCCATGAAATGGAAGGTGTTAAACCGTGAGAAGAATCATCTGCCTGACCGTAATGAATCGGCCAGGGGTGCTTAATCGAGTGACCAACCTATTTTCGAAACGAAATTATAATATTGAAAGCATTTCTGTTGGCCACTCTGAACTTGAAGGCATGTCCAGAATCACATGTGTTATACATGTCGAGGATGAAAAAGCGAGCGAGCAGATTACTAAACAGCTAAATAAGCAAATTGATGTGATCAAGGTAACGGATATTACAGACCAGTCTATTGTCGCAAGAGAATTGGCCTTAATCAAAGTGCAGTCAGCTCCGCAGACAAGAAATGAATTATATTCGTTAATAGAACCTTTTAGAGCATCAGTTATTGATGTAAGTAAAGAAAGCATGGTCATTCAAATTACTGGCGAATCTGAAAAAATCGAAGCTTTTATAGAACTAATTAGTCCTTATGGAATTAAAGAGCTGGCAAGAACGGGCACAACCGCTTTCCCTCGAGGGACGCAAAGAAGTGCACCGCCGAAACAGGTATCGATTTTATAAAAATGTTCAAGCACTTTCTAAATAATTTAAAACCATAAAACAATAGAAGAGGAGAATGAAAAATGGCGAAAATGTACTATAACGGAGATGCAAATGCAGAATACTTAAACGGGAAAAAGGTTGCAGTAATTGGTTACGGATCACAAGGGCATGCACATTCTTTAAACATGCGTGACAGCGGTGTAGAAGTTGTGATTGGACTGCGCAAAGGTAATTCCTGGAATAAAGCAGAAGCAGATGGATTTGCTGTCTATCCTGTAAGCGAAGCAGTAGCACAAGCTGATGTAGTCATGATCCTGTTGCCTGATGAGCAGCAGACGAAGGTGTATAAAGAAGAAATTGAGCCTAATTTGACAAACCAGGCTTTAATGTTTGCACATGGCTTCAACATTCATTTCAATCAAATTGTTCCTCCTGAGGAAAGTGATGTGTTATTAGTAGCACCTAAAGGACCTGGTCATCTTGTACGCAGAACATACGAAGAAGGTGCAGGGGTGCCAGCTCTATTTGCGGTCTATCAGGATGTAACAGGCGAAGCGAGAGAGCTTGCTTTAGCATATGCCAGAGCCATTGGATCGTTAAGAGCAGGCGGTTTAGAAACAACCTTTAAAGAAGAAACAGAAACAGACTTATTTGGAGAACAGGCGGTTCTGTGCGGAGGACTAACTTCTTTAGTAAAAGCAGGGTTTGAAACATTAACAGAGGCAGGATATCAGCCAGAACTAGCTTATTTTGAATGTTTGCATGAGCTTAAGCTGATTGTTGATTTAATGTATGAGGGCGGATTAGAGGGGATGCGCTATTCAATATCAGACACAGCACAATGGGGTGATTTTGTCAGCGGACCTCGAGTAGTGGATGCAAGAGTAAAAGAAGAAATGAAAAGCATCTTAACGGACATCCAGCAAGGTAAATTTGCGAAAGGCTGGATTCTTGAAAATCAGGCAAATCGCCCAGTGTTTAACGCGGTTAACGAAAGTGAAAAACAGCATCAAATTGAAATTGTTGGTAAGGAGTTAAGAAAAATGATGCCATTCGTGCAAAAAAATAAACAAAAGAAAGAAGTGGCTGTCAGTGCGAACCATTAAAATATTCGATACAACTTTGAGAGATGGAGAACAGTCAGCTGGAGTAAACTTGAATTTCTCAGAAAAGCTCGAAATTGCCAAACAGCTTGAAAGATTAAATGTGGATATTATTGAAGCTGGTTTTCCTGCAGCTTCTAAAGGCGACTTTGCTTCTGTTGAGCAAATCGCCAAAACCATCCGCAGCGCTTCTGTAACAGGTTTGGCAAGAGCCGTTAAATCGGATATTGATGCAGCATGGGAATCATTAAAAGAGGGTGCAGAACCGCGTCTTCATACATTCCTGGCAACTTCTCCTATTCATAGAGAATATAAATTGAAAAAATCAAAAGAAGAAGTCATTGCAGCAGCTGTCGAAGCAGTAGAATATGCTTCCAAAATGTTCCCGATCATTCAATGGTCTGCAGAGGATGCTTCCAGAACAGAGCTTCCTTTTTTAGCAGAAATTATTGAAAAGGTGATTAGGGCGGGAGCGAACATTATAAACATTCCAGATACAGTAGGCTATGGAACTCCAGCTGAGTATGGACGTATCTTTTCTTACTTAAGAGAACATGTTCCTTCTATTGATAAAGTACATCTTTCTGCACATTGCCACGACGATTTAGGAATGGCAATTGCCAATTCACTTGCCGCTGTTGAAAACGGAGCAACACAGGTGGAAGGAACGATCAACGGCATCGGAGAACGAGCTGGCAATGCAGCATTAGAGGAATTTGCGGTTGCTCTTCATATTAGAAAGGATTTTTATGGAGCGAGCACTGCTATGAATCTGCAGGAAATCAGCCGCACGAGCAGT
The DNA here is from genome assembly GCF_018582665.1 of Cytobacillus gottheilii. Taxonomy (NCBI): domain Bacteria; kingdom Bacillati; phylum Bacillota; class Bacilli; order Caryophanales; family Bacillaceae; genus Cytobacillus; species Cytobacillus gottheilii. Next base: position 3,306,294 of record NZ_CP071709.1, on the reverse strand, counting down.
CTCGTCAGCAAGCTTACAGGAATGACGGTTCCAGCTAATAAAGCGGTTGTCGGTAAAAATGCATTTGCCCACGAATCAGGCATTCATCAGGATGGCGTCCTTAAAAACAAGTCAACCTATGAAATCATTTCACCAGAACTTGTTGGTTTCCATTCAAATGCGATGGTGTTAGGCAAACATTCCGGCAAACATGCGTTTAAAAACCGTCTTCAGGAGCTTGGTTTAACTGTTCCTGATGAAGAAATTCCAGCTCTTTTCACCATCTTTAAGGATTTGGCAGATCGGAAAAAGGAAATGACCGATGATGACCTGGCCGCTATCGTACTTGAAGAAAAGCTCTCTAAAGACCAGCGCTTCTATGAGCTGATGCAAATACAGGTTCAATACGGCACAAATCAAATTCCTACAGCGACTGTCACTTTATCCGGCAAACAAAATGAAATGCTGCAGGAAGCCGCAACAGGTGCTGGCTCGATTGAGGCACTTTATAATACGCTCGAAAAATGTATTACAGGCGAAGTTCATTTACTTGATTACCGTATTCAGTCTGTTGGTGCAGGCAGAGACGCGTTAGCACAAGTATATGTGAGTCTTCAATATGAAGGGCAAGAGTCAAGCGGAAGAGGCTTAGCACAGGATGTTCTTGAAGCTTCGGCAAAAGCCTACTTAAATGCTGTTAATCGTGTCATTTACTTAAAAGAAAGCAAAACAGCGGTCTTAAATGTATAAAATTAGCTTTCTAAGTGATTTTTGCTGAAGGATTATTGTTTAAATAACCTTTTATATACAAGGTCAGTATAGAAATCGCTGATTGGAGTGGTGCGGTGCTTCTGCAGCAGGAGGCTCACCACCACTCCTCCTTAAAACGACCAGCATGAATTGGAATTTGCATCTTCATTTTATTTTTCACACAAAAAAGCCAAATGAACAAAATCGGAGGGGTTAGTGATGGAAAAACGGATCGTTGTTCTTCCAGGAGACGGAATTGGAAAAGAAGTGACAAAAGGAGCTGTTGAAGTTCTTCAGGCAGTTGGAGAACGCTTTGGACACCAGTTTCATTTCACATATGGAAGCATTGGCGGAGAAGCCATTGATACATATGGCACGCCTTTACCGGATGAAACCATACAGCATTGTAAAGATAGCGATGCGGTTTTATTAGGTGCTGTTGGCGGTCCCAAATGGGATACTCAGCCTCCACACCTTCGGCCAGAACGCGGTTTGCTGAAAATAAGAAAAGAACTGAACCTTTATGCAAATCTAAGGCCAACGAGCTATTATGATAGTCTTGCAGAGAATTCTCCATTAAAAAAGGAATATATCGAAAATGTAGATCTGCTTTTTGTTCGGGAACTGACAGGCGGACTGTATTTTGGAAAACCCAGTGAGCGCGTGGAAAGAGACGGAAAAGAAGCGGTTGTTGATACATTATACTATCAAAAGTCTGAAATGGAGCGTGTCATTAAGCTGGCTTTTGAGCTTGCGGAGAAACGAGATCAAAAAGTAACGTCAGTGGATAAAGCGAATGTCCTAGAATCAAGCCGAATGTGGAGAGAAGTAGCTGATGAAATTTCCAGGCAGTTTCCGAATGTGGAGCTGGAGCATATGCTGGTCGATAATGCAGCGATGCAATTAGTGACAAATCCGAAAAGGTTTGATGTTATTGTAACGGAAAATATGTTTGGCGATATTTTAAGTGATGAAGCTTCCGTCTTGACTGGATCATTGGGGATGTCGGCTTCTGCCAGTCTTTCAGAGGATGGCCCTTCATTATATGAACCGATTCATGGCTCTGCTCCTGATATTGCAGGTCAAAATATTGCCAATCCGCTTGCAGCCATTTTATCTGCAGCGATGATGCTTCGTTTATCTTTTGGAATGCAGGAGGAAGCAAAAGCGGTTGAAACGGCAGTCAACCAAGTGCTTGATGCAGGCTATCGAACGAAAGATATCGGAAGAACTGTCAATAACTATGTATCTACTAGCGAAATGATTAATGAGGTTAAAGCGATGATTTTAGATCATGAAGCGATTATGCATATTATGGAGGCTTACTCTTAATAATAGCCAGTTTAGTTGTCAAAAAATGAAGACACTCGTTTCGATAGGGGGGAACACAATGGGTAAGTCAATTATTGAAAAGATATGGGATAAACATGTTGTATATGAAGAAGAGGGCAAGCCGGATTTATTATATATTGATTTACACCTTGTGCATGAGGTTACTTCACCACAAGCCTTTTCAGGTCTAAGAATGAAAGGAAGAAAGGTACGCAGACCGGATAAAACCTTTGCTACTATGGACCATAACGTTCCAACAGATAACCGTTCCGAAATTCATGATAAAGTGGCGCTGAATCAGATGACGACATTAGAAAAAAACTGTCATGAATTTGGAATTCCGTTAGCAGGCATAGATAGTCCAGATCAGGGGATCGTTCACGTTATTGGTCCAGAGCTTGGACTGACATTGCCAGGCAAAACGATTGTCTGCGGAGACAGCCATACTTCAACACATGGTGCTTTTGGTTCTATTGCTTTTGGCATTGGAACGAGTGAGGTTGAGCATGTATTGGCCACTCAAACCATATGGCGTGCCAAACCAAAGACACTGAAAATTGACATCAGCGGAACTCCTAATAAAGGAGTAACGGCGAAGGACATTATTTTATATATCCTTTCAAAGCATGGTTTTGATTTTGGAACAGGCTATATTATTGAATATAGTGGAGAGGCAATAAGATCCATGTCGATGGATGAAAGAATGACCATCTGTAATATGTCTATTGAAGGCGGGGCAAGAGCAGGTTTAGTGAGTCCTGACGAGACGACTTTCTCCTATATAACAGGCAGAAAGTTTGCTCCTAAAGGCGAGGAATTGGCGAAGGCAGTTGCAGAATGGAGAGAGCTTGCTTCAGATGATGATGCGGTCTATGACAAGACGATTCATATCAATGCAGTGGAAATTGCTCCAATGGTCAGCTGGGGGACAAATCCTGCAATGACTTCAAGAGTGCATGAAAGAATTCCGTATCTTTCAGACTGCAAAAACGAGATTGAAAGAAAATCTCTGCAGAATGCTCTTTCTTATATGGGGTTAACAGAGGGGCAAAGAATAGATGATATTCAAATACAGCATGTGTTTATCGGTTCTTGCACAAATTCCCGCCTCGAGGATTTAAGGCAGGCAGCGGAAATTGTGAAAGGCAAACAGGTGCATAGCAATGTTAGAGCATTAGTGGTTCCTGGCTCACAGCAGGTGAAGAAGCAAGCAGAAGAGGAAGGGTTGCACCGTATCTTTACGGAGGCAGGGTTCGAGTGGAGAGAATCTGGCTGCAGTATGTGTTTAAGCATGAATAATGACATTGTTCCTGCTGGTGAGCATTGTGCATCAACATCGAACCGGAATTTTGAAGGCAGACAAGGAACAGGTGCAAGAACACATCTTGTCAGCCCAATCATGGCTGCTGCGGCTGCCATATATGGAAAAATCACCGATGTATCAGAGGTGATGCCGGAAGAAGCAGTTAAATAGGGGGGAAAAGGATGAGTGCATTCACAAAAATAACAGAAAAGGCGGCATCTTTTGATCGCGCAAATGTCGACACAGATCAAATCATACCAAAGCAATTTCTTAAAAGAATTGAAAAAACAGGCTTTGGACGCTTTTTGTTTAATGATTGGAGATATTCACCCGATGGTGAGCCAAACCCTCATTTTGAATTAAATAGACCTGAGAACACAGGTGCAAAAATATTAATTGCCAATGAAAATTTCGGCTGTGGCTCATCCAGAGAGCACGCGCCATGGGCATTATTAGATTATGGTTTTAAGGCAATCATTGCTCCTTCATTCGCAGATATTTTTTATCAGAACTGCTTAAAAAACGGTTTGCTTCCAGTTACACTGGACGCAGAAAAAGTCGCACAGCTGCTGCAAAAAGCAGAACATGAAAACTATGAACTTACCGTTGATTTAGAAAACGAAAGCATTTTTGACACCAGCGGGTTTAAAGCACATTTTTCAATAGATCCTTATTGGAAAAAGATGCTCGTAAATGGCTGGGATGAGATTGAAATTACCATGCAATTAGATGAATACATTACTGTATATGAAAAGGCGCAGTAAATAGAAGGTCCATTACTATTAGGTGATGGATCTTTTTGTTTTTTTATTCTCACCATGCTAAACTAACTGCAAACCAATCATAAGGACGGTATAGATATGAAAAAACGGGAACAGAAAGATTCAGGTGAAAATATTATTCTCTTTCCCGGTCTTGAGAAGCGGCTTATAGAAAAAGGACTTGAGGCAGTCAAACTAAAAGATTTCAAAAATGCGGTTCATTATCTAGAAGACGCCCTCAGTCTGGATCCTGATAATAGTGAAATACATATTGGTCTAGTCCTTGCCTATTTTGAGTCAGGTAACTTGCACAAATCAAAAAAATTGGCTGAAAGCATGCTGCAGAAAGACATAGGAAATTATATTGATATAATGGAGCTATACTTAATGATTCTCGTTCAGCTGGGGCAGTATGCTGAGATTATTACTGCGATTGAAGGCCTTTTGGAAGAGAAAGAGGTGCCAAAGGAAAAATACGAGCATTTTAGCACCATGCTTGCTTTTAGCAGAAAGCATGTCCATTTAGCTCCGATCGAGATAGAAGAAGAACATGAAGATATCAAGGAACATGAACCAATTAACTTTTTTGCTGTGCTAGATCAAAATGAGCAAATCCAGATAGCCGCAAAACTGGCTCAATCTAACATACGGAATCAGCTTGAAGGAATAGAAGAGTATTTGAGAGATCAGGACGGGCAATATTTTTTTAAAACCATCCTGTTAAATGTCTTAGCAGAACATGGCTTTGAACGTTCTGTGCTGGTTAATAAGGGCGGAAAGCAGAAGCAGGTAATCCCAGCCGACATGCATAACTGGGATGATCAAAAGCAATACAATGAGATTATAGGGTTTCTGGAAGCTGGCATTTCTCAAGAAGATCCTATTTTATATGAAAATACAAAAGAAATCATAAAGCGTCACTACTTTCTTCTCTATCCTTTTGAGGTTGAATCGATCTCCTCAAATGCACTGGCTGCTGCTTATCATAGACTAGTCACAAACTACTTTGGAATAGAGATTTCATCAGAAGAATTAGAAGCTTTATATGAAGTGGAAGAGAGAGAGATTCAGGCTGCAAGTGAGCACATCTCTGCACTAGAAGAAATTTCTTAGCGCAAAAATAAGGCTCAATCTTGAAAGCTATGCTCCGTGTGTTATAATATAATGGTTGTATTACGCAGATAAGTAATTTTTAACAGTTACTAGTGAATGAATAGTGGCTTGAAAACAAGACGTATTCATACCATTTCGTGAAAAATGAAATGATCATAGATTTTGGAGGGAACTAATTGTATGTCAGCTAAATTTGAAAAGCTTGAAGGGAACCGTGGGGTTCTTACAATTGAAGTAGATGCAGAGAAAGTAAACGAAGGTTTAGACGCTGCATTTAAGAAAGTCGTTAAACAAATCAATGTACCAGGCTTCCGTAAAGGAAAAATGCCTCGTGGTATGTTTGAAAAGCGTTTTGGCGTAGAATCTCTTTATCAAGATGCTGTAGATTATCTATTACCGGATGCATATGCAAATGCAATCGACGAAACTGGAATTGAGCCAGTGGATCGTCCGGAAATCGATGTTGAGCAAATTGAAAAAGGCAAAAACTTAATCTTCAAAGCAACTGTTACAGTTAAGCCAGAAGTAAAATTAGGCGAATACAAAGGAATCGAAGTAGAAAAATTCGAAACTGAAGTGACAGAAGAAGATGTAACAGCTGAACTTACTGCTATGCAGGAAAAACAAGCTGAGCTTGTTGTAAAAGAAGAAGGCAAAGCTGAAAACGGCGATACAGTTGTTATGGACTTCGAAGGCTTCGTTGATGGAGAAGCATTTGAAGGCGGCAAAGCTGAAAACTATTCTTTAGAATTAGGTTCAGGCCAATTTATTCCAGGATTTGAAGAGCAATTGGTTGGTGCAGCTTCTGGAGAGTCTAAAGATGTTGAAGTTACTTTCCCTGAAGAATACCATGCAGCTGAACTTGCTGGAAAAAAAGCTACTTTTAAAGTAACTGTTCACGAAATTAAAGGTAAAGAGCTTCCTGCTCTAGATGATGAGTTTGCAAAAGATGCTGATGAAGAAGTTGAATCTTTAGATGCACTTAAAGAAAAAATCAAAACTCGTTTAGAAGACAGCAAAAAGCATGAAGCTGAGCACCATGTACGTGACACTGTTGTTGAAAAAGCAGCTGAAAATGCTGAAATCGATGTTCCTTCTGCAATGGTTGACACTGAAGTTGACCGCATGCTTCAAGAATTTGAACAGCGTCTGCAAATGCAAGGCATGAATCTTGAGCTTTACTTCCAATTCTCTGGTCAAGACGAAAGCGCATTGCGTGAGCAAATGAGCGAAGAAGCTGCAAAACGTGTACGTGTAAACTTAACAGTTGAAGCGATCGCTAAAGCTGAAAACATTGAAGTAACAGAAGAAGAGATTTCTGCTGAGCTTGATAAAATGGCTGAAATGTACAACATGGGCGTAGACGCTATTACACAAGCACTTGGCGGCAACCTTGATGCATTAAAATCTGATCTTCAAATGAAAAAAGCAATCGATTTACTTGTAGAAAACAGCAAAACTGTATAATATAATAGATAAAAATAAGGCGCGATTTTGATCGTGCCTTGTTTTGTACTCCAAAGAAATACTACATAACTCTTGTATCTCCTTGCTCTGTGAAAAGACAAAAATGATAACGTATTACATAGAAACCATGTATTCTTGCAAAAGATACACTTATGGAAATCAGACACTATGGATATCCTTAAGAAAGTACATATTTTTTTCGTTTACCGAAAAGACCCGATTTGACTTACATGATGATATAACCAATGCCGGTTTTCTTTGACTAAAGCAAGCATTTAACAGCATAAGGTATGCGAAGCCTCTGGCTGTGCACCTGTCAAACGGCAAGTTTTATCTTTGGCAATCGCTTTATGGCGATCGCTTGTTTTTTCATAACCAGCGAATCATATTTACTGAATGAAGTACATATTCTATTTTCAACCATAAGCGTTATCATTTCCTGTCTGCTGTAAATATGTGTTACAATGCAGTACATACTTGTTTTGGGAAAAATTTAAAGTTACGTTTAAATGCCTAATATGAGAGGGAAAAGTAAGTAACATAAATATTTATGTGCTTATTTTAGATTACTCTTTTTTAGCAGCCGGAAAATTAGTTGGAGTAAGTCACGATGCTGTAATGGTATATATTCTTTGACCATCTAAAGTGAGCAGCATTGCAGAGAGCCTATTCCATACATATATCTAATCTATTTTCGGGTCAGTCAACGGAACGTTCAGTGAAATAGGATTCGCGGTTATATATCTTTTCAGTTTTTTTGAGGGGTGAAGGAATTGTTTAAATTTAATGATGAAAAAGGACAGCTAAAGTGCTCCTTCTGTGGGAAAACACAGGACCAGGTCCGAAAGCTTGTTGCGGGACCAGGTGTTTATATTTGTGACGAATGTATTGAACTTTGCACGGAAATCGTGGAAGAGGAGTTAGGAACAGAAGAAGAAGTAGAATTTAAAGATGTTCCAAAGCCTTCTGAGATTCGTGAGATTTTAAATGAATATGTTATTGGGCAGGATCAAGCTAAGAAGTCACTTGCTGTAGCCGTTTATAATCACTATAAGCGCATCAATTCAAACAGCAAAATTGATGAAGTAGAGCTTGCAAAGAGTAATATTGCAATGATCGGACCGACTGGTAGCGGAAAAACATTGCTCGCACAAACTCTTGCGCGTATTTTGAACGTACCTTTTGCTATTGCAGACGCAACTTCTTTAACGGAGGCAGGTTATGTTGGTGAGGATGTTGAAAACATTCTGCTTAAATTAATTCAATCTGCTGATTATGATGTTGAAAAAGCTGAAAAAGGCATCATTTATATTGATGAAATTGATAAAGTGGCACGTAAATCTGAAAATCCGTCGATTACTCGCGATGTTTCAGGTGAGGGTGTTCAGCAGGCTTTACTGAAAATTCTTGAAGGCACTGTGGCAAGTGTTCCTCCACAGGGTGGAAGAAAGCATCCACATCAGGAATTCATCCAAATCGATACAACAAATATCTTATTCATTTGCGGCGGTGCATTTGATGGCATTGAGCAAATCATTAAACGCCGCTTAGGTCAAAAGGTAATTGGGTTCGGTTCTGATAACAAGCAAAACGAGCTAGAGCAAAAAGAACTTCTTTCTAAGGTTCTTCCAGAAGACCTGTTGAAATTTGGATTAATTCCAGAGTTCATCGGCCGTCTTCCAGTTATTGCGAGCTTAACGCAGCTTGATGAAGAAGCACTAATTGAGATTTTAACGAAACCAAAAAATGCTCTTGTAAAACAATATCAAAAAATGCTTGAGCTTGATGATGTTGAGCTTGATTTTGAAGATGAAGCTCTGATCGAAATCGCGAAAAAGGCAATCGAACGTAAAACAGGTGCACGTGGTCTTCGTTCTATTATTGAAGGCATTATGCTTGATGTTATGTTTGAACTTCCTTCCCGTGATGATATTAAAAAATGCATCATTACGAAAGATACGGTTCTTGACACTGGGGCACCAAAGCTTGTTCTTGAAGATGGAACCATTGTTGAAGAAGAACGCAAAACTTCTGCATAAGGATATAAATGCAATATTCCTGAGAAAAGTCGACTTCGGTTGGCTTTTCTTTTTTGGGCTTTTTTTGAAAACTATTTGCTTTACGGCTGGGCTGGTGCTTAGCAAACGCATGGGTCATAACAGGCATAGTAAGTACTAAGCTGGTTTTATATTTTTTCTAAAATGCAGAATTAGAAATTTCATAAATAGGCGGAAGATTTCCGCTTAAATCGTAAAATCACTTAAAATGTACTTAAATAGACGGAGTAATTCCGACTAACTAACTGAAAAACATGAAAATGGGCGATTTTAATCAATATAGCCGGAAAATCTCCCCTTATTTTGCCTGAAAATAGGTCAATTTGTGAAATAAGGGTAAAACCTCCGCTTATTTCACTGGTTTCCCCTTAAATTAAGGGCAAAAAAAGTACCTATTCTCTATAGAGGGATTACTAAGAATATAAGAGCTGTTTTTATCAATCAAATAAAGAAATAAAGAACGTATACAAGTCCTTTCAACGGATTTTTCTTTTTCTGTTTATTCCAACCATGTCGGGGAGATACTAGCAGTTAACAGCTAGATTAAAATTCAGGAGGGAACGACATGAGTTGGACGGGGATTGCCTTATTTATTCAATTGTTTTTTGGGATTGTCATCGGGTTGTATTTTTGGAACTTATTAAAGAGTCAGCGCACTCAAAAAGTATCCATTGATCGTGAATCTAAAAAAGAAATGGATCAGTTAAAGAAAATGAGGTCCATTTCGCTGACTGAGCCTTTAGCTGAAAAAGTGCGGCCTGCTTCATTTGCTGATATTGTTGGCCAGGAAGATGGAATAAAGGCTTTAAAAGCAGCATTATGCGGACCAAATCCTCAGCATGTTATTATCTATGGACCGCCTGGTGTCGGGAAAACTGCAGCTGCAAGATTAGTTTTAGAGGAAGCAAAGAAGAATAACAAATCACCATTTAAAGCTTCATCCATTTTTATAGAACTTGATGCAACAACAGCAAGATTTGATGAGCGCGGGATTGCGGATCCATTAATCGGATCTGTCCATGATCCGATTTACCAGGGAGCCGGTGCGATGGGCCAGGCTGGAATTCCTCAGCCAAAGCAAGGTGCTGTTACAAATGCACATGGCGGCGTTCTATTTATTGATGAAATTGGAGAGCTTCATTCCATTCAAATGAATAAGCTTTTGAAGGTCTTGGAAGATCGAAAAGTATTTTTAGAAAGTGCCTATTATAATGAAGATAATACACAAATTCCATCGCATATTCATGATATCTTTAAAAATGGGCTTCCTGCGGATTTCCGTTTAATTGGAGCAACAACAAGGACACCGAGTGAAATCCCTGCTGCCATTCGCTCCCGCTGTATGGAAGTATTTTTCCGTGAGTTATCGGAGGAAGAAATTGAGGCAGTGGCGTTAAAGGCTGCAGAAAAAGTGAAGCTGTCGATTAGTAAAAAAGCATTAAACACACTTGCATCTTACGCCCGAAACGGCAGAGAATCTGTCAATATGATCCAAATATCAGCTGGTTTAGCGATTACAGAAGAAAGAAATTACATAAGAGACGAAGATATCGAATGGGTTGTTCAATCCAGTCAGCTTACCCCGAGGATGGAACGGAAAATTGGCGAAAAAGCAGCAGTTGGGCTTGTAAATGGTCTGGCTGTGCATGGTCCAAATAGCGGGGCACTGCTAGATATCGAGGTCACTGTGATTCCTGCCCACGATAAGGGCAGCATTAATATTACGGGTATTGTTGATGAAGAAAGCATTGGCGGACAAGGGAAATCGATTAGACGCAAAAGTATGGCGCGCGGTTCAATTGAAAATGTCTTGACCGTTTTAAGATCAATGGGTGTACCTGCAGATGAATATGATATTCATGTGAACTTTCCAGGCGGAGTGCCGATTGACGGTCCTTCAGCTGGAATTGCAATGGCAACGGGTATTTATTCAGCGATTTATAAGCTGCCAGTAGATCATACCATCGCAATGACTGGAGAAATTAGTATCCATGGTTTTGTAAAACCTGTTGGCGGAGTGTATCCAAAGGTAAAGGCTGCGAAAAAAGCGGGTGCTTCTACCGTCATTATCCCGCAGGAAAATCATCAAAGCATACTGCAGGAAATTGACGGCATAACCATTATTCCTGTCAGCCATTTAGGCGAAGTATTTAAAATTGCGATTCAAAAAGACGGCTATAAAGAACAATTATTATCCATGCCAATCGAACTGTCCAAGAAAGAAAGCATGTAATATCCCAGCTTGCAGTGTAAGAACTGCAAGCTGATTTATTGTCCAATGCCTTCTATTTCTCCGAATGGAATAGGATAGAGAAGCTTGAGAAAAAATAACGATATGAGAGGCATAATGAGCCTGTTAATATTTGATACTAAGGCAAGTACGTGAAGAAAGTGGCTAAACAGTCGACACTGCAGGGCAAATAAGATAGAATTGTACAAAGAAATCAGCAATTATTAGGGTTTTAGATTTGCATTTGGAGGTGCATGAGAAATGACGAAAAAGGAAGAAATCATCGTCCCCCTCCTGCCGCTTAGAGGCTTGCTTGTATATCCAACAATGGTGCTTCATTTAGATGTTGGCCGTGAAAAATCAGTACAAGCGCTTGAAAAAGCAATGGTAGATGACCATTTAATCTTCTTAACTACGCAGAAGGATATGTCTATAGATGACCCTTCAGAAGACGATTTGTATCACATGGGTACACTGACAAAAGTGAAGCAGATGCTGAAGCTTCCCAATGGTACAATCCGCGTGTTAGTTGAAGGTCTCAAAAGAGCAGAAGTAATGGAATTTTATGATGAGGATGAATACTACTCCGTTAATGTTGAAGTTCATGAAGATCCCGAATCGAAGGATGTAGAGGATCAGGCATTAATGAGAACAATGCTTGAATACTTCGAGCAATACATAAAGGTATCGAAAAAGGTATCGGCAGAAACGTATTCATCTGTAACAGATATAGAAGAACCAGGCAGGCTAGCAGATATTATTTCATCGCATTTGCCTTTAAAGCTTAAAGAGAAGCAGGATATTCTTGAAACACTTGATGTGAAAGCAAGAATGAATACAGTGATTAAAATTATTCATAATGAAAAAGAAGTCCTTAACCTCGAAAAGAAAATTGGCCAGCGCGTAAAGAAATCAATGGAACGAACGCAAAAAGAGTATTACCTGCGCGAACAAATGAAGGCCATTCAAAAAGAACTGGGCGATAAAGAAGGCAAGACAGGCGAAATAGCAGACCTGACTGATAAAATTGAGAAGGCAGGCATGCCGGAGCATATTCAGGAAACAGCATTAAAAGAGCTGGGAAGATACGAAAAAGTACCTTCAAGCTCAGCTGAAAGTGCAGTAATCCGCAATTATATCGAATGGCTTATTTCTCTTCCATGGACAAACGCTACAAAAGATGATTTAAACATTCAAAAAGCTGAACGTGTTTTAAACGAAGAGCATTATGGCCTTGAAAAGGTAAAAGAGCGTGTCTTAGAATATTTGGCTGTTCAAAAGCTTACTAACTCATTAAAAGGCCCGATTCTTTGTTTAGCCGGACCTCCAGGAGTTGGTAAAACAAGTCTGGCCAAATCAATTGCAAGCTCGTTAAACCGCAATTTTGTGAGAATCTCACTGGGCGGGGTCCGTGATGAATCGGAAATCCGCGGTCATAGACGTACGTACGTTGGAGCCATGCCAGGACGGATTATTCAAGGGATGAAAAAAGCCGGCACCATCAATCCAGTCTTTTTATTAGATGAGATTGATAAAATGTCCAGTGATTTTCGCGGAGATCCATCATCTGCCATGCTTGAAGTATTAGATCCTGAACAAAACCATAATTTCAGCGATCATTATATTGAAGAAACCTATGACTTATCAAAAGTGATGTTCATTGCCACAGCAAATAATTTAAGCACAATTCCCGGTCCGCTCTTAGACCGTATGGAAATCATTACAATTGCCGGATATACGGAACTGGAAAAAATCCATATTGCCAAGGATCACCTTCTTCCGAAACAGGTGAAGGAGCATGGTCTGACAAAAGGACAGCTGCAGATTCGCGAAGATGGCATTCAAACGCTTGTCAGATACTATACGCGTGAAGCTGGGGTCCGGAGTTTAGAGCGCCAGCTTGCGACAATCGCCAGAAAAACAGCTAAAATCATTGTTTCTGGTGAAAAGAAAAAAGTTGTTATCTCAAGCAAAAATGTCGAAGAATTTCTTGGTAAAGCCAAATTCCGTTATGGACAAGCAGAACTAGAGGATCAAGTAGGGGTTGCTACAGGACTAGCTTACACAACAGTAGGCGGAGACACCCTGCAAATTGAGGTCTCGCTTTCTCCTGGAAAAGGAAAACTTGTTTTAACAGGAAAGCTTGGAGACGTTATGAAGGAATCTGCTCAGGCAGCATTCAGCTATGTTCGCTCAAAAGCGGCTGAGCTTGATATTGATGAAAAATTTCATGAAAAATATGATATTCATATTCATGTTCCAGAAGGTGCTGTTCCTAAGGATGGACCATCTGCTGGGATTACCATCGCGACTGCACTTGTTTCAGCTCTTACTGGGAGATCGATCCGCAAAGAGGTTGGCATGACAGGTGAGATTACGTTAAGGGGCCGTGTGCTTCCTATTGGCGGCTTGAAGGAGAAGTCGCTTAGTGCACATCGGGCAGGTTTAAGAAAGATCATCCTGCCAAAGGATAATGAAAAGGATATTGATGATATCCCTGAAAGTGTGAGAAGTGAACTTGATTTTGTGCTTGTTTCTCATTTAGATGAAGTGCTGAAGCACGCATTGAATGGTGGTTTGCATTCATGAAGGTAGTATCATCAGAAATTGTTATCAGTGCGGTTAAACCCGATCAATATCCTGAAAGTAATCTGCCTGAATTTGCACTGGCAGGCAGATCCAATGTCGGGAAATCATCATTTATTAATAAAATGCTAAACCGAAAAGCACTTGCCCGCATTTCTTCTAAACCTGGAAAGACACAAACCTTGAATTTTTATTTAATCAATGAAATTCTTCACTTTGTGGATGTTCCGGGATACGGATACGCAAAAGTTTCCAAGAAAGAGCGGGAAGCTTGGGGCAAAATGATTGAAACATACTTAACATCAAGGGAGCAGCTCAAAGCTGTAGTCCTGATTGTCGATCTGCGTCATCCGCCTACAAACGATGATGTGATGATGTATGAATTTTTAAAGCATTATAATATTCCATGTGTCATCATTGCCACCAAAGCGGATAAGATTCCGAAATCAAAATGGCAAAAGCATCTAAAGGTTACAAAAGAAACATTAGATTTGGACCCGCAAGATTCTGTTGTTCTATTTTCATCTGAAACCGGTCAAGGAAAAGATGAAGCATGGTCAATCTTAAAAGGGTATATGAGACAGGGATAGTTGGATAAAGGAGTATGGCAAATTATTGCCTGCTCCTTTTTTTATTTTCAGCAAACATTTTAATGACATAATTGTTCAATCAGCCCGATAAAATTGAAATAAAAGGAGAGATTGTGTATGTGGAAATCATTCTTTATTGGAATTGGATTGGGTTTAGCTTTTATTATTTTAGCTTTTTTAACAGATCATTCTATGCTATTTAGCTATATAACAGGAGGTTTAGCTCTTATTGCTCTTCTGATCAGCGGAATTGCGACTAATCGCTGGAGTAAGGAAAAATCAAATGCAGGGTCAACAGATGTTATAAAAGTAAGTACCGAACCAGTTAGAAACAGCAAAAGTATGTATCGCCTCGCTCTATTCAGTGCCCCGCTTTTAATCACCACATTATTTCTATATTTTACTTAAGAGAATACTAAGTTCATAAGAATACGGAAGGAAAACCACTTATATCCATGAATTAGTATCTGTGAAGTTAACAGAAACTGGCATAGAGTTAATTAAGGTGAATTATCACAAAATATGAATTTTGAGATAATTCTGTTTGATTGTTAAGGTTAAAGGGTAAGAATTTTAAGCAGAACAAAAAAAGGGGGAATAAGGAAAATGCAAATCTTTAAAAAAGGCATCTACGGAATATTGCTTGTTATGATTCTTTCAGCATGTGGTGCGGAAGAGGCGTCTTCTGGCGGAAAAGCATTAGTGGATGAAGGAAAATTTACATATGCATCTTCTGGTGAATTTAATCCGTTTTCTGTAACAGAAGCAGATGGAACCATGACTGGGTTTGATATTGAAGTCGGAGAAGCTGTAGCAGAAGAACTTGGACTGGAACCGGTTCAGAAGAAAACAAAATTTGGCGGAATTGTAGAAGGTGTGAAAGCTGGCCGCTATGACGCAGCAGTTGCAAGTCATACGATCACAGAGGAACGGCTAAAAGCAGTCGACTTTTCAATTCCGTATTATTATTCAGGACCGCAAATCTTTGTGCGTCCAGATAGTTCAGTCGAAACACTTGAGGATCTGGCTGATTTAGAAGTGGCTGTTGCAAAAGGAACGACATATGCTGAAGAAGTTTTGCCTGTAACCGATAATGTTAAATACTATGATAGTGATGTAGTCGCTTTAGAAGCATTGAGTAAAGGGAAGCATGACGCGGTTGTGACAGACTTTATTACCGGCAAGGAAGCGATCGGATCTGGAATGACGATTGAAGGACGTGATTTGCTGGGTGTTGGCGAGCAGGCCATTGCAGTCAGCAAGGATAATCCTGAATTGCTGGAAGAAATAAATGCAGCGCTTGAGAAACTGCACGAAAATGGAACATTGAAGGAAATCAGTGAGAAATATATCGGTGAAGATATTACAGTGAATCCTGAAGATGAATAAACCATTTGAGGCGGATGTTCGAAAGCATTCGCCTTTTAAAATGTTTTAAAGGAGGGGAAATGAATGGATTGGTTTACAACATTTATTGATACAGCACCGATCTTTTTAAAAGGGATGCTGCTTACGTTTCAGCTGACAGTTGTCTCGGTCATTATTGCCATTGCAGTCGGGCTGCTGTTTGCATTTTTAAAAATCTCCAAGATAAAAATACTTGAAGTAATTGCTGATGTATATATATTTGTCGTGCGCGGAACTCCGCTTGTTGTCCAAATCTTTATCTTTTATTTTGGTTTGACCTCGCTCAATATTTCAGATTTCTGGGCTGTTGTGCTCGGACTGGCCTTCCATAACGGTGCTTATATTGCTGAAATATTTAGAGGGACTATTCAATCCATTGACAAAGGTCAAATGGAAGCCGGCAGATCACTTGGGATGACAAGGAGCCTGGCTATGCGGAGAATTATTCTTCCGCAGGCAAGCAGAAGGGCACTTCCTCCACTTGGAAACCAGTTCATTATTGCGTTAAAGGATTCTTCACTTGCATCCTTCATAGGAATGTATGAATTATTTAATGTTGCCACAACACAAGGTTCCATTTCCTATGACTATATGACTTATTTATTAATTGTTGCCGTCTACTACTTAGTACTTGTCTTGTTCTTCTCTATTATTGTCAGCTTAGTTGAAAAAAGAATGTCCATAAGTGATTAGGAGGTGTCTATTATGACTGAGTCAATTATTGTAGAAGTAAACAAGCTAAATAAATCTTTTGGTGATCTCCATGTGTTAAAGGATATCGATTTGACTGTAAAGGAAAGTGATGTCGTTTGTTTAATTGGGGCAAGCGGATCTGGTAAGAGCACATTGCTGCGCTGTTTAAACTTTCTTGAAATGAAGGACAGCGGAAGTATAAAAATTGAAAGTGAAGAGATAGATCAGCACACACATGATTTAAATGCAGTAAGACAAAAGGTAGGCATGGTCTTTCAGCATTTTCATCTTTTTCCGCATAAAACGGTTCTGGAGAATGTGATGGAAGCGCCATTACATGTGAAAAAGCAGCCAAAAGTGCAAGTGAAAAAAGAAGCACAGGAATTATTAAAAAAAGTTGGACTTTCAGATAAAGAGAATGTGTATCCTTCAAAGCTCTCAGGCGGTCAAAAACAGCGGGTTGCCATTGCCAGGGCTTTAGCAATGAAACCGGATATCATGCTCTTTGATGAACCGACTTCTGCGCTGGATCCAGAGCTGGTCGGTGAGGTTTTAACGACCATGAAAGAGCTGGCGGAAGAAGGAATGACCATGGTCGTGGTCACACATGAAATGGGTTTTGCCAAGGAAGTTGCAGACTGGGCTGTCTATATGCATGACGGACGAATTGTAGAAGTGGGCCATCCGGATGAACTTTTTACAGCGCCAAAGGAAGAAAGAACGAAAAACTTTTTAGATTCTGTATTGTAAAAAGTGTTTAGATAAAAAAGGACGGGGAAAGATAACGTAAACTCCCTGTCCTTTTGCATTTACAGTTTATGATTACTTGGTTTATAGCAGCTGAACATTATTTCTTCTTAATTAGGAGAAACAGCCCGGCAACCATTAATAGCAGCGGCCAAAATCTCCAAGCAGTTGAAACGCTGCTTGGTAAAATACCAAGCCATCCCAGTATAGTGTCGTAGAAAAGCAGGAGAACAGCAAGAATTAAAAAAAGGAACCCTTGAAAAAGACCTGCACCTGTCTTTAAATAACGAAGCAAAAAGGCTAAAGCGATGATTAAAATAAAGCTTCCAATATGGTCCGGCCAAATTTCCAATCTATTAACTATATGAAAATGCACTCCAAAACCAGTGAGAATGACTCCTGGGAGAATCGCTTCATAATCTTTTGCTCCATAGCCTTGAATTAAAAAAGCAATGCCGACAATAATTAATAATGTTGGCCAAGAGTATAATGGCTGTAATAAAGAGATATTTAACTGCTGCAGAAAAAAATAGGCTCCAAATCCGAGCAGAATCATCCCTGGAAAGAGACGCTGATTTCGCATATATTTTCACCACTTTCGGTCATGTTTACTTGAATATAAGTGTGATATTTGTTACTGTACATAAGGGAGTATTTCGATCTATTTATTATGTAAGCAAGATGCTGTTGATCTTGCTAGAAGCTATATAATTGGCTTCTTTACCATATTATCAGATTTTGTGCTGTTTGCACGGTAAATCTGTAACACTGCAAACATATATAGATAAACTTAAGTTCATAATCTGTTCACATGTTCGTGACGGATTTATGTCTAGAAGTGATATAATTAGAGTAGCGAACTATGTAATCATTCTGGGGGTGTCAATTTCATGCATATTTTAGTTGTTGGTCTTAACTACAGAACTGCCCCTGTAGAGATACGAGAACGTTTAACATTCAATCCTGCGCAGCTTGGGGAAGCAATGCAGGCTTTGCAACAGAAAAAGAGCATTCTTGAAAACGTTGTTATTTCAACGTGTAATCGTACGGAAATATATGCGGTTGTCGACCAGATCCATACTGGCCGTTACTATATAAAAGAGTTTCTATCAGAATGGTTCCAAATTGAGCAAAGTGAATTTTCTCCGTTCTTATTCATATATGAGCAAGAAGGGGCAATGGAACACTTATTTAAAGTATCATGCGGTCTTAATTCTATGGTGCTTGGCGAAACACAGATTCTTGGACAAGTGCGTTCAAGCTTTTTGCAGGCACAAGAAGAAAAAACGACAGGTACAATCTTTAATCAGCTATTTAAGCAGGCTGTCACATTAGGAAAAAGAGCACATTCTGAAACAGATATTGGAGCGAACGCGGTTTCTGTCAGCTATGCAGCTGTTGAGCTGGCTAAGAAGATCTTTGGCTCTCTTGAAAACAAGCATGTGCTGATTCTTGGTGCCGGTAAAATGGGTGAGCTTGCGATTCAGAACCTTTATTCAAATGGAGCCAAGAAAGTTACGGTTATTAATAGAACATTTGAAAAAGCGCAGAATCTTGCCAGCCGTTATGATGGACAAGCAAAATCACTGCAGGAGCTGCAATGCGCTCTTGTTGAAGCGGATATACTAATTAGCTCTACCGGTGCTAAAGGATTTGTGGTTACGAAAGAGTTAATGGAGACCGTAGAAAGAATGCGCAAAGGCCAGCCGCTATTTATGGTAGATATCGCTGTGCCGCGTGACCTTGATCCTTCTTTAACAGAGCTTGATAGTGTGTTCTTATATGATATCGATGATTTGGAAGGCATTGTTCAGGCTAACTTAGCTGAACGGGAAAAAGCAGCAGAAACGATTCAGCTTATGATTGAAGCTGAAATTGTTGACTTTAAGCAATGGCTAAACATGCTTGGAGTTGTGCCTGTTATTTCTGCTTTAAGAGAAAAGGCTCTAACGATTCAAGCAGAGACAATGATGAGCATCGAGAGAAAGATGCCGCATTTGAGCGATCGTGATAAAAAAGTATTGAATAAGCATACGAAAAGCATTATTAATCAGCTATTAAAAGATCCGATTCTTCAGGCGAAAGAATTAGCTGGACGCAAGGATGCAGAAGAGGCATTAGACCTTTTTGTGAAGATCTTTAATATAGAAGATATTGTTTCAGCCCATGAAAACGTGAAAACGGAACAGGCTAGTCAAACTCGGACTATAGTTCCGCAGCCTTCCTTACAAGTATAGTGAGGTCTGGCCATGTTTGACATCTATATGACGAGGCTGCATGAATTTACGGTTATTCTGTATGCTTTATGTGTACTCTTATATTTTATTGATTTTCTTCATAATAACCGGAAGGCGAACCGAGCTGCCTTCTGGTTACTTTCATTTGTATGGGTTTTACAAACGCTCTTTTTAATTCTTTATATGTTCGAAACAGGCAGATTTCCTGTGCTGACGATCTTTGAAGGTTTATACTTTTACGCATGGGTGCTAATATCTCTGTCACTTGCCATTAATACGTTGCTGCGTGTGGATTTTACTGTGTTTTTTACTAACATCATCGGTTTTATTTTTATGGCGATTCACACATTTGCTCCCGTACAATTTGAGTCAACCGTACTCGCTGGCAGGTTAATGTCAGAGTTATTATTTATTCACATAACAGTAGCCATACTATCTTATGGAGCATTTGGCTTATCATTTGTGTTTTCGCTCCTTTATTTAATTCAATATGATCTTTTAAAAAGAAAGAAGTGGAATTCCCGCCTTGTGCGCTTATCTGATTTAGCGAAACTGGAACATATGTCATATGTATTGGCTGTGATTGGGGTCCCGTTATTGATGATTAGCCTTATACTTGGTGTACAATGGGCATATATAAAGCTTCCCGATATGTCCTGGCTTGATTCGAAAGTAGTTGGTTCATTTCTAGTGCTGATCTTATATAGCATTTATTTGTACCTTCGAGTAGGCAAGGGCTTCTATGGTAAGAAACTGGCTTATTGGAATGCTGCCGCTTTTCTAGTTGTATTAATTAACTTTTTCTTATTTGGGAAATTATCATCTTTCCATTTTTGGGATCAATAACTGTCTAAGTACGATGTAAACATTAGGAGGCCGTCATGAGAAAAATTATCGTGGGTTCGCGAAGAAGTAAGCTGGCACTTACACAAACAAACTGGGTTATTGCTGAATTGAAAAAATTGAATCCCAGCTTTGAGTTTGAAGTGAAAGAAATCGTGACAAAGGGAGATAAAATCCTGGATGTTACATTATCCAAAGTTGGTGGAAAAGGATTATTTGTAAAAGAAATTGAACAGGCTATGCTTGATAAAGAGATTGATATGGCTGTACATAGTATGAAAGATATGCCTGCCGTTTTGCCTGAAGGGCTCGTCATTGGCTGTATACCAAAACGGGAAGATCACCGTGACGCCTTAATTTCAAAAGGACATATTAAGCTTTCAGATTTAAAGCCTGGCTCTGTCATTGGTACAAGCAGCTTACGCCGTGGAGCGCAACTGTTGGCAAGACGTCCGGATTTAGAAATCAAATGGATTAGAGGAAATATCGATACACGTCTTGCGAAGCTTGAGACGGAAGATTATGATGCCATTATTTTGGCTGCTGCTGGACTTGCACGCATGGGGTGGTCACAGGATGTTGTTACAGAGTTCTTAGACCCTGATCTTTGCCTGCCAGCTGTTGGACAAGGCGCATTATCTATTGAATGCCGCGGAGAAGATGAAGAACTACTATCACTGCTTGAGAAGTTTGCATGTGAGGAGACAACCAAAACGGTTACGGCAGAAAGAGCGTTTCTCCACAAAATGGAAGGCGGATGCCAGGTTCCAATTGCGGGCTATGCCACACTTAAAAATGATGGAGAAGTGGAGTTAACAGGACTTGTTTGTTCTCCTGATGGCACGACCATGCTGAAGGAAATGTCTGCTGGAGCTGATGCTGAGGCTGTAGGCATACAAACAGCATCCTCACTGACTGAAATGGGTGCAAAGGACTTAATTGACGAAGTAAAACGGGAGCTTGGAGAGTAATGTCTGCCGCGTCCTCTCTGCTCGGCAAAAGGGTGCTGATTCCCAGAGGAAAGCAGCATGCTAAACCAGTTGCTGAATTGGTAAGAGATCTAGGGGGAATTCCGGTGGAAATTCCTCTCATCTCTTTTAAGCCGACCATAACACAGAAAGATGCTGCCAGATTAAACGAAACATTACATACATATGACTGGCTAATTTTTACGAGCAATGTAACGGTGGAAACATTTTTTGCGCATGTGGATACAAAAAGTGAGCTGCTTCCGAAAATGGCAGTAATCGGCGACAAGACGAAGGAAGTACTGGAAGCTAAAGGGCTGAACGTTGACTTTGTGCCATCTCAATATGTTGCGGAAGGCTTTATAGAAGAGTTTTTGCCTTTAATTCAAAAGGGTGAGCACATTCTCATTCCAAAAGGAAATTTAGCAAGAGATGCGATCGCCTCTGCTTTACGCAGGAAAGAAGTAATAGTGAAAGAAATCATCGTCTATAAAACCGATATGCCAGAAGATAGCAAAGCG
The DNA here is from genome assembly GCF_018582665.1 of Cytobacillus gottheilii. NCBI lineage: Bacteria > Bacillati > Bacillota > Bacilli > Caryophanales > Bacillaceae > Cytobacillus > Cytobacillus gottheilii. The sequence goes on along the minus strand of NZ_CP071709.1, from coordinate 3,284,710 downwards.
CTATTAAAAGAAAAATTGCTGGACCATCAGCTGGATATTATTCTTTTCACAAGTCCATCCACAGTTGATCATTTTATGGATGTTGTTCTTGAAAACGATCTGGCAGATCAAATAAAACGATGTATTATCGCCTGTATTGGACCGGTATCAAAAGCCAGGGCGGAAACACATGGTTTGCATGTTCATGCAATCCCGGATCGATATACGGTGAAAGATATGCTAAATGAAATCATTCAGTATTTAAAAGAGATAGAAACAACATAAAACAAGGAGGATTCTATTATGGACCTACAATTCAATCGTCACCGAAGACTTCGTAAGACAGCTAATATGAGAGCGCTTGTAAGAGAAAATAGACTGCATACAGATGATCTTATTTATCCAATCTTTGTTGCAGAAGGTCAGGATATTAAAAGAGAAATAACATCCATGCCTGGCATTTATAACTTATCCTTGGACCACCTTCATGCTGAACTTGAAGAAGTAGTATCTTTAGGCATAAAATCGGTTCTGCTATTTGGGATTCCTGAAGAAAAGGATGCGTGCGGCACGCAGGCTTATCACGATCATGGCATTGTACAGGAAGCAACAAGATTAATTAAAGAAAGCTTCCCTGAGCTGATTGTTATTGCGGATACATGCCTATGTGAATTTACAGACCACGGCCATTGCGGTCTTGTGGAAAATGAAGAAGTTTTAAATGATGAGTCACTTGATTTGCTAGTGCAGACGGCTGTCAGTCAAGCAAAAGCAGGAGCTGACATTATTGCTCCATCCAATATGATGGATGGCTTTACAGCAGCGATTCGTGCTGGATTGGATGAAGCAGGATTCGAAAATGTGCCGATTATGTCCTATGCTGTTAAATATGCTTCAGCCTTTTACGGTCCGTTTAGAGAAGCGGCTGACAGTACACCTCAATTCGGTGACCGCAAAGCCTATCAAATGGATCCGGCAAACCGCCTTGAAGCCATTAGAGAAGCAGAGTCTGACTTGGTAGAAGGTGCCGACTTCCTTATTGTGAAGCCAGGGATGCCGTACTTGGATATTGTCCGCGATGTAAAGAACAATATCAATCTTCCGCTTGTCATTTATAATGTGAGCGGAGAATACTCCATGGTCAAAGCAGCCTCTCAAAACGGCTGGATTGACGAAGAGCGAATTGTCATGGAAATGCTGACAGGCATGAAGAGAGCCGGCTGTGATCTGATCATTACGTATCATGCAAAAGATGCTGCAAGATGGCTGAAAGAGCAAAACTAATAAAAAAACAATCTTTAACTAAAAAACGAAAAGAGGGATCGTATGCGTTCTTATACTAAATCCATTCAAGCGTTTGAAGAAGCGAAAAAGCTATTGCCTGGCGGAGTTAACTCCCCTGTCCGTGCATTTAAATCTGTTAATATGGATCCAATCTTCATGGAGCGTGGAAAAGGATCAAAGATTTATGATATTGACGGCAATGAATACATTGATTATGTCCTTTCGTGGGGACCGCTAATTTTAGGTCACAGTAATGACCGCGTGGTTGAAGCAATCAAAAAAGTGGCTGAAAACGGGACGAGCTTTGGGGCTCCAACAGAAATTGAAAATGAGCTTGCCAAGCTTGTCATCGAGCGTGTGCCATCGATTGAAATCGTGCGTATGGTTTCTTCTGGAACAGAGGCAACAATGAGTGCACTTCGCCTGGCGAGAGGCTATACTGGCCGCAACATGATTATGAAATTTGAAGGCTGCTACCACGGTCATGGTGATTCCTTGCTTATCAAGGCTGGTTCTGGTGTTGCCACATTAGGACTTCCAGATAGTCCTGGTGTACCTGAGGGTGTGGCTAAAAATACTATCACAGTTCCTTACAATGACCTTGAGAGCGTGAAGCTGGCATTTAATCAATATGGAGATGATATTGCTGGTGTAATTGTTGAGCCAGTTGCCGGCAATATGGGTGTTGTGCCGCCACTGCCGGGATTCCTTGAAGGACTGCGTGAGATCACAGAGCAAAATGGAACACTTCTTATCTTTGATGAAGTGATGACAGGCTTCCGCGTAGATTATCAATGTGCACAAGGCTATTTTAACGTTACACCTGATATTACATGTTTAGGGAAAGTCATCGGCGGTGGACTGCCAGTTGGTGCATACGGCGGGAAAGCTGAAATTATGGAAAGAATTGCACCGAGCGGACCAATCTATCAGGCAGGTACCCTATCAGGAAATCCGCTTGCCATGACTGCAGGGCTTGAAACATTAAGTCAGCTGACACCAGAAACTTATAAAGAATTTGGACGCAAAGCAGACATGCTGCAGTCAGGCTTAAAAGCAGCAGCAGAAAAATACGGAGTTCCGCATACGATTAACCGTGCAGGTTCCATGGTTGGCATCTTTTTCACAAACGAAAAAGTAACAAACTATGATCAAGCGAAAACATCTGATTTGAACCTATTTGCTTCCTACTATCGTGAAATGGCAAATGAAGGGGTCTTCCTTCCGCCTTCACAGTTCGAAGGATTATTCCTCTCAACTGCACACAGTGACGAAGACATTCAAAACACAATTAAAGCAGCAGAAACTGCTTTTTCTAGAATTATGTAATACAGTAGAGACAGCACCGAAATAGCCGGTGCTGTTTTTTAATGGTGTTTTTTAGATGGGTTTGGGTTGAATGGCGGAAATTTGGGTTTGTGATCTGTAAATTAGTAAATGATGTTGTGGGGGAGGAAACGTACCTTTTAAATCTCATTAGAGATGTGGTGGGAAAAGAGGCAATGTACCTTTGTGATCCAGGAATGGGTATATAGTGTCGTGAAAGGAAGGAAACGCACCAGCATAATCCAGAAACTGGTATGTAGTGTCGTGAAAAGGGAGGAAACGCACCTGTATAATCCAGAAACTGGTATATAGTGTCGCGAAAAGGGAGGAAACGCACCCGTATAATCCAGAAACTGGTATATAGTGTCGCGAAAAGGGAAGAAACACACCCGTATAATCCAGAAACTGGTATATAGTGTCGCGAAAAGGGATTAAACACACCTGTATAATCCAGAAACTGGTATATAGTGTCGCGAAAAGGGAAGAAACACACCTGTATAATCCAGAAACTGGTATATAGTGTCGCGAAAAGGGATTAAACACACCTGTACAATCCAAAAACTGGTATATAGTGTCGCAAACCTCCAAATTCCAGCAGCAACCGTTAAACCTGAAACCCAAAACAATCGCTGCACCTCACTCCCAGAAGTGAAAAACCAGACAATCAAGCAAAAACAACCCCCAAAAAAGCACAACCCCCCACAGCACAACCCCTCCCTTCAAAGCATTAAACAAACCAGCTGCCTCTAACAAGTTCCTAATCTCAAAAACTCCTGCACCGAAAGCACTCTTACTAATCTATCTTGCAATTTTTTACTCATATTTAGAATCGTCTATTCATAAATTGATAATGACATAGTGATTAGACGTGAAAGATATGAAGGGAGGAGTCGCTTTGACTCAGGGAAATCCATCGTGCTTACGATTTTCTTTAGAAGAATCAGTGTGGTTTCAAAGAGGACAGGAAGTACTGCAATTAATATCAATCTCACTTGATCCAAATATTACAATCCAGGAAAGTGAACAATATGTCACCATCCAAGGTGCTTTAGAGCTTACAGGGGAGTATAATCGCGTCGAAGCAGATGAAGCAGAGCAGCAGAATGCTGGCTACCAGGCAAAGTTTGTGCAAAGTGTAGAGGAAAGAGATGAAGGTGTTTTTGAATTCACTCACTTTTTTCCAGTAGATATTACGATCCCGAATAATCGAATTCAAAGCATTGAGGACATTGGTGTAGAAGTGGAATCCTTTGATTACGATTTTCCTGAACGCAGCTGTATGAAGCTGAACGCAAACTTAATGATTTCCGGTTTATATGGCGAGCAGCGTGAAGAGGCTGAAAATGCTGTTGAGGAAGTTGTAGAAGCTTCTGAGGCAGAGGCAGAGGCAGAGCTGGAGCCGCTCTACCGCTCATCCGCTTCAATATTTGAGCCTCCTGCACAAGAAGATGAAGAACAAGAAAATGATTTTGTCACTGAACTGCGCATTGAAAAAGCTGAACAGCCAAAACATGATCAGGAACAAGAAGAAGAGTTATTCCGTCCATTTGAAGCAGAGGCAAGAAAACAGCCTGAAGTCCCGGCAGTTGAGGTGAATGAAGAAGAGGTAGCACCTCCAGCATTACAAGAAGCTCAAATTGCACCTCAAGCCGCAGAAGAGCCTAAGGAAGCATTCCCTAATATCGCATTTACAGCTCAAAGAAGTGAAACACCTGCTGAAACATACGTGGCAGAAGTGGAAGAGTTCAAGCAAGTACCGCTTGAAGAAAGTCCTGTTCAAGAAGTAAAAGTGACTGAAAATGTATACATGGAAGAATCATCATCTTCTTCTGAGCAAGAAGTAAAGAAAAAGAAAAAATCCAAAAACAGTATGACATTAACAGAGTTTTTTGCACGAAAAGATGAAAATGAAATGTCTAAGCTGAAGGTATGCATTGTGCAGCACGGAGAAACACTCGAGCTGCTTGCAGAAAGATATGAAGTGTCTTCTCAGCAGCTGCAGAGAGTGAACAACCTTGATATCACTCAAGACGTCTTTGAAGGTCAGGTGCTGTATATCCCTGCTGTTGTAACCCGTTAATGTTGATCATGGACCAATGAGCAGGTGTATGTTAACCTGCTCATCTGTTTTTTTTTTTACGCAGAAGTGATCATGTATCTGCGCTGAATTGTAGGAAGTGAGTGATTACTGTGCAGGAAAAAAATCGATTAAAGCAGGTAGCACCCATTTTAAGGCATTATGCTGTAGAAGCGAATTTTGTTGAGGATTTTGGCAGAGTCCAAAAAATTTATAGCAATAAAGGGATCTTTGCTTTAAAGAAAATCAAGACCAATCATGGTGCTGACTTTATCAGACATGTTCATAACTTATATCAAAAAGGCTATAACCGGGTTGTACCAATCTATCCGACTGCAGATGGCCGTTACGCGGTGCTGCATGATCATCATTTATATTATTTAATGCCTTGGCTGGCGAATGAATTAAAAGAGGACCGAACACAAAGGTATCAGCAGATGTTCCGGGAATTGGCACGGATGCATACCCTTTCGGTCAGAGAAGTAAAAATCACCAAAGAGGAAAGAGAAGAGCATTATGAGAACACACTGCAGCAATGGGAAAAAGAGAAGGAATTTCTTTCAGGCTTTATAGAGCAATGTGAAAAACGAGCGTATATGTCACCGACAGAGCTGTTGTTTTGCTTGTATTACCATGACATAACTCAGGCAATAAAATATGCGGAAGATAAGTTGAAAGCATGGTATGAAAAGACGAAAGAAGAAGAAAAAGCAAGAACGGTCCTTATTCATGGAAAGGTTTCGCCGGAACATTTTTTATTTGATGAGCGAGGCTATGGATATTTCCTGAATTTCGAAAATGCAAAGCTAAGCTCTCCCCTGCATGACATGCTTCCGTTTCTCTCCAGGTCGTTAAAGACATATCCTAAACGCTCGGAGGAAGCTGTGGATTGGTTTTATACGTATTTAAAATACTTTCCATATAAAGAAGATGAGTTATTGCTTTTTCAAAGCTATTTCGCCTATCCTGGTCCGGTGATCCGTGCAGCAGAACGTTATTATAAAAAGAAAAATAGCCGTGGTGAACGTAAAATGCTGCAATATTTCCAGAATCAGTTCTGGCTATTAAAAAATACAGAGTATGTGATTATGAGAATAGAAGAAACAGAAAGACAAAAACAAGAGGCAGCGGCTGCTGCGGCAGCACAAGCACAGGCAGAACAAGAAGGAGCCCAGAATTAATCCATGTTCCGGGCTCTAAATCATTTCAAATTGAAATGCAATGACAGCAGCAATAAGCAGGAAAAGCAATAACACGTCTAAAATGGAAGGCAGAATCAGTGTTCGAATGCCTTGAAAAATGCAAATCGGAACAATAAATTGTCCGCATACATTGCGAATCGATCTTAGCCAAGGCGGCAGTCCATGCGGATTATATCTTCTTTTCATCATCAGTCCCCCTCCTCCTCATTATATGAACCTCATTTAGTGATAGTGCCTAACTCCATGCATAATTTGCTGTATCCTTTGGAACGTTTCATTCAGAAAAGGTATAAAATAAAAAAATAGTGTTACGATATTGACTAGCGTTATTGATTTGAGTAGTATAGAGCATATAAATAATGAATAAAAGCCAGGATAGGGAAGAGTACAGAGTGAAAAGCCTTAAGAGAGATGAACCATTTGCTGCGAGGTTTGTCAGGCGGATGCTTTGGAAGGTCGCCCTTGAGCTTCTTTTGCGAACGGCATTATGCTCATTAGTAAAAGACGGGAAAGCCGTTATCAATTTTAAGAGTCAATATCAGGCTGTTTTTTTGATATTGAAAAAAAGGTGGTACCGCGAAGCAAACTCCATTCGTCCTTTTATGACGAATGGGGTTTTTTGTTTTTTTAAAAGTATTAGGGTCATGTGAAAGGAATGAATATAAAAATGGAAAACAATAATGAACTGACAATGCCGACGAAATACGATCCGGCATCGATTGAGAAAGGGCGCTACGACTGGTGGCTTTCCGGTAAATATTTTGAATCTGGTGCAGATGAAACGAAAACGCCTTACACCATTGTTATTCCGCCGCCAAACGTAACGGGAAGGCTGCACCTTGGTCATGCATGGGACACAACTCTTCAAGATATTTTAACGCGTATTAAAAGAATGCAAGGCTATGATGTTCTTTGGCTGCCTGGAATGGACCATGCCGGTATCGCAACACAGGCAAAGGTTGAAGAAAAGCTTCGCAATGAAGGAAAAAGCCGCTACGATTTAGGTCGTGAAAAGTTTGTGGAAGAAACATGGAAATGGACAAATGAATACAAAGGCCATATCCGTGAGCAGTGGGGCAAGGTCGGACTTGGACTGGACTATACGAAAGAACGCTTCACGCTTGATGAAGGATTATCAAAAGCTGTAAATAAAGTATTCGTTTCTCTTTATGAGAAAGGCTTAATTTACCGCGGTGAATATATCATCAACTGGGATCCTGCAACGAAAACAGCACTATCTGATATTGAAGTTATTTATAAGGATGTTCAGGGTGCATTTTATCATATGAGATACCCATTAACAGATGGAAGCGGCTATATTGAAGTAGCGACAACTCGTCCGGAAACGATGCTTGGAGATACAGCGGTTGCTGTCCACCCTGAAGATGACCGTTATAAGCATTTAATCGGCAAAACGGTAAAGCTTCCGATCACTGGAAGAGAAATCCCGATTGTCGGTGATGATTATGTAGATATGGAATTTGGTTCTGGTGCAGTTAAAATTACACCAGCACACGATCCAAATGACTTTGAAATCGGCAACCGCCATAATCTTGAGCGTATTCTTGTTATGAACGAAGACGGTACAATGAATGGAAATGCCGGCGAATACAAAGGATTAGATCGTTTCCAATGCAGAAAGCAAATCGTAAAGGACCTGCAGGAAGCGGATGTTCTGTTTAAAATTGAAGAGCATATGCATTCTGTTGGACACTCTGAAAGAAGCGGCGCCGTTGTTGAACCATACCTTTCAACACAATGGTTTGTTAAAATGCAGCCATTAGCTGATGAAGCGATCGCCCTGCAAAGCAAGGAAGAAAAGGTTAACTTCGTGCCTGCCCGCTTTGAGAATACGTATTTGCGCTGGATGGAAAATATCCGTGATTGGTGTATTTCCCGTCAATTATGGTGGGGACACCGCATTCCTGCCTGGTATCACAATGAAACAGGCGAACTTTACGTTGGTGAGAATGCTCCTGCTGACCCAGAGAACTGGACACAGGATAACGATGTATTAGATACATGGTTCAGCTCCGCACTATGGCCATTTTCAACAATGGGCTGGCCAGATGAAGATTCAGCAGATTTCAAACGCTATTACTCAACAGATGCCCTTGTAACTGGATATGATATTATTTTCTTCTGGGTTTCCCGTATGATTTTCCAAGGTCTAGAGTTTACGGGTAAGCGTCCGTTTAAAGACGTTCTCATTCATGGGCTTGTACGCGATGAGCAAGGCCGCAAGATGAGTAAATCGCTTGGAAATGGTGTTGATCCAATGGATGTCATTGATCAATACGGAGCAGATGCACTAAGATACTTCCTTTCCACTGGAAGCTCACCTGGTCAGGACTTGCGTTTCAGCATGGAGAAGGTAGAATCGACATGGAACTTTGCCAATAAAATATGGAATGCTTCCCGTTTTGCGTTGATGAATATGGATGGACTGAAATACGAGGAGATCGATTTATCTGGAGAAAAATCCGTTGCAGATAAATGGATTCTGACACGTTTAAATGAAACAATTGAAACCGTAACAAGATTATCTGATCGCTATGAGTTCGGTGAAGTAGGACGAATTCTTTACAACTTCATCTGGGATGATTTCTGTGACTGGTATATTGAAATGGCGAAGCTGCCGTTATATGGCGAAGATGAAGCGGCTAAGAAGACGACACGTTCGATTCTTGCTTATGTTTTAGACAACACGATGAGACTTCTTCATCCATTTATGCCATTCATCACAGAAGAAATCTGGCAGAACCTGCCGCATGAAGGGGAGTCCATCACAGTAGCTTCTTGGCCAGAGGTTGTAGAAGAGTACAGCGATGAAAAGGCTGCTGCAGAAATGAAGCTTCTTGTTGAAATTATCCGTTCTGTACGAAACAGCAGAGCTGAGGTAAACACACCAATGAGCAAGAAAATCAAGATGCTGATTAAAGCGAAGGACGAAGAGATCGAAAGCATCCTAGAAAGCAACCGTGCTTATATCGAACGCTTCTGTAATCCGGAAGAATTAACGATTGGTATTAATGTCGAAACTCCTGATAAAGCAATGACCGCTGTTATTACAGGAGCAGAAATTATTCTTCCGCTTGAAGGCCTGATTAATATAGACGAAGAAATCGCCCGCCTGCAAAAAGAGTGGGAGAAGCTGAACAAGGAAGTAGAGCGTGTTCAGAAGAAACTAAGCAACGAAGGTTTTGTTAAAAAGGCTCCGGAAAAAGTAATTGAAGAGGAAAGAGCGAAGGAGCTTGATTATACGGAAAAACGTTCTGCTGTTGAAGCACGTATGAATGAACTGAAAAACGTGTAATCTAGGTTAAATAATGTATGGATCGAAGGCGAGTCCCTCTTATGAAGGATTCGTCTTCCATACTGTAAGGAGGTTTTTATTATTTTTACTACATATGAACAAGCATTGGAATGGATCCATGGCAGATTGAGGTTAGGGATTAAGCCTGGATTAAAAAGAATGGAATGGATGCTTTCGAAACTGGGAAACCCAGAGAAAAAAATAAAGACCGTACATATTGGCGGAACAAATGGAAAAGGTTCAACACTGACATATTTACGCTGTATTTTACAGGAAGCAGGGTTTACTGTGGGCAGCTTCACTTCTCCATTTTTTGAACAATTTAATGAGCGGATTTCATACAATGGCAAACCGATTTCCGATGAAGAGATTTTACTGCTTGTGAACCGGATTTTGCCGCTTGCTGAGGAATTAGAAGAGACAGACCTTGGTGGTCCGACTGAATTTGAGGTCATTACTGTGATGGCATTTGAATATTTTGGTCATGTTCAGCCTGCAGATATAGCCTTGTTTGAAGTGGGTCTTGGCGGACGGCTTGATTCCACGAATGTCATAGAACCTCTTCTCTCTATCATAACAAGTATTGGCCTGGATCATACGAGTATCCTTGGAGAGACTTATGCAGAAATCGCCTATGAAAAAGCCGGGATTATCAAGAAAGATACCCCGCTCATTACAGCTGTAAAAGAAGAAAGTGCGAGAAGTGTGATATTAAAGACAGCATCTAAGCAGAATGCAGAGGTTTATCAGCTTGGAAAGAATCTTGTCATTCAAGAACATTTTTCCACAGCAGCTGGTGAGCAATTTAGTCTAAAGACAGCAAATAACGAGTATGGACAACTTGACATTACCATGCCAGGAGAGCATCAAGTTGAAAATGCCTCCCTCGCCGTTATTGCAGCTGAACTGTTAACTCTAAAAGGTTTTCCTCAAGAGGAACATCAAATAAAGCAGGGGTTAATGAAAGCCTATTGGCCGGGCCGATTTGAAACCGTCAGCGAAAAGCCTTTAATTATAGTAGATGGTGCGCACAACAATGAGGGGATCCAAGCCCTCACAAATGAATTGCAAAAACGATACAGAAAATTACAAAAGAGGGTTATATTCGCTGCTCTTTCTGATAAAAAACTAGACAAAATGATCATGCAATTAGACTCAGTTGCAGATACAATGACATTTGTGGACTTTGACTTCCCGAGGGCTGCTAAAGCTTCAGATCTATTGAAAATTAGCTCTTCACATCGTAAAAGAGCTGCATCTGATTGGAAAGATGCCATTCGCTCTGAGATGCTTTCGCTGGGGAAAAATGAGATGCTGATTATTACAGGCTCACTCTATTTTTTATCAGAAGCAAAGCCATTTTTAATTAAAAGTTTAAATAGTTTGAATATAGATGTGACAAAAACCTTTTAATTTGATAAAATATCCACATTATACAACTTTTTACCTATGGAAAAAGGAGGGATGAAAATGAAGGTGAAATATAAAAAAATCATCTGGGCTGCTTGGATCTTGTTAATGCCAGCTTCACTTTGGATTGCCTATCATTTTTATCCTCCTCCTGTTGAAGCAGTTCCGCTGACTGATTTGGCAGCCTTCTTTTTACTTACCTTTCTCGTTGCGCTATTACCTGTCGTCATAAATAATACACCAGTGTTTTTACTGCAATGGGTCTCTATGGCGGTTTTTCTTTTATTTGGGCTTTTTATTGAAATTTTGCTGGCTCAATTTGCGATTTTTGTGCTGCTTGCCAGACTCAATATCAGTAAAAATAAACAACTGTATCGACTGCCTTTAAATTCAAGTATGTTCCTGCTTGTTTCTTTATTTAGCGGTATGCTTTACTATGCAGTTGGCGGTGTTTCCGGCGACCAGCTCACCTATAATACTGAGTCCTTTTTTATTGCTCTCTTATATCCAGTCTTTTACTATATTTTAAATTTATTATTTCTTATTTTTATAGATACTGTTTTAACGGATAAAAAGAAGTTTCTCTTTGGAAAAGATATGGTTTGGGACATGCTCTCATCATTAGCATCTTTCCCTGTAGGGTATGTTCTGTTTATTTTATATAAGGAAATTGGTGTCATTGCCGTATTATGTGTCGGCATACCATTTGCCAGTCTTTCGCTGATTATGAGTCTATATTCCTCCAGTGAAAATGTGAATGCGTATTTACAGAAAGTATCGGAAATAGGCCATCAGCTGGCAGAACGATTAAAAGTCGGAGCAGTACTCGATTTATTTATGGAAAAGCTGATTCAGATGCTTCCAGCAGATTATGCCTATCTAATGGACATTGTGGACGGGAAAGAGCTGCAGATCATCCGCAGCTATGAAAATGGGCAAATAAACCGAGCGGTGATGAAGCCGCTAAAAAAAGGAGAAGGAATAAGCGGTTTTGTGTGGGAACAAAAAAAGGGTGTCCTATTTAAGACAAGAAAAGATTGGCAGCTCCTGATTAAAGGGTATGTGCCTGCCAATATCGAAAGCATTGTCTCTGTTCCGGTTGTTCGAAACAGCGAAGTAACAGGTGTCCTCTTTTTGGCTTCTACAAGAAAAGCCGTTTTTGACAAATCTTTGCTGATGATTGTTGATATCCTTTGTTCACATCTGGCCATTGCTGTCGAAAATGCCAATCATTACGAGAAAACAAAAGAAAAAAGCGAGCGCTGTGCACTAACAAAGCTTTATAATTACAGATACCTTGAGAAAAGATTGAATAACGAATTTGCAAAACTGGCAAAACAGGAGATATACACACTCTCTTTAATCATTCTCGACCTTGATCATTTTAAATCTATCAATGATAACTATGGACATCAAAGCGGCAATGAGATTTTATGTGAACTGGCAAATCGTTTGACAGCTGCTACCGGTGATTCTGGAATTGTTGCCCGGTATGGCGGTGAGGAATTTGTTATTGTTCTTCCCAACTATCCAAAGCATGAAGCTATTCAATTTGCTGAAACTTTAAGGCTCCTGCTGGCAAATAAGCCGTTTCAATTATCACAGCATATTGGAGTAGAACAGATCGATCTGGAAATACAGATCACGGCCTCATTTGGGGTCGCGGCAGCACCAGAAAATGCTGAAGACCCAATGACACTGATCCGCCATGCTGACAGAGCGCTTTATACGGGAGCTAAAAGAGCGGGAAGAAATAAGGTTGCTGAGTATGTGAAATAAAGGTGTTTCGGAAATAGGAGACAGGTTTCTGTCTTCTATTTTTTATGAAAAAAAATTTGATCATTTCGATAGATTTAACTATTTGTTTTATAGGTAAATTGGTATACTTATAGTATAAAAGTTCTGAATATAATCTGAAAAATTCATATATTTGAAAGGAGTGAAAAAGATGAAGCAAATGAAGAAAATCCTGTTACCCTTTTTGCTGTTGCCAATGCTATTATCTATTCTTTTTTCTCCAACGGGAGCTTCTGCTGCAGCAGATCCTCCGTCGGTAAACTTTTCGGCAAAAGCATCGCAGGAAATTATTGTTAAGCCGCAGAATGCAGATGCAATTGGAGGTCTTGACCTTCATCTTATGCCAAAAGGAATGGCTACAAATCCTGAGAGAGATCCGATCGACCTAATCTTCATCTTTGATAAATCGGGTTCGATGAATGAATCGGGTAGAAATCCGAAAAAGTTTCAGGATGCAAAGGATGCCATTGAAGAAGCGGTTAAGTACTTTAAAGAGCATGGACAGCCTGGAGATCGTTTTGGGTTAGTTCCTTTCGATACAAAAGTATCGGATAGAGTTGTGTATTTCTCATTTAATGATTTTATAAGCAATCTAAATAAAATTGAGGACACTGTGAATACTTTATCTGCCTCTGGGGGTACAAACTATACTCAATCTTTTGAAAAAGCACTTGAAATGCTCGGTGGCCAAACGAATGGGGCAGAAAAACCGGCAGAAAACCAATATGTAATTTTTATGACTGATGGGGAGCCTACTTTTTCTAACTATAAGGAAGCAATAACTTATCAGAAACAAGTTCAAGTAGGAACTAGAGAAGATTGTTTCTTGTTTTGGTGTTCTACTGTACCAGTATATGAGAAAAAAACAGTAACTGAAAATGTTCTTGTTTATCATGAAATATACACAGACACTAGAACAGGCCGCGATTTTAGTGAAGTATATTATTATCTGAATGGCAACCGTTACACTATCAACCAGGACGTAAATGAAACAAAAAGGCGAATTAAACAGCATGGTATAAATATGGCACAATCCCTTGCTCAAAAAGATATTAAACTGTATTCAATAGGCTTTGGCAATGACAGTGAAGTCGATATGGATTATTTGCGCAAGCTATCATCTGTAACTGGTGTAACAGCCCGCCAAGCATCACAAGGGAATATATCTGAAGTTTTCCGGGCGATTTCCGGGGAAATCGATACACCATCCATCAGCGGGGAAATTACAGTAGATCTTAACAAATTTAATGGAAAAGTGAAGCTGCAGGATGGTGCAAATGCTACCATTACGAATGGAATTGCGACCATTAAGTTTGATTTAAAATATCCTTTAAATCAAAGTGCTCCACAGCCAATTGATTTCTCTCTGCCATTAAGCTTTACGCAAGCAGGAGATTATGTATTTGATAATATTAAACTTTCATACAGGGATATTGATGGCAAAGCAGTTGCGCCAATCACCCATGCACCTGTAAAAATCTCTGTAAAAGATGATGCCGCGCCAAGTATGGTTGGTGAGATGAGCTTAAAGGGTGTTATCAATAATCCGGATAATTTAATCAAAGTTTCTGGTTCTAATGAAAGAACAAATGAATTAAAAGTCAACTATTCTTTAAGTCCGAATGGTTTATTCAATAATCAAGTGAAGGGAAATCTATCAAATATCCAAATTGTTCAGCCACTGCCAAGCGGGGTTTCTCTAATTCCTTCTGAAGGAGTGAAGCTTATCACTGGACAAGATGGTCGTCCGGCAGCACAAATTACACTAGGTCAGTCAATCAATTATGCTTCCGGTGTTTTTTCACCGAACAGCTTAGCTGCTTCTTTAAACCTAAAAGGGGACTGGGCGCTAAATAACGTCAAGATGCCAACAGCGTATGTTACGTACAAAGATAGCCGTTTTGGTGAGCAGCAGGCTTCCATTGCTCCAGCCAACCAGTTTATCAATTTAAAGGTGCGCTTGAATGAAATGGGCGGCAAAGCATATGACGGATATGCTTCTGGTCTCATTAACAAGGTGGATCTTAATAACAATAATACAGTTGTTGCACAAACAGAGTTCCCAAATGATTACGGATTAAAGCCTAAGCCAATTAAGGATATGGAATTTGTCGGCGATAAAAATACAGCCATTAAAGTAACATATTCTGATAATGAAGAAGTGATCATCTACTTGACTCCGGATTTTGAGATGACAGGACAGGATAGCGGAGTTGTCTACAAGGACGGAGACGTCACAAGTGAAAAAGTCAATGTGGATGTTACACAGCTGGTTGCCGGCAAAGGAGTTAAGTATTATTACTCTATTGAGAATCCTAACGGCAATATTGGGTGGACAGAATTTGACCCTTCAAAATCCATCGTAATCGATGATATAGGGAAAAATACGATCAGAATAAAAGCTGAAGGCGGATTTGCCTTCAATACGCCTGTAGAAAAGGATATTACTCTTCAAGTTCCAGTTGAATCAATCAATGTAACACCAAATCCATTGGAACTGGAAGTGGATGAAGTTAAATCCTTTACGGTTAACATTTCTCCGCTAAATGCATCTAATAAAGATCTTGATATTTATATCGAAGATCAGAATATAGCTGAATATAAAGGGGATATGAGAATTATCGGCAAAGCTGAAGGTGAAACCTATTTAGTTGTCAAAGCGAAAGATGGCTCTGGTATAACAGTCAGGGTGCCGGTAATTGTTAAAGACGCTTATATTGGATTAAAAGAAATTAAGTTTATCAAGTCTGTCTTCAAAATTGAAGAAGGCGAAGAGATTGCTCTCAGCGATGTGTTAATCTTTAACCCTAATAATGCAACAGACAAAGACATTGAATCTCTGCTGTCTACTCTGCCAGATAAAGTATCTGTTAGAAAAGAAGGATCTGAGTGGTATATTATCGGTGAAGAAGTCGGTTATTCTACGGTAACCGCAGAAGCCGAAAAGCAAAGAGATCAATCAAAACCAAAGGCATCTGCTTTATTTGAAGTAGGACCTGAGGGAGCAGACCATGACAGCGGCGGCTCAAATGGTGCAGGACGCTGGTAAAATGAATAGCTAGAACATGAAAAACGCCCTATATGATGTAGGGCGTTTTTGTTTGCATATCTTTAATTTACTCGAAAAAAAGAAGGGATGCTTTGCGGCATCCCTTCTTTACATTAAACCAACCTTCTTAATCTACAATCAGCTCATCCGAAAATATTTGAAGCTGTTCAACAATCGGAAGTGCTTCGATTCTCTGCAGCAAAACATCCTGATTATAATCGACAATAAAGCGCGAATAGTTGTCTTCTTGCTGATTCTGCATTGGGAGCTGTGTAATGGCATTAACTCTTCCGCGAATCGCATTAATCGTTAATGCCTCTTTAGCAAAAAGCCCGCCTTCTATATAAAAGAGTGAGCCGACTCCATACAATTCAGCATCCTTTTCAGTATAGAAAAATCCTTTTAGCGGCTTTACGGTATTGTTTTCCCTTGGCAAGTATGGAAGTCCTTCTTCATCAGCAGGTGTATAGTTATTAAACTCATTAATCCTGGTTATTAACAAGTCGTCATGAACAAGCAGGACAATCTGTTTTTCATTGTTTTGCGCACCAATGATATTGACATTGGATATGCTCGCTTTTTCCCCTGTATATACGACAGAGTCAAACATGACCTGATCATCTTCTCCGCCTTGGTCATTCTCGTCCCCAATGATCGTCAGGTTTTTATTACTGATAATATTGCTTTGGATATCAATGGTTGTCGAAAAAGGTTTAAGAAAAACATTTTCTCCAGAAACAATGTCGCCAGCCACTTTTAGTCCGCTGCTTTCCACAGAAAAGACGTTGTTTTCATAGGACTCTAACTCAACATTTTTTGCACCAATAATATTGCGGTTTGCATTTAACATTCCAGTCATATTAATGATGTGAACATCACCTGTCGCAAGTATGTCGCCATTAAAATTCATATCCTTATAGCTTACTAAGTAAAGATCACCGTCAACTACTAGCTGATCAAGGAAGGAAATTGGATAATTAGTGCTCATTACGACAAGATCGCCATTTACTTTTAACGGGTCATTAAATTCCATTGCCTGATCTGCACTTTCAATAATAAAGCTATTATCAAGCGGAGCAGCCGTTTCACCTACAATGGATAGCGGATTTGGCTGAACCTCCACTTTCTCGATGTATCCATCACTTCCAACAATTTGTCTGCTTGGCTGTGTATTACTTATCGCAGATGCCAAGCTGTCTGAGAAATCACTGCCATTGCCAGTTCTTGCTGCAGACAGTTTACTGTCCGTTAAAATCGAATTGGTCAGTTCATTCATTGACTTTTGAAATTGAATGTTAATAAACTGACTGTCATGCTTTAAATCCGGAATATCCTCTTTGTAAAAGTTATCTTCTTTTAATAGCGGCAGCAGGTTAGCTGAACTGCTATATAAATCGCCGGTAATGGATGACATCGGTGTATCCTGCGTTTTTTTTGTGCCATCGCGCAGCTCAAACTCTGCTTCTTCTTGAATATGAAGATGATTGGCATATACATTTCCATTGAAGTTCGCAGAGCCATTTAATTTAAAGCCTTCTCCTTCATTATCGGAAAAAGATCCGGCTGCATACTTTAAAAAGCTTGGCAGCGGAGAAAGTATTAATCTTTTCTTAATGGTTCTCGTTACTTTTCCTTCTGTTTCAATTGGGTTTTTTGTTACAAGTACAAAATCTACTATTCTGGTAAAATCGAGATCTTTATCAATGTTAAAAGGAGCATCATAGTTTGTAAGACTGCCTACACAGGCGTGACTGTTATCCAGGTACGATGGTGAACCTGTACTGACGTCAATTACATTCATGCACTCGATATAATCTGCCGCGCGATTGGGTTCAAGTATCTGTTCCACAATTGCATTCTCTAAGACATCGTCAAATCGATTTTCGACGTATAAGCGGTGATTGCTGTCCCAGCGTCTGAAATTTTCGAGGTTCAATTCATTTTCGCCTAATAGTTCGGGAAGGGTGCTCGTCATTTCATTCAATAGTTTTAATGCATCATACGTATAGACAACATCACTTTCCCTTGTTTCAGTTCTTTTGGCACCTCCGATGGATGCAGAGACAACGGCCATACCTAAAACGGTAAAAACGAGTGAAACAAGTAATACGATAATTAAACTATTTCCTTGTTCATTTTTTATCATTTTGTTCTCCTTTAAAAGCCGAATTGACTGTCAAGCTCCAAATTTCCTTCCGCTAGCCTTTTATGTGATAAATTGAAATGAAGCTGAATAATTCCATTCTCACATGGGCCACCTTCACAGCCAGTAATGGTTGAATTTGAAAAATCGGACTGAACATCTAAAGCAGCTCCATCAATTTCAAATACTGAAATCGTTTGATTGTTCATTGTTTTATCTGTCAGCTGAATAACCGTTACTTTTTCTTCTTCATATACACTTGATTGATCAATGCTGTAAAATGATTGCTGTTCTCCTTCTTCAAGTGCAACAGTGGTATGCTCGCTGTCTACAAGCTCTATGCAGTTGTCTCCGCAGGAACGGACATAATCAAAAGGAGTAGAGTAAAAGGCATTCATAATCATGGTCGCTGTATAGTCAGCATCGTCGCGGAGCTGGCCTTCAGCATTTACTTTATTGTACAATTTATAGCCTGACGAAAAGACACCATATATCACCGGCAATACAATCATTAAGATGACCATTACCGCGAGCAGCTCATAGAGTGTAGCTCCTTTTTCATCTAATATCTTCACTTTGAATAGCTCCTTCAACCTCGGTCGATTTTTGATGATCGCCATCATTCCATGTCACTGTTGCCTTAAGCGGAACAAAATAGTCCTCATGATTTTCTTTATAATCACTAGAATAATCAGATGTAATACGCACATCATATTTTATATTGTTTACTGTAATGGATGAGCAGTCTGCTGACTGTGTTTCGCCCTTCCAAAACAAATTATATTGTTCACTGCCATTTGGGTTCTTACATATATAAATACGTAATTCTTCATTTTGATTAGTAGAGTTGGGGGAGGAGAATTTCTCTCTCATTTCTATAAAACTCTGATTTTCGACATACATCAAGGCATTGCGGGCAACATTGACGGCTGCCGTTTTGGTCTCGTTTTTATTGGTATAGGAAAATGCTTGTGTAAAAAAGCTCATGATCCCAATTAAAACGATACTCAAGATGGTTAATGAGGCTAAAACCTCAATAAGAGTAAGGCCTTTAGTACTAGAAAGGATTTTTTTACAATTCATTCGTTTCCCTTCTTTCATTCTTGATGATTATATTATACAATATTTCTTATGATTTACTGTTTTTTTAGGACAATTTACATTGTTTTCTATTATTTTTCGACAATGTTAGCAATATTATGAATCTTTTATCCTATACTAGTGAGGTGAAACGATGATTAGCTTCATTTTAGCTGCAATCTCCCTAATCGTCATTATTCCGCTCGTCATTTATTTGCCGCTTGGTTTAACAAAAAAAGGAAAAGTGATGATGACCGTTTTATCCTTTTCATTTGCACTGCTTGGCATAGCGGGACAATCGGTGATGGAATTATGGAAGTTATTATTAATACTGCTTCTGCTGATTGTTATGAGCGGGTATTTAATGATGAAGAGAAGCGATCAATTTCTTGCAGCAGAAGCAACTGCAGACACTGCTTTTCCCCTTTACAATCAGGATGATCATCATGATTATAAAGAAAAGGAAGCCGAAGAGGAGGAATCTCCTATTGAGGACCATGATTCAGTGATCGAACTGATCGAAACAGATCACGATGAAGAAGATGTACTGGAAGTTTTTGAAGCGGAAATCATACTGCCGGTAACTGATTCTCAGCAAACAGATGCAGTGGTGTTAGCGGAAAAGGCAGAAGCGGAATTAGAAACGGAAGCAGATGCAGTGGACGGACAGCTTGATGAAATTGACTTCAACCAAATTAGATTAACTGAATTTGCACAAGACAAAGAGACGCTTGCAATAGACGAAAAGGAAGATGAGTCTAAAGATGCGGAGCTTTCCTATATTGGTGAACTGGAGTCACTGATGTCTGATGACAATCCTGTCATACAGGTAGAGCAAAAGAACGAGGAAAACTTGCCTGGTAAAACGGAAGAAAATGAGTTTAGCCTTGGTCTGGAATTAGAGGATGATGATTTTATTATCCCTGCTTCAGTCGATAATGAGACAAGCACTTCACAGCAAGAACTGGAGTCAGAGGAAAGCGAACTTCTCGATGAAAGTTCATACATTATCCCTTCACTAGAGGAAATGCTGGAGGAGGATGAAGTCTCTGCTGAAGAAATTCTGCAGCCACAAGATGGTGAAGAAGCGATTGTACTTGAAGAGTTCCAAGAAAGTCTTGATGATGAAGACGTTGAAGAAGCTGTTAATGAAAATGATGAGATCATTCCAGAACTTATGGCTGATGAAGAAGATCCTGTTATAGAGGAAGAAGACGAGTCGTGGATTCTAGCAGCAACATCATCTGATTCGGATGAAGAGCAGCAAGATCAGGAAGAAAATATCACTCTTCAAAGAGAAGTGCTGAAAACTCTTCTTGACCAGCTTCAACTGGCAAAAGAAACAACAGAACCTCATGTATACGAAAAATGGATTCAGCAGTGCATGCAGCAAAAAATGCCGCAAAAAGAGCATTACATCTTTGCCAGCCTGCTAATCGAACACTATATCTCACAGCAAGAGCACCAAAAACTGATAACCTTACTAAACGAACTAAAAAACCAATATTCCAACATGCCAATCATCTCAGAACAAATCCAATTTTTACTACTTTCTTATTCCAACCAAGAACAGTAATCTATAAGTAATGGGTTGATATGACTGTGTTATTTAGCCTATGATTTTTAGTATAAGATGATTGATTAGTGAGAGAATTCAATTCGATATGTATATGTAAAAATGTTGGCTGATTGCAGCGGAGGGGTACGAGACTCCTGCGGGAGAAGTGGAAAGGTTGAGACCCCACAGGTGCGAATGCACCGAGGAGGCTCAACTTCCACCCGCGGAAAGCGAGTGCCCCGAAGCGGAAAGCAGCCCTACGTGACCCTTAATAAATATAAATTTTTATACCTTTCTGTAATCTAAACAGAAAAGTGATCTCTAAAAGAATAGGTGTGGTGACATAAATGAAAAACAGCTCACAAATTACAGGATTGCCAATTATCAGCATCGCAGACGGACAGCAGATCGGCGCAGTAAAAACACTCGTAATCAATCCTGAAAAAGGCACAATTGACTTCCTGACAATCGAACACGAAGACTGGCAAGTAAGCGTTAAAGCAATCCCATTCAAAAAAGTTGTCGGAATTGGAGAATACGCTATTACTGTCGAAACAGACAACGCCGTCATTGACCTCAACGAAATTCCAATTGCAAACCAGCTCGTAAACAAAAAAATTAAAATCAACCAAACAAAAGTAATGACACGAAAAGGTGCACTGCTTGGTGAAGTCATTGAATTTTACGCTGATGACGAAACTGGTCAAATCCTTGGTATGGATTTGCTTGTAGGTGATAAACAAGTGACAATGCCTTCAGAATACGTACTTACGTATGGAAAAGATATTGTAATTGTAAAAGAAGATGCAGAACAAGGCTTCCTTGATAACCATGAGCTTCTAGGACAACAGACAGCTGAGCTGGATTCCATTCACCATGAGGAAGCTGCGGCTAGTGAAGAGCAGCAAAATACGAAGCAGCTTGATGCCCTGAAAAATAAACAGGTGGAACTGCTTGTCGGCAAAAAGGTCAACAAAGATATTATTGGTTTAGATGGACAAGTTTTCATTCCAGCGGGAACCATTTTAACAGAAGACCAAATACACTCTGCGCAAACGGAAGGACCAGCAGTCCTAATTGAATTGGCAGTAAATGTTGAATAGGAATAAAGAGCGGAGCGGATCGGAGCATGAAGAAATCAGATAGTGCTAAATTATATATCATCTTGCTTGTTAGCACAGCGTTTATTTTTAGTTTTTCATACTTTGGCACTGCTGTTTATGGAAATGTTACGGGAAGTAAAGGTGTTTATACAGAAAAGACGCTGGTAGGATCGGTAGATGTTTCGGGATTATCACGTCAAGAAGCGTATGACCAAATCCTGCAGAACACTAAACTGTGGCAGGAACAGAACACCCTTACTTTTAACTATAAAGAAAAAGATGAACAAGTTGATCTTTCTATCTTTTCCTTTGATGTAGACTCTTCTTTACAGGCAGTGAAGGAGGGCGGTACTTATCCTTTGCTTGTAACAGTAAATGAAGATGAGCTGGCACTTAAGCTTTTAGAGATTTCTCCAGAGCTGACATCAGATGATTTTCAGGAGGAGAAACTAAGAACGGAACTGCTGAATATGGCCTCTCTATTGCATACGGGCAGCCAGACCATGAAGCTGCAGACATTTTTTGCCGTAGCAGAAGAGGATCAAGTGGTGGCTGAAGCTACTTTAGCAGCTGACGAGGCTTATGAAAGTCTGGAAAAATGGACACAAGCGGTAAGTCAGATTGAAATTGAGCCGCAATCACAGCTATCACTATTAAAATATATTGAGGAAAACGGGTTAACATCTTCCTTTAGCAGTGAGACATTAAGCCATATAGCATCTGCCATGTATAAAACAGTGCTGTCAACCAATTTCCTTATTTCTGAGCGCCATATTAGCAGGCTGCTGCCAGAATATGCGGAAGCCGGCTTTGAAGCGAAAGTAGATCCTGCCAAGAATATGGATTTTATTATCAGCAATACCAATGACAGCTCGTTTACACTGGAATTTAAGCTTATTGATAATCAATTCCATGTTTCCTTAAAAGGTTCGCCATTTCTATATGAATACAGCCTTTCTCTAGAAGATCAAGAGGTATTCAAACCAAAGACAATTGTGCAGTATGATGCAAAGCTGAGATTTGGTGAGGAACAGACTGTTTCAGAAGGCAGTGATGGTGTCATTATTAAACTATATCGTGAAGTAAAGGAACCATCAGGCAGCATTCTAAGAAAAGAATTCATCTCTGATGACTTTTACCCTCCTGTTCATAAAGTTGTGATTAAGAGTTTAATAGCTAACACACAGCCTGATCCGGTGGAAAATGATTCAATAGATACAACGATTGAAGATGAAACAGACTCTGATGAAAATGCAGATGTTAATATTGATACAGATGCAGATTCTGAAGATGATATGAGGGATGAGGGAGCAGGATCAGATTCTGAAACTGGCTCTGAGGAAGAAGCTCAGAATGGTGAAAAGAAGAATGAGAATGAATTATGGGGTCACGAAAAAGAAGCAACAAAATAAAGAGGTTAAAGCAGGGATATAGATGACTCAAGTTCGTAAAAGATTAGGAGACTTGCTTGTTGATGCAGGGTTAATTACGGAAGAACAGCTGCAGCTGACGCTTAAAGAAAAGAGCAGCGGGCAAAAGCTTGGAGATGCCCTCCTGCAGCGCGGATATGTGACAGAGCAGCAGCTGATCGAAGTATTGGAATTTCAGCTTGGCATTCCACATGTAAGCTTGTACCGTTATCCATTTGATACGAATCTATTTAGTATTGTTCCTAAGGATATGGCGAAACGCAACTTAATCATTCCTATGAAAAAAGATGGAGATAAGTTATACGTAGCGATGGCCGATCCGATGGACTTTTATACCATTGATGATCTTCGTCTATCAACCGGCTTCCAAATCGAAACAGCGATTGCAACAAAAGATGATATTTTGCGGGCAGTCAATAAATACTACGATATGGATGAAGGGCTCGAGGAATTATTCGGGACTTCACCTGCACATACAGAAGAAGTAGAACAAGAGAAAATCGTTGACCAGGATTCTCCGATTGTCCGTCTAGTTAACCAAGTATTAACGAATGCCGCTGTTGTAAAGGCGAGTGATGTGCATATTGATCCGCAGGAGACAAAGGTAGTTATCCGCTATCGTGTGGATGGCATACTCCGAACAGAGAGAGTGCTGCCTAAGCATATGCAAAGTGTTCTTACAGCAAGAATCAAAATCATGGCGAATCTTGATATTACAGAGCATCGGATTCCTCAGGACGGCAGAATCAAGATGAACTTGGATTTCCACCCGGTTGATTTGCGTGTATCCACATTGCCTACTGTCTATGGTGAAAAAATTGTTATGCGTCTTCTTGATCTTGGAAGTACGCTGAATGACATCAATAAACTGGGCTTTAACAAGGTAAATCTTCAGCGCTTTACCGATATGATTGAAAAACCAACAGGGATTGTTCTCATAACAGGGCCAACAGGTTCCGGTAAATCGTCCACTTTATATGCGGCTTTAAACAAGCTTAACAGCGAAGAAGTGAACATTATAACAGTCGAAGATCCTGTAGAGTACCAGCTTGAAGGCATTAATCAAATTCATGTGAACTCAAATGTGGGAATGACGTTTGCTGCAGGGCTGCGTGCCATTCTTCGACAAGATCCAAACATTATCATGGTTGGGGAGATTCGTGATAAGGAAACAGCAGAAGTTGCCATTCGTGCTTCCTTAACAGGACATCTCGTGTTAAGCACCTTGCATACAAATGATTCGATCGGCACGATTACAAGATTAGTAGATATGGGCGTTGAGCCTTTCCTTGTCGCCTCTTCATTGAGCGGGGTCGTGGCGCAGCGGCTTGTCCGCAGAGTGTGCCGTGACTGTGCGAAAACAATGGAGCCTTCAAAACGCGAGATTGAGATTTTTGCCAAGAGAGGCATGAAAATCGATCAGGTTGTAAAAGGTGCCGGCTGTTCATCCTGTAATATGACTGGCTATAAAGGCCGTGTCGCGATTCATGAAGTTTTAGTTGTAGATGATGTTATGCGCCGTGTGATTATGAATGGTGAATCTCTCTCGAAATTAAGAGAAATTGCCATTAAAAACAAAACGATCTTCCTTGTTGATGATGGATTAATCAAAATCAAGCAAGGAATCACAACAACAGAAGAGGTGCTCAGAGTAGCACTACCTGATTAGGAGTAAAACGGTATGGTAAATAAAATTGATTTGCTTCTGAAGGCAGGCTTTGAGCTAAAAGCATCAGATATTCATCTCACGGTTGGTGTACCGCCAATCATGAGGATCAATGGAGATTTAAAACGCTATGGGCAAGATACGCTGCTTCCGGCAGATACTGAAAGCATGGCAAGAGCGGTAATCCCAGATCATCTCTGGAATACATTTAAGCAAAATGGCGAGCTGGATTTTTCCTATGGCCTGCACGGCGTTTCCCGTTTCAGGGTGAATGCTTATCATCAGCGTTCTTGTGTGGCACTTGCAGTCCGTGTTGTTCCGACGAAAATACCTTCAATGGATGAACTGGACTTGCCACTGATCTTAAAAGAAATTGCAGCAAAGCCGCAGGGACTTGTACTTGTTACAGGACCTACAGGCAGCGGGAAATCAACCACGCTTGCGTCAATGATTGATTATATGAACCAGACCATGCGCAAGCATGTCATTACACTGGAAGATCCAATTGAATATTTGCATAAGCATGGCAAATGCATCATTGATCAGCGTGAGGTTGGCTTTGATACGAATAATTTTGCGAATGGTTTAAGAGCATCACTCAGACAGGATCCTGATGTTATTTTAGTAGGAGAAATGAGAGACCTTGAAACCATCCAAACGGCTATAACGGCAGCAGAAACAGGACACTTAGTGTTTGCAACATTGCATACATCCAGTGCACCGGCAACCATTAACCGTATCATTGATGTCTTTCCGCCGGCACAGCAGGATCAGATTCGCATTCAGCTTGCATCTGTGCTAGTTTCCATTGTCTCGCAGCGCTTGTTTCCGCTTGTCAATGGACAAGGCAGAAAAGCAGCAACTGAAATATTGCTCAATAATGCGGCTGTTGCTAACCTTATTCGCAATGAAAAAATTCATCAGATTGTGAATGTAATGCAAACATCAAGGAGTCAGGGCATGCATACATTGGAGACCAATGTGAAAGAGCTCTATCAGGCTGGTTTAATTTCAAAGGAACTCGCGAACCCTTATTTAGTTGAGAAGGTGGAATAAGATGCCTCGTTATAAATATAGCGGAAGAGACCGAAAAGGAAATAAGTCAGGTGTCATCACCGCTTCTTCAAAACGTGAGGCAGTGATTCAGCTGAGGGAAAATGGCATTCGTGTTATGGATTTTCAGGAATTGCCCGAAACGGTCCTGACTAAGGATATTACGATCGGCAACCCTGTAAAGCTCGAAGATTTTGTCATATACCTGCGGCAATTTTCGACTTTGCTGAAGGCTGGTGTGTCTGTTGTCGAATCAACCGCCATCCTTTCCGAACAAACGGAAAGCAAAGCACTGCGAAAAGCCTTAAAGGTTGTTGAACAGGACCTGCGGGAAGGAAATCCGCTTTCTGAGGCAGCGGCAAAGCATAAGAAGATCTTTACAAGCATGTTTATTAATATGATTCGTGCTGGTGAAGTGGGCGGTAATATGGATGATACGCTTGAAAGACTAGCAGTTCATTATGAAAAGCAGCATTTTACAAAGCAAAAAATCGTTTCTGCACTCGCATATCCGATAGTGGTAGGAATTATTGCTGTTGCGGTTGTCATCTTTTTGCTTGTCTCTGTTGTTCCGACCTTTGTTGAAATGTTTGAGGACTTTGGAGGGGAGCTTCCAG
Source organism: Cytobacillus gottheilii (assembly GCF_018582665.1). Taxonomy (NCBI): domain Bacteria; kingdom Bacillati; phylum Bacillota; class Bacilli; order Caryophanales; family Bacillaceae; genus Cytobacillus; species Cytobacillus gottheilii. The sequence continues at coordinate 3,258,620 of NZ_CP071709.1, read as the reverse complement.
CGATCACTCAGTTTGTCTTGAAGTCCAGTGAACTGATGCAGGTATACTGGTGGCTGGTTATTCTTATTTTTATCGCTATCTTTGTAGGGATCATGGCTATTCGCAATAATAAACAATCAAAATATTATTTAGACTACTTCCTATTAAGAATGCCGATTTTCGGAAAGATTTTTCAAAAAGCAGCGTTAGCCCGGATGACGAGAACATTAAGCTCTTTATTTACTTCATCCGTTCCAATTTTGCAGGCCATGACCATTGTCGAAAATATTGTTGAAAATGAAGTCATTGCAAAAGTAATTCGCCAATCGAGAGATTCATTAGAGCAGGGCCGCTCGTTAACAGAGCCAATGCGCAGGCACTGGGTCTTTCCTCCCCTTGTCTCGCAGATGATTGCAATTGGTGAGGAAACTGGTTCTCTTGATGCAATGCTCGCGAAAGTAGCCGATTTCTATGAAAAAGAAGTAGAAAGTGCCACTGATCGTCTGAAATCTCTTATTGAACCAATCATGATTGTCTTCCTGGCAGGCATTGTCGGAACAATCGTTACATCCATTATGGTTCCGATGTTTGAGATCTTTAACCATGTCGGATAACTATACAAAACTTTTACAATTTCAAACAATTTCCTACTAGCACAATTCGACGAATCTGTTATAATGAGACTAGTAAAAAAGTAACATAAAATTCACATTTTAAGGAGAATGAACATGTTTCAAAAACTAAGAAACACATTAAAAAATCAAAAAGGTTTAACTCTTATCGAGCTTCTTGCTGTTATTGTTATTTTAGGGATTATTGCTGCGATTGCTATACCTAGTATTGGTGGGATTATTAAGAAATCTGAGAATGATGCAAAGGTAGCAGAAGGGATTCAAATTATTAGTGCTGCTAAAATGTATGTTACATCTTCAAACCCAGGTGCTGGTGATTTAACAAAGACACAATTAGAACAATTCTTAGATAACGTTAAAGATACAGACTATACTGTAACGTTAGCAGTTACTGATGGGAAATATACTTATTCCTTAAAGGGTCATGATTCAGTTGCTCTAGTGGATAGCGATCCTAAAGATAGTGTTGCTACAGAAAAAGAATTGCTAGACTATTAATATAATGATTTGGTTAGTCTTTGTCTACGGCCTCCTCCTAGGCTCCTTCTACAACGTAGTCGGCCTGAGGGTCCCGAACGGAGAGTCCATTGTAAAGCCGCGGTCGCATTGTCCAAAGTGTGGACATGTTCTCACGCCGTTTGAGCTTGTTCCAGTTTTATCTTATGTATTTTTACGAGGAAGATGCAGGTGCTGTAAGGCACCTGTTTCGCTCGTTTATCCGCTAATTGAATTGATGACAGGTTTGCTGTTTGTGGCAGCGCCACTCCTTATTGGGTGGAGTGCGGAATTATTGATTGCCTGGACGCTTATCTCTCTGATCGTCATCATCTGGATCACTGATATTAAATACATGCTGATCCCAGATAAAATCCTGCTTGTATTTGCAATTATCTTAATAGCTGAACGTATCTTTATTCCGCTCACACCGTGGTGGTGGGATTCAATTGCTGGTGCTACAGTCGGTTTTGGTCTGCTGCTTTTTATTGCCGTAATCAGTAAAGGCGGCATGGGCGGCGGAGATATTAAGCTTTATGGAGTTCTCGGAATAGCACTTGGAGTAAAGCTTGTCCTATTATCATTCTTTATCGCAACTTTAATAGGAGCTGTTTATGGCGGATTGGGCTTGCTGACAGGCAAACTTAAAAGAGGAAATCCGATTCCTTTTGGTCCTTTTATCGGGATTGGTGCTTTAGCAGCTTATTTCTTTGGCAATGACATTATCACCTGGTATTTGCATTCACTATTATAAGGAGTTTTGAAAATGGCCTTTCGTTTGAAGCTGGGAAAACAATCAAATATTAGCCTGATCATTAAGGATCATGTTATTCGTTTAGCTGAGGTAAAGTCACATGGAGATCTGCACATCCAGCGTTTAGAAGAACGGTTTATTCCTAGTGGATTGATTAAGGAAGGCAGAATTCAGGATAGTGAAACATTAATAGCCATTTTAGAAGAATGTGTGAATGAATGGAAGCTAAAAAACAAGCAAGTAACCTTTTTAGTGCCAGATCCTTTTATTGTCATGAGAAAAATAGCAATCCCTGCTGATGTGCATGAAGATGAATTGAAGGGCTATTTATTTATGGAAATTGGTGCAACGATCCATCTTCCGTTTGAGGATCCAATATTTGATTATTATTCTTTGCCGCAGCAGAACAATGAGCGCAAGGAAGTACTGCTTTTTGCCGCACCTGAAAGTGTAGTTGCTGAGTATACAGATATTCTGGAAGAGGTAAAGCTTAAGCCGGCAGCAGCTGACTTATCAGCACTTTCTCTTTATAGACTGTATCATAAGCTCGATATGGCAAACGCGGATGAAAACTTAATGCTCGTTCAATATGATCTTACAACTGTAAATGTCAGTATATTTGAAAATCATATCCCGATTATTATGCGCCATCTAAAGCTGGACATTGATGCATCACAATGGGATACGGTCAGATCTGAAAATGGCGGCAGGAAGCTTCATTATTCAGGATCTGCAAATGATGTAGGCAGTTCGCTAATGGACAGCTATAAAGAAATTGATCGGGTTCAGGATTATTATCAATTTTCACTGACACAAGGCAAAAAGAAGATTACGAAGATCGTTGTCGATGGTGATCATCCTTATCTTGACGATATTTTTAAAGAAATGAAGAATCGCTATTCTGTACCTGTTTTAACATTGAAAAATGATGTGATAGATTCAGGGCAATATGCTGAGCTTCCTTCATTTTATTTGAATATCGGATTAGCTTTAAAAGAGGTGTAGAAGATGTTAGTCGATATTAATCTGCTTCCGCAAAAAGAGAAAAAAACAAAAGCTTCTTATATCGTTCTTCTAGCTTCTATATTGATTGTGTTGATGATAGCTGCGGTTTTCTTTTTTATCATTCAGGACCGGAAGCAGTCTATTGCGGATACTGAGCAGCAGCTGGCGCAAACAACTGAGCTGCTGGAGGCAAAACGGGCAAAGCTGGAAAACTATCAGTCCTCCAATTCTGTAACAGACCTACAAAATGCAATTACTTGGGCAGATCAGCAGCCTTATAATGTAGTTTATATGCTGCAGGAGCTGACAAAACTTCTGCCAGAACGGGGCTTTATCAGCGAGTTTGAAATGGACGAAGATCATGCAGTCAATCAGCAGGTCCAATTTGATACAAAATCAGAAGCAGCATACTATCTGAGCTTGCTGACATCTGTACAGTGGATAGAGGAAGCTGTACTTACAGAAGCACAAACAGCTGACTTAACCGACCAAGAAAATGAATCTGCTGTTAGTGATGATATTGTTCCAAGATATATTGCCAATTACGAGATGAGAATCAATGTGCCTGCATTAAAAGAGGCTGCTCAGACAGAAAATGATGAGCAAGATCGTGACCAGGATGAAGGAGGCACTTCGCCATGAATGTACAGCTTTCAAAAAAACAGCTTGGCTTTGGCTTCCTGGGAATTGTTTTAATCGGTATTCTCACTTTCGGGCTTTATTACTTATTTATTTTGCCGCTGAACGATCAGATTGACCGTAAGAACACAGAACTCGATATGGCAAGACAGGAACTTGATATTATTGATAATACGTTAACTCAAAATAGTGAGCAGACCGTTTTAAATACGATGGAACTGCAAAAAGAAGTGCCTGTTAAGCGTCTTTTAGATCAGCTTCTTTTAAATGTGGAAAAGGCTGAAATTGTTTCGGATGCTACGATCAATGAAATACAGCTCAATGGAACACAGGAAGATGAAAATATTGATTTGATCAGTGAAGAAGGAACAGTACAATATGATCCAGAAACAGAGGAAGAACAAGCTGATCCTGAGGAAATTGTAGATGAAGATTCTGAAACAAGTGAAACAGGAGAAACCGAAACTCCATTGCCAAACGGCATTAAAAAAACATCACTAACATTGTTTGGAGAGTCCGATTCCTATTTTGAATTAGAGAAGCTGCTTGAGAATCTATTGTCTATGGAGCGGATTATTAAAATAGAAGAATTGAATTTTACTGGTCTTCAGGAGGTATATTCTGTCGAGCAGGATACGAGCAATGTCACATTTGAAATCACTCTTGCTGCCTATTATTATCCAGCACTTGAAGATTTAGAGGCAGAGCTTCCGCCGGTAGATGCACCAGATGGTTCAAATAAAAGCGATCCGCTAAATCGCTTCATAACGGAAGAAGATGAAGATGAAGATGATACACCTTAAGAGGGGTATTTGCTATTATGCAATGGTAACAGGCTTATAATAGCAATCTTCCTCTCTCCGTTGATACTCTGTAAAAAATACTTCTGTCGAAAAAGAGGGGTCTAGTCATGATCAAAATGCACACTAGACTAAACGAAAAGGGACTTACATTAATTGAACTGCTTGCAGTGATTGTTATTTTAGGAATTGTTGCTGCAATTGCCGTTATGTCGATCACAAACGTCATTCAAAAGGCACGCGATCAGGCCTTTGTCGGCAATGCGATCGCTTTGAAAGAAGCTGCTGACTTTTATATTCGCCATGAATTAACAAGCGGGGGCACCCTTCAAGCATCTGTTTCTTATAAAGCGCTGGAAGAACAGCAGTTTATAGATGTGTTTAAAGATCCGCATAGCGGCGACATGCTAGAGCCATCTGATGATACATATGTTGTGATAACAGGAGAATCAGCCACAGCTGTCTGTTTAAAAGGCACCGAGAAAAACCTTTGCACTTATAATGGTGGAGAAAATGCCATTCCAATCAGCGAGTTAATCACAGCAAATATATTGCCGAATTAAAGCTTATATAAAAAATTTGACGAAATTCTCCCATAACAAGACGACAAAAGTCTTGTTATTTTTTTTTGCTGTTGTGTTAGGATGTAACCATTCAAAAATCGACAGGATGGGAGGACAAGCAGTGGAACACAAAAAAGGACAAAAGACAATCACCATTAAAATAAATGGAGAAGACCGGCCATTTCAAGTAAAGAAAACAGATCATCCAGAGAAAAGAAAAGAAAAAAAGGAACCAATGGAGAGTTTTGCAAGCTTCCAGACGGCAGCTGCTCAAGAGGCGGAATCTGATGACCAATTTGACTGGATTCTTCCAGAAGAACATCCAGAAGATGAGGTAAAGGAATTTAACATTGCTTCTGCTCCTGAAAAGAAGAAAAACGTAAAAGGTTTTTCTGTTTTTAACGCAGGGCTGAAAAAGAAAGGAACAAAGAGTTATGTGCCAACGGTCTTTTTTGCTGTGTTTTTCGCCGTATTGCTTGGGACAAGCTTTGGTTTCATTCTATTAAAGCTTGTGATTGCGGAACCTGATGCAACCGCTTCGCCAGCTGCTGGAACACCTTCAGAGGAAACAGGTGAACAGCCAGGTGCGCCTGCTGGTACGATTCAGTTTGAAGCTGGACCTATAAATACATTTATTGTTCAAGGCGGAGTATTTACGACAGAAGAAGGAGTTAAGCAAGAGCTGCAAAAGAGCATGGATAAAGGGGTGCCAGCTTCTTATATTCAGGGTGAAGGCAATTATCCGCTTCTGCTTGCTGTATCGGCTGATCTTACAAAAGCAAAGGCCGCTGGGACTAAGCTGAAAGAACAAGGATTTCAGGTATTTGCAAAAGAGCTCACTTTCGGCGGGACTACCATAGAAGGGCTGACAGAAGATGAAAAAGCGCTGCTTGAACACATTCCAGCTCTTTTTAAAAGCTTAACAGCAAGTGCGTCAGCTGCATTTACTGGAGTTGAAATTCCTGCAGATACAGCTGAAAGTACAGCTGCAGCAGGCGAAGTTCTTACGGCTATTTCAGATGATCAGATCAAACAGGAAAAGCTGATTCTTTTAAAACAGGAGCTGAGTTCGGCACTTGCACAATTTGAAGCATATGTCAGTAAACCTGATACTTCCTTTTCAAATAAACTGCAAGGTCATTTGCTTGCTTTTTTAGCCGCGTATGATGCTTTATAAATGATATTAGAGAAAAATTTTCCCGGGAAATTTTTTCGAGTCTGTTCGATTTTATGTGACAGGCTCTTTTTTTATGCCTAAAGATAGAAAATCATAAAGAATTTCTGCAAAAGCTTTATTAAAAATTGTTTGCTTCTGCAAAGTTTGGTACGATTAGAATGTATCTCCATTCTGGTACAATAACAAAGGTAAGGTGATTACATGCAAACCCTCATTTTAGCCTCTTCTTCTCCACGTCGGAAAGAACTTCTTGAAATTCTTCAACTACCATTTGAAATCAAAAGCAGTGATGTTGATGAAAATTTTGAACCTGGCACAAAACCTGCCGAGGTTGTCATGGAACTTGCTAAACGTAAAGCAGACGCCGTTTTTCAGGATCATAAAGATTCGTATGTGATCGGTGCGGATACAGTTGTTGTGTTAGGTGATGCCATTTTAGGAAAACCGCACGATGAAGATGATGCTTTTACGATGCTTCGTTCTCTTTCTGGGAAACAGCATTCTGTCTTTACCGGTGTATCCATTGTGTCTCCACAAGGCACAACTACGTTTTTTACAGAAACAAAAGTATTATTCTGGGAGTTAGCGGATGAAGAAATAAAGGCCTACTTAAAAACGGGCGAACCTTTTGATAAGGCAGGAGCATATGGAATCCAAGGATTTGGTTCCATGCTTGTGAAGGAAATACACGGTGATTATTTTGCGGTAGTAGGTCTTCCTGTTTCACAAACGGTTCGCAAGTTAAAAGAAGCTGGCTTTAACCTCCCGATGTAATGGCACCATTTCCATAACTCCCTTCAGCAAAGGGAGGAATACGATGGACACGGAATCATTGTTAATAAAGGATTTCCCCGAAAGCGAAAGGCCAAGGGAGCGGTTTATTCAAAAAGGTCCTGAAAGTCTTTCCACACATGAATTAATCGCTATTTTGCTGAGAACAGGCACAAAAGATGAATCTGTTCTGCAATTATCGAATCGTCTTCTTAAGCATTTTGAAGGTCTTCGCTTATTAAAGGATGCAACGCTGGATGAAATTACATCCATTAAAGGCATAGGCACAGCCAAAGCAATTCAAGTCTTGGCAGCCGTTGAAATTGGCAGGCGTATTTCTAATCTCACTTATGAGGAACGATACAGCATCCGCTCTCCTGAGGATGGAGCAAATTATGTCATGCATGATATGCGCTTTTTATCGCAGGAGCATTTTGTATGTTTATATTTGAATACGAAAAATCAGGTGCTAAGTAAGCAAACTGTTTTTATTGGGAGCTTAAATGCCTCTATAGTCCATCCGCGCGAGGTTTTCAAAGAAGCATTAAAGCGTTCTGCCGCTTCAGTAATTTGTGTTCATAATCATCCGTCTGGAGATCCGTCTCCCAGCAGGGAAGATATTGAGGTTACAAAGCGTTTAGGTGAGTGCGGAAAAATAATTGGCATTGAAGTGCTTGATCATCTTATTATCGGGGAAAATAAATTTGTCAGCTTAAAGGAAAAAGGGTATTTATAGCACTAGGTTTTTATTTGACGTTGGGCTATAATATTGTTTATGATTTTTTAGATGCACACTAATAAAATGATATAATGAGGGATATGGACTTAAATTGTTCACGGATAGTGGACAGGTTATATGTATCAGAAAGGGAGATACTGTTATGTTTGGAATTGGAACTAAAGATTTAGGAATAGATCTGGGAACTGCTAACACACTTGTATATGTAAAAGGAAAAGGAATTGTTGTAAGAGAGCCATCCGTTGTGGCCTTGCAGACAGATACAAAAGCTATTGTGGCTGTAGGTAATGACGCGAAAAATATGATCGGCCGTACACCGGGAAATATTGTTGCTCTTCGTCCGATGAAGGACGGGGTCATTGCAGATTACGAAACAACGGCTGTTATGATGAAATATTATATTAAACAAGCGAATAAAAATAAAGGTTTGTTCTCTGGTAAGCCATATGTCATGGTTTGTGTGCCTTCTGGCATTACGGCGGTTGAGGAACGTGCTGTTGTTGATGCAACACGTCAGGCCGGTGCAAGAGACGCCTATACGATTGAAGAGCCATTTGCAGCTGCAATCGGTGCAAATCTTCCTGTTTGGGAGCCAACTGGAAGCATGGTTGTTGATATTGGCGGCGGTACAACAGAAGTTGCGATCATCTCGCTGGGCGGAATTGTAACAAGCCAATCAATCCGCATTGCTGGTGATGAAATGGATGATGCTATTATTAATTATATCCGCAAAACGTACAACCTGATGATCGGGGATCGTACTGCTGAAATGATTAAAGTAGAAATTGGATCTGCCAGTGATCCGGAGGGTGTCGATAATATTGATATCCGCGGCCGCGATTTGTTAACAGGATTGCCTAAAACAATTGAAATTACGGCAGAAGAAATTTCAAAGGCTTTAAATGATACCGTTGCTGCAATCGTGGATGCTGTGAAAGTAACATTAGAAAAAACACCGCCAGAGCTTGCAGCCGATATTATGGACCGCGGAATTGTTCTTACAGGCGGCGGTGCATTGCTGCGGAATTTGGACAAGGTTATTAGTGAAGAAACAAAAATGCCAGTGCTGATTGCTGAAAACCCATTGGATTGTGTAGCCATTGGAACAGGGAAAGCATTGGATCATATTGATCTGTTTAAAACAAAAGCTAAGGATTCACGTTAATCAAGGAAAATAGAATGGCATCATTCTTTTTCAGGTCTGATGCCTTTTTTCCTTTATATGCTAAGTGAAAAAATAAATCGAGGTGTTCAAAATGCCACAGTTTTTTTTGAATAAGCGCCTGATTATTTTGCTTGTCAGCATTATCGTACTTGTGGCATTAATTGGTTTTTCCTTGCGTGAACGCGAAAAGGTTACGTGGCCGGAGCAATTCCTTAAGGACATGACAGGATTTGTGCAAAATGCTCTATCAGGCCCAACAAATTATATTGCCGGCTTTATTGAAAATGTGCAGGACTTGCAAAATACATACAGTGAAAATCAAGAACTCAAGCCGCGGCTAGACAAGCTTGCCAGTCTTGAAGCTGAAGTGCAGCGATTGAAAAAGGACAATGCAGAACTGCGGGATATTGTCGGGAAAGAAGATGCACTCAGTCAATATGAACCGATCCAGGCGACAGTGATCGGAAGAAACCCTGACCGTTATCATGAGAATCTGATTATTAATAGAGGGGAAAATGACGGCATTCAAGCGGATATGGCGGTTATTACGGCAAATGGATTAATCGGTAAGGTTAAGAATGCCCAAAGCTTTACTTCAACCGTACAGTTATTAAGCTCTATGGATCCAACGAATCGGATTTCTGCAGCAATTCAGGCAGAAGACAATAAGAAAGTTTTTGGTTTAATTGAAGGCTATGATAAAGATAAAAAGCTGTTAATGATGACGAAGATTCCGTATGATGCCGAGGTAAAAGAAGGTCAGAATGTAATTAGTTCGGGTCTTGGCGGCGTGTTTCCTGAAGGATTAATTATTGGGAAAGTGGTCGAAGTTGAAAATGCCGAATATGGTTTGACCCAGACAGCTTACTTGGAAACAGGAGCAGACTTATACGATATTAATCATGTCATGGTTGCTAAAATTACAAGCATGTCAGCTGAGATTCAAGAAGAATTGCAAAGTACGCTAGAAGAAGAGGAGGAAGAGGAGTGAGAAAATATCTTCTTCCATTCTTGTTTCTTTTTCTGTTTGTTTTTGAAAGTATTTTTGTGCAATATTTGCCGACTGAAATGTTTGGCAGCGACAGAATTACCGTTCCGCGCTTTTTAATCATCAGTATTTTATTTCTGACTGTGTTCAGCTCGCGTAAATATGGAATTATTTATGGAATAATCTTTGGATTGCTGTTTGATATTGTGTATACAGGCGTGATAGGCATTTATTTGTTTTCTTTTCCAATTTTTGTTTACTTAATGTCCAAATTAATGCGAATACTGCAGACAAACATCGCGATGGTCAGCTTGGCTTCATTACTGTTGATTGTTCTGCTTGAAATAGGTGTATATGAAATTAATGTAGTGATTAATCAGACTGACCTGTCGTTTGCAGACTTTGCTTCTTTGCGTCTTTTGCCGACAGTTGTGCTTAACTCTGCCTTTATCATCATTGCCAGCTATCCATTAAAAAGGCATTTTGAAAAGTTTATGGCAAGTGTATCTGATTAATACAGCAATAATCCGCTGTAATTGATGTTTCATATTCTTTAGGCTGTTGAAAAATATTGTCATCAGCCTAAGGAATCATCTATTAGGTGAAAGGATTTTCTGAGCTTTCTGTCGAATATAATTTCAGATAGAGAAAATCTGTGAGCTTTTTACATGAGGTAGTAGATTCATATAAAAACGAAAAAGGAAGAAATAGAATATCAACTATATATTTTCTGTTTCCTTCCAGTATATGATTTTTATGCGGAGAGCTTTTTCTTGAGGTGAACAACTTGAAATGAAAAAATACCAAAATGTAACGATAAAAGGAACAAAAGAAGGACTAACACTGCATCTTGATGATACATGTTCCTACAGTGACTTGAAAGAAGAGCTCGATCAGAAGCTTTCAGAAAGCAGCAAGTCTCAGAGTGACAAATTAATTTCGGTTATGGTCCAAGTTGGCAATCGTTATTTAACTGCTGACCAGAAGGAAGAATTGAGAGAATTAATCCGTCAGAAGAAAAATCTTGTTGTGGATACGATTAATTCAAATGTGATAACAAAGCAAGAAGCAGAAGCTGAACGAATTGCACATGAAGTGGTGTCCATCGCGAAAATTGTAAGATCTGGACAAGTCCTTGAAGTTGCCGGGGACCTGCTGCTCATCGGTGACGTGAATCCTGGCGGAACCGTGAAAGCGGGAGGGAATATTTACATATTAGGAGCTTTGAAGGGGATTGCACATGCAGGCTGCAGCGGTAATCGGGAAGCTGTGATCGCCGCTTCGGTTATGAAGCCTTCACAATTGAGAATTGAAGAATGTTTAAATCGTGCACCTGATCATTACCCTGGAGAAGATGGCCGCGAAATGGAATGTGCTTATATAGATGAAAACAATCAAATTACAATTGATAGATTACAAGCTTTAATGAATATTCGACCAAATTTATCGAAATTGCAAGGGGGATTCTAGTGTGGGAGAAGCAATAGTCATTACATCCGGTAAGGGTGGTGTCGGTAAAACGACGACATCAGCAAATGTTGGAACTGCCTTAGCCTTGCAGGGCAAAAAAGTATGTCTAGTTGATACAGATATCGGCCTCCGCAATCTGGATGTAGTAATGGGACTGGAAAACCGCATTATATATGACCTTGTGGACGTCGTCGAAGGCAGATGCAAAATTCATCAGGCGCTTGTAAAAGATAAGCGTTTTGAGGATTTGCTTTATTTGCTTCCAGCAGCACAAACGAGTGATAAAAACGCTGTGTCTCCAGAACAAATGAAAGTGTTAATTGATGAATTAAAACAGGATTATGATTATATCGTAATCGACTGTCCCGCAGGAATTGAACAGGGATACCGAAATGCTGTTGCCGGAGCGGATCATGCAATCGTTGTGACAACACCTGAGGTTAGTGCTGTAAGAGATGCGGACAGAATTATCGGCTTATTGGAAAAAGAAGAAGGAATCAGCGCTCCGAGACTTATTATCAATCGTATTCGCAATCATCTGATGAAAAATGGCGACATGCTGGATGTAGATGAAATTACAACCCATCTTTCCATTGACCTGATTGGCATTGTAGCTGATGATGATGAAGTGATTAAGGCTTCAAATCACGGTGAGCCAATTGCTTTAAATCCGAACAGCAAAGCTTCTATTGCTTACCGGAATATTGCGCGCCGCATTTTGGGTGAATCTGTTCCTCTTCAATCACTTGAAGAAGATCAGGCAGGCATGTTTTCCAAAATTAAAAAGTTTTTTGGTGTTAAATAATAATGTGTGTGTATGCACTGTAAGAAATTAAACCGGGGATTCCCGGTTTTTTTATTTGGAAAGCTTCCCCATCAGTCATACTCTATTTGGACAACTCATAAAATGGTAGAAATAAATACCATGATGGTGGTGGAATAGATATGAGCTCAAGAGCTGATGAAATTCGCAAGAAGATGGCTAAGAAGAAAAGAGAAATGGAAAGAACCCCAAATAGAGGACATAAACCTCCTATGTGGATGGAAGAAGAACAGGAAAACGGCTACGGCTACAGTACTATCCCGGATTATGATCATCCGCCCTTAAAAGATGGACATCCTCTTTTTAAAAAAGAAGCGATCATCTTTAAAATTCTTTTTTCGGCATGTTTATTTCTGGCTGTGGCCATTTTGTTTCGCAGCGAAACTCCGTCCTTAACATCGGCAAAAACATTTATCGTCTCTACAATGGAAAAGGATTTTCAGTTTGCGGCCGTTGCAGATTGGTATGAAGATCAATTTGGCAAGCCGCTTGCGTTATTGCCAGTCAAAGACGATGAAAACAATGAAGAAACACAGCAGAACCTCACCGATTATGCCTTACCTGCATCTGCTAAGATTGTCGAAGATTTCGATGATAATGGACAAAGAATGATCCTTGAAACGGAAAAGGGTGCAAGTGTGGAAGCCATGAGTGAGGGATACGTGTCCTTTGCTGGTTTAAAAGAGGACTTTGGCAATACGGTTGTGATTCAGCATCCAGACCGGAGTGAGTCATGGTATGGCAATCTTGAAAGCATTGATGTAAAGCTTTCACAGTATATAAACAAGGGCACTGCTGTAGGAGCAGCTTCAGCGTCTGAAAATGGTGAGAAAGGTTCCTTTTACCTGGCGATTAAAAAGGGAGATGATTTCATCGACCCTATTCAGGTGATCCCATTTGATTAAAATACTGAGCTTGGTAAAATATCTTTATATACATCCGCTCCTATGGGTTGTAATAGGACTGGCCATTGCTACTGGGCATTTCAGAGAATTGCTGCTTCTGCTTTGCATTATCATTGTTCACGAATTTGGTCATGCTGCGGCTGCGGCTCATTATAATTGGCGTATAAAAAGGATTGCTTTGCTCCCATTTGGCGGTGTTGCTGAAATGGATGAGCATGGCAATCGTCCATTGCGTGAAGAACTTATGGTCATATTGGCAGGACCGCTTCAGCATGTCTGGTTAATTGGCGGAGCTGCTTTATTACATAGCGTCTCATGGATGTCAGCAGATGTCTTTCAATTGTTTGTCCACTATAACTTAATGATCTTAGTTTTTAATTTACTTCCTATTTGGCCACTTGATGGAGGAAAGCTCATTTTTTTGTTTTATTCCAGTAAGCTTCCGTTTCCGGCTGCCCATAAAAAAACAATCTACCTGTCAATCAGCAGTCTGGCAGTATTTATGATCTTCTTTTTATTCACTGGGCCTTTTAATTTAAATATTTGGATTGTAGCTGCTTTTTTGGCATTTTCACTATATTATGAATGGAAACAAACCAGATATACATTTATGCGCTTTTTGCTGCAGCGCTATTATGGAAAGCATACAGATATACGGATATTAAAGCCGATTGTTGTGGACGAACAAGACAAATTGATTGATGTGCTTGATCAATTTCAGCGCGGCTGCAAGCATCCGATCGTGATTGAGCAGGATGGATTTGAAAAAGGGACGCTTGATGAAAACGAACTTCTTCATGCTTATTTTTCTGAAAAGCTTGTAACTGCTAAAATAGGAGATATTGTTTATCTGTATTAAAGAATAAAGCGAGGAACCTAGAATTGGAAAAGCTAATCATTAACAGCACCACAAGGGAAAAAAGGTATATTTTGCTTAAGGATCATGTAGTAGAAAAACTTGTGATTGAACAGCCAAAGCAGCAGGCAGCTGTGGGAAATATTTATTTAGGACTGACTGAAAAGGTTCTTCCGGGCTTAAATGCTGCATTCATAGGCATTGGTCAGGAGAAAAGCGGGTTTCTTCATAAAGAGAAGCTTAGTTCCTTTGTGAATGAAGATCAGGAAAAGGCGGTAAAAGAGAGCCGTTCAATCTCGTCATATGTACATCAGGGTGAAAAAATGCTTGTCCAGATCGAGAAGGATGCTGCCGGGACAAAGGGACCGAGACTAACCGGTATAATCGAACTGGCGGGAGAGCACATGATCTATATGCCGGAAGGACGTTATGTGGCTATTTCGAAAAAAATAGACCAGCCAGTGGACAGACAGCGCCTGAGAAGCTTTGGGATGAGAGAAAAAAATGATCGTGAGGGCCTCATTTTTAGAACATCGTCTCTAGAGCAGCCTGAATCTGCTCTTCTCGAAGAGCTTCAAAACCTGCGAGAACAATATAAAGAGATCTCTGCACTGGCTGCGTCCAGAAAAAAGCCTGGGCTTGTATTTGAAGAAGACGTCTTTTTACAAAGCTTGATTGAAGAAGTGAAAAAAATGAAATCAGGCGAAATCCTGGCTGATGATCGCTCTGTACAGACATTGCTTGGCCGCTATACATCTTTGCCTGTTAGTCATTACCATGATAAAGAAAATATTTTAGCCTCTCATAGTCTTGAAGGCGAAATCGAGAAAGCGATTAAGCGAATTGTTTGGCTAAACCAAGGCAGCTATTTAATATTCGATGAAGCTGAGGCTCTTACAGTTATTGACGTCAATACTGGGAAGTTCTCAGGCAAGCAGAATCGGCAGGATACGGTTTATAAAACAAATGAGCTTGCAGCAAGAGAAGCGGCAAGACAAATCAGGCTTCGTGATCTCGCGGGCATCATTTTAATTGATTTTATCGATATGCAAAATGAGAACGATAAAAAATCAATTATAAAGGTTATGGGAGAAGAGCTTGCGAAGGATGAACGGCAAACAAAGCTGATCGGCTTTACTCCATTAGGCATATTGCAGCTGACGAGAAAAAAGACGAAAAACTCTCTGCGGGAAGTACTTACTTCCTCATGTGGAGTTTGTCATGGAACAGGACGGGTCCTAAGCGCGGAAAGTATTGCTTTTCGATTAGAAAGGGAGCTATGGGAGTATCGGGGCAGTGATTATGACGCAGTGCTGATTAGACTGACACAAGATGTAAAGGATGTTTTCTTGGGAGAACAAGCAGTTCATCAGCAGCGATTAGAAGAAATGCTCGGAATGAAATTGTTATTTTCAATTGCTGAAGATGTAATCCCTTCATATGAGATTAAGCAATTGGGTGCTTATTCTGATCTGAAAAAGAATTTACATTGACATATATCCTGATAATATGATAGTATTTTCATGTTATGTTTGTAGCGCACCTGTGCTACAACCGCACAGACCAGGTGTTAAGAGGTAGCTTTCCGCTTCCCACCTGAAGATGGCGAGTCTTAGTTTATGAGGAGGTGCATTTATGTACGCGATTATTGAAACTGGCGGTAAGCAAGTACGTGTAGAAGAAGGTCAAGCAATCTACATCGAAAAACTTAACGGCGAAGCAGGCGAAACGGTAACTTTTGATAAGGTTCTTTTTGTAGGTGGAGAAAGTGTGAAAGTAGGAAGCCCGGTTGTTGAGGGTGCTACTGTAACGGCTAAAGTTGAAAAACAAGGCCGTGCGAAGAAGATCACTGTATTCAAATACAAAGCGAAAAAGAACTACCGCAAAAAGCAAGGTCATCGTCAGCCTTACACTAAAGTTGTTATTGAAAAGATCAACGCATAAGGCGATTCTGACATGATTGATATTACGATTTATCGTAATCAAACCGGTAAGATTCAATCCTTTGCCATCAGCGGCCATGCTTTTTTTGCCGAAAGAGGTCAGGATATTGTGTGTGCAGGTGTTTCTGCTGTCTCCGTCGGCGCAATTAATGCGGTGCACGAGCTGACAGGTGTGACACCAGATATCACCCATGATCCCGATGGACTGCTTCACTGCACTCTTCCTGATGACCTGTCAGGAGATGTACTTGATAAAGTTCAGCTTTTGCTACAAGGAATGGTTGTCTCGTTGCAGAGTATTGAAGAGACTTACGGACAGAATATAAGAATTACCTTCAAAAAACAGGAGGTGGAATAAATGCTATTAAAATTAGATCTTCAGTTGTTCGCTTCTAAAAAAGGAGTAGGTTCTACTAAGAACGGCCGTGATTCAATCTCTAAGCGTCTTGGCGCTAAGCGTGCGGACGGTCAATTCGTAACTGGCGGCTCTATCCTTTACCGTCAGCGCGGAACAAAGATTTACCCAGGTGTAAACGTAGGTAAAGGTGGAGATGACACACTTTTCGCAAAAGTGGACGGTGTTGTTAAATTCGAGCGTCTTGGACGTGACCGCAAGCAAGTGAGCGTATATCCACAAGCACAAGAAGCATAAGCGATTAGGAAAACTCTAACCTTTATGGTTAGAGTTTTCGTTTTATATACAGCTTTTCCTTTGAGTCGTCCCAAAAAAATGATGAAAAAATGAAAAGATGTACTTTACAGTCATGTTATTTGCTCAAATTAGATTACGTCCAGTTGCTTTTTTGATATACTTACTAAAAGGATGATTTCGTCACTACTTAGTATAGGAGTATCTGTATCTTATGGATAAAGAATGGGATATGATTGAAGTGCTGCGCCATGCACGTCATGACTGGCTTAACAAACTTCAATTAATCAAAGGAAATCTGGCACTGGATAAAATAGATCGGGCAAAAGAAATTATTGATGAGATTGTGTTGGAATCGCAGCAAGAGGCGAAGCTTTCAAACTTAAAAATTCCTCTATTTGCATCATTGCTCCTCACCTATAATTGGGAAAATCACTTTTTTCAGCTCGAATATGATGTGCTGGAGGTTGATGGAAACAGCTGTATTAAACAGCTGGATGACAAAGCGCTGGCACAATGGACAAGCACATTTTTTGAGTGCCTCAATGCATCGGTAAAACCTTATTATGAAAATCACCTTTCAGTTTCAATAGAGCCCCAAAGCGAAGCAGCGCGATTCTTTTTTGATTTTAGCGGGATCATAGTCGATAAAAGTATGTTAAACGAGTTTTTTACAAGCATACCGAACTTTTTAAGCGTACATCTTCATGAGTTTTCAGATATGGAGCTTGGATTGGAAGTTTTCGTGCCTTTTAGCATGGAAAATAAAAAGTAGTGATTCTCGTCGAATAGCATTTCATCAAACATGCACAAGCTAAGGCTATAAAGAGCTGGCATTATAGAAGCAGATTATCTGCATGACGGGAGGAAGTTAAACAATGTTTGTTGATCAGGTTAAAATATATGTAAAAGGCGGAGATGGAGGCAACGGGATGGTTGCATTCCGCCGTGAAAAGTATGTGCCAAAAGGCGGTCCCGCTGGCGGTGACGGCGGTAAAGGAGCAAATGTCGTTTTTGAAGTAGAAGAAGGCCTGCGCACCTTAATGGATTTCCGCTACCAAAGACACTTTAAAGCAACACGCGGTGAGCATGGGATGTCTAAAAATCAGCATGGCCGCGGTGCAAAAGATATGGTTGTAAAGGTTCCGCCCGGTACGGTGGTATCTGATGCAGAAACAAATGAAGTCATTGCAGACTTAACAGAGCATGGCCAAAGAGCCGTTATTGCTAAAGGCGGAAGAGGCGGAAGAGGTAACTCGCGTTTTGCTACACCTGCAAATCCGGCTCCTGAACTTTCAGAGCACGGAGAACCAGGCCAGGAGCGTGATGTGATTCTTGAGCTGAAGTTATTAGCGGATGTTGGCTTAGTTGGATTCCCAAGTGTAGGAAAATCAACCTTGCTTTCAGTCGTGTCATCTGCACGTCCGAAAATTGCTGAGTACCACTTTACTACCATTGCACCTAACTTAGGAATGGTCGAGACAGAGGATGCAAGAAGCTTTGTTATGGCTGACCTTCCAGGTTTAATTGAAGGAGCACATGAAGGAGTTGGTCTTGGACACCAATTTCTTCGTCATATCGAAAGAACAAGAGTTATTGTCCATGTCATTGATATGGCTGCAACAGAAGGCAGAGATCCTTACGAGGACTATGTGACAATCAACAAAGAATTAAAGGAATATAATTTGCGTTTAACAGAAAGACCGCAAATTATTGTAGCGAACAAAATGGACATGCCTGAAGCGGAGGAAAATCTGCAGCTGTTTAAAGAAAAGCTGGAGGAAGATTATCCGATTTTCCCAATTTCGGCTGTTACACGCAAAGGTCTTCGTGATTTGCTGTTTGCCGTGGCTGATAAAATTGAGCAAACGCCTGAATTCCCGCTTATTGAGGAGCAGGAAGAGGAAAGTGGCGTTCACCGCGTTCTTTACAAGCATGAATCACAGCAAACTGAGTTTGTGATCACACGTGATTCTTCTGGAACGTTTATTTTAGAAGGAGATGCGGTTGTTAAGCTCTTCAAGATGACCGACTTCAGCCGTGAGGAATCTGTACGCCGTTTTGCACGTCAGCTGCGAGGAATGGGCATTGACGATGCACTTCGTGAAAAAGGTGCGAAAGACGGAGACACTGTTAAGCTCATGGAATTTGAATTTGATTTTGTTGACTAGCCTTTTCAGAATGTGACGAGGTGTAAAAATGAAACAAGATAAGTCTGATAAAAAATTCTTTTTAATAAGAGAAGATGTCTTGCCTGAAGCGATGAAAAAAACGTTAGAGGCAAAGGAAATGATCGAGAGAGGGAAAGCGGAATCTGTATGGGAAGCTGTTCAAAAAGTGGACCTAAGCAGAAGTGCTTTTTATAAGTACCGTGATACCGTTTTTCCTTTCCATACGGTTGTAAAAGAACGGATTATTACTTTGTTTTTCCATCTGGAAGATCGTTCAGGCACATTATCACATTTGCTGAGTGTTGTGGCGAATTCAGGCTGTAATGTTCTGACCATCCACCAGACAATTCCGCTGTTAGGAAGAGCGAATGTAACTTTATCATTAAATGTAGCTGAGATGGCTACTGAAATTGATGAACTGCTGACAAATTTAAGAAGACTTGAGTTTGTTGATAAAGTGGAGGTACTCAGTTCAGGTGCGTAGTGTACGCACCTGCCGAGTACCTGTTTTTTTACAACTTTATATTCATATACATAAGATTCAAAGGAGAGGTTTTCATGAAGATCGGCTTTTTAGGACCACAAGCAACATTTACCGATATTGCGGTGAGAGGTTTGTTTCCAAACGAAACAAGAATCCCTCTTCAAACCATTCCGGACTGCTTTGATGTTTTAAACGAAGGAAAAGTTGATCTGGCTGTGATTCCAATTGAGAATGCATTAGAAGGGTCTGTTAATATAACCCTGGATTATCTAATTCATGAAGCGAAGAAACCCATTATTGGGGAAATCACTGCCCCGATTCGGCAGCATTTAATGGTGCATCCACTTCATCAGGATAAATGGAATGAAACTACAGCTGTCTATAGTCACTCACATGCAATTGCACAGTGCCATAAATTTTTACATACAGAATTAAAAGGAATTCCGACGGTAAATACAACATCTACGGCAGCAGCTGCTTCTTACATAAAAGATCATCCAGAGCTAAAGATTGCTGCAATTGCAAATGAACTGGCGGCAGAAGTATATGGACTGGCCATCGCCCAATCCGATATCCATGATTTTGATTACAACCACACCCGTTTTATTGTTGTTTCAAAAGAGGAACAGGAACTCAATACAGATACGCCCCTTTTTAAAGGTCATAAAACAACGATCATGGTGACTCTGCCATTAGACCGTGCTGGTGCACTTCACCAGGTTTTGTCGGCATTTGCCTGGAGAAATCTGAATTTATCCAAAATTGAATCGAGACCAATGAAAACAGGACTTGGCAACTATTTCTTTATCATTGATGTGGATATGCAGAAAGATGAAGTGCTCATTCCAGGAGTTGCCGCTGAATTGGAGGCGCTTGGCTGCAGAGTAAATATATTGGGGAGTTATCCTTATTTTAGTTTAGGGAGTAGTGAGGCGTAGGAGTTGCTTGTCTCTTTGGAAAAGGCTGTCTAGTTTTTGACTGGGCAGCTTTTTTTAATGGAGTTTATGAAAGAGGAGTAACCTGTTAGGGGATACGGGGAGGAAGGATTGGCGGGAACTGCTCTTTATGGTGAAAAGAGAGAGTGGACGGGTAGTAAAGAAGTGCGAAAGTGCCCGTCAGTGCGGAAAAAGAGAGTTGACGGGCACTAAAGAAGTGCGAAAGTGCCCGTCAGTGTGGAGTAAGAGAGCCGACGGGAGGTAAAGAGGGGTCAAAGTGCCCGTTAGCCCGGAAAAAGCGAGCCGGCGGTCACCAAAGAAGCCCCAAAGTGCCTGTCAGCCCAAAAAAAAGAGAGTCGGCGGTCACAAAAGAAGCCCCAAAGTGCCCGCCTGCCCGAAAAAAGGTAGCCGGCGGTCACCAAAGAAGCCCCAAAGAGCCCGCCAATCCAAAAAAGAACCGCCGGTCACCAAAGAAGCCCCAAAGAGCCCACCAGTCCCAAAAAAAGAGCCCACGGTTACCAAAGAACCCCGCCCCACTGTCCCCCGAGTCACACCAAATAAACACCTGCAAAACGAAGAACAAAAGCGGACACAACTCCCAGTACAGCAGCAATCATCCACTCACCCCCAACGAAAAAGAGGCAGGAAATAACCCCTGCCTCTCCATTAACCCGTATTTATTCCACCAAGAATCCCGCTTCTCTTAATGCCTCGACCGCTTCATCTAAATTTTTTTCTGAAGGTGCTGAGATGGTGTGGATATGATAGCCATCAGTCAGCTCGGACAAGAAGGATGCTTGTGTGGTTTTAATTTTTTTAATAAATTGATTGACTTCTTTTCTGCTTGAAACCATGATAGACGCTGTTAAGTCTCCGTACACAGGATGTTCAATTTTGACATCTTTCACAGTCACGCCATAATCAACGAAAAGACAGAGTTCCTCTTCTGCGCGTTCTGGTGTATGACAGCAGGCGATGATCCTCTCGGCAATGGGAGAAGGGATGTTGTTTGCTAAGTACATATAGCCTTGGCTTGTTGCTATAATCGGCTCGCCTCGGGCTTTTAATAAGGTAATATCACCGACAATCACTTGCCTGCTGACATTTGCTTTTGTGGCCAGATCGCCTCCTGTTATAGGCTGACCGGCTTTTTGTAAAAGCTCAAGCAGTAAGGATCGTCTTTCTTCACCTAGTATTTTCTTTGATTCGCTCAAAATAGGTTTCCCCCCAAACGCTCACATATTGTCCCATTTTACCATAATTTTTACCTGAATTTAAATGGATGAGTATTTGTCCGCTGACAGACATATTATGTTTTTTCAGATTAAATCATATTTTCATAAAAAAAATCATAAGTTTCTGTGTAGATTGTTAGCAATTTGCCCATTCCTTCATACACTATATGGACTATCGCAGATATTCAGTTTTTATTCTGCTTGCCCACAGCTGCAGGAAAACTGAAAAGCCCGATTTGATCAACAATCCGTGTGACCGCAAAAATCATCAGCGGAAAACACGGTATGACTTTACACATAGGAGGGAAATCAGAGTGAAAATCCATATCGTACAGAAAGGGGATACCCTTTGGAAAATCGCCAAAAAGTACGGAGTGAATTTTGAAGAGCTTAAAAAGATGAATACACAGCTCAGCAATCCTGATATGATTATGCCCGGCATGAAAATAAAAGTTCCTGCATCAGGCGGCACGATTAAAAAAGAGGCGCCAATTGGTCCAGAAATTCATATGGGTTCCAAAAAGGAAATGCCAAAGGCAGAGCATCCATTTGCAAAAGAAAAGCCAATCACACAGCCTGTAGCTGAAACACCAAAGGAAATGCCTGTTCAGCCGCAGAAACCGGCGCCGCTTAAGCAAGAAAAGCCTAAAAAACCATATATGCCAAAAATGCCAAAGCCAATGATGCCAGATATCGATATTAACAATTATTATTTAATGAATCTTGCCAATATACAAACGCAGCAGCCTGCTCCACACCCACAGCCAAAACCAATGCCGCAGCCAAAGCCTGTTCAGCAGAAGCCTGTTGCACAGCCAAAACCAGTACAGCCAAAGCCAGTGGAACAAACAAAGCCTATTGAACAAGTAAAACCAGTAAAACCGGTTATGCCAATGGCAGCAGAACAGCCAATCGCAGCACCAACAAAACCAAAGCTGCCGCCAAAACCATTAAATTTATTTCCACAGGAAAATCCTGTTGAAATGCATGAAAGCATGAATTTGCCAACAAACCAAGGAGGTTACGAACAGCCTATGAATCCTTATCACAACCAAAATCCATTTTACCCGGGAGCTCCTGCACCACAAGCAGGTCATCAAGGAGGATTTCCTCAAGCACAAATGCCATACCCGCAAGTTCAGGGAGTACAGTCACCTTATGGAATGATGCCAGGAGTTGAAAGTCCTAACTATGAGGAATCTTCACCGTATATGTCACAGCATCAATTGCCGCTTTCACCATCACAAGCTCAAATGCCAGCACCGGTAATGGGCGTTGAGGATTATGGTCAGCAGCTTCCGCTTCAGCCGACATATACAGCACCTGCATATCAGCAGCCTTATTATCCATGCCCGCCAACACAGATTTATCCGATTTCACCTGTAATGCCGGGGCCAGGACCAGGCTACTGTCCGCCTCCAATGCATCATGGTTATCCGCAATACGCGCCGATGCCGCAAGTGCAAGGAGTAATGGAGGAGCCGAATTATGCTCAGATGCCATTAATGCCAACGGAAAGTCAAATGCCGTTAAGTCCAGCTCAACACCAAATGCCATTAATGCCGTCACAAAGTCAAATGCCGTTAATGCCTACTGCTGTACAAGGAGCTGAAGCAGACTGCGGATGTGGTGGCGGAGCACCTGCTGGATATCCACATCAATATCAGCAGCCTTTTGTACCTGCGCCTGCATTCCCAGGAGCTGTACCATATGGCCAGCCTTATGGAGCATTTCCACAAGGACAGATGAACCCATACGGATATGGACCAATGGGCGGACCTGCATTCGGTCGTCCTTTTGACGAAAGCAGTGACTTCGAAGGATAACGGACGAAGAGACGATTTAGATCTAAATCGTCTCTTCACCTATTTAAATGGTCAACTGCCTTTTGTTTTAACAGATCTAAGACCGATCCGCAAAAATGTTTTTAAAATCAGCACAGCTGAGAAACAATATATCTTAAAAGAATTTTCGCCAGGAAATCGATTAAGGCTGCAAGAAACCTTTACGTCTTCACTAAAGCATGAGGGCTTTGATCAGACTTATCAGTTTGTTGACCTGGCACAGGATGCACCTCTATATTTTCAAGGGAAATTGTTTGGACTGCTGGACTATATTCCTTCAGCAGAACACCCTTTTGCGTACAATACATCTAAAAATAGAGAAGATGCATTGTCACTTCTGTATCACTATCATGAAACAACTGCAAAATTATATCCAAGATACAAAACCTTGCTTCCTGCATTCAATCAAATGGCAAAGTGGACAGACCGCTTGACTGTTTTTAAGCAAAATAGTACGCTGCTCAAATTGTTTATTCATGGCGATCTACTTGAAGAATTTATTCTGTGGGCAAAATGGTCATTAGCTGGAATGAAGGAGACGTTCGAGTGGTTTGAAACACAGCCAAAAGTTGTGCTGCATGGAGATGTGGCATTTCATAATTTTCTTCGCGGTAAAAATGGGCGTCTATATTTATTGGATTTTGATTTGATCAGCAATGGCCATGCTTATGCTGATTATTTGCAATATGCCAACCGGATCTTGCCATCGATCGGCTGGTCCTTCCATGAATTGCAATCCTTACAAATATTAAAGCCTTATCTTTCAGAAAAAGGCTTTTTGTATGGACTCATTTACCCGACAGATATTTTTCGTGAATGGAACCGGCTTATACGCGGGAGAATGTACAATGATCGTGTGAAAATAAAAAATGTGCTTGATATGACTTTTTATCAATTAGAGAAAAGGCGCACATTTATTCATGATATAAAAATGGAAATAGGCTCATAGATCTTCCTGTTATCTGCAGGCATTAAACCTCTTCGAACCAGCCAAGCTAAACAAGAGCAGACCGCTCAGGCTTGTGATATCCGAGGAGGTTTTTATTTTGAATAAAAAACGGGCTCTTATTCCCTTTGCAGCACTTGTCTCGCTTGGTTTAACAGCATGCGGAACGAATGGAGATACTGCTGTTCAGGATCGAAATACAGAAGTAACGCAGCCAATGGGGTATTATTCAAATGAGCATCACGAAGATCAGGATCGCGGAAATGCACGCTTGCTCACAAACAATGATAATGATGGGCCGATTGTGGAAATGATGGATCATTCACTTGGTGAGGAGAGAGGCCATCAGCGAGATGGCACATACAGCCGGGCTGATCGTAACTACCATAAGCACCTTGGTGATCCAGTCAGAACTCCGCGAACATCTTATTATCAATCTTACGATGGCACTACTGCTGAAAACATAAGCAAAGCAGCTTCAAATGTAGAAAATGTCAAAGATGCACAAGCTTTATTACATGAAAATGACATTGTCATAGCTGCATTGCTGGAAAATCGTAACAATGATGCTGAGACGAAAAAAAGTATTCAGCAGGCGGTTCGTCCCCTAATTGGCGATCGCTCAGTCCATATCCTCACGAATGAAAGTCAATATAACCGGATTAAGGTTCTTAACAATGATCTTAAAGAAGGCGGAATGCGCGAGCAAATTGACTTGGATATGGAAAACTTGTTTAGAGATGTGAATAATTAAGTAAGACATATAACAGCAGAGAGGGGGTTTTCTCTCTGCTTTTTTCTTTATCCAATAAATAGGAATAAGCATAAAATTTTTGGTCAAACTAGTAATAAACAAAGATATTTAAGCGAATAAAATTGTCGCATATATAGGCGAGGTGACCAAAATGAAAAGCATATCTGCATCACTGCTTTCTGCATTTATAATGATTGTTGGAATTGGTGCGGTCCATGAGGTGTCCGCACAGGCAATGGATAATAATGAATCTCCGCCGCAGATGAAAGTGATTTTAGAAAGAGTGTATCTGGACGGAGAAATAAGTGAAGAAACAGTGACGGAAACCATTTGGGCAGCCGAAGATTTCTGGGCGAAATATGAAGATTGGAAGTTAGTAGATATGGATGAAGGATACGTTGTTTTTAGGCAACAGACGGACGATATTTCCCCGCTACTGAAGGCAAATGGATATTTTGGGATCACAGATGAAGGAATTCTCACCATATTTAATGGAAAACCGCAGCGCACAAACATTATTCAATCCTTCTTTCAAATCGATATCCAGAGACTTGAAAGCAATAAGTGTGAACAGTTGAAAAAAGGAATTCCGATCATGACAAAAGATCGATATATAGAAGTACTTGAAACCTTTAAAACCTATTCAACGGATGACAAGGTCTTAAATTGATTAATTGACAGGCCCAAATCGCAATAAATCGACCGGTGACAGATGTCCTGGTCTTTTTTTGCGGATTAAACATTTGTAATGTTACATAGTATTTGTTAACATATAATTAAGTAACATTAGAAAACAGGAGGAAATTCTGTGGAGTACGTCGATCCTATTAAGGATATTCAAAGTATTAATGAAATAAAAAAAGAGTTAAAGGAACAGTCACAAAGGGATTTGCTTCTTTTTGTTTTTGGAATTAATACTGGAATTAGGATAAGTGACTTGCTTTCATTAAAAGTTGGCGATGTTTCCGATGGCAAGGAGACGAAAGAGTTTTTAGAATTAGAACAATCTCAACAGACGATTTATTTGAACAATTCCGTGCGTGGAGAATTACAGAAATATCTGGCGCAGTTTACCTATCAAGGTGAAGATTATTTATTCAAATCAAAAAAGAATGATTTGCCGATTACAAGGCAACAAGCATATAGAATCATTAATACCGCAGCTAAAAAGGTCGGTATCCCCGGCAAGATCGGCACGCATACTCTGCGTAAAACATTTGGATACCATGCTTACCGCAAAGGTATAGCCATCTCGATTATTAAGGGGATCTATCAGCATCATTCTTCTGCAGAGACATTAAAATATATTGGAATTGATAAACATGAGGGGCAGATGATTAAAGTCGATGTCAATTTGTAGGGTGTAATAAATTGATGATGAGTTATAAAGAAAACCCCCGCATTATATGCGGAGGCAAGAATTAATCGTCATTATCCTCAAGTGTTGTATTCATATCAACATGTGTCAAATCCGTCACGATGTCCTCAGTTACATTTACTTGAAGCATTTCGTTGTTTTTCATAAATTTAAAAATCCCATTGTTAAAGTCTGTGCAGCTATCCTTAAAGAAGATGCCTTCGTATTCAACATTTTTGGCATGTTTGAAAATGACTCGATATTGCTCACCGTCTTGAACTAGATAAGCACGGACGCCTTTTTCAAATAAGCCTTCATTATCTTTCAGATCACGGGAAACAGAGATGATATGAAGGTCTACAAAAGGGATTTCGCGCAGCAAAGAATTAATGATTGATCCTTTTGCAATTTGCTCCCAGCGGCTTTGTGCCGTCTGTCCGAGAATAATCTGCGTGATATGCTGTTCCCTTGCGACTTCTGCAATCACTTTTGAAACAGGCTTCTTTTCATTATCTCTTAATATAAAGGCATCAGCACCCTGCTGCTCTGCCAGCTGCTGCCACCTCGTAATGTAGTGAGATTTCTCAGCATCCATTTCATCAAATGGTTTAGGGTCAATCGTCAAAATATAAAGTGGGCAATCAAGCATATTTGCCAGCTTGCTGCCGCGCTGTATGAGTCGTTCACCATTAGGGCCATAATAGACGCAGACTAAAATGCTTTCGTCCATACGACCTTTAATTTTCTTCATTTAAAGCTCACCTCGTAATAGATGTGAAATAACTAATCAAAAAACAGTTTAATAAATTGGCTATGTATGACTATAGCTCATGACACACACACAGTCAATGTAAAAAACAAAATTAAAGCAGTCCTTTTTTAAAAGATAAAATAAGCATTTAACAGCAGTCAGCATTCATTAGGTTTGAGACAGGACTGACCAAAAGAGTAAGGATAAAAACATCGTCTTTCTTTTTCAGGCATGCTCATTTTTAAAAATTCGTATAAAGGAGGTACTCCAATATGGTATGGCTCGGCATCATCATTTTAGTACCATTTATTGCTGCTATTATTGTTCCCTTTCTGCATAAAGTGTTCAATCAAAAAATTCATATAGGCTGGTTCGTATTGTTTATACCGTTCCTGATTTTTATCTATTTATTAACGTATATTCCTTCCATATCAGCAGGTAAAACATTTACCTATCTTGTTCAGTGGATCCCCACTTATGACATTAATTTTGAACTTTATATGGATGGATTGTCATTAGTATTTGGACTCTTAATTACAGGAATTGGATCACTTGTTATTTTTTACTCGATTTTCTATCTCTCAAAGGAGCGGGAAGCTCTCCATAATTTCTATGTGTATCTAATGATGTTTATGGGTGCCATGCTCGGACTTGTGTTCTCGGATAATATCCTTGTGATCTACGTATTCTGGGAGTTAACGAGTATTTCTTCGTTCTTATTAATTGCCTACTGGTATCAGCGGCAAAGGTCTCGTTATGGTGCACAAAAATCAATGCTGATTACGATTTTTGGCGGTTTAAGCATGCTTGCGGGCTTTATTATGCTTTCCATCATAACGGATACTTATAGCATGCGGGAAATTGCTTCACAGATGGATCTAATTCATGGACATGAACTTTTCTTCCCTTTAATGATCCTGATCTTAATTGGGGCATTTACAAAATCAGCTCAGTTTCCTTTTAGTATTTGGCTTCCCGACGCAATGGAGGCACCAACACCGATTAGTGCTTATTTGCATTCAGCAACGATGGTTAAAGCAGGCATTTATTTAGTTGCCCGTTTTACGCCAGTTTTTGGAGGAACAGCTGAATGGTTTTGGCTTGTGTCAGGAATTGGAATACTAACCTTATTATACGGCTCTATTAATGCTGTCAGGCAGACAGATTTAAAAGCACTGCTTGCTTATTCCACCATCAGTCAGCTCGGTTTAATCATGAGCTTGCTCGGGATAGGGTCTGCTATTTTGTATTTTGGCTATAATGACGAATCGTCCGTGTATGCAATCGCGTCACTTGCTGCTGTGTTTCACTTAGTCAATCATTCTACCTTTAAAGGATCCTTGTTCATGGTTGTTGGGATCATTGACCACGAAACAGGGACACGTGATATCCGTAAGCTGGGCGGTTTACTGAGTTTTATGCCGATTTCTTTTACTCTTGCTGTAATCGGAAGCTTTGCAATGGCGGGCTTGCCTCCATTTAACGGTTTCTTGAGTAAGGAAATGTTTTTTACGGCTGTTGTAAATGCCTCACAGCTGGAGATTTTTAATATGGAAACAATCGGAGTATTATTTCCGGTTATTGCTTGGATCGCAAGTGTTTTCACATTTGTTTATAGTATGATACTTGTCTTTAAAACGTTCGGAGGGAAATATAAGCCCAAAATGCTTGAAAAGCCGGCACATGAAGCACCGCTTGGCATGCTGATTCCTCCTGCTATATTGGCTTCGCTAGTTGTGATCTTTTTCTTTTTTCCAAATGTCCTCGCCAATTATTTATTAAAGCCGGCACTTGCTTCTTTATTGCCGGAGGAAGTAACTGCGGTTGATATTGAGATGAAAATCAGCGCATGGCATGGCTGGAATACAGAACTGTTTATGACAATTGGCGTTGTCGTTATTGGAAGCATTTTATATGTACTATTAAAAAAATGGATCGGTTTATACAGCGTTTATCCGCAAAGTGTTACGCTTAACCGCTTATATGATAGCGGTCTGGCAAAAATGGAAAGCGGAGCAAAAACCATTACGGATCAGTATATGACAGGTTCTCTGCGTGCTTATATGATTTACATCTTCTCGCTTTTGATTTTCGTATGGGGAGGTGCGCTTCTGCTCCCTGGTGCATTTTCGATTGATGTTTCAAATGACGCACCAGTAAGTTTTTATGAAGTCGGCATTATGGGCAGTATGCTTGCTGCGGCGTTAACCGTCTTATTTGCAAAGTCGCGCCTGACTGCCATTATTGCCGTAGGAGCACTTGGTTATTTGGTTGCCATCTTCTTTGTTCTTTTCAGAGCACCAGATTTGGCTTTAACACAGCTTGTGGTAGAGACGGTTACAACCGCTCTGTTTTTACTATGCTTTTACCATTTGCCGAAGTTTAAAAAGGAAAAAGAGAAAAAAGGAATACCATTCAAGCCATTAAACTTAATTATTTCGCTCGGTGTAGGGACTGTCGTTACTTTGTTTGCGATATCAGCGAACAGCAGCAGAATGTTTGAACCAGTTTCATCGTATTTTGAAGATTCGTATGAGCTTGCAGGGGCAAGAAATATTGTTAATGCCATATTGGTTGATTTCCGTGGTCTTGATACTATGCTTGAAATATTTGTGCTGACCATTGTTGGCCTTGGTGTATATACATTGATCAAATTAAGATTAGCAAGGAGGGAAAAAGATGAAGGAGCCGAATGATGTAATTTTAAGAAGTGTCACAAAGGTGGCAGTCGTCATTATTTTCACCTTCTCCATTAACCTTTTTTTCTCCGGTCATCATCTTCCGGGAGGCGGGTTTATTGGCGGCTTGGGCTTTGCAGCCGCTCTAACGCTGTTATTTCTGAGCTATGATATTGAAACAGTCCGTGAAAATATAGCACTCGATTTCAAAAAGGTGGCTGTGGTTGGTGTTCTGATTGCCGTTGGAACAGGCCTTGGTTCCTTTCTATTTGATGCACCATTTCTATCTCATACGTTTGATTATTTTGATCTGCCAATATTCGGAAAGACAGAGCTCGCAACGGCAGTTTTGTTTGATGTGGGAGTTGCAATGGCTGTTATTGGTACGGCGGTTACGGTCATCATGACGATAAGTGAGGATCGATAATATGGAAACATTGATGTCAATTTTAATTGGATTATTCTTTGCCATTGGAACGTATTTAATTTTAACGAAGACCTTGCTGCGAATTATTTTAGGGACTTCTATTATAAGTCATGGTGTTCATCTTCTCATTTTAACAATGGGGGGAGTAAAAGCTGGCGGTCCGCCGCTTTTAGGCTTTGAAGAGATCACATTTACAGACCCTATACCGCAGGCATTGATTTTAACTGCGATCGTTATTAATTTTGCTACTACGGCTTTGTTTTTAGTATTAAGTTACCGTGCCTATAAGGTTATAGGAACAGACAACACAGAGAAAATGAGGGGGAATGAGGATGAATAATCTGCTGATTTTACCCGTCGTCATCCCTTTGGTTATGGGACTTTTGATGGTTTTGTTTAGAAAGAATATTACCCTCCAAAAAATAGTAAGTGCAGCAAGCATAACCGCAACTGGCGCTGTGGCAGTGCTGCTTATGATTCAAAATGATCAAGATGGCATTCAAACCCTGCAGATTGGAGGCTGGCAGGCGCCTTTCGGGATCACTTACGCTGCTGATATGTTTTCAAGTCTTTTGCTGACAACTACAAGTATTGTTGCTCTGTCATGTTTGTTATTTGCTTTTAAAACGATTGGGGAAGAAAGGGAGAGCTATTATTTCTATCCTGTTTTCTTATTTCTGATTACCGGGGTAAATGGCTCGTTTTTAACAGGCGATCTCTTTCATTTGTTTGTTTGCTTCGAAGTCATGCTGATTTCGTCCTATGTTCTGCTGTCATTAGGCGGCACTAGAAAGCAGCTGAGAGAATCGGTTAAATATGTGCTGATCAATCTTATTTCATCGTTTCTATTCTTAGTTGGAGTGGCTTATATTTATGCTGTGGTAGGAACGCTAAACCTGGCTGATCTCTCTGTCAAGGTAGCAGAGGCAGGTCAGGGCGGAATGCTGACAGCCATTTCACTCGTATTTTTAATTGTGTTTAGTTTAAAGGCCGGGTTACTGCTGTTTTTCTGGCTTCCTGGGTCCTATAGTGCACCGCCAACTGCCATCGCTGCAGTGTTCGCAGGTTTACTGACAAAGGTGGGCATGTATGCGATTTTCCGCTTGTTTACGCTTGTATTTTATCATGAACCGCAAATAACCCACCTTCTCATTGGTGTTTTAGGTGCAGTTACCATGGTGCTTGGTGCAATCGGAGCAGTTGCCTATGGAGATATTAAGAAAATTTTAACCTATAATGTGATCATCGGTGTCGGTTTTATTATGGCTGGACTTGCCTCCATGTCGATTGCGGGCATGACAGGTTCCGTATTTTATCTGATTCACGACATGATTATTAAAGCGCTCATCTTCCTCATTGGAGGAACGATCATTTCTCTGACAGGCACGAGTAAGCTTGAAGATATGAGCGGTTTGATACGCACTCATCCGTATTTAGGCTGGATGTTTTTCACGGCTGCATTAGCATTGGCAGGTATTCCACCGTTAAGCGGCTTTTTAGGCAAGGTGTTTATCACACAAGGCACCTTTGAAGCGGAGTATTATTGGCTCGGAGGCATTGGTCTTCTGACAAGTCTGCTCGTTTTATATTCAATTATGAAAATATTTATGAATGCGTTTTGGGGAGAGACCTATCTCAGTGAAGAAATGGAAAAAGGGTCTACAAAGGGTATAATGGTGCCGATTGCTCTTTTAACAGGATTAGCTGTGCTGCTTGGAGTCGGTGCTGAAGGGATTAGTTCGTATGTCAATCTAGCGGCAGAAGGACTGATGAATCCTGAGCTCTATATCAAAGCTGTATTTGGAGAATAAAATAGAAGGCTAAAGGATTGGGGTGAAGCTGATGCCAAAGCAGGTACTGACGAATTTATTTATAGCGATATTATGGAGTTTTCTCCAAAATGATTGGAGTGCCATCACATTTTTATCAGGATATATAGTCGGGATTGTCGTCATATTCATATTGCGGAAATATTTGCGTGATCAGTTTTATCTGATTACCATTTTAAATGTTTTAAAGTTGTTTTTTATTTTCTTGCGTGAGCTGCTTTCATCAAGTATTTTAGTGATTCGGCAAGTAACCAGACCAAAAATTAATATTACACCTGGTATTTTTAAACTGCACACAGAATTAGAGGGAGATCTGGAAATTACCCTATTGGCTCTCTTGCTGAGTCTAACGCCGGGTTCTGTCGTAATAGAAGTTTCAAATGATAATAAAGTGTTTTATATGCATGCAATGGATATCCCAGAATCTAAAAAATCTGTACTCCGGTCAAAGCAGAAGTTTGAAACGGCCATTAAGAAGGTGACGCGCAAATGATTTATACGATTCTATTGATATCAATATTCTTTTTAGTTCTTTCTATAATTGCAGCCGTTTATCGGCTCATAAAAGGGCCTTCGATCCCTGATAAGGTGCAGGCACTTGATGCGATTGGCATCAATCTAATTGCAGTGGTAGCAATCACCTCTGTTATGCTCAGAACGACGGCGTTTTTTGAAGTGATCTTATTGATCGGTATATTATCCTTTATCGGGACGATTGCGTTTGCCAGATATCTAGAAAGAGGTGTTGTCATTGAGCATAAGCGTTCTAAGTGAAATAGTTGCTGTCACTCTCATTCTCATTGGCTGTATTATTAGTTTTTTAAGTGCAGTTGGATTAGTTCGTTTGCCTGATGTTTATACACGGTCGCACGCAGCTTCTAAAAGCTCGACATTGGGCGTGCTTTGTACACTTGTCGGCACTTTCGTCTTTTTTATCTTTCAAGAAGGATATTTTAGTATAAAACTGCTGCTTGGAATTTTCTTTGTCTTTCTGACTGCACCTGTATCCGCTCACTTAATCTGCCGCTCTGCTTACCGCACAGATGTGGAGCTTGCAGAAGTAAGTGCCCGCGACGATTTAAAGGAAGAGTTAAAACGTCTGCAGGAAAAAGGATAGAACTTGTACACTCTGTTGCTTAGGGGCATGCAGGATATGCCTGTGTCATTAAGCAGCAGAGTATGGTACAATGAAATACAGCATTTTAGAGGAGCGAGAACAGTTTGTACGAATATATTAAAGGCAAAATTGATTATATCGGGCCAGAATATATCGTCGTTGAAAATGGCGGCATTGGCTATCAAATCCTGACACCGAATCCATTCAGCTATTCAGGCAAGGCTGGGCAGGAAGTAAAGGTGCATACATATCATTATGTGCGTGAAGATATCTTTGCTCTTTATGGATTTACTTCACGAGAAGAAAAAACGCTCTTTACAAAGCTGATTAATGTTACTGGAATTGGGCCAAAAGGAGCTCTTGCTATTTTAGCAACAGGACAGCCAGAGCAAGTGGTTTCAGCTATTGAAAATGAAGATGAAGCCTTTTTGGTGAAATTTCCAGGTGTAGGGAAGAAGACAGCCAGACAAATAATCCTTGATTTAAAAGGAAAGCTGCAAGACTTTGTGCCAGATTATTTCCCTAATCTATTTAGTGACCATGAGAGCATTGAGAAAAGCAGTGAGCATGAAGCTGACTTTGAAGAAGCTTTGTTGGCTCTGAAGGCTTTAGGATACTCTGATCGCGAATTGAAGAAAATCACACCTGCACTGAAAGTTGAGAAACTGACAACAGACCAATATATAAAAGCTGCACTGCAAAAGCTTTTAAAATAAATACTCTGCTCCTATATTGAGTGAATAAAGAAGGTGATGGAGTTGGAAGACCGCATTATTTCGGGCGAAGCCGATATGCTTGATGTTACTTTTGAGCAAAGTCTGCGTCCTCAGACGATACGGCAATACATCGGCCAGGATAAAGTGAAGGCGAATCTTGAAGTGTTTATCCAGGCAGCAAAGTTAAGGCAGGAAACACTTGACCATGTTTTATTATATGGCCCGCCAGGTCTTGGGAAGACGACCCTAGCGGCGATTATAGCAAATGAAATGGGCGTAAATTTGAGAACGACGGCTGGACCGGCTATTGAACGTCCAGGGGATTTAGCCGCAATTTTAACAGCGCTGGAGCCTGGAGATGTATTGTTTATTGATGAAATACATCGCCTGCCCCGGTCGATTGAAGAAGTCCTCTATCCGGCAATGGAGGATTTTTGTCTTGACATTGTCATCGGCAAAGGGCCAAGTGCACGTTCTGTACGCCTTGACTTGCCTCCCTTCACCCTCGTTGGAGCGACAACAAGAGCAGGCTCTTTATCAGCTCCTTTAAGAGATCGCTTCGGTGTGATGTGCAGGCTTGAGTATTATACGGAAGAACAGCTGAAGCAAATCGTCGTGCGAACAGCTGAAGTGCTTGAAACAGGCATTGACGATCAAGCTGCAATGGAAATTGCCCGCCGTTCAAGGGGAACTCCGCGTATTGCGAATCGTCTGCTCCGCAGAGTAAGAGACTTTGCTCAGGTCCGGAGCAATGGAACAGTAGATCTGCTGATAACGGATGAAGCATTGGGATTGATGCAAGTTGACCGTTTAGGACTTGATCATATTGACCATAAATTATTAATAGGGCTCATTGAGAAATTTCGCGGAGGTCCAGTTGGCTTAGAAACAATTGCAGCTACTATTGGAGAAGAAGCACATACAATTGAAGATGTTTATGAGCCTTATTTGCTGCAAATTGGTTTCTTGCAGCGGACACCGCGCGGAAGAATAGCGACAAGATTGGTTTACGAGCATTTCCAATTAGAAATGCCAGAACAATAGGGGAATATATTATTAGCAGGAGACGGTGACAACATGAAGGTAGATTTATTTGATTTTCACTTGCCGGAGGAGCTGATTGCTCAAACTCCGCTCGAAGACCGGACAAGCAGCAGACTGATGGTGCTAGATAAGGAAACAGGTGAAATCAAACACGATATATTTAAGCATATTAAAGAGTATTTTAAAGCGGGGGATGCTCTTGTGTTGAATGATACAAGAGTACTGCCAGCAAGACTGTTTGGAGAAAAAGAAGGAACTGGTGCAAAGATTGAGGTTCTTTTATTAAAACAGCAAGAGGGTGACAAGTGGGAAACACTGATAAAGCCGGCGAAACGTGTTAAAGAAGGTACAGTGATTACTTTTGGTGATGGCTTGCTGTCTGCAACATGCATTGGTGAATCTGAGCATGGCGGACGTCTTCTTGAATTCAGCTACGAAGGTATTTTTTATGAAGTGCTCGATCGCCTGGGTGAAATGCCCCTTCCTCCATATATAAAAGAACAGCTTGATGATAAAGAACGATATCAGACCGTATTTGCTAAAGAGCGCGGATCGGCTGCTGCACCAACTGCAGGGCTTCACTTCACAGAGGAGCTGCTTGAAGAAATAAGAGCTATGGGCGTTCATATTGCTTTTATCACATTGCATGTTGGATTAGGGACTTTTAGACCGGTCAGTGTAGAAGATTTAACAGAGCATGATATGCATGCCGAGTATTACCAAATGAGTGAAGGTACAGCAAATCTGCTGAATGAAGTGCGCAAACAAGGCGGTAAGATTATCAGTGTCGGAACGACTTCAACAAGAACCCTTGAAACCATTGCAAGAGACCATGATGGACAATTTGCTGCTGCGAGCGGCTGGACAGATATTTTTATCTTCCCCGGTTTTGAATTTAAAGCGATCGATGGGATGATTACCAATTTTCATCTGCCGAAATCAACGCTAATCATGTTAATCAGTGCTTTAGCAGGAAGAGAAAATGTATTACATGCCTACAACACAGCAGTTGAGGAGCGCTATCGCTTCTTTAGCTTTGGCGATGCCATGCTGATAAAATAAGAAAATTACAGCACATAGAATGAAGAAATGAAAGCAACACGATTCTCGGAAGGAGAAAGAATAGTGACAGCCATTCGTTATGAATTAATTAAAACTTGTAAACAAACTGGAGCCAGACTCGGCCGTGTACATACGCCGCATGGTTCGTTTGAAACACCTGTATTTATGCCTGTTGGGACATTGGCTACTGTAAAAACAATGTCGCCTGAAGATTTAGTTCAGATGGGAGCAGGTATTATTCTAAGCAACACGTATCATTTATGGCTTCGTCCTGGTCATGAGATTATTCAAGAAGCAGGCGGACTTCATAAATTTATGAACTGGGACCGTGCCATTCTGACAGACTCAGGCGGATTCCAGGTATTCAGCTTAAGTGAATTCCGTAAAATTGAAGAGGAAGGTGTCCACTTCCGCAATCACTTAAATGGAGACAAGCTATTTTTATCTCCAGAAAAAGCAATGGAAATCCAAAATGCTTTAGGTTCAGATATTATGATGGCCTTTGATGAGTGCCCGCCATTTCCTGCAACACATGAATATATGAAGAAATCTGTTGAGAGAACATCCAGATGGGCAGAACGCTGCTTGACAGCTCATCAGCGTCCAAATGACCAAGGATTGTTTGGCATTGTGCAGGGCGGGGAATTTGAAGATCTGCGCAAGCAAAGTGCTAAAGATCTTGTATCACTTGACTTCCCAGGGTATGCTGTTGGTGGCTTGTCAGTTGGAGAGCCAAAAGATGTGATGAACCGGGTGCTTGAATTCACGACGCCATGGCTGCCTGACAATAAACCTAGATATTTAATGGGTGTAGGCTCACCGGATTCGTTAATTGATGGAGCGATCCGCGGAATTGATATGTTCGACTGTGTATTGCCTACCCGTATCGCCAGAAATGGAACGTTAATGACAAGTGAAGGCCGATTAGTCGTTAAAAATGCGAAGTATGCAAAAGATTTTGGACCGCTTGATCCAAACTGTGATTGCTATACATGCAAAAACTATAGCCGTGCCTATATTCGTCACTTAATTCGCTGTGAAGAAACGTTCGGAATAAGGCTTACAACTTATCATAATCTCTATTTTCTGTTAAAATTAATGGAAGGGGTCAGACAGGCAATCAGAGAAGATCGACTGGGGGACTTTAGAGAAGAGTTTTTCGAACAATATGGATTTAACAAACCAAACGCGAAAAACTTTTAATGCCTGAAAGGAGGGGAAAAGAGAATGGAAATCTTAGGAACATTAGCACCACTGCTATTGATGTTTGTATTGTTTTACTTCCTGTTAATTCGTCCGCAGCAGAAGCGCCAAAAAGCGGTTCAGCAAATGCAGACCGATTTGAAAAAGGGAGATAAAGTTGTAACAATTGGTGGTCTTCATGGTTTTGTTGATGCAATCGATGAAGATAAGATTGTTATCAAATGCGGTGACGGCAGCCGACTTACATACGATCGCGCAGCAATTCGCGAAGTAACGGAAGTATCAGCTGGAGATATGCTAGCAAAATAAAAAAGAAGCGGATCCATTTTGGGTCCGCTTTTTGCTATTAAGATGATTTCCCCTTCACATTTACCCCTAAAATACCGCCCATCATACAGATTAGGATATAACATGTATGATAGATAATTTGTTCCATATCAAAAAGACGATCATGACCTAAGTATTGAAAAAGAAAGATAATAAGGGAATAAAGCAGCCCTGTTATCCCGCCAAGAAGCCAGCCTTTTTGCTTTCCTTTTCCTCCTGCAATAAAGCCTCCCGCAAATAAAGCTATAAATGATACAGCGGTAATGACATGCTGAAGTGATGCCTCCTGTAAAGAGGTGAACGAAAGAAGCAGCGAAAAAAACAAACTGCTGACTATTGCAACAATAAAAATGGCAATATTCCCAAATAACACTGCACTGCCTAAGTTTTTTGATTCTTCTATTTTAACCATCTCCCCTCTATTGGCAAGCTTTTTTTTGCGTGAAAGCCAATGGCATGTCACGCACAATCTCTTTGTACAAGCATATTCAGAAGAGCGGAATTTAGAAGCAGAAAATCACTTTTCGCTAACAAAATTTTCTTTTTTCTTCATCCTGAAAAATAAAGCTTATATATTTTTCTTGTTCGTTGACAATAAAAAGAAAGTGGTTTTTAAAGGGGGATCATTCAATGGAAGAGTATACGATCATTATTTTCAGAACGATCTTCTTGTATGGGTTAATTTCCGTCATCTATCGATTGATGGGAAAGCGGGAAATCGGCGAACTAAGTGTACTGGATGTAGTTGTTTCGATTATGCTGGCGGAGTTAGCTGTAACAGCTCTAGAGCAAACAGAATCATCACTGTTTAAAAATGTGCTTCCTATGCTCATACTGCTGCTGCTGCAGGTTACATTTGCTTACATATCACTGAAAAGTAAGAAGTTTAGAGATGTCGTAGACGGAAAACCAACGATCATCATAAATAATGGGAAAATAGATGAGTACGCCATGAAAAAGCAAAATTATAATTTCGACGATCTGCTCCTTCAGCTGCGTGACAAAGACATTGCTCTTATATCAGATGTTGAATTGGCAGTACTCGAATCTTCTGGCCATTTATCCGTTTTTACGAAGAAAGCTGCTAAAAACGGTGTGACCTGGCCGCTTATTCTCGATGGAGTCATTCAATATGAGCATCTTGAAAATATAAATAAAACAGACGAATGGCTGCTGAAGGAATTAGGAGAACGAGGCTACCACAGCATAGATGAAATTTCGTTTTGCAGCTTTGAGAACGGGCGTTTTTATATTGATATAAAAAATGAAATTGAGAAATGATGTTAGAACGGTGCTTGAAAGGCTTCTGGGGGGAGGAGGAAGTAATAGGTACTGGATAGGTGCTGGAACTGAAATAACTTTGCCTCGACAATACTTTAAGTCGCGAAAAGGGGCGGAACACCCCTCTAGTGTCTAGTATCTGGAAAAAGGTGTAGTGAAAAGGATAGAAACATCCTTCTAAAGTCCAGTATCTGGAAAATGGTGTCGTGGAAAAAGGGGAAACACCCCTCTAAAGTCCAGTATCTGGGAAATGGTGTCGTGAAAAAGGGAGAAACACACCTCTAGATACCAGTATCTGGAAAATGGTGTCGTTAAAAGGATAGAAACACCTTTCTAAAGTCCAGTATCTGGAAATTGTAGTCGTGAAAAAGGGGGAAACACTCCTCTGAAGTCTAGTATCTGGAAATTGAAGTCATGAAAAGGATAGAAACACCCTCCTAAAGTCCAGAATATGGAAAAATGTCATGGGAAAGAGAGAAACACTTAGCCAAATAAAATAACCCCAAACCATTAGCAATGAGCTCCTGTCTAATGGTTTGGGGTTTTCTTTCTTTAAAAAATAGGTCCGTCTACTTCTGAAGGTACTGAGGCAAGGGAGAGAGCTATGTTTAAATTTTCCATCGGCTGAAAACGAAAGTCTGCAGTGCTCCTAAACGAATGTACAAACTCTAAAACATCTTTCATTACTTCAATGCAAAAATAGATAGAAATCCGCCAATCCATGGAATCTGACGAAGCTCGTGTTTTTTTAGTAAACCGAAGAGCAGCAGCAGAATGAAATACACCATTACGATAACAGAAATGCTGATGATGATAGAAATCAGCATGGAATAGTCATGTAAATAAGGGTAAGTATAGTAGCCTGCCCAGCCTGATAGACCCATAATGATAAATGTTTTCATATAGTCGCGAATATGAAAAGTAAAAGAGATCTTTTTCAGGATTGTAGCCATATGGAGCAGGGTTACAAGAACAAAACCTACAAGCATGCCAATGGCCACACCATTAATTCCGAAGGCTGGCTGACTGGCAAGTGCGAAAATAACAGCGATTTTAACAACAGCCCCAATCAAGCTGTTAATCATGGCAGAGCGGGCATGATCCAAAGCTTGTAATGCTGCCTGAAGTGGACCTTGGAAAAAGTATAATAAGAAAAAAGGTGCCATTAATTTAATAAAGCCAGCTCCAGTAGATGAATCGTAAATAATATTCATGAGCGGTTCTGCCAAAACATAGAGGATGACCACAGCCAAGCCGCCTGAAATGAATACAAATTTTAGAGCTTGCTGAAGTCTATATTCAATAAGCTTCATATTCTTTTTTGAGTAGGCCTCACTAATGGCTGGCACCAATGATGTTGAGAGGGCATGGGTGATAAAAGATGGCAGCATTAATAGCGGCATGGCAAAACCTGTTAGGGCACCATAGCTTTGGGTTGCGGCAATGGTTGCAACTCCTGCTAATGCCAGGCTGTGTGCTACAACAATGGGTTCAAAAAACCAGGCAAGTGAACCGATCATGCGGCTTCCTGTTGTTGGCAAGGCGACACTCATGAGCTCTTTAAAGGTAGATTTCCCCGATTGAATGAATTGAAAGAATTGCTTGCGAACACGAAATTTCTTTTTTAATTTGAACGCGGTTAATAGATAGGCTAAAGAAACAAGCTCACCCACAACTGAAGCAAGCATGGCTCCCGCTGCTGCATATTCAATTCCATAAGGGAGGAATGCAGTTGTCATAGCGGCAATCAGTGTAATACGGACTGCTTGCTCAAGTAACTGAGAGTAAGCAGCAGGCTTCATATTTTGTTTTCCCTGAAAATAGCCGCGAATGACAGAAGAAACAGCTATAATAGGAACAACTGGTGCAATTGCGAGCAAGGGCAAATGGGTTCTTGGATCTGTAAAAAGTGTTTCAGATAGATATGGAGCTAATATAATTAAAGCAGGCGTAATGATTAGTGATAACGAGATGGTTGTGGCCAGAGAGACAACCAGTATTTTTTTTGTTTTTCGTGCGTCTCCCACCGCTTCAGCTTCTGCTACATGTTTGGATATGGCTACAGGAAGACCCAGCTGGGTTATGGTGACAGCAAGAATAAAAGTCGGATATGCCATCATATATAAACCAACACCCTCGGCCCCTATTGATCGGGCAATAACGATGCGATTAATAAATCCTAGAACTCTAGTGACCAGGCCTGCTGCCAGCAGGATCATGGTCCCTTTTAAAAATTTCGACATTCTGCTCCCTGCCTTCTCAAATTACATATAATGCTATACAATTATCTATATGCAAGAGAGTGGACAAAGCATGACAAGCTTTTTTAAACACTGCTAAATGCTGCCCAATAGGAAGGTTTCACTGCTTGGTTTTTAAAGCATATAATCTCGCTATTATGCATGATAAAATGGAGGCGTTTCTATATTGAAAACTAATCACCCTTATGATTCCTTTCGTCAACACGTTAGTCCGGCATTGCAAGTGAAGATCGATGAAATTCAGTTTTATGGCTATGGCAATGTGAAGGAAGATGAATTCTGGTCTTTTCTCACGAAGAAAAAATGGAAGAAACCAAAAGAAGATGTCAAATTATTCGAAATCATAGAAGGTATTATGGCGGTTAAAGCGGGTGAATATATCAATTATTCAACAGTAGAGGCTTTAAGAGGAAGTGACTTATCTATTAGTGAAGAAGATCTGAAAAGCCTTTTTAAATAACAATATAAGCGTGAATTTACTCTGAAGCAAGAAGTGTTCCACATGGTAAATACCTAAACAATCAGTCTTGCTAAAAGAGATCCTGCCCTATGCAAAAGGATATTGATTATGCATTGTGAATGCTTCTTTTTCGTTAATAGTCAAATTGACAGCTTCCTTTTTCTGTTTCATAATGGGTATATTGGAATCATAGGTTTAATGCCTTTTCTGGCACTATTTAAGGAGGATTTATACATAATGGTCAAACGCAGTAGAATCCTATCATTCTTCCTGATCGTTATATTGCTT
This sequence comes from Cytobacillus gottheilii, assembly GCF_018582665.1. Lineage (NCBI taxonomy): Bacteria > Bacillati > Bacillota > Bacilli > Caryophanales > Bacillaceae > Cytobacillus > Cytobacillus gottheilii. Next base: position 3,217,097 of record NZ_CP071709.1, on the reverse strand, counting down.
GGAAGCTTGATCGGCGTGACATCGAAAGATATTTTAAACAATATTAAACTCGGTCTTGATCTGCAGGGCGGATTTGAAGTTCTGTATGAAGTAAAGACTGAAGATGGACAAGAAGTGACACAGGATATCCTTAATAGCACTGTCCAGTCACTTGATCGAAGAATTAACGTATTGGGCGTAAACGAGCCGAGTATTCAAATTGAAGGCGATAATCGTATTCGTGTTCAGCTCGCTGGTGTTACGGATCAAAATGAAGCCCGCGAAATTCTTTCAACAGAAGCAAACCTTTCATTCCGTGATGTAAACGATGAGCTGATGATGGATGGATCCGACCTTGTTGAAGGCGGAGCGAAGCAATCATTTGATGAAAATGGTCAGCCTAACGTTTCGATTGAATTGAAGGATGCTAATAAGTTTAAAGAAGTAACGGAAAAGATCGTAGCAATGGCTCCAAATAATCAGCTTGTCATTTGGCTGGATTTTGAAGAAGGCGTGCATAGCTTCCAGGAAGAAGTCACAAAAGAGGATCCTGCGTTCCTATCTGCACCTAACGTAAGTCAGGTCTTTAACACAGATACCGTTTCGATTGAAGGAAACTTCACATTAGATGAAGCTCAAACGCTTGCGAACCTTCTAAGCTCAGGTTCCTTGCCGGTGGAGTTAAATGAAGTGTTCTCTACGTCGGTAGGAGCTCAATTTGGTGAACAAGCCCTTCAGAAAACGGTTGTCGGCGGGATTGTCGGCATTGGAGCGATCTTCCTGTTTATGATTGCTTTTTATCGCTTCCCTGGGATTATCGCATCCATTACCTTAACGATTTATCTCTTTATCACGCTTCTGATTTTTGACTGGCTGAATGCAGTTATGACACTGCCTGGTATTGCCGCTCTCATACTAGGTGTCGGAATGGCTGTTGATGCCAATATTATTACGTATGAAAGAATTAGGGAAGAAATCAAAGTTGGACGTTCGATTAAGTCCGCATTCCAAGTTGGCGGGAAGAACTCGCTTTCGACCATCTTTGATGCAAACTTGACAACTTTGCTTGCGGCCGGCGTCTTGTTTATCTATGGGACAAGTTCAGTGAAAGGCTTCGCAACAACGTTAATCATTAGTATACTGGTCAGCTTTATTACATCCGTATACGGAACTAGATTATTGCTGGGCTTATGGGTAAACAGCAACTTGTTCAATAAAAAGCCAGGCTGGTTTGGTGTTAAAAAGAGTGAGATTAAAGATATTGCGGAAAATTATGATACCCTTGATTTGCCGTCAAGATTTGATAAATTTGATTTTGTAAAGCAGCGTAAAAAGTTCTATATCTTCTCAGCAGTTACGGTGATTGCTGGCATAATTGTGTTAAGTATTTTCCGATTGAACTTAAGTATTGATTTCTCAAATGGAACAAGAATTGAGCAGCTGAGTGAACAGCAGATTTCATCCAGTGAATTTCAGGAACAGCTTGAAGCTGCACAAATTAATACAGATGATATAGTGATTTCGGGTGAAGATAATAATATCGCTGTTGCCCGAACGACAGATGTACTCAGCCAAGATGAAATTGCTGAGGTAAAAGCTCAATTCAATGAAGTTTTTGGTACTGAGCCAAATATCAGTACTGTTTCTCCAACAGTTGGGAAAGAAATTGCGAGAAACGCACTTATTGCCCTGGGAATTGCCTCTATCGGGATTATCCTTTATGTGACAATCCGTTTTGAAGTTAAGATGGCTATACCGGCGATTATTGCCCTCCTGCATGATGCTTTCTTTATTATTGTAGTATTTAGTTTGACTAGACTGGAAGCAGACTTAACCTTTATTGCAGCAGTGTTAACGATTATCGGTTATTCAATTAATGATACAATCGTAACCTTTGACCGAATAAGGGAAAATATGGTCAAGAAGCGTAAGATTAAAGAGTTTGCAGAATTAAAGGAAATTGTTAATAAAAGTTTAAGACAAACCTTGGGACGTTCAGTCAACACCATTATAACGGTTATTTTTGCTGTACTGGGCTTGCTTATCTTTGGTAGTGAAGCAATCCGTAATTTCAACATAGCCTTGCTTGTTGGTCTTATTGCCGGTACGTATTCTTCCATTTTCCTAGCCGCACAGCTTTGGTTGGACTGGAAGGGCAAAGAGCTGAAGCAAAAAGGCGTATTAATTACATTCAAAGAGAAGAAAAAGGAAACCGACGAGCCTCAGGTTTAATAGGTTATGGTACCTCTGTCTGCTAGCAGACAGAGGTATTTTTATCTTTATCTGAAGTATATTAATACGTAGTGTATGAGTTTTATCCACTAACCAAAGCGGGTAATTAAAGTAGATAAGAGTGCAGGAAAGGAGATATTTATGAAAAACCAATGGGCATTATTACTGGGAATTGTATTTGCATTAATTGTCGCTATTTTTGCTGTTATAAATGTTGACCCAGTTACAGTTAATTATTTATTTGGAGAAAGTGAATGGCCGTTAATATTAGTGATTCTAGGCTCTGTTTTAATGGGCGGGATTATTATTGGCTCAGTTGGAATTGTACGTATCTACAGTCTGCAGAGAGAAATTAAGCATCTGAAGAAAGAAAAAGCGGCTGAACAGCCAAAGGTGACTAAGAACGACTCTTTAAAGACAGAGAAAAAGCCTAAAGAAAGCATACAAAAAAGCACACAAAGCTAAACGAAAACATTTTTGGCAATTCTATATGTATTGAAACAAGCTTACCCCTCTTGTATAATGAAAAAGCCGAGGGGTGAGCGCATGTTAAAATCAAAAACACGCTGGGTAGTCCGGCAATCAGATCAAGAAAAAGTCAATATATTAGTGGAAGAACTAAAGGTAACGCCTCTAGTTGCTTCTTTACTTGTTAATCGTGGAGTAGATACCGTTGAAGAAGCACGGTATTTTTTATTTGAAAAAGAACAGGGCTTTCATGATCCTTTTTTACTGAAAGGAATGGATCTGGCAGTTGCCAGAATAAAAGAGGCAATAGCCAATGGCGAACAAATACTTATATTTGGTGACTATGATGCTGATGGAGTTACGAGTACGACCGTAATGATGACCGTGCTTCGCGATCTTGGCGCACAAGTAGAATATTATATTCCAAATCGTTTTACCGAAGGATATGGTCCAAATATCCCTGCATTTGAATATGCAGCTGATATTGGTGTTAAGCTCATCATTACAGTAGATACAGGGATTGCTGCTGTAAATGAAGCAAAAGCGGCTAAAGATCTTGGACTTGATTTAATTATTACCGACCACCATGAACCAGGACCTGAACTTCCTGAAGCTTTGGCGATTATTCATCCTAAGCTTGAAGATAGCGTTTATCCTTTTCGTGATCTGGCAGGGGTTGGCGTTGCATTTAAGGTAGCTCATGCTTTATATGGGGATTTGCCTGAGCATCTGCTTGAAATTGCTGCTATTGGAACGATTGCCGATTTGGTCCCGCTTAAAGGAGAAAACCGCACGATTGCTAAAAAAGGGATCAAGAAATTAAGAGCAACCAAGTTCATTGGGCTGCAGGAGCTGCTGAAACGAGGCAGCATTGAAGCAGGCGCCATTAATGAAGAAACAATTGGTTTCTTTATTGCACCGCGATTAAATGCTGCTGGACGGCTAGATAGTGCTGATCCGGCTGTAGCGCTGCTATTAACAGAAGATCGGATTGAAGCTGAATCGATTGCCGAAGAGATTGATAATATGAATAAAGACCGTCAGAGCATCGTGAATGAAATTGCTCAGAAGGCGATCGAAGAAGTAGAGACGAATTATGGTATTGATGACCATACAGTTATTGTGGTTGGAAAAGAAGGCTGGAATTCTGGTGTCATTGGAATTGTCGCTTCAAAGCTCGTTGAAAAGTTTTACCGGCCAGCCATCGTGTTAAGCTACGATCCTGTTAAAGGGCTGGCAAAGGGTTCTGCCCGCAGCATTGCTGGTTTTGATTTATTTAAGAATCTCTCAGAATGCAGAGATATTCTGCCTCATTTCGGCGGACATCCCATGGCAGCTGGGATGACATTAAATATCTCTGATGTTAATGAACTCAGAGAACGGCTGAAAGTACTCGCAGATGAGCAGCTGACAGAAGAGGACTTTGTGCCAATTACCACATTGGATAAGCAAGTAGATCTGGCTGATATTGATTTAGCTTCCATTCAAGAGCTGGACATGCTGGCCCCATATGGAATGGACAATCCCAAGCCAAAGGTTGTTATTGAAAGAGCGGGCATAAAGGCGATCAGAAAAATTGGCACCAATCAAAATCATTTAAAAATGACTTTCGAACAGGATTCTTCGCAGTTGGATGGAATTGGGTTCAGTCTTGGGCATCTTTATGATCAGATTTCCCCAGAGGCATCCATTAATGTGATTGGAGAGCTTTCCATTAATGAATGGAACAATATTAAAAAGCCGCAAATTTTCATTCATGATGTAGCCATTGAAGGATGGCAGCTTTTTGATATTAGAGGAATTAAAAATCCTGCCAAACTGCCTGAAGGTGTTAAGCAGGCTGAGAATCACTGGATTGTTTTTAATGAAGAAAACATGGACTTTATTAAGCAATATGCTAATGGCGGCCATGTTTCATATGTTCCGACTTTAGAAGATGCTATGAAGACCAACATATCTGAAGAGCCTATTATTCTCGCGGACCTGCCTCCTTCAAAGGAGCTGCTTGCCGGGTTATTGCAGGGTAAAAAGCCAGGCAGAATATATGCTTTATTTTATAAACAGGATAGTGATTACTTCAGTACCATGCCGAACCGGGATCATTTTAAATGGTTTTATGCGTTCTTGGCGAAAAAAGGTCCTTTTGACTTGAAAAAGCACGGAAACGATTTAGCCAAACACAAAGGCTGGAGCAGAGATTCAATAGATTTTATCTCAACAGTGTTTTTTGAGTTAGATTTTGTTACAATAAAGAGTGGAGTTATTTCTCTACAAAATACAGCCAATAAACGTGATTTGGCAGATTCACAGACATACCGGCAAAAGCAGGCATCATATGAGCTTGAAAGCGATTTGCTATACTCATCTTATGGCCAGTTAAAGAGCTGGTTTGATGAAGTGATCTCAGGATCTGTGGAATCCGAGGAGGAAATGGGTAAGAATGGACTTGAAACAATACATTACAATCGTTGAGGATTGGCCAAAACCAGGAATTCGTTTTAAAGATATTACAACTTTAATGGATAATGGTGAGGCATACAAATATGCAACTGACCAAATCGTTGAATATGCAAAAAAGCAGAACATTGATCTTGTTGTAGGCCCAGAGGCGCGCGGCTTTATTATCGGCTGCCCTGTAGCTTATTCCTTAGGAGTTGGGTTCGCACCAGTTCGTAAAGAAGGGAAACTTCCAAGAGAAACAGTCAAGGTTGATTATGGTTTAGAATACGGAAAAGACGTTTTAACCATCCACAAGGATGCGATTAAACCAGGTCAGCGCGTATTAATCACAGATGACTTGCTGGCAACTGGCGGCACTATTGAAGCAACAATCAAGCTTGTTGAAGAACTTGGCGGCATTGTTGCAGGTATTGCCTTCCTAATCGAATTAACATACCTCGATGGCAGAAGCAAACTCGAGAAATACGACGTATTAACATTAATGGACTTTTAATAAATCCAAAAAAGAGCGCTATTTAACATGGCGCTCTTTTTATACATTGAAGAATTTCGGTTCTTTCCTTTTAATAGTGTTTTATTTTTTAATAAGGATCCATTTTCAAAAAAAATCCATATATTTTATATAATAAATGGATATACTAACAAATTTGCTCATCAATACGGTCAAAGTTCGACATTTTTTTCGTTTTTCCATAAAAATAACAGCCAACCACTTTACTTTTGTCCATTTTTTTTCGATAATAATAACAATCATTCTAATTTGTAACATTATCATCAGATGAATGGTACTTGAATACATTCTGGGTGCTTTCAAACGCTATTGGCGGAGGGCACCGTTTATATAAACGGAAATGAAGCAGAAATAAAATTATGGGGTAAAGGTGATTCTATGGCGCATGATCAGGTTCTGACCGCCGAACAAGTCATCGACAGGACAAAGCAATATTTAAATGAGGAGCAAACGGTATTCGTTAAAGAGGCTTATGAATTTGCCAAGCATGCTCATCGTGAACAATATCGCAAATCAGGCGAACCATATATCATTCATCCGATTCAGGTAGCTGGTATTCTGGCTGACTTAGAAATGGATCCTTCTACAGTTGCAGCAGGTTTTTTACATGATGTTGTTGAGGATACAGAAATTACTCTGGAAGATATATCGAACGCATTTAATGATGAAGTTGCCATGCTTGTCGATGGTGTAACAAAATTGGGGAAAATTAAATACAAGTCACAGGAAGAGCAGCAGGCCGAAAATCATCGCAAAATGTTTGTCGCGATGGCACAGGATATCCGTGTCATCTTGATCAAGCTTGCTGACCGTCTTCATAATATGAGGACATTAAAGCATCTGCCGGCTGAAAAGCAGCGCCGCATTTCAAATGAAACACTTGAAATCTTTGCACCTCTCGCCCACCGTTTAGGGATCTCAAAAATTAAATGGGAGCTTGAGGATACTGCATTAAGATATTTAAATCCGCAGCAATACTATCGAATTGTGAACCTGATGAAAAAGAAACGGGCAGAGCGGGAAGAATATCTAGATGAAGTCATTTCAATCATGCGGGAACGGCTTGATGAGGTGGCAATTAAATCTGAAATGTCTGGGCGGCCAAAGCATATTTACAGCATCTATCGAAAAATGGCCCTGCAAAACAAGCAGTTTAATGAAATTTATGACTTATTAGCTGTAAGAATTGTTGTGAACAGCATTAAGGACTGCTACGCGGTTTTGGGGATTATTCATACATGCTGGAAACCGATGCCTGGAAGATTTAAAGATTATATTGCTATGCCAAAGCAAAATATGTACCAATCACTTCATACAACGGTGATTGGACCAAAAGGCGATCCATTGGAAGTGCAGATCCGCACAATGGAAATGCACCGCATCGCTGAGTTCGGGATTGCTGCCCACTGGGCGTATAAAGAAGGCAAAAAAGTGGCTGAAAATTCTTCTTTTGAAGAAAAACTTACATGGTTCAGAGAAATTCTTGATTTCCAGGATGATACGGTGAATGCTGAAGAATTTATGGAATCGTTAAAAATGGATTTATTCTCGGACATGGTGTTTGTCTTCACTCCAAAAGGAGATGTAATTGAGCTTCCATCCGGCTCCGTTCCGATCGATTTTGCGTATCGAATTCACTCTGAGATTGGCAATAAAACAATCGGCAGCAAAGTGAACGGCAAAATGGTGACATTAGACTATAAGCTGCAGACCGGAGATATTATCGAGATTCTTACATCTAAGCATTCGTATGGGCCAAGTAAGGATTGGCTGAAGCTGGCGCAATCTTCACAGGCTAAAAACAAAATCAGACAATTCTTTAAGAAACAGCGAAAAGATGAGAATTTTGAAAAAGGCAAAGAACTCGTTGAAAAAGAAATCCGCAATATGGAGTTTGATTTAAAAGAAATTTTAACAGCAGAAAATGTTAAAAAAGTCGTTGAAAAGTTCAATTTTGCCAATGAAGAGGATATGTATGCTGCAGTTGGCTACAATGGCATCACGGCTCTTCAAGTCGCCAACCGTCTTACAGAGAAGTGGCGCAAGAAGCGTGATCTTGAGCAAAACAACGATATTTCAAATGCTGTTTCAGAATTAAAGTCATTTCCAACAGCAAGGAAACGGGAATCAGGTGTGCGAGTATCTGGCATTGATAACCTGCTCATCCGGTTATCGCGCTGCTGTAATCCCGTACCTGGAGATGAGATTGTTGGCTTTATCACAAAAGGCAGAGGTGTCTCTGTTCACCGTGCAGATTGCACCAATATCCGAACAGATGACGCACAGGCTCGCCTCATTCCGGTTGAATGGGAAACAGGCCTAAACGACAGGAAAGAATATAATGTTGAGATTGAAATTACCGGCTATGATCGCAGAGGTCTATTGAATGAAGTATTGCAGGCGGTAAATGAAACAAAGACAAATATTTCAGCGGTTACCGGCAAATCAGATCGCAATAAGGCAGCTACGATTGATATGTCGATTGCCATTCAAAATGTCAGCCACCTGCAAAAAGTGGTTGATCGAATTAAACAAATACCAGACGTTTATGCTGTTAGACGTATAATGAATTAACCTGGGAGAGTATTGTTATGAAGGTTGTAGTACAGCGAAGCAAGCAGGCTTCGGTTACGGTTGAAGATGAGGTTGTAGGCAGGATTGAAAAAGGGTTTGTCCTTTTAGTTGGTGTCACACATGATGATACGGAAGAGGATGCAGCTTTTCTTGCAGATAAAATAGCAAACTTAAGAGTCTTTGATGATCAAGATGGAAAAATGAATTTATCGATCTTAGACGCTGGCGGAGAAATTTTGTCTGTTTCCCAGTTTACTTTATATGGAGATTGCCGAAAAGGACGCAGACCTAATTTTATGAATGCGGCTAAACCAGATCAGGCAATTGTCCTTTATGATACCTTTAATTCTTATCTGCGTGAAAAAGGCTTAAAGGTCGAAACAGGTACATTTGGTGCCATGATGGATGTAAGCCTGACAAACGACGGTCCTGTAACGCTAATTATTGAAAGTAAATAAAAAAACAGCTCAGGGGAGCTGTTTTTTTATATTTCACTTAAAATATCTCACTAGTCCTTCATACATTCCTGCAGCTGCAGCTTCCTGATATTGCGGGGAGCTGACAGCCATTTCTTCCGCTGGATTGCTTAGGTAGCCTAGTTCAATTAAGATGGCTTTTTGGGTATTTTCTCTGAGTACATAATAATCACCTTGGCGATGCCCTCGGTCTTTTATACGAGTTCTCGCAGCGGTTGCGGCATGAACATCACTGGCAAGCTGTTCCTGAAAGCCATAATAATAATAAGTTGTCATTCCGCGCACACTTCGGTCATTAATGCTATCATAATGAATGCTGATAAAAGCATCTGCTCCATTTACGGAGGAACTTCTTACCCTTGCTTCAAGTGGAATATATGTATCACTGTTTCTTGTAAGAATGACATTTGCACCAGCAGATTTCAGCTTGGCAGCTAATAGCTCTGCAGTCTGCAGATTCAGCTTTTTCTCTAATGTCCCTCTTGTTCCTGTTGTGCCATTATCTCTTCCGCCATGTCCCGGATCGATCACAATCGTTTTATTCTTCACTGATCCTGATCCGCGCTTTTCAATCTGTGCTGCTTGTCCATTCATACTCACAATCCAGCCTGCAACAAAACCTGTGCTGCCATCGGTGAGTTTAACCTCAACCCAATCATTTTCTAAGCGAATCGCCTCAAAAACCTGGCCGGCATTGGCTCTCTCAACAACAGCTGAATTAGTTGAAGAGGACGCACGTATATTCGTGCCATCATGTGTAATAGATACTGTACTGCCGCTTAAAGGCTTCCCTGCTGTTTGTGTGCTGCTGGTATGTTGTTTTTCTAAAAACCAGCCTGCAACCCAACCGAAGGCTCCTGTATCGTATTCAATTTTAACCCAATCATTGCTTTCTTCTAGCATCGTGAATGACTCACCTTTAGTGACTGTACCAATTCTGTCTCCATTTAAGGAAGGAGTGTCTCTTACCGTTAACGAATCTGCTTTAATAAGTGCTGTATTCCCGGATGTCAGCTCACTCTCGCCTGTGCTGGCTGATGAGGAAGCTGTTTGATCCTCGACATAGTCACTGCTGACCCACGCTGATTGGCCAGAAAATGAAATTTCAACCCAGCCGTTCTTCTCTGATAAAATTTTTACAGTCGAACCTTGATCCAGCTTGCCAAGAATGTCCCCGCCAGTTGTTGAGTCTGAGCGGACATTCACCGAACTCCCTGTAATAGTGCCAGTTTTTTCAGCTGCAGGTGGTTCTTCACTTGAATCCATTTGCAGATAATCATTAAATACCCATCCTAGACCAAATGGTGTTTCAAGCTGTGTCCAATCTCCGTTACTTTGTTTAATGCTATAGGTTTCACCTCTATGTACCGTTCCGATTACAGAGTTGTCTGTCCCGGGGGCGCTTCTTACCCGCAGTCCATCTTCAGAGATAGTCGCTTGTCCGCTCATGGAAATACTAACAGATGATGAATGGTCATCTGTTGCAGCCGTAAGCCAGTCAGCGACCCATCCTTGATCTCCCTTATAGCTTATCTGCTGCCATTCATTTTCTTGTCCAAGCAGCTGATATTCCTCGTTCCGGCTCGCTTTTCCTAAAATCGGGTAGCTTAATCCAGGACCAGATCTTACATTCAATTCATCAACCGCAATTTTTATAGCCGCCCCTCCTGCTTCAGCGCTTACAGCGGGAGTAAAAGCAGTTAAGAGTAAAATAAAGCAAAAAAACACGGTTGAAGCCTTTCTTTTTAACAAAAAAATCCTCCTCTCACAGAAAAAAATGCCAAATTGCCAGCCTCACATAGTATAACATTTTCTTCTCGTTGTTTTCAGCCTTGCTCGAGCAATCTTAGAAAAGATTAGTACCAGCCTATTATACTAATTCGTTAGTAAATAGCTATTTCCTCTAAGAAAATTTTCGTGAAAGTGGACTGAAGGACAATAATTTTCAGTTAGCAGGGAATACTAGAGAATACAAAAAATGTAAAGGATGATTTCTATCATGAGATTTGGCGATAAAGGAATGTCTATTCAATCAACTAATAATAAACTATTTGGTGTCGATTTTCATGATTTTATCCAATCAGAGCAGCAATCAAACATGGTGGAGCTTGCTTCTGAGTTTGGCCTGACATTAAAAGATGTGAAAACATTAAAAAAGAAAATGGGACGCTCGTAATTTCGCTCTTGACATTATGTGCTTTGCTCCTTAATATTAAGTAAATAATATAAGCATATAATTTGATGTTTTGATACCCGATGATGGAGAAGAGTAGTTAAATCCTAATTGGAAAGAGAGGAAATGCCTTAGGCTGAAAGCATTTCTCCAAACTGATTTAATGAAAGAACACTTCGTAGGCTTCGTTCTGAAATGCCAATCTGGCCTAGTAGGAAATGAACGTACACAGGCGTTAACTGTAAAAGTGGAAGCAGGTAAACTGTCTTCAATTAGGGTGGCACCACGGGAATATAACTCTCGTCCCTTGTATTTGTAATGAATACAAGGGACGAGAGTTTTTTGTGTTCAGACTATTTTTATACATATATAGTAATTAATTGTTTTAGGAGGATTCGTTATGGCAATTCACATTCCAAGAGGAACACAGGATATTTTACCTGGAGAGGTTGAGAAATGGCAGCTTATTGAACAGAAGGCGAAGGAAATTTGTGACAGATTTCAATATCAGGAAATCAGAACGCCAATTTTCGAACACACAGAGCTGTTTTTGCGCGGAGTAGGCGATACAACGGATGTTGTGCAAAAGGAGATGTATACCTTTGAAGACCGCGGTGAGCGCAGCTTAACCCTTCGTCCAGAGGGAACAGCTGCTGTAGTGCGCTCTTATGTTGAAAATAAGATGTTTGGCTACGCAAATCAGCCGATTAAACTGTATTATATGGGACCCATGTTTCGCTATGAACGCCCTCAGGCAGGAAGATTCCGCCAGTTTGTGCAATTTGGTGTTGAAGCAATCGGCAGTTCCGATCCGGCAATAGACGCAGAAGTGATTGCACTTGCAATGACTTTTTACAAAGAGATGGGCTTGAAAAAATTAAAGCTTGTCATTAACAGCCTGGGCGATAAAGAAAGCAGAGGCGCGCACCGCGATGCACTGATTGCACACTTCAAACCACGGATCGGAGAGTTCTGCAGCGACTGTCAGAACAGATTAGAGAAAAATCCAATGAGGATTTTGGATTGTAAAAAAGATCGTGAGCATGAACTGATGAAGTCAGCTCCATCAATTTTGGATTATTTAAATGAAGAGTCAAAAACTTATTTTGAAAAGGTTCAGAGATATTTACAGGATCTTGACATAGAGTTTGTGGTAGATCCAAATCTAGTGCGCGGATTAGACTATTACACACACACAGCATTTGAGATTATGAGTGATGCAGAAGGCTTTGGTGCCATCACAACACTTTGCGGAGGCGGCCGATACAATGGCTTAACAGAAGACATTGGCGGGCCGGAAGCTCCTGGTATTGGTTTTGCATTCAGTATTGAAAGACTCATTGCAGCCCTTTCAGCCGAAAAGGTAGAGCTGGATTTAAAGAACAGCATAGATTGTTATCTTGTTGCTTTGGGAGACGAAGCAAAGGATTACACAGTTGGCCTGCTGCAGAAGCTTAGAAATGCTGGATTTTCGGCTGATCGAGATTATTTAGATCGTAAAATTAAAGCCCAATTCAAAGCGGCAGACCGTGTAAATGCGAAATATGTTGCTGTTCTTGGAGAAGATGAGCTCAAAGAAAATAAAATCAATTTAAAATCCATGGATACTGGTGAGCAAACAGAAATCAATCTCGATTCATTTATCGAGAAATTTATAGAACTAAGCGGCAAATAGGAGGAATAGAGATGTTTGGCAGAACTTATGAATGTGGTCATATCAACAGCAGCCATATTGGCGAAACTGTTACATTAAAAGGATGGGTGCAAAAGCGGCGCGATCTTGGAGGACTTATTTTTATCGACCTTCGTGACCGTACGGGGATTGTGCAAATCGTGTTTAACCCGGAAGTTTCTAAAGAAGCATTAGAGACAGCAGAAAAAATCAGAAATGAATATGTGCTTGATGTGACAGGAACGGTTGTTGCCCGTCAGGAAGGCACAGTGAATGATAATTTAAAAACAGGTGAAATTGAAATCTCAGTTGCAACTGTGAATATCATTAATGAAGCGAAAACACCTCCATTTGTAATTGAAGATCAAACAGATGTGTCTGAAGATATCCGTCTGAAATACCGGTACTTAGATATGCGCAGACCAGCTATTTTTGAAACATTAAAAATGCGCCACCAAGTCACAAAAACAATGCGTAATTTCCTTGATGAAGAAGGATTCATTGATGTAGAAACACCCATTTTAACGAAAAGCACACCTGAAGGGGCTCGTGATTATTTAGTGCCTAGCCGTGTACATCCAGGCGAATTCTATGCACTTCCGCAATCACCGCAGATTTTCAAGCAGCTATTAATGGTTGGCGGATTTGAAAAATACTATCAGATCGCCCGCTGTTTCCGTGATGAAGACTTGCGTGCAGACCGTCAGCCTGAATTTACACAGCTTGACATCGAAACAAGCTTCATGAGCCAGGATGATATTATTGCGATGATGGAATCAATGATGACAAAAATCATGAAGGATGTTAAAGGCATTCAGATTGAAACACCATTTAACCGGATGCCATACCAAGAGGCGATGGACCGATTTGGCTCAGATAAGCCGGACACACGCTTTGCAATGGAATTAACAGACGTCTCTGCTATTGTTAAAGAATCTGGTTTTAAAGTATTCGCAGGAGCTGTTTCATCTGGCGGGCAGGTTAAAGCGATAAATGTGAAAAACGGTGCATCAGCATACTCTCGTAAAGATATCGATGCTCTAACAGAATTCGTTGCTAGATATGGTGCAAAAGGCCTTGCATGGCTGAAAGCGGAAGAAGAAGGCTTAAAAGGGCCGATTGCTAAATTTGTCAGCCCTGAAGAAGAAAGTGAGCTAAAATCTGTTCTTTCAGTTGAAACAGGAGACCTTCTTTTATTCGTAGCTGATAAAAAGAACGTAGTTGCAGATGCATTAGGTGCACTTCGTCTAAAAATCGGCAAAGAACAGAACCTGATTGATCAAAGCAAATTTAATTTCTTATGGGTAACAGATTGGCCATTGCTTGAGTATGCAGAAGATGAAGGCCGCTATTATGCAGCACACCATCCATTCACAATGCCGGCACGCGAAGACCTGCATTTATTGGACAGCAATCCTGAACAAGTGAAGGCACAGGCATATGACCTAGTCTTAAATGGCTATGAGCTTGGCGGCGGATCCCTTCGTATATTCGAACGTGAAGTCCAGGAAAAAATGTTTGAAGTGCTTGGCTTCTCAAAAGAAGAAGCAAGAGAGCAATTCGGCTTCCTGCTTGAAGCATTCGAATATGGAACACCTCCGCATGGCGGAATTGCACTCGGTCTTGACCGTTTGGTAATGCTGCTTGCAGGCAGAACAAATCTGCGTGATACCATTGCATTCCCTAAAACAGCAAGTGCAAGCTGCGTCCTGACAAATGCACCAGGTGAGGTTAGTGAGACTCAGTTAGATGACTTACACTTAGCTTTAAATCTGAAAAAAAGTGAATAATTGCCTATTCCTTACTCATTGTAAGAGCTTTCATTTCGTGATATAATGAGTTCAATTCATAAAGAGTCCTGATGTGTTCGTTGCAATACCTGAAATTTTGACCGAACATTATTCCTTCGGGAGTCCAGAGTTTCCGAGCCGCGTAAATGCCTCCATGTTAGAGGACTTGCTAATGCAGGAACAGGACACCCACCTGCTGAGTGCGGGTTCAAAACGAAGGCACATGAGGCGACGGCATGATTGGGACTCTTTAACTTCATAATTGTGATTGAAACCCTGCGCTAATTTCGTGGGGTTTTTTGCTGTTGTTATAAAAGAATTGGAAAAATTTTAAAATTAATGGTGAAATTCATTTTAATGGCTGTTACATTCATTTTGAACGTACAAACAAAATGGAGGTAATAAGGATGAAAAGAAAAATTGAAAATTTGCCCGTAGCACGTATTGCGTATATTCGGCATGTTGGACCATATGGGATGGGGAATCTTGAAGCGATGAGGAGAATAAAAGAGTGGGGAAGGGAAAACGGGCTGATGCAGGGAGAAGGGGTAATTGTGGGAATATCCCATGACGATCCGGGGACGACACTGCCTGAACACTGCAGATATGATGCGGGAATTGTGATCACTGAGGGAGTGCTTTTGGATGATACAGTTTGTGGGGGAGTTCTTTTACCAGGAAGATATGCTATTTACGAAGTTGAGCATACAGCCGAAGCAGTCGGGAAAGCCTGGGGCATGATATTTATGGATCTTACGCGAGATGGATTACGTGTGGACATGGAGAGGCCGGCATTTGAGCGATATTCCGAGGAAAAGGTAGAGAGGCATCTCTGTGAGATTTGTGTACCTGTTAAATAGTGGGGATTTAGTGGGTTTGATAGGAAAGTCAGGAATTTTGATAGGAAAGTCGGAAAATTTGATAGGAAACTCAGGAATTTTGATAGGATAAACCCAAAATTTGATAGGAAACCGAGAGATTTTTATAGGAAACTCGAATTTTGATAGGAAACCCAGAATTTGATAGGAAACCGAGGATTTTTGATAGGAAATCCCAAAAATTTGATAGGAAACTCAGGAATTTTGATAGGATAAACCCAAACTTTGATAGGAAAACCAGAAAATTTGATAGCAAACCCAAATCCGCCTTGCTCATTCTCATGAAAAACAAGCATTCCAGGCTCAAAATAAAACAAATTCCTTCATAAACACAAAAAAACCGGAGAATCAAATAGATTTTCTCCGGTTTCAGCTATTATTCTATTACCAAGCCTGGCGATAAATCTCAGCGAGCTCCGTGATCAATGGTAGTTTTGGATTAGCGGTTGTGCACTGATCTTCAAATGCGCGTTCTGCTAAGAAATCAACTCTGCTTTCAAATATTTCTTTATTTACGCCGTTTCCTTGAAGGGTCAATGGGATTTCCAGCTCTTTTGCCAAGTCGCAGACTGCCTGGATCAGCGAGTTGACGCCTTCTTCTGTTGTCCGGGCAGGCAATCCTAGTGTTCTCGCAATTTCCGCATAGCGTTCGTCCGCAATAAAGCGTTCATACTTAGGGAATGCGGTGAATTTTTTTGGTTTGACTGCATTATAGCGAATCACATGCGGCATGAGGATTGCATTGGCACGGCCATGTGCAATATGAAATTCTGCGCCAAGCTTGTGGGCAAGGCTATGGTTGATTCCTAAAAAGGCGTTCGCAAATGCCATTCCG
Source organism: Cytobacillus gottheilii (assembly GCF_018582665.1). Lineage (NCBI taxonomy): Bacteria > Bacillati > Bacillota > Bacilli > Caryophanales > Bacillaceae > Cytobacillus > Cytobacillus gottheilii. Next base: position 3,201,049 of record NZ_CP071709.1, on the reverse strand, counting down.
GCGATGGTGGAGGCATTATGCATTTTTTCCCGTGCCACTTCATCGGCTCCATTTCGATATGCTTTAGGCAAATAGTCAAAGACAAGCTGAATGGCTTTCATCGCTAAGCCGTCCGTATAATCATTTGCCATGACGGAAACATAAGCCTCAATGGCATGTGTTAAAACGTCCATGCCTGTATCTGCCGTAATATGCTTCGGTACGGTCATAACATATTGAGGATCAATGATGGCAACGTCAGGCGTTAACTCATAGTCTGCCAAAGGATATTTAATATTTGCTTCTTTATCGGTAATAACAGAGAAGGAAGTGACTTCAGAGCCCGTGCCAGATGTTGTGGGTATCGCGACAAATTGTGCTCTCTCACCGAGTTTTTTATATTTGACGATTCTTTTTCGGATATCTAAAAACTTCTGCTTTAACCCAAAAAATTCAGTATCAGGATGCTCGTAAAATAGCCACATTCCTTTGGCTGCATCCATTGCTGAACCGCCGCCAAGGGCGATAATCACATCTGGATTAAACTGTGCCATCTGCTCAGCACCTTTTATGACCGTTTCAATTGAAGGATCTGGCTCCACATCAGAAAATATTTCACAATGAACATAGTCTGGACGCTTGCGCAGATAATAAAGTACTTTATCGACATAGCCGAGCTTCACCATGCCGGGGTCTGTCACAATAAAGGCTTTCGAGATCTTTGGCATTTTTGCTAAATATTGAGTTGAATTCTTTTCAAAATAAACTTTTGGGGGGATTTTAAACCACTGCATATTATTATTCCTTTGTGCCATTTTTTTAATATTGATAAGATGTACGGCTCCTACATTCGTAGATACAGAGTTTCCGCCATAAGTTCCACAGCCAAGCGTCAATGATGGCATGTAGGCATTGTAGATATCTCCAATGCCTCCTTGAGAGGATGGAGCATTTAAAATAATTCTGCCTGCCTTCATTCGTGTTCCAAATAAGCGCTGCACATGCTCGCTGCTGGAATGAAGAACGGCTGAATGTCCTAAACCGCCAAATTCCAGCATTTCCTCACATCGTGTTAATCCTTCTTCAAGGCTGTTTACTTTATAGCAGGCAAGTACAGGGCTTAGTTTTTCCCGGGATAATGGATAGTCTGCGCCAACACCTTTTAGCTCGGCTACAAGGATTTTTGTTCCTTCTGGCACATGGAAACCTGCTTTTTCAGCGATTGCAGCTGCAGGCATCCCTACAATTTCGGCATTGATAGCACAAGTGTGTTCATTAATGACAAGTTTCTCAAGCTTCTTCTTCTCATCAGGATTAACAAAATAACAGCCATTTTCGATCATTTCATTTTTGACTTCATTGTAGATTTCTTTATCAATGATGACCGCTTGCTCAGATGCACAAATCATCCCGTTGTCGAAGGTTTTGGAGAGAATTAAATCATTGATGGACCGTCTGACATTAGCTGTTTTTTCAATATAGCAAGGAACGTTTCCAGGGCCAACGCCTAGAGCAGGCTTTCCTGAGCTGTATGCAGATTTGACCATTCCGGAGCCGCCGGTTGCAAGAATGAGTGAGATATCAGGGTGTGTCATTAATTGCTGTGTAGCAGCCAGAGATGGTGTTTCAATCCATTGAATACAATGCTCGGGAGCACCGGCCTTTATGGCCGCATCCCGCAGAATACGCGCCGCTTCACTGCTGCATTTTTGTGCAGAAGGATGAAAAGCAAATATAATAGGATTTCTTGTTTTTATTGAGATGAGAGCTTTAAACATGGTTGTTGAAGTTGGATTCGTAACAGGTGTCACTCCAGCGATAACGCCGATCGGTTCAGCAATTTCATAGATGCCTTCATGTTTGTTTTCATGGATGATGCCAACCGTTTTATCGTATTTGATATTGTGATAGATGTATTCTGTTGCAAACATATTTTTAATAATTTTATCTTCATAGACACCTCTGCCGGTTTCCTCTACAGCAAGCTTGGCAAGCGGCATATGCTGGTCAAGTCCTGCAAGAGCCATTGCTTTGACAATGCTATCGATTTTTTCCTGAGAAAAACTGCTGAAATTTTTTAATGCCTGCAGTCCATTGGCAGCAAGCTGGTCAACTTCTGTTAAAACTGAAGCTTTTTCTGTTAGTTGTGTTTCATCAATAGCCATGATTAAACCCTCCGATTAAATTGTGAAATATTTCACATGATAGATTAAAAAAATAAACTATGCATTTACAGGGTTGCGGGGCACTTTTTTGAAAGTGATGTCCGTAAAGATTTTAGAGCTTCTTTTAACAATGACGACATAATTGACAGTCCAAATATAAGTTGGGATAGGATCATCCTCCGCAAAAAACATTGATTCAAATGCATCACCAATTACTGCCTCAAACGATGTTTGCGTATACTCCTCACGATCTGTTGTGAAAGGCATCCACTCATAGACCATCATATCAATCACTCCTTTTCTTTTTCTGAATATAGAATAGCATATGCATGATGAAATAAGATTGTGAAATGTTGAACAAATTATGAATTATGGAAAATTATTCTATTAACAATTTGGTAATATTGCATACTACTTTGTTGAGCAATTGATCGAATCTAGGAAGAGAAAGATCGATAAAAACTTAGAATTGATGAAATAAAATTGGGAAATGATCGAATACGTTCGGGAAATGATCGAAAGATATCTCCAATTTTTTTGTAGTCGGTTTCAATGACGCGAGGTCCAGGTTTAAAGCCGTTAACCTGGAATGAAAGAGTGTAACTAATATATTCCTATCGAACTACTTGTATTTATAAAGAAGTATGATATATTCATTATCGGGTAAATGATAATATATAAGTTGATTACAATCGTTTGGAGTTGAATAAATATGTTGCATCAGTTTTCTAGAAATGAGCTTGCAATCGGCAAGGAAGGTATAGACATCATGAAAAATAGTACGGTTGCCGTACTGGGAATTGGCGGAGTAGGAACGTTTGCAGCGGAAGCGCTTGCCCGCTCTGGTGTCGGCAGACTGATTCTTGTTGATAAAGATGATGTGGATATCACCAATGTGAATAGACAAATTATTGCTTTATTATCAACAGTCGGTCAGCCGAAAGCGGATTTGATGAAAGAAAGAATCAAAGATATTAACCCGGATTGCGAAGTCATCGCACTAAAAATGTTTTATACTGAAGAAACGTATGAGCAATTTTTTGAATATGGTTTGGATTTTGTTGTCGATGCTTCTGATACGATTTCATATAAAATCCACCTAATGAAAGAATGCTTAAGCCGCAATATCCCTGTTATTTCAAGCATGGGTGCTGCGAATAAGATGGATCCAACCCGTTTTCAGATTGCGGATATTTCAAAAACACATACAGATCCAATTGCAAAAGTGATCCGTACCCGTCTAAGAAAAGAAGGCATTCGCAAAGGAATTCCGGTTGTATTTTCCGATGAAAGTCCAATTGTGATTCGCGAGGATGTACGCAAGGAAGTCGGCAAAGATGATGCTGTAATCCGCAAAGCCAAAATGCCGCCATCTTCCAATGCCTTTGTTCCTTCTGTAGCTGGCCTGGTCATGGCGAGTTATGTTGTGAGGGAATTATTAAGCGAAATTAAAATTTCAAGAATAAAAGATGAGAAATAAAAGTCCAGCAATGGGCTTTTTTTCGTTTGTGGAGATGCAAGTTTCTAAGGTGTGAAGTAGCGTTTGGCGGATAAATAGCTGTTTTTGGCGGATATATCAAAATAACGGCGGATATATTTTTTTTACGGCGGATAAAAAATTTAAACGGCGGATATTTTCTCTGGACGGCGGATAGCCCTATTGTTAGCTTCAAAAAAGAACAGAATTCAGCTCTCAATCACGCTCTTTTAAGCAAAAATGATAGCGAATCAGCCTTTTACAACTAATTTTCCTCAAATCTCAATGTACAACCCGTTTAATCTCTCCATCAAACAAATTCGATGCCTCTTCAAAAAGCTTCGTCATTTCTTCATGCTGCTCCAAGGTAGCTTCATATTTGCTGCGTTTCTCCTCAAGCTGTGACTTTAAGAATTCGTTTTGCTCAGACAACTCAGCTTGTATGTTTTTCAACTCTTCGTTTTCCTTCAGCAACTTAGGGAATTCCTCCAAAAATGCAATTATATCTGATAAATGAATGTCTTTTTTCTGTACATCCTGCTCTTTGTTTAAGTGAAACCAGCGATTGGAACAGGCTGCGGCAGAACGGTTCAGCTTTGCTGCGGCTGCTTTAAATGCAGCTGATTTTGGATCGCCATTCCCGGTATATTCGAGCACGGTTTCTCTCAGCAATTCATCGTCCTTATGGGTCCATTTTTGTTTTGCAGTCACGGTAACCACCATCCTCTTTCATTCAGCCTACTATTACCTTCACCTACTGCTGTTAAAAACATACAAAAAATGGATTGACATTCAAAAATGTATTAGTGTATTATTTGACTAGTACACGGATACAGCAAAGGGGGCATTTATATTTGTGACGGCCTTTAAAGGACTTTTAATCAAAGAAGCAAAATTAATGAGAATTTGGTTTATATGGGGGATCCTGCTGAGCATTGCAGTTGCGGCTGCTGGCTATAGCATATCTCAATATGTAAATGACATGATTGTTTTTGAAGTACTTGTGTTCATGATCCTCAGTGCACATGCGTTTTATTTGCCGATTTATTTGCTGCTGTCATTAAATGTGGAAGCAAAAACACAGTTATGGCTTCATAATCCGAACAGCGGTTATCTGCTCTTTTTTTCAAAGTTTTTAACAGGGTTTGTGTTTATGATGGTTTCTATTTTTATTGCTTTCATCATTGCGATATGGGCAACAGAGAGTGATACAGGCATTTATTTCTTGGCCAAAGATCAGCTGCCTAAGTTCATACTGACTGGTGTGTCATTAAGTATTATTGCCTATTCATTCTATTTGGGAATATGGACATTTTTTTACTGGACCTTATATCATTCGCTAAAATTATATGGCTGGAACAGCGGGTTTCGATGGGGGTTTTTAATATGTTTATGGGTAGTCTCATTTTATATTGAAAATCTGATTAAAGAGCTCCCTATTTATCAATCCTTTTGGAATTTTGGCGCCATTGATATGACCAGCCTAAAAACATTAAACTATGAACTTTCAAAACAGTCTTTTTCAGCCGAGCTCACAGCGAATCCTTTTATCTCACTTACAGAAATTGCACTCTATCTAATCCTTTTAATGGCAGTTGTTATTTTTTCCATTTGGATGCTGGAGAAGAAGGTTGAGGTGTGAATACGATGGGAGATCAGTTTCAAGCTTCAAAGCCGATTTATATGCAAATTGTCAGTAAAGTGCAGCAGCAGATTATTCGGGGAGACCTCCAGGCTGGAAGCAAGCTGCCTTCGGTTCGGGAAATGGCGATCCAATCAGGAGTGAATCCAAATACAATCCAAAGGACTTATAGTGAATTGGAGAGGACGGGAATTGTGTTGACGAAACGTGGGCAGGGAACTTTTGTAACGGAAGAGCATGGTGTTATTGCTGCTCTGAAAAGAGAAATGCAGGATGAAGTCATTCATTCCTTTGTCAATAGTATGAAAGAGCTTGGCGTTCCCCCTGAACAATTGATTCAAAAGGTAGAGGACTACTTGGAGGGGACTTCATGATTGAGTTTGCAGAAGTTTACAAGAAGTATGGAAGAAAGAAAGCGATCCATTCCATGTCTTTCGCACTGGAAAAGGGAAAAATTTATGGATTAGTTGGTCCGAATGGAAGCGGGAAATCAACGACGTTAAAACTGATTGCTGGTCTCGCCTATCCCTCCGAAGGCAATGTCAAAGTAAATGGGAAAAAGCCTGATCGAAAAACAGCCGGGACAGTGGCTTACTTAACAGAATTGGATACACTTTATCCTACTTTTACACCTAAGGACTTAATCGCGTTTTACGATACGCAGTTTTCTGATTTTGATCAAACAAGAGCATTTGAATTGCTGAGTTTTATGTCATTGGAAAAAGATACAAAAATAAAGCATCTGTCAAAAGGAAGCCGTGGCAGGTTAAAGCTGGTTTTGGCCTTAGCAAGGGATGCAGAATATCTTCTGCTTGATGAGCCTTTTTCTGGATTAGACCCAATGGTTCGAGAGTCGATTGTGAAAGGGCTGCTGACGTATATCGATTTTGACAAACAAACCCTTCTGATTGCAACTCATGAAATTGCTGAAATTGAAGCCCTGCTGGATGAAGTGCTCGTTTTACAGAATGGTGAACTGATTGCACACGAAGAAGTCGAGGCGTTAAGAGAAGAGAAGGGCCTGTCTATTATTGAGTGGATGAAAGTAATTTTTCAGAGCAGCGTAAAGAGAAATGAAATATAAAAGAGGTGAATATATGGAAAATTTTGTAAAGATTCAAAATGTATCAAAAGTAATTAAAGGCAGAAAAATTATTGATTCCTTAAGCTTTGAGGTGAAAAGCGGCGAGGTATTCGGATTTTTAGGACCAAATGGAGCGGGGAAAACAACGACGATTCGTATGATTGCTGGGTTGATTGGAATCACTTCAGGTGATATTCAGATTCTGGGCAGCAGCGTGAAGACAAACTTTGAAGAAGCCATTCAGCATGTGGGGGCCATTGTTGAGAATCCGGAAATGTATAAGTTTATGAGCGGGTATCAAAACCTCGTGCATTTCGGACGGATGTCAAAAGGCGTAACAAAGGAAAAAATCATGGAAACCGTTGAGTTTGTCGGCTTAAAAGACCGAATTCATGATAAAGTCAAAACCTATTCACTTGGAATGAGGCAGCGCCTTGGATTAGCGCAGTGTCTATTGCATGATCCAAAAGTTTTAATATTGGATGAACCTACTAATGGATTAGATCCTTCTGGTATTAGAGAGATCCGGGACCATATTCGGAAATTAGCAAGAGAAAAAGGCATGGCAGTAATTGTTTCAAGTCATTTGCTCTCAGAAATGGAAATGATGTGTGACCGCATTGGTATTATTCAGCAGGGAAAACTTGTGGATGTTCAGCTTGTGCATGATGTTGTGCAAACAGGTGAAAAACAGTATGAGCTCGAAGCAGAGCCGGCCAATGCGGCAGTTGAGCTATTAAAACAGCAATACCCAGAAAGTTCAATTGTACTATCGGATAAAAATATTTCAATTGTTATTGGTAAAGAAGAGGTTCCGAGCATGATATCAATGCTTGTTCAAAACGATGTAAAGATATACGGGCTGAAAGAAGTTAATAAAACTTTAGAAGACCGATTCCTTGAAATTACTGCAAAGAAGGGGGAGTAAAGAATGCTGAATTTATTAAAAAATGAATGGATGAAAATTTTTAAGCGTGCGGGCACTTATGTCATGATTGGTCTTTTGTTATTATTTGTCACCGTCATGGCTGCATTTATTAAGTATCAGGAAAGCGGCGGAACTGTTCCGGATAATAGCGATTGGCAGCGCGGGATTGAAATGCAAAATGAAACACTGACGAAAGAATTAGAAGAATACGGTGATACATTCACACCTGAAATGAGACACAGTTATGAAAGCGATATTGCCATTGGTGAATATCGACTGGAGCATAATATTTCACCAAATGACAATTATTCTGTCTGGAGCTTTGTTCAGGATGCTTCTTTTGTTATTGAATTTGTTGGGATGTTTTCAATTATTATTGCGGCGGGAATTGTGGCCAGTGAATTTAACTGGGGCACAATCAAACTGCTTCTTATCAGGCCGATCCGCCGGGAAAAAATCCTGCTTTCAAAATATGTAACAGTTGTTTTGTTCAGCTTAATGCTGCTTGTGCTTCTCTTTAGTTATTCTGCTATTTTGGGCGGTATTCTTTTTGGAACTCCTGGTGAAGTGTCGCCATATTTGCGCTATCAGGACGGTCAAGTAATTGAAACAAGTATGTTTGTGCATTTACTGACCTACTATGGATTAAACTCGATTAATTTATTTATGCTGACGACTATGGCCTTTATGATTTCAGCGGCGTTCAGAAACAGTTCGCTTGCAATCGGCCTTTCCCTCTTCCTTATGTTTATGGGCGGCACGGTGACAAGCCTCGTTGCGATGAGATATGATTGGGCGAAGTACATTTTGTTTGCCAATACCGACTTGATGCAATACCTAGATGGCTCTCCGCTGATCGCAGGAATGACAATGGGCTTCTCGGTTATCATGCTTATTATTTACTTCTTGCTGTTCCAGTTCATTGCTTTCTATACATTTAAGAAACGTGATGTGGCTGCATAACAGTCAAAAAATGCTTAGGACCATTGAGGTTCTAAGCATTTTTTATAGACCAGATAGTAAAATGTAAACATTGAGGAAGGTTCCATGCAGGTTTTCTATGAATTTTATAAAAAAATCTGTAAGTCCGTGCCATCGTCGCCAATTATTTCATCAGCTTCTGATAAATCGCCGCAAGTGCCTGCTCAAATTTTCCTGTCAGTTTTGGAGCATAGTATTTTTTATGCTTTAGTTTGTCTGGCAGATATTGCTGTTTTACCCATCCAGATTCATAATCATGCGGATATTTATAGTCAATTCCGCGTCCAAGCTCTGCTGCGCCTTTGTAGTGCGCATCCTTTAAATGGTTTGGCACATCGCCGCTTATGCCGCTGCGGATATCCCCTAAAGCACTATCGATTGCCGAAATGGCTGAGTTTGATTTCGGTGATAGACATAACTCAATCACCGCATTGGCAAGCGGAATGCGTGCTTCGGGAAAACCAAGCCGTTCAGCCGATTCAATCGCTGCTAATGTTCTGGCTCCTGCTTGCGGGGAAGCGAGACCAATATCTTCGTAGGCAATCACTAATAATCTGCGGCCGATACTGGTCAGATCACCGGCTTCGATCAGTCTGCCGAGATAATGCAATGCTGCATTCACATCACTGCCGCGAATCGATTTTTGAAAGCCGGAAAGAACGTCATAATGTCCGTCACCATCTTTATCATGATGAAAGCTCTTTTTCTGCATGCATTCTTCTGCAACTGCTAACGTAATATGGATGACATCATCATCGGCAACTTTTGTTGATAATGCGGCAAGCTCTAAGGCATTGAGGGCACTGCGGACATCTCCGTTAGAACTTGTGGCAAAAAAAGTGAGCGCATCCTCATCGATTTCGATGTCTTTATCTCCAAGCCCTTGTTCGTTATCATGGATGGCTCTTGTTAAGGCAAGCTTTAGATCTTCAATGGATAACGGCTTTAATTCGAAGATCTGGCATCTGCTTCGGATGGCCGGATTAATAGCATGATAGGGATTGCTGGTTGTGGCGCCAATTAATGTAATCATCCCGTTTTCAAGGTATGGAAGCAGAAAGTCCTGTTTGCCTTTATCAAGGCGGTGTACCTCATCAAGGAGAAGAATGACTTTTCCGGACATTTTGGCTTCAGCCGCAACGATTTCCATATCTTTTTTATTATTGGTAACGGCATTTAGTGTGCGGAAGGCAAACCGGGTGCTGCCGGCAATGGCGCTCGCAATCGACGTTTTGCCAATTCCCGGAGGTCCGTATAATATCATGGAGGAAAGCTGTTTGGCTTTTACCATCCGATCTATAATTTTTCCTTCGCCAACTAGATGCTCCTGTCCGATGATTTCGTCTATTGTTTTAGGCCGCATTCTGAAGGCTAACGGTTTAATGCTCATAACAATCACTCCAAATATAGTGCAGGGAATTTTCTGCTTTAAACATATCATAAACTGTCCTTTTGTATAAATGAATAATGCCTGCAATTATGCTATAATGACAAAAGTCTATAGAGAAAGTAAGGAATTAAATATATATAAGATCACTTATGTAGATGGGAAAAGAGGATGAATATGAAGAGAAGAGGCCAGATCGGTCCAAGATTTTCGGTATATTTGATAGGATTGCTCGTAATGAGTCTTGGAATTGATTTGGTGATATTGGCTGATTTAGGAGCTTCACCGTGGGATGTTCTGCATGTTGGTCTTTATTATCAATTCGGATTATCGATTGGAAGCTGGTCCATTATTGTTGGCGTTGCTGTGCTGATTGTGTCAGCTCTTATATCGAAGGAAATGCCCAAGGCCGGTGCATACTTGAATATGATTCTTGTCGGTTTGTTTATCGATATGTACATGTTATTGCCTTTTATGGATACACCTTCAAGTATGACTGGAAAGCTTCTGATGTTTGCAGCCGGTATTCTGATTAACTGTTATGGAATGGGACTTTATATATCAGCACAGCTGGGCGCAGGTCCGCGCGATAGTCTTATGATTGCACTTACTTCAAAGACAGGCTGGAAAGTCGGAAGAGTGCGTGCTGTAATGGAAATATTAGTGTTAATTGTCGGCTGGCAGCTTGGCGGTCCTGTTTTTTGGGGAACCGTTTTTATTAGTTTATGTATAGGTCCACTTGTAGGAAAGGCATTGCCGCAATGTCAAAAGCTGACGGATCTATTTTTGGCGTCGCTACGAAAACAGCCTTTTATAGATAAAGAAAATAGAGGTGTAAATCCATGAAAATTTCAACTAAAGGCCGCTACGGCTTAACCATTATGATTGAACTTGCCAGAAAACATGGGGAAGGACCGATTTCGCTAAAGGTCATTGCCCAAAACAATGATTTATCAGAGCATTACTTAGAGCAGCTCATTGCACCGCTGCGCAATGCCGGACTCGTTAAGAGCATTAGAGGAGCATATGGCGGCTATATACTAGGCAGAGAGCCGCAAGACATCACCTCTGGAGATATAATTCGCGTTTTAGAAGGCCCGATCAGTCCTGTAGAAGGCATTGAAGATGAAGAACCAGCTAAGCGAGAGTTATGGATTAGAATCCGCGATGCAGTTAAAGATGTATTAGACAACACTACGATCGAAGACTTGGCGAATCATACAGATGATAATGCTGGGGATTCTTATATGTTTTATATTTAAAATAATCCCCGAAAGCTAATTTACGGCTTTCATAGGAAGTAATGAATCAAGACTAAAAGTCTGCAGCGATATCATTCGAAAGTCAGAAGGTGAATTAATGGAACATATATATTTAGATCACGCGGCAACAAGCCCGATGCATCCAAGAGTGATTGAGAAAATGATGGAAGTGATGGGACAGGAGTTCGGAAATCCTTCGAGCATTCATCATTTTGGACGAAGTGCGCGGCATATTATTGATGAAGCGCGGGCAGTAATGGCGAAAAGCATTGGTGCGAATGCAAACGAAATTATTTTTACAAGCGGCGGAACCGAAGCCGATAATCACGCGATTTTTGGAACAGCAGATGCTTATCGTGATAAAGGCAATCATATTATCACAACTGAGGTCGAGCATCATGCGGTTTTACATGCCTGCCATCAGCTTGAAAAGCAAGGCTTTACGGTTACGTATTTGCCTGTCGATGAGACTGGAAGAGTTTCAGCAGAAGCTGTTAAAAATGCACTAACTGACGAAACAATTCTTGTCACCATTATGTTCGCCAACAATGAGATTGGCGCGCTACAGCCGATCAAAGAAATTGGTGAGCTTCTTGCTGATCATCAGGCACTTTTTCATACAGATGCTGTCCAAGCCTATGGACTGCAGAAAATCGATGTGAAGGAATTGAAGGTCGATTTATTATCTGTCACGGCCCATAAGCTTAACGGACCTAAAGGGATTGGCTTTCTGTATGCCCATAAAAACGTCATGCTGTCATCTCGTTTGTTTGGCGGTGAGCAAGAGCGAAAACGCAGAGCAGGAACCGAGAATGTCCCTGCAATTGCAGGCTTTCTGGAGGCTATTCGTGTTGCGCAGGAAGAACGGGAAGCGAAGACTGAGCAATATAAAAGCTATCAGGAGCTTTTTGTGCAAAAACTCAATGAAAATGAAGTGAATTTTACCCGGAACGGATCACTTGATTATTCAATGCCACATGTACTAAACTTAAGCTTTCCTGGGACAAATGTAGAACAGATGCTTGTGAACCTTGACCTTGCCGGAATCGCGGCATCAAGCGGTTCAGCCTGCACAGCAGGTTCAATTGAACCATCACATGTGCTTGTTGCGATGTTTGGAAAAGGAGACGATCGTCTGCAAAATTCGATCCGTTTTAGTTTTGGCTTATTCAACACAGCGGAACAGGTTGAAAAAGCAGCACTTGAAACGAGTAAAATTATAAAGCGATTAACATAAAGTGATACTCCATATGGTTGCTATTTGTGGAGCAAACTGACGAGCGGCAAGCGAGTACCATGGAGTGGAAATCATTTAAGATAACATAAATAAAAAGAAAAACAGAAACGTGGTGAAAAACATGAAAAAAGATCCAAAAGATACACGAGTAGTTGTCGGGATGTCAGGCGGTGTTGATTCTTCTGTGGCAGCACTTCTTTTAAAAGAGCAAGGCTATGACGTCATCGGTATTTTCATGAAAAACTGGGATGATACGGATGAATTTGGCGTATGTACAGCAACGGAAGATTATAACGATGTCATCAGAGTCTGCAACCAAATTGGTATTCCTTACTATGCGGTAAACTTTGAAAAGCAGTATTGGGAAAAGGTATTTACGTATTTTCTTGATGAATACAAAGCTGGAAGAACACCAAATCCTGATGTCATGTGCAATAAGGAAATCAAATTCAAAGCGTTTCTTGAGCATGCGGTCAGCCTAGGTGCCGATTACTTAGCAACAGGCCATTATGCACGAGTAGAATACCGTGATGGTGAATACAAAATGCTGAGAGGGCTTGACGAAAATAAAGATCAAACCTATTTCCTTAACCAGCTGACACAAGAACAGCTTTCAAAAGTAATGTTCCCGATTGGCGATATCGAAAAGTCTAAGGTTAGAGAATTAGCGGCGAAAGCAGAGCTGGCAACAGCAACGAAAAAGGATAGTACGGGCATTTGCTTTATTGGCGAGCGCAATTTCAAAGAATTCCTCGGAAACTACCTGCCAGCACAGCCGGGCAATATGGAAACATTCGACGGCAAAGTGGTGGGTCGCCATGATGGATTGATGTACTACACAATCGGTCAGCGCCACGGACTTGGCATTGGCGGAGCAGGTGAACCTTGGTTTGCGATCGGCAAGGACTTAAAGCGCAATGTTCTTTATGTGGGACAAGGCTTCCATAATGAAAAGCTGTATTCAGACAGCATCACAGCTGTAAATGTGAGCTGGGTTTCAGATGAAAAACCACCGCAAACATTCGAATGTACAGCAAAATTCAGATATCGTCAGGCTGACAATAAAGTTACAGTAGAACTCGCCGACGACAATACCGTTAAAGTTACCTTCCATGAACCAATCCGTGCAATTACACCAGGACAAGCGGTTGTGTTCTATGATGGCGACGTCTGCCTGGGCGGCGGAACCATTGACCAAGTATTTAAAAACGAAGACCGTCTTACGTATGTAGGGTAGTTTAAATAGTAGATCTTCAATTAAATCCATTTTCTAAAGGGTTATTAATCTATAAAAAAAGAGAGATTTTATCAGGATATGCCTGGTTGATTGGAACGGAAGGGTACGAGACTCCTGCAGGAGAAGTGGAAATGATGAAACCCCACATGCGCACGCGCCGAGGAGGCTCATCTTCCACCCGCGGAAAGCGAGTACCCTGCAAGTGGAAATCACTTTTACACATTGCTGAAAACAAGCCCTGAATCACTGAATTCAGGGCTTTCTTCCGTCCTAAAATAAAAATATGCTATACTTTCAGTGAATGGAGTGATTGAACAATGGATAAAAATCAGCAAGGTATTCAATATATGCAAGAAGGAAAATGGGAGGAAGCTGCACAGTCCTTTATGGAAGCCATTGAAGAGCAGCCGGATAATCCAGTTCTATACATAAACTTTGGCAACGTCTTAGCAGCTGTCGGCGACCCTGAAAAAGCGCTGAAATTTTACGAAAAGGCGATTGCCCTCGATGAAAATGCCGCTGCCGCTTACTATAGCGCAGGTAACTTATACTATGATGAGCAAAACTTTGAAGAAGCTAAAAACATGTTTGAGCGTGCGATGCAAAAAGGCTTAAATACTGGTGATAATTATTTCATGCTTGGCATGTCTTTGATGGCGCTTGATCAGGCCCGTCTTGCACTGCCATATCTGCAGCGAAGCACCGAATTAAACGAAGAAGATGCGGAAGCCTTTTTCCAATATGGCCTTTGTCTTGCAGGACTGGAATTCATTGAAGAAGCCATTGCACAATTTAAAAAGTGCGTCAGCCTGGATGAAGAGCATGCCGATGCATATTACAATTTAGGTGTAGCATATGGTTTTCAGGAAAAAGAAAAAGAAGCATTGGAACACTTCGATAAAGCACTGGAAATTCAGCCTGATCATGTCCTTGCAGGCTATGGGAAAAAATTGATCGAGAAGGAATAGTGCTGGAGGTATTCTCACTCATTTAATCTGATGTTAAAAAGCCTTTGAAGGGAGGGACCATCAATGGAGGAGCAGGGCTCATTAAACTTATTTTCCGGTGCAGAAGAAAAATATATGAAAGGCAAGCATCTTGTGACGATTTTCCATAACGAGCAAAACATGTACACGGTGCTGCGTTTGCGGGTTGAAGATACAAACCATACATATGAAGATAAAGAAGCTGTGGTCACAGGCTATTTTCCAAAGCTTCATGAACATGAGACATATATTTTTTACGGAGATCTGAAGGAGCATCCGAAATTTGGCGTCCAGCTTCATGCTACCCATTACCGCAAGGATATTCCGCAGACAAAGCAGGGCGTTGCCAATTATTTATCAAGTGAGCTATTTAAAGGGATTGGCATTAAAACGGCGGAAAGCATAGTGGAGGAGCTTGGAGAGAATGCGATCTCTAAAATTCTGAATGAGCCTTCTATACTTGATCGGGTTCCCAAGCTTTCCGGCGAAAAAGCAAAGCTTGTTTATGATACGTTAATGGAGCATCAGGGATTGGAGCAGGCCATGATTGCTCTAAATCAATATGGCTTTGGGCCGCAGCTATCAATGCGAATCTATCAGGCATATAAGGAACAAACGGTTGATATGATTCAAAATAATCCATACAAGCTTGTTGAAGATGTGGAAGGAATCGGTTTTTCGCGCGCGGATGAGCTGGGATATCAGATCGGGATATCAGGCAGCCATCCTGATCGCATTAGAGCCGCATGCCTTTATATGCTTGAAACCGGCAGCATGCAGAATGGACATGTGTTTATGTATGCCAGAGACCTTCTCCCGAGTGTTAAGCAGCTGCTGGAGGATAATAAGCGTGACCAGATCGAGTTCACTGATATTTCCAAGGAAATTGTGAAGCTTGGGGAAGAAGGCAAGATTATGGCGGAGGATCAGCGCCTCTATTTGCCGCCTTTGTATTTTTCAGAAAAGGGAATTGTGACAAATATAAAAAGGATTCTGCAGCAGACCCAATATGATCAGCAATTTCCTGAATCAGAGTTTTTAATGGCATTAGGTGAGCTTGAAGAACGGCTTGGGGTCCAGTATGCTCCTTCGCAAAAGGAAGCGATCCAGAAGGCGCTGATGAGTCCGATGCTAATTTTAACCGGTGGTCCAGGTACGGGAAAAACAACTGTCATTAAAGGAATTGTGGAACTGTATGGCGAACTGCATGGCTGCTCGCTTGATCCCGGCGCTTATAAGAAGGAAGAAACCTTCCCGTTTCTGCTTGCTGCACCAACAGGCAGAGCGGCTAAACGAATGGCCGAATCTACAGGACTGCCCGCTGTAACGATTCATCGTCTGCTCGGGTGGAATGGCAGTGAAGGCTTTGATCACCATGATGAAAATCCGCTTGAGGGAAAAATTTTAATTGTGGATGAAACGTCGATGGTTGATATTTGGCTGGCGAATCAGCTGTTTAAAGCTGTGCCAGAGAATATGCAGGTTATTTTAGTAGGTGATGAAGATCAGCTGCCATCCGTGGGACCGGGTCAGGTTCTCAAAGATCTACTTCGATCAGAAAGGCTCCCAACTGTCCGCTTAGTGGATATCTACCGTCAGGCTGAAGGCTCATCCATTATCGAGCTTGCCCATGAAATGAAAAAAGGACAGCTTCCGGCGAATATTAGCGCTCCACAGCCTGACCGTTCTTTTATAAAATGCGGACCAGGACAAATTGGGGCAGTTGTTGAGAAAGTAGTTTTAAATGCGAAGAAAAAAGGCTATACAGCCAAGGACATTCAGGTGCTGGCGCCTATGTATAGAGGACCTGCAGGAATTGACAAGCTTAATTTGATGCTGCAGGAAATTTTCAACAGCAATCCCGATGGATCGCGGAAGGAGCTGGCCTTTGGTGATGTAACATATCGGATTGGCGATAAAGTGCTTCAGCTTGTGAATCAGCCTGAAAATCATGTATTTAATGGCGATATGGGTGAAATTGTTTCCATCTTTTATGCAAAAGAAAATACGGAAAAGCAGGATATGATTGTCGTTTCTTTTGAAGGAATCGAAGCAACATATACTAGACAGGACTTGAATCAGATCACGCATGCATACTGCTGCTCTGTTCATAAATCACAGGGAAGCGAGTTTCCGATCGTGATTTTGCCGGTTGTGAAAAGCTATTATAGAATGCTGCGGAGAAATCTGTTATACACCGCTATTACACGAAGCAGACAGTTTTTAATATTATGCGGAGAAGAGGACGCCCTCAGAATAGGTGTCGAACGGGCAGATGAGCAGGCAAGACTGACAAGATTAACGGAAAAATTACAGGACGGCATCATAGAGCAGGGCGGAGAAGTTCCACTTCAACTCGACGAAAATCTGTCATACGAAGAAATTCTGCTGGCTGCTGACCCAATGATTGGGATGGAAAATATAACGCCGTATGATTTTATGGAAAAAGGATATAGCTAATAGAAACAGTCTAAGTTAGGCTGTTTTTTTATGGGGAGCTTTACCATTTGACACAAGAAGGCGGGATCTGTTATGCCAAAGAAAAACGACAACAAGCTTACCTATGCAGAGATTGAGGCATATAAGATGAAAGAAGGCAGCTCACATGAGTTTTCAGAAGAGCTGGCTGATGGCGGAGAACGAAATCAGCGTTTTGATAAACCGCGCTACAATAAGAAATAAAAATAACTGTAGCATGTACTTGATTTGAATACTGATGTTCGGGAAGGCGGGAGCGCTCCTGAGGACATTTTCCCTTTTAAAAGGCTTGACCGTTTTTAACGCCAACACAGGTGATAAACTCGGCAGTATTTGCGATTTATTTATTTCCCAGGAAGGACTCGTAAAGGGTCTGTTATTGAAGAAAGGTGCTCTTTTAAAGAAAACGTTTCTCATTGATATTAACGATGTATCTTCGTTTGGCTGGGATGGTGTGATGATTCCAAGCCCTGCTGTCATGAAGCCGATTCAAAAGGGCGGGGAATACACGTGTGAAAGCCATAATCGCTTAACCGGCAAGATGCTGATGACCAAAGAAGGCGAAAAGCTGGGTTTGCTTGAGGATGTATATTTTTCCGAAGAAGTGGGCACAATCGTAGGGTATGAATGTACCGATGGCTTTTTTTCAGATATGCTCGAAGGAAAACATGTCATTAAGACAGAAGAGCCGCCTGCGATTGGAAAAGACGCCATCATTGTAAATGTAAAATAAAAATGAGGTGTCTTACGTCTATGTTAAAGTGCCCAAATTGCGGAAGCAAGGATATCGGAAAAATTGGCATCAATCAGTATTATTGCTGGGGATGCTTTATAGAGCTATCATTATCCAAAGGAATGATCAATACCCATCAAGTTGAAGAAGATGGATCATTAAGTTCTCTTGACGACTTGTTTGCTGAAGATGAGCGCCGCTATTCATCGTGACGAAAATTTAGCGGATCGAGGTGTGTTAGTTGAACAAAATATTAACCTCAGCAGCACTTATCGGAGCTGGATATGCTGTTTACAATGCCACTCAAAAAAACAAAATGTTCTCTTCAAGAAATATGAAAAAGATACAGAAGAAAATGACAAAAGCACTTTTTTAAGGCTGATATAGGGATACTAATTCGCAGATGAATTGGTATCCCTATTTTTATTATGTTGGAGTGTTTCGTTTTCTTAGCGCTTTGAAGCTAAGTGTTCTTAGTAAATGCCTGCTGAAGCAATGATCGCTATACTCCACATGATAAGAGTAAAAGAAATGGTCAGCCAAACGGTGTTTTTTGCCGTGTTTTCGTCGTTTTTTACCTTTTTTAAAATTGATACTAAATTCAAGCAAAACATAATACATAAGACAGGCATGAAGAACCAGCCAAAATACAGAGACGCAATCATCATATGTTTTTTCTCCCCATTATCATTTCTTCTATGTATATAAGCCAAAGTATGGTTGCTGTTTTAAACTTATTTTACCATTTTTGGTTAATTTATTTCAGCAGATTTCTTTGGTTGTGAAACAAGTGCCTGTCAGCCGGGAAAATTGATGCTGGAGGGAAGTTTAGAAGAAGTTAAGTGCCCGCCAGCCGGAAAAATTCATGCTGGAGGGAACAAAAGAAGGAGTTAAGTCCCGCCAGCTGGGAAAATTGATTAAGTCCATATAATTGTGTAAAAAGAAAGAGTCATTTTATTCCTATTTGTCCACAATGTTAACGACCAAGAAAACATTGGAAAGAGGGATAAAAATGACTCAGTTACAGTTTAACCTAGATATGGACGTTTTAAAAGAATCGATTATGAATTCTAATCTTGAGCTTATTGTGAAATCTACCTTAGTATTAGTCTTGAACGAATACATGGAAAAAGAACGAGATGACTATTTAAATGCAGCTGCCTATGAACGTTCTTTAGATCGTCGTGATTATCGAAATGGATATTATGAACGTGAACTCATCATGAGTATCGGAAAGTTAAGAATAAAAGTTCCCCGAACAAGAGGAGGTGAATTTTCGCCTTCTATCTTTGAGAAATTTTCGCGTGTTGATCAGACACTTATATTATCTATGTTAGAAATGGTCATCAATGGAGTTTCCACTAGAAAAGTAAAGAATATCGTAAAACAATTATGTGGCCAGAGTGTATCAAAATCTTTTGTTTCCTCCCTAACAGAGAAACTGGATCCTGTAGTAAAAGCCTGGGCTAATCGCCCACTTAATGTCGAATATTATCCGTATCTCTACGCTGATGCCACCTATATAAAAGTTCGAGAGAATAACAAGGTCATTTCAAAAGCAGCTTATTTAATTACTGGTATGGGTGAGGACAAAAAGCGTAAAGTACTTGGCTTTAAAATAGATCACGTCGAGAGCTTTCAAGCATGGCAAGAGTTCTTTCAAGATTTAAAATCTCGAGGGTTACAATCACCAAAATTAGTGATTTCAGATGCACATGCTGGATTAAAGAAAGCAATAGAAAGAGTATTTATAGGTACGGCATGGCAAAGGTGCACTGTTCATTTCAAACGAAATATTGTTAACGCACTTCCAAAAACAGGATCACGACAAATCATTTCTGATCTGAGAAAAATATACCAAGTAGTATCAGTTGAAGAGTCAAGAAAATATAGGGACAAATTTATTGAACTATATGCAGAAAATAAGAAAGTAAGAAAGGCAATCGAAATTCTCGAAGAAGGTTACGAAGACACGATCCAATTTCTAAATGAACCAGAAAAGTATCAAATACACATTTTAAGCAATAACTCATTGGAAAGGCTCAACCAAGAAATTAGAAAACGAGTGAGTGTGATCCGTATCTTTCCTAATAATCAGTCTGCATTTCGATTAATTGGTGCATTGTTAATGGAGAATGAAAATTTAGAATTAAATAAGAAAGTATACCTTACCGCGGAGCGAAATTTTGCTTAGGAGAAGGGGGTACCCCCTTCTCCTAAGCAAAATCAACTAACAGCTATTAATAGGTGGTAACATTGTGAAAAGGAATTTACACAATAATAAGGACTTGACTGAAAATTGATGCTGAAGGGAACAAAAGAAGGAGTTAAGTGCCCGCCAGCTGGGAAAATTCATGCTGGAGGGAACAAAAGAAGAGGTTAAGTGCCCGCCAGCTGGAAAAATCAGTGGTGAAGGGAACTAAAGAAGCCGAAAAGTGCCCGCCACTCCAAAAAATCCACCCTGACAGAAACAATAAGCGCAGAAAACCACCTCCCCTCCAAAATAAATGTATGATTCTCCCTCATCTCTCTCACACTATCCAGTGAGGGGGCGGACTTCAATGAATATCCCTATAAAGTGGTTTTACCGATTAGGGTTTTTGCTGCTTTTGTTTATTGTTATTTTTGTTTTTTTAAAATTAAAGACGTTGTGGCATCCGGTGCTGGATATTTTTTTAGCTGTATTGATTCCTTTCATTATCGGTGCGTTTATTACATATTTGCTTCATCCGATTGTGGAGCGGCTGCATGATACAGGGATACACAGAGGTGTGGCCATTTGCATTATTTATATTATTTTTTTCGGTGGAATTGGATTTGCTTTATATAAAGGGATTCCAGCCTTTATTCATCAGCTTAGGGATTTGACGGAAAGTGCTCCGCAATTTAGTGAGCAATATCGAAGCTGGGTCCAGATGATTCAGGAGAAAACGTCAATGTGGCCAGAAGGATTGCAGACAAGAGTTGATAGCGGCATTACAGCGGCTGAGGAAGCATTAGACAATTTGCTGACGAAAATTTTGGCTGTGATGATGAATTTTGTGAATGACATCGTAATGCTTCTGCTGATTCCTTTTATTTCTTTTTACTTGTTAAAAGATTATCCTCTTGTCAAAAAAGCGGCTTGGTATTTAACTCCCCGCAGGTGGCGGAAGGAAGGCTTGCTGTTTTTAAAAGATGTTGATAAGTCACTAGGCAGCTATATCCGAGGTCAGCTGCTTGTTTGTATCGTCATCGGATCCTTGTCAGCCATTTTGTTTTGGCTGTTTGGGATTAAGTATTCTCTGCTTTTAGGTTTGATTATTGGCATAACCAATGTCATCCCTTATTTTGGCCCGGTTATCGGAGCCATTCCAGCTGTCATTATTGCCGCAACGATGTCCACAAAAATGGTGCTGATTGCTATTGGGATTGTGCTCGTTCTGCAGTTTCTTGAGGGAAATGTTCTTTCTCCTTTCATTATGGGGCATAGTCTTCATATGCATCCGCTCGTAATCATGCTTGCGCTTTTAGCAGGGGGAGAGGCAGCTGGAATCCTGGGATTGATTATTGCTGTTCCGATCCTGGCCGTCTTAAAAGTAAGCCTTTTACATGCGAAAAAGCATTTTTCAAAAAAGAGGGAACGAGAGCCTGTGAAGCATTGACAAACCGCCTTTCTTATCGCTATAATGCGCTTATAAATGTATTTATACAAACAACATATTGATGGAACAAGTATGTTATAGACCACTTTTTAGAGAGGGGATTCCAAGGCTGGAAGAATCCCTGGGTGAAGGATAACAGAACGCTAATCCTGAATGCAGCTAATCCCTGCCGTCTTCCGCGTTAAGGATCTGAGAGATAGCAGAGTCAGCTCTGTTATTATCAGGGTGGTACCGCGAGTATAGTCCTCGTCCCTGTTTTGGGATGAGGGCTTTTTGTATTTTCAAAAGATTACAACTATTGTTTTTGGAGGAGTAAAGATGAAGAATTTATCAGGATCAGATATTCGCCGCCTCTTTTTAGAGTATTTTAAAGAAAATGGGCATGCTATTGAACCAAGTGCTTCGCTTGTACCGCATGAGGATCCGTCCCTTTTATGGATCAACAGTGGTGTCGCAACATTGAAAAAATATTTTGATGGCCGCGTTGTGCCTGAAAATCCGCGTATTACAAATGCGCAAAAATCGATTCGTACAAATGACATCGAAAACGTTGGGAAAACAGCTCGTCACCATACGTTCTTTGAGATGCTCGGGAACTTTTCTATTGGTGATTATTTTAAAGAAGAAGCGATTGAATTTGCTTGGGAATTCTTAACTTCAGAAAAGTGGATTGGTTTTGAAGAAGAAAAGCTTTCTGTAACCATTCACCCTGAGGATGATGAGGCTTACAGCATCTGGCGTGAAAAAATCGGGGTGCCTGAAGAGCGCATCATTCGTTTAGAGGGGAACTTCTGGGATATTGGAGAAGGCCCAAGCGGTCCGAACACGGAGATTTTCTATGATCGCGGTCCAGAGTATGGAAACGATGAGAATGATCCAGAGTTATACCCAGGCGGAGAAAATGAAAGATATTTAGAAGTTTGGAACCTGGTGTTCTCTGAGTTCAACCATAATCCAGATGGTACATACACACCGCTGCCAAAGAAAAACATTGATACAGGCATGGGTCTTGAGCGTATGGCTTCTGTTGTGCAAAATGTGCCTACAAACTTTGATACAGACCTGTTTATGCCGATCATCAATGCTACTGAAGAAATTTCCGGTGTAAAATATGGCGAGAACAAAGAGGCAGATGTGGCCTTTAAGGTTATTGCGGACCATATTCGTACTGTTGCGTTTGCAATCGGTGATGGAGCATTGCCATCCAATGAAGGCCGAGGCTATGTACTAAGAAGATTGCTGAGAAGAGCGGTTCGTTACGCGAAGCAAATTCAAATCAACCGTCCGTTCATGTTTGATTTAGTTGACGTTGTCGGCGATGTGATGAAGGATTTCTATCCGCAGGTTTCAGAAGGAAAAGACTTTATCCAAAAAGTAATCAAAAACGAAGAAGAGCGCTTCCATGAAACATTAAACGAAGGATTGGCGATTCTTTCGACGGTTATAAAAAGTGAAAAAGAAAAAGGCAGCACAGTAATTCAAGGTTCAGATGTGTTCCGTCTTTATGATACTTACGGCTTCCCGGTTGAATTAACAGAAGAGTATGCTGAAGAAGAAGGCATGACAATCGATCATGATGGCTTTGAGCGTGAAATGGAACTTCAGCGTGACCGCGCACGTTCTGCTCGTCAGGATGTTGACTCCATGCAAGTGCAGGAAGGTGTACTTGGAGACTATAAAGAGAAAAGTGAGTTTGTCGGCTACGAAAATCTTTATAGCGAAGCAAATGTTTTGGCAATTGTTAAAGGTGGACAGTTTGCAGATGAAGCAGCAGAAGGGGACGAGGTTCAATTTATTTTAGACCAAACGCCTTTCTATGCTGAAAGCGGCGGACAGATTGCTGATAGAGGTACACTCGAGGCTGATGGAGTGACTGTACATGTAAAAGACGTTCAAAAAGCTCCAAACGGACAAAACCTGCACCGTGCAGTTGTTTCAAAAGGAACGTTGAAGGTGAACAGTTCTGTGAAGGCAGTTGTGGACGCGTTTAACCGCTCTAAGATTATTAAAAATCACACAGCTACTCACTTGCTACACCAGGCATTAAAGGATGTTTTAGGCGCACATGTCAATCAGGCAGGCTCTCTTGTTGAACCAGATCGCCTTCGCTTTGACTTTTCACACTTCGGACAAATTACGGCTGAAGAGTTAGAAAACATTGAGCAAATCGTTAATGAAAAGATTTGGCACAGTCTTTCAGTCAATATCGAGCATAAAGGCATTGAGGAAGCAAAAGCAATGGGTGCGATGGCATTGTTTGGCGAAAAATACGGCAAAGTGGTCCGTGTGGTTCAAATCGGCGATTACAGCCTTGAGCTTTGCGGCGGCTGCCATGTTCCGAACACATCTGTGATTGGTTTATTTAAAATTCAATCAGAGAGCGGAATCGGCGCAGGAACACGCAGAATCGAAGCGGTAACAGGTGAAGGTGCTTATGCACTGATGAATGAGCAAATCATGACTCTGAAAGATGCAGCTTCGAAATTAAAAACAAATCTTAAGGATGTACCGTCCAGAATCGACGTTCTTCAAGGTGAAATGAAACAGCTTCAGCGTGAAAATGAATCATTAGCGGCAAAGCTGGGGAACATTGAAGCAGGAAGTCTTGTTGACATGGTGCAGGAAATCAATGGCGTTAAACTGCTTTCGGCAAAAGTACAAGCTTCTGACATGAACAATCTTCGCAACATGGCAGATGATCTCAAGAAAAAGCTTGGTTCAGCGATTGTCGTTTTAGGCAGCGCAAATGAGGGCAAAGTAAACTTGATTGCTGGTGTAACAGAAGATCTGATTAAAAATGGCTACCATGCCGGAAAGCTAGTGAAAGAAGTAGCTTCACGCTGCGGCGGTGGCGGCGGCGGCCGTCCAGATATGGCACAGGCAGGCGGCAAGGATCCTGAAAAGCTGGAAGAAGCACTGCAATTTGCGGCTGAATGGGTGAAATCAATTTGATCTCAGGCAAAAGTAGTGTAGAATGTAGGTAACCATCAGTGGTCATGCTCTAGAAGGTATTTCTGTGCGTGGCGACGAATATATCGCTCAAATGGTAAAGCGAGGTGTAAAACGTGAGCTCATTTGATAAAACAATGAGATTCAACTTTCCTGAGGAACCGATTGAACAGGATGTAAATGATGTGCTTTTCCAAGTGTATGGAGCGCTTCAGGAAAAGGGGTACAACCCCATCAACCAGATCGTCGGTTATCTGCTTTCAGGAGATCCTGCCTATATTCCACGCCATAAGGACGCTCGTAATGTGATCCGCAAGCTGGAACGGGATGAAATTATTGAAGAACTTGTCAAATCATACTTGAAACAGCAGCGAGAGGGATAAACATGCGGACGATGGGATTAGATGTCGGCTCCAAAACAGTCGGCGTCGCAATAAGCGATGCGTTTGGTTGGACAGCGCAAGGCTTAGAAACCATAAAGATCAATGAAGAAGAAAAGCAGTTTGGATTTGATCGTATTGGTGAAATTATTAAAGAACATGAAGTCAGTAAAATTGTTGTAGGCTTCCCGAAGAATATGAATGGCACTGTTGGCCCGCGCGGCGAAGCAAGCCAGTTCTACGGGAGCGAGCTTGAGAGACTTTTCGGTCTGCCTGTTGTCCTATGGGACGAGCGTCTGACTACAATGGCGGCAGAACGCGTGCTTTTAGAAGCAGATGTCAGCCGAAAGAAGCGCAAGCAAGTCATCGACAAAATGGCTGCGGTCATGATTTTACAAGGCTTTTTGAATAGCCAAAATTAATGAGGTGAAAGAAAATGGATCACGGTGAAAAAAATATTACAGTAGTAGACGAGGAAGGCAACGAGCAGCTTTGCGAAGTGCTATTTACATTTAACTCAGACGAGTTCGGAAAATCATATGTATTATACTATCCAATTGGTGAAGAAGATGATGAAGAAGAAATCGAAATTCATGCATCAGCCTTCATCCCTAGCGATGACAATACAGATGGCGAGCTTCAGCCGATTGAAACGGACGAAGAATGGGATCTTATTGAAGAGATGCTGAACACATTCCTAGCGGAGCAGGAAGAAGAATAAAAAGAAAAACCTTCAGATTTTATCTGGAGGTTTTTTTGTGCTTGTAAAAGTGTTTTCGACAATATTTTTTGGAGATAATTGTAATTTATTCTTACTAATTGTAATATTTTGCGACTTCACTCAGAAAATATAGTATAATAATGCGAGATATGAGAGCAGAAGGGCAAATCCTCGATTTTATGAGGAAGGGTATGTTGAAATGAAATGAACTGGACATGTCCGCCTGAGTAGGAGGGAAAATGTTTGTCATCAAATGAAACGAAAGATAAAAAATCGATTATTCGCCAAAAGCTGACTGAACGGCAAAGTGAAGCAAAAGTGGTTAGAAAGATTGTGTTTATCACAACGATTGTATTAATCCTTATTATTGGAGGAATAGCTGGCGGTGGCTATTTGTATATTAACTCAGCCATTAAACCAGCTGATCCTGAGAACAATACTGTAAAGCCAGTCGAAATTCCAATTGGTTCATCTGTAACAGGCATTGCCCAAGTGTTGGAGGATAATGGAATTATTAAAGATGCCCGTGTATTTAAATACTATGTCAAACTTAAAAATGAATCCGGCTTTATGGCAGGCACTTATGATATGAAGCCTTCCATGACTTTAGATGAGATTATTGGCAGTTTAAAAACAGGTTCGGTAATGGACGAGGTTGTTTTCCAGATGACTATACCGGAAGGGAAGCAGCTTGAGCAGATTGCCGGCATTATTGGAGAAAAAATCGGCCAGGAAGGTGAAGCTGTATTTGAACAGCTCAACGATGAAACATTTATTGAATCGTTAATGACTAAGTATCCTAATCTATTAACAGATGAAATTTTAGGCGAAAATGTCCTTTATCCCCTAGAAGGCTATTTATTCCCGGCCACCTATCCATTTTATAAAGAAGATCCAACAGTAGAAGAAATAGTCACGGTCATGCTGGATAAAACAAATGCGGTGATCAATGAATACGCTGGTGAAATGGGTGCCCAGGAAATGACGGTGCATGAGCTATTGACCATGGCATCACTCATTGAAGAAGAAGCAACAGAGCAAGTAGACAGAGAGTCTATTTCGAGTGTCTTTTATAATCGAATGGAAACGGGCATGCCGCTGCAGACAGACCCAACCGTTTTATATGCACATGGTGAGCATCTAGATCGAGTTTTATACGAACATCTAGAGATTGATTCCCCATATAATACGTATCAAAATACTGGACTAACACCAGGACCGATCGCAAATGCGGGTGTTTCCTCTATAGAAGCGGCACTATATCCTGCAGAAACCGAATACCTGTACTTCCTGGCAACAGGAACGGGCGAAGTGCTGTTCTCTACTACATTAGATGAGCATAACCAGAAGAAAGCAGAGCATATAACGAATCAGTAGAATACAATGAAAATGAAGGCCTGTATTGGCCTTCTTTTTCTAATTTGTTTACATGGCGAGGCGGTTTTTCCTACGTCCCTTGAATCAACAGCCCCTTGCACTTTTCGGAAACTATGGTAAAATAGTTGAGGTGTTTATAGAGTAGACGATAGCGTCAATCACGGTGTGGGCCGAATGGCTCGTTTTTTGCAAAAGTGCTGCTTTTGTACATGCTCCAGTGAACGCTATTTTTTCATGTCTAAATGGATAATAAGAGGTGAGGGCAGTTTGCAAAATGATAAGCTGCATACTTATATAGAAAAATTAACGAAAGAACGCCCTCCTCTGCTGATGGAAATGGAACAGTACGCAGAGGAAAATGGCGTTCCTATTATGGAATTGGTCGGAATTGAAGCATTGCTTCAGTTATTAAGAATTCAGCAGGCAAAGTCCATCCTGGAGGTCGGAACGGCGATTGGCTATTCTGCACTTCGTATGGCACTGGCTTTACCTGAAAGCAAAATTGTCACATTAGAGAGAGACGAAGAACGGATCAAACTTGCCGGACAATATATCCAGCGTTCAGGACGGGAAGAGCAAATTATTCAGCTAACAGGAGATGCGCTTGAACTGGAGCAGGAAGTAAAGCATCATGGGCCATATGATGCCATTTTTATTGATGCGGCCAAGGGGCAATATCAGCGTTTCTTTGAAATGTATGCTCCTTTTTTAAAAGACGATGGCGTCATTGTCACGGATAATGTTTTATTTAAAGGGCTAGTATGTGAAGACGAGATTGAAAATAAGCGAATCCGCAGCTTAGTGAAAAAAATAAATCTGTTTAACGAATGGCTTATGTCACATGAAGATTACGACACAGTAATTCTTCCTGTTGGTGACGGTATTGCAATCAGTAAAAAGAGGTGAAGAATATGAAAAAGCCTGAATTGTTAGTGACTCCTAAGTCAGTTCAGCATATTGAAGAGTTAATTTCTGCCGGAGCAGATGCATTTGTCATCGGAGAACAGCGTTATGGTCTGCGGCTGCCAGCTGAATTTTCCAGAGAAGATGTGAAACAAGCAATACAACTTGCACATGCACATGGCAAAAAAGTGTATGTAGCGATGAATGCTATTTTTCATAATGACCTTGTAGCAGAGCTTGATGAGTATATTTCCTTTTTAAATGAGGTACAAGCAGATGCTGTTATTTATGGCGATCCGGCTGTTTTGATGGCAGCAAAAGCAGCTGCGCCAAATATGAAGCTTCATTGGAATACAGAAACCACTGCGACGAACTGGTATACATGTAACTACTGGGGAAGAAAAGGATCAAAACGAGCGGTTCTTGCCCGGGAAATTAATATGGATGCCATTATTGAAATCAAAGAACATGCTGAGGTTGAAATTGAGGTTCAAGTTCATGGTATGACAGCCATGTTCCAATCAAAGCGCTCCCTGCTTGGTAATTATTATGAGTATCAAGGAAAAGCTTTAAAGGTTGAAAATAGATCACAGGAAGATAATATGTTCCTGCATGATAAAGAACGTGAAAATAAATATCCGATTTTTGAAGATGAAAATGGCACACATATCATGAGTCCAAATGATATCTGCATCATTGATGAGCTTCAGGAGCTAATCGAAGCTGGCATTGATTCTTTTAAAATTGATGGAATTTTAAAAAGTGAAGAGTATATCACAACCGTGACTGGACTTTACCGCAAGGCGATTGATATTTGCAGCAAAGATCCAGACGAATATGAAGATATAAAAGACGAGCTTCTGCAGCAGGTAGAAGAAACCCAGCCGGCAAACAGATTGCTTGATACAGGCTTTTTCTTTAAAGAAACGGTTTATTAATAGCAGAAGGAGGCAGCATATGACGACCTTGAGTGATAGAGTTTCAGAAATCGTCGACGGAAAGCGTGTCATTGTGAAAAAGCCAGAGCTTCTTGCGCCAGCAGGAAATCTGGAAAAACTAAAAATCGCTGTGCATTATGGAGCAGATGCTGTTTTTATTGGCGGACAGGAATATGGCCTTCGCTCAAATGCAGGCAACTTTACGTTTGAGGAAATGAAAGAGGGCGTTGAATTTGCCCGTAAGTATGGTGCGAAAATTTATGTCACTACCAACATTTTTGCACATAATGAAAATATTGATGGTCTTGAAGACTATTTAAAAGGATTACAGGAAGCTGGAGTGGCAGGCATTATTGTTGCAGATCCGCTTATTATTGAAACATGCCGCCGTGTAGCGCCGGATGTTGAAGTGCATTTAAGCACTCAGCAGTCACTGTCTAACTGGAGAGCCGTTCAATTCTGGAAAGAAGAAGGCTTAGAGCGTGTCGTGCTTGCCCGTGAAACGAGTGCAGAGGACATTCAGGAAATGAAGGAAAAGGTTGATATTGAGATTGAAACCTTTATTCATGGTGCAATGTGTATTGCTTATTCTGGACGCTGTACGCTGAGCAACCATATGACAGCACGTGATTCCAACCGCGGCGGTTGCTGTCAATCATGCCGCTGGGATTATGATTTATATCAGCTTGAAGATGAAAAAGAAGTACCGCTTTTCACTGATGATGATGAAGCATTTGCGATGAGTCCTAAGGATTTGAAGCTGGTTGAATCCATTCCGCGCATGATTGAGATGGGCATTGACAGCTTAAAAATCGAAGGAAGAATGAAGTCTATTCACTATATTGCAACAGTTGTCAGCGTATACCGCAAAGTGATTGACGCTTACTGTGCAGATCCAGAAAACTTTGTCATCAAGCCAGAGTGGCTAAAAGAGCTTGATAAATGTGCAAACAGAGAAACAGCTCCAGCCTTTTTTGAGGGCGTACCTGGGGTTCAAGAGCAAATGTTTGGCAATCATAGCAAGAAAACGAACTTTGATTTTGTCGGACTTGTTCTTGATTATAATGAAGAAACACAAGTGGTTACACTGCAGCAGCGTAACTTCTTTAAACCGGGTGAAGAGGTTGAATTCTTTGGTCCGGAAATCGAAAATTTCAAGGTTGTTGTGGATAAAATTTGGGACGAAAAAGGCAATGAACTGGATGCAGCACGTCATCCATTGCAAATTGTACATTTCAAAGTGGATCAGCCCGTTTACCCGAATAACATGATGCGGAAGGAGATTTAAAAAATGAGTCGCAAACCAGTTGTTATCGGTGTAGCAGGGGGCTCAGGCTCTGGAAAAACAAGCGTTACAAAGTCTATCTATGAAAGCTTTAAAGGGCACTCTATCCTGCTGCTTGAACAGGATTACTATTATAAAGATCAAGGGCATCTTCCTTTTGAGGAACGGTTAAAAACCAATTATGATCATCCACTTGCATTTGATAATGACCTGCTTATTGAACATATTCAAAAATTGCTTAATCATGAGGAGATTGCTAAGCCAGTCTATGATTATGCGATGCACACAAGATCAGATGAATTTATTATGGTTGAACCGAAGGATGTTATTATTTTAGAAGGTATTTTAGTCTTAGAGGACGAACGCCTCCGCGATCTTATGGATATCAAGCTTTTTGTTGATACAGATGCAGATTTGCGCATAATTCGCCGTCTGTTTAGAGACATTAAAGAGCGTGGACGTTCAATGGATTCTGTCATTGAACAATATGTGAACGTTGTGCGCCCGATGCATAATCAATTTATTGAGCCAACGAAAAGATATGCTGATGTGATTATCCCTGAGGGTGGTCATAATCATGTGGCGATTGACTTAATGGTCACAAAAATCAAAACAATTCTTGAACAAAAGTCTATTTTATGAAACAATAGCATAGAAAATGTAAGGAACATATTTTCTTAAAAGGATTGACACATCGTGTTAATGCTTTATAATGGATGAAATAATGCGCGCCCTTTTTAAAAGGACGCGCTCCTGTGCATTTTAACTAAAATGTGAACAGTGTACATACATTTTGACACAAATGCCCCTTTGGGTGTGTGAATACAGAAGGAGTGAAGATCTTGGCTACAGAAAAAGTATTTCCAATGACACAGGCAGGAAAAGAAAAGCTTGAACAAGAATTAGAACAATTAAAATCAGTAAAGCGTAAAGAAGTAGTTGAAAGAATTAAGATTGCCCGCAGTTTCGGTGATCTATCAGAAAACTCTGAGTATGATTCTGCAAAAGAGGAGCAAGCATTTGTTGAGGGCAGAATCACAACGCTTGAAAATATGATCCGCAACGCTAAAATAATTGAAGAAGAAGATATGAGCACAGATGGCGTTTCTTTAGGCCGCTCTGTGACATTCGTTGAGCTTCCAGACGGTGATGAAGAAACGTATACTATCGTGGGAAGCGCTGAAGCTGATCCTTTCGATGGGAAAATCTCAAACGATTCTCCAATCGCGAAAAGCTTGCTTGGACGCAAAGTTGGAGATGAAGTAACTGTTCAAACACCAGGCGGTGACATGAACGTCCGCATCGTATCAATTAAGTAAGCGGTTTTATTTTAACTTCATAAGTTTGAAAAAACAAAACCTCGTCAAAACTTTTGACGAGGTGTTTTTTATGTGGAGAAAAAGAGCTGTTTTTATTTTAGCTGCTTGTATGGTCCTTCTGTCTGTTTTATTAGGACGACTTGCACAGATCCAATTGCTTCAAACTGAAAATTTCACAGAGAATGGGATTAACTTATTAGAAGCGAGCGTGCAGCAGAGATCTCAGGAAATGGTCTTAGATACAGGCAGAGGCAATTTTTTAGACCGTCATGGTAACCCGCTTACACATACATACAAGCCAGTACTCATACTATTTCCTTTTTTAGCAAACATGGAGTGGGATGTGAAGCAGGTTTCTGATATAACAGGAGCTTCAGAATATGCTCTAAGACATGCGGTTGAGCAGGCAAAGGAGCCGATTGCTTATGGAGAACCCAAACCTTTAGAGCTGACAAGTGCACAAATGGATCAAATCAACGAGCTGCAAATTCCTGGTGTTTTTGCCGTAGATAAGAAATATCATCTTCTGGATAATCCCGCAGAACAATTAATTGGCATCACCAGTATGAACAAGGAGGTCGTCCAGCAGCGTTATCCGGACAAGCAGCTTTCTGAGGATACGATGGTGGGCGTTACGGGAATGGAGAAAAGCTTCGATGAATTTCTGCTTCCTGAAGGGAATTCAAAGCTTGTTTATCATGTGGATGCCATTGGAGGGCCTTTATTTGGGATCGATGTTAAATATGTTGAGCCTGCAAACCCATATTATCCCGTCAATATTCGGACGACGCTTGACCATGATATTCAAGAACTGGCCGAAGAGCTAACAGACAAACATGAAATAAAGAGAGGCGGTTTAGTACTAATCGATATTGAAACCAATTCCGTGCTTGCATCCGTTTCACGGCCAGTGATAAATAAAAATAATC
The DNA here is from genome assembly GCF_018582665.1 of Cytobacillus gottheilii. Taxonomy (NCBI): domain Bacteria; kingdom Bacillati; phylum Bacillota; class Bacilli; order Caryophanales; family Bacillaceae; genus Cytobacillus; species Cytobacillus gottheilii. Next base: position 3,169,028 of record NZ_CP071709.1, on the reverse strand, counting down.
CCTTTGATGAAGAGACGGGCGGGAGCGAAAATCTCATGGTCAAGCAGCAGATTATGGGCTCTATTTTTAAAACGGTCGTAGCCGCTGCGGCGATTGATTATAAGCTGACCGACTCCAGCCGTTTGTTTGATTGCAGCAAAACGATTACAGGTGATCCTGATTTAAACTATGATCATGGAATGCTGAATTTTAATGATAGTTTTGCGAGAAGCTGCAATAATACATTTGCCACACTGGCAAAAGAATTAAAAGAGATCGACCCGCATATATTGGAGGAGTACGCCGAAAAGCTCTCATTAACAGGCGGAGTTGGCTGGCATGGAGATCTCTATCATCTCGAAGACTTCCATCAGCTGCAGGATGAAGAAAAAGGCAGAGTCTTTTTATCAGAGGATGCGAGAGAAGACAGTAATTTCGTCGGTTTAACAGGAATTGGCCAGCATGAGGTTCGCGCAACTCCGATTGCGGTTGCTAATATGATGGCGGCTATTGCTAGAGGCGGGAAAAAAGAAATGGTTCGTGTTGCATCAGGTGTTGAATATAAGAACCATACATCACTGCTGGAATTTAAGGAGAAGTCACTTGCGGGTGATACGCTATCACCTTATACAGCCATAAATATGCAAAAGCTGCTGAGGGAGGTTGTCCTTGATGAAGAAGGGACAGGCAGATGGTTTCAAAACTTGCCATATGCTGTAGCTGGAAAATCGGGAACCGCGCAAACAGGTGCTATGTCAGGCGGAGTCGAACTGCATAATAAATGGTTTGCAGGATATTTTCCATACGAACAGCCGAAATATGCGCTTGTAGCCGTTAATCTTGGAGTGCCGGCTAATTCAGGCGGAGTGAATCCTCTCTTTGCCGAACTGGTCGAAAAGCTGCATGCCTATGATCAGGAATACAATTGATGAGAAAAAATGAAACTTTTGGACTGGCATTCCCGTCATATATAGGTGAATGAAGAGATTTCTAATGGTGCCATTCTCCCTTTTAGCTTGAAGAAGAATAGGATTCTTTTTGTTTTCCTGCTATTCATGGTAGAATGGTTTTCAGCAAATCTGTCTAGAAGAATTTGCACATACTTTCTAAATAAAGAATGTCTTTTTGGGAGGAGAACACGATGAAAGGCAATCAAGAGGAATATTCCAGATATGGAAAACGATCAAAGCGAAAAAAAACCAACATCATTTTAAATAGTTTAATTGTGGTTGTATTATTGCTGATCATCATCGTTTCCTATGCCGTTTTTTCAGGAAATGACAATGATAACCAGGCAGCAAACGGAGCTGAAAATGAAGAACAGACAACAGAAACCAATGAAAATGAACCTGCCGACACCACAGAGGATGTAACGGAGCCAGCTGATACAGAAGATGAAGAAACACAAGAAGATCAAGAAACGTCTGGAAATGAAAACGAAGAAAATGAAGAACAGACTTCCGATGAAGTAGCACCAGCTGATTCCAGTCAGGAGGTCGTTACAGAGGGCAGTGAGGATTCCAACATCATCCGCACGATTGAAAATCCAGCGTGGCAGCCAGTAGGCACTGTGCAAACAGAGCACCCAAGTGCGGTATATGACTCAAGTTCAGTGGACTGGCAGGAAAGTGTGAAAGCCATCACCTATGCAACAGGTCTTCCTGAAGAAAATATGACTATAATCTTCCTCGGCAATAACGGCGTCAATAAATCCGTTGCAACCGTCCGCTCAAAAGACCGAACTGAAAACTACCGTGTTTATATTGATTGGGTTGACGGCGAAGGCTGGAAGCCGGTGAAGGTGGAAGAACTTAGGGAGATTCAGTAGGTTAAGAAATATGAAACTTGTATATAAAATTCAAGGTAACGATGCAGCAGAATGATTAGAAACTAACATTTCTAATCATTCTGCTTTTTTATTACACTTTTACGACCCAAATGGTAATAAACTTCAGGTACACTGGTAAGAGGTATTTTAACGAAATAAGAATGGGAACGTCCAAATCAGACGTTCCTTTTTTGCTGTTTATTGTAATTATTTCGCCTTAAAATGCACAACCGCCGTAAAAAACGTTTTCCCTTTTTCATCCACATGCATCTGATGGCCAACATGGTGAACGCGCAGCATTAAAGGTTTATTTTCCTCGATTTGAGCGTTGATTTTTGTCTCCAATGTTTTTAAGTCGACAGCTTCGAAAAATTCCACTTTATCTTCAATATAGTCAAAATGAATATTCATGTGTTTAAGATCCTCTCTGTTATGATGTTATGCTTATTTTATAACAATAAAAATTTCTTGAAAAGAAGGGTTGATAATTGAAAGTTGCCACTTCCTGTGGTACATTGGGAACAAGTTTTGTTTTAATTCATAGTATACTCATAGGAATTATAAGTTTATGGAGAGTGAGTACAAAATGGGAAAAGAATTTCTTGAGCTTTTTGAAAATTGGGCAGACAGTTATGATGATACCGTTACAGGGCATGATATTGAATATAAAGAAGTTTTTAAGCATTATGATCCTTTATTAGAGGAAGTGGCAAAACGCTCTTTTGGAAGGGTGCTGGAATTTGGTCCGGGCACCGGGAATCTGACAAGGAAGCTATTAGACAATGGGTTAACTGTTACGGGGATCGAGCCTTCCCCCGCTATGAGAAAAGTAGCACAAACTAAGCTAGCCGGCGAAGCTGAGATCCTTGATGGCGATTTCCTTCACTTTGCGATCAAAGGACAGGTCGACACGATTGTCAGCAGCTATGCTTTTCATCATTTGACAGATGAAGAGAAAGGCTATGCCATTAGCAATTATGGCAAACTTCTTCCCTCTGGTGGTAAAATAGTGTTTGCGGACACGATGTATGAATCCAAGGACGCATATGAGGAAGCAATTGCTTCTGCACAGGAAAACGGCTTCCATAATTTAGCTGAAGACTTGCAAAGGGAATATTACACAACCATCCCTGTATTAAAAGCCTTCATGGAACAAAACAACTTTACAGTAACATTTTCTCGTGTAAATGATTTTGTCTGGATTATGGAAGGAGTTAAAAAATAAGGAAGAGGTAATTAAAACAATGAAAATCGCAATTATCGGAGCAATGGAAGAAGAAGTAACGATCCTAAGAGACAAAATAACGAATCAAACAGTCGAAACAATTGCAGGCTGTGAATATACAACAGGTGAGATGGATGGAGCAGACGTGATTCTGCTTCGTTCAGGTATTGGAAAAGTGAATGCGGCAATGTCTACAACCGTTTTATTGGATCGCTTCAAGCCGGATTATGTGATCAATACAGGTTCTGCTGGCGGATTAAACCCAGAACTGAATGTCGGCGATGTCGTGATCTCTTCAGAAGTAAGACACCATGATGTGGATGTAACAGCATTTGGCTATGAATATGGTCAGGTACCACAGCTGCCTGCAGCTTTTACAGCAAATGAAAAGCTAGTGAAAATTGCGGAGGAATGTGCAAAAGAATCAGGCGACATTCAAGTAGTGCGCGGCTTAATCGCAACAGGAGATTCGTTTATGAGTGACCCTGTTCGTGTAGAGGCAGTGAGAGAAAAGTTTGAGGATCTGCAGGCAGTTGAAATGGAAGCAGCTGCAATTGCACAGGTTTGTCACCAATTTAACATTCCATTTGTCGTGATTCGATCTCTATCCGATATCGCCGGCAAGGAATCAGATATTTCATTTGACAAGTTTCTTGAAACAGCAGCATTGCATTCAGCAAACTTAGTCATGAGCATCACATCTTCCATTAAAAATAATGGCTAAATAAAGGAATTGATTGGCTTGAACGTATATAAAAACATTCATGAATTAATCGGCCATACTCCTATCGTTGAAATCACCCAGTTCGAGCTTCCAAAGGCTGTCCGCCTTTTTGCGAAGCTCGAATTTATGAATCCGGGCGGCAGTGTGAAAGACCGCCTTGGCCAGGAGCTTTTACATGCGGCTTTTGCCAGCGGAGAGCTGAAGAAAGGCGGCACTGTAATTGAGCCGACAGCCGGCAACACGGGCATTGGTTTAGCGCTTGCTGCCATCAAACATGGAGTAAAGGTTATCGTCTGCATGCCCGAGAAATTCAGTATCGAAAAGCAGGAAATCATGAAAGCGCTTGGAGCGGACATTATCCATACGCCAACAAGCGAAGGAATGGCTGGGGCCATCAGAAAGGCGAAGGAATTATTAAAAGAAATTCCTGGTTCTTACTGCCCGCAGCAATTCGCAAATCCGGCAAACCCAGACACCTACTACAAAACACTTGGACCAGAGCTTTATAAGCAGATGGACGGCCAGTTGGATATTTTCGTAGCTGGTGCAGGAACCGGCGGCACATTCATGGGAACAGCCCGCTATTTAAAAGAGCAAAATCAAGAGATCAAAACGGTGATTGTGGAACCAGAAGGCTCTATTTTAAATGGAGGAGAATCTGGTCCCCACAAAACAGAAGGAATTGGCATGGAGTTTTTGCCGGACTATATGGATCCCGCTTATTTTAACGAGATTCATACCATTCTGGATATGGATGCGTTCGCACGAGTAAAAGAGCTGGCACAAAAGGAAGGTTTACTGGTTGGGAGTTCTTCAGGAGCCGCTTTTCATGCTGCCCTGGAGGAAGCGAAAAAGGCACCGGAAGGAACCAATATACTGGTTATTTTCCCGGATGCCAGTGAACGATACTTAAGTAAAAAGATTTTCGATGGAGGGATTTAAATGAAAAGAAAAACAAGGCTGATTCACGGTGGTATCGCTGGTGACCCGCATACTGGCGCTGTATCTGTGCCGATTTATCAGGTCAGCACTTACAAGCAGGAGAGCGTAGGAAAGCACAGCGGTTTTGAATATTCGCGTACAGGCAACCCAACTCGCCATGCGTTAGAAGAACTGATTAAAGATCTAGAAGGCGGTCATGCCGGCTTTGCTTTTGGATCTGGAATGGCGGCCATTACAGCGGTTATGATGCTATTCAAGAGCGGCGATCATGTGATTTTAACAGACGATGTGTACGGCGGTACTTTCCGTGTCATGTCAAAAGTGTTAAACCGCTTTGGGATTGAGTCTACGTTTGTAGATACAAGCAATCTGGACAATATTGAGAAGGCGGTTCAATCGAATACCGTTGCATTGTATTTAGAAACACCAACAAACCCGCTATTGAAAATTACAGATATCGAGGGTGCGGTGGCAGAGGCGAAAAAGCATAATCTGCTGACGATTGTTGATAATACATTCTCAACTCCTTACTGGCAGACACCAATCGAAAATGGTGCTGATATTGTGCTGCACAGTGCAACGAAATACATTGGCGGCCATAGTGATGTCGTGGCAGGACTTGTTGTTGTGAACAGCGAAAAATTAGCCGAAGATCTGCATTTCGTGCAAAATTCCACTGGCGGCGTGCTTGGACCGCAGGATTCCTGGCTTTTAATGCGCGGCATTAAAACACTGGGCGTGCGCATGGAAGAAACGGAGAAAAATACACATGATATTGTGGAGTTCTTAAAAAATCATCCTGCTGTTGAAAAGGTATTCTATCCAGGCCTAGAAGAGCATCCAAACCATGAGATTGCTAAAAAGCAGGCTGGCGGCTTTGGCGGTATGGTTTCCTTTGATGTGGGCAGCGGCGAAAATGCCGATAAGCTTCTGACAAAGATTAAATACTTTACGCTGGCCGAAAGCCTTGGTGCTGTGGAAAGCTTAATCTCAGTTCCAGCGCGGATGACACATGCGTCAATTCCGGCAGAACGCAGAGCTGAACTTGGCATTACAGAAGGACTTGTGCGCATCTCGGTTGGATTAGAAGACGCTGAGGATTTAATTGAAGATTTGAAGAATGCGTTGGAAGATTAATTTTAATGCTTGAGACTCTCCTTTGCGGGGAGTCTTTTTTTAGCAGTATGGGATAAGAGCGGGTGCAGCAACGCACCAGTCTTATTTACATAATTTACATATACTCTCACCCTGTCAGGCATGTTAAAGTAGATTTATAGTTTTTAAGAGAGAGACATACACATCAACGGGGTGATGAGATGAAACAAAATGCAAAAGGTTTATATGAAAAAATGCTAGATTTCAAACGATTTGCGATCTCCCTTCTGGCTGTAGGCTCGTTTTTTTATTTAGGAATGATTCTGCCAACGGAACAAGCGCTGGCTGATTCACATATTATGACAGCAGCATCTGTTTTCTTTTTAGCAGGAGCGATCTTCTTTTTTGTGCGCTCACGTAAATGCCGTTCATTACTTGCAGAGACTGAAGGCGGAGACGAATATTTGATGAAGAAATAGAAACGCCGGAGAGGCGTTTTTTTTGTGCGCTTTTTTTGGGGGGCGGTGCTGTGTGGGTATGGGGTTTGGCGGAAAAAAGGTCGTTTTTGGCGGATAAATGAAAATAACGGCGGATATCTGTTTTTCTAAGCAGCAGAATGTTGAATGGTTACAATAGCAAGGCAGCTAGACCACTAAGATGGCAGTTATGTTTTGAGTTTGGCGAATAAAAGGTCGCTTACGGCGAATATATGAAAATAACGGCGAATAAAAATTTTTGAAGGCGAATATATCTGTTTAACGGCGAATAAATTTTCTGGACGGCGAATATCTGATTTTCGAAACAGTAAATTCATACGAAATGGTTGCTGTTTCACGGCCGTTCAGTAGGCAAGACAACATTTTTGCATAATTTTTCAAATTATTGTTTACAAAATTGGTTTTTGTGGATATACTTACCAATGTAAGTGAAAAATTCTAAAAGGAGGTCGAAGAAAATGATGATGAAAAACGTTGTAATTGAACAATTGAATCAAACTTCATATGTAACGAATTCGACCGACTTGGACTGGATCGCTTAATTTAAATTTGTCTATCCATGCCGCAGGGAGATTCGTTTCCTGCGGCATTTTTGTGCCCTTTTGCCGCAGGAGCAGTATGCCCTGCGGCTTTTTGCTGCCCAAAAATAGGCTCAAGGATAGAAAAAAAGAGGAGGTGGTATGCATGACCCTAAATATTCTGTTTTTCACCGTTACCATTCATAAGCGCAAAATGACAACAGAAGATGCTCTTCGCGAAGAAATGTGTCACAAGCTTATGGAAGAAAACCGTGATCGTCAATTCTCACTTTACGGCAGATTTTAATTTTAAGAACAAAAATACAAGGAAAGGCGGGGAATAAGATGTTATTTATGATGCAAGGCAGGCTGGCAATATTCTATGTGGAGAAGGACTCCACCTAACGGCAAAGGGGAGTGGTATACATGTCATTGCATATACTCATTTTTACATTAGGTTTTAGGCGAAAAAAAAACAAGAAAAGTCACATTGATTAACAAAACGTTCACAACCCCTTTGATCCACCAGGAATCAGCTATGCTACATTAAAGGTAAGAAATGGTGATAAGGGGTGGAGGCATGTTTATAATCGTGATGGGACTGGTTATATGCGGGTCAATTGGCTGCATTATCGCCGCCGAAGTCAGTGTGGAATAGAAGAAAGGATCAGCACCCAAATGCTGATCCTTTTTTTATTGCCGTCTATCCCTCGGAAAAAACCACAAAAATGCCACGATCGCAATCGCCGCAGCCATAATAAGAATCGGCCTTAGGGCAAATCCATTAAAAATAAGCTCTCCAGTTGAAGCCAAAACAATGATGATGAGCGTAATAGCCAAGATAATTTTCTGTGCAGGCAAGTCTCTAACCTCTTTCAACTATGATAATTTAATCATACAGAAAAAGGGGAGAGTTTGTCTAATGAGGCATAAAATTCAGCCTAGTGATTATACAAAGCAGATTGTCTGCATAAGGCATATTATTTTAAAAAATTATTGAACGGAAAATTTTTGCTGATAATAAATTACTTATGAATTATGAACCATTAACTGTTAAATATTGGATTAGAATGACAACATAAATTAAATTGCTAAAGAGAATTTGTATTTTAATCAGTCACAAATACAACAACCGAATACACTAAGTGAGGAACTATTAAATTATAGTGGATAGGGAGTGAGTAATATTTAATGCTCTATCATGATAAAAAATATAAAAAAATTAACCTGCAAAAAAAATCTAACAAAAAATACCGATGCAATTCATGTACCCCTGTTACCGAGTATTGTGGAATAACTGGTGCAACCGGACCGGCCGGACCAACGGGAGCAACGGGAGCAGCAGGGCCAGTGGGACCAACGGGAGCAACGGGAGCAACGGGAGCAGCGGGAGCAGCGGGACCAGCGGGAGCAACAGGGCCAATCGGACCAGCGGGAGCAACCGGAGCAGCGGGACCAGAGGGACCAGCGGGAGCAACGGGAGCAACCGGAGCAGCGGGACCAGAGGGACCAGCGGGAGCAACGGGAGCAACGGGAGCAGCAGGACCAGCGGGAGCAACGGGAGCAGGGGGAGCAACCGGAGCAGCAGGAGCAACAGGGCCAGAGGGACCAGCGGGAGCAACCGGAGCAACGGGAGCAGCGGGAGCAACAGGAGCAACAGGAGCAACGGGAGCAGCAGGAGCAACGGGAGCAGCAGGACCAGCGGGAGTAACAGGAGCAGCAGGACCAGCGGGAGCAACAGGACCAGCGGGAGCAACGGGAGCAACAGGAGCAACGGGAGCAACAGGGCCAATCGGACCAGCGGGAGCAACAGGACCAGCGGGAGTAACAGGAGCAGCAGGAGCAACGGGAGCAGCGGGACCAGCGGGAGCAACGGGAGCAACGGGAGCAGCAGGACCAGCGGGAGCAACGGGAGCAGCGGGACCAGCGGGAGCAACGGGAGCAGCGGGACCAGCGGGAGCAACGGGAGCAACGGGAGCAGCAGGACCAGCGGGAGCAACGGGAGCAAAGGAAGCAGCGGGGCAAGAGGGACCAGCGGGAGCAACGGGATCAGCAGGACCAGCAGGAGCAACCGGAGCAGCGGGACCAGCGGGAGCAACGGGAGCAACCGGATCAGCAGGACCAGCGGGAGCAACGGGAGCAACAGGACCAGTTGGGCCACCTGGAGCACAAGGAGGCATCGTCAGTTTTGCAGATTTTTTTGCCTTAATGCCTTCCGATAATCCGGAACCAATTGTTCCTGGCACTGATGTAAGCTTCCCGCAAGATGGACCAACTAGCGGAGCGGCAATAACTCGCACTAGTCTCAGCAACTTTAACTTAGCTGCAGTTGGAACTTACCAAGTCTTATTTCAGGTAAGTGCTAGTGAAACAGGACAACTGCTTTTAACTCTCAATGGAAGTGAGTTAGCATATACGGCAGTCGGGCGTGCAACAGGCACCACTCAAATTGTTGGAATAGCTCTGATAACTACCACAGTCGTTAATTCAATACTCACTGTTAGAAACCCTGCTGGAGATGCAATAGCCTTAACAATAACACCTCAAGCCGGAGGAACAAGACCAGTTTCTGCGCACCTTGTAATCACTCAATTAAGTTAAAGAGAAATTAGGTGCTGATTTCATTTAAATAGTTTTGTACTAATCTCGTAAAATAGGAACCATATAACAATCCCACATTAATGAAAACTCCAAATACAATTCAGTTTATAATTTATGTGGGATTGTACTAAAAATCTTTGATTATCTAACCGGAAACAGAAAACCCAATACCGTAAATGTTTAAATTTATATTTTTTATTTTTACATTCATCAAAATTATTTAATCGTAAATATTTAGGATTTGACTGAACTTAGTGCCCTAATCCAAATTATGCTAATTAAAATATGAAGTAGGACAGACAAAAACAACTCCGCCCTCACATAGGAATTAGGTATAGGAAAAAGTCTTGAAAGCGGGGGTGGCAGAAATGTCCGGAATTTTAACAGCACTCGGATTTATGGTAAAGGAAATCATCTTCCTTGTTTCATACGTAAAAAACAATGCCTTTCCACAGCCGCTGTCAGCAGCAGATGAGAAAAAATATTTGCGGCTAATGGCAGAAGGCGATGCCCATGCGCGCAATATGCTGATTGAGCATAACTTACGGCTTGTTGCCCATATTGTGAAAAAATTTGAAAATACAGGTGAAGATTCTGAAGACCTGATCTCAATTGGAACGATCGGCTTAATCAAAGCCATTGAAAGCTATTCAGAAGGCAAAGGAACAAAGCTCGCGACATACGCAGCCAGATGTATTGAAAATGAAATTCTTATGCATCTGAGAGCGCTGAAGAAAACGAAGAAAGACGTTTCGCTGCATGATCCGATTGGGCAGGATAAGGAAGGGAATGAAATCTCCCTCATCGACGTCCTCAAATCGGAATCCGAAGATGTCATCAATACCATCCAGCTCAACATGGAGCTTGAGAAGGTTCGCGAATACATTGATGTCCTCGATGGCCGCGAAAGAGAGGTCATTGTTGGAAGGTTTGGCCTTGATCTGAAAAAGGAAAAAACCCAGCGAGAAATTGCCAAAGAGCTTAACATATCCCGCAGCTATGTCTCCCGTATTGAAAAACGCGCTTTAATGAAAATGTTTCATGAGTTTTATCGGGCGGAGAAGGAGAAGCGGAATAAGAATACTTAAATGAATGATAAGCAGCTTTTTCAGGGAGATCCTTTGAAAAAGCTGTTTTTATTTTTCTTGTTATCTCCCTTTTTAACCATAATTAATGCTTAATAATTTTGTGAAATCAATAAATCAAATATAATTAACTTACTTTAATTAAAATCTTATCTATTATTGGCACAAATGATTCAAGAAGGTGAACTATATTGAAAAATTTTATTGTACGAAACTTAATAACTCTTATTATTACCTCTATTATCCTTACAGCTTTTATGCTACTGGGTTTTTGGGAAGGAAATGAAGATTTCTTTCTTACTTTGTTAGTGTTATTTTCATATACTACACTTTTTATCTTCTTATACGGGGTTATTTCATCAATCGTTGCAGAGTTGTTAACTATATTGTTTTGGAAAGGTAAGCGAAAAGTAGTAAAAGTATTAGTTTATTTAGGCTCTCTTGCAATATTTTCTTATTCAGCACCAAATATTGTCTATGTTTTTTACGCATTTATTATGGCAATTTTTTATTTTATATTAGATGAAGTATTTAGAAAATAAATGTATAACATTAGCTGTTTTCCATGGAAATTTGATCTTTTATTGCTTCATCAACTAAGTCCAACGCTTTAAGTCTTCTTTCTAAAAGTGTTCTTTGCGGACTGCCAGCCTTTGACTTGGCATAACTGCTTTCAACAGAAGGAGTTAAAGCAAGAAGGACCTTTTGGGCACCTGCTAACTCTGTGTGACTATGAGAATGGGGGACTTCATTCCAAACATTTTCTAGCATAGCAAGCCCAATTTTACAGGCATCCAGCCGTTTTTTTACCAGAGTTGTATTTGCACCCTTTTGATTCATTTGGGCATAGGCTTTTTCCAGTTTTTTGATTGTTGATTGCATTGATTTAAGGCACTCAAATTGATCTTCATTCGATATGATTTCCATGTTCGATTGTCTTCTCTTTCCTATTTTTTTTGAAAGGCAAATTATTTAAAGATGGAGCGCCATCCTTATAATAGAATGGCGCTTAATATAATTTTCCCTTTGTTACAATAACCCCTTTGCCCCCAACCATCACTCTTGGATCTTCTTCATTCATTAATTTTGTAATGATTTTTGACGGTCTTCCCATGCTATTTCCCTGAAGAAAAGTGTACTCCTGATTAAATTGCTGTAATACATTGTTTTTGAAAAGATAATAGGTTAATGCAGCGTTTGAAGTGCCTGTTGCGGATTCTTCATTAATGCCATAGAGCGGACAGAAGTTTCTGCTCTCAGCAATCCCTACCCTCGTATCAAGAGTAAAGGCATGGACACCACCCACGTTATGGATCTTTGAATACTCAGCAAGTGCTTTAAAATCAGGATTTAGAGCATATAAAGCATCCTTCGTTTTAATCGGAAGCATGATATCCCACAGACCAGTACTTGCAGACTGAGGTACCAGATGGCAGTCTGTACTGCCTATTTGGTTTTCATCCATGTTGAAGAGGTTCGCCAAATGGACATAATTATCGAATGTTTTCCCAAGCATAGGTTCAGCTTGCTCCATCATAATAAAAGATTGATTGATTTCAACAGCAAGTGTCCCCGCGAGTGTTTTTATAAAATATCTATTATTATCTTCAACATCGTTGTTATCCAATAAGGCTGTGAAGGATGCGATTGTAGCATGCCCACAAAGTTCCACCTGGGAGGTCGGTGTGAAGTACTTAATTTCAAAATGGTTAAGGTCTATTTTCTTAATAAATGCTGTCTCTGAAAAGCGAACTTCTGCAGCAAATTTCTGCATAAACTCTTCGTCTAAATGTTCGTGGATCACTACACCTGCCGGATTTCCACCAAATCTTGTTTCTGTAAAAGCGTCAATTACATAATATAACAATTTTTCAATCTCCTTTTTAGTTATTTGAATAGATAATGAAAAGCATTTCATTTTTATGGGATTTTAGCAAATATTTTATAAAGTAATTGTATCACTAGCAAAAAAAGGAAGGAATCCCCTCTAATATAATTGAAATAGTAACCTATGAAAAGAGAGGGAGTTTTACCATGCAACTGCATATAAACAAAGAATCAAAAAAAGAAGATAAACAATATGTTGACGACGCACTTTACAAGTTCAACCTCGAGCATTTTCCCAAGGATTTGGGAGGTAGATATGAAGAAATTAATCTATTTCTTAAGGATGATAATGGCAAGGTTTATGGTGGAATCTTAGCTGCAGTCTGCTGGAACTGGCTGGAGATTTATACGTTTATTTTAGATGAAGACATTCGGCACTCCGGGTATGGGACAACATTATTAACAGAGCTGGAGGCCATTGCTTTGGATAAAAAATGTAATTTCATAAAAGTTGATACTTTGAGTTTTCAGGCGTTAGATTTTTATCAAAAGAATGGCTATGAAGTGTTTGGCAGCATCGATCAAGTTGGAAGAGAATTTGTGCATTATTATTTAAAGAAGGACTTATCTATTAAATAAAAATTAGTTTAAGTGCTTTTAGTTTATTGAATTAAAGCCCCTCAACTCAACCAACCTTAAGGGGCTCTTTTTCATCAGGATGCTGGCTGGAACTTGATGAATCTTTTTTATGCAATGCCATTAATAAGATCATGCCAATGATACAAAGTGTGCCTAGCCACTGGAAAAAGCCAAAGGATTCTTTTAGCCAAAAGACAGTTGTTAAAACAGCTGCGAACGGTTCGATGCTGCCCAGCAGACTTGATTCTTTAGGTGACAGGCTTTGCAGGCTTTCGATATAAAACCAAAAGGCAATCATGGTTCCGAAAATGATGACAAAAGCTAAATAGGCATAAACTTCTAATGTTAAGCTATTAAAATTCATTTGCCGTGGCGGGTGGATGAAACTTAATGCACTTCCGCCGATGATCATCGCCCAGCCGACGATCACAAGTGAATCATATTGCTTCAGTAGCGGGACGGCATTTAATGTATAAAAGGCAAGGGCGATTCCAGATAAAACTCCCCAAATGATGGCAGGTGCTGGTACAGATAATTGCGAGACGGAGCCATTTGTTAATAAGAAAAAACAGCCAATTAATGCGAGAGAAACAGTCAGCAGATCTCTTCCCGTCAGAATGGTTTGTTTGCGTAAAATTAAGTATAAGATAATCATAACGGGTGCTAAATACTGTAATAGAGTTGCAACGGCTGCATTTCCATGTTCAATTGAAGCCATGTAAGTGTATTGAACGGCAAGCATACCGAGTAACCCGAAGATCACTAAGTGAAGAGCGGTTTTTCTTGTTTTCCATACTCCGATTATTTGGGAACGGTCTTTTTTTAAATATTGAACTGTTAAGAGTAAAAGACCTGCAATGAGCAAGCGGGTTGTGACCAGCCAATTGACGTCGATTCCTAATTCAAATAGCTTTTTAGCTGCTGTACCGCCGACTCCCCAAAACATTGCTCCAGTTATAACAAGAAACATTCCCTTTCGTCTATTCATGTTTGATTTTCCACCTCGAATATAAAAATAGTGTTATAATACTTTAAATAATAAATGGAAAACCTTAGGAATAATACTAAAATCGGTTCGTAAAATATCATGATATTGAGGCGGTTGTATGCAAATTATAGATTTTATGATTGACCAAAATTTAAGAGAATTGACTGAACATCGTACCATGGTACTGCCGATTGCCTGTTATGAAACGGTCATTAACCAAAATGTTAATGGATATATACCGCTTCATTGGCATGATGAGTTTCAGTTTGTACTTGTTATAAATGGGGAAGCCGATTTTCAGATAAATGAAGAGAAGGTTACGGTGCAAGAAGGGGAGGGGCTCTTTATAAATAGCAGCTGCCTCCATAGTGCAGAAGATAAAAACGATTCAGGCTGTGCTTATATTTGTTTGAATATTGCTCCGGGTTTTGTACTGCCGCAAGAACTTTATGCCATTTATGTAAAACCTTACACTGAAGCAACAAATATCCCTTATATCAAATTGATCCATGCAGAAGGCTGGGGATTTAATATATTGGACTCTATTAGAAAGATTCATCAGCTAATAAAAGAAACTCCTTCCTGCTACCAAATTGATATCAGTTTTCATTTGAATTTAATCTGGAAAAACCTCATGATGCATGGCATCCAATTAGAATTTGAGCAAGCGGAAATGATGAAGAGTCAAAGAATGAAACACATGTTAGATTGGATTCATGTCCATTACGCTGAAAAAATCCTGTTAGATGATATTGCTAATGCAGGCCAATTAAGCAGATCTGAATGCTGTCGATATTTTAAACGGATATTGAAGACCACACCATTAAACTATGTCACACACTATCGTATTCAAAAAAGTTTAATTTTACTGAAGCAGCCTGAATCAAATATTACCGATGTTGCCTATAGTGTAGGATTTAACAGCACAAGCTATTATATTGAAAGGTTTCGAAAAACAATGGATACAACACCATTAGTATACAAGAAACTACATATGTCCTGACTGACGATTGTCTTACTATAGTTAAAAAAATTTGAGAAATTAATAACCATAATTGGCTATTGTACAAACACTTTCTAGAAAATATGGTAAAATAATATCATGCACAATGAACAATCCTGCAACGAAAATCACAGTGTAATTTGAGTGTAGGATATTTATAAAAAAAGAGCATATCAATGTAATTGGTTGAATACGTTGTCTTTTAATTGCATCGATTAAGAGAAATTATATCGAGATAACATATTTTTATAATAGAATCCATTTAACAATAAAATGTTTTACCAATAATCTGATATTTTGCATAAAAGGATCTCATTAAAATGATATATTTTATGGACTCCTTAGAAAATAAGAGACAACAGTATTGTGAGGACCTTTCAAAATGATCGACAATGATTTATTACCTAGTATAAAAATTTACCGGATGATTATCAGCATTCTGATTATCTTAATGAGTTCAGGGCTAATGTTAATTTTTGAAGTAAATGAACGTACCATTACTTCGACTTTACTTTTTCAATTGTTACTTGTTATCATAATTTCTATCCTATTCATTCTGTTCCCAAAAAGAGATTCAGAAAGTTTTAGAGCGGCAATCATTCTTTTTATGTCTGGCTATTTTTTCTTTATGTATTTACAATTTCCTGATCGGTTTGCTTCGCTGCTAATGATTAGTTATCTCCCTGTTATTCCTGTGTTGTTTCTTCATACAAGATTATTTTATATTACCTTGGTGAGTAATATAACAATAACCATTAGCATCTTTATGTACTTCATGATGACGGAAACAGGAACTACACTTGTTTACACCTATATAGACTATGCAGGGGTTGCCATTAACTTTGTTGCCTCCCAAATAATCCTGCTGTTCCTTTTCCAGCTTTTCAAAAAGAAGATGAAGGACCAGGAACGTTATTATGTTCAAATGAAGGAAGATGAAAAACTGCGAACTACTGGACAGTTAGCGGCAGCTGTTGCTCATGAAATCAGAAATCCTATCACAGTAGTTAAAGGGTTTATTCAATTGCATGAGGGAGACGAGGCAATTCCAGAACATATCAAAAAGCACTACCATTTGATGCTGGATCAGCTTCAAGACGCGGAAACCGTTATATCCAATTTTTTATCATTGGCAAAGCCAGCAGAAACTAAAACTGAGATTGTTTCGGTCAACCCTGCTCTTCACACCGTAATGGATCTGCTCAACACATATGCATTGTTCGATACTATTCATATTGAGTTAGAGATTGAAGATGACTACGAAATTCAATGCAATATCCTGGAGTTTAAGCAGTTATTTGTTAATCTATTAAAGAATGCAATCGAAGCTTCACATCACGGAGATACGATTCGTATAAAAGTTACAGGTAATCAAGATGCAGTAAAAATTGTCATCATTGATAGCGGTTCTGGAATGAATCAGGAACAGCTGGAGCAAATCGGAACGCCATTCTATTCATTGAAAGCAAGAGGCACAGGAATAGGATTAATGATTTGTTTTAATATCGTCCAAAAATATGATGGCACCATTAACTTTTGGAGCGAGGAAGGAAAAGGGACAGAGGTTACGGTGACTTTTCCGGTTGTGAAAGCATAGGAATGTAGAAATTATTTTTGCATCTGTTAACGAGAATCCTAAAACAAGATTATATAGTTAAAAGAAGCTAGTATATTAGCTTCTTTTTTTGTTATTCAGAAGACCCATTTTTCAGATTAGAGAAGGATTCAGACAGTTTTTATCGAAACCATTTAATAATAATACATAAAATGGAAGTGGTGGGGGTGATTTATTTTACATGTTTACCAAATTTAAAGATAGGCGTTACTGGATATTAATGCCCCCTTTTTTGATCATTGGGTTTATATTAGTTCTTTATTTGCCTCAAAAATTAAAACCATTTGCAATTCTTACTGCACTTGTCTTTTGGATTGTATACTACACTTGGAATGGGCTCAGTAAAACAAATGAAGAAAAAGAGAAAATGGATAAATAATCCATTAGAACTGTGTCCTTGAAGGAGATTTTATGGAACGTAAACAATATATTTACACCTTTATTACAGCTGGCCTGCTCCTTATGATCTGGATGCTTTATTCGGTAATCCAGCCACCCAAGTGGGAAGCAACTTCTCAAAACGGTCTGTGGAGAGGGGATTATAATCGGGAAGCTGGTGCCCCGAAAGGAGATTGGATCGGCTATCTTTATTGGCATGGAGAAAAGGAGATTGTTTTTACAGGTGCAAAGCTTATAAGAAATGGTGAGGAAATACATCAGCTAGAATACCGAAACGATAAGCTAGCAGAGGAAAATAATAAAATAACCTATATTCATAGCTGGGATTCCATGTTCCAAAATAAGGAGGATGAGCTTCAATTACAGGTTTATTGGGAAGATTCGAATGGAAAACATGAAGATCTCATTAATTTATCACCAAAAAAGCGTTTATTTGTAGTGCCAAGCTGGTTGTATTAATGTCTTTTATTCAATATATCAATGATTCTATTTAATAAGGCGATAATGATAGAAAGTAATGCAATTATAATGATCATTATGCTGTAGTATTCATCAAAACGAAGAAATGCTGAAATGATAGAGAAAGAAATGATTGAAAGCATAATGGTCAGTAGTGTGAGTACGACATATTTCCCCATAAATACCTCCATTGGTTCACGGAAGAGACTAATTAATCTTCCTTTTTGATATTATCTATTTTATCTAGTTTGGCTGAGATCTCTTTAAGGATTTTATTTCTCTCGCCTTGTGCGCTAACGATGGAAACAATGCCCCAGATAATGAAGACGATCACAGCTAAATTAATGAATAGAGGAATAATTGATACAAAAGATAAAATCATTTAATTAACCACCTTTATAAGTGTTTTTTAAATTCACATGAGGTGATCATGCAATTAAGTCAAAGTTAACTTATTAAAAACTTACAAAGTGCATGATACATTTGAATGCACATCATGCTTTCTTTCTCTTTTTCCATAATAAAATGATAAGACTTGCAATGAAAATACTCATTATCAAAGGTGTTAAGAATAAAGAATGAATATGATTACTAATAGTGCTGTGTAAATACATACCGACCATGATGCCAATAAAACCTGCTATATATTTTTTCATCTTGATCCCGCCTCTACAGTTATTTACTACTGCTTTAATATAAAATATTCTCTTATAAACGCTCCCATAGAAACAGAGGTGAAAATAATCAGAACCGTATGAATGAATCGAATAAAAGGCAAGGAAGAAAAAATTATTTGAATGGCTGATAAAATAGTAATGAGGGAAAAAATGAAACAAAATACAATTAAATACTTGGGGTTAAGTTGATTCAAAAAGACACCACCTTATGTAAGTTACCTTCATTTTAGCACAATATATGGAAAATTTCAGAAGAAATAAAATATTCTTGCCGGCTGGCAAGCATAAAGGACAGAGTCGAAAGCTTAGCGGATTAAATACTGCCATTGACTCGAATGTTCTCCAGTGCTTCTAGTTACTGCCTTATGAAGGTATAAAAAAGAAGGGCTGTAATCGAACCCTTCTCCACGATGGTGACCTTTGCTGAAGTTCTGTTTAATGGATATCTTGATGCGCTGCACTCTGCATTAGATTATCACTTCAAACTGCTCGCTAAAAACATGGAAGCATCCTGGTTCATAAAAATAGATTTTCCATGGTGAAATGTGTGAATGTCAGTTGATTTAAATCCTGCTACAGATAAAAGGTTTTTAAGGTCATTTTGTACAAAACCATTATGCACTTTAGGATGCTGGATTTTGTCATTTTTATCAAAATCAACAATAATCAGTTTGCCCTCATCATTCAGGATGTTAAAAAGTGATTGTAAGATTTTACGAGTATCCGGAATATGAAGAAGAACAAGTGACATCACAACAATATCCGCCTTTACATGATCAGGAATTTCCTGTGTAAAGTCAGAATAGAGAGTGCTGGCATTGGAAATGCCTTTTTGAGTGATTTTTGCCTGGGCAACATCCAGCATTTTTTGTGATGAATCAATCAGAAGGACAGATTTTACGAGAGGTGTTAACTCCAGTCCGACCAGGCCAGTGCCGCTTCCATAGTCGATTAGTGAATTTGTCTCGCTGTTTTGCAATGCATCTTTTACTTTTTCCGTAATAACTTTAGCCATCTCAATTCGCTCGGCTGTATCATATTTGTTCGCCATCTGCTCAAATACGTTTTCTTCCATCCTTATTCAACTTCTTTCTGCTAGAAATAGTGATCGTCAGAATCAGTATAGCAAATAAGGATCATTTTTAGCCGTGCAGATGATTGAGAAATTAGGATACTTCACTAATGCATATTCTGCTGCTGGTTTAAAAACTTTCTTACTTCTTCAACATATTGATCTTTTGCATAGTTACTATAAAGATTGCCTGATAATTTAACAGGGTCACCAAAAAAGTATCTTTCATATTGCGTTTGTCTTGTACCAAAAGAACTCATCGTCAGATCCCATGCTAAGCGGAAAAGTTTTACCCGATCCTCGGCATTCATGCCATCGCTTTGCAGGTATTGATCTAAGTCTGGGCGTATTTCAGATTGAAAGGCCTTCTCGGTGGGCAGTAAAATCATTCCGCTCGCTCCAATTAGCTGGATGATATCACTGAAGCGTGGATATATTTTAGGATAAATAGTACTGGCCGCTTGCAGTGGCATTAAGCTGGGACGCATAATGCCGAACGCATCTACTATAGCATCATTTTCCGATTTCTCTAGAAGTGCTTTCATAGTTTCAAGTCCAATGATGATTTCAGAAAGTTTTTCTTGGATATGCTGATATTCGCCGACATTAATGGCCTTGACAATCAGTTCAGTGACCCCGAGAATAAATTCTGTTTTGACAATCTGTCTAGTGATCACTTGATGGTATGCGAATGAATAAAAGGAACTTTGAAGGAGAAAGTCAGCTGCTGCATCCACATTTTCATAATAAAAAACCCGATCCCACGGAACCATGACATTATCAAAAACAACAATTGAATCCATTTCTTCGTATTGTGAGCTTAATGGATGATTAAAAAAAGATTCTCCACCCACGAAAGATTCCCTGCAAATAAACTTTAACCCTTTCGTATTAGACGGGATGGAAAAGGCAAACACCTCGCTTGAATCAATAAACAGCCTTGGTGCAGAAAAGACCAGCACCTCATCCGTTAATCCTCCTTGAGTAGCAAGCAAACGAGCACCTTTTATAACTAATCCCGTATTGTTTTTATCCACAATTTTAGCGGAAATTGGCTCATCTGAGAACTCCATGTAAACTTGAGATCGATTGACCTGTGGTGTAATAAAAGTATGTGTAAATGAAAGATCCTGTTTTAGTGCTCTTTTATATAAAGCATGTAAATGATCGGGAAAACAATTATCTCTGCCGTTTAAAATGGATGCAGAGGAAGCAAAGCTCATTACAACCGTATTCATATAATCAGGACTTCTTCCCATCAATCCATGTGTGTTCCTCGCCCAGTTTTGCATCATTTTTCTTCTTTTTTGTAAATCATCTTTTGTTTTTGGCTGCATATACGAAATGCCGAAGGGTTCTTTTTCTTTAGGCAAAAAGAAGGTCATTTCATCTTTTAGGTCGGAATTGGTTTGTAAATCGTACAGCGAAGCTTTTGACTTCAGGATGCCCTTAAATGCAATATGCTCGGAAATATTCCCTTTAACCCTTTCGCCATCAAACCACACTTCGTTTTCCATTTGATTTAATCTGTCTATAAACGATTTTCCGCTAGTAACGCCCATTTTTTTGCTCTCTCCCTTTGCTGCAGGATCCCCCAAAAAAACAATGAACTAAATTAGTGTCATTATATTTTGCTTTTATGCTGAACATTCCCGTGTTTCCTGTTTTAAGATTGTTTTCCACCAGACTTTTCAGGGATATTACTGACACAAAACAATGATTCTGTATGGATTGGTTTGGGCAGGAACACTCTTTGTGGCAGTTCCATAAATAACAAGTAAATTTCGATTTACGATGCTTCCTGAAAAGGGCTGCCCGTTTGTCAGTAAGATTTGAGTATATGGAGAGATCATTAATTGTAATTCTCCGTCACTGCTAATCAATTGAGTATTAAAATAATCAGCTTTCACATTCTGATAAGGCTTTTCTTTTACCATTACGATCGCCGGGTATTGCGGTGGGTAGATCAATATGGCAGGAGCATTTCCATCATAATAGCCGGTTACCACATCTCCCGCGGCTACTGCTTCATGTTCAGCAAAATACGTGGCTGGTGTGACGACGAAATTGACGATTGAACCCATACTGTTCTCAACCGTCATCAGTTTGCTGCAGCCGGCTCCTTCACCGTTTTGGCCCATTAAATCAGTAATCATCGTGACAGTTCCTTGAAATGGAATTAATTTAATCATCTTTATACCTCCATCATGTCATGATTCCTGGAGTTCCAAGAAATCAGCATACATTTATTTACACATTATTCGGTTGAAGCCTAGAGGGATGGGCGGCTGCCTATGCTGGATAAAAGATACGACTTTTTTTGCATAAAGTTCAATTGACAGGACAATAACTTATTATTAGTGCAGGAAGTAAGGTTTTTCTGTTGAATAAGTTGGAAAGTATAAAGGATAGGAGCGTTTAACATGTTTTTCAAGAAGGTAAAAAAAGATTTTAAACTTGTTGCTCTAAAAGGAAGTGGGGAGTTTGTTCACTATGGTTATGATGTTCCCTTACTCGCAAAAGAGCTTTTAAATCGCTCAGAGGAAATCTTACATTCAACAGAAACCGAAATTAGCTTGTATGAGCCTAAAAAGAATAAGGAACATAAGGTTGGAACCTTCTATGCAGGCTTGATTGTAAGTGAACAATTAAGTGAAACACCACCCGGAATGGAGTACATGGAGATAAGTAAAAGCTACATAACGATTAGAGGTAATATGTCGAAGGTAGCTGAACTGCATTCACAATTATTAAATTGGGCAGCAGAACAAGGTCATCAACTAGATCTGGATGCTTTTATTATTGAAACATACCATCCTGTTGGAGACGGCGAAGAAGAGGTCGAGATTTATTTGCCCATTCAAGTTTAAAGGTATAAAAAGTATATGATGATATTTTATTGTAACTGCCAGGGTTTGTGTTTCAAACTGCACTTTAATAAAGCTGAAGTATTTAGATGATTAAGAACACTTCTGGATCTCAGAATGGTCAATGGATTATGAAGAGATGGAGGATTTTTTTGCGAATGTAGAAGCTCTTCAGGTATTTTAAATAACGATTCAATAAAAACCTTTGAATCCACTATATATCAAAAGGAAATCTAATAAGAGCTGCTGATCCTAATCGATCAGCAGCTCTTTTGTTTGTGATGTAAGCATTGCTTCATTGCATGCAGACCGGAGAACAGGAAAATCTGTAACCATTCAAGGTGTCTATCGATTACATAGGGGAAATTTACAAGTAAAAATTATTTTTTCTTTTCGGTAAAAACCGTATTAATGTTTATCTTATATTAGCCGATAGTATTTTGGGGAGATATAAAAATGAATATCAGATCGAATAGGAGAAAGTGCATTGGGGAAAATCAAGAAATTTAATTTTAAGCTGGCTGCAAAAATAAATTTGATTGTTATATCAATCATTGTGATTCTGTCAGCAGTTATTGGGTTTGTTGCAAATCATGAGGTATCAATAGGGATTAAAGAATTTGCAACAGAGAAAGCAAAGGGAGATTTAGGTTTAGCTTATCGATATATCGACAATACGTACCCAGGTGATTGGGAAGTTAAAGGAAATGATTTATATAAAGGGTCTGCAAAAATAAATGAAAACTTTGAAATAGTAGATGTGATAGGGAAAGATACGGGCGACACTGTAACCATCTTTCTTAAAGATACCCGTGTAACGACAAATGTCATGATCGATGGAGAGCGTGCGATTGGTACCAAAGCTTCTTCTGAGGTAGTGGACACTGTCATAAATAATGGAGAAAGTTATTATGGTGAAGCAAATGTGGCAGGGAATATGTATCAAACGGCCTATATGCCCATCCATTCTTCATCGGGTGAAGTGATTGGGATCTTTTATGTTGGTGCTTCAGAAGAAATAATTAATCAAATACTATCTTCTTTCCTAACAAAATTCACCATTGTTTTATTGATTATAATAGCCTTAGCTGTTGCGATCGTTTATCTATTCACATCTAAAATGAAAAAGAGACTTGCCATTATGACCAAAGCTCTTGAAAGGGCTGGTAATGGGGACTTTACGACGAAAGTTCAGGATCATTCAAAAGATGAGCTTGGTTCCTTAGCTGTGAGCTACAACCACATGTCTCAAAATCTTAAAACGATGGTAGATGAAGTTATTCAAACATCAGAACAACTAGCTTCCTCGTCGGAACAGTTAACTGCAAGCTCAGAGCAAACGAGCATTGCCACAGAGACGATTACAGAATCAATTCAACAAGTAGCGAATGGAGCCGAACAATCAACGGAAAATGTGCAAGAAAGTGCTTTAGCTCTTGAAGAAGTTGCAAAGGGCATACACTCAATTGCTGAAAATGCTTCAGCAGTCTCAGAAGTCAGTACGCTTGCTGCTGAAAAAGCCAAAGAGGGCGGTTTATTTGTCAGTAATACAGTAATGCAAATAAATGAGATAAACTCATCTGTTTTAGCAAGCGGAGAGGTCATAAAAACACTTGAAATACGATCCCAGGAAATTGAGAAAATAACGAAAGCGATCACTGACATCGCGGATCAAACAAATTTACTGGCATTAAATGCAGCAATAGAGGCTGCTAGAGCAGGAGAGCATGGAAAAGGATTTGCTGTCGTTGCAAATGAAGTAAGAAAACTTGCTGAACAATCTCAAAGCTCTTCTTCGCAAATCTCTGCACTGATTAAAACAATACAAGCAGATATGGAGCAGTCTAACAAGTCCATAGAACAAGTAACTCTGGATGTGAAAAAAGGGTTAGCAGTTGTAAATCAGACGAGCGAAAACTTCAAGGAAATACTTGATTATATGGGGCGATTAACAGAGCAAACGAATGATATGGCAGCTACTTCTGAACAAATATCGGCTAGTACACAAGAAGTGTCAGCAACCGTTTCTGGGATTATTAACGTATCAGAACAGACATCTTCCCATTCACAAAACGTGGCAGCTTCCGCAGAGGAACAGCTTGCATCAATGGAAGAAATAGCTGCTTCATCAGCAGCACTATCCAATTTAGCAGATGATCTAAAAGTGGTTGTCAGCAGGTTTAAAGTCTAGTGTTTGAATGTGAAAAATGAATAGTTTAGATTTCTACATGAAAATAATTTATTTGTCTAGAAGGTAATAGGTAAATTACTTAATATTTAGAGAGTAGAATTAATTTATTGACAATTGTATGAATTTAATTTATTATCCTTATTAAATAAATGAAAAATTGAATATTTTCTTCTTATCCAGAGAGGTGGAGGGACTGGCCCTTTGAAGCCTCGGCAGCAGGTTCTTGTGAACACTGTGCCAATTCCAGCAAGCGTAATGCTTGAAAGATGAGAAGAGGGTTTATAAAACTCTCTTCTTAGGAGGAGAGTTTTTTCATTGTTTATTAATCCTACTTAAGTTATAGGAAAAGTAGATAATTAATTGTCAGAGGGGCGAAGAGAGATGAAATATGGTTTTTGGCTGCCGATATTTGGAGGATGGCTGCGTAATGTAGAAGATGAACAAATGCCTGCAACTTTTGATTATGCAAAAAATGTGATTCAAAGTGCTGAGCAATGGGGATATTCCACAACATTAATCGCGGAATTATATTTAAATGATATTAAAGGGCCAGAGCATGATTCGCTTGAAGCCTGGTCTACGGCAGCTGCTCTTGCCGCGGTTACTGAGAAAATTGAAATTATGACGGCGATCCGCCCTGGTTTTCATAATCCTGCCGTTGCAGCAAAAATGGCAGCCAATATTGATCACATCAGCAACGGTCGTTTTACTCTTAATGTAGTATCTGCCTGGTGGGCAGAAGAGGCGCGCCAATATGCTGGAATTTTCACCGAACATGACGAGCGCTATGCCCGTACCGAGGAGTTTATTGATGTCTTAAAAGGGTTATGGACAGAAGAAACCTTCCAATATTCTGGCCAATTTTACGATTTAAAAGATACAAAGCTTGCGCCAAAGCCTGTTCAAAGACCAAATCCGATTCTTTATGCAGGCGGGGAAAGTGAAAAAGGCAAGCAAACCATTGCCGAAAAATGTGATGCCTATGTGATGCATGGCGGAACGGTTGAAGAAATACAGCAAAAAATTGCTGATATGAAGGCAAGACGTGCCCAAACTGGCAATGAGCCTTTTAGTTCATTCGGGATGGCCGCCTATGTGATTTGCCGTGATACAGAAGAAGAGGCTTTTGCTGAACTTGAAAAGATCACAACAGTAAAGGATTCAAGTGCATATGCCGGCTTTAAAGATTTCACGACGAAATCACAATTAGAACAGCAGATTCAGCTTCAGGATTACTCTGTTTCCAACCGTGGCTTGCGTCCAAATTTAGTAGGAACACCTGAGCAAATTGCCGAGCGAATTCTGCAATATGAAGAAAAAGGTTTAGACTTGCTGCTATTGCAATTTTCACCTCAATTAGAGGAAATGGAACGATTTGCAAAACAGGTTATGCCATTAGTTGAGCAAAAACGCAGTTTAATAAAAAACTAGAAAGGGGTCCCGAACATGACCAAAGTATATGTAATCCATGAAAATAGTGAGTGGACCGTCCACTTAACCAATAGACTAGAGGAGCTTGGTGTTCCTTATGAAGAATGGCATTTAGACGAAGGAACACTGGATTTATCTTCAGAACCGCCGGAAGGAATATTCTACAGCAGAATGAGTGCTTCTTCTCATACACGTGACCACCGTTTTGCCGCTGAATTTTCCGGACAGGTATTAGCTTGGCTGGAAGCGCATGGACGTATTGTACTGAATGGCACAAGTGCGCTAAAGCTTGAAGTCAGCAAGGTTCTGCAATACCTGGAGTTAGAAAAATCTGGTGTCAAAACACCAAAAACGATTGCAGCGGTTGGAAAACAGCAGATTTTAAAAGCAGCAGAAGCTTTCGCAGGACAGCCGTTTATCACGAAGCATAACCGTGCCGGCAAAGGTTTGGGTGTGCAATTATTCCAGAGTATTGACGCTCTGAAAGCATATGTCGAGGGACCAGCATTTGAAGAGCCTGTTGATGGAATTACCCTTATTCAGGAATATATTCAATCGCCAGAAAGCTACATCACCCGCTGTGAATTTGTCGGAGGCCAATTTGTTTATGCTGTTCGGGTGGATACATCAGAGGGCTTCGAACTATGCCCGGCTGATGCCTGCCAGATTGGAGACTTATTCTGTCCAGTAGGAGATGAGGTTGAAGAGAAGCCTAAGTTTCAAATCATTGAAGGCTTTGATGATGATATCATAGGAAAATATAAAGACGTGTTGGGGAGAAATGATATTCAAGTGGCTGGTATTGAATTTATCAAAAACGCTGACGGCGACATTTACACCTATGATATTAATACAAACACCAACTATAATTCCGATGCAGAAGCAAAAGCAGGAAAATATGGAATGCTGGAACTGGCATCGTTATTGAAGAAGACACTGGAAGAACACTACTCAGTATCAGTAAATATATAAGTTGGAAGGGACTGGGGCATAAGTATTTATTACGACTAAGATCCGAATGGTTAGGAGGTAAATCTTTCTAATCATTCGGTTTTTTTAATTATTTATTATTACAAACATGAGTGAAATGGTGCGGAGGGACCGGAGCGCATTGTAACGGTCTTGTTTAAATAACCAAACCATGACATTGAATATAAGCATTCTAGAAATATGGTTTTAGTTTTGTCTCGCCACTTTGTTTTTTGCCAAAGAAAGAAAAAAGCACAACCAGCTTCATGTGCTAGTTGTGCCATTTTCCGCGTGTAAAGGCTAAGAGCCTCTGTTAGTTAATATCCTGAATCACTTTCTCCAGGAATTCACCCATTCTTTTCACAGCTGGTTCTGTAAAATCAAAGCTTACGCCTGTTTCTTCATAAATAGCAGCAATACTTTGGTTATAGTCAGCACCAGCACCTTTTTTATAATCTTCAATTGCTTTTGCCGGGTCTTTCTGATAATTCTCCAGTAATTGCAGTGCACCAAGCATTGAAATGGAGTATTCAATATTATAGAAAGGAACCTGGAAATAATGAAGGGTGCCAGCCCAGCTCATTCCAACTTCTTCTTCAAAGCCAGTAGTATCGACAGGGCTTAAACCGTACCGTTTAGAGATTTCGAAGTATTTCTCATCTCGCTCTTTTGCAGTATGGTTTGGATTTGTATACATCCAATGCTGGAAGAGATCCCCTGATAATGGACCGAATAACATCGTAAATGCCCGTCTCAGCTCTTCACGCTGTGCGCTCTTAAAATCTTCTGCTTCCGGATAAAAACGATCAAGCTTGTCCAATAACAGTAATTCCATTCCATGTGAATATAATTCAGCCACTTCCATGCGAAGCTGATAGTCTTCAGTAGGACCATGCTCAGAAAACTCAAGGTATCCATTGACCGCATGTCCCATTTCATGAATGAGTGCAATTAGAGAGAAGAAGGATGGACTGAAGTTTGCAAAAACAAAGGTTTCTCCTGAAACAGGTAATGAAGTACAAAAACCGCCAGGGCTTTTACCTTTTCGATCTCCTAGATCGAGTAAACCATTCTCTCTCATATAATTGAAACGTTCAGCAAAATAGGCATCTGTCTTGCCTAACATCTCAGAAACGCCATCCATCAGATCAGCCACATCCGTGTATGGTGCGTTTTTCATCAATTTAGCATTGTTATCCCAAGGGCGATATGTATCGACACCTAGCTTGGACTTGAACACCTCTGCCAGACGGTTCCAGGCGGGAATGATGTGCTTTTCAACATTTTCATGGAAGTCATAGCAATCCTGCACACTATACTCACGATTTTTAGCGACAAACATATAATCGCGATAATTCTCAAAGCCTGCATTTAAAGCGATCTGATGACGCAGCTGAACGAGTTCATCCATAATGGAATCCATATCTGGCTTGATTTGACGATATGCTCCCATCATCTTGTGATAAGCTTTTTCTCTTATGGCTCTGTCAAGATGGTCAAGCTGTGATTGAATGAATGGAAATGGCTTTTCCTCACCCTCCCATTCAACGGTTAAACCTCCCATAATTTCGCTATACTTGGTGTTGAGCTCTTGCTCTTTAACCATTAACGGAATATTCTCTTCTCTGAACAATTTCACTTTCGATTCACGAGCACGTCTCATTAACCCATAACGATCTTCATTTAGTTCATGAAAATAAGGAGAATTACACAGTTTCTCATTTAGTTTTGCTTCATATTTCATGATTAGCGGCAGGATCACCTGCTGGTCATGAAGATATGTCGCCTTTATATCTTCATCTTCTGTATTGCGGTTAAAGTCTACTAAGTGACCTGTCATCGCTTCATCTAATTTATGTAAGAACGTTTTTTCTTCCAGCAGCCATTTTTCCAGATCAGAAACAGATTCAATCGGTATTTCCAGTAAGCTCTGAAACTGTGATTCTACCCCAGCTGCATCCTGTAAATTGATTAATTCTTTATAATATGTATGACTTAATTCTTGTGCCATGATAGACTCCCCTTCTCTTTATAAAAATTTTCTTAATATTATATTAACGGACTCTTGGCTGTAAATCTAGTTTTTTTCTTTATGCTGGAGATGGTTGTCTATTATTGGTTTTTGTTTTGGGTAAAAGAATGTTTATAGTGTGCAAAAATGTATACAGCACATTATGGTATAAATTTACATTCTTTATATTTTCCTTTAAAATTAAAGAAAAGGAGTTGTTCAGCATGGAACTCATTGTAGGCTTTCTTAGATTTATAGGAGAAATATGTGCTGCCTTTGCTACGGGTGCCTGGAGCCGTTATCAAGAAAAATAAGGGTAAATATACTAAAAGGAAGGAAGCGGCTTATATGAAAAAGATTTTTCTATTTTCATCTATTATGTTATTGCTTATTATTACTGGCTGCCAAGGATCACTGGAGGAAGAGGCTGTGCAAAGCCGTCCTAACTCAGAAGACGGAGTGAGGGTTGAAACAGAGGAACCAGTATATCCAACATCTGTGGATGAAATTAAAGTGAATATAATGAATGAAAGTGAAGAAGAATTTTATACGGGTGTGCATGTCTTCTTAGAAAAAAAGGAGGAAGATACATGGTACCAGGTACCGATGAAGGCTGATTCTTTTACAGAGCAAGCTATAGGGCATCCTGCCCATGAAACTTCTTCCTTAAGCTTAAAAGTCAGTGATCTGGATTATAACCTTACTCCTGGAGAATATCGAGCAACAATAGGTGCTTTGGCCGCGCCATTTAAGGTGGAATGATGAAGGGGATACAATTGCATGTAGTCCTTGCATAGTTCGGCGCTTCCTTTTCAATTATAAAAAGGCTGTGACTGTTAAAAGTTCAGCCCCTTTTTTTTATGATTACTCTGATATACTTAAAATCACCAAAATGAGACCAGAAAGTAAAAGAGGAGAGGCAATAATCATAGATTTCCAAATCCATGAAACCCTGTCACGAATGATGTTAACCAAGAAAAGACCGCTCAGTGCAAATAGATAACGAACATAATAGACTATTTCTCCCTCATTGCCTAATGGATTTCGCTGTAGGAAAAAGTTAAATGCAATAAAAACGAGTATAACATTCCAGCTCATATGCCATTTTGGATAGTAGTGTTTTATGGCTAAGAACAAAACTCCATTCGTAAAAATGAAATAAAAATACAGCTGAAGATTATAGAACATGCCAAAAAACGTTCCTTCCATGTACATTTCACCTTGAGAAAAAAAGGGGATAAACAAAAACAGATGTCCTAAGACATGGTTAATGACAAATACAATCGCTGCTCCAAGCAAACTCTTTTCAAGTAACTCTCTCAAAGGATCCTCCAAAAAAATACTTTTTTCTATATTATTACATTTATGATATTGAAATTGAATTGTTTTTTTGCTTGATTACAACATTCTTTTCTCTATTTAAGAGTATTCTCCATCTAGTCTACTAACTATTGATACAAGAGCCACATTTTCTAATTTTCCATTTACCATTCCAGCATGAATAACCATTGCCATTTTCTCGATTTTCTCTGTTCTTTCCACAAGTGTACAAGCAGTTAAGAGAGTAAAAGAATAGGATAGATTGAGGTGATGAAAATGGTGAAAATCTTTATAGATCCTGGTCATGGGGGCAGTGATCCAGGAGCTGTTGGAAACGGACTGCAGGAGAAGGATTTAACCCTTCAGATTGCCATTAGGATACGGGATATTCTAGGCAGTGAGTATGAAAATGTTGAACTTAATATGAGCAGAACAGGAGATACAGCTCTTTCATTAAGCAGCCGGACAAATGCGGCCAATGCATGGGGAGCAGATTTTCTTCTATCCATTCATATTAATGCGGGCGGAGGGACAGGTTATGAGGATTTTATTTATCCGAATGTTGGTGCACCGACTGCAACTTACCAAAATATTATTCATGAGGAAGTGATAAAGGCTGTTGATTTTGCGGACCGCGGCAAGAAGCAGGCGAACTTCCATATGCTTCGCGAGTCAGCGATGCCGGCTTTATTGACTGAAAACGGCTTTATTGACCATGCAAATGATGCAGCAAAGTTGGCACAGCCAGCTTTCATAGAAGGAATTGCCAGAGGACATGTCAACGGACTGGCAAGGGCTTTTGGGTTAAAAAAAAAACAAATAAACCTCTTTAGGGTGCAAATTGGGGCATTCCGAGATAAAGGGAATGCTGATAGTCTAGCAGCACAGGCGAGAAGTGCAGGATTTGACTCGTTTGTACTTGCCGAAAATGGATTATATAAGGTTCAGGCTGGGGCCTTTTCTGATAGAAAAAATGCAGAGCAGCTGGTGCAGCATTTAACGGCTGCTGGGTTTGAAGCGATTATTCTGTAGAGGATTCTGTTCATTTGCAAAAAAAGAGTAAAAGCATTTTCGGGCTTTTACTCTTTTTTCATAAGCTATCCTAATTCGAAATACTGCCCTTCTCGAGAATGTTTTCCCATGATTCTCCAAAATCTGCTGATTGATAAAGGTCGCGCATGTAGGTTGAAAATGCCAGTGTGCCCTCATTCTTTTGACTGCCTGTTATATAGGTAATCGGGTTATCATAAGCGAGGAAAGGAATTTCAATACTTGCGCTTTCCATCGTCTCCAGGCTGATAGAATGGAATAAAACCTTCTCATTTTCTACTGAAGAATAATATAAATGACCTTCTGTAAATGCAAGAGCAGTGACCATGATCTCTTCTGTAATAAGCTCCATATTATTTCCCTTATCCTCAGAAAGGTAGATGCCGCTCCTTGTGGCCATTGCCATCTTATTCGCGTCAGTCGGATGGGCAGCGATCATGCCAAGCGTATCGGCACCAAATCCATTTAATGGTACAGGCTCAAATTCAGCATCCTCACCTGCAGAACGGAACAGGCCTGGATCCATCTCAGTGGATGCGTCACCGTTTATTCCATAAATTATTCCGGTTTGATACCCGGCCGTCAGAAAAGGAAACTGTCCCTTTTCCTTAAAAGCAATGTATTCAAGTGTTTCACCTTTATCTGTACTTTTGGCAATTCCCAACTTTGCTTCACCTTGCTGGCCGCTTGAAATAAATCCGTCTTCCACCGCATTAAAGCCAAAATAATCATGCTTTTTTGAAGTCGTTTCATACCAATTGTCTCCTTTAAACATAAGCAAGCCTTGATCTGTTGCAACATATAAAGCGTCATCATTTCCAGGATAGCCTATTCCCTGCAGCTGGGCAATTTCTATATCTGCTGCTTCCACGATTTCAAATGGTACATCTTCTTCCTCTGTCTCCGGGTTTTCTTGAGCAGGCTCTTCCGTTTCATTGTCGGGTGTTGACGGCTGTTCTGCTTCATCCTCCGTATTCGTGCAAGCTGCTAAAAAAACGGTTAGCAGCAAAAAAGGGATTAAAAATCGTTTCAAAATCATCTGTTCACTCCAACTTTCATTTTTGCTTCATGTCAATGATAGCATAACGATAACCATGTTAAGAAGCAAACATAGCGCCTTCCCATTTTGATCCTTTTAAAAAAAGAAAGTCATGAAGATAGAAATTTCCGAAAAATTAATTTATAATATAGAAAGTATTTCAGCTGCCGAAGTAAAATGAGCTTTTTCAAATAGAGTCAAAGGCAAATGATACATAACGATTTTAGGAGGCTTTGAAATGACAACAAAAACATATTCAGAGGTTTGGGATTTAGATGTATTTTTTAAAGGCGGAAGTGAATCTGAGGAATTTACAGCACATCTTAATGAAACGG
Source organism: Cytobacillus gottheilii (assembly GCF_018582665.1). Classification (NCBI taxonomy): domain Bacteria; kingdom Bacillati; phylum Bacillota; class Bacilli; order Caryophanales; family Bacillaceae; genus Cytobacillus; species Cytobacillus gottheilii. The sequence continues at coordinate 3,136,642 of NZ_CP071709.1, read as the reverse complement.
AAGAACAAATAGAACAGTTTAAACAATCTTTACAGGGCTGGGAACCTTCGAACGAAGCAAGTGAAAGCAGTCAGCTGATCGAACTTTTGAAGAAGTTTGAAGAAACATCGAAGAAAATTAGACAGGCGGGAGCATTTGTCAGCTGTTTAGAAGCACAGAATACAGAAGACAAGGCAGCGAACAAACATCGTGCTACAGTGACACTTCTAAGTGCAGCATTTCAATCGGTGCTAACTGGTTTTGATGAAAAATTGACATCATTTGACCAAAATGTTTGGGAAGACATTTTACAAACAGAAGGATTATCTGAATTGTCATTTGTTCTGACAGAACGCCGTGAAAAAGCAGCGGAGAAGTTATCTGAGAAGGAAGAATCCTTAATCAATGCGCTTGGTGTTGATGGTTATCACGGCTGGAGCCAAATGTATGATGTGATTGTTCGAACAGTTAAGGTTCCATTCACAGAAAACGGCGAGGAGAAACTTTTGTCTGTTGGGCAGGCGTCCAATAAATTTTCCAGCCCGGATCGTGAAGTAAGAAAAACTGTATTCAAGAGCTGGGAAGAGGCATGGGGAGAAAAGGCAGATTACTTTTCCAAAACATTAAACCACTTGGCTGGCTTCCGCTTAACGGTCTATGATAAACGCGGCTGGGAGGATCCATTGAAAGAGCCATTAGCGATTAACCGTATGGAAAAGGCTACACTTGATTCCATGTGGAATGTGATTTCAAGCTATAAAGCTCCTTTCGTAAAGTTTCTTGAAAGAAAGGCACAATTGCTCGGATTGGAAAAGTTGAGCTGGTATGATCTTGATGCTCCGCTTGGCGAGACAGAAACGAAGGTTTCTTATCAGGAGGGTGCACAATTTATCCTCGATCATTTCAGCAAATTTGGGGAGGAAATGACTTCCTATTCAAGAACGGCATTTGAAGATAGCTATATCGAAGCAGAAGACCGTGCTGGAAAGAGACCTGGCGGGTTCTGTACATTCTTCCCGGAAACTGGCCAATCCCGTATTTTCATGACATACTCCGGGACACCTTCTAATATCTCAACACTTGCACACGAGCTGGGACATGGTTTCCATTCATACGCGATGAGAGATGTTCATACACTGAACCGCAGTTATGCAATGAATGTAGCTGAAACAGCATCCACATTTGCTGAGATGATTGTCAGCGATGCAGCGGTGAAGAATGCACAGTCAGAGGAAGAAAAGCTTTCTCTTTTAGAAGATAAAATTCAGCGTTCTGTTGCACTGCTGATGAATATTCATGCTCGTTTCTTGTTTGAAACACGTTTTTATGAAGAAAGAAAAAGCGGCATGGTGAGCACGGAAAGAATTAGTGAACTAATGCTTGAAGCTCAGAAGGAAGCCTATGCAGGTGCATTGGATGAGTACCACCCAACATTCTGGGCATCTAAGCTTCACTTCTATATCACAGGTGTTCCTTTCTACAACTTCCCGTACACATTCGGCTATCTCTTCTCTCTTGGCATCTATGCGCAGGCAATTGAAGAAGGAGCTGGCTATGAGGAAAAATATATTGACTTATTAAAGGATTCTGCATCAATGAAAGTAGAAGACCTGGCACAAAAGCATTTAAACACAGACTTAACAAAACCTGATTTCTGGGAAAAAGCTGTTCAGCTATGTGTAGATGATGTAGAAGAATTCCTAGCACTAACAGAAAAGAAATAACATCTGCAAAAAAAACCGCTCTATGAGGGCGGTTTTTTGTTATTTCACCAAGCTTATGGGTAAAAGAAATTCAGCGGATTTTCTTTACTTTCATCGTACTGACCATCATGAAAGATAAGATTATGGTGAAAGATAAATAGAAGACTGGGGGTATATGTAAAATCATCAGCATGCTCAGCGCAGCAAAGAGACCAGCAGCGGTAATTGGCAATCCAATAAAATACTCATCTTGATGGATCAGATGGTAACGTGCAAGGCGAATCGCCCCGCAGCATGTATACATCATGGTGAAAACCATACCAATGACACCAAATTCATAAAGAATTCCCTGATATAATAATAGTGCTGGTGCTATGCCAAATGATATAATATCACTCATGGAATCCAATTGTTTTCCGAACTCAGATTGAATCTGAAGTTTCCTTGCCAGCATCCCATCAAGAAAATCTAAGAGAGCAGCCAAAACAATGAACAAAATTCCAACTGAAATCTGCTCATTCATAATGAATATACAAGCAATACTTCCACTGCTAAGATTCAATAAAGTGAATATATTTGCGATTTGAGACCTGAATCTTTTCCATAAATGGTGGCTGCTTTGAAATGAAAGCATCTTTTCACTCCTTTGAATAAGAAAAGCGCAAGCGCTTTGAACACATTACATAAGACCTTTTAACAACGAATACAATTGTCCTTATATAATAAATATTTTAAAGACTGTTATTTTATACGGTTTAAAAGCAGCAAAGTTTCAGGATGCTGCTATGCTTATTTTGTATATAGCTGCTGATTTTAGGCAGGATGACTTAATGACAAGAGATTGGAGCTAAAAGATGAAACAACCTATCTATCGCTTTTTGATTGAACTGACTAATGGCAGAATTACGTCCTATCTTCTTCAAAAATTTGCTCGGTCAAAGCTTAGCAGATTTGTAATTCCTTCATTTTCAAAAACCTATAAAATTAATGAACAGGAAATGGAAAAAGAACGAAAAGAATATCAATCGCTGCATGACTTTTTTATCCGTAAGCTGAAAACAAATGCGCGGATCACACATGCTGCAGAAGAAGCAGTTGTTAGCCCGGTGGATGCGGTCATTGAAGATATCGGCATGATTGAAAGCACACGTGAGATTGTTGTTAAAGGAAAAACCTATTCAATCAGTGAGATGCTGGGAAGCAAAGAGAAAGCGGATGTTTATGCTGGCGGGGAGTATATGATTTTATATTTAAGTCCCAGTCATTATCATCGCATTCATAGTCCTGTTACAGGAACGGTCCTTGAACAATGGACCTTGGGCCGTAAATCATATCCAGTCAATCGATTGGGACTTAAATATGGCAGGGATACGTTATCGAAAAATTATCGGACAATCACTGAAATTCAGCATGAAGAAGGAAAGCTTGCGGTCATTAAGGTGGGAGCGATGTTTGTCAATTCAATTGAAACAACTCATAATGGGGACATGCTCGAAAAAGGGAAGGAAATGGCTTACTTTACATTCGGATCTACCGTTATTCTCTTGTTTGAAAAAGATACCTTTATACTTGATCAGGGCATTAAAGCACCTTTCAACATTCAAGCAGGAAAGAGAATTGGCGATATAGTCCATCAATCTGTCCAAGTTTAATTATAGAAAAAAATAAAAGCCCTTTAAAAAAGGGCTTGTCCAATTTACAAGTAGCAGACTTTAAGATGAAGCTTTAATCTGGTTTGTTAAAGATCTCCGGTGGATTTCCGTTTCAATTAATCGAATAAAGTCTGGGGAAAGTCGAAGTTCTTTTGCTTTATGATACGACTCTATGAGCAGGTCATCTGACAGTTTGCGCAAAGTTGACTCACCTCCAAAAGTGGGCTTTAAATCGTTCTATGTAACTGGATTTAAACATATATTTAGTAGGTAATTGTGTTGTACCCTTACTTTACCAAATTTAAACACACGGAACAACCGTTCGGTTATCCACAGTCAGTGGTGGATAACCTGTGATTATTTTGTTTATATATGGGAAAATGATAACTGTATCATAGTGTATAATGTGAATAAAGTTATCCACAAATTCGAAGCTGAAAATTTTGTCGAAAAGTATTTGCCTTAATTTATAAATGTACGGAAATTTGTTCTCCTTATGGGAAACATTTTTTATGCAAAAGATATAATGAGGATCTTTAAATATCGGATTAGATAAATGGAAGAAACTAAGAGAGTAATGTGAAGAGGAATCTGGATAGTGAATGCTATCAAGCAGATATCAGAACATATCCTTAAAGCTTTATAACGCTTTAGAAATATATTGACCATCACCAGATGATGTGACATAGTAATGCAGAATAAGAAAATTGAGGTGTGACAATGGTGTTGAAGCATTTTTTACCAAATCAGCATGTGAAAAGTATCTTTGAAATAACTCCGGATACGCTGGCTGAAAGAGGTGTTAAGGGAATTATTACCGATTTGGATAACACGCTTGTTGAGTGGGATCGTCCAAACGCAACCCCGAAACTGATTAAATGGTTCGAGGATATGAAAAATAGCAATATTAAAGTTACGATTGTATCCAATAATAATGAAAATAGAGTAAAGGCATTTTCAGAGCCGCTTAATATACCTTTTATATATCAAGCTCGCAAACCAATGGGACGAGCGTTTAGACGTGCATTAGCTGAGATGGGCTTACAGCAGGAAGAAACAGTTGTAATCGGGGACCAGCTGCTTACAGATGTTCTTGGCGGAAACCGCAGCGGGTTTCACACCGTATTGGTTGTGCCTGTTGCCCAAACAGATGGATTTGTAACAAGGTTTAACAGAAAAGTGGAAAGACGCATCCTTAATTTCTTCCGGAAAAAAGGGATGATTCAGTGGGAGGATTAAACATTGAGTGAACAATATGTCTGCATTGGATGCGGAGTGAAAATTCAAACAGATGAAAGAGAAGGCTTAGGCTATGCTCCGCCTTCTGCATTGGAAAAAGAGGAAATCATTTGTCAGCGCTGTTTCCGTTTAAAGCATTACAACGAAATTCAGGACGTCAGCTTAACAGATGATGATTTTCTGAAAATATTAAATGGAATTGGCCAAACAGATGCCCTCATCGTTAAAATTGTCGATATCTTTGACTTTAATGGCAGCTGGCTGCCTGGGCTGCACCGATTTGTGGGCAAAAATCCAATCCTGCTGGTTGGGAACAAGGTCGACCTTTTGCCAAAATCAGTTAAGCAGAATAAGCTGATCAATTGGATGAAGCAGGAATCCAAGGAGCTTGGACTAAAGCCTGAGGATGTTTTCCTTGTGAGTGCAGGCAAAGGACAGAACATGAAAGAAGTGGCAGAAGCGATTGATCACTATCGTGGCGGTAAAGATGTGTATGTGGTCGGCTGTACAAATGTCGGGAAGTCGACATTTATAAATCGTATTCTAAAGGAAGTAACAGGTGAAGGAGATATTATTACAACATCTCATTTTCCTGGCACGACTCTTGATATTATTGAGATCCCGCTTTCTGATGGACAAGCTCTGATGGATACACCAGGGATTATCAATCATCATCAGATGGCACACTTTGTCGATAAGCGTGATCTGAAAGTCATTACGCCGAAAAAAGAAATTAAGCCAAAAATCTATCAGCTAAATGAAGGGCAGACATTATATTTTGGCGGATTAGCAAGATTTGATTATGTCTCAGGCGGCGGCAAAACCTCGTTTGTCTGCCATTTCTCAAACGAATTGCTGATTCATCGGACCAAAACAGAGAATGCTGAGGAGCTTTATAAAAATCATGCCGGCGAAATGCTGACACCTCCGAGACAGGAGCAAATGGATGAGTTCCCGGAGCTGGTGAAGCAGGAGTTTTCGATCAAAGAAGGAAAGACAGATATCGTATTCTCAGGTTTAGGCTGGATTACAATTAACGACCCGGGAATTAAGGTTACTGCCTATGTTCCTAAAGGTGTTCATGTAATAACCAGGAAATCACTGATTTAGTTTTCACGGAAGGGGAATCAGATTTATGCAAAAGCTATTTGCTGTTATAGGTGATCCGATCGCCCATTCCATGTCACCTCTCATGCATAATGATCTTTTTGGAGTATATGGGATCAATGCCCATTACCATCCTCTTCTCGTAAAAAAAGAGTCACTGCAAGAGGCTGTTGCAGGCTTGAAGGCCATAGGCATATCGGGATTCAATGTCACAGTTCCGCATAAAGAAAGAATTATTCCTTTTCTTGATTATGTAGACCCGCTTGCAGGATCCATTGGTGCTGTTAACACAGTAGTCAATAAAGAAGGCAAATTGCATGGCTATAATACGGACGGCACTGGTTATGTGGCAGGATTGCAGACGGTACTGCCGGATTTCAAGAACAGGCGGACATTGGTTATTGGAGCTGGAGGAGCAGCAAGAGGCATTTATTTTGCACTCGCTGCTGCTGGCCTGCAGCACATTGATTTGTGCAATCGGACTGCAGAGAAGGCTGAGCTTATTAAGAATGAGTGTCCATATGAAGTGCAAACAACCGTTTATTCAAAGGACATGGCGGAAAAAGAATTGTCACAGTATGGGTTAATCATCCAGACAACGCCAATTGGAATGTCGGCAGCCAGTCAAGGCTTACCCCTATCTTTACAGCGTCTCGATTCCAAAACATTTGTCAGCGATATTATCTATAATCCACTCTACTCTCCCTTTTTGCTGCAAGCTCAAAAGGCAGGAGCAGAGATTCAAAACGGCCTGCCAATGTTTGTGTATCAAGGGGCACTAGCGTTTGAACTTTGGACAGGCATAAAACCCGATACAAATAGAATGAAAAAACTTGTATTATCACATCTAGGAGGTTAACAATGTTAACAGGTAAACAAAAAAGATTTTTAAGATCAAAGGCACACCATTTGAACCCGATTTTTCAAGTTGGAAAAGGCGGCGTCAATGAAAATATGATCGGGCAGATTCGTGAAGCCCTTGAAGCTAGAGAATTGATGAAAATCAGTGTGCTTCAAAACTGTGAAGAAGATCGCGATGAAGTGGCAGCAAAGCTGTCAAAAGGTGCACGTGCAGAATTAGTTCAAGTGATCGGAAACACAATAGTACTATATAAAGAATCAAGAGAGAATAAGCAAATTCAATTACCATAACAGGGAGTGAAGACTTCTGAAAAAGGTAGGAATTCTAGGCGGAACCTTTGACCCTCCGCATCTTGGCCATTTTATCATTGCGAATGAGGTAAAAGAGGAACTTGAGCTTGATGAAATCTGGTTTATGCCAAACCAGGAGCCTCCGCATAAAGTACGGTTAAATTCGGTGTCGGCTTCAGATCGGGTCATGATGCTGGAGCTTGGCATTACCGGGCACCCTGGTTTTAAAGTAGAAACGATTGAACTGGACAGGCAAGGTCCCTCCTACACCTATGACACCATCAAGCAGCTGAATGAGTTATATGAACAATACAGCTTTTATTTTATCATTGGTGCGGACATGGTAGAATATTTGCCCAAGTGGCATAACATTAATGAGCTGATCACGATGGTGCAATTCATTGGTGTCAATCGTCCCTCTTATGAGCTTGAAAGCGACTATCCTATTACATATGCTAATGTGCCGGATGTGGCGATTTCATCCAGTTTGATTCGGGATCGCCTTCAAAAAGGGAGATCCATTACGTATTTAGTTCCGAATGAAATACGTGATTATATAAAGGAGAAAAAGCTGTATGGATCGTGAAAAAGCGCTAAGTCTAGTAAAAGAACAATTAACAGAGAAACGATATATTCATACCATTGGCGTAATGGAAACAGCGATTGAACTGGCGAAAAAGTATAAAGCTGATGAGAAAAAAGCGGAGATCGCAGCGATTTTCCATGATTATGCGAAGTTCAGACCGAAAGATGAAATGAAAAGCATCATCATTGAACAGAAAATGCCGGCAGACTTGCTTTTGCACCACTCTGAATTATGGCATGCTCCTGTAGGGGCTTACCTTGTTAAAGAGGAAGCGGGCATTGCAGATGAAGAGATATTGGATGCAATCCGCTATCATACATCAGGGCGTGAGCATATGACGCTTTTGGACAAAATTATCTATGTCGCCGATTATATTGAGCCGGGCCGCAAATTCCCTGGTGTCGAGGAAGTCCGGCTGTCAGCACAAGAAAATTTAGATGCAGCACTTAAACAGGCGATGAGCAATACAATTATATTTTTAATAAAACAAGGGCAGGCAGTATATCCGCAGACACTAGAGGCTTATAATGGATTATTGTTAAATAGAAAGGACAGATTAAATGACTGAAAAAACATTATTAAATACAGCTGTAAAAGCAGCAGATGATAAAAGAGCAGAGGATATTATCGCATTAAATATGAAGGGAATTTCCTTAATTGCCGATTATTTTGTGATTTGCCATGGTAACTCTGACAAGCAAGTACAGGCAATTGCCCGCGAAATCAAAGAAAAAGCAGAAGAGCTTGGACATACAGTTAAGCGTATGGAAGGCTTCGATGAGGCAAGATGGATTCTCGTTGATTTAGGAGATGTGGTGGCACATGTCTTCCATAAGGATGAAAGAAATTATTACAATTTAGAACGCCTTTGGGGAGACGCGCCATCTGAAAATGTTCAAAGCGAGTTAAACTAATGAGCTATGAGCAGTTCGCTTATCTTTACGATGAGCTGATGAAAGATGTTCCCTATAATAAATGGGTTGAAATCATTGAGCAAAAGGCCGCTGAATATCATGTTGCCGGAAAAAAATTGCTGGACCTTGCCTGCGGAACTGGTGAGCTTTCTGTACGCCTTGCAGGCAGCGGATATGACGTAACAGGAGTAGATCTTTCAGAAGATATGCTTTCTGTTGCAAGGGGGAAGTCTGATGAACAAGGCCTTCCTATCCAGTATTTTCAGCAGAACATGGCTGAGCTTGAAGGTCTTGGCCTCTTTGACATCATCGGTATTTTTTGCGACTCTCTGAACTATTTGCAAAATGAAGAAGACGTGAAGAGAACCTTTGAGGGTGTATTCACACACCTAAAGGATGATGGTCTGTTTATTGCTGATGTTCATTCTGTTTATAAAATGGCGCATATCTTTATGAACCAGACATTCGCTTTAAACGAAGAAGAAATCAGCTACATATGGGAGAGCTTTGAAGGCGAACACCCTCACAGTGTTGATCATGAATTAACCTTTTTTGCACTTGATGAGGCAACAGGCAAATATGACCGCTATGATGAACTCCATTTTCAGCGCACCTATCCTGTTGAACAATACCGAACATGGCTGAACCAGGCTGGCTTTGAAGTGCTGGACGTTTTAGCAGACTTCTCTGACACCCCGCCGCAGGATGATTCTGAGCGGATCTTTTTCATTTGCAGGAAGCACATGAAAAAATAAGGAAAAAGCAAGATCATGAGAAAATGATCTTGCTTTTTTATCTTTTTTAAAAGGATTTTGTCTCGTTATCCCGAATACTAGAAAGTATATTGCTTTTTCATTAGATCCAAATCATCCGCAAACTTCGCGTGTGTTGCCTTAAATACCTGCTCAAACACATCTCCAAGCTCACTTTCCAGTACCTTAATGCCTTCCCCTGTAATGCCGCCTTTCACACAAACCTTTTCCTGCAATGTCGGCAGCGTATAATACCCTTTCCTCAAAAGCTCACCTAAACCAATCAGCATCTCACCAGCAAGCTTTGTAGCCGTTTCCTGATCGATCTCCGTTTCATTCACCGCTGCCGTAATAAACCGCTGTGTTAAATAACTATAAAAGGCTGGTCCGCAGCTGACAATATCAGATGCCACACGTGTAATATTTTCTTCAATTTCGACCGGCGCAGAGATTGAAGCGAATAGAGCTTTCAGGTTCGCCTTCCACTTCTCATCGCACCGATCACCGTAGCTAAGCAGAGATACGCCGGCTAAGGCGCGGTTTGTGATGCTCGGAATAGCTCTTGCTGCAGAGCATGGAACAATCGATTCCAGCTGTTTTATGCTGATCGGACTTGTGATAGATACAACGCATTTATCAGGTGTCAGCTGGTTTTGGATACTGCTTATGACATGATGTACATCATGTGGTTTAACACAGATAAAGATCAGATCAGAGTGCTCAGCTACCGCTTTAGCATCAACTCCGACATTTAATCCTGCATAAACCTCCTGCAGCGACAATGCTTTTGCTAATGTTCGATTCGTGATCATTAAATCCTCGGGTAATACAGTTCCTCCATCTATAAATGCTTCCGTCAAAATTCTGCCCATATTTCCTGTGCCAATCACACCTATTTTCATGCTGCAACCCTCCTATGCATGCAAAACTTTCTCCTAAAAACATATGAAAAAATAAAACAATTATGCTAAAAGAAAGCTGGTGAAAAATATGCTTCATTTTATAAAGGAAAAAAAGCTTTATTTCATGCTCATTTGCCTTGGGGCAGGCATGCTGATTTTGTTTCTCTTTTTTTCTGGCAATGAAGGTGATGAGTTAACGCAGATAAATGAGGAGGCGGTCCGGCAGCAGGAGGCACTGCCGGTGACTGAGGAAGTCATTGAGGAACCTGTGGAGGAAGAAACCATCATTTTAGTCGATGTCAAAGGTTCTGTCGAAAATCCAGGTGTTTATGAAGCAGAAGACGGGGACAGGGTAGTGGACTTGATTGCTGAGGCAGGAGGACTTGAGAATGATGCAGATGAAAAGATGATTAATTTTGCACAGCGGGTGACAGATGAGATGGTTTTATATATTCCAAAAGAGGGTGAAGAGTCAGCTGGGATTGAACTGAATATGTCGGCGAATTCCAATGATGATGAAACTGTCAATCTTAATACGGCAGACTCTGCGGAGCTTCAGACACTGCCGGGAATAGGGCCTGCTAAGGCAGAGGCAATTATTGACTATCGTGATACAAACGGATCTTTTGCAGAAAAGGAGGAGCTGAAAGAAATATCCGGCATTGGTGACAAAACCTATGAAAAACTGGCTGAACTGATCAAAGTCAATTGACCTGTCCATTAAGCCGCTTTACACTAGAAAGAGAATGCGGGAGATAAAGGAGAGACAAAAGAATGAATAGAATTTCTTGGGATCAATATTTCATGGCGCAAAGCCATTTATTAGCACTTCGAAGCACCTGCACACGGCTGGCTGTGGGAGCAACCATTGTGCGTGATAAAAGAATCATTGCCGGCGGCTATAATGGCTCCATTGCCGGGGGAGAGCATTGTATTGATGAAGGCTGTTATGTAATCGACAATCATTGTGTCCGCACGATCCATGCTGAGATGAATGCAATTTTACAATGTGCAAAGTTTGGTGTGCCAACGAGTGACGCAGAAATTTATGTCACGCATTTTCCTTGCCTGCAATGCTGTAAAGCGATCATTCAGGCTGGCATTAAGACTGTTTATTATGCGGAAGATTATAAGAACCACCCTTATGGAATTGAGCTTTTTCAAAAAGCAGGTGTCGAAGTTTTAAAAGTTGATAGTGAGGAATTGACGATCGATTTTAAACAGGCTGAAAAACGGGCGCTTGTTGATGAAATACTTTCCTTGATTGAAAACAAAGAGGATCAGGCAGAATCAGTTCAAAAGCTCCGCGAAGAGGCGGACAAGCTCTTTTCATAAACAGGGATTTCGAGGTGAGAAATGAAAGGAAACGGCATTTATTTTGCTTTTGCTTCTTTACTTGGAATTACAGCCGCACTTGCCGATAGAATGGTTAGTTTTATTGGCTTGTGCCTGCTTGTAATCCTTTTAGTTTTAATCAAAAAGTGGCAGGCTGGGATGATCGCACTCATCGTAGTTCTGTCAGTCACTATGTACGTTAGAAGTGAACTAGCAGAGCGTAATCAAGTGACACAGTTTAGGGGAGATAAAACAGAATTCACCCTAACATTTCAAGATAAAATAAAAATAGATGGAGATTTACTTTCAGCAGAGGTGAAAACCAGCACTGGAGAATTGATGATGATGCGCTACGAAATATCATCTGAGAAAGAGAAAGAAGTGCTCACTGATGAGGTGCATCCCGGACTGAATTGCTCTGTTAGGGGTCAGCTTGAAGAGCCTTCAGCTGTTACCAATCCGAATGGATTTGATTATCGTTTATATCTGCAGAGAAATCGTATTTACTGGATCTTAGAAGCACCGGATTTTTCCTTCACTCAATGTTCCTCTGAAGTTTCATCTCCGATTACCTTCTTTCAAAAGCTTCGTTTTAATGGAATATCTTATCTCAAAGATCATTTTCCTGATCAGTCTGCAGGTCTGGCGGCAGCTCTGATCTTTGGTGACAGAAATGGGATTGATCATGATGTGATTACCTCTTATGAGCGATTGGGAATTGTTCATTTATTGGCCATTTCTGGGCTCCATGTTGCCATGCTCGCTGGCATTATTTATTATCTTGGCTTAAGAATAGGAATTACGAGAGAAAAAATGACGCATTTCTTGTTCATCATCTTGCCTATTTATGCTTTACTGACAGGAGCGGCTCCTTCAGTAAACCGGTCGGTTCTAATGCTGATGCTTGCTTTGGGTGTGAAAAAATTCCACTTCCATCTTCCGACAAGTGATATCATATCAGCTGTTTTCATTGGATATGTACTCATTTCTCCATATGCCATATTTAATATAGGCTTACAGCTTTCTTTTCTCATTACCCTCTCACTGATACTATCTGCACAGAACTTAACAAAAAAAGCTCAGAATTCAATGGTTTTGGCTCTGCAGACTTCGTTTATTTGCTTACTCTCTTCTCTTCCCATTATGTTTTATTATTTTTATGAAGTTTCCCTGATTTCTCTGTTTGTGAATATCATTTACATCCCGCTTTATTCATGGATCATGATGCCAGGATTAATGTTGTTGTATTTTGTTCATCTGGGTGTTGGAGAGAAGAGTGAGTTTCTTGTTGCCATTTTAGATCTCTTTATACAATTAATAAATGCGGGCAGTAACTGGCTGTCAGAAGTTCCTTTTGCCGTTTTAACGTTAGGCATCCCTTCTAACCTTGTTCTTATACTATATGCAGCGGCGATCATATCTTTTTTTGCATTGTGGGAAAAGCGTTCTGGCTCCAAGTCGTTTGTAAGAATTTTGCTGCTCCCGGCTTCTGTTGTCTTCATTCATTATGCTGTCAATTCTTTTTCACCGTATGGAGAAGTGACCATGATCGATGTTGGACAGGGGGACAGCATATTCATACAGCTGCCTTATGGCCAAGGAAACTATTTAATTGATACTGGTGGTTTGTTACATTTTCCAGAAGAAAAGTGGAGAGAAAGAAAGAAACCTTTCGAAGTAGGCAAAGATACAATTGTTCCTTTTCTAAAAAGTAAAGGAGTACGGACATTAGATAAGCTTATGATCACACATGGTGATATCGACCATATTGGCGGCAGTGAAGCCATTCTGAAGGAGATGCATGTGAAGGAAGTTTTGATGGCGGCTGAAGCAGAACCATCTGAATCGGAAAGAAAGCTGGCCGCTGCTGCCATAAATAATGACATTGAAGTTCATTATGTACAAGCAGGTATGGGATGGAAAAGCGGACAATCTTTTTTTCGACTTATGTTACCGGGAGAGTCTGCGGAAATAATGGGAGAGAATAATGGATCGATTGTGATGTATGCCGAAATTGGCGGCTTACGCTGGCTGTTTATGGGGGATGCGGAAGAGAGTGGTGAAAAGCTGCTAATAGATCACTATGGGAACCTTCGCGCAGATGTGCTGAAGGTTGGCCACCATGGAAGCAAATCATCCACTTCTATAGAATTGCTGCAAACTGTTCAGCCTCATTACGCCTTGATTTCTGCCGGGAGAAATAACTTGTATGGCCATCCGCATGGAGATGTAATAGATAAACTGAATGAAGAAGAGATTTTTATTTTGCGTACAGATGTGCACGGGGCGATTACCTACAAATTTAAAGGAGGCCAAGGTACATTTTTTACCGTTATTCCATAGGATACAGTATCAGAAAAAAGAATGAAAAAGAGACTGTATTTTGATCATACAGTCTCAAGGCTGCTGGCGCTGGCAACCTGTTCAGCTTTCTGTCTTCATTCTTCAATCTCGCTTCCGCTCTCTTTTTAGCATGGAAGTGGATTTGAAGAGCATCTTAAGCATGAACCATTTAGAATCTTCTAATCATAAAGGATGATTTGAAAGCGTTGGCATAAATAATCCTAATATAGGAAGATTCACTTTATGTAGCGATTAAGATGCGATAAATTTAATGACTGTTGCAATGACAAACAACGTTGCAAAAAATCCGAATGATACGACGAAGCCGATACCAGAGTCAATTGCATCATTTCGTGTGCTTTGTACGTTTTTTTCAAATTCGTTCACAGTCTACCCCTCCTATTTCCTATCTAGTATAAGCGAAATACTCTAAAAAATCCATACTTCCTCACATGCTTTTCCTGTCCTTACAGCAGTTGTCACAAATAACGTACTACTATGCAGGAGAAAATAGAATTACTGGTGCACCGCTGACGGCGAAGATTCCTAGGCCTTCGCTGTCGGCGTTCTATATAGATTGGGAATCAGCTCTATTCTCTATAGAGCTGATTCCCTATTGCTACTTGTCAAAACATGATGGCTTCTTTAGGATAGTAGTAGTGAATACTTGAAGTAAAACCTATTGAACGGAGCGAATATTTGTGTTTGATATATGGAAACAAATTAAGGGGCAGCGATTTGCACCAGTTTATTTAATTTATGGAACGGAGCCTTATCTGATAAATGAAACGAAGCAGCTGCTCATTGAGCATAGTTTAAATGAGGACGAGCTTGATTTCAATTTAGCCTCTTACGACTTGGAAGAGACACCAATTGAAACAGCTCTGGAAGATGCCGAAACACTGCCTTTTATGGGAGAGCGGCGCTTAATTCTCCTGCAGAATCCCGTTTTTCTAACTGCTGAAAAATCCAAGTCCAAAGTGGAGCACAATGTGGCAAAGCTTGAGGCATATTTAAAAGAGCCTTCACCTTATTCCATCGTTGTATTTTCAGGAGCATATGAAAAATTGGATGAGCGCAAAAAAATCACGAAGCAACTTAAGAAAACAGCAGCCATTGTAGAGGCAAAAAAGCTCGGAGAAAATGAATTAAAAACCTGGGTTCGTGAGCGGGCGGCACTGAATGGTGTTCAGATTGATGAAGATGCTGTTGAATTAATGCTTGCACTTGCAGGCACCAATTTATTTATGCTGACAAGTGAGATAGATAAAATTTCTTTATATGCGGATGATGAAAAACGCATAGATCAACAAATGGTAGAGAAGCTTGTTGCACGGTCATTGGAACAAAATATTTTTGCGCTCGTAGATAAAATTGTACATAGAAAAATTGATGAGGCACTGCGGATTTTTTACGATCTCCTCAAACAAAATGAAGAGCCGATCAAAATTTTAGCGGTCATTACCGGGCAGTTCAGACTTATCTACCAGGTGAAGGAGTTATCCAGAAAAGGCTACGGACAAAATCAGATGGCTGGTCAGCTGAAAATACATCCATTCCGGGTGAAGCTTGCAGCCGGACAAGCGCAGCTTTTTGATGATCAGGAACTATCCGCAATCATGAGCCAGCTCGCTGATGCAGATTATCAGATGAAAACGGGCGGAATGAACAAAACCATGCTGATTGAAATGTTTTTATTTAAATTAAGTGCGTCGAAATAATTTGAAAAACTGTATTTTTTCTGTGGCCAGCAGAGAGAATGCGGTTTTTTTTATTAGGGGATGAAAATGAAGGCAAAATAAAAAGGCTATCTTTAGCAGATAGCCATGATTCCATAAACTTAAGAGTTTACAGAGTTTAATTTCTTCATTAAACGAGATTGTTTACGGGCAGCAGCATTTTTGTGGATAAGTCCTTTAGCAGCTGCTTTATTTAGCTTGCTTGCAGCAGCAGCAAAGCTTTCTTGTGCGTTAGCTTCGTTATTAACGATCGCAGCTTCAGCTTTTTTCACAGCAGTACGCATTGCAGATTTAGCAGTTGCGTTAGCAGCGTTGCGAGCTTCGCTTGTTTTTACACGCTTGATAGCAGATTTAATGTTTGGCATTCCATTCACCTCCTGAAAAAGCATCGAGATGATTGCAGGTTAACGGCATTTTATGCTCACCAAATGGAAGCCATTGCCGAAAAAGCCTTTACTCTAACTCGATAGTCACATTCATTCACAATTCATTAAGAACAAGTGCTATTCTACCAAACCCCCGCAAATAATGCAATACTCTGCAGCCAATTATCGTAAGTTGCCTGTTCTTATTTTGTTCATTCTAAAGGAAAAGGAACGGAAACTGCTATAATTGTGAATCTTTTCCTGCTGTTCAGGACATGATACATGATATATGGAATACTGTTAACACTTTTTAGAATGCGAGGGATCAGTATGAATGAGAAACCGGATTTAAGCAATTTTTCAGTAAGAACAGATTTAGCTGTAGAGGCGAGAGAAATGGTGCTTGCTGAAAGGCAAAATGGAATTCATCATGAGGAAGATCTCTCTCAAATTGAAGGCGTCATTATAAAAGAAAAAGAAGAAGACGATATCAAGGTTTCTTTTGTGGAGGTTACAAAAAAAGGAGCCGAGGCGATTGGGAAAAAAGAAGGCAGGTATTTAACCATTGAAGCATTAGGCATTCGCCAGCAGGACACTCCGCTTCAGGAAAAGGTTGTCGGGGTATTTGCAAAGGAATTCTCCCATTTTATAAAACAGCTTGGCATTACAGAAACGGCTTCTTGCTTAATCGTAGGCTTAGGAAACTGGAATGTTACGCCGGATGCACTTGGCCCTGAGGTTTGTGAAAATGTTCTCGTCACAAGGCATTTATATCAGCTGCAGCCTGAGAGCGTTGAAGAAGGGTACCGTCCTGTCAGTGCCATTGCTCCTGGTGTTATGGGGTTAACTGGGATTGAAACAAGTGACATTATCTTCGGGATTGTTGAAAAGACGAAGCCGGATTTTGTTATTGCGATTGATGCACTTGCTGCACGATCGATTGAGCGTGTAAATGCCACCATTCAAATTTCCGATAGCGGCATTCATCCTGGTTCTGGTGTGGGAAATAAACGGAAGGAAATCAGTGCCGAGACATTGGGGATTCCAGTTGTTGCTATTGGAGTGCCTACTGTTGTTGATGCCGTATCTATTACGAGTGACACCATTGATTTCATCTTAAAGCATTTTGGTAAAGAACTGAGAGAAGGGGATCGGCCTTCAAGAGCATTAGCACCGGCAGGAATGAATTTTGGCGGCAGAAAAAAACTGACAGAGGAAGACCTGCCAGAAGAAGGGCAGCGTCAAACCTTTTTGGGCATTGTGGGGACATTAGAGGAAGAAGAAAAGAGAAAGCTGATTTATGAAGTACTTTCTCCGATCGGCCATAACTTAATGGTCACACCAAAAGAAGTGGATATCTTCATCGAAGATATGGCAAATGTCATTGCCAACGGACTTAATGCAGCTCTTCATCAAAACATTAATGATGATAATAGCGGGATGTATACAAGGTAAGTTCTTTTTTGCAGTGGAAGAGAAAATACTGCCCGATAGCGTGGAAAATTGCTGCTGAGGGGAAGAAAAGACCGATAAAAGTGCCCGTCAGTGTGGAAAAATACTGCTGACGGGAAAAAATGTCCCGAATAACTGCACATCACCGCTCAAAACTGCTGTGGAAAAGAAAAGTTATACAAAGTGCAAAGCCACTTCCCCACCAATTGTAAAATTCGCTAGCTTAAAAAATAAAACATATTCTAGTTCTATCTTTCCTATCAAAGTCATAAGATTTACTAGACTTGCAAGGAGAGGTGGAACAATGAGACCCCAAAAATCCAGCGGGATATTGATTACAGTTCAAGGATCAAATCTAGTAAAGTCAGCGGCAGCGTTTCTATTGTTTATATTTATGATTTTTTCGATAAGCGGTGCGATTACTTCTTTAAATCCAGACCTTAGGCCGTCGTCAGAATCGGTGAATAAGGCAGCATCTTTTTTCTCTGCAGATCTACTGTACAAAATCATCGGCACGGAAAACCGGGCTTTCGCAGCAAACATGGATTTAGAGGAAGGCCCTAATTTGTCCAGCTTGCTTTTTCAGCTTTCTACCAATATTAATTTGGATGACCCGAGAAGTCTGCTGGGACGGGAGCTTCCCTCTTTTACCATCTTTGATACAGAAATTTTAGTAGCGGGGGAAGGAACCAATTATACGAACATGCCGATTGAATCTGCCCCTCCACAGGATGTATTTGAGGGAAAAAGCGAACCGCCACTGCAAAATGTGGATGATCTAGACGAAGGTGAACCAGGTGAAGATACAGCCCCTCCACCGCAATCTACGGACGGAAAAGAGGTTGTTTATGTTTATTTTACTCATAACACTGAATCGTTCCTTCCTTATTTAAAAGGTGTGACAGATCCTAATAAAGCCTTTCATTCGCAGATCAATGTGACAAAAATCGGAGACAAGCTGAAAGATGAGCTTGAGGGCAAAGGTATCGGAACAACAATTGATAAAACGGATGTTCAATCAAGATTGGTGAAAAAAGGCTGGAGCTATGGGCAGTCCTACCAGGAGTCACGGGAAGTTATTGCCTCGGCACTTGGCTCTAATAAAGATTTAACCTACTTGATTGATATACACAGAGATTCCAGGCGCAAGGAACAAACAACAAAAGTCATAAACGGTGAAAGCTACGCACAGCTGGCGTTTGTCATAGGCGGAAAACATCAAAACTATGAAAAGAATAATCAGCTTGCACAACAGCTTCACAAAGGTTTAGAAAGTAAATATCCGGGCTTGAGCAGAGGGGTTTTACTAAAAGATAAATCAGGTTCTAATGGCATTTACAATCAGGATCTTTCCGAAAATGCCATCCTCGTAGAATTTGGCGGTGTAGATAATACCTTCGAAGAATTAAATCGTTCAGCAGCAGCGCTTGCAGATGTATTCAGTGAATTCTATTGGCAGGCAGAGGAAGTAAACGGATCTGCACAAAATTAAAAGTATTGATAAGGTGTGATAAGGATGAAGAGGTTTACATTAAAAGCTTTGTTTCTGGCAGCGCTCATGTTTGCCTCGGTTCTATTTGGAATGCAGCAGGCAAATGATGGAATCCAGCAGATGAGAGGTTTTGATGATCCTAATTATGAAGAGGCCATAACGATTCAGGAGGCTGAGAGCGGAGAATTGCAGGCATCCATACTCGGCAATGAGGTTTCAAGCCATGATCTCCAGAAAAAAAGAGAGCAGCTTGAAGAGATGGAAGCTTATAATTTCTTTTCCTCACTTGGAAAACAGTTCTCAGCGACCATACAAGCCTTAATGGAAGAAACCATTCAGCTTATTACATCTCTTATCAACGGTGAATAGCGGCTGCTTTTAGCAGTTGCTATTTTTTTGCAGTGAGATCCATGCTGAATCCCTGCGCTTAACATTGAATGTTCACATTTGTACTGCTATAATCAAAAATAGTATGCCATTATAAATATCATTTTTCGAGTAGACACTTTTTAAAAGGTTTGCTCTATTAAAAGGACAAAGTGAACTTAGATCATGTTTAGCTCCGAGCGCTGCAAAATGGGCGATGAGCTTTTCTAATAGGAGTGTGTAGGATTTATATGAACAGAGAAGAAAGACTTGAGAGACAGTCGAGAATTCGTAATTTCTCGATTATTGCCCATATTGACCATGGGAAATCCACTTTAGCTGACCGTATTTTAGAAAAAACAAAAGCGTTAACAGCTCGTGAAATGAAGGATCAGCTTCTTGATTCAATGGATCTTGAAAGAGAACGCGGAATCACGATTAAATTGAATTCTGTTCAGCTGAAATATGCTGCCAAGGACGGAGAAACATATACGTTTCACTTAATCGATACTCCGGGACATGTGGATTTTACATATGAAGTTTCCCGAAGTCTTGCAGCCTGTGAAGGAGCCATTTTAGTTGTAGATGCTGCACAAGGCATTGAAGCGCAGACACTTGCGAACGTTTACTTAGCACTTGATAATGACTTGGAAATACTTCCGGTTATCAATAAAATTGATTTGCCAAGTGCTGATCCTGAGCGGGTGAGAAACGAAGTGGAAGAGGTTATTGGCCTTGATGCTTCTGAAGCTGTACTTGCATCTGCCAAAGCAGGTATTGGGATTGAAGAAATTTTAGAACAGATTGTAGAAAAGGTTCCTGCACCTACAGGTGACCCGGAAGCACCATTAAAAGCACTTATTTTTGACTCCCTTTATGATGCATATCGCGGTGTTGTTGCTTATATTCGTGTTGTTGAAGGAACAGTCAAGGTCGGCGATAAAGTAAGGATGATGGCGACCGGCAAGGAATTCGAAGTAACAGAAGTAGGTGTATTTACGCCAAAATCAACACCACTGCAAGAGCTTTCTGTTGGAGATGTTGGTTTCTTAACTGCAGCGATTAAAAATGTTGGCGACACTCGTGTAGGGGATACGATCACAAGTGCGAAGAACGGCGCAACAGAGCCGCTTCCTGGCTATCGTAAATTGAATCCAATGGTGTATTGCGGATTATATCCAATCGACAGCGCGAAATTCAATGACCTGCGTGAAGCGCTGGAAAAACTTGAGCTGAATGATTCTGCTCTTCAATTTGAGCCGGAAACGTCCCAGGCGCTAGGTTTCGGATTCCGCTGTGGATTCCTTGGACTTCTTCATATGGAGATCATCCAAGAAAGAATTGAACGTGAATTTAAAATTGATTTGATCACAACGGCACCAAGTGTTATCTATGATGTCATTATGACAGATGGCGAACAACTTAAAGTAGACAACCCTTCTAATATGCCTGATCCTCAAAAAATTGATCGTGTTGAAGAACCATATGTTAAAGCAACGATGATGGCACCAAACGATTATGTAGGGGCAATTATGGAGCTTTGCCAGGAAAAACGCGGTATCTTCTTAGATATGCAATATATGGATGAAACAAGGGTTAGCATTGTGTATGAAATTCCGTTATCAGAAATTGTTTATGATTTCTTTGATCAATTGAAGTCCAATACAAAGGGCTATGCGTCCTTTGACTATGAGCTGATTGGCTACAAGCCATCGAAGCTTGTTAAAATGGATATTTTATTGAACACTGAAAAAGTTGATGCCTTGAGCTTTATCGTTCACCGTGACTTCGCGTATGAGCGCGGAAAAGTCATTGTTGAAAAGCTGAAAGAATTAATCCCAAGACAGCAGTTTGAAGTGCCAATCCAAGCTGCGATCGGTCAAAAAATTGTGGCTCGTTCAACCATTAAAGCAATGAGAAAGAATGTACTTGCCAAATGTTATGGCGGAGATATTTCCCGTAAACGGAAGCTGTTAGAAAAGCAGAAGGAAGGGAAAAAGCGCATGAAGCAGGTCGGTTCTGTTGAAGTGCCGCAGGAAGCGTTTATGGCCGTTCTGAAAATGGATGACAGTACGCCGAAAAAGTAATTTTATTGATAGAGTACATGCAAGTTAGGTATGCTTTGTAAAAAGCATACCTAACTTGTTTTTATCATACAGAAAAAATCTCCAACACTATTAAGAAATAAAGGTTGTGTAAAAATGATTGGAGCAGCATATATTCATATCCCTTTTTGCGAGCATATCTGCCATTATTGCGATTTTAATAAAGTATTCTTAAAAGGCCAGCCTGTTGATGAGTACCTGCAATCACTTGGCAATGAGATGGCGATTGCGACGCAGGAATCTCCGCCGGATGTTTTAAAGACGATATTTGTAGGCGGAGGAACACCAACTGCATTAAACGAAAAACAGCTGGAAGTACTCTGTGAGACCATTCATCGTTACCTTCCGTTTAATGAGCATACTGAGTTTACGTTTGAAGCCAACCCAGGGGATTTATCAGCAGAAAAATTAAAGGTTCTTTATGATGCTGGCGTCAACAGACTCAGCTTTGGTGTTCAGACCTTTAATGATGAATTGCTGGAGCGGATTGGACGGGTACACAGGAAAAAGGATGTATTCCGGTCGATTGAAGCCGCCAAAAAAACAGGCTTTCAGAATATTAGTGTTGATTTAATTTATAGCTTGCCTGGTCAGACGGTAGCAGATTTTAAAGAAACATTGGAAACGTCATTTACACTGGATATTGAGCATTATTCAGGGTACTCCTTAATCATTGAGCCGAAAACGGTCTTCTATAACTTAATGAGAAAAGGCAAATTGCCCCTTCCTGGAGAGGATATGGAAGCTGAAATGTATGAAGTGCTGATCGAACAAATGAATAAGCATGGCTATGAGCAATATGAAATCAGCAACTTTGCGAAAAAAGGATATGAAAGCAAGCATAATTTAACGTATTGGAATAATGACCATTATTATGGTTTTGGTGCTGGTTCGCATGGTTATGTGGATGGCAAAAGACGCTCAAACTTCGGGCCGCTGAAAAAGTATATGGAGCCTCTTGAAGATGGCAAGCTTCCTATTATTGAAGAGCATGAGCTGTCAAAGGTTGAAAAAATGGAAGAAGAAATGTTTTTAGGTCTAAGAAAAACGAAGGGTGTCTCAATCCGTCGCTTTTCAGAGAAATTTGCAGAGAATCCATTGAGCTATTTTAAAGATGAAATAAATGAACTTGTAAATAAAGACTTGCTAATGGTTGAAAATGACGACATTAAACTGACGCATAAAGGCCGTTTTTTAGGAAATGAAGTATTTCAAAACTTCCTGAAATAATCCTAACCATCTGTATATGAATTAGGCTTTTTTATTGACACTATCCCGTGGATTTGTTAATTTATTAGTAGAATTAGCACTCAACGATTAAGAGTGCTAACAGAGGTGATAACTGTGTTAACAGATCGTCAATTATTAATTTTTCAAGTGATTGTTGATGATTTTATTCAATCTGCACAGCCTGTCGGATCAAGAAGCTTGTCGAAAAAGGATGAGATTTCATTTAGCTCGGCAACAATCAGAAATGAAATGGCTGATTTGGAAGAGCTGGGTTTTATTGAAAAAACACACACCTCTTCGGGAAGAATTCCTTCCGAAAAAGGCTACAGATATTATGTGGATCATTTACTTTCACCGCAAAGGCTGGGCAAAGAAGATGTATATCGGGTGAAATCCATTTTTGCAGATCGAATATACGAGCTTGAGAAAATCGTACAGAAATCTGCGAAAATCCTTTCAGAGATGACGAACTATACATCCATTGTTTTAGGACCAGACCTAGGTGAAAATAAACTGAAGAAAATTCAGATTGTCCCATTGAATGAACAGACAGCGATTGCTATTATTGTGACTGATACCGGACATGTGGAGAACAGAATGTTTCAGCTTCCTGAAAACATTGATGCCGGTGAGCTTGAAAAGCTTGTCAACATCCTGAATGAGCGCCTCTCCGGTGTGCCAATGGATCAGCTTCATAATAAAATTTATAAAGAGGTTGCAGTGCTGCTTCGCCAGCATATCAGTCACTATGATTATATGCTGCATTCCATCACTGAAACCATTAAAGCGCCAGCAGGAGAAAAACTGTTTTTCGGCGGTAAAATGAATATGCTAAGCCAGCCCGAGTTTCATGATATTGATAAAGTCCGCAATCTGATGAATATGATTGAACAGGAAAAAGGCTTCTATGACCTTATCCGCCATCATCATTCCGGGATTCAGGTGAAAATCGGCAGAGAAAACAATAATGAAGCGATTGACAACTGCAGTCTGATCACAGCCAGCTATTCAGTTGGAAAAGAAAGACTCGGCACCATCGCCATCCTGGGGCCAACCCGAATGGAATATTCCCGAGTTATCAGCCTGCTTCACTATTTCAGCAAAGACCTCTCCGCTGTTCTCACAAATCTGTATCAAAATGAAAACCGCGGGTAATATTGATAGAGGGACAATGCATTGAGCGCTCTTTCATAAGAAGTAAGCGAAGCGTGATTTGAACTTAACTTTAAGATAATAATTTGCTTTAACAACACTTGTTGATTGAAACGGAAGAGTGCGAGACTCCTGCGGGACGAGTGGGGAGCCTTAGACCCCACAGGAGCGAATGCGACGAGGAGGCTCAGCACCCGCCCCGCGGAAAGCGAGTACTCTGGAGTGGAAATCAGTTTATACTTGAGTTAAGCGTAGCAGAAACCGCAAAACAGTCTTTGACTCAAAAGATATTTCCGTAAAACCCATTTTAAGGAGGTGAAAAAGTTGGCAGAAGAGAAAGACACTTTACAAGAAGAACAAAACAAGCAGCCATTTGATGGCGAAGAGCCGACTGAAGAAATTTTTGGTGAAGCAGAAGAAGAAGCTGTTGAGGCATCAGAAACAAACGAGGCCGATGCAAAAATTTCCGAGCTTGAACAAAAGCTTGAGGAAGCTGAAAACCGCTATTTGCGTCTGCAGGCTGATTTTGATAATTCCCGCCGCAGATCGAAATTAGATCGTGAGGCGGCCGATAAATATAGATCACAAAGCTTAATTACCGATTTGCTGCCTGCCATTGATAACTTCGAACGTGCCTTACAAATGGAAGCTGATTCCGAACAGGCGAAATCAATGCAGCAAGGAATGGAAATGGTTTACCGCAGCTTGATTGAGGCGCTGAAAAAAGAAGGCGCTGAACAAATTGAGTCTGTTGGAAAAGAATTTGATCCGCATATTCACCAAGCTGTTATGCAGGTGGAAGACGAAAACTTTGCTAGCAATACGGTAGTTGAAGAATTCCAAAAAGGGTATATGCTGAAAGATCGCGTAATCCGACCAGCAATGGTAAAAGTAACTCAGTAATACATATATTAGGGAGGTAATATTCATGAGCAAAATTATTGGGATTGACTTAGGTACAACAAACTCATGTGTGGCTGTATTAGAAGGCGGCGAAGCAAAGGTAATTCCGAATCCGGAAGGAAACCGTACAACTCCATCCGTTGTAGCTTTTAAAAACGGAGAGCGTCAAGTAGGGGAAGTTGCAAAACGCCAATCCATTACAAACCCTAACACGATTCTTTCTGTAAAACGCCATATGGGTACTGACTTTAAAGTAGAAGCTGAAGGAAAAGATTATTCTCCGCAGGAAATTTCTGCTATTATTCTTCAATACTTAAAGTCATATGCAGAAGAATATCTTGGTGAAAAAGTTGAGAAAGCAGTTATTACTGTTCCTGCATACTTCAATGATGCAGAGCGTCAAGCAACAAAAGATGCTGGTAAAATTGCTGGCTTAGAAGTTGAGCGTATTATCAATGAGCCAACAGCTGCTGCTCTTGCTTACGGAATGGATAAAGTTGATGAAGATCAAACGATCCTTGTATATGACCTTGGCGGCGGTACATTCGACGTTTCCATCCTTGAACTTGGCGATGGAGTATTCGAAGTTAAATCAACTGCCGGCGACAACCGTCTTGGCGGAGATGACTTTGACCAAGTGATCATCGATTATTTAGTAGAGCAATTCAGAAAAGAAAATGGCATTGATCTTTCTAAAGACAAGATGGCACTTCAGCGTTTAAAAGATGCTGCTGAAAAAGCGAAAAAGGATCTTTCTGGTGTAACATCTACACAAATTTCCCTGCCGTTTATTACAGCTGGAGAAGCTGGTCCGCTTCACCTTGAAGTAACATTATCACGTGCGAAGTTTGAAGAGCTTTCTTCTGACCTTGTTGAACGTACAATGGGACCAACTCGCCAGGCATTAAGAGATGCTGGTTTATCTCCTTCTGAAATTGACAAAGTTATTCTTGTTGGCGGATCTACTCGTATTCCTGCTGTACAAGATGCAATCAAAAAAGAAGTTGGCAAAGAGCCGCATAAAGGTGTAAATCCTGATGAAGTAGTTGCGATGGGTGCAGCTATTCAAGGCGGAGTGATCACTGGTGATGTGAAGGACGTAGTATTACTTGACGTAACTCCATTATCACTTGGTATTGAAACAATGGGCGGTGTATTTACAAAGCTGATCGACCGTAATACAACGATTCCAACTTCAAAATCTCAAGTGTTCTCTACTGCTGCTGATAATCAGTCAGCTGTAGATATTCACGTACTTCAAGGTGAACGTCAAATGGCAGCAGACAATAAAACATTAGGACGCTTCCAGCTTGGCGATATTCCTCCAGCACCACGCGGCGTACCGCAAATCGAAGTATCTTTTGATATTGATAAAAACGGTATCGTAAACGTACGTGCGAAGGATCTTGGCACAAACAAAGAACAAGCGATCACTATCAAGTCTTCTACAGGACTTTCTGATGATGAGATCGATAGAATGGTAAAAGAAGCTGAAGAAAATGCTGAAGCAGACAAGAAGCGCAAAGAAGAAGTTGAGCTTCGCAATGAGGCAGATCAGCTTGTGTTTACAACTGAAAAAACGCTAAAAGATCTTGAAGGCAAAGTAGACGAAGCAGAAGCTGCAAAAGCAACGGAAGCAAAAGATGCTCTTAAAGAAGCGATCGAGAAAAATGATCTTGAAGAAATCCGTGCGAAGAAAGATGCTCTTCAGGAAATCGTTCAAGCTCTAACTATGAAGCTTTATGAGCAGGCACAACAGCAGGCACAGGGCGCACAAGGTGCTGATGATTCGGCTGCCGGCGGCAAGGATGACGATGTTGTTGACGCTGAATATGAAGAAGTTAAGGATGATAAGTAATCGTTTAAACGATTATGAAGTTGTTTGCTGATTCGTATAAAGAATAAAGTAGACGACTAAGACCATTCATTCTATTTCCCGGGTGCAGCTTAGCATACATGTTGGCTGCACCTGGAATTACCACAGTCAAAGTCAGGTCTTTCTTGGCTTTGGCTTTTATTTTTGATACAATACAATTTATGTGAA
Organism: Cytobacillus gottheilii; assembly: GCF_018582665.1. Lineage (NCBI taxonomy): Bacteria > Bacillati > Bacillota > Bacilli > Caryophanales > Bacillaceae > Cytobacillus > Cytobacillus gottheilii. The sequence continues at coordinate 3,110,130 of NZ_CP071709.1, read as the reverse complement.
TAGAATCGGGGAGTGGTAATCATGAGTAAAAGGGATTACTATGAAGTCCTTGGCGTCAGCAAGAGTGCTTCCAAGGATGAATTAAAAAAAGCTTATCGCAAGCTGTCCAAACAATATCATCCAGATATAAATAAAGAACCAGGTGCAGATGAAAAGTTTAAAGAAGTAAAAGAAGCCTATGAAGTATTAAGTGATGATCAGAAAAAAGCGCATTATGATCAATTCGGTCATACGGATCCAAATCAAGGATTTGGCGGAGGCGGCGGTTTTGAAGGCTTCGGCGGCTTTGAAGATATTTTCAGCACTTTCTTTGGCGGAGGCGGCTCGCGCAGAAGAGATCCGAATGCGCCAAGACAAGGTGCAGACCTGCAGTATACGATGACTCTTTCATTCGAGGATGCAGTATTTGGCAAGGAAACATCCATTGAAATTCCTAGAGAAGAACCTTGTGACACTTGTGACGGATCTGGTGCAAAACCTGGTACAAAAGTGGAAACTTGCAGTCACTGTCAAGGATCTGGTCAGCTGAATGTGGAACAAAATACTCCGTTCGGCCGAATTGTGAATAGAAGAGCATGTCATCACTGTTCAGGTACCGGCAAAAACATTAAGCATAAATGTTCAACATGCGGCGGAGACGGCAAGGTGCAGAAACGCCGTAAAATTAACGTGAAAATTCCAGCTGGGATTGATGATGGCCAGCAGCTTCGCGTTTCCGGACAAGGGGAGCCAGGTGTAAACGGAGGTCCAGCAGGAGATCTGTATGTGGTCTTTGCTGTTCGTTCTCACGAATTCTTTGAAAGAGATGGCGACGATGTGTATTGTGAAATGCCAGTGACTTTTGTACAGGCGGCGCTTGGAGATGAAGTTGAAGTCCCAACTCTTCATGGAAAAGTGAAGCTTAAAGTGCCTGCAGGAACACAAACAGGAACAAAATTCCGCTTAAAAGGAAAAGGAATTCCAAATGTGCGCGGCTATGGCACAGGAGATCAGCATATTATCGTTAAAATTGTGACACCTACGAAGCTGACAGAAAAGCAAAAGCAGCTTTTAACTGAATTTGCAGAAGTAAGCGGCGGTGTACCTCAAGGTGAGCATGAGGAAAGTTTTTTTGATAAAGTAAAACGTGCCTTTAAGGGTGAATAATGGAAATGGAGTTGGTAAACGTTGAAATGGTCAGAAATTAGCATTCATACAACAAATGAAGCGGTAGAGGCGATTTCGAATATTTTGCACGAAGCGGGTGCAAGCGGAGTTGTTATTGAGGACCCGTTTGAATTAATTAAAGAAAGACAAGACCAATTCGGTGAAATTTACCAGCTCGATCCACATGATTATCCTGATGAAGGTGTAATTGTCAAAGCCTATCTGCCTGTAAACAGCTTCCTGGGTGAAACGGTAGATGAAATTAAAGAAGCGATTAATAACTTAATCCTTTTCAATATTGATATTGGACTCAATAAAGTAAGCATTAGTGAAGTAAATGAAGAAGAATGGGCAACAGCGTGGAAGAAATATTACCATCCTGTTAAAATATCAGAGAGATTTACGATTGTTCCTACATGGGAGGAGTACACCCCTGTCAGCAGCGATGAGCTGATCATAGAGCTTGATCCAGGCATGGCTTTTGGCACAGGAACACACCCGACAACAGTGATGTGTATTCAAGCCCTTGAGCGTACGGTTAAACATGGTGACTATGTTGTCGATGTTGGAACAGGCTCTGGTGTATTAAGTATTGCAGCAGCTATGCTTGAGGCTGAAAAAGTAACAGCACTTGATCTTGATGAAGTCGCTGTGCAATCAGCTAAAATAAATGTAAAGCTAAATAAGGTTCATGAAAAAGTTGATGTATTTCATAACAACCTTCTTGACGGTGTTGAAGAACAAGCAGATGTTGTTGTCGCGAATATTTTAGCAGAGGTCATCATGCGCTTCACAAATGATGTTGCCTCAGCTGTAAAACAAGGCGGCTACTTCATTGCCTCTGGCATCATTCAGCAAAAGAAGCAGGACGTTAAAGATAAGATCAGCGAAGCTGGCTTTGATATTATCGAAGTCATGCAAATGGAAGACTGGGTTGCGATCATCGCTAAAAGAAAATAATAGCTGTCATAGGGGTTGCCTGGTAAACAGCTGCCCCTATCCTTATGTAGATTAGGTGATTTTTTGCGTAGTTCTTTCAATCTGACATTATGGCCGCAGGAATTTCATTTTTCTAACGAGTTGTTTTGTCAATAATAATATGCTAGTTGATTGGAACGGAAGGGTGCGAGACTCCTGTGGGAGGAGTGGGAAGGTGAGACCCCACAGGTGCGATAGCGCCGAGGAGGCTCACCACCCGCCCCGCGGAAAGCGAGTACCCTGAAGTGCAAATCCAGCTTCTTATGTTTTAAACAGTAACAAAGTTTGTGTACCATCTATATTTTTTATATGACAAAGAGGGATCCTTATGCAGCGCTATTTTGTAAATGAACCTGCTCAAAATGAATTCTTTATCATTACTGGAGACGACCAGCGCCATATAAGCAAAGTTATGCGAATGGCACCAGGGAATTCCATTATTTGCGTTGACCCAAAAGGAAGCAGCGCAGAATGTGAAATTGCAGAAATTACCGATGAAAAAATAACGGCAAAAATAGTAAAATGGATAGAAGGTTCACCAGAACTGCCTGTACAAGTAACGATTGTGAGCGGATTGCCTAAAGGGGATAAGCTTGAGCTCGTCATCCAGAAGGGAACAGAACTTGGTGCATATAAATTTATCCCTTTTATATCAGCCCGTTCAATTGTCAAATGGGATGCTAAAAAAGCAGACAAAAAGCTTGATAGATGGTATAAAATCAGCAAAGAAGCTGCAGAGCAGTCTCATCGCACGATTTTGCCTGAGGTTACTGCTCCAGTTCAATTAAAAGAGCTGATCACATTAGCAGAATCGTACGATCAAAAGTTAATTGCATTTGAGGAAAGTGCGAAAGAAGGAGAAGCTTCGATGCTTTCCCAAACATTACATCAGCTTAAAAGAGGACAATCACTGTTAATCGTGTTTGGTCCAGAGGGCGGACTGACTGAACAAGAAGTTACAGCTCTTCAAGAACAAGGATTTATTACTTGCGGTCTTGGACCTAGAATATTACGAACAGAAACGGCCCCGTTATATGCATTAGCGGCCGTTTCCTATCATTTTGAATTAATGGGGTGAATAAAATGCCTTCAGTAGCTTTTCATACACTTGGCTGTAAAGTCAACCATTATGAAACAGAAGCCATTTGGCAATTATTTAAAGAAGCCGGCTATGACCGGGTAGATTATGAGCATATTTCCGATGTTTACGTGATTAATACATGTACGGTAACCAATACCGGCGATAAAAAAAGCCGTCAAGTGATCCGCAGAGCGATCCGCAGAAACCCGGATGCTGTCATCTGTGTAACAGGCTGTTATGCACAAACTTCTCCAGCTGAAATCATGGCGATTCCTGGAGTTGATATTGTCGTAGGAACTCAGGACCGCGTTAAAATGCTGGAGTACATTGAACAATATAAGCAAGAACGCCAGCCTATTAACGGAGTCGGCAACATTATGAAAAGCCGTGTATACGAAGAGCTTGATGTGCCTGCTTTTACCGATCGCACAAGAGCCTCTCTTAAAATCCAGGAAGGCTGCAATAACTTCTGTACGTTTTGTATCATTCCTTGGGCACGTGGTCTTATGAGATCAAGAGATCCGGAAGAAGTCATCCGCCAGGCACAGCAGCTTGTCGATGCAGGCTACAAAGAAATTGTCCTGACAGGCATTCACACAGGCGGATATGGCGAGGATATGAAAGACTATAATCTTGCAATGCTTTTAAGAGACTTGGAAGCAAAAGTCCGCGGCTTAAAGAGACTGCGTATATCTTCCATTGAAGCGAGCCAAATCACGGATGAAGTGATCGAAGTGATCGATCAGTCCAACGTCATCGTGAGACACCTTCATATCCCGATTCAATCAGGCTCTAATACAGTTCTAAAAAGAATGCGCCGTAAATACACAATGGAATTTTTCGCTGAAAGATTGGATCGCTTAAAAGAAGTGCTTCCTGGTCTTGCAGTTACTTCTGACGTTATTGTCGGTTTCCCTGGTGAAACAGAAGAAGAATTTATGGAAACATATAACTTCGTGAAAGATCATAAATTCTCTGAGCTTCATGTTTTCCCATATTCAAAGAGAACAGGCACGCCTGCCGCTCGAATGGATGACCAGATTGATGAGGAAATTAAAAATGAACGTGTACACCGTTTGATTGCCTTATCGGATCAGCTTGCGAAGGAATATGCAAGCGAATTTGAAGGCGAAGTACTCGAAGTAATCCCAGAAGAAGCATTCAAAGAAAACGAAGGCAGCAATCTGTATGTTGGCTACACTGACAACTACCTAAAAGTTGTTCTGCCAGCAACCGAAGATATGATCGGCCAAATCGTCAAAGTAAAAATTACTAAATCCGGCTATCCATACAACGAAGGACAATTTGTCCGCGTACTTGATGAAGTGGAAGAAGCTGCTGTTTAAAGAACTGCCCTTTGGGGCGGTTCTTTTTTTGGGGGGGGCAGTGAAATATGTATTTTAGCGTTTGGCGGATAAAGCGAAAATAACGGCGGATAAAAATTCTCAACGGTGGAAAAACCTCTCAAACGGCGGATATTTCTCTGGGAAGGGCGATATTTGCGCTTTTTTACTTAAAGAGGACAACAAAAGGACCTATTAGCACATTTTTGAGTCTCTTTTCGTACAGATCATAATGGAAACCACCATCCCCCGCAGGAAAACGGGTAATCATTGTCCGATTTGATCTCCTTAAAAGATAAAAAAATCATGCCAAGCAGCAGTATGGGCAATAATATAGTTGGAACCGATTGCAATTTTTCAAAAATACACTGTAATTTTTTTATGGACAATGGTATCATATTAGAGGTACGTACAACTAGTTTCCGGAAGGAGCAATACTTAATGACAAATGTAGCAAAAATGATTGATCATACATTACTAAAAGCGGATTCAACAAAAGAGCAAATTGAAAAAATCTGTGCAGAAGCAAAAGAATATAATTTTGCATCTGTATGTGTTAATCCAACATGGGTTAAGCTGTCAAGCGACCTTTTGAGCGGAACAGAAGTAAAGGTTTGTACAGTAATTGGTTTCCCGCTGGGGGCTTCTACATCTGAGACAAAAGCTTTTGAAACAAGCAATGCAATTGAAAATGGTGCAACGGAAGTGGATATGGTTATCAATATCGGCGCACTTAAAGGCGGAGATTATGAGCTTGTTGAGAAAGACATCAAAGCGGTTGTTGATGCAGCGAAAGGGAAAGCATTAACAAAAGTTATTATTGAAACATCTCTTCTAACAGAAGACGAAAAAGTAAAAGCGTGTGAGCTATCTGTTAAAGCAGGTGCTGATTTTGTTAAAACATCCACTGGTTTTTCAACAGGCGGAGCAACGGTCGAGGACATTGCATTAATGAGAAAAACAGTTGGACCCGATCTTGGTGTGAAAGCATCTGGCGGAGTACGCAGTGCAGAGGATGCTCAAAAAATGATCGATGCAGGTGCAACAAGAATCGGTGCTAGCTCAGGTGCCGCAATTGTACAAGGCTTAACAAGCGATTCAGATTATTAATAGAAAAAAAGAGCCGTCCATTGGGCGGCTCTTTTTAATTCACAGGTTTTCCTCCATGCAGCTTCTCTATAAAGGAGGCAAACTGGTGTGCAAAAGGCAATACAAGCAAGGATGTTATCACATTAAATAGCACACTGATATGGGCAAGCTGCGTATCGAGTGAAGAAGATAGAACCTCACCGGCACTTGCCAGCATCGAAATAAACGGGTAAAACAGAGCAACTCCCACGCAGTTTAGCCAAATATGAGCAAACGCTGTAAGCTTTGCAGCGCGTCCTGCTCCAATGGAAGCCAGATAAGCATCGGCACATGTGCCGATATTGGAACCGAGCATGATCGCTATTCCTGTATCCAAATCCATCAGCCCGGCCGACATAAAACCCATCACAATGCCAGTAGCAGCTGTGCTTGACTGAATGACGGCTGTTAGCACAATCCCTGCAAAAATACTATATAAATGGTGATCATCTAATGTTAGAAGAATGTCCGTTACATAGTAATTCTCTTTTAAAGATATGGCAAGAAATTCGAAGCCCCGCATTGCCGCAAAAACGGCCGAAATGCCTAAGAATGCAAATCCAGCACTTTTCACTGCTTTTTGCGGAAATAATGCCGTAGAAGCCCCAATTAATGCAAATGGAATCAGCAGGGATTCAATATTAAAGGTAATAAGTTCCGTAGTAAAAGTGGTTCCAATATTGGTTCCTAAAATAATGCCGATGGATTGCGGAAACGTCAGCAATCTTGCAGAAACAAGTCCAATGGTCATAATCATCAGAGCAGAACTGCTCTGCAATACAGCTGTTAAAATAATGGCAGTAAGCATCCCTTTCCAGGGAGTATATGTTAAAATGGTCAGCACTTTATGAATGGAACTTCCGGAAAGATTAAATAAACCTGTTCTGAGGATCGTCATTCCAAAAATAAATAAGCCAATAAGAAGTATAAATAATAGCAGCTGCAGCAGCATAAAATCCCCCCTTAACACTCATCATATGGACATGTATCGAGGGACATGCCATGGTGATCATAAATTATTTTAGGAAGAAAATAAAAAACAAACGGTAGCTAGTGCTAATTTCAGTTGACCTTCATACAGTGTTATATTATAATTGCAAGGTACATGGAATAAACCATGTTGTTGATGTAAGTGTGTTGTGCTCGGAGGGAGGGAAAGAGAATGTCTAAAACCGTCGTTCGTAAAAACGAATCGCTTGAAGATGCTCTTCGTCGCTTCAAACGTTCAGTTTCTAAAACTGGTACTTTGCAAGAAGCAAGAAAGCGCGAATTCTACGAAAAACCTAGTATCAAACGTAAGAAAAAGTCTGAGGCTGCAAGAAAGCGCAAGTTTTAAGAGAGGGTGAATGAAATGAGTCTTCTCGAGCGTTTAAATGAGGATATGAAACAAGCGATGAGGAATAAAGAAAAAGATAAGCTAACCGTTATCCGGATGATCAAAGCTTCCATTCAAAACGAAGCGATCAAGCTTGGCAGAGAGCTGTCCGGTGATGAGGAGCTTACTGTCCTCTCTCGCGAAGTTAAACAACGCAAGGATTCCCTCCATGAATTTGAAAAAGCAGGTCGTGAAGATCTTGTTGAAAAAATTCGTACTGAACTTCAGTATGTAGAATTATATATGCCTAAACAGCTGACTGAAGAAGAACTCTCTGAAATCGTTAAAGAAACGATTGAAGAAACTGGGGCTGCTTCTAAAGCCGATATGGGCAAAGTGATGGCCGCTATTATGCCAAAGGTTAAAGGCAAAGCAGACGGTTCAATCATTAATAAACTTGTACAACAACACCTTTCATAAAACGAGTTCGAAAGACCGGAAGCTTAATGCTTCCGGTCTTTTTGGCTATTTAGCGAAGTTTTTATAAATACATGAGTTTTTCCTTAATTAAATGAAAATAATTGAAACCTTTTAGTATCCTAAACCGTATAACAACCAAGGATAAGATTATGAATGAGAAAGGAGGGAGGATTAATGAGATCCGTTTTTAAACATATCGCTGTTATTTCATTCCTTTTTGCTTTTATTCTCATGCTTATTCCTGTCAATGGAACAAGTGCTAATAATGATATCGTCTACACGGTTCCAGTGGAAGAAACGGTCGAAAAAGGATTATATGCCTTTTTAAGCAGAGCCGTTCATACAGCTGAGGAAGAAGGCGCTGATGCCATTATTTTTGAACTCAATACGCCAGGTGGGGCCGTGGATGCTGCTGGAGAAATTGGAAAGCTTTTAACCAGCACAGATATTAAAACGATTTCATTTGTTAATAAACAAGCATTATCAGCAGGTGCTTATATTGCATTAAATACCGATGAGATTTATATGGTGCCTGGTTCGACAATGGGATCAGCTGCCATCATCGATCAATCAGGCAACACAGCTGGGAAGAAGGCTGAGTCTTATTGGTTCTCTGCTATGGAGAGTGCTGCACAGCAATCAAATCGAGATCCAATCGTTGCACGGGCAATGGCAGACGAATCTATTGAAATACCTGAACTCGGACTTGGGAATGATGAACTGTTAACCTTAACACCAGATCAGGCATTAGAAGTGAACTATTCTGAAGCTACCGTTGCCAATATGGATGAATTAGTCCAGCAGCTTGGTTTTGAAAATGCTGAGATCAGAAGCATGGAAGAAAGTTTTTCAGAGAAACTGGCTCGATTTTTAACAAACCCGGTCATTATCCCGATCTTGCTGTCAATTGGAAGTATTGGGCTGGTGGTGGAATTATATTCACCAGGGTTTGGAGTCCCAGGTTTTATGGGTCTGTCCGCCTTATTGCTATTCTTCTACGGACACCTTGTTGCCGGCCTTGCCGGATATGAAACCTTAATCCTCTTTGTGATTGGGATTGGCCTGTTAATCGCAGAGTTTTTCCTCCCGGGCGGCATTGCCGGACTGCTTGGAGCAGGGGCTATTATAGCCAGTCTGTTTATGGCATCTGGAAACGTTGTCCATATGGGAATTTCTATTTTGATAGCCATTTCGGCGGCAATTTTGGTTTCTATTTTATTGGTAAAGGTGTTTGGTAAAAAGATGAAATTCTTTCGAAAAATGATTTTAACCGACTCTACAAACACAGAAAAAGGATATGTGTCCAATACAAATCGTACAGAATTAATTGGTACGGAGGGATATGCTTTGACTGCATTGCGTCCAGCAGGTACTGTTGTAATAAGCAATGAAAGAATAGATGTTGTAAGTGAAGGTGGATTTATTCAGAAAGATGCAAAGGTTCGGGTCGTTAAAGCTGAGGGCTCGCGCATTGTAGTTAGGGAATTAACTAATTTAGATAAATAGGAGGAACTTACATGTTTGAACTTGGAACAGTACTAGGAACAGGTGGTATTTTAACCATTGTGCTGATTGTACTTGCTGTCATTCTCTTGGCAGTTCTATTCACTTTCGTACCAGTCATGCTGTGGATTTCAGCATTAGCAGCCGGGGTGAAGGTAAGTATTTTCACTTTAATTGGGATGAGACTTCGCCGGGTTATTCCGAGCCGTGTCATCAATCCGTTGATTAAAGCGCATAAAGCAGGTTTAGATGTGACAACAAATCAGCTGGAAAGTCATTATCTTGCTGGTGGTAATGTAGACCGTGTTGTGAATGCGCTTATTGCAGCACATCGTGCAAATATTGAATTAAGTTTTGAAAGAAGTGCGGCTATTGATTTGGCTGGACGTGACGTTTTAGAAGCAGTACAGATGAGTGTAAACCCGAAAGTAATTGAAACACCATTTATTGCCGGTGTGGCAATGGACGGAATTGAAGTGAAAGCAAAAGCACGTATTACGGTTAGAGCCAATATTGACCGCCTTGTCGGTGGTGCTGGTGAAGATACAATTGTTGCCCGTGTAGGGGAAGGGATTGTCTCCACAATTGGTTCATCTGATAATCATAAAAAAGTTCTAGAAAATCCTGATATGATTTCACAAACTGTTCTTTCTAAAGGCTTAGATGCTGGTACTGCCTTTGAAATTCTATCGATTGATATTGCGGACGTTGATATCGGCAAAAACATCGGTGCCGAGCTTCAGACAGAGCAGGCTGAAGCTGATAAAAAGATCGCTCAAGCGAAGGCTGAAGAGCGCCGTGCAATGGCTGTAGCGCAAGAACAGGAAATGAAAGCGCGTGTCGAAGAAATGCGTGCGAAGGTTGTTGAGTCCGAATCGAAAGTTCCTCTTGCTATGTCAGAAGCATTGCGCAGCGGCAATATGGGTGTAATGGATTATTTAAACTTTAAGAATATCTCTGCAGATACAGATATGAGAGATTCGATTGGTAAAATATCTGAAGATCCGAACAATAAAAAAGATTAATGGTTCTTAGCGCTGCCCTTTTAGAGGGCGGCTGATGAAAAGAATTTCCCTTTTGGAAGGGAGGAATCGTTTTATGGAATTTTTATTTGAAAACCCGCTTATCCTTTTGGCGATAATTGGTTTTATTAGTTCTCTATTTACAAAAGGAAAAAAAGAAGAAGAGAAACGCAGAAAACCAGCGCAGCGGCCTGTCAGCCGGCCGACTCAGCCACAGCAGCCGGCACAAGCATCTCCTATTGAACGAAAAAGAGAAGAGCTTGAAACGCGTGCAAAGCGGGCTGCTGCTCAAATGGAGCAGCAATATGCTGAAACAAGACAAAAGGCTGATGAAGAGCTGGAAGCTTTAAAGCAAAAGCAGCGGTATGCCGAACGGCGAACAGCAGCAATCAGAGAACGTATGCCTGCTCAGAATACAGCAAATACGAATACACAGGCGCAAGCCAAAGCTTTGGCTCCAGATAAGCAAAAGCTTGCAGATGCGATTATTTGGTCTGAAATTTTAGGTCCTCCAAGAGCGATGAATCCTCATCGTTCAGTGAAAAGAAAATAACAGCGCTTGATTGGCGAAAAATGTGCTAGAACCTCCTTTCATTTCATACATATGAGATGAAAGGGGGTTCTTTTTTATGGCAAAAAAATGGGGGACCGTGCTGCGGAGCTGGATGACAAAAAATATGGAGCTTCCTCAAGATGTCATGATGGATTTACCCCGAATAACAATGATTGGACAAATCCATATATATATTGAAAATCACCGAGGTCTGCTTTCATTTTCAGATAAGGAAATTAGGCTTTTGCTTAAGCAGGGACAGTTATTAGTGAAAGGGAAGGCTTTTGTCATAAAGACAATAATGCCAGAAGAGATCATGCTTGAGGGGAAAATTGATCAAGTCACCTATCTCCCGGATTGAGAGGTGGCTTGAAGTCACCCCGTGGGCTGCAAATCATGGATCAGGAGGAGCGCTATGAAGAATCAATGGATTGAATTTTATAAAGGAGTAGTGACAGTAAAGGCACATGGAAAAGGAATTGAGCGTTTTATCAATTCTTTAACAAGAGATAAAATACATATCTGGAATGTCAGAAGTCACGGCACAAGTGCAATCACCTTTCAAATGAATCTGAGGGATGCAAAAAAGATTAGGAAGTATGCACGTGATAGTGAATGTAAATTAGAGTTTCAGCAAAGAGAGGGTATTCCTTTCTTAACGATTAGAATGCTTAGAAATACCGGCTTTTTAATCGGAGCGTTTCTGTTCCTGGTGGTAATTACCCTGCTTTCCAACATGGTATGGGGCATCGAAATTAAAGGGGCAAATCCGGCAACTGAATATAAAATTCAGAAAGAGCTGGAGGAAATGGGCGTTAAAACTGGTAAGCTTCAATTTTTTATCGATAATGTGGAAGCCATTCAAAAAAGTCTGACAAATAATGTAAAAGAAATAACATGGGTTGGTGTGGAATTAAAAGGGACAACCTACCATCTTCAAGTGGTTGAAAAGAATGAGCCTGAGAAAATAGAAGCGCTCGGGCCGCAGCATCTTATTGCAAAAAAGAAAGCCATTATTGAAAACATGTTCGTTGAAGAAGGACAGCCAGTGGTTAGTATTCATGATCGGGTCGTTCCAGGACAATTACTTGTTTCCGGTTTGGTTGGCAAAGAAGAAGAGCCAGAGGTCGTATCTGCTAAAGGAGAAGTTTTTGGCGAAACTTGGTACAAGTCTACGGTCACATTGCCAATCAACAGCACCTTCCAAGTATTTAACGGCAATGAGAAGGAAAAACACTATCTTGAAATTGGCTCTTGGAAGATTCCTATTTGGGGATTTGGCAAGCTTGAATTTAAAGAGCACGAAAAAGAAGAGAATAAAAAGAGTCTCCGCTTTTTATCATGGGATTTACCGCTTTCTTATCAGAATGAGACATTCCGCGAGCGGCAGACAATTACTAGAACGTATACAAATAAAGAAGCAGTGGAAGTAGCAAAAGAAATGGCGAGGCAGGATATAAAATCACTGCTCGATGACAATGCTAAGATTAAAGGTGAAAAAGTTTTGCACCAATCTGCAGACAATGGTAAAGTTACACTATCAATACATTTCCAAATTATTGAGAATATTGCACAAGGACAACCATTTACCCAAGGAGATGCAGAATGACAGAAGATTTAAAAACAATGAATATGCATTTTGAAAATCCAAACGAAGCAATTGCACTGCTCGGCAACTCTGATAACAATATTAAATTAATTGAAGAAGAGCTTGAGGTTTCTGTGGTGACCCGCGGCGAATCGGTATATGTTTCAGGAACTGCTGAAAGAGTAGAGCTTGTAGGAAACATACTTGATAAGCTTCTGTATGTAATTCGCAAAGGAATTAACATCAGCGGGAGAGATGTCGTGTATGCCATTGAAATGGCGAAAAAGGGAACACTTGAATACTTCAGCGACTTATATGAAGAAGAAATTACGAAAAACGCAAAAGGCAAATCCATTCGTGTTAAAACGTTAGGACAGCGTCAATATATTAATGCAATCAGAAAGCATGATCTTGTTTTTGGTATTGGCCCAGCCGGTACAGGTAAGACATATCTTGCGGTTGTCATGGCTGTCAGTGCATTAAAAACGGGCCAGGTCAAACGCATTATTTTAACAAGACCCGCAGTTGAAGCTGGTGAAAGCCTTGGATTTTTGCCTGGTGACTTAAAGGAAAAGGTCGACCCATATTTGAGACCTCTTTACGATGCTCTGCATGATATCTTAGGAACAGAGCATACTCAGAGGCTGATTGAAAGGGGAACGATTGAAATTGCTCCTCTAGCCTATATGAGGGGCCGTACCCTTGATGATGCATTTGTTATTTTAGATGAAGCACAAAATACAACACTTGCTCAAATGAAAATGTTTTTAACCCGCTTAGGTTTCGGATCAAAAATGGTCATAACAGGTGACAGAACACAGGTTGACCTGCCAAAAGGCGTTAAATCCGGACTGATCGCAGGTGAGGATATTTTAAAAGGTGTTCAAGGAATCTCGTTCATTCATTTAGAGCAAAGTGACGTTGTTCGTCATCCGCTTGTAGCCAAGATTATCCAGGCTTATGAAAAATCTGAACAGTAGTGAGCTAATGCCGCCAGGAGACTGGCGGTTGTTTTTTTGCTGAAAAAAAAGCAGAAGATAACGCTCACCAAGTTTAATGAATCATTGTCCTCTATTCCGAATTCAGATATCCTATTGGTATAATTTGCTATTATCTATCAGGATAGGTTACCCTATTAGTAACGAACTATGAAAACTTTCTGGCATTTTAATGAAATTTGTCTAAAAAGCTGATATTATTTTACATAATTATAGTTATAGCGCAACCGTCATATTGTGGTATGGTAGGAGGGATCTTTTTTTGGAAAAGCTGCAGCGGAATATGGCTAAAATAAGAAATTTGCTTAATGTTAAAATATTTAAATTATTGCTGTTTGTTGTTTTAGGAATTGTTTTATACTTTTCTATGTTCGCGAATGTGAGACCAGAAATGCTAAATTTGAGTTTGTTTTCAGTCTCTGAGCAAACCATCCGATCTCCTATTACGGTTGAAGATAAGGAAAGCACTGAATTAAAGAAAAAAGAGGCGGAGAACCAAGTACAAGATGTTTATGTGGTCAAAAAGGAAATTGCTCAAAATCGAGTTGACCTTGTCACATCCATTTTTAGTTCGGCTACTGAAGTGAATGATGAAATTGAAGAAGATATGGCCGATAGGGAAAGAGCTGCAGAGGAATTAGCTGAAAGTACGGATGACGAAGCAGCTGAGATTGAAGAGCCCACAATAGATGAGAAGCTTTCCTTGATGAAAGAAAAGCTTACTGAGGGTGTAACAAAGGAAGTATCCGATCAATCGCTGCGCGCGCTTCTGCAGGCCGGGCAGGACGAGTTAAGCATAGCTCAGGATTTAACGGTAACGACGATCAATAATGTGATGCAATCACGCATTCCTGCTGATGAAGTCGAAAATGCAAAGAAAAGGCTTGAGGAAGAACTTAAGCTGACAAGTATGAGCACGGGATTAAAGACTGCAGCCATTGAACTTGGACGGTATGCTGTTTATCAAAATGAATTTTATGACCCTGCAGCTACACAGGAAATGCGTCAGCAGGCGGTTGAAAGTGTAGAGCCTGTAAAAATACTGCAAGGCCAAATCCTGGTAGAGCAAAACCAGCTTATTAGCAGGGATGTTTATAGACAGCTGGATCTTGTAGGACTGACAGATAATGAAAATTCGATTCAATCCTATATTGGCTTATTGCTCATGATTGTCCTTATTTTAGGAGCTATCTACTATTATTTCCACGAGCATAATGTGAGTGAAGAAAAGAAGCAAAGCCAGCTATTGCTGTTTAGTTTGATTCTTATTCTATCCACATTGCTGATGAAAGCAATTAGCTTTTTTCATGATCTCGATTACTCTGAAATTGTTTACATATTCCCTGCAGCAATGGGAGTCATGCTCATTAAGATATTGATTGATGAAAAGCTGGCGATCTTTTTTACCATTATAAGTACAGTGTGCGGCTGTATTATCTTTAATGAAGGAATCACAGGCACACTCCATGTCACGGCAGGAATTTACATTTTATGCAGCGGAATGGCAGGCATTCTGTTCTTAACGAATCATAATCACCGTTCTAAAATTTTGCAGGCTGGTCTGTTTGTATCGATCGTAAATATTATCGTGATCTTTTCATTGCTGTTTTTGCGCAATGGCCAGTATGATCCGCTTGAATATGGTTTCTATTTTGCTGCTGCTCTGATTTCCGGCATTGCATCAGCTGTCTTAACGATTGGGTTTTTGCCCTTCTTCGAGACCGGCTTTGGCATGCTTTCAGCGATGAAGCTGATTGAGCTTTCAAATCCGAACCATCCGCTTCTAAGAAAAATTTTAACAGAGGCGCCTGGGACCTATCACCATAGTGTAATGGTCGCTAACTTATCTGATTCAGCCTGTGAGGCAATTGGGGCAGACGGCCTTCTTGCACGGGTAGGCTGTTATTATCATGATATCGGCAAAACAAAGAGGCCGCAGTTTTTCATTGAAAATCAGATGAATATTGAAAATCCTCATGATCGTCTGCCGCCGCAGACAAGCAAAAATATTATTATTGCACATGCAGCCGATGGTGCTGAATTGCTGAGAAAGCATAAAATGCCGAAAGAAATTGTTGATATTGCCGAACAGCATCACGGAACCACCATGCTAAAATTCTTCTACTTTAAGGCGAAAGAGAAGGGCCTGGATGTGAAAGAGGAGGATTACCGTTACCCTGGTCCAAAAGCGCAGACAAAGGAAGCAGCAGTTATTGGAATTGCTGATAGTGTTGAAGCAGCAGTAAGGTCCATGTCAAATCCGACACCAGAGCAAATTGAGGATCTGATTAAGAAGATTATTGCCGATCGTCTGCAGGACGGCCAGCTGAATGAATGTGATTTAACATTAAAAGAGCTTGACATTGTAGCACAATCATTTAGTGAAACATTAAATGGAATATTCCATTCCCGTATTGAATATCCAGAAATGACGAAACAGAAGGTGAAAGAAGCATGAGTTTAAATATTGATTTTTTAGATGAAACAAATGAGATTTCTGCTCAGGATCAAGAGCAAGTCGAAAGGCTGTTAAATTTTGCAGCTGTTAAGGAACAGGTGGAAAATGAAACGGAAGTATCCGTAACATTTGTCACGAATGAAAGAATACAAGAAATAAACCGAGAATACCGGGACAAAGACAAGCCGACTGATGTGATTTCATTTGCTATGGAAGAACTGGGAGAAGGCGAAGTAGCTCTATTGGGTATTGAAATGCCCAGAGTGCTTGGGGATATTATTATCTCGGTTGAAAAAACAAAAGAGCAGGCAGAGGACTATGGCCACAGTTTTCAGAGGGAGTTAGGATTTCTTGCCCTTCACGGTTTTTTACATCTGCTTGGCTATGATCATGAGACGGAAGAAGACGAAAAAATGATGTTTTCCCGTCAGAAGGTTTTGCTGGATGAATTCGGCCTCGAAAGGTAAAAAACATAAGTGGATTAAGGCTGTAGCCAAATCGTTTTCTTATGCTGCTGAGGGGCTGGTTTCTGCAGCTAAAACAGAGCGTAACTTGAAGATCCATCTTGCTGTTATGCCGCTGATTACGGTTAGCGGATTTATCTTTTCCATCAGCAAGGCTGAATGGCTCGTAGTGATCATCGTCATTGGAGGCATGATCGCACTCGAGCTTATGAATACCGCTGTGGAACGAGTGGTTGATCTGGTAACTGACCAGTATCATCCTTTGGCAAAGCAGGCAAAAGACATTGCAGCAGCAGCTGTTCTTGTCTATGCTATAACCGCTATTGTGATCGGTGTCATCATCTTTTTGCCGAAAATTATTGCTAGTATGGGGTTGTAAGGACTGTCATTTTTGACAGTCTTTTTTTGGGGTGGTTAAAGAAGAGAAAGCAGGGGCGTAGTGTCGTGAAAAGAGCGGAAACACACCCCTAATATCCAGAAACTGGTGGTTATTGTCGTGAAAAGAGCGGAAACATACCCCTAATATCCAGATACTGGTGAATAGTGTCGTGAAAAGAGCGGAAACACACCCCTAATATCCAGAAACTGGTGGATAGTGTCGTGAAAAGAGCGGAAACACACCCCTAATATCCAGAAACTGGTGGTTATTGTCGTAAAAAGAGCGGAAACACACCCCTAATATCCAGAAACTGGTGGATGGTGTCGTGAAAAGAGCGGAAACACGCCACTAATATCCAGAAACTGGTGGATGGTGTCGTGAAAAGAGCGGAAACACACCCCTAATATCCAGATACTGGTGAATTGTGTCGTGAAAAGAGCGGAAACACACCCCTAATACCCAGAAACTGGTAGATAGTGTCGTGAAAAGAGCGGAAACACACCCTTGATATCCAGAAACTGGTAGATAGTGTCACGAAAAGAGCCGAAACACAGCCCTATTATTCAGAAACTAGTAAACTGTGTCACAAAACAAACCAAAACAAGCCCACATTACCCATGATACTGGCATGCCGATCACAACTAAAGCCCAACCCCCGCTCTTTTAACCAAATAGGAACCATAAGTGATTCCCGCCCCCCAAATGAAATGAATCCATCAAGCAAGTTGGCGAGCAAAATCCCCACGCCCTCCTATCCATTTGTTAAAGAACCGCAAAGATTTTGTTAACACAGCTACAACCTATTTGAAACCGTTGCCTAAATCGGCTAAAATAACAGAACAGCAAACAAATAGGGCTAATTCATTAACTGAATTTTCAATTTTTTTATTACAATTTGACAACAACCCATGTAATTGCTCTTGAAATGATGTAAAATAAGTGTAAGGCTTCGGTCTTGGTATTGAAAGGAAGAATGTATAGTGGAAATCACACAATTAATCGAAGAAGCAAAAGTAGCAAGAGAAAAAGCATATGTACCATATTCTAAATTTAAGGTTGGCGCCGCTCTCCTTACGGATGAAGGTACCGTTATACATGGCTGCAATATTGAAAACGCAGCATATAGTATGACCAATTGCGCAGAAAGAACAGCGCTTTTTAAGGCATACTCTGATGGAATTACTAAATTTAAAGCAATTGCAGTTGTAGCAGATACAGATGGGCCTGTTGCTCCTTGTGGTGCATGCCGCCAAGTAATCTCTGAACTTTGCAGCAAAGATACAAAAATCATACTAACTAATTTAAATGGAGCTATTAAAGAGCTTTCAGTAGAAGAGCTGTTGCCTGGCGCATTTTCACCGGAGGATTTACATGAATAACGAACAAAAGCATAAATCAGGGTTTATTTCCATTATTGGCAGACCAAATGTCGGAAAGTCGACTTTCCTGAACAGAGTTATTGGTCAAAAGATTGCCATTATGAGCGATAAACCACAGACAACAAGAAATAAAGTGCAGGGAGTTTTAACAACGGCGGATGCCCAGTTTATCTTTATCGATACACCGGGTATTCATAAACCAAAGCATAAATTGGGAGACTTCATGATGAAGGTGGCCCAGAATACGCTAAAAGGCGTAGATGTTGTGTTTTTTATGGTAAATGCCGAAGAAGGTTTTGGAAAAGGCGAAGAGTTTATTATCGAAAAATTCCAATCCGTTAAAACACCTATTTTTCTTGTGATCAATAAGATTGACCAAATTCACCCTGACCAGCTCTTATCGGTAATAGAGTCATACAAAGAAAAGTATGATTTTAAAGAAATTGTGCCGATTTCAGCTTTAGAAGGAAATAACGTTGAAACTCTTCTAGAGCAGCTGAAGGAATATATGCCAGAAGGTCCGCAATACTATCCTGCAGATCAGGTTACCGATCATCCAGAGCATTTTATTGTTTCTGAGTTGATTAGGGAAAAAGCTCTTCATCTGACACGTGAAGAAATTCCTCATTCGCTTGCAGTGGTGATCGACAAAATGAAAAAGAAAGATGACAAGGACATTGTTCATGTGATGGCTACCATCATTGTTGAGCGTGATTCGCAAAAAGGTATTGTCATCGGCAAGCAAGGGAAAATGCTGAAGGAGATCGGACAGCGGGCACGATTAGATATTGAAAATCTGCTCGGATCTAAGGTGTTCCTGGAGCTTTGGGTTAAGGTGCAAAAGGATTGGCGCAATAAGATGACACAGCTGCGCGACTTCGGTTTTAGAGAAGACGAATACTAATTCTCTTATCTACATTATTAACGTTATTCATGTTCAATTAACGATTTTAATTTACAAATTTTTCGTCTTATGATTTTCAAAAGACAGGCTATGATAAGGTTAAGGAATCATAATTGCATTGCTAGTTAAATACGGAAAGGTGGGGTTATCGATGATGGAATTTACCTGGAAGGTTTTCTCGCAAACAGGTAATATTGACACATATCTTCTTTTTAAGGAATTGCAAAAGGAAACAAATGATATACCCGGAAATCAGGACGAAGAGCTAGCAGAGGTTGATTTTCCCATCTCATAGGATTGTCTAAATATAGGGATGGTGACGAATATGCTTGAAAAATGTGAAGGCATAGTCATTAGAACAGCGAATTATGGAGAAAGCAATAAAATCGTTACCTTATATACGCGCGAATGGGGAAAGGTTGGGATGATGGCACGCGGAGCGAAAAAGCCGAATAGCAGGCTCTCCGCCGTCACCCAGCCTTTTACATATGGATATTTTCTTATGCAAAGAGGAAGCGGGCTGGGCACGATGCAGCAAGGAGAAATGATTTCCTCGATGCGATCGATTAAGGAAGATATTTTCCTTACGGCTTATGCTGCATACATTGTAGAACTCTTAGATAGAAGTGTTGAAGATCGAAAGCCAAATCCATTCTTATTTGAGCTATTATTTCAATCGCTGAATCTGATTAATGAAGGCTATGATCCCGACATTATTATGAATATTTTTGAGATGAAAATGCTGAATACACTCGGTTTATATCCGGTATTAAATCAGTGTACGGTTTGCGGAAGCACCGATGGGCATTTCTCTTTTTCCATTCGGGAGGGCGGTCTTATCTGCCATCGCTGCCTTGAAAAGGATCCATACCATTACAAACTATCCCCGGCAGCAGTCCGATTGTTACGGCTGTTTTATTATTTTGATTTATCGAGACTCGGAGATATATCAGTTAAAGAAGAAACAAAGGCAGAGCTGAAGAAAATCATTACAGCCTATTATGATGAAAACTCTGGCTTAAATTTAAAATCAAAAAAGTTTTTGAATCAAATGGAGAAATTCGATGGCTTCTTAAAGTAATATTTGACTTTAAAAATGATTTTCGCTATGATTCAAATATTAATAGTTGCGATGACGAAGAGGAGTACTTAATCCAGTCTATAAAAGCGAACCTAGGGTGGTGTGAGCTAGGTGATAGAAGGATTAAGGAAGGGCACTTTACGAGCGACATGAACGTTGAAAGAGGCTGAAGCTTTTGCTTTGGCAAATAGGGTGGAACCGCGGGTTAACTCTCGTCCCTATGCCGTATTTAGGCATAGGGACGGGAGTTTTTTAGTTTTTTGACGATTAAGTCCCTGTTGTCTAACATCAATTTTATAAAAAGGGTGAGATGTGAGATGAATATTCAGAACATGATTCTGACATTGCAAAAGCATTGGTCAGAGCAAGGCTGCATTCTAATGCAGGCTTATGATGTGGAAAAAGGAGCGGGCACAATGAGTCCGTATACATTTTTAAGGGCAATTGGACCTGAGCCTTGGAATGTAGCTTATGTGGAGCCTTCCCGCCGTCCGGCAGATGGACGTTACGGAGAAAATCCTAACCGTCTTTATCAGCATCATCAATTTCAGGTGATTATGAAGCCTTCTCCAGATAATATTCAGGAGCTGTATCTTGATTCACTTAAGGCATTAGGAATCGACCCGCTTAAGCATGATATTCGTTTTGTTGAAGATAACTGGGAAAATCCATCTCTTGGATGTGCTGGATTAGGCTGGGAAGTTTGGCTTGATGGCATGGAGATTACCCAATTTACGTATTTCCAGCAGGTGGGCGGACTTGAATGTAAGCCCGTATCTGTGGAAATTACCTATGGAATTGAGCGTTTAGCTTCTTATATTCAAGATAAAGAAGATGTATTTGATTTGGAATGGACAAATGGCTTTACTGTAAGAGATATCTTCCTGCAGCCGGAATACGAGCATTCTAAATATACGTTTGAAACAAGCGACCCTGATATGCTGTTTAACTTATTTAATATTTATGAGAAAGAGGCACATCGTCAAATGGATGAAGGTCTCGTGCACCCAGCTTATGATTATGTCCTGAAATGCTCACATGTGTTCAATTTATTAGACGCAAGAGGCTCCATTTCCGTCACAGAAAGAACGGGATATATTGGCCGCTGCCGTAACTTGGCAAGAAAAATAGCGAAAACATTCTATGAAGAGCGTGAAAAGTTAGGATTCCCAATCCTGCAAGCAAAGGAGGAAAATTAAGATGTCTAAAAAAGATCTCCTTTTAGAAATTGGTCTTGAAGAAATGCCCGCAAGATTTGTTACAAATTCAATGAATCAGCTTTCTGATAAAATTCAAGCTTGGATGATGGAAAAAAAGATTGATTTTGATCATGTTACTGCTTTTTCAACACCGCGCCGTCTTGCTGTAATGGTGGAAGGCATCAGTGAAGCACAAGAGGATGTACATGAGGAAGCGAAGGGGCCAGCTAAAAAAATCGCACAAGACGAAAATGGCGAGTGGACGAAGGCTGCCATTGGATTTTGCAGAGGGCAAGGAGCAACAGTCGAAGATATTTTCTATAAAGAAATTAATGGTGTTGAGTATGTTCATGTGAAAAAGTTTATTCAAGGCCAGCAAACGAGTTCGCTTTTACCTGAGCTGCAGCATGTTATTACGTCCTTGTCTTTTCCTAAAAATATGCGCTGGGCAGATGAAGAGCTTAAATATATCCGTCCGATAAAATGGATCATCGCATTATTTGGATCTGAAATCATTCCATTTTCAATTGCAGGTGTACAGACATCCAATTGGACAATGGGTCACCGCTTCCTGGGTGAAAGCATGGAAATTACAAGCCCGGATGCCTATGAAAAAACATTAATGTCTCAGTATGTGCTTGTTAATTCGGATGAACGAAAAGAAGGCATACGCAACCAGCTAAAACAACTTGAGGAAGAGCATGGCTGGGTCATTCCAGTCGATGGAGATCTACTTGAAGAAGTTACTAACCTGGTTGAATATCCAACTGCTCTTTTTGGAAAGTTTGAGGAAGAGTTTTTGCAGATTCCACAGGAAGTTCTTATTACATCGATGAAAGAACATCAGCGTTATTTTCCTGTTAAATCAAAAGATGGAGATCTCCTTCCATTCTTTGTTACAGTGAGAAATGGCGGGCATGAGCATCTTGAAAATGTTGCAAAAGGAAATGAAAAAGTATTAAGAGCAAGACTGTCTGATGCAGCGTTCTTTTACAATGAAGATCAAAAAACAGCGATCAGCGATTCGCTTAAAAAGCTGGAATCCATTGTGTACCATGAGGAAATTGGTACGTTATCACAAAAAACAGCAAGAGTGCGCAAGTTAACGAACAAGCTGGCAGGGTTATTATCCTTTAATGAAAATGAAACTGTACAGGCAGATCGTGCAGCGGAGATTGCGAAATTTGACCTTGTGACACATATGGTATATGAATTCCCTGAACTGCAAGGTTTTATGGGTGAAAAATATGCGCTGCAAAAGGGTGAAGATCCTGCTGTTGCCAAAGCTATTAATGAGCATTATATGCCTAGAAATGCTGAAGACGGGACGCCTGAAAGCAATGTGGGAGCATTATTATCGATCGCTGAAAAGATCGATACGATTGCTGCCTGCTTTGCGATTGGCATTATCCCAAGTGGTTCACAGGATCCATATGCTTTAAGAAGGCAAGCAACAGGCATTGTGCAAATTCTTTTAAATAAACAATGGGTACTGCCGCTTGAAACGATTATTGATCTTGCTTTAGAGCTTGTTCAGGAAGATAATATCGCGAAAAAAGCTTTAGAAGAGATACAAAAAGATCTTTCTGCATTCTTTAAACTGCGCATCAAGCATATCTTACAAGAGCGCGGCGTTCGTTATGATCTCATTGATGCTGTTCTTGGCAATGAATTGGGTTCGATGCCTTCATTGGTTAAGCGTGCAGAAGTATTGGAAAAAGAGAAACAAAATCCGGATTTCAAAGAAAACATGGAAGCGCTTGGCCGTGTATTAAATATCTCTTCAAAAGCAGTACATGTTGGAGAAGTAGAAGAGCGTTTATTTGAGAATAACTATGAAAAAGAATTGTATAACAAATATGAGGAAGTTCGTAATCAGCTGCAGAACATTGCAGATGAGAAAAGTTTATACGACTTGCTTGTTTCATTAAAGCCTGCTATTGATGGTTATTTTGAACATACAATGGTAATGGCAGAACAGGAAAACATCCGTTCAAACCGTTTAAGCCAAATGGCTAAGCTTGCGGAGATCATTCGTCAATTTGCAAATGTAAATGAGATTATTGTGAAATAGAGATGCAGTTCCACTTTTTTAGCAGAAGCACTTTTGAACAGAAAGAAATTCTGGCTTCTGAAAATAGCGCGAGTGCTGATAAGTGAAGAGTACCTCAAACTCTTATGTGAAAAACCATGAAAAAAACTGTTGGATGAGCTTGTCTTAGCGGCAAGCTCTTTCACATTGCTAAATTCAGCTGTTTTATTCACATTTTAAAAGGAATCTATTCTGTTCATTTTGTCCAAATAGTATATAATGTTTCTATAATAGTATGTCTTATTGAATCGTATACACGTACATAGATAGGTGGTGAGTGAAATCGAACTGAATAAAAGACAGGAAAAAATTCTGGAAATCGTTAAGGAAAATGGCCCAATTACCGGTGAAAATATAGCAGAACAGCTAAGCTTAACCAGAGCTACATTAAGGCCTGACTTGGCGATTTTAACAATGGCAGGCTACCTCGACGCCAGACCCCGGGTGGGTTATTTCTATACAGGAAAAACGGGAGCGCAGCTTCTGACGGAAAACATGCAGAAGCTGTTTGTGAAGGACTATCAGTCAATCCCAGTGGTGGTTAAGGAAAATGTGTCCGTATATGATGCCATTGTAACGATGTTCTTAGAGGATGTTGGAACATTGTTTGTTGTAGATGAAAAATCACTGCTTGTGGGTGTTCTCTCTAGAAAGGATTTATTAAGAGCCAGCATAGGCAAACAGGAGCTATCGGCCATTCCGGTCAATATCATTATGACAAGAATGCCTAATATTACTGTTTGCAAGAAAGATGATTTATTGCTCGATGTGGCTCAGAAGCTGATTGATAAGCAAATTGACTCCTTGCCGATCGTTAAAGAAACAGACGAAGGTCTTGAAGTATTAGGAAGAATTACCAAAACCAATTTGACAAAAGCATTTGTTGCACTTGCTGGAGAAAAGTAATTTGGACAAAGGAGATGGGGATCAAGAATGGGGAAGATGCCAATAATTTATGTTGTTTCAGATTCTGTAGGTGAAACAGCAGAACTCGTAACAAAAGCAGCTACAAGTCAATTTAATGGCGGTGATGTCATTATAAAACGGTTTCCATATGTTGAGGAGCTAACACATATTGACGAAGTAATCTCACTTGCCAAACTGGATAATGGAATGATCGCTTATACCCTGGTAAAGCCGGAAATCCGCCAATATATGAATGTTTCAGCACAGGATGCAGGGATTTATGCCTGTGATATTATTGGGCCGCTTATGGACCAAATTCAGACATTTTGCGGGACGGAGCCTTTATATGAGCCAGGATTAGTCCGTAAACTCGATGAGGATTATTTTAAAAAGATCGAAGCCATTGAATTTGCTGTTAAGTATGATGATGGAAGAGATCCACGAGGGATTTTAAAAGCAGATATTGTTCTGGTTGGCGTTTCACGAACTTCCAAGACACCTCTGTCTCAATACTTGGCTCATAAAAGACTTAAGGTCGCCAATGTTCCGCTTGTGCCTGAAGTGGACCCGCCAGAGGAGTTATTTCTTGTTCAGCCCGAAAAATGCTACGGCTTAAAAATAAGCCCGGAAAAATTAAATAATATTAGAAGAGAAAGACTCATTTCATTGGGGCTCAGTGATAATGCAAGCTATGCAAATATTGAAAGAATCAAAAATGAAATCAATTACTTTGAAAACATTGTGAACAGACTGCAATGCCCTGTCATTGATGTAACAAATAAAGCCGTGGAAGAAACAGCCAATGTTATATTGAATCATTATCGTAAAAGATTTCCAGCTACTTAGCACATATTCATTATGTGCTCTTTTTAATGAAGTGAAGCAGTTTGGAAGATCAAGTCGTCTAAATTAAAAAAAATGACGAAATTTGCAATTATCATCTATTTATTAATGGAAAAACCAGCAATTATGTACTATAATAAAAAATTGTGATAAAAATGTCTTCTAAATAGGTTTAGAGTTGAGAGTGAACGAATAAACTATTTAAAGGAAGATGTCAAGGAACCAGCCGAAAAAAAATTCGACAAATATCCCTTTTGAAAAATTAAGCCAGTAAGAAGGAAAATGCGGAGTGATGTAGAATTAATAAGTCATTAGGCACAACTGCCATCTTTGTGGATGCAGATTCTTGTCCAGTTAAAGATGAAATTGTCGAAATTGCAAAAGCTTTTTCAATTAAAGTTGTATTTGTTGCTTCATATGCTCACATGAAGAATGAAGCTCAGGAAGCAGAATGGAGGTTCGTTGATTGTGATCAGGAAGCAGCCGATCTCTACATAATGAACCATACATCATCTCGCGATATTGTCATTACTCAGGATATCGGGCTGGCTTCTACTTTGCTTCTTAAAAACATGTATGTGCTGTCTCCTAGAGGAACGCTGTACGAAGAATCAAATATCCGGACGATGCTTGATATGAGATACCTCTCTGCTAAAGCACGCAAAAAAGGGATCTATGGAAAAGGCCCTAAACCTTTTACGAAACAGGATCGAATACATTTTATTAACACATTAACAAAAATTTTGTCGAAAGTTGAAGGGATTCCATAACTTTTATAGAATACCTCTTAGAACTAGTAGGAGTTGTTCTTATGGCAGATCTTATTGCATCAGAAAAAATTGATGAAATTCGCAGGTCTGTAGATATTGTTGATGTAGTCGGCGAATATGTCCAGCTCACTAAAAAGGGCCGCAATTATTTTGGATTATGTCCTTTTCATGGTGAAAATACACCTTCATTTTCTGTATCAACAGACAAACAGATTTATAATTGCTTTGGCTGTCACGCAGCTGGGGATGCCTTTTCGTTTTTAATGGACATTGAAGGATATTCCTTTCAGGAAGCTGCAGTGGAACTTGCTGAAAAAGGCAATGTGAAACTCGATATTGAAGCTCCGGCGGCGGCGGCTAAGTCCATGTCACCTGATTTTCAGCAGATGTTTGAAGCACATCAGCTATTAAGTAAATTCTACCATCATTTGCTCGTAAATACAAAAGACGGTCAGCATGCCTTAGAGTACTTGCTGAATAGGGGCTTTACAAGAGAGTCAATTGATAAGTTTCAAATTGGCTACAGTCTAAACTCTTGGGACTTTGTTTATAAGTTTTTAACAAAAAGAAAGTTTCCTGAAGGGTTAATGGAGCGTGCCGGACTAATCATTAAACGGGAAAAAGATGGCAGCTACTTCGATCGTTTTCGTGATCGAATCATGTTTCCGATTAATGATCGAAACGGAAATACGATTGCATTTTCTGGAAGAGCACTAGGGGACGATGATCCTAAATATTTAAATAGTCCAGAAACGCCAATCTTTAATAAAAGCAAAATTTTATATAATTTTCAATCGGCAAGAGCTCACATGAAAAAAATGCAGAGAGCCGTTCTGTTTGAAGGGTTTGCAGATGTGATTGCAGCCGATCGTGCTGGAGTAGAAAACGGTGTTGCCACAATGGGAACATCTCTAACTGACGAGCATATTGCCTTATTAAAAAAACAAGTACAATCCATCACCATTTGTTATGATTCTGATAATGCTGGGAAGGAAGCTGCTTTTCGAGCCTCAACCATGCTTTCTGACGCAGGATTTCAAATTAGAGTGGCAATGATGCCGGATGGATTAGATCCTGATGACTATATTCAGGCAAACGGGGCCGAAAAATTCAGAAATGAAGTAATTGATGGAAGTTTGACGCTCATGGCCTTTAAAATTCTTTATTTGCGCAGGGGGAAAAGGCTGCAGGATGAAGGAGATCGTCTTCTTTATATAGAAGAAGTATTAAAGGAGATTGCCAAGCTTGATAAAGCTGTAGAGAAAGACCTCTATATAAGGCAATTGGCAGAGGAATTTTCTGTTTCACTCGATGCGCTGAAGGAACAGCTTGCGGGAATGGAAAAGAAGCACTCCAGCAGCAAAGCTCAAAAAGAGCATGCTGGACGCTCAAATACACCCGTCATGTTGAATCCAGCTCCAGCTTCCTCTAAAATCAGGCCTGCTTTTCATACTGCAGAGAGAAATCTCATTTCTCATATGATGAAGGATGCAGACATTGCTTTTAAGGTTCAGAACCTTCTTGGCGAAAATACCTTTAATATCGATGAACACCAGGCGATTTTCACTTATTTATTAGGGTACTTTGAAAGCGGTCATTCGCCAGATACTAGTGCATTTATACATTTTATTAACGATGATAAGCTTCGTAAGATTTGTGCTGAGATTGCTTTAGTGACCATTAATGATGAAGTAAGTGAACAAGAGCTGTCTGATTATATTAAGCAGGTGTTGAATTATCAAAAGATGTTAAAGATAAAAGAAAAAAAGGCTGAGGCAAAAGAAGCTGAAAGGCAAAAGGATTATGTCAAAGCTGCATTAATCAGCATGGAAATTATTCAGCTGCAAAAGTCATTATAATCAGCTGTTTAATATATATTTTATCAATTACGGAAACACAGTAGAAGAAGTTTTGAGTGAAAGCTCATTTCTATATGGCATTAATGGTATGAAGACATTGCGGTTCACAATCGCGGTGTGTGATTTTTGGAAGGAGGGGGACAAATGGCTGAAAAATCGGCCCGTTCAAAAGAGGTTGATTCAGAATTGACCCTTGAACAAGCAAAAGAACAAGTGTTAGAGGTAGGAAAGAAGACTGGTGTTCTCGCCTATGACGATATAGCAGAAAGATTAGCCAACTTTGAGTTGGATTCACACCAAATGGATGAGTTTTATGAGTTCCTTGGAGATCAGGGAATTGAACTTGTCGGTGATAATGACGATGCAGATCCAAACGTAAAGGAACTTGCCAAAGGTGAAGAGGAATTTGACCTTAATGATTTAAGTGTACCTCCTGGGGTGAAAATCAACGATCCAGTCC
The DNA here is from genome assembly GCF_018582665.1 of Cytobacillus gottheilii. NCBI lineage: Bacteria > Bacillati > Bacillota > Bacilli > Caryophanales > Bacillaceae > Cytobacillus > Cytobacillus gottheilii. The sequence goes on along the minus strand of NZ_CP071709.1, from coordinate 3,082,201 downwards.
GCATGTATCTGAAAGAAATTGGCCGTGTTGACCTACTGACTGCAGAGGAAGAAATTTCATTGGCAAACCGCATTGAAGAAGGCGATGAAGAAGCAAAACGCCGTCTTGCAGAAGCCAACTTGCGCCTAGTAGTTAGTATCGCCAAGCGTTATGTCGGACGCGGTATGTTATTCCTGGACTTAATTCAGGAAGGAAATATGGGTCTTATTAAAGCTGTTGAGAAATTTGATTACCGTAAAGGATTCAAATTCAGCACCTATGCTACTTGGTGGATTCGTCAGGCTATTACGCGTGCGATTGCAGACCAGGCAAGAACGATCAGGATTCCTGTGCATATGGTTGAGACGATTAACAAGTTAATTCGAGTACAGCGCCAGCTGCTTCAAGATCTTGGCCGTGAACCTTCACCAGAAGAAATTGCGGAAGATATGGACTTAACACCCGAAAAGGTACGTGAAATCCTAAAGATTGCTCAAGAACCTGTTTCACTTGAAACACCGATTGGTGAAGAGGATGACTCACATCTTGGCGACTTTATTGAAGATCAGGATGCAACTTCACCTTCTGAGCATGCTGCCTACGAATTATTGAAGGAACAGCTCGAAGACGTTCTTGATACATTAACCGATCGTGAAGAAAATGTGCTTAGACTTCGTTTTGGTCTTGACGACGGCCGTACACGAACGCTTGAAGAAGTCGGCAAAGTATTCGGGGTAACTCGTGAGCGTATCCGCCAAATTGAAGCAAAAGCACTTCGCAAACTTAGACATCCTAGTCGAAGCAAAAGACTTAAGGACTTCTTAGAATAGGAAAATGCACCTATTGATCAATAAAAAATTATGATTGCCTTAGAATAGTTTACTTCTTACAATAGAAGTAAACTATTTTTATTTTTAAGAAAATAAAGCAGTACAGCTAAAGTAGATTGGGTGTGTACATCATGCAGCATAAAAGGAAAAGCATCATTATTAACGAAATTAATTATTGGAAGAAGAACAGGCTTTTGCCTGAACAGTATTGTGATTATTTACTTGCCTTTTACACTGAAGGGAATCAGCCGAAGGAAGATAGAAAAGACGTTAATGGGAAATTGCTGAAAAGTGCTAACCTTCTTTTCTTGCTGCTTATTCCAATGTCTGTGTTTTTATTATATTTTACTGAATTATCTATCATTTTGCAAACTGCCTTTGCTATTTTATTTATTTTTTTAGGTGCAGCCTTATTTTTTTATTTTTCTAGAAAAGAAATCATTTTACATATTCCCATTATAACTTCGGCATTGATTTTGCTATTTTATTCTGTTGACCTGACGGCAGCATTTTTTCCGAATCAATCGCTGCCCCTCTATATCAACCTAATTTGCAATTGCCTTATTTGGATTCTTATTGGCTGGAAGTGGCGCCTTGTGTATTTGTCGATCTCTGGTGGACTGGGTATTGTAACCGTGCTTGTTTCTATCTTTATATAATATTCTATTTTTAAAAATTTTTAAATGTTGAGAAAATTCATCATTCCCCTATATAATAATAATGAAAGCGTATACAAAAACTAAGGGGGACGCAGATGAATTTTGATTTTACATCCGAACAAGAAATGATTTATAAAACGATAAAGGAGTTCGCGGAAGAAGAAGTGGCTCCTGGAGCACTTGAGCGGGACAAAACGAAAGCATTTCCTGAAGAAATATTTAAGAAATTGGCGGACTTAGGACTAATGGGGCTGCCTTTTCCAGAAGAGTATGGGGGAGCAGGAGCAGACACAATTAGCTTTGCCATCGTAACAGAGCAATTGAGCAAGGCTTGCGCTTCCACAGGGATTACATACTCTGCTCATATCTCGTTAGGTGGTGCTCCATTAAATTTGTTTGGCACTGAGGAACAGAAGCAGAAATTTTTAGTCCCAATTTGTACAGGAGAATCATTTGGCGCATTCGGATTAACTGAGCCTAATGCTGGATCAGATGCGGGAGGAACAAGGACTTCAGCGATTGAAGTAGACGGCGAATATATCATTAATGGCAATAAGTGTTATATAACGAATGCTAGCTATGCAGAACATTTGGCACTTACTGCTGTAACTGGTGAACATAATGGAAGCAAGGAAATTAGTGCCATTATTGTCCCCACAAAAGCTAAAGGGTTTAAAATTATCGATAATTATGAAAAAATGGGCCTGCATGCGTCTAACACGACTGAGCTGGTGCTAGAAGATGTCCGGGTACCGACTGAGCAGTTGCTCGGGAAAAAAGGTGAAGGCTTTAAACAGTTTCTAATCACACTTGATGGCGGCAGAATTGGAATTGGGGCTATGGCTGTGGGCATTGCTCAGGCTGCCTATGAAAAAGCCTTGCAATATGCTAAAGAGCGTCAGCAATTTGGCCGTTCCCTTTCGTATTTTCAGGCGATTCAATTTAAACTTGCTGATATGGCCCTTAAAATCGAATTAGCACGAAATATGGTATATAAAGCTGCATGGCTGAAGGATCAGGGGAAGCCGTTCTCTAAGGAAGCTTCAATGTGTAAGCTTTATGCCTCGGAAATTAGCATGGAGGTAGCTGATCAAGCTGTTCAAATTCATGGCGGATATGGCTATATGAAGGAATATCATGTGGAACGCTATATGCGCGATGCGAAACTGACAGAAATCGGCGAGGGGACTTCTGAAATTCAAAGAATGGTAATAGCCCGTCAAATCGGCTGCTGAAATTTGTATATTTTTATGGAAATTGAAAACTCTACTGGTAACGGTAGAGTTTTTTGTACGAACAAAATTATAAATGAGCAGCAAAGATAAAATCACGAGCGCAGTAGCTCCTCCAGGAATGTGGTACAAGTGCAGCTAAGCCTGGTGGTAAGTACTGCAGACTTTGCCGCTAGGCAAGTTTTTTTTGTCAAATTTATGAATAAGTAGTGACAACTTTCACTTTAGGTCTTTTCCTTCACGTCATTTTCAAGTAAAATAGAGTTTGTTTGTATGTGCTTAACTTTATTGAATGTGCTTCTTACATAAGGGGGGTTAAATGATGAACCGTAATCCAATTATTCCTTTCGTCCTTATAATGGTCATTGGAATTGGTGCTATGTTCTTGCTTTCATTTAAAGGAATCGGTGACAATGAAGATCTTGCAGCGGAGCTTAGCGGCGAAGGTGGAGAAACAACTGAGGAAACTGCTCAAGCAAATCCTGAGGAAATTTACCAGCAAAGCTGTATCGGCTGCCACGGTGATCAATATCAAGGTGGTGCAGGTCCTGCATTAACGGGTGTTGGTGATAGGCTGTCCCAAGATGAAATCGTTGACATTTTAACAAATGGTAAAGGCGCTATGCCTGGCGGGTTAGTTTCCGGAAATGAAACAGCTATGGCAGAGTGGCTTTCTGAATTGCAGTAAGACTAAGAATATCATTTGGACAGGCATTGTCTAGCTTATCGCAGTGTGCAATGCTGTCTGCCCTGATACAAAATAAAAAGTCCTTTCTCGTGAAGGGCTTTTTTGCGTTCCAAAGCGTATGTACGGGCGGCGGGTTGACAAGAGAAGGGATCATTTATAGGATTGAAACAGGACTGCTTAGCAGACGAACTACATAGTAAAGTGGTGGCATAATGAATACGGATAAGTTATCAAAGCGGCTTGAATCAGTTGCGAATTACATAATAGAAGACTCGGCAATAGCGGATATTGGCTCAGATCATGCCTATTTGCCTTGTTATGCGGTGAAAACAGGACTTGCCAAACGGGCGGTTGCCGGTGAAGTGGTAGAAGGTCCATTTCAATCAGCAAAGAAGCAGGTGCAGAACGAAGGGCTTGGAGATAGGATTGCTGTGCGAAAAGGCAGCGGCTTAGAAGTAATTGAAGCTGGTGAAGTTGATTGCATTACTATTGCAGGCATGGGAGGTCCGTTAATTGCCTCTATTTTAGAAGATGGCAAAGATAAGCTTACAGGAAAAGAACGATTAGTTCTGCAGCCTAATATTAGCGCGATCGCCATTCGTGAATGGCTGTTAAAGAATGGCTGGAAGCTTATAGCTGAAGAGATTTTAGAAGAAGATGGAAAGATCTATGAAATTCTTGTGGCAGAAAAAGGTGATCCTGAAGCACCATATCATCACTTAGAAAAGGAATTGCTCTTTGGGCCGTTTTTAATGAATGAAAAATCTCCTGCGTTTATGAAGAAGTGGGAAGGGGAATTAGCGAACTGGCGCAAAATCCTTGTGAATTTAGAAAAAGCTTCCGGCAGTGAAGAAAATGAAGAGAAAAAACAAGCACTGCAGAAAAAAATCCACTACACAGAGGAGGTAATACAGCAATGAAAAAAGTGAACGGACATGAAATCATTGGCCTATTTGAACAATACTCTCCGAAATCTTATGCGATGGAAGGCGATAAAATCGGTCTGCAGCTTGGCAGTTTGAGCAGAACGGTGGAAAATGTGATGATTGCCTTAGATGTTGTCGAAGAGGTTGTGGACGAAGCAATCGCTAATAATGTACAGCTTATCATTGCTCATCACCCTCCGATTTTTAGACCGCTAAAAGCAATAAATATGGATACGCCTGCTGGCAGGCTGCTTGAAAAATTAATTAAGCATGATATTGCTGTATATGCTGCTCATACGAACTTAGATGTGGCAGTCGGCGGTGTTAACGATCTTCTGGCTGAAGCGCTTGGTCTTCAAAATACAGAAGTGCTGTACCCTACATATGAAACTGTCTTAAAAAAGCTGGTTGTGTATGTTCCGGCTGAAGATGCAGCTTCTTTAAGACAAGCCTTGGGTGATGCTGGCGCTGGAGCCATCGGTAAATACAGCCATTGTACCTTCTCTTCTTCAGGGATGGGGCAATTTTTGCCGAATGGAGATGCAAATCCTCATATCGGGAAAGTAGGCACTCTTGAATCTGTTGCTGAAGAACGCATTGAGACCATTTTTCCAGAGCACCTAGAAAAAAGTATCCTGCGGGCCATGTTTAAAGCTCATCCTTATGAAGAGGTAGCATACGATTTGTATGAACTTGCCAATAAAGGAGAAACACTTGGTCTCGGCCGGATCGGTGAAATAGCAGAAATGACGTTAGAGCAGTTTGCAGCGTATGTGAAGGACCGCTTAGAGGTTAAAGGGGTAAGAGTCGTTGGTGACCTGAACGATAAGGTTAAGAAGGTCGCAGTACTCGGAGGTGACGGCAACAAGTACTACATGTCTGCTAAACATAAGGGAGCAGACGTTTATGTAACAGGCGATATGTATTACCATGTTGCACATGATGCGATGCTTGCAGGCTTAAATATCGTTGATCCAGGCCATAATATTGAAAAAGTCATGAAAAAAGGGGTTTCACAAAAGCTTACTGAGATGGCTGAATTAAAAGGCTGGAATGTAAAGATTTTCCCATCCGCTCTGAATACAGATCCATTCCAGTTTTTGTAAAGGAAAAAGGTGCCCTTGTTTCAGGGCACCTTTATTATTTTACTTGTTTAATTTTTGGCAGTATTTTGTTGAGCGGAACTTGTTTTTCTGTGACCCATGTAGACTCGTCAAGCGGATTAAATTGCTGAATAAAGTTGATTACTTCTTTTGTAATAGGTGTAGGAGTAGAAGCACCAGATGTTACCCCTACTGTCTCAGCGTCTTTAATCCAGTCAATTTGAAGCTCAGAAAGATCAGCAATTCTATATGCCTTAGTGCCTGCAATTTCTTCGGATACTTGAGCGAGACGATTAGAGTTATTGCTCTTCGGATCTCCGACAACAATGACAACATCTGCATCTCCAGCTTGTTTAGCAACAGCTTCTTGGCGGACCTGTGTTGCCAGGCAGATTTCTTTATGAAATTCAGCGTGTGGGAATTTTTCCTTGATCTGGTCCATTACATGACCAACATCCCATTGGCTCATCGTTGTCTGATTGGTTACAAGCACTTTCTCACCCAGCAGATCCAGCTTGTTCACATCTTCAATGGTTTCAACAAGGTGAACAATGTCTGGTGCAACACCGATCGCACCCTCAGGTTCAGGATGGCCTTTTTTCCCGATATAAATGATTTGGAAGCCTTCGTCTTTCTTCTCTCGAATTAAATCATGTGTTCGAGTGACATCTGGGCAAGTCGCATCAATTGTCACTAATCCTTTTTCCTTCGCTCGTATGCGAATTTGTGGAGAGACACCATGAGCTGTAAAAATGACGGTTCCCTTTTCAACCTTCTCCAGAATTTCTTCCCGGTCTTTTCCGTCTAATGTAATAATCCCTTCCTCTTCAAAGGCATCTGTTACATGTTTATTGTGGACAATCATTCCCAGTATATATATAGGTCTCGGCAGCGTTTTATCTAGGGCTGCGTTGCGCGCAATCACCATTGCGTCAACAACTCCATAACAATAGCCGCGAGGTGATATTTTAATAAGATTCATATTATTTCCTCCCCAAGTGAAACGTTCTATCTCTCAGATCGCTGCTTCCAACCTGAAGATACGTGATACCGATCAATTCTACACTATTATATAATAACTTACAGCAATAATTCAAAGATCGTCTATTTCAGCTTGGAAGTAGTCGAAAAAATAAAAACCGCCAAAAAGAGGGCGGTTCAATTTAAATATACAATTTAGGAATAGAATTGCCTTTACTTTCCACTTTATCTGAAGTGAAATCTGCAGATTCTTCACCTGCAAATTCAATATTTTGTGAAGTTTTCGTCTGTTTGCTTTTCACCGGTTTTTCTTCGGTTTCTTCCACTGTATCATCTGCATCTGGCATATCTTTTAGTCCGCGATACAGCTTCCACATGGCGGGCAGATTCTTTACCATTGGTCCGTATTGCTGGACCATTGGCCCGATTTGATTTGCAGTATGAAGCACCTTCTGCGTATTATTCAGAAATCCGCTAATGGCAGCAGGATTTGTCAAAGTCTGCAAAAAGCCTCCGCTTGAAGCTGCACCAGCACCGCCAGCTGCTCTGCTTCCCAAAAGCCCGGCTGCTCCGCCAGCTTTATTGCCGCCACCGCCAAGAATTTTTGCAAGTAATCCACCGCCACCGCCGCCTTGGCCGCGCATTGGTGCCCTCATCATCTGCCCCATTTGAGGCTGCCCGCCCATTGGGCCCATAAACGGACTGCGTGGCATTCCTCCCTGAAAAGGACCGCGTTGTCCTGGAAACATTTCTTTTCCCCCTTTCACAAACCTTCTATTCGCAATTAGAGTGAATCGTCTATTGTGATAGATGACTGCTTTTTAATAAACTATGCGCCAATATGAGAATGGTTTAGGTTTCAGCGGAAAAAAAGCTTTTCTTGTTAAAAAAACAAGAAATAGACCAACATAAATATATATGCAATGAATAGGTGGTTATTTACACAAAACTTTATTATAATAACATGATGACCAGAAATGCTTCATCGGCTCGCCGATGAAGCTGGACAAAGAAAAGCGGAATCGGCTTGTTCAGCCACGACAAGCATAAGACAAGATGGCATAAAGGTTGTTCTTTAACCTTTAGGGCAGATTGGCTTATGACCTCGAGGGGCTAGCCGATGGAGCTAGACAGAGAAATGCTAAGTTAGCCTCCTGAATTGCATCTGAACGTAATTCAGAAGTGTCTACAGAGCCATTATATGTTGTTGAAGTGTTTTTGGAAGAATTGAACCTTAAGGAGTTTATATAATGTCAACAAAATTTGAACGTTTTCAATTTACACCGTTTATTAATGATGCAATTAAGGATTTGGGTTTTTATGAGCCAACGGAAATCCAGGAAAGGCTAATCCCATCCATATTAAAAGGGGAAAGTGCAATCGGGCAGTCTCAGACAGGAACAGGAAAGACTCTTGCCTATGTCCTGCCAATGCTGCAAAAAATCGACCCTTCTAAAAAGGAGCTGCAGGCAATTATCACGGCTCCTACACGGGAGCTTGCCAATCAGATCTATCAGGAAGTCCTAAAGATCACGAAGCATTGTAAGGAAGGCGAAGAAATTGCCGCGCGCTGCTATGTTGGCGGTACGGACAAGCAAAGAACAATCGAGAAGTTAAAAAACCAGCCTCATATTGTAATTGGAACACCTGGAAGAATTTCAGATTTGGTGAAAGAAAATGCGCTGTTTGTGCACACAGCACATATGCTTGTAGTCGACGAAGCAGATCTAATGCTGGATATGGGCTTTATTGAAGATGTAGATGTGATCGCGGCAAGAATGCAGGAGAAGCTTCAGATGCTTGTCTTTTCAGCCACTATTCCAGAAAAATTAAAGCCATTTTTAAAGAAATATATGGAAAATCCTAAGTTTGTGCATGTTGAGCCGAAACAAATGGCTGCCAGCAAAATTGAACATATTTTGCTTCCTTCACGTCACCGCAACAAGGTTAACCTTGTATTTGAAGCTTTAAAGGCATATAACCCGTATTTAGCGATCGTTTTTACAAATACGAAGAAAAAAGCAGATGAAGTGGCAGATGGGCTCATGAGCAAGGGGTTAAAGGTCGGAAGAATTCATGGTGACCTGAATCCGCGTGAACGCAAAAAAATGATGAAGCAGATTGTTGATTTAGAATTTCAATATATCGTGGCGACTGATTTAGCTGCCAGAGGAATTGATATTCAGGGAATTAGCCATGTCATTAACTATGAGCTTCCAACAGATCTTGATTTTTACATTCATCGAGTGGGACGTACGGGGAGAGCAGGCTTTTCAGGAATTGCTCTGACTGTCTATGATCCAGCAAACGAGGATGCGTTAAACAAGCTGGAAAAAATGGGTATTACCTTTAAGCATGTTGATCTGCAAAATGGCAATTGGACTGAATTGGACGATCGCAATAAGCGGAAAAATCGTCAAAGACAGACAGACGATACAGACAAAAAGGCACAGTCCCTTGTTCAAAAGCCGAAAAAAGTAAAACCAGGCTATAAAAAGAAAATGAAGTGGGAAATGGATAAAATTAAAAAACGCGAAAGAAGAATTAAACGCAAGTAAGCTGGGGGGAGAAGAAGATGCTTAAAATTGGTTCGCATGTTTCAATGAGCGGGAAAAAAATGCTGCTGGCAGCTAGTGAGGAAGCGGCATCCTATGGTGCAAATACGTTTATGATTTATACCGGCGCACCGCAAAATACACGCAGAAAAAAAATCGAAGACTTGAACATTGAAGAAGGTCTTAAGCATATGCAAGCAAACGGGATGGCTGATATTGTTGTGCATGCACCGTATATCATCAATATCGGCAATACCACAAACCCTGCAACATTTGAGCTTGGTGTAAATTTCTTGCGATCAGAAATTGATCGCACAGAGGCCTTAGGCGCTAGACAAATCGTTCTTCATCCAGGTGCTCATGTTGGTGCTGGAGCGGAAGAGGGGATTAAAAAGATTATTGAAGGTCTTAACGAAGTCCTGAATGGGGAAGAACAGGTTCAGATTGCTTTGGAAACAATGGCTGGAAAAGGATCTGAGTGTGGAAGAAACTTTGAGGAATTGGCGATGATCATGGAGGGTGTTACCCATAACGAGCATTTATCCGTTTGCTTTGATACTTGCCATACCCATGATGCTGGCTACAATATTGTCGAGGATTTTGATGGTGTGCTGGAAAGCTTCGATAAAATAGTCGGTTTAGATCGATTAAAGGTGCTTCATATTAATGACAGCAAAAATGAAAGAGGCGCACGTAAGGACCGTCATGAAAATATTGGCTTTGGCCATATCGGTTTTAAAGCTTTAAATTATATTGTTCATCACCCGCAGCTGTCTCATATACCGAAAATACTTGAGACACCATTTGTCGGGGAAGATAAAAACAGCAAAAAGGCGCCTTATAAGCATGAAATCGCAATGCTGAGAGAACAGGCCTTTAATGAAAATCTGCTGACTGATATTCAGGGGTCATAATGAAAAAGAGGAGGTCGTCTTATACGGCTTCCTCTTTTTGGCATTGAAAAGTATCAAAGAACGAAGCAGGCTTGCATCAAAGACATGTTAAAATACGATATAAAAACGTATCAGACTGCTGTATGCCCATTCTAAGTAAGTATTGGGTTACTTGGAGAACATTAAAAATAATTTATTTACTTGTTTTGCAGTATCAGGACCAGCGATTTTGGCAATTTCTTTAATAACTTTTGCACGGTCAGTATCGTTAAATATATTAATTTTTTTACCTCGCAAATATTGTGCAATCTTCTCTGCATCTGCTTTTGCAACGGAAATTTGGAATTGATTCGCATATTTTAATAATTCGGCACCAGTAATATTACTTAATTTATGATTAATAATGTTTTCAAACAGCTTCAATGTCATCCCTCCCAATGTACTCTATGACATAAGCTTGAAAATCGTGACAAATTTTATCGTGCAGGTGCTGCATAGCTAAAATAGGAACTTGGATAGAAAAAATATAAGGAAGCGAAGTGATTCGGTATGCGCTTCTGCCATTCGGCGGGTTTTCTTTACTTTTAAAAGAGCATGGGGTATACTACGGTTTGTTAAAAATCGTAATGATTCTTAAATAATAGGTGATTTAGATGGGGAATAAAGATTCCATTATTGTAATAGATGATGTTTCATATCGTTATGAAAAAGAAAATGTGCTCGAGAATATTCAGCTGACAGTAGAGGCTGGTTCTTTTTTAGCAATTGTAGGTCCAAACGGGTCTGGTAAATCAACTTTATTAAAGCTTCTGCTGGGCCTTTTAAAATTGCAAAGTGGCAAAATTAAGCTGTTTGGCCAGGATATTGCCAGGTTTAAGGAATGGCATAAAATTGGATATGTTTCACAAAAGGCAAATTCGTTTAACACTGGCTTCCCTGCCACTGTATATGAAGTAGTTTCAAGCGGACTGACTACAAAGATCGGCCTTTTCCGTTTTATGAAAAAGTCTGATGAGCAAAAAGTACTGCAGGCGATTGGATCTGTCGGTTTGCTGGAATTTAAAGATCGTAATATTGGAGAACTTTCTGGGGGGCAGCAGCAGCGTGTGTTTATAGCGCGGGCATTGGTCAGCGACCCGCAAATTCTGATCTTAGATGAACCAACAGTCGGCGTGGATGCACAGAATGTAGAATCCTTTTATGCTATGCTGGAACATTTAAATAAAGAGCTTCAAATCACACTTTTATTGGTTACCCATGATATTGGGGCTGTCTCTGATAAAGTTTCCCATGTTGCATGCATGAATAAAAAACTGCATTTTCATGGAGTAACTGAGGAGTTTGAACAATTAGATATGAAAGATATGTCATTATATTATGGACATGATGTTCAAATTCTTTCCCATGATCATGGTCATCATCACCATCATGGAGGTGGCCATGCATGATTGAAGGATTAATGCAGTATGAATTTCTGCAGAATGCCTTTCTTACAGGAATCATTATTGGGATTATTGCGCCTCTGTTAGGCGTATTTATTGTGGTGCGCAGGCTTTCTCTTATTGCGGATGCGCTTAGTCATGTCACGTTAGCAGGAATAGCAGCAAGTTTGCTTCTGGAAAAAAAGTTTCTTGGATTGTCAGGACTTAATCCCCTGTATATGGGAATGGTTTTTTCTGTTGGAGGATCTTTGTTCATTGAAAAGCTGCGTGGTGTCTACAAACATTATCAGGAACTCGCGATTCCCATTATTTTATCTGGGGGCATTGGGCTGAGTGTGATCTTTATTTCAATGGCGGACGGCTTTAACACAGATATATTCAGTTATTTATTTGGCAGCGTCAGTGCTGTTAGCAGACTGGATTTATGGACCATTTTAGTTATAAGTGTGTTTGTGATCCTAATAGTTGTTCTTTTATATAAAGAATTATTTCTGCTTTCATTCGATGAAGAGCACGCAAAAGCATCCGGAATGTCAGTGAAAAGTCTTCATTTTATTTTTATTGTAATGGTTGCTCTTGTTATTGCTGCTTCTATGAGGATTGTGGGGATTTTATTAGTGTCTTCTTTAATGACTATTCCGGTTGCGGCTAGTATGAGAATTGCAAAAGGCTTTAAACAAACGATATTTTATTCTATACTATTTGGAGAGATATCCGTCATTGGCGGTCTGGTTATTTCTTATTACGCAGATTTGGCACCAGGCGGAGTGATTGTTGTCATTGCTGTCTGTATTTTAATCTTAACAATCTTTTCAAAAAAAATGATGGCAGCAAGGTCTGCTTAATATATGATAGATATAGGTTATTGAAATGCTTTTTTAGAGGTGATTACTATGAATACACAAGAAGCACTTGATCTTTTAAAAGAAAAAGGCTATAAAATCACTGGCAAAAGAGAAGAAATGCTTGAGCTCTTTGCTGCCAGTAATAAATATTTAACGGCACGAGATGTGATTGAACATATGAAAGACAACTATCCGGGACTTAGCTTTGATACCATTTATCGAAATCTGTCTCTATTTGCGGAGCTGGATATTTTTGAGATGACCGAGCTTTCAGGTGAAAAACATTTCCGCTTTACGTGTTCACATCATCACCATCATCATCATTTCATTTGCTTAGATTGCGGCAAGACGAAAGAGATTGGCACTTGTCCTATGGAAGGCTTGAGCGAAAACTTAAAAGGATACGATATTTCGGGTCATAAATTTGAGATTTATGGGAAATGCCCGGAGTGCAGCTGAATAAAACAGCATTAACCGTTTGGTTAATGCTGTTTTGTTTTTATCGGGAAACTTTATCAGCAGCAAGCCAATTTTTCACCCAGTCCTCTGCTTCCTGCCAGTTGTATACACGGATTACTCCTTCTGGAATTGGATCTCGATTGTATGGAGTATCAAAGAGCAGTACAGGAATTCCACATTGCTCATGGATCATTACGGCATTATCGTGTTTGTCCTCAAAAAATATATCCACATTGTGTTTTTTTGCTGCTGCAATTTTATCATGGCTGCCGATTAATTCAATATGGTGGAAGGTTAGTTCCTTATCTAAGAACCATTTCTTGGTTACCTCAAGCAGATGGCTCCCTCTAGCACTTATAAAATATAATTCATGCTCATCCTTCCACTTAGTTAAGACTTCCCCGGCACCTTCTGCCATTGGGGATTTCTCGTAAATCACCGGTTCATTTGTGGTGAACCACTCTGCAAATTCTTCTTCGCTTACATTAACAAGCGGCATTAAGTCATATTGCTTAATATCCTCTAACGTTAAATTCAACTGAAAAGAGGTATTTAAAAACGGAATCATCGAGGCTGGACAGGTAACTGTGCCATCAATGTCTATCCCAAAACGTTTCTTCATTGTGTACTGCTCCTTTTATATGTAGTAGAAACCCTTATAAGGGTTGTCGTTTCATGACTAGAAATGGCATTCTTAAGACATGAGTACCTCTCATATCTTAACAAATGATTTGTAAACGCGAAAGAACTCAGTTCATATTGGCTCAAAAGTGGATAAACAGCCAGTATTTAGCATTGTAAAACGATCAAAATTGGCCATAATAATAACTGCTTCACCTGATACACTTCAGCAGTGATAAGGAAAGCGAGGGATTTTGATGGCAGATCAAGATCAGAAATTCGATGGAAAAACAAATCATCGATATGGCACAGATATTGGTGAAGTTGGAGAAGTAAAGCAATATGGTGCCTATGGAGCGGGAGACTTTACCGAAGAAACAGCAGCAGAGATTGCTGCTCCTGTCACAACTTATAACCGCAGCAGCAGATCAGAGGTTAAGGATCAGCCTAAAGCAGGCGAAGGAAAAGGTGTTGGTTATACAGCCCTAATCCTTTCAATTCTTTCCCTATTCATCTGGCCGGTTTTAATGGGAGCGGCGGGAATTGTTTTAGGCTTTGTTGCAAGCAGAAAGGGTTCTAAAACCCTCGGAGGATGGGCAATAGGAATTGGAGCAGTATCCATTATTATAGGTCTGTTCATATTGCCATTCTTTTAAACAGCAGATAAAAAAAGAGTCCGGCTTTGGAGCCGGGCTCTTTTCTTGTTTATTGAGTAATGATTTCTTCTTTTTCAGCTTTTGCTTTCTCTTCGGCTTGTTTTGCGAAGTATTCTTCAGCAATTTTATCAATTTCTATTTTTAATTCTTCTACCATGGTTGCTTCAGGTACTTTACGAACAATTTCTCCTTTGCGGAAAAGCAAGCCTTCTCCACGGGCCCCTGCAATGCCTATGTCAGCCTCACGAGCTTCACCAGGACCGTTAACAGCGCAGCCTAAAACGGCTACTTTAATTGGAGCTTTAATTGTTGAGATATACTCTTCCACTTCGTTTGCGATTGAAATTAGATCAATTTCAATACGACCGCATGTAGGACATGAAATAAGTGTTGCAGCATTAGAAGAAAGGCCGAATACTTTTAGCAGTTCCCTTGCTACCTTTACCTCTTCAACAGGGTCAGCACTTAAAGAAATACGAAGGGTATTTCCAATTCCTTTACTTAAAATGGCTCCTAGGCCAGCAGCACTTTTTACAGTACCGGCAAAAAGGGTTCCTGACTCTGTGATGCCAAGGTGAAGCGGGTAATCAAAAGCCATAGACGCTTTTTCATAAGCTTCAATAGCCAAATTTACATCTGAAGCCTTCATGGACACGATAATATCGTGGAAATCAAGATCCTCAAGAATTTTGATGTGATGCAAGGCACTTTCTACCATGCCATCAGCTGTTGGATAGCCGTATTTTTCAAGAATTCTTTTTTCTAAAGAACCAGCGTTTACACCAATTCGAATTGGAATTCCTTTAGCTTTAGCCGCTTTAACAACAGCTTCTACTTTTTCGCGTCTGCCGATGTTACCAGGATTGATTCGGATTTTATCTGCTCCGCCTTCGATCGCTTTTAAAGCAAGCTTATAATCAAAGTGGATATCGACAACAAGTGGAATATTAATTCTCTTCTTAATTTCAGCAATCGCATTAGCCGCTCTTTCATCAGGGCATGCTACACGGACAACTTGACAGCCTGCTTCTTCTAGACGTTTAATCTCTGCAACCGTCGCCTCAACGTCATGTGTCTTTGTTGTTGTCATGCTTTGTATAAATAATTCGTTGCTTCCGCCAATAGTTAAAGGACCAACTTTTACTGGTCTCGTTTTTGTACGATGTATCATCTCAGTCAATGGAGATTCGCTCCTTTTTTTATTCATAAATTTAAAGAACTATGAAAAGAAAGTTCACTTTATTGTATCAATGAAAGACTGAAGTTGACAAGAATGATGCAATGAAACTCTTATGTTTAACACTGCCTTAATATTATTTGTTTATTTATAAGAAGGGAATTTGTAAGTTTTCCCATTTTGTATTTGCTCAGGCTGTATGCCGTTATTTAAGGTTTGGAAATCATTTACAACCGTTTCGATAGCAACAGGAACAGGACCGCCCAGCTCGGCTTCCATAATAGTTAAAACAGTTTCCCCTGGACCGACTTGCTCTTCAAAATATTCAAGGCCTGCTGATTGATGATCCGCTGCAGAGGCTTCTACGGCTATCTCTTTATTCTGATCTGGAAGTGTACCTTTTGTTAAGTCAAAGTAGATAGCGTAAATACAAAGAATGGATAGGATGAAAGCTGATAGTCTCTTCATATTGGATGGCCCCCCAGGAATAATATTCGTGCTTATCCAATATGTATGCCCGTCCTTTTCCATTTATTCATAAAAAACAGCAAAAAAACGCGCAATGCGCGTTTTTATCAAATATGTTAAGATTTTTTTGGCTGAGGGACCTCTTTAATTGCAAGCAGCAGCACAATAACTCCCACAAGCCAGCTGATCATTGCTCCGTTAGGGACAACGGTTTGCAGTGAAGCCATTACGGTAAAGAAAACAGTTGATAATGTTATACTGTATGCAGACATGCGCCAAGTGTGGCGATATTGCAAATTGCGGTTTAGCATGCGTTTGATCAAGAGGCCAATTAAAGCAAGAATAGATACCTCAATAAATCGCAGGCCAGCTGAGAACAGATAAATAAAAATAGCCATAATCGGAAGTACAATAACTAAGAATGAATCAGCTGCCGCTAAATATTCAGTAACTTCTTGTTTAGAGAAGGTCATTCCAGTCAGCATGCTGTAATCATAGGTTTGTACTTGGCCGCCAGCAACAAAAACAAATTCATCTTTTAACAATGCAACCGTATTTTGGTCAGAACGAATATCTGCACTCGTTATTGTTCCAGTGGAATCAAATTGGATGGTCATATCATCTGCAGGAATTGTTATTGGTTTGTTTTCATCTGAGTGAAGCTCTCCATCTTCAATGTAAAAGTCAGGAAATTCATTCTCAATGCTGTTTTTGATTTCTTCAACACTATTCACAATGGAGGTGCTAAGAAAATAAATGGTCGGAATGACAGCGATAAAAGTGAGGAAAAATACATACAAAATGGTTTTTCCAATTCCTTGAAAGCGGAATAAACTAATATCTTTTGGAGAGTATAAGCTTTTAATAAACTGTTTAAAAATATTCATCTTCATTTAGTTGTAAACACACCCTTTTTCGTATTCACTGCCTATTCTAGCTTGTTCATTAATGATGTACAAGTAAATGGAAATGTCTAAATAATGAAACGTTTGTAATCATTTTGTAATATAAACACCGAATGTTAAGCTAATGTAAATTTAACTTAATAATTCTTTACTTTTGGTTGTACACCCATAATAATTGTAAGGGGTTTTGAAGAATATTGTCGATTGATTATTAAAAGTAGGGGTTGAAATTTTTGGAACTAGATGTTCAGCAAATGATATTCCAATTTCTTGGAGGACTCGGGATTTTTCTTTACGGTATTAAAACGATGGGGGATGGACTCCAAAAATCCGCTGGTGATCGATTAAGAGATTTACTGGACAGATTTACAACGAATCCGTTAATGGGGGTATTAGCGGGTATACTTGTTACGATTTTAATACAAAGCAGTTCGGCAACAACCGTTATTACGGTTGGTTTAGTAAGTGCCGGATTCATGACACTGCGCCAGGCGATTGGTGTCATCATGGGTGCAAATATTGGAACAACTGTTACAGCATTTATTATTGGAATTGATGTCGGTGAATACGCATTGCCTATTCTTGCTGTAGGTGCAATTCTAATATTCTTTATAAAAAATAAAAAGGTCAATAATTTTGGACAAATTTTATTTGGCTTTGGAGCATTGTTCTATGGTTTAGAGCTGATGAGTGGCGGAATGAAGCCTTTGAGAAGCTTAGAGGCATTTCATGACTTAACTGTCAGCATGAGTTCAAATCCAATTCTTGGTGTAGTGGTGGGAACAGTATTTACTGTTATCGTTCAAAGCTCCAGTGCAACAATCGGTATTCTGCAAGGTTTATTTGCAGAAGATCTGATCCGTTTGGACGCGGCCTTGCCTGTTTTATTTGGTGATAATATTGGTACAACCATTACGGCTGTTTTAGCTGCTATCGGTGCATCTGTTGCGGCAAGAAGGGCTGCAGCTGTCCATGTTATTTTTAACATCGTTGGAACGACCATTTTCTTGATTTTATTAACACCATTTACCTATTTAATTGAAGTTCTACAATCTGCTCTGGGTCTGAATCCGCAAATGACGATTGCATTCTCGCATGGTATTTTTAATATATCAAATACTCTTATTCAGCTTCCGTTTGTAGCTGTGCTGGCGTATATCGTAACAAAGCTTATACCTGGTGAAGATTCAGTTATTGAATATAAAGCCAAGCATCTTGATCCTGTATTCATTCAGCAGTCGCCGTCGATTGCTTTGGGACAGGCTAAAGAAGAAGTCTTAAGGATGGGGCAGTTTTCTGTTAAAGGGTTAGAAGAAACGCAGGATTTCCTGACAAATGGACATCAAAAGCATTCTGACAATGCTTATCAGCTTGAAGAAGCCATTAACAATCTGGACAGAAAGATTACAGATTATCTCGTATTATTGTCGACAAGCTCACTGTCAGAACATGAATCTGAAGAACATACCATGCTGATGGACACAGTTCGTGATATTGAACGAATTGGCGATCACTTTGAGAATATTATTGAATTGATCGAATTTAAAAAGGCTAATAAAGTGTCCATTACAGATAAAGCGATGAATGATTTGCAGGAGATGTTCGGCTTAACTATTTCTACTGTGAAAGAAGCGCTTCAGGCATTAGATCATAAAGATAAAGACGCTGCCATCGATGTAGTCAAAAAAGAGGAACAAATTGACCAGATGGAAAGAAAACTCCGCAAGCAGCATATCCAGCGCTTAAACGAAGGATTATGCACAGGTCAATCAGGGATCGTATATGTAGATATTGTCAGCAATCTCGAAAGAATTGGAGATCATGCCGTCAATATTGCTGAAGCTATACTTGGTGAAGCAAAGTAAAAAAGGTGAATACTTATTACTTGAAAAGCAAGAGGAGGGTCCTCTTGCTTTTTTTGTGCACTTTTTTTACTGCTTACTTTTCAACTGATGAATGAAATAGTACAATAAGGAAGATTTTAAATCGGATATTATTGGCAGGGAGCTGATCAGATGGAGGCCATCAATTGGATTATTATTGGTGTCTTATTTGTTATTGCATTTGTAGGACTTGTATATCCCATTATTCCAAGTGTTCTTTTTATAGCGGCAGGTTTTGTGCTTTATGGATTTTTATTTTCTTTTGAACCGTTTAGCTGGCTGTTTTGGAGTATTCAAATTCTCTTTGTCATTTTGCTTTTTACGGCAGACTATGCAGCAAATTTAATTGGTGTAAAAAAATATGGCGGCAGCAAAGCCGGCATTTGGGGAAGTACGATTGGCTTATTAGTTGGTCCGTTTGTTATTCCAGTTCTGGGGATATTAATTGGTCCATTTTTAGGTGCCGTTATTGCTGAAGTCGCTGTTCATAGAAAGAACTTGAAAGAAGCTGCGAAAATCGGATTTGGGTCAGTTGTTGGCTTTGTCAGCAGTGTCGTGACAAAAGGAATTATTCAAGCGATTATGATTATTTATTTCTTTTTTGTCGTCTTGTAAATGTGAAAAGCGTGCAGGCGTCAGCTGTATGCTGACGCTGCCTGTTTTTGCATTTTAAAGTATTTAATTAACTCCACAAATTTCTATTGGGCAGTGCTGACAGTCCACTTCTCTTTTTAAATGAGACATATCTTTAATAGTGAATTTTTGATTTTCATAGGAGATAATTCCATCTTCACGTAATTCCTTCAGAAGTCTCTGCACAACCTCGCGAGTACCAAATGTTAAGTTTGCCAGCTCCTGATGTGTAAGAATGAGGTCAATTAAAATTCCCTCTTCCCTTCGAACTCCATAGCTGTTGGCAAGTCGGATCAGCATTGAGTATAGACCGCCCTTTTTTCCATTAATAATTAAGTCTTGGCATTTCATTTGTGCTTTTAGATAACGGGTGCTAAGCCAGGAGGTTAAACTCGCCAGGAGCTTCTTATCATTTAAGAGGTATTCCTCAAATTGTTCTCTCTTAATTTTAAGAAGTTCACAGTCGCTAAGTGCCTTAACGAAAAAATGATAGGAAGGGTTATCTTTAAATAATTGGTACTCAATAATTATTTCTTCGTCCTTTAATATTTTTAATATAAATTCTTTGCCCTTAATATGGTGCCTGCCTAGTGCCAGGTTACCGGACATGAGCAAGTAAATATAATCAACAGGATCTTTTTCTTGAAAAAGAATTGTATCTGCCTTGATATGCACGATTCTTTCATTTGCTATAAACTGCTGAATCAGCAGGCTGTAAAATGAGATATTAAAATCTGACATTTTGTCACTTCCTTATTGGATGCTATATCTCGATTTAAAGCAAAAGTTGTCATGGTGTCAATACAGTTAAGGTGCTGTTTTACCTTGTTTATGAACGATTCTTTGCATAGAATATTGCCGTGTAAACATTTAGTAGATATTTGACAATTTAGCGAAATTTGCTCGTTTTCATGCTTTTAAGAGAATATTTGCGAAAAAAAGGGGTATTTTAACTTTGTCAGCAAAGCGTTTTGTTTGAAAGAACAGGCTATCTTTGGTAATCTAACTTTGAAGTTCTTGAAGTTTCTTAAAATAAAGTGGCTTTGAGACTGAAACTATTCATATACATAGGGAGGAATTTAAAATGGCTTTTGAATTACCACAATTACCTTACGCATACGATGCTTTAGAACCTCATATTGACAAAGAAACAATGAATATCCATCACACAAAACACCACAACACATATGTGACAAACTTAAATAATGCGTTAGAAGGGAACGAAGAGCTACTTTCTAAATCAGTAGAAGAAGTAATTTCTAACCTTGATGCAGTTCCTGAGTCAGCTCGTACTGCTGTACGCAATAATGGCGGCGGCCATGCTAATCACTCTCTTTTCTGGCAAGTAATTGCTCCAAATGCAGGCGGAGAGCCAACTGGTGAGCTTGCAGATGCAATCACTGGCAAGTTTGGCAGCTTTGATGCTTTCAAAGAAGAGTTTGCTAAAGCGGCAACGACTCGTTTCGGTTCTGGCTGGGCTTGGCTTGCAGTAAACAATGGTGAGTTAGAAGTGACTAGCACACCAAACCAAGACTCTCCATTAATGGAAGGCAAAACTCCAGTCTTAGGATTAGATGTTTGGGAGCATGCATACTACTTAAACTACCAAAACCGTCGTCCTGAGTATATCAACTCTTTCTGGAACGTTGTAAACTGGGATGAAGTTTCTAAACGCTATAGCGCTGCAAAATAATAACGATAAATCAAGCACAGCAGATTTTCTGCTGTGCTTTTTAAATTCTAAAGGGCAATTTTGCATAATGCATTGCCCTATGTTAAAAACTACCCTTAGAACCAAAGGGGAGTTTTTTTTATGAGCAGATTTAAAAAGATACTAGGTGATATAGAGGTAACAAGGGATTTAACTTTATTGCTGCTGATTGGAGGATTGTATTCTTTAAGTATTGCCCTTTCAAATACTTTTGTGAATATATTCCTTTGGAAACAATCAGGAGAATATTTCGACCTCGGATTATACAATTTATCCATTGTTGTCTTACAGCTTATTACATTTACCATTGCTGGAAGATGGGCGAAAAAGATTGATCGTGTAATTGTTCTTCGAATCGGAGTTATTTTTCTTGGCATCTTTTATTTGGCAGTACTGATTGCAGGTGGAAATGCATCGGCGTATTTGCTTCTATTAGGCGCTTTGCTTGGAGTAGGCTATGGTTTTTATTGGCTTGCATTTAATGTGTTAACCTTTGAGATTACTGAACCGGAAAATCGCGACTTTTTTAATGGGTTTCTCGGTATTTTAAATTCTGTAGCAGGAATGGCTGGACCAATTGCTGCCGGATTCATCATTTCGAAGATGGAAAAGTTTACAGGATACTCTATAATTTTCGGTATTTCACTAACCTTGTTTTTAGTGGCAGTCATTTTAAGCTTCTTCTTAAAAAGGAGACCCGCAAGCGGAAGGTACTGGTTTACCAGAATCCTCAAGGAGAGAAAAAATAGCTTTAATTGGCGTATGATTACGAATGCCCACTTTTTTCAGGGGCTGCGCGAAGGAACATTTGCCTTTCTCGTTTCAGTCTTTGTTTTTATCTCAACAGGAAGTGAGCTTGCTCTCGGAACTTTTGGTCTTGTCAATTCAGGCATTTCTTTTGTTGCCTATTATATTGTCTCTAGAATGCTAAGGAAACATCAGAGGAAGAAAGCGATATTAATCGGTGGAATTCTGTTGTATGTGAGCATCTTTTTTATCTTGGCAAACATTACATTCCCTAAATTAATGATCTATGCGGCTATTATTGCGGTAGGATATCCGATTCTGTTTGTTCCTTACGTTTCTATGACTTATGATGTAATCGGCACAGCCTGGAAGGCCAGGGAGATGAGGATTGAGTATATTGTGGTAAGAGAGCTATATTTAAATATAGGCAGAGTTGTTTCTGTGCTGGCATTTTTAGCTGGGATCTCCATTTTTAAACCCGAAAATAGCATTCCTGTACTTATCATCATACTAGGAACAGGACATACGCTTATTTATTATTTTATTCATAAAGTGAACCTGGCTGCTTAATGGAAAACATTACATCGAAAAAGACTAGTTATTAATAGAATTTTTTTCTCACTTCTTATAAAATAAGACTAGAAACTTTTTAGGGGAAGTGTGGTTACATTTTGAACAGAAAGAATAAAAAGAAGAATCATGTTCCTTTTCGTCTGAATTTACTCTTCTTTGTTGTATTTGGTCTATTTTCTGTTTTAATTCTGCGGTTAGGATTTGTACAGATTGTTTATGGGGACGATTATAAGCGGGAAATTGAACGGACTGAGGATGTTACGGTAAACAACCCTGTTCCGCGCGGGAAGATGTATGATCGAACAGGGCAAATTATTGTTGATAATACACCGCAAAATGCAATTACTTATACTAATAATGGTGCGAGTCAGGAAGAGATGCTTGAAGTTGCCGAAAGACTGGCTAAGATGATTGACAAAGATACAGAAAAGGTAACGGAGCGGGATCAAAAGGATTATTGGATCATAAAAAATCCAGAGCGTGCGAAAGAAAAAGTGTCAGAGAAAGAATCAGATGCGTTAGCAGAAAAATATGAGGGCACTGAACTCAATAATGAAGTGTACCAATTGCAGTTAGATCGTATTACAGAAGGTGATCTTGCTGAATTAACACCTGAAGATATTGAAATTCTTGCGATATACCGTGATTTTTCAAGCGGCTATGCCCTTACACCGCAAATCGTTAAGAATAAAGATGTTACAGATGAAGAATTTGCGATTGTAAGTGAAAATCTGCAAATATTGCCTGGCGTTGATACTACAACGGATTGGGAAAGAGCTTACACTTATAACAACACATTAAAATCTGTGTTGGGAAAGGTTACTTCTTCTGATGAAGGAGTGCCTGCAGAACAGCTTGACTATTATTTGGCTAGAGATTACAGCCGTAATGACCGTGTTGGCAAAAGCTATATTGAGCTTCAGTATGAAGAGGTGCTTCACGGGCAAAAGGCAAAGGTTAAAAATGTAACGGATAAAGCCGGCAATGTACTGGAAACTATTCCGATCAGCGAGGGACAGAGAGGAAAAGATCTTGTTTTGAGTACAGATATGGAACTGCAGCTTGAAGTGGAAAAGATTATAGAAGAAGAACTTCGTGCAGCGAAAACATCACCTGGCACGACTTTGCTTGATCGTGCGTATGTAGTCTTAATGGACCCTCACACAGGGGAAATCTTAACGATGGCCGGAAAAAGGCTTGTTAAAAACGAGCAAACAGGCAAAACAGAATTGCAGGATGATGCTTTAGGCAATATTACGACAACATATAATGTTGGATCTGCTGTCAAAGGTGCAACCATATTAACTGGATACAATGAGGGAGTTATAAGTCCTGGGACAGTCATTACTGACAGACCATTGCTTATTAAAAACACACCTCCCAAAAAATCATGGAAAACATTTGGTCCGATTAGCGATGTGAATGCTTTAAAGGTATCTTCAAACGTTTATATGTTTGAAACAGCTATTCGAATTGGCGGAGGGAGATATCAGCCGAATCAGCCGCTTCCATTGAACACTGAAGAGGGCTTTAGTACTTTTCGTGATTCCTTTGCTCAATTTGGTCTAGGTGTTAGAACAGGCATCGACTTGCCTAACGAGCAAACGGGATTTAAAGGTGCGAGCAGTCTGCCTGGTTTCATGCTTGACTTTTCCATCGGACAGTACGATACGTATTCAAACATGCAGCTTGCACAATATGTTTCGACGATTGCCAATGGAGGCAATCGGATGGAGCCTCATATGGTAAAAGAAATTCGTGAACCTGTTATGGAAGAAGACCAGCTTGGACCGCTTGTTCAAGAAATTTCTCCAGTTGTTTTAAATCGCATTGATGCTAAGCCTGAATGGATGAAATTAGTCCAAGAAGGATTTAGACGAGTTATGCAAGAAAGAGATGGCACAGCATATTCCTTTTTTGGCAGTAAAGCATATAAACCCGCAGGAAAAACGGGTACAGCTGAAGCCTTCTATGATGGACCGTTGCGCAGTAATTATGGAAAAGAACCGCCAGAGGTTATGAATTTAAGTCTTGTGAGCTATGCTCCAGCCGAGAATCCTGAAGTAGCAATGGCAGTTCTGGTACCTTGGGCCTATCAGGGAAGTGTGGATCATAGAGCCAATTTGAAAATTGGAAACCGTGTAATGGATGCGTACTTTGACTTGAAAGCAAATGATAAGAAAGCTTCTGATACAGAGGACGCTGAAAATACTGAAGATGATACAGAAGAAGAATAATGGAAAGAGCCGCTCCTGCCTATGGAGCGGTTTTTTCTGTTATATGGATTTTTAGACCTAAAAGAAAATAGGTCAAAGAGCCTGTGTTTATATAAAATTCACATTGAATTTACAATATCTTAATAAAAAGCTGTGATAATGGAAGGGGAACTTTAGCGAGAGGGCGTGTCTTTTTGCAATTTATTAAACAGAAATTAGCACATTTGTACCAGAAGACGAGAAATCGGACATATTCCATTCCATTCAAAATGACCATCCAAAGAAAAATTATTCTAACTTTTTGTTTAGTACTGCTCATTTCAGGAGGTCTTGCCGCTTATTCCATTGTTAATACTGCTAAGTCTAATGAACTTGCGGAAGAATTAATACTGGCAGAATCTGTGGAATTGAACTTGATGCAAAATATTCGATTTAATATGTCCGAGCGACTGCGCCTTGTGACGAATTATTTGCTCGAGGGTTCACCGCAATCGATTGAAGATTTTGAAGCAAATGCAGCAGAAAGTGAAAAGATTGAAACAGAGCTTCTTCAGCGTATGGAAGGGAAAGATACCGAAGAAGAAATACATAAGCTGATTAGCTATGGAGCACGCTGGACTGATCTTATGCGAAGCAATGTCATTGGAGTTTATGATGATGGAGACCAGCATAAAGCTTTATTAAATCTTGGAGCTGAACAGGAACAGGCTCAAGATACAATGGCAAGCTTGAAACAGTTAGCAGATGAAAAGCAAAACAATGTATCTGAGCTGGGCAGTACGATAGTGGCAAATGGGAAAAAAGTTACCTTTATGACAGTGATTCTAACTGTTGTGATGGCGATTATTTCTATATTAGTTGGTATTTTACTTGCAAGGTCTATACATTTATCAATTAAACGTATTTCTGAAAGAATTCAAACTATTACAGAGGGTGACTTTAGTCAGCCGGAGATTAAGATTTATTCAAAGGACGAGCTTGGAGATCTAACATCTTCAATTAATAGGATGGTGTCTGATTTAAAACAGCTGATTCACCAGGCTACTTTAACAACTTCTCATGTGCTCGATTCTGCTGACGAATTGACAGCAAGTTCATCTGAAACAATGAAAGGCACCGAGCAAATTACAGGGTCCATCCAAGAAGTCGCCGCATCATCAAGCAAGCAGCTTAATACAGTGAATGAAATAATTGAGACAATAAAACACTTGCAAGATCGTCTGCAAATCTTAACTGCATCTGTCCAAACACTGGATTCTGTTGCCGATCAGGTAGCTGACATGTCAAGGCTGGGGAATGATGTAGTCGGAAATTCTATTTCGAAGATGCAGCAAATTAATGAATCAGTTCATAACGTTTCCTCTTATATAGATGAACTGGGAGAGAACTCTGTAAAGATAGGAACCATTACAGATGTGATTACGAATATATCAGAACAAACCAATTTATTAGCACTTAATGCAGCCATTGAAGCGGCTCGTGCTGGCGAGCATGGCAGAGGTTTTGCGGTAGTTGCTGATGAAGTAAGAAAGCTTGCTGTACAATCTCGGGAGTCTAGCAATCAAATAACGGACCTGATTTCTCAAATTCAAAATGGAATACGAGTAACATCACTTGCTATGAAAAAAAGTACAGATGAAGTTTTGGATGGTACTAAAGCTGTTAATGAAGCTGGTGCCTCATTTCAGAATATTAGTCAGTCCATTACAGAAATGAACAAAACGATCTTTTCCATGAATGATATGGCTGCCGAATTTTCAAACAGTACAGAAATGGTCGCTGAGAATGTGAATGTTTTGACCGAAATGGCCAAAATTAACTCCTCCTACTCTGAGACTGTTGCAACATCAGCGGAAGAGCAGCTGGCTTCTAGCGGTGAAATAACTAATTCTGCGAGAAAGCTCAATGACATGGCTGCACAGCTGCAAATTGTACTTAATAAATTCAAAATATAGTAAAATTGTTTAAAATGGTTACGGATCAGAAAGATGCAGGGCATCAGTGATACAATTGTTTATAGACTCGTAAACTTAGCAGATATCTTAAAAGGAGATTTTCTGTCTAAGGCTTCGGGTCTTTTTTTCTGGGAAATTAGCTCTTATGTATTAGTGAATATAATTTTTAAGCAGATTAAATGAGGAAATGCATAATATTATTCAACCTGAAAACAATATGAGTAATCAAATTGATTACTATTCTTGTATGTTTTACATAAAGGCCAGGTTCAGCTCTAGCAATTTAGCAACCATCTTTTATACTAAAAACTTTGCTAATAGGTCAATCTTCGACTTATTTTACTGCCTAAATATCATATTATTACCGGATTTCGACATATTTACACAACAATCAACGAAGTTTACAAAACATTTACATTCGATTAAAACGAGATTAACAGAACACCTTTATTCTATTACTTGTAGGACAAAACATTGATAACTCTTAGGGGGAATTAAGAAGATGAAAAGCTTGAAGAAACTTAGCATGTTACTATTGCTTGCAGCTGTAATGACAATCATTGCTGCTTGCGGCGGTGGAGAATCAGAGGAAGAACCAGAAGAAAACGCTGGCGGATCAGATGAAAACACTGAAGAGCCTGCTCCAGCTGATGAAGAAGAAGCTTTAGAAGGAAGCGTAGTAATCGACGGATCTGGTACTGTTTATCCTTTCATGGCTAAAATGGCTGAAAACTATATGACTAACGAAGAAGAAAATGTTTCTGTTGAAGTTAGCCGTGCAGGTACATCTGCTGGTTTTGAAAAATTCTTAATTGAAGACGGAACTGATTTCAATGATGCTTCTCGTCCAATCAAAGACGAAGAAATTGCAAAAGCAGGAGAAGTTGGCTTTGAACCTTTAGAGTTAAAAGTTGCTTTAGATGGCTTAACAGTTGTTATCAACAAAGAAAATGACTGGGCTACTGAACTTACTGAGCAACAAGTTAAAGATATTTTCCTTGCAAGCTCTGGCGTGAAAAACTGGTCTGACGTTGATCCATCTTTCCCAGATGAGCCAATCGTTACAATGGGACCTAACGAAAACCATGGTACTTATGAGTTCTTCTTTGATGAAATTCTTGAAGGTCAAGATTTAGTAGAAGGTGTTAACCTTCAGCAAGATTACTCTACTCTAGTTGATCTAGTTTCAAAAGATAAAAACGCTATCGCATTCTTTGGTTATGGTTACTATGAAAGCAACACTGATAAGTTAACTGCTGTATCTGTTGATTTCGGTAATGGCGCGGTTGCTCCAAGCTTAGAGACAATTGGTGAAAGCGAAGAGTTTGATTACTCTCCATTTACTCGCCCGGTATTCACTTACCTTAACCCAGAAATGGCAAAAGAAAAAGCACAAGTTCTTGACTTTGCAATCTACGCTATGGAAAATGCTGCAACTGTAGCATCTGAAACTGGTTTTGCTCCAATTCCAGAAGAAGAGATCCAAGCTAACATTGAAGCTTTAGAAGGTTTACAATAATAAACATCTATTAAACAAAGGTGATAGGAAGATGGGGGCTCTTAAGTCTCATCTTCCTATCTGTTTGATTAAGTATGAAATACCAAATTGGATGAATGGTTTTGGTGAAGGGGGTTTCACAACTTGAATAACAAGTTAGAAAAAAATGCAGTACGTGAAATGGTTGCGAAGAATAAGCAATCACGTTCCGTTTCTGCTATTTTTGAAAAAATAATGCCTAAAGTGTTATTAGTTATCGCTATAATTTCAATCTTAACAACGATAGGGATTGTATTTACATTATTAAGCGAAACAATTGAATTCTTTAAAATTATACCTTTTTTTGAGTTTTTCACCGGCACTGTCTTAAAGCCATTGGGAGATAATGCGGAATTCGGGGTACTCCCATTGCTAACCGGTACAATTATTTCTTCTACAATAGCCATGTTTGTGGCTATTCCAATCGGTTTAATGACAGCTATTTACTTAAGCGAATACGCTTCTGAAAGAGTTAGAAGAGCATTGAAACCAATACTTGAGATTCTTGCAGGTATTCCAACGATTGTTTATGGTTTTTTTGCTTTTACATTTGTCACTCCTCTATTGAGAGCAATCATTCCTTCTTTAGAGCCCACGAATATCCTCAGTCCGGGGATCGTGATGGGAATTATGATTATTCCAATGGTGGCATCTTTATCAGAAGATGCAATGAGTTCAGTGCCATATTCTATGCGAGAAGGTGCCCTTGCACTTGGGGCAACAAAGTTAGAAGTTACTTGGAGAGTAATTGTTCCAGCAGCAATGTCTGGAATTATCGCTTCTTTTGTATTGGGGATTTCAAGAGCGATTGGTGAAACAATGATCGTTACAATCGCCAGCGGAAGTAATAAGAATTTCACCTTTGACGTTACACAGTCCATGCAAACGATGACAGCTTATATAGTTGAAGTTACTGGCGGGGATGCTCCTGCTGGCTCTACCCTTTATTACAGTTTATATGCTGTTGCTATGACATTGTTCGTCTTCACGTTAATCATGAACTTAATTGCACAGTATATTTCTCGTAGATTTAGGGAGGAATATTAATATGAAACATATTGATACAAAACTAGTTGAAAAGAAAATGGGATCTAGATTAACAACAAATACAGTTGCAAAAAATGTTTTCTTAGCTGCAACGCTATTCGGTCTATTGGTATTAGTGATCCTGATTTATCGGGTGGTTGCTGACAGTATTGGCTGGATTGATTTTGAATTCTTAACAAACAAGCTGTCAACTGATCCAGAAAAAGCTGGCATCATGGGTGCAATATCTGGTACATTATGGTTAATGGTTGTAGTTGCACCTGTTACGATGATCCTAGGTGTTGGAACAGCAATTTATCTTGAGGAATATGCGAAAAAGGGCCGTTTGCAAGCCTTTATTCAAACGAATATTTCCAATCTTGCTGGTGTTCCTTCCATTGTATTTGGAATTTTAGGTTTAACTGTTTTTGCCCGTGCTCTTGGATTAGGTAATATAGTATTAGCAGGTGGGCTTACAATGAGTTTACTTGTTTTACCAGTTGTGGTTGTTGCAAGTCAGGAAGCCATTCGTGCTGTGCCGCAATTTTTAAGGGAAGCATCCTATGGTATGGGGGCAACTAAATGGCAAACCATAAAAAATGTGGTTCTGCCAGCTGCGCTACCTGGTATATTAACTGGAGTCATCTTAGCACTTTCTCGTGCTATCGGTGAGACAGCGCCTTTAGTAGTTCTTGGTATTCCTGCATTGCTGATTCCGCTGCCAGACGGTATTTTTGACAAGTTCACTGTAATGCCAATGCAAATATATTACTGGACATTAGATTCTGCCCTTGTTGCAGAGTATGCTAATCTTGCTGCTGGAACAATCGTTATTCTATTACTTGTGTTATTCATAATGAACTCGATAGCAGTTTTGATCAGAAATAAATTCCAGAGAAGATTCTAACGACGGGAGAGATTCAAACATGACAGTTTCAACTTTTACAGCTAATAGTGCTGCTAATACAGTGAAAGATAAAACAGAAAGTAAAAAGGGTATGGTATATAATACAAAGGATTTGAACCTTTGGTACGGAGAAACACATGCTCTTAAAAATATTAATCTTGAGATTCAGGAAAATGATGTTACAGCGATTATCGGTCCATCCGGATGCGGAAAATCTACTTATATTAAAACATTAAATCGCATGGTTGAATTGACTCCAATTGTGAAGATTTCGGGTGATATTCAATATCGTGAAAAAAGTATTTTTGATAAAAACTTTAAAGTAGAAGATTTGCGTACACATGTAGGAATGGTATTCCAAAAGCCAAATCCATTCCCGAAGTCAATTTATGAAAATGTTGTGTATGGTCCAAAAATCCATGGCATTCGCGACAAGAAAGTCTTGGATCAGATTGTGGAGAAAAGTTTGCGTGGCGCAGCGATTTGGGATGAAGTTAAGGATCGCCTCCATGAAAATGCATATGGCTTATCTGGCGGTCAGCAGCAGCGTCTGTGTATTGCACGCTGTCTAGCAATTGAACCTGATGTTATTCTAATGGATGAACCAACATCCGCACTTGACCCAATCTCAACATTAAAAGTTGAAGAGCTTGTACAAGAGCTTAAGAAGGATTTTAGTATTATTATCGTTACACATAATATGCAGCAGGCAGCAAGGATTTCAGATAAAACGGCTTTCTTCTTAAATGGTGAAGTAATTGAATATGCA
Organism: Cytobacillus gottheilii; assembly: GCF_018582665.1. Lineage (NCBI taxonomy): Bacteria > Bacillati > Bacillota > Bacilli > Caryophanales > Bacillaceae > Cytobacillus > Cytobacillus gottheilii. The sequence continues at coordinate 3,051,825 of NZ_CP071709.1, read as the reverse complement.
GATACCGATGTGATCTTTTCGAATCCGACTGATAAGAGAACAGAAGACTATATTACTGGTAGATTTGGTTAATAGGAGGCCGCTATGTCTGTACGTGAAAAATTTGATGATGAACTAATCCGTCTTCAACAAAAATTAATTGAGCTTGGCGAATTTGCTGAGTCTGCTTTATCAAAATCAATTCTGGCCCTAGAAACAAAAAATATCGAATTAGCGATTGAAATTATGGAAGATGATATTAAAGCAGATGTGCTTTATGAAGAAATTAATGACTTTGCCATTCTTTTAATTGCGAAACAGCAGCCTGTGGCTATTGATTTACGTCGTATTATCGTGGCTATTAAGATTGCAACAGATATTGAAAGAATCGCAGATTTTGCTGTAAATATCGCCAAATCAACGATTCGTATCGGTTCTGAGGAGCATGTTAAGCCAATTGTTCACATCAAAGAGATGTATTCAATTATGATCAAGATGCTCAAGCTATCTTTAGAAGCTTTTAATGAAGAAGATATTGTAAAGGCGAAAAAAGTGGCAGATATGGATGATAAGGTAGATGATCTTTATGGTGAAACCATCATGGATCTGATGAAAATAAGCGTTAGCATGCCAGATCGTCTTCCGCAAATCACTCAGCTTTCTTTTACTTCTCGTTATTTAGAAAGAGCAGCTGACCATGTAACAAATATTGCAGAACATGTTTTCTACCTTGTTAAAGGACGTCAATATGATTTAAATTCGTAAGTAAAAAAGCTAAAGGTCACTGACCTTTAGCTTTTTGTTATGGTTTTAGCAATCTCTTCAATACTCATGCCTTGTTTAATTTCAAATGTGCCAAGCTGGATCTTTGTGCTATAGCCATTTTCCTCCATATATTGTGTGAACGCACTCGCATCCTCTACTAAACCAACTTGAACTAATAATGATGCGATTTGCCCAACATTCATCCCTTGGCTTATCTCCAGTTCAAAGGAAACAGGAGGTTCCTCAGGAGCTGTGTCTTCTCCTTGTGGCTGATCAGGATTACTGCCGGCCTCGTCGCCGTCGTTGCTATCAGTGTCTGGCTGCTCTGTCTGTTTTTCAGAGGAGTCAATCGCATTATTCAATTCTTCCTCAGTCAAAACAGTGTAACCTGCCTCTTCTAAGTATGCTTTGGCTCCGTTGTCTGTATAGGCAGTTTCTTCACGTTCTGGATCGGCTATAAACGTGTAAATAGCAATAACCAGAACAGAGAAGAAGATGCCAAATGAAAAGGAACGTACATTTCTTTTATGCATAAAAATCACCTTTTAGCTTCATTGTCCGTAAGATGTTTTCAACTTCTTCTTCCGTCAATGAAGATTGTCTTGCAATTTGGTCGATGCTTAAGCCTTGTTTACTAAGAACAAGAACTTGATTTTTAATAATATCATGGATTTCTTTCTTTTCTGGTTTCGGGGCAGGTGACTGAGCTTTAACTGTGTTCAGTATTTGTGGCATGACTTGTTCATCCAATAAAAGCTCTTCTTCTAGTACCTTTAGCTTCTTTTTAACCACATACATATCCTGGACCTGCTGCATGGTAAGCTGATCAATATCTTCTCTTAAGGTTTTATAGGGATCTTTTAAGAAAATTGACACTACGAATAGCAATAAAGAAAAAACTAGTAAGGCAATTAAGACATATATCAATGTTTTTCAACTCACTCTCTGTTTTATAGACAAAAACATTCTATCATATGAAGACGACAATTTTCGAATGAAGTTAGAAAAAAGGGTGAATCTGTCGTTTTGAATAGCTGATCTAGTCGAAAGAACTTCTTTTTCCAGCCTAATAGATTTTTGTTAAAAATATTTTTGCATATATAGTATGCCTCGAGTGCCTATCATACAATTCCCGACAAATTCCGTTCATTGCTGGTGTGCTTGTTCGATGATAACATTAACTTACAAAATAAAATTAATAGAAATCAAAATAAATTCAGCTTTTCATATAGTAAACATGCTAAGTGAGAATGAGAGTGAGGTGCAAAAATGATTGAAGACATTATTGCGTTAAAACGAAGCGGATTATCCTTCCGTAAAATTGCAAAAGAACTTAATACAACGGTTGGTAAGGTACAATATCAGTGGGTAAAGCTAATCAATCATAAAAAAGGCGAAAAGGATTTTAAGATTGCAGACGATCAGCAGACTTTTGAAAGTTATATAGATAATAACTATTTATCCATGTCTTTGATTTCACCTCAGCAAGTGTTTTTGCATTGGAATGTGTGTGACAACACGAGAGACCTTGTAAAGCAGTATTTTCATCCAAACGACTTAAACCTTGTTATTAGGTTAAACGACGTCACCTGCATCATTTATGATGGTTCTAATGCCCATTCAACTACTGATATTGGAATCTCGGAGAAGGATTCCCATTGGATCATCTCTGAATTGGAGGCTAATCACTGTTATGTTGCTGAGATTGGCATAATGTTTTCAGATACATATTTCTTTCCTATTGTAAGGTCCAATTCTATTCATGCCCCAAGAAACAGAATGGAGCAGACTGGACACCTAGGTCATGATGTTCAGCAATTTCTGCTTAACCGTAATGAAATGCCAAAATGGGTTGAGCATGTGAGCACATATAGCTATTACGAAAAGGAAACGAAGGTGAATTAAACAATGGACAAGCAGCCAATTACGATTATACTTCAGCCTGATGTGCATTATTATCCCAAGCAGGTGGAATACTGGCCGGACCTTTATCCCTTCGTTCATAAGCTTCTGCAGTTGTTTCATCATCTGGAGAATACTAGACACTATGTAAACATCCAAATCGCCTTATCGTCTTCATATTACCAGATCTTTGAAAGTCCTGAATTTCAAAAAGAAATGGACACCTACTTAAAACAAGATCAAGAGGTACTAGAGTATTGGCATGGTTTTAATAAAAATATTAATAAGCTCATATCAGCACTGCTGCAAAGAAAGAGCATACAAGTTTTAGCCACTTCAACTGGTATCCTTCCTTATGCAACAACCTCTGTTGGAACACAGCTGCAGATTAGAAATAGTTTAACTTGTTTGCAGAAGCACTTGCAGATTAAACCAGAAGGATTCTGGTTTCCTTACGGAATGTATGCACCTGGACTAGATTTATTTTTAATGGACCAGGCATTTTCTCATACTTTTATAAGCTCTGAAACCATAAAATTTGCTGATCCCCCACCTATCCATGAGGGAAGAAGCATTGTAAAGTCACCTCATGGTTTAACGATCCTTCCTATTCATACTGATTTCTCAGAGCAATTCAGCAATCAAAGAATAGAGATGAAAGATTGGTTAGCTCAAACTTCTGCTTCTTCTGAAGAAGTAGTGATCTATTCCGATATTTCTACTCTTCTGGCACGATTGGAAGAACTTGAAAAAATGGATCTTATATTACAAGGAAGTGAAAAGGGAAACCTTTCTCAAACTGAAGAGAATGTTCACTTGTGTCAATCGTTTCTGCCTGAAGTGACTCCGCATTCTCTATTTTCGAAAGATTTGGCCTATTCGTGGACATATGTTCACAAAATGGAGCAATTGGTTGAGAGAAACTCCACATATCATAAAGATGAATCAATGATGGATGAGCTTATTGATGAATGGCTTGATGCAACTGGAAGAATCTCAACAGGTCTCACTATAGATAAGTCCTCTTACAAAAGGTTTTATCCTTTAAAAGAAGTGCATTTGGAAAGAAAGGAACAAAAGAGAAAGGTTCTTCTGCTCTCTTGGGAATATCCACCTAACCTTGTTGGCGGTTTGGCAAGACATGTTGGTGCCCTGGCAGAAAGCCTTGTAAAAATAGGTTTTGAGGTTCATGTCCTTACAGCTAATACAGGAGAACTGCCTGAAACAGAGGCAGTAAACGGAGTCTTTATTCACCGTGTAGAGCCATTAAATAGCAGAGATCCTGATTTTTTAAGATGGATTGGCGGTTTAAATCTGGCAATGGAAAGAAAAGCAAGAGAGTTACGCTTCATACATTCTTTTTCATTAATACATGCGCATGATTGGCTGGTTGGAGCTTGTGCAATGAGTCTAAAAACGCTGCTTAATATTCCCCTCGTTACGACCATTCACGCAACGGAATCAGGCAGAAATGGCGGAATTTTTACGGAGATGCAAAGCTTTATACACAAAAAGGAAAAACAATTGATTGAACACTCAGAGCACATCATTGTCTGCAGTGTATATATGAAAAATGAAGTTATTGATCTGTTTCAGCATTCAGAAAACAAAATGACGATCATTCCAAACGGCGTAGAACATGTATCTCATCATCAGACTAAATGCTCTGCTATGGGAATGCCTTATGTGCAGGAAAACGGAAGACTTATCTTTTCCATTGGAAGAATGGTACAGGAAAAGGGGTTTGAAACGATTATTGAGGCAGCGAATGAGCTTTGTGCAATGTTTAAGGACATTTATTTTGTTATTGCAGGCAGAGGTCCGCTATTAGAAGAATATCGCAGCAAAGTAAAAGAGTATAAACTGGAGAACCGCTTTTATTTTCCAGGCTTTATCAGTGATCAGCAGCGTGCAGAGCTTTTCTCAATGTGTGAAATGGCCGTATTTCCAAGCAACTATGAACCTTTTGGGATTGTGGCTCTTGAAGCGATGGCGGCAGGAAAGCCAGTCATTGCTTCAAATACAGGGGGATTAAAAGGGATCGTGCAGCATGGTTCTACTGGTTTATTGATGAACCCAGGTGATCCGGACAGCTTGATAGCCCAAGCATCTTTCCTTCTGTCGGATAAAGAAGAAGCCATCACACTCGGAATAAATGGAAAGAGAGTAGCAGACAGCCTTTTCAGCTGGAATCGTACAGCTGAATTGACGAAGCGTGTATACGAAGAAATATTGATTGAAAGCAAAATGATTATACAAAAATAAATAAAAAAGGTGTCCTAAAATGAATACAAATTCTCTTAGAATAACTGATCATGATCCTCTATATGAAAGTGTTAATAGAAAGCTGAGAATGTTTCCTGGCATTAGGGTCGATGGAGTCACCTATTGGCTAAACGGAGGGCTTCAGCAGACACTCCATGAGATCGGCTTATCGATTCATGTGAAAGAATTGCACATTCATTCAAAGGTCCGCTATTACAAAGTGTATGTCACAAACCATTACCCATTTTCACGAAAAGTGAATGTATTGCTTCAATACAAACACGAAACTCATTCTAGAGAACATGTTTCTTTTGTTTCTCCTGTTGATAACCTTGTATACCATTTGGCTGATCAAACTGTTTACTTAGTTAACGGGTATCTGGAAAATGAAAAAATGAGCGAATGTACAATCCAGCCTTATTGGAATATTCATACCGATAATATATGGGCGGAATCAGCTAGCGGAAGATTAAAATATCTTCCGATGGTAAAGGGAAATGCTGTCAGTCTGTATACAAAAGAAATTGAATTTGACGGAAGGCAAACATGTGAAGGCGAGTCTTGGATTATTAGCGGCAGCAGCAAAACGGAATTACAAAACTTAAATTCTGTTCTTTTAAAAAACACACTAGCATTTCAAACTAAAAAGTGATATTATAGAAAAGTCGTATGAACGAACTAGTCATCTATAGTTTGGAGGGAAATTACATGCGTGTGAATATTACGTTAGCTTGCACAGAATGTGGAGATCGTAACTATATTTCTAAAAAAAATAAACGAAACAATCCAGATCGTCTTGAGCTTAAGAAATATTGCCCAAGAGATAAGCGTTCTGTTACACATCGTGAGACAAAATAAGCAGCGGGGTCATTCCTGCTGCTTTTTTTGTATGTAAAAAAACAAATGAAATAGCAGATAAAAGGAGGACTGGAGGATGGAACTGGACCAGCAAAAAAAAGATTTACGCAAGTATATAAAAAATACTCTTGCCCAGTTAACAGAAGCTCAATATATGCAGCGTTCTGAAATCATTGCTCATAAACTCTTTCAGCAGCCGGCATGGGAGAAAGCATCAAGTATAGGCATTACAATTTCTCTTCAGCCTGAAGTCGATACATATGCAATCATCAAAAAAGCATGGGAGGAAGGAAAAACGGTCTCTGTTCCGAAATGTGAACCAAAAGAGCGAAAGTTGATTTTTCGTACCATTAAAGATTTTAAACAGCTAGAGCGGGTTTACTTTCAATTGTTAGAGCCAATTGAAGAGCAGACAAAGGCAAAAAAAGCGGAAGAGATTGATTTATTAATTGTGCCTGGTCTTGCCTTTACTTCGAGCGGTGAGCGCCTAGGTGTTGGGGGCGGATACTATGACCGTTTTCTTCCCTTTTATGAAGGTAAAACCATTGCGCTTGCATTTGATGAACAAATCGTGAAAACTTTGCCAGTCGATGTGTACGATCAGTCTGTTATGCAAATAATAACGGATGCGAAGGTTTACAATCCACATGTCTAATGATCTTATTCTCATCTTCATCATTCTCGCCGCATCAATCGGCGGGTATAAGTTAAAGGTTCTTTCCTTTTCAGGTAGCATATGTGCTGTTGTCGTAGGGATTAGTATTGGCTATAGCTTTGGTTATGAAGGTTTGCTGATCCTTGGTCTGTTCTTTCTTTCATCTAGCATATTGTCTCTTTATAAGAAGCAAAAAAAAGCTGCTATAGAGGAAATTGTACAAAAAGGCTCCAATCGGGATTGGCAGCAGGTTGCTGCCAATGGCGGTGCTGCTGCAGCGGCCAGTCTGCTTTATTTTCAGACTGCTGATGAAGCATGGCTGCTTGCATTCCTTATTTGCATAGCGAGTGCCAATTCGGATACATGGTCATCAGAGATCGGTTCCCTCAGTAAGCAAGCCCCCATATCAATTAGAACATTCAAACAGGCACAAGCAGGTACTTCTGGAGCAGTGAGTGTTATGGGTACACTTGCGGGGATTGCAGGATCTTTTGTCATTGGGTTTGCTGGTTTACATTTATTTGATCTGGAGTTAGCTGCCTTCTGGCTTGTCTTTTTATTTGGCTTTATAGGCAACTTACTCGATACTGTAATGGGAGCCTATTTCCAAGCTGTTTATGTTTGTACTATTTGTGGAAAACAAATGGAAAAGACTGTGCATTGTCAGACAAAAACAAGTCTGCAAAAAGGGTCTGCTTTTCTTAACAATGATTCAGTAAACTTTCTATCAGGATTTATTGCTGCTCTTCTAGGTTTTATATATTTTCAATTTACAAATAGTTAATAATAATCTGATACAATGATTGAAATATAAAGGAGGAGATATCGTGTCAAAAAGAGTGAATCGGGTAGCTTTAATTGGAACTGGATTTGTCGGATCCAGCTATGCTTTTGCGATGCTGAATCAAGGAGTTACAGAGGAATTAGTGCTCATTGATCTGAATAAGGAGAAGTCAGAGGGAGATGCGATGGATTTAAATCACGGCCTGCCTTTTGCTCCTTCTCCCACAAGTATTTGGTATGGAGATTATTCTGATTGCCGTGACGCAGATATTGTTGTGATTTGTGCTGGGGCCAATCAAAAACCTGGCGAAACCCGTTTGGATTTAGTAGAGAAAAATACGAAAATTTTTAAAAGTATTGTCGACCAAGTGATGAACAATGGCTTCGACGGCATTTTTCTTGTTGCGACAAATCCTGTCGATATTCTAACTTATGCGGTTTGGAAATATTCCGGATTGCCAAAGGAAAGAGTCATCGGATCAGGCACGATTCTGGACACTGCTCGTTTCCGCTACTTGCTTGGAGACTATTTTCAAGTGGACTCCCGAAATGTTCATGGCTATATCATAGGAGAACATGGGGATACGGAGCTTCCGGTATGGAGCCATGCAGATATTGCCGGTAAAACGATCGCTGATTGGGTGAAAAAGAAAGAGCAATATAAGCAAGAAGATCTGGATCAGTTATTTTTAAATGTAAGGGATGCCGCCTATCATATCATAGAACGCAAAGGGGCAACCTACTATGGCATTGCGATGGGACTGGTTAGGCTAACAAAGGCCATTCTGCAAAATGAAAATTCTGTCTTAACGGTTTCTGCGTACTTGGACGGAAAATACGGACAAAGTGATGTGTACATTGGGGTTCCTGCTATTGTGAATAGAAAGGGAATACGCGATGTAATCGAGCTTCACTTAAATCAAGATGAACAAGAGAAGTTTACACACTCAGCTGAAGTGCTTAAGAAAACCATGAAACCATTCTTTTCAAACAATTAATAATGTTAGACAAAAGAAAAAGGCCGCACTGGCCTTTTTCTTTTAAGAGATTACATTCTAACGGAAGACCGAATTCATCATGCGATCGCGCATTCCAGGCATATTTAGAAAAGAGCCAACAACGAATCTGCGCAGCCATACATTGCTTAAGACAAAGTTTAATAATCGATAGCGATTTTGAAAAAATAAATAGCCGCTAAGACCAATAACAAAGATCGAAACAAATTTTCCCATGATCCAACCTCCTGTTTTTTTATTAGTTTGAATGAAAGACAGCATTTTTATCCAAATTTCTTCCTGAATTTATAAAAAGACATATAAGGGTGATATTGCTTTACAATACAAAGTGTTTTTTTCTATAGTTAAAGGATAAGTTAGCCGTATAGATACAAGATTAAAATGTTTAAACATACACGAAGGCAGCATGCAGCCTGTTCTTTTAGAAGCTGTATCGAAAAGCAGGATCAAAGCCTGCTTTCAAGATTTGTCTAATGTGTTTTTCCGAAAAGTTAACATAGAGTGGTGGAGATCTTATGCAAGAAGAGTATATGTTTTGGAGATTAGCATGGTATTTTATTTCAGATCATGATTTTCGCATTGTTCAGTTAGGGGAAGGCGATAAAGAACTGTGGCTTGAAAAAATGGAAAATAAACAGCTGCAGGTGATTCGATTGCTGCGGTATGATCTTGACTGGAGCAGCTGGATGGAAAGGGATATTGAACATACAGCTGCAAACGGTGAAAGAATTAGAAAGCAGCTGGCGAAAAAGCAATTAGGCATTTTAAATATTTATGTTTCTCCATACCCTCCTGTTGATGATTATGAATATCGGTTGGAGGCACCTTTTCAACTCCAGGAAGGCAGTAAAACAGAAGTTACAACAATGATTATGGCTCCAGTTCTTTATGAAAAAGAAACAGCAAAGCTTAATAGCTTATTCTCTTCTCGATTTGACATTCCTGCAGAGATACATACCGATTCTGAAGACATAGAGAACCTTAAGCAAAAAACGCTAGCAGGAGCAGTTAAAAAGGAAAAGGAAGAACAGGCAGTTTTTCGGGCTGGGAAACCTCTGTTTACCTATGCTTTTATCGCCATTCAAGTTCTTATGTTTCTTTTACTCGAATGGAAAGGAGGCAGTACAAACACTTCCACTCTAATTCAATATGGTGCTAAGTTTAACCCGCTCATTCTTGAAGGGGAATGGTGGAGATTTTTCACTCCGATTGTTCTTCATATTGGCTTGGTGCATTTATTGATGAATACACTCGCATTATTTTATTTAGGTGCTGCAGTGGAGAGGATTTTTGGCAGCATCCGCTTTTTTCTAATTTATTTGATAGCTGGTTTTTCCGGCACGCTTGCCAGCTTTATTTTTAGCGACGGTCTTTCTGCAGGAGCGAGCGGAGCCATTTTTGGCTGCTTTGGTGCATTGATTTATTTTGGCTTTATGTATAAAGAATTATTTTTTAGAACCATTGGGATGAATATCATTGTTGTATTGGGAATTAACCTTGTACTGGGATTTGTGATACCAGGAATTGATAACGCAGGCCATATCGGCGGTATGATTGGAGGCTTCCTCGCCGCAGCGATTGTCCATCTGCCTAAAAAGAAAAATATGCGTTTGCAAGTGCCAGCATTGCTTTTAACAGCGCTGATCTTTGGTGCACTTTTATGGTACGGATTTAGCGATCATTCCAAAGTGGTCGATGAACAATCTTTAATGATTGCCGCAAGTGAATACATTGATGCGGGAGAACACGAAAAGGTCATAGAACTATTAGAAGAGCCTGCACAGTCTGAAGACGCATCAGCTAATGTGTTGTTCCAGCTGGCCTATGCGGAGATTCATACTGGAAAAATGACAGAAGCAAAAGAGCATCTTCAGGGTGTTATAGAGAAAAATGATCAATTTCATGAAGCATATTATAACTTGGCTCTGATTTATTTAAATGAAAATAATGTGGCAGAAGCAAAGGAGCTTGTGACACGGGCGATTGAATTGGAAAATGGTGAAGAGTTATATACAAATCTCTTAGAGCAAATCAATCAATATGAATCCGGAAACTGATACATTGCTAAAAATAATCCTCATTTTATCGAATCATACCAGTAGATGGTATGATTTTTTTTCTGTATGTCAATGCTGATGAATATATGCATTGAAAATGCTGGAAAATCATATTGAGGTGGAGAATTTGGAAGAAACAAAGAAAAAACAAGTTTCTGCTAATCTTAAAGAGAACATCGCATATTTAAAAGAAGCTTTAGGTGTAGAGAAGAGCTTTGATATTATTCAGCTCGATGTGGAATATGCGGAAAGGGAAATGGCGCTTTATTTAGTGGATGGATTTGTGAAAGATGATATTCTCCATTATTTAATGAAAATGCTCTCTGGCCTTGAACCAAAACAGCTGGAAGGCGATACATTATCTAAATTAGTTAAAACGTATATCCCATATGTAGAGGTTGAGACAACAACAGATCTTGATGCAGCTATAAGTGCTGTACTGGCTGGGCCAACCGCACTCGTTGTCGATGGAGTTCCCGAAATCATTTTAATCGATGCTCGTACATATCCTGTCAGAGGGCCGCAGGAACCTGATACAGAACGAGTGGTCCGGGGATCAAGAGATGGATTTGTTGAAACACTTGTATTTAACACAGCCTTAACAAGAAGAAGGATTCGAGACAAAACCTTGCGGATGGAATATATGCAGGTAGGCAGACGATCAAAAACCGATATCGTAGTTAGTTATATTGAGGATATAGCAGATCCAGCGATTGTAAAAGAAGTAAAGGATGCTATAGCCAAAATCGATACAGATGGACTGCCGATGGCTGAAAAAACAATCGAGGAGTTTATATCGGGAAGGCATTGGAATCCCTATCCGCTCGTGCGTTATACGGAAAGACCTGATACAGCAGCCACCCATTTATACGAGGGACATGTCTGTATTATTGTCGATGGTTCACCGAGTGTCATCATTACACCGACAACGTATTGGCATCATCTACAGCATGCTGAAGAATACCGCAATAAGCCATTGGTAGGTGCCTATTTGCGAGCTGTACGATTCTTAGCTGTATTTGCGTCCCTTTTTTTACTGCCATTATGGTACTTACTTGCTGTAAAACCGGAGTTAATGCCAGCTGGACTTCTATTTTTGGTGCCAGAGGATACAGGACATCTGCCATTGCTGCTGCAATTTCTGCTGATTGAAACAGGCCTTGATATGCTGAGGATGGCCGCAATCCATACCCCTTCCTCACTAGCAACTGCGCTAGGTTTAGTTGCAGCATTAATGATTGGTTCCGTTGCAGTTGATGTGGGTCTCCTAATTAATGAAGTGGTATTGTACTTAGCAATCGCAGCAATAGGAACATTTGCAACACCAAGCTATGAGATGAGTCTTGCAAACCGGCTTATTAGAATTGGGCTCTTGCTCATGACAAGCTTATTCCATGAATATGGATTCATGATCGCGGTCGTCCTGCTGATCATTATGCTTTCAAGAATGCAGTCATTTGGCGTTCCATATTTTTGGCCGTTTATACCTTTCAACCTGCGAGCCTTCCGGGATGTCCTAATTCGCTCTCCTATTCCTTTAAAAAATAGAAGACCTAGGGTTATCCATCCCAAAGATCCTGACAGATAAATAAAATGCTGATTAAAAACTTCTCTTTTATATAAGGGAAGTTTTTTCATTTGTAAAAATCAAGAGGAATCTACTACTTTGGAAAAAAGTATTTAGCAGCTGATTCTAACCCTTGAGAGCACAGGAGCTTTCGATTATACTTTAAGGTAAGCAGTAAACGTGATAGTTGGCTTGTTTTAAGGGTTTTTTTGTCACGAAATGGTAAGATAACGTTATTTTTATATTTTTATTCAGATGAAGTTCTTTCAATTATGCAAATGTTTAAAGCGCTTCACTTTTCCAGTAAAGGAGCAACTATGAATAGTATTTATGATGTTCAGCAGCTGCTGAAGAAATTTGGCATCTTTGTTTATATAGGAGATCGTGTCGCTGATTTGGAGTTAATGGAAGCAGAGATACAAGATTTATATGACTCCTTGCTAATAGAACCGCAGCAATACCAAAGTGCGATTTTGCTGTTAAGGCATGAAGCACAGCTATTAAAAGAGAAGCAGCAGAAGGGTGAGTAGGGTTATGGAGAGATGGTTGATTGGTGTAGATTTAGGAGGCACTTCTACCAAACTGGCACTGTTAAATACATACGGGGAAATTCAGCATAAGTGGGAAATTCCGACTGATAATAGTGAAGAAGGAAGAAACATTACCGTAAATATAGCTAAAAGTATTGATGAGAAGCTTGAAGAATGGAGTATTGAAAAAAGCCAGGTCCAAGGGATTGGGATGGGAGCACCAGGACCAGTTGATCTTGATGCAGGAATTGTATACCATTCTGTAAACTTAGGGTGGCGGGATAACTATCCGGTAAAAGACTTGCTTGAAGTTGAAACAGGCCTTTCAGTTGTGGTAGATAATGATGCAAACTGTGCAGCTCTAGGAGAGATGTGGAAGGGTGCAGGCAATGGCGGAAAGGATCTTGTTTGTGTTACGCTTGGCACCGGTGTTGGCGGCGGAGTTATTGCCAACGGGGATATTGTACAAGGTGTAGCAGGTTCCGGGGGCGAAATTGGCCATATAACGGTTATCCCAGAGGGCGGTGCCCCGTGTAACTGCGGTAAAACCGGCTGCCTTGAAACGATTGCATCTGCCACAGGAATTGTTCGGCAGGCGACCGAAAAAATCAAAATCAATGAAAATATGGAAAGCGAGCTGCTCTCGATTTATCAGACTGCTGGAGCTATTACAGCAAAAGATGTATTTGATACAGCACGAAGCGGAGATAAGCTTTCATCGGAAGTGTTAAAGGAAACAGCCTTTCACCTTGGCTTTGTTCTCGCAAATATTGCGAATACCTTAAATCCTGAAAAGATTGTATTAGGAGGGGGAGTTTCAAAAGCAGGAGATATTTTATTAAAACCTGTAATTGAACATTTTCAAAAATACGCTTTTCCAGGGGTCAGAAATACAACAACAATTGATTTAGCCATTCTGGGAAATGACGCAGGCGTCATTGGTGCAGCTTGGCTGGCAAAAAATAAATAATCTATAAGAGACAAGCGCCTTTTGATCAAGGTGCTTTTTTTCATTTTCTTTTATTTCATACTGAAAAAGGAAAGTATAAAGGCCAGAAGGTTCCTATTTATTTTTATTAATGATGTAATATTCGAAACTTTTTAAGGTCTCAAACGTCTATTAATTAAGCCATTTTTTAAAAAGTATTTATTTTGGAAAAAACCGCACAGTATCGAAATAAGTTAAATAAGAAAACGTTTTTAAGAGATCATTTCTTATGCAAGGAGGTTTGCATGATATGAGCAAAAAAACAATGCCTGCAATGTCAATTATCTCAATTGCAGTAGTTTTGCTTTGGCTCAAAACATATATCGTTTATAAAACCAGTTTTGATATACAGATTGATAACTGGAAACAGGAGTTAATCCTTTTTATAAATCCATTGAGCTTTCTGTTAATTGTTTTAGGTATTGGCTTGTTTTTTAAAGAGAGGACGAGAAATATTTATGTTTTGACATCAAGCTTCCTGATCTCGGCTGTTCTTTTTGCAAACGTTGTCTTTTACCGATTTTATAATGATTATATAACACTTCCCGTATTGTTTCAGACAAGCAATATGAGTGACCTTGGCAGCAGTGTGAATGAACTGCTTCGTTTTAGTGATCTTCTTTATTTTACTGATGTTGTCCTAATAGCCCTTATCATTCTTTTAAAACCAAAATTTGCATTATATAAAAAGTATTCGAAGATCAAAAGGGCTGCTTTTTTTATTGCAGCAGCAGCACTTGCTTTCTTTAATATTGGCTTGGCGGAATCACAATGGTCAGATCTTATGACCCGCACCTTTGATCGGGAGGTGCTTGTGAAAAATATTGGAACGTATAATTATCATGTATATGATTTGTTTCTGCAGTCAAAGTCTTCTGCACAGCGTGCAATGGCTGATGGAAGCGAACTTGCTGATATCGATAATTATATTCATGCTGGCTATGATCTCCCAAATGATCATTTATTTGGAGCAGCTAAAAATAAGAATGTTTATCTGATTGCGATGGAATCTGTCCAAAGCTTTGTGGTTGACCAAGAAGTTAAAGGACAGGAAATTACACCATTTTTAAATGATTTTATAAAAGAAAGTTACTATTTTGATCAATTTTATCACCAGACCGCACAAGGCAAATCGTCTGACTCTGAGTTTTTAATTGATACATCATTGTACCCGCTGGACCGGGGTGCCGTCTTTTTTACACATTCGGGTAATCAATATGAAGCAATGCCTGAGATACTGAGAGATCATGGATATACAACAGCCGCTTTTCATGCCAATAATAAAAGCTTTTGGAACCGCGATATTATGTATAGCACTTTAGGATATGACCGATTTTATTCATTGCCATCTTATGAGGTGAATCAAGATAACTCTGTAGGCTGGGGGTTAAAAGATATTGAATTTTTTGAGCAATCTATTGAGCATATAAAAGAAATTCCCTCACCATTTTTGGCTAAGTTTATTACTCTTACAAATCATTTTCCCTTTGAATTAAAAGAAAGCGATCAGCTGATTGAATCCTATGGTTCAGGGGATAGTATTGTAGATAATTACTTTCAAACTGTCCGTTATACAGACGAAGCGGTTAAGACTTTTGTTCAAAAACTGAAGGATGAAGGATTATATGAAGATTCGATCATTGTGCTTTATGGTGATCATTACGGATTATCAGAGCACCATAATGGCACATTGAGTGGATTTTTAGGTAAAGAAGTAACTCCACTCGTGAATATGGAGCTGCAGCGGGTTCCGCTAGTTATTCATATTCCTGGGCAAAAGGGAGAAACCATTTCAAAGGTTTCTGGCCAAATTGATGTAAAGCCAACACTGCTGCATTTACTTGGTATTGATACGAAGAATGGGTTCAATTTTGGCTCAGATCTTTTTTCAGAAAACCGTTCTCAGTTTACGGTGCTAAGGGATGGCAGCTTTATATCCGAAAAGTATGTCTATACCCGGAATACTTGTTATGATCAAACCACAGGAGAACAGGTTGGAGAAAGAGAGTGCGCACCATTTATTGAAGAGGCCAAACGTGAGCTTGAATATTCAGATTCCATTATAAATGGTGATTTGCTTCGATTTTATCCAAACAATAATAAATAGCAATTGAAATCTATCCGCTCTAAGCACTTGTCCTCATAAGCAGTGCCTGCACCAATGGTTGATCATAGTCATTTTTCTTCTCTTTCTTTCATACAGTATGAATGATGGAAAGGGGGAGTAGAATGAAGATCATTGTTCGTTCAGGTGACTCATTATGGTACTATAGCCAACTGTTTATGGTTCCGTTAAATTTAATTATTGATTCTAATCCGAATATAAATCCATCTGCTCTGCAAATAGGGCAGGAAGTTCAAATCCCTGGCTTTTCGATAGAACGTTATTCAGTCAAAAGAGGGGATACATTTTGGAAATTAAGTGCAGGACGGCATCTTTCTGCAGATGCATTATTATTGCTGAATCAAAATATCAATCCAAATCAGCTCGTTATTGGATCAGTAATTAATTTGCCTAAAAGAATGATCGCTCCGTCGCTCAATCGGCGCATGAATTATACATTTGAATCCCTGCAGACGGATTTGACTTCCCTAAAAGGAGTTTTTCCTTTTATACAAATAAACACAATCGGAAATAGTGTTCTTGGGAAACCTATACAAGAAATAAAAATAGGAACTGGTCCTAAGAAAGTGCAAATCAATGCATCCTTCCATGCAAATGAATGGATTACAACGCCCATTTTAATGGCTTTAGTTAACAATTATTTGCTTGCACTCACTAATATGCGCCCGATCAGAGGATTAGATGTGCTGCCATATTATCAGAATGTCAGCTTATCCATTGTACCGATGGTTAATCCAGATGGTGTTAACCTAGTGTTGAAAGGACCTCCTGCCCAGATGAGAGATCAGGTTCTGCAGATTAACAATGGCAGTACAGATTTCTCAGGCTGGAAAGCGAATATCCGTGGGGTAGACTTAAATAATCAATATCCAGCTAAATGGGAAGTAGAGAAGGAACGCAAAGAAGAAAAAACGCCTGCTCCAAGAGACTTTCCGGGAACTGCACCATTAACAGAGCCTGAGGCTGTAGCGATGGCAGAGTTTGCCCGTGAAAATCAATTTGACAGAATGCTTGCTTTTCATACACAAGGAGAAGAATTTTATTGGGGATATGAAGGGCTTGAACCTCCAGAATCTCAAGTCATTGCAGATGAATTTGAACGAGTCAGCGGATATACATCCGTACAGTATATTGACAGCTTTGCAGGGTATAAAGATTGGTTTGTTCAAGAGTTTCGCAAGCCAGGATTTACAATTGAGTTAGGAAAAGGCATTAATCCGCTGCCATTGTCCCAGTTTGATGAAATATATGAAGAAGTGCTGGGAATCTTTCTAGCTTCATTATATATGTAATTTACGCTTGTATTTTAGGGAGGAAGAAAAGTATAATAGCTTGAAGTCCTTATTACTCTAGTCCAGTTAAGCAAATAAACAAGGGTACACGGACACAAAAAACTATAATCGCTGTTAGTACAAAAAGCCGATTTCGGCTTTTTGTTGTTTTTTTAAAATATTTTTGAAATAATTGAAACATTTTTAACATATTTACGTACAAATAAATAGCGGATTAAAGGGGGAAAGAAGATGAGCGGTAATCAGAGGCAAAAGGCGAGAGGTTTTGTAACAGCTACATATCTGTGTAAGGGCTTTTTTCTGATTCTGGCTTTTTCTCTTCTTCTTTTGGCAGGCTGTCAAAAAGACGATGACAGCGAACTTGAAAAAGATGGCGATGCAGCGCCGGAAAATTCAGTAGAATCTAAGAAAGAATTGGTTCCTATAGAGGTGAACGACGGACAATTTTCAGGAATTAGCGGTTGGCTATCGAATGAAAAAGTTGTTTATACCGTATCAAAAGGCAACACCGCTGATATCTATGAATATAACCTCTATTCAGGTGAGAAATCATTATTGTACACATCAGAACTGCCCATTGTAGATGTTTTAATCAGTCCGGATGAAAAGAACCTTTTTATACACACATCCGTTTCTACGTATGAAGGACTGCTGACTGTTATTGATCTGCAAGGTAAGGTCCTGAATTCGCAATCTTTAACTGCTGCTGAGCTAACCTATACATGGAATCCTTATGATTCGAATCTGATTCTCATTTCTGCTTTTTCAGAGGATTGGACTTTCACTCCTTATTTAATGAATATCGAAGAAGAAAGCTTAAGTGAATTGACTTTAAATGAACCTTTTGTGCATTGGCTTAATAGTGAAGAGGTAGTATATCTTGACTGGAGTTCAGAAAACCCAGCTCTTTTTGCACCCTTAGTTAAGCATTCAATTTTTATTGATCAAAATGAAACGATTCTTGATCACATTTTTCAAGTAAAGGGATTTGATCAAGGAGTTATGACGATATCTGCTGAAAATGGTAAAATGGACGAAGCGGTCTATACGTTTATGACAGAACAATTTGAAGTATTATCCTCCTTTTCTGTCCCGCAATTAACGAACTATTCAGATTGGCTAATTCCATACTCTGACTTCATCGGGAATGAATCTTTCCTCTCTTTCCAGCCTTTACATAGCTCTGAGGCAGATTTATATCAGGACGGATTTCAGCTAATCAACACAAAATTGAGCAGCGGAGAAAAGGAAATCCTGCTCGAAAACGCAGAAAATGAGCCGCTCAGCTGTTCACCTGATGGCAAAGCTTGTTTGTATGGTTATTATTTTGAGAAGCTGATCCACCTGGAGAGCGGTGAGATTATCTCTTTAATGAAAGAGGAAATTTTATAAGAAGGGGACGTAATAAAATGGCAATAGTTGATGTAACAGTCATTCCAATTGGAACGAAAACACCAAGTGTAAGCAAGTATGTAGCAGAAATACAAAAAATCCTTGCTTCCTATCAGGAAGCCGGGAAAATTCATTTCCAGCTGACGCCGATGAATACCATTATTGAAGGGGAACTTCCAGTATTGTTTGAAGTCATTCAAAAAATCCATGAAGCTCCTTTTCAGCATAATATTGAACGGGTTGCTACTAATATTCGAATTGATGATCGCCGTGATATTCAAAGGAAGATGGAGGATAAGGTAAAGAGAGTTCAGTCTTTATTGGAAGAATAAAAAGAAGAGGGTTGCCATCGTGGCAATCCTCTTCTTTTTAATGTCTTAGTGTACAGCAGGATACCCGCTATTGATTAAAGTCATAACCGCGAACCAGCCAAAAACAGCTAGTGTTCCTCCGCCAAAGACAATTCCAAGTAAATTTTTGTTTTTTAGTGCACTAATTGTTCCAAATAGTGCCAGCAGTGCTGTTAAAGCAAAAATAATTACAAGTCCCATTCAGTTAGCCTCCTTTATGTTTTTGCAGCAGGCGAAAGCCTTGTACAGTTCTACTATGTACTCTTTTTGTGCCATAGCTAAACGTTTATAATTCCTTCAATGTATTCCAGTGAAGAAAGCTTAAATTAAACGTTTACAAAACGGCAATGGATGACTGCATTTTTTAAGAAGTATTTACCTTACTATCATTTTGCATTCGTTATTATTTTATAAGTTTTTCGAGAATTTGTCGAGGTCTAAAAATGACACTTATTTGTCTTTAGGGCAATGCATTATGTCACTTTGAGAAGGATTTTAAAGTTTTAATGGCATATATGGCTAATGAGGAGCGCTTATATCTGCATGCTTCTCTTTAACATCTTGTATGATCTAGTGTAAAATGAAGGGAACAAACGGACTAGATGGAGGTAGAGAACATGAAATGGCATTGTATTCCTTTAGGTGCTTTACAGACAAATTGCTATGTTTTGGCTATAGACAATCAAAACTGTTTAATTGTAGATCCAGGCGGAGATGCTGAAAGGCTAATCAGCACTGTAAATGAAAAAAAATATCAGCCACAGGCGATTTTACTGACACATGCCCATTTTGATCATATCGGTGCTCTCGATGAGGTGCGTGAATACTTTGATATCCCTGTCTATATACATGAACAAGAGGCAGGATGGCTCTTTGATCCATCTCTAAATGGCTCACAATTTTTTCAAATTGGCACATTGATACGAATGAAGCCAGCAGATCATATCCTTACAGAAGAAAAACATATGCAAATTGGTGACTTTAAGTTCCAGTTACTTGAGACACCTGGACATTCACCTGGCAGTGTGACTTTTTATTTTCCAGAATCATCAATTGCTGTTTCTGGGGATGCGCTTTTTCAAGGAAGTATTGGAAGAACAGATTTGCCGGGCGGCAACCATGCACAACTGATAAAAAGTATTCATGATAAGCTTTTGGGACTGCCGGAAGAAACAATCGTACTATCAGGACATGGACCTGCAACGACTATTGGACAAGAAATGGATTCTAATCCATTTTTAAACGGATTTTAATCGAGGTTAGCTTACTGCAAATAAAAAAACGATGAGATCATCATCGTTTTTTTATTTGTGCTTTTTGGATTAAAGAAGCTAGAACAAAAGCAATAACGCACGGTAACCATCGAAGTTATTAGTGCAGTTTGCCGGTTCAATTGCTGCGCACTAAGTCAATCTGATTAGTGGCCGCCTGAACCCGGGATCATCATAAATGTTGACCAGTACGTAAACCCAACGAAAAACACTGTTAAATAAGCTCCAAATACATAGATATACATACGTTCGGAAAGCTTTAAATAGCTTAGAAGCAGGAAAAATCCTGTTTGACCGAAAAAGATTAAGGACGTAGTATACATATCGCCTACATAGAACATTATCGCGAATATGCCAGTCCAGAATCCCAGTACTCTGTACATACGATCCATATGTATCCCTCCTTTAAAACGCATACAATTGCATACGATCTTATTATAAGGTAAATGTTAGATAAAAGTAAATAACATGTTATCAGTTTGTCAAGACCGTCTGGTAGGAGCAAAAATCACAGCCTTTAAGGATATTGGATTTTTCAGTTAGCTCCACATCCGGAAAGACAGATGAAAACATTCCATTTAAGAATTCATAATGCATGTGACAGACGGACTCTGGATGTGCTGCAGCAATTTCCTTGAACGGACAATTGTAAATTTGAAAATAAACAGATGTTCCATCTTCATTGACTTCAAATTCAGGGTGAAAGCCAGATAGCGTTGCTGCGTTTTTAATCAAGTTCAGCTTTTGATCAAAACTGGAAATAGCCATATTACTGTGCGGACGCTGATTTTCCTGATCCATTAAGCGCTGGCCAAACTTTTTGCCTGTCGCATATAAGGCAGCTTTGCCTGCTTCTCCAAGTGACATTAGGGTTTCAAGTGCAATCTCTGAAAGGAGCTGGTAATCTCTGAAAGGAAACTGAAGCTGAATAACTTCATCAGAAAGGCGATATAGCCGGCTAGGGCGTCCGCCTTTTCCGGTTTTCTTTGTTTCAGAAATAATCATATTTACATCTTCGAGCTTTGATAAATGCAGTCTTGCAACGTTTGGATGAATGGAAAAATTGTCGGCAATCTCCTGCACCGTCACATCACGATGTTTTTCAGAGATATATTGGTATATATAATAGCGGGTTGGATCAGATAATACATTCGTGATCTTTAATGTTTGTTCCACTAGAATTCACCTCAGACTGAGTATTTATTCCATTATAATACAGCCATTTGAAGTAAACACTGTTTTCACCATAAGTTTAGAAAATGTTCACATCTTCACGTTTTTTGAAGAATGTTGAAAAAAACTCAAGAAAAAAGAAGGGAAAGGCAGGAAACTGTCGAAATTTAATATCATCCTAAATAAGAAGGTGGTGTACAACAGCGGTGAGCAATATTGAAAGGCTCGCAGAAAGTATTATCCGTGATGCTGTCCAAAAACAGGCGACAGATATTCATATTCTTCCCCGCAAAAACGATACATTGATTCAGTTTCGCTTAGCCAGCAAACTTGTCCCCAGAATTCAATTGCCAAGAGAGGATTGTGACCGTCTCATCTCTCACTTTAAATTCACTGCATCCATGGATATCGGTGAAAAGAGACGTCCGCAAAATGGAGCCAGCTCTTACACGATGAATGGTTATCAGATTGGCTTGCGCTTTTCCAGTCTACCTTCCCGGTTTTCAGAAAGTCTTGTTATCCGCATCCTTCCCGCACATCAGAATATCCCTTACTATCACATTTCATTATTCCCTGAGACGACAAGAAAAATGCTGGCACTATTAAAACATGCTCATGGACTGATTATTTTAACAGGTCCTACAGGCAGCGGCAAAACAACAACCTTATACTCACTCCTCAACGAAACCTCACATATCTACAATCGAAATGTAATCACATTAGAAGACCCAATTGAAAAAGAAAATGATCAGGTTATGCAGGTGCAGGTAAATGAAAAAGCAGGAGTTTCTTATGCCACCGGTTTAAAGGCCATTTTGCGCCATGATCCGGATATTATTATGGTTGGAGAAATTAGGGATGCTGAAACTGCTCAAATAGCGGTGCGAGCTTCGTTGACAGGACATTTAGTATTAACAACGATGCACACAAGAGATGCACAGGGAGCGATTGTAAGACTGCAGGAGTTTGGTGTGAGTTTACTGGAAATTCAGCAAACACTGATTGCTGTTACAGCTCAGCGGCTAGTGGAGCTGACTTGCCCTTATTGCGGGGGAGAGTGTTCTCCTTATTGCTTGAGTTATGGACAGTTAAAACGTGCTACTATTTTTGAACTTTTAACAGGGAAAGCGCTGCATAGTGTCATCAATCATATGAATGATGGAGGAACATTAGTTGAATATCGGACATTGAAGGATTATATCCGCAAAGGAATTGCCCTTGGATATGTAAAGGGATCGGAATATGAACGGTGGGTGATGGATGATGCAAAAGAATAAATGGAGCCTTCAGGAGCAGGGGCTGCTATTAAAATGGATTGGTGACCTTCTGAAAAGAGGTTATCCATTATCCGAGGCGATTGAGTCAGTCATTCTGCACCTGCCGCATCACAAAAGGCCGGCAATGGAGCTATGCTTATCAGAATTGCGTGAAGGCTAT
This sequence comes from Cytobacillus gottheilii, assembly GCF_018582665.1. Classification (NCBI taxonomy): domain Bacteria; kingdom Bacillati; phylum Bacillota; class Bacilli; order Caryophanales; family Bacillaceae; genus Cytobacillus; species Cytobacillus gottheilii. The sequence continues at coordinate 3,029,420 of NZ_CP071709.1, read as the reverse complement.
TCCTTATATAATGCCTTCTCAAAACTTAAATTTAATGAAGATGTCATTGGGTATGTTTATTTTGCAGAGCAGCATGGCGGATTGGCAGATGCATTTAAAGATGGAAGTGAGATGATTTTAAAGCGGGATGAAAATTGGCAAAAACTTAAGAAGCTGCTTATGTATCCCATTTTTTTGATATTGGTTACGATTGTACTGTTTTTGTTTGTTATACAAATCCTGCTTCCTAAGTTTTCATCCTTGTTTCTGTCATTGGATTTGGAGGCTAATTTCTTCACAAACATAGTGTATGGCTTCGGTAACTTATTTCCTATTATGCTGATTGTGACCTTCCTTCTAGTCATTGTGCTCCTATGTTATTATTCCTTTCGCTTTAAACGTTTAACGTTTTTAAAGCAAAAGACAATGATCTCATCCATTCCAGTCTTCGGGATATTTTTAAAACTATTCTATTCACATTATTTTTCGGTACAGCTTCATTATTTGCTGCAGGCAGGATTGTCTGTATTTGAGGCTCTGCAGCTATTCGAAAAGAATGAAAAGCAGCCACTTTATCAGGAACTGGGTTGTGAATTGCAGAGCGGCTTATTAAGAGGGGAAGCGCTTGAAATGTTAATTCAAAAGTATTTTATTTTTGACTTTGAGCTTTCCCGAATCATTGCACATGGACAGAAAAACGGAAAGCTGGCAGAGGAGCTTGCTTTTTTTGGCGAGCATTGTATGGAGAGATTGGAAGAAAAGGTGGAAAAGACGATTAAAACGATACAGCCGATCATTTATTCTTTTATTGGCTTTCTGCTTGTTTCTATGTATTTGGCGGTTTTATTACCTATGTTTCATTTAATGGAGGGATTTTAATGTTAAAAAATCAGCGTGGTTTTACTCTGATTGAAATGATGATTGTTCTGCTGGTGATATCTGTATTATTAATTATCACAGTACCAAATGTAACACAGCATAATTCAAAAATTAATTCTAAAGGCTGTGATGCTTTTGTTCAGATGGTGCAGGCTCAAGTCCAAGCATACGAAATGGATGAAAAGGAATTGCCGGCAACGATTCAAGAGCTTGCTGATAAAGAATACTTAAATGAAAATCAGCTAAAGTGCCAAAATGGTGATGAAATAGTCATTTCCGCTGATGGAGTAGTATCATCTGAATCGCCCTCATCATGAAACTTCATACTGAGTCTGGTTTCACTTTAATAGAATCATTAATTGTATTCTCTATTGTATTAATCATCTTAACAGCTTCAGTTGTAAAAATCAGTCCAATGACATACACACTTTTAGAGAAGCAGTTCTTTTCTCAGCTGAAATCTGATCTCCTCTTCGCTCAAAGCTACGCTATTTCTCACCAAAAGCAAATCCGCGTGTTTATTCAGCCTGAAAACCATATGTATTACGTAATAGAAAACAGTGAAGAAATTCTATTTAGCAGACAGTATTCCAAAGATATTTCCATTCAAGAAGGGAGCATGGACTTGTATTTTTCCTTTTTGTCAGATGGGAATGTCAATCAATTTGGCCAGTTTTATATTTTCTTCAACGAAAAGAGCTTTAAGATGACCTTTTTAATCGGGAGAGGACGATTTTATGTTGCGGAAATGTGATGGCTTTATTCTAACAGATTTATTTTTGTCCCTCTCAGCTCTTTTTCTTATTGGTGCGTTATTGATGCCGTTATTAACAAAAATTTATGAGTCACAGCAAAATGTTCAAAGCCATCATATAGCGGTCAAGCTATTATATGAAAGCTTGATGGAAAGTGAGGCTGCAATGATGTCTCCCCGTTCGGAAACCTTTTTGAAAGATGGTGTAGTATACAGCCTAATTTTAAATAAGGGGGAGGTGTGTGTGTCCTATGAAAGGAACGGAGAAGCTGCTGGGCAAGTATGTGAATCAATCCATCAATGAAAAAGGATTTACAATGGTTGATGCTCTATACGGTTTTACTATTTTTCTGCTTATTATGAGCTTAATTCCCCTAACCATGAATCATATTATTCAAAGTTCCGAGACAGATAAGATCATTGCCAAAATGGAGTGGAATATCTTTGTTCAGCAGCTGAAAAAAGAAGTGCGCTTATCAGAAGGAATTGAGATTGCAAACGGAAAATTGATTGTAAGAAAGAATCAGCAGCAAATCAGCTATGAAAAATACGGAAGTAATATTAGAAGGCGGGTTAATGGAACTGGACACGAAATTGTACTGCAAAATGTGGGAGATGTAATATACGAAGAACAGAGAAAAAGTATGGAAATTAGAATGATAGATACAAGGGATGAAACACATACCACTTTAATAACACCTTTTATTAATGGAGCATCCCAATGATCAGAGAAGAGAACGGGTTTACGTATCCTCTTACGTTAGCATTATTGCTGTTAGTGTCGTTTCTGCTTACTCTGCATTTGGAGTTATATTTAAATGAAAAACGGATCATTGTTGAAGAAAATGCACTTTTGCAGCAGGAATATTATTATTTTCGTACTTTCCATCATGTGGAGGAATTATTGCAGACGAAGAATCACAACATGAATGGTGTTCTTGCTTTTAATCATGGACGAGTTGCCTATCATACAGAACAGATGAACAATAATCAGCTCAGAATAATATATGAACTGAATTTGGAGGATGAATATCAGCTTACAGCTTATAGCTATTATGATCAGGATACAAAGCAGATGACAAGATGGATTGAGCGAAATTAGCCACTATTTCCCGGGAAAGATGGTTTAGCTGTTTAGAAAAATTAGACGTGGACATACTTGTTACTATATGGGGAACAATTTGCACTATTTATTTCTGCAAAGCAGGTGACAAAATGAAGTCCAATGACTATGTGAAGTTTATGACAGAAACCTTCGTTAAATATATGGATCAGCCAAAAGATGAACGAAAGAAAAATCGTCAGCAGAAGAAGGTTGAAAAAGAACCCTTTTTATTTCGCTGGTTTGGTGTCATTCCGTATGTGTTTTATTATGGATTGAAAACGAAACGGAAAAATTAGTATTAAAAATAGAATTTCATATAAAAGCAAGAATGCCATAAACAGCATTCTTGCTTTTTCTTATGATACTGCATGATCTGTTAAATAAAACAATCCTCCATTGACCATTGATATCGAAATCTTTGGTTCATATTGCTCCTGCAGTGCCTTTTTTTCAATTTCATAGCTGTCAGCTTTTTCTTCCTCATCCTCATAAAAATGCTCGAGCAGATCAAGGTCCTTGTTCCACCGTTCTCTCGCTTCATCTGCCCATGTATGGTCTTCTTGCAGAATACTGTTCTGTAAGAAACCCGCTACTCTTGTCATCCCGCTTTTTGGCATAATAATGGGCGAAAGAGTGAAAGAATAGTCAGGGATTTTAGGTGTTAAGTTCATTGTTAGCAGCCTATCATGAAAGTTTTCAATCATTTGGCCATTAATAAGCTGCAGTCCAATGGATTTGAAGATATCTTTTTTACGGTCACATTGATACGAAATACGGACGTTCATCCCAAGCCATGGACGCAGCGGTATTTGGGTCCCATTTTGATGATGATGGTTTTCATATAGGCGGATATAGCCAGCTAAGCTTCTGGCTGATTGGAAAATTTGATGCAAGCGAGGCGAGCCAAAATGGATGACCTCGCCTTGCATATTTTCAGGTGCCAGCATTTTATTTGTGATTAATGTTAGCTGCATAGGATTTGGTATTCCGCCTGTTTTCTCAAGATAATGCCAATAAAACGGCCTGTTCATTAATTCTTTATCAAGCTCAATCGTCAGCTGTACTCGTAAAAAACCAGGACCCTGCTCAATAATGTCGCATTCATTGGCCTGAAAGTACTTAACGAGGAAACGATGTATTTCATGTTGCTGCATGTATATTCCCTTCCTTCATATCTTCTGCGAATTGAATCATGCTTGTGAGATTATCCATTTTAATCTTCATCTCGCCTTCAGAAGAAGATTTTCCAAAGATATCAAGCAAATGATCTTCAATATTACCAAACTCAAGTTTCGTCAGGATATCGTCCAGTTCACCAACCACCTTCTCAAATAGGTGTATCTTTTCGTGAAGAAGCTTTAGAATATGTTCCTCAACCGTATCTTTAATGGCAAAGTTATAGATCATAACATCTTTTTCCTGACCAAGGCGATGAACACGGCCGATCCGCTGCTCAAGACGCATTGGATTCCAAGGAAGATCAAAGTTGATCATATGATTACAGAATTGAAGGTTAATTCCTTCTCCGCCGGCTTCTGTTGCAATAAGAACTTGCGCATGTTTTTGAAAAAGCTCTCTCATCCAGTCTTTTTTGCCTCGTTTAAAGCCGCCTCTAAAGGGTACAGATGTAATTCCATGCTGCTTGAGATACCATTGCAGGTAAAGCTGTGTTGAGCGATATTCGGTAAAAATAATGACTTTGTCGTCAATTTTTTGAATTAATTCAAGTGCTTTTTCTGCTTTCGAATTTTTATCAACCGCTTCCACCATGGAAACCAGTCTTTGTATGCTGCCTTGAAACTGAGCAGATGGATTTTCTTGTTTGGTCAGCATGTTTCTGAGGGTGTAGTAGACTGCTTCTCTGCTGCTGCATGCCTCACGCTGCAACGTCATGATAGAGAACTGGCTGGATGACATTGTTTCATCTGAGCGAATAGCCGACACAGCATCATATAGGGCTCTTTCTTTTTCCGAAAACTCTATGGGTATTGTTTCCACATGCCTTTTTGTCCATTCAATGCCTGTATCTGCTCTGCGGTTTCGGATCATGACTTTATTGACGAGTTCCTTCAAATGATCATGGTCGTCCAGCGAACGTGCGTCCTTCTTATACTTCTCATAAAACGCGGCTTCATTGCCTAAATGTCCTGGTTTCAAGAGTGAAACAAGATTAAAAATCTCGCTGATTCTATTTTGAATAGGTGTTGCTGTCAGCAGTAAACAAAATTTCTTCTTTAAGCCCTGTACAAATTCATAGTTCTTTGTTTTATTGTTTTTCAGTTTATGAGCTTCATCGATAATAATGAGATCATAATCAAGATTATTAATAATATCCCGGTGGGGGTTTCGTTTAGCTGTATCAATCGAGGAAACAACGACATCACATTGCTCCCAAACATAGCTTTTTTTCTGGGCAATGGCAGGAATGAAAAATTTACTGTTCAACTCGATTGCCCATTGAGATACAAGGGAAGCTGGGACTAGGATCAATACTTTTTTCACAAGCCCGCGAATCATATATTCTTTTAGTATTAAACCTGCTTCAATCGTTTTGCCTAAACCGACCTCATCAGCAAGAATTGCTTTGCCATTCATATTTTCTACAACCTGCTTGGCGACTTCCAGCTGATGGGGAAGCGGCGTTAAATTCGGAAGATGCTCAGGTGCCTGCAAGCCCTCAAATTCCGGAATGGTTGTATGATTTTCTACCTCAATTGCTAGTTTGTAAAGTTCCCAATTCCCCCAGGGTCCATCAGAATCAATTCTCTTAAAAAATTCTTCTTGCCAAGATGTATCAAACTCAATTTGCACAGACATAAAAATTATTCTCTCCTTTCAGATGAAGCAAAGATGAAGAACATAGATATATGAGAGTTTATTCGCGAATATTTATTTGTTTTATCATTTAAATGTTCGTGTTTTACTATTAATATTTGTTATGATATCTATAAATATGAATAAATTTAAGAGATTACGGATGATTTTCTTAATTTCTCCTGATAAAATTGTTGCTCAATTTACATGGAGGTGTTAGGATGTAAATAGCTTTGAAAGTTTTGAAATTTGTCACATTATGAAAAATGGCTGACATCTTTTTTTATGAAATCATGATTGATTCCATCAACTTTAAAGTGACCAGTATGAAATTTAGAATGCTAATGCAAGCGTTATTTCATACGAGACATTTTTGCTTATCTATCAGTATGACCATCTTGGAAAATTTTTATAATGCGAATGACAGCAAGGGGAGAGACTGCTATTTAAGCAGCGCCGAAGGAGCAAGCATCCACATGTGAATCTCTCAGGCAAAAGAACTCTTGCTTGACGCATCTCTGGAGAGAGTCCATAAAAGGGCCACCCAAGAGGACAGCCATACATATGGTTAAACTTTCAGGTGAAAGGACAGAGGTCTTCTCAAATTATATGAGGGGATTTTCTGTCCTTTTTTGATGAATTTAGCTGTTCCTGAATTTTCTGAGTTTTCACTTTCAAATTAGAGGAGGACAAGTAAATGTCACAATTAAAGCGCACACCTTTGTTTGATGTATATAAGGAATATGGTGCGAAAACAATTGATTTTGGAGGCTGGGATCTTCCTGTCCAGTTTTCCAGCATTAAAGAAGAGCATGAAGCAGTAAGAACAAAAGCTGGACTATTCGATGTATCCCATATGGGAGAAATTGAAGTGAAAGGACCAGACAGCCTAAGCTATCTTCAAAAAATGATGACAAATGATGTTTCGCGTCTAAAAACGGATGGTGCCTTATATACAGCCATGTGCTATGAAAACGGCGGAACAGTTGACGATTTACTTGTTTATAAATTAAAAGAGGAACACTATTTGCTGGTAGTTAATGCAGCAAATATTGATAAAGATTACGATTGGCTGAAACAGCATGAAGAAGGAAATGTAGAGGTTATTAACTTATCAGAGCAATACGCACAGCTGGCACTGCAGGGACCGCTTGCAGAAACAGTCCTGCAAAAGCTGACAAGCGATGATTTATCCGCGATCGGATTTTTTAAATTTCAGGAAAATGTCGATGTAAATGGTAAACAAGCGCTTGTTTCACGCACAGGCTACACAGGTGAAGATGGATTTGAAATATATTGCAAAACAGAAGATGCAGCTGCTATGTGGAAAGATATTTTAGAGGCTGGTAAAGAAGATGGTGTTTTGCCATGCGGACTAGGCTGCCGGGATACTTTGCGTTTTGAAGCCAATCTTGCACTTTACGGGCAAGAGCTTTCCGCAGATATTTCACCGCTTGAGGCAGGCATCGGTTTTGCTGTTAAACTAAATAAAGAAGCTGACTTTATTGGAAAAGCAGCTCTAAAAAGTCAAAAAGAAAACGGCATCCCGCGCAAGCTTGTTGGAATTGAAATGATTGAGCGGGGAATTCCCCGCCATGGCTACCCTGTTTACAAAGGCGATGAAAAAATCGGCGAAGTAACAACGGGTACACAATCACCTACATTAAAGAAAAATATCGGCTTAGCCTTATTACAGACAGAACATGCTGTTGTAAATGAAGAAGTAGAAGTGGAAATTCGCGGAAAGCGTGTAAAAGCACAGGTTGCCGCTACACCTTTTTATAAAAGAGAGAAGAAATAATAGGGGGCCAAACACATGAAACATCGCTACTTACCGATGACAGAGTCAGATAAAAATGCCATGCTCGAAGCAATCGGCGTTCATTCAGTAGATGAGTTATTCAGTGATATACCAGAAAGAGTTCGTTTTAAAGGTGAATACAATATTAAACCTGCAAAACCGGAAACAGCTTTAATGAAGGAACTGACATTACTGGCACAAAAAAACGCTGATCTTAAAACACATTCGAGTTTCCTTGGTGCAGGAGTTTACGATCATTATATGCCTGTCATCGTTGACCATGTATTGTCTCGATCTGAATTTTATACAGCTTACACACCTTATCAGCCTGAAATTTCACAAGGTGAACTGCAGGCGATCTTTGAATTTCAAACGATGATTTGTGAGTTAACAGGTATGGATGTAGCGAACTCTTCTATGTATGACGGCGGAACAGCTTTAGCAGAGGCTGCCATGCTTTCAACAGGGCAAACTCGCCGCAAAAAGGTGCTCGTTTCAAGTGCTGTGCATCCAGAATCCAAGGAAGTTGTTAAATCATATGCAAAAGGCCAGTATGTTGAAGTAATTGAAATTCCTCATAAAGATGGTGTGACAGATCTTGAAGCATTAAGCAATCTGATGAATGATGAAATTGCAGCTGTTGTCGTGCAGTATCCGAACTTCTTTGGCCGAATTGAGCCGATGCAGGAGCTTGAGCAGATCATTCATGAACACAAAGCAATGTTTGTTGTATCCAGCAACCCTCTTGCGCTTGGTGCACTAAAGCCGCCTGGTGCCTTTGGAGCAGATATTGTAGCAGGAGATGCACAAGTATTTGGCATTCCTACTGCATTCGGGGGACCACACTGCGGATATTTTGCAGTCAGCAGCAAATTAATGCGTAAAGTACCTGGTCGTTTAGTTGGGCAGACAGTGGATGAGGAAGGCCGCCGCGGCTTTGTTTTAACATTGCAGGCACGTGAGCAGCATATCCGCCGCGATAAAGCTACATCTAATATTTGCTCTAATCAGGCATTAAATGCACTGGCAGCTTCAGTAGCCATGACTGCACTTGGCAAAAAGGGCATTAAAGAGATGGCTGCCGCGAACATGCAAAAGGCCTTTTATGCTAGAAATCAATTCAAAAAAGCTGGATTTGAGATTGCTTTCGAAGGACCTTCCTTTAATGAATTTGTGGTAAAGCTAAATAAACCTGTTAAAGAAGCGAATGTTGAGCTATTGAAAAAAGGAATAATCGGCGGATATGATCTGCACCGAGATTATTCAGAGATGGCTAATCATATGCTGGTTGCAGTGACAGAATTAAGAACAAAAGAAGAAATCGATACTTTTGTACAAGAATTGGGGGATTATCATGCATAAGGAAGATCAGCCGCTTATTTTTGAACTAACAAAGCCAGGACGTATTGGCTACAGCTTGCCGGAAATGGATATACCTGAGGTTGATATGAGCGAAATGCTGCCGGAAGAATACGTGCGCGTGGAAGAAGCCGATCTTCCGGAAGTTTCGGAGCTTGATATCATGCGCCACTATACGGCCTTATCAAAGCGGAATCATGGTGTAGATTCAGGCTTTTATCCTCTAGGTTCTTGCACAATGAAATACAATCCGAAAATCAATGAAAATGTTGCGCGCTTTAATGGCTTTGCACATGTTCATCCGCTCCAGGATGAAAGCTCTGTTCAAGGTGCAATGGAATTAATGTACGACCTGCAGGAGCACTTAAAGGAAATTACAGGGATGGATGAAGTAACACTTCAGCCTGCTGCCGGAGCACATGGCGAATGGACTGGCTTAATGATGATCCGTGCTTACCATGAAGCAAATGGCGATACAAACCGCACAAAAGTGATCGTGCCAGACTCAGCACACGGAACAAACCCTGCTTCTGCAACCGTTGCTGGCTTTGAGACAGTTACAGTTAAATCGAATGAACATGGATTAGTGGATTTGGAAGATTTAAAGCGTGTAGTGGGAGATGACACAGCGGCACTTATGCTGACGAATCCGAATACCCTTGGATTGTTTGAAGAAAATATTCTTGAAATGGCTGAAATCATTCATGGTGCCGGCGGGAAGCTTTACTATGATGGAGCCAATTTAAATGCCGTTTTATCTAAAGCTCGTCCTGGAGATATGGGCTTCGATGTCGTTCACCTTAATCTTCATAAAACATTTACAGGCCCGCACGGCGGCGGCGGTCCAGGATCTGGCCCAGTTGGTGTTAAAGCAGATCTGATTCCTTATTTGCCAAAGCCTGTTCTTGTGAAAAAAGATGATGTATTTACATTTGATTATGACAGACCGGATTCTATTGGCCGTGTAAAACCTTACTATGGAAACTTTGGCATTAACGTACGTGCCTATACGTACATCCGCACAATGGGCCCAGATGGATTAAAGGCTGTTACGGAATATGCAGTATTAAATGCAAACTATATGATGAGAAGATTGTCTTCTGCTTATGATCTGCCATTTGACAGACATTGCAAGCATGAGTTCGTTTTAAGCGGAAAAAGACAGAAAAAGCTTGGAGTACGTACACTTGATATTGCCAAACGCCTGCTTGATTTTGGCTATCATCCGCCAACCATATACTTCCCGCTTAATGTCGAGGAGTGCATCATGATCGAACCGACAGAAACAGAATCAAAAGAAACGCTCGACAGTTTTATTGATGCAATGCTGCAAATTGCGCGAGAAGCAGAGGAGAATCCGGAAATTGTGCAGGAAGCTCCTCATACAACGGTTATTGGCCGCCTGGATGAAACGCTTGCAGCCAGAAAACCAGTATTGAAGTATGTAAAACAATAATAATAAAGAGGGATGCTGCATCATGCTGCATCCCTCTACTTCTTAATGAACAATTATCTATAAGCACTTTCGCATGTATTTGCCTGCGGCTCGTAATAACAATGCTGTTTATACTGCCCGGCAAATGGCTGGCCATACCATGTTGGAGGACATGGCGCATAAGGATTAAAATACCAAAGAGCATATTTTGAAGGATGCTGCCGCCAATTTTTCACTACTCTGCGTGCCAATTCTCTTTCAACCTCTCTTGCGGGGTTATAAAATAAATTGCCTTTTTGTACTGCTTCAAAAGAATAATTGCCGCCTTGAACTTGAAAAATGACATCCCTTATCGTTCTTACATCCCTAAAATCTAAACAATCAGCTGCAGCTCGATTGACAATAACATTTCCAACCATCAGCATTCCAAGCTGTCCTTCACCCTCAGCTTCTGCTCTCATCATTCTTGCAATTAAATCAATGTCTTTGCTGGTATACCTCACTCTTGTCACGGTGATCACCTCTAAAAATATTGTATGAAAAAACCGTTCATACATGTTAGCTTTTCGTAATTTTTCTTTGCTGAAATCCTTATGTAACAAGCTGTTTGTTGAATTTGAATATAAAAAAGCCCTGCAGAGGTTAGATTCAGCAGGGCTTTACAGGATAGAAGAGAACTGTATCAATTCTTACTAAAAACGATTAACTTACTGGTTCCTTCGTTTTAATTTTCCAAACTGGTTTTTGTTTTTGGGGCAGCTTTCCAAATAAGAAGTTTGCAAAAGGAACATATGAATGAACAAACAAGATGATTAAGTAACACAAAATAACGGTAATGGCATATTGTAATGGAATCATGATATGAAAAGATAGGCCCGTTCCCCTAGTTGGGAGAAAATTCATTACTTGATATAACACAAGTGGATGAAGCAGGTAAAAACCAAATGAATATGATGCTACATTTTTAAATCTTTTTGTCGTGGTCTCACTAAATGCTGTACTGAATCGTTCTGACATGTAAAAGAAAAAGAAGCTTCCTCCAACATAAAAACCCATAACAAGTAATTTATAGACACTATCAGGAATGGCAATCTGTTCAATGAACGAATTTTGGTAACGAATGTATATGACTGATATGCTACATGCTAAAAATAGAACCGCGAAGGTCCACATTTTCTTATTTGTCACTTTAGCCTTTATTTCGTCATAATGAAGACCAATCCAGCCCCCAAGTAAAAATGCACCCAACGAATTAACAAAACGGAAATTATCCCAGCCATAATTCATCCTCATCATAAAGAAAAAGAATTCGAGAATAATCCCAATGAGCCAAAGGTATTTTTTTAGCAGATGAGATCTTTTCACAATCATGATCATAAAGGGAAGCAGTAAATAAAATTGAACGACTAAATAAATAAAATGCAGTTGATACTTGCTGCCCCCGGTTAAAATATTCTCCCATATATTATTAATACCAAAAACCCTTGTGCCCAAATATATTTGCTCCATCTCGTAAATAAGGGACCAAATGATATATGGCACCAATATAAAGACGACACGTTTCTTCCCATACTTATAAAGTTCCTGTGGGGTAAATGATTTGTTTCTATAAATATAGAAAAAAACAATCCCAACCAGCATAATAAAAATTCCAACTTCAACACGAACAAAGTTATTCATAAAATGATAAAACTGATGCTGGATCGAATCTACTGTAAATAAGTGCCGATATTGAGCAGTAGTGTGAACAAATACCACAAAAAGCATAGCGAATACTCTTAGATAGTACACGGATAAAATCTCTTTCTTCATAACCATGCCCCTTTTTATATAGTTTGTTAGTTATAAGTAAGCATACCCATTAATTTAAAGTATTAGTATACTACTAGTCTGGCTATAAATGCTATTATTTGAAAAGGAAATGATATCCAACCTGAATTTTAACAGTAAAAGCTTAGGGCACAGGGAATAGTATAATACAGCTGCTCGCCAATCCATAATTACAGTGGCGGTCAAAAGATGAATGAAGGATTACAGCCAAAATTGTTGAAATTACTAAATATGTTAATTTATAAAAAATAGAGGTGGCAAATGCTCATTTCCGAATTAGATGCTGAAAAGCTGACAGATTTTCAAATGTCCAAATTGTTATTTTCGGGTATTGAAGATGATCAGAAAAATGGAGATTGTATATTTGTAGCAGGCAGCAGCAAGGCAATTCAGTATCGTCTGCCAAAAGCTGTTGACTTATATCGTGCCGGCCGGGCGAATAAATTACTTTTTGCAGGAGGAGTAAAGTGGAATGGAAACAGTGATTCAGAAGCAGTAATGCTAAAAAAAGAAGCCATTAAATTAGGGATACCAGAAAAAGATATTTTAGTAGAAGACGTGTCCGTACATACATTAGAGAATGTTCTTGCCTCACTTCTTTTATTAAATAGAGAATTTCATCTGTATAAAATGAAGCGGCTGCTGGTTGTCACAGCTTCTTGGCATATGAGACGGCTGCATCTAACGTTAAAAACGTATATGCCTAGCTGGATCGAATACACCCTGTGCTTTGCTGAAGATCAGAATACAAGGGAAGATAACTGGTTCCTTAGTGATATTGGCAGACAGCGTGTGAAGAGCGAATGTATAAAGATTATTCAATATGTAAAACAAGGGGCGTTGTGTGATCAGGAGATCGATATGTGAACTGTACTGATCAACACAAATGAAGAGTTGAGCTTGTATATCTACTTAAAACTTGCCTAATATCATAAAGTGACTTTAGACTAACTATGTATACCGCTAATAAAATATGAAAAAACACAAAGACTGCATTCAATCAGAAGAGGAGGGTACTTATGTTTAAAAAAATATTAAAGCAGATTACAAAGATGTCCCGTGACAGCAGTGACCGCAGACGCCATTATCGCCGCTCCAGCAGCAGTGACCGGAAATACTTTGGCCGGGGAAGCAGCAGCAGCCGTGGCTACAAACGCAATCCGCTGGGCGGAAGCAAATATTATAAACGGAAAGGCAGAAGCAGCAGTTAATCGGGAGGCGTCTGTGCTTCTAATGCTAATTGAAGATCGGCAGAGATTTCAGCAATGTTTCCGTATGGGTCCTGAATTTGCAAAAGCCTCTTCAACAAGAGAGTTGTTTCCGATTTTATTGAAAGTTCTTCTGTCCATGGAAGAGCTTTTTTTGTTTAGATGTGTAAGTGGTATAAAGTAAATATAATAGGATTTCTCCTAAATCATAATAATCCTGCAGTTTCATTTCCAGCATGTCATCGTGATTTTTGGGTGACTGTGCTAATCCTAAATCGATTAAATAATACTCCTCTTTGTTGTGAATGATATTGGGGATCCGTATATCTTGATGGTAAATGTTTTTTTCATGAAGATAGTTTATGAAATGAAGCAGATGATTAAGAACCAGCAGGGATTCTTTTTCATTGAAGGTCATTTTTTTCCTAAATATGAGATCCTCTAAATTATCTCCTTCAATTAAGTTCATAACGTAAAACAGAGAGCCATTACTTGCAAACGTATCATAAACCTTTGGGATATAAGGATGGTCGAGACGGCCTAAAATAGAAACCTCATTTTTAAATAGTTCTACTTCCTTTTTGTTCTGATATTTACTTGGACGCAGCTGTTTAACCACTTTTTTCTCGTGTGTTAATCGGTCATTGCATAAGTACACAAGTCCATAACTGCCTGCACCTATTATATTCAATATTTCATAGTGCTGGTTTAGCACGGTTCCTTTGTGAATTGGTTTATCGGTAAAAAATTGATGGATTTTTCGAATAAAACGCACAATAGTATCCCCTTTAGGATTGTTTTCGGTTCTTGTTCAGAAGAGGAAATTACAATATCACTGTTTTAAAAAATAAATGCAAAAGAGGCTCCTTCACAGAAAAGGCAGCCTCTTGCTGTTTTATACTTTCAAAAAATAAAATTCCTGACAAACAAAATTTCAAATATGAAGTATAAGTGCAATATGCACGAGTTTATTTTTTCTTAACCTTGCCGCTCCATTTTTTGAAACCGCCCTGCAGATGACTAAGGTTTTTGTAGCCTTTTCTGTTTAAAAGTTGAGCCGCTCTGCCGCTTCTCATGCCGCTTTGGCAATATAAATAAACAGGCTTGTCAGGACGCAGTTCCTGAAGTCTCGTTTTAAGCTGTGATAATGGGATGTTTCTTGCACCGAGAATATGTCCAGCTTCGTATTCGTTTGGCTCGCGGACATCAATCAGCTGTGCCTTGCGGTAGCCTTCCCGGAATTCTTCCTCTGTAAGTGTTTTAACGATTCTCTTCTGAATTAGCCAGTTAACGACAGAATAAACAACAATCGCACCAAGCATAATCAAAAAGAAATAAAGGATATCCAATGTGTCTTTCTCCTTTCACACATATGATAAGACAAGTATAATTATATAAGGCATCACTATATGAGTAAAGAAAAACAGATAAATTTTTATCTGAAACTCAATTGCTTTTTTTCTAAATGGAAGTTTGCTAAACTTTGGTTTGACAGCAAGTAAATAACAATTCGTAAAAGAGGGTTTAAAATGGCAAAGGAAGTATGGCGGTTTATCGATTCAGGAAATCATTCAGCAGCATTTAATATGGCGCTTGATGAAGCGCTTCTTGATTGGAACAGCGAAGGGAAAATCCCGCCGGTTATCCGTTTTTATGGCTGGGAACCAGCGACTTTATCGATTGGTTATTTTCAAAAAGTCGAGAAGGAAATAAATATGGACATGGTCAAACAGCATGGGCTTGGTTTTGTGCGTCGCCCAACTGGTGGCAGAGGTGTCTTGCACGAGCATGAACTTACATATAGTGTTATTGTTTCAGAGGAACATCCTGATATGCCAAAAACAGTTACAGAAGCTTACCGTGTTATTTCAGAAGGAATTTTAAAAGGATTCCACAATCTTGGGATGGATGCTTATTTTGCCGTTCCAAAAACAGAAGCAGACCGCGAATCATTAAAAAACCCCCGTTCTGCTGTATGTTTTGATGCACCAAGCTGGTATGAGCTAGTTGTAGAAGGACGTAAGGTAGCTGGAAGTGCACAAACGAGACAGAAAGGGGTCATCCTCCAGCATGGCTCGATTTTGCTTGACCTTGATGAAGATAAACTCTTTAGCTTATTTAAATATCCCAATGAGCGCGTAAAAGAAAGAATGCAAAAAGCATTCAAAAGCAAAGCAGTAGCAATCAATGAAATTGCTAAAGAGAACGTAACCATTGAAATGGCGAAAAAAGCATTCAAAGCAGGTTTTGAGGAAGGCCTGGATATTGAACTTGAGCCTTATGAGCTAACAGAAGAAGAATTGGCATACGTCCACAAAATTGCAAAAGAACGATATGAAAGCGATGAGTGGAACTTTAAAAGATAATATAGCAACCGAGAGAGGCTGGAGGATCATGTTCCAGCCTCTCTTTTTCTTTAGGATTTCCTCACTTAAGCCACTGAACCAATTTATATTTTTAATTTAAATATCACTCTAATGCTGATTAAATAAAATCGTACTATTTTCCATGACCTCTGCTTAAAGATGTAATAGGCGAGTTCTGCGCAGGGGGTGGCAAACATGTTTATTGATGGCGTGTTTTCAGGGGGAGGCATTAAAGGTTTTGCGTTAGTTGGTGCTTATGAGGTAGTGGAGAAGCGGGGCTTCCGTTTTAAAAGGGTAGCTGGAACAAGTGCCGGCTCAATCGTGGCGGCTTTAATTGCAGCTCAATATACAAGTGATGAAATCGCTGAATTAATGAAGGAACTGGATGTTAAGACATTTATGGATGATCGGAAGGCACTTATTCCGTTTGCGGTGACAAAGTGGATTTTTTTGTATTGGAGATTGGGGCTTTACAAAGGAGCAGAGCTTGAAAAGTGGATGGCAGAAAAGTTGGCAATCAGAGGAATTAAGACGTTCTCTGACTTGCCGCCACAGGCTCTTCGGGTGGTTGCGTCTGATTTAACGAACGGCAGACTTGTTGTTTTGCCAGATGATCTCCCGAATTATGGGATCGATCCAGGGTCATTTTCTGTTGCAAAAGCAATCCGAATGAGCTGCAGTCTTCCTTATTTTTTTGAACCTGTTAAATTGCATGCCCAGAATCAAACAAGTCTGATGGTAGATGGCGGTGTATTAAGCAATTTTCCAATGTGGCTTTTTGATAAAGAAAATGTTAAGAAAGTGCGGCCGGTACTTGGCGTTAAGTTAAGCCATAATTTAAATGAGCGTGAGCCTAAGAAAATTAATAATGCTTTTAAGTTGTATGAAGCATTGTTTGAAACGATGAAGGATGCACATGATGCTCGTTATATCTCCAGGAAACATGCGCAAAATATTATTTTTATACCGACAGATGGCGTACTGGCAACGGAATTCGAATTGACAGAGGAAAGAAGAAATGATCTGCTTGAACTGGGTAGACAGTGTGCTCAGCAGTTTTTTTCAAAGTGGAGTTATTAAAACATAAAAACGGGCTTCTTTATAAAGATGCCCGATTTTTTCTTTTGCTTTTTTTTCCTTCTATAACAGTGAGCTGTACAGATGATTTTTTCTTTGGTTTTTTGATAGAGGTTAGGGAAGCAGTTTTTGTTTTGCGGCTTGCACTTGAAGTCGCGTCCTTTTTCATAAACCGTTTTTTTGATTTTCTGGCAGCTTGTTTAAACGCACGGTTTTCCTTATTGCCAGAGTTACTGGAGGTTACACGCGTAATCAGAAAATAGACTATTGCGATGACAATCGCAGATATGGCGACTGTGCGCAAAACGCCAGCTGGATCAGAGAATACACTGACGGCAATTCCCAATACCCCCAATACAATGAGTGCTGCAACAACGTAAAATGAAACTCGATTCTTCAAGAATGCCACCTCCTTAGGTACTTGCTATTCAAAAATTATTTTGCATAACAATTTTTGGCACGATATACTTCTATATATTTTTTCCATAAAAGACATTTTTAAACGATAAAAATGAAGGTTGTATTCGTTATTATAATAAATTCTCTTTTCCTGCGTCAAAACCTTTAGAAGAAATAAAAATATGTTTAAGAAAAGAGGTTTAATGCTCGTTTCATGTCATCCGATCATCATGCACACCAAACACATGCCTTATTAAATTCTATTGAGCATGCAAAGGAATAATTGCAGCGGGGCATACTAGGTGTGGAGGTGTTTATTTTGGCTGATAAAGATAACAAAAAACTGGAGCAAAATCAAAAAGAAAAGCCGATGTCAATTTTAATGATGACGGTTTTAACTGGCCTGATAGGCGGGATACTCTGGAGTGGTGTAGGTTATATTGCACATGTTTTTAATTTTACAGAGATACCTGCAAATACAATATTAGAGCCATGGACAATTGGAGATTGGAAAGACGGCTGGCTGGGAATCGTCATCTCTATTTTAATGATGGGAGCGATCTCCATTGTAGCTGCTCTCATTTATTATGTTCTATTAAGAAGATTCTACAGTATCTGGATCGGAATGGGGTACGGAATTGTCTTATTTTTATTAGTATTTTTGGTGTTAAATCCAATTTTTCCAGGGATTCCTCCGTTCGGGGAGCTGGAAAGGAATACAATTATAACTTCAGGCTGTTTATACATTTTATATGGAGTGTTTGTTGGTTATTCAATTTCTTATGAAAATAGCGAGCTAAAGAAAATGGAACAAAAGGCAGAAGAAGCAGATGCGCGTGGTTAAAGGTCTTTGGAAGCAGAGAAAAACCTGTTCTGAAAATCGTTTCAGGACAGGTCAGATCTAAATGATAAGCACGTTTTAAATCTGGAGCTATTGCTGTAATTTTTCAGTTTCCGTCTAATGCCAACTGGTAGTCTTTCTAATAATTCATAGCTGTTTTGAACATTCTTTCGTGTCTCAAACTTTCTTTTTTATTCAATTGCCATAATTGTGATAAAATAAGAGTGTTGTATAAATTGTATGGCAGAGGTGTGGGGAATGAAAAAAATTCTGTTGCTGAATGGACCGAATCTGAATATGCTCGGGAAAAGAGAACCTGGTATTTATGGTGCTGTCACTCTTTTGCAGATCGAAGAGCAAATGAAAGAAGCTGCAGCAAAGCATGGAGCCGAGCTTTCTGCATTTCAGTCCAATCATGAGGGAGCTTTAATTGATAAGCTGCAGGAAGCAAACGCCTCTGAGTGTACAGGCATTATTTTTAACCCTGGTGCTTATACACATTATAGCTATGCCCTTAGGGATGCTATTGCAGGAATACAAGTTCCTGTTATCGAAGTACATATATCAAATATCCATGCAAGAGAATCTTTTCGCCATACGTCCGTGCTTGCACCTGTAAGTAAGGGACAGATTGCTGGCTTAGGGATAAAAGGCTATGAGCTGGCGCTTCTTGCATTATTGGATTTATAAAGGAGAGAGAAACATGGGGAAAATTGAAAAATTGCGTTCAAAGTTTAGTGAATTAGGCATTGATGGGATGCTGATTACGAGTTCGTATAATCGCCGTTACATGTCAGGTTTTACTGGCAGTGCTGGTGTGGTTTTAATAAGTGAAGAAAAATCACTTTTTATCACTGATTTTCGTTATGTTGAACAAGCAGGCAAGCAATGCGAAGGCTATGAAATTGTTCAGCATACTGGCGTGATCCCTGCTGAAGTAGAGGAACAGGTGAAAGAGCTGGGCATAACAAAGCTTGGATTTGAACAGGACTATGTTTCATTTGCTAGTTTTAAAACGTATGAAAAAGCTGTTTCAGCCGAACTTGTACCGATTTCAGGTGTTATTGAAAAGTTGCGCTTGATTAAGGATGCATCTGAGATTAAGATATTAAAGGAAGCTGCGAAGATCGCGGATGATGCTTTTTCGCATATATTAAACTTCATTAAGCCAGGCAAAACGGAAATTGAGGTTTCGAATGAGCTGGAATTCTTTATGAGAAAAGCTGGTGCTACTTCTTCTTCTTTTGATATTATTGTTGCTTCAGGATACCGTTCAGCTTATCCGCACGGTGTGGCAAGTGATAAAGTCATTGAAACTGGTGATTTTGTCACAATGGATTTCGGTGCACTGTATAACGGCTATATTTCAGATATCACTCGTACCGTTGCTGTTGGACAGCCGTCAGATCAGCTTGCTGAAATCTATAACGTGGTTTTAGAAGCACAATTAAAAGGAATGAATGGAATTAAGCCAGGTCTTACTGGAAAACAAGTTGATGCCTTAACTCGTGATCATATTACTGAAAAAGGCTTTGGCGAATACTTTGGACATTCAACAGGTCATGGGATCGGTCTTGAAGTGCATGAAGGCCCAGGACTTTCCAGTAAATCAGAAGTAGTTCTAGAGCCGGGCATGGTTGTAACAGTAGAACCAGGAATTTACATTCCAGGCGTAGGCGGCGTTCGTATTGAAGATGATACGATTATTACAGCTGATCATAATGAATCGCTTACTCATTCTAAAAAAGATTTAATTATTTTGTAATGAAAATTGGAGGATTTTTTGCATGATTTCAGTAAATGACTTTCGTACAGGATTGACAATTGAAGTAGATAACGGCATTTGGCGCGTACTGGATTTCCAGCATGTTAAGCCAGGGAAAGGTGCTGCTTTTGTTCGTTCAAAGCTTAGAAACCTGCGTACAGGTGCAATCCAGGAAAAAACATTCCGTGGTGGAGAAAAAGTAGCAAAAGCGCAAATTGATAACCGTAAAATGCAATATTTATATGCAAACGGTGATCAGCATGTATTCATGGACAATGAATCATATGAGCAGCTCGAACTTCCTGCAACTTCAATTGAGTACGAATTGAAGTTTTTGAAAGAGAACATGGAAATTCATATTATGATGTTCCAAGGCGAATCTCTTGGAATTGAACTGCCAAATACAGTGGAACTTGTTGTAACTGAAACAGAGCCGGGCATCAAAGGGGATACTGCTTCAGGCGGTACAAAGCCAGCAATTATGGAGACTGGTTTAAGTGTTCAAGTGCCATTCTTCATTAACGAAGGCGACAAACTGATCATTAATACAACTGATAGTTCTTACGTTTCTCGTGCATAATCAATAGCATCAGACAAAAATCCCGAGGGTTATTGCCCCTCGGGATTTTCTGTTTATGAATAATAAGAAAACTCTGCGATGATCCTGCTTTTTATTGTTATTTCTCCCGGCTGAATTGGAACTGCTTCTGCTTTAGCCATTAGAGTCGTACTGCTGAAAGGGGCTATTCCATCAGTTTGTAATTGTTCTGAGACACGCAGCGGTGTTTGATTCAATTGAACACCCATGCTCCTGGCAATAGCTTCTGCTTTCTCAACAGCATTAAATACGGCAATGGAAAGTGCTTGCTGCTTATAGGTATTTGGAAGTGAAGAAGTAAACTGAATGCTGTTCACTATATTTGCACCGTTCTGTACAGCTGTATCAACAATTTCTCCAGTTTTTTCTAATTCCTTTACTGTAATCTGCAGAAGATGTTCAACTTGATAGCCCCGCAGAACTTGTGTGCCTTCATCATAGTCATAAACAGGGAACACTTGATAACTTGCCGTTTGAATTTGTTCCTCAGGAATACCTTGTTCTTTTAGTCCTTGTATAATTCTTGTCATCGTAGATGTGCTGATCGCTTGAGCCTCATTTAGTGTCTTCTGTTCCTCCCTCACGCCCAGCTGGATTTGTGCCTCGGTCGGCTGTATTTTCCATTCTCCCACGCCGACAACCGTTATTCGTTTCTTTGAAGCAGAATGTCCAGTTTCCCGATAAAATGATTGTCCGTATACCATTCTCTCTCCTCCACTTGTGATGTATTGTTGGTCTTATCTATTTTATTCAGGTAGATGTCTTTGTTTTCCTTTAATGAATATCTTCTAATTTCCTCTGCCTTCAGTCACACCCCTTCTCATAAGAAGGATTGCTACGTTTAAAAATGCATCAACACCGCCTATCCTTAATATCCACCTAAAAAAATTCAAACAAGGTCATAAAGTCCATTCCCCAGCATACATTTTAAGTAATGAAAGCTAGTCCAATAGCTGTTGAATTTTTAAAGGGAGGCATTGCGTTTTGGAAAACATTCTAGCCTATTTGCCAAATAATATTTCAGATCATTGCAGACATATTCCTCCAGACCATCTATCACAGCTTGAAGAAATACGCGTTCGCATTCATCGACCGCTGGAATTGACTTGGAAAGGTGAGACAAGCTTCTTGCCCTATATTGCTACACATGATGATGCTGTTCAGCTTTTAAATAAAATCAGTCACCATTCGATCTACACATTAGAAGAAGAGTTGAAGAGAGGTTTTATTACGATCGAAGGCGGTCATCGCATTGGTCTAGCCGGAAAGGTCATTCTTGAAGGAGGGAAGGTGAAAGCCATAAGAGATATTTCCTCTTTCAATATTCGGATTGCCAAAGAACAGCTTGGCATAGCAGAAAAATTAATTCCTTTTATTTATAACGGGTGCTGGCAGCATTCAATGATCATCGGTCCGCCGCAAACCGGAAAAACAACCCTGCTCCGTGATATTGCAAGGATCATTTCAAGTGGAGATCCTTCTGGGCGGTTTCAGGCTCAAAAAGTGGGGATCGTTGATGAGAGATCTGAGATTGCCGGGAGTGTAAATGGTATTCCAGAAATGACCTTTGGACACCGTCTTGATGTTCTCGATGGCTGTCCAAAGGCCGAGGGTATGATGATGATGATCCGGTCCATGAGCCCAGACGTATTAATCGTGGATGAAATAGGATCTCATGAAGATAAAGAAGCGATCATGGAAGCTGTAAATGCTGGAATTAAGTTGATTATGACTACACATGGCACCTCCTATAAAGAAATCAGGCAGCGTCCTACCTTAGCCCCGATCATAGAAGCAGGCATATTTGAGCGATTTATTGAACTGGATCGGAAGCATGGACCGGGCGGCATTAAGGCAATTAGAGATGGACAAGGTCTGCTTGTGACATCTGAAAAGCTGGCGATGGCAAAATGGTAAAGGTCATCGGTGCCATTTTAATCATACTTGCTACCTCATGGATCGGCTTTGAAGCCTCAAGGCATCTTAGTGAAAGGCCACGGCAGCTGAGACAGCTGAAATCAGCTTTGCAGTCGCTGGATGCAGAGATCATGTATGGCCATACGCCTTTGCATGAAGCGGCAAGAAGGCTATCTGCTCAGCTATCTAATCCATTGGCTTCATTTTTCTCGTCATTTTCTAATAGGTTAACAGAGACAGAGACGACGGTTAGAGACGCGTGGGAGGATAGCTTAAAAGAGATTTGGAGCAAGACAGCATTAAAGCAAGGGGAATTTGAGATTATGAAACAGTTTGGTGAAACGCTGGGCAGACATGATCGGATTTCTCAGCAAAAGCAGATCATGCTTGCGCTTGCTCATTTGGAAAGAGAAGTCAATGATGCACATGAAAAACAGGCGAAATATGAAAGAATGGCCAAAAGCTTTGGATTTCTTTCTGGTCTGCTCATTATCATCTTATTAATATAAAATTCTTCAAATCATCTACATGAACCAAGAGGGCGAGAGCTTAGGAGGAGTAAATAATGGGCTTGGAAGTTGATATTATTTTTAAAATTGCTGGTGTAGGAATTGTCGTTGCCTTTCTTCATACCATTCTTGATCAAGTTGGCAAAAAGGAATATGCCCAGTGGGTTACATTATTTGGTTTTATCTATATTTTGTTTATGGTTGCCTCGATTGTCGATAACCTATTTCAAAAAATTAAATCGGTCTTTCTATTCCAGGGCTAAGGGAGGCGGCTGCCATTGAAATTCTTCAAATAGTCGGTCTCGGTCTTGTTGCAACGTTTTTAGTTCTGGTTGTTAAAGAGCAAAAGCCCAATTTTGCTTTTTTTATCGTTATGTTTGCCGGCTGCGCCATTTTTTTATTTTTAATCGACCAAGTACATGCCATCATCATGATGATTGAAAAGATTGCTGTGAATGCAAACGTTAATATGGTTTACTTGGAAACGATTTTAAAGATCATCGGCATTGCTTATATTGCAGAGTTTGCTTCACAAATGACAAAGGATGCCGGCCAGGGAGCGATCGCCAGCAAAATTGAACTGGCAGGGAAAATATTAATATTAGCCATGGCAATTCCGATTTTAACCGTTTTAATCGAAACAATTGTTCAGATGATCCCTAATTAGTTTGAAGCACTGCACCAATAGACGCAGCAATAGTCGTAATTCCTTTAAAGAGGTGTCCATATGAAGCACTATATCCGGAACGTGCTGATGTTAAGTATTTTTGCTTTTTTCCTATTCATTCCGAGTGTACAAGCCTCCCCGCAGACAGATCATGCCGAAGCAGCCATTCATGCTGAAGACTTGCTTGATAGCCAAATAGAATCTTTGAATCTTGATGAATTAAAGACATTCTGGGAAGAGATCAGCACCACATACGGAGGCTTTCTGCCAGAGAGTCAAAAAGGCAGTTTGTATGAATTTATTAAAGGGGACAAGCAGTTTTCCTTTCAGGAATGGGCTAAAGGGGCTCTAAAGTTTGCTTTTCATGAATTAATTGTGAATGGAAAGCTGCTCGGAACTTTAATCCTTTTAACGGTTTTTAGCATGTTTCTGCAATCTCTGCAGAACGCTTTTGAACAAAGTACGATCAGCAAGGTTGCTTATGCGATCGTGTTCATGGTTCTGATGATTATTGCGTTAAACAGCTTTCATGTTGCCATGCAATACACAGAAGATGCCATTAGCACAATGATTTCATTTATCATGGCACTGATTCCCTTGCTTTTGGCATTGATTGCTACATCGGGAGGAATTGTATCAGCAGCATTTTTTCATCCCGTTATTCTCTTTCTAATGAATATCAGCGGATTGCTTATACAGTATGTGATTTTGCCGCTGTTGTTATTATCAGCAATATTAAGTATTGTCAGTGCTTTATCTAATCAATATAAAGTAACACAGCTGGCTAATTTATTGCGTAATTGGAGCATTGGTCTGCTCGGTCTGTTTTTAACGGTTTTCTTAGGTGTTATTTCTGTGCAGGGTGCATCTTCAGCAGTAACAGATGGCATTACGATCAAAACGGCCAAGTTTATCACTGGAAACTTTATCCCGGTTATTGGTCGGATGTTTACAGATGCAACAGATACAGTGATTAGTGCTTCGGTTCTTTTGAAAAATACAGTCGGCATCGCAGGAGTAGCGATTTTAATTATTATTGCAGCATTTCCGGCAATCAAAATTTTAATGATCGCCTTCATTTATAAATTTGCTGCAGCCATTCTCCAGCCCCTTGGCGGTGGGCCAATCATCACTTGTCTGGATATTATCAGCAAAAGTGTCATTTATGTGTTTGCAGCATTGGCGGTTGTTTCTTTAATGTTTTTCCTTAGTTTAACCGTTATCATTGCCGCAGGAAATTTAACGATGATGATCCGGTAAGGAGGCAGATGATGGACTTTATTAAAGAGTGGATTACAAATATTATCCTATTTATTCTCATTGCAACAGTCATAGATATGCTGCTGCCGAATACAAAGCTGCAGAAATATACGAAGATGGTCACCGGACTGCTATTAATTGCGATAATCCTTACTCCAATCCTGCAATTTATATCAAAGGATTTTGAGCAGGCATTTGCTGATGTGCCCTCCTTTCAGGCTGTAAATGAAAATAATATGGAAAATTCGATAGAAATGAAAAAAAAAGAAATACAAGCCTCACATGATGCATATATTTTAGAAAACATGGCTGTCCAACTGAAAATGGACGCAGAGGAGGAGTTGATGGCACAATACGGGCTGCAAATCGCTCATATCGAAATAATATCTGATGAAAAGGATGAAAACGACATTCCTGTCCTGCAGCAGCTGATTGTGCAGCTGGAGCAGGCACAAGAGGAAAGCGAAGCAGTTGAAGCGGTAGAACCGGTTGATATCAATACCGGAAAACCACTGCCTTCACGTTCGGAGGATCATAACTCTGATCGTATTGCCTCACTCCTCTCCGAATCATGGGATGTAGATGGAAAAATAATCGAAGTATTGGTGGAAGGGGGGGCATAAACAGCAATGGACAAAGATAAAGGGCCCATATCGTTGTTGAAAAAATGGCTCTCAAAGGAAAATCAGCCTGATAAAAAGCCTGGAAAATACCATTATCTACTGCTTGTTCTCCTTTTTGGAGCAGCCATCATGCTGGTAAGCAATATGTTTTTCAGTGAGGAAGAGTCGACCTCAGAGCTTCCGGTGTTTAATAACAGTGAAGAAGATAGCAGCAAAGAAGATGTAGCCACATTTGGCCAGAAGCAGGGAGAAAGTACAGGTGCTATAACGGACTATGAAAAGATGTATGAATCACAAATAAAAGAAGCGCTCGACACCATTGCAGGGGTTGACGATGTAGCAGTTGTCGTCAATGTGGATGCAACAGAGAAAAAAGTGCTTGAAAAAAATAGAACAAGCCAGACTCAAACAACAGACGAAACGGATCGCGAAGGCGGAAAGAGGGTTGTTGAAGATACTTCTAAGGAAGAACAGCTCGTCATCATCCGTGAAGGAGAAAAAGAGGTTCCTATTGTGATAGAAACGAAGAAACCAGCCATCAGAGGGGTCCTAATCGTTGCCAAAGGAGCCGAAAACATCCAAGTGAAAAAAATGATTATCGAAGCAGTAACAAGAGCACTTGATGTGCCTAGCCATAGAGTATCTGTAATGCCTAAAAAATAAGAGGAGGAATCATAGATGTTATTAAAAAAACAAACGGTTTGGTTATTAACAATGTTAAGTTTAGTGGTGGTATTATCGGTGTATTACATTACGTCTCCAGAACAAGGCAGCCAGGATTTAGCAGGAATTGAGGAATCAGAAAATGCTGAAGAAAATGCAGAAGAAACAGGAACTGTCGAAGAAGAAGCTGAGATGCAGGGTGAAAATGCAGATGCAACTGTTTCAACAGTAGAATCAGATGAAATGTTTGTTCAGCTGCGTTTGGACTTAGATGACCAAAGAAGCAAAGAGAAAGAGGCATTAACAGCTGTAGTTGCTTCAAGTGAAGCTACAACTGCCCAAATCAGTGAAGCGAAGGATCAGATTGAGCAATTGAATGAAATTGCCACCAAAGAACACACATTAGAAATGCTGATCAAATCCATGAACTATGAAGACGTGCTCGTCCGTGCTGAGGGTGAAGAAGTAAGAATCACTGTAAAAGCTGAAGAGCATTCTAAATCAGCGGCAAATGAAATTATCCGTGCAGCAAAGAATGAAATTGAAAATCTAGGAGCAGTAGCTGTTGAGTTTCAAGTAAAATAAAATGGTTTAAAAGCAGCTGGCGGTCGCGTCAGCTGCTTTTTGTTTAAGAGAAAATAGGCAAATTTAAACCGTATTCACCATAAATTAAGGAATTTACAAACACCAAAGGAATCATGATAGAAAATAGAGAAAATAATAAGAGAACAATAATACAGTTGAATTAACATAAGGTCTTATCGTATGATTATAGTAGCTAGTCATAAATTATGCACTTCTTCTTTAAGCTTTTGATTGAAGTGAAGTGCCAAGTGAACAAGGGGTGCATTAAATGTTAAAAGTAGAAGAAATTCGCGAATTAATTAAGCTTGTTGACGATTCAACGATTGATGAGTTTGTATATGAGCATGAAGGCTCCAAAATAAAAATGAAGAAAAATACATCCGAAACGATTGTGTCTGCCAAGTCTTTCAAACCAATTGCGCAAGCGCCGCAAGTACATACTCAGCCATCTGTACAGCCTGCAGCAGCTGTTGAAGCTCAGCCTGCCAAAGAAGCTGAACAGCAAAACACACAGGCAGGCAATGAAAGTAATCTTCATAAAATCGTTTCTCCAATGGTTGGTACATTCTATCAATCCTCTTCACCAGAAGCTGGTCCATATGTAAGTGCCGGCAGCAAAGTGTATAAAGAAACGATTGTATGTATCGTTGAAGCAATGAAGTTATTTAATGAAATTGAAGCAGAAGTTAATGGTGAAATTGTTGAGATTCTTGTAAAAGACGGACAGTTAGTAGAATACGGTCAGCCATTATTTTTAGTGAAGCCTGAGTAAGGGGTGCTGACAGGATGAATACAATGATTAAAAAGTTATTAATTGCAAATAGAGGAGAAATTGCGGTTCGGATTATTCGCGCCTGCAGAGAAATGGGCATCGAGTCTGTTGCTGTATATTCAGAGGCAGATAAGAATGCATTGCATGTACAGCTTGCAGATGAAGCGTACTGTATTGGACCAACACTGTCTAAAGACAGCTATTTAAACTTTACAAATATTATAAGTGTAGCTAAGCTGACGGATTGTGACGCAATTCATCCGGGCTATGGATTTTTAGCAGAAAACGCTGACTTTGCTGAACTTTGCAGAGAGTGCAACATTATATTTGTAGGACCGACACCAGAAGCCATTTCAAAAATGGGCACAAAGGATATTGCCCGTGAAACAATGAAAGAAGCTGGAGTTCCTATTGTTCCTGGATCAAACGGGATCATTAAAGATGAAGAAGATGCGATAGCGCTGGCTAATCAAATTGAATATCCAGTGATTATTAAGGCAACTGCCGGCGGCGGAGGAAAAGGGATTCGCGTCGCTAAAAATGAGCAGGAGCTTATTAAAGGAATTACGATCACCCAGCAGGAGGCACTTACAGCCTTCGGTAATCCTGGCGTTTATATCGAGAAATACATTGAAGACTTCCGTCATGTGGAGATCCAGGTGCTTGCTGACTCCCATGGAAATACGGTTCACTTAGGAGAACGTGATTGCAGTATTCAGAGAAGACTGCAAAAGCTGCTTGAAGAAACGCCTTCACCTGCATTAGATGGTGAAACACGTGAAGAGATGGGGAATGCTGCAGTTAAAGCTGCACAGGCAGTTAATTATACTGGAGCGGGAACAATCGAGTTTATTTATGACTATAAAAATAGAAAATTCTATTTTATGGAAATGAATACGCGTATTCAGGTGGAACACCCCGTAACTGAAATGGTAACAGGTGTAGATTTAATTAAAGAGCAAATTAAAGTGGCATCTGGAGAAAAACTGGCATTTAATCAGCAGGATATCACGTATTCCGGCTGGTCGATTGAATGCAGAATCAATGCAGAGAATCCGGAAAAGAACTTTATGCCTTCAGCTGGAAAAATAGATATGTATCTTCCTCCAGGCGGTTTAGGTGTTCGTGTAGATTCCGCTGCTTATCCTGGTTATGTGATTCCGCCATTTTATGACTCAATGATTGCAAAAGTGATCACTTACGGCGATACTAGAGAAGAGGCAATATCCCGAATGAAAAGAGCACTGAGTGAATTTATTATTGAAGGTGTTCACACAACCATTCCATTCCACTTAAAGCTTTTAAATCATGACCAATTTGTGGAAGGAAATTTTAATACGAAATTCTTGGACATTTATGATGTAATGGGTGGTAAAGAATAATTGGAGGTGCTTTAGATTGAGTGAAAATCAAATGCTGGAAATGAATCAAGAGCATACGGGTTTAGGCAAAGTAGAAATTGCACCAGAGGTAATTGAAGTAATTGCCGGGATTGCAGCAGCAGAGGTTGAAGGAGTTGCACAAATGCGCGGCAACTTTGCAACTGGTGTCGTTGAAAGACTGGGCAAGAAAAATCATGGCAAGGGTGTCAAAGTAGATTTGACTGAAGCTGGCATTAAGGTGGATATTTATTGCTTAATGAAGTTCGGCATATCCATCCCAAATGTCGCTCAAAAGATTCAAGATAACATTCGGCAAGCCCTCCTGAATATGACGGCACTTGAAGCAAGTGAAGTAAATATTCACGTTGTTGGTGTATTATTCGAAAACCAAAAGCAAGAGCCGGAATACGATCAGGAAATGTAAGATCCCGAAAGCCAAGGACCAATAGTGTCTTTGGCTTTCATTATGTTATTAAAGAAATAACGCTATGCTAAAAATGATAATCATGGAGAAATTAAGTACATAAGTGCGCATAATGGTGACATATGCTATTATCTTGTTATGTGTTTTTTTCGATGACGCGTAAATTATGTGAAATAAAAGGGGTTAATGATATTAAATGAAAAGAAGAACAGCAAGGGAAAAAGCTTTACAGGCATTATTTCAAATAGATGTTAGTGAAACGGATATAAACGAAGCAATTGAACATGTACTTGATGGAGCCCCTCATGATCAATATTTAACGATGGTTGTTGAAGGAGTTATAAAACATCGTGATGAAATTGATCAGCTGATTCAGAAGCATCTTGAGAAATGGACGATTGAAAGGCTGGCAACTGTTGATCGCAACATCTTAAGAATAGCTATTTTTGAATTCAAATATACGGAAGAAGCGGTTCCTGTTAATGTA
The DNA here is from genome assembly GCF_018582665.1 of Cytobacillus gottheilii. NCBI lineage: Bacteria > Bacillati > Bacillota > Bacilli > Caryophanales > Bacillaceae > Cytobacillus > Cytobacillus gottheilii. The sequence goes on along the minus strand of NZ_CP071709.1, from coordinate 2,999,921 downwards.
GTACTTGATGAAGCCATTGAAGTGGCTAAATTATTTGGTGATGACAAATCACCTAAGTTTATTAATGGTGTCTTATCAAAAGTTAAAGCAGATATGCAGTGACACGTATACTGATGTTTGGGGGTGTCAGCCAAAAATGTAAAATGATACCCCAAATATCTGCTTTTGTGGGCTGAATTTGTGCCAGGTAAGGCGATCATTTCATATGCCAGGAGGGTATGATGGGTACAGAGCGTTATTTAACTGTCATTGCATTAACAAAATATATTAAGAGAAAGTTTGACAAGGATCCTCATCTCCAGGACGTGTTTGTAAAAGGTGAAATTTCTAATTTTAAACAGCACTCGAGCGGGCATATGTATTTTACGCTAAAGGATGAAAAAGCACGGATTTTAGCTGTCATGTTCTCCCGCTATAATCAAAATATGAAGTTTCAGCCTGAAAACGGGATGAAAGTTCTTATTAGGGGCGATCTGACGGTTTATGAGCAGAGCGGCCAATATCAAATTTACATAAAAGAAATGCAGCCGGACGGAATTGGAGAATTGTATTTAGCATATGAACAGCTAAAAGAAAAGCTTGAAACAGAAGGCCTATTTTCTCCAAAAGCGAAGCAGGATATACCGAAATACCCTGAATGTGTAGGAGTCATTACTTCACCTACAGGAGCGGCAGTAAGGGATATTATAACGACGATAAGAAGGCGCTATCCAATTGCGAAAATCATTGTGTATCCTGCCTTGGTTCAAGGAAATCAAGCTGCGCCATCAATCGTTAACTGCATTAAACAAGCAAATGCAGACGGACAAGCTGATATTCTGATTGCTGGAAGAGGCGGCGGTTCGATTGAAGAGCTATGGGCATTTAATGAGGAGATTGTGGCTCGTGCGATCTATAAGTCAGAGCTTCCGATAATCTCTGCAGTAGGGCACGAGACAGACTTTACGATTGCTGATTTTGTTGCTGATCTTCGGGCTCCAACACCAACAGGTGCGGCAGAATTAGCTGTTCCGCATATAGATGAGCTGGCTGAAAGAATATGGAATCGGCAATCAAGGCTTATTAGAACGATGAGAGAAAGCATGTCGCGGCAAAATATCAGACTAACAAGGATTCGTAAATCCTATGCTTTCAGGAATCCTCAAAAGTTGTACGAGCAAAAATTAGAGCAAGTTGATAAATATGCTGAACAGCTAAAACGCGGGGCAGAAAAACTGTTTCTTATAAAACAGGAAGAACAAAAGCTCCTCCTTAAAAGGCTAGATCGTGCCAGACCGCAAGAACTGCTGCAGGAAGCAAAACAGCGCTATGAAAACTCAAATAAATACTTAACGAGAAATATGACAGCTATTTTGCATTCTAAGCAGAAGGACTTTAAACATATCCTATCCTCTTTAGAGGCGATGAGCCCGCTGAAAATTATGGATAGAGGCTATAGTCTCGTATATTCTGAAAACGGCGAGTTAGCAAAATCGGTAAAGGCAGTAAATGTGAATGACAAGGTGAAAATTCAATTTTCGGATGGATCGGCAGAGTGTACTGTCGTTGATACGGAGGGGAAATCCATATGACAGCTGATAAAAAGGTAACATTTGAAGAAGCAATGGAACAGCTTGAGGAGATTGTCGAACAGCTCGAAGAAGGCGATGTTCCTCTAGAGGAAGCCATCGACATCTATAAAAAAGGCATGGAGCTTTCTAAGCTATGCCATGATAAGCTGAAAAATGTAGAAGCTCAAATAGCAGAAATGATTACCGAGGATGGAAAGAGAGAGCCATTTGCCATCGCTGAGGAGGAATAGTTTTATGGGGGAAACGTTTAAGGAGTTTTCTAAACAATATAAAGAACTGCTGGAGAGCAATCTCCGGGCAGAAATGCAAACACTGGAAACACCGCAGATTTTAAAGGATGCAATGATCTACTCTTTAGAAGCTGGAGGAAAAAGAATCCGTCCTCTTTTACTTTTTGCTACATTGGCTGCTTTTAATAAGGATCCTAAAATGGGTCTTGAGACAGCTTCAGCAATAGAGATGGTACACACTTATTCGCTTATTCATGATGATTTGCCAAGTATGGATGATGATGACTTGCGCAGAGGTAAGCCAACAAATCATAAAGTTTTCGGAGAAGCAGCCGCTATTCTGGCCGGTGATGCATTATTAACATACAGCTTTCAGTTAATCTCTACCATTCAATCTGCGCAGACAACTGCAGACACGAAACTTGCTTTAATTGCTGAATTTGCTAAAGCTGCTGGTGCTGAAGGCATGGTTGGCGGACAAGTAGCCGATATGCAGGGGGAAGAAAAGCAATTAAATCTTGAAGAACTTGAATATATTCATGTACACAAAACAGGGAAGCTGCTTGCTTATAGTGTAATTGCTGGCGCATTGCTCGCTGAAGCTGATGACAGTTTAATTGATAAGCTAAGATCCTTCTCCTTCCACTTAGGACTGGCTTTCCAAATCCGGGATGATATTCTTGATCTCGAAGGAACCGAAGAAATGATTGGGAAACCGGTTGGCAGTGATGAAGATAACCATAAAAGCACTTATCCTTCTCTTTTATCAATGGAAGGAGCAAAAAAAGCCCTAGAGGAACACATTAGTGCAGCGAAAAAATATCTAAAGGAAACAGCTCTAGACACAGCTTATCTCGAAGACATTACCGACTTAATTGCTGTAAGAGACAACTAGTATAAAAGTTTCTATTTGGAAATTGAAGCGAAATCATGTAATCTAATGATACTGAATCTATATAAACACTCTGTGGAACTTGTTTATTCAACGTAATGAAAAAGTGAATAGCAGAAGCCCGGATACTGTATGAATAAGATGATGAAAGTGAGTGATCCATACATGGATCTTTTAGACATTAAAGACCCAAAATTCCTAAAAGACCTTTCTATTAAGGAACTCGAGGCGTTAAGCGAAGATATTCGTTCATTCCTTATTGAAAAGCTTTCTGTAACAGGAGGGCATATTGGCCCCAACCTGGGAGTAGTTGAATTAACGATTGCCCTGCACAAGTGCTTTGACAGCCCTAAGGACAAATTTCTATGGGATGTTGGACATCAATCGTATGTTCATAAAATTCTTACCGGGCGCGCTGGTCAATTTGATACGTTAAGACAATATAAAGGACTGTGCGGTTTTCCGAAAATGGTTGAAAGTGAGCATGATGTATGGGAAACAGGACATAGTTCAACTTCACTTTCTGCTGCAATGGGAATGGTCATTGCGCGTGACCTGAAAAAGGAAGATTCACACATCATACCTGTCATTGGTGATGGAGCGCTAACAGGCGGAATGGCTCTGGAAGCATTAAATCATATTGGACATGAACAAAAGAATATGATTGTAATCCTAAATGATAATGAAATGTCCATTGCACCAAACGTGGGAGCGCTTCATAATGTGCTTGGGCGTTTGAGAACAGCCGGCAAATATCATTGGGTGAAAGATGAGCTTGAAATGCTCCTTAAAAAAGTACCTGCTGTTGGCGGGAAATTAGCTTCCACTGCTGAAAGGCTAAAGGATAGCTTAAAATACTTGTTCGTTTCAGGTATGTTTTTTGAAGAGATGGGTTTCACTTATTTAGGACCAATTGACGGGCATAATTATGAAGAACTGTTTGAAAACTTAAGATATGCTAAGAAAACTGAAGGTCCAGTCCTTTTGCATGTCATTACGAAAAAAGGGAAGGGCTACGACCCGGCTGAGAGTGATACCGTTGGAACATGGCATGGTACAGGCCCATATAAAATCGAGACAGGTGATTTTGTAAAGCCTGTAAATCCTCCTCCGGCATGGAGCAAGCTTGTCAGTGAAACAGTTCGGAAGCTGGCTCGCAAGGATGAAAGAATTGTAGCGATTACGCCTGCAATGCCTGTCGGTTCAAAGCTAGAAGGGTTTGCCAGTGAGTTTCCTGACAGAATGTTTGATGTAGGAATTGCAGAACAGCACGCTGCAACTGTTGCAGCTGGGCTGGCTACGCAGAAAATGAAGCCATTTTTAGCGATATACTCAACATTTCTGCAGCGAGCTTATGATCAAGTGCTGCACGATATTTGCCGTCAGAACCTAAATGTCTTTATTGGCATTGACCGTGCCGGCTTGGTTGGGGCTGATGGTGAAACACACCAAGGTGTCTTTGATATAGCTTTCATGCGCCATTTGCCAAACATGGTATTGATGATGCCGAAAGATGAAAATGAAGGACAGCATATGGTTAATACAGCTCTTTCCTATGAAGATGGCCCAATTGCAATGAGATTTCCCCGTGGAAACGGCATTGGAGTACCAATGGACGAAACCTTAAAGCAAATCCCAATTGGCTCTTGGGAAGTTTTGAAGGAAGGAAAAGATGCAGCCATCCTAACGTTTGGAACGACAATTCCGATGGCGATGGAAGCAGCAGTTCTTCTTGAAAAACAAGGCTATTCGATTAAAGTAGTGAATGCACGATTCATTAAGCCGCTTGATGAAAAAATGATGTCCGAGCTATTGGGCAGCAATATGCCAATTTTAACGATAGAAGAAGCTGTGCTGCAGGGCGGATTTGGAAGTGCTGTGCTTGAATACGCACATGAACAAGGATTCCATCATGCTGAAATAGATCGTATTGGAATTCCGGATGAGTTCATTGAGCATGGAAGTGTGAATGAACTCTTAAAGGAAATTGGCATGACTACCGATGAAGTAGTGAAGAGATTAGTGATGCTTGCCGGAAAAAAACAAAAAAGGGCTTAACGGATGAAAAATAAAAAAGAGCGTTTAGATATACTTCTTGTTGAAAGAGGTCTTGCGGAAACAAGAGAAAAAGCCAAACGGTCAGTAATGGCAGGTCTTGTTTTCAGCAATGAAACCCGGCTCGATAAACCCGGGGAAAAAGTGGACTCAGAGATCCCGCTGATGATTAAAGGCAAAGCGATGCCTTATGTCAGCCGCGGCGGATTAAAACTCGAAAAAGCATTGCAAGTGTTTGATTTAGATGTGAAAGACAAAATTCTTTTGGATATCGGTGCTTCAACAGGCGGATTCACAGATTGTGCATTGCAAAATGGGGCGGTTATGTCCTATGCCTTAGATGTCGGTTATAACCAGCTCGCATGGAAACTGCGTCAGGATGAACGGGTACATGTTATGGAGAGAACCAATTTCCGTTATGTGACCCCTGCTGACCTTCCAAAAGGAATGCCGAATTTTGCATCTATTGATGTTTCATTTATATCTTTGGAACTCATTTTGCCTGTTCTTAAAACTCTCCTTGTTCAGGGCAGTGACGTTGTGGCTCTTGTAAAGCCGCAATTTGAGGCTGGCCGAGATCAAGTGGGCAAAAAAGGCATAGTCCGGGATCCGAAGGTACACAATAGTGTCGTTGAAAAAATCATTCAATTCGCTTTAAATATTGGATATGATGTTAAGGAATTATCCTTCTCGCCTATTACGGGCGGAGATGGCAACATTGAATTTCTGCTTCATTTGTATTGGTCAGGCGAAAAAGAAACTGGACAAAATGACTTAATGACAAATGTAGAAGAAGTAGTTAAAACTGCACATGACGAACTGAAATCTAAGAAGAAGAGTGATGAAGGATAAGCCGTCTAGGGCTTATCCTTTTTCATGCTATAAGAAAAAATAAGGATAAGATGAAATTTCTAATTAGAAAATAAAGCAAAGAGCAGTTAAGTCTTTTTTTCAACTTGCTGTTGTCCAATCGGCCATTTTTTTATCTTGCACTCTTGAATAGTTTCCCTTCTTGTTCTTTAATATTATTGTACAATATTGCTAAAATCGGCTAACATATGTAATAAAGGCAACGATCTTTACTTGTACACAATACAGTTTATATATAGAAAAATTTCAAGAATCTTGAGGTGGTAGTTTCATGAATAAAGGACAGCGCCATATAAAAATACGGGAAATCATTACCATGAATGATATTGAAACACAGGATGATTTAGTGGATGAATTAAAGAATGCAGGGTATAACGTAACACAGGCAACTGTTTCAAGAGATATTAAAGAACTGCATCTTGTGAAAGTGCCATTGTTAGATGGACGATACAAGTACAGTCTGCCGGCTGATCAGCGCTTTAATCCGCTGCAAAAACTCAAAAGAAACCTAATGGATGCTTTTGTACGAATTGATATGGCAGGACACCTTCTGGTCATGAAAACATTACCGGGTAATGCCATGGCGATCGGTGCCTTAATTGATAATCTAGACTGGGATGAAATTCTCGGCACCATTTGTGGAGATGATACGTGTTTAATCATTTGTAGAACTCCTGAAGACACAGAAGCGATTTCAAATCGCTTTTTAGATATGCTGTAATTTGGGGTGAGGTTACATGTTAAATGAGCTTTGTATAAGAAATTTTGCTATAATTGAAGGCTTGGAAATTTCGTTTGAAAAAGGGTTAACCGTACTATCTGGAGAAACAGGAGCAGGTAAATCAATCATAATTGATGCTATTCACTTGCTGGTTGGAGGCAGGGGTTCGAGTGAATTTGTCAGACACGGGGAAGATAAAGCCGAAATTGAAGGACTCTTTCTTCTCGATGACAAAAATCATCCCAGCTACAAAAAAGCAGCCGAATTTGGGATCGACATTGACGATGGCATGGTTGTTTTGCGCCGTGATATTTCTAAATCCGGCAAAAGTGTGTGCCGTGTAAACGGTAAGCTTGTGACGATTTCGACATTAAGAGAATTCGGAAGTGCATTAATTGATATACATGGCCAGCATGAGCATCAGGAGCTTATGGACGAATCCTTGCATTTGAACTTGCTGGATCAATTTGGCGGAGAAAAAATCCGTGCAGCCATTCATGAATATGAGGACATCTACCACTCATATGAGGAGACAAATAAAAGACTAAAAAGTCTGAATGAAAATGAACAGCAGATGGCCCATCGTCTGGATTTAATTCAGTTTCAATTAGAAGAAATTCAATCAGCGAATTTAAAATTAAATGAAGATGAAGAACTGATTGAAGAGAAAAGGAAGCTGGCCAACTTTGAAAGCATTTACGATGCCATGCAGACTGGCTATAATGCACTGCAGGGAGAGCAAAGAGGAATTGACTGGCTGAGCCTTGCTGTCAGCAATTTGGAGACTGCTGCTGAATTAGAGCCGAAATACAAAGAGTTAGCAGAATCTGTTTCAAGCAGTTTTTATCAAATGGAAGACGCGGTCAGAACCATTCGCAATGAATTGGATTATCTTGAATTTGATCCTGGACGGCTCAATGAAATTGAGGAAAGATTAAATGAAATTCATCAATTAAAGAGGAAATATGGTAAAAGTGTTCTTGATATTTTAGAATATGCCTCCAAAATTGAAGAAGAAATTGAAACGCTCCTCAATAAAGAAACACATATTGATCAGCTCGAAAAACAAGCTGCCATGCTTAAAAAAGATCTCTTAGTGGAAGCGGCAGAACTAAGTAAACTGCGAAAAAATGCAGCTGTCCAGCTAACAAAATTAATTCATAAGGAATTAAAAGAGTTATATATGGAAAAGACTGTATTTGAGGTTGTTTTTTCAAATGAAGAAGACCGATTTTATAAAAATGGCATAGATGAAGCTGAATTTTATATATCAACAAATCCTGGCGAGCCTTTAAAGCCGCTTTCGAAAATTGCTTCAGGCGGAGAACTGTCGCGGATTATGCTGGCATTAAAAAGCATCTTTTCCAAACATCAGGGCGTTACCTCGATCATTTTTGATGAGGTGGATACCGGTGTAAGCGGAAGGGTTGCTCAATCGATTGCTGAAAAGATCCATCATGTTGCCATTGGCTCACAGGTGCTCTGCATATCTCATCTTCCGCAAGTAGCGGCGATGGCAGATACACATCTCTTTATTGCGAAAAATACAAAAAATGGACGAACCAAAACAACGGTAAAGCCTTTAACTGATGAAGAGAAGGTAAAAGAAATTGGAAGAATGATTTCAGGTGTTGAAATTACGGATTTAACGAAGGAACATGCCAAGGAATTACTGAAGCTTGCCCGTCAAATTAAAATACCATGAAAAGCTATCCAAAGGTGGGTAGCTTTTTTTATCGGCTTGGGGGTTATAAATGCAAGTGAAGCAGGCAAAATTATAGATGTAGCCATTTCGTGTTGGACTAGAAGCGAGGAGAGTGAATTAAATTGTCATATGATGTTTTGCGAAAAATAGTTGGTGGAATTCTCCTTGTTTCATTAATTGCAATTGGTTTTTCTAAACCCTTTCAGGAGTATATTCAAATTCCAAAAAGCATCACCATGTTTGAAGGAGATCAATTGGAATTTTCAAAAGCAAGACCTGTTACCGGAACATTGGCACAGCCACAAAATAGTGTCTCCATTGAGCAGAGTACTGATTCAATCGCTATAAATGGGCTGGAAAACGGCAAAAATGAAATGCTGCTTGAACTTGCAGGCTTTCCGGTTAAAAAAGTTGATGTAAACGTCTTAAAGGATTTTAAAGTAATACCTGGCGGCCAATCCATCGGTGTCAAACTCAATACGGTAGGCGTATTAGTTGTTGGACATCACCAGGTTAACACAAGCAATGGCAAAACGTCTCCAGGCGAACTAGCAGGAATTAAGGTTGGAGACATTATCACTGAAATTAATGGCAAAACAATTGAAAAAATGGCTGATGTAGCTCCATTTGTTCAAGAAGCCGGTAAGTCGGGCAACCCGTTGCAGATCATTGTAACTAGAGAAGATGGTAAGGTAAAAACACAATTAACTCCTCTTAAAGAAGAAAATGAAGAACTGTATAAGCTGGGCCTTTATATAAGAGATTCAGCAGCAGGAATCGGAACAATGACATTCTTTCATCCTCAATCAAAAAAATATGGCGCACTTGGCCATGTCATATCTGATATGGATACGAAAAAGCCAATCGTAGTTGATGATGGCCAGATTGTTCGATCAACGGTCACATCCATTGAAAAAGGAAGCAATGGAAATCCTGGTGAAAAGCTGGCCAGATTTTCCTCAGATAAAGAAGTAATTGGGAACATTGTCAGAAACAGTCCGTTTGGCATCTTTGGTGAACTGAATCGCGGCATTAAAAATGGCATTATGGATAAGCCGATGCCCATTGCTCTATCACACCAAGTAAAAGAAGGACCTGCTAAAATTCTGACGGTTGTTGAAAATGATGAAGTGAAACTTTTCGATATTGAGATCGTTAGCACCATTCCGCAGAAATTTCCAGCTACAAAGGGTATGGTCATTAAGGTTGTTGATGACGAACTCTTAAATAAGACAGGCGGAATTGTTCAAGGAATGAGCGGAAGTCCCATTATCCAAAATGATAAAGTAATCGGAGCGGTCACACACGTATTCGTTAATGACCCAACAAGCGGGTATGGTGTTCACATTGAGTGGATGTTAAATGAAGCAGGCATTAACATATACGAACAGCCTGAAGAAAAGGCTTCATAAAAATAACGGGGAATATTCCCCGTTATTTTTATTATTTCATTATTAAATTTGCTGCTTTTAGGGAATATGCTGTTAGGTGGACGTGTGGACTTCAGTGAGAACACGGAATCGCAAAGGAGAATGGGGTGTTTGATCTGATGTTATATCAGCAGGCATCTATTCAATTTATTCCACCTATGCTATGATGAAATAAAGATTTTTCGACAAAGCGCCAATCGTTTTGAATTAAATAGCGAATAAGGTCGAAAATAAGAGAAAATAGAAGGAAATAAAAGATTTTATAGGTTTTTTAAGAAAAAATAAAAAAACTAGAGGATTTTATGTTGCATTGTCGAAATTGTACTTTAGAATAAAATATATAAATAAAAAAACTTGCCGTCTGCTTTTTGCTTACTGCTCAAACAGTGGTGCAGGTTTAACTGCACTTTATACGAAAATAAATTAGCTACTTCCCAGTTTTGCTTCTGCGCTGCTAATCACAATATTTATAAAGTGTAAAAAAAGAGACCACAAATGGATCGAGGAGGAAACAAGTAGTGAAGAATATTAAGGTGTGCGTAGTTGACGACAACCGCGAGCTTGTCGCTTTATTAGAGGAGTATATGTCATCACAGGAAGATATGGAAGTGGTAGGAGTAGCCCATAATGGCCAAGATTGTCTAAATATCATTGAAGATACAGAAATTGATGTTCTTGTTCTTGACATCATTATGCCTCATTTAGACGGATTAGCAGTTCTTGAAAAAATGCGTGAGCTGAATAAGCCGCTTCCTAATGTCATTATGCTGACAGCTTTCGGCCAAGAGGATGTAACAAAGAAAGCAGTTGATCTTGGAGCCTCTTACTTTATATTAAAGCCTTTTGACATGGATTATCTTGCGAGTCATATCCGTCAGGTCAGCGGAAAAACAAGCCCTGTGATGAGAAAGCCTTCATCAGTACTCCGTTCTTCACACCAGACAGAAGCAAAGCCAAAAAATCTTGATGCAAGCATTACAAGTATCATCCACGAAATTGGTGTCCCTGCTCATATTAAAGGATACTTATATCTGCGTGAAGCCATTTCTATGGTTTACAATGATATTGAACTGCTTGGATCCATTACGAAAGTTCTTTATCCTGATATTGCAAAGAAGTACAACACAACGGCTTCACGAGTGGAACGTGCGATCAGACACGCCATTGAAGTTGCATGGAGCCGCGGTAACATTGATTCTATTTCTTCCTTATTTGGCTATACTGTATCCATGTCCAAAGCAAAACCAACGAATTCAGAATTTATTGCAATGGTTGCTGATAAATTACGCCTTGAGCATAAAGCTTCTTGAGAGGGTAAGAATTAATCATACACAAAAATTGTCTTTATATTTTTATACGTACTAAAAAAGCATCATGCTCCATTTCCTGATGGAAGCATGATGCTTTTTGTATCTTTTGAGTGAAAGTCAGCAGTGAAACTTGATCTTACTCCTTCCGATCGTTTATCTCGGAGGCATCTTTATTTAATTCTGCAAGTTTTTGCATTAAGATATGCTGAGGCATATGCATAATTTGTTCGAGCGGCAGATTTAGTCTTTCAGCCAGCTTTAAGGCAGTATCAGGACTAATTTGCAGTGGTCTCATGAATTTCGTTCCCTCCCGCTAGGTCTTTGAAAGCGTGTTTGAACTTTATTTTTTTTGCGGTCACGATGCAATATAAAACCTGCCACAAACCCAAGACCCAGTATAAAAAGGATGAGACCGGCAATAAACTGCATCCATAAATACGGAAATGGAGCTTGCAGGATTCCAAAAACCATATCCCGCATCAGTTTAATTCCATAGGCGGCTAACGCGCCAGGTATGAGCAGTACGATAAGTGCAATTATTCGGATCATATCGATTTTCCCTCAATTATCATCTAGAATTTTTCTATATAGTAAAAATGATAAATCAATGCTGTCATTTGTCAAGTGCCTGCTAAAAGGATACAATATACTGTGAAAAGATTTGCGCAGCATCTTGAAAAAAATTTCAAGCTGGAGGATCGTGCATTTATGCAAAAGGTATTGATTGTAGGGGCCGGTAAAGGCGGAACAGCCATATTGAAATTGATTAAATCACTCAGTGTCCTTCAAGTCGTCGCAGTGATTGATAAGAATCATGATGCACCGGGTATTCTGCTGGCAAAAAGCGAAAATATTTCTACGGGAACAGATTGGAAAGCATATATTCACCAGGATATTGACATCATTGTAGAAGTAACTGGGGATGAAAAGGTGTTTACTGATCTGCGTGATGCCCGCAGCAGAAATACAGTATTGATTCCCGGTACGGTAGCTTTTCTCATTTCGCAGCTTTTGGAAGAAAAAGAAAGTTTGATTACAAGGCTGAAAAATCAAACACATAAATTTGATTTAATCTTTAACTCAACCGACAATGGAATGATTGTCATCAATAGAGATGAAGAAATCATTCTCTTTAATAAAAGTGCAGCCAATATGACTGAAGTTAAGCAGGACGCCGTTATTGGCAAGAACATAACGGATGTGATTAAAGAAAGTCGATTGCCATACATACTGAAAACTAGAAAAGCAGAAGTAAATCAGGAATTTACACTTAATAACGGGCAAAAAATTATCACATCCAGAATTCCGATTATTGGTGACGAACAAGAATTAATTGGTGCCATTGCTATTTTTAAAGACATTACTGAGATGGTTAGCCTGGCTGAAGAAATAACGGATTTAAAAGAAATAAAGACAATGCTTCAGGCGATTATTCAATCTAGCGATGAAGCCATATCTGTTGTTGATGAGAATGGAAAAGGGATGATGATTAATCCTGCCTATTCCCGAATAACGGGACTGTCAGAAACAGAGATCATTGGCAAACCTGCAACTGCTGACATATCTGAAGGAGAAAGTGTTCATATGAAAGTTCTCCAAACAAGAAGAGCGGTTAGAGGAGTTGCGATGCGGGTTGGACCGAAGGAAAAAGAAGTAGTTGTGAACGTGGCGCCAGTTATTGTTGACGGAGTTCTAAAGGGAAGTGTCGGTGTCCTTCATGATGTATCTGAAATGCAGAATCTTAACAGAGAGCTTTCAAGAGCAAGACAGCTGATTCGTACATTGGAAGCCAAGTATTCGTTTCAGGATATTATTGGGAGCTCTGAGGAAATGACAATAGCGATTGAACAGGCAAAGCTGGGGGCGAAAACTCCTGCAACTGTGCTGCTCAGGGGCGAATCAGGAACAGGAAAAGAGTTATTTGCACATGCCATACATAACGCAAGTGATCGGAAATATAACAAATTTGTACGTGTCAATTGCGCGGCAATTTCTGAGTCACTGCTGGAAAGTGAATTATTTGGCTATGAAGAAGGAGCATTTTCCGGTGCAAAAAGAGGCGGAAAGCGAGGCCTTTTTGAAGAGGCAGATAAAGGCAGTATTTTTCTGGATGAAATTGGCGAGTTAACAGCCAATACCCAAGCCAAACTATTGAGAGTACTGCAAGAGGGTGAAATCACTCGAGTAGGAAGTACAAAGCCGATTCAAATTAATGTTCGGATCATAGCTGCAACAAACGTTAATCTGGAAAAAGCCATAGCTAATGGAACCTTTCGAGAGGACCTCTATTATCGTTTAAACAGAATGCCTATTCATATTCCCTCTTTAAGAAAGAGAAAAGAGGATATTCCGCAATTATGTGAACATTTGCTGCAAAAGATCAATCAGGAATATGGCCGCAATGTTGAAGGACTGACAGAGGGAGCCATTACAAAACTTATGGCTTATGACTGGCCTGGAAATGTGCGGGAGCTAGATAATATCCTGGGCAGAGCCATTATTTTCATGGGTTATCATGAAACGGAAATTGATGCTTCACATGTTCCCGTGCTTGTCAGCTTTTCTAAATCTCAGGGCAAAGAAGTATATCATGAATCAATTGATCAAAAATTGACCTTATCACAGCTTGTTGAGGACTTTGAAGCCAAACAAATCAAGCTAACCCTTTCGAAGGCCAATGGCAATAAAACGCTTGCCGCCAAAATGCTTGGTTTGTCAGTCCGTAATCTATATTACAAGATGGAAAAGTATAATCTTGCAAATAATAGCATGCAATAATTTGCATACCGTGCAAAAAACTTCATGGAAATATAAGTGGATATAAAGCGTTTTCAACGATTTTTAAGTTGGCACGCTTCTTGCATATTATTTTAATGGTGATAACAACCTCTCGTTTTTCTCATAAGATATGCACAACAAAAACTGATACTTATTTTCATGTTAGGGGTTGAAGCAATTGAAATTGGATGTGCTTTTAACAAAGGCTGCCCAAATTGAAGGGAAAACTGTAGCTGTCGCTGCTGCCGAGGACCACGAGGTATTGCAGGCTGTAGCAGATGCGCTTGAAAGGAACCTTGCTCATTTTTTGCTTTTTGGTAATCAAGATAAGATTGCAAATATTCTCCGTCAAATAGACGACACGCTGATTACGAATGACATGGTAAAGATCATTCATGCTGATACAGCTTCTATAGCTTCAGATCTTGCAGTAAGGGCAGTAAGCCAAAAAGATGCTGATGTGCTCATGAAGGGTCATGTCAGTACAGCAGTTATTTTAAAGTCTGTATTAAACAAGGAGTTTGGTCTTAGAACAGGTAATGTTCTTTCCCATGTAGCACTCTTTGAAGTGCCAGGGTATCAATCTTTAAAAATTGTTACAGATGCTGCAATGAATCTTGCACCGGATTTAAACCAGAAGGTGCAGATCACAAATAATGCTGTCAGTATTGCTAGAAGCATTGGAATTGAATTGCCTAAAGTGGCAGCCATTGCAGCAGTTGAGGTTGTCAATCCTGCTATGCAAGCAACACTTGATGCTGCAGCTTTAACGCAAATGAATCAGCGCGGGCAAATAAAAAATTGCCTGATTGATGGGCCGCTGGCACTTGATAATGCTGTTTCACTGCAGGCAGCCGAACAAAAGGGCATTCAAAGTGGTGTAGCTGGCCAGGCTGATATTTTGCTTGTACCGACCATTGAAGTTGGGAATACTCTTTATAAATCACTTATTTATTTTGCGCAGGCCAAGGTTGGCGCCATCATCGCAGGAGCAAAAGCTCCAATTGTTCTGACTTCAAGAGCAGATTCAGCTGAAAGCAAGCTCTATTCATTAGCTCTTGCCATTTGCTCTGTACAAAAATAAAATTTAAAATGCTTTGCTGAACATAAGATTAATCACAATTTTTTGTTCTTAAATACTTAATAAAACTTCCTGGGGAGGATTTACAAATGGAAATTTTCAAATATCTAGAAAAATATGATTATGAACAAGTCGTTTTTTGTCAGGATAAGCAATCTGGACTTAAAGCTATTATTGCTATACATGATACAACACTTGGTCCAGCGCTTGGCGGAACGCGCATGTGGACATATGCATCCGAAGAAGATGCAATTGAAGATGCATTGCGTCTTGCAAAAGGAATGACTTATAAAAACGCTGCAGCTGGATTAAACCTTGGCGGAGGAAAAACAGTTATTATTGGAGATCCGCGCAAAGACAAGAATGAAGAAATGTTCCGTGCCTTTGGCCGCTATATTCAAGGACTGAATGGCCGCTATATTACGGCAGAGGATGTTGGTACTACGGTTGCAGATATGGATTTAATTCATGAAGAAACAGATTACGTAACAGGTATTTCTCCAGCTTTCGGTTCTTCAGGAAATCCTTCTCCTGTAACGGCATATGGCTGTTATGTGGGCATGAAGGCGGCTGCTAAAGAAGCGTTCGGATCAGATTCATTAGAAGGCAAAGTTGTAGCTGTACAAGGCGTTGGAAACGTTGCTTATCACTTATGCAAGCATCTTCATGAAGAAGGCGCACAATTAATCGTAACAGATATTAATAAAGAAGCAGTTCAGCGTGCAGTAGATGATTTTGGAGCCAAAGCGGTTGAGCCAGATGAAATTTATGGTGTTGACTGTGATATTTATGCACCTTGTGCACTTGGTGCAACAATCAACGATGAAACGATTCCACAGCTGAAAGCGAAAGTGATTGCTGGTTCTGCCAATAACCAACTAAAAGAAGAACGCCATGGTGACCTGATTCACGAAATGGGCATCGTTTATGCTCCAGATTATGTTATTAATGCTGGCGGAGTTATCAACGTTGCAGATGAGCTATATGGCTACAACGCTGAGCGTGCGATGAAAAAAGTAGAAGGTCTTTATGACACGATCGCCAAGGTAATGGAAATTTCTAAACGTGATGGCATTCCAACATATAAAGCTGCAGATCGCATGGCGGAAGAAAGAATTGAAAGAATGCGTAATTCCCGCAGCCAATTTTTGCAAAATGGCCACAATATCTTAAGCCGTCGCTAATTGGGCTAGCTTCAAGATTAAAATACAAAGCGCTGAACTAAATTTCAGCGTCTTTGTCTTTTGAATAAATAAATGCGGATTATTGCCGCGAATTCATTGGAGGTTTAACCGTGCAGGAGCATATAAATCGAATCCTCGTCATTAATCCGGGATCTACATCTACGAAAATTGGCGTTTTCGATAATGATCAATCTATTTTTGAAAAAACTATTCGGCATGACACTGAACAAATCAGTGCGTTTGAACAAATTATAGATCAATATGAATTTCGCAAAAATGCCATATTAGAATCCTTAGATAGCGAAGGAATGAATATTTCCAAGCTTAGCGCAGTATGCGGGCGCGGGGGATTATTGCGTCCAATTGAGGGCGGAACATATTCTGTTAACGACGAAATGTTAAAAGACCTGCGTGCAGGATTTGCGGGACAGCATGCCTCAAACCTGGGCGGAATTTTAGCGTTTGAAATTGCTTCAGGCTTGAATATTCCATCATTTATCGTTGATCCGGTTGTTGTGGATGAATTAGAACCAATTGCAAAAATCTCAGGCTTCTCCCCCATTGAAAGAACAAGTATTTTTCATGCTCTGAATCAGAAAGCAGTTGCACGCAGAGTGGCAAAGGAGCTTGGAAAGCCTTATGAGCAGTTAAATTTAATTGTGACACATATGGGCGGCGGGATAACGGTTGGCGCACATAAAAACGGCAGGGTTATTGATGTAAATAACGGACTGCATGGAGATGGTCCATTTAGCCCGGAACGTGCCGGTACGGTGCCGGCTGGTGATCTTATTTCTTTATGCTATTCCGGCAGCTATTACCGCGAGGAAGTTATGAAAATGTTAGTAGGTCAAGGCGGACTTGTGGGTTATTTAGGTACAAATGATGCCATTAAAGTTGAAGACATGATTAAAAATGGCGATGAAAAGGCTAAGCTTGTATATGATGCCATGGCTTATCAGGTGGCGAAAGAAATTGGATCTGCCGGTGCTGTGCTCAGCGGCAAGGTTGACGCCATCATTATTACAGGCGGCTTGGCTTACGGCAAGGATTTTGTGAAGGAAATAAGCAATCGCATCAGCTGGATTGCAGATGTGATTGTTAAACCGGGAGAAAACGAACTGCAGGCTCTGGCAGAAGGGGCATTGCGGGTATTGCGCGGGGAAGAGAGAGCGAAAGATTATCCTGGTACAATATCAAGCAGAACGGCTGTAAAATAGGAGGAACGAACATGGCACAAGAATATGATCTGGTCATTCTTGGCGGAGGTACAGGCGGTTATGTAGCAGCGATCCGCGCATCTCAGCTTGGTTTAAAGACAGCGTTAGTTGAAAAAGGAAAGCTTGGGGGTACATGTCTGCATAATGGATGTATTCCGAGCAAGGCTTTGTTAAGAAGTGCTGAAGTATATGCTACGGCAAAGCGCAGCGATGAATATGGTGTTATGACAAGTGATGTAACAGTAGATTTCGGCAAAGTACAAGAACGTAAAGGGAAAATTGTTGAGACTCTTCATAAAGGGGTTCAGCATTTAATGAAGCAAGGAAAAATTGATGTGTATGAAGGTCTTGGCCGTATATTGGGACCATCGATCTTCTCACCGATGCCTGGGACCATTTCCGTAGAGATGAACAATGGCGAAGAAAATGAAATGCTGATTCCTAAGAATGTGATTGTCGCTACAGGTTCCCGTCCACGCACATTGCCAGGATTAGAAATTGGCGGAAATGTTATGACATCTGATGAGGCGCTTAAGCTGGAGGAAATTCCTTCTTCTATTATCATCGTCGGCGGCGGTGTAATCGGGATTGAGTGGGCATCGATGTTATCGGATTTTGGGGCTGAAGTGACGGTTATTGAGTATGCAGACCGCATTATTCCGACAGAAGATAAAGAGATTTCAAAAGAAATGCAGCGTCTGATGAAGAAAAAAGGCGTTAAAATCGTAACAAATGCTAAAGTATTGCCTGAAACACTTTCACAAGGTGATCAAGTAACCATCTCTGCTGAAGTAAAGGGCGAACAGAAACAATTTTCGGCTGAAAAACTGCTGGTTTCTGTCGGCAGACAGGCAAATACTGAGGGAATCGGCATTGAAAATACCGATATTCAGGTTGAAAAAGGTGCTATTCTTGTCAACGAATACTATCAAACAAAAGAATCACATATTTATGCGATTGGAGATGTCATCGGCGGCTTGCAGCTTGCACATGTTGCTTCACACGAAGGCATTACTGCAGTTGAACATATTGCCGGAGAAAATCCTTCACCGCTGGATTACCGTTTGATTGCGAAATGTATTTATAGTTCACCGGAAGCGGCAAGTGTTGGCTATACAGAAGATGAAGCGAAGGAAAAAGGATATAAAGTGAAAACCGGCAAGTTCTCTTTCCGTGCGATTGGAAAAGCGCTCGTATATGGTGAATCAGATGGCTTTGTCAAAATCATTGCTGATGAAGAAACAAACGATCTTTTAGGCGTGCATATGATTGGGCCGCATGTGACAGATATGATTTCTGAAGCTGGTCTTGCAATGGTATTAGATGCAACACCATGGGAGGTTGCACATACGATTCATCCGCATCCAACATTATCAGAAGCAATCGGGGAAGCTGCTCTTGCTGTTGAAGGCAAGGCTATTCACGGCTAGTACCGACATTACATATATTTAGGAGGTTATATAATGGATAAAAACCGTCATAAAGCATTAGGGTTAAGTGATGAACAAGTTCTTGAAATGTATGAAACAATGCTGCTTGCTCGCCGAATCGACGAGCGGATGTGGCTTTTAAACCGTGCAGGTAAAATTCCTTTTGTTATTTCATGTCAGGGGCAGGAAGCTGCACAAGTTGGAGCAGCATTTGCCTTAGATCGTGAAAAAGATTATGCACTTCCTTATTATCGCGATATGGGCGTGGTATTAGCTTTTGGCATGACTGCAAGAGAGCTTATGCTTTCAGGATTTGCTAAGGCAGAGGATCCGAACTCAGGCGGCCGCCAGATGCCAGGACACTTTGGACAAAAGAAAAATCGAATTGTTACAGGATCTTCGCCTGTTACAACTCAAGTGCCGCACGCAGTCGGAATCGCATTGGCAGGCAAAATGGAAGGCAAAGATCTTGTTACGTTCGTAACCTTTGGAGAAGGTTCTTCCAACCAGGGTGACTTCCATGAAGGCGCCAATTTTGCAGGTGTACACAAACTTCCTGTCATTTTTATGTGCGAAAATAACAAATATGCAATTTCTGTTCCAATTGAAAAGCAATTGGCATGTGAAAAAGTATCTGATCGTGCTATTGGCTATGGGATGCCAGGCGTTACGGTTGATGGAAATGATCCATTAGCGGTTTATGAAGCTGTAAAAGAAGCAGCTGACAGAGGACGCCGCGGAGAAGGGCCAACATTAGTTGAAACTGTTTCTTATCGTTTAACACCGCACTCTTCGGATGACGATGACCGCAGCTACCGCGCACCAGAAGAAGTAGCTGAAGCGAAAACAAAGGATTCTATCATTACTTTTGGTGCGTATTTAAAAGAAAATGGCATCATGGATGATGCAAAGGAAAAAGAGATCAATGACCGTATTATGGAACTGGTGAATGAAGCAACGGATTACGCGGAGAATGCGCCATATGCAAATCCAGAAGATGCATTAAAATACGTTTACGCTGAATAGCAGGGGGGAGAAAACATGGCTGTTATTTCTTATATTGATGCGGTAACAATGGCAATCCGCGAAGAAATGGAAAGAGATTCAAAGGTATTTGTATTAGGTGAAGATGTAGGGTTAAAAGGTGGAGTTTTTAAAGCGACTCAAGGATTGTATGATCAGTTTGGCGAAGAGCGTGTAATTGATACACCTTTGGCTGAATCTGCTATTGCAGGGGTTGGGATTGGCGCAGCAATGTATGGCATGCGTCCGATTGCTGAAATGCAGTTTGCTGACTTTATTATGCCTGCTGTTAACCAAATTATTTCGGAAGCTGCCAGAATTCGTTATCGTTCTAATAACGATTGGAGCTGTCCAATGGTTATCCGTGCTCCTTATGGAGGCGGCGTGCATGGTGCATTATATCATTCTCAATCCGTTGAAGCGGTTTTTGCTAACCAGCCAGGATTGAAAATTGTCATGCCTTCTACTCCTTACGATGTGAAAGGCTTGCTCAAGGCAGCCATTCGAGATGAAGATCCAGTTTTATTCTTTGAACATAAGCGTGCGTACCGTTTGATCAAAGGTGAAGTGCCTGCTGATGATTATGTATTGCCAATTGGCAAAGCAGACGTAAAACGCGAAGGTGAAGACATAACGGTTATTACATATGGTTTATGTGTCCACTTTGCACTGCAGGCGGCTGAAAGATTGGCTAAGGACGGCATTTCCGCTCATATTCTTGATTTAAGAACCATTTACCCGCTCGATAAAGAAGCAATCATCGAAGCTGCTTCGAAGACTGGGAAAGTGCTTCTTCTTACTGAGGACAATAAAGAAGGAAGCATTATGGGTGAAGTGGCTGCTATTATTGCAGAAAACTGCTTATTTGAACTGGATGCACCGATTAAGCGATTAGCAGGTCCAGATGTACCGGCAATGCCATATGCTCCAACAATGGAAAAATACTTTATGGTAAACCCAGATAAAGTAGAAAAAGCAATGAGAGAGCTAGCTGAATTTTAAATAGAATCGGAATGCAGGTCAAATACAAGCGGCATAGGAGGTCAAAGCATTGGCAATCGAACAAATTAAAATGCCCCAATTAGGGGAAAGTGTAACCGAAGGAACAATCAGCAAGTGGCTGGTTGCTGTTGGGGACAAAGTAAATAAATATGATCCATTAGCAGAGGTCATGACAGATAAAGTAAATGCAGAGGTGCCTTCATCCTTTGCAGGAGTGATTAAAGAACTTATCGCAGAAGAAGGCGAAACATATGAAGTCGGGCAAGTAATTATGACGATTGAAACAGAAGCTGCAGGAAGTTCAGATGCTGCTTCAAATCACTCAGAACCAGTAAAGGAAGAACCTAAAACGGAAGCGGCAGCAGAGAAAGCGCCAGCTGTAAAACAGGATCGTTCTCCTGGAAGCAAGGTCCGTTATTCTCCAGCCGTTTTAAAGCTTTCACAGGAACATGGCATTGACTTAAATCAAGTAGCTGGTACGGGTGCAGAAGGAAGGATTACAAGAAAAGATTTAATGAAAATCATTGAATCCGGCCAAATTCCAACTCAGACTCAGACTGCAGCGAAAGAAGAAGTGAAAGAACAGCAGGCTGCAGAGACAAAAGCAGAAGCTCCTGCTCCGGCACCAAAAACAACAGCACCAGCAGCCAATGTGCCTGTTGTCCCTGGGGATATTGAAATTCCTGTTACTGGTGTCAGAAAAGCAATTGCTGCTAATATGCTGCGCAGCAAGCATGAAGCACCACACGCTTGGACAATGATGGAAGTAGATGTTACAAATCTTGTAGAATATAGAAACTCTATTAAAGATGAGTTCAAAAAGAAGGAAGGCTTTAATTTAACATTCTTCGCCTTCTTTGTAAAAGCAGTTTCACAAGCACTGAAGGAATATCCACAAATGAATTCCATGTGGGCAGGCGACAAGATCATTCAAAAGAAAGATATCAATATTTCAATTGCCGTTGCCACAGAAGATGCTTTGTTTGTGCCGGTTATTAAAAATGCCGATGAAAAAACGATTAAAGGAATCGGCCGTGAAATCGGTGAACTTGCAGGAAAGGTTAGATCCGGCAAGCTTACATCAGCAGAAATGCAAGGCGGCACATTTACAGTTAACAATACCGGCTCTTTTGGCTCTGTCCAATCAATGGGTATCATTAATTACCCTCAAGCTGCAATCTTACAGGTTGAGTCAATTGTCAAACGCCCAGTAGTCATGAACAATGGCATGATCGCTGTCCGTGACATGGTTAACCTATGTCTGTCACTTGATCACCGTGTATTAGATGGCCTTGTATGCGGAAGATTCTTACAGCGTGTGAAAGAAATTCTTGAAAACATTTCAAAAGAGAATACGTCTGTTTATTAATAGAAAAACTGCTGCTTTCTGCAGCGGTTTTTATTATTTTAGCAGGATAGAAGTAGATTCAGCCCATCTGCTAATTTAGAATAAAAAACTTATTCATCTATTGTCTTGTCGTTTTAAGTTTTCATGAAATGAAAAAAAAGACCAGTGCCTCTGCAAGCACTGGTCAATCTAGGGAGTATTAGGGGTATGGATCTTGATGTACATATATACTTCCCCGATCAAGAGGATGTTAAACTTTTGTGGCAAAAAACTCTCTTCATTGTAAAAACAGTCGTTAAATTGGTATGATAGATAATGTAAATAAGGATAAAGGAGTGCTGGAAATATGAATATGGATTTTAACTTTTTAATGAATGACGTCGTTTTGCAGGCTCGCAAAGAAATTGCTGCGGCAGGATATACAGAATTAAAAACACCTGATGAAGTAAAAGAGGCGTTTGCAAAAGAGGGCACAACACTTGTAATGGTAAACTCTGTCTGCGGCTGTGCTGGCGGCATCGCTCGTCCTGCTGCTGCTCATTCTGTGCATTTCGATCAGCGTCCAGATCATCTGGTAACTGTATTTGCGGGTCAGGATAAAGAAGCAACAGAGCTTGCGCGCACTTATTTTACAGGTTATCCCCCGTCCTCACCATCATTTGCATTATTAAAGGATGGCAAGCTATGTACAATGGTTGAGCGTCATGAAATCGAAGGACACCAGCCAATGGAAGTTGTGCATAAACTGCAAAGTGCATTTGAAACACATTGCTCAGAACTTTAATATTGGTAAACAAAAAAAATCTCTGTATGGAGATTTTTTTTGTTATTTCATTTACAGAAAGCAGAAATAAGCATAACAGTAGAAAATTCCTAGTCAACTTTTCATTTATAAGAGACTATAAGGCATTCCTTCATTCTCAACTTCTTTCAATTTCCAATCAGAAAAAAGTTCTTAAATGATGAAATTTAAACATATAAATAGAAAGGATTTTGCTTGCTATTATCTGAATGTTCAATTATTATTTATATTATTAAAATTATATTGCATAAATATAAACATGTGTTAAAATACACTTAGATGAATATTTATTACATGTTTATGCATGAAAATTATTTTAATCATATAATATTTAGGGGGAAAATTATAATGAAAAAGCTATTATCATTAATGCTAATGTGCGTATTATTTGCAGGTATTTTAGCTGCATGTGGAACTGATGAAGGAGATTCTAGCAACGGTACAAATGGCGATGATGCTGAAAAGAAAGAATTAGTTATGGGAACATCAGCTGACTATCCGCCGTTTGAGTATATTGACACAGCTGAAGGCGATGATATCATTGGTCTTGATGTTGATATTGCAAAGGCAGTGACAGAAAAGCTAGGTTATGAGTTTACAGTTAAAGATATGGACTTTGCTGGTCTTATTCAAGCATTGCAATCTGGTCAGGTTGATTTTGTTCTTTCTGCCATGTCAGCAACAGATGAGCGTAAAGAAAGTGTTGATTTCAGTGAAATCTACTATACTTCTAAGCATATGATCGTATCTCAAGCTGGAAGCGGCATTGAATCAGTAGAGGATTTAGCAGGTAAGACGGTTGGTGTACAGTTAGGTTCTATCCAGGAGGGCAAAGGGGATGAGCTGGCTGAAGAAGTAGATATGACGATTGAAAGCAGAAACCGTATCCCTGAGCTTATTCAGGAAATCAAAGCGGGCCGCTTTGATGCTGCAATTATTGAAGATACTGTAGCACAAGGCTACTTTGAGGAAAATGAAGATCTTGAAGGATTTACAGTAGAAGATGCAGATGGCGGTTATGCAATTGCTCTTCCAAAGGATAGTGAATTAACAGAAGAATTTAATGGTGCTCTTCAAGAAATGATCGATAACGGTGAACTTGATGAAATCATTAAAAAATGGTTTGAAGGGGAATAATAATCAGCAGCGTTCAGGAGAGTTTTCTCTTCTGAACGTTTTCCCTTGAAAGAAAGAATGCTGGTTTTGGAAATTCCTATATAAACAGTCCGGCTCAAATCCTATGCAAATTCGAATGTAGCATTTATATAGGATTTGAGCTGTCATAGAATTTCTAATTACATTATTTCAATATGAGAGGATTATTAACATGACATTAGATTTTACATCTATCCTCCCGTCCCTGCCGTTTATCTTAAAGGGAATTTTGGTCACGCTTCAAATTGTCCTTTTGGCAGGAGTAATTGGGTTTATACTCGGTATTATTTTATCGTTATTTAAAATTAGTTCTATTAAGGTTCTTGGCGTCATCGCAGATATTTATACATCCATCTTTCGGGGCACACCATTAGTACTTCAGCTGATGATTATTTATTTTGGTTCGCCGCAAATATTCGGCTATCAAATTGAACCAGTTACTGCAGCTGTAGCTGCTTTTGCACTGAATTCAGCTGCATATATCTCAGAGATTATTCGTGCAGGCATTCAAGCTGTGGACAAGGGGCAAAGCGAAGCGGCGATGGCGCTAGGAGTGCCTTATCGTCCGATGATGCTGAATATTATCCTGCCGCAGGCAATGAAAAACATTTTACCGGCTCTAATGAACGAGTTTATTACACTTACAAAAGAATCAGCTATTGTGACAACGATTGGTGTAATGGATATCATGCGCAGAGCTTATATTATTGGTGCTGATAAATTTAGATTTATTGAGCCGTTATTATTAGCTGGTTTGATTTACTATATTATGGTTATTACGTTAACCTTCCTCGGCAAACTCGTCGAAAGGAGAATGAAGCGCAGTGATTAAAATTGAAAAATTGCATAAAAGTTTCGGATCTCTGGATGTTTTAAAGGGGATTTCTACAACGATTAATGATGGAGAAGTTGTCGCGATTATCGGGCCATCTGGTTCTGGAAAATCGACGTTTCTTCGCTGCATTAATTTACTGGAAACACCAACAAGCGGAAACATTTGGATCAATGAACAGGATATTACAAACAAAAAAACGGATATTATGAAGGTACGCGAGAATGTAGGGATGGTATTTCAGCATTTTCACTTGTTCCCTCATAAAACAGTACTTGAAAACTTAACATATGCACCAATGAAGGTAAAAGGGAAGTCCAAGCAAGAAGCAGAAAAAAAAGGACTCCAGCTGCTCGAACAAGTCGGCTTGGCAGCAAAGGCAAATGAATATCCAAACCGTCTTTCAGGCGGACAAAAGCAGAGGGTTGCCATTGCACGGGCGCTTGCTATGGAGCCGGATTTCATGCTGTTTGATGAACCAACATCTGCACTTGATCCAGAGATGGTAAAAGAAGTGTTAGATGTAATGAAGTCACTTGCACATACAGGTATGACAATGGCTATTGTGACGCATGAAATGGGATTTGCGCGTGAAGTTGCAGACCGAGTTCTGTTTTTAGATGGAGGCAATCTTGTTGAGGATGCTCCTCCTTCTCAATTTTTCTCAAATCCAGCAACAAATCGTGCAAAAGATTTCTTGCAAAAAATGTTGTAATGGTTATATGCTTATAGTAAAAGATGGTCAGATGATGATCATCTTTTTGCTTTTTACTGCCTTGCGTTTTTTAGCCACAACGCAACATTAATTGTGGTTTTTAACTGAACAATAGGCTAATTTCTGTAATTAATCATAAAATACATATAAGGTTATCCTTTGCAAAAAAGTGTGGTCAAGACATTTGACTTCAGTTATAAAATACATAAATACATTCATTAATGAACATATGGGAGTTTTGCTATGAAGTTTCGAATTGGCTACAGAACGATTAAAACGGCTGTTGGCACATCAATTGCGATCATGATCGCGCAAATGTTTGGGTTAGAAAATTATGTATCAGCCGGCATTATAACCATACTTTGCATTCAAGTGACGAAGAAAAAATCATTAATGGCGTCTTGGGCCAGATTTTTTGCATGCCTGATGTCAATGGTTTTTGCTTCCCTCTTCTTTGAATTGATCGCGTTTCATCCGCTAGTCATTGGACTGCTGCTGCTGTTCTTTATTCCAGTTACAGTCATGATGAAGGTAAATGACGGGATTGTTACAAGCTCAGTTATTATTTTGCATATTTACAACGCGGGTGAAGTCACAAGAGAACTGTTAATCAATGAATTAGGTCTTATTACAATTGGTATTGGAGTGGCTTTGCTGGCGAACCTATATATGCCAAGCTTGGATGGAAAGCTGATTGAATATCAGCAGCAAATTGAAGAAAACTTTAAAATTATTTTTGACGAAATTGTAAAATATTTACGAACAAATGAAAGCAATTGGGATGGAAGTGAACTGACCGAGACCTATGCCCTGATTGAAGAAGCTCGAGCACTAGCCAATAGAGACACGGAAAATCGATTTATTCAGCAGGAGAATTTATATTATAGTTATTTTCGTATGAGAGAGAAGCAATTTGAGATTATTGAGCGGGTATTGCCAAGCATCACCTCCATCTCACTTCAGCTTGAGCAGGGAGAAATGATTGCTGATTTCATTGAAGAGCTTTCAGAGCATATTCATCCAGGCAATACGGCGATTGTGTATATCGAAAAGCTGCTGCGCATGAGGCTTCAATTTCAGAATATGGAACTTCCAAAAACACGTGAAGAATTTGAAGCACGTGCTGCCTTGCTTCATTTTACACAAGAGATGGAACAATATTTGATCATTAAAAGTAATTTTAAAGGGTTAAAAATGAAAAAGGGGCTGAATCAAAAACAGGTAAATGAAGCAAACTAGGAGAAAAATGGATGGAGTGAAATCGTATGTTGAAATTCCTTACATCCTTGCTACTATTAGGAGTGATTTCACCTGTATGGCCCCTTGGACAGAATCCGCTCCCAGGCGATCCTTTTATTATTGTGAATAAAGAAACGAATGAAGCCGCTTATATAAATGAAAATAAAGTTCAAACTGTATATCGTGCTGCCACAGGCAAAACAGAGGAATTAACACCTGAAGGTTTATTTACGATAACTGTTAAAGCCTCAGATCCTTATTATCGGAAGAAAGATATACCGGGCGGCGATCCGAACAATCCGCTTGGAACTCGCTGGATTGGCTTTGACGCAGAAAATTCAGATGGGCGAACATACGGAATACACGGAACGAATAATCCTTCATCAATCGGCACATATGCATCTTTAGGCTGTATACGGCTGCAAAATGAACATGTTGAAGCACTTTATGATGTAGTGCCTCTAGGTACCAAGGTGTTGGTTCTTTCAGCAGAGAAAGACTTTGAGGAAATCGCGAGAGAATATGGAGCAATAAAATGATGAAAGTGCAATAAAGAGTATATTCGGTTCATACCATATATCCCACACGAAAAAACCGCTTGAGACGCTGAGCGGTTTTTTTATTTCTCTAATTTTGTACCAGGTGTTAGTAAAGATTTACTCTTCTTGAATGTCCAGTTTTTGATAGAAGTCATCTATAATTGGAAATATATCTGGCTCTGTATAATAGTAATGGTCATTTACTGAACTAAGCGAAAATATAAAAGGGGCTTCTCCATCTTGATGCAGTGACAAAGAATACGTAAAACCACTTCGATCTTCTTGGTTTTTATCAGGTATAAACTTAGTATCTTTAATCTCACTTAAAAACTCATCTATCAATTCTTTATCCTTTATGATTTTTTTATATCCCGTACTTCCATCAAGAATGTTAATTTGATTTACATCTTCCAGACTGTTCTCATAAAATTCGGAAAGTGTTTTTGTTTCTAATCCACATCCTGTAATGAAAGAGCAAAATATAAGCAATAGAATTAATTTGCTTTTCAAACGGAACCCTCCCTTCTATTTATAGACGGAAAATCATGGGTTTAGTTACACTTTCTGAGCTACCATTGAAACCGATCTGGAACCCAAAAGGCAATTTCATTTCCTGGTGCAGCAACAACAAGCCATAACTCCTCCTCATCTTCCACACCAGCCTGCCAGCATTCATACATATCATTACAACCGTTTATAAAAATCGTATAGCCGTTCTCTAGTGTAAGCAGCAAATGGGGAGCTGTTTCTCCTAATTGTACATTGGTCACTTTCTGCCTTCGGATCTGGTAAATCCTATTATATTGTTCAGCCTCAGTATAATCTTCTATTTCATTTTCATTAGCTGGGTATTCTATAGGCGAATTCTCGAATAAGCACCATTTTGTTTCAATATTCAAGTATAATTGGCCGCCAATATCCTCAATCTCCTTGTAGTTTGTAAAATAAAGCTTATTTGTCGAAGAGGACAAGCCAAATTGTAATCCGTCCACTTGCGTCCCCATAAAAAGATGCTTTAATACTTGTTCAGCCTGAACTTTGTCCTGTGCATTCAACATAACAGCACTCCTTTATTTCAGAACAAAAATAAAGCGTGATTCAAATGTGAATTCACGCTCCTTACATACGAGTATTTTCATTTAGTTCCGGCAGTGAAATTGCCTTTATTAAAATAGCATCGATAATCCCATAAGTAATGTGGATGCGAGCATGATAAAGATCATAACGTAAACGATAATTTTTTGTGCTTTTTTAGACAACGGTCATCCTCCTATCATTATGATAATTATATTTTACTAGGTATTGAGAAAATCGCAAGAGTTGTGGGCAAAACTTATTCTGTTTATGTCTGGATGAATGATATTGGCTGTTTTGGTACATATTAACATAATTGTAATAAACTTTTTCTCCAACTGGCATAAAGAGGTGACTAGACATGATTAAGAAGATCGATCACATCGGCATTGCCGTGTCATCACTGGAAAAAATATTACCTTTTTATATAGACATTATGCAGCTTGAGCTTTTGCATATTGAGGAAGTGGAGAGCGAAGGAGTAAAGATTGCTTTTATCGCGGCTGGTGAAACAAAAATAGAACTTTTAGAACCGATAAATGAAGAATGTGCTGTAGCGCGTTATATTCGTAAATATGGTGAAGGAATGCATCATATTGCGTTTGCGGTAGATTCAATTGAAGAAAGAATAGAAGAAATAAATGAAAAAGGAATCAAAATGGTCAGCAGCCAGCCAAAAACAGGAGCCGGGGGAGCTGCTGTTGCGTTTATGCATCCGCAATCTACTGGCAGAGTATTAGTTGAGTTATGTGAGAGAAAGGAATGAAATCGTCCATTGGCTGACATCTATGAAAAAATCCGCGAACTAAACAAGCGCCGCCAAGAAACTGAGCTAGGCGGCGGTGAAGAACAATTGTCCCACCAGCAGGCAAAAGGGAAGCTTACTGCCCGTGAGAGAATCAAGTTACTAGTAGATCCCGGCACATTAGTAGAGTTGAATCCTTTTATGGAGCATCGGAGCCAGGAGTTTGGCTTAGATCAGCAGAAGATATCAGGTGATGGAGTAGTGACCGGATATGGAAAGGTAAATGGCCGCCCTATTTTTTTATTTTCTCAGGATTTTACTTGTTTTGGCGGTGCTCTTGGAGAAATGCATGCCAAGAAAATCGCTCATGTAATGGATTTAGCTGCTGAAAACGGGGCACCAATTATTGGATTAAATGATTCAGGAGGAGCGCGAATTCAAGAAGGAGTAATGGCGCTTGATGGCTACGGCCAGATTTTTAAAAGGAACGTACTGTATTCTGGAGTCGTTCCGCAAATTTCTGTCATATTGGGGCCTTGTGCAGGTGGAGCTGTTTATTCGCCGGCTCTAACAGATTTTGTATTTATGGCAGAAAAGATCAGCCAAATGTTTATTACAGGTCCTAAGGTCATTGAAACCGTTACAGGGGAAAAAATTTCAGCAGACGACTTAGGCGGTGCATATGTTCATAATTATATTAGCGGCAATGCGCATTTTTGTGGAGAAACAGAAGCAGAAGTCATTGGACAGGTGCGTTCTCTTTTAAGCTATTTGCCGCAAAATCATACGGAAAAGCCAGTACAATTGCCTTATCACGAATCTGATGAATATCGTAAGCAGCTGACAGAGATCATTCCTTCTGATTGTACAAGAACGTATGATGTTAAAGCCGTGATTCAAGAATTAGTGGATGCTCAATCCTTTTTCGAAGTACAATGCGGTTTCGCCAAGAACTTGGTCATTGGCTTTGCACGAATTAAAGGGCAAGCAGTGGGGATGGTATGTAATCAGCCGAAAGTAATGGCTGGGAGTCTTGATAATGATTCCTCTGATAAAGCAGCAAGATTTATCCGTTTTTGTGATTCGTTTAATATCCCGATTATCACACTTGAAGATGTAACAGGATTTTTTCCAGGAGTTAAACAGGAACACGCAGGCATTATTCGCCATGGCGCAAAAATTCTATATGCATATGCAGAAGCTACGGTTCCGAAAATAACGGTGATCCTGAGAAAAGCCTATGGCGGAGCCTATGTAGCTCTAAACAGCAAGTCCATTGGTGCAGATTTGGTTTTTGCATGGCCAAATGCTGAGGTAGCTGTTATGGGTCCTCAGGGGGCAGCTAATATCATTTTCTCTAAAGAAATATATGAAAGTAAGAACCAGGCAGAAACAAGAGAACAAAAAATTGAAGAATATCGGGAGACGTTTGCTAATCCATATATTGCAGCAAAAAGAGGAATGATTGATGACGTGATTGACCCTCGAGAAACGCGGATTAAGCTCATTCAGTCCTTGGAAATGCTTCAGCATAAGAAAATACAGAGACAAAATAAAAAGCATGGGAATATCCCATTATAAACTTTATTACAAGAATTGTATGAAAACTGGAATTTTGTATAGGAGTTAAAAAGGGTTTTGCCTGTAAATCTATTTGCTGACATGTTTTGATAAGAGTATACTTAATAGATAAGAAGCTTGAATCTCTTTTTTTAGATTCATCTTTACATAATCATAAGCTTACTTGGAGGTTGGAGAATGATTAACGAGGAAAGATTGTTAAATGAATTTTTGGAGCTTGTTCAAATTGATTCAGAAACAAAATTTGAAACGCAAATAGCAAAGGAATTAAAGAAGAAGTTTCGTGACCTTGGGGTAGAAGTGTACGAAGATGATACAACAGATCAAACCGGTCATGGAGCAGGAAACTTAATTTGTACGCTTCAAGGAACAAAAGAAGGAGTAGATCCCATTTACTTCACTTCTCATATGGATACTGTCGTCCCTGGCAACGGGATCAAGCCAGCCATTAAGGATGGTTATGTGGTAACAGATGGTACCACAATCCTTGGAGCGGATGATAAGGCAGGACTTGCTGTTATGCTTGAGATTGTAAAAGTGCTGAAAGAGCAAAACATTGAGCATGGTACGATCCAATTCATTATAACTGTTGGGGAAGAGTCTGGTTTAGTCGGTGCAAAAGTGCTGGACCCAGCTCTTTTAAAAGCGAAGTTTGGCTATGCGCTTGATAGCGATGGAAAAGTCGGCAATATCGTTGTTGCTGCTCCTACACAAGCAAAGGTAAAAGCAAGAATTATTGGGAAAACAGCACATGCTGGAGTTGCTCCCGAAAAAGGAATTTCTGCGATTACCATTGCGTCTAAGGCGATTGCAAGAATGCCGCTTGGCAGAATTGATGAAGAAACAACTGCAAACATCGGTCGCTTTGAAGGCGGACAGCAGACAAACATCGTATGTGACCGTGTTGATATTTTAGCGGAAGCTCGTTCCTTAATTGGTGAAAAGATGGAGCAGCAGGTTGCTAAGATGAAGGAAGCTTTCGAAAGTGTTGCTGAGGAAATGGGCGGAAAAGCGGAAGTGGAAATCGAGGTTATGTATCCTGGCTTTAAATTTGCTGCTGGTGATCATGTAGTTGAAGTGGCACGCAAAGCTGCAGAAAAGATCGGCAGAAGCTGTGAACTGCTTCATAGCGGCGGCGGAAGTGATGCCAATGTCATTGCAGGCTTTGGTGTTCCAACAGTAAATCTGGCTGTAGGCTATGAAGAAATTCATACAACAAATGAGCGCATGCCAGTTGAAGAATTAAACAAATTGGCAGAGATGGTCATTGCGATTATTGAAGAAGTATCCGCATAAAAGATAAAGATCCAGCCGATAAAAACCCGAACAATCAGCAGATATTCGACTATCTGTCTAATTGTTCGGTTTTTTTGAGTTTTGGAGAGGGTATTCATCTTTTGCAGAGAAGTACAGGAAAGCTTCTTAGGATTTGCAGCGTAAGGGAATAAACGGTATATTAAGATCTCACATGAAAAAATGAGTATTCTTATAAACTTGCTTTTAGGTATTTTTACCTAAAAGTGACGACCCTATTTGTGCTGCTTTAGGTGTGAAATATGGTATATTGGAAGTAACATCATTCAAGCAGGGGGATATGAAATGGCTGAAAACAGAAAAGTTGTTGTGTTTCGAATTCAAGGGGAAGAGTATGCTATTCCTATTGAATTTGTCATATCTATTGAGAAAATAGCAGGGATTACGCCAATTCCCCATTTGCCTCATTATGTGAATGGAATTGCGAAGGTAAGAGACGAGCTGATCCCAGTCATTGACTTAAAGCAAGTTCTCTACCATCAAGGCACAAATCTTGAAGAAGCTTCAAGGAAAATAGTTTTGCAGACAGAGGAATTGTCTGTTGGAATCATTGTCGACGAGGCGAAAGAAATTATTGATATTCCCAATGAAGCTGTGAAACCTTTAGGGCTTGCAGCCTACCAAAAAACATCCTATTTTTCAGGTGTGGCGAACCTAAACAGCAAGCTGATTACCTTGATTGATCCTTCTGTACTTGTTGAATCACTAGAAGGGATTAAGGATATTAAGGAATATATGAATAGCCAAACACAATTGCAATAAGGTGAAGTGGAGGAGATCAGTTGATATCTCCTCTTTTTCTATCCTTAAACGCTTTAGTTTGTATGTAAAGAGGTCTGCTATTTGATAAAATAATGATAAACAAGAAACTGGGAAGTGTGATAGATGTATCCAAAAAACGGAAGGGTCATTTTGCATGTCGATATGAATAGTTTCTATGCCTCTGTTGAAATGGCTTTTGACCCTTCATTAAAGGGAAAGCCATTGGCGATTGCGGGCAATCCAGAGGAAAGGCGGGGCATTATTGTAACATGTAGCTATGAAGCTCGTAAATATGGCGTAAAAACGACGATGCCACTTTGGGAGGCTAAAAAGCTTTGTCCGCAGCTTATCATTATGAGACCCAATTTTGAGCGTTATCGTGCGGCATCTATTGGCATGTTTGAAATTCTTGGACAATATTCTGATCTTGTAGAACCCGTATCCATTGATGAAGGCTATGTTGATATAACCGATAGTCAGGAATATGGAAGTCCTGTGCAGATTGCCGAAACCATTCAAAAGAGAATATATGAACAGCTGGACTTGCCGTGCAGTATTGGAATCGCACCAAATAAGTTTTTGGCAAAGATGGCATCTGATATGAAAAAACCGCTAGGCATAACGATTTTGCGAAAACGGGATGTTCCGCAGATTTTATGGCCGCTGGAAGTGGAAGAGATGCATGGAGTCGGCAAGAAAACAGGTGAAAAGCTGCGGAGTTTTGGCATTCAGACGATCGGAGACCTTGCAAAGGCGGATTCCATACAGCTGAAGGCGAAATTAGGCATTAATGGGCCGAGGCTTAAGGAAAAGGCGAATGGGGAAGATAGACGGCGGGTAGATCCAGAAGCTGCAGCAGAATTTAAAAGTGTTGGGAACTCAACAACACTACCGAGAGATACAACCAATCAGCAGGAGTTGTTTACCGTGTTTGCCGGTTTAGCTGAAAAAGTGTCTGTGCGTCTTAAAAGGAAAAAGGTTTTAGCCACAAGCATCTCCATTATGATCCGCTACAAGGATCGAAAAACGATTACAAGAAGCAAGCAGCTGGACCAGCCTATAGTACAAGTGGAGGATATCACAGATCAGGCCAAAGCGTTATTCAGAAAGCATTGGAACGGCAACGCCGTCAGATTACTTGGAATAACTGGCGGAGATTTAGTAGAACAAGGTTCTGCGGTTATGCAGCTGAATTTATTTAATTTTGAAAAAGAAGCCAAGAAGGAGCCTCTCTTAAAAGCAATGGAGGAGCTTAAGCTTAAATTCGGAGCGGATATTATTGATCATGCAGGTGCAATCAATGAAATGAAGAATAAAAAAGATGATGTTGGAACAGCGACTAGTTTTAATAAGGATTTTTTGCAGATGAGAAATCATACTGAGCGATAGTTTATATTTTATTCTCCTAAGAAAAAGGGCGAGTGTGTTATACCTAATTCACTCACTCTTTTTTTCTATTTTTAATAGCTTGTTTATAAGCAGGCTGCTTAAGAGGAGGGTTAGACAGTAAAATGGTACGCTTTATATTGACTTTAATTGAAATCATTTTGTCAGATGTTTTTGAAATCGTTGAAGAGGTTACGCAAATAAGAGGGCAAACAGGTCCACCAGGTCCAAGGGGTCCAATTGGGGCTACCGGTCCAATGGGAATACCAGGCATACCCGGAGTACCGGGTCCATTCGGGGCGACGGGTCCAACGGGAGCAGCAGGTCCAACAGGAGCGACGGGAACATCCGGAGTAACCGGTCCAGCGGGAGCAACAGGAACACCCGGAGTGACGGGTGCAACGGGAGCACCAGGGGTAACCGGCCCACCAGGAGCAACGGGAATATCAGGGGTAACCGGTCCAACGGGAGCGACAGGAATCCCAGGAGCAACCGGTCCAACGGGAGCAACGGGAACACCCGGAGTAACCGGTCCAAGGGGAACAACGGGAGTAACCGGTCCAACGGGAGCGACAGGAATACCAGGAGTAACCGGTCCAACGGGAGCGACAGGAATACCAGGAGTAACCGGTCCAACAGGAGCAACAGGAACACCCGGAGTAACCGGTCCAACGGGAGCAACAGGAACAACGGGAGTAACCGGTCCAACGGGAGCGACAGGAATACCAGGAGTAACCGGTCCAACAGGAGCAACAGGAACACCCGGAACACCCGGAACACCCGGAGTAACCGGTCCAACGGGAGCAACGGGAACAACGGGAGTAACCGGTCCAACAGGAGCGACGGGAATATCCGGAGTGACCGGCCCAACAGGGGCAACAGGAACACCTGGGTTGACGGGTTCAACGGGGGCGACCGGAACACCAGGAGTGACGGGCCCAACAGGAGCGACAGGAGTACCAGGAGTAACCGGTCCAACGGGAGCGACGGGAACGCCAGGAGTAACGGGTCCAACAGGAGCGACGGGAACACCAGGAGTAACGGGAGCAACAGGAGCGACGGGAGTACCAGGAGTAACGGGTCCAACAGGAGCGACGGGAACGCCAGGAGTGACAGGTCCAACAGGAGCGACGGGAACAGCAGGAGTAACGGGAGCAACAGGAGCGACGGGAGTACCAGGAGTAACGGGTCCAACAGGAGCGACGGGAACGCCAGGAGTGACAGGTCCAACAGGAGCGACGGGAACGCCAGGAGTGACAGGTCCAACAGGAGCGACGGGAACAGCAGGAGTAACGGGCCCAACAGGGGCAACCGGAACGCCAGGAGTGACAGGTCCAACAGGAGCGACGGGAACAGCAGGAGTAACGGGCCCAACAGGGGCAACCGGAACGCCAGGAGTGACAGGTCCAACAGGAGCGACGGGAACAGCAGGAGTAACGGGCCCAACAGGGGCAACCGGAACGCCAGGAGTAACCGGTTTAACAGGAGCGACGGGAACGCCAGGAATAACGGGTCCAACAGGAGCGACGGGAACACCAGGAGTAACGGGAGCAACAGGAGCGACGGGAACGCCAGGAGTAACCGGTCCAACGGGAGCAACAGGAACGACGGGAGTACCAGGAGTAACGGGTCCAACGGGGGCAACGGGAACACCAGGAGTAACCGGCCCAACGGGAGCGACGGGAACGCCAGGAATAACGGGTCCAACGGGAGCAACAGGACTACCAGGAGTGACAGGCCCAACCGGAACAGCAGGAGTAACCGGTCCAACGGGAGCGACCGGAACACCAGGAGTAACCGGTTCAACAGGGGCAACGGGAACACCGGGAGTAACCGGTCCAACGGGAACACCAGGAATAACGGGTCCAACAGGAGTAACGGGAACACCAGGAGTAACGGGTCCAACAGGAGCGACGGGAACGCCAGGAGTGACAGGTCCAACAGGAGCGACGGGAACAGCAGGAGTAACAGGCCCAACAGGGGCAACCGGAACGCCAGGAGTAACAGGCCCAACAGGGGCAACCGGAACGCCAGGAGTAACCGGTTCAACAGGAGCGACGGGAACACCAGGGGTAACCGGTCCAACAGGAGCGACGGGACTACCAGGAGTAACCGGTCCAACCGGAGCAACGGGTATCCCAGGAACAGGTTCCCAATTCAATTTCACCCAAGCTTCAACTGCAGCTCCAATTACTCTTACACAGGGGACGGAAACACCGATATTAACGATCCCTGTCACTGTAACTGCCCCTTCTACTAGACTGAAAATTGATACTGCAGCCCAATTAAATGCAGTTACAACATCAGGAACTAAAGCACTTAGTTTTTCCATTCGTCTTTACAGAAATACTACACTACTCGCAGCTTTTGAGGTGTCAAGATCGTTTCAGGGTGGAGCTGGGACAGATATATATCTGCCAAATACAACCTTTACAGATCAGCCAGGTGCAGCTGGAACCTACACATACCAGCTTAGGATCGCACCTCAAACATTTACAAATATAACGTCCTTAACAGCGGGAACTAGAGCAATGAATATAATATCTTTTTCATAGAGATTTACTCAAAAACCCTTTAAACTTCTGCAATCAGTTTAAAGGGTTTTTAATAGTTCAGTTCAGAATAAAAAATCATTCTTATCACAGAAAAAAATCTATTTTATGAGTTTTTCTCTATAGATTAGTAAACGTTAAGAAACAAACAATATTAACTTTTTTAAGATTAAGCACAAGTTTGTGTCCGCTTTCATTTGGTGAATATCTAGAATGACTCCTGTTTCGCTCTTTTTTATTTGCACATTACATGTCTTATTGCTAAAGTAAAGTGGGATTAATACATTATTGATAATGTAAGAAGGGAAGATATAAAATATGGCAAAATCACAATTTGGTGTCATAGGTTTAGCTGTAATGGGAAAAAATCTCGCAATGAATATTGAAAGCAGAGGCTATACGGTTTCTGTTTATAATCGTTCATCAGAAAAAACAGATGAAATGCTGCGTGAAGTTGAAGGCAGACAGTTCACTGGTACATATTCAATGGAAGAATTTGTAGGTTCTCTTGAGAAGCCTCGTAAAATCATGCTTATGGTCAAAGCAGGCGGACCAACAGATGCAACAATTGAACAACTAAAACCTCTTTTAGATAAAGGAGATATCTTAATCGATGGCGGAAACACGTTTTTTGCAGATACACAGCGCCGTAATCAAGAGCTGAGCGAGCTTGGCATTCATTTTATCGGCACAGGTGTATCCGGCGGTGAAGAAGGAGCTTTAAAAGGTCCATCCATCATGCCTGGCGGTCAAAAGGAAGCATATGAACTTGTGGCTCCTATTTTCAAGGATATTTCTGCTAAAGTAAACGGAGAGCCTTGTACAACATACATCGGTCCAGATGGTGCGGGACACTATGTGAAAATGGTCCATAATGGGATCGAATATGGCGATATGCAGCTGATTTCTGAAGCATATTTCCTTTTAAAAAATGTTCTTGGTCTAAATGCGGATGAATTGCATGAAGTATTTGCTGACTGGAATAAAGGCGAACTTGACAGCTATTTAATCGAAATTACAGCTGACATTTTTACGAAAAAAGATGAAGAAACAGGCAAGCCGCTTGTAGATGTTATTTTAGATACAGCTGGTCAAAAGGGAACAGGAAAATGGACAAGCCAAAGTGCTCTAGATCTTGGTGTGCCGCTTCCAATCATTACAGAGTCTGTATTTGCCCGTTTCATTTCTGCTATGAAAGAAGAACGTGTACATGCAAGCAAAATCCTTTCTGGTCCTGAGCAACAGGAATTTAAAGGCGATAAAAAAGCGTTCATTGAAGCAGTTAGAAAAGCACTATACATGAGCAAAATTTGTTCATATGCCCAAGGATTTGCCCAAATGCGTGCAGCTTCTGAAGAATACAACTGGGATCTGCAGTATGGTGAGATCGCGATGATCTTCCGCGGAGGCTGTATCATCCGTGCACAATTCCTGCAAAAGATTAAGGATGCTTATGATCGTGATGCTGGCTTGAAAAATCTTCTTCTTGATCCTTACTTCAAGGAAATTGTAGAAGGCTATCAATCAGCAACTCGTGAAATCATTGGTGTTGCAATCCAGAACGGTATTCCAGTACCAAGTTTCTCGGCTGCTCTAGCTTATTATGACAGCTACCGCACAGAAACATTGCCTGCCAACCTGCTTCAAGCACAGCGTGACTACTTTGGTGCACACACATATCAGCGTGTTGATAAAGAAGGAGTATTCCATACAAATTGGATGGAATAATCACTCAGACCCCCGATAAGAACTATTTATGTTCATTATCGGGGTTTTTTTTATTTCTTTTGATTGAATAATTGTTAATTTCTAGATATAAAAAGATACGCAAACTAATCTGCGTATCTTTTTTAAGTTTCTTCATTTCAAATGGGCTGCTATGATCTCCTGAGAAAAAATATGCATTAAAAAAACAGCACGCTTCAGTAAATAAGCGTGCTGTTCCAATTGTGCCGATAAAAAATTTAACAATTCTCCACATCTAAATCTGTCACTGGCCACCAGAAGAACCCGTCTTTTTCGAGAAGGAGATCCGCTCCGCGCGGGCCCATTGTGCCTGATTCATAATTCGGGAAGTTTTCTGCTTTTGTGTTTTCCCAAACCTCAGAAATGTTATCAACGAAGCTCCAGGAAAGGGCAACCTCGTTCCAATGTGTGAAGTTTGTGGCATCACCGCGCATACAGTCATAAAGAAGACGCTCATATGCCTCAGGTGTGTTCATGCCTGCAGTGCCTTTGTTCGCAAAGTTAAGCTTAACAGGTGTTGCTTCCATGTTCTGTCCTGATTTTTGTGCATTTAAATATAAGGTAATGCCTTCTTCAGGCTGAATATGAATGACAAGCAAATTTGGATTTAATGTTTGTTCTGTTCCGTAGTACAAATTCATTGGTATATCTTTAAACTGGATGACAATCTTCGTTGACTTGGCAGCCATTCTTTTTCCTGTTCGGATATAGAATGGGACGCCAGCCCAGCGGAAATTATCAATTAAGAGCTTGCCTGCTACAAATGTTTCTGTGTTAGACTCTGGATTTACCATTGTCTCTTTACGGTAAGCAGGGACAGCATTTCCATCCATTTCTCCTGCTCCATATTGTCCGCGCACAAAAGCATCCTTAACTTCGTCGCCCTTAATGGTGCGCATGGCTCTAAGCACCTTTACTTTTTCAGAACGGATTTCATCTGTATTGAGGCGAATTGGCGGCTCCATTGCCAGCAAGGCAACCATTTGCAGCATATGGTTTTGCACCATATCGCGGAGCGCTCCGCTCGTTTCATAATATCTGCCGCGTTCCTCTACCCCAAGCACTTCGCTTGATGTTACCTGGATATTGGAAATATAACGGTTATTCCAGAGCGGTTCAAAGATGGCGTTAGCAAATCGGATAACTTCAATATTTTGCACCATTTCTTTTCCTAAATAATGGTCAATCCGATAGATCTCGTCCTCAGAGAATGCTTTTCGAATACGCTCATTAAGCTCTTTGGCTGATTCTAAATCATGTCCAAACGGCTTCTCGATCACCAGTCTTTTAAAACCAGAAACATCTGTCAGGCCATCTGTTTTTAAATGCTCAGCAATTGTCCCGAAAAATTCAGGAGCCATTGCCAAGTAAAAGATCCGATTTCCTTCTAACGAATAGTGGCGATCTAAATCAGATGCGATTCCTTTTAATGTCTGGTAGGAACTTGAATCTGTCACATCATGTGAATGGTAATAAAAATGAGAGACAAAGTCATCGAGATCTTTGTGATCTTCTATTGCATTCTCTACTGATGTTTTGACGCTAGCTTGAAACTCCTCGTTCGTAAGCGGCCGGCGGGCAACACCAACGACTGCAAATTGCTCGGAGAGATTCCCTTTTTTATATAGCCTGTATAGTGAAGGAAACAGCTTTCGTTTCGCCAAGTCACCTGTTGCCCCGAAAATCATAATTAACCCGGCTGGTTTTTCCGTATGTTTCATTTAGGCCGTACCTCTTTTCATTAAAATTGGCTGTGGTATATGTATGACAATTTAGTAGCCTAAAATAATGTACCCACTCAAGTATAAAATTTTAGCCTTTTCTTGCAAAAACAGCAACCATTATGATCTTAGTTTTTGCATAATCTGATGAACTATCCGTGTCACTGCCGTGAAATGCCTTTGCAATTATAGTATGATAATTATAAAGAAAGGTACAAGGGAGGAGTTTATTTGGACATTTTTTTCTTGGGTACTGGAGCAGGAGTCCCTGCAAAGCCCCGAAATGTGACGGCCATTGCCTTAAAGCTTCTCGAGGAAAGGGGAGCCATCTGGCTTTTTGACTGTGGAGAAGCGACACAGCACCAGATCCTGCATACAAGCATAAAGCCGCGCAGAATTGAAAAGATTTTCATCACGCATCTGCATGGTGATCATATCTACGGCCTTCCTGGACTGCTTTCGAGCAGATCTTTTCAAGGCGGAGAAACGGAAGTCGTTGTATATGGTCCTAAGGGTTTGAAGGAATACATACAAATATCACTTGCGATCAGTCAAACATATTTGAAATATCCGCTTTCCGTTGTTGAAATCGAGCAGGGAACCGTGTTCGAAGATGATGAGTTTAAAGTGGAAGCAGAGCTATTGGAACATGGAATACCCTCCTACGGTTACCGGGTAACGGAAAAGGATCGCCCGGGCACATTGCTGGCGGATAAGCTGTTAGAGGACGGAATAAAGCCTGGTCCGATTTATAAAAAAATTAAAGCAAAAGAGAGCGTTGAGCTGGAGGATGGCCGCCTTATTAATCCACATGATTATATTGGCCCGGATCAAAAAGGAAGAGTCATCGCCATCTTGGGTGATACAAGAAAATGCGATGCAGCAGTTCGGCTGGCGCAAAA
Source organism: Cytobacillus gottheilii (assembly GCF_018582665.1). Taxonomy (NCBI): domain Bacteria; kingdom Bacillati; phylum Bacillota; class Bacilli; order Caryophanales; family Bacillaceae; genus Cytobacillus; species Cytobacillus gottheilii. Next base: position 2,959,006 of record NZ_CP071709.1, on the reverse strand, counting down.
TGCAGATTTATTAATTCATGAAGCCACGTTTTCTGCCGGAGAAGAGCAGCTGGCATATGACTATTTTCATTCAACTACCACCCAGGCAGCCGAAATCGCCGAGCGTGCTAATGTCTCAATGTTATGTTTAACACATATTAGTTCCCGTTATGAACGCAGTGAATGGAGAACACTCGAAAAAGAATCTCAGGAACTCTTCCCAAACACGGTCATTTCTGAAGATTTTAAAGAAATCCATATCGAAGCGAAAAAGGAGCAGATCCTATGAAAACCATTTATGTTGTGAGACATGCAAAGGCAGATGGTCAGCACTTTGATGCAAAGCTTACAGAAAGCGGCAAGGAGCAGGCTCATTTGCTTAAAAGTTTTTTCAAGGATAAACAGATTGAGATCATTTACAGCAGTCCTTTTATACGTGCAATCGAAACGATTAAGCCACTGGCACAAGAACGCGGATTGCAGATCGTGGAGGATGCGAGGCTGGGAGAGCGGGTGCTTAGTTCCGAAATGTTTCCGGATTGGCAGGACAAATTACAAAAGAGTTTTGATGATTTTGAGCTTGTGTATGAAGGGGGAGAATCACAAACCTCTGGCATGAAAAGGGCTCAAGAGATGATTCAACATGTTTTAAAACTGCAAGTAAACAGCATTGTCCTTGTTAGTCATGGCAATCTAAGCACCTTGCTGCTTCGGTATTTTGACCAAAAAATTGGTTTTAAAGATCTAATGAAGATGAGCAATCCAGATGTATTTGAAATTACTGTAGAGAATGAGAAAACGGCACTGCGCAGACTGTGGGAGGAACAGCGATAGTCAATAACCTATGCCGCCTAAATATGACAGTTACGGGAGTGATCTTGATTTATGGCAGAAATGAATACAATTATGGCTTGGACCTTTCATGAAGAAGTGCCGGTGCCCGAAGATGTCCAGCATCTATTAGTTGAGGGTGAATATGCAGAGACGGCGTATAAAACCATCCGCGATGTTGCCGTTATCACAAACAAACGGCTGATAATTGCAGATCGCCAAGGAATCACAGGCAAGAAAACAGAGATATATACCATTCCTTTTAAATCAATTGTCATGTATTCCACCGAAAACGCTGGCAGGCTTGACTTTAATGCCGAGCTTGAGCTGTGGACCAGAGCGGGGCATTTTAAATTGAATTTAAACAAAAAAGTAGATATTCGAAAGCTCGATAAGCTGATTGCCAAATATATTTTATAAAAAATGATTCTGAAATAAACCTATTATTGTATCTGTATTCATAAATGGGCATCAAGCTTGTTTGTATTTTTATTAAAAGAATCGAATATTTTCAAAATTTTATCATTGACTCTTACTGCACTCCATACTATAATCACACTTATACTTTAAAACACCATATGATTTAAGCGATGATAAGAATCCTATTAAGTCTTATTTCCCTGTTATAGAGAGCCGGCGTTTGGTGAAAGACCGGCACATAAATAAGATGAATTTCACTCTTTGAGCTTTCCTTGTCTATTACGCGCGTGTTATTTCTGACAAGGCGGTTTTAACCGTTATATTTTCGAGTGGAAAGTCACATGCTTTCAAAAAGGGTGGTACCGCGTGCAGTTTGCACGTCCCTTTCATGATGCATGTGGCTTTTTTGTGTTTTCAGAAGTATAAATACAACTAGGTCACTAGCATGGCCCTTTTAGGCTAGCCAGAGGCAGGTTTAAAAAAGATAGAGGAATAATTAAGGAGGAACACACATGCAGCAAAATGAGCAATGGTCATCAAGAATTGGATTTATTTTAGCTTCTGCAGGATCAGCCATCGGGCTTGGAGCGATATGGAAGCTTCCGTATGTAACGGGAATGAGCGGTGGAGGCGCATTTATTCTTTTATTTGTATTGTTTTCTGTTTTAATCGGTTTGCCGCTGCTGCTTGCAGAGTTTATCGTTGGACGAAGCACTGGCAAGGAAGCCATTTCAGCATATAAGCAAATTGCACCAAATACGAAATGGCATTGGATTGGCTATTTAGGAGTGTTTGCCTGTTTTCTTCTTTTGTCCTTTTATAGTGTAATTGGCGGCTGGATTGTTCAATATTTGTATTATGCAGTGACCGGAGTGGGAAGCAGCTATGAGAATGGGTATGAGGAATTGTTTAATCAAGCTGTTTCAAATCCATACACAGCGATCGGAGCTCAAGCTCTGTTTCTAATCTTAACCGTTCTTGTTATTTCAAGAGGAGTGCAAAATGGAATTGAAAAAATGAATAAAGTGTTTATGCCTGCTTTATTTATTTTATTTGTCATTTTGATTGTACGCTCTTTAACATTAGAGAATGCAATGGAAGGTGTGTCTTTCTTTTTAAAGCCAGACTTTTCAAGTATTACGTCTGAAAGTGTTCTCTATGCAATGGGTCAATCATTCTTCTCTTTAAGTGTCGGGGTATCGGTTATGGTGACGTATAGTTCGTACTTATCGAAAAAAGAGAGCCTTGTACAGCCGGCTGTTTCTGTAGTAGGGATGAATTTATTTATTTCAATTCTATCTGGTTTAGCGATTTTTCCAGCGGTCTTTTCGTTAGGCTTCGAACCCGCACAAGGTCCAGGATTATTGTTTATAGTTCTGCCGTCTGTCTTTAATGAACTGATGTTTGGACAAGTATTTTTACTTTTATTCCTTCTATTATTCTTGTTTGCTACGCTTACCTCTGCGTTCTCCATGCTGGAAATCGTCGTCGCGGCTATCACAAGCAAGAACCCTGGCAAGTCGAGAGGGAAAATGGCCTGGTTGATGGGAGCAGCAATTTTTATTGTCGGTATTCCGTCAGCGCTATCTTATAGTGTGTTATCAGACTTTATGATTTTTGGAAAAACTATTTTTGACGGTGCTGATTTCCTTGTCAGCAATATACTTATGCCAATTGGTGCTTTCCTTATCTCTATTTTTGTATCTTTTAAAATGAAGAAAGATCTTTTGACTAGCGAAGTCGTTCAAGGATCAAAATCTTTACATGGCCTGTTTAAGGTTTGGTTTATCCTTATTCGATATGTTGTTCCACTCGTTATTATTATTGTATTTTTGGATGTGCTAGGAGTCATTTAATACGTTTATCCACATTACGGCGTACCAATTCTGTAGAATTGGTGCGCTTTTTGATTTATCTGGTTTCCTGAAACATACTGATTGTAATTAAAGCAACGAAGTTTACGAAAAAGATAAAAATATTTTAAAGGATATTTGATTTGTTTGGAGAAACAAACTGCGATAGTCAAAATAAGGAGGCACATTATGAGCAAATACAGTTTGTTTGGCAAGTTTACTGTAAAAGAAGGCGAGCGTAATACGATGGTGGAAATTTTGCTGGAAGCAGCAGATTCCATGAGGGATTTGGATGATTGCGAAATCTATCTAGTGAACACCGCTGACGGCGAACCTGATTGTGTATACGTGTATGAAGTGTGGAGTAGCGAAAACGCTCATCAAGCCTCTCTAAAGCTTGAAGCAACTCAAACGTTAATAAGCAGAGCGAAACCAATTATTACCGGAATGGAGAGGATCAGCACGTTAAAGACAATGGGCGGTAAAGGAATCTAAATGTAGCCGGCTGTTATAGTTTTTGCGGCTGAGGTGCTGTTTCGAAACTTTTAAAAACAGAACCATATAGCAGTACGCCTGTTGAGGGAATAGAGGTGATCTGAATGTTAGACAAAATAATCAGCCAATTTGGTGTGCAACTATTGTCTGTTAATGAAGCTGCTGATTCTTTTAGTTCGGCCGTATATAAATGTACACTGCTTAATGGAGAGACTGTTTTTATAAAAATTCCTTATACCCAATTGAAATTTCAGCGGGAATTGGAGGCCTATGAAATTCTGAAAGGTCAAGTAGCTATTCCTGAAATGCTCGATTATTGGTCTGGAGATGAGGAATGTCCTGGCGCTTTTCTATTATCACAATTAAAAGGGAATGTATTAACTGAGGAAGCTTCAACACAAGTTGCCTTTCAGGTGGGAGTCATTCATGCCAAAATGCATTCCGTACAGCCTCCCGCTTGGAAAGTGCTGACTGGTTTGAAAAATGAATTTCCAGACTGGCCGATTTTTATTGAAAAGCAATTTAATAGTTTTGCCGAGGATGTAAGAGAAGTGCTGGATAAGGATTTATACAATAAAGCTATATCAAAGTTTCTGAAGATGAAGCAGGAACTTCCTTCAGCAGATGGACCAAGCTTTATACATATGGACTTTCGCCCAGCTAATATTATAGTAGATCATGATAAGGTTTCAGGCATACTCGATTTTGAAAGTGTACGATTTGGTTCCACCGAAATTGATTTTACTAAACTATACCGTGATTTTTTAAGTTTGGATTCTGAGAAATACAAAGCATATAAAGACGGCTACAATAGTGTCAGAACCTTGATTGATTTAGAGGCAGTATTGCCTTTTTATCGTTTTACAGATGCGTTTAATAGTATCGGCTGGTGCAAACGTCGCGGAATGAAGAAGAATGCTGTTTTTTATGAGGAAAACCTGGAAATCTTAAAAAAGCTACTGTAATACCATTTTTGTGAAATAAGATAAACGCACAGCAATGTTATACTGTGCGTTTATCTATGTAATCAACTATTTTACTGATAAATTATTTTACAGCCAGCCTCGCTCATACTGCTTCGGCGATTCAATCTCTGCGCCAAGTTCTTTGGCTGCTGTACGCGGCCAATAGGGGTCGCGCAGCAATTCCCGTGCAATAAAGATCATGTCTGCACGGTCGTTTTGCAGGATTTCTTCAGCTTGGATGCCGGTCGTGATTAGGCCGACTGCTCCAGTTGCAATGTTTGCACCGTTTTTAACCGTTTCAGCAAATTTCACCTGATAACCTGGATAGCTATGTATCCTTGCAGGAACCACTGCACCTGAGCTGACATCAATTAGATCTGCCCCTTGCTCTTTTAGCCATGTACAGAATGTGACATAATCTTCAGGTTTCAGCCCTTCCTCATGGTAATCAGAAGCGGAAATACGGACGAAGAGAGGTCCATCCCAGACTGTATTAACAGCTTCCATAATTTCCTTCAGGAATCGGTAGCGGTTTTCAGCACTGCCGCCATATTCATCTGTTCTTTTGTTGGATAGAGGAGAAAGGAACTGGTTAATTAAATATCCATGTGCTGCATGAATTTCAATCACATCAAATCCAGCTTGCTTGGCGCGCTCTGCACCCTTGCGGAACGCGTCAACAGTCTCAACAATATCTTCTTTTGACATTTCCAGCGGCTGCTTCATTTGATCATTAAAGGCAAGCGGTGATGGAGCAATAATGTCCCCATCAATGACAGCTTTTCTGCCTGCATGTGCTAGCTGAATGCCTGAAACAGCACCATTTTCCTTCATTAATGATGTTAGCTCCCGCAATCCTTCGACCTGTTCATCATTCCAGATGCCTAAATCCTGCTGAGAAATTCTGCCTTGCGCCGTTACGGCTGTTGCTTCAATAATGATTAAGCCAACCCCGCCGACTGCTCTCGTTGTATAGTGAGTACGGTGCCAGTTTTCTACCTTGCCGTCTTCATTATGGCTTGAATACATGCACATTGGTGCCATGACAATCCGGTTTTTCATCGTGACATTTTTAATTGTAATTGGTGAAAAAAGCTTTGTGCTCATTGCTTTGCCTCCTTTTTCATTCAATAATCCAAGTATAGCAGGAGGGCGTGCAATTGGAAAAAATTCAGCTCTGCCGTCTACACTTTTACTTTGCTGCTAAAGTTTTCACCAAGCTGCTTTGACCGCTCCGCAGCTGTTTTAATACAATCAATAACCGATTGCTGCACCTCATTTGCCTCTAGCACCCGTATGCCAGCTTCTGTTGTGCCTCCTGGACTTGTAACGGCTTTGCGCAATTCTTCTGGTGTTTTGTGTGACTTTTTCAGCATTTCGGCTGCGCCGATCAGCGTTTGGATAATGAGTCCTTTTGCCATTTCATCATCAAGTCCAATTTCTTTTGCGCTTTTTTCCATGGCCTCAGCAAGATAATAAACATAAGCTGGACCGCTTCCTGATAACCCTGTAACAGCATCCAGCTGTTCTTCTTCCACGATCGCAGTGAAGCCAATGGTCTCAAAGATTTTCTTGCATTTTTGCATTTGCTGCTCTGATACCCGTTCATTGATGGCCAATGCGCTTGCTGATTTTCCGATGGCAGCAGATGTATTTGGCATGGTTCTTATAACAGCCAGTTCTTTTTCGGCCAGCTGCTCGATGCTGCTGATGGATACACCTGCTAAAACAGAGATAATCAGCGTATCAGAGGTTAAATGGTCTTTAATCGCACGAATTGCGTCTGCCGCATCCTTTGGTTTCATGGCTAACATGATAGCGTCAGCATCTGTAAAGATCTGCTGCATGTCATACCCTGTCTTTACATGGTAGTTTGAACTCAATTCCTCTAACTTTTCCTGATTGCATTTATTCGTTACATAGATTTGCGAACTCTTTAAAAGGTTACTTTCCAAAATGCCCGCGATAATGGCTTCTGCCATTGATCCAGCACCTACAACAGCAAGCTTTTTCATAATTTTTGCTCCTTTCGTTTGCTTGATAAAAATAAAAAGTCCCTTCATCCTGTAAAGGACGAAAGGACTGATCTTCCGTGGTACCACCTTCATTTGCTTTTTACCATGCAGCATGTAAAAAGCATCTCAATTTCGTTAACGCCGAAACACGGTAGCAGGTTTCCCTGACAGCTCATAAGCAGGTTCAATGGTCAAGGGGGCAATGAAGCCTTTCAGCCGGTGGGCTCCACTCTCTTTTGCGCTTTTCCATTTACTAGTCTTATTCATTGCTTTTGTTATTTAGTTTTAGGGTGTTAGTGTATTCTGCAGGTATTCTTTATAGAAGTTCTTCAGAAGTTTTTTATTTAGCTTCTGTTTTGGAGTGTTTAATTTTTATAATATTGTGGATTTTTACAGTGATTATCTAAGAAACCACTTAAGTTGTCAAGGGATAAATGGTTAATTAAATGTAAATGCTTACTTCATACCTTTTATTATTATGTGAAAATAATGACAATTACTCGGAAGAAAGGTAAACTAATTTCATACATAAAATTTATAAGAGTAAATATGTTGTAATGTATTTGGACCAGAAACAAGACATAGAGATTCTGCGCATGGTTCCCCAAATGAACCAAATTATATAACCATAATAAAGGGTGATGATCGTGATAGGATGGAAAAATGGAGTGGCTAAACTTACAGTGCCAACACCTTTTCCTGTTGGTGATGTTCATGTTTATGCTATTAGGGGAGAGAGGATGACTTTAGTTGATGCCGGCCCAAAGACAGAAGAGGCATGGCAGGTTTTGAAAAGCCAGCTGTGGGAACTGGGTCTTACACCGGATGATATTGAACAAGTGATACTGACACATCACCATCCCGATCATGCAGGTCTGCTTGATTATTTCCCTAAGGAACTCCCGGTCTATGGGCACTTTTTAAATGAAAGATGGCTTAATCGCACAGATGAATTTTTACAGGCACATGATGATTTTTATTTTAAATTATTTGCAGAGTTTGGAATTCCTGAGAAATATAAAATGGTGATTCCTTTATTAAAAAGATCATTGCGCTTTGCATGCAGCCGCTCTTTAACAGGCGTGCTGGAAGAGGGAGATTCCATTCCGGGACTTGAAGGCTGGACTGTCATTGAAACACCAGGCCATGCACAAAGCCATATTGGCTTAATCCGCGAAAAAGATGGAATTTTTATTGGCGGTGACCACTTGCTTGCACATATTTCAGCCAATCCATTATTAGAGCCTCCGCTTCTGGGCAGCAATGAGCGCCCCAAGCCACAGCTTCAGTTTAATGAATCTCTTGAAAAATTGAAGCAGCAGCCGATTTCATTGGTCTATCCTGGTCACGGTGAAAATATTGAGAATGTAAATGAATTAGTTGATAAACGCCTAAGACGTCAGCATGAGCGTGCTATGACGGTAAAAGAATGGCTTGAAGAGGAAGCGCTTACGGTTTTTCAAGTGTGTAAACGGCTTTTTCCTTCTGTTTATGAAAGAGAGCTTGCCCTAACTCTTTCCGAAACCATTGCCCAGCTTGACTATTTGCAAGCATTAGGGGAAATTAGTATTAATAAAGAAGCAGCAGCATTTCTTTATACTTGTGTGAAAGGATAATTTAGCTGCACAAGGAAAAAAATCAGTGCATTGGCTAACTAAGCCTGTGGTTTTGCTGGCTTGTTTCTTTACTATGCTAATTGAGGTGATTTACTTTTGAGTTTAAAACATAAACATATTGTCATAACAGGAGCTTCTGGCGGCATCGGCGCTAAAATGGCTGAGCTTTGTGCAGAGCAGGGAGCCCGTCTTGTTTTACTTGCCCGAACTGTCAGCAAGCTTGAGCAAATGAAGGCAGATTGGGAAGCGAAATATGGTGCAGCTATATCTGTTTTTGCTTTAGATGTTTCCGATACAGATCAAGTTCAGGCTGTTTTTGAGCAAATACATAAGGAAATTGGCCATGTAGACATTCTTGTAAACAATGCTGGATTTGGCGTTTTTCGCCATGCGCATGAAGTGCCGATGGATGAAGTAAAGACCATGTTTGCTGTAAATGTCTTTGGACTGATCTCTTGCACAAACGCAGTGCTTCCTGCCATGCGGGCAAGGAGAAGCGGGCATATTATCAATATTGCATCACAGGCCGGCAAAATTGCGACACCAAAATCCAGTGTTTATTCTGCAACGAAACACGCAGTCTTAGGGTTTACAAACAGTCTGCGGATGGAAGTAGCGGAAGCTGGCATCCATGTCACAGCTGTTAATCCTGGACCGATTGCAACCGATTTTTTTGCAACAGCTGATACAGAGGGCACATATGTAAAAAATGTCCAAAGATATATGCTGAAGCCTGAGTATGTTGCACAAAGAATTGTAGCCGCAATGGAAATGCCTGTCCGTGAAATTAATCTGCCAGGCTGGATGAATCTCGGCAGTAAAATATTTGCGCTCTTTCCGGGATTATTTGAAAAAGCCGGCAGGCGTGCCTTTAATAAAAAGTAATGCATCTGTATGAACTTCACTAATCAGGATACATTAAAAATGAATTCTGAAAAGGGGGACTTTCATATGGATAATACACACGAATTTGTTGAAAAACTGCACGAAAGACAGGAAAAAGCCAAAAAGAACGAAGAGCGTCAAGGTAAGAAGCACGCTAGCGAAAAGCTTCCGAATAAGCAGCACTAATCATGAAGGTAAATAAGATCTCATAAACTCCACCTGAAAAGACCGCATTTATATGTGGTCTTTTCACATTTAGAATTATATAGTGAAGAAATTAGTATTTATAGTAAAATGATTATAAGGATTTTGACATGATATTTGGAATTTATAAGAGGTGAACTCGTGAAGAAAAAGGTGGTTTTAGGAAGTTTATTGCTTATTTTAATTTTGGTTATTTTCTTGAATGCTTTTCAATTTTTTACACGCAGCGCCAATTCAGATTTATTGTCTGATTTAGAAGGGACGATTTACTTTACCGAAAGAGTTGATGGTGTATTAACATTATTTAAATCGGATGCCTCTTTACAACACAAAGCCTTAGTATATAGCCATAACGGGAAAGGAAATGATGGTTACGGAGATTTTAATCATAATATTATCGATTTTTATTATGATCGTATAAGTGAAACGTTTACTTTTATTGCAATGAATAACGGCTCTTGGAGCTTGTTTTCCCTAAAAGAAGGAGAAAGCAATCCGACTGTACTCCAAGCAGATGTAATGGAAATGGACACGGACTATCTGCAGAACGAGAATCAGGATCTTTCTGTTGCTTCCAAAAAAGGGTCCCTTTATCTTTCTGAGAACGGAAACGAAAGCATACTTAAGAAATTTAACGGAATTTATGATGAAAAATTTACAGGCTATGACTCTATTGGATTTTCACCAAATGGAAACTATTTAGTCTATCGTTCGATGGAACACTTTACGCCAATCGGGACCATTTTAGAAGGGATCTTTGCTGACTCTGTGGGCAATACTTATATATTGGATCTATCGACAAGAGAGAGTACTAAATTTATAGATGCCCATCAAATTCAATGGGTTATGGATTAATGAAGAGTAGAATTTGAAAAAAGTACTGCACACAAAGCAGTGCTTTTTATCTTGCGTGATTTAATAGAAAAGTGATTTTTTAATCATTGCGCTGAATGTTCGATATTTAATCAACATTCTAGGTTGGTGTTGCAAGTGGAGACGCATGAAAAATAAGTGAAACTTTAAAAAGTAACATTCGTCAAATCAGTAAAGGAGGGATATTTTGAGATTAAAAATGATTTTAGCATTATTTATCATTTTAATAATGGGTTGTTCAAATAATGTTGCAGATATAGGAACTGAAGACTTAAACAGTGAATTTCCTCCAACTATGACAGGGCTAATTATCATTAACGGGATAGAGCATCAGATGGAAGAGGGAGGTTATCACTGGGAAAGAAAAAAAGGTTTAGAAACAGAAGTAGTGGCAACAGACCACGCCTCGCCTTATCAAATCGCAGACCACATGAAACCAATTAGCGTTAACCCTAATGAAAAAGTGGAGATTATGATTGAGGAAAATCCAACTATTACAGTTTATTTATGGAATGAAAATGGAAGAGAAAAAGAAATCGAACAAAATGCTAATCAGATAATTGTGCCCTCAAGTAAAGGGAAGTATATCTATGAAGCCTTAGCAGAATGGGCTAACGGAACGGTTTCCTACACATTTGTTATAGACATTCAGGCAGATGCAAAAAGATAAGTCTATAAGTGAAGGGGAAACCTTATTCATGGTTTCCCTAATTTTGTTTAAAATCCCACCCGCATTAAAATGCATCAGATCTTAAAAATACGGCGAACCCGTTACATATCCATACACAATATCGCTGACAATATCATGCAAATCCGTTTCAGGTTCATCTTTTTTTACTGTCATAACCTTCTCATAAATCTCCGCAAATTCTGTGCTTTCGCAGGGAATTGAATCCTTCTCCCAGTTATATTGTCCAAGGCAGCTTTGCACCATTTTATATACATACCGTCTTTCCACTTTGTGTCACCTCTTGTTTATTATAACGGCTTTCTGTCTGGCAGCAGAGGGGGATATAAGAAATTCGTCGTAAAATTTCCATTGAAAACGAACGTATATTCGCTTATCATAATGGGTATATATAAACAGAACGAGTGTTCGTTTTAAAAAGTATTATATGTGTAAGCAAGGTGGAGGGACCTCTATGGTGGATTATCGTTCATTGCCGCAAGGGCAAATCTTATGCATTGATATGAAGAGCTTTTATGCAAGCTGTACGGCTGTCATGCTGGGGCTTGATCCGCTGAACTGCTATCTTGTGATTGCCGGCAACCATGAGCGCAAGGGAAGTGTTGTACTTGCCGCATCTCCAAAGGTCAAGAAGGAATTCGGCATCAAGACGGGTTCGAGACTTTTTGAAGTTCCGAACGATCCGCGCATCAGGATTGAAGAGCCGAAGATGGCAACGTACCTGCGGGTTTCGACTGAAATTACACGTGTATTTAACCGTTATGTGCCAAAGGAGGACATTCATACGTACAGTGTGGATGAAAGCTTTTTGAAGGTTGACAGTGTCTTGCATTTATGGGGAGACGCAATCACCATTGCGGAAAAGATCAAGGATGACATTGAACGGGAATTTCAGCTTCCATCCGCAATTGGGATTGGTCCCAATATGCTGATGGCAAAGCTATGCCTTGATCTCGAAGCAAAAGGAAAAGGCATAGCAGAGTGGACGTACGATGATGTGCAAACGAAGCTTTGGAATGTCTCTCCTTTAAGAGAAATGTGGGGAATTGGCCGCCAAGTAGAAAAAACACTGAACAGCATGGGGATTTTTTCAGTCGGCCAGCTGGCTCGCTATGATTTGAAAAAGCTTGAGAAGAAATTTGGTGTTATGGGCAATCAGCTTTATTTTCATGCATGGGGTGTTGATTTGTCTGAGATTGGGGCTCCGATTATGGAAGGGCAGATTAGCTTTGGCAAAGGTCAAATTTTATTAAGAGATTATAAAGAAGAGCATGAAATTAAAAATGTGATACTGGAAATGTGCGAAGAAGTAACAAGACGGGCACGTGCACACCGCAAAACAGCCCGGACGATCAGCTTTGGAGTTAGCTATAGCAAGGATGAACTCGGAGGTGGCTTTTATCGTTCAAAGACGATTGAGCGGCCGACAAATATCACGATGGATGTTTATCATGTTTGTCTGGAGCTATTTCAGCAGTTTTATGAAGGGAAAACGGTGCGGAAGATTACGATGTCACTAAGCAATATTGAGGATGATCATGAATTGCAGCTGAGCTTATTTGATTTGGATGAATGGCGCAGAAAAAAGCTTGGCTACACAATGGATGGAATCCGCAGGCGCTTTGGATCGGCTTCTCTTCTTCGGGCGGTTTCCTATACAGAGGCTGGCACAGCAAGGCATCGCGCAAAACTCGTAGGCGGGCATAAAATGTAACAAGGACAAGGGGTGTTTGACATGATTCGGGATCGGGGAAGAATTAAATGGACAGCCATGATGCTGCCAGAACATGTGAAGATGCTGCGTGACTGGGCAGATGAGGATCAATACGAACAAAAGAAAGAGCTTGATGAACAAGAAGTGGAAAGGCTGAATGAAGTGCTGGCGGAAGCGATGGAATTTAACAGCAATGTGGTAATCACGCATTATCGGCGCCAGAAGTATGAGCTGACGATGGGAACCATCCACTTCTGGGATGAAATGAACAAACGCCTTCACATTGCTGACCGGTTTCATGAAATTCACCGCATCGATCTAAGCAGTGTAGTTGACGTGCGATTAGCGGATGACTAGAAAAGCGGAGGCGGCTTGCCCAGCCGCGACAAGCATAAGGCGAGCCGGGCGGAAGGTTGTTCTTTAACCTTCTGAACGGATTGACTTATGACCTCGAGCGGCTAGTCGCCGGAGCTAGACAAATAGAAAAGCGGAAGGTGCTTGCCCAGGGACGACCAGCTTAAGACAAGATATTAGCTGCCTGATCGTATGAAAAAATGCATATGCCTTCAGAAAGAATACTGAAAACATATGCATGTGGAATCTTATTCTTCTGAGCCTTCTGGCTTTGGTGCGCGAACGGCAGATTCAAACTTACCTTTATGGCTTCCGTCACAAAACGGAGCTTTTGCGCTTAACCCGCAGCGGCAAAGCGAAAATGCTGGCTTTGTCTCAAACGGATTTCCTTCTGCGTCAACTAACTCCACGTCACCAGTAATGCGGAGCGAACCATTATCATTTACTTTAATTTGTACTTTTTGCATACTTTCTCATCCCCCTCGCAATAATGGTATAAGGAAGAGAGACAGAAAGCAACAGGCAAAAGCAAAATAGCAGAAGCAGCGGCAAGAAATATGTTAAAATAACGTATTCAGCCATGAAAGGAGAGAAGAATTCATGGAAATTAAAATTACAGAAACAGCAGCCGTTAAATTAAAAGAGCGACTAGAGGGAAAAGAAGGGTTTTTGAAACTGAAATATGATACAGAGGGATGCGGCTGTGTTGTCAGCGGTGTGGCAGCATTATGGCTTGTAGACGAACTCGATAGCGATGATCTTGAGGTTATAACTTCTTCAGGCAGTATATATATAGAAAAGTCTAAAATTGTCTTTCTTGATGAAAAACTCATCATTGATTTTTCTGAAGCAGCTAACTGCTTTCAGCTGAAAAGTCCTAATCAGTATTTAAACCCGCGTATGAGTCTGATTGATCAAACGAAAAAAGCAAGTGTATAAAAAGACCGGCATGAAGGAACTCTTCATGCCGTTTTTTATATATCTGCCTGTGCAAATGCTTCATCTCTTACTTTTTTTTCACCGACATACTCATCCAAGAATTCATCAATAACACGCTCATAGTCTTCCTTATTTTCATTATACGATTGGGCATGGATGCCGTTTGTCGCCAAATAGAGTTTTTTGGGTCCTTGTTTGCGCTGAAAGAGTTCTTCAGTCATTGTTGGAAGGATAAAGTCATCCAGTTGGCTGTGAATGAAAAGGATAGGCTTTTGAATATTTTCAATCACCGATATTGGAGAGACATCCTTTATGGAATACCGCTGGCGCACTCGTATAAATAAATCCGCAAGCGGAATGAACAATTTCGGCGGCAGCAGCTTCATTTCCGTTTTCAGTCTATGAGAAAGCTGTTCCTCAAAGTCGGAAAAAGGGCAATCAGCGATATAAAAGTCCGCCCCGTCCTCAAGCATACCCGCGTATAGCAGCATAGTTGCAGCTCCCATCGATTCACCATGTATGCCGATTTGAACATCTGGTCCCTTCTCCGCTTTCAGCCACTGAACAACAGCCTGAAGGTCGAACTTTTCGTAATGTCCATAGCTCGTTGTTTTTCCTCCTGATTCACCGTGGCGCCGATGGTCATAAATGACCGCATTATAGCCGCGCTTCAGAAAGATATTCATATATTTAACCGAGTTCATCTTATTTTCGGTCACTCCGTGTGCAATAATGATGTACTTTTTCCGGTCATGTGGTTCAGCTATAATCGTTTTTAATGGATAGCCGAAAGGGGAAGAGATGGAAACTTCTCTTTTAGGAAGATTTTCGAAGGCAAGGGGATCAAATCGGCCAGCCTCTTTTTCACGATTTAAAATAAAATTTTCATCCTTCTTCTTCATATACATTAGGCGATTTGAAAAATAAACCCCCAGAGTAGTCAAAAAGAGAATGAAAGAAAGTAAAAAACGGAGAAGTCGTCTCATATTCATTTCCCCTTAATGTTTTTTTCTTTTATTTTACCATTACCAAGAAAAAATAAACTATCGATTAGCCTAAAAATGTAAAATTACACAATATATTCATACTAATAAAGGCATGTGATCTCTTCACATATAGTCTTATGCAAAGGGATAACAGATATGTAGAAAAGGAAAAAACTTAACATAAATTTATGCCTGATAGGAAGAAGGGGTCGTTTGATAGGAAAACGAAAAATTTTGATAGGAAAGCGATTTTGTTTGATAGGAAAACGAAAAATTTTGATAGGAAAGCGGTTTTGTTTGATAGGAAAACGAAAATTTTTGATAGGAAAGCAGTTTTATTTGATAGAAAAATGAAAATTTTGATAGGAACCAGGCTGAATATGTTGGAAAGCAACTGAAGAAGTGCATAGGAGTTTCCATTTTCTCATAAAGAGCAAGGTTTAGAAACAAAGGTATATGATAAAAAAAGCCGTCTGCTAAAGCAGCGGCCCTAACTTGTTAAAGAACAAATCACTGTTGTGAATTTTGTCTTTTGGTGGGATGAATTGCCTTTTCTAATTCTTCAGCGGCTATAGTGTTATTAACTGTATCGCTGTTTGGTTTTCCTTTTTGGCTGTTTCCTTTATCGCGCTTTTGGCTCATTTCATAAGCTCCTTCCTAAATAAGGTCTTCTTTTAAGATGGATAAAATGTGCGGCACTTATTCATGGAAGTATTTAAAATAAGTTTAAGTATGAAGTTTATAATACATGCTTTCAATCGGCCGAGTAAGATAGGGCTTGACGGCGTCAACAGCACGAAGCAGCTTATTTAAATCTATATTCGTTTGAATATTCATGCGCTCGAGCATGTAAACAACATCCTCGGTGGCTGCATTTCCAGAAGCTCCAGGTGCAAACGGGCAGCCGCCAAGACCGCCTGCAGATGTATCAAAGCGGCTGATGCCTGCCTGAAGGGCAGCGTAGATATTGGCGAGAGCCATTTTGCGGGTATCATGAAAATGAGCAGTCAATAATGTATTCGGAAATTCCTTGACCAGCATGGAAAAGAGCTGATAGGACTCTGAAGGAACAGCCATGCCAATTGTATCTGCCACACTGAGCTCATCAGCGCCGGCTTCAGCAAATTGGCGGCAAAGCTTTAGCGTATCCTGAAAGTCGATCTTTCCCTCATATGGACAATAAAAGGCGGTGGAAATACAGGCGCGCACAAAATATCCCTTTTCCTTTAATTCAGAAATCAGCGGAACAAGTTCGGTCATGCTTTGTTCTGTTGTTTTGTTTATGTTTTTTTGATTAAACGAATTGCTGACTCCAACAAATACAGCAGCAGCCTTGCAGGATGTTTGATAGAGCCTGAGGATTCCCTTTGTATTTGGCACAAGGATGATCTCCCGCGTATGGTCTGTCAGACAGGAGAAAGCAATGTCATCAGCATCCTGCATTTGCGGCACCCATTTTGGAGAGACAAATGAAGTGATCTCCATTTCTGTAATGCCAGCCTCTTTTAATCTAGCAATAAATTCCTTTTTGACGTCTGTTGGAACAAATTCCTTCTCATTTTGCAAACCGTCCCGCGGGCCAACTTCAATAATTGTCACTTCGGCAGGAAGACTGTCCGTCATGTTTTCAGCTCCTTTTTCATAAAGTAAAAAAGTATAGTCTTTAACATAGAAAATAGCGCATTTCTGCACGCTTTAAGAAAGCGTTTTCTCCATTGTATGGCAGGCTTTTTAGTAAATGCAAGAATAATAGGAATTTTGACAAAATAAAAGGATTTTTGCAGATTTTCACGAAGTAATAATATGGATATAGCATGAATCTTTTTTAAATGAGAAATGAAATGTAAGCGTTTGCTTTATTAGGAAGAAAGGAGCAGAAAATATGAAAACTATCTATAGCTCGTTTAGTGAAGCGGTAGAAGAGATACACGATGGCGCCACCATTATGGTTGGAGGCTTCGGCTTATGCGGAATACCTGAAAATCTTATCCTTGCATTAATGGAGAAGGGTGTAAAAGATTTAACAGTGATCTCTAACAATTGCGGAGTTGATGATTGGGGACTTGGATTGCTGTTAAAAAACAATCAAATCAAAAAGATGATCGGTTCCTATGTGGGAGAAAACAAAGAGTTTGAAAGACAGGTGCTGTCTGGGGAATTGCAGGTAGAATTGCTGCCGCAAGGGACGCTTGCTGAAAAAATCAGAGCAGGAGGAGCAGGCATTCCCGCTTTTTATACACCGGCAGGCGTTGGCACACCGATAGCAGAAGGAAAAGAAATAAAGATCTTCAATGGCAAAGAATATTTACTCGAAGAGGCATTGAAAGCAGATTTCAGCTTAGTGCGGGCGTGGCAGGGAGATAAAATGGGCAACTTAATCTATCTGAAAACGGCACGCAATTTTAACCCAATGATAGCTGCCGCAGGGACAGTAACGATTGCGGAGGTCGAAGAGTTAAAGGAAATCGGTGAGCTGGATCCGAATAGCATTCATACACCAAGCATTTATGTACAGGGAATGATCCAAGGTACCCAAGAAAAACGGATTGAGCGTTTGACGGTAAGCAAATAAAGTGAAAGGAGTTGTACATATGAAGAACGATAAAGCAGCAATCCGTGAAAAAATTGCAAGAAGGGCAGAAAAGGAAATTAAAGACGGCTATTATGTAAACTTAGGGATCGGAATGCCGACATTAGTGGCAAATTATATCGGAGAAAATAAACAAGTGGTTCTTCAATCCGAGAACGGTTTACTTGGAATCGGCCCATATCCGCAAGCAGGCGGAGAGGATGCGGATCTAATCAATGCAGGTAAAGAAACCGTCACCGCAATCCCTGGGTCTTCTTATTTTGATAGTGCCGAATCATTTGCCATGATCCGCGGCGGACATGTCGATATTGCCATACTCGGCGGAATGGAGGTATCACAGGAAGGCGATCTTGCCAATTGGATGATCCCCGGAAAAATGATTAAAGGTATGGGCGGTGCGATGGATTTAGTGCATGGAGCCAATAACATCATTGTCATAATGGATCATGTGAATAAAAACGGAGAATCGAAAATCCTGAAAAAATGCACGCTGCCGCTGACGGGAAAGCAGGTCGTCAACCGAATCATCACCGAAATGGCCGTGATTGATGTGACTGAAACAGGCTTAAAACTCGCCGAAGTGGCAAAAGGCTATACAGTTGAAGAGGTTGTACAGGCAACAGAAGCGGAGCTACATGTAGATGACTCTGTTAAAACCGAAGCTTTTTAATTCAGATTTTAACATCGCCAAGAGACAAGTTTTTTGCTATAATGAGCAAAAAATTAAGCGGAGGATTCAAGCAATGAAGAGAAAACAGCAGCCGGCCCGTAAACAAGAAGATAAGCCCGTTACGCTCGGAGATATGTTAAACGAAAGCTTAATGGATCAGCTGAAAAATAAAAAGCAGGAACTTAAAGCAGAAGCCGATCAAAAACGGGAAGAAGAAGAGCGCCGCAAAAAAGAAGAACGTAAACAGCGCGAAAAGAATAAAAGCTTTGAGGAGCTGCTTGGGGAAAGCAATATGAATTGGCGTGAATACAAGTAAAAATCTTATAGAAAAAGGTCATCTTAATTTGCTAAGATGACCTTTTTTTATTATCTGTGTTCCGAATATCCGGTACTGGTTGTTAGTTGTTGAATCACTTTCAATTCTTCCAGTGATAGGGCCGGTTTGCGGACTGCGGCAGCATTTTGCTGAACTTGTTCAACCGAGCTTGCTCCAGCAATGACAGAAGCGACTGCAGGCTGTGCCAGATTAAATTGCATAGCGATTTCACCTGGAGAGCGATCGCCAAGCTTCTCTTCAAGGCTTGGGATTAGCTGCTGCAAATCTTCATAGCTGTAGCTTAAATAGCCGTTTTTTTGTGCTTTGGCCAGATTGCCGTTTAAGATTCCTTTTGCAAGCGGACCGCGTGTAACTACACTTATTTTTTTCTGCTCTAAAAGCGGAAACGCCTGCTCCTTTGGACGGCGGTCAAGCATGCTGTATTGCATCATAACCGAGACGATATTTGATTTTTCCGCATATTCGCGAATCACATTTGGGCGAATGGAAGAGATGCCATAATAGCGGATATAGCCTTCCGTTACAAGCTCCTCAAATGCTTCAATCGTTTCCTCTATATTGTCTTCGATTGTACCGCCATGCAGCTGATACAAATCAATATAATCTGTCTGAAGCCTCTGCAGACTATGTTTGACTGCTTCCTTTATGTGTTTTTTGGAAGGATCCCAGCTCCAGCCATCTTTGTTTTCATTCCAGCGGTTGCCTGCTTTTGTCGCAATGATCACTTTATCGCGAACCGGCTTCAAAGCTTGGCCGACAATCTTTTCATTTTCGCCAAAATCATATAAATCTGCTGTATCAAAATAATTAATGCCGGCATCAAGAGCTGCTTCAATAATGTTCTTCCCTATGTTCAGATCTGTGCCCAGTGACATGCAGCCTAAACCCAACACACTCGCATGAAGCTCAGAAGTGCCAATTTGTCTCTTCTCCATCATTCCACCACCAGTTTTTTCTTTTATTTTAACGGAGACAATCCAAGACGCCAAATCATAACACTTCATTTAAAAAATGGGTATGATAAAATAGAGCAGGTAATGTACATAAAAGGGAGTGGCAGGAAATGAGCAGTCTTGAAGAAAAAACAATAAAATCGGAATCTATTTTTAAAGGGAGAATCATCAGTCTGCAAGTTGATGATGTTGAACTTCCAAATGGAAAGCACGCGAAAAGAGAACTAATTAAGCACCCTGGTGCGGTTGCTATTTTAGCAGTGACAGATGAACAGAAAATCATCATGGTTGAGCAATATCGCAAAGCACTTGAAAAAACGATTGTAGAAATTCCGGCAGGCAAGCTTGAACAGGGAGAAGATCCACAAGAATGTGCGAAAAGAGAACTGGAGGAAGAAACAGGATATGAAGCGGCGGAATGGTCCCTATTAACCTCTTTCTATACTTCACCGGGATTCGCGGATGAAATTGTTCATTTATACATAGCGAAAGGTCTTAGCCAAAAAGAAAATAGTGCAGAACTAGATGAAGATGAATTTGTGAATCTGATGGAATTAACACTTGCAGAAGCAGAGCAGCTTGTGGATGAGCAGAGAATCTATGATGCCAAAACGGCTTATGCTGTATTATATTTAAAACTTCAAGAGGCGCTGAAAACATCGAAATGAGAAATTATTATGCCGACTTGCATATTCACATCGGAAGAACCTATACAGGGAAGCCAGTCAAAATTACAGGCTCAAAATCGCTGACCTTTTCAAATATCATTGATCATGCCCGTGATGAAAAAGGGCTGAATATGATCGGTATTATTGATTGTCATTCACCGGAAGTCATTCAAGAGATGAAGATGCTGATTGCTGCTGGGGAGATGGCTGAAACAAAAGAAGGCGGATTAGATTATGGTGATTTAACCATCATTCCTGGCTCTGAAATAGAAATTTATGATGAAAACTGTAAAGGCCCTATTCATGTTTTATGTTATTTTCCTGGAATAATGGAAATGAAGAGTTTTTCGCATTGGTTATCACAGCATTTAAAGAATATTACACTCAGCTCACAGAGAATTTATGCTGACGGAAAAGTACTGCAGCAAAAAGTAAAGGATCTTGGCGGTTTATTTGTGCCAGCTCATGTGTTTACGCCTTTTAAAAGTCTATTCGGAAAAGGGGTTCACAAAAGCTTAACAGAAGTATTTGATCCGAATTTAATTGATGGAATTGAACTTGGTTTGAGTTCAAATACGCAAATGGCAGACCAAATAGGAGAACTGCATCGTTACTCTTTTTTAACGAACTCTGATGCTCATTCATTAAGTAAAATTGCACGCGAGTATCAAACCCTTTATCTGCAGCATCCATCTTTTCAAGAATTGAAAAAGGCTCTCCATAGGGAGGAAGGGCGGAAAATTGCCGCTAACTACGGCTTGGATCCATTGCTTGGAAAGTATCATGAAACCGTATGTGCTTCCTGTTCAACACGGTGGCAAAACGCACAGGATACTTGTTCAAATTGCGGACACCATGCATTTGTAAAAGGTGTGGCCGAGCGGATCCTAGAACTGAAAACAGCCGAAACGGGTAAAGCAGACAGACCACCATATATTCATCAGATCCCGCTTGAGTTTGTACCAGGATTAGGGCCGAAAATGCTTGAAAAACTTTTGAACCATTTTGGAACAGAAATGAATGTGCTGCATCATGTGTCAGAGGAGCAGCTGGGACAAGTCATCCCGGAAAAAATAGCAAATCTGATCGCAAAGGCACGGAGTGGAAAGCTGTCGCTTGCTGCAGGCGGCGGCGGAAAATACGGGAAAATCTCAGAATGAAAATTCCGGCGCGGAAAGCAGCCGGAATTTTTTTGTTTTAGTCATGCGAACTATTATTCCTCGCAACCTCGCAGTCTTCTACTCTTTTACCTTCGCAAACACACATGTATCACGCAATTGTGTTCCATCTGCACTCATCGAGTCTTTGCGGAGAATGCCTTCAAGCATAAAGCCGAGCCGCTCAGGAATCTTCCTGCTGGCTGTGTTCAGTGTGTCGCAGCGAATTTCCACCCGGTTTGCATGAAGCTCCTCAAACGCAAAAGCGGTAAGTCCTTGTACGGCTTCAGTCAGATACCCCCTTTTGGTCCAACGGGTATCGCACCAATAGCCAATTTCAAATCTGCCAGCTTCCCACGATATACGGTGCAATCCTGTTGCACCAATGAATGTTGATCCTCTTTTCTGAATATATGCAACCTAATATCTTGGCGCTGAATAAAGAGAGCATAGGCATTGCGGATATTCTCTTCTGTCTGTTCAAGTGTTTGCTGTTTATGAGCGAAGGGCAGCCATTGCTTCAACTCCTCTAATGAATGTTGTATTGCTTCATGGACGATCTGCCCATCACCAGGCAGACACGGACGAATCAGCAGCCGTTCTGTTTCAATTTTTTCCGGAAAATCAAATAGTATAGGATTCATGGAGTATCCCTCCTAAGTAAATTGATAATATTATAGGCGCTATTGGGCTGATCTTCAATAACTTTCTGGAAATTAAATGAAATAGTCATGACACTGTGAGGACAGGCATACAATGGAGTAACTGAATATGTACAGGAGGATTAGCAATGAAGAAAAAAATGTACCAGAACGTCGCCGCAACCCATTTTCGTGAGCATTCCTCGATCTATTTATTTGTGATTGTCTTGTTTTTCATGGGTGTTATATTTGGAGCTATTGTTGTCAATAGCCTAAGTTTTACTCAAAAAGAAGATTTATTTTATTACTTATCGCAATTTTTCGGACAGGTTTCAGCCGAAGAAGTTGCTACATCTAATGATTTGTTTAAACAAAGCTTGCTTCATAATGCTAAATATATAGGATTGATTTGGCTTTTGGGCATTTCAATTATCGGCTTGCCTGTTATTCTGGTTATGTTATTTATAAAGGGAATGGTTGTAGGCTTTACTGTTGGTTTCCTAGTCAATCAGATGGCATGGGACGGATTCCTCTTGTCCTTTGTTTCCATCCTGCCGCAAAACTTAGTCATCATCCCGGTGTTCATTATTGCTGCCACACTTGCCGTTGCTTTTTCATTAAAAATGATAAAAAAGCAATTTATGAAAAGAATGGGCGACCCCATGCTTCCTTTATTCGGACGGTATGCTGCATCGTTTGCCATCGCTTTAGTTTTTATAGCAGCCGCAGCTGGAGTTGAAGCATTTATATCACCGCCATTAATGAAATCGGTTATACAATCAATACAATAGAAATAATAGAAAGAAAAAACCAAGATACAATCGTAATCTTGGTTTTTTCTTATCAGTACCTAAGGGAACTCTGACCTGCTGGAAGATCCTCCTCGTTTTGTTCACATATATTACATAATAATCATTCTAAAAAGTTATTTGTAATTATTTTATTTTGACACTATCGGGTGATCTGTTATAATGAGAATGTTAGCGGCAAGGGAGGGACTTTCGGTATGGAAAGCAGAATTGATAGAATAAAAAAACAGTTGCATTCATCCAGTTATAAGCTTACTCCACAGCGTGAGGCTACTGTAAGTGTACTGCTGGAACATGAAGAGGATCATTTAAGTGCGGAAGATGTCTACCTCCTTGTAAAAGAGAAGTCGCCTGAAATTGGTTTAGCAACTGTATATAGAACACTTGAACTACTAACAGAATTAAAAATAGTGGACAAAATTAACTTTGGTGATGGCGTATCCAGATATGATTTGCGTCAAGAAGGAGCTGCGCATTTCCATCACCATTTAGTATGCATAGAATGTGGTGCAGTTGATGAAATTCAAGAGGATCTGCTTGAAGATGTAGAAGAAGTGGTCGAGAGACGCTGGAACTTTAAAATCAAAGATCATCGTTTAACATTTCATGGTATTTGCTATCGCTGTCAGGACAAGGACAGTGAAGATGAAACAAAAACAGAAGAATAATTCTAAAACCTTTTCTTCCTATAGAAAGGGTTTTTTTGTATTGATTTTTTATTGTATCTCCTATTCTGAAGCTCGTGGGGAACATTTTCTAAAATAAATGAATGGAATTCCTTCCTTAGGTATATTTCTTGTCCAATTTGGCATATCTTTTACTAATATGCAACAGGGTTGGAGGATTTATATATGAGATCGGGATTAAAAATGATTTTTCAGACAACAAAAGTATTTGTGCTGTTTACAGGCTGCACAATTCTTTTCTATTACGGAATAATGTGGTTAAATGAAGAATATCAGGACTATCATCGCTATGATGAGCCCGATGGAGCGGCTGTCAAAGTTTCGGCAAGCGGAGAAAATCATGACAGCAATTTCTTGGATAGGTTATTTCTTTTCTATCTAAATGGGGAGTAATGAAAGAATGGAAGATCAGTTAAAGGACTTTGTGCACTATTTGACAGTGGAAAAGGGTCTTGCAGAAAATACGATTGTATCATATGAAAGAGACTTAAAGTTTTATATTCGCTTTTTAAAAGAAAATGAGAAATTGACTTCTTGGCATGATGTGCAGCGTGCACAAATTATCCAGTTTTTAGGTTCGCTTAAAAAAGAAGGAAAATCTTCTAAAACATTAGCACGGCATATTGCCTCGATTCGAGCATTTCATCAATTTTTATTGCGTGAAAGAGCAGTGGAGCATGATCCGTCCGTTCATATTGAATCGCCGCAGCAGGAAAAGTCTCTGCCAAAGGTATTAAATATGGCAGATGTTGAAACACTTTTGGATTCGCCGAAAACAAACAACCATTATGGGCTGCGTGATAAGGCCATGCTGGAGCTTTTATATGCAACAGGAATCCGTGTCAGTGAATTAATTAATCTTAACCAAGAAGACGTACATTTGACGATGGGATTTGTCAGATGCATCGGAAAAGGGAATAAAGAGAGAATTATTCCGCTCGGACGTACTGCAGCTAAAGCACTTGATGACTATCTGCAAAAGGGAAGACCCGTCTTTCAATCCAAAAAGCATCGCGACGATGCCTTATTTTTAAATCATCATGGCAGGAGGCTGTCCAGACAAGGATTCTGGAAGATCTTAAAGGGATTGGCGCAAGAAGCCGGAATCCAGAAAGAGTTAACTCCTCATACACTAAGGCATTCGTTTGCAACCCACCTGTTAGAAAATGGAGCGGACCTTAGAGCTGTTCAGGAAATGCTTGGCCATGCTGACATATCCACAACGCAAATTTATACACATGTTACCAAAACGAGGCTTAAGGACGTTTATAGCCAATTTCATCCAAGAGCTTAATAAAAGTTTTACAATGCTGCCCGGAAAAAAAGGCAGCTTTTTCTTGTTTTTTTATGATTATTCGTTACAATAGAGATGTCAGACTTCTGACGTATGAAAATGTGTATTTCAAATTGAAAAGGGTAATATAAGCAATAAAGATATACATTAATAGAATTGATTTTGTAAGGGTATTCAATTTTATAGGAGGAACAATAATGACAAATCATACATATAAAAGAATTTTTCTAGTTGTAATGGACTCAGTTGGTATTGGGGAAGCTCCTGATGCAGAAAGATTTGGCGATAAGGGTTCTGACACATTAGGCCATATAGCTGAAAAAATGAACGGCTTGAAAATGCCAAACATGGGGAAATTAGGACTGAGCAATATCAGTGAGATCAAAGGAATTCAGAAAGCGGAAAAACCGCTTGCTTACTATACGAAAATGCAAGAGGCATCCAATGGAAAAGACACCATGACAGGACACTGGGAGATCATGGGGTTAAATATCCAAACACCTTTTAAAGTGTTTCCAGACGGTTTTCCGCCTGAGCTTATTGATGAACTTGAAGATCGCACAGGCAGAAAAGTAATTGGCAACAAACCGGCAAGCGGAACAGAAATTTTGGATGAACTTGGCGAAGAACATATGAAAACCGGCGCACTTATTGTCTATACTTCAGCAGACTCTGTATTGCAGATTGCAGCACATGAAGAGATCATTCCTATCGAAGAACAATACAATATCTGTGAAATAGCAAGAGAATTAACATTAGATGAAAAGTATATGGTCGGACGTGTTATTGCACGCCCATTTCTCGGTGAGCCTGGTGCCTTTAAACGAACATCCAACCGTCATGACTATGCATTAAAGCCGTTTGATCGCACAGTGATGAACGAGTTAAAAGATGGTGGATATGATGTCATTGCCATTGGTAAAATCTCAGATATTTATGATGGCGAAGGTGTTACAGAATCATTAAGAACCATTTCCAACATGGACGGAATGGATAAGCTTGTTCAAACATTGGACATGGACTTTACAGGTCTAAGCTTCTTAAACCTTGTCGATTTTGATGCATTATTTGGACACAGAAGAGATCCAATCGGCTATGGTGAGGCTTTAGAGGAATATGATGCCCGTTTAGATGAAGTATTTGCGAAGCTGAATGAGGATGACCTTCTTATTGTAACAGCTGACCATGGAAATGATCCTGTGCATCACGGTACAGATCATACAAGAGAATATGTGCCATTGCTTGTCTACTCAAAAGGGATGACAGGAGGAAAAGAATTGGCGATCAGAGAAACATTTGCCGACATTGGTGCAACTGTTGCGGAAAATTTCAATGTGAAACTTCCGGCATTCGGGAAAAGCTTCCTGCAGGAATTAAAATAAGAGCTTATAGAAGAACGTACAGTTAAATAGAGGAGAGTTTTTCTCACAGAAGGAAAGATCTATTCACTATCCTATTTTAAATATAGAACCGAAGGAGATTAAATCATGGATGTAAACAAAATTGTAAACGCAGCCTCATTTTTAAAAGAAAAATACTCGAAGGTTCCTAAAATCGGATTAATTTTAGGCTCTGGTTTAGGAGTATTAGCAGACGAAATTATTGAACCAGTTAAAATCCCTTATAACGAAATTCCAGATTTTCCTGTGTCAACGGTTGAAGGTCATGCAGGACAGCTTGTTTTCGGCGATCTAAATGGTGTGGATGTCGTTGCCATGCAAGGACGTTTTCATTATTATGAAGGCTATTCTTTTGATAAAGTAACATTTCCTGTACGCGTGATGAAGGAGCTTGGGGTTGAAATCCTCATTGTTACTAATGCAGCTGGCGGTGTTAACGAATCCTTTACACCAGGCGATTTGATGCTGATTTCAGATCATATTAATAATATGGGAAGCAACCCGCTGATCGGACCGAATGATTCGAAGCTTGGCGTAAGGTTCCCTGATATGTCAGAAGCATATGCAAAAGATCTTCGTAAGGCAGCAAAAGAGATTGCACAGCAGCTGAACATCAATGTAAAAGAAGGAGTTTACGTCGGCAATACGGGCCCTACATATGAAACACCTGCAGAGGTTAGATTGCTTCGGGTATTAGGCGGAGATGCAGTTGGTATGTCAACAGTACCAGAGGTTATTGTTGCTCGCCATGCCGGATTAAAGGTGCTTGGCATTTCCTGCATCAGCAACATGGCTGCTGGGATCTTAGATCAGCCGCTTAACCATGAAGAAGTAATTGAAACAACAGAAAAAGTGAAAAAAGATTTCCTTCAATATGTAAAAGCTTTAGTTAAAAATATGGCGTAAGCAAACTAGGTTAAAAGCGCCATTTAATGAACCTTGCAGTGGTGCTTGCACTTTTAGAATAGAAGGGCGGATTCACACAATGAGAATGGTTGACATAATTGAAAAAAAGCGTGACGGGATTGAATTAGCAAAAGAAGAAATTCAATTCTTTGTAAATGGGTATACAAATGGATCAATTCCTGATTATCAGGTGAGTGCTTTGACAATGGCGATTTTCTTCAAAGGAATGACAGAAAACGAACGTGCTGACTTGACGATGGCTATGGTAGAATCCGGGGATCAAATCGACCTGAAGAAAATTGAAGGCATCAAAGTAGATAAGCACTCAACAGGCGGTGTTGGTGATACAACGACACTTGTTTTAGGACCGCTTGTAGCGGCAGTTGGCGTGCCTGTTGCAAAAATGTCTGGACGCGGATTAGGGCATACGGGCGGCACCATTGATAAATTGGAAGCTGTTGAAGGATTTCATGTAGAAATTGAAAATGAAGAATTTATTAAGCTTGTGAATGAAAATAAAATTGCTGTAATCGGCCAAAGCGGAAACTTAACGCCTGCAGATAAAAAGCTGTATGCATTGCGCGATGTTACGGCTACAGTTGACAGCATTCCGCTCATTGCCAGCAGCATTATGAGCAAAAAAATTGCAGCAGGTGCTGATGCGATCGTTCTTGATGTAAAAACAGGCGCTGGTGCTTTTATGAAAACGCTGGAGGATTCCAAAGAATTAGCGAGCGCAATGGTTCGCATTGGAAACAATGTGGGCCGGAACACAATGGCTGTTATTTCAGACATGAGCCAGCCTCTTGGTTTTGCCATCGGAAATGCGCTTGAAGTGAAAGAAGCGATTGATACGCTAAAAGGGGAAGGCCCGGAAGATTTAACAGAGCTATGCCTAACCCTTGGCAGCCATATGGTTGTTTTAGCGAAAAAAGCTGCAACTGTAGAGGAAGCACGTGAAAAGCTGCAGCAAGTAATAAATGATGGCAGTGCACTTGAAACCTTTAAAACATTCTTAAGCTCTCAAGGCGGAGATGCGTCTGTTGTGGATCAGCCAGAAAAAATGCCTCAAGCAAAATATCAATTTGAACTTGAAGCAAAAGAAGATGGCTTTGTGTCAGAAATTGTGGCTGATGAAATTGGAACAGCAGCCATGCTTCTTGGGGCAGGGCGTGCAACAAAAGAATCCACCATCGACCTTGCAGTTGGATTAATGCTGCGCAAAAAAATCGGAGACGAAGTGAAAAGAGGAGATTCACTCGTAACCATCTATAGCAATTTTGAAGATGTCAGCGAAGTTAAAGAGAAATTATATGCAAATATCATGCTGACAAGCGAAAAAGTAAGTGCACCAGTTTTAATTCATGGTGAAATCACGAAATAAAAAAATGAATTACTATATACGAAAGAGCTGCCGAGATATATATGGCAGCTTTTTTTCATTTAAATATATCTTGGAGACTATTTGGTCTGACTGTAGGGCAAAGTGGACAGATCTTGGGTAATAATGTACGCATTTGCGGGGGGAATAGGACTGGTTATACTAGTATATGTAAATTGATGCGTGTTTCTGCTCTAATCACAACAGAATAATCCAATAACTGGATAATAGAGGTGTGTTTCGGAGCTAAACGCGACAGTAAAATCCTATATATGGAAAAAGGTGTCGTGGAAATGCTCTAATTACGACAGAATAATCCAAAAAATGGATAAAAGAGGTGTGTTTCGGAGCTAAACGCGACAGTGAAATCCTATATATGGAAAATAGTGTCGTGGAAATGCTCTAATCATGACAGAATAATCCAAAAAATGGATAACAGAGGTGTGTTTCGGAGCTAAACACGACAGTAAAATCCTATATATGGAAAATAGTGTCATGGAAATGCTCTAATCACGACAGAATAATCCAAAAAATGGATAATAGAGGTGTGTTTCGGAGCTAAACGCGACCATGAAATCCTATATATGGAAAATAGTGTCGTGGAAATGCTCTAATCACGACAGAATAATCCAAAAAATGGATAAAAGAGGTGTGTTCCGGCACTAAACACGACAGTATAATCCTTTATATGGAAAAAGGTGTCCTGGAAATGCTCTAATCACACCAGGATAATCCAAAAACTGGCTAATAGAGTCCCTTTTCATCTATTAACTAAACTTAGACTACTAGTTATCCCAGCTCAACCATAATAAATCCCCCCTTAAATTTATAAACTCTAGTTTTGTTCTTTCCCCCAAACCCAAAAGGCTACAAATCACTAACGCTCTCCCACTAACTTAGTCTCTTATAGCCTCTATCTTTCCCTATCAAGGTTTCTCCTAAGTGCTCTTCCTCCTCATGAATATTTTTACCGGAATGGTATAGATTTTCCTCAAATGGAAATGATGGTAGCAAACGAAACGATCATCAGTCTATGCTGGTGTCATTTTTTGGAGGGGTTTATATGATGAAGAAAATTGTCTTATTAATGATGCTTTCTTTTCTTATGCTTACAAGCTTCTTACCTTCAGCATTCGCTGAAGAGCAGAAAGCAGAATTAGCTGAGGGAGTAAAATCAGCCATTTTGATAGAAAGAGATACAGGAACGATCTTATACGAAAACAATAGTAAAGAACAGCTGCCGCCAGCCAGCATGACAAAAGTGATGACAATGCTTCTGATTATGGAAGCAATTGATGAAGGCAAGCTTACATGGGATGAGAAGATTCGTACGAGTGAGTATGCGGCATCTATGGGAGGATCGCAGATTTTTCTTGAGCCTGGTGAAGAAATGACAACAAAGGAAATGCTTAAAGGCATTGCAATCGGATCTGGGAATGATGCATCCGTGGCAATGGCAGAGCGGCTTGCCGGTTCAGAGGATGAATTTGTTGAAATGATGAACAGTAAGGCAAAGGAGCTTGGTTTAAAAGATACATTCTTTAAAAATCCAACAGGTTTGCCGGAAGAAGGTCATTACAGTACAGCACATGATATGTCAGTAATGGCAAAAGAGCTGCTGAAATATGAAGATATAACAAGTTTTACGGGAACATACGAATCCTATTTGCGTGAAGGTACAGATAAAAAATTCTGGCTTGTTAATACGAATAAACTTGTTCGTTTCTATCCTGGTGTTGATGGATTAAAAACAGGGTTTACGAATGAAGCAAAATATTGTTTAACGGCAACCGCTGAAGTAGATGGAATGCGTGTGATTGCGGTAGTGTTTGGAGCTCCAACTTCTAAAGACCGCAACGCGCAAGTAACGAAAATGCTCGATTATGCTTTTAGTCAATATAAAACACATTCAGTGTTTGAAAGAGATCATACATTAGGCAAGGTAAAGGTTAGCAAAGGCGAGCACAAATTTGTCGATGCAGTGACGAGTGAACCTATTTCTCTGTTAACAAAAAAGGGAGAAAGTATAGATAACGTTAAGCAGAAGATAGAGCTGTCAGAAGACATTAAGGCTCCGGTGAAAAAAGGAGATGAAGTCGGCAAGATCATTTTTGAAAAGGATGGCAAACAGATTGTAGAAAGCAAACTTGTCGCCAAAGAGGATAGTGCTGATGCAAGCTGGTGGACACTATTTAAACGATCTATGGGTATGTTCACAAAATCTGGTGAATAAAGAAGGCAGGAATATGTCGAAGTGTTCCAAGCTTCCTTCTAATTTTGGCGAAAGCACACTAGTTTTGTCTTCTTGAAGGATATCGGAAGTGAAATATAGAAATTGACTCACTAAAGGCGGATAAAGGAGCCTGCTTCAGTTTAAAGCACTCTGCATCCGAATGCTGCTGCGATTTCATTTAGCGGCTTCATACCACATAAGGAGGCTATGAATAGTGAGTCTTAACATTAACCTGGAAGTGAAAAATGAAATTTTATGCATTCGATTAAGCGGGGAGCTTGATCACCATTCAGCAGACGAATTGCGTGAGCAAGCAACAGCCGCAATTGAGGAATTTCATATCCGTCATATCATTCTTAACCTAGAGCATCTCTCATTTATGGATAGCTCGGGGCTGGGAGTCATACTTGGAAGATACAAACAAATAAAACAAGTACACGGAGAAATGGTTGTTTGTGCCATCTCCCCAGCTGTGCAAAGATTATTCGATATGTCCGGTTTATTCAAAATCATTCGTTTGGAACCGACAGAAGAATATGCATTGCAAAGATTGGGGGTTGCCTAAACATGAAAAATGAAATGCACATTCAATTCAGCGCTTTAAGCCAGAACGAGTCTTTTGCTCGTGTAACGGTGGCTGCTTTTATTGCTCAGCTTGATCCAACGATGGATGAGCTTACTGAAATTAAAACAGTTGTATCAGAAGCTGTTACGAATTCTATTATTCATGGCTATGAGAATGACCCGAATGGTCTTGTGTACATTTCTGTCACGATAGAAGATGGATTGGTTGATCTATCGATTAGAGATGAAGGATTAGGCATTAGCGATGTCGATGAAGCGAGACAGCCGCTTTATACGACAAAGCCAGAGCTTGAACGTTCTGGCATGGGCTTTACCATAATGGAGAATTTCATGGATGAAATAGCGGTTGTATCACACCCAGGGGAAGGCACAGAAATCCGCTTAAAAAAGCATTTATCAAATAGTAAAATGCTATGTAATTAAGGGAGTCTTGCTATGGATGTGGAAGTAAAATCAGGTAAGGGCCAAACGTATTTAAAGGATCATGAAGTCAAGGAACTAATTCAGCAAAGCCAGAGCGGTGATCAGAGTGCCCGGGATACAATTGTTCAGAAGAATATGAGACTCGTCTGGTCTGTCGTGCAGCGTTTCTTAAATCGGGGCTATGAACCTGATGATTTATTCCAAATCGGGTGCATCGGATTGCTTAAGTCTGTAGATAAATTTGATTTGAGCTATGATGTAAAGTTCTCTACTTATGCTGTTCCAATGATTATTGGGGAGATTCAGCGGTTTATTCGTGATGATGGGACCGTTAAAGTAAGTCGATCCTTGAAGGAACTCGGCAATAAAATCCGAAAAGCGAAAGACGAACTATCGAAAACATTAGGACGAATTCCAACCGTTTCGGAAATTTCAGAGTACCTGGATATTCCGTCTGAGGATGTCATTCTCGCACAGGAAGCAAGCCGGATTCCATCGTCTATTCATGAAACGGTTTATGAAAATGATGGAGATCCAATCACATTGCTTGACCAAATAGATGATGGCAATGAGGGCAAATGGTTCGATAAGATTGCTTTAAAGGAAGCGATTAGAGAACTGGATGAACGCGAAAGGCTGATTGTGTATCTTCGTTATTATAAGGATCAAACTCAATCAGAAGTAGCCGAAAGACTCGGAATATCCCAAGTACAAGTCTCCAGGCTGGAAAAGAAAATATTGCAGCAGATGAAGGACCGTATGGATTTGTAAATCCATACGGTTTTTTTATCGTGTCTCAACATAATGGTAATTCATGAAATTATTGCCTTTCATGAAGATAATACCTGCAACTCATACTATATGTAAGGAAATCACTCGCGTGGGAAGTGAAAAGAATGGAACACACAGTGTATATTCGTTTGCGCCATCGGCTCCAAGTCAGGCCGAATACGGCGATCCACTTAGAGGACATCGCGCAGATCATTGCGGATGAAGAACTATTTTCTGTATTGCGCAGATTAAAAATGCATCAGGTCATTGAAGAAGATAATAACATCATTATTATCGACATCATGAAGGTCATCAAACTTATAAAAAACCAATTTCAGATGCTTGAAATTCAAACAATTGGTCCTTCACAGGTGATTGTAGAAGTGGCCAGAAAAAAAAGAAAAACGTCCATGTCGTTATTTGTTTTAGTATGGCTCCTATTGTTCTTTGGAGCTGCCTTAACGATCATGAATTTTCATGAGGATGTAAGTATGAGAGAAGTTCATCTGAAGATTTTCACCATCATTACTGGAATTGAAGACGAAAAGCCGCTCGTATTTCAAGTGCCGTATTCAATTGGCCTTGGAGCGGGGATGATTATCTTTTTTAATCATTTATTCAAGAAGCGCCTCAATGAGGAGCCAAGCCCGCTTGAGGTAGAGATGTTTAATTATCAGCTTGATTTAGATAACTATGTGGCTATGAATGAAAACAAGGAGAGCATGAAAAACATTGATGACGATTAAGATCATCGCGGTGATCTTCTTAGGAATTGCAAGCGGCTTGGCTGTAGGAGCAGGATTTGTGGCCTTTCTGACAGTACTGGGGATTATTCCCCGCCTGACACAGCTCACAAAAACAATGAAAATGATCCGTTACTATGAATGGTCGGTAGTATTAGGAGTTATTTCGGGTTCGGCTGCGACTCTTTGGGATATTGCTTTTGCTTTTCCGCCATGGTTATTAATCCCTCTTGGTGCATCATCAGGCATTTTTGTAGGCATGCTTGCTGCAGCTTTAACAGAGGTTCTGAACGTACTGCCTATTTTAGCTAAAAGAATTGGCATTGATGGCCAGATTGTTATTCTGCTGATGGCCCTTGTTTTCGGCAAAATCGCCGGCAGCCTCTACCAATGGTTTTATTTTATAGGAAAGTAGAAAAAAGATTGAATGACAAAAGGAAGGATCGATTTTGGATATGAGTGAAAAGCGAAATGTCATTCTCATAACAGATGGAGATGTTTATGCCCGTAAGGCGGTTGAACTTGCTGCACAGGAAATTGGCTGCAGATGTATAACTTCTTCTCAAGGAAATCCCTCTGTATTGAGCGGCCCTCAACTTGTAAAGCTCATTCATAAGGCAAAGTGTGATCCAGTGCTTGTCATGTTTGATGATAGCGGGTTTGTTGGTGAGGGGGCAGGTGAACATGCAATGAAATACGTGGCGCATCATGAAAGCATACAGGTATTAGGAGCCATTGCGGTTGCCTCTAAAACAAGGCATGAAGAATGGACACATGTCGATGTCTGTATTGATCGCTTTGGAGAGCTTACACACTATGGTGTAGATAAATATGGCATTCCAGAGATGGAGGAAGGCAGAATCACAGGAGATACGGTATATTGCTTGGATGAATTGGATCTGCCAATTGTCGTTGGTATTGGAGATATAGGAAAAATGGGGAAAATGGATCACTTTACAGTTGGTTCACCTATTACCATTAAAGCCATCAAGCTAATACTGGAAAGGAGCGGAAAATATGACAGCAGCAAAGAAGGATAATATGAAACCCATCCCTATATCGGTAAACGAAATTGAAACTTATATGAAAAATAGAGTTGGACTGGGTGAGAGTTTTGATCTGGGAGTCCGAAAATTAAAGGTTCTGCGCAAAGATGTTCATTTTTACTACGTTAATGGATTGACAGACACCCAATTTATCATTGAGATTGTTGAAGAATTAGTGGCTATAAATGACCATGAGAAACTTTCAACCAAATTGTTCAGCGTCATCGAAAACCGCCTTGTTCATCAATCTGTGGATAAGATTAAGACGCTTGATGAACTTGTTGATCAAGTTCTATCCGGTCTAATTGTTGTTGTCATGGAAGGAGAAGACACAGCTTTAGTCGTTGATGTCAGAAGTTATCCAGGCCGTACACCGCAAGAACCGGACACAGAGAAAGTGGTGCGCGGTTCAAGGGATGGCTATGTAGAAAATATAATTATCAATACAGCATTAACGAGAAGAAGGATTCGAGACGAACGTCTACGTTTTGAAATGCTTAAAGTAGGAGAACGCTCCAAAACAGATGTAGCCATTGGCTATATAAAAGATGTAGCAGATCAGGATCTAATTGATATTATTAGAAAAGAAATTGAAGCGATTGACATTGACGGGATTACAATGGCAGATAAAACCATTGAAGAATTCTTGTTAAAACAAGGATATAACCCGTTTCCGCTGGTCCGTTATACAGAGCGTGCAGACGTATCTGCAACACATCTTCTGGAAGGGCATGTTGTCATTTTTGTTGATACATCCCCAAGTGTCATTATTACACCAACAACTTACTTTCACCATCTGCAGCATGCAGAGGAGTATAGACAGTCACCGGCAGTCGGTACGTTTGTAAGGTGGATTCGGTTTTTAGGACTACTATCATCACTTCTTTTATTGCCGCTTTGGTTCTTATTTGTATTAGAACCTTCGCTTTTGCCTGAAGCTATAGCGTTTATAGGACCAAATGAAAAAACAAATATTCCAGTCATCATTCAGCTCTTTATAG
Organism: Cytobacillus gottheilii; assembly: GCF_018582665.1. Lineage (NCBI taxonomy): Bacteria > Bacillati > Bacillota > Bacilli > Caryophanales > Bacillaceae > Cytobacillus > Cytobacillus gottheilii. The sequence goes on along the minus strand of NZ_CP071709.1, from coordinate 2,923,895 downwards.
CAGATGTCGGGATTGAGTTTTTAAGAATTGCAGCCATTCATACGCCAACCCCTTTATCGACAGCAATGGGTTTAATAGCGGCTGTTTTAATCGGTCAGATTGCAATAGATGTTGGGTTATTTGTACCGGAAGTCATTCTTTATGTTGCTTTGGCAGCAATTGGCACATTTGCAACCCCAAGCTATGAGCTAAGCATTGCCAATAAGTTAGTCAGACTTGGAATTTTAATTCTCGTTGCAATCTTCCATACTCCTGGATTAGTAATTGGCACCACGGCCTTTATTCTTTGGCTTGCGAGCATAAAATCTTTAAATGTTCCTTATTTATGGCCGTTTATACCATTTAATCCTGGTGCGTTTGTTCATATTCTTATCCGAAGAGCTGTTCCGGGTTCTAAGATCAGACCAAGTATTGTACATGCGAAAAATCGTTATAAGCAGCCTGTTAAATAGTGTGCCACCCATGCTCCGTTGCGGGATTGATTGAATTGTGTTAAAGTATTTTCAACTGAATAAAGCGTTAAAGGATACAGAATATTTTATTATGCTTATAAAAGAGTTCAGCACCAGCGCTTAGGATGCACGTAAGTCATAAATGGTTAAAAAACAGCAACGTTCAACGTTGCCATTTATGGTTAGATGGACTGAGCATGGTGCGTGCGCTTTTCTTTTGGGGGTATTGGGTGGATGTATTTTAATGGCACAGCACAGGTAAATGAAAAAGGGCACTTGCAAATTGGCGGAGTAGATACACTTGACTTAGTAAGTCAATTTGGAACGCCGCTTTATGTATATGATGTTGCATTAATCAGAGAACGTGCAAGAGGCTTTAAGGAAACGTTTGACAAGCTTGGCGTAAAAGCACAAGTCGCCTATGCAAGTAAAGCCTTTTCTACGATTGCGATGGTTCAGCTTGTAGAAGAAGAGGGATTATCACTTGATGTCGTTTCAGCAGGTGAACTGTATACAGCTTTGGCTGCAGATTTTCCAGTGGAACGCATTCACTTCCATGGCAATAATAAAAGCCGTGAAGAGCTGGAAATGGCTCTAGAAAAAGGAATCGGCTGTATAGTTGTTGATAACTCCTATGAACTTCAATTATTAGAGCGTATATGCGGAGAAAAAAAGCAGAAGGCTAACATTTTATTGCGCGTTACACCTGGAATTGAAGCACATACACATGATTATATTTTAACTGGCCAGGAAGATTCTAAATTTGGCTTTGATCTGCAAAATGGACAAGCAGAAGCTGCTCTGCAGAATGCTTTAAATTCTCAAGCATTTGAAGTGCTTGGCATCCATTGTCATATCGGGTCACAGATTTTTGAGACAACTGGATTTATTTTAGCTGCTCAGAAAATCTTTGAAAAACTAAATGAGTGGAAACAGCGTTTATCGTTTGAACCTGCTGTTTTAAATTTAGGCGGCGGATTTGGCATTCGTTATACGAATGAGGATGAGCCGATTGCTGCGTCACAATATGTGGAAGATATCATTACAGAAGTGAAAAATCTTGCACAGCACTATAACATGAAAATGCCCGAAATTTGGATTGAACCTGGCCGCTCTCTTGTTGGAGATGCAGGGACAACTCTTTATAAAATTGGATCACGTAAAGAAGTGCCAGAAGTAAGAAAGTATTTGGCGGTTGATGGAGGGATGAGCGATAACATCAGACCAGCTCTTTATCAGGCGAAGTATGAAGCAGTTTTGGCTGGAAGACCTCTGGAAAAAGCAAATGAGGTCGTTTCAATTGCCGGGAAATGCTGTGAATCCGGGGATATGCTCATTTGGGATTTGCCTTTGCCTGAGAGTGATGACAATGATGTGCTGGCCGTTTTTTGTACAGGTGCTTATGGCTATTCAATGGCCAATAATTATAATCGTCTGCCGCGCCCGCCAGTTGTCTTTGTGGAAAATGGTGAAGCTCAGCTAGTCGTCCGCCGTGAAACATTAGATGACTTAATTCGTTTAGATTTATCTATTCAAACGAAAATCAAGAATTAATGTCTTTAGCGTAAAATGAATCACATGAACCTATAAATACTTTTTCAGCAAAGCTGCCGGAACCGGCAGCTTTTGTTAATTTTTGTGAGACTTCAATTGCACGGCTAAAAAGCACATGGAAAAATCAGAGCAGATGGTGTACAATGAATCATAGTTTCCATTCACTACAGATTTGCAGGAGTATGGTGTATATGAAAAAAAGCAATTGGATCCTTTTTACCGTCATTCTGATGTTTGGTCTGCTCTGGGGTTTATATTATTGGTTTTTTATCGTTCTTGGCTAACGTGCATACCGAAGAACAATAGCATATAAGAAACATACAGACTATCTTACATATAATGATGCAAACAGTTTATAATGCTGTTCAGATGGGGAAAATAGAAAAATGGGTTTCATCCTTATACTTTAATTTCTCCACTTGACTGATCAAGCCCGACTTTAAACAAATTTAATGAGGGATAATTATGTTAATTCGATATAAAAAAACATTTGAAAAGATTGCAATGGGCCTTTTATCTTTTATGCCTAATGAAAAAGATTTAAAAAAATTGCAGCAAACTATGAAATTATATGAAACAGAGCGGCATATGCAGCTTTTTTTGTGGAAAGAAGAAGAGGATATTATTGGGCTTGTAGGTCTATCCTTTACTGAAGATACAATGGAACTGCTTCATGTATCTGTTAATCCATCACATAGGCAGCAGGGAATCGGAAAAGCGATGATCAAAGCTCTGCAGGACATGTATCCAGAGAAGATTATGACACCATCGGAAGAAACGGAAGCTTTTTTGCATAGATGCCAAACGAATGAAACAGGAAAAGGCAGTGTATAATCACTGCCTTTTCTATGTGTTCATTTCTTTAACTGTATCCACCAATCCTGAGTAAGGACCGCAGCATATACGAGTGAAGGTTTACCTTTTATTCTGTAAGGCGGCATCTCTTTCCGCAATTACCTCACTGCGGTCTCTTCTTGAATGGCGGTGGATTAAATCCAGGTTTGTTAAATCACTTGCACAGCACCACGCTAATCCTAATGAAGTACACTCCTCCATCGCTCTCTGAATAAGAACAGGATCCTTAATAGGCATATTATAGCTTTCATACGGCTGTCTATTTTCGATCTCTGTATACTTCTTCTGTAAATCCGCAAGAAAAACATTCGTTTGCAGACCAAGGCCAGTTATTTTCTCTTTTTTGTTATAAAAAATATCAAGCGCTTTTTTTAATGTCCGTTCTGCTCCGTGATAGTTTAAACGGCGATGATGATAACAGGAAACGGCAAATAAAATAAAGCCGACCCAAATAGAGTTTTTATGGTAATCCTCTGTTTGTTTCCAATATTCCTCTAAAATTTCATGACATTCAAAATAATCACGGTCTCCGTGAAAGTGAACGATAAATTTTATATATTCGAGTGGGTACAAGTCATCACTCCTTCATAAATCCTGACGTGCAATTTAAACAGTTTTTCTTTATTTGAATTATTTTATCATAAAAAGACAAATACATACCTAATTTTAGCATTGGATAACCGCAATGAATCCTATATACTAATATAGAAAATCTGTTTGTGACTAGGTTCTGCTGTCAATACAGAAAAGACATATCTGTTCATACTTATGATATTAAAATACCCATTAGGACAATCATATGGCATAATGGATATTCATGCATAATAATTCTCTATTTGATTCTTGAAGAAATTTTGGTGGTACGAATGATGCAATATAATGTTAAGATAGATGCTTTTGAAGGTCCATTGGACTTGCTGCTGCACTTAATCAATCGATTGGAAATTGATATTTATGATATTCCAGTGTCAAAGATAACGGAACAATATTTACTATATATCCACACGATGAAGGAGCTGCAGCTTGATGTGGCAAGTGAATATTTAGTAATGGCTGCGACACTTCTGGCAATTAAGAGCAAAATGCTCTTGCCTAAACATGAAGAAGATGAGCTTGAGGATGAGTACGGACTGGAAATGGAAGACGATCCCCGGGATGAACTTGTTGAAAGATTAATAGAATATAAGAAGTATAAAGAAGCAGCCGAAGAGTTAAAAGAGATGGAACAGGAAAGAGGCATGATTTACACCAAGCCTCCGAGCGACCTTGCGGTATATGCGGAAAGCGAGCAGAATGATTTAAAAGATCTAAATGTTTCTTTATATGACATGCTGGGAGCCTTTCAGAAGCTATTACGAAGAAAAAAACTGCAAAAGCCGCTCTCAACAAAGATTACCCGACAGGAAATACCCATTGAAACAAGAATGGAAGAAATCATTTCATTTATTAAAAATTCTCGCGGCCGTACAACCTTCTACAGCTTATTCCCAAAAGAGGACAAGGAGCATCTTGTTGTTACCTTTTTAGCAGTATTAGAGCTAATGAAAAGGCAGGAGATTGCTGTAAGTCAAGCGGGGAATTTTTCTGAAATATTTATAGAAGCAACGGAAGGAGAAGCAGTAAATGGAATTAATTAATTGGAAAGGCATCTTAGAAAGTCTTCTTTTTGCTGCAGGAGATGAAGGTTTATCGATAAAGCAAATTATGAACGTGCTTGAGATTGATGAATTGCAGGCAATTGAAACCGTTGAAAAGCTTAAGCAGGAATATGATGAGCAAACTTCAAGAGGTATTATGCTTGTTGAAATGGCAGGAACATATCAGCTCGCTACAAAAAAGGAAAATGCCGTATACTTAAAAAAACTGGTCGAATCTCCTTCAACCGCATCCCTCTCGCAGGCTGCTTTAGAAACATTAGCCATCATTGCTTATAAACAGCCCATTACGAGAGCTGAGATAGAAGAAATCCGCGGAGTTAAAACAGAGCGTCCCCTGCAGACACTAACCTCTAAAGTGCTGATTAAAGAAGTAGGCAGAGCTGAAGGAACAGGACGTGCCTATTTGTATGGCACTACAAAAGAATTCCTGGATTATTTTGGCCTTAATCACATTGATGAGCTTCCTCAGCTCCCAGATGACGTTGAGGATGAATCATTGTTGGACGAAGCAGATTTATTTTTTGAAAAATTCCAGGAAACGATTGATAATTGACTTTTCTGAAACATTTAAAGCTTGTTTGTGGTAAAATTAAATAGGAAGTACGATCCTTCAGATTGAGACTAGGAGGGACGATCCTATTTAGCAAAGTGTAGAGAAGGACAAGCAGGAAAATCGTCATTGTTCAGGACAATTACATGTCCGAAATTGGAAATTTGTCATAAGCTAATATAAAAAAAGAGTGCTGTTTGATCATTTGGAGGTGTAAGTATTGGGAAATGCCATTGTTAAGACGCAAATGGAGGATGTTAAAAATTTCCTAGGGAATACTGTATCTGTATTTGAAGATTTCCTGAACGAAACGACCGTTTCAGGGTTATTATCGGAAGAGCAAGGCAACAAGGATTATTATAAACAGGTTCTTTCTAATATAAGAAAGCTGCTCGTTTATTGTGAAGAAGGCTTAGATGCTTGTAATATCATTATTTTAGGTGAACCCTTCCAGAAGGGAGCTGCAGAAAAGACGCTTTATCGCATTTATCATCAATGTGTAGAAGAATTTTTCTCTCCTAAAAATGATACTTGGTTCGAGAACAGCCGATCTGCTTACACTGGAAAAAATTCAATCCGTTTTCATGAACCAGTGCCGCATAGTGTGCAAAACCTTTTCCAAGGACTAGAATCTGATTTTCAGCATATTAGAGAAGAACTAGAATACTATGAGACGGATTATAGAACAAAAATGATCCAATCAAGATAAATCCTGAATATAATCAAGACAACCAGCCGAAACCATCATATAAAGTTGTTTTCGGCTTTTTTTTATCCAGAAATATATGAGCAAAATGAAGAATGGAGTGCTGTGGATGACAGTCAGAAATAGAAAACCGCTTATGTTTGTATGGGCAATCATAGGCGCTATTTTTGGAATGCTAGCTTATCAAAATGGATGGTTAGGTTAATAGTCAGTTCTTTTGCTCATCAGGACATTTTCTCATTCTAGCGGCCAAGCAATCTTTCATACGATTGTAGGAGGTCATTGAAAAGAAAGGAAGGTTCAGATGAGCAAAATGAATGAATACGTGCAGGATGTTTTTAAATGGAATGATGAAATGAAGAAATTTCTGGAATCAGAAAATGTGGATCGCAATAACGAGCTATGGCAAAAGCTGGACAGTTTCACTGAAATTATGAACAGAATGAATCAGCCATTAAATGCGCAAGAAATCAACGGTATTCATGAACAAGTAGAGGGCTTGCAGGAGGATATGGAAAATTATTTTCGGGAGCGTTCAAGCTTAGGCAATATATTCTCAACTCAAGAGCCCTTTATTTCAGCAGGAAAACATGCCCTGCCTCCGCTGCCATATGCTTATAACAGCCTAGAGCCCTATATCTCAGAAGAAATTATGAGATTGCATCATGATAAGCATCATCAATCTTATGTAGATGGCTTGAACAAAGCAGAAAAAGAATTAGAGAAGGCGAGAACAACAAATGACTTTTCACTAATAAAGCATTGGTCTAGAGAGCTGGCCTTTCATGGATCTGGTCATTATTTGCATACGATATTCTGGAATAACATGTCTCCTGATGGCGGAGGAAAACCTGCTGGCTCACTCTTAAAAGAAATAGACAAATACTTTGGCAGCTTTGATCAATTTAAAAAGCAATTCTCTGAAGCAGCAAAACAGGTAGAAGGCGTAGGCTGGGCGATACTAGTATGGTCACCGAGGTCGCGCCACTTGGAAATCCTTCAATCAGAGAGACATATGATCTTAACTCAATGGGACACAATTCCCTTGCTTGCACTAGATGTTTGGGAGCATGCTTATTATTTACAATATAAAAATAAGAAAGCAGACTATGTGGATCAATGGTGGAATATAGTCAACTGGAAAGACGTTGAAGACCGATACTTAAAAGCTTCTGAATTAAAGTGGAAGCCATATTAATAACAAATTGAAGAAGAGTCTGGGACATAAGTATTTAACACTCTCATAGAACCGAATGGTTAGGAAGTCATCTTTCTATTCATTCGGTTTTTTTTATGATTATAAAATATATTTTATTAACATGAGTGAAATGGAGCGGAGGACACTCGACTCCTGTGGACAATAGAGGAAAGGGTGAGACCCCGCAGGAGCGCGCGACGAGGAGGCTCAGCTTCCTCCCCACGGAAAGCGAGGGTCTGCAGCGCAGGTGGAACGGACTTGTTTAAATACCCAAACCAAGATATTGAAAATTCGTGTTTTAGAAAGATTCATTTTTGTTTTGTCTCAGGCTCTTTTTGTTTTTTTAAGACGATGTAAAACATCTTGTTCCAATTCAAGGCATATCCATCTTCATTTTGCATAAACTTGTACAAACAATAATGTGAAACGGGGATTGGCAATGAAACTCTTTAAAAAGCTCGTCATTTTATCGATTACTTTGACATTTCTTTTGGTGAATGTCCCGCATAAAGCAGACGCTGCCATTTCAGTCAGTGCCAGCAGCGCGATCTTAATGGAACAAGAGTCTGGAAGGGTTCTATATGGAAAAGAGGCAAATACGAAACGAAGAATTGCCAGCATTACCAAAATAATGACCGCGATTCTTGCAGTAGAATCTGACAAGCTTGATGAGACGGTTAAGGTAAGCGGAAATGCGATTAGGGCAGAAGGTTCTTCCATCTATTTGCAGGAAGGTGAAAAGATAAAGCTTGAAGATTTAGTTTATGGGCTAATGCTCCGCTCCGGCAATGATGCGGCCGTTGCGATTGCTGAGCATATAGGCGGCAGTTTAGAAGGTTTTGTTTTTTTAATGAATCAGAAGGCAGAGGAAATTGGGATGATAAATACTCATTTTGAAAATCCTCACGGGCTCGATGATCATGAAAATCATTATTCAACGGCATATGATATGGCAATCCTGACTCGGTATGCAATGGAAAATGAGATGTATAAAAAGATCTCTGGAACAAAGGTACATAAAGCACCAAATCCAAATGAAAGCTGGGATCGTGTCTGGAATAATAAAAATCGCTTATTAACACAACTGTATGATCATACAACTGGAGGGAAAACGGGCTATACGAAAAGAGCTAAACGGACTTTAGTGACTACAGCAGAGAAGGATGGGCTAGAGCTTATTGCTGTTACACTCAATGGTCCAGATGACTGGAATGACCATATTCAAATGTATGAAACAGCCTTTAAAACATACGAACCGGTAGAAATATTATCGGAAGGAAGTATTGAAGAGGCAGATGAAGGAATTTATAAAAATAAAATTTATTTAAAAGGTCATTATAGCTATCCAGCAACAGCAGAGGAAAAAGAGAATTTTAAGGTGGAGTATCAATTAATCACTCCTAAAGATGGTTGGGAAGAAAGTGCTGACATACCCGATGTGGTCGGGAAAGCCATTGTCTATTTGAATAATGAACAAATAAAAACGATGCCCATTTATTTTGAAAAAGAACAAGAATTAGAAGAAAAATCATTCTTTGATAAATTCCGCAGTATATTCTCTTTTATTGTGGGTGTGAAGCAAGATGGTTAATATCATTTGGGTTCTATTAACGTTGATTGGAATTGTGTTTGCGATGTTCAATGGAACAATGAGTGAAGTGAATGAAGCTGTCTTTAATGGAGCGAAAGAGGCAGTGACTTTATGTATTGGTTTGATCAGCATTCTCGTCTTTTGGCTCGGAATGATGAGAATTGCTGAGGATGCTGGTCTATTGAAAAAGCTGGCAAACTTGTTTAAGCCGATTGTCAAAAGGCTATTCCCTGAGGTACCTAACGATCATCCTGCAATGGGCTATATTTTATCCAATATGATGGCCAATTTATTCGGCTTAGGCAATGCAGCTACACCGCTAGGCATTAAAGCGATGGAAGAATTGAAAAGGCTAAATGGCGGAAAAGATTATGCAAGCCGGTCGATGATTACATTTTTAGCAATAAATACTTCAAGCATTACCCTCATTCCAACGACGGTCATTGCCATCCGAATGAATTATGATTCTGCCAATCCTACCGATATAGTCGGACCAACGCTGATTGCAACCTTTTGCTCTGCTCTTGGTGCTATTTTAATAGACCGCTATTTTTATTATAGAAGAACTCGAAAAGGATGAGGTTGTATGCAAATTGTCTCACTTATATCTTTGTGGTTTATACCCGTTTTAATTGGCATCATACTTATCTACGGTACGATAAAAAAAGTTCCAACCTATGAAAGCTTTACTGAGGGCGGTAAAGAAGGAATAAAAATTGCGGTATCAATTATTCCCTTTCTAGTTGGAATGCTTGTAGCGATATCTGTATTTAGAGCTTCTGGCGCCCTTGAATATATGATGGGCTTTATTAAACCGGCATTAGAAGCAGTAGGAATTCCAGCTGAGATTGTACCTCTAGCCATCATTCGGCCAATTTCCGGAACGGCAGCACTCGGAATGACGAGTGATTTAATTGCTTCATATGGACCAGATTCCTTTATTGGAAGACTTGCATCTGTGCTGCAGGGGAGTACAGATACTACTTTTTATGTGCTGACAGTCTATTTTGGTGCTGTTGGGATTAAGAAAATGGGAGATGCATTAAAGGTTGGACTGCTGGCTGACCTTGTCGGTATTGGAGCAGCGATCATTGTTGTAACCCTGCTTTTTGCTTAAATGATTATTACTATATAATATAAAACAAAAAACCCGATCCATTAGCAGGTGTTTAAATCTGTTTAATGGGCCGGGTTTCTTATTATTTTTAAAATAGTGAAATGGAGCTTAAATTAGCATATTTTCATCGTCATATGCTAATTTTCTGCGAGTTTTTACAGTTTATCGTATAGCTTACTTTGAAAAGAAGCTGGAATATGGCATAATTCATAAGGATAGAAAATGTATTGTCGAAATATATGAGGTGACAAAATGGAAAGATTGCAAAAAGTAATAGCCCATGCTGGCATTGCGTCAAGGCGTAAAGCAGAACAATTAATTAGCGAGGGGCATGTGAGAGTAAATGGTCAAGTCGTCAAAGAGCTGGGAGTTAAGGTTGGCTCTAATGATAAAGTAGAAGTTGATGGCATCCCGATTGAACGGGAGCAGCCTGTTTATTTCTTATTTTATAAACCAAGAGGAGTTCTCTCCGCGGTATCAGATGATAAAGGCAGAAAAGTAGTAACAGATTATTTTCAGCAAATCGAACAGCGAATCTACCCTGTTGGCCGATTAGATTATGAAACTTCAGGTTTGCTGCTCTTAACAAATGACGGAGAATTCGCCAACTTGTTAATGCACCCAAGAAATGAGATTGAAAAGGTATATGTGGCAAAGGTGAAAGGCATTCCATCAAAAGAGAGTTTAAGAAGTCTGCAAAAAGGCATTCGGCTAGAAGATGGGAAAACAGCACCAGCCAAAACAAAGCTGTTATCAATGGACAAGAAGAAACAAACTTCGATCATTGAATTAGTCATTCATGAAGGAAAGAATCGTCAAGTGCGCAGAATGTTCGAAGCAATTGGCCATAATGTCCTGAAATTAAAAAGAGAACGATATGCTGCATTAACTTTAGAAGGACTTTCTCCTGGGGATGGAAGAGAGTTAACTGCTCATGAAGTGAAACAGCTTAGAACACTAGCAAACAAAGGGAAAAAATAGAAAATATTGAAATGATTTTGTGTAAATGTCACATTTACTTCACATTGTTAACAACGTCTATATGCTAAAAAATGTTATAATTATGTACAAATTGCTTTACTGAGTATTTGTGATCAGATACAAAATGTTTCCTTAACGCTCTGTTTTTTTGTGTTGAATGGGGAGGGCAAACGATGAAGAAAAAACGGCTTGTGATACGAACGGTGATCCTGCTCCTGCTCGGAGCTGCAGTAGCGTATACATTGTATGCAAATTTCAGCAGTGATGATATTAGAAAAGTGGCTATTAATGAGAAGGCTCCTGACTTTGTACTAACAGATATGGAAGGAAATAAGCATCAGCTCTCCGATTATGAGGGACAGGGGGTATTCCTCAACTTCTGGGGGACATGGTGCAAGCCTTGCGAGAAAGAAATGCCATATATGAACAACCAATATAAGCAATTTAAGGAGCAAGGGGTACAGGTGCTTGCAGTGAATATTAACGAATCGGATTTTGCCGTCAATAAATTCACTTCAAGATATAATCTGGATTTTCCAATTGTAATCGATAAAGGGGAAGTAATGGAAGCTTACGGAATTGGTCCGCTGCCTACAACGTTTTTAGTTGATAAGGATGGAATCGTTATCAAGAGACTTGAAAGCGGAATGACGGAAGCAATGATTAAGGGGTACATGGAAGAGATTAAACCATAAGGGTGTATGGGGAGTTTTTACAATGAAAGAAGTTATTTGTGAATGCGGTCACCACAATCCGCATGGTACCGTTTTGTGTGAATCATGCGGAAAAGTTCTAATTGAAAAAGATAAAGATAAAAAGCTGCTGGATATGCGGTATGAGGGAAGTGCAAGACGTTCTCAAACCTACAATAAAACAATTATTGATAAAATCTGGAACTTCTTCTCTTCTGTCAAAGTGGGCGTATGGCTAATTGTCATCACATTGATTGCTTCAGCACTAGGTACAATATTTCCGCAAGAAATGTACATACCGCCAGTTATGCCTGCATCTGAATACTATGAAGACCAATACGGCTGGTTAGGGCAACTATATTATACACTTGGCTTTCATAATTTATACAGTTCTTGGTGGTATCTGCTCTTAATAGCCTCTATTGGAATCTCTATCATTATTGCCAGCTTAGATAGAGGGATTCCTCTTTACAGGTCTTTAAAAACACAGAGAGTAACAAGACATGAAGGGTTTTTAAAGAGACAGAGACTATTCAGTGTGTCAGAGGCAGGAAGCGAAGATCAAACGTTTGAATCAGTTAAAGAAAAGCTAAAAGCAAAACGTTATCGCATACGTGAAGAAGATGGAAATATCCTCGCTGAAAAAGGCAGATTTTCTAGATGGGGTCCATATGTGAACCATGTTGGCCTAATTATTTTCTTAATAGGCGGTATGCTTAGATTTGTTCCTGGGATGTATGTCGATGAAATTTTATGGGTGAGGGAAGGCGAAACAAAAGTTATTCCTGAAACGGACGGCCAATATTATCTTGAAAATCACGAATTTATTCTTGAGACGTATGACAAAGAAAATTCTAAACAAGAATTTGCTGCAGCCATTGATGATAAAGGAATGGTGGCGAAGAACTTCCAGTCAGATGTCACTTTGTATAAAACAAAGGGAGAAACAGTTCATGGTGAAACACCACAACTGGAAAAAGTAAGAGATGACAGCATCCGTGTTAATCATCCACTTAAATTCGAAGATTTGGCCTTATATCAAGTAGACTATAAGCTTGATGAGCTAAATCAAATGACCTTTGCTTTATCCAACAAAGAAACAAATGAGGAATATGGAGATTTAACCATTGACTTGTATGATCCAAAGGACACCTATGATCTTGGTAATGGATATCAAGTAGAGATTGTTAGTTATTTCCCTGATTTTGAATTTGACGAAAACTCTGAGCCTATTACAAAATCAAGAATACCGAACAATCCAGCATTTGTATTTAAAATGTTTACACCAGACAAGCCTGAGGGAGAAGTGAGTTTTGTAGCAATACAGCAAACCATTGAACCTTTCACCGACAATGAATACAAAATGTCTTTTAAAGCGGTAGAAACGAAAGATGTTACAGCCTTAACCGTCAGAAAAGATTTAACGTTATGGGTGCTGGCACTGGGCGGATTCATTTTTATGATTGGCGTCGCACAAGGATCCTACTGGAATCATCGCCGAATCTGGCTGCGAAAAGTCGATGGCGAAGTCTGGATGGCAGGACATACAAATAAAAACTGGCATGGTCTTAAACGTGATATAGCTTCTGTTATTGATGGAACAGACTTGAACGAACCAGCAGATCAGCTTGATAAGAAAGAGTAAACATAGGGGGGAACTTTAGGTGGATTTAGTAAGTTTGAGCGGCAATCTTCTTTTTATAGCCTTTTTGCTCTACTTAGTAGGCACGGTATTTTTTGCCGGCTCTATTAAAGATAAACGTGCAAAAGAAAGAGAAAAAGGCACTGGCCCGAACAAATGGGCGAAGACTGGGATTGCCATTACAATTGCAGGTTTCATTTCACAGTTAGGATACTTTATTTTAAGATGGATTGCTGCTGGGCACGCTCCTGTCAGTAATCTGTTTGAATTTACTACCTTCTTTGGAATGTCACTAGTTGGAGCATTTATTGTTATCTACTTTATATACAAAACGGCGGTATTAGGACTATTTACACTTCCAATTGCAATGCTTCTGATTGGCTATGCAGCTATGTTTCCTAGAGATATTGCACCGCTGGTACCATCATTGCAGAGCCACTGGCTCCATATTCACGTAACAACAGCAGCGATGGGACAAGCAATCTTAGCCATCAGTTTTGCTGCTGGTCTTCTTTACCTGGTAAAAGTGATTGATCATACAAAAAAGTCTAAAGAAAGTTTTTGGCTTGAAGCCGTTATGTTCGGTCTTGTATGTACATTAGGATTTATCTTTATTTCAACAGGATTCTCTGCTTCAGGGTATAAAGCGGATTTCAGTTGGGTAGATAAAAATAATGTAGAGTCGATTGCCGAGTATCAGCTGCCTCCGCTAGTTGGTCCCAATCAGGGAGAGAGCTTGACTGAAGGGGCAATGGAGCCGCTGGTTGAAATGCCGGGAATCATTAATGCAAAAAAATTAAATACTGTTATTTGGTCGATCATGGCGGGAATTGTATTATATCTTCTATTAAGATTAATTTTGCGGAAACGCATTTCAGCAGCTCTTCAGCCTCTGACAACGAAGGTAAACGCAGATTTAGTTGATGAGATTGGCTATCGTTCCGTATTAATTGGATTTCCTGTATTTACTCTCGGTGCACTCGTGTTTGCGATGATTTGGGCGCAAATTGCCTGGACGCGTTTCTGGGGCTGGGATCCAAAAGAAGTTTGGGCTCTTATCACCTTCTTATTTTATGCAGCCTATTTGCATCTGCGTCTCTCAAAAGGCTGGCATGGGAAGAAATCAGCGTGGCTTGGTGTAATCGGGTTTATCATTATTATGTTTAACCTTATTGTCGTGAACCTGGTTATTGCCGGATTACACTCCTATGCAGGTTCCTAAGCTGTTCAGCATGACTGAAATGTAAAGTGATTTATATCATAATCTCATAGCCTTCACTATTAAAAGTGAAGGCTTTCTTTTAAAACAAATCGTTACTTTTAATAAGGAGATGAATATCATGGATCAAAATGCAAAAATTTTAGTTGTAGATGATGAGGAAAGAATTCGCCGCTTATTAAAGATGTACCTAGAGAGAGAAGATTACATAATTGAAGAAGCTGAAGATGGGAATGAGGCATTAGAAAAAGCACTTCATCATGAATATGATGTCATACTTCTCGACTTAATGATGCCAGGAAAAGACGGACTTGAAGTGTGCCGTGAAATTAGAGAAAAAAAAGCGACACCTATTATCATGCTGACAGCTAAGGGAGAAGAAGTAAACCGGGTCCAAGGTTTTGAGGTTGGAACAGATGATTATATCGTAAAACCGTTTAGTCCGAGAGAAGTCGTTCTGCGAGTAAAAGCACTGCTCCGCCGTTCTTCTGCTTCAAGTTATGTGCAGGCAGAACCGTCAGCTAAAGATGTAATCGTTTTTCAGCATTTAACCATTGATAATGATGCACATAGAGTTTTAGCGGATGGAAAAGAAGTTAGTTTAACTCCGAAGGAATATGAACTGCTGTATTTTCTGGCGAAGTCTCCTGATAAGGTATTTGATCGGGAACAGCTTCTTAAAGAAGTTTGGCACTATGAGTTTTTCGGAGATTTAAGAACAGTTGATACCCATGTGAAACGACTGCGCGAAAAGCTGAATAAGGTTTCAGAACAGGCAGCAAGAATGATTGTAACTGTTTGGGGAGTAGGCTATAAATTCGAGGTTATTAATGAATGATGCTTTGGCGAAGTGTAGTAGGTAAGCTGTGGATTACCATTATTCTGCTCGTTTCCTTTGTTTTATTTATTTTAACAGTCATGCTATTAGAGTTTTTTGAAAACTATCATATAGATGAAACTGATAAGGGACTAGAAGCCACAGCCATAAAGATTTCAAGGATTCTAGAAGAACATGATCAGGATATAGGTCTAGAGATTGCCTGGGAATTGATTGATGATGTTACAAAAGTCATTATTATTAAGGAAGATGATGAATATTATTATTCTCCCAATCACTTGAATGATTCAGAAAAATTGCCTATTTCGTATTTAAGAGATGATGATGAATTAAATCAAGTCTTTACGGATGATCATACTGTTCGAAAGATATCTTCCTATTTTTCAGCTAATCCAGAAGATGAAGACGAGGCAAGGGCATTAATAATTGGTGTTCCGCTTCCTGCTAATGAGAGTGAAGATGGCGCCGTCTTTATTTATCAATCAATCGAAGTAATGCAGGAAACAACAAAGACAACAACAAAATTCATCCTTCTGGCGGCTGGTGTGGCAATCATATTAACCACTATTTTTGCTTTCTTCTTATCAACGAGGATTACTGCGCCGCTCCGAAAAATGCGGGAAGCCGTTTCGGAGGCAGCTAAGGGAAAATTTGATACGAAGGTTCCATTTTTGTCTTATGACGAAATCGGAGAATTGGCTACCGCCTTTAACCAAATGGGAAGGCAGCTTAAATTTAATATGGATGCCCTGAGCCAGGAAAAAGAACAGCTCGCAAGTATTTTAAGCGGAATGGCAGATGGAGTCATTACCTTTAATCGCGATGGAACGATATTGATTACCAATCCACCTGCAGAGAGGTTTTTGCAAAGCTGGTATTTTGAAAAAGGCAATGAATATAATCATACTTCAGAAGCAGTGCCGTCAAAAGTAAGTGAGTTATTTCAGCTTGCAGTCAGTACGGAAAAGGAGCAGGTTGGTGAATTGTCCATCCAGGGCCGCTTCTGGGTCATGATCATCAGTCCTCTCTATAATCAGAAGAATATTCGCGGAGCCGTTGCTGTTATCCGTGATATGACAGAAGAAAGACAGCTCGATAAGCTGCGGAAAGACTTTATTGCCAATGTTTCACATGAGTTAAGAACACCAATCGCAATGATGCAGGGCTATAGTGAGGCAATTGTTGACAATATAGCTTCCACAGAGGAAGAAAAAAATGAGATGATTAAGGTCATTCACGATGAATCACTGCGGATGGGACGCCTTGTAAATGAACTGCTAGATCTCGCAAGAATGGAAGCAGGGCATATTCAGTTAACAAAAGAGCAGGTTGATGTAACTCCTTTTATCCAAAAAATCATCCGTAAATTCCAAGGACTGGCCAAAGAAAAAGGCATCTCTTTGGGAGAGCTGCTGCAAGGAGATTATGTCTTTATGTTTGATCCGGATCGTTTGGAGCAGGTTTTAACAAACTTAATTGATAATGCCATGCGGCACACACCGGAGAGAGGAACAATTTCCGTTGCCTCGAGTATGGATGAACGCGGTTTGTACATGGAGGTAGCCGACTCTGGATCAGGAATTCCGGAAGAAGATCTGCCGTTTATCTTCGAACGATTTTACAAAGAGGACAAGGCAAGAACACGAGGAAGATCCGGTACAGGTCTGGGCTTAGCTATTGCAAAGAATATTATTGATGCACATAAAGGTCATATTACTGTGCAGAGCAGGCTTGGACATGGTACGACATTTTCTATATTTATTCCGCGAAATATTGAATAAATGCTAAAAATATGCCGATTGTTCTTGATTCACAAGAAACAATCACATATGATGAATAGGAGAAAGGAAGGATATGGCATTGTGATCCTTCCTTTTTTCTATGATAAATATTATATTTAGATTGTAACTTTTTATCCTCAATTTACGACTATTATATTGAACGGGGAGGGGAATCGATGGACTCCGTTTTTGATGACCTATACAATAAATATCATCATGACGTTTTTCAATTTTTATTTTATATGGTAAGAAACAAGGAACTGGCCGAGGATTTGGTGCAGGAAGTATATATAAGAGTATTGAAATCTTATGAAAAATTTGAGGGGAAAAGCAGTGAAAAAACCTGGCTTTTTTCGATTGCCCGAAACGTTGCAATCGACTCATTCCGCAAGCAAAAAGGATGGAAGCAGAAACTGATCGAAACCTTTGATTGGTCAACACATCAAGTGAAGGATGATCTGCCTATACCAGAAGATATCCTCATGCAGAAGGAAGAAGTGCGCGTAATGTATAAATGCCTAGGCTATTGTACGGTTGATCAGAGATCTGTCATTGTGATGAGATATATACAAGAATTAACAATTGCTGAAACGGCTGAGGCGTTGAACTGGACGGAAAGCAAAGTCAAAACAACTCAGCATAGGGCACTAAAAGTGCTAAAGCAACATATGGAAGAATTAATGGTAAAGGAGGGTGTGGATAATGCGGAAGAATGATCATAGCGATAGGGATATCGAAGATTTATTAAAACAAATGCCAAAAGTGAAAGATCAGCGCGGGAAACGGGAAGTTTATCAAAATGTGACCATGAAAATGAACCGGCGCAAACGGCAGTCATGGCTTATTCCTACAGCAGCCGCCGCTGCCGCACTGCTTCTTTTGGTTATTCTTATACCTGGAATGATGGGCGGGCAAGATACCGCTGAAGAATCCTCGAGCGGTTCAAACGAATCGGCGCAATATAGTACTGCTACCAATGAATCAGCTGATAGAGCTGAAATTACTCAGGAAGAAGATACAAGTTCATCCGAGAATGACTTTACAAGTAATGAAAATCCTGAGAATACTATAGATGATGATCAAGGCGTTAAATCCGAGGGGGAAATACAACGGGAAAGTGACTATACAACAGCTGTATATGAAGAGGAACTTGAGGATCAGGAAGTACTCACATATCCCATACTGGATAATGCAGTCCAAAATATAGTTTCTGTCAGTGTTTTAGTTCCTAAAGAAGATGGGAAATCAAAGTTTGATTTATATAAAGAAACAATGCCATTGTTAACAGAAGAACAATGGGGATTATCCGACAACTATCCATTGGAAGCTGATCTTATTTATAATGATGAGCAGAAAACGCTGACTGTTGACATGTTTGAAGATCATGGATATAGCTATGGTCCTGCCAATAGTCTATTTATCAATACTGTACTAAGCAATCTATGGTCTGATTTTGATCTTGAAAAAATCACATTAATGACTGATGGAGAGCCAGGCGTTGATTTTGAACACAATGAGCCAATCACAGAGTTTAGTCCTAATGATGTTACAGCTTATCCTGGATACTATCTATTTTATCCGAATGACCAAGAGGAACAGCCAATGTTTGTTCCATATGTGCAGCTTGAACAGCCAGAAACGATTCAGGAAGTATTCAACTTCATGAAACAAGATGTTGATACACATTTTCTAAAGGCATCAATTCCAGAAGATATTGATTTTGAAGCGAATGTAGATGATGAAACAGTAGTAATCACGTTTACCGATGAGTCAGTAATTGAAGATAATGAAGAAACAGCGCATATGATTGAAGCCTTATTATTAACGGCTAAGGAATTTCATTACGAGCATGTCAGAGTGGAAAATGCAGATGTTGATACAATTGGCAGATTTAACCTCAGTCAGGAGCTGGAACTTCCAATAGCACCAAATCAAAAAGAGTTGCCTTAAAACGAGCCTATATGCTCGTTTTTTTTTTTTTATTGCATAATCACCCTGTATAGGGACACATACTAAAAAACGTGTCTTTGCTGAGAGACTCTCAAATATTTAATGTTCTAATTATGTACATGCCTTCATAGGCTGTGAAAGAGAGTTTTAGAATAAAAGGCTGCTGCACATTTGAAATAAATTTCTGCTTTATTTGGTTGGAAAATATGTGCTTAAAGCTTCGAAAATAAGCTGCAGTCAAAATTAGGAGGAAAAACATTGAAGGATTATATAAAGCGTTTATTAATCGCTGGGGGTTTGGCGCTTTGTGTTAGTTTGCTGTTTCTTGGTGGAAAGACAATAAAAGCTGAAACGTTTAATATTACGAACGAAACAACACACTGGATATGGCCAGCTGATGGAGTCATTACAGATACTTTTGGGACAAGAAATGGAAAACATAAAGGGATTGATATAGCAGCAGACTCGGGAACACCTATTTACGCTGTAGATCAGGGTACGATCACGAAATCCTATTATTCTGGTTCTTACGGTCATGTTATTTTTGTCAAACATAAGAATGGCACTGAAACGATATATGCCCATTTACAAGAGCGCCTTGGGGAAGAAGGAGATGAAGTAGAACAAGGAGAGGTAATTGGCAAGATGGGCAGTACTGGAAACTCTTCTGGCGTACATTTACATTTCGAAATACATAAACATGAATGGACATATGAAAAAGAGAATGCTCTTGATCCATTTTTAGCTTTTGGTCCTGAATCACTGGGTGATTCAGTCGAAGTATTTGGAAGAGAGGATTCTGCTGTTAACATAAGGACTGCAGCTGTACTCAATGAATTTGGTTCAAGAGGACAGAATTATGATCATGAATCAGAGGAAGATGAAAACAATAGTGCAAAAAAGACAGAGGAACATGAGTCTATTACCCATATTGTGCAGAGCGGTGAAACCCTATGGGATATTTCAGTTCAGTATAAAATGGATGTCATCTCCATTCAAGAGGCAAACAAGCTTGACTCAGATCATATTGAGCCTGAACAAAGTTTAATAATTCCCGACATAGATCCTGATAAGGTTTATTTGGTGAAAAGAGGGGATACCTTGTCTTCTATTGCTGAAGAGAAGAATCTTACAGTACAAGAGTTAAAAGATTTAAATATGTTAAATGACGATACAATTCAAATAAATGAGAGAATCATGATCTCAAATTAACCTTTTTTCTCCTGCTCGATCGCTGTTTTTCAACAGAGCAGGAGTTTTTTAGTGAGAAAATCAAACTTGTCCATTGCCTGATTTTTCTGATAAGCGTATAATGATGTCTAAATTAAGGGGGAGATTACATGCTCACGGATTATCATAATCATTTGGAAAACGGAACGCTATCATTAGATTATTTAACAAAATTTACAGATAAGGCAAAAGAACATGGAATAGAAAGCTTTGGTATTTCAGAACATGCTTATCATTTTTACCAGACGGCTGATATATTACAGAATCCATGGGTAAATGAAAGACGCTATTACGATATGAAAGACTATGAAGCTTTATTTCAGCAGGCTTGGAAACGTGATATAGATGTCAAAATGTCAATAGAAATGGATTATACTCCAGGAAAGCATAAAGAAATGGAGCAATTTATCAAAAGCTATGATTTCGATTATGTGATTGGCTCCATTCATTGGGTCGGTGACTTCGGCATTGATTTAGCTGAGTACAGAAAAGAATGGGACAGAAGAGACGTTGCACAAGTCTATAAGGCTTATTTTGACCAGGTTGTTACATTGGCAGAGTCTAATTTATTTGATATCGTCGGTCATCTTGATTTAGTGAAAATATTTAAATATGTACCAGATGATGAAGAATTTTTACTTCAGCAATATGAACGGGCAACTGATGCATTAGCGAAGTCAAAGACTTGTGTAGAAATCAGCACGGCCGGGTTAAGAAAACCGGTTGGCGAAATATATCCAGATCCTAGATTGCTGCAAAAATGCTTCGAGAAAAACATTCCGATTGTTTTATCATCAGATGCCCATTTTCCAGAACATGTCGGAGCGAACTTTGATCAAGCTCTGAAACTTGCAAAAGAGATTGGTTATACATCAATTATGACTTTTTCAAAGGGAGAAAGAAAAGAATACCCGATTGGCTAACGAGACGGATTGAGAAGGAAATAAAATATAAAGCGCGCTGCATATTTGCGGCGCGCTTTTAGCTTTTGTTAAAGGTAAACTGCTAAAGCAAAATGGAATTAATGGATACAATGTCCTCTAACTTAGATAAAGCGGATAATGTTTGTTCCTCTATTGGATTATCAAATGATAAGACCATAATCGCTTCTCCACCGGCTTCTTTCCGGCCAACTTGCATGGTGGCAATATTGACTGATAAGTCACCCAGAATTTTTCCTACGCGGCCAATGACCCCAGGGCGGTCCATATGCTGAATATATAGAAGGTTTCCATCTGGGAGAAAGTCAATATTAAAGCCATTTAAAAAAACAATTCGAGGACCATAATGATCAATATATGTTCCTCTTACAGTGAAAGCCGAGTCTTCTCCTTTAGCTGTCACCGTAATGCAATTAGAATAGCCAAATGCGTCTACAGAGATTTTTTCACCAATTGTAATGCCGCGCTCTTTTGCTGTTAACAGGGCATTTACTTCATTTACATAAGCATCAATTCTGTTCTTGAAAAAGCCGGAAATTAGCGCTTTTGTTAAGTATGGTGTTTCTAAGTCTGTTGCCGATCCAGAATAGGTGATGCTCAATTCATGAATACCGGTTTTTACACATTGAGACAGGATCGCTCCCATTTGTTTAGCGAGCTGATGAAAAGGCTGCAACTTAGCATATAAGTCTTTTGATATGGCAGGTAAATTGATTGAATTGGAAACAGGCATATCTTCAAGGAATAACCGGACTTCCTTTGCAACTTGTGTAGCTACATTTAATTGAGCTTCTTTTGTTGATGCCCCGAGGTGAGGGGTGGCAATGACTTGATCAAATTTAAGAAGCGGGTGCTCTCCGGGCGGTTCTAATTCAAAAACATCAAGTGCTGCACCAGCTACATGTCCGCTCCCAATATAGTCAGCGAGAGCGAGTTCATCAATAATACCTCCGCGTGCACAATTTAAGAAATATACGCCTTTCTTGGTGAGTGATAAGCTTTTAGAATTAATAAGTCCTTTGGTTTCTGGAGTGAGTGGTGTATGTACGGTGATAATATCAGATGATTGAAGCAACTGCTCTAGTGATGCGGATTCAACGCCAAGTTTAGCTGCACGTTCTTTAGTTAAAAATGGATCAAAGACTGTGATCGTCATGCCAAAAGCCTTGGCGCGTTTAGCAAGCTCTGCTCCGATTCTGCCTAATCCAACAATTCCTAATGTTTTTCCATGAAGCTCCGTTCCAACAAATGTACTGCGTTTCCATTCTGTGTTTTTTACGCTTACATAAGCTTGTGGAATCCTTCTCATTAACGAAGCCATCATAGCAAAGGTATGCTCCGCCGTTGAGATTGTATTGCCGTCTGGTGCATTGACGACTACGATCCCTTTCTTAGTGGCAGCCGGAACATCAATATTGTCTACGCCTACTCCTGCTCTGCCAATAATTTTCAAGTTAGGCATTTGATCCAACAGCTGTTCAGTAACTTTAGTAGCACTTCTGACAAGCAAAGCATCAATGCTTTCAAGACGAACGGATGGATCATCACTTTTCTTCTGAATAATTTCTAGATTAGGCATGTCGAGAAGCGGTTTGAGTCCTTCAGCATTTATAGCATCTGAAACTAATACGGTATACATAAGATCCCCCTGGAGAGTGCGATTTTTTTGACTATTTTACAAGAACGCCAATAGTCTGTCAATTTAAATTATGCACTAATGTAAAAAGGAAACGCTTTAAAGAGTTAAAATACTTGGTCTGAGATTTATTTCTTCACAAAAGGATCTTTCTTCAGTATAATGTACCTGTATGATAATTTAATATGGTCTATCTTCGGGGCAGGGTGAAATTCCCGACCGGCGGTGATAAGCACAATGCTTTAAGCCCGCGAGCCTGATTGTATGGTGTGATGATGCACTTCACTCACAAGCCATACGTTAAATTAAGCAGGATTTGGTGCGATTCCAAAGCCGACAGTACAGTCTGGATGGGAGAAGATGGAGGTTCCGCAAGCGTTCAAAAAATGCAGGATTTTGAGCGTTTATTAAAGCGTGCCTATTTCTCCCTCAAGTACACACTTGGGGGTTTTTTAATGCCGCTTACTTTGCTGAACCTTTCTTCTTTAGGAGAGATAGCCTAAAAAGGAGAGAGGAAAAAATGAAAAAATTGAATGTAAAAGCTTATGTAGCAATTGGAATGCTGAGCAGTATCGCATATGTATTAATGCTGCTGAACTTCCCGCTGCCGCCATTTCCAAACTTTCTAATGATTGATTTCAGTGATATTCCTGCACTAATCGCTGCATTAATCTTTGGACCGCTGGCTGGCATTTTGGTTGAATTATTTAAAAATATTCTGGATTATTTTATGACAGGAAGTGCTACTGGAGTTCCTGTTGGACATATATCGAATTTTCTTGCTGGAATCTTATTTGTTCTTCCCGTTTACTATATTTTCAATCGTCTTAAATCGAAAAAAGGAATGACAATTGGACTGATCTCGGGTTCAATCATCATGGCGATTATGATGAGCGTACTCAATTATATAGTGATTCTTCCGGCGTACACATTCTTTTTGAATTTTCCTGCGATGTCTGCTCCTGAAATGCGGACAATGGTTGTTACGGGGATCCTGCCTTTTAATATCATCAAAGGATTATTGATTGCAGCCGTATTTATGCTGATTTACTCTAAAATGAGTGTATGGATAACCAAACAAAGTCAAAATACACTTAAAAGTGCCGTTTAAATGTAAAAAGAGCAGCCTAAGAAGCTGCTCTTTTTATTTACACCTTAAAAAGAAAAATCTCCTTTCAGCTGAAAGGAGATTTTAGAAGAAACCTTTTTTATTCGTATTTAAGCGGATCTCCCTCAAAGGAATCATCTGCCACTTTAATAGAATCAGTTGGACAGCCTTCAAAAGCATCCATCATATCGTCCATTAGAACATCAGGAACTTCAACCGTACCCTGGTTATCATCTAATGTAACAAAGGCAATGCCTTCATCATCATAATCATAAATATCTGGAGCAGCAGCTCCGCAAGCCCCGCATGCGATACATGTATCTTTGTCAACGATTGTATATTTAGCCATCTTAAAAAAACCTCCTGAATGAATTAAAAAAAGAAATATATCTTGTTCTTCTGCGCGCTGCAGAATCTCGTCCCTCATTCCTATTGTAAAACTGAAACTTCAACTTTTCAATAAAAAGATGTTGAGAATACTTATCACAGTAGGGTTTTCGTGTTTTGTAAACGAATAAAACGCTTACATTAAACAACCCTTTTTCTTTCATGATACAATGATCGTAACGGTTTAAAAGATAACTGTTCACTTTTTAATTTATACGAAATTTGAAAAGGGGATACAATACAATGTTTGGGTGTTATAAAAAGAGCATTATCCTATATTGCCTCCACCGAATAGCAGATGAACGCACCGTCTATTCAGTTTTCCATTTATTAAACGGTAAAAAATCCTCCCAAACGATCCAAGATGCTTTTCTTTTTCAGCTCACACCATTTTTTCGTGTATATCCTTCTATGACAAGGCTGCAATTTGATCAGCACCTGTCAGAAATGATAAAGGAAATATGGATTTTAGAATATGAACCTTCTCAGTATCGTCTTACAGACCTGGGCAGAGAGGCACTAAAGGAACAATTAAAAAAGCAGCCGCTGCCTGTAAACTTAAACGGCTGGAAATATCATCAGCTATCTGTTGTATTTTGGGAAAGACTTTCATTGCTCGTACAGGTTATTTCAAACCTCATGTATAGCAATTCTAAATATTTGCCGATTCAGCGTAAAAAAGAAACACATTTATGGCTTAAACAGTTTTTACAGGACACGAAGATGGACAGGCAAGTTCTTGCCCAAAAAGTGTTTAATGAAGTGGTCGATTGTCTAGAAAATAGCACAAGTATACAGCCGGAGTTTTTGATCAGCAGGCTGACCGGAGCGGAGACAATTGGTCTTACGAAAGAACAGGCAGCATTACAGTATTCAATGGACCAGGATTATTTTGAGCTGCAGTTTCAAAGTATTCTGCATACTATGCTTACGGTGATAAAAGAGAAACCTGTTCAATTGCCATTGCTGAATAAAGTAATACAGTCTGCTGAAACTGAATTTACGATGACCGTCTCTGCGCAAAGAACGGAAGAATTATTGCAGCAGGGCTTCACAATTGAAGAAATAGCAACTTTTAGAAAGCTAAAGAGAAACACAATAGAGGACCATATTGTCGAACTTGCACTCAACAAGCCTGATTTTGAAATAGGAAGATTTGTTACTGATAAAAATGTGGCCGAAATAGCAGAAGCAGTAAAAAAAGTAACATCGAAACAGCTAAAACATATTAAAACGATTGTTCCGCATGCACAGTATTTTGAAATAAGGTTAGTGCTTGCGGTATTTGGTGACTCACTATGATAATTGAAGAAGTATTAAAAGAACGTTTTGGCTATAGCCATTTCAGAAGCGGTCAAAAAGAAGTTATTACCACCCTTTTAGCAGGGAAAAATACGCTGGCTATGCTTCCAACAGGTACAGGGAAATCACTCTGTTATCAGCTGCCAGGTTATATGCTAAATGGACAAGTAGTTATTGTGTCCCCTTTGCTTTCTTTAATGCAGGATCAGGTTGATCAGCTGAAAATAAATGGAGAAAAAAGTGTCATTGCCATTAATTCTTTTTTATCGTTTGATGAAAAGCTGAATGCTTTAAGACAATTAAATACATTTAAATTTATTTTTATCTCACCGGAAATGCTGGTGACAGAAAATGTTTTAGCAAGAATGAAAAGTTTAAATATCGCCTTGTTTGTTATTGATGAAGCTCATTGTATATCGCAATGGGGTCATGATTTTAGACCAGATTACTTAAAGCTGGGTTATATTCGCGAGCAGCTGGGAAATCCCCTGACAGTTGCCCTGACAGCAACGGCAACAAGTGAAGTCCGTGCCGATATCATTCATTCACTTTCACTTCAGGATTGCGAACAAATTATTTATTCTGTTAACAGACCTAACATTACAATTGCTGTAGAGCACTTTCAGCATTATCGGGAAAAAAGGGATCGCTTAATTGAACTTGCAAAAAGATTACAAGGACCCGGTATTGTTTACTTTTCAAGTAAAAAATTGGCAGAGCAAATAGCTGCTGATTTAAAACAGCAGGGAGTCGGAAATGTGATGCCATACCATGGTGGTCTTGAGCAGGAGACTAGAATGCTCATTCAGCAGCAATTTCTTCATGGGCAGCTGGATCTTATATGTGCCACAAGTGCTTTCGGGATGGGAATCAATAAAGAAAATATCCGATATGTCATTCATTTTCATATGCCGATGCAATTTGAATCGTATGTGCAGGAAATTGGCCGAGCCGGGAGGGATGGTCATCCCTCTATTGCATTTATGCTTTATAGTGCGGGAGATGAAATGCTTCAGCATCAGTTAATTGAAGGAGAGCTGCCGGATGAATCACAAATATCCCTTCTTGAAAACTGGCTGAATGAACAAAAACCAACCCTTCAGAATGTGACAGAGTTTGAAGAAGAATTATCATTGATTTGCGGATTGAATGAAATTCAGCTTAGATTAACTCTTGATTACTTAAAGAATTGCCTGGCTAACGGAAATGACTTCTCAGTGTTCAGTTCTAAATTTAAAAACTTTATTAGGGAACGTCTGGATAGTAAAAAAAGTAAAATTGAAGAAATGGTCAATTGGATCCGTTCGGAAAAGTGCAGAAGACTTCAGCTGCTTGATTACTTTGAAGAGTCGGAGCAGCAGCAGATGAATGATTGCTGTGATCATTGCGGATTTTCGATAGTGCCATTTGAGCGCATAGAAGCAGAAAATACAGAAAGCAAACACAAAGAGGTCAACTGGAAAGAAAGATTGGCAGACATACTGCTGAAGAAACGAGAGGGAGAGCATTGAAGAATCGCCAAAGTGATTTATTGGAGGAAATTTCTGATCGTGAGCTCGTATTTCACCTATATTTGACGCAAGTTATTCTGCTAGCACTTTCAGCGTTATTAGCGTGGATATTTTTTGACAAATACAGTGAAATGTTCGCTCTGTTTAAATGGGATATGAAAGAAATCGTGTTAATTGGCGGCGGAGCGGGTATTCTTGTTGTTCTTTTTGATACTATCATGATGAAGATTCTGCCGAAATCTTATTATGATGATGGCGGATTGAATGCAAAAATTTTCAGCAAGCGTCCAGTATGGCACATCGCAGTTATTTCACTTGTGGTGGCCATAAGCGAAGAGATCCTCTTCCGCGGTGTCATACAAACTCATTTTGGGCTTATTATCTCAAGCGCTGTTTTTGCCCTTATTCATTTTCGATATTTATTTCACTGGTATTTATTTTTAAATATTGTGGCACTCAGTTTTTTTATTGGTTATATTTATGTTATAACAGAAAATTTATTTGTGACTATTTTCATGCACTTTTTGATTGATTTTTTACTTGGGGTCATTATTAAGTATGGAAAAAACACGAATACTTCAGTATAGGCAGGGATGATTTATGAATAAAGAGGGTCCATATAGAGATCAAGCAGAAAGGCTGCGAAAAAAGATTACCAAAAAAGCTGCTGAGAAAACAGATGTCGTGAAAGAGGAGCTTCCTCCACGGAGCAGGGTGCACAGAAACAAGCAGACGAAAAAAGGTATTAAAGTTAAATACCCAGTGATTCGGCTGCTTGCTCTATTCTTTATTTTGCTTCCAATTATTATTTTTACTGTTTACACGTATGCGAATTGGGGAGATAGTGAAACGACGACAGCTTCTTCAGGCTTTGAGACGTTTGATTACGGGAAAAACAACGAGAATGAAAATGAAGTGATTTTTGAAATAGATGAACAAATGGACGAGAACAAAGAAGAACAGCCAGAGGAGGACAAGCAGCAAACGGAGGATCAAGATCAGAAAGCTGATCCTGCTGAACAGCCCTCTGAACCTGATTCTTCTAATAAACCTGAACAGAACAATCCAAAAGAGCCAGCAGACGACACCGATAAGCAGCAAGACGAAATTACAAATGAGAGCAATAAGCAAAATAGTGAACCAGCAGAAGGGAAAATCGTCTATCATACTGTGAAAGCAAGTGAAACATTGTTTCGGGTCAGCATGAATTATTATGGTTCTCCTGATGGAGTAGAAATCATTAAGCAGGCTAATGGCCTTTCAAGCAATGAAATTCAAGCTGGACAAGTCTTAAAAATCCCTTTAAATCAATAACTATAACTACCCCTTATTGATCATATTTAAGCGTACAAGCTCATATGATGTACGGATGATAGGGAGGGGTACGGATGGAAACAGCCATTATTGAACTGGATCACCGAACAGATCAGGCTACAAGGCAAATGCTGCAAAAAGTCGTGGATAAAAAGAAAAAATTTGATAATTTAAAGCTCTGGCATTTATATGTCATGTGGGCCGTGGTAATTGCTTCATTCTTATATCTTCTCTTATTATATAAGAATGTTATGGAGCCATACTCTTATTCTTTTGAGGCCATGTTTTCTGCATTTGTTCATTTGCCATTTAATATGTATATGCTGGTCTTTATCGTTGCTTTATACGGCTTTATGAATGTCTTAAAAGAAAAACGCGAAAAAGCGGATAAAGAATTTAATGCTTTAAGATGTGAAATCATCGACAAGAGCAAGGATTTATGGAAAAAAGAAGAAGAATGGAAAAATCGCCACTTGGTATATGAAATGATGAAAAAAACATTTGATGTTAATTTATATCATGAAAATAAATAGTGAATAAAAAAAGAAGCGCTGAGCTTCTTTTTTTTATTCTGAAATAACATTAAATCGTAAATACCATCTATATTGGGATCTGTTTTATATATTTATAAAGGAATTAGTATGCAGTGAAGAATATTTTATTTTAATTGCTTCGGGCACTTGGTTTACATCATACAAATGGGTAAAGAATTTAATTTTTGGGTAACAGTCAAGTGAAAACTTATTCATTTGATATCAATTTTAATGTTTTAAAATAGTTTATGAATTAAATGTGAAATTCAAGTTAGTTTTGCTCATAAAAGAGGTATTTTCATGGATATGTGGAAATATACGTATATACTGAAAAGAATAGGTGAGGTGGTTTTAATGTTTGTAAAAAATAGCATGATTCCTAAGCATGGATGTATAACTATTCAGGAAGATGAAACTTTACAAGCTGCCTTGGAGAAGCTGGAGGAACACAAAATTGATGCGCTTCCAGTACTAAAAGGCGAACAATATGCTGGAATTGTTACGAGATATCACATTTATGAATCGTTTTTCTCAAAAGGCGGATCGAAAGAAGATTATCTAAACAATACGCTCGCAAAAGATATTGTTACTTTTGTAGACAAATACTTAGAGGGAAGCGAAGTGTTTGAGAATACATTGCTGGAATTAAAAGATTTCCCGCTGTTAGCTGTAGTAGGACCAAATCAGAAGTTCCTTGGGATTGTGACTAGATTTGATGTCCTCGCACAGTTTCAATCTGCTTTTGGCACCAATCGCCCAGGAGTAAGAATTGCTTTTACATCGGTAGAATCTGAGGGCAGAATTGCACGGCTTGCAGAAATTGCTCATCAATTCCACGAGCATATTATTTCCTTAGTAACCTTTGATGAGACAGATAAGCTTGTTAGGCGTATTGTAATGAAAGTCGAAAAGAATGAAAATATAGATAAGTTTACTAAAAAACTGGAAAGCTCAGGCTTTAGAATTATAAGCATTCAGGAAATGTAAGAGGCAATGGGCTGGGACATAAATAGTTAGTACCGTGATCCATCCGGATGATTAGAACATAACACTTTCTAATCATCCGGTTTTTTTGTTACTTTTAAAAAATACCTTCAATTTCAATAAAATATAATAAAAGAAAAAGCTGCAAGAAGAGAATTTCTTGACGGCAATTAAGCATGATAAGTGTAGCCCCGCTATTGAATTGTACAAGGTGCAAACTATATATTCTCCTCGGAACTTCCATCTTTCCCATTACATACACTAAATAGTCATTTAAATAAGCTGGCCTTTGATGGCGAGTTTTCTTTATACTTTTAAAAATTGTGTGATAAAATCATAACATTCGTCGCTTTGACGAAATTGAAAATGGATGACGCTCTTTGAGAGCTTTTTTGGGGGTTCATATGATTTATTTTATCGTGCTGTTCGTACTATTAATGATTTTTCTGCTTCTATATATGGTAAAAGAGGCATTTGCCAATAGAATCCTGCATCAGGAATTAGCTTTTGATGATTTTCCGATCGGGTTCGGAGAAGTTAAGATTTTCTTTATATCAGATATCCATAAGAGAAAAATCCATGAGGATATTATTAATGAAGCCTCTGCTTCCAACCCTGATATGGTGATTATCGGCGGAGACTTGTTGGAGAAAAAGGTTCCTTTGTCAAGAGTAAAAGAGAATCTGCAGAAATTAAAGAGTGTTGCGCCGGTATATTTCATTTGGGGAAATAATGATTATGAGGTTGATGTTAAAAAATTGAATGCATTGCTAATGGAATGCGGTGTAAAAATATTGGATAACTGTGCTGTTACCTTCAAGTCTGCGTTAAATGAATCTTATGCGCTATTAGGAATTAATGATATCAGCTTAAAAAAGGATCGTCTTGATTTAGCGATAAAAGATGCAGAAGACGCTGATTTTAGAATACTAGTAAGTCATGAGCCAAGAGTTATGAGCAAACTGAAGAATGATCATCGTATTTCTTTAGTTCTAAGCGGACATACACATGGAGGGCAAATTCATTTTTTAGGATTTGGTTTGTATGAAAAGGGGAAGATAAAAAAGGCGGACACCGCTACCATTTTGGTTAGTAATGGTTATGGCACTACCGCGCTGCCTCTTCGGCTAGGAGCAAAAGCTGAAACCCATGTTCTCACAATTAAAAACTCAAATCTCTAATGGTAACTGATGTGTTAAAGTGAGTATAAATCCCTGTTTGCCAACAGCAATGATGAATTGTTAAATATGACAGCATTGGACTAATCACCATCTCAGATTTCTTTCATACACTATCGCAAGAGTTGGTTCAGCAGGGGGCATAAATATGCGCTTAGAACGTTTGAATTATAACAAAATCAAAATTTTCCTTTCATTGGACGATTTAATAGACAAAGGTTTGACAAAAGAGGATATTTGGAAAGATTCACTGAAATGGCATCAGTTATTTCATGAAATGCTAGAAGAAGCAAGTGAAACTTTTGGGTTTGAAATACATGGATCAGTTGCAGTGGAAATCTTTTCTGTGCAGGCACAAGGGATGATTATGATCGTTACGATGGAAGAGCATACTGAAGAAGAAGAACTGCTGCAAGAAGGCTTTGTTGAGATGCAGGTCACAATAGACAGCACAGAAGAGAGCGTCTATGAATTTAACGAATTTGATGACATTATCCTGCTTGCAGGGACATTGTATAGGAATGGTTTTGATGGAGGAAGCGTCTACTACTGGAACAATAAATACTTCTGTATATTAAAGGCTGATTCTTCACAAGCTGCAAAACAATTATTTGCCTTAACAGAAGAATACGGCAGTTTAAGTAGTCTTACCAGTCATTATTTACTTGAATATGGAAAGCCGGTAATCAAAGAAAAAGCGATCCAAAATATACATCATTACTTTCATGGGTGAGTGCTATCTTAGAAAGCAGCCCTTAATACTGCATAACAGTAAGCCTCCACTTGGCTGTTAGAGAGGAGGCTTATGATTGTAATTCATCCCTCACAGTTCCTCAAATGAAAAAGATAGGAACAATTAGCAGAGTGAAAAAGGAATTGGAATCCAAAGTGGAATAAGACTAAGAAGAGAAGCTGATAGAACTAGCAGAAGCTGATGCTGAAATCATTAGAATATACTGAAAATTCCCTTGCTGCATCAACGTTGGTAGCGTTTACATAAAATGATAGAAAAATGCGTAAAATAAGTTTTTTCTTCTTGCATAAATCAATCAAAAGTGTATACTATGTCATGAAAGCGGACAACTAAAGAAAGTGATTTTTCTAGGAGGTTTACAAATGGTAGCCGATAAAGGTACTGATCATAAAAACAATGAAGACAAACATGATGTTTTAAAATCAACTCAAACAGTTATCCATAAAGCATTGGAAAAGCTGGGTTATCCGGAAGAAGTATATGAGCTCTTAAAAGAGCCAATGCGATTAATGACGGTTAAGATACCAGTTCGAATGGATGATGGAACAGTTAAAGTCTTTACTGGCTACCGGGCGCAGCATAATGATTCCGTCGGCCCAACAAAAGGCGGTATACGTTTTCACCCTCACGTAACAGAAAAAGAAGTCAAAGCTCTATCTATTTGGATGAGTTTAAAGTGCGGTATTGTTGACTTGCCATACGGAGGAGGAAAAGGCGGGATTGTCTGTGATCCACGTGATATGTCTTTCCGCGAACTTGAGCGGTTGAGCCGTGGTTATGTACGTGCAATTAGCCAAATTGTTGGACCTACTAAAGATATTCCTGCACCTGATGTATTTACAAATTCACAAATCATGGCATGGATGATGGATGAATACAGCCGAATAGATGAATATAACTCACCAGGTTTTATCACAGGAAAACCATTAGTGCTTGGTGGATCTCATGGCCGTGAATCGGCTACTGCTAAAGGTGTAACGATTTGTATACATGAAGCTGCTAAGAAGAGAGGAATTGACCTTAAAGGTGCTAGAGTGGTTGTCCAGGGGTTCGGAAACGCAGGCAGCTTCCTTTCTAAATTTATGCATGATGCTGGCGCTAAAGTGGTTGGTATTTCAGATGCATATGGCGGGTTATATGACCCTGAAGGTCTTGATATAGATTATTTATTGGACCGCCGTGACAGCTTTGGAACTGTGACTAAATTATTTAATGATACGATTACAAATAAAGAGCTGCTTGAGTTGGATTGTGATATTTTAGTTCCCGCGGCTATTGAAAACCAAATTACTGAAGAAAATGCCCACAAAATCCGCGCGAGTATTGTAGTGGAAGCAGCCAATGGCCCAACAACACTTGAAGCAACGGAGATTTTAACAGAACGAGGCATCCTGCTTGTTCCTGATGTGCTTGCTTCTGCTGGCGGTGTTACAGTTTCTTACTTTGAATGGGTGCAAAACAACCAAGGATATTATTGGACTGAAGAAGAAGTGGAAGAGAAGCTTGAGAAAATATTGAGTAAATCGTTTAATAATATTTATGATCTCGCTCAAACACGCCGAGTGAATATGCGCCTGGCTGCATATATGGTTGGTGTTAGAAAAATGGCTGAAGCATCAAGGTTCCGCGGCTGGATTTAATTTTCAACAATAATGTGAATTCATTGTATGTATTTAAAAAATCTCCTATCATATATGGATGGGAGATTTTTTGTATCTTTTAAGCTCGTCGCTTTTGCGTATAGGGTAAGTATACAATTGTAGAATTGAAGAAGGATAAAAATCGGATGTGTTTCTACATTCGCATTGCGAGACATAAAGCAATTCTACATACATAACAGAATTTAATTATAGATCGGGGAGCTGATTTTTTTGAATGAACAAGAAGCAATCATAATAGGCGGGGGACCGTGTGGCCTGGCAGCTGCAATTGCTCTTCAGGATGTCGGAATTAGTCCGCTTGTTATCGAAAAAGGGAATATTGTCAATGCCATTTACCATTATCCAACACATCAGACATTCTTCAGTTCCAGCCAAAAACTTGAAATTGGTGAAGTGCCTTTTATTACAGTGGAACATAAACCAACTCGGAATCAGGCATTAACGTATTATCGTGAAGTAGTTAAAAGAAAGAACCTGGACATTCATGCATATGAAAAGGTGTTATCTGTTGCGAAAAAAGAAGATGGACAGTTTATGGTTGTTAGTGACAAACAAACATATAAAACACCATACGTCGTTATTGCGACTGGATATTATGATCATCCAAATTATATGGACATACCTGGAGAAGATCTACCGAAAGTGTTCCACTATTTTAAAGAGGCTCATCCTTATTTCGATAAAGATGTAGTGGTTATTGGCGGGAAAAATTCTAGTGTAGATGCTGCTTTGGAATTGGTAAAAGCAGGTGCAAGAGTGACTGTTTTATACAGAGGAGAGTCTTATTCACCAAGCGTAAAGCCGTGGATCCTTCCCGAATTTGATTCACTGGTCCGGTCGGGTGCGATTTCAATGGTTTTTCAGTCCCATGTAGTAGAAATCAAAGATGATACAGTCATTTATGAAGTAAATGGTGAGACACATGAAATAGAGAATGATTTCGTCTTTGCAATGACAGGCTATCATCCGGATCATCAATTCTTAAAGAGCGTTGGAATAGGAATTGATGAAAGTACTGGAAGACCTTTATATACGGAGGAAACGAAGGAGACGAATGTAGAGGGTATTTATATAGCTGGTGTTATTGCTGCAGGCAATAATGCCAATGAGATTTTTATTGAAAATGGCAGGTTTCATGGAGCTGAAATCGCAGCTTCTATCGTTCAAAAACAAAAGGCTGATTCCTGAATGGAACAGCCTTTTGTTATACTCGGGGGGGGGGGCTGAACAAGCCGCCTCCGCATTTCTTATAACCCAAACATTTTTTCGATTTCGGGTTTGGTTTGTTGGTTGGCTAGGCCGATCATTAGTTTTAGGCGGGCTTTTTGGCCGTTTAATCCGTTTGAGAAGATGACGCCTAGTTCTTTTAGGTGTTTGCCTCCGCCTTCATAGCCGTACACATCCTGGGCGATTCCGTTAAAGCACCTTGAAACAATGACAACAGGAATGTTGGCAGCTGTCATTTCTTTAATCCCATCAATAGCAGCAGGAGGAAGGTTTCCTTGACCGAGTGCCTCAATAACCACTCCATCATAATTGAGTTCTTTAATGGCATGAAGGAGGGTAGAGTCCATTCCGGCGTGTGCTTTCAATAGTGCTACCTTTTGGTTTAAATTCTTTATTTCATATAGCTCTTTTTTTGTTGGCATATGGTGAAAAAGAATGCCTCTTTTCGTTACGATTCCAATTGGCCCATATTGAGGACTTTGGAATGTAGAAACATTACTGGTATGCGTTTTTGTGACATTTTTGGCTGTATGTATTTCGTCGTTTAGTACAACAAGAACACCTTTGTAATGAGCCTCTTCACTCATTGCCACTCTTATAGAAGATATTAGATTATATAATCCATCAGAACCGATTTCATTGCTTGAACGCATGGCGCCAGTAAGTACAACCGGCAGCTGCACGTCAACTGTTAAGTCCAGAAAATAGGCCGTTTCCTCTAATGTGTCAGTTCCATGTGTAATGACAACACCAGATATATCTTTCCTTTCTACGTGATCTTCAATTAAGTTCTTTAATATGTACATTTCTTTTACCGTAATATGAGGCGAAGGTAAATTAAAGGGCTCCTCCACTATAAGATCAGCAAGAGCATGCAATTCATTTGTTTTATCTGTTAATGGGTTTTTTTCATTTGTTGAGACTGCACCAGTTGAGCTGTCTTCACTCATAGATATGGTGCCTCCTGTATGTATAAGCAGAATTTTTTTTCGATTCAATGCTTTGTCCTCCCTAATTTGAAAAATATAGAATATAATTAATTATACTGTAATGCATTTTCAATCCAATATGATCATGTTACGATTATAGAGACGATTTGAAAAGGAGGTTGGCTCATGTTTGGAATATTATCTGCGGGAATTGCCCCAGGTTTAGCGTTATTAAGCTATTTTTACTTGAAAGATCAATATGAGTCAGAGCCCTTTTCAATGGTGTTTAAAACGTTCATGTCAGGTGCGCTGCTGGTGTTTCCCATCATGTTTATCCAGCATGTCATGGAAACGGAGCATTTAATTGATTCCAGCTTCATTAGTGCATTTCTCACATCTGGCATGCTGGAAGAGTTTTTCAAATGGTTTATTTTATTTTACACAGTCTATCAGCATGTGAATTTTGATGAGCCATACGATGGCATTGTATATGGTGTATCTGTCTCATTAGGATTCGCAACAGTTGAAAACATATTATATTTATTTGCACTTGGCATTGAACATGCTGTAGGCAGAGCGCTTCTTCCTGTATCGAGTCATGCCCTTTTTGGTGTAATCATGGGTTATTATATAGGAAAAGTGAAATTTTCAGCAACTTCTCGAGGAAAATGGCTTATATTATCCTTATTTGTGCCTTTTTTGCTGCATGGCACATATGATTACATTTTATTAACTTTCAAGTATTGGCCGTATTTCATGGTACCATTTATGATTTTCCTATGGTGGCTGGGTATGAGAAAGGTGAAAAAGGCGAGAATTTTAACCATCCGGCAAAATCAGGACGCCTTCAAATTTGAACCCCCTTTAAACATGTAAAGATCTTATAGATAAAATGGTCTGTCATATAAAAAAGCACTGATAACCTAGATGTTATCAGTGCTTTTTTGCTATTAAATACTATGTAAACAGCTGTTTGAAAGAAATTCAAAGGTGTGGCTACATATTCTTATTTGTTCTCTTATCAGACTTCCTTCTTGAAAGATCTCCATTGGTAAAATACCCCACTCAATCTGATCCTAGTTTTTTGTATAAAAATCCAGACGCTACAGAAAATAGGGTTAATGTAATAAAGAATTACTTTTGGAGGTTATTATACATGAATAAAAAGTTGCTTCTATCCAAGATAATGATCATAATCTCCTTTCTTGTGCTGATGATTCCTTTGATTGGAAATGGCGAAAAAGCAGCTGCCTTCTCTGATCAGGTCATACAGCAAGGAGCTGTTGGAGATGATGTCATTGAACTTCAATCAAGGCTGCAATATCTTGGTTTTTACAATGGAAAAATCGATGGTGTATTTGGCTGGGGAACCTATTGGGCATTAAGGAATTTTCAATACGAATTCGGTTTGCCTATTGATGGGCTTGCTGGTCAAAAAACGAAAGAAAAGTTAGCGAAAGCTTCAAACTATAACGAGCAATTTGTGAAAGAGCAAATTAACAAAGGTAATAAATTTACTCATTATGGCGGTGTAGATTTAAATAAGCAGAAAAAACCTGCTCCTTCCGGTGGCGCAAACCAAAAGAAACAGCCTGCTAAACAAGGACAGACAGGTGGTGGTCAATCTGGCGGCGGAACTCAAGGGCAAACTGGCGGTAACCAAGGACAAACCGGCGGGACTCAGGGACAAACTGGCGGTAACCAAGGACAAACCGGCGGCACTCAAGGACAAACTGGGAATGGCGGAGGAGCGGCAAATCAGGCACCTGCTCAGCAAAAACCAACGGCAGCAAATATGCCAAACGGATATTCTGAAAATGATATACAGTTAATGGCAAATGCGGTTTATGGTGAAGCACGCGGAGAGCCATATACTGGGCAGGTTGCTGTTGCAGCAGTTATTTTGAATCGGGTAGAAAGTGCAACATTTCCAAACACCGTTTCTGGCGTCATTTTCGAACCTAGAGCTTTTACAGCTGTAGCTGATGGGCAAATTTGGCTCACACCAAACGAAAAAGCACGTGAAGCAGTATTAGATGCCATTAATGGCTGGGATCCTACCGGAAATGCTTTATACTATTTTAACCCAGACACGGCAACAAGCGGCTGGATATGGACACGTCCGCAAATTAAGAGAATTGGAAAACATATATTCTGTAAATAAGGGGTGAAAGCATGCTAAGAGGCGTTTTAATTGGTGTACTGACATTAGGAGTCGCAGGAACAGCCTTTTGGGGGTATCAGGAGCATAGAGAAAAAAATGCCATCCTGATCAACGCTGAAAATAACTATCAGAGAGCATTTCATGATCTAACCTATCAGATTGATTTGCTGCACGATAAAATTGGAACAACATTAGCAATGAATTCAAGAGAATCTTTGTCACCGGCACTTGCTGAGGTATGGAGGGTTACCTCAGAAGCACATACGGATGTCGGTCAGCTTCCCCTTTCTTTGCTGCCATTCAATAAAACAGAAGAATTTTTGGCGAAGATAGGAGATTTCAGCTATCAGACTGCAGTCAGAGATTTAAATAAAGAACCTTTATCAGACAAAGAATACGATTCACTAAAACAGTTATACACACAAGCAGCAGATGTTCAAAATGATTTGCGTGAAGTTCAGCATATGGTACTGGAAAATAATCTGCGCTGGATGGACGTTGAAATGGCATTGGCAGCAGGAGATGAAGCAGGAGATAATACAATCATTGACGGCTTTCAAACGGTTGAAAAGACTGTAGATGGATACGGGGAAACTGATTTTGGCCCTGCATTTGTCAACATGCAGAAGAAGGATGAAAACTTTAAGTATCTAGAGGGTAAAGAAATTACAGAAAACGCAGCGATCAAAGAAGCTAAGGAATATGCTGGATTAGGCAATGATGTGAATGTAAAAGTGACGGAAAATGGAGATGGCTCTGACTACGGCTTCTTTAGTGTGACACTTCAAGATAAAAAATCAAAACAGGAAGCCAATATGGATATAACCAAAAAAGGCGGATATCCGATCTGGTACCTTATGTCAAGGGAAGTAACAGATCAAAAAATCAGTTTAAATGAAGCAAGCAACAAAGCGGTTGAGTTTTTAAAGAAGAATCAATTTGAAAATCTTGATCTCTTTGAAAGTGCGCAATATGACAACATGGGTGTTTTCACTTTTGTCTCTACGCAAGATGGTGTGCGTGTATATCCGGATTCCATCAAAATGAAAATGGCTCTTGATAATGGCAAAATCTTAGGCTTCTCTGCTGAAGATTATTTAAAAGCGCATCATGCAAGAGAAATTCCTGATCCAGGGATTACAGTTGATGAAGCCCGAGAAAAGATTAATCCAGCAGTAGAGGTTATGGAGAACCGGCTGGCAATCATCATCAATGATATAAGCGAAGAAGTACTCTGTTATGAGTTTATGGGTACTTTAGGGGAAGATACGTATCGAATTTATATTAATGCAGATACAGGCATTGAAGAAAAAGTAGATAAATTAAAGAATGCAGAGCCTGTATATGAAGATGTGGTGTAGGAAAAGCGAACTAAGCTTTTCCTTTTTTTTCTATAAACTATATCTTATTTCCTGTGTATTTCGTAAAATGGTCTTGCAACATATATGAGTCACATGTCATAATTAACTGACAAGTTTATCCTTTCGGACAGGGGAAGTGCGGTAATTGATTAAGATAGGGGACACAATTATATTAGAGACAAAATACTCTGAAAGCGGGGAGAGGTATCAAAGTAAAGTAATTGATCAGTCAGAACACTATATATACATAGATTATCCAAAAAACATGGAAACACATAAAACGGCCTTCTTATTGGATGGCACACAATTAAAAGCTTCTTTTGTTGCTGCTGCAGGTGCAGTTTACCTATTTGACAGTGAGGTTGCCGGCAAAGTCAAACGCAATGTTCCGATGATCATGCTTACATATCCTGGAGATGAACAGCTGATGAAAATTCAGCGCCGGCAATATGTACGAGTTGAAACGGCTGTTGATGCAGCTTTGCATTCTCCTGAGGAGAATTTTCCTCCCTTAGTTTGTGTTACAGAGGATATTAGTGCAGGGGGAGCCTCTTTTTCAACAAAATCACAAATTCATGTAGAACCAGAAATGAATGTAAACCTATGGCTTGTTCTCCTTATGCATGGCGGCGAATACCATTATCTAAACTTAAAGAGCAAGATTGTCCGTATTATAAATACGAAGGAGAATAACCGAAAAATCTCAGTTCAGTTTTCAAACATTACTCCGAATGAACGGCAATTATTATTGCGCTATTGCTTTGATCGTCAGCTTGCCTATAAAAAACGCGGAATTGAAGCATAAAATAACGAAAACTTCTCCATACTTGGAATATCAGACAAGTATCGAGAGGTTTAGCTATGAAAACGTTTGAACGTATTCTTTTAAAAATAATCGTTGTGCAGTTTCTTTTCTTGCTATGTTCTCAGCTTTTTTTCCACAAATGGAATGTGTTTCCTGAAATCAAACAGCTAACTCAATATGAAGGAGTCACAGATCAGAACTTTACTGAACTGCTCGAAACCTTTAACTCTAAAAAGTAAGCAGATTTTTGCTTGCTTTTTTTATATTTTTAGCAAGGTTTTGATTTTTTTTTGGAAATGATATCTGCACACCTTTAACAAATAGAAAAATAAGTCATATTTTTAAAATAGGGAATGCTACATTTTGAGAGATTATCACACGAAATGAACACCGATTCTCTTATTTCTGTGTTAAAATAAATTCGATATTATTGTTTTACAGGAGGAACTATGAAGAAAATCTCAATAGCTATTGATGGTCCTGCTGCTGCAGGTAAAAGTACAGTAGCAAAGATCGTTGCTGAAAAACTATCTTACATATATATAGATACAGGTGCCATGTATAGAGCGCTCACATATAAAGCGATCCAAAATCACGTGAATCTGGAAAATGAGCAGGAATTACTTGCTGTCCTGCAAAAAACGAGTATAGAGCTTATGCCTGGTGAAGAGGGACAAATTATTATTCTTGATGGTGAAAACGTTACAAATGATATCCGTTCAGCTCAAGTCACGAATTCGGTATCAGCTGTAGCAAAACACCGTGCCATTCGGGCAGAGATGGTTGCCAGACAGCAGGAATTTGGGGCTGAAGGCGGAGTTGTGATGGATGGCAGGGATATCGGCACACATGTATTGCCAAATGCTGAGGTAAAAGTTTTTCTTCTTGCATCTGTAGATGAGCGGGCTGCAAGGCGTCATGCTGAAAATCAATCGAAGGGATTCCCAACTGACCTAGAACAGCTAAAGAAAGAAATTGCAACAAGGGACAAGCTGGATTCCGAGCGGGAAGTTGCACCATTGAGGAAGGCAGAAGACGCTGAAGAAATCGACACTACATCTATGTCTATTGGGGAAGTAGCAGATCGTATTTTAGCTTTAGCTGCTGAAAGGAATTAATGATATGACATTATATGGATTTGCAAGGTCTGCTGTAAATGCAGTATTAAAACCGATCTACCGTTATGAAGTGATCGGGAGAGAAAATTTCCCAAAAGAAGGCGGCGTTTTGCTCTGTGCCAACCATATAGATAATTTAGATCCGCCTGTAGTAGGAATTACGGCGCCACGCCCCGTATACTTTATGGCAAAAGAAGAGCTGTTCAATGTGCCCGTGCTGGGGAAGCTGCTGCCTAAAATTCATGCCTTTCCGGTTAAAAGGGGAATGAGTGACCGGGAAGCCTTAAGAAATGGTCTCAAAATTATTAAAGAGGGCAATGTTTTAGGTCTGTTTCCAGAGGGAACTAGAAGTAAAAATGGTGAGCTGGGAAAAGGTTTGGCAGGAGCTGGATTTTTTGCTCTCCGCTCAAGTGCAGAAGTCGTTCCATGTGCTATAATTGGCCCGTATAAACCCTTTAGAAAAATTAAAGTTGTTTATGGTAAGCCAATCAACATCCAGGAATTGCGCAATAGAAAGGCATCTGCAGAAGAAACGACGGATATGATTATGAATGAAATTCGCACTCTGATCAATGCTTATCAATAAGTCTTCTTGCTTGACAAAAACAGCCATTTGTAAGAAGTTTAATAAAAGGCGTTTTTTGTATTGCATTTAAATACAATGTTTTCTGAAAATAGTCTTTAATCATATTTTAGGCTATAGCTGCAGTAGCTGTGCAGTGATTAATCGCTGCATTGAGTATACGGCACAAACTAAGCAGTGCGTGTCATAAGATCATAACCATTTTGCTTCAATTTACAATTAAATGTTGCGGATGGATTTCCAGCATAAAATCTGAAGCAGCCATTGGATTAAGGAGGATTACATATGTCAGAAGAAATGAATGATGTAGAAGTGAAAACCTTTGAAGTTGGAGAAAAAGTTACTGGCCAAGTGACAAAAGTTGAGGAAAAACAAGTAATTGTGCATATTGCAGACAGCAAGCTGGACGGGATTATCCCAATCAGCGAGCTTTCAAGCCTGCATATCGAAAAAGCAAGTGATGCTGTAGCTGAAGGTGAAGAACTTGAGCTAGAAGTATTAAAAGTTGAAGAAGAAGCGTTAATTTTATCAAAAAGAAAAGTAGACGCAGAAAAATCCTGGGAAGACCTTGAAAAAAGATACAATGATGGTGAAGTTTTCGAAGCAGAAATTAAGGATGTTGTAAAAGGCGGTCTTGTCGTTGATCTAGGCGTACGAGGCTTTGTACCGGCTTCTTTAGTTGAAGCATTCTTTGTTGAAGATTTCTCTGATTATAAAGGCAAGACAATGACTTTTAAAATTGTTGAGCTGGATAAAGAAAAAAATCGTTTGATTTTATCTCACAAAGCAGTTGTTGAAGAAGAAAAAGGAAAGCAAAAAAACGAATTGCTTGACTCTTTAAAAGCTGGTGAAGTGCTGGATGGTACTGTACAAAGAATTACAGACTTCGGTGCATTTGTTGATATCGGCGGGGTTGACGGTTTAGTTCATATTTCTCAGCTTTCCTATGAACATGTTGAGAAGCCATCTGATGTAGTGGCAGAGGGCCAGCAAGTAAAAGTAAAAGTGCTTAGTGTTGATCGCGACAATGAGCGGATTTCTCTTTCTATTAAAGAAACACTTCCTGGACCATGGGATCAAATCGGCGAAAAAGCGCCTAAAGGCACTGTTTTAGACGGAACTGTTAGAAGACTTGTTTCTTATGGTGCATTTGTTGAAGTATTCCCTGGTGTTGAAGGGCTTGTTCATATCTCTCAAATAGCTCACAAACATATCGGCACTCCACATGAAGTGCTGAAAGAAGGCGAACAAGTAAAAGTAAAAGTACTTGAAGCAAATGAAGAGGAGCAAAGATTGTCCTTAAGCATTAAAGATCTGCTGGAAAAAGAGGAAGAAGTTCCAACAGATTATGAACTGCCAGAAGAATCTAAAGGTTTCCAGCTTGGTGAAATGATTGGCGACCAATTAAAGAATTTAAATAAATAATGGTGATAAATAGTGTCTAGAGCAAAAAGGAAATGGGATCATATTCAAAACGCGCTATCTACCGGGCAAAAGTCACTTACCGGTTTTCAAGACGTTACTTTTATCCATCAAAGCCTGCCAGACACAAGTCTAGATCACATATCATTAGCATCAGAAATTGGCGAACTATTATTAAGTTCGCCAATTTTTATCAATGCAATGACTGGAGGCGGAGGAGAGAAAACCTACCAGATTAATCGTGATCTGGCCATCGCTGCAAGGCAGACTGGTGTAGCAATTGCGGTGGGTTCACAAATGTCAGCCTTAAAAGATCAGAACGAAGCAGAATCTTATCGAGTTGTTCGGAAAGAAAACCCTGATGGCATTCTGTTTGCCAATCTGGGCAGTGAAGCCACTCTTGACCAGGCAAAAGCGGCTGTCGATATGATTGAGGCAAATGCTCTTCAGATTCACTTGAATGTAGTTCAGGAGCTGGTTATGCCTGAAGGTGATCGTGACTTTACTGGGGCGTTAAAAAGAATTGAACACATTGTACATAATTTGGAAGTTCCGGTCATAGTGAAAGAAGTTGGATTTGGGATTAGCAAAGAAACGATTTGGAAACTAAAAGAAGCAGGAGTAGCTATTGTAGATGTTGGCGGTTTTGGCGGCACCAATTTTTCAAGAATTGAAAATGAACGGAGACAAAGACATATCCCATTTTTTGATTCATGGGGCATTCCGACAGCCGTTTCAATTGCCGAAACATCAGCGCACAAAGGAAATATAACTATCCTAGCATCAGGAGGTATTCAAACGAGTACAGAGGCTGCCAAATCCATAGCACTTGGTGCAAATGCTGCAGGCATGGCTGGTGCCCTCTTAAAGGTGCTTATTAAAGGGGATTTAGAGAATCTCATTGATGAAATCGGTCTCCTGCACCAGGAGTTAAAAATGATTATGACCGCATTAGGAGCGAAGACCCTCAAACAACTGCAGCAAGCTCCACTTCTTCTAAGCGGTGATGTGCACCATTGGTTACAGCAAAGAGGCGTCAACACGGAAATTTATAGCCAGAGATCTATCAAGTAATTGAGATTCATATCATATAAAAAGCAAGCAGGGATATTTACATATCTCTGCTTGCTTTTTTTTTGTGTGTAAAAAATGAATATTGACCTTTGTTATTTTAAGAACGGATTTGACCTGCCTGGCTTGTCTTAAGCTTGTCGCAGCTGAGCGAGCCGCCTCCGCTTTTCGTATTGTCTAGCTTCAGGCGCTAGGGACTCGAGGTCTTAAGCCAATCCAGTCAAAAGGTCAAAGAACGACCTTCTGCCTGGCTTGTCTTAAGCTTGTCGTCCCTGAGCAAGCGCCTTCCGCATTTCTTTATTGTCTAGCTCCGGCGGCTAGCTGCTCGAGGTCATAAGTCAATCCAGTCAAAAGGTCAAAGAACGACCTTCTGCCTGGCTCGCCTTATGCTTGTCGCAGCTGAGCGAGCCGCCTCCGCTTTTCTGTTAATGCTGTGTCTTCATGTTGTCGTTTAGGGCTCTTGCTTCTTTGGGGCTTTGTAATTTTGTTGCTCCAGGATAGTGGAGTGCCTGATCACGATCAGATTCTACTCTTCCGCTGTTTTTAAGCTTCTTTTCTTGACGATCTCTTCCCATAATACACACCTCCT
The DNA here is from genome assembly GCF_018582665.1 of Cytobacillus gottheilii. Classification (NCBI taxonomy): domain Bacteria; kingdom Bacillati; phylum Bacillota; class Bacilli; order Caryophanales; family Bacillaceae; genus Cytobacillus; species Cytobacillus gottheilii. The sequence continues at coordinate 2,879,303 of NZ_CP071709.1, read as the reverse complement.
ATGTTTAAGATGAAGCTTTCCTGAAAGTTTATACTGTAAAGATTAAAATACATAGGATTTAGTCATAATGGTAATGATAGGAGGTGTCGGGTTGGACGGAATAATATTTTATTTTACAGCGTGGGGAATTTGGATTCTTTCCAGCTTTTTAATAGATAAGAAACAGCGTTATAGGCTAGGGTTTTCAGCATGGATATTGCTGCTCATTATTTTTTCAGGTTATTACTTTTCTATTGATGCTGTTTCTGTTTCTTTTTCGGCTATTTTAGTCGTTCTAACCGTTTATTCATTATTGGCTAAATATAAAAACAAAAAGCTTTTTTATTTTTTGGTGTGCCAGTTAATTGGAGTTTTAGCATATGTTAGTTTTCATTTATTTGAAATGTTTGATCCTGTATGGGTCATTATGGACAGAGAATGGATGCTTTCTGTCATGATGGTGCTTGTATCTTTAATTTTAATGAGAAAAAGATTCGAACGGGTCTTGCTGCTTGCATCAGCTGGAATACATGGAGAAGTGGTTAATGGAATTATTTTTCATTCATTTTCTTTTCCCTATACAATAGGGTCTTTTGTTTATTTAGATGTTCTGGCACTGGCTGCTCTGATCCTGCTTTTATGGAATGGAGTAGAGTATATTACTGCCTATTTAGGGTCTTACTTTAACCAGCTTGAAAAAGAGAGGGGAAAACCATCATGAGTGAATATACATATCCCATTTTATTTGGTTTGATTATTGGAACTGCAACAAGAATGTACATGCTGCGTACAGATTATCGGCAATACCCTACCTATCTGCATGGCAAAATTATTCATGTAGCACTTGGGTTTATCGCAGCGGGACTTGGGACAGTAGCAATCCCTTCAATCATGGAAGAGGATTTTACGGCCATTACGTTTTTAACGTTAGCAGCCTCTCAATTTCGTGAGGTTCGCAATATGGAAAGAAACACCTTAACTGAGCTGGACAGCTACGAAATGGTGCCAAGAGGCAAGACGTATATTGAAGGAATCGCCATTGCGTTTGAGAGCAGAAATTATCTTGTCATCTTTACATCACTAGTAAGTACACTAATCTATTTATTAATAAATGTATGGGCTGCCCTGATCGCTGCAATTATTTGTGTCTTGATCGCTAAAGTGCTTATGTCCGGCGGGCGTTTAAAGGATATTGTTGAGATAGAATATGTAGAGCCTCGTTTTGATGGTCCTGGTCTTTACGTTGACAATATTTATATTATGAATATCGGTCTTCCTCAGCGGCAAGAAGAAGTACTGCGGTATGGAATGGGGTTCATTTTAAAGCCAAAAAACTTTAATTCCAGATCAACAATTGCAAACCTTGGCCAGCGTCAAGCGATTTTACATGATGTTTCAACTGCTCTTGGTGTTTATAGAGATTCGGGCACACCAGCGCTCGTTCCGCTTGCTAAGCGAGATTTGGATGATGGTCGTGTTGGGGTGTTCGTTCTGCCGCAGGAAAAGGATATAAAACGGGCAATTAAAATAATTGGAGCTGTTCCAACCCTTGAAAATGCGATTAGGATGCCAAGCGAACGTCATGTAGAAGGCGAGGGGAAATAAAGAATGGTTTTAGAAAAATATATATTGGCAGCCATTACAACCAATTCTTCCAAAATACCTGGCGGAACTGCTGTTTTTTATTGTGACAGCAAACAGGAAATGGAGACGATCGCAGCAAATCTGGAAGCGATATTAGATGGTATCGCCCATATGTTAACAGAGGAATTATATGTTATTGTTAAGCACTAATCATATAAATTACAGAAGAGTATAGCACAAAACTTATCCAAATGTTGCCTCTATGAAGAAGCTCTGATAAAATAGTGAAGTTAGACCCTTCTTTTTCATAGAAGGGTTATTTTTGAGATATGAATGATTTTCATTGTTTATTACAGAATAACTCGTCATATTGCTCTTAAATAGAACATGCTGATTGGCAAGCCTGAAAGGCGAAGCCAGAGGCTTAGTTGCACTTATACCTTATTCCAAATTAGCAACTGCGTCGAATGATCTCCAGCGCTGATAACCTATACGATTTTAAAGTATAAATAAAAACCTTGAAGGGGTGATGTTATGGCAAAACCAGTAGTGGCTATTGTCGGACGTCCGAATGTTGGTAAATCAACTATTTTTAACAGAATTGTAGGAGAAAGAATATCCATTGTCGAAGATATTCCCGGTGTAACGAGGGATCGTATATACAGCTCTGCAGAATGGCTTACACATGATTTTAATATTATCGATACAGGCGGTATTGATATAGGGGACGAGCCTTTCTTAGAGCAAATTAGACAGCAGGCAGAGATTGCCATAGAAGAAGCAGACGTTATCGTCTTTCTTGTTAACGGCCGTGAAGGTGTTACTAGTGCGGACGAAGAAGTTGCCAAAATCTTATATAAGGCAAAGAAACCTGTTGTGCTTGGTGTGAATAAAATTGATAATCCAGAAATGCGTGACCAGATTTATGACTTTTACGCATTAGGCTTTGGAGAACCTTTTCCAATCTCCGGTTCACATGGACTTGGTTTAGGAGACCTTTTGGATGAGGCTGCTAAGCATTTTCCAAAACATGGCGGAAATGAATATGCTGATGATGTCATTAAATTCTCTTTAATCGGCAGACCAAATGTCGGCAAATCGTCTTTAGTAAATGCCATTTTAGGAGAAGATCGTGTAATCGTCAGTAATGTGGCAGGAACAACTAGAGATGCAATTGACTCCCAGCTGACTTACAACGGTGAGAAATATGTCATCATTGATACAGCTGGCATGAGGAAAAAAGGAAAGGTCTACGAAACAACTGAAAAATACAGTGTTTTAAGAGCCCTTCGTGCAATTGAACGTTCTGACGTTGTTCTTGTTGTAATAGACGGAGAAGAAGGAATAATCGAACAGGATAAACGTATTGCAGGGTATGCACATGAAGCAGGCCGTGCAGTGGTAATCGTTGTGAATAAATGGGATGCTGTAGAAAAAGATGAAAAAACGATGAAAGCGTTCGAAACGAATATTAGAGAGCACTTTTTGTTCCTCGACTATGCGCCAATTGTCTTTTTATCTGCTAAAACGAAAAAACGGATTCATACTCTGATCCCAATGATTAATACTGCTAGTGAAAATCATGCATTGCGTGTTGAAACGAGCATACTGAATGATGTGATCATGGATGCCGTTGCTATGAACCCAACTCCAACAGATAAAGGAAAACGACTGCGCATTTACTTTGCAACACAAGTAGCAGTTAAACCGCCTACTTTTGTTATTTTCGTAAATGATCCTGAACTCATGCATTTCTCTTACGAACGCTTCTTAGAAAATCGAATCAGAGATGCTTTTGGCTTTGAAGGCACACCGATTAAGATTTTTTCTCGCGAAAGAAAATAAAATCAATAAAAGCACTGTACATTAGGACAGGTTTTATAGATACAAATCTGTGATAAAGGCTCTGTAAGGCGATTAGCCTAAATCTTTGAAGCAGGACAATAAGTTAAAAAGCGGTGATGATAATGAAAAGTGTTGAATCAATTGCCGTCATTGGCGCAGGAAGCTGGGGTACTGCCCTTGCCATGGTTTTAGCTGATAACGGACATGATGTAAGGCTTTGGGGTCATAAACCAGAACAAATTGATGAAATTAATACACATCATACAAACCAAAAATATTTACCGGATATAACTTTGCCAAAAAATATTATCGGTCATGTATCCCTCGGAGAAGCTATAGAAGACGCAGAGGTGCTTGTTCTTGCTGTTCCGACCAAAGCGATCCGTGAAGTCGTCAACAAAATTGCTGTAATCAGAAAAGACCCGATGACAATCGTGCATGTGAGTAAAGGGATAGAGCCGAATAGCTTAATGCGCATCTCAGAAATGATTGAAGAGGAGACACCCTCCCATCTTTTAAAAAGTGTAGTGGTGCTTTCTGGCCCAAGCCACGCTGAAGAGGTCAGTTTAAGACAGCCAACAACAGTTACTGTTTCTTCAAAAGAATTAGAGGAAGCAGAGAGAATTCAAGATTTATTTATTAATCAGCATTTTCGTGTCTATACCAACCCTGATATTATCGGTGTTGAAATAGGCGGAGCATTAAAAAATATTATTGCACTGGCTGCTGGGATTACAGATGGTCTTGGCTATGGGGACAATGCCAAGGCAGCGCTCATCACAAGAGGATTGGCTGAGATCGCCCGTTTAGGGGTTAAAATGGGTGCCAGCCCGCTTACATTCTCTGGTTTAACAGGGATTGGTGACTTAATTGTTACTTGTACAAGCGTTCATTCCAGAAACTGGAGAGCGGGAAACTTACTCGGTAAAGGCCAGAATTTGCAGGAAGTGCTTGATAATATGGGCATGGTGGTTGAAGGTGTCCGCACAACGAAGGCTGCTCATCAGCTTGCTGAAAAATATCAAGTAACAATGCCGATTACAGACGTGCTTTATAGTGTGCTTTTTGAGAATGTCAGTGCAAAAGACGCTGTAGAATTGCTAATGGCACGTGGAAAAACGCATGAAATGGAAGACCTTACAAATTTGCTTGGCGGCCAGTAACCGCCATTTTAGACTTCTTTCTTCTGTTCATTCATTTGCTTTATATGATCAATGGCGGTAATTTATTTGAAAAATATAGGCATTTAAACGATACAGGAAGAAATGGAATTGCATACAATGCAACGAAGCAAACTGGTAACATGATCAGGGTGTAGGTTAATTTAGTCATATTGCCGGGAAATTGGAAATGCCCCTTCCGATTTCCCGGTTATTTTTATACAAAGAAAAGGAAGGGTGCAAAGGTTTTAATAAGCATGAAAACGTTTGTGTACAGCCTATATTTCCTGCTTTTTCTATGTTATAATACTTTTCGGAAAAAGGAGTGAAATGAATGTCAGATTCTTTAATGAAAATGTGGATTTCTCTATCATCCATGGGCTTTATGTTTATATCCATTTTGTTAATATACTTAAGCCGATTTAAATTAAAAAATAAAACACTAAAATTTATTACAGCCTTTATTGCCTATATTCTTATGATTATTAGCGGTATTATTATATTCCTGATCGTATTTGGAGGACCTACACCTGAATAATTCTGTTTAAGGGATAGATCATTCTGCTGTCTGGAGTTCCCATTCAGAACAGAAGTCTTTTGCAAAAAACACTAGATATACATACTAAAGGATTGATAATCATGAAAAAAAGCTTGCTGCGTTTAATAGGTGCAGCCACTATATTAATATGTTTGGCTGGCTGTGCATATCCACAGGAGCGGCTGGCGCAGAATCAAATTCCATATGAGGATCAGCTTGCTGCTGTTCAAAATGCAGTCGACCAATTCAGGGAAACAAATACGGGGCTTCTCCCGATAAAAACGAAGGATATGGATACGCCAATCTATCAAAAATATTTAATTGATTTTAATAAGCTAACCCCTGCATTTATGGCCGAACCGCCAGGAAATGCTTTTGAAATGGGTGGTGTGTTTCAATATGTCATCGTAAATGCCGAAACAGAGCCTGCTGTAAGGATCTTTGATTTACGTATGGCTGAAACGATCCGCGAAATTAAAATCCGTTTAAAAGGTCATGAGTACCCTCCTTTTAAAGAGCAAATCGAAAGCCATGTATTCACTCTCGATTTTGAAAAACTCGGCTATAAAGAGGATCCTGTAGCTATCAGCCCGTACTCCGGCAGAAATCTGCCATTTGTGATTACAGGTGATGGTGAAATTTATGTTGATTATCGCAGTGATTTATTTGAGGCTGTAGATCAAACGGATACTACGTTAAAACAGGGAGAAGACATCCGGAATATTTTAGTGGAAGATTCTCCTTTTGTGCCTTCCTATTCTTTGCCTTACACAATAAATGAAGACAGTGAACCAATCTTTTTGGTGAAATAGTCATAACCTTTCTTTTACAAAATATATTGTAAGAGAAAGGTTTTTTTTGTTTTACTATACTGCCGAGTAATCAGCAATACTCCTTTGTTAACATTCATGATTAGTTCTTATCTGCTATTCATAAATATTAGCTTCTCAAACCTGGTGAATACACTGTTTACAAAGGATAAGAGATATAGAAAGATACTTTATTTTAGGGAGAGGGGAAATTTTATAAAAAAGTTGGCATAACGATGTAGGACAACATCATAAACATATAGTGTCCAGATATACTTAATAGGATAATATTTCCCACTAACTCGGAGATTCAGGAGGGGATCACTTGGAAAAGGTAGATGTGTTTAAAGATATTGCCGAAAGAACCGGAGGCGATATCTATTTCGGAGTAGTAGGTGCAGTACGTACAGGGAAATCAACGTTTATTAAAAAATTTATGGAATTAGTTGTTTTACCGAGCATGGAAAATGAAGCTGAACGGGCACGTACTCAGGATGAACTTCCGCAAAGTGCTGCAGGGAAAACAATCATGACAACAGAACCGAAATTTGTTCCAAACCAGGCTGCATCTGTACATGTTGATGAAGGTCTTAACGTAAATATTCGTCTTGTCGATTGTGTGGGGTATACAGTTCCTGGGGCAATGGGCTATGAAGATGAAAATGGTCCAAGAATGATCAATACTCCTTGGTATGAAGAGCCGATTCCTTTTCATGAGGCAGCTGAAATCGGCACGAGAAAAGTTATTCAGGAGCATTCTACCATTGGTGTCGTCATCACTACGGATGGTACAATTGGTGAAATTCCAAGATCGAGCTATTTAGAGGCAGAGGCTAGGGTGATTGACGAACTGAAGGAAGTTGGAAAACCATTTATTATGGTGATTAACAGCGTACAGCCTCATCACCCGAATACTGAGGCGTTAAGAGAGCAATTAGCTGAACAGTATGATATTCCTGTCCTTGCGATGAGTGTGGAGGGAATGAGAGAGTCAGATGTTCTAAATGTAATGAGAGAAGCCCTTTACGAGTTTCCAGTCCTCGAAGTTAATGTTAACTTACCAAGTTGGGTAATGGTACTCCGTGAGGATCACTGGCTTCGTGAGAGCTACCAGGAAGCTGTGAAGGAAACAGTGAAGGATATTAAAAGATTAAGAGATGTCGATCGGGTTGTCCATCAATTTGGAGACTTTGAATTCATTGAGCGCGCTGGATTGGCAGGGATTGAGATGGGGCAGGGAATAGCGGAGATTGATCTATTTGCTCCGGATGACTTGTATGATGATGTGCTTAAGGAAATTGTCGGTGTTGAGATCAGAGGAAAAGATCATTTATTAGAGCTTATGCAGGAATTTTCTCATGCGAAAGCAGAATATGATCAGATATCTGATGCGCTTACAATGGTTAAGCAAACAGGTTATGGGATCGCCGCTCCATCTTTAGCTGATATGAGCTTGGATGAACCAGAAATTACGCGTCATGGCTCAAGATTTGGAGTCCGTTTAAAAGCGGTGGCACCATCCATTCATATGATTAAAGTGGATGTTGAATCCGAATTTTCACCAATCATTGGCACGGAAAAACAAAGTGAAGAGCTGGTTCGTTACTTAATGCAGGACTTCGAGGACGATCCGCTATCCATTTGGAATTCAGATATTTTTGGCAGAAGCCTGAGTTCGATAGTAAGAGAAGGCATACAAGCAAAGCTCTCCCTTATGCCTGAAAATGCTCGCTATAAACTGAAAGAAACGCTGGAAAGAATCATTAATGAAGGTTCTGGCGGCCTAATCGCCATTATCCTATAAGTATATGGATGCAAGGCAACGGACTCCTTTTAGGGGTCTTTTTTTTGCATTTAATCATAAATAAACTACAATAATTCATAGGAAGGATAAATAGAAAAAAGTAGAACATTTAATGGTATAAATATATTCTAGTGGTTTGTCAAAGTGCAAGATGGGGAATACATCTTTCTGTTGGGCGTATTACAGTTATATTTCAAAAAAGAAAAGATTCCCATTAAATCGTGAAATATTCTTGATATGCATAAATGATTATGATAATCTTTTAACAGAATTACTGTTGTGATGCTTAAACCCTTATCACAAAAGGATTTTTTGCGTTATTGATTGAAAAATTCCGCGAGTTGATATATGATAAGGCATGCTTAAACAAATATACGTCACAACGTATAGAATTCAGTAATTTTGTTTACAAATGAATGTAAGAATCTATTTACTGAGTTATATTGTTTTTGGGAGGAGGTGAAAGTAATGAACAAGACAGAACTAATCAACGCAGTTGCTGAAGCTAGCGAGCTTTCCAAAAAGGATGCTACTAAAGCAGTCGATGCTGTTTTCGATACAATTTTAGAAGCGCTTAAAAACGGTGATAAAATTCAACTAATCGGTTTCGGAAACTTTGAAGTGCGCGAGCGTGCAGCACGTAAAGGCCGCAACCCGCAAACAGGCGAAGAAATCGAAATCGCTGCAAGCAAAGTTCCTGCTTTCAAACCAGGAAAAGCGCTTAAAGACGCTGTAAAATAAGTACATATATGTGCGATAGAAACCGCGAGATCATTCTCGCGGTTTTTGTTTGTGCTTAAGAAATGTAAATTTATGCTAAAGGGGCTTCCGTTAGCAACTTGACCTTGAGAGAGATTGTTCAAGCTAAACATTAGGATGAATAGATCGGCCTTAAACGATTCGGCAAGATGTTTTTGCTAGTAAGTCATAGATTATGCTAATATGAAAGTTATGAGCTATAAGAACCAGTGATGATTAGGAGGAACAATCATGGCATCAGTTAATACTGCACAGATAGAAGAAGCAGTCCGTCTCATACTAGAAGCTATTGGAGAAAATCCCAATAGAGAAGGGCTATTAGATACGCCAAAACGAGTGGCAAAAATGTATGAAGAAGTATTTATGGGATTAAATCAGGATCCTAAAGAATATTTCCAGACTGTATTTGGCGAAGATCATGAAGAACTCGTGTTAGTGAAAGATATCCCGTTTTATTCTATGTGTGAACATCATCTTGTCCCGTTTTTTGGTGTCGCACATGTAGCATATATACCGAAAAACGGAAAAGTAACAGGATTAAGCAAGCTGGCAAGGGCAGTAGAGGCTGTTGCGAAACGTCCGCAGCTTCAAGAACGAATTACATCTACAGTAGCAGATTCAATTCTTGAAACATTAGAGCCGCATGGCGTTATGGTTGTTGTTGAAGCAGAGCATATGTGCATGACAATGCGCGGTGTTAAAAAGCCTGGTTCAAAAACGATTACATCTGCAGTAAGAGGAGTTTTTGCAGAGGATGCTATTTCACGCTCAGAAGTACTTTCACTTATAGCGAAGAAATAAGCGATAGCAATTCAAGCTAAACTGAAGGAACATGTTTTATGGGCAGAGCAGCAATGAAATTCTCAACAATTAATTCTCTGCCTTAGTACTTCAAGAAAAAGGATGATCATGGTGGAAAAAAACAATAATGATTATATTGTCATCAAAGCTATTGAAGATGGTGTAAATGTAATTGGACTTACAAGAGGTTCCGACACAAAGTTTCATCACTCTGAAAAACTTGATGAAGGTGAAGTGCTGATCGCACAATTTACGGAGCATACATCAGCGATTAAAATTAGAGGAAATGCAATTATAAAGACATCCTATGGAGAAATTGAAAGCGATGCAAAGAAATAAGCACGCTGCTAAACTGGCAGCGTGCAAATTCCTTTTATATTCCTCTAACATGGTACTGTGATTTATGATATAATTGTCTCTGCCTTAAATGGGCAGTGGCAAAGTCAAATACAAGTTCAAAAGTAACCGCTTCAGGTGCTTTTTTTATAGAATTGAACCTTGTTTATTAAATGAAAAAGCTAAACGTAAAAATTATATATACATATCATTTTATTTTTAAAAATGCCAAACATAATAGATAGATCTATTCCGCCAATAAAACATGATTGCTTATTCCTTAAGAGTAAAAGAGGTTTTTTAGGACCGGCTGTCTGACTCAATGGTAGATAGATGAAAACTTTTGAATCAAGGGTGATTGCATGCAAAAACTTACCACTAATTTAGCAGATGTGAAATCACAAATACATGAGCATGTCAAACACTCATACTTATTTAAATATATAAATGAACCCGTTATAGATGAAGATAAACTTTTATTATTCACTTCAATTTTTTCTCTATATGATCTGCCAAAAATGCAAGCCGAACAATATGCTGTGACTGCAATGCTCGTCCAAATAGCATTAGACACTCATGAACTCGTTGAAAATGGAGAACTGAATGCCGAATTGCATAAAAGCAGACAGCTGACTATTTTAGCGGGAACTTATTATAGCGGTCTTTATTATAAAATTTTATCATCAATTGAAGATGTAGGAATGATTCGTACGCTTGCAGAAGGAATTAAAGAGGTTAATGAACATAAAATTTCTGTCTATCGTAAAGATAGTAAAAGTATTAAAACCTTAATGGACTCGGTAAAGAAAATAGAATCTGCACTTTTTGAAAGAGTTCTTACTTACTTTAATAGTGAGAATTTACAGGGCTTCACAGCGAATATTTTATTTTACAAAAAGCTTCTAATGGAAAGAGATCGCTTCTTTAAAGAGAAGCCTTCAATTGTTTTTGAAGCATTAGGAGAGCTTGTTTTTCCAGAGGCTGATCTGCAAAATAGCTCATTGGACTATAGAGATGAATTAATATCAGTTGCTGATTCGTATATAGAAAATACAAGGCAGGAAATTGAAAAATTGTACAAACAAATTCCTTATATGAACAGCTCACTTCAGCAAAAAATTCAGGCAATGATAGATTATGATACACATAAGGTGAAATCATTTGCGGAGGAAGGGTAAGCATGCAACAATCAAAAGAAGAACGCGTTCATAAGGTGTTTGAGAAGATTTATGGGAATTATGACAAAATGAATTCTGTCATTAGTTTTCAGCAGCATGTTAGATGGCGTAAGGATGTCATGAAACGAATGAATGTGCCTAAGGGTGCAAAAGCGCTTGATGTATGCTGCGGCACTGCTGATTGGTCCATTGCATTAGCTGACGCCGTTGGAGATCAAGGGGAAGTTTTTGGATTGGATTTCAGTAAAAATATGCTCAAAATTGGAGAGCAAAAAGTAAAAGAATTGCAGTTAAACCATGTAAAGCTAGTGCATGGCAATGCGATGGAGCTTCCCTTTCCAGATGATTCATTCGATTTTGTAACAATTGGTTTTGGCCTTAGAAATGTACCAGATTATCTGGAGGTATTAAAAGAAATGCGCCGTGTTGTTAAGCCAGGAGGAAAGGTCGTCTGTCTTGAAACGTCACAGCCTACTCTGCCGGTATATAAACAGCTGTTTTACTTATATTTCCGTCATATCATGCCGTTTTTTGGTAAACTATTTGCAAAGAGCTTTGATGAATATGCATGGCTGCACGAATCGGCAAAGGATTTTCCCGGCATGAAGGAGCTTGCAGAATTATTTAAAACTGCTGGATTGACGAATGTTCATTATAAATCGTACAGTGGCGGAGTAGCTGCTGTTCACATAGGGATGAAGGAAAAATAATATTGGATCTGAATGCTTTGTTCATTACTAAGTGTATGATGCATTAGGGATTTATAAGCTAGGTGAGATGAAGATATGAAATTGAAAATGATGTACTCATTTTTAAATTCAGATATAAACGTGATAGAAGAAGCATTGGAAAACGCTATTCAAGCCCAGTCACCGCTGCTTCACCAGGCTTCTCTGCACTTATTGCAAGCAGGGGGGAAAAGACTGCGACCTGTATTTGTATTGCTTGCAGGTAAATTTGGAGACTATGACATCAACAAAATGAAGGATGTTGCTGTTTCACTTGAGCTGATTCATATGGCTTCACTTGTTCATGATGATGTGATTGATGATGCAGAGCTGCGCAGAGGTCAGCTGACCATAAAAGCGAAGTGGGACAATCGAATCGCCATGTATACTGGCGATTATATATTTGCGCGAGCTCTTGAACTAATATCCAATATCGATAAGCCATATGCACATCAAATATTATCTAATACACTAGTTGAACTTTGCATAGGTGAAATTGAGCAAATAAAAGACAAATATAACTTTGATCAAAACCTGCGCAGTTATTTGCGCAGAATCAAAAGAAAGACAGCTATTTTAATTGCTGTCAGCTGTCAGCTAGGAGCCATTGCTGCTGATGTAGAGGAAGAGCTGCACAAAAAATTATATAAAATTGGCTATTATATTGGCATGTCATATCAAATCATAGATGATGTGCTGGATTTTATCGGAACAGAACAAGAGCTTGGAAAGCCTGCTGGCGGTGATCTGCTTCAGGGAAATATAACACTTCCCGCATTATTTGCGAGTGAAAATAAGCAAATACATGATAAAATGATCAATGTTTCAGAGCATACAACACGTGAGCAAATACAAGAAATCATTACGCTTATTAAAAATTCTGGTGCAATCGAACGCTCTTTAAAGGTCAGTGACCAATATTTGCAAAAGGCACTTGTGCTGATTGACGAACTTCCAACTAACCGCTCAAAGCGGGCATTTCGAGATCTTGTGCGTGTGATCGGGAAGCGGCGATTCTAACTTGATTTTCACTTTTCTAAGTTATTTTATTTGACAGAAAAATTTGAAGTTGAATAATTGTCAAATAAGTGTTAATATTTTCGTGGATTGTCTATGACAGCCATATACATATAACTTAGGAGTGGAGACTATGCAAAAGACGTTTTTAATGGTCAAGCCTGATGGGGTACAGCGGAATTTAATTGGTGAAATTGTTTCTCGTTTTGAAAAGAAAGGCTTTCAGTTAGTTGGAGCAAAATTAATGAGTATTCCAAAAGAGCTTGCCGAAGAGCATTACGGTGAACATAAAGAACGTCCATTTTTCGGTGAGCTTGTTGATTTTATTACTTCTGGCCCAGTGTTTGCTATGGTTTGGGAAGGCGAGAATGTGATTGCAATTGCTCGTCAAATGATGGGTTCTACTAATCCAAAGGATGCAGCTCCTGGAACTGTGCGCGGAGACTTTGGTGTGATTGTCGGCAAAAACATCATTCATGGTTCAGATTCTCCTGAAAGTGCAGAACGTGAAATTGGCTTATTCTTTAAACAAGAAGAATTAGTTGAATATAATAAATTAATGAATGATTGGATTAATTAATCATTGTATAAATTTAAGAACATAGCTAAGCTTAAAACCACTTGCATTTGCAAGTGGTTTTTTGTAACCGTATACAATGTTTAAGAGAAAATTTAGGTGATTCTATTTTCTTCTATTTTCCGTTATACTTTTAACTAGGACTATCGATAGAGGAGAATAGAAATGGTTCAAGAATATCAGGAATTTATAATGAATATTAAGAAGAAGACAGGAATTGACTTAGGGGCATATAAGGAAGCACAAATGAAAAGACGCCTGGAGTCTTTATACGATAAAAAAGGATTTACATCATTTCGTGATTTTTTTCACGCTATCAACCAGGATAAAAGCCTTCTGGATGATTTCTTGGACCGTATGACCATTAATGTATCGGAATTTTACCGAAATGCGAAGCGGTGGGAGGTATTGGAGAATAAAATCCTGCCTCAAATATACGGAAGAACAAAGCAAGTAAAGGTTTGGAGTGCAGCTTGTTCTACTGGTGAGGAGCCCTATACGCTTGCTATGATTATGTCAAAAGTGATGCCGCTCGCCCAAATTAACATTCTCGCAACAGACCTGGATGAAAAGGTCATTGATCGCGCCAAAATTGGGATTTATCCTGAAAGATCTTTAAATGAAGTTCCTTCTGAAATGAAACAGAAATACTTTCAAAAAGAAGGCAGTTTATATAAAATTTCAAATGAAATCAAAAAAACGGTGACATTTAAAAAGCAAAATCTGCTGTCTGATTCATTTGGCGGGCCTTTTGATTTAATTGTTTGCAGAAATGTTCTCATCTATTTTACGGAAGAAGCCAAAGATGGCCTTTATCATAAATTCAGCCAAGCATTAAAGCCAGAAGGGTTCTTTTTTGTCGGAAGCACAGAACAGATTTTCAATCCGGGAAAATATGGTTTCCAGACAGAGGATACATTCTTTTATAAAAAAAGCTGAAAAGAAGATGCTGGACATTATATAGCACGACCATAGAAACGAATGGTTAGAAAGTCGATCTTTCTAACATTCGTTTTTTATTTGTATTTCTAAAATATATCTTTTTCATTCATAAGTGTAATGAGCGGAGAACACTCGACTTCTGTGGACAATAGAGGAAAGCGGGTAGAACATGCTAGTTTAAATAACCAAACCATGAACATTGAATTTCGTATTCAAGACATATTAATCTAGTTTTGCCCCAGCCAACTCTCTTATTTTTATCGACAGTGCCGCATCTCCCAACCAGCACTCTGCTTTTCAGCTTAAAGCCTTCATGGTAAAATGACTGCAATTGATCAAACAAGAAAAATTTTCGAAATTCAAAAATTTTTCTATGTTTTACATAAGGGCATATGTTATATTGGTACATAATCCTTTAACAAGTTGAAGGGGGAAAGAGTTTTGAGATACTTAACATCTGGAGAATCACATGGGCCACAGCTGACAGCAATCATTGAAGGGTTACCAGCTGGGATGCCGCTAGTCGATTCGGATATAAATGAAGAATTATCAAGGCGCCAAAAAGGTCATGGAAGAGGGCGCCGCATGCAAATTGAAAAAGATACAGTCAACATTACAAGCGGTGTACGACATGGTTATACCCTTGGCTCACCAGTATGCCTTGCAGTCGAAAATAATGACTGGAAGCATTGGACCAAAATAATGGGGGCTGAGCCGTTAAATGAGGACGAATTGGCTGAAATGAAAAGGGTCATTTCAAGACCAAGACCTGGACATGCTGATCTGAATGGTGCTTTAAAATATGGCCACAGAGATATGAGAAATGTACTGGAACGCTCTTCAGCACGTGAAACAACTGTGCGGGTTGCAGCTGGTTCTGTTGCCAAAAAACTACTAAGCCTATTAGGCATAAAAATTACTTCTCACGTTCGTGAAATTGGCGGAATTAGTGCAGATATTAAAGAATATCCGCCAATTGATGAAATGATGAAAATTTCCGAAGCTTCTCCTGTCCGCTGTCTCGATGAAAATGCTGGACAGAAAATGATGAACTTAATAGATGAAGCAAAGCAAAATGGTGATTCAATTGGCGGTATTGTTGAAGTAATTGTTGAAGGCATGCCTCCTGGAGTTGGCAGTTATGTTCACTATGATCGAAAGCTGGATGCGAAGCTTGCTTCCGCCATTGTCAGTATTAATGCCTTTAAAGGAGTAGAATTTGGCATTGGTTTTCAAGCTGCAAGAAAACCTGGAAGTGAAGTGCATGATGAAATTGCATGGAACGAAACAGATGGCTACTACCGCAAGTCTAATAACCTCGGAGGTTTTGAAGGCGGTATGACAACGGGAATGCCAATCGTCGTCCGTGGTGTTATGAAACCAATTCCTACACTGTATAAACCATTGCAAAGTGTGGATATTGAAACAAAAGAACCATTTACGGCCAGCATTGAAAGATCCGACAGCTGTGCTGTTCCTGCTGCAGCAGTTGTAGCAGAGCATGCAGTGGCATGGGAGCTTGCCTCAGCACTTATGAGCCAGTTTTATGCAGACCGCTTCGAGACTCTTCTGGAGACAGTGGAAATGCAAAGAACATATGCGAGGGAATTTTAATGAAGGCTGTTTCTGTTCAAACTTCTTCAAAAGAGTATCCAGTTTTAATAGGGGAAAAGATCATCCATGAGCTTCCCCTTTTTTTACATAATGAATTTCCTCAGCTGACAAAACTGATGATTATAACGGATGAAAACATTGGCAAATTATATTTACAAGATTTGCTTGAAGTGCTTTCAGACTTTGAATCCAGTCATATCATTGTTCCTAATGGTGAAAATGCAAAAACGTTTGAAGTATACCATGAATGCCTGACTTTTGCGCTAAAACAGCAGCTGGACCGTAAATCACTCATACTGGCATTTGGCGGCGGAGCAGTAGGAGATTTAAGCGGGTTTGTTGCTGCAACGTATATGCGCGGTATTCCTTTCATCCAGATCCCTACTACCATTTTGGCACACGATAGTGCGGTTGGAGGAAAAGTGGCGATTAACCATGAGCTCGGGAAAAATATGGTTGGTGCCT
Source organism: Cytobacillus gottheilii (assembly GCF_018582665.1). Taxonomy (NCBI): domain Bacteria; kingdom Bacillati; phylum Bacillota; class Bacilli; order Caryophanales; family Bacillaceae; genus Cytobacillus; species Cytobacillus gottheilii. The sequence continues at coordinate 2,863,167 of NZ_CP071709.1, read as the reverse complement.
TTTACCAGCCAGAAGCCGTTTTTTATGATTTAGAATATTTGCATACACTGCCAGAAAGAGAAAAGAGATCTGGATTTGCAGAAGTAATCAAACATGCTCTTATTCATGACCTCTCTTTTTATGAGGAGCTCAAAGAAAAGGTCAAAACAATAGAAGATATTCAAGCACGGCTAATACAGCCTTTTTTAGCTAGAGGTATTGAGATTAAAGCGAATATAGTAGGAGAAGATGAGAAAGAAACAGGTAAACGTGCCTTTTTAAATTTTGGCCATACACTTGGTCATGCAGTTGAAGCAGAGATGGGCTATGGCGGCTGGTCACACGGAGAAGCGATTATTGTCGGCATGAGGTATGCCATCCAATTAAGTAAAAAGTATAATAAATTCGCTTTTAATGATGAAGAATTTACAAACTGGCTAATTACATTAGGATACGAAACAGAGATCCCAGCTGAAATTCCAGCTGAAAAACTTCTGCTGCGCATGAAGCAAGATAAAAAAACTATTGGTTCTTCCATTACATTCGTATTGCTTGAAGCAATAGGAAATCCAATGATGATGAAAATAGATGATGAAGCTTTAATGATGGAACTTGAGCGTTTTGTCAAAAAGGGATAAGACGAAAAGCAACAATACTTAGACAGGATGTAAAGGAGGAAAAAAAGTGATCAGAGGGATTAGAGGAGCAACCACGGTTGACGAAGACAGTGAAAAGCTCATTTTAGAAGAGACAGAAATTTTGCTCAAAGAAATAATTAAAGAAAATAAGCTCGAAGCGGAGCAAGTTGCCTCTGTACTCTTTTCAGTCACAGAAGATCTGACTGCGTGTTTTCCTGCAAAAGCAATGAGAGCAATTGACGGCTGGAAATACGTTCCTGTCATGTGTACACGAGAAATTCCTGTGCCAGAATCCTTGTCTCTGTGTGTACGGGTGATGATGCATGTCAATACAGACAGATCACAGCAGGAAATAAATCATGTATACTTGCGTAATGCCATTTCGCTGCGACCGGACTTGGCGGAAACGGAAAAAGAATAAACACTATTAATGAGGCTTTTTAATTAGAGGTGGGGATAACGATGAAATGGAAGGAACAGCTTTTAAGTTTAACACCATATCAGCCAGGAAAATCAATTGAAGAAGTGAAAAAGCAATATGGCTTAGCAGAAATCACAAAGCTGGCATCAAATGAAAACCCATTTGGCTGCTCCCAGGCAGCATCTGATGCTATGCAGAAGGACCTTTCATATTACGCTTTATATCCGGATGGTTATGCACAGGAACTGCGTGATACGCTTTCAAGCTTTTTGAAAGTAAAACCAAGTCAATTAATCTTTGGAAATGGATCCGATGAAATTATTTTAATGATAGCAAGAGCATTGCTAAGTCCTGGGACGAACACCATTACATCTGCTCCTACTTTTCCTCAATACAAGCATAACGCTATTGTTGAAGGTGCAGAGATTAGAGAAGCACCGCTTAAGAATGGCGGCTTTGACTTAGATAAGATGCTGGAGCTTATCGATGAGAATACATCTGTTGTATGGATCTGTACACCAAATAATCCAACAGGTGTCTATATTCCTGAAAAGGATCTTATTGCATTTATAGAAAAAGTTTCTGAAGATGTTTTAGTTGTAATTGATGAAGCTTATTGTGAGTATACCACTGCAGAAGACTATCATGATTCTGTAAAACTTGTAGAACGTTTTCCAAACGTCATTGCGTTAAGAACTTTCTCAAAAATATATGGCCTTGCCAGTCTTCGAATTGGCTATGGAATTGCTAATGAGAAGATCATTCGCGGCTTAGAGCCTGTCCGTGAACCTTTCAATGCAAATAGATTTGCTCAGGCTGCAGCAATAGCTGCCGTTGGAGACCAATCTTTTATTGAAAACTGTAAAGAAGCTAACAGGAAGGGATTAGAACAGTTTTATACTTTCTGCAAAAACAGGAATCTGAAGTATTACCCTTCCCAAGCAAACTTTATTTTAATCGATTTTGCTGCAGATGCAGATGAAGTTTTTCAATATTTACTAGAAAAAGGTTATATTGTCCGTTCCGGCAAAGCGCTTGGATTTCCTGAAGCAGTGAGAGTAACAATCGGTTCAGAACAGCAGAATGAAGGAGTTATTTCTGCAATGGAGCAATATCTCAAAGTTCAGAATGCACGAAATTAAAATAGTTTCAGAGGTGATCGATCTGCCTCTGAATTTTTTTCAATTTAAACAGAAATTGAGTCTTTCCTTATTACTACAAGCAAGAAACTAATGATTGGTACAGTGTGAAACTCGTTTTAAAGGGAGAGGTCATAACATGCAAGGAAGAGTATTGATGATCGGATTGGGGCTTATTGGCGGATCTCTTGCCCTTTCAATTAAAAAAGCTCATGAAAAAGCTTGGGTTGTTGGCTATGATGTTAATGAAGAACAAGGAAGGTTAGCAAAGATGCTGACAGTTGTAGATGAATTAGCAGTCTCAATTGATGAGGAAGCGGTGAAGGCTGATTTGATTATAATTGCAGCTCCTGTTATAGAAACCGAGCATATCCTTCATCAATTATTGAGGCTCGAGCTTAAGGAAAATGTTATTATTTCGGATGCTGGAAGTACAAAGCAGGAGATTGTTCGTGCAGGTGCGAAATTCAAAGAAAAGAACATTGCCTTTATTGGAGGTCATCCAATGGCAGGTTCACATAAAAGCGGCGTTTCTGCAGCTCGCCCGCTGCTTTTTGAAAATGCCTTTTATTTGCTCACACCTGAAGAGCATATTAAAGAAGATCAACTAGATCTCCTGCAAAATTGGCTCTCAGGAACCAATGCAAGATTTTTAGTTGTCAGTCCAAAAGAACATGACCAATTAACAGGGGTTATCAGTCATTTTCCGCATATTATTGCAGCCTCCCTTGTTCATCAGGCTAAGAGGTCTGGCGAAACGCATGAGCTTGTAGCACGTTTAGCTGCTGGTGGATTTAGAGATATAACAAGAATTGCCTCAAGTAATCCAAACATGTGGAGAGACATTTTATTGCACAACAAAGCTGTCCTGCTCGATCTTTTGGAGGATTGGCAGCTTGAGATGGAAAAAGTGAAAACGATGCTTACTTCTGCTAGTGGTTCGGAAATTCATCACTATTTTGCCGATGCCAAGCATTATCGTGATGATCTGCCCCAAAAGCAGAAAGGGGCTATTCCCGCTTTTTATGATTTGTTTGTAGATGTGCCTGATTATCCTGGTGTCATTTCGGAAATTACGGGATACTTAGCTAAAGAAGAAATTAGCATTACAAATATAAGCATACGGGAAACAAGGGAAGATATTATGGGTGTGCTCGTCATCAGCTTTCAAACAGACGAAGATCGCAGCAGAGCCATTTCTTGTATAAAGCATCATACACAATATGACACAACAATAGGGTTATAGGAGGTAAAAAATGTGAAGCTAGTACATGATATTCCTGGATTAAAAGGAAACGTACAGGTGCCAGGTGATAAATCAATATCACATCGCTCGATCATGTTTGGGGCAATCGCCACTGGAGAAACAAAAGTAACGAATTTTCTGCAAGGGGATGATTGTTTAAGCACAATTTCCTGTTTTAGAAAACTTGGTGTCCAAATAGACTTACAGGAAGATCAGGTGGTTATTAAAGGATCAGGCTTAGCTGGTTTAAAAGAACCTGAAGATATTTTACATGTTGGTAATTCAGGCACAACCATTCGACTAATGATGGGAATTTTGGCTGGCAGAGATTTTCACTCCGTTCTGATTGGGGATGAATCAATTGCCAAACGGCCAATGACAAGAGTAACAAAGCCGCTTCAGCAATTTGGTGCAAGCATTCAAGGAAGAAAAAATGCAGAATTCACGCCAATTTCTTTAAATGGCGGTCCTTTACAGGGAACTACATATGAAATGCCGATTGCGAGTGCCCAGGTAAAATCGGCATTGTTGTTTGCTGGCCTGCAGGCAGAAGGAACAACAACAATCATCGAGCAGGCAAGAACAAGGGATCATACAGAAAAAATGATCAAGGCTTTTGGCGGGAAAGTGGAAGTTGATGGATTAAAGGTCAGTGTGCAAGGCGGTCAAGAGCTTAAAGGCACAACGGTGCATGTTCCTGGTGATATATCTTCAGCGGCTTTTTTTCTCGCAGCTGGTGCCATTGTGCCAAACAGTAAGATCACCTTAAAAAATGTCGGTTTAAACCCAACGCGTACAGGTATGATTGATGTGTTATCAGCAATGGGAGCAAATTTACAAGTGGCTCCATACGAAAACGGACAGGCAGAACCAGCTGGAGATCTTACCATTCAGACATCGGCTTTAAAAGGGACTGTCATTGATGGTGAATTAATTCCTCGGCTTATTGACGAAATTCCGATTATTGCTCTTCTCGCAAGTCAAGCAGAGGGTCAAACGATTATAAAAGATGCAGAGGAATTGAAGGTAAAAGAAACGAATCGTATTGATACGGTTGTGAATGAGCTCCGTAAACTTGGTGTGAAGATTACTGCAACCGATGATGGAATGGTGATTGATGGAAAGTCGGCTATTTCAGGCGGCAAAGTATCAAGCCACGGCGACCACCGCATTGGAATGATGCTTGCTATTGCTGCTGTCATCAGCAAAGAAGAGATCCAATTAGAAGAAGCTGAAGCCATCTCGGTCTCATACCCGAATTTTTTTGAGCACTTACAGAGTTTGATTGCAGAATAAATTATTGCAAGGAAAAAAGCAGCCTGAAACGGTGGTTAGGAAATTCAGACCACTGATGACTGGGCTGTTTTTTACTGTTTGATCCTATAAAAATAGTTAACTTGAAATTTTCTTGAAACAACTTGTTATGCTCTATTTTCTAAGATGTATTAGTCATTATTTTCACACCATCTTCATAGCTTGTCTTAAGACCGTTAAGAGGGTGATTTGATGGCGTACATTATTGAAAATGCAAATATTGTTAGCGGAGATACAATTAAAGAGTCTTCACTCTTCGTTGAGGAAGGGAAAATTTCCACGTTGAAAACTGCATTTCCACGCTATAAGCATATGAGGATGAATGCCAATTCTTTTTTGCTGACACCAATCCATGTGATGTATGATTCAAAATTTCCAAATCTGGGCTCTCATCTTAATCAGAAAAGCTATTTTACAGAGGAGTATATTTTAAAAGGAACTACTGCAGTGCTGACATCCGTCTATGTGCACTTTGAAAAGGATCTTAAAACCAATATTAAGCGTTTGAAAACAAATTTGCTTAACAGTCCGATTGACTATATAATCGGAGTGCGCATCCCCCTGAGACTATTAACAACATCTTTTTTGTTAAAATCGAAACAGGAGAGGATTCCCGCATTATTTATAGAAATAGATAGTGTTGAAGAATTGAAAAATATGCCTTGGGGCTGGATTCGAGAAGCCATGTTTCCATACAATAGTCCTTTGATCCCTGTTATAAAATACGAGCAGCCTTCCGAGCGGACATTGGCATTAAAGACGTGGAAGATGATTGTTAAGAATGAGAAAATCCCTGCCTTATTGGGGGAACTGCCGGAAAAGCAAAATCTGTCCAAAAGTATATTGGCGAAAATTGGCATCTATCCTTTAAAAGCGGCAATTCAAATAGGAAGTGAGCTCTCCTATAATCTTTATCTTCCTGGCAGGGAAATCATAAAAATTGAAGAATTAGAGCTTAATGATTATCATAAAGAAAGGTTAGCGGTTACGGTTCATAAAGGAACAGTAATCCGAGCCGGTGATGAGGTTATGTACAGACCCGGAGCCGGGGAACACGTACTTATTAAAACTCCTTCTTATTTTACATTTGGAGATTAGAGAGCGAAAGGAAAAATACATGGATAAAGTTAAGCAAATCATTTCTCTATTAGAAAACGGTCAGCATGAAGAAGCAATTAACAATTATAAAGATATATTAAAAGATGGATCCCACGAAGAAAGGTTTGTGTTAGCGGAGGAGCTGCTCCAATTCGGATTTCTTGAAGAAGCAAAAGCCCTGTTCGAACGCTTATTACAAGCCTATCCAGAAGAAGGGGAGCTGCTCGTTTTACTGGCAGAAATAGAGATCGATCTTGGCAATGAAGAGGAAGCGATTCTTGTTCTTGAAAAAATAGATCACAATGATCCAAGTTACCCCCAAGCTCTTCTGCTCCTTGCTGATTTATACCAAATGCAGGGTTTGTTTGAAGTAAGTGAACAAAAGCTTTTACAGGCAAAGTCTATCCTGCCTGAGGAGCGTGTCATTGATTTTGCGCTCGGCGAGTTATTTTCCGAGGAAGGCAAGTTTCTTGACGCCATAAAGGCTTACCAGAAGGTCTTAAAGACTGATGAAGTTATTGCGGGGGTAAATGTAAACGAAAGACTTGCCGACGTTTTAAGTGCGTCTGGAGCCTTTGAGGATGCATTGCCTTTCTTTGAAAAAGCATTAGAGCATAAACTTGAGATCAATACCTTATTCAGCTATGCCTTTACTGCCTTACAAGCAGGATTTAATCGTACAGCCATTGAAAAGTTTAATGAATTAAAAGAATTAGATCACGAATATCATTCACTTTATTATCATCTTGCTAAAAGCTATGAGCGCGAAGAAGAGCTGGAAAATGCGTTTAATAGCATCAAAACAGGCATTGCACAAGATGAGTTTAATAAGGAGCTATTTTTCTATGGAGGAAAGCTTGCGCTGAAACTGGGAAAAGAAGATGAAGCTGTTGATTTATTCAGACAGGCGTTAGCTCTTGATCCTGAATATACAGAAGCTGCCCTAACTTTAAATAAAGTATTTTTAAAGCAGGAACAATATGAAGATATGCTTGAAATTGTCACTTTAATGGAGCAGTTTGAAAATGAGGAGCCGCAAATTTTATGGGATGCTGCTGTAGCTTATCAGCATCTTGAAGAATTTTCACAGGCATTAAACAAATATCAGCTTGCATATACTTATTTTAAACAGCAGCCGGATTTTCTTTCTGAGTACGGTTATTTTCTAATTGAGGAAGGAAAAAGAGAGGAAGCTGCAGAAATCTTTAAGCAACTCATAAAGCTCGATCCGGAAAATGGGGAGTATGCGGATGTATTGGCACGGATTACAGACGAATACATGTAAAGGATCGTTCTAAAAATCTGGCTGTTAGCAGAGGAGGGAATCACATTGACGGCCCCTGTATCTGTCAACGAAAAAAAAGATTTTATTCGCTGGTTTTTGAATCACTATCAACTGAAGAGACGGGAATGTGTCTGGATTTTAAACTATCTGATGAGTCATGATGGTTTAATGGAGAAGGTTCATTTTGTGGACCAGGCACAATATTGTCCGCGAGGTTTAATCATGTCAGCACATTGTGTAGATGAAGCGCCTTTTCGCTTTTATAAAGGCAATGTGATGACAACTGACGCGGAAAAGTCGTTTCATGACATCCGGCTAAACAGAGAAGAAGAGATTTATATTCAGTTAAACTTCCATGCGTCAAATCAAGCCCATCAGTATGCAGCTGTACTCGAAGAGAATCCATTTATGCCGAAGAAGCTGCAAATAAGTGATAAGGACCGTATCATAGCGGAAAGATTCCTTACTGAGAGCATTGAGAAATTTCAAAAAGAAAAATTGCTGTCCCTTATTGATGAGGCATTAGATCGTCATGATAAGGAAGCATTTGCAGCTTTAACAGATCAATTAAAAAAACTTAAAAAGTGATAGAAAGAGTCTGTACAATTGTGCAGGCTTATTTTTTTTGAATGGATACATATATTTTTTCGATTAGACTTCTGCTGAAACACACACATTGTAAAAATGCATTCGCTGAAATAGGATCATTGTTGCCGATTCCTGGACATGTTATGATTAGCTAAAATAGTATCTTTTTGGGGTGATTTGGATGAAGTGGAATTCAGAGGACATTGAAATGTTTATAAAGGAAAAACAATATATTGATACAGTTGTTCTGCCTTTATATCCTGTCTCTTTCGGCGATGATATTAAGCAGGCTGTAGGCATGACAGAATTCATATCATTGCTCTCCGTTCAATTAGAGAGACAGTTTAAAGGGAGATTATTAATGCTTCCTGGTTTTTCCTATTTAAAGAATGCAAATGAAGATAAACTTGTCAGTGATATAAAGCACTGGGAAACAGAGTTAATGTCACAAGGATTTTCACATGTTTTCTATGTAACTAGTGACAGTAATTGGAAAATGCATGAAGGAAACCTGGAAGGTGACTTGATCTGGCTGCCTTCGCTGCCATTAGAGCATATGGAGGAGAAGTATAAAAATCAAATTCTGGAAGATCAAGTGAAACAGCTATTGAATTTATTTGTTCGGAAATGGCAAAATAATGAATGAAAGCAATATTAATCACTTTGTTTCCAACTTTGTGCACAGGATTATATTGACCTTACATAATTATTGATATATCATTGGTATGTCCTAGTTTTATATTGTGTTGAATTATGTCCGTTGGACTCAACTTCATAATAGAGGGGGGAAAAGTATGAGCAAAAATCGTGTTTCAAGACGTCAATTCCTAAACTATACTCTTACTGGTGTAGGCGGTTTCATGGCAGCTGGGATGTTAATGCCTATGGTTCGCTTTGCAGTGGATCCTGTTTTGCAGCATAAGGGTGAAAGCGATTTTATTCCAACAAAACAAAAGATTTCTGAAATCACTGAAGTACCAACAAGAGTTGATTACACATTTGAACAAGTGGATGCATGGTACACTTCTGAAGTTACTGGATCTGCTTGGGTTTACAGAGATGAAAATGGAGAAGTTGTGGCCTTATCACCTGTTTGTAAACATCTAGGCTGTGTAGTTGACTGGAATTCGGACGAGTCAAATCCTGAACACTTCTATTGTCCTTGTCATGGTGGATTATATACAAAGGATGGTACGAATGTGCCTGGAACTCCTCCAATTGCTCCACTCGATGTATTTCCAATTCAAGATGTAGACGGCTATTTGCATTTAGGTAAAGCAGAACCGCGAAAGGGGGCGTAATCATTGTTAAACAAAATTTATGATTGGGTAGATGAGCGTTTAGATATTACGCCAATCTGGCGGGATATCGCTGACCACGAAGTGCCTGAGCATGTTAACCCGGCGCATCATTTTTCTGCGTTTGTCTATTGCTTTGGCGGTCTGACGTTTTTCGTAACTGTAATTCAAATACTATCTGGTATGTTCTTATCTATGTACTATGTTCCAGATATTCAAAATGCTTGGGAATCGGTTTATTATTTGCAAAACCACGTAGCATTTGGACAAATTGTCCGTGGAATGCACCACTGGGGAGCAAGCTTAGTTATTGTCATGATGTTCTTACATACGCTGCGAGTATTTTTCCAAGGCGCTTATAAAAAGCCTCGTGAATTGAACTGGGTTGTTGGTGTACTTATTTTCTTCGTAATGCTGGCACTTGGTCTAACTGGTTATTTATTGCCGTGGGATATGAAAGCGTTATTTGCTACAAAGGTTACAATTCAAATTGTTGAATCGACACCGCTGATCGGGGAATACCTGAAAATTCTAATCGCAGGAGATGCAGATATTGTTGGTGCGCAAACTATTACAAGATTCTTTGCTATCCATGTTTTCTTCTTGCCTGCTGCATTATTTGCTTTAATGGCGGCCCACTTTATCATGATTCGAAAGCAGGGTATTTCTGGACCGTTGTAAAATTAAAATAATGAACGAAGGAGGGGAATTACCCAATGCATCGCGGAAAAGGTATGAAATTCGTAGGAGATTCACGTGTTCCTGCTGAGCGTAAGCCGAATATTCCTAAAGATTATTCGGAATATCCGGGGAAAACAGAGGCATTCTGGCCAAACTTCCTTTTAAAAGAGTGGATGGTTGGAGCTGTATTCCTAATTGGGTTCTTATGCTTAACTATTGCACACCAGCCTCCATTAGAGAAGATAGCTGATCCAAGTGATACAGCCTATATTCCATTGCCAGACTGGTATTTCTTATTCTTATATCAATTACTGAAATATACGTATGCATCTGGTCCGTACAATGCGATTGGAGCATTCATTATTCCAGGCTTGGCGTTTGGAGCTCTTTTACTGGCTCCATTCATTGACCGCGGACCTGAACGCCGTCCATCAAAGCGTCCATTAGCAACAGGTTTTATGTTATTGGCGCTTGCAGGTATTACATTCTTAACTTGGGAATCTGTTGCTCACCATGATTGGGAAGCAGCGGCACAGCAAGGAAAGATCGTAGCGGAAGCTGAGATTGATACAACTGCAGAAGGATATGCACTTCTAGAAGCTAACACATGCTTGTCATGTCACGGCACTGAACTGCAAGGTGCAGCTGGTCCTGCATTAATCGACGTTGAACTAACTCCTGAAGAAATTAAAGAAGTTATTCAAAACGGTCGTGGCGCAATGCCAGGTGGCCTATTTGCAGGCACAGAGGAAGAACTTGATAAGCTAGTAGAATTTATTGATAGCGTAGAAAGTGAATAATGTAATCAAGAACCGGTATGTCAATTGACTGCCGGTTCTTTATTTGGTTCTGAACCTGCTGCTGAGTAAACCATAAGCAAAAAAGCTATGGCCTTTATGTTGCTGTTGTAAATGGAATACTTTATGATAAAAGAGAAATTTAGGTAGAGATGAGGTAAGTTATGAAGTGGCTATTTCCGTTTTTTGCTAATCGTACCATACTGTTATTACTCTTATTAATTAATATAGGAGGAACTATTTACGGTTATATATGGTATGAAGGGCAGCTTGTCGAGACACCCCTGCATTTTCTTCCATTTGTTCCGGATAGTCCTACTGCAAGTTTATTTTTTGTGTTTGTTCTTATTGCTTTTTTGCTGGGGAAAAATTGGCCGCTGTTTGAAGCTCTTGCCATTGTGACCTTAGTGAAATATGGTGTATGGGCGGTTGTTATGAATCTGCTTGTCTTCCAAGTCACTAGTGATATTCAGCCTGCAGCTCTTATGCTGATTTTTTCACACGGTGCTATGGCAGTTCAAGGGATTTTATACGCACCCTTTTATCGTTTGAAAACATGGCACTTAGTTGCTGCTGGAGTCTGGACATTGCATAATGACGTGATTGATTATGTCTTTTTTATGCTGCCGAGATATCCAACCTTGGATTTATACATACCTGAAATCGGATACTTTACATTTTGGCTCAGTATTTTCTGTATAGCACTGACCTATTACTTATGTTTGCGAAAAAAATCCTTTCAATTAAGTATTACAAATAATTAAGGATTGCCAGACTCTATGGGTGCATGAAAATGTCGGGATAAGAGACGATACTTGTTTTATTTTCCCTGTACAATCATATATTGTACAAAGGGAGGGTTTCATGTGTTCAGAAGAAAGAGGAAGGGACTGTTTAAAGGACCTTTACCAGCTAAGCATGTATTCTTCATTTCGTTAATCCTTTTTGTCCTTCTTACTTTTTTTGGTCTTCTTATGATTGATGAACAAATTGAACCAGTATTAATGGATATTGCTGAAACACGGGCGAAGCAATTCTCAGCTCAAGCCATTAATGATGCCATTACAAAGGAATTATCGGAAACGATTGATGTAAACGAATTAATTGTTCGCCATGGTGATGGTGAAAATGCGCCTTACAGCTTTAATCAGCAGGTTGTAAACAAAGTGATGTCAGATACGAACCGGATGGTGCAGGAATATCTGGATTTAGTTGAGCAGGGTGAATTAGAGCAATTTGAAGCCTTTCGCAATGATTCCTATATTGATTATGAAGCTTCTCATAAGGAAAAAGGGATTATCTATCGAATCCCGCTTGGAATGGCTACAAAGCAAACATTATTCTCTAATCTGGGGCCAAAAGTGCCAATTAAATTTGAGCTTTTAGGTCACTCTATGTCAAATGTGGAAACGAAAATTCTTGAAACAGGCATAAACAATACATATCTCGAAGTTTATGTGAAGGTTCAAGTGCAAATGAAGGTCATCATACCGCTTGTTGAACGGGATATCGTTATGGAAAACTCGGTGAAAGTTGGCGATTTATTTTATCCGGGTAAGGTTCCTCAATATTTTAATGGTGGAAGCAGCGGGCAAGGAGATGTTAACCCTGTCATTATTCCGCAAGGCGGGAGTTAATATTGAAGTATATAGGAAAGAAACCAGAGAACGTTGCTATAGGTTCTTTGGTTTTTTTTATGGTTCGTTTGAGTCATTGAAGATTATCAATTTGCTGACTGAAAAAGAATTATAAATTCCTTCTGGATGAGTCTCCGCATATCCATAGCCGGATGATGTTCAGGATCTGACCAAGAAAGCAAGCACCAGAGGGCGTGAAAAAGAATATACTCTCTCTAAATGGAATTTTCACTTCATCATTTTTCATGTTCTAGCCTTGTCCATTTTCTCATACATTTTCTAATAGGGATAAGAGGAGGGACAAGGTATGAAGAAACTATATTTACTATTAATAAGCATATTATTTTTCATTCTTATGCCGTTTTCGGTGTATGCAGAAAGCAGTTCACCTGTTGATAAATTAAATGAGATATCGGACGAAGCACTTCAAATGATGAAATTGAAGCGGTATGATGATGCTAAAAGGCTGCTGGACTATTTCTCGGAACAATATGTATATGCGACAGGAAATGAGCGGCCATTTACATCCGAAGAACTGAGAGCAGTAACGTCCACTCATCATGAAGCGCTTCAGGCTGCTGTAAGTTCTGAAATGAACTACACCGACAGAGTAAATAGTCTAACAAAATTCCGTCTTGTTATGGATGCTGTAACATCTACATATCAGCCAATGTGGACTGAAATGGAATCACCGATCTTATCTGTTTTTAATGATGCAAAAGAGGCAGCAGAAAGTGGAGACACTGAAAAATTTCATGTTAGCTATAATTCCTTTTTAAACTTATATCATGTTGTATATCCAAGCATGAAGCTCAATATTTCTCCAGAGAGAATGCAAAATGTTGATACACAGGTTCAATATATTGACCAATATCGTCCGGATATTATATCATCAGGACAACCGAATGAGCAGCTGGAAGCATTGGAAGCCGACCTGCAGTCCATATTTGAGGATATGACAGAGGATGAAGCGGATCCATCTCTTTGGTGGGTAATCATTTCGACAGGCAGCATCATTATACTTACATTATCCTATGTAGGCTGGAGAAAATATAACGGTGACAAGAGAAAACAAAAGAAGCAAGAGAGTTAATATAATTTCTATGTTTCCATGAGAGGCCATAAGGGGAAGATAACAACAAGAAGGTAAATAACAGGAGGGGTTATTATGGGAGCATATTTGATATACTTTGCCATAATTATCATCATTCCGATCTGGGCACAGTTTAAGGTAAAAGGAGCTTACAATAAATATTCAAAAGTAGCATCCTCTTCCCATATGACAGGTGCAGAGGTCGCAAGAAGAATATTAGATGCAAATGGACTTTACGATGTGAGTGTATCGGAAGTGCGCGGTCAGCTTACAGACCACTATGATCCAAGGTCTAAAGCGGTTAGACTTTCTTCAGGCAACTACCATGGCCACTCAGTGGCTGCTGCAGCCATTGCTGCTCACGAAGTAGGTCATGCTATACAGGATGCAGAGAGTTATTCGTTTTTAAGATTGCGCCATACGCTTGTTCCGGTAGCAAATATAGGTTCGAACTTTTCATGGATCTTAATTATGATTGGATTTTTTGCAGGAGCCAGCGGTTTTGTCCTGCTGGGGATTCTCTTTATGGCTGGAGCTGTATTATTTCAAGTTGTTACCCTGCCAGTCGAGTTTAACGCCTCCAATCGTGCCATGGATCAAGTCGTCTCCCTTGGTGTGATCCGCAATGATGAAGAACGTGAAACAAAAAAGGTACTAAATGCCGCAGCGTTAACATATGTTGCTGCAGCTGCAGTGGCTGTTTTGGAGCTATTGCGCCTAGTGCTCATATACACAGGTATGCAAAGGTCTGAATAAAAAAAGAAATACCAGGTCGGTGATGGCCTGGTATTTTTGTAGTGTGTAATTCTATTTTATCTTTCAATCGGCTTCTTGTTTTCATCCAATGTAAATCCTTCGCCAAGCACATCATGCACAACAGTGACCGAAACAAAAGCGTGCGGATCAACTGACGTAATTACGCTTTTCAGTTTGACGATTTCATTGCGGGCAACAACACAGTATAATACTTCTTTATCCTTCTTTGTATAAGGTCCATAGCCTCGTAATATGGTCGCTCCACGATCCATTTCTTTCATAATCTTCTCTGCGATTTGACCGGTGTTTTCAGAAATGATCATCGCCCCTCTTGCGGCATATGCACCTTCCTGCATAAAATCAATCACTCGTGCGCCTATAAAGACTGCTACAAGTGTATACATGGCTTCTTGATATGTTAAATAGAATATTAATGACAGTGCGATAACAACAGCGTCAAACATAAACATCGCTTTTCCCATACTGATGCCTGCATATTTATTGGCAAGTCTTGCAATAATATCAACTCCGCCCGTTGTCCCTCCATAGCGAAAAATGATTCCAAGGCCAACCCCAATAAAAACACCTGCAAAGAGGGCAGCTAAGGTAAGATCATCTTTAAGCGGCATATTAATCTGATAGCGCTGAAATATCCATAGAAAAACGGAAACACTAAAAGTTCCAATTATGGTATAGAGAAATACACTTCGCCCAAGAAGCTTCCAGCCAATAAAAAACAGCGGAATATTCAAGATTAAATTGGTATAGGATGGATCCCATTCCCACAGGAAATATAAGAGAAGCGTGATTCCAGTAAAACCGCCTTCTGCTAAATTGTTTTGCATATTAAAATGAACAATCCCAAAGGAAAAGATTGCAGAACCTAATAAAATAAAGAATATGTTTTTAAGTTTCAAACCAAATACCATAAAACCCCTCCACTTCCTTATTTAGCTCACATTATTATATAGGATAGAAATTGGAAGAGCAACATCGTGCCGATCAGCAGAAAAACGTCAAAAATGTTTGTAAAACTTGGAGTATTTAGCTAACATGAAAGGGTGCAGTCACATATCAGTTTGGTGGTGAAAACAAATGAATAAACATAAAACAATGAATGAGCTTCAAAAAGAAGTAGATACGTACATAAGTCAATTTAAAGAAGGCTATTTCAGTCCGCTTGCCATGACGGCAAGATTAACAGAAGAGCTGGGAGAGCTGGCAAGAGAAATTAATCATCATTATGGAGAAAAGCCAAAAAAGAATAGTGAAGATGAAAAAGCGATAGAAGAGGAAATGGGAGATGTCCTTTTTGTCCTCATTTGCATGGCAAACTCCTTACATATTGATTTGCAGGATGCTCACGACAGAGTGATGCATAAATTTAATACGCGGGATAAAGACCGCTGGACAAGAATTGAAGAAGGAGAACAATAAGATGACAAATTTAAAGATTGCTATTGCAGGTCCGCGCGGCCGAATGGGAAGAGAAGCTGTCCTGCTTGTACAAGAAACAGAAGGATATGAACTTGCAGCTGTTTTAGATCACAAAAACGGTGGAGGTTTATTAAGTGATTTTGATGGCTTTGCAGGGATGGAAGTCCCAGTGTATTCAGATGTGCAATTGCTGATGCAAGAGGTGCATCCGGATGTCTTGATTGATTTAACAACTCCTGAAGTGGGGATGCTGCATACAAAAACAGCACTCGAGCATGGAGTCAGACCTGTAGTAGGTACGACTGGCTTTACAAAAGAACAGCTACAGGAACTGGAAGAACTATGTCATGATAAAGGCATTGGCTGTATTATCGCTCCTAATTTCGCTTTAGGTGCTGTTCTAATGATGAAATTCTCGCAAATGGCAGGCAGATATTTTCAAGATGTGGAGATCATCGAATTACACCATGACCAGAAGCTTGATGCTCCATCTGGAACAGCGGTAAAAACAGCTGAGATGATTGCAGAAGTTAGGGAAACAAAACAGCAGGGCCATCCAGAAGAAAAAGAGACTATTAAAGGTGCCAGAGGAGCGAATTATGATGGCATGCATATTCACTCTGTCCGCCTTCCTGGGTTAATTGCTCATCAGCAGGTTATGTTTGGTGCAGACGGGCAAACATTGACGATTAGACATGATTCATATAACAGGGCATCCTTTATGTCAGGTGTAAAGCTTGCGGTCGATACGGTTGTGAAAATAGATACGCTTGTATACGGATTAGAAAATATTATCGAATAAGGTGGGGGTTAAGATGAATATTGCATTAATCGCACATGATAAAAAGAAAGATGATATGATGCGTTTTGCGACTGCATATAAGGGGAGCTTGTCGGGTCATAATTTGTTCGCAACCGGTACAACTGGGCAGCGGATCATGGATGAGACAGGACTGCAGGTTCATCGTTTTCAATCAGGCCCGCTTGGCGGAGATCAGGAAATTGGGGCAATGATCGCTAATAACAAAATGGATATGGTGCTATTCTTCCGAGATCCTTTAACAGCGCAGCCGCATGAACCTGACGTAACGGCATTGCTTCGTTTATGTGATGTTTATGCTGTGCCGCTTGCTACGAATATGGGAACTGCTGAGATGCTCATCAAAGGTCTGGATAGAGGAGATTTAGCTTGGCGCTCGGTTGCAAACGGAGAAAAAGGTGAATAAAATGGAAGACCACCACATTGATTTATTAGCATTTGGCGCCCATGCAGATGATGTTGAAATTGGGATGGGTGCTACAATCGCTAAATACACCAAGCAGGGCAAAAAAGTTGTTATTTGTGATTTAACTAAAGCTGAATTATCTTCTAATGGAACTGTTGAAATAAGAAATAGGGAAGCGAAGGAAGCAGCGGAGATCCTTGGCGTTAGCGTTCGGGAAACACTTGATCTTCCCGACCGCGGCTTATTTTTATCAGCTTCTTATATCAAAGCAGCGGCAGAAATGATTCGCAAATACAAACCGCAGATCGTTTTTGCTCCATATTGGGAGGATCGTCATCCTGATCATGGCAATTGCGCACGATTAGTAGAAGAAGCCGTTTTTTCTGCTGGCATCAAAAAATATTCTGCGAACGGTGAAGCCCATAAAGTGAAAAATACATACTATTATCTGATTAACAGCACAGCAAAACCTGATTTTCTCATTGATATATCAGAGTATATGGAACAGAAAACTGAGAGTTTAAATGCTTATAAAAGTCAATTTATAAAAGATGAACATACGGTAGATACTCCGCTTGTAAACGGGTATATAGAGATGATTCAGGCGCGCGAAAAGTTACATGGAACACATGCCGGAGTGTTATATGCAGAAGGCTTTAAGTCCAAAAATCCGCTTGTCATCAATTCAGATTTATTTGGAGAATAACATGAAAAAATTAAAAATTGGCATTACTTGCTATCCGACAGTTGGCGGATCGGGGGTCGTCGCGACTGAGCTCGGAAAAATGCTGGCTGAAAGAGGTCATGAAATCCATTTTATTTCCTCTAGCCTGCCATTTCGTTTGAAGAAAATGTATCATAATATTTTTTATCATCAAGTAGAAGTAAATCAATATTCTGTATTTCAGTATGCACCATACGATATTGCGCTCGCCAGCAAGATGGCTGAGGTTATTAAACGGGAAAACCTTGATTTATTGCATGTTCACTATGCAATCCCTCATGCCGTTTGTGCCATTTTAGCAAAACAAATGAGCGGACGGGATGTTAAAATTGTCACGACCCTCCATGGAACAGACATTACCGTGCTTGGCTATGACCCGTCGCTGACCGATGCAATAAAATTTGGCATTGAGAAATCTGATGCTGTAACAGCCGTATCAAATGCGCTGATTGCACAAACATATGATTTAATTAAACCAGATAAACCGATCGAAGCAGTCTATAACTTTATTGATGAACGGGTGTATAAAAAAGTTGAAGCTTCAAACCTTCGCAAAGAACTAGGAATAGGTGTGAACGAAAAAGCGGTCATCCATGTTTCTAATTTCCGTGCAGTCAAAAGAGTGCCGGATGTTATTCATGCTTTCTCCAAGATTACTGAAAAGATTCCAGCGAAGCTTTTGCTTGTTGGAGATGGACCAGAAATGACAACTATTTGTAAGTTAGTAAAGAAACTTGAGCTGACAGATAAGGTCATCTTCTTAGGGAAACAGGATAATGTAGAAGATTTGTATTCAATCAGCGACTTAATGCTCCTATTATCAGAAAAAGAAAGCTTCGGATTAGTAGCACTAGAAGCTATGGCTTGCGGAGTTCCTTGTATTGTGACCAATATTGGCGGATTGCCGGAAGTGATTGCTGACGAAAAAACTGGTTTTATTTGTGAACTGGGTGATATTGCTGCTGTGGCAGGAAGAGCGATTGAGCTTTTAAGCAATTCAGAAAAACAGGCTGAATTTGCTCATAATGCAATTACACATGTGCAGAAAAATTTTAGTGCAGACATGATTGTAGAACAATATGAACATATTTATGAAACCTTGCTAACTGGGGATGAGAAAAATGAATCCTGAGTTTCAAAAGGCAATCCCTTTATTATTAAAAATAGAGGAAGCCGGTTTTGAAGCCTACTTTGTTGGCGGCTCGGTCAGAGATGATATTCTCGGCAAAAGAATAGCCGATGTTGACATTGCCACATCAGCAATGCCGGAAGAGATCAAAGCTATTTTTCACAAAACCATTGATATTGGCCTTGAACATGGAACCGTTGCTGTTTTACATGAAGGTGTACCCTATGAAATAACGACTTTCCGTGCAGAGGCTGAATATAAAGACTTTAGAAGACCGTCAGAGGTTTATTTTATCAGCAGTCTTAATGAGGATTTAAGCAGGCGCGATTTTACCATGAATGCCATTGCCATGAATGCGAATGGAAAATTAATTGATCCTTTTCATGGAGTTGACGATATCCGCCTGAAAGTGATTCAAACCGTAGGCAAAGCGGAAGACCGTTTTAAAGAAGATGCCTTACGCATGATGAGGGCTGTCCGTTTTCATAGCCAGCTTTCTTTTAGCATAAGCGAGGATACGATGAATGCTCTAATAAGAAATGCTCATCTGCTGGAGCATATTGCTGTAGAGAGAAAACTTGCTGAATTTGAAAAGCTCCTCTCTGGAGTGAATATCAATGGCGGCATTAGAGTGTTAGCTGAGAGCGGGTTGTATCATTATTTGCCGGGATTGCTGCCATATAATCAGCAGTTAATTCATTTTGCAGAGATCGAGAAGGCGGCTTTAAATATAGAAGAAAGATGGGCATTGCTGGTGCACATTCTTAAAAAGGATGTCCGGGAAGCACAATCGTTTTTAAAAAGCTGGCGGCTGCCGGGCAAAAGAATTAAAACCATCATGGCGATACAAAATGGGCTCGATTTACGTCTGCAATCAGTATGGCAGCCGTTAAATCTGTATCATTGCGGCTATGATACTGCGATTAGCGTAGAAAAAATCGTTAATATCATGAATCGCAGACCAGCAAACGCACATTTAGAAGATGTTGCTGTTCAATATCAGGATTTGCCGATTAAAAGCAAAAATGAAATTCCGGTAACTGGAACTGATTTGATGCAGTGGCTAAACAGGCAGGCAGGAGCATGGATTAAAACGGACTTGCAAAGCATTGAAGAAGCCATTATTCTAAAAAAACTGCCTAATGACAAGGAATCGATAAAGGAGTGGCTTATAAAATGCAATCAGAGCTCCGAATGAAAATGCTTGATGCTTTTACGAAAAGCGGAGATGAGTTTGTATCCGGCCAGCATTTGGCCGATGTGCTTAATTGCTCAAGAACAGCAGTGTGGAAGCACATTGAAGAATTAAGAAAAGAAGGCTTTATTCTTGAGGCAGTTAAACGAAAAGGGTACCGCATTATAAAAGCTCCAGAACATATTGGAGTGGATGAGATCAGGTTTGGTCTTCAGACAGACAAGCTTGGGAAGAATATTCATTATGAGGAAAGTGTCGGCTCTACCCAAAAAATCGCATCACGCCTTGTTTTAGAAGGCGCACCGGAAGGCACAATTGTTATCGCTGAGGAACAGGTAGCTGGAAGAGGCAGAATGGACCGGAGCTGGCATTCTCCAAAATATACGGGGATTTGGATGAGTGTGATATTACGCCCGAATATTCCCCCTCAAAAGGCTCCACAGCTAACGCTAATTACTGCAGTTGCCGTTGTACAGGCAATGGAGGAGGCTGGCCTTCATCCAGCCATCAAATGGCCAAATGATATTCTGCTGAATGGAAAGAAAGCAACAGGCATTTTAACTGAGCTACAGGCTGATGCAGACCGAATTCAGGCTGTGATCATTGGGATCGGCATAAATGTGAATCAGAAACATGAAGATTATCCAGAGGAGCTTCAGTCTATTGCTACATCAATGAGCATTGAAGCAGGCAAACCACTTGATCGTGCCCAGATTCTTCAGCATGTTCTATACCACCTTGAAAAGCTGTATCTGCTCTATTTGGATAAGGGTTTTCAACCGATTAAGCTGCTATGGGAAAGCTATGCCATCACAATAGGCAAAAAAATTACCGCCCGATCCATTAGTGAAACCATCCATGGTAAAGCGTTAGGCATTACCGAAGATGGAGTCCTTTTAATCGAAGACGAATCCGGAAAACAGCATCACATCTATTCGGCTGATATAGAATTATAAAGAGACACTGGGAGATAAGTATTTAACACGATGATAGAAGCGAATGGTTAGGTTTTTAAATCATTCGCTTTTTTTATTTGTTATTTAACAACATGAGTGAAATGGAACGGACCTGTTTATTGTCCTGCAGCAGCAAAATAAAATTCTAGCCAAAGCTTTTACATATTGCTATACTTTTGATGGGCAGTATCCATGCTGAACTGCACCCTTTTTAAGTTCAAAAGTAGGCTCGTTTCATACTATGAATTCATTGTTTAATGGAAAAGCTATGAACAAGATCCTATATGAAAATAGTTCTGCCTAGATCCAATATGGACCGGGACAGAGGGATGAGACACATTAATGAGTTCGTCATGTACAATCCTTCTGCGTATGCTGAAGGATTTTATTATTTTCGTCACTTTATCTCATTACAGTCAATCAATCGCCTCTTCCCCAAATCGAGGAGGATACAGAATGAAAACAAGTACAGATTTTCTGAAAATGAAGGAGTCAGAAGAAAAGATTGTAATGCTGACAGCTTACGACTACCCTTCCGCAAAACAAGCTGAACATGCTGAAGTTGATATGATTCTTGTAGGAGATTCATTAGGAATGGTTGTTTTAGGTTACGATTCAACCGTACCAGTCACAATGGCAGATATGATTCATCACGGAAAAGCTGTTAAACGAGGTGCACCAAACACGTTTATTGTGATTGATATGCCTTTCATGAGCTATCATTTATCCGTAAGAGACACACTGTTAAATGCAGCAAGCCTTATCCAGGAAACTGGAGCACAAGCTGTTAAAGTAGAGGGCGGCGATGATGTCATCACCCATATAAAAGCTTTAACAAAAGCAGGCGTGCCTGTTATGGCCCATCTTGGCTTAACACCACAATCAGTAGGTGTGCTGGGTGGCTATAAAGTTCAGGGCAAAAACGCCGGGGCTGCTCGAAAGTTGATCGATGATGCTAAAAAATGTGAAGAGGCTGGCGCTTTTGCAGTCGTACTTGAATGTGTTCCGAAACAGCTAACAGAAGAGATTGTTAAACAGATCGGTATTCCCGCAATCGGAATCGGTGCTGGTGCCGGAGCAGATGGACAAGTGCTTGTTTATCACGATATTTTAACCTATGGAGTCGACCGGGTTCCGAAATTCGTTAAGCAGTATGCAAATAGCGGTGAAATGATGGAGAACGCTATTCGAGCGTATAAAGACGAAGTAAAAGGTAAGCTGTTCCCGAAAGATGAGCACTCCTTTACGATGAAAGATCAGGAGCTATCAGGTTTATATGGAGGAAAAGCATGAAAGTCATCAGAAGTGTAAAAGAAATGCAAAATACAATGCTGGAACAGAAGCGCTCAGGTAAGTCTATTGGTTTCGTGCCGACAATGGGATATCTGCATGATGGACACTTAACGCTTATCAAACAAGCACGCAGGGAAAACGATATAGTTGCGGTCAGTATCTTTGTTAACCCGCTTCAATTTGGGGCTAACGAAGATTTGAGCACCTATCCCCGTGATTTTGAGCGTGACAGCCAGCTGGCGGAAGAAAGTGGAGCAGACTACTTATTTTATCCTGATGCTTCTGAAATGTATCCAAGACCATTGGCCGTTAAAGTAACTGTCGGGGACAGAACCGACGTATTATGCGGTCGATCCCGCCCTGGACATTTTGATGGAGTTGCAGCCGTTCTATTAAAATTATTTAATATAGTTATTCCAGATTTTGCCTATTTTGGCATGAAGGATGCACAGCAGGTTGCGGTAATTGATATGCTAATAACGGACTACAATATTCCAGTCACTCTCAAGACGGTTGAAACGGTCAGAGAAACGGATGGTCTGGCAAAAAGCTCCCGTAATGTTTATTTACAGCCAAACGAGAGAGAAGAAGCTGTCATTTTAAACAAATCCCTAAATGAAGCAAGAGAGGGAATCATTAACGGTGAAAGAGACCCTGAAAAGGTGTTATCATTCATGAAGGAACGAATTGAGCAAAATAGCAGCGGCACCATTGATTATATTGAACTATACAGCTACCCGGAATTGAAGCCAGTAAAAGAAATCAAAGGAACGATTATTATTGCGTTAGCCGTGAAATTCACAAAGGCACGCTTAATTGACAATACAATCATATCCATCTAAGGGGGAATCCTCATGTTTCGCACTATGATGAACGGAAAAATCCATCGCGCAACCGTAACAGAGGCAAACTTAAATTATGTGGGAAGCATTACAATCGACAGTGATATTTTAGATGCAGTTGGCATGCTCCCTAATGAAAAAGTACAAATTGTTAATAATAATAACGGAGCAAGATTTGAAACATATATTATTCCTGGTGAAAGAGGAAGCGGCGTAATCTGTGTAAACGGAGCTGCCGCTAGACTTGTTCATGAAGGCGACATTGTAATCATCATTTCTTATGCTTTTGTTGCAGAAGAAAAACTGGCAGATCACCAGCCTAAAGTGGCAATCATGGGAGAAAATAATGTGATCAAGCAGCTGCTGCATGCGGAGCCAGCGAGCACTGTAATGTAAAGGATGATGCTTGAAATGGGCACATGCAACCCAATATAATAAGCTTGTGATCAAAAGGATCAATTGCAAACAAGGCTGAAGGGAAATTCTCCGCTTCAGCCTTTGCTACACCTATGGATAGATAACAAACGATTTAATGCTGAATAGCAAAATTGTCAATTAGGTGGTAGTAGCTAAACCTTTTTCTTTTTTCTTTTTTATGTTACCGTTCTAATGACAGAACGTCCGAGGTGTAAGAGATGAGTAATAAATATGTTGTCGTTGATTTAGAAACGACAGGAAATGCCCCCAAAAAAGGGGATAAAATAATACAATTTGCAGCAGTTGTCATAGAAGACGGGAAAATAACCAAAGAGTATTCCTCACTTGTAAATCCAGATCAGCCTATTCCTCCGTTTATTGAGGAGCTGACTGGCTTAACAGATCAAATGGTGAAAACAGCTCCATTTTTCTCGGAAATCGCCGAAGAGATAAATGATTTATTAGAAGATGCCTATTTCGTCGCTCATAATGTGCTCTTTGATTTATCTTTTTTACAGGAAGAACTGATCAATGCTGGTTATATCGGCTTTTATGGTCCGGTCTTAGATACCGTAGAACTGGCTAGAATTCTGCTTCCTTCAGCAGACAGCTATAAGCTTTCCGAACTATCACAAAGCAACGGAATTATTCACGACCGGCCGCATCAGGCGGATAGTGATTCATACGCTACAGCAGAGCTTTTATTACTGTTATTAAATAAACTGGAAAAGCTGCCAAAAGAAACGGTAAAGCAGCTATTTAGGCTTTCTGGCGGCTTGAAAAGTGACCTATATACTTTACTTGAAGAGCTTCTTCAGGAAAAAGAAACAAAGCTTGAAGAAACTCCTCCTATGCTTGAGATATTTAGGGGAATTGCGATTTGCAAGCAAGAAGATAGTGAAGTAACTAGTAATAATGTGAGCGAACTAGATGAAACTTTTGAGCAATTGAATAAAGAGTTTGTGTTAAATAAAGGGTTTGAAAGATACGAGAAAAGAGAAGGACAATTAACCATGATGAACAGTGTTAATCATGCATTGCGTTCATCAAAGCATGCCCTTATTGAAGCCGGTACAGGTGTCGGCAAATCAATCGCTTATCTGCTGCCAGCCGTTTATTATGGGAGAGAAACAAAAAATCCAATTATTATCAGTACATATACAACACAGCTTCAAGATCAGCTGCTTACAAATGATATTCCAAAATTGAATAAAATGCTTCCTTTTCAGGTGAATGCAGCCTTAATAAAAGGTCGGGGGCATTATATTTCAATGGAAAAATTTGAGCACACACTTAAAGAAAGAGAAGATAATTACGATACAGCATTAACAAAAATGCAAATCTTAGTGTGGCTGACGGAAACGAAAACGGGAGATGTCGATGAATTAAATTTATCGAGCGGCGGTTCACTTTTCTGGAATCGAATTAAAAACGATCTTAATGTTTTTATTGAAACGAAAGAGTGGAAATCACGGGACTTTTACAGCAGTGCGAAAAAAAGGGCAAATGGTGCCAGTGTCATTATCACCAACCATTCCTTATTGCTGTCGGATCTAACAGCAGAAAAAGCATTGCTCCCTAAATATCAGCATGTCGTGGTAGATGAAGCACATCATTTTGTTAAGGCTGCAGGAAAGCACCTTGGAAAACGGTTTGATTATCTGACGATTCGCATCCTGCTCAGCCAGATTGGCTTGCTGGAACAGAATCAGCTTTTAAATAAACTGGAAAAGCTATTATCTAAACAGTCCAATCATACCGTTAAGACCATTCCTGCTTTTGAATTCAGCCGTCTAATGACTGCTCTGACTGAAAGTATGGATGAATTGTTTAAGATGATTGGAATCTATGCGAAAAGACACAGTAGTGTTAAAAGTCATCAAAACAGAATAAAGGTACTATTTGAAGATGCTGGCCATAACAAAGAAAGTCAATACGTAAAAGCCAATGCAGAAAGGTTCTTATTTTCATTAAAAGATGTTCTGCATGCAGTAAACGGGACCTTAGAAAAAGCAGCTCTTTTAAAGGAGCTATTAGCACCGGAAGAAAAAATTCTGCTTGAGGAAACTGCTATGTCTGTCCTAAAACTGGAAGAAATCGCTTCAATGACACGCTCCTTATTTTTGCGGGACGAAGAGGATTCTGTTATTTGGATTGAAATGGATCAAAGAGCAGCACAAAATGCGACTTCTGTATTGGCAGAGCCAATTGAGACTTCAGCACATCTAAAAGAAAGGTTCTTTGCTGTAAAGGAAAGTGTTGTTTTAACCTCAGCAACTTTAGTGGTGAACCATTCTTTTCAATATATTCTTAATCAAATTGGGCTGACTAAGGAAGCATGTTTATTAAACCAGATTCCCTCTCCATTCCAATATAAAAAGCAAATGAAGCTTGTTGTACCGACCGATTTACCGGAAATAAATGCAGTGCCTTTAGAAGATTATGTCGCTTCAATAACGGAACATATAATCACGATTTCCGAAGCAACAAAAGGCAGAATGCTGATCCTGTTTACCTCATATGAAATGCTTAGAAAAACATATGAACTGATTAAAGAATCCGGGCTGCTTGAAGGATATGCCTTATTTGCACAAGGTATTTCTGGAGGAAGCAGAACACGGTTAACGAGAAATTTTCAGCGCTTTGAGAAATCAATTCTTTTTGGCACAAGCAGTTTTTGGGAAGGTGTCGACATTCCAGGAGATGACCTATCCTGCTTAATTATCGTGCGCCTGCCTTTTACGCCGCCTGATGAGCCGATTCACGCTGCGAAGTCAGAACATATTCGCAAGCAAGGCGGAAATTCTTTTTATGAATATTCCCTTCCGGAGGCCGTTCTGCGCTTTAAACAAGGCTTTGGCAGATTAATCCGAACAGAACAGGATCGGGGATTCATACTAGTGTTTGATCGGAGAATCGTAACCACAAAATATGGAAGAGCGTTTCTCGAGTCTGTCCCTGCAATAGACGTTCAAGAAAAAAATATTAATGAAACTGTCCAATTGATTGAAAAATGGCTATGAGGGATTTTCGACTGAAATAACGATCCTAAAGCAACGGATTGCATGTGTCTGCTATACAAAGAAAAAACACTGCGCCATAGAGGCGCAGCTTGCCATTTCGTGTTTGGACTAGAAGAAATATTTTGGTTTAGGTTATTCCAGTGTTGAAGTATAGCTGTTATACTGATATAAGAAGTTTTACAACTGATTGTAATACTATTTTATCCGAAATGAACGCTGATATAAGTTACAAATATTGTAGTCACTAGGGAGGAATTCCAGTATGGAAAGTAAAATTGAAGTGCTGTCAACAGTTAAAATCCAGCAAAGTCCAGATTTGTATAAAATTGTTGACGCATTGAACAGAACCTTAAAACGTGAAAACCTAATGTTTGGGTTAGCTTTAGATAAGCAAGATGACAAAAAAGCTGTTTTCACGATCTATCGTACATAATGAAAAAGGTTATCTTAATATGTTCGGTCATTTTAGTCATTTTACTCGCATTGGGTATTAATATTTACTTAAATTCAATTGAGCCAGTAAAGGCAGCAGAAGATGAAGCTGTTAAAAGGGCTAAAGAAGACACAAATCTTGTGTCAGTATCAGACTTTGAAATATATCATGGAAATGAAACAATCTTTGTTATTGAAGGCAAGGATGAAAATGGAGACAATGTTTTTGTCTGGGTTCCGGAGAATGATGGAGAAATCCAGCTGTTAAAGCAGTCTGAGGGAATTACTGAACAAGAGGCTCAGAATATTCTTCTATCAGAAAAAGGGCAAGTGGACATTATTTCTAGAAAGCTTGGGATGGAAAAGAATATCCCACTATGGGAAATAGCTTATAAAACTGAGGGAGATTTGCTGAATTACTTTCTAATTGATTTTGAAACAGGCAATAAAAAGTTAAAAGTTATTGAAAACTTGTAATTTTTTAGGGGGCGCGTTTAATGGATTTTGAATTGGCAAACAGAGTGAAAGCACTAACACCATCAACCACTTTAGCGATTACAGCAAAAGCAAAGGAACTAAAAGCACAGGGATTCGACGTTATTGGCCTTGGGGCAGGAGAGCCTGACTTTAATACTCCGCAGCATATCATTGATGCGGCAGCTGCTTCAATGAATGAAGGTCATACAAAGTATACGCCTGCAGCTGGGCTTCCTTTATTAAAAAAGGAAATCGCTAAGAAATTGCACAATGATCAAGGACTGCATTTTGACCCATCTGAAATTATTGTGACGAATGGAGCAAAGCATGCTTTATATACATTGTTTCAGGTTTTGTTAAATGAAGGTGACGAGGTCATCATTCCTATTCCATATTGGGTAAGCTATCCTGAGCAGGTTAAGCTTGCCGGCGGTGTTCCTGTTTACACAGAAGGATTAGAGGAGAATGAATTCAAAATAACACCAGAACAGCTGGAAGCTTCCATCACAGAAAAAACAAAAGCAGTTATTATTAATTCACCATCCAACCCAACTGGGGTTTTATATTCGGAAGAAGAATTGAAAAAGCTTGGTGAAGTCTGTATAAAACATAAAGTTCTAATTGTTTCAGATGAAATTTACGAAAAGCTTGTATATGGAGACCATAAGCATATTTCCATTGCACAGATTTCATCTGAGCTTAAAGAGCAGACAATCATCATTAATGGTGTTTCAAAATCCCATTCTATGACAGGCTGGAGAATTGGATATGCAGCCGGCAATCAATCGGTCATTAAAGCAATGACAAACCTGGCAAGCCACAGCACATCCAATCCAACAACACCAGCTCAATATGGAACCATTGCAGCATATGCAGGTCCGCAGGATCAGCTTGCAGAAATGAATGCCGCTTTTGAACAGCGTTTAAATATTATCTATGAGCAGCTTGTATCCATACCGGGGTTTACATGCATTAAGCCGCAAGGAGCCTTTTACCTCTTCCCAAATGTTGCTGAGGCAGCAGCATCAGCAGGCTATCAGAATGTTGATGAATTTGTAGCAGCACTGCTGGAGGAAGCGATGGTTGCGGTTATTCCAGGTTCAGGTTTTGGATCGCCAAATAATATCCGGATTTCTTATGCAACCTCATTAGACTCCCTTGAGCAGGCAGTATCAAGAATAAAAAACTTTGTTCTTAGCAAAATAGAACAAACTAACTGAAACCTGCTTTCTTGTCAGGCGGAAAAATTTAATGGAAAACTAACACTTATGAACCCCGCCATAAGCTACGAATGGTTTTTGGCGGGTATCTTTTATTTAAATAGCAAGGCTAAAGACAGGTAATCACAGGCTGATCTCAGCAAAGCATTGCTTGAGTGCAATGTGAAAGGTATAATATATTACGATACATAAGAGCGTTTCGTTTTGGAGGGAACATTAGTGATAAAAACAACAATTTCAGAAGTGTACAAGCACGCAGAAAAAGAGGTTAAAATTGGCGCGTGGATCGCAAACAAACGATCCAGCGGTAAAATAGCATTTCTTCAGCTTCGCGATGGATCCGGATTTATTCAAGGAGTTGTCGTAAAAGCTGATGTATCTGAGGATGTATTCCAAACAGCGAAAACTGTTACACAAGAATCATCTGTGTATGTAACAGGAGTTGTTCAAAAGGATGAGCGATCTCCATTAGGATATGAATTGCTTGTAACAGGTGTTGAGGTGCTTCATCATGCAGTTGATTACCCAATTACACCTAAAGAGCACGGAACAGAATTCTTAATGGATAACCGTCACTTATGGCTGCGTTCACGCAGACAGCACGCTGTGATGAAGATACGTAATGAAATTATTCGTGCAACGTACGAATTTTTCAATGAAAATGGCTTTTCGAAAGTTGATCCGCCAATTCTAACAGGCAGTGCTCCGGAAGGAACATCTGAATTATTCGCAACAAAATATTTCGATGAAGATGCTTATCTGTCTCAAAGCGGCCAGTTATATATGGAAGCTGCAGCAATGGCATTAGGAAAGGTTTTTTCTTTTGGACCAACCTTCCGTGCGGAAAAATCAAAAACGCGCCGTCATTTAATTGAGTTCTGGATGATTGAGCCAGAGATGGCATTCACTGAATTTGACGAAAACCTTGAGGTTCAAGAACAATATGTAGCATACATTGTACAAGCTGTTCTGAAGAACTGTAAGCTTGAGTTAAAAACATTAGGACGCGACACAGAAAAGCTTGAAAAGATTACAGCACCATTCCCGCGTATAACATATGATGATGCCATTGTATTCTTGCACGAAAAAGGCTTTGATGACATTAAGTGGGGAGATGATTTCGGCGCACCACATGAAACAGCTATCGCTGAAAGCTATGATAAACCTGTTTTTATCACACATTACCCGACTTCGTTAAAACCTTTTTACATGCAGCCAGATCCAAACAGAGATGATGTTGTATTATGTGCAGATTTAATTGCTCCAGAAGGATATGGAGAGATTATCGGCGGATCTGAAAGAATTCATGACTTTGAACTGCTGAAACAGCGTTTAGAAGAGCATAACCTTGAAATGGATGCATATAAGTGGTACTTAGAGCTGCGTCAATATGGCTCAGTTCCTCATTCCGGCTTTGGTCTTGGTTTAGAGCGTACAGTAGCTTGGATCAGCGGCGTGGAGCATGTTCGTGAATCTATCCCATTCCCGCGTTTGCTGAACCGTCTATATCCATAATACAAATAGTAAAAATGAAAATCCGCCAATGCGGATTTTTCATTTTTTACAGACCTTGCTGAAAAAACTTACCTTTATTTCTAACACCCAGTATGTAATTCTTCATGATATACTAAAAGGGAGGTGTCCAATTCATGGCGAAAGAACATTTATTAAAATGGCTTCAGGAAGGTAACATAAGTGTTCCTGGTGTCCTGCTTTCCAATTATAAAGACTTAAACTTAAACGAATGTGAATTAGTGTTAATTCTCCAAGTCATTTCATTTATTGAAAAAGGCAATGATTTTCCTACCCCTGTTGAGTTATCTTCAAGAATGACAATTTCCGTTTCAGAATGTACAGATCAATTGAGAAGACTCATTCAAAAGGGCTGTATTGAAATAAAAGAGGAAATAACAAGAGATGGAATCCGCTTTGAAAAATATGATATTGAACCGCTTTGGGGCAAACTGATTGATCTCTTTCTGCATAAGGAAAAAAGAGAGAGTCAGTTAAAACATCAGCAGGATGAAACAGACTTATATACATGTTTTGAAAGAGAATTTGGCCGTCCTTTGTCTCCATTTGAAATTGAGTCTTTAACATTATGGCTGGACGATGATCATCATGATCCCCATATTATTAAAGCGGCTTTAAGAGAAGCGGTGATGTCTGGAAAGCTTAATTTTAGATATATTGATCGCATATTGTTTGAATGGAAGCGCAATGGCATTAAAACCATCGAGCAGGCGAAAAGCTATGGGAAAAAATTCAGGCAAAACCAGCAGCAGGCAAGCCGCCCTGACAAAGATTCATCTTCACAGGCAAAGTCAGTGCCTTTTTATAACTGGCTTGAGCAATAACGTACAAAGAAACTAAGTGGTGAGGTTTATGTTAAATAAAACAGATATTAGATACTGTTTAGACACAATAGGTGAAATGTTTCCAGAAGCACATTGTGAACTTGTTCATGAAAACCCATTTGAACTTGTCATAGCCGTGGCTCTTTCTGCACAATGTACGGATGTGCTTGTAAATAAAGTAACGAAAAACTTATTTAAAAAATACAAAACTCCTGAGGATTATCTGCAGGTATCTTTGGAAGAGTTGCAGCAGGATATTCGTTCCATTGGTTTGTACCGCAATAAGGCGAAAAATATTCAGAAGCTATGCCGAATGTTAATTGATGAATATAATGGAACTGTGCCAAAGACAAGAGATGAGCTTGTTGAGCTTCCTGGTGTCGGCAGAAAAACAGCAAATGTAGTTATGTCTGTTGCTTTCGGAGTTCCAGCGATTGCTGTGGATACACATGTTGAAAGAGTCAGCAAAAGATTAGCTTTTTGCAGATGGAAAGACTCTGTACTTGAGGTTGAAAAAACATTAATGAGGAAAGTTCCTGAAGAAGAATGGTCTGTTACACATCACCGGCTCATTTTCTTTGGGCGCTATCATTGCAAGGCACAAAACCCCCAATGTCCAGAATGCCCATTATTAGAGATGTGCCGTGAAGGCAAAAAAAGAATGAAAGCAGCTCAAGCAAGTGGCTGATCTCATGATTGAGGTTCCTCAGCATTTTTGCCACGGTTCTTTTTATAAAAAAGGCACAATGATTGCAATTAGACAAGACACTTCACCTGCAGATCTCACGGTGCCTTTTTTGGCGGACATTCTGTACTTAAAAAACTACTCTAAACTTTATCCGCCAGAGCAAGTGGACATCTATATTCCAATGATGCTAAAGCAATGGAGATCCATCAAAGAATTATTGGCTGTTAAGTTTGAAAAGCGCCAGTTTGAGGGAGCAGAGGAGCAAATGAAATACGGAATAGCATTTGCGATCCAATGGATACACTGGATGAATGGAAAGACAGTGGATTTAGGTAATATAGGTCATTTTGATGAATGGAAAATACATCCGGTTAACAGTACAGAAAGAATTCAATTTATCCTCATAAGGCCAGTGCTCTATCATTCATTTGTTCAGCTTTGTGAGTTAATAGGAGAATTGGAGAAACAATACTTTAAAATGCTGGCAGTAAAAGGGAAGAGCAAATAGCATCTTCATAACCGTGTTAGCCGAAATATAAAAAGAAAAAGCGCTCAAATTGAGCGCTTTTCTTTTTGAATAGAGGAGAGTTATTGTCCACCGCCGCTATTGCTTCCTTGCTGATTATTGGAGCCTTCATCTCCGCCGCCATCAGAGTCGCCAGAATTTTCTCCGTCTCCATCTTCATTATCAGATCCGTTTTGATCTTCGTCTTCACCGTTTCCGGATCCTTCATCACTGCCATCTTCATTGCCAGAATCATTCCCGTTACCATTTCCATTCCCGTTGCCGTTCCCGTTTCCATTGTTATTGCCATTCCCGTTACCATTTCCATTCCCATTGCCATTACCGTTTCCAGGGTTTTCACCATCATTCTCTGATCCCTGATCTTCTTCATTATCATCGGCCTGTGGAATTTCAACGCTGGCTGTGGCAGGATCACTTTGCAGGGAACCTCGTATAGCTCTTACGGTAAAGCGATAAATGGAGCCTGGTTCAATGTCTTGAAGGGTTAACGACGTGTCACTCATCGTCCCGAGCTGCTGCTCAGCTCCTTCATTTAAAGAGACTGATATATCGAACTGTACTCCGTCAAGATCATCAGGATATGACCATGCAACATTAACTTGATTGGTTTCAGGATCATACTGCGCCTGTAGTTCACTTGGTGCGTTTAGCTTTTCAAATCGATCAGATACAGCATCTGGAGCAAAACCTTTGACTGCATATTCATTTATGATTTGACTTTCCGGTGTATAGTCACTCGCAAGCTTCGCAGGATTACTTCCTTTTTCAATTTGTACTTGTT
This sequence comes from Cytobacillus gottheilii, assembly GCF_018582665.1. NCBI lineage: Bacteria > Bacillati > Bacillota > Bacilli > Caryophanales > Bacillaceae > Cytobacillus > Cytobacillus gottheilii. The sequence continues at coordinate 2,830,474 of NZ_CP071709.1, read as the reverse complement.
CAACGCTGCTTGGCTGTTCAAAATCAGGTGTTTCTATGCCTTCAGAGACATAACTCATTACATTGCGGAACAGCTGCTGCGCAATTCTTTGGTCATTGCCAGCTTTAATAAAGTTCTTTCTTTCAGTATATCCTGTCCAAATAGCTGCTGTGTAATTGGTTGTGTAGCCCGCGAACCAGGCATCAGGTACACCGCCATTGGTTACTCCATACTCACGAATTTCTTCAGCAGTATAGTTTGTTGTCCCAGTTTTACCTGCGACAGGCAATCCGGGAACGTTTGCTTCACGGCCTGTGCCGTAAGAAGAATTGACAACACTTTTCAGCATATCGCTGATCATGAATGCCGTATAGTCTTTCATAACGACTTCAGCTTCAGGTTTTGCGTCAATCTTTGTTCCATCACGCATTTCAATTTCCTTAACAGAATATGGTTCTGTATAGAATCCATTGTTGCCAAAAGCACTATAAGCTCCTGCCATCTGCAGCGGTGAAACTTCAAAAGCACCAATCGAATACGATTCAAGCATCGTTTCAATAGGAATGCCCAGCTTATTTGCAAATTCCTTCGATTGATCAAGTCCTACTCCCTGTAATGCCTTTAAAGCAGGGATATTACGGGAGCGGGCGAGAGCTTCACGCATGGACATTGGTCCCATATGGCGATTATCCCAGTTATTTATAGCTGTGCCGCCTGAATATGTGTATGGTTCATCCACAATCGTTTGATATGTGCCCCATTGTTCGTTTTCAATGACAGGGCCATAGTCAACGATTGGTTTAAAAGTAGAACCTGCATGCCTTCTTAAATCGACAGCATAGTTAAATCCGCGTTTGACTTCCAGATTTCTTCCTCCGCCAATCGCTTTAATTTGCCCAGTTTTCGTATCAAGCAAGGTAATTCCTGCCTGAAATTCGTCATCTGGATATTGAATAACATCATTTCCATTCAGCAATCCTTCAACATGCTTCTGTGCATTTACATCCAGTGTCGTGTAAATTTTTAAGCCGTCAGAGAAAATATCTAAATCAGGATATTTGTCTTCCACTTCATCAATCACAACATCAACAAATGAATCGTAAGGCATGTCATCTGTTTCTCTTTGGTCCTCCGGTACAAGGGAGCTTTCTACCGGAATCTCCTGTGCCGCTTTCATTTCTTCTTCCGTTATAAATCCATGCTGATTCATCAGCGATAGAACGATATTGCGGCGCTGTTCAGCTCTGTCTGGATGTTTAAAAGGATTGTAATTCTCAGGACTCTGCGGCATTCCGGCCAGCATTGCCGCTTCATGGAGTTCAAGTTCATTTAATTCTTTTCCAAAATAAATCTTGGATGCAGTCAAAACACCATGGCTTCCTTGTGACATCCAAATTTTATTCACATACATTTCAAAAATTTCCTGTTTTGTATATTTACGCTCCAGCTGGAAGGCAAGCCATGCTTCCTGTGCTTTCCTGCTGATTGTCTTTTCATTATTTAAGAATGAATTTTTAACAACCTGCTGTGTAATGGTACTTGCACCTTCTGATCCAAAGCCATCAGTAACGTTGGCAATCACAGCTCCGCCTAAGCGGATTAAGTCCATACCATTGTGTTTATAAAATCGGACATCTTCAGTCGCAAGAAATGCGTTTTCTACTAAATCAGGAATATCCTCGTAATTCACATAATCCAATTTTCCTGAACCAACTTTAGCGATTGTATTTCCTTCACTATCAAAGATTTCAGAAGGAATTGGATCCTTTAAGGCGGATTCATCAAGTGGCGGTGTATCCTTTACCATAAATGCAAAAGTAGCAGCACCAGCAATCATGCCGACAATGCCAAGAACAATTAAAGTAAGAAAAATCCTTTTAAAGATGTTTTTGGATTTCTTTTTGCCATTGTTTTTTGGCTTGGAGGCAAGCTCTTTTCGGCGCTCCTCCCTTGATTGGAATTTCTCTGCCATATATGTTCATCCTTTCTTACAAAAGCCAAATGTACTTTATAAGAACATTCATGTATTCGTCTTATTATGGTCCTGCTCAAGTCATATGGATGTCAGAGCAAAACGATACGTCTCAGCTTTTCTTCCTATTAAAGGTTATAAATATAATCTATTATTTTAATATAGTCAATTGTTGGTTGAAAGCCAAGCGGAATGGAATGGCCTTTTTCTGCAATCTCATCTTTTCTTATGGATTTTCTCCCACCATTTACCATTCTGTCCCAAAATTCAAGCAAATAGAGTGCATCCAGCAGGAATACTTCGTTGGTTTGAGAGAAGCGAAGCAAAACAAAGCAGATGCCCCTTTGATTTAACACCTTTTTCATATGGTTAATTTGGTGCTCGTGAAAGTTTTTAAGCGGAAACGAAGTTGTATTTTGCGTTTCCTTTGCTTCAAAATCAATATATTTTCCCTTATATACGCCATTATAATCAGTAGTTGATGCCTGTTTGAAATAGGCTTCTTTAATAACGGCTGCACTTCTGCTTGGATAATCGACCTGTACAATTTGCAGCGGTGTTGGTTTTTTATGAATGCAGGCTATACCATGTGTTAAATAGTATTCATTTGATTGATTGATATCTTCCTCCAATGTCATTCCTCTATTGCTGTAAGACCATTTTTTTTCTTTCTGAGCTGGCTGGCTTGCCGTTTTTTTCACAGCAGGCACATAACGTTTTCCATTTGGATAATGGAAGTTCATTGTAATTCACCTCACAAACTACTACCTATCATACCAAATGTACTTAAGGTTTTGGTGAATAAATAGCCCTATTAAGCAAACGCTAACCTCATAAATCATTATGCTGGGGGAAAAGTAATGCTGATAAAAAGAAGACCAGCTTCCGGAAAAGAGCATCAAGAAATAATTTTAGCCATTAACAATCAAACTGCTTTTTACAATAGAGACAATCTTTCACGTACAAATGCTTATTTGAACTATTATTTGCAGCACCAGGACATTCAATGGGCGTTTTTAGCAAGCATGGTTTCTCGCAATGCCGGCTGGAACATGTGCGATTTAGAAGGTGCCCTTTTTGCTGATCTCCTCAGTGCAAATTTTCGGAGCAGATTGTTTTTAACGTATGAAAGAGCAAATTGGCTAATATTTCAAGATGCCTACCCGCAACTTCTCCTCTATCATTATTCGACGAAAATAGGGGAGCCTTTGTTTCATTTATTGAGAAATTTTCATGTTTCCTCCTTTATGGAAAAAGAATGGATGCTGTATTGGCATCATCAAGATCTGCAGAGGTTAATGACTTCATTAATTATTAATGAACAAAATGTCATTCAAAGACCTGTTATTGAATATGGTGTATACCGGGAAAAAGTTTTTGGATCCTTACTCTTTTCCTTGCAGGATTGGTTTCATTTCAGTGTTGTCTTATTTCCTACAATCTACGGAGAACTTTATGGTGCAAGTGTGCATGGATTTAAAAATATCAGTAACCGTATTGAATTGGGAAAAGCATTAGCCACTGTCTTGTTCAGCAATGAACACTATGCTGATTTTCTTGAATTTGCCCTGAAAACAGAACATACAGGTTCCCGGCATGATTACGAAAGATATATTCCCTTTAAACATAATCGGAAAACACCAATGCTGCGGCTTACTTTTCCTTTGGTGAGGCATCATCGGCATCAATTTGAGGATTGGAGCAATAGCACAGCAATAAAATCACAATGGTACAAACGAGATAAAGGAATTACAATGCAACATTCTCTAACAGAATGGTATTTTTCTAAACAAGAGCAGCTCCAATTAGCACACGCATGTAAGAATGTATTTCTTCGCTTTTTTAGTACGAATAAAAATCGCTGATTTATTTTTTGTAATTAAAAATAAGCAAGGAGTCTTATCTCCTTGCTTACAAGTGTTAGGGCGATTATGTAGAGGGACGGTCTGGACCTTCTAGTTTTTTGTCGCCATATCCTGCTTTTTGTTCATTTTGTTTTTTGGGCTGTATATTGTTTTTCTTTTCCTGCTTTGCCATGCCTGACACCTCCGTTTATTCGCTTTATCGTTAATTACATTGCTATGACAAACTGCTTTGCTGAAGCATTATTATGCTTTTACAATTGTCATCGCTATTATTTTGTGCAAGTCCCTTACTTTCATACACAGAATATGTGTCGAAAATGAAAGGCTAATCTTGGTGGAATAGTTCTTTCTTTGCCGAATCAGTTCTAGTTTTGTCATGGTACAAGGATTTAAAAGAAGATCAGCGAAAAGTAATAGTCAAAGGCTAAAGTTATTGGAGGGTAAACAATGAACAGTAATGATAAGGTAAAAGAAGAGCTCCTCACAATGCTTTCTGAGATTTGTGGACAGCTGGATGAACTGGAAGGACTTCTGGAAAAAAATGCAGCTCGTACACGTAAAAAATTAATGAACAAACAGGCTGAGAAAATGATCTCATGTTACGGAAAAATGAATGATTTAGAAGAAAAGCTAATAAAAGATACATCTGCCCAAGGAACTTATACTAACACCCGCAGCCTCAAACTTGAACTTGGCTACTGATTTGCATAGAATAAGGCATATACTGTAAGTGGCTTTTTTTTAAAAGATTGTTGTTATGAACTATTTTAATAGAGGTTATTAATGAAATAATTTAGTTATTGGAACGGAATGGTGCGAGACTCCTGCGGGAGGAGTGGGGAGCTGAGACCCCGCAGGAGCGTATGCGACGAGGAGGCTTAGCACCCGCCCCGCGGAAAGCGAGTACCATGCAGTGAAAATGACGCTATCCCTTTTTTAAAACCCACAATGTTTGTGAAAAAGCCACGTTCTTGTGGAGTGATATATAGTGGAAAAACAAAATCTTTTGCAGCAAACAGAAAAACTGATTGAGTATGTCAAAAGAGCAGATGAAAAATACAAAGAAATTAAAATCAGTGGAGAAAAAGGCGACTTTTATAATGAAGTGAAACCCTTCGCAGATGAAGTCAAAGAAATAAATGATCAATGGAAAAATGCAGCCATTCAATGGATTCATACAGAAAGACCTAAAAACATCCATGAACAGCAAATTGACTCATGCCATGAACATATTGAAATAATATCCATTCAATCTTTTTTCCCTGAGACAAGCAGAACAAGATTCAAAAATTTAGTCAGCTCATCAATATATGTTCTTCAAACGATTGTTCTTGCAATAGACAATGACAAGCTTGGATGAAGAGTATTCAGCAAAAGCAAAGAGAGATCCAGGCAAAATGGATCTCTCTTTGCTTTGTAAAAACAATACGTAAGCTTTATGAGTGTCATTTAATTAGAACCAATGAGGGAGTTGTCCTCTAAATGATCAGGAAGTTGTGCTCCTAGGGCTTCTAGCTCTCGCACGAGGTCACGATACACCTCAATGGAAATTTCATTTTGAATATACGCTCTTTTTGAGAAATCTAATAATTCATTGACATGCTCTGGATCACAATCGCGAAGCTGCTGAAATTTCTGTTTTAGCTCGTGAATATTCATCATCATTTGGTGCCCTCCTCAAAAGTCTACATGCATATGATACACTCCTGCATCTGTCCGTTTTATAACGGTGCAGGTTTTCTATATGGTAACACGGAATAAAAAATATCTTCGTTTTTCCAAAATTTAAACTTCCGACAAAAACCTTCATCTTTTGACATGTGCTGTCCCTTTCATTAGCAAAGATTTTCAACAGTTTATCACCAGCTAGGCGGGTTCATCATATTTTGTAGTATAGATCTAAAAAAGGAGGAAGTCTGCTTATGTTTGGACGAAAAAGGCAAATAGTCCAATACCCCCATAATCGTACAAGATTGAATTATGTTAATCCTTATGCATCATCAGCTTTTGATATGTCTCAAAGCAGACAATCAAATCATCAGTCCTATCCTCAGCAAGCATACTATGGAGGAATGAATCCATACTTAACGTCATTTCAGCCGCCGCCTTCATTTCAATATAATGGATATGACATGCAATCGAATGGCGGGATGGGCTTTCCGCCAGGTGGGCAAGGGTATTATCAAAATCATCAAGGGTTTATGAATCAAAATGCAAATGTGTTTCAAAATCCGCTCGATCTCCCGCAAGAAAACAGCTATCAGAACCAGAATTACAATATGCAGCAAAATCCCTATCAAAATCCTTATCCAAAACAGTCTTTTATTCAAAAGAAACCTTCGGGTGTTCAATCGATTATGAATTCCTTTAAAGGACAAGACGGTTCGCTTGATTTTAATAAAATGATGGATACAGCAGGGCAAATGATGAATGCTGTAAACCAGGTATCCACTATGGTTAAAGGTGTGGGCGGAATGTTTAAAGTGTAAATAATGAAGAAAAAAGTCCCGTTTTGGGACTTTTTTGTTGTTAAATTAGTATATCGTGAAAAGATTTACTGAACGAGAAAGTTCCAAAGGGAGTTTGCCTAATTAGACCCCCAACCATACTAAAGATGATTTCAGCTTAGCTAAAATTACAATTAACAGAGCCTGTTAATTGTAATTTTCCTCATCAGGAAAAAGGATATGGAAAAATTTTTATTGACAATTATTTTAGAATAGTGAAAAAATACATAAAGGAAGTGATAGGGAGGAAATCGTATGTGGCGAGTTGTCCAGCAGATCATCATCATCCTGCTGCTCATTATCTTTTTGGCTTCTTTGCCAATGATGATCATGGTAGATCCAGACAGTCAATCGATCAAGCTGGATGTTCAGCAGCTGCCAGAGGTTTATGGGCAGTTTTTTACGAATTTAATGGAAGGCAGCTTAGGTACATACCAGCTAGGTTATCAGGAAAGATCAATAGCTCAGGATATCAGTGATAATTTTTTTACCAGCCTTTCCATAATGCTGATAGGAATCAATGCTGCCATTGTCACTAGTATTGTGTTTGGTATTTTTATCAGCAGGTTTAAAATTACTAGAGTTTTTGGTGTCATTTTAAATATATTAGCGACCATACCTGACTTTATCATCATATTGTTGTCAATGATCTTGGCTGTAAATTTTTATAAAATGACAGGAATTCGGATTATTTCGATGAGACCTGAAGCAGGGGCACTTAATCTATGGTTTCCAATCATATTGGCAGGCTTTGCTCCAACCGTTTATTTATTTAAATTAATAGCAGTGAAATATTATCAGACCGGCGGAGAAGATTACATTCGTACAGCAGTTGCGAAAGGGATGAAGTTAAATTACATCAATTTTCAGCATGTGTTTAAAAATATTGAACCATTCATTGCTGCTGAGCTTATAAAAGTGATTTCACTCGGGATCGGCAATTTATTTATTATTGAATACATATTAAATGTACCGGGCATCACGAAGTTTATTTTTCAAAGCGCAGAAATCCAGCCAATTGCCGTTGGATTAATATGCATGCTGATTATTTCTTTACTCGTGTTTTTGTCTGTAAAACTCGTATTCTTTTTGTTTAAAAGAGGTTTTATATATGAATAAGTTAAAGAGCATCAATTACTCTTATTATTTAGGGATCTTTTTGGTAACATTCATCCTGTTTTTATGTATTTTCGGTCCAATAATGGCACCGCATTCTTTATATGTCACCTTGGAAACACAGTATCAGGATGGAAAGGTTCTGGCACCGCCGCTTGAACCATTTGAGAATAAAGATTACCTGTTAGGAACCGATCGCTGGGGATATGATCTTCTTTCTATGATCTTATTTGGAATTCGCTACACGGTCTTTATTGCACTGGCTGTTACTGTAATTAAAATGGCGGGAGGCACATTAATCGGCTTGTATGCCGGAACAATGAAAAAAACGCCGTCAATGATCACTGCCTTCGAGAAAGCGTGGAGTTATATACCATTATTCTTAATTCTTTATTTTTTTCTAATGCCTATCAGCGTGAATAGCGTGTTAGGGTCTGATACACTTGTAGCATATTTTATAATCATTGCATCGATCATCAGTATTCCGAGTGTTGCTTCTTCTGTCAGATTGAAGACAATAGAAGTAAATAAATCGATCTATATTGAAGCCGCCAAAACACTTGGTGCAAAGAGAAACAGATTAATCTGGAAGCATATTTTTCCGCAGCTGAAGGAATCTTTGCTCGTGATGTTCATCTTAGAGGTCGTCTATGTAATTACGATTATGGGGCAGCTTGCATTGATGAATATTTTTGTCGGAGGAACCATTATGCGTTTTGATCCTACGATATATTTATCGGTTACAAAAGAACTGGCGGGACTTGTAGGACAGGCACAAGGCAATATTTATGGCAATGTACATATTTTATATGTCCCTCTCGCCGTTCTGCTTTTGACAACCATTTCTTTTAGTCTGCTAGCAAACGGCTTGAAAAATAAATTTCAGTCAGATTATCAGCGAACACCTTGGATAAAAACTGGACATGACCCGCGGATTATGCCGACAAGAAAGCGGTATGGTTCACAGAGCTGGAAGAATGTTACGTTAAATAAAATTGTATTTGGCATATTAATCCTGCTGTTTGCAGCTGCCGGTGCGTATGTATATATGAAAAAGGATGCAGATTCTGGAGTTGAACAAGGAAAACAATTAAACGGCGAGGCAATGGCTGAAAGGTTTGAAAAGGAAGAGCTATCATATACTGTGCATATTGGTGAAAAAAATCTAGTGGGGGATGAATGGGTCAGCTAGTAATTTATTTATAGAATGGTATGAACACCTTCAAAACTTCATCATATACTTTAATCATTGCCCGGAGACAACGAAAGCAAGCAGCTAAAACGCTGTTTGCTTTTTTTACATTTAATCCTCTAAAAATATGGTTTTCCCTTTTTGCTTAGGAACTTTGATTTGCAGCAGCCCATTTTTATAGTTTGCTTTTACTTTTTTCTCGTTAATAGGCTGCGGCAGCGGAATCGTTCTGCTGGAACGCTGGAAAGATTGATGTCTTCTAGTGATTTGCCGGTTTTCATCTTCTTCGGTGAGGCTCTTTAATTGGTTGATTGTAATAGTAATATAATTATCGAGAACATCAAGCTGAATTTGTTCTTTATTTATGCCTGGCAGTTCTGCTGAAATAATATGGGCATCATCCGTTTCTGATACCTCAACATGAAAATGGGCAGCTGGGAATGGATTTTTAAAGAAGTCATCCATCGTTTGCATAAATCCTCTAACCGGCTTCTCATGAAAAAATTGATTCATAGATTTCATTATGTCACCAAAAGGCTCATTGCGAACTTTCTTCTTGTGATCGCTCATAGTCGGACATCCTCCCTTGCACTTAATTCTGCTTATTGTATCGTATGCCTAAAGCTTGGGAATGGTTCAGTAAGCTTAGTTTAAAAATGAATAGTTTTTGACAATTGCCTATCAAGTGATTTACGTCACTATATACAGATGAAATTCCCGTTAAGCTAAGGTAATAAGACAGAAGCGTCAATGCCTATTTTTCTCAAAGAATAGGTGTGAACGCGGTAAAGGTATTTTTACATTAAAGGGGGATGAAGGATTATGTTCTGTCATCAATGTGAACAAACACCAGCAGGAGGCTGCAAAATTGTTGGGGTTTGCGGAAAAGATGAAAATATTGCAAGTTTGCAGGATACCATTATATTTGCTCTAAAAGGGATTGCAGCTTACCGAACACACGCAAATCAGCTTGGCTGTACAGATCCTTATGTAGACACAGTCACACACGAGGCACTCTATATGACTTTAACGAATTCAAATTTTAATGTGCAAGAGCATATAGATATGGCGATGAAGGTAGGTCAATCAGCTGTACGTGTAATGGAAATGCTTGATGTCGCACATACAAAAAAACTGGGAATACCAGAGCCTATTAGAGTATCACAAAATAAAATAGAAGGAAAATGCATCGTAGTCACAGGGCATAACTTGTATGCATTAGAAGAACTGCTTAAACAAACAGAAGGGTTAGGCATTAATATTTATACGCATTCTGAAATGCTTCCCGCTCATGGCTATCCTGCCTTAAAGAAGTTTGCACATCTTAAAGGGAATATTGGCAAGGCGTGGTATGATCAGCGAAGACTATTTGAGAAATTCCCTGGTGCTATATTAGCAACTACGAACTGCGTCATGCCGATTAAAGGCTCATATGCTGATCGGATGTTCACATATGAGGTGACGGGTCTTGAAAATGTTCAAAAAATAGAAGGTGATGACTTCAGCGCACTGATCAAAAGAGCGTTGGAGCTGCCAGAAGCGGCTATTGATTCTGATGAAACACTCTTAACCGGTTTCCACCATGAAACGGTTTTAGGTTTGGCACCAGAAGTCATTGCAGCAGTGAAGGATGGCAAAATAAAAAGATTTTTTGTCATAGCTGGCTGTGATGCTCCAGGAAAGGGCGGAGAATATTATCGTGAGTTAGCAACATCACTTCCGCCTGAGACAGTTATTCTGACAACTTCCTGCGGGAAATTCCGATTTAATGATGTCGATTATGGAACTGTGCCTGGTACAGATATTCCTAGATACATTGATTTAGGGCAATGCAATAATTCTGGTTCTACAGTGAAGATTGCCCTTGCTTTAGCAGACGCTTTTGAATGTGAAGTGAATGAGCTGCCGGTAAGCATTGTGCTGTCCTGGTTTGAACAAAAAGCAGTTGCAATTCTTTTAGGACTTTTCAGCTTAGGCATTCAAGATATCCGCATAGGTCCTAAACCGCCGGAATTTATCTCTGACGGAGTAATGAATGTTCTACAGGAAACATTTGGCTTAAAGTTAATTGGAACCGCCCAAGAGGATATGGAAGAAATGCTGAATTTATCATAAAAAGAAAGAAGGCTGGGAAATAAGTATTTAACACTCTTATTGAACCGAATGGTTAGGAAGGAGATCTTTCTAATCATTCGGTTTTTTTATAATTATAAAATATATTTTATTTGCTTGAGTGAAATGGAGCGGAGGACCCTCGACTCCTGCGGGCTGAAGAGCAAAGGGTGAGACCCCGCAGGACGGAGTGACGAGGAGGCTCAGCTTGCTCCCGCGGAAAGCGAGGGTCCGCAGCGCAATGGAACGGTCTTGTTTTAACTTTTTTAAGGAAATCTGATTGTTCGTGTTTTAAGGTGGTTATTTTAGTTTTGTCTCACCCTCTTTTATTTTAGATTTTGTATGATAAGGGATTCAGTCTTTAACAGCTGTGAAAATATGTTAATATGATGATAGAAAAGCTGTTTGGAATGATAAAAGGGAAGTGGCAGGATTGACTGATAGAGCAGTATTAAATAATGCAGCTGAAATTAATTTTAAAGCAGATTGTCTGAATTGTTTTGGGCTTTGCTGTGTAGCATTGCCTTACGCGAAATCTGCTGACTTTGCATACAACAAAAATGCAGGCACACCCTGCCGCAATTTACAGAGTAACTTTTTGTGCAGCATTCACGAAAATCTGCGGGGAAGCAATTTCCGGGGCTGTGCTGTATACGAATGTTTTGGAGCAGGTCAAAAAGTTTCACAAGTGACCTTTAAAGGAAGAGACTGGAGGGAAAATAGCGACCTAGCAGAAGAAATGTTTCATGTGTTTCCAATCATGCAGCAGCTGCATGAGATGCTAATGTATGTGACAGAGGCCTTATCATTTGTAGAAAACCGTTCATTGCATTCCTCATTGAAAGAAGTCCAGTCTGAAACTGAAAGAATCACTTTTTTAGGTCCAGATGAATTGGTGAAGATAAATATAGATGAACATCGTGCTGCAGTAAACGAACTGCTGCTGAAAACAAGCAAGATGGTACGCTCTAAATTTCTTCCGAAAGATGGACAAGAGCAGAAGGTCAGAGGGATGGAATTTATAGGAGCCAAGCTGTCGGGCAAAAAATTTAGAGGCCAGAGTTTCCGCGGAGCCCTGCTAATCGCTGCTGACCTAAGAAATGCTGATCTCCGTGTGACAGATATGATAGGTGCTGATTTGCGTGATGCAGATCTAAGTGGAGCAAATCTTACAGATAGCTTCTTTCTGACACAGGCTCAGGTGAATGCTGCTATAGGAAATAAACAAACCCTGCTTCCGAAAAGACTTGAAATGCCAGAGCATTGGAAACGGTAGTTTGATAGGTTTTCATAAAAGGGCAGGGGGCGTGGGTTAAACACCGAAGTCAGAGAATCTAGCCGAGATGAGTAGTTAAAAAGAGAGGGTTATCTCCGCCGAAATTGGTCGATCCAGCAGAGCTCCCTCTTTTATCCACAAAACTTCCCCTCATTACACAAATCATTAAAATTTATCCATGGCTGCAAGGAGCCGATCTGGTTCAATAATGATGCCTCCGGTACTATGCTCTAAGATGATCTTTTCTTTTTTCATTTTGGTTAACGTCCTGCTGATGGTTTCTCTTGATGTGCCAATCATTTGGGCGATTTCCTTATTTGTCATTTTTAATTTAAGCAGGTAAGTCTCTTTATCGATCAATTTTCCTTCTTTTTTAGCGAGCATAATCAGCAGTTTTACAAGCTGCATATTAGAATTGTCCAAAACTTGCGCTTCCAGTCTCTCCTGTAGATCAACTATTTTTTCACCCAGCACTTTTAACATTTTGACCGCAAGCTCAGGGTTTGTCATGAGAATTTTTTCAAATTTTGTATTGGGTACGACAACAAGCTGAGCTTGTTCTATGACTTCTGCAAAGGCTGGATACTGTCCCCCTCTAAAAAAGCCAACATGCGGAAACATATCTCCTGCTTTCAGCATATTAACAATTTGTTCCTTCCCGCTGCTATCACATTTATATATTTTAATGCGTCCTCTTTTTATAAAATAAACATTCTCCAGTTGTTCGCCTTGCATAAAAACATGGCTGCCTTTATTCATTTCCCTTATGATCGAAATCTCTTTAATTTTTTTCAATTCCGTCGCGTTAAGCTGTTTAAAAACCGAAAATTGAGTAAGGAACTCTCCCATCTCTTTTCACTTCCTTATAGAGAAACCTTTTTGATTTTGTTGGTTTTCCCTATAATTAGCATAACAAAAATGTCAGAGGTGAGAAGACAGCTCTTTTGTCTATTAAATGAACTTTTCAATAGAATTTATGATCAATAAATGGTGAGCAAAAAGGAAAAAACCAGCTGCCGCTTTCCCGTCCATTACCATTTCAAATTCTTCAATACGTCTTAATGGTCTCACTATTTAAGAAAGCAATTTCCTTTTTTCCTGCTGGAAATAATTTTTTTAGGTTAAGCTCTTTTGCAACGAACGTTTATTCGCTAAAATAGATGAGAGAGGGGTGAGTGCTATGAAACTTAAAAAAAGTTTGCAGGATATACTAAAAGATTTAAATTCTTCGAGCCAATTCAATGAAAATATTGTTCATTGGAAAACAATTGAGGAGAAGGAAGCAAAGACCACCCACCTTCCAGATGATTTGCATCCATCACTTCAAAAGGCATTGCAGGAAAGAGGCATTTCTAATTTATATACACATCAAAAATCAGCATATGATGCAGTGATGCAAGGAAGAAGCATTGTTGAAGTTACCCCGACAGCATCTGGTAAAACACTATGCTATAACCTGCCTGTGCTTCAGACCATTATAAATGACACAAATGCAAGAGCGTTGTATATGTTTCCGACGAAGGCACTTGCACAAGATCAGAAAACAGAAATAAATGAATTGATTGCCGGAACTGGCTTAAATATAAACAGCTATACATATGACGGAGATACGTCTCCGGGGATACGGCAAAAAGTGCGAAAAGCAGGTCATGTGGTTATTACCAATCCCGATATGCTCCATAGTGCCATTTTGCCTCACCATACAAAATGGGTATCTCTATTTGAAAACCTTAAATATGTTGTTATTGACGAACTGCATATTTATCGCGGTGTTTTTGGAAGTCATGTAGCTAATGTGATTAGACGGCTGAAAAGGATTTGCCGTTTTTATGGAAGCGACCCTATTTTTATATGTACATCTGCAACTATTGCTAATCCGCAGGAGCTTGCCGAAGAGCTGACTGAAAATAAAGTAAAACTTATAGATAATAATGGAGCGCCAAGCGGCAAGAAGCACTTTGTTTTTTACAATCCGCCTGTTGTGAATATACCGCTTAATATTAGACGCAGTGCAACTCTGGAGGTTCGGAAGCTGGCTGGGACACTGCTGAAAAATAAAATTCAAACCATCGTTTTTGCGAGAAGCAGGGTAAGAGTTGAAATTTTGTTAACGTATCTGCAGGAACTTGTAAAGCATAAGCTTGGACCTAAAGCGATTAGAGGATATCGCGGCGGTTATTTGCCAACTGAAAGAAGAGAAATAGAAAAAGGTTTGCGTTCTGGAGATATTTACGGTGTTGTCAGTACGAATGCCCTTGAACTAGGTGTTGATATTGGTCAGCTGCAGGTTTGCATTATGACAGGATATCCCGGATCGATTGCGAGCTCATGGCAGCAGGCTGGACGAGCAGGCAGAAGACATGAGGAGTCGCTAGTCATCATGGTGGCAAGCTCTAGCCCGCTTGATCAGTTTGTAATCAGTAATCCAGATTATTTTTTTAGTAAAAGTCCTGAAACAGCTCGTATTCATGCTAACAACCTCGTGATTCTGATTGATCACATGAAATGTGCTGCATTTGAACTTCCATTTAAGCTTGGAGATACTTTTGGCAGCTTTGAAGCAGATGAAGTGCTTGATTATTTAGCGGAAGAACGAGTGCTGCATCAAAATGGCGACAAATATTATTGGATGAATGATGCTTTTCCTGCTCATAATGTCAGTCTCCGTTCTGCATCACAGGAAAATGTCGTGATTATTGATCAAAGCGATATTGCCAATGTCAGGGTTATTGGTGAGATGGACCGTTTTTCAGCGATGACCTTGCTTCATGATGAGGCCATATACTTGCATCAAGGCAGACAATTCCAAGTAGAGCTTCTCGATTGGGAGGAAAAAAAGGCGTTTGTCAGAGAAGTAAACGCTGATTATTTTACGGATGCCAATCTAGCGGTAGAGCTAAAGGTGCTAGAACAGGACAAATCCAGAAGTGGAGGATATGGCGAAATCGGTTATGGCGATGTAAGTGTCAGAGCGATGGCTACTATATTTAAAAAGATTAAGTTCGAAACACATGAAAACATAGGCTCAGGTCCAATCACGCTTCCAGAGGAAGAGCTTCACACAAATGCAACTTGGATTTCACTGCAGGAGAACTTATTTCAAAGTGATCAAAATCGCCTTGAACAGAGCTTAATCGGACTCTCACATGCCATTAAGCATATTGTTCCGCTATTTGTGATGTGTGACCCGCAGGATGTTCATGTAGTGCCGCAGGTAAAGGCAACACATAATCAGCTTCCTGTCATCTTCTTTTATGATCGTTATCCTGGAGGTGTCGGATTGAGTGAAAAAATCTTTGATAACATTGAACAAATCATGAACGAGACAAAAGGGCTAATCACAAGATGCCAGTGTGAAAGCGGGTGTCCTTCCTGTATCGGGATGGATATTACATCTTCCTCTGCTAAAAAAGATGTGTTTACTTTGATCAATTCCATTCATACCGGTGAGAAATATGAGTCTTAAAAATAAACTTAATAGGCTTAAGCCTTTTCTTGGAACAGAGCAGCCTAAAAAAGAAACGATAAAGTCGTCAAGTCTGCATAATGAAACTGAGATTCCATTTCAATCGGAATGGGAAAAAGCAGGTTTCTATCCTTTTTATTTTGATCAAACGTATTGTTTGGTAAGAGAGAAGCGTTATCCTCTTCATGCTAAGCATGGCACGTATGCCTTAAATGAGTTTATTGATGCTGTGGAAGCTTGGAATCAAACAGATATAAACCATCCTCTTTCCTCAGCTGGTCATAAACCAAGTGATCTTTTTTTCTTTGATACAGAGACAACAGGATTAGGAGGGGGAGCGGGCAACACAATCTTTTTGCTGGGGCATGCAAGCATAGCTGGAGATGAAGTAATCGTAAAACAGCATGTTCTCCCGCATCCGGGTGCAGAGGTCGCTCTATACCAAAGCTTTTTAACAAGTGTTGATTATACAACCATGGTGACATATAACGGAAAGGCATTTGACTGGCCTCAAGTGAAAACACGGCACACTTTAATTCGTGACCAGGTGCCTAAGCTGCCTCCTTTTGGTCATTTTGATTTGTATCATGGTGCAAGAAGAATATGGAAGCATCAGCTTGAACGCATGAAGCTATCTATTGTAGAAAAAGAAATACTTGGAGTACAGCGGCAAGATGATATCCCTGGATACTTGGCTCCAATGATTTATTATGATTTTCTGGAAAGTAAAAATCCTGAAGGCATGCTGGGAATTATTCGCCATAATGAAATCGATATCTTATCTCTAATCAGTTTGTATACCCACATATCGTTTCAGCTGCTTCAATTTGAAAGGGAGCAAACAGCGAAGGCTGCATATGAGACTGGAAGGTGGTATGCGGCACTTGGGGAAACAGCTGCCGCAGAATTAGCATTTAAAAAGCTGCTGAAGGGCAATGAGCCAGAAAAGTTTAAAGCGAAATATGAATTAGCAAAGCAGTATAAAAAGAATGGGAATGTGAACAAAGCTCTGTCCCTTTGGAAAGAGGTTGCTGAATACGGTGAGCCAAAGCAAATGTTTGCAGCCTGTATAGAAATCGCTAAGTTCTACGAACATAAAGAGAAAGACTATACTGAAGCAAGCAAATATGCATATAAAGCCAATAGGCTCCTTAGTGCAAAGCAGCAATTCCCTATTCCTAATAATGAAAATATCCAGAAGCGCCTAGACCGGCTGGAAGCAAAATTATCGAAAGAGCAATTGATTTTGATTTCTATGGACAAAAAATGACAAACTTCTTCTATTATCCACATTTTCCTAGTTGTCTGTACATCTTAATGGCTGTAAAATGATATGTATAATGAGTAAACTTGGAAAAGTGAGTGAACTGCCAGTATGTATAAAGCGATTTTATTCTTGTTTTTTGCTGTGATCATTTTTACTGCTCTGCTTTTATCAGGCATGAAGGATAGTTTTTATAGCTTGTTATAATAGCAAAATGGGTTTAAATTAGGTTCTTTCATTAGTACAAGATACCCGGCTTCATCATAGATTATTAATGTAAATAAAATATAAATGATGAAAGGGGATCTTCACTTATGCATTGCGGACCAAAGAAAACGAATGTTTTACCTGCAGTTGTGCATCCGACGAAGTGCTGTGTGAACAACACATTCCAAAACAACGTGGTGCCACATATTCATCCAACTCATACAACTACAGTCAACCATATTAACTATGATCACGTTCATTACTTCCCGCAAACTCAATCTACTGTAAACGAGGTAACGAACCAGCAATTTGTAGCAGGACCAGGTCCAGTTCCAGGATTCGGAGCTGCTCCAGGATTTGGCGGTCCAGGGCCAGGCTTCGGTACTCCAGGACCAGGATTTGGCGGTCCAGGACCAGGTTTTGGCACTCCAGGACCAGGTTTCGGCGCTCCTGGTTTCGGTTTCCGTAAATAAGGTTTATGCTGAAAGCTTTGGAATGATGGAGATCATTCCAGAGCTTTTTTGTATTTCATGAAAACAGGTCTTCCTCTTGCTGTTAGTAAATAAAGTTTTAAAATTAAAAGACAAGTACATGACTGATAAACACTTCGATTAATTTTCTTATCAAAAAGAAGTGATGTTATGGTAAAATAAAGTCAATACATAATCCCTGCTGCAGGCAGGTGATTAAATAGGGAGCTTTTTTATTTGGCTAAGGTTGCAATGGTATCAGGGTACAAGCCGTTTGAACTTGGCATTTTTCAAATGGATCACCCTTCCGTTAAATTTATTAAGTTGGCACTTAAAAAGCATATATTGCAATTAGCAGATGAGGGTTTAGAGTGGGTTTTAATCAGCGGACAGCTTGGCACAGAGCTATGGGCGGCTGAAGTCGTTTTTGAATTGCAGCTTGAAGGATATCATGAACTGCAGCTCGCAGTCATCACGCCATTTTACGAGCAAGAACAAAACTGGAGTGATAAAAATAAAGAATGGTATGAATCGGTGCTTGCCGGTGCTGATTTTATTGAATCGGTATCTCACAAACCATATGAGGGTCCGCAGCAGCTCAGGCTAAAAAATCAATTTGTTGTTGAAAAAAGCGATACATTAGTTTTATTTTATGATCCAGAAAAAGAAGGCAGTCCGAAGTTCTTATATGAGGCTGCAAAACAAAAGGACGATGCAGAGAACTATGAGATCAGGCAAATCACTTTCTATGATCTGCAAGTGCTTGTTGAAGAAGAACAACTGAATTCACATGACAGCTATGATTAAAATTGACAAAAGACTATAGATTTGAAAAAATATAAAGAATGATTGGCGATATACTGAGGTGAAGATGATGTTGGAGCAAAAGTTAAATTTAAGTGCTAAGGATATATTGGAAAAAGAATTTAAAACATCAATGAGAGGTTATAAACCAGAAGATGTTGATAAATTCCTTGATGTCATAATTAAGGATTACGAAACATTTTTCTCCATGATTGATGAACTGCAGCAGGAAAATATGAGATTGAAAAAGCAGGCAGAGGAAACACCAAGACGTGCTGCTGCACCGCAGACTGCAGGTACAACAAATTTTGATATTTTAAAACGTCTCTCGAATCTTGAAAAGCATGTTTTTGGCAACAAACTGTACGATTGACAGGATTTCTCTAGATTTCTTGTAAAAACCATTGCTATTGCATAACATATTTCATATAATACTATTTGTGTCATTAATAACGTTCGGGTAATCGCTGCAATTTTTATTGTAGAGGAAAGTCCATGCTCGCACTGGCTGAGATGCCGGTAGTGTTCGTGCCTAGCGAAGTCATAAGCTAGGGCAGTGTCAAAGCTGACGGCAGGGAAAACACCTAAGTCAATCGTTGATATGGTGTGAATACCTTGAAAGTGCCACAGTGACGTAGCCTTTTCAGAAATGAAAAGGGTGGAACGAGGTAAACCCCACGAGTGAGAAACCCAAATTATGGTAGGGGCACTTTCTCTGAGAAAATGAACGAAGAGAAGGACAAACATATATATGTTTGTAGATAGATGATTACCACCTATGTACGAGACTGAAGTCGTTTGCAGTACAATGGTACAAAACATGGCTTACAGAACGTTATTATTGCGATTTTTTTTGGGAATAATTATAAAGGCTCTCCACACAGGAGAGCCTTTCTTGCAGTATGTAACTAAAAATTGGCAGATAAAATTCGATCTCAAGAATTTTACATAGAATGTAATTGCAGAGAAAATGATGTTAGGGTGAGAATATGACGAAATATGATTTAATTGCTACATCTGCAATGGGTCTAGAAGCCATTGTAGCAAAAGAAGTGCGAGATCTTGGCTATGAGTGCGAGGTTGAGAATGGGAGAATAACTTATAAAGGTGACGAAACTGCAATTGCGAGAAGCAATATGTGGCTTCGAACAGCTGACCGAATTAAAATCAAGATCGGAGAATTTAGAGCAACAAGCTTTGATGAGCTGTTTGAGAAAACAAAAAGCATTCCTTGGGAAAGGTATTTGCCGGCAAACGCAAATTTCCCGGTTTCAGGAAAGTCTGTTAAATCTAAGCTTTTTAGTGTATCTGACTGTCAGGCAATCGTGAAGAAGGCAATTGTGGACCGCCTAAAAACTCATTATAAAATTCCAGGCTGGCTGGAAGAAAACGGGCCGATGTTCAAAATTGAAGTAGCTCTTCACAAAGATGTGGCTCTTTTGACGATCGATGCCTCAGGAAGCGGACTGCATAAACGCGGCTACAGAATTGACCAAGGTGAAGCCCCTCTTAAAGAAACATTAGCAGCTGCTTTGGTGATGCTTACAAATTGGACAGCAGATAAGCCATTTGTTGATCCATTTTGCGGTTCAGGCACAATTCCTATTGAAGCGGCATTAATTGGACAGAATATTGCTCCAGGCTTTAACCGGGAGTTTATTTCAGAGCAATGGGATTGGATACCACAGGATATTTGGGACAAAGTGCGAGAAGAGTCAGAGGATCTGGCTAAATATGATCAGCCCCTTGATATTACAGGTTCTGATATTGATCACCGCTTAGTGAAAATGGCAGAAGAAAATGCTTTTGAAGCAGGTTTGGGTGATTTGGTTCAATTCAAACAAATGCAAGTGAGAGATTTTACAACCACAAAAGAGTATGGAGTCATCATTGGCAATCCCCCATATGGTGAACGTCTTGGGGACAAGCCTGATGTTCAGAAAATGTACCGGGAAATGGGACAAGCACTTTCACCATATGATACATGGTCTATTTATATGCTGACTTCCGACGAAGAGTTTGAAACTGTATTTGGAAAAAAGGCAACGAAAAAGAGAAAGCTGTTTAATGGATTTATTAAGACAGATTATTATCAATTCTGGGGAAAAAGGCCGCCGCGTCAGCAGCAATAGTTATTTAAGGAACTCACTGAAACAGAAAGAATAGACTGATCCTCTGCTGAATATAATAGTTATATTATATTCGGCAGGAGGAAAGACGATGAAAGACAGCAGAATAGATTTTAATAAAATTGCTCATGCATTAAATGCCTCTATGGGGAAAATGATTGAGGAGAATGGACAGTCGTATGCTGGTCTTGATAAACTCAAACATGCACAATTAGAACTGCAGCAGGCCATGACATTCTCGTTTTCAAAAAAAAGCAGTTAAATAGCCTGCTGGCAAGTCCTAAAATGAGCCACGATGTCGAGCCTTCTTCTGAGAGGCTCATTTATCCCTTTCTGATAGTATAAAAACGTTGTCGCATACGATATGAACTCCATCAACAAAAAAAGACGATAAAGAAAAACCATGCCCAGTGCAAGGTTTTTTATTTGTTTAATGAAATGATAGATCTAAATAAATTTAGAGCAGATTATACGGAGGGGTAGCATGCAAA
Organism: Cytobacillus gottheilii; assembly: GCF_018582665.1. Lineage (NCBI taxonomy): Bacteria > Bacillati > Bacillota > Bacilli > Caryophanales > Bacillaceae > Cytobacillus > Cytobacillus gottheilii. The sequence goes on along the minus strand of NZ_CP071709.1, from coordinate 2,809,624 downwards.
GCCGAATGCCATTTGCAATTGCAAAAACAGAATCTTTTTACGAAAAACTCAGTGAGTGGATTGGAGATGTCTTTTACGATATTCTTCCTGAAGCTGGCTTTGAAATGCGGGATGAGCAGATCTTTATGGCCTTCCAGCTTGAGAAAGCTTTCAAAGAAAACAAAATAATCTTTGCTGAGGCAGGCGTAGGAACGGGTAAAACGATTGTCTATCTTTTATATGCGATTGCCTATGCCAGATACAAAAACAAACCTGCGATTATTGCATGTGCAGATGAAAACTTAATTGAACAGCTTGTAAAAAAAGAAGGGGATATTGCAAAGCTTGAAAAGGCATTGAATTTAAATGTTGATGTCCGTTTGGCAAAGTCCCGAGATCAGTATTTATGTTTAAACAAGCTTGATCAGCTTGTAGCAGCAAACGATAATGAAGTATACAATGAAGTGTTTGATATGCTGCCTGATTTTATTCATAGTGGATCTTCTATGCAAAAGTTTAACAAGTATGGTGATCGCAAGGATTATCCGCACCTAACAGATGAGCATTGGGGAAATGTGGCTTGGGATTCATTGCAAGACTGCTTCACATGTGAGAAGCGTCACCGCTGCGGACAGACTTTGCATCGCGAGCACTATCGCAAAGCAAGTGATCTTATCATTTGTTCACATGACTTTTATATGGAGCATATTTGGACAAAAGAATCACGCAAACGAGAAGGGCAGCTTCCGCTCTTGCCAGAGAGCTCGTGTGTTGTTTTTGATGAAGGCCATTTATTAGAGTATGCATCTCAAAAAGCACTGACATATCGTTTCACAGAGCAGATTTTAGAATCTCTTCTTACACGTTTAATGGCAAATGATGTACGGGAAACAACATTAAATACAATCGAAGATACGATTTATCAGAACGAAGTGTTCTTTTCAGAATTGGTTAATGCTTCTACTGAGGAACTTGGATCTGAAAAGCGTACGATTCAAAAAACACCAGCTGTTCTGGCAGAAGGAAAGAAACTGCTTCATTTAATCAGCACGTTAGAAGAAGAGCTGGTATTCGAAAGTGAAATGTATGTCATTAATGAATATGATTTGAAAATTGTCGAGGAATATTTGGAGCAAATCTCTTATTCCCTTTCCTTATTCTTAAAAGAGTTAAAGGGTATAACATGGTTTGAAGACCATAACTTAGAACATACGCTGGTCATCATGCCAAAAATGGTTGAGGAAATTATGAAAGAAGAAGTCTTTTCCCAAAAACAGCCGTTTGTGTTTTCTTCTGCAACATTATCGGAAAACAAATCGTTTGAATATATGGCAAACAGCTTAGGAATGACAGACTATCTATCTTTTTCGGTAGAATCTCCATTTGATTATGATGAGAGTATGACCATAAAAATGCCAGTGTTTAAAACAGACGATTTACATGCAAAAATAGAGTATACAATGGCACAAATAGAGGAATCAGAAGGACGGGCACTCGTTCTTTTCAATAATCAGGCTGAATTGGCTGCCTTTAAAGCGCAAGCTGCAGGGAAGCTGCAATGGCCAGTCTACTTTGAGGGTGAAAGTGAAATTAGTACATTGGTATCTAAATTCCAAAACGAAGAACAATCAGTATTATGTTCAACGACACTTTGGGAAGGATTGGATATTCCAGGCCGTTCACTCGAAAATGTTATCATCTTTTCTCTGCCGTATCCGCCGAATGATCCAGTGTTTACTGCTAAAAGAGAAGGAGCAGAGGATCCATTCAAACAAGTGGACATGCCCTACATGATTTTAAGACTTCGCCAAGGGATTGGCAGACTGATTCGAACTCACGAGGATCAAGGAACAGTTCACATTTTATTACAGGAAAATGAAAACAAGGATGCTCTTTCAGCAATAGAAAAGGTAGTTCCCGTTCAGCCGCAATAAACTCAACATAAAAAATCCCCCTAAACCTTATTAGGGAGATTTTTCCATATGTTATATAAGGACATCCATAATACATTACCAAATAACAGACAGGCTGCAATCAGAAATCCGCTCTTAAAACTAACTGTCAGAGCACCGGTAATGGCTGATCCAGCAACAGACCCGAGTGAGAAAAAGGCATAAAAATAACCAAATGCTCTTCCTCTTGCTTCTGGTGCTGTCTGCTGAATCAATAGGGCAGAAATAGATGGGAACAGCCATGCAAAGCCAAGGCCGTAAATAACCATCGAAACATATAGCATAAGCAGGCTTGTGCTATTGCTTAGAAGCAATAAAGCAAAGCCAATGACCGACATTCCCAGAGTCATTAAACGAAAAGGTTTATACTTGTCATAAAGCTTATTTGTTGGCAGTATAAAGATACATATTGCCGTAATGCCAAATGTACTTAACAGTGTGCCGCTTGCTGATGAGCTAAACTGCAGCATTTCCACTTGAAGAGGCAGCATATAAGCTAATACTCCTTGAGCAAACATCAGGCTAAAGGCACCGATAAAGCTGAATATCATTAATGAACTGATGGACCTGCCAGACTGATTGGCAGCCTTCTTTTCAGAAGAGGCTCCGCTGACTCCCTGTTTTGGAATGAAAAAAGGGACTGCGGCAGCTGTTAGAAGCATTAAAATTCCGTTTACAATAAAGACAGTCTGAACATTCCCAGAGCCGGCAATTCCGCCAAAAGCAGGTCCGGCGATAGCGGCAATTCCTACTGCTGCACCAGTAATGGCCATCGATTTGCCTTGAGTACCTGATTCGCTTCTGTTCGCAATCATGGTAAAGGCAGCAGGAACAATAAATCCGCTGATAAAACCATGAAGGAAGCGAATTCCTAATAATTGAGCAGGAGTAACGGCAAAGGGGTAAAGAAAGAGAATTGCTCCGCACAGACCAAGTCCAATCATCAGAATGGTTTTTCCTCTGCTGCGGTCGATATAATAGCCGGCAAGCATATTGCCGATCATATTAGAAAAAGAATACATGCCGACAATTATGCCGATAATGGCAGATCCTGCCCCTAAACCTTTTGCATATGTACTCATGATGGGCAATTGCGAAAACATGTCAAAAAAGGAAATAAACACTATCAATAAAATGAAAAATCTCATGAATTAAACTTCCTCATCCTATATTTTAATGTATTCATAGAGTTAAGGCACTTCCTAATTATAACGTACTAAAATGGCTTTGACATATGTGGAATTCAACGATTTTGAGAAAAAATTTCAGAAAAATATGATAAGATGTAAAAGTGAAGATGAATACATAGGAGGACTGCCTGATGACGATTCAACAAACAGAACAAAAATTTCTTGATTATGTAAAGAAAATGGAAGCATATAATGAAGCCCTTTCCCTTATTTTCTGGGATTTGCGCACGGGAGCACCAAAACAAGGAGTAGAGCAGCGATCTGAAACGATTGGTGTGCTTTCTTCGGAGGTATTTCACCTTTCAACTTCTGATGAAATGGCTGGGTTTCTTCAAGCCCTTTCCCAGGATGAAGTGAAAAAAGGACTGTCTGAACGAACAGTGAAGACAGTTGAACTATGCCAAAAAGAATATGACCGCAATAAAAAAATTCCTGCTGAAGAGTATAAGGAATATGTTATTTTACAATCACAGGCGGAAAGTACTTGGGAAGAGGCAAAAGAGAAAGACGACTTTGAAATGTTTAGACCTTATCTTGAAAAGCTAGTCTCAATGAATAAACGTTTTGTTGAGTATTGGGGTTACGAAGGAAATAAATATAATACATTACTGGATATGTACGAACCAGGCATCACTGTTGAAACACTGGATGAGGTGTTTGGGAACTTGCGCGAGAAGATTGTACCGCTCGTCAAGCAAATTGCAGAGGCAAAAGTAAAGCCTAAGACGGAATGTTTATATGAACAGTTTCCAAAAGAAGCTCAGCGAGACTTCAGCTTAGAGATTCTTGAACAAATGGGTTATAACTTTAAGGCGGGAAGGCTGGATGAGACGGTTCATCCGTTTGCGATTGGTCTGAGCCCTGGAGATGTGAGGGTCACGACAAAATACGATGAAAATGATTTTCGGACGGCAGTGTTTGGAACAATCCATGAAGGCGGGCATGCCTTATATGAGCAAAATATAAGCAAAGATTTAATTGGAACTCCGCTTTGTGATGGTACATCAATGGGCATTCATGAATCACAATCATTATTCTATGAAAACTTTATTGGAAGAGATCTATCATTCTGGAAAAAGAACTATGATCTATTAAAGCAATATAGCAGCGGTCAGTTTGATGATGTAGCTGTAGAAGATTTTTATACAGCAATCAATGAAGCAAAGCCATCCTTGATTCGCATCGAAGCAGACGAGCTAACATATCCGCTCCACATTATTATTCGTTATGAAATTGAAAAGGGCCTTTTCAATGATGAAATTGAAGTAAAGGATCTGCCTGAAGTGTGGAATGCAAAATATAAGGAATACTTGGGTGTAGTGCCTGACAATAATGCAAAAGGTGTGCTCCAGGATGTTCATTGGTCTGGCGGCAGCTTTGGCTATTTCCCTTCCTATGCACTTGGATACATGTATGCGGCCCAGTTGAAAAATGCAATGCTGAAGGACTTGCCTCACTTTGATCAGCTGTTAGAAGAAGGCAATCTTACACCAATTAAAGAGTGGTTTACAAAGCATGTACATCAATTCGGCAAAATGAAAAAACCGCTGGAAATCCTTCAGGACGCAACAGGGGAAGGGTTAAACGCACAGCATTTAGTAGAGTATTTATATGAAAAATATAATAAAGTATATCAATTAAACTAAGAAAAGGTCCCTTGCTCGGACAGGTTAATGGGCTCATCTCAATCAAAAAGGGATGTGAATGATGAATAAATACAAACCTGCGCTTTTCATTGCCTCAGGTGCTGCATTATGGGGAAGTATAGCTTTATTTGTAAGAGAGCTAGGAAATCTAGGGTTTTCTGCGATGGAAATAGTTGCTATCAGGGTAATATCGGCTGCATTTTTTCTTTTTTTCTTAGGAGTCTTTTCCTATCGTAAAGAGATGCAGCTATCACAATGGCATGATATCCGCTATTTTATCGGTACTGGGATACTTAGTATTGTATTTTTTAACTTTTGTTACTTTACTACGATGAATCAGGCAGGTGTTTCAGTTGCGGTCATCCTGTTATACACCGCTCCTGCCTTTGTCACTGTTCTATCTTTCTTCTTTTTAAAAGAAAAGATAGATAGGAAGAAATTAATAGCAGTATTCGCAACAATTTTAGGATGTGCTCTGATCACCGGCTTAAGTGGAGGGAATTCAAATTTAACAGCCATCAGTTTTCTGATCGGGTTAGGATCTGGCTTGGGTTATGCATTGTACACAATCTTTGGGAAATTTGCCTTAAGAAAGTACTCATCCTACACTGTTACTTTTTATACCTTTCTAGTAGCTTCTGTAGCGTTAGTTCCTTTTACAAGACTATGGGAGAAAATACAGTTATTTATGACATTTGAAGTATTGCTTCTAAGTCTTGGTCTAGGATTAATACCAACTGTTGTTGCCTATATCTTATATACGAAAGGTTTGGAGCAGACAGAAGGTAGTAAGGCTGCGATTATAGCAACCATCGAACCAGTTGTTGCCTGTGTCATTGGAGTAGCTGTTTTTGGTGAATTCTTCGGTAATGCCCAAGTATTAGGTGCTGTCTGTATTCTTGGGTCAGTGATTGCCGTCAATATAAACAGCAAAAAGTTGAGAGTTCCAAAAGATAGAGGAGTTCACTCTTAGTGAGAAAAAAAGCGTCTGCTGATATGCAGACGCTTTTAAAATGTCTATTTTTGCTTTACCAGAGATTGTTATATCCTTTTGAACCAGGCGGCGCATTTTGAATAAGGTCAATAAATGGTATGGTATAAGCAAATAAAATTAATAAAACGGTAATGCCCATCCAAATTTTCCAGTTTTCAAAAACCATAGGAGCCGGTTCAGCATGAGTGGACATTTCACCAATAGGGAATTCCTCTTCTCCTTTTGGAGCAAAGAATGCAAGATTCACAAAGATATAGAGCATTAGAATAATCGCTAAAAATAGAATGGAACCGCCGACTGCTTGTGCGACTTGATAAGGAATCCATTCAGCGGCTTGCGGGGCACCACCGTATTCAGAAAAAGCAGAGCGGCGCGGTGCACCTAACAACCCGGCAGCATGCATGGCGCCGGACATAAACGTCATTCCAATTGCCCAGAGCACACCTTGTATAAGAGCTAATTTATTGATCGCTTTTGTTAATACACGTCCAGTTAAATGCGGTACTAGCCAGAAAGTGATTCCAAAGAACGTTAATACAACTGCGGTTGCTAGTGTTAAATGAAAATGTCCTGTTACCCAGATCGTGTTGTGAACAACCTGGTTCATCTGGTTGGAAGCATTAATTAATCCTCCTGCACCAGCAGGGATAAAGGAAAGCATTCCGATAAATGGAACAGCGAAGCGTGCATCTCCCCATGGCAGCATTTTAAACCAGCCGAATAAGCCTTTTGCTCCTTTTGAGCGCCCAAATGTCTCAAAGGTTGCAAAGAGTGAAAAGGCTGTCATCAATGACGGAATAACGACTAGGAATGTTAAAACAACTTGTAGAAATTTCCATGCGGCGTCAATTCCCGGTTCTAATAACTGATGATGAAACCCGACAGGTATGGAGAAAAGCAAAAACAAGATAAAGGACATACGTGCTAAAGAATCTGAGAAAATCTTGCCGCCAATGATTTTTGGAATGATAACATACCAGGCCATATAAGCCGGCAATAACCAGAAATAAACAAGCGGATGTCCAAAATACCAGAATAATGTACGGCTGACACCGACATTAACGGTTTCAACTAATCCAAGAGACCATGGAAGAAGCTGAATCAAAACGGTTGCAGCTACACCAAGAGTCGCAACAATCCACATTAACACATTCACAAGAGCCATAAATGTGAGCAGCGGACTAGGTGTACCTGGATTAGCACGGCGCCACTCGGCATATTTCATAATAATAGCAGCACTTCCCAGCCAGCTGCCGACAACGACTAATGTTAATCCAAGATAAAACAGGAAGTGAGCCTGAAGCGGAGCGTAGAAGGTGTAAAGCACGCTAGCTTCATTTAGAAGAATCATAACTGCAGCCATCACTGTTCCAATTGTCATTAACCAGAAACCAATCCACGCGATGGTTCGCTGTTTAGTTGTAAATGTTCCGGCTGTTTTACTTACACATGCCTGCATAAAGCCAATGATGAAGAATGTGGTTAAGACAAGACCCAAAACAACACCGTGAACAGTTAAAATTTGATAATAGCCAATCCCTGCCGGCAATTCGAACCTGCCTGAGCGTACAAGCACCTGCAATAATCCTGCAAGTCCTCCTATTAATAAAGCAATAAAGGCAACATAGATCTGTGCCATAACCAATTTGCCGTCACGGCGGTCAACTTTCAGTTTGTCTGCTGAGTTGATCATGATTCAACCACCTCGATTTTGGAAGTCATTAAATGGTGTCCCGCACCACAATATTCATTACAAAGTATTAAGTATTCACCGGTCTTATCAAATGTTGTGATATGTTCACTGATATAGCCTGGCTCGAGCATCATATTGATGTTTGTGCCTGCAACTTCAAAACCGTGTATGACATCCTTAGTGGTTGCAATAATTTTTACTGTTGCTCCAAATGGAATTTCTACATCACCTGGATTATAGTTAAATGCCTGTGCAACAAAGACAAGCTCATAATCCCATGCTTTTCCTTCAACTTTTTTTAAGCCCGGTTCATTAAATGGTGCTTGTGTTTCAACCTTTTCTGGATCAATTGTCGCTAAACAGCTTGGAGGCTGGTTTCCAAGGTAGAATGCGCTTACACCTAAAACTGTTAGAAAAACAAGCAATGTCCCGACCCCAAAGATTAGCCAAACTTTTTCAAACTTATGCATATGCATGGCTATTTTCCCCTTTCAACTTCTTAAAAACGATCTAAAAATAAAAAGAACACACCTACCCATGAAACAATTAGAAAGAAACCTAATAAGAATACGGAAGCTAACGTCCCTTTAAGAGAAGAGCTATCTTCCACTTCTGTTTTTACATTCTTCCTGAGTTCCGTTTTCGCCACCTTCGTCCACTCCTTTCAAAGCTTTGAAAAATGAATGATTACAACTCCATCATACAAGACTAAATGTTAGAATCTAGATAGATTTCACTAGTTCACAAACTGTTCATTGGTAATATTTTCACTATGTTTATGTTGTAAAATTGATATATCAGTGATATATGTCACAATACAGATCGTTAAATTGTGAATAAAATGTGAAGAAGAAAAACAGAAACGAGATATGATAAAAAGGAAGCACGCAGCGCGGATAATTAGAGCGCAATGATAATTATCACAGTTGAAAAAATGACAAACACGAATATTCGGATTATTTTAAACTATAAAGTTCGTAAAATAATCGATTTACTATTGAAATCTTCATTTGCGGTGTTATAATGTTAATACAATTAAAAAATGAATCATTCATATAATAGCAGGGATATGGCCTGCGAGTTTCTACCGAATCACCGTAAAGGATTCGACTATGAGTGAGCAGAAAATAAGAGATAACTCTCTTATTTTATTGTCTTTTCCGATGAAAACCTAAAGGCATTGCTTCACTCAACACGTGAATGCAATTGCTTTTAGGTTTTTTTTATTAGGCAGATTTCATTTTAAATACATAGACAACAGGGGGAGAACGATGGAGAGACTTAAAGCGAAAATCGAAGCAGAAGGAAAGGTATTATCAAGTTCGGTACTGAAAGTTGACAGCTTTTTAAATCATCAAGTAGATCCGCATTTGATGATGGATATTGGAAAAGAGTTTGCATCCCGTTTTAAGGATGCAGGCATAACAAAAATTTTAACGATTGAATCTTCTGGTATTGCTCCATCTGTTATGACAGGATTGCATTTAAATGTGCCGGTCGTCTTTGCAAGAAAAAAGAAGTCACTGACATTAACTGAGGATTTGATTACTTCGTCCGTTTACTCTTTTACAAAACAGGAAACAAACGAAATTTCAGTTTCAAAGAAGTTTTTGCAAAATAACGATACAGTGCTAATAATCGATGATTTTCTTGCCAATGGTCAGGCTGCAGAGGGACTTGTTGAGATTGTTAAAAAGGCAAATGCAGCTGTTGCCGGCCTGGGAATTGTCATTGAAAAAGGTTTCCAGGATGGAGGAAAATTATTGCGTGAAGCAGGAATTAGAATCGAATCTCTCGCAATCATTGAATCTCTTGAAAATGGGGAAGTCACATTTAGAAATAAAGAATTGGAGGAAGTGACACGATGAAACAGAATTCATTTAAGATCGCATCATTAGGAATTCAGCACGTTCTTGCCATGTATGCTGGTGCAGTCGTAGTACCGCTAATAGTGGGCGGTGCGCTTGGTTTAACAGGGGAGCAGCTAACCTACCTTGTATCAATTGATATCTTAATGTGCGGAGTCGCAACGATTTTACAAGTATGGAAGAATAAATTTTTTGGTGTAGGTCTGCCTGTTGTATTAGGCTGTACGTTTACAGCAGTTGCCCCAATGATTACCATTGGCGGCGAATATGGAATTTCCGCTATTTATGGAGCCATTATTGTTTCTGGATTATTTGTTTTACTTATTTCTACTGTTTTCGGAAAGCTCGTACGATTCTTTCCGCCCGTTGTAACTGGTTCTGTCGTAACCATTATTGGTATTACTTTAATTCCAGTAGCTATGAATAACATTGCTGGCGGTGAAGGCAGCGCTGATTTTGGATCACTTGAAAATATTGGTTTAGCTTTTGGGACATTGCTCTTTATCATTATTTTATATAAATTTTCAAAAGGCTTTATCCGTTCAATTTCTATTTTATTAGGACTTGGAGCAGGTACTCTGGCTGCATTTTTCATGGGTATGGTTGATTTTACGGAGGTAGGAGAAGCTTCCTTGCTTCATATTCCGGCACCATTTTATTTTGGAATGCCAACATTTGAACTATCTGCTATCTTAACCATGATTTTAGTCGCAATGGTCAGCTTGGTTGAATCAACTGGGGTTTACTTCGCACTTGGCGATATTTGTGAAGAAAAACTGGATGAAAAGGATTTGGCAAGAGGATATCGTGCTGAAGGTTTGGCGATCGTGCTTGGCGGATTGTTCAATTCATTTCCATATACAACTTATTCGCAAAACGTCGGTCTTATGCAATTGTCTGGCGTCAAAACTCGCAATGTCATTTACGTCGCTGGCGGATTGCTTGTATTGCTTGGGCTTGTACCGAAAATTGGTGCTCTGACAACGGTCATTCCGTCATCCGTTCTCGGCGGTGCAATGGTAGCGATGTTTGGAATGGTTATTGCTTACGGAATTAAAATGCTGAGCCAAGTGAATTTTGCTTCTCAAGAAAATCTTTTCATCATTGCTTGCTCAATCGGGATGGGTCTTGGTGTAACGGTTGTGCCTGAAGTATTTGCTGAAATGCCAGCTGCCATCAGCGTTCTAACAGAAAACGGAATCGTAGCAGGCAGCTTAACAGCTATTCTATTAAATCTGATCTTTAACGAATTTGGCGTGAAAAAGTCAAAAGTTAAAGAGACAGAAATCGAAGTGCAGCAGGCTTCATAAACGCATCAAATAGGATGGAATGCAGCAAAATGAAACGCGATTATCTTAACCTACTTATTTCGTTATATCCGAAAACTTTTTTTCTATCACAATTTAAAAATTTTATCCATAGTAAGCATCATTTCGTCAATATACGAATATAATATCTCACAATCTTCTAGAATGTGGGGATCCTATGGAAAAATATTATTGTGATTATTGCAGGCAATTGTACAATGAACCAATCTTGTGTGAGAAATGCAGCACACCTGTCAGTAAAAAAATCAAAATTGATGTACAGAATCAATCATCAGATAACTGGAAAAGATTATACAATGAATAGAAAGTAAGAAGGATTTATAATAAAAGAGCACAACAACTCCTTCAAAACATTCGCTCCGTCCATATTGGGCGGAGTTTTTTTATACACGAAATACCTGCTTAACTTAACTTATTATCGCAAATGAATAATTTTAAGTGGTTTGGAAAAATTAACCGCATTGGAGGAAAAGGAGCGGTTATATGCCATCAATTATTTCAGTTGCTGAGGCAAGTCCAAAGCAGGTCGTCCATCAGAATGAAGTGATGAATTTTGCGAGAGATTTGTTCTCTGAATCCTATAAAGATATTGAAAGATTATTAAAAGTGTTTCAAAATGGCCAGATTGAAAAAAGGCATTTTGCAAAAGACTTGAATTGGTTTAAAAAAGACCATACATTTCAGGAAAAAAATGATGCTTATATAGAATGTGCAGTTGAATTGGGGGCAGAAGCGATGAAAGCCTGCCTCACCAGCAAGGAATTTTTGGTTGAGGATATTCCTTTTGAAGAAATAGATGCGATTTTTACCATTTCAAGTACAGGCATTGCTACACCAAGCATTGAAGCAAGAATCATGAACATCCTGCCCTTTTCCGAACATACGAAACGAATCCCAATTTGGGGTCTTGGCTGTGCAGGAGGTGCATCGGGATTAGCGAGAGCTTATGAATATTGTCTTGCATACCCAAAAGCAAAGGTGCTTGTGCTGACGATTGAGTTATGCAGTCTTACATTTCAGCGGAATGACTTTTCAAAAAGCAATCTGGTAGGGACTTCTCTTTTTGCCGATGGTGTTGCTTGTGTGCTTGTGACTGGGGATGAAGGAAAACCTTCTAATTTAATGAAGAAATCAGCACCCAGAGTGATTGCAACACAATCTACTACCATGAAACATTCAACAGATGTGATGGGCTGGGATGTTAAAAATGAAGGATTATATGTCATTTTCTCAAGAGATATCCCTTCGATTGTTGAAAAATGGCTGAAACCAAATGCTCTTGGATTCCTGGAGAATAATCATATAAAGCTGGAACAAATTACTCATTTTATTGCACACCCTGGCGGCCGAAAGGTAATAGAAGCCTATCAGGAAGCACTTGATTTCAATCCAGAGATGACTCAAACATCCCTTCAGGTGTTAAAAGAATACGGAAATATGTCCTCCAGTACAATTCTCTATGTGCTGAGAAGGTTCATGCATAGCGGAAAAAAAGGAGATATAGGGCTTGCAGCTGCATTGGGACCAGGCTTTAGCTCCGAATTGCTGTTGCTGGAATGGAGTTGATCATAATGAACGTGTTTTATATCGTCTTTAGCTTAATTGTGCTCCAAAGATTATGCGAGCTTTTCGTTGCAAAACACAATGAAAAGTGGATGAAAGAAAGAGGAGCTTTGGAATTTGGACAAGCTCATTATCCGTTCATTGTTCTCCTGCACACCGCTTTTTTTATTAGCTTGCTTGGAGAAACGGTGTTTTTGGAAAACTCGGTTTCATCTCTCTGGAAAATCTTATTGCCGATGTTTATTCTTTTGCAGGCAGGAAGGATATGGGCGCTTTTTTCATTAGGGCGCTATTGGAATACAAAAATTATTGTGTTGCCTAATGCAGAAGCGGTTCGAAAAGGTCCATACAAGTGGATCAAACATCCGAATTATGTCATCGTAGCATTAGAATTAATGGTCATTCCTCTCTTATTTCAGGCATATATAACATTTGTACTGTTCACTTTATTAAATATTGGGATGATGATGATCCGCATTCCAGCTGAGGAAAAAGCTTTGCTGAATCTTGCAGGAGAAAATCGCCTGTTAGAGAGAGAGTAAAATGTGTGAAAATTTCATGAACATATTGAAAATGATTCTCGTTCTATGTTAGAATCCTAATTGAGGTTGAAAATTATTATCAATAAAAGATTTTAATAAGGAAGGTGTTGTTACATATGACAGCAGTCTTAGTTATTGGCACCATCGCCGCATATTCGATCGTAATGAAACACGTATTAAACAATGTAGTGAAACCAAACATATAAGAAATACAAAACCAGGGCTGGAAGTAAAGTCCTGGTTTTTTTATTGTCTAATTTTATAGGCCTATTTTGAATGCAAAAAGTTTGAAAAATCAAAAGACATACATAGGAAAAGTGATAAAAATCATATACAATAATAACAATACAGATGGCAAGGGGAACTCAAAATGATTCAAACGGATCTTCAGCAGTTAGACAAAAATCAATTAATAGAACGAATTACCTCATTTTATCAATATTTTCATGATAATGCTGATGTCAAAACAGCAGAAAGAGCGAAAGACCTGGCTCAAAAACTTCAGAAGGAAGAGTATGCCATAGCGTTTTGCGGCCATTTTTCTGCCGGGAAATCAAGCATGATCAATTCTGTTGCAGGGGAGAACCTTCTTCCTTCAAGTCCGATTCCAACGAGTGCTAATTTAGTGAAAATTAAAGCAGGCGATGACTATGCAAAAGTGTATTTTAAAAGTGGTGCGATTAAGCTTTATGAAGCTCCATATGATTATGAAAAAATAAAAAAATACAGCAAAGATGGAGATCAAATTCAATCAGTTGAGATAAGTCATTCTCAAACATCACTGCCTGCCCATGCAATAGTTATGGATACACCTGGTATTGATTCAACAGATGATGCCCATCGGATCGCAACGGAATCAGCGATGCATCTGGCTGACGTCGTTTTTTATGTGATGGATTATAATCATGTTCAAGCTGAATTGAATTTCTTGTTTACTAAAGAACTTGTTAACGCCGGGAAAAAGGTGTATCTAGTTATCAATCAAATTGATAAGCATAGAGATGAAGAGCTTAGCTTTGAACAGTTTCAAAATGGTGTGAGAGATTCGTTTGCATCATGGGGAGTTATTCCCGACAGGATTTTTTATACGACTTTAAAAGAAAATGATCACCCGCATAATGAATTTACCGATTTACAGAACAATCTGCAGAATTTATTAAAAGATGGAAGAAAGCAGCTGCCACAGTCAATTTATCATTCTTTAGAAAAATTAATGAAGGATCACCATATATGGCTGGAGGAACAAAACGCGGATCAGTTAGATTCATTTGAGCGGGTGTTAGCAGATTTAAATGAAAGTGAGCGAGCGCTCGTTCCCGAAAAGCTGCAGGAAATAAATAAGATCATCGATGAAAAAAAGAAAGCGGCTACAATAATTGAAGCTGACTTAAATGACCAGGTAGATGAAATTCTTAAAAGTGCTTATATGATGCCGTTTCAGACAAGAGAACTCGCTGAAAACTACCTGCAGGCAGAGCAGCCTGATTTTAAAGTTGGATTGTTTTTTTCCAAACAAAAGACTATGGCTGAAAAAGAACAGCGGCTAACACAGTTTTATGATGACTTTTCTGATAAGGTAAACGCCCAGATTAATTGGCATCTGCGTCAGTTTTTGCAAAAGACACTGAAAGAACTGGAAATCAATAATGATACTCTTTATGAACAGGCCCAGCAGTTTGAAGTGAAGTTTGATAAAAGCCTGTTATCAAATACCGTTAAGACCGGCGCAAGATTATCTGGTGATTATGTGCTTCAATATACCAATGATGTTGCCGAGACTATTAAAAAAATCGCAAAATCTGAGTATCGCTTAATGAAAGATCAAATTATAACTTCTATTAATAAGAAGGGTGAAAAACAGCTTCTTCAACTATCTTCAAATCTTGCTGAACTAAAACGCTATGATGGAGCCATAAATGAAATACACACAGTGAAAGAACAATTAAAGCAAGCAAAGTCCTATATGAATGATCTTTTAACTGGAGCAGCTTCCCCAGACAATATTCAGATCACATGGGCTGATCTTATAGCAGATGAAGAAGCAAATGTAGAAATTGTTACGGAAGAATATACAATAAAGGAAGAAAAGAAACACCCTAAAAAAGAAATAGAATTGCCTGAAGCAGAAAAAGACGCAGTTAGTCAGCAAGATACATCAGCATTGGTTGAAAAGCTTTTGCATACTTCAACTTTACTTGCTGACGTTCCTGGGTTTAAAACCATATCTGAGCAGCTCATCATAAAAGCAGACCGAATTAAAAATCAGCAGTTCACCGTAGCACTTTTTGGAGCCTTTAGTGCAGGGAAATCTTCTTTTGCCAATGCATTAATAGGCGAGAAGGTTCTGCCGGTTTCACCAAATCCCACCACTGCAGCCATTAATAAGATTATGCCAATTGATACAGACCATGGGCACGGAACTGTTTTGGTATATGTAAAAAAAGAAGACATCCTCTTTCAGGATATTAATGAATCTTTAAAGGTTTTTGGTTTGTCTGCATTCAATTTGAGTGATGCTCTGCAGAAAATTGATAAGATTTTTCAGCCTGAACAACAATTTGAGGCATATGAGAAAACACATTTTGCCTTTTTAAAAGCATTTTCACAAGGTTTTTCAGAATTTCAGAACAATCTTGGGGAAATGATCACAACCAATCTTAGCGAATTAGCAGATTATGTTGCGAAAGAAGAGAAATCCTGTTTTGTTGACTTAATAGAAGTGTATTATGACTGCCCGCTGACAAGAAGCGGTATTACTCTTGTTGATACACCAGGAGCAGACTCAATTAATGCCCGTCATACAGGAGTGGCGTTCAACTATATTAAAAATTCTGATGCAATCCTTTTTGTTACGTATTACAATCATGCTTTTTCAAAAGCGGACAGAGAATTTCTCATTCAGCTTGGCCGTGTAAAGGATTCTTTTGAGCTTGATAAGATGTTTTTTATCGTCAATGCCATTGACCTTGCTAACAACGAGGATGAGCTTGAAGATGTTCGGACATATGTTGAGGAACAGCTGACTCAATATGGTGTGCGCCTTCCTTCCGTTTATGGTGTATCAAGTCTGCAGGCGCTAGAGCAAAAGAAAAATAATAGGTCATTACATGAGGGAATGCAGCAGTTTGAAGAGCGTTTCTATTCATTTATACATCATGACCTCATGAACATATCAATCTTAAGTGCTAAACGTGAACAGGAAAGATCAAAAGAGCAGCTGCAGGCATTTATTTCATCTTCCATGGAAGATCAGTCACTAAAAGAGCAAAAAATTCTAGCTTTGGCTGAAGAGCAGCAGCGCATGCAGCAGCTTCTCAAAGAGCAAAGAACAGACCTTCTGAAAAAAAGATTTGCTCAAGAAGCCGATGAGCTAACCTTTTATATTAAACAGAGAGTATTTTTAAGATTTAATGACTTTGTCAAAGAATCTTTTAATCCCTCCTTGCTGAAAGATGATGGAAGAAATTTAAAACGTGCATTAGAAGCAGCTTTAGAAGACTTTCTAAAAAGCTTTGGGTTTGATTTTGCACAAGAAATGAGGGCCACATCTTTAAGAGCAGAAGTTTTTATAGGAAAAATACTGCAGGAGCAGTATGGACGTTTAATGAATGAAATGAAAGAAATCAATCAAAATATCTCTTTTACTTCATTTGAAAAAGCAAAGTTTGAACCTATAGAATTTACAACTGCTTTCTCTGATCTGGATCAGCAGATGTTTAAGAAAGCATTATCGTATTTTAAAAATCCTAAAGCATTTTTTGAAAAAAATGAACGGAAGCTTTTGGCCGAAGCATTACAGACTGCAATGGAGGATCCTGCGCTTGCCTACTTACAGAAGGAAGGAGAGCGGCTGAAAGATCATTATCATCCGCTGCTGGCTAATGAATATAGCCGTTTAGCAGACTCAATGATCGAGCAAACAAGTGAATATTATAACGGCTTACTTTCTGCACTTTCTAACCAATATCCAATAGAAAAGTTATATGAAATTGAAAAGCAAATTTCATAATTTTTAGAGGGGTTTTGAAATCAAAATCCCTCTTTCTAATAAGCTTTTTGGTAAAATGACAGCATATTGCACATGAAACACTGGAAATGGAGGAGGAGTTCAATTGAGAACAATTGATGCTAACTGGCTTAAACAGCACTTAAATGATGAAAAACTCGTTATCGCAGATTGCCGATTTAATTTAAGTGATCCGGAGGAAGGTGAAAATTTATACAAAAACAATCACATTCCTGGTGCGCTTTATTTTGATCTGGAAAAGGATTTATCAGCTCCAGTTCAGCAGCATGGCGGAAGACATCCATTGCCGCCAATGGATCATTTTATCGGGTTATTGGTGCGTTCGGGCATTGACCGGACCACAACTGTTATCGCATACGACGGCGGGCAAGGTGCTTTTGCTTCGCGTTTGTGGTGGATGCTTACATATGTCGGACATGAAAAGGTTTATATTTTAAATGGCGGTTATGAAGATTGGAAGAAACAAGATGGTGTTGTAACTGACGAAATTCCAACTCCAGCACCTGTCAGCTATAGTCCGGCCTACAATCATGACATGATTGCTACATACAAAGAAGTAAAGGAAGCTGTCAGTGAAAAGTCAAATAATATAGTAATGATCGACTCACGTGAGGAGAAAAGATACTTAGGAATAGAAGAGCCAATAGACAAAAAGGCAGGAAGAATACCTGGAGCCATAAACAAAGTTTGGTTTGAAGGACTGGAAAATGGAACCTTTAAAAATACAAAAGAACAGCAAAAAAGATTCACAGACATCGACCCTTCTAAAACAATAATCGTCTACTGCGGTTCAGGCGTCACTGCCGCACCAAACTACATTGCCCTAAAAGAAGCTGGCTTCCCACATGTCAAACTATACCCAGGCAGCTTCAGCGACTGGATCTCATATGAAGAAAATGAAGTGGAAACGGGACCTTTTAAAGGACTTTGATAGGTTCTTTTGTAAAGCTGATTGCATATTAATATTCCCAGCAAATCGGTTATTTTATAAATAAAGTTTTAAACACGAGTGTCCGCAGCGCAATGGAACGGGCTAGTATAAGAGATAATTGAATAACCGTATTAACGTCTTCTTTTGGTATTTTATATCCAGTTTTTAAAGAACTTATTAACCTATGCTATAATAATATCTACGCAGTTTTCCAAGGAGGAATACAAATGAAAGAAGATAAATCTACTCTACTATTAGTTGACGGAATGGCCCTTTTATTCAGAGCCTATTTTGCGACAGCAGTCAGCGGTCAATTTATGATCAATTCAAAAGGAATCCCAACAAATGCAGTCTACGGCTTTGTAAAACACTTTTTAACGGCTATGTCTTCATTTAACCCAAGCCATGTAGCTGTGTGCTGGGATATGGGCAGCAAAACATTTAGAACAGAAATGTTTGATGGCTATAAATCTAACAGACCAGAGGCTCCAATTGAACTTCAGCCACAATTCGAACTGGTAAAAGACGTGGTAGAAGCGTTTGATGTTCCCAACATCGGATTATCAGGCTACGAAGCAGATGATTGTATCGGCACCATTGCAAGAAGTGCTTCCAAGGAATGCAATGTTATAATCTTGACTGGTGACCAAGACATTTTACAGCTATTGGATGAACAGATCTCAGTTGTTCTTCTCCAAAAAGGATATGGCAATTATAAAGTGCATACAAAAGATACATTCTTTGAGGAAAAAGGCATTACACCGAAGCAGATGATTGATTTAAAGGCATTTATGGGGGATACAAGTGATAACTACCCTGGAGTAAAAGGAATTGGCGAAAAAACAGCATTAAAGCTGCTTCAGCAGTACGAGCATATTGAAGGAGTTCTTGCTCATTTAACAGAGCTTCCAAAAGGGCAAAGAACGAAAATTGAACATGATCTGGAAATGCTCCACTTAAGCAGGCAGTTAGCGGAAATTAAATGTGATGTCCCTGTTACATGCACACTTGAACAATCACTCTATAAAATTAATCGTGAAAAAGTTCTTGCTAAATTTACAGAAGTTGAATTCCGCGGACTTCATAAATTGATACAGGAAGAACAGCAATACGCATAATATAAATTCCGTGATAGAATACGGAATAGAAAAGGCCGACGAGTGATCGGCCTTTTTACTTACTTTATTTTGTGTTTTTCTTCTTCGCTGCATTCTCAAGCTTGCTTTTAGGCTCCTCAGAAAATTCAGCGTCTTGACCGTAGCCTTGCGGGTTTACACCAGATGCTTTTTTACCACGGTTATCATTGCCTCTTCTGCTCATATCTTCATTCACCTCTCTTTTATGATCGATGTTTAGTAGTATGACCGAAAAGGAATAATTACACTACACAAACTCCAAAATAAACAGGAGGTGATGATATGAATAAAGGAGTTTACATAGCACTCTTAAGTATAGGACTTGCTCAAGGGTTAAAAATTCCGATCCATTATGCAAAAGAGAAAGAATTGAGGCCAGAACTCTTTTTTCAAACAGGAGGGATGCCTAGTTCACATTCAGCTGGAGTATCCTCTCTGACAACATTCATTGCATTACAAAGAGGAGTTCCTACAGTTGATTTTGCGTTATCCCTAGTATACGGACTTATTGTTATGTATGATGCACAGGGTATACGCCGTCAAACTGGCGAACTAACATTAAAGGTAAATAGCCTTGGTGAACTAGTTGATAAAATTAATGCAGATGATACAGTTGAATTTAAAGAGGAAAAGCCAAAGAAGCTAAAAGAAATGCTGGGACATCAGCCTCAAGAGGTAATTGGTGGAGCGATACTCGGAGTTATTACAGGTACAATCGGCTATTATTTGACCAAAAAAAGGTAGATAATTGTCGAAATTTACGGTAATATTTGAGGAGGAATGCTTTGTCAATTAGGGAGAGGAATGAATATGACTGTGAAAACAGTGGAAGAATATGTTCGTTTTTTAGAAAGCAAAGGCTTTCAGCTGAAGGAAGATGCCATTGGTTTTATCTACTTCGGCAAGCATTATACGAATGCTGGGGATGAACTTGTGAATGCCGCTTTAGAACTTACTCTAAAAATACAAAAGTCATTTGATGGCAGTTTTTATATGTCCTTACTTGAAATGCTCACAACTCATGGTATAAAAAATAGGCAGGAAGCTATACAATTTGTAAAAGAAAAGCATTTGCTTGCCATATAATTGAATAAAGACTAAGAAGGCGTGCAACCACACGCCTTTTCTTTTTTATCCATGTGCCATAAGACCTTTAACAGAACAGGTCCTGAGCCGATATTTAAGGCTCATTTTTAAAATGTTGAGTGCACAATAAAGATCTTTAAGCTTCGAGCTGTGCTTTCTTGCTTTTTTTCGGGATCTCAGCAAAAATCATCCCGGCAAAAATGAATCCGCAGCCAATAATGGCGGTTGAAGCTAATCGTTCATCATTCCATAAATAGCCTGCTAAAGCTGCAAAAACCGGTTCAGTCGCAAATATTAGCGCAACTCTTGCTGGTGTTGTATATTGCTGAAATGCTGTTTGTGCTAAAAACGCAAGAGCAGTAGCAAATACGGATGTAATCATGAGCGCCATTATAACATCCATATTAAACATAATGGATGGGTTAAGAACAGTTTGCCAATCTTCTGTCGCTATAGAAAAAATCATAGAGAGCAGAGAAACAAACAGCAATTGCGCAATCGTTAAAGGAAGCACGGCATGCTTGCTGCTGTATTTTCCGGTCATAATAATATGCATGGCAAAGCCAATTGCGCATATAAATATGTAACCATCACCGATATTCAAGGTAACGGTATCCGTCATAGTCAGTAAATATAATCCTCCTGCAGCAACGATAGCACCGATAAGAGCGTTTCTGCCTGGGTTTAATTTGAATAGCATCCATGAGAACAAGGGCACAAGCACAACGCTTAAACCAGTAATAAAGCCTGCTTTTGAAGAAGTGGTATATAGAAGACCGACTGTTTGAAAAGCATAACCAATAAATAACCAGAATCCAACTTTCATTCCTGCAGTAATCAATTTTTTATTGAAATGGCCAGGTTTGCTTCTAGTAAAAACAATATGTATGAGGAATAATAATAATCCTGCTATAAAAAATCGGATTGCATTAAATGTAAAAGGCTCTAAAAAAGCAATCGCATTTTGGACGACAACAAATGTCAGGCCCCATACGAAGGCTACGAGCAGAAGTGAGATGTGGGCAACACTATGTTTATTATTTATCACTGTTCAATATCCTTTGTATTATTTTTCCGGATGGCAGCGCGAGCCAAATCATCAGCACTTTTATTTTCAGAGCTAGGCACCCATTTTATAAAAAAAAGCGGAAGCTGCTTGCTTAACAGTAATGCCTGTTCTAATAATGGGGAATATCTTTTATTTTTTACAAATTCTTTCTCCATTGCAGCGTTAACAAGCTGTGAGTCGGTGCGAAATGAAACCATCTGATAATTTTTCTGAATACAAATTTCCAGAGCTTTTATTAACGCATGATATTCTGCTTCGTGATTCTCCATAATACCTAATGGAATCGAGTGCCTTTCAACATTGCCATTGGCTTTTATAAATATGCCCGCACCGCTGGGTCCAGGGTTCCCGGCACTTGCTCCGTCAATATATACTTCAATCATTCATGATCCTCCATCAAATCCTGTAAATTATGTAAGCTAAAAATAAGTGTATCATAAAAGTATGACCACCTAAACTACATGATTTGCTTCAAATTAGGAAGAAAGGATAAAATAAATGAAATATAAATTAGAATGGAATTATAAATTAAAAGGAACTTCAAATGTATTTTTTACATCAGATTGGCTGACAGGTGAATTGGCTCTTTTAACAGGAGAAGAACTTACTAAGTCTGGCAGGGCTTCAGATATGGTATATTATGATGAACGCGGTACATCCTGGACGTTAAAGGAACTGGGAAAACTGCTGGAAGAAATTGAGGAAGAACCCCATGATATCGTCGTTTATTTTGATGGGGGCTATGATAAACAGGAACAGCTGGCAGGATTAGGGGCTGTGATTTATTATAAACAGGGCAAAAAAAAATACCGTCTGCGTGCAAATGAATTGCTCCATGAGATTGATGATAATAATGAAGCAGAATATGCAGCATTTTATTTTTGTGTTAATATGCTTGAAGAAATGGGTGTCCGCCATATGAGCTGTGAATTTAAAGGTGATTCCCAAGTCGTATTGAATCAGCTGGCTGGCGAGTGGCCATGCTATGAAGAAAATTTAAATCGATGGCTTGACCGTATCGAAGCAAAAATAAAGAAACTTGGATTAATACCAGCATATTCGCCGGTGGGAAGAAATGAAAATAAAGAAGCAGATAAACTTGCCACTCAAGCAATTGAAGGGAAAAACATCCACAGCAAAATGCAAATGATTTAAGGAGCGGAGGTGTAAAGGTTATGGAAAGAAAAAAAGTGATCCAAGAGGCAGAATCCATTATGGAAACATATTGTAAAGGCTGTTTCTTGCATCAGCATCATAAAGAGGAAAAAGGAAGGCGCTTTGCACACCGCTTCTGCATCACACAATGTACAGTGGGGAAGAAAATAAAATCAATTGGAAAAGAATTGTGCTGATTTACCAGAAGTTGAAAGTCCTAAAAGATGACAAAAGGCTGGCACAAGGCCAGCCTAGTTTATTATAAGATTATAGTTTTACTACGTTAGCAGCTTGAGGTCCGCGATTTCCTTCAACGATTTCGAAAGAAACTTCTTGACCTTCTTCTAAAGATTTGAAACCGTCACCTGTGATAGCTGTGAAGTGAACGAATACATCGTCTCCGCCCTCAACTTCGATAAAACCGAAACCTTTTTCATTGTTGAACCATTTTACTTTACCGTTTTGCATGTTAACTTTTCCTCCTAAACCTTAGAAGACACCTATGTGCCTAAGATAAATATTATCACTCAACTTAAACATATTGCAAAATAAATTGTATATATTCTGTTAAATGATGATTATAATATACACGAATGCCTGGCCACAGTCAAGGTACAAGACCGCAATAATTGGAAAAAAACATAAAATAGTAACAAAATTTAAAAAATAATATTTTAAAAGAAATAATACATAAATATCATCCTTCCTCATACAAATATTTTAAACTCTGAGAAGAGGGTGAGAGAAAGATGTTCAGGTTTTCAATCGATGATTTAGAATGGATTTTAAGATTTTCTCCAAACTTTCATCTTGATGAAGATATTAAACAAGCAATAATCAACTCAATTCGGCTGATAGGAAAAGAGATCCTGGCATACTCTCATGGCGATTCTTTTATTATCATGAATGATCGAGTTGGGTTAATTGTGTTTCATGTTGAAAAAATCCCCTCTCACATCCTAACCGTATCAAATGTTGTCAGTATGAATCGCTTTTATGTGCTTGAACATATGACGATCACTCCTTATAAAAAGAATGGTTAAAAGCAGCAAAGTACTTATAAAAGAATAAGGTTCTAATGTGAAAATCGGCTAATGCCGATTTTTTTTTGCATTTGAATTGACAAATATCTGAAAAGAGTTAAAATGTTGCACTAAGGAAACATTTATTGCTTAATAAAAAAAACATGTCTTATGTTAAAATGTGTGCACTAAGCATAAATTTGTGCATATACTCATCTAAGGCTGAACTAAATAATTTCCAAAGGGAGATGGGGAGAAAATGAAAAAGCTGTTAGGGTTAACAATTGCAATGCTTGTAATGGTTTTGGCGGCGTGTTCAGGTGAGTCAGCATCGGAGGATTCAACACAATCAGACGATGAAAAGTTAACTGTGACAACAACAATTGGGCAAATAGCTGATGGAGTTAAAAATATTGGCGGAGACAAAGTGGAAGTTATTAGTTTAATGGGACCTGGAACAGATCCTCATCTTTATAAGGCAACACAGGGCGATATCGCGAAGTTTGAAGAAGCAGATGTTATCTTTTATAACGGATTGCACCTAGAAGGTAAAATCTTAGAAGTCCTTGAAAAAATGAATGCTGATAAGCCAACTTACGCAATTGCTGAAAATGTCAGTGAGGGCGAATTGCTGGAAGATGCCGAAGATCGTTCAGCTGCTGATCCCCATGTATGGTTTGATATCGATCTTTGGAAGCAGGCCTTAAAGAAGGTTGAAGAAGGGCTTATAGAGGCAGACCCGGATAATCAGGCATTTTATGAAGAAAATGCTCAGAAATATTATGCTGAATTGGATGACTTAAAAGAATTTGCTGCAGAAGAAATGTCAAGCATTCCTGAAGATCAACGAGTTCTTGTAACAGCTCATGATGCATTTGGCTACTTTGGAAATGCTTACGATATGGAAGTAATGGGTTTACAAGGCATCAGCACAGAATCTGAATATGGTCTAGGGGACGTACAATCTTTAGTAGATACATTAACAGAGCGTGAAATTAAGGCTGTATTTGTTGAGTCCAGTATTTCTGAGAAATCAATTAACGCTGTTATTGAAGGAGCAAAAGACAAAGGGCACACAGTAACGATTGGCGGAGAGCTATACTCTGATGCAATGGGTGAAGAAGGTACAGAAGAAGGAACGTATATCGGCATGTATAGACATAATGTTGAAACGATTGCTGATGCGCTGAAATAAGGAGTGGAAATGATGAATCCAGTCGTTGTAAAAGGATTAACTGTCGCATATCAAGAAAAGCCGGTACTAAAGGATATAAACTTTGAAGTGCCGGAAGGAAAGCTTATTGGAATTATTGGGCCAAATGGAGCGGGTAAATCAACGTTAATAAAAGCCATTTTAGGGTTAATCCCTAAGGCGGCAGGACAGATTCAAATCTACAACAAACCGTATCGGGCGAAGGATCGGGTTGTAGGCTATGTGCCGCAGAGAGGATCTGTTGATTGGGATTTCCCGACTAATGCACTTGATGTTGTGCTGATGGGCAGATATGGTCATGTTGGCTGGTTTAAAAGACCAGGCAAAAAAGATGAAGCTTTTGCTCTGGAATGTTTAAGGAAAGTCGGAATGGCTGATTTTGCAGACCGCCAAATTAGCCAGCTTTCAGGCGGGCAGCAGCAGAGAGTATTTCTTGCTAGAGCACTGGCACAAGAGGCAAAGGTTTACTTTATGGATGAACCATTTGTAGGTGTCGATGCAGCAACCGAACGTGCGATTATTGATTTACTAAATGAGTTGAAAGAACAGGGGAAAACAGTGCTTGTTGTTCATCATGACCTGCAGACTGTAAAAGAATACTTCGATCATGTTCTGCTTTTAAATGTTGAAGCAATTGCGTCAGGTCCAACAGAAAGCACTTTTACAATGGAAAACCTTCATCAAACGTACGGTGGGAAGCTGGCATTTTTGGAAAAAGGCCAGATGATAGCAGAACAAAAATGAGGTGCCTGTAATGAGTGATCTGATGAATATGGTTTTGAATAATGCTAATACACAATGGGTACTGCTCGCCACAATGCTATTAGGCATTGCGAGCGGTGTCCTTGGCAGCATCGCTTTATTAAGGAAGCAAAGTCTAATTGGAGATGCCGTTGCACACGCCGCTTTGCCGGGAATATGTATTGCCTTCATGCTAACAGGGGAGAAATCATTGCTTGCTCTGCTGATCGGCGCAACCATTACAGGGCTTTTAGCAGCCTACTGCATTCAATTTGTTATCTCCAATTCCATTATTAAAGAAGATACAGCCATCTGTTTAATTCTCTCCGTCTTTTTTGGCTTTGGCATTGTGCTGTTAACAAAAGTAACGCAATCTCCGGCAGGCAATAAAAGCGGATTAAGCGATTTTATTTTCGGGCAGGCAGCATCACTTGTTGGCAGTGATGTTAAAATGATGGCCATTACAGCCGCTGCATTAATTGTCATCACTGCCTTAATCTTTAAAGAGTTAAAGGTACTGACATTTGATCCGGAATTTGCAAAGGGACTTGGCCTTCCGGCTGGATTTCTTAATCTGGTATTTTTATCTTTATTGGTGGCTGTCATTGTGATCGGTATTCAGGCAGTAGGTGTTATTTTAATGGCAGCATTGCTTATTACTCCTGCAGTTGCTGCGCGCTATTGGACGGATTCTTTAGGTAAAATGATTGTTATATCCGGAATCTTTGGAGCGATCTCGGGTGTGGCTGGCACATTAATCAGCACCTTGGGAGAAGGCCTTGCTACCGGACCGTTTATTGTTGTAACAGCAACGGCATTATTCTTATTCTCTATGTTCTTTGCACCAGGAAGAGGCATTGTAACGAATGCCATTAAGAGACAAATAAATCATAAGAAGATTAATAGAGAACTGACAATGCAAAAGGAAAGAGGCGAGTACCTATGAGTTACGAGGCATGGATCATTCTAATCGGATCAATGGCTGGCATTACTTGTGGAATTACAGGCTGCTTTCTCATTTTGCGGAAACTTTCAATGCTGGCGGATGCCATTAGTCATACAGTTTTGCTTGGAATTGTGCTGGCCTTTTTAATAAGTCAAAGCATGAATGGAATTTATATGCTCATTGGAGCAGCAGTTGTTGGACTGTTAACAGCTGTTTTTGTTCAGCTGCTTCACAGCAGCGGTGTACAGGAGGATGCCTCCATCGGGGTGGTATTTACGTTCCTATTCGCAATAGGTGTTATATTAATCACCCTCTATGCAGGTGATGTGCATCTTGATGTGGATCATGCACTAATGGGAGAAATCGCATTTGTGCCATGGGACACAGTGCAAATTGGTTTTCTCCCGGAACTTCCTAAGGCGTTCTTAATGTTATCGGCAGTATTGCTGATCGTTCTGGTTATTATTTTCCTTTTCTATAAGGAACTAAAAATTACCTCTTTTGATCCTGCTATGGCCGCTGCAATTGGAATCCCAGTACTATTCATTCATTATTTGCTGATGGGAATGGTTTCTCTTACAACAGTCGCATCCTTTGATAGTGTCGGTGCCATTCTCGTTGTTGCCATGCTGATCGCACCAGGGGCTTCTGCCTATTTATTAACAGATAAAATGAGTGTGATGCTTATTTTAAGTGGAGTGTTTGGAGTAGCGGCAGCTATAATAGGATACTATGCTGCTATGCTGTTTAATGTATCCATCTCAGGAAGCATGGCCGCAGTCAATGGAATATTATTTGCTTTCGTCTTCTTCTTTTCTCCAACAAAAGGGTATCTATTTAAAAAATTCGCATTAAAAAAAGTGAAATATGGCTCCGAACAATAAGGTTATATAAGAATAATAGTTTAATTGGAAAGAACGACAAAAAATAGTCGTTCTTTTTTACTTTCTCTTCAGCTCAATTACAGGTAAAATAGAAACTATTATTAGAACACTTGGAAGTGAAACGCTATGAAACTTATCATTGCTGAAAAACCAGATCAAGGTTTAACATTAGCCTCAATCTTCAAAATGAAAAAACATCAAGGATTTGTTGAAATCCTCCCTGCTGATTTATTCCCCGAAGGAGCCCTTGTCACATGGGCAGTTGGCCATTTATGCCAGCTGTCAGCACCAGAAAAATACCATTCTTCCTGGAAAAAATGGTCACTAACCAATCTGCCTATTATTCCAGAGCAGTTTCAGTATGAAGTAACAAAAGATAAGGCAAAACAGTTTAATGTCATAAAAAAACTCGTACAGGATAAGCGAGTCACAGAAATTATTCATGCTGGTGATGCTGGGCGAGAAGGAGAACTGATCATCCGCAATGTCCTTCGAGTTGCAGGTGCAAAGCAGCCCATGAAACGGTTGTGGATCTCTTCTTTAACACCAAAATCAATAAGAGAAGGCTTTACATCATTACGGTCAGAGTCTGATACGCGCAATCTCTATTATGAAGCCTATACGCGAGCATGTGCTGACTGGATTGTCGGGATGAATGCGTCCAGGCTCTATAGTCTTCTGTTGAAAGAAAAAGGCTTTTCAGACGTTTTTTCTGTCGGCAGAGTGCAGACACCAACGTTAGCTTTAATCGTGAAAAGAGAAAAAGAGATTGAACGTTTTGTTTCAGAACCTTTTTGGGAAGTGACTGCCGAGTTTCATATGAATGGCAAAACATATCAGGGCAAATGGGACAAAGATGGAGAGTCAAGAGCAGAATCAAAAGAGCTTGCTGAGAAAATTGCTGCTTTCTGTAAAGGAAAAAACGCAGAAATAACAGAAGTGAAAAAGGAAAAGAAGGAATATTTGCCTCCTATGCTATTCAACTTATCCGCTCTGCAGGCAGATGCAAACCGCAAGTATAAATATCCTCCCAAAAAAACGCTTGATATTCTGCAAAAATTATATCAAAAAGGCTTTGTTTCCTATCCACGTTCAGATTCAAGGCATGTAACAGCAGGAGAAGCAGAAATGTTTCCAGATATATTGGCAAAACTATCAAACTTAAAGGAATTCAAAACCTATTTCCCTCTGCCAAAACAATCGCTTTTAGGCAACAAACGATATGTCGATGATAAAAAGGTAACCGATCACTATGCAATCATTCCGACTGAACAGGTGCCTTCAATCGAGAAGCTTTCTTCTGATGAACAAAAGATTTATTTGATGATTGCCCGCAGTTTAATTGCTGCATTTCATGAAAAGTCTGTCGTGGAATATACAGAGGTTGATACGCTTGTAGACGGAAGAGCGATGTTTAAATCAAAAGGAAAAGTTCAGCTGGAACTTGGCTGGCGCAAAGTCATTCCTTTAGCAGAGAAAGATAAGGAACCCAATCTTCCGATTCTATCTAAAGCTGAAAAAGGTGAGGTGCTAAAGGCAGAAGTAAAGGAAGGTAAGACACAGCCGCCCAAAAGATATACGGAAGGTCAGCTCATCACTTTAATGAAAACGGCCGGCAAGCATTTGGAGGATAAAGAACTTGAACAAATGCTGAACAAAACAGAAGGTCTTGGCACAGAGGCAACAAGAGCAGGGATTATTACCATGTTAAAGGATCGAGGGTATATTGATATCCAAAAAAACATTGTCTATGCTACCTCAAAAGCGAAAATCTTAATTAGTGCAATTGGAGAAGAGATTTTGGCTTCTCCAGAGATGACGGCTAAGTGGGAAACAAGGCTTCAGCAGATTTCTGAAGGAACGGCATCACCTAAACAATTTATGGAGCAAACAAATAAAATGGTCCTCCATCTGATTCAGGCATCTTCCGAGAATAAGGATAAATGGACATTTGCACAAGAGGATCAAGATAATTTTACACCGAAAACCTATAAGCAAAAAAGAACATCTTCGGTAGGAAAATGCTTGCTTTGCGATGGAAAAGTTGTTGATAAAGGAACTTTTTACGGATGTTCCAATTATAAAAAAAGCAATTGCGGCTTTAGTATATCGAAAAAAATCTTAAATAAAACGATCACACAAAAGAACGTCAAATTGATCTTGAAGAATGGGGAGACCGAATTAATTGAGGGTTTTTCCAGCAAAGAAAAAATGTTTTCAGCCAAACTGGCATGGGATCAGAAAGATCACAAGCTGAAATTTATTTTCGATAAACAGGTGTAAATAAGAGCGGAGATGTTTGCTGTATACATCTCGGCTTGATGGTATTTTTGAGACATAAGCTTGTCTCCTATTGCCATTTTGTAGTAAACTTTTTAAAGGCTAATGTCATATTAGCCATGCACTTGATAAAAGTATTTGCATCACAAATAAATGACATGGCTTAGTGTATATTTACATTGTGCTATAAATATAAATGAGAAATAGACAAGTTATTTCAGCGTCAAGTACCTCAAATGGAAGTACTTAATCATGGCGCTAGCGCTTTTCTTTTAGGAGGTACCCTATGCCAACACCAAGTATGGAAGATTATATTGAACAAATATATATACTGATTGAAGATAAAGGATATGCCCGTGTATCCGATATAGCAGAAGCGCTATCTGTTCACCCTTCATCTGTTACCAAAATGGTGCAGAAACTGGATAAAGATGAATATTTAGTATATGAAAAGTATAGAGGTCTTGTTTTAACAGCAAAAGGCAAGAAAATTGGCAAGCGGTTAGTGTATAGACATGAGTTGCTTGAACAGCTTCTAAAAATCATCGGAGTGAAAGATGAAAATATATATCAGGATGTTGAAGGAATTGAACACCATTTAAGCTGGGATGCAATAGACCGCATTGGGGATCTTGTCCAATATTTTGAAGAAGATGAAAACCGAATAAATGCCCTAAGGATTGTTCAAAAAAATAACGAAAATGCTTAAGTGAAAGAAAAATACACAGAAGTCTTGTGTGTTTTTTTGTTTTGTGAATTTGAGAAAAGGCTTACAATATAAATGTTTAGATAAACCATAAGGGAGTGCTTGAGAAGATGCGAACAGAGAAAGATAAAATGCTAGCTGGCGAAATGTATGACCCATTAGATCCTGAATTGCTTCATGCCCGCACAGAGGCCAGAAAAAAGGTGCGTCTTTATAATCTTTCATTAGAATCAGAACACGAAGAGCGGACTAGCATGTTAAAAGAGTTGCTTGGTTCTACAGGAGAAAATGTGTATATGGAACCCAATATTCGCTTTGATTATGGCAGCAATACGCATGTTGGCGAAAACTTTTTTGCTAATTTTGATTGTGTCATTCTTGATGTTTGTGAGGTCAAAATCGGTGATAATTGCATGATGGCACCGGGTGTACATATTTATACAGCCACACATCCTCTTGATCCTGAAGAAAGGAACTCGGGCAAAGAATACGGCAAACCAGTAACAATCGGCAACAATGTTTGGATTGGTGGAGGCGCGATCATCAATCCTGGTGTAACAATTGGAGACAACGCTGTTATTGCCTCTGGGGCTGTCGTTACAAAAAATGTTCCTTCAAATACAGTCGTTGGAGGAAATCCTGCAGTAGTGATTAAACAGCTGGATTTATCGTGAAAGAAGAGTTGTATGCAAGCTTTTATGCATACAACTCTTTTTGTTATGCTGTTTATTCTTATCTTATAAGGGCTAATGATTAAATAAATAGTTTTTTATATCAGACATAGATAGGATTGTTATGAATAAGTCTAGAATGTACATAGGATGAAACTTTTGAGAAAGTGTACCGTATATAAAGGGGAAGATGGCGAGGGATGATATGCAAAATTGGAGTCTAGAATCAGAGAAACAATGGAATAAACGATCTGCCACATGGCATGCAAGCAGCAAAACGATGTGGGAAGAGGGCAGCCGCAAAGATATTATCCCTTTTTTTTGTAAAGTGGTTCCAGCCTATTCAAAAGTGTGTGATCTTGGCTGCGGAGATGGCTATGGTTCATTAAAACTAGCAAAAAAGGGTTATGAAGTGACTGGCTATGATGTTGCTGATGAAATGATACATAGAGCAAAAGAAACAAACAAACAGAACCATTCTCAATTCATCAAAGGCGATATAACCATACTTCATTTACCCGAAAATTCTTATGACGCAGTCCTTGCAATTAATTCGCTGGAATGGACAGAAGATCCTCTTAAGGTATTAATGCATATGAAACATATGGTTAAGCCAGGAGGCTATGCATGTGTTGGTGTGCTGGGACCAACTGCAGGTCCCCGAAAAAGCAGTTTTCAAAGATTATATGGCGATCAGGTGATCTGCAATACTATGATGCCATGGGAGTTTGAGGCTTTGGCACTAGAAAATGGATGGGAAAAAATAGCGGAATTGCCCGTTTTTAAAAAAGCAGCAGAACAGGTATCCAAGGGTTCACTTCCAGTCGAGCTTAAGCAGGCACTATCTTTCATGTGGGTGTTTATGCTTAAAAATAGAAAAGAGGAGGAATTAGAAAATGAGCAGATATTCGATTGATGAATTTGTAAATCAAACAAAGCAAGAGGACAAAGGGGAAGGTTTGTTTGAATTAGAGACGCCTAGAATGCTGGAAATCAACTTATCCAATCAAATTTGGGCAAAATCAGGAGCGATGATTTCTTATCGGGGGCAAATTAAATTTGAGCGTGAAGGCATTCTAGAGCACGGATTAGGAAAAATGTTTAAAAAAGCGTTAACAGGTGAAGGCACTTCTTTAATGAAGGCAACTGGGAATGGAAAACTGTATTTAGCCGATCAAGGAAAGAAGATCTCCATCTTACATCTCAATGGCGAATCGATTTTTGTCAATGGGAATGATTTGCTCGCTTTTGAACCGTCAATTGACTGGGATATCAAATTGATGAGAAAAATTGCGGGGATGATGAGCGGAGGTTTATTTAATGTCCGTCTTGAAGGTACAGGAATGGTGGCTATTACCTCACATTACGAACCATTAACACTGCTTGTCACTCCGGATAATCCTGTTTATACAGATCCGAATGCAACAGTCGCTTGGTCTGGCAATCTTCAGCCGGAATTTGTTACAGATGTATCTTTTAAAACATTTATCGGCAGAGGAAGCGGAGAATCCATTCAAATGAAGTTTGAAGGAAATGGATTTGTTGTCGTGCAGCCGTTCGAAGAAGTTTACTACAGTCAGCAATCATAAATAAAACAAGCCTGGATGATTCGTCATCCAGGCTTGTTTTTGATTCAGGGATATTGAGAAGTTCCGTAGCATTATTTAGTGAAAAGAACAATGGCAGCTTAGCATACTCTTATGCCTTCCAGGCTTGCTAATGTTTTATGACCAATTATACGGTGTCTCCTGATACACATAATAATTCAGCCAGTTCGAGAAAAGCAGAAATGCATGTGAACGCCAAATATTAGCTGGAGCTTTTTGAGGATTATCTTCTGGAAAGTAATGAACCGGAATTTTTATATCCAGACCTCTTGAAGCATCTCTCTCATATTCTTCTAAAAGAGTAGTAGCTTCATATTCTAAATGACCCGTTATCATAATCTGCTTTCCTCTATTGGCAGACATAATGAAAGCACCCGCCTCATCTGATGAAGAAAGCAGTGTAATTTCTTGATGAGCAAGCACTTCGTCTAAAGACACATCTGTATGACGGGAATGGGGTGCCCAGAAATAATCATTAAATCCGCTGAGGAGCTTTTCATCTGATTGATATACGGTGTGAGGAAAGACTCCAAAGCATTTGCCTTCTAAATTATATTTTCCGATTCCAAAATGATAATATAAAGCTGCTTGTGCTCCCCAGCATATATGTAATGTCGAAGTTACATTTGATTTTGTCCAGTGCATAATGTCTTTTAACTCCTGCCAATAATCGACCCCTTCAAAGGGAAGTTGTTCAACAGGGGCACCAGTAATGATCATGCCGTCAAACTTCCGGTCTTTAATCTCTTGAAATGTTGAATAAAATTGATCAAGATGCAGCTGGCTTGTATTTTTTGATGTGTGTGTATCTGTTTTTAAGAATGTTATGTTTGTTTGCAGTGGTGTATTGCCTAGAAGTCGAAGCAGATGGGTTTCCGTTTTTTCTTTTTGAGGCATCAAATTTAAAATAAGTATATTCAGCGGGCGGATATCCTGTTGAAGGGCCTTGTCATCATCCATAATAAAAATATGCTCTTTTTCTAATATTTCACGGGCAGGCAAATTTTTCGGTATGTTAATAGGCAAAAGATCAACTCCCATTTTTTCTTAATTGAAAGGCGATATACATATATAACAATATGCTCTCTTATCCATTTTATTAAGATCATTATATAAACGATTGCAATAGTCAGCAATGATAATGTGTTTTAATTTGCTAAGTTTTTTAAATATTATCTCACTGTGATGGTACAATAAAAAGTGGCAAATACATATCACATCATGTTGCAGGGGGAAGATGCATGAACACTAAACTTGAAGTCAAGTCAGATATAGAAATTGCTCAGCAGGCAAAAATGAAACTGATTACAGAGATTGCTGCTTCAATCGGTTTACAGGAAGATGATATAGAATTATATGGAAGATATAAAGCAAAACTCTCAGCAGACACATTAGAGAGAATCAAGACGAACGAATCTGGAAAAGTCATTTTGGTTACAGCGATCAATCCAACTCCAGCAGGAGAAGGGAAATCGACTGTAACAGTCGGCCTCGGTGATGCACTGAATGCTATTGGCAAAAAAACAATGATCGCCATCCGAGAACCTTCCCTAGGGCCAACAATGGGCATAAAAGGCGGTGCAGCTGGCGGCGGCTTTTCACAGGTGCTGCCTATGGAGGATATCAACCTTCATTTTACGGGCGATATCCATGCCATAACATCTGCTAACAATGCGCTGGCTGCCTTGATTGATAATCATATCCAGCAGGGGAATGAGCTGAGAATCGATCAGCGCCGCATTGTCTGGAAGCGTGCGCTGGATTTAAATGACCGCGCGTTAAGAAAAGTTATCATCGGCTTGGGCGGTCCCATGCAAGGCGTTCCAAGGGAAGATGGCTTTGACATAACCGTTGCTTCCGAAATTATGGCGGTGTTATGCCTCTCTGAGGATATAAAGGACTTGAAAAATAGACTTGGAAAAATGGTCATTGCCTACAATATGGACAAGCAGCCAGTTACTGTAGCACAGCTTGGTGCAGAAGGGGCGTTAACACTTCTGCTGAAAGAAGCCATCAAGCCAAACCTCGTTCAAACGATTGCTCATACACCTGCACTTATTCACGGCGGGCCATTTGCTAATATTGCTCATGGCTGCAATAGTGTTATTGCCACAAAAGCAGCTGCAAAGCTCGCTGATTTTGTTGTGACAGAAGCAGGGTTTGGAGCGGATCTTGGAGCAGAAAAATTCCTGCATATAAAAGCAAGAACCTCAGGGATTAAGCCAGAGGCTGTCGTGATCGTAGCGACGATTCGAGCTTTAAAAATGCATGGAGGAGTAGCGAAGGACCATTTAAAAGAAGAAAATATCGAAGCGCTTCGCATAGGGTTTGCGAATCTGCAAAAACATGCTGAGACGTTACAGAATTTCGGTTTGCCCTTTGTTATCGCTATTAATAAGTTTATAACAGATACAGAGGCAGAGATGAATACAATGCTGGAATTATGTGCTGCTAATGGAATGGAAGCAGCTGTTACAGAGGTATGGGAAAAAGGCGGTGACGGAGGAATAGTGTTAGCTCAAAAATTGGTTGAAGTCATCGAACAGCATGAAGGCACGTTTTCTCCATTATATGAACTTTCTGATTCTCTCGAAAATAAGATAACAGCGATTGCGGAAAAGGTATATGGAGCTGGAAAAGTAGAGTATTCTCAAAAAGCCAAGAAGCAAATAACCCAATTTGCAGAACTTGGCTGGGGGAACCTGCCGATTTGTATGGCGAAAACACAATATTCATTATCAGACGATCCTTCCAAACTCGGCAGACCAGCAGATTTTTCAATTACCATTCGTGAACTTAAGCCATCGATTGGCGCTGGTTTTATCGTCGCATTAACGGGTGAAGTAATGACGATGCCTGGTCTTCCAAAAAATCCGGCTGCATTGCGGATGGACGTTGACGAACAAGGCCAGGCAGTTGGACTGTTTTAATATGTTTGATCCTACAGCATTTGAAAATATGAAGGTCGTAATGGAAGGATGTCTCTACGATTACGACCTGGATGGCGAAATCATTATTACTGACCGCAATGATTGGGTGAACTTGGCAAAGCTTTCCCGTAAGTTTGAAATGACACTCAGGAAAAATCCAAGGAGCAAAGTTTTCTGTACATTTATTTTGCAAGCTGACCTTGCCAATTTAACAGCTGAATTGCTGCCTCTTTCAAATGGGGTACAGCAAAGTGGTGCTTCTGTTTTTATTAAAACAACTCTTGAACATCCTGAGAACGAAGAATTATATAAAAAATCGGCAGAGCGATTAAAAACGATTTGGGGAGCCAATCATTCAGTTCAGCAGCATATTAGAAAAAATGCTTTAAATGAACATGCTCACATAGAAAATGAACTAACCATTTCTTTTAATCGCCTCATCCAGGAAGATCAAATTGATGACCTTCAAAACATGGCAGAGTACATGGTGAAAACCGTAAATGAAATGGATCATCTTATAAGAACTTTTAATTGAGGGCGAGATCTGAGAGGTAAATATTTAGTTCAGCTGTATTTCCGAATGATTGGTTGTTTATATATTCCAATCATTCGGTTTTTTTGGTTTAAACACGAGTGAAATGGAGCGGAGGACACTCGACTCCAGCGGGCAATAGAGGAAAAGGTGAGACCCCGCAGGAGCTTTTGCTCCGAGGAGGCTCAGCTTCCTCCCCGCGGAAAGCGAGGGGCCGCAGCGCAATGGAACGGGCTCGTTTAATAGCAGAACGAAAACTTTGATTATTCGCATTTAGAGGAAGATATTTGTTTAATAATCAGAATAATGTTTACAATTTTAATGTAAACAGCTAGTATGAAATAGGGAAATCATTCCTATTATTAAGAAGGAGGAGAAGCTGATGATTATTTCATCTGTGCAAAAATCGGAAAATGAGGAGAAAAGACAAGAAGTGACCTAGCTTAGGAGGATAAGAGAATGAACGTGAAAACAAATGAGATTGTGATTACCGAATATAGAGAAGAGCATGCTGCACAAGTAGCGAAGATGTGGAATCTTAGCAGAGATAGCTGGGGCGGAGATTCCAGGGTTACAACTGCAGAAGATGTGAAAACGAAAGAAGAGAACTCCGGCAATATTACTCTCTATTTAGCGATGGACCAAGATGAGGTTGTGGGGTATTGCGGGCTATCGAAATACAGGGAGGATATCGGCGCTCTATATATTCCGCTTTTGAATGTACGCCCGGATTATCATGGGAAAAAGATCGGTAAAATGCTATTGATGAAAGCCATTTCTAAAACGGTGGAACTAGATTATCCCCGCGTTGACTTATTTACCTGGCCGGGAAATTTGAAGGCAGTTCCACTCTATAAAAAATGCGGCTTTTTTTGGGAAGATCGGGATGATACTACACATTTAATGAACTTTATTCCATCGGTATTAAAGATGCCGGTTTTACAGCCTTTTTTTGCAGAAGCAGATTGGTATGAGGCGAGTACGAGATTAATAGAAGTTAAGCCGGATGGAGTGAAGAAAAACGGTTTCTCTTTTTATGAATATGACTGGAATAGTAATGGTAAAAACGTGGTGGTAACGTTTGAGCGAACAGGAAGAGGAATTGCTGCAATTGAAACGGATGATTTTGCTGTTGAACTTGCAGTGCCATCACATGAAATGATAGAAGGACAGACTGAGCTAGTAGAAGTGCATGTGAAAAACAAAAGCGGAATCACTTTAGAGGTCCAGGCAGAAGGCATAGACAATGAACGTTCAACCCTTCATTTATCTTCAAATTTAAATGTATCCGATGAGGCAATTATAAACGGTACAGTGATGCTTGCAACTGGAGAGGAACCTAATATCTGGAAAACGCATCCAGTGGTTCAAGTAGAAGTAAAAATTAACGGAGAATCCTGTCTGTTATCTCTTGGTGTGTTTCCAAAACAGCCGGCAAAAATCACCGGAAAATCAACTATGAATTTAGCATTTCTAAATGAGTTATCTCATTTTGAACTAGAGGTAGAGAACAGTTTGCCGGAAGAAGCAGCCTTTACTATTGAAATTGGTGAACATAATCATGTGGAACTTAAGATAAATCAATTTGTACTCGAATTAAAGCCAAAGGAAAGAGCGCTATTAACGGTTCCTTATATTGTAAAAGAATATGGGTTTTACCAGCCGGACATAAAAATAAAAGCTGTAAAAAAGGATGGCAGTGTTCAGGTCTTCCTGCATAATGAAGTGGGCTTCGGTCTAAAAAGCTTTGGAAAGAAATTTGGAGGGGAATCTAAAAAATATTGGCATTTGTATAATGGAGTCAGCCAAGTCAGGATCAGCAAGCAAAATTATTCGACTGCTGCTGGAAGAAATGAATTAATTGACCAGCCTTTTGCTTTTTTTATTCCCAAGCTTGGAAAACCATATTCATTTGAGTTTTCAAAGCAAAAACCTATTTCTCTTGAGTGGATTTTGGATGAAGAGTGCATTACGTTGAAAATGGTATTTGATTCTGAAGATTTTGCTGGAATACAGCTTGCAGTCTATACATCCTTATTTGGTGAAGGCATTGTAAAGAGGTGGGCTGAAATAAAAAACAGCCATTCTGAGATATATAATCATCTTTTCCTTCAGCAAGCAAATTATCATGACCTTGAAAACGCCATCTTCCCGCTTAAAGCTGGTGTAACAAATTTTTCGAGAGTAAGAGAGCTGGAATATGGTGATCTTCATAAAGGAGATCTGCAGGAAAATTGGTATTTTTGTGAGCATGAAGAGATGCCAATCGGCCTTTCTTGGGCTGACGACTGGAAGGCGAATCCAGAAGGGTGGCAAATGCAGCTGGAGTTCCATATAGAAAAGCTTGTCCCAGGTGAACAGGTCGAATTGCCCGCTATTGTTCTGGCAATGGGTACATTTCATTCCTGGAAGGAGCAGCGTGATTTTGCCTTGAAAAAGAAGGTGAATAACCAGCCAACTTTATTATTCGAAAAAGAAATTACCATTAATAACGGCAATCCAGTTGTTACTCTTGGCAAAGCAGACATCGTCTTAAAAACTGCCAGAAACAATTATTTGAACGGTAAATGGAAGATGCGCGTAAATGATGCGGTCGTTTTGGAAGAAAAGCTGACTGAGCAGGATGAGAAAACAGAGTTCGGCTCTACACTACAGCTTAAGGATCATGTAGGCATTCAAACCGTAAAAGGAAGTCTGCTTAGCGATCATGAAGAAATTCGATTTGAGGAGCTGGTATTTGCAGCAGGTGGGAGTGTCCACTCATCAATAGAAAAAGGTGAACACTATGACACCTGCGTTCTTCACAATGAATTCATTGAATTGAAAGCATCACCAGATTTCTACGCTGGCATTTATTCGCTTAAGATGAATGGAATGCAGTGGCTGCACAGTTCTTATCCGGATTTAATTGCAAAAGGCTGGTGGAATCCGTGGGCGGGAGGATATAAAACCATTCCATCGAATGTCAGTCTATTTTCACTGCAGCAAGCTAAACGTGATGCCAAATTTGTTGATCTGTCTGATTCGTATGGTAATAAGTGGAGATCATTGGCGATACGAACGGTATTTGAGCAGCATGATACGTGGGGGAATTTTCAGTTCACACAATATTTTGCAGTGCTTCCAGGTGTACCGGCAGTTGCTCATTTTGTGCGGGTTAATGATCAGAATGGAAAATCAATCGCAGGAGAAACCTGGAATACAGATGTTTTTTTAACAGGAGATCAGCTGAGTGATCTTGCTGTGCATTTGCCTGATGGCAAACAGCACATATTTAAAGCTGGTATGGAAGAGATGTCGATCTTTATGCATGAAGGCAGCAGCATAAGCTCTAATGGCCGGGAAGAAAGATTATATGTATTAACAGCAGAAGAACAGAGTGAAGCAGAAGCTTATTTAAATAAGGAAGTTGCTGAATTAACCTCATCCCAAAAAGCAGCCGCGGTAACTGCGCCAATGTTTATGATATTCGATCACCGTCCTCTTACAGCCGATAGCTTTGAGAAGCTGCGAGGAATTTCATTTTTTAATAGTTAATATCAATTCTGTCCCTTAAAAGATGGTTATTTAATAAATAAAGCATGTAATACGTGAAAAAGGCTATAAAAAGAATGTGGGACATAAGTATTCAGCATTGTGATAAATCTAAATGATTAGTAAACAACTTTTTATAATCATTCGGTTTACTAGTTATTATTTTTATAATATATCTTTCAAACATGAGTGAAATGGAGCGGAGGACCTTCGACTCCTGTGGGCAATAGAGGAAAAGGTGAGACCCCGCAGAAGCTTTGCTTCGAGGAGGCTCAGCTTCCTCCCCACGGAAAGCGAGGGTCCGCAGCGCAATGGAACGGGCTTCTTTAAATACCTAAACCATGACATTGAACTTTCATGTGTTAGATATATTTTTTTCTTTTTGTCCCACCTCTTCTTTCAAAAGCCATATGTTATGGTATTAATTAGAACGTTCAGTTACTATAATAAAAGCAAACATTTTAAAGTTAAAGGAGTACATATGAAAATCATTGACGCACATATACATTTTTCGGATGTAAAATCTTTTCATCATACTGCCGCTGAGATCTCTAAAGTGGATTATTCTTATGATGGCTATATAAATGAATATAAAAAAGCGAACGTTGTGTTAAGCATCGCTATGGGGCTAACGGAGACAGATAAAATGGGTTTCCCTGACCATGAGGCTGTAACGCCAATGGGCTTGGATCTCGGAGAGGCTTTGCCGGAACAGATCGTATACTGTGCAGGAATAAATCCATTTGATTTGGATGAAGCTGCTTTAGGAAGGCTTGAGTTGGAACTGCAGCATCCGAGGGTGGTTGGAATTAAAATCTATCTTGGCTATTATCCTTTCTATGCATATGATGAGGTATACGAACCAGTGTATAAGCTTGCAGAAAAGTATGGATTACCGGTCGTGTTTCATACAGGCGACACATATTCAGAACGGGGACTATTAAAATATTCTCATCCGCTTGCAATTGATGAAGTAGCTGTAAAGCATCGAAATGTCAAGTTTATGATGGCACATTTTGGAGATCCATGGACGATCACTGGTGCAGAAATCATTTATAAAAATTCGAATGTATATGCCGACTTGTCTGGGATAGTTGTTGGTACTGAAGAAGAACTGAAAAAAAGAAGCGAAGGCCGTTTTTTAGATCATTTAAGACATGCGCTCGTGTTCGCTGATTCCTATGATAAGCTGTTATTTGGAACTGATTGGCCGCTTGCTCCGGTTGGTCCATATATCCAATTTATCAAAGATTTAATACCGGAAGAATATCATGAAGATGTATTTTATAATACAGCTGTAAAGCTTTTTCCAAAGATAAAACCATTTCTAAAAGAATAAGAAGTAAGGCCGTCAATCACTGACGGTCTTTATTTAAATGCTTGTACATATATTATGGAAAAAGGGGGCAGAAGATAGCGATGAAAATTGCATGGGTAACAGACAGTACAGCTACAATGGATGAAGAAATGCAAAACCATCCTGATGTGTATGTTGTTCCAATTACGATTTTACTGGATCAGCATGAATATATTGATGGAGTGGACCTTACCCCGGCGGCTCTTTATGAAAGACTAAAAAGTGTAAAAGCAGTGCCTAAAACCTCTCAGCCTTCTATTGGCACGTTTCAGCAGTTGTTTGAAAAGCTGGGGGAGACATATGATGTGATCATTGCTGTTCACCTTTCTGAAAAATTGAGCGGGACCGTTTCTTCCTGTAAACAGGCGGCAGAACTAGTGAAGATTCCTGTCTATACCATTGATTCCGGGCTAATCTCGTATCCGCTTACATGGATGTTGAAAAAAGGAATGCAGTTTGCTGAGCAAGAATTGCAGCCAGAGCAGATTACAACTA
Source organism: Cytobacillus gottheilii (assembly GCF_018582665.1). Classification (NCBI taxonomy): domain Bacteria; kingdom Bacillati; phylum Bacillota; class Bacilli; order Caryophanales; family Bacillaceae; genus Cytobacillus; species Cytobacillus gottheilii. Next base: position 2,768,547 of record NZ_CP071709.1, on the reverse strand, counting down.
AACTGGAATCATTAAAACACGAGAATGAATTATATGTTTTGATCGGAAGCCTGGAACAGCTTCATAGAAGTGGACGGATGAATGGCCTGCAATTTTTCCTGGGGAGCGTGCTTCAAATTACTCCAATCATCTCGCTGGAACAGGGTCAATTAAACACGAAAGAAAAGGTGAGAAGTAAGAAAAAAGCACAAGAAAAAATGATAAATTATTTAAAGACAGCATATGAACAGCATGAACTGAAAGAAGCATTTATCCTTTATGGATTGCACAGGGAAATAGCAGAAGAATGGAAAAGGACAATCGAAATGGAAATCCCCGGCCTTGTGCTGAATTGTTACCCATTGGGAGCAGCAGTTGGCCTTCATGCCGGCGAAGATACACTGGGAATTAGCTGGTTTAACAAGCAATAAACATATAGAAGCTAAAATTTTAATAATGACAATCATATTCTGAAACCGAACAATTTTAGCAGCTGTTAATAATACGCTGTCTAATGGTTCGGCTTTTTTGCTTTTCACATAGTTAGGCTTCTTTTATTTATATGATAATATGTATTATAGCAGGATGAGGAGGGGCACAAGTGGATCAAAGAGAAATCATAGAAAAAACGGAGCTTTTTGTGCAGCAAGTCATGCAGGAAGACTGCACGGGGCATGATTGGTATCATGTAAACAGAGTCCGGGATACGGCGAAATATATACATAAACAAGAAAAGCTTGGAGATTTGTTTATAATAGAAATGTCTGCGCTTCTGCATGACGTGGCAGATGAAAAACTGAACAAATCAAAAGAAGCAGGAGAAAAAAAGCTGAACAGCTTTTTACAAGAACTTTTTTTGCCTTCTGAAACTTCAGAGGAGATTATCAATGTTATTGCAGGCATTTCTTATAAAGGCGGAAATAATCATCGTACTTTGACTATAGAGGCAAAGATTGTACAAGATGCAGATCGGCTGGATGCTTTGGGTGCTGTTGGAATAGCAAGAACCTTTGCATATGGAGGATCTAAAAATCAGCCAATTTATGATCCAGCTTTAACAGTTAGAAATGAAATGACTGTGGAGGAGTATCGGCAGGGAAAATCATCCTCCATTAACCATTTTTACGAAAAGCTTTTAAAGCTAAAAGAAAGGCTAAACACACAATCAGCCATAAAAATAGCAGATGATCGCCATCATTTTATGGAGACTTTTTTACAGCAATTTTTTAACGAATGGAATGGTTATTATGAAAATGATTTCTCTTGAAAATATATATAAATCATATGGTGAAAAAGACTTGTTCAGCGGCATTGATTTTACAATTGCCGAAAAAGAACGAGCAGGTTTGATCGGAGTAAATGGTACAGGGAAATCCTCACTTTTGAAGATTGTTGCAGGTGTTGACTTGCCTGATTCCGGTCAAATAACAGCGCCAAAAGATTATTCAATTGCTTATTTGCCTCAGGAACCAGATTTAAATCCTGACTTATCTGTTTTGGAGCAAGTCTTTGCGGGAGATGCTCCTGTTTTGAAGCTGTTAAGAGAATATGAAGAGACACTGCTGAAGTTAAATGAGAGTCCAGAAGACCAGAACGTTCAGGAAAGACTGTTTCAGCAGCAGAAGCAAATGGATGCTTTGAATGCCTGGGAAACGAGTACAAATGCTAAAACTATACTAACTAAACTCGGAATAGAAGATTTTAATAAGGCAGTCGGAGAGCTTTCAGGCGGGTTAAAGAAACGCGTTGCACTCGCCCAGGTCTTAATTCAATCACCTGATTTGCTTATTCTTGATGAGCCAACAAACCATCTTGATTATGAGTCTGTTAAATGGCTTGAAGATTATTTAAGCAAATATCAGGGAGCCTTATTAATTGTTACGCATGATCGTTATTTCTTAGATGCTGTAACCAATCGGATGTTTGAATTAGAGGGCGGTAAATTATATGCCTATAAAGGCAATTATGCAGCCTTTTTAGAAGCAAAAGCTTTGCGTGAGGAAAATGAGCAGGCAGTCATTGAAAAGCAGAAAAATTTGTATCGCCGTGAACTTGAGTGGATTAGACGAGGTGCAAAAGCTCGAACAACTAAACAAAAGGCCAGAATTCAGCGATTTGATAAGCTGGACGACGAGTTATCCTCTGTAAAAGCAAATGAAAGGCTTGATATGTCGCTGCAGGGAAGCAGGCTTGGAAAACAAGTATTTGAGTTTAAAAATGTGACCAAAACATACGGTGAAAAGACGATTATGAATTCCTATGATCTTCTTATTAAACCTGGTGATCGGATTGGCATCATCGGCAGAAACGGAACTGGAAAATCAACTTTCCTAAATATGCTTGCCGGTAATATCGCACCTGATACGGGAGAAGTTCAGGTTGGGCAAACCGTAAAAATTGCCTATTACACGCAAGAAAGTGAAGATATGGACGAAAATAAACGCATGATTGAATATTTGAAGGAAACTGCTCAAGTTGTTGAAACATCTGATGGCAAAACAATCTCTGCTGCACAGATGCTTGAACGATTCCTTTTCCCTCCATATTCGCATGGCACGCCTATTCGAAAGCTCTCTGGCGGTGAGAAAAGAAGGCTGTATTTATTAAAGATCCTGATGTCAGAACCCAATGTCCTTCTGCTGGATGAGCCTACAAATAACTTGGACACTCAAACATTAACGGTGCTAGAGGATTATCTCGATGATTTTTCAGGAGTGGTCATTACTGTTTCCCATGATCGGTATTTTCTTGATAAAGTGGCAGAACAGCTTATTGTCCTTCGAGGCAATGGGGTTATTGAATCAATCTACGGAAATTATAGCGATTACCTGGAAAAAGAAAATCAGAAACAGCCTGTAAAAGAAAAATCAGATTCAGAGAAACCAAAACAACAACAGGAAAAGCCAAAGAAAAAGAAGATGACATTTAAGGAAACGAAAGAATGGGAAGAAATTGACAGCAAAATTGAGGCCGCAGAAGCGCGTATAGAAGAAATAGCAGCAGAACTTTCCAAGACGGGAAGTGATTTTGAAAAGGCCCAGTCCTTAACACAGGAAAGTGATGAGTTAAATCAGCAGCTTGAATATTTAATTGAACGATGGAGTTATTTGTCTGAGATAGCTGATCAATAAATGAACGTAAGCATTCTGTATGAACTCAGAAGATTTGCTGTGATAAAATAAGTCTACATGCAGATCAAGTGATAAAGGGTGATACTTTTGAAGATAAAAGCGATTGAACCAACACCGAGTCCGAACACAATGAAAGTCATACTTCATGAAGAACTGCCAATGGGAAAAAGCCATAATTACAAAAAGGATCAAAGTGAAGGTGCTCCCGATGTGATTAAGCAAATCCTGGAGATACAGGGAATTAAAGGTGTATATCATGTTGCCGACTTCTTAGCAGTTGAACGAAATGCCAAATTTGACTGGCAGGAGCTTCTTCAGCAGGTTAGAGCCTGTTTTGGAGAAGAAACAGAAGCAAATCAAAATGAGCAGCGTATCGATGAGCATTACGGTGAGATAAACGCTTTAGTGCAAGTTTATAAAGGCATTCCCATGCAAGTGAAATTAACTAATGGGACAGAAGAGAAGAGATATGGTCTGCCAGAAGCATTTGTTCAGGCTGTTGGACAAGCACAAAGTCCAGACGATAATGTTGTAGTAGTACGTAAGTGGAAAGAATTAGGCGTTAGATATGGTGAATTTGACGCGATTGGAAAAGAAGTAGTAGAAGAGCTTTTAGCCGCTTATCCTCAGAAAAGATTAGATATTCTAGTGGAAATCGCCAATAATCCAAATCAGCAGGAACAGCTGAAGCAGAAGGAAAAAGGCAAGGTTACGCTGGAGGATCTAAATGATCCGGATTGGCGTGTACGCTATCAAAAGCTGGAGCAAATGGACGATCCTGAATTAAATGACTTGCCTGTACTTGAAAAAGCATTAACAGACGAAAAAGCATCTATCCGCAGATTGGCAACCGTATATTTGGGCATGATTGAAGATCAGCAGGTACTTCCTCTTCTTTATAAAGCCTTGAACGATAAAACCGTCACGGTCAGAAGAACAGCAGGAGATTGTCTTTCAGATTTAGGTTTTGAACAAGCAGCACCAGCCATGATGGAAGCATTAAAGGACAGCAGCAAACTTGTCCGCTGGCGTGCCGCTATGTTTTTATATGAAGTAGGCGATGAACAAGCGCTGCCGGCTTTGAAAGATGCGGAAAACGACGCTGAATTTGAAGTGAGTCTGCAGATCAAGCTTGCCATTGAGAGAATCGAAATGGGCGAAGAAGCTAAAGGATCTGTTTGGAAGCAGATGACAGAGTCAAGGAAATCTTAAATAATATGATCTTAAGAAGCAATAGTCTAGTCTCATTCACCACATTGCACATTAAATAGATTATATAGTAAAATGAATTGCAATTTTAAAAAGGAGGCATTACAAATATGTCAATGGCCTATGAAGAATATATGAAGCAAATGGTAAAACCAATGCGTGAGGAATTAGTCAGAGCAGGATTTGAAGAACTATTAACGGCAGAAGATGTCAATGAATTTATGAGTCAAAATAATGAATCAGCATTAGTAGTTGTGAATTCTGTATGCGGATGTGCGGCAGGACTGGCTAGACCGGCTGCTACACAAGCTGTAATCAATACAGAAAAGAAACCAGATCGTTTAGTGACTGTATTTGCTGGTCAGGATAAAGAAGCTACTGCCCAAATGAGAGAGTTTTTTGGTGAAATTCCGCCTTCTTCTCCATCGATGGCATTAATCAAAGGCGGAGAAGTAGTTCATTTTATTCACCGTCATGATATTGAAGACCATGCAATGGAAACCATTATGGAAAATCTCCTGACTGCATTTGATGAAAAGCTTTAATTTATATAAAAAAAAAGGATGTCCTCAGTTGGCATCCTTTTTCTCGTATTAAACTGAGCAGGTGATTATTATGTTATTAACAACATGCGGAAGACCAGATGAACAAAACATTCAGCAAGCGAGACAAGCTGCAGAACAATTGGGAATTCGATTTGTTTACAGAAAAAAGAGATCGATTCAGAGCATACAAGAACAGGAAAATAGTGATTGCATCGTATTTGGCAAAGAAAGACTGGAACTTTACCGAAAAGGTGAAAGAGAACCCTTCTTTTTCCATCCTAATTCAGCGATGTTTAGAATGAAAAGAATCATCAGAGATGAACATGATCCTTTTCTTACAGCGTGTAATCTGTCTGAAGGAAACTCATTTTTAGATTGTACTTTAGGATTAGCCGGTGACAGCATAATGGCTAGTTATGCGGTTGGTTCAACTGGGGAAGTGGCAGGGATTGAAGCAAATCCTTTTATTGCTTATATTGTAAAGAATGGTTTGCGAACCTGGAGTTCTGGCGTTGCAGAAATGGATGAAGCCATGAAGAGGATTACTGTCAGGCAGGGATATGCATTAAATGTTCTAAAAAACCTCCCTGATAACCGTTTCGATTGTGTATATTTTGATCCCATGTTTGAGGAATGCATTGATGCTTCAGAAGGCATTAAAACATTAAAGAATTTCGCCGTATATGAACCATTTACTTCTGAATTGATTAATGAAGCGATCAGAGTTGCAAAAGATCGTGTAGTTTTAAAGGATCATTTTCGCAGTGAAAAATTTATAAATTACAACTTTGAAGTAATCAAAAGAAAAAGCGCAAAATTTCACTATGGAATTAAATTAAAAGAAAGCAATAACTAATAAAGGATTGACTCGGGGAATACTTCTTTCCAAGTCAATCCTTTATTAGTATCTGATTTTATTAATGAACAGCATAAAGCAACTAAGCTGATTTTAATCTAATCTGCGATAGCAAGGTAAATAAAATAGGCAATCATAACAAAGATAACACCAATAAGCACTACACTCATATCCATAAGAAGTCCTCCTCTTCACTTTCCGTTTTGTTTATTCATTATTCCCTTATTAAAATAGCTATAACCATGTTTATTAATGAAATCAAAAAATTATCGCTAATTTTAAGACGTTTTTTCATCTATATTCCCTATTATTATGATAAAATAGTATAAATTAAATGAGAGTCATTTAATGATACATAAAAAGAAGTTCCAGATTCCAATAATTTTATTTTTTATAGATTTAAGGTTAGTGAGGAACAAAATGATGGATATAATTAAATCACAGCGAATGAATTCTTTTCAGCAAAGTATATTTTCAGAACTTTCAAAACGTAAAAATTCAAAACTTTCTGAAGGTGCAGATATGATTGATTTAAGCATCGGCAGTCCTGATACGCCTCCACCTTCATTTATAACAGAGATGATCTCAGATTTGGCAAAAGATCCAGCGATGTATCAATATACATTAAAAGGAACAGACCAATTTCATAAGTCTGTAGCAGACAATTATCTGAGAAATTATGATGTGAAAATAAATCATGATACTCAAGTGGCGCTGCTGATGGGTTCACAAGATGGCCTTGTTCATTTGCCGCTTGTTCTTTGTGATCCTGGCGATTATGTGCTCGTACCAGATCCGGGTTATACGGCATACGAAGCAGGCTGTAATTTGGCCGGCGCTGTAAAATATCCTATGCCATTAAAAAAAGAGAATGGCTTCTTGCCTGATTTGTCACTCATACCTGATGAAGTATCCGAAAAAGCAAAATTAATGATTATCAGCTACCCGGGAAACCCAGTCCCCGTTTTGGCAACAGAGGAATTTTTTAAGGAAGCAATTGCATTTGCAAAGAAATATAATATCGTTCTGCTTCATGATTTTGCCTATTCAGAACTTTATTTTGAAACCAAGCCGATCAGCTTATTATCGATTGAAGGCGGAATGGATGTAGGGATTGAGATGAACTCCCTATCTAAGAGTTTTAGCATGGCAGGTTGCCGTGTTGCATATGCAGCTGGAAACGAGGAAGTAATCGGCCTGCTTGGCAGCCTAAAATCAAATTTGGATTATGGTGTCTTTCATCCTTTCCAAATGGCCGCAGCAAAAGCACTTATGGATCAATCTTCCTTTTTAGATGAAATGAGAAGCAATTTGCAAAAAAGAAGAGATTACTTACTATCAGGATTTGCTGATATTGGCTGGCATATAGATCCGCCGCAAGGGTCAATGTTTATCTGGGCAGAAATTCCGAAGAATTACACATCAATGGAATTTGCTTTTGAGCTACTTGAAAAAGCACATGTGGTAGTCACACCAGGAAGTGCTTTTGGAGAGTATGGAGAAGGCTTTATCAGAATGGCAATGGTGCAGCCGGAAGAAATTTTAGATAAAGCCATTATGCAAATCAAAAACAGCAGGATGATCACACCACATGCCTGGACAGCAGGCAGTAACAGTTAAGGAGGTTTCAGGTATGTCAAAATGGCTTCGCAATTCATTTATCATTCTTGTTACTCTTTTTACCTTTGGGGTCGTTACCCCTTCACAGGCAGCTTTACTATACGATAGTTCATATCAGGATCGCTCGCCTAAAAAGGACCATATTGAATTTCTGCAAACAGAAGAAGATTATTCACAGAATGATGATGAAGTTTCTTTTTTAGATGGCAGGGAGGAGTTTATAAAGCAAATGGTTAAAGAAGCTGAATACCAATCATATGAAAAATTTGGTGCCAAAATCAAACCTGTTATTGAAGATGAATTCAATGTTTGTATTTTGCCTAATATTGAAGCAGCAATAGCTGAAATTGCTGAGCAATATCCAGAGGAAGATCTGAAAAAATTAAGTATTACAGAGTCTCCAGCGGGAGGCAATTCTGAAAAGATTTTCCATATTTTGAATGATGAAACCAAAAAGGATGTCATTCGTTTTCATGTAAGAAAAGATCATCCCCCACAGCAGGGCTATTGGTTTAATTTTCATTTCCACACCTATCATGACGACTTTCAAAAGCATCATGAATTAGGCGCGATTTACTGGGATAAAAATACGCCTCCAAAGTGGATGAGTTAAAAATTGAAAAAAAATGAAATATGTGAAAAAATATAAGTGTATTTTCGAAACTATTTATGTACTTAGTACGTAAGAAATGAGAATTAAAAAAATGGAGGTTTAACAAATATGGCTGTTAGTTTATCAAAAGGACAAAAGGTTGATCTAACGAAAACAAATCCTGGTCTATCAAAAGTAATTGTTGGTTTAGGATGGGATGTTAACAAGTACGATGGAGGTCATGATTTTGATCTTGATTCATCCGTATTCTTATTAGCAGAAACTGGCAAGGTAGCATCTGATAGCGATTTTGTCTTCTACAACAACACAACTGGCGGAAATGGATCCGTTGTACATACAGGCGATAACCGTACTGGCGAAGGTGACGGAGATGATGAACAAGTAAAAGTTGATTTATCTGCTGTTCCGCAAAGTGTATCAAAAATCTCATTTACCATTACCATCCATGATGGTGAATCCAGAAACCAAAACTTCGGACAAGTTTCAAATTCTTATGTCCGCATTGTCAGTGAAGATTCAGGAGAAGAACTAATTCGTTATGATTTGGGAGAAGACTTCTCGATTGAAACAGCTGTTGTAGTTGGTGAACTATACCGTCATAATGGGGAGTGGAAGTTCAGCGCAAACGGCAGCGGATATCAAGGCGGATTAGCTGCATTGGCAAAAGATTTTGGTTTACAGATTGGTTAATAGTCTTTAAGATAAAAAAAGGAAAAGGCTCGGCATAGCCCGAGTCTTTCTAATGAAATATACATTTACTATTCAGGGGGAAATGAGCTTAATGGAAATTATTGATGGAATTTTACATACCTACTCTCAGCTATTCAATTGGGACATGTGGGTAGAAGCTTTATCGCAGCCTGACAATTGGCTGTTAATTGGAACACTAGTTATCCTGGAAGGTCTTCTTTCAGCTGATAATGCTTTAGTGTTAGCTGTAATGGTTAAACATTTACCGCCAGATCAGCGTAAAAAGGCGCTATTTTATGGTCTATTAGGTGCCTATTTCTTCCGTTTCCTAGCGATTGGTGTAGGTGTATTCTTAATTGAATTCTGGTGGATTAAAGTGCTTGGTGCGGCCTATCTTGCTTGGCTTGCTATCAAATACTTTATTGATAAGAAGAAAGCCCAGGAAGCAGAAGATGACGAGGCACTTGAAGGAATTAACCAGCGCGGCCTTTTAATACGATTATTTGGTACTTTCTGGGGTACAGTAATCTCCGTTGAGTTAATGGATATTGCATTCTCGATTGATAGTATTTTAGCTGCTCTTGGTGTCAGCCAAGAGATTTGGGTACTACTTCTAGGCGGTATGCTTGGAATCATCATGATGCGTGGAGTTGCAGGAGTATTCCTGAAACTGATTGATGCAGTTCCTGAAGTTGAAACAAGTGCATACGTATTGATCTTGCTTATTGCAGCAAAAATGCTCTTAAGTGCAGCTGGCGTTCATATTGATCATATCTACTTCTTCATGGTACTTGTATTAGTATTTGCGATTACATTTGTTATTCACTTTAGAAATAAGAAAAAAGAAGCAGCCAAACAAGAATTATAATCAACTAGAGTATAAAAAGGGATCAGACATTTGTCCGCTCCCTTTCTTTTTATCTATTTTTTCAAAAAAACAGCTAATTTAGCATTTTTGCAGATTATTAATTTACAGGCAATGACAAATTACAAATTGTTACTGGGCGAGCGCCTTCCACTTTTCTAAGTTGTCTAGTTCCAGGCGCTAGGGACTCGAGGTCTTAAGCCAATCCAGTCAAAAGGTCAAAGAACGACCTTCCGTCTGGCTCGTCTTAAGCTTGTCGTCCCTGGGCGAGCGCCTTCCACTTTTCTAAGTTGTCTAGTTCCAGCGCCTAGCCCCTCGAGGTCATAAGCCAATCCAGTCAAAAGGTCAAAGAACGACCTTCCGTCTGGCTTGTCTTATGCTTGTCGGGGCTGAGCAAGGCGCTTCCACTTTTCTATTTTGTCTAGTTCCAGGCGCTAAGGACTCGAGGTCTTAAGCCAATCCAGTCCAAAGGTCAAAGAACGACCTTTCGCCTGACTTGTCTTAAGCTTGTCGTCCCTGGGCGAGCGCCTTCCACTTTTCTAAGTTGTCTAGTTCCAGCGCCTAGCCCCTCGAGGTCATAAGTCAATCCAGTCAAAAGGTCAAAGAACGACCTTCCGTCTGGCTTGTCTTATGCTTGTCGGGGCTGAGCAAGGCGCTTCCACTTTTCTGATAAGGAGTTGAGTATATGCGGTTATTTTCTGATTTGCACGATGAGGAGCTGGGTAAGATTTTTTATAAGCAGCCTGTCGATTTTAATAAGCGGTCCGATAAGGATCAGCTGGCATATGCTTTAGGTGCAACTCTTTATATGCCTGCTACAAGACCAAACATACATCAGGATTTGCTGTCGAAGAAGCATTCTGGTTTGACTTCTATGGTTATTTGTCTTGAAGATGCGATTGGTGACTGGGAAGTTGAAAGAGCTGAGAAGCTTGTTGTAGAAGAACTATTAAGACTGCAGGAAGATATGAAAAAAGGGTTTATTCAAGAAGATGATCTGCCCCTTCTTTTCATTCGTATCCGCAGCTATGAACAGCTTCTTCGGCTTATCAATCAGGCTGAGCAAGCGCTCAGTTTGCTGACTGGTATCGTTATTCCGAAATTTAATCCGGTAAATGGAACTGAAATTATTAATGAAATTCAAATGCTTCATCAAAGAGAGAATTTTAAATTGTATGTGATGCCAATTCTTGAAACTAGAGAAATCATTTATAAAGAAACAAGACTGGACGAGCTTCTTAAAATTAAAGCAGTTCTAGATGAATTTAGTGATTATGTATTAAATGTCAGAATTGGTGCAACTGATTTTTGCGGTTTATTTGGTATTCGCAGAAATACAGATACAACTATATACGATATAGCGATTATGAGAGACTGCATAACAGATATTTTGAACATTTTTTCGCGTTCAGATTCTCCATACTTAGTATCTGGTCCTGTGTGGGAGCATTTTTCCTCAAAAGAACGCAGGCTAAAGCCGCAATTAAGGCAAACGCCATTTCGCCAGCGTTATGGTCAAAAAGGGTTAGAATTAAGAACAGACTTAATTGATCAGCAAATGGATGGGTTGATAAGAGAAGTTTTAATGGATATATCCAATGGCATTATTGGAAAAACGATTATTCATCCTACACATATTAAAGCGGTCCAAGCATTAAATACCGTCTCCTGCGAAGAATATTTAGATGCAAAAATGATCTTAGAACAGGCAGATGGTCAAAAAGGAGTTTTAAAGAGTTCATACAGTAACAAAATGAACGAAATAAAACCTCACTATTACTGGGCAGAGAAAACGATCAAAAAATCATTAATATACGGGGTGCTGCATGAGGACTACACATACATCGACATTCTTGAGTCAACCATACACGCAAAACATTCTGAATCAGTTAAATATTGATATTACAATTACAAACAATCCATATTCACTTAAACCTGAAGATTTATTTGAGATGGCAGCAAGAATAAATAAAAAACGTTCATTTTTATTTGTCAGTAAGGTGCTGGGGAAGCATATTCCGATCTCTCCATCCGCTGGGTTAGTGTGTGGTGCTTTACTTGCAGACCGTTTCTTACTAGAAGTTAAAGGTGATACGTCAGGCAAAACGGATGCCATTCTGTCTGCCTTCTTAAATCCATTGCAGCATTACGATGAAGATGCATTTGTCAGCAGCAAGTGGAATCCCGTTATTATTGGCTTTGCTGAAACGGCAACTGCACTTGGACATGCTTTTTTTAATGCTTTCACTGCAGGTGATTATTTTCACACAACACGAGAACAAATAGAAAATAAAGAATCGGTCATTAATTTTGAAGAAGAGCATTCGCATGCGACCTCACATCGAACTTATATCGAGAAGGATATGATCGACAATAATAGAGAAATCATTCTTGTGGATGATGAAATTACGACTGGGAAAACAGCCATAAATATCATTAAATCAATTCATCAGCAGTTCCCTCGTAGCCAGTATACGGTTGTATCTATTTTGGATTGGCGGACTGCAGAGCATAAAAAAGAGTTTGAACTGCTGGAAAAAGAGCTGAATATCAGCATCCATTGCGTTAGTTTAATGAGCGGTATAATTAATGTGGATGGCAGCGCAAATCTGGACGGCGAGTCCGCGAAGTATGAAACAGAGAGACAAGAAGGAACTTATCATTTTATTAATATACAAAGCATTCTTCCAAATAGGCTCAAATCCATTCCTTCCGCTTCCTTAGCAGAAAAAAGTTCTCCTTCTTATCTGCAGGCAACTGGAAGATTTGGTTTGTCAGCTCACAGCAATAAATCTAATTTTCCTGCATTCCGGGAAATTGGTGCTTATTTAGAATCACTGCGAGCAGGAAGCAGATCATTAGTACTGGGAACAGGTGAATTTATGTATCTGCCGATGAAAATGGCTTCCTATATGGGGGAAGGTGTTTTTTATCACAGTACAACTCGCAGTCCCATTTTCCCATGCCATAAAGAAGGATATGGAGCGAAAAATGCTTTTATGTTTCCAAACCCTCAGGATCAAAGCATTATGAATTATGTCTATAACATAGAACCAGGAAATTACGATGATATATTTCTATTTTTTGAAAGGGAAGTGCCTAAGAAGCAGCTCCTTCCGTTTCTTGAATTGTTAAGTTCAGCTGTGCCAGATATAAAAGTCGTATTTTTAAACGGGGAGGAAGACAAATGAAGCATGTAAAGGAAGAACAGAAATTCGGTTCTTATGATTCTGATGACGTTATATTCTTACTTAAAGACTTAAGTGATTACAAGCTCGAAGGACCTGCCGAGCAGCGTGAAAAAAATATACAGTCTGGCCAGCATTATAGCGAAAGTCTGCCCATTGAATATCAGCCGCCAGACTCCTATATGAACCTGTTCTTAGAAACACTTGAAACATACAAGCGAAAAGTTGCTCTAAGTACTGGTGTTGTGACTGAACAGGTTTATCTGAAAAAGGGAAAAGATGTTGTATTAGTATCCCTTGCAAGAGCGGGTACACCTGTCGGAATCCTTATGAAAAGGTATTTAAAACAAAAATACCAATTAAACATTCCGCATTATAGTATTTCAATTATTCGTGACAGAGGAATTGATGAAAATGCTTTGCATTATATACTCAAGACTCATCCGGACAAGGAAATTCAGTTTGTAGACGGGTGGACAGGAAAAGGTGCAATTTCCATTGAACTGACAAAGTCCTGCCAGCAGTTTCAAGCCAAGTATGGCATTACTTTGGATGATACATTAGCAGTTATAGCTGATCCTGGTCACTGTACAACTCTTTATGGAACAAGAGAGGACTTTTTGATTCCGAGTGCTTGTCTTAATTCAACCGTATCAGGCTTAGTCAGCAGAACAGTTCTTAATGACCATTATATTGGGCCGGAGGATTTCCATGGGGCGAAATATTATGATGAATTAAGCAGTGCAGATGTATCAAATGACTATATTTCTGTAATCACTGCACAGTATGAACATATATTTAATGAAGCCTATGAAAAAGCTTCGAAAATAGTGGAGCAGCAGCCTGATGTAACATTTAGCGGAATGGCTAGTGTGAAACGCATTCAAGATGAATTTGGGATTGATTCCTCTCACTTTGTTAAACCAGGTGTTGGCGAAACCACACGTGTATTATTAAGACGTGTTCCGTGGAAAATTCTTGTAAAAGACCAAAACAGCCCGTTTATTCGCCATATAAAAATGCTTGCTGAAGAAAGAGGAGTAGAAATGGTTGAATATCGTGACATGGATTACACATGCTGTGGATTAATTAAGAAGGTTGAACAATAATGATAAATCTGTTTGCGTCCGACTTAGATCGTACATTAATTTATTCAAAACGCGCTTTGCAATCTTTTTCTCAGGATCATCTATCTGATCTTGTACCAGTGGAAAGAAAAGATGAAAGTGATGTTGCATTTATGACAGGACGTTCTTTTGCTATGTTAAAGGAATTGGCAGAATCACTCATGTTTGTTCCTGTTACGACAAGAACGTATGAACAATACAAGAGAATTTTTATATTTTCAGAGGATATTAAAGTCAATTATGCTGTAACAGCAAATGGAGCTAATATTCATTACAAAGGGCAGGAACTGCTGGAGTGGAAAGATGTGCTAAAAGCTCGACTTGGTCAAGATTGTACACTATACCAGGATATGATTGATAAGGTATCCTGCTTATCCATACAAGGGAATCTGAAAAAAGCAGAGAACTTGTTCTTCTATTATATTTTAGATTCAGTATCTGATCAGATTAATATAGAAGAAATAAGCAAATTTGCTTTTGAGCATGGCTGGAGAATTTCGCTTCAGGGTAAGAAGCTGTATTTTATGCCGAATCCGATTTGTAAAGGAGAGGCTCTGAAATTCATTCAAGAGCGTGAAATGATCGATCATATGATTGGCGCTGGTGATTCAATCTTAGATTATGATTTTTTGCGACATTGTCAGGAAGCACTTGTTCCGAATCATGGAGAACTGGTGCAGCGTCCTGAAATTAAGGAGCTTTCTTGCAAGATTACTAAAAACAAAGGAGTTTGGGCAGGGGAAGAGATGCTTGATACTGTGATTAAAACAGTTAATATCCCAATCTAATCCCCTGGCTGCTCCTTCAGCCATAAAGTTAGCAAGCTATAGAGAATTACCCCAAAAACATATGAACTCACAAAGATGATGAATCCGATAAAAATAGAACCGTGTGCTTCAAAAGTCAGCATGGTTAGAAGAAATGACCAGAAGATTAAATCAAGGAATACAAAATATCCAGAACTTAATACTTTATTTAATATCTCTATATCGATTTGCTGGATGTTTCGAGTGTATTTTTTTGTATCAAGGAACAATCTCATGCCTTTTCACCTTTTTCTCGCTTATTTACCAAATCATATGCGGAACATAGGCAAAGGGTGAAAGCTAACAGGAATTTCTGCTGTACTATATACGTAGAGCAGATTTTTTTAACATATAAAATTGAAACTTTTTCTCAGAAACTTCGTATATATACGTAATCATTTAGATTAAAAGAATATATATGATATGATGTAGTTATACATATGTAAATCATTTTACTTCTTTCGCTCTGGAGAGGGGAAGGTTCAGTTATGAATAACGAATATAATCAAATACAACCAATAGTCACAACCGTTGCGGCTGAGAACTGGTTAGAAACACTAAAGAAACAGACAAATAACAGGCCATCTTATCATTTGAACAATGGCTTATTGCAAATTGGCCAGGTAGTTGTTCGAATATTGGGTGTAAAAATGGATGAAGATGAGTATTACAATGAACTTTTCTCACTTGTAAACGAACAAAATATTCGTTTTATCTTACTTAGTGAAGAGCATTTGGATAAAACAATTGATAACAATCATTTTCAATCCATTCAAAAGATAATCAATATAAATAACGAGCAAAATTTATCAGTCAACCGCTTTGTTGCCTTTTTAGATGGTGAACAGCTTTTAATTAAATCTGAGAACGGTGCCATTCATCGTAAAATACGCGAGGCAATGATTGAGGTGCTTAAGCAATTTACTGCGAATGAAAAAGATGGGTTGAAAAATGCAGAATTAAGGCGAGTACTTGTAGACTTGGTTAAATGGTCTTTTAATCATCTTGAAAGCCAGCTTATCCAAGTCAATCCGGAAATAAGTATGCCGAAGATCCTTTGGTATGGAGAAACAGTTAAAAGCCACTATTATTTTCTATACTTTATGTTAAAGCTTGGGTGTGACATAGTTATTTACAATCCGGCTGGCAAGGATCCGCTTGCTCCGCTGGCAAGTGAGCTAACAGCTGCTTTCTTAGAAACATATGCAAATGAAAAAGATCCTGCGTCTTTTCCGACTGAAAAAAGGAGAAGGAGTGCTACCGTTGCTTACCGGGCATCCAGAGAGATTGAGAGCATTCTCAATCATGAAGGTTCAGGCTTTTATAAACCATGGCAGCTTCGTGAGTATACACCGGTATCTGTTACGCTTAAGACTACGTATGACGAGCTGTATTTATTAATGAAAGAGAAAGCGATGATCCGTCCAAATTTTGAGGTGAAGGAGGGGACAGTCAGTATTCCATCTATTTTTGCTAAAGTTCAAGGAGTAAGCAGAAATCGAAAGGAATATTGGGACCGGCTTCAGCAATTAACGTCCCTTGATCATACACTTCTTATTAAAAGGTTTCCTTTTACAAATAGCATTAACAATGATTTTCGCTATCATTTCCGAAATGCACTCGATAAATCTGGTCTTTTGGATCCAGAAAAAATGATTTCAGCTCATTACTGGAAGTATGGACATCTGCCTGCAGGTCTGCAAACTGGGATTGCGACAGCTATCCGCAATATTTGTGCTGTCCCTGCCCTAAAAGCGCAGCCGCATGAATCAGAAGAGGATATAAAAACGTATCTCTTTGCACAAAGCATGCAGATCCCTCCTAGTATGCTGAAACTTTTTCAAAAATTTGACTATTCTCAAGATGTTCCTAAAGTAGTACTGTATAATAATGAGGTAAATGGTTTTCTTGTCCGCACAGATGCAGCATTACTGCTGCTATTAAACCAATTTGGAATTGACGTTGTGATCTATAACCCTCCAGGACACAATGACATTGAAAACTTCATTGATGAAAGTTTGTATGATGTGCACTGGCTCGAGGATGTTGTTTTTGATCAAGAGTTTAAGGAGCCTTCCATTATTAAAAGTACTATTTCTAAATTGTTTAAAAAGCTATAAAGGAGCAGGATAAAGATGAATTCAATGCCTACTGATCTTGTAAAAGCAAATACAGATGATAAATTAACAGAAGCAAATGCTTCCGAAATTAAATTAGCATTAAGGCAAGACCCGGATGTCCAAAATTTAGTTCGTACGATTGATGAGAGAGACCAAATTCAAATTCTTGAATTTGGTAAAGAACCGGCAGAACAAATCTCTCGTTTTTCTGACCAAATTCTCGGCAATATGCGGACAACTAAGGTAGAGGACTCAGGAGAGCTATTAAAGCAGCTTGGCAAAGTGATGGACAAGTTTGATAAAAAAGACTTTGAAAAAACGTCTGGCGGCATCTTTGGGAAACTCTTTAAAAGAGGAGAAAAACTTGTAGAAAAGCTATTTGGAAAATACCAGACAATGGGTCAGGAAATTGATAAAATATATGTTGAAATTTCCAAATACCAAAACGAAATGGTACAATCCACAACTACGCTTGATGAAATGTATGAACAAAACTATCAATATTATCTGACATTGGAGAAGTATGCTGTTGCTGGAGAAATGAAGTCAGAAGAATTAAAGCAAAATCAGCTTCCTCAGTTAGAAAGCCGGGCCTCTGCCGGAGATCAAATGGCTTCCATGCAGTTAGATACATTAAGAAACGCGGTTGATTTGCTGGATCAAAGAGTTTATGACCTTGAAATGGCGAAGATGGTTGCTTTGCAGACGGCTCCGCAAATCCGCCTGCTGCAGCGCGGGAATACGAAATTAATTGGTAAAATTAATTCAGCGTTTGTGACCACGATTCCGATTTTTAAAAACGGCTTAATCCAGGCTGTGGCTGCGAAAAGGCAAAAGCTTGTCGCTGATTCAATGAGTGAGCTTGATCGCCGTACAAATGAAATGCTTGTTCGCAATGCACAAAACATTTCAACTCAAAGTGCGGATATTGCCCGTCTTGCTGGAGGGCCAAGCATCAAAATCGAAACAATTGAGGAATCCTGGAACATTATTATCAAAGGAATGCAGGAAACCAAATCCATTGAGGAAGAAAACAAGCGCCTTCGCGAAGAAGGAACGAAAAAGCTTGAACAGCTTCAGGACAACTTTAAAAAATTGAAACACCAAGGTTAACAATGGCCAATTAATATTAGATTCACGGCCTTAATAATGAAGCTTACTGTAAATTAGTAGATAGCTTCTATAAATGGACAAATATATAAACAATGATGAGGTGGAGAAATTATGGCAATTAATTTACAAAAAGGACAGCGTGTAGATTTAACGAAGGGGAATCCGGGTTTATCTAAAATTCTTGTTGGTCTCGGCTGGGACCCTGTACAAAACCGCGGAGGCGGCGGTTTACTGGGTTCATTATTTGGCGGAGGCGGCAGTGCAAATATTGACTGTGATGCTTCTGTTATTATGCTTGGAGAAAACGATAAGATCAAAAGCAATAATGATGTGATCTATTTTGGCAACCTGAAGAGCAAGGATGGCAGCGTTCAGCATACTGGAGATAACTTAACAGGTGATGGAGATGGAGATGATGAGCAGGTTCTTATTGATTTAACAAGAGTGCCATCGTCTATTCAAAAGCTGGTTTTTGTTGTAAACATCTACGATTGTGTAAAGCGCAAACAGCATTTCGGCATGATTCAAAACGCGTTTATTCGCATTGTTAACTCTTCAAACAATCAAGAAATGATTCACTTTAACTTAACAGATGATTATAGCGGCAAAACAAGCCTTGTTGTGGGTGAAATCTATCGTCATGGTACTGACTGGAAATTTGCTGCTGTCGGCACAGGAACAACTGCTTCCGGGTTAGCTGATGTTGTAAGAACTTATTCTTAATTGATTTACAAGTTAAATACATTTGTTTCTTGAACAGGTCAAGGGTGTGGACTCTCACATTCTTGGCCTGTTTTTATGTTGATATGCCTCATTGATTAGCATTAATTCCCACCCTTGTTTTTCCTCAATTTAATAGAATCCTATGATATAATTTTAGTATATTCTAACTATTTAGCTTGCGGATACATCCCTTATGAGTGACTTCCGAATTAAGCAGAAGGGACTACATACATGAAGAAGGTTACTATTTTTTCAATCATATTCTTTGCTTCACTCGCTTTAATGGGAAATTCCCAAGCGAAAATGAGCGGGATCCTTTTAAAGGATTACCCGGCCAGTTCCACCCTTAAAGAAAACTTAAATCTTGCATCTCCTCTAGAAATAGGAGATATCTTTATATTGCCTGAAGGACTTTTTGACGAGCAAGAAGCAGCTGCCATCATCTCTCGGGTCGACAGAATTCCTTCCTCATTATTGGCAAAAGTAAATAAGGAAGGGATTTATATTAAGCTTTTTTCAGGTAAACTGACAGATAACCCCACGGCTTCCCATTTACAAGGCATTATTCCACGCGGTTATACTAGTAATAAGACATGGGATGAGGTACCTGGAATCGGAGGAAGCCAAACAGTACTTGTTAAAATTGGCTCAAGTGAAAAAGGGCAGGGACATGGCTCTGTTAATTTAGAATTACACGAACTTGCACACTCGATCGATCGTCATGTGTATAATGGAATTCGCTATAATACTCGTTTTCTAGAAATATGGAATAAAGAAAAAGCAACATTATTCTCCGGAATGGATTACTTTTTGAATTATCCAGAAGAGTATTTTGCTGAAAGCTTTGCCATGTTTTTCGTAAATGAAGAATATCGAGCACAGCTAAAGGAAAAAGCTCCACTCACTTTTGTGTTTATAGACAACCTCAAATAAGGTGCGGTACAATATAACGAGCATAACGAGAGGTTGGGGAACACATGAAACAATATCTGCAATTGTGTGAGCATGTTTTAAATAATGGGAAAGAGAAAAGCGATCGGACTGGAACGGGAACCATCAGTACATTTGGTTATCAGATGAGATTTAATCTTCAAGAAGGTTTTCCGCTCATTACAACCAAAAAGCTGCATGTAAAGTCAATTATTCATGAATTGCTTTGGTTCTTAAATGGCGACACAAATATTCAATACCTGCAAGATAATGGTGTCCGTATTTGGAATGAGTGGGCGGATGAACACGGTGATCTTGGACCTGTTTATGGCCATCAATGGCGCTCCTGGACAGATCGCAATGGGGAAACTGTGGATCAAATTAGTGAGCTAATCCATCAGATCAAAACGAACCCTGATTCCCGCAGACTGATAGTAAATGCTTGGAATGTTGGCGATCTTCCAAAAATGGCGCTGGCACCTTGTCATTGTCTATTTCAATTTTATGTGCAGGACGGTAAACTGTCATGTCAGCTATATCAGCGCTCCGCAGATGTTTTTTTAGGAGTGCCGTTTAATATTGCATCATACGCTTTACTTACTATGATGATTGCACAAGTTTGTGATTTGGAGCCTGGTGAATTTGTACATACGTTTGGGGATGTTCATATCTATCAAAACCATCTTGAACAAGTTCGATTGCAGTTATCCAGAGAGCCTCGAGAGTTGCCAAGAATGGTTATTAACCCGGATGTAAAGGATATTTTTTCCTACAGCTATGAAGATTTTACGCTTGAAGCTTATGATCCGCACCCGCATATTAAAGGAGTTGTCAGTGTATGATATCTCTAATTTGGGCTATGGATGAGAACGGTGTGATCGGTAAAGACAACAAACTGCCATGGCATCTGCCTGAAGACTTAAAGTTCTTCAAAAGAACGACAATGGGGCGTCCTATTGTAATGGGGAGAAAAACATGGGATTCCATCGGGCGTCCGCTCCCAGGCAGAGAAAATATTGTAATTACTCGCGATCGGCAGTTTACTTGTGACGATTGTACAGTCTTTTATTCATTTGAAGAGCTATTACAATACTGCGGTAAATTAGAAGAAGTATTTGTCATTGGAGGAGCAGAGATCTTTAAGCAGATCTTACCTGCAGCTGACCGTCTTTATATCACAAAAATCCACGATGTCTTTGACGGAGACACCTATTTTCCTGAGCTAGACATCTCAGGGTGGACACTGCAATCAAGAGAACAAGGTATAAAGGATGAAAAAAATCCTTACGATTACGAATTCTTAATCTATGCAAAATAAACTAGGGGGTGAGCCTCCTGGTTTTTTTGTGTTCATTAAAAATGGCACTATACAAAAAACGAAATAATCTAAAATTTACAAATAATGCGTTGATTTACAGATTCATCATGTTATAATGAAAAAATTAAACTTGAATTTGAAACGGGGTGCCATATGAAACATAGTGCTATAAAGGAGAAGAGAGTGCAGCTGGAAGATATTTTAATTGCTTATCAGCATCTCAAAGACATTGTAGCGCATACACCGCTGCAAAAAAATGAACGGTTATCTGAAAAATATGAGTGTAATGTTTATTTGAAAAGAGAAGATTTGCAGCATGTTCGTTCCTTTAAATTAAGAGGTGCATATTATTGTATAAACTCACTGGGAGACGAGGAACGAAACGGCGGTGTTGTTTGTGCAAGTGCAGGCAACCATGCTCAAGGAGTAGCATATGCTTGTAAGCATCTTGGCATTAGCGGGAAAATCTTTATGCCTGCAACAACGCCAAGACAGAAAGTAAGTCAAGTTGAGCTTTTTGGCCGTGGAAATGTAGACATTGTTCTTGTTGGAGACACATTTGATGATGCATACGAAAAAGCGCTAGATTGTGCTAAAGAAGAAAGCAGAACATTTATCCACCCGTTTAATGATGATAAAGTGATTGCTGGCCAGGGAACGGTCGCGGTTGAGATCTTAAATGACTGTGAGGTCGCACCTGATTATGTATTTGCCAGTATTGGCGGAGGTGGCCTCATGGCTGGAACATCCGCTTATATTAAGGCAATCTCTCACCATACAAAAATGATTGGTGTGGAACCGGATGGTGCTCCGGCGATGAAACAATCCTTGTTAGAACAAAAGGTTACTCCGTTACATAAAATAGACAAATTTGTTGATGGTGCCGCAGTTAAAGCTGTTGGCGACAAAACCTTTTCTATTTGCCAGGAGCTGGTAGATGATGTGGTGACAGTAGCAGAAGGAAAGGTTTGTACAACCATTTTGGAGCTTTATAACGAGCATGCGATTGTTGCCGAGCCTGCAGGAGCGCTGCCAATAGCTGCGCTTGATCTTTATAAAGATCAAATTAGAGGGAAAAATATCGTCTGTATTGTCAGCGGCGGAAACAATGATATTGGAAGAATGCAGGAAATTAAAGAACGTTCCTTACTTTATGAAGGGCTTTTGCATTATTTTATCGTTAACTTTCCACAGCGGGCAGGAGCCTTAAGAGAATTCCTTGATGAGGTTCTTGGGCCAAACGATGATATTACTAGATTTGAGTATACAAAGAAAAATAATAAAGAAAATGGTCCAGCACTAGTGGGAATTGAACTGAAAAATAAAGAAGACTATTCTGGTATGATCCAAAGAATGGATAAGAAAGGATTCTCCTATCAAGAAATTAATAATGATAAGAAACTGTTCCATTTACTAGTATGAAGATAAAGAAATTCATAGAAGGGGCTTGGACATAAGTATTTAACACACCCATAGAATCGAATGGTTAGGAAGTCGGCTTTCTAATCATTCGTTTTTTTATGATTATTAAATTTTTTAGTAACATAAGTGAAATGGAGCGGAGGACACTCTACTCCTGAGGGAAATAGAGGAAAAGGTGAGACCCCGCAGGCGTGCCGAGGAGGCTCAGCTTCCTCCCCTCGGAAAGCGAGTGTCCGCAGCGTAATGGAACGGACTTGTTTGAAACGCCAAACCAAGATATGAAATATTAGTCCTTTTAGAATTTAATTTTGTTTTTCCCGCTCTACCTAATGTGTTTGAAATTAGATCCAAATACATGTCTGTGATTTTTATTGCAATCCTATATTATTATTGTTAATGTGTATATAATATGAATTTTTAGCTATCCTCTACACAATAGCCTAAATTAGTAATATAATGAAGACAGATTTACAAGACATATTAAGGAGATGTTTATATGTTATCAAACATCGGTGTACCTGGGCTAATTTTAATTTTAGTACTGGCTTTGATTATATTTGGTCCGAAAAAGCTTCCGGAAATTGGCCGTGCATTTGGTCAAACCTTACGTGAGTTTAAAAAATCGACTCGTGAATTAACAAGCGATGTTATGGAAGAATTCGAAGACGATAAGAATAAAAAAACTGTTAAATAAGGTGTGAGATTCATTCTTACACTTTTTCTTTTTGGATCAGTGAGTGGATTTATGATGCACTCACTTTTCCTTGCCTCTGGGCATGTAAATTGAGACAGGCAGGGGAAGATTATGGAAGATAAAGAATTAAATATAATAGATCACTTGGATGAACTTAGAAAAAGACTTATCTATACAGTTGTCGCGTTCTTTGCTTTTTTTATTTTAGGTTTTATCTATGTGGAAGAGATCTATAAATGGGTTGTTCGTGATTTAGATGTTAAACTGATTGTATTGGGTCCTAGTGACATTATTTGGGTATATTTCACACTAGCTGGTGTTGTGGCTCTTGCTGGAACCATTCCAGTCTTAGCTGCACAGATTTGGATGTTTGTTAAACCGGCTTTAACGCCAATTGAACGAAAAGTCTCGCTTTCTTATATTCCAGCATTGTTCATTTTGTTTATTGTGGGACTTTGTTTTGGTTACTTTGTTATTTTCCCGACAGTATTAGGTTTCCTTGTTGAACTTGGAGAAGGCATGATGGTAACAAACTTTACGGCTGATAAATATTTCCGCTTTATTATGCATATGACATTGCCTTTTGGTGTATTGTTTGAACTGCCTGTAGTAGCTATGTTTCTTACAACACTTGGGATTATAAATCCATATGTGCTGCAGAAAATTAGAAAATATGCATATTTTGTACTTGTTGTCATCTCTGTAGTGATTTCGCCGCCAGACTTTATATCAGATATTTTAGTGACAATTCCTTTGTTATTCTTGTATGAAGTCAGTATTAACCTCTCTAAGATTGTATATAAGAGAAAGCTCAAGAAAGAGAAAGAGTGGGAAGAACTGCAAGGTACCGAAGAAGTTATTGATTAGTTGGCATTTTTACAAAGATGGCTAATACCTTGTTGTAATTATAATTATTTGCATGCAAAAATCGACAATTTTCAATAGAGTTTTAGGGTATAATGATGTTAAACGGGTGAAAAAGAGGATTGATAATTTGTTATTCAAAAGCCTAGTGTTCAAAAATGCTGTTGGGCAGAAGGTTAAGATCATCGATATTCCTGTTCTAGACAAAAATAATCCGAATTACTTTCTAGTTCAGGCGCGTTTGCAGATTTATATGAATCAAATTTATGCTTCAGCAGAAGATAGACCATTTTATTCCTTTAAAGAATATATGAAGAGAATGACAAAATGGACGATCTATGAAGAAGTCTATCAATCGCCGCAATTACTGAATAATGCCTAAAAATGAAGAGAGCTTGGACTAAGAATTCAACTCAGTGATATTTGCGAATGATTAGAAGATACACTTTCTGGTCATTCGTTTTTTATTGGAGCTTATAAAAAATACTAATTTTTAAGCTTAATTCAGATCGCTTACTTCCATCGGAGTGCGGAGGTTATGCAGCTAATAGAGCGGACTATTATGACATCTGAATGGAATGCAGTGATTATTCGTGTTTATTATGACTGTCATGCCACTTATTTTTTTGCCCACTAGTACGAACAGGGAAATAAACAAGAAAGACTCAAGAAACATATTGTTTTAAGAAGCTAAAAAAATGGTAAGGAATATAATATAAATATTTTTCCTTTATTGAGTAAGCATGAGTGGAATTGAAATTACAATCCGCTTATAAAATGTGTGTGCAAACTTTATTAAATTAAAGTTTAATAGGTATTGTATTGATGATATTGCTTTTCTTCATATATGTAAAATTGTATAATGAAATGGAATTGTTATAGCAGGGACGTGAATTCGTGAATAAAGTCAAAATTGTTACAGACTCTACAGTTGATTTGCAAGATGAAATTTTACAAAAATATGATATTGAAGTTGTTCCATTGTCCATTCATATTAATGGAGAGACATATTTAGACCGAAAAGATATTACACCGGTTGAATTTATGAAAAAGATGAAAGAATCTAACGAGCTGCCAAAAAGTTCACAGCCTCCAGCAGGTGTTTTCTTAGAATTGTATGACCGCTTGACTGATGAGGGGTATGATATTATTTCCATTCATATGACTGGCGGGATGAGCGGCACAGTGCAATCTGCAGAAAGTGCAGCCAGTATGGCAAAAGGCAATGTTAAAGTTATTGATTCCCGATATATTTCTAAAGCGCTTGCATTCCAAGTGATTGAAGGTGCTAAAATGGCTATGAACGGAAGCTCTGTTGAGGAAATATGTTCAACACTTGATGATATTAGAGCGAAAACAAAATTATTTGTTGTCGTAGATACGCTTGAAAACTTAGTCAAGGGCGGAAGGATAGGAAAAGGTAAAGCATTATTAGGTTCTCTTTTAAATATAAAGCCAATTGCATCACTTGAGGGTGGTGTTTACACACCAGTAGCCAAAGTGCGAAGCCATGCACAAATTGTAAAGTATTTAGCTAATCAATTTGCAGAAGATGCTAAAGGGAAAACCATTAAAAGTGTAGGCCTTGTTCATGCTGAGGGCTTTGAATTAGCATCTAAGCTAAAAGCAGCAATTGGAGATCTGACTGGATATACAGATATTTCAATTGAAGATACAACGCCAATTGTCAGTACGCACACTGGTGCAGGAGCTATAGGATTTATGTATTATCTGGATTAAAGAGTTAAACAGCGGGGAAAATCTCTGCTGTTTTTTTATGTATTGCCTTTTTACAAATCATCCTTATGTTTTTCCTCGCATTAGAATTAAACATTTCGTTAATAAATCCTGTAGGAAAATATCACTGTTTTTCTAATGATACTGTTAAATATTTCTATTTCTTTTCATAATGAATATTACTATAGTAGGGGGTGAAAAAGTGAAGGTTAAAAATATCCTGCTATTTAGTGATTTTGGAATTGATGACATGGTTGCAGCTGCATTTGCGGTCTTTAACGAGGAAGTAAATGTTGTAGGCATTGTTGCTGATTATGGGAATGTTTCTAAAGAAAAAGCACTGCAAAATGCCGCCTATTTGCGGGATCTTACCGGTCTGACTGAAATCCCTGTATTTGGAGGAGCTGGCCTGCCGCTAACTGGAGATATCCCTGAATTTTATCCAGAGATTCACGGTCTAAGCGGATTAGGGCCAATTCTTAATGATGTTGTAGTAGATGTTGATTTTTTTGAGAATTTTGATGAGATCAAAAGAATTATTGAACAATATGAAAATGATATTCTAATTGTAAACATCGGCCGATTATCCTCTCTAGCCACTGCATTTATTTTATACCCCAATTTATTAAAACAAGTATCCGATATATATATTATGGGTGGAGCATTTTTTGTGCCTGGCAATGTAACCCCTGTAGCCGAAGCCAATATTTATGGCGATCCGTATGCTGCCAATATCGTTTTATCACATGCACCAAAAAAGGTATATATTATTCCGCTGGATGTCACAATGTCCGCTATTTTAACGCCCGCCCTTGTGGATCGGCTTCATGAACATTTTATTGAAACAGGCAATCAATTTGGCCAGCTCCTAAAACCGATGATTGACTATTATTATGAATTCTATCAAAAACAGTTTGCTGATATATCCGGAAGTCCCATGCATGACTTACTAACTTTTTGGGCAATTATGGAGGAATCTGCAATTGAATATATTGAAGCGCCAGTCAAAGTAGTGGTCGATAAGGGAGTCGCATTTGGTCAAACAATTGGAGATTTTAGAAAATTGTCAGCAGAGAAAAAAGAGAATTATCAAGTCCATTATATTGCTGTCAAATTTGATTATAGACAATTCATCGAGACGTTCTATCGTGTCATGACAAACCCTGTTGAAAGGGAGTCATAACTACTGCGTTCACAACTTTGTCATATTCTTTTCTTTCTTCTTTCATGGAGGTTTGCTAGAATGAAACTTGAACTTTAGTGAAGCAGGTGAAAGAAGTGAAGTTAAAGAGATATTTTGCAATCATAGCTATTCTTGCAGTTGCAATGCTTTCAGCATGTGGAGCTGGCGGTATTGATGGGGCTTTAGATTACGAAGTGGAGGATTTTGAATTTACAAACCAGAATGGAGAGCAAGTCGGGTTACAGGATTTAAAAGGCAAGGTATGGGTATCTGATTTTATTTTTACAAATTGTGATACTGTCTGCTTGCCGATGACCTCTAATATGAAAAAGCTGCAAACAATGGCAGAAGAAGAGGGGATCGAAAATATTCAATTTGTCTCTTTCAGCGTCGACCCTGTAAATGATACTCCGGATGCATTAAAAACGTTTGGAGATCTATATGAAGTTGATTATAGCGGCTGGCACTTTCTGACAGGTTATGAACAAAAAGAAATTGAAGAATTTGCTTTGAATTCTTTTAAGGCACTTGTCCAAAAGCCAAAAAATGAAGAACAAGTCATCCATGATACGAAATTTTATCTTGTAAATAAAGAGGGCGTTATACAGAAATATTATGAAGGTGTGACTGGCGTTCCATACGAAGAAATAATAGACGATATTAAAACTTTGCAATAGACCTTTCTTATCGGGTCTATTTTTTCATGATCTACGTAAATAATACAATGTATGAATTAGATAGCAGATAGAGCGGGAAATTACAGCTTAGGTATTTCTTTTCTTGTTTTAAATAAATAGACGCCTTAATGCAGTTCGTATGAGTTCTGCAGGATAAGACTTAACGGCGGACAGAATGAAAGGCTGGTGTTCAAGTCCTATTTTTCAAGACTCTTATGATCATGCTATAATAGAAATACTTCTAAGAGGGGTGATGAAATGGTAAAAAAATTCACCTTTAAACCTTCAACAGCAAGCAATTTATATATATCAGTAAAGCCTCTGTTATTAATTATTATGATTATAAGTATGCTTTTCCTGTCTGCCTGTAATATTGGCTTAAGTAAAAGCAGTGCTGAACATATAGAAAAAAGTGTTGTTTATGCTGAGAAGAAAGAGATCGATCCAGCATTTTTAATGCAAAATCTGGCAATTGTTTCAGTTGGCGATTCATTAACACAGGGTGTTGGGGATAGTACAGGCAAAGGCGGCTATGTTCCCTATACTGAGACTCTGCTGGAGAAAGAGCGCGGAATCGGCGACGCATCATTTGCTAATTATGGTGTGCGCGGCAATCGTTCAGATCAGCTGTTAAAAAAATTAAAAACAGAAGAGGTTAAAGCTTCGATTGAAGAAGCAGATCTAGTCTTAGTTACTATTGGCGGAAATGATATTATGAAGGTCGTAAGGGAAAATTTCACAGCGCTTAATCTGCAGGCTTTTGCTCAGCAAAAGAAGACGTATGAGAAAAATCTCCAGGATGTGCTGCAAACGATTAAAGAATACAATCCACGAGTTAAAATTGGTCTGATCGGTTTATATAATCCTTTTTTAACTTGGTTTTCAGATATTAGAGAAATCGATGAAATTATGAGTGATTGGAATCAAACTAGTAAGACCATGTTGAGCCAATATTCAAATACATTTTTTGTTGATGTAGATGATATTTTTCAAACAGAAGGGGAAAACCTCCTATATACTGATTATTTCCACCCAAATGATCAAGGCTATGAGAAGATGGGGAATCGTATTTATGAGGTAGTGAAAGAAAGAGCATTAACAGATATTTTATTAGAGAAGTCAATGGACAGCTAAGAGGTGAGGAGATTTGAAAAAGAATAAATGGAAGCTGTTTTTTTTCGTTTTGTTGGGATTAAATCTTGCATTATTCGTTTTGTTAGCACTTTTAATTTATACACCAACTGAACATCAGGCCTATGAACAAAAAGAATTAAATGAAAGTGGATATGCTCCTTTTTCTATTAGTGCAAACAAGCAGGATTTGAATGGTGTCATAAACCATTACTTAGAAAGTGAAGGTTTGACAGGTGCGTTCGATTATCAGATTTTCCTAAATGATGATGTGGAACTAATCGGTTCACTGCCTGTTTTTACTCAGGAAATACAGATGAAACTTGCGTTTGAGCCTACTGCCCTCGAAAATGGAGATATTGTATTAGAAAAGAAAGAAATGTCTGTCGGTCAGCTGCAGCTTCCAGCATCATATGTGATGAAATTTGTGAAGGATAACTATGATATTCCGGAATGGGTGGAAATTGTACCTAGTGAGGAGCGTATTTATGTCGCTTTAACGGATATGAAGCTAAAAAGTGATGTGAAAGTTAAAGTAAATGAGTTTAATTTAGAGCAAGATGATATTCGTTTTTCTTTGCTTGTACCTGTTCAGTAAGAAGCAGAACGAAAAGAATAGACTGTTATTTTAAGAGGTGGCCAGAAGGTCACCTCTTTTATTATGAGAATTCCGCAGTATAAAATAGAGTCATTAAATGCAGCTTCACATCATTAAGACATCTAATTTAGGGCGGCCTGTAATAGATCCAACGAGAAAAATAGTGTTAATTGTATTTGCCTTAAAGACTATATTTTCGATTGGAAATATATGATTATCACTTCCTGCTACTCTTGCATGCAGATGAACGGTTATGGGAGAGATGCCAAGATATTCGCTTGCTTGCCGGTAGCTGATGCTATGAAACACAACATCCCCATTTTTAACGGCTAGATCAATGGCTGGTGCATCTGTTGATAAATGAATAAATCTAAATGACGCTTCACCATGCGGAACGATTTGATCATCTTCAAATATTGTACCTTTTATAGCTTCTCCAATACCTGATATGGTAATGGTGTATGCCTTGCCCGGTTCTATCTCCATCACTTGGTGCAGCAATCTTTGATCGGAATTGCCTGCTGGATGTACATCAAGCTGATACGTACCGGAAGGCAAAGCTAAGTAACTGCTTCCATTAGAATAACGAAAGTTTTGTAAAATCTTAGAACCATTTAAGTATATATCTGCTTTTTCTACATCATGTGCAGCATGAAGCAAGCGAACTCTGCTTGGCAGGACCTGCAGAGGCTGGAGAGAGTTCGTTCTGGAATGCTTCATCGCTGAATAAATGTGCTGTAAGTATTTTTGGTAATACTTTGTATACTTTTCAATATCTGTGTACTTATAATAGTCAGCTTTTATTCTATAGTGTTCAGCTTTCATAAAATGAGGCTGTGTTGATGTGTGATTCTCCAAAATGGTGACCTCCTAACAATGGTTATAAAAGTATGTAATAGCAGATTATGCGAATTGCATTAGGTGAGTGTCTAAAAAACCAAAGAATTAAGGATGACATGATAAACTGTTTGCTTTTTCTGAATTTAGTGATATAATAAAAAAATCAAAAGTGAAAGGGTGATGTGTTATGGCAAGTTTATTTGTAAATCAAACGTTAATTGAATGCACTAGCACAGCCCAAATGGATTTTAATCTGTAAAGTTTATAGAAGAAAGTATGTTTTTTTCTCTTTCGTTTATTAAACCATGGGCTGTGTATGCCTATGGTTTTTATTATTTTATAAACGAAAACGGAGGAAATAAATTTGACATTAAAAAATTTAGGTTATGACGATCATTTTGAAGGTTTTTTTAAACCATTTGAGAAAGACGGATATGTGGCTGGAAGAGTCACATTAGAACATAAACGATCTTACCGGGTAGTGACAGAAACAAGAGAATTACTTTGTGAAGTATCAGGAAAATTTTCTTTTGAAGCAACCGAAAGAGAAGATTACCCTGCTGTTGGAGACTGGGTTGCCGTGAAAGAAATGAGCGGAGAAAACCGTGGCATCATTCACCGTCTCCTGCCGAGAAAAAGTAAGTTTTCAAGGAAAGCTGCAGGTGTAAGTACGGAAGAACAAATTGTGGCAACAAACGTGGATACTATTTTTTTAGTCAATTCATTAAATGAGGATCTTAATGTAAGAAGAATTGAAAGGTATTTACTATTATCATGGGAAAGCGGAGCAAATCCTGTCATTGTTTTAACTAAATCTGATTTATGCAGTGATCTTGCCTCGAAAATTGCTCAAATTGAATCAGTAGCGCTTGGTGTACCTGTCATTTCAGTTAGTGTTGTGACAGAGGAAGGTCTTGATCAATTGACATCTTATCTGCAGCAGGGAAAGACAGTTGCTTTATTGGGATCATCGGGTGTTGGCAAATCCACTTTAACAAACTTTTTTCTTGGAAATGAAAAGCAAAAAGTGCAGGAGATTAGAGGTACAGATGATAAAGGAAGACATACGACAACACATCGTGAATTAGTTTTACTTCCAAACGGCGGTATTTTAATTGATACCCCTGGAATGAGAGAGCTGCAATTATGGGATAGTGATCATGGAGTTAGTGAGAGCTTTAGCGATATCGAAAAGGCTGCCATGGATTGCAAATTTAGAGATTGTCAGCATGAAAAAGAACCTGGGTGTGCTGTAAAGGCAAAGATAAAGGCTGGAGAGATAGAAAAAGCAAGGTTAAACAGTTATAAAAAATTGCTGAGGGAGCTGGCTTATCTAGACCGAAAACAAGATAAGCGGGCACAGGCAGAACAAAAAAAACTCTGGAAAAGTGTATCAGTTCAATCGAATAAGCGATAAAAGGCAAAAAGCGCAGGATCCTGCGCTTTTTTATATTGTTATTAACTTTTTTTATCAGGTGCCATGTAAGCATTTATGGCTTATAGCATTTCCTTTTTCTCTTTATAAGTAACCATCGCACTAAAAAAGAAGACCGGCGAAGCATATTGGATATGAATGACTTCAATACGAGGATCATTGATAAAATGATTGATTCTGTCGTCCATTTTTGATTCGGTCCAGCCATATAAAGTTTTTACTTTCATCTTTAAACCTCCCTCTAGATTTTTTCCCTGTGTACTTAGCCTTCATCTAGTCTATTTTCTTGCATAATATCTAATTTTTCTTTACTCTTATGTTGAATGCGTTAAACCTCTTCGAATAGGGAATAAGTATGAAGAGAATGTGAAAGAGGTGGACGGAATGGAAAATCAGCGAAGCAATTTAGCTACATTTGCAGGGGGATGCTTCTGGTGCATGGTAAAACCATTTGACGAACAGCCTGGAATTATTGAGGTATTGTCAGGTTATACAGGCGGCACGAAAGAAAATCCAACCTATGAAGAAGTCTGTTCGGAAACAACAGGTCATTATGAAGCTGTTCAAATTAAATTTGATCCAGAGGTATATCCTTACGAAAAGCTTCTTGAATTATACTGGCAGCAAATTGATCCAACGGATGCTGGCGGCCAGTTTTACGACCGTGGTCAATCGTATCAGACAGCTATTTTTTATCATGACGAACAGCAAAAAATGCTGGCAGAACAATCAAAGCACGATCTCGCGGAAAGCGGTAAATTCCAAAAGCCGATCCAAACAAAGATTTTGCCTGCATCTGTCTTTTATCCTGCAGAAGATTATCATCAGCATTTTTACAAAAAGAATCCGACTCGGTATAATGCTTACCAGCAAGGATCTGGTCGAGCAGACTATATTAAAAGACATTGGGGTGAATAAAAATGACCAATCAGAAGGACTTAAAAGAGAAGCTTAGCCCAATGCAATATGATGTAACTCAGAACAATGGAACTGAGCCGCCTTTCCGCAATGAATATTGGGATGAATTCGGAGATGGCATTTATGTAGATATCGTATCAGGTAAACCTCTATTCAGTTCACTTGATAAATATGATGCAGGCTGTGGATGGCCAAGCTTTACAAAACCAATTGAAGACGAAGAAATTCTTGAGAAAAAAGATCTAAGCCATTTTATGGTTAGAACCGAGGTAAGAAGCAAATCAGCTGATTCTCATCTTGGGCATGTATTTGACGATGGTCCGGGACCCTCAGGTCTTCGTTATTGCATCAACTCAGCTGCATTACGATTTATTCCGAAAGATCAGCTGCAGGAAGAGGGCTATGAAGTTTATCTAAAATTGTTTCAAGAAAAATAAAAGTAAAAGGTGATTATGATGTTTAAAAAATTATTCGGTAAGAAAGAAGAAGTAAAATCTGTAGACATTTTGGCACCCCTTTCTGGTGCAGCTGTTTCTTTAGATACTGTACCTGATCCTGTTTTCGCAGAGAAAATGATGGGTGATGGTATTGCTATCGAACCAACTGAAGGTGTTGTTGTTTCTCCTGTAAAAGGAGAGGTACTTCAAGTGTTCCCTACAAAGCATGCGATTGGGCTTAAAGCTGAAAATGGAGCAGAAATCTTGATTCATATCGGTTTAGAGACTGTTTCTATGAATGGAGAGGGCTTTGAAGCACATGTTTCAGAAGGCTCAAAGGTAGAAGTTGGAGATCAGCTTGTAACTTTCGATATGAACCTGGTAAAAGAAAAAGCTAAAAGCACGATCACTCCAGTTATTATTACAAATACTGACCAAGTTTCACTGGAAAAACAGTTAGCATCTTCTGTTCAGCGAGCATCGAATGTCGTCATGACAGTAACAATGAAGTAATTGAGACATATATACGTTCTCTTTTTAACAAAAGCCTAAAAGCAAATTGCTTTTAGGCTTTTGTTTATCATAAGAATCGAATGACTAATCCGTAATGATTGATGATATGGCTACAGTGTGATGATCTGTTGTGTTGTTAATCGATTTTTCACCTTTTGATACAAAAACAACTGTATGTTTCTTATTTTCTAAGCCGCTGGCAATATATAAATATCTTTCTCTTTCAAATGGCCACCAAGTTGAAATTTCGGTAATCCAATTGCCATTCAGATAAACATCTGCTTTTCCTCCTATTTCACTGCGCAACGCGCGTATACCGAGCATTGTGCCTGTAAAGGAATATTCCAGTGTATCCCCTTTTGATTCGCTAACCCAATAATTCTTTTCCTTTGTAAATCCACTTGACATATGCACATCATGTATTTCCTTTAAGCTGATATCCGCATTAGGAAAAATAGGTTCTGCCAAGTAAGCAATACTTTCCTGTTTAGAAGTAAGTTCCTGTAGTGTTTCTAATACGGCAGCGCTATACAGCTCATATCCTTGGTCATTAGGATGGACCAGATCAGTCGTCAGTTGATCTGCAGGGTATTCAGATTTTGAAAAAGGAAGGCGCATATCTATATTTTTAGCATGATAATGATAGGTAATTTCTTTAATACTATCGGCAAATTCATCTTCCTTCAAAGAGCTTTCTGTAAACGTAATAATTTCACTGTTAGGGTAGGTCTGTTTCGCTTTTCTTATTAATGCTTCATATGTGTGAGCAAATTGAGTGACATCCATATATTTACGATCATTTTCACCAAAGACGATAAAAATTAGATCAATATGTTCAAGCTGCTTTGCGTTTTGGAGTTTGTATAAGCCCTCAAATGCGGTAGCGCCACTTTGGACAAGCAGATGTCTTTCCGTTTTCACCCTGTATTTTGCAAACAGTGCAGCTTCCATTTTCCTGAACCAGGTTTTAGATTTATGTGAGGCACCAGAGCCTCTGCCTATGCTGTCTCCTATGATTAAATAGCTGATTTCTTCTCTTTTTGCCAGTTTTTCGTAAAGATTTGCTGATTCAGCCACACCTTTTGAAGAAGAAAAATAATTAATTATAAACGTTATTCCAGTAACTGCAGCAATAATAAAAACGAAAATTCTGATTTTTTTCTTTAGCATATAAGTTTTCCCTCGCATTTATGTACTAATCTTATCGTAACGTAAATGTAACATAAATGAAAGATAAAGAAACAATTGGAAATTTTAGAATATGGGCGAATGCACACTCAGGTCAAGCACCTATTACATAAGTTAATATTGAAAATGCCTAATACAAATGAGGAGTGGATATTGATGAACTACGGATATAACTACGGATGCGGAGACCCTTGCTACACACCTGGATACAGCTACCCAGTTGCTGGTGCATATACTGGTCATACAGGCGGATTTCAAGGTTTCGCATTAATCGTTGTGTTATTTATCTTGTTGATTATTATCGGCGCAAGCTGCTACGGAAAATAAAATATGAATGACTCAAAGAAACTGCCTGTTACAGGCAGTTTTTTTGTATGAAAGAAACCGTCGTTAAGATCATATAATTGAAAGAATTGACAAGAATGAGGTGGGAACAGTGGATCCTTCTTATTTAATTAAACCACTGCTTGATGAAACATATCCGGTTATTGATTATGGCAAAGGAGTCTACTTATTTGACATGGACGGAAATGACTATTTAGATGGAAGCTCTGGAGCGATAACAGCCAATATTGGTCATGGTACAAAAGAGATTATCCAGGCAGCGGCGCAACAGGCTGAAAAGGTTTCTTTTGTATATCGCTCTCAATTTACAAGTGAAGCTGCTGAAAAGCTGGCATTAAAATTGGCTGAATTGGCAAAAGGTGAATTGAACTGGAGTTTTTTTGTTAACAGCGGATCTGAAGCAACTGAAACAGCTATGAAAATTGCCATTCAATATTGGCAGGAACAAGGTGTTTTTACAAAAACAAAAATTCTTTCACGATGGATCAGCTATCATGGAATTACGCTTGGTGCCTTATCCATGTCAGGACATAAAGGACGACGAGCACGATTTATGCCTCTTCTCGAAGATTGCCCTGTATTGCCGCCTCCTTATTGTTACCGATGCCCTTATGATGAAATCGAGGGCAGCTGCCAGTATAGCTGTGCACATGAGCTTGATCTTTTAATTAAAAGGATTGGACCAGAACATATAGCAGCTTTTATTGCCGAACCGATCGTTGGAGCTGCCGGAGCAGCCCTGACACCTCCAAAGGACTATTACAAGATTATAAAAGAAATCTGTAAAAAGCATGGCGTCCTTTTTATTGCGGATGAAGTTATGACCGGTTTTGGCAGAACGGGAAAAATGTTTGCGGCTGAGCATTGGGACGCAGCTCCAGATATTGTTGCATTAGGAAAAGGGATGGGAGCAGGTTATACGGCGATCGCAGCTGCTTTAGTCAGTGATTCTGTGATGGAACCAATTCTAAAAGGCAGCAAAAGCATTATGAGTGGACACACCCTTAGTGCAAATCCGCAAAGCTGTGCCGTGTCTTTAGCTGTTTTGGATTATTTAGAGAAGAATGATCTTGTAAAGCAGGCAGAAAAAAAAGGCATTTATTTAATAAATCTTCTTCGGAAACTGCAAATCTCCTTTCCTTTTATAGGTGATATTCGCGGGAAAGGATTAATGATTGGCCTTGAATTTGTGCAAGATCCAACCAAAAAGACTGTATTCCCGCGTGAAATGCTGTTTACGCAGCGTCTCATTTCAACTGCTCAGAAGAATGGTTTGCTTCTTTATCCAGCTGGTGCTGGTGAAGATGGAATTCATGGCGATGCTATTATAATTGCTCCCCCTTTAACAATTACTGAACCCGAAATGGATGATTTAGGGAAACGTCTTGAGAAAACGTTTCAAATGATGATAACTGATAGCAGTTCTACAAAGGAGGAAGGTGCATAAATTTGGTTAAACCTTTTAACAAGAAAACATCGTTCGATAAAATAAAGCATCTATTTACAAATGAAATGACGATTATGTATGGCGGTTTTGGAGGAATTGGGACACCGCCTGGACTAATTGATGAAATTTTGGACAGCGGGGCAGAAAATTTGCATTTAATAGGAAATGACACGGGATTCCCAGACATTGGAATTGGTAAAATTGTTTGTGCCGGAAGAGCAAAATCGATTATTACTTCACATATTGGCTCAAATCCTGTTGCTGGACAATTGATGACAGAAGGTAAGCTGGATATTGAGTTTTCACCGCAAGGTATTTTAGCAGAAAGAATTCGGGCAGGCGGAGTGGGAATACCCGCCATCCTTTCTGATATTGGAACGGAAAACTCCTTTATAGCAAATCATAAACCAAAAGTTAAGCTGGAGAACACAGAGTATTTAATTGAAACGGCTTTAACCGCTGATATCTCCATTGTTTATGCAAAACAGGCAGATCCATACGGAAATTTAATTTATGACAAGAGTGCACGAAATACAAACCCGCTTGTTGCCATGGCAGGCGAAATCACGATTGCTGAAGTAGAGGAAATTGTTCCTGTGGGGAAACTTCATCCTGATCAAATTGTGACTCCAGGTGTTTTTGTGGATTATATCGTTGTATCTGAGGGGGTGAACTGGAAATGGGTTTGGGAATAGATCACCGCAATAAAATGGCGAAAAGAGCCGCTGCTGAAATTACAAATGGGATGATTGTCAATCTAGGGATCGGAATTCCTTCTCTTGTGCCGAATCATCTTCCAGATGAAATCCAAGTCATTTTTCATGCGGAGAATGGTATAACCGGGATAGGTCCAAGCCCAGAAATAGGGATGGAGGATGCTAATTTATGTAATGCAGGCGGTTTGCCTGTCACCTTAAAAGAGGGCGGATCCTATTGCGACAGTACGATTGCTTTTGGAATGATCAGACGGGGATTATTGGATATGACCATTTTAGGTGCATTACAAGTAAATGAAGAAGGAGACTTGGCGAATTGGATTGTGCCAGGCAAAAAGGTTCCAGGCATGGGTGGTGCAATTGAACTTGCACAAAAGTCTAAAAAGGTTGTTGTCTTAATGAATCACACCGATAAAAACGGAAAATCAAAAATTGCAGCAAAGTGCTCTTTGCCGCTCACTTCCCCTAAATGTGTCAACTTAATCATTACGGATCTGGCGGTCATTGAAGTAACAGAGCAAGGTCTGCTGCTGAAGGAAGTATTTTCGCCTTACAGTATTGAAGATGTAATTCATTCCACCGATTGCCAGTTAACTATCGCAGAAAATGTAATATGGCATGAAGAGTGAATGCTTTTGCAGAAAGGAGGCAGGAAAGTGAATACAACGGTAAAAATTAAGCAATGGCTGCATAAGAATGAACATCGAGGGATCAAGCTGTTGCAGCAGCTTGTACAAGAAAATAGTGTAAGGGAAAATGAAAGCAGTGCCCAGGCAGTCATTATTGAAAAATGCAGAAAGCTGGGTCTTGAACTTGATATATGGGAAATTGGCAGTGATGAGCTTAAAGAGCATCAGGCATTTTATTGTGACCGTAAAGATTTTTCTGGCACCCCAAATGTCGTAGCCGTAAAAAAGGGAAGCGGAGGCGGTAAGTCGATTATTCTAAATGGTCATATTGATGTTGTGCCTGAAGGCAATGAAAAAGATTGGATCCATCATCCATATAGTGCTGTGGTCGAAAATGGGAAGCTATATGGTAGAGGCTCAACTGATATGAAGGGCGGTACGGTCGCTTTATTATTAGCTATGGAAGCGATTTCATCAGTGGGTGTTCAATTAAAAGGAGATATTATTTTTCAAAGTGTCATAGAAGAAGAGAGCGGCGGAGCTGGCACATTGGCAGCTATTTTAAGAGGTTACAAGGCGGACGGGGCGATCATTCCGGAACCTACCAATATGAAAATATTTCCTAAACAGCAAGGCTCCATGTGGTTCAGAATTACGGTGAAAGGAAAATCAGCACATGGCGGCACACGTTATGAAGGAGTTAATGCGATAGAAAAGAGTATTCTGGTTATGAATGCTTTAAACAGATTGGAAAAAATGCGGAATGATCAGATTACCGATCCTCTATATAAAAATATTCCGATCCCCATTCCGATCAATATTGGAAAAATAACAAGCGGGCAATGGCCCTCCTCTGTTCCTGATCTGGCCTGGATTGAAGGAAGAATTGGAGTTGCACCGCATGAAAAAATGGAAGACGCTGCAGTACAGCTTGAAACCTGTCTGAAAGAACTGGCAGATGTTGATCCGTGGTTTAAAGAGTTTCCGGCAGAAGTAGAATGGTTTGGAGCCAGATGGCAGCCGGGCAATTTAGAAACAAATCATGAATTAATTCAAACAGTAGCAAAAGCTTATAAGAAAGTAAAAGGAATTGAGCCAGTGATTGAAGCATCTCCATGGGGGACGGATGGAGGTCTGCTCGCTAATGTCGGAAATACACCAGTTGTTGTCATTGGACCGGGTGTGACAGCCGCAG
This sequence comes from Cytobacillus gottheilii, assembly GCF_018582665.1. Lineage (NCBI taxonomy): Bacteria > Bacillati > Bacillota > Bacilli > Caryophanales > Bacillaceae > Cytobacillus > Cytobacillus gottheilii. The sequence continues at coordinate 2,729,745 of NZ_CP071709.1, read as the reverse complement.
CACATGATGTAAACGAATATATCGAATTAAAAGAGGTATTTACGGCTGCTGAAGTTATTGCTGAAGCAATCATGAATTGGTGCGAAATACGTGATGAACAGGGGGATTGAGGATGTCAGATATCTATTTGAAAACAGCTATTCCGGGGCCGAGGGCAAAAAAGCTGCTTGAAGCAAAGAAACAGCATGTACCCAGAGGTCCGTTTAATACAGTAGAAACCTTCGCAGCAAAAGGAAACGGAGCACTTTTAACAGATGTTGATGGCAATACGTTTCTTGATTTTGCCGGTGCCATCGGTTCATTAAATACAGGTCATTGTCCACAGCGAGTAGTTGATGCTTTAAAAAAACAGATCGATTTATATCTGCATCCAAGCTTTCATGTCATGATGTATGAACCTTATATAAAGCTTGCTGAAAAACTCAATGAAATAACGCCAGGATCACATCATAAAAAGACCTTTTTCTTAAGCACAGGTGCCGAAGCGGTGGAAAATGCGATTAAAATTGCAAGAAAATATACCGGAAGAAAAGGGATTATCTCCTTCGAGCGCGGCTTTCATGGCCGCACATACATGTCCATGTCACTGACAAGCAAGGTGAAGCCATATAAATATGAGTTTGGGCCCTTTGTTCCAGAAACCTATAAATGGCCATATCCATACTATTACCGAAATGAACATGGTGATCAAAAAGGATTGGATGATATGCTTCTCGCTCAATTTCATGATTTTTTCCTAAATGAAGCCTCTCCAGAAGAGATCGCTGCGGTCATTATGGAACCTGTACAAGGAGAAGGCGGCTTTGTTATTCCATCATTGTATTTTGTACAGCAGGTGAAAAAAATCTGTGAAAAACATGGGATTTTGTTTGTTGCCGATGAGGTGCAAACAGGATTTGGACGGACAGGGAAAATGTTTGCAATCGAACATTTTGACGTTATTCCTGATTTAGTAACGATGTCAAAATCAATTGCAGCCGGTTTACCGATTAGTGCCGTAACAGGCAGAGCCGAAATAATGGATGCCCCGGGCGTAGGAGAGATTGGGGGAACATATGGCGGAAGTCCGCTTGGCTGTGTCGCAGCATTAGAGGTTATTGACATGATCGAAGAAGATGGCTTGCTCGCACGCGCGGATCATATCGGAAGCTTTTTTGCTGAAAAATTCTCAAGACTTCCTTTACAATATAATAAGGTAGGCGAAATTAGAGCTTTAGGAGCAATGTGTGCCATTGAATTTGTTAAAGATTCAGTATCAAAGGAGCCGGACAAAGAGCTTGTTCAGAGCATTACAGCACTGGCACAAAGCCGAGGTTTAATCATTATGAGTGCTGGGTTATATGGCAACATTGTCCGCCTGCTAACTCCTTTAGTTGTGAGTGATGAACAGCTGGAGGAAGGCTTCTCAATTTTAGAAGATGTTATAAAGGAATGCTGTCAGACAGGAGGATAAAAGATGAAGCAACATTTATGGATTAATGGAAAAAACGTTGAAACTAACACTTATTCTACATTAAAAAGTCCTTACAGCGGCACGGTGATTGCAGAAGTAGCTTCTGCAGCAGCAGAGGATGTAAACCTGGCAATTGAAGCAGCAGAAGAAGCTGCTTCTGCACTTAGAGAGATGCCCGCACATAAAAGGGCGGATATTCTCGAAAAAGTGGCAAGTTTCCTTGAAAGAGATCGGGAGGACTGTGCTAAGATCATTGCAAATGAAGCCGCTAAGCCAATAAAAACGGCACGAGGTGAAGTGGATCGCACCATCATGACCTATAAATTTGCTTCTCAGGAAGCCAGAAGAATTTATGGAGAAACCATTCCGATGGATGCAGCGCCTGGCGGAGAAAATCGTATTGCGTATACGATGAGAGAACCCCTTGGAATCATCGGGGCTATTACACCATTTAATTTCCCAATGAATCTAGTCGCTCATAAAATTGGGCCAGCTATTGCAGCAGGCAACACGGTTGTCCTTAAGCCTGCATCGCAAACTCCCCTTTCAGCCTATCGCATTGCCCAATATTTTCATGAAGCAGGCTTGCCGTCAGGTGCACTAAATGTAGTTTCAGGCAGCGGCAAAACCATCGGTGATCTTTTGGTCACAGATGAACGCCTCTCAATGATTACTTTTACAGGCAGTCCAGGCGTAGGACGGTCTTTAAAAGAAAAAGCCGGACTGAAAAAGGTGACACTCGAATTAGGCTCCAATTCTGCGGTAATTGTCGATGAAGGAACAGATCCAAAGAAAGCGGCAGAGCGTATCGCAGCTGGTGCATTTGTATATGGAGGCCAAGTGTGCATTTCGGTACAGCGCATCTTTGTACATGAAACCCTGGCGGAAAGCTTCTCAGAATCATTTTTACAGGCAGCCAAAAACTTAGTTACTGGTGATCCTTTAAATGAAGAAACCGACCTTTCAGCCTTAATCTCAGAGGATGATACGAACCGTGCACTAGAGTGGATTAATAGTGCTGTAAGCCGCGGAGCACAGCTGGCTTTGGGAGGAAACACAGAGAATGGTATCCTTCAGCCTACTGTTCTGCTAAATGTGCACGAACAGGAGAAGGTTTCTTGTGAGGAAGTGTTTGCCCCAGTTGTTCATATCAATTCATTTTCACAGTTAGAGGATGCCGTTAACATGGTAAACACATCGAAATATGGCTTACAAGCCGGCATCTTCACTCAAAATATCCAGCATGCAATGCAAGCAGCGAAAAAATTAGAGGTTGGAGGGGTTATGATTAATGACTTTCCAACCTTCCGTGTAGACCATATGCCTTACGGCGGTGTTAAGGAAAGCGGCACCGGCAGAGAGGGAATTAAGTATGCGATTGAAGAGATGACTGAGCTGAAGCTTATTACCATTAAGCTTGATTGATAGAAGCAGTATTCAGGACCCGGTTTTCCGGGTCTTTCTTTTCATATACTTAAACTAAATGATGATTGGATGGTGAGGGTGTGGGCAAAACAGTCGAATTCGAAAAAGATGCTTGTAAGCTTATCATATATATGGACCCTTTTAATAAAAGAATTCGTGTTGATAAACTGATAGGAAGTCTTTTAGAATCTATAAAGTATGCAGAAGAGATTGCCCGGGAGAATCAAGCAGAAAAATTAATTGTCAAAGGGAAGCTTCAGGATTTACCCATTTTTCAGGAGCAGGGTTTTTCTTTAGAAGCTAAGATTGATCAGTTTTTTAGGGGAACCGATATGTACTTTTTCTGTAAATATTATTCTAGCGAACGCAGAAACAGTGAGCATTGGATTGAAGAGGATGATGTATTACAGTCTGTGCAGGATAAAGAAGTTTCTGAGAAGACTGCTATTATGCTGCCGAAACCATATAGATTAAAGGAGCTTTCTGCCGAAGATGTTCAAGCTATGGCATTGCTCTATCAAACGGTATTTGAAATCTATCCTGTACCGCTCCACGATCCGGTTTACATCCGTAAAACAATGGAAGAAGGAACCGTTTATTATGGAGTGTATTTTGGAGAAGAACTTGTGAGTGCTGCTGCAGCCGAAATTGACTGGGAGCATGGGAATGCAGAGCTGACAGATTGTGCGACACTTCCTCAGCATAGAAAGCATCAATTAATGAAAATTCTTCTTGTGCAGCTTGAAGAAGTTTTAAAGAAACATAACATTTATTGTGCTTATTCCATCGCAAGATCTTTATCATTTGGCATGAATGCTTCCCTTCATTCACTCGGATATAAATATCGCGGCCGTTTAACTAAAAATTGTTTTATTTTTAATAAGCTTGAGGATATGAATGTGTGGGTGAAAGATTTATCTGCTCATTAAGGCTGCTGAAAAACGGGCACTATGTGCCGAGTTTTTGGCAGATGCAAAGGGAGAGGGTGGTGCGCATGAATCAGCAGATTTCAAGAGAGGTGTTAGATGCGATTTTAAAAGGGATTGACGAAGCAATTCATGTAGTCGATCTGACTGGCACCACGATTTATTATAATGATGTAGCGAGTAATCACGACGGGCTGAAAGCGAATGAAGTGGTTGGAAAGCAGCTACTTCAAGCATTTCCATCACTAAACAGCCAGTCAAGTACATTGCTGCGGGTGATTCATACAAGTAAGCCGATTTTAAACGAAACACAAGTTTATGTGAATATCCATGGAAAGAAAATTGAAACGGTCAATTCAACCTATCCGCTATATGTAGATGGCGAACTAGTTGGTGCTGTTGAGATCGCGAAGGATTACACAAGATTAAAAGCCATCTCAGAAAAATTACTGCATTTACAGAGCCTTATGTTTACACCACAGCAAAAACGAAAAAAAGCAACACAGCATATATATACATTTGATAACTTACTAACACTTAATAAAGAGTTAATGGAAATTAAGGAGCATGCTAAAAAACTGGCAAGTTCTCCATCACCGATTCTTGTTTTTGGGGAAAGCGGAACGGGCAAGGAATTATTTGTACAAGCAATTCACCAAGCCTCGACTGCTACAAAAGGTCCTTTTATAACACAAAATTGTGCAGCCATTCCTGAAGCCCTATTGGAAAGCATCCTATTTGGCACAACGAAAGGAAGCTATACCGGTGCACTTGACCGTCCAGGATTGTTTGAACTTGCTGATGAAGGGACTTTGTTTTTAGACGAAATCCATGCAATGCCACCTGAGCTCCAGGCAAAGCTGCTGCGAATTCTGGAGGATGGTGAACTTCGGCGCGTTGGCTCGGTAAAAAGCAAAACTGTGAATGTACGTGTGATTGCTGCCATGAACATTCATCCAAAAGAAGCGATTGAAAAAAAAATGATGCGAGCAGATTTGTTTTATCGGCTGAATGTATTAACATTTGAACTCCCGCCCTTAAGAAAAAGAAAAGAAGATATTCTGTATTTATCCAATTACTTTATCGGACAATATAATAATTTGTTAGGCAAGCAAGTGCAAGGTCTGTCAACACAAGTTGAATATATATTCTTTGACCATTCCTGGCCAGGCAATGTCCGAGAACTAAAACACACGCTCGAATATATGATGAATTTATGTGAAGAACAGATGCTGACAGAGGCCAATCTCCCCATTATGCTTAAATACAAAAAAGCGGATGCGGCGATGGGCTCCGCGCCATTAAAGGAGAAGATGATGAAATTTGAACAGGAGTTAATACAACAAGCACTAGAAAACTCAGAAGGAAATATCAAAAAGGCAGCACAATTCCTGCAAATCCCCCGCCAAACCTTACAATACAAAATTCAAAAATACAATATTAGTACTGCCGAAAATTCGGCAAATCATTAAAGAATAGAACTCCTCCTCATTCGGATATTCAGAGAATAGAAGTGCAGCTAAGCTTAATGGTCGGCTAACAGGCTCGCCAGCCGGCAAAGTCGCATGATTTTAGTCTTTTGAATATGTTAATGCAAAGGTTTTAAACTTTGGCATGAATCTTGCATCCTATATTTATGAAAGAGGATAAAGGGGGAGTTTGCATGAAATACAATTTATATAAGCCTGAAAGACATTGGAAAGAGATTGAACTTTGGAAAGATGTACCCGACGAAAAATGGAATGACTGGCTTTGGCAGCTGACAAATACGATTCGAACTCTCGACGATTTAAAAAAGGTGATCAACCTAACAGAAGATGAAGAAGAAGGCGTGAAAATTGCGACAAAAACGATTCCTTTAAATATAACACCCTATTATGCATGGCTCATGAATCCAGATGATCCCCGCTGTCCAATTCGAATGCAATCAGTTCCCATCTCAAAGGAAATGTACAAAACGAAATACGACCTGGAGGATCCGCTTCATGAAGACGAAGATTCACCTGTTCCCGGGTTGACACATCGTTATCCTGATCGTGTATTATTTCTTGTCACCAACCAATGCTCGATGTACTGCCGCTATTGTACTAGAAGGCGGTTTTCGGGACAAATTGGGATGGGAGTGCCAAAAAAACAGCTTGATGAGGCAATTGACTATATTGCATCTGCCGAAGAAGTTAGGGATGTTCTTATTTCAGGCGGTGACGGACTGTTAATTAATGATCAGATTTTAGAATATATTTTAAAAAGACTGCGTGAAATTGATCATGTCGAAATTATTCGAATTGGCACTAGAGCACCAGTTGTTTTTCCACAGAGGATTACCGAGAATTTATGCAATATTTTGAAAAAATACCATCCTGTTTGGCTCAATACCCACTTCAACACATCCATTGAGATAACGGAAGAAGCAAAAAAAGCATGTGAAATGCTCGCTGATGCAGGAGTTCCTGTTGGTAATCAGGCAGTTATACTCGCTGGTATCAATGACAGCGTTCCGATTATGAAAAAACTGATGCATGATCTCGTTAAAATCCGAGTACGTCCATATTATATTTATCAGTGTGATTTATCTGAAGGAATCGGACATTTCCGTGCACCAGTAGCAAAAGGGCTGGAGATCATTGAAGGACTGAGGGGGCATACTTCGGGGTATGCAGTGCCAACCTTCGTCGTCGATGCACCTGGCGGCGGCGGAAAAATTGCATTACAGCCTAATTACGTGATTTCCCAAAGTGCAGAAAAAACGGTGCTGCGTAATTTTGAGGGCGTGATTACAACGTATCCAGAGCCAGAGAATTATACAGCAGGAAAAGCGGATGATTATTTTGCACAAATCTACCCTGATGTTTCAAAAAAGCAATCCAATGTAGGTATTGCAGCGTTAATGAATGACACAGCATTCAACCTTGTCCCAAAAGGACTTCAGCGATTAAATCGGCGTGAACTGTATGATCAGGACCCTGCTCATAACTCTTTAAAGGATAAGCGGGAAAAGCGAGATGAGCTAAAGGAAAAGAAATATCTTGCAGAACGAAAAAAAGCTGGCCAAATCAGTAAAGAGGGGGAGAATGTTGATGGGCAATAACTGTGGTTGGTGTGAAAGTGGCCATGTGAATATAACAAAGCAATCGGTTTATTGGGAATTGCCAGAAGGAACAAGAGCGATTGAAATTACTGATACCCCATCTATTTATTGTAATGATTGTCATATGATTTATCAAAATGATGAAATGGTGAAAAATATCGAAGATCAGTTATTCCTTATCAATCGTAAGCAATTAAGCGACGTGATTTCATATAAAGATCTTATGGAGATGGAAAGAATATTAAAGAGAAACTATTTCGATTTCTAAAATATCTTAATAACAAACTGTGTTATTTCAATAATTATTTTAAGAAAAATCGCCCTCTTGCTGGGGTGATTTTTTTGAATGACGGACATGCTGAAACCCAGTAGGGGCGTAGGGGAGATATCAACTAACCACTAGAATTGTAAAGAGTTCTTTAGTACAGGCTAAAAGAGTTTAATTGCGAAAAAACGTCTTTAGTGGATGTAAACACGGACTTGAATGTTGTAGTCCTGCCAACAGAAAATGGTGAAACCTTAAATTCTTGTTCTGAAACAATTTATGACATCATTGCAACTGTTAAGAAAGACGGATCTCTAATGAACAATGCATTTATGGCTTGACCTTGGCCTTAACCTTGGAAATATGAATGAGGATAAGAAGGCGGAAGATTTTTTAATTCTTGATTTAGACCTTCACTTGGGTCTTAATGATTAGAACCAGTCTAAATAAAAAATACCAGCTTGCTTCTTGTTAAAGTGCTTGCTGAAATTCGCGACTTTAGCTTATACAAAAATTTTAATTGAAGCAACCGAGTGACAAAGTAAGAGAGTTCTGCGACGGCAGAGCTCTCTTTTTTACCGTATTACGAAGCGTAACTTAATTGATTGATTTGGTTAGGATCTCATATGCCAGGTACTGTTTCCGACTTCAATCTAAAGGGTAAAGAAAAACGAATGAAAATTAATCAAACATCCGGAATCAATTTGAAAGGAGATTTTTATGGGACACTACATCAACACCAAAAACAATGTACAAATATATGCAGAAGATATCGGAGATGGACAGCCTGTTATATTCCTACATGGCTGGCCATTAAATCATGGAATGTTTGAATATCAAATGAATGAGCTCCCAAAACACGGGTTCAGGTTTATTGGAATTGATTTGCGTGGTTATGGAAAATCAGATCGACCATTTAATGGATATGATTATGATACGATGGCAGACGATATTCATGGTGTTATTCAAAAGCTTGATATAAATAATGCTGTTCTTGCGGGTTTTTCAATGGGCGGGCCAATCGCTCTCAGATATATGTCGCGCTACGATGGAGACAGAATTTCAAAACTGCTGTTACTTAGCCCAGCAGCACCTATTTTTACAAAACGGGATGACTACCCTTTTGGAATGGAGAAAGAGGAGGTAGACACTCTGATTGATCAGCTGAAGACAGATCGTCCACACGCAATTGCATCTTTTGGAGAAAAGTTCTTTGAGAAGGAGCCTTCTGAAGAATTTCAACAATGGTTCTTAAATATGGCTGTTTCTTCATCTTCATATGGTACCATACACTCAGCTATTGCATTAAGAGATGAAGACCTTCGCAATGAGCTGTCAGGTATTGCAGCACCAATCACGATCCTTCATGGGAAAAAAGATCAAATTTGTCCATATGATTTTAGCGTGCAGCTGGCTGACCAGCTTCCTAATGCAAAGCTTGTTCCTTTTGAAGAAAGTGGTCACGGTGTTTTTCATGATGAACCTGAAAAATATAATAAACAAATTCTCGAATTTCTTCAATCCTCTTCATTAGAATAAGACAGAAGCCGTATTCCTAAATGAGGCCTGGCGTGTGCCGGGTCTTATTTAAGTTTTGTTCCACTGAAATACAGCGTCTCAGTTTATGAATTTATATGGTCGCATATTTTTCTTCTTGATTTATTTTGTCTATTCAATCATCATATAACTAATTCTTAATGAAACAGAGAGGCGTTTAATATGGCTAAAACCTTTTATCATTTTTTAATGAAGTACAGACATCCGAATCCAAAAGACGAAATTAGCCAGTTTGCTAATGACGCTTACGAGGATCATAGCTTCCCAAAAACTTCTGAAAACTACGAAGAAATTAGCTCGTATCTCGAGTTGAATGGGAGTTATTTACAAAGTATGATGGTTTTTGATGAAGCATGGGAGCTTTATTTGCTTTCTGAAGGATAACATACTGTCTTTTTGACACAACACCATATAATTGAAAAAAACACTCATTACGCTGGAGTGTTTTTTTGCTGTGTACTTCAAAAGGCAGATTCAAATCTGATGAAGCGAATTTTATCGTTTATGCATATACTATTGTATTCAAAAGCTGCGGTGATTCATTGAGAGGATGGAGGAAATGAATAATCGGAAGAAAGCAAAATACAATATCGGCGATACAGTCGTCATTATTATATATGGTACGGTTGGGAAAATTACAGATGTAAAATGGCTGGATGATATGTATGTGTATGAAGTGAATAAAAGTGAAGGCTTATATGTTGAATCAAGCTTACAGTTGTTATCAGATTACAAAGGAAGTATTGTTGAAAAGGAGCATGTAGATATTGAATATCAATATTTTATCGGTGATTTAGTGCAGATAAAAGGATATGGTACAGATATTTTCAAAATTGTTGGTTTTCGTACTGAAATATGGAGATACAAAGAGGATGCCTGGGAGGATGTAATCTATGAGCTCTCAAGGATGAATGATGGCGAATGGCTGGAAGCCTCAGAAGAAGAAATAACACTTCTTGCTGATGCAGAAAGTGCTGAGGCTTTTATACAAAAACTCGGTACTCTTTATTTAATGAACAAAAAAGAAAAATTGCCTGAATTAAAGGAATCAAAAGCCACTTTCAGAAAAGCCGAGAAAGACCTTCTGGCAATCAAGCAGGATAAGCAGGAGCTAATCGATGGACTCCTTGATATTTATAATGATTATCAGATCTTATACCGTTTGTTCCAGGATGAAGAATACAAATATATTATGCGTATGATTATTAGAAAATTAAAAAACTTAGCTGAAAATGATGGCAAAAGCACCGTTTAACTAGATGAAAAGTTGAAGGATGCTATACCCAACAACCGGAATCCCTATTAATAAAAAGGTCTGGAACATTTTTTGAAGCCCTTTATTTAAGAAATTTATTATTTTACCTTGATCATCATTTACATCTTCAATAAATGCTTCGGCTAAGCAGGATATTTTTTTCATGTCATTACCTCCGGATAAATAGTGGGATGAAAGCTGTATATGAATCTATCTTTATGCCATTTTTAGTCTGTCTAGAACGATTTGCTTTCAAATAAGAGGTATTAATAGATAGGAATGTAATATGTGCACATGAAACAGTACTGTCTGTCATACATTTGGTACAAAGGGGGCGTTGCTATGAGGGAAATTGAGGTTTTTATTGATACGGAGGAGATTGCAGAATTTTTCTTTCATGAGCTGGCGAAACGGGGGTATGTCCCAACTGAGGGTGAATTAGACGATCTAGCTGACATTACATTTGAATATTTACTGCAAAAATGCATTATTGACGAACAAATAGACGATGAATAAAAGTTTAATCCAGGACCCAATAGGTGACGATCAAGATGGCGAATAACATTCGCCATTTTTGCATTTTAATGAAACTTAAATTCTTTTAAAACGTATACATACAGAAATTTAAAATACCTTTGTAATGATCCGGGAGGGAATAGGATGTCTTTTTTTAATAAGATGCTGGCTAGTGTAGGGATTGGGTCTGCTAAAGTTGATACAAAACTTGAAAGTGATAAAGTAATGCCTGGGAGTGAAGTAAAGGGAATTGTTGAGATTCAGGGAGGAAATACTGAGCAGCATATTTCTGACATCTATTTAACTTTAAATACAACCTATATTAAAGAATCAGATGATAAGAAAGTAAATGTGACAGGACAAATTGAACGTTATCATATTACTGAAGCTTTTACATTAAACGCCAATGAAAGAAGAGAGATTCCCTTTTCTTTTATTCTGCCGTTAGATACACCGCTCTCTTATGGTAGAACGAAAGTCTGGCTGGCAACGGGCCTTGATATAAAAAATGCTGTTGATCCAACTGACAAGGATTATATTACAGTCATACCGAATGAATTAGTAAATTCCGTTTTACATGCGGTTTCTAACCTGGGATTCCGAATCAGGGAAGTTGAGTGCGAACAGGCACCTCATCGTTTACGAAAAAGACTTCCATTTATCCAAGAATTTGAGTTTGTCCCAACATCAGGTGCTTTCCGAGGACGCTTGGATGAGCTTGAAATCGTCTTTTTCCCTGTCTCCCAAAACCAGACAGAAATCTTAATGCAGGTTGATCGAAAAGCGCGCGGTTTAGGCGGCTTCTTATCAGAAGCGTTGTCAATGGATGAGTCTAATTTAAGGTTAATGATTCATCAAAGCGATATACCAAATCTGCAGCAGAAATTGCAATCAGTCATTGCACAGTATTCATAAAGGAAAAAAAGATGGGGAATGGCCTCATCTTTTTTTTGTCAGAAAATGGGACCCAACCTTCTCTCTGGGCATACATAATGTTTAAAAAAGCAGGAATTGCTCGACTTAGCTAAAAAAATGTAAAATATCTTTTCTAAATCGACAAAAATAGAATGTTTCTGATAAAGGAAACGACAAGCCTAATCTCTAAACTGTTATACAAGGAAAGGACTTAGTTATATCCATTACTATGTAAACATTTGGAGGGATGTAGATGCTGAAGGAATTAACAAAAACTAGAAAGAAACAATTTGATGTCACTATTTTTCAAACACCAATGTTTAACCAGAAAAAGGGGTATAAACAAGTTTACCGCATCATGGTGGAAAGTGCAGATCATGATGAATGTTTAGGCAGTGTGTTCAAAAAATTTAATGTACTAGATCGGCTTCCTGCTGATTTTCGGGGCAGATATATTTCTACTGGAGATATCCTCTATATAGATGAGGGTCGTCGCGGCCAGTGCTATTACCAGCTTCAGCCAGGCGGCTGGCAGGAAATTAATCGAATTCATATACGGTAATCTATTTTCCCTAAAAGAAGGAGTGAACCTCCCCTTCTTTTAGGGAGTTTTCATTTTATTCTCTATTATTTATGTGAACCGGGACCGTTTTTACGCCCCCCGCTAGCTGAATATTCTTTTCCGTGAGCCTCTTGTTCGGCGATTATTGCTTCTTCGGGAATATGATTATTTTTCTTTGGTGAATTAATTCGATTGCGATGTTTTTTTCCCATATTGGTTCCCCTTCCTTTTTTAAAAGATACTGCGGAATATGTGTTAGCTGTGCATTTCTCACTAAAAACTTGAGAAGCTAACAATAGTTTGTCCATGATGAGTTTTCTCATTCTGGTGCTGAAGGTTTCTTCGCAAGTATCTATATGGTATATTGTGAATGTAACAAGAGTTAACACAGTTAGAAATTGGGAGGTTTTTTTAATGAGTGTACATATTGGAGCAAAAGAAGGCCAAATTGCTGAGACGGTGTTATTGCCGGGAGATCCGCTCAGAGCAAAATATATTGCTGAGACCTTTTTGGAAGGTGCAGAATGCTATAACGAAGTCCGTAATATGTTCGGATATACAGGCACATATAAAGGAAAACGCATATCAGTTCAGGGAACTGGTATGGGGGTTCCATCCATATCTATTTACATTAATGAATTGATGAACAGCTATAATGTCCAAAACCTAATAAGGGTAGGTACTTGTGGAGCAATCCAAAAGGACGTAAAAGTTAGAGATGTTATCCTTGCGATGACTGCATCAACAGATTCTCAAATGAATAGGCTTACTTTTGGCGGTGTTGATTATGCGCCAACTGCTAATTTTGATCTTTTAAAGAAAGCATATGATTCCGGTCTTGAAAAAGGCTTGAACTTAAAAGTTGGAAATGTTTTTACTGCAGATATGTTTTATAACGATAATGCTGAGCTGGAAAAATGGGCTGAATATCAAATTCTTGCGATTGAAATGGAAACAGCTGCACTCTACACGCTTGCTGCTAAACTGGATCGCAAAGCATTATCTGTGTTAACGGTAAGCGATCATATTTTAACTGGTGAAGAAACGACAGCAGAAGAAAGACAAACAACCTTCAACGAAATGATTGAAGTTGCTTTAGAAGCAGCTATTAAAGAATAAGCAATGTTAAACTAAACTGGCCGGTTTGGCCAGTTTTTTATTTTGATAATCGAGTAAAGACGGTTATGAAAAATTGTATAAAATTTACCATTAACGACATTTTTCGCATTCATTTCTTGATCATGCTAAAATAGAGTGGAATGATTTAGAAAAAGATAGGTGAGAACATTGAAAAAGCAAATAGTGCTGTTAGGATTGCTAAGTGTCCTTTTAGCAGGCTGCAGCCAATTGGACGGTTATTTAGAAAAAATTCCTTTTATAGGGAACGCGAGTGAAAATGATTCACAAAATGAAACTGAACCTGTGCAAAATGACGACAAGAATCCTGAAGAAGAAGTTAAAAATGAACCGCAGAAAGATACCGATGCAGAAAAATCAGATAATGAAGAACCAACAAAGCAAGAAGATCAATTGGTGCTGGAAGCTTCATTCTTTAATGATATTAAGGTTGTCGATGGGAAAAATTTCATTCAAAATCCAGAGAATGTAATGGCATTAGTGAACAAGGAATATTATTATATTGCAAAATATACTCCCGCTGATCTTGTAAGACCAAACGTGGCGTTTTCTTTTGGAGATCAGGATATCGAAAAAAGCTATATGCGAAAGGAAGCAGCGCTGGCTTTAGAGAAGATGTTTTCACAAGCAAAAAAAGAAAAGATAAACCTTTTTGCTGTATCTGGTTATCGGTCTTATGCTAGACAAAACGACCTTTTTAAGGCTGAGGTAGCAAAAGTTGGCGAGGAACTGGCAGCACAAGTAGTTGCATATCCAGGCAGCAGTGAGCATCAATCAGGACTGGCAATGGATATTTCAAGCCAAAGTGCTGACTTCATGCTGTCTGAAGAATTTGCGAATACGGCTGAGGGAAAGTGGCTTGCAAATCATGCACATTCCTTTGGATTTATTTTGCGCTATCCTAAAGGGAAAGAAAGTATAACGGGCTATAGCTTTGAGCCTTGGCATTATCGGTATGTAGGACAAGAAGCAGCCAAAACGATTTTCGAAAATAAGTTAACCTTGGAAGAATACTTTAATTTGGTAAAGAAAATTTGAAGAGTGAATGCTTTCACCTTTTAGCAGTCAGTTTTTGGAATTGTTAACCTGACTCATATTTTGCAATAATAAAGGCTAGAAGGAAGATGTGTTCATACTGCTTGAAATGAATTTTTTATTATCCAATTGTTAAATGAATGGTGTATAATTTGAACAGGTTTTTATAAATGTCTCTTAGTGAAAAAGAATGATTTTTTTGTTAATCACCATGAAAAAATGGTATTCTATTCAAAAGAAGCTTCGTTAGTACCTAACGGTTATGAAAGTGGTGAAGGGTTTGCAAGATGAGAACATAAATCAAGAATCAACAGAGAAGCAATCAAGTTTTATAAAAATGAAGAAATTCCAATTTGTTATGCTGTTATTTATCATTGTCTTTTTGTCTGCTGGCATAACAACTTTTGCTTTGGCATTTGGAGACGAGAAAGCAGTCAGCGTAGGAAATGAAACAAGTCGAAGTGAATTTGATAAATTGTATACGGCCTTTGATACATTAAAGAATGGTTACTTCCAAGAGGTAGAAGATAATACCCTCATTAATGGAGCCATTAATGGGATGCTTGAATCTTTAGATGATCCTTATTCAGATTATATGGATGTTGAAGAAGCTAAGAACTTCCATGAAAGCATTTCTTCTTCTTTTGAAGGCATTGGAGCTGAAATTACTGAACAGGAAGGATCCATTGTAATTGTTTCACCATTAAAAGGATCACCTGCAGAAAAAGCTGGATTAAAACCTAATGATATCGTTTTATCAGTAGATGGAGAAAGTATTCAAGGGATGAGTTCAACAGAAGCAGTTCTGCTGATTCGAGGCGAGAAAGGATCTACGGTGGAGCTTGCCATCCAGCGCCCAGGCACAAATGAGCCGATCACTTTCCCGATTGTTCGTGATACAATTCCGATTGAAACTGTTTATGGAGAAATGATTGATGATGAGATTGCAAAAGTCCAAATCACCTCTTTCTCTGAAAAAACGGGTCAAGAATTAGTGGAGACCTTGAATACCCTTAAAGCCGAAGGGATGAAGGGGCTTGTTCTGGATCTTAGACAGAATCCAGGTGGTCTTCTTGATCAAGCGATTTTAATTTCAAGCTTGTTTGTTCCTGAAGGGGAAATACTATTCCAAATTGAAGATCGTGAAGGCAATCGAGAAGCCATGCAGTCTACTGCACAAGATAACACAGACATGCCGCTAGTTGTTGTTATTGACCAAGGAAGCGCAAGTGCATCGGAAATTTTAGCTGGAGCAGTACAAGAGTCAGCAGATGTCCCGCTTGTTGGCCAGAAATCTTTCGGTAAAGGTACAGTACAGCGTGCACAAGATTTCTCTGATGGATCAAATATGAAGTTCACTACAGAGAAATGGCTGACACCTGAAGGCAATTGGATTCACAAAAAAGGCATCCAGCCAGACTATGAAGTGGCATTGCCAAAATATGCTTCATTGCCATATGTCAGTCCAGATCTTGAATTGAAGCTTTCTTCTTCTTCCACACAAGTCCAATCAGCACAGCAAATGCTTGCTGCATTAGACATTGATCCAGGCAGAACCGATGGATTCTTTGATGAACAAACAGAAACAGCTGTTAAAGAATTTCAAAAGTCTGCTCAGCTTGAAGAAACAGGCATACTTACAGGCCAAACAACACTTAAGCTGATGGAAGAATTAAGAGCACTAATTGATGAAAATGATACTCAAATTTTAAAAGCAACAGAATTATTAAAAGAAAAACTTAATTCGTAAAAATTTGCTCCCCACTATCAGGTGGGGAGTTTATTTATTCTTACCTTGTATTTTAAGCAAAGCCGGAGTCTGTAACTTATGCACGGTTCTGTTACATTATATATGGGCCAAAGTTCTGTATTTAATTGATTACGTATAGAAAAGATCCTTCTGTATCACAATGGTTGTAAAAGGAGAAATTTTTACTCCTAACTTAGAGGTGAGCAGTTATGGAAAAAAGAGTAAGTCTCTTACTATTATTTACGGTGTTAATTTTGTCTGGCTGCTTAAATGCAGATCCATTAGCAGAGAAAGAGTCAGAGCCTATTAACTATTCATCAGATCATAAAAACTTTCTTTTGCTGGGAGTAGATAGCAGAGGGGAAGAGGAATCAAGGTCGGATGCAATCCTTGTTGCCCGCTATGAACCCGATGATCATTCGATGAAAATTGTTTCGCTTATGCGTGACAGCTATGTGAAAATTCCTGACTACCCATTTGAATACAGCAAATTAAATCATGCCTACTATTTAGGCGGTAAAGAGTTGTTAAAGGATACGATCCAAGAAAATTTTGGCATAAAAATTGATCATACGGCTGTAATTGACTTTAATGGTTTTGCTGCTATGATGGACATTCTGGCTCCAGATGGTATAGAGGTGGAAGTTTCACAGCAGCTGATTGATGATATGAAACTTGATGTAACACCAGGCAAACAAAAGCTTAATGGCGAGCAGCTGCTTTCCTATGTTCGCTTTCGTCATGATGCCAAAAGCGACTTTGGAAGAGTAGATCGTCAGCAGGAGGTATTGGTTTCGATTAAAGATCAAGTGATGAAGCAATTTACAACTCCAGAAGGATTAGTAAAATTTCCGGAAATGCTGAAAGAAGTTATGAACTATGTGGAGACGGACTTAAACTTTGAACAAGCATTTTCTATTGGTACTTCCTTCTTGCTTAATCCCATAACGGAAGTTGAAACATTAAGAGTTCCTGTTGCTGACAGCTACGAAAACAAAAGCTACAATCATGCTGGTGCCGTACTCGAAATGAATCTTGAGGAAAATACAGAGGCCTTAAAACAATTCTTCAATGAAGTGAAAAAAGAAGAAATTATGAAGCCAGAATCAAACAAAGAAGAAAACTGATTCATATTTTTGATGAAAAATGATGCAAATGAAATCAGAAGCTAAGTGAATTGTGAAGGAAGCTGGGACATAAGTATTTAGCACCCTAGTGAACCGAATGGTAAGGAAGGTCATCTTTCTAATCATTCGGTTTTTTATTTATAAATATAAAATATATTTTATTTACATGAGTGAAATGGAGCGGAGGGCCCTCGACTCCTGCGGGCTGCAGAGCAAAGGGTGAGACCCCGCAGGAACGAAGTGACGAGGAGGCTCAGCTTGCTCCCCGCGGAAAGCGAGGGTTCGCAGCGCAATGGAACGGTCTTGATTAAATACCAAAACCAAGATATTGAATATTCGTGTTTTAGAAAATATTAATTTCGTTTTGTCCCAGCCTCCTTTTTTCATGTTTTTGCTCATGAGATAAATCATTTGTACGTTTCAGGCAAAACCTTTAAAATAATTATTTAGAGTCTCATAATAAAAATGAATATTGTAAACGAGGTGATTTCTTGAGACAGATTGTTCAATTCGATGAACATATTAGACAGGAAGTTGCTGCAATTGAATGTAAATGGGAAGTCATTGCGAATGAGATTTTTAACATCTACCACCAAAAGTTCATTACGTTTAATGAAGATTTAATTATAGAGGTAATAAGGATTCAAAAAGGCAAAAAAGCAGCACAGGAAGATCTGTTCAGACCTAATTATGAGTCTTTTTTAGAGATTGGTGTCGAAAATGGTGATGAATACTATCCAAACGCTTACATTCCAATATGGAAATGTAAGCAAGAAATGTTTCAAAAGGTTGGTTATCTTACAAGACGTACAATTTCGGATGTAGGAAAAATGCTCCACGAAATGATGAAAGAAATGCTGGAAGAGAGAGCGGAAAATGGTGAACGTTATGAATAAAACAGAAATATATATTCTATCAGGCTTTTTAGGAAGCGGGAAAACAACACTTCTAAAGCAATTGCTGCAGTCAGAAAAAGAAAAGGGAAGAAAAACAGCTGTTATGATGAATGAGCTTGGAAAAGTATCCATTGATTCTGACGCAGTTGATACAGATGTTCCTTTAAAAGAGCTTCTCGACGGCTGTATATGCTGTACGATTCAAGATAAACTGGAGGCACAGCTTCAAAAATTATTAATAGTGGATAAGCCCGAAGTGATTTACATAGAGTCAACTGGTGCAGCTCATCCCATTGAAGTTTTAGATGGAATATTGTCTCCTATTTTTGCAGATCAGTTGCTGGTAAAAGGTATTATCTCTGTGTTAGATGGGCATCTTTGGTTAGAAAGAAACAGATTAAGTCCGCAAATCAGACAGCTTCTTGTCGAACAGGTAAAGCATTCAGACTTACTTCTATTAAATAAAGCAGATCAGCTGACAGAATCACAGCAAGCTCAGCTTGTCTTTGATGTTCAAGGACTCAATCCAAAAGTGCTGGCATTGCTGACCACCTTTTCAAAAGTACCAATGGAAAAGGTTAGAAACTTATCTGCCGGTAAAAAAGGAGCAAATGAAACGGCTCATGTAGTTCAAGATTTAAACTTAAGCACTTTTGTATACACATTTAAACAGCCTGTCCATCGAGAAGATTTTATGAGCTTTCTGCATGGACTGCCTGATACTATTTATAGAATGAAAGGATACATTCAGTTTACAAATTCGGTGTATCCTGAGCTTTTTCAGTATTCATATGGCATGCCGATTTTTCTGCCTGAGAACATGAAAATGCGCTTGAATTTGGTATTTATCGGTGAAAATATAGATTGGCATAACCTGAAGTCCCAATTAGAAGCTCTTGAGTCTGCCTAATCTTTAGGTTTTATTGCATGCTAAAAGGGAATGACTCCAATAAAGGAGTTGATCGATATGCCATGGAGCAAAAATGATTATCCAGATGCTATGAAAAATTTAGATCCAGCAGTCCGAAACAAAGCAATTGAGATTGCAAATGCCCTGATTGATGAGGACTATGAGGAAGGGCGAGCCATTCCAATAGCCATTGATAAAGCGAAGGAATGGAAAGAAAACAGAGAATAACTTTATATAATAACGAATAGTCTCTCTAAATTTTAGGGAGACTTTTAATATGAACAAAAATACAACTCACAAATATACATTGATGCTAACTTTTATTTTTCTCTATTTCTTTAGTTTCAACACCATAGAAGTTAAAGCTTCCAAACATGGGATTGGCTATCATATTGAGATGCTTGATTGGGTTGAAGTAAATAAACAGCTCCCGAAATTCAGTAAATTTCATGTTTTGGATACAGAGTCTGGAAGAATGTTCGAAGTGCAGAGAAGAGCAGGATCTAATCATGCTGATGTTCAGCCTTTGACAGCAAAGGATACAAAAATAATGAAGGAAATTTATAATGGCAAGTGGAGCTGGAGAAGAAGATCGATTATTGTGATCACTAAGGATAGGTGGATTGCCGCATCCATGCACGGAATGCCTCATGGTGCTGGTGCATTGCCTAATAATTTTCCAGGTCATTTTTGCATTCACTTTTACGGCAGCACCACTCATCGCACCAACGAGATGGATCTATCCCATAAATTAATGATATTCAAAGCTTCGGGCAGGTTATACCCATATTTAACATTTGCCAATGCTGAAGAAGTGATTCACTCTTATATAACAGGCTTAAAGGAACATGACGAACAAATTGCAGAGTTTATTTCCTTGCAGACAATTAATTGGAACACCGTATTCCCCGAAATTGAAAATGCTAAACTGTCAGCTGTTGAGCTTCCGGAAGAAACCACTGATCTGTCTGACTTAGTATTAGAGGTTCCTGTTAAAATCGAGTGGTATATAAAAGAACATGGAAAACAAATATTTAACGGTAAAATTGTTTTAGTCAGATTTTCAGCAGCTGGTCCGTGGAAGGTAGATTCTCTCCAATTTTTCGAAGATCATAAACAATTGCTGACTGAACCTAAAAAATAAGCTTGAGAGGTATTCTCTCAAGCTTATCTCTTTTCTCCAAAAGCGATAAAAGTCTTTTCATCTTCAACTAAACCACAGGCAGCACATTGAACTTTATGATTTGGACCTTTATACGGAATGTGAAAAGGTGATAGATCATTTGCAGTATATTCCTCAACGGTATCACCTGTAAAAGGATCCAATTTTACTGGTTTTGAAACTTGTTCAATGATATTAAATCTGCTGCGATTTGTTTTACAGTTGGGACAACAATAGGGTGCACTCATTTGTTTTCTCCTTTCAATATCTGCCTCATTTTGCAATGAGCAGAGTAGATAACAACTTTGGGCAAGAAGTTCATTGTGACAAGCAAATAACATAAGAATATGCCTATTTGTCCAATTATTTATTTTGGCTATTCTAATCCTAAGGAACAAGCAAATATAGCTATATCTTATATTTTGCATTTATTCTTTTTTTTATGTGAAAATACTAAGTGGAGTAAAAAAGAATGAAAAGGGAGAAAACCATGAAATATGATTATTTATTGAATCAATACAAAAGTCTATGGCAAAACCGGCAATTGATCACTGAAGAAAATACCCCGGAGCAAGTTTTAAAAAGGACAATTCAGCGTGAGCTGCTAGATGAAAATGCACATCCACGCGTACGCAAGTCCTTATATGAAAAATTCTACCAGGCGATTAAAAGGATTAACGAATCAAGTTTGGTTCCAGAAGATAAAGAAGAGCTTATTTCTATTCATATTTCCCTAATGGAACAATTAAGAAGTAAGAAATAGTTCACAAATTACACACAAAAAAGTCTTATAGTATAGGCATAGAGTGACAAAGGGGAATAGAAAGATGTCAGTATTCAAAGCCTTCTTATACAGTATATCTTTGATCGTTTTCTTATCTTCATGCAGCAATCATACATATAAGCCCGTTCCTTCAGATATTTCATTGGCAGCAACCGTAAATATGAAAAGTATGTCTGTAACATTTATTGATGTAGAAAAACGTGAAATTGCAGCAGAATGGCAGCTTGAAAAACCTTATACAGGCGGAATTGTTTTTCCAGATGGCGATACTTTTTTATTGTATGGAAAAGAGATGGAAACGGCGGATTTGTTTTCTCTGCAAACAGGTGAAAAAAAGACAAGCTGGGACACAGGGAAAGGAATTGTCAATGCTAAGGTAATAAATGATCAAAAAGAAATTGCACTTGTAAATCAAAATAATAGTTCAGTGATTTTTTATGATTTAGATGGAGAGAAGCTTGCAGAAGCAGAAACAGAATCTTCACCGCTCTCGATTGTGGAAAGCGAGGAAGAGGGAGAATTATTTGTTTTAAGTTTTAAAAATGAAACTTTATCTAGAGTGGATTTGAAAACGAAAAAAACAATCGGCGGTTATCCAATACATGGTGCTGCCTCTGGTGCACTTTTATTAGAGGACGGAACTCAGCTTTGGTTAGGGGGGCATGGTGAAGGGGCGACGATTGAAAAGGATATTCATGTGTATAATGCCAGTGACGGAGAGTTTATCAAAAAAATCCCCGCTCCTGTTATGCCAATTAACTTTCTGCAGAATCAGCAATCTATTTTTGTTTTGAGCCACGGTTCAAATCAGCTCTATAAAATGGATCTTGATGGGAATATTATGGAGACAGTCAAAGTTGGAGCAAATCCATTTGAATTGGCTTTAACGTCAGAACATACACTTCTTGTTGCCGGTTATGACAGCAATGATCTTTCATTTATCAATCCTGAAAATTTAGAGGAAGAAGATAAAATTGAAGTAGGCAATGGCCCATTTAAAATTGTATTGAGGGAGAAGACAGAATGAGCAGCATTACCGTTTTAATCATTGATGATGAAGCTGATATGAGGCATCTAACCGAAATGTATCTTGCAAATTCAGGCTTTTTATGTGTTTCTGCCGGCAGCGGCACGGAAGCTTATGAAGTGATGGAGAAGCGAAAAATTGATTTAATTATTCTTGATATCATGATGCCTGGTGAAGATGGCTATATGGTCTGTGCCAATTTAAGAAAAAAATATAATACCCCTATCATATTTCTATCCGCTAAAGGTGAAGAGTGGGATAAAGTTAAAGCCCTCCAATTAGGCGGGGATGATTATATCGTTAAACCGCTTAGTCCTGGAGAACTCGTTGCTAGAATTCATGCAGTATTAAGGAGAACTGGTCTCTCTAAGCAGGAATCAGCTATTAACACGATTGGAAGAATCAGCTTAGATAAAAAAGCACGAAAAGTAATGGTTGATCAGCGAACGGTTAACCTTACTTTAAAAGAGTTTGAACTGCTGCTTTTTTTTATGGATCACCGCAATCAGGCTCTTTCAAGAGAACAGCTTCTTGAGCATGTTTGGGGAATAGACTATGAAGGCAGTTTGCGAACAGTAGATACACACGTAAAAACACTTAGGATGAAACTGCAGGAAGGCGATTATATTGAAACGGTTTGGGGTGTTGGATATAAGCTGGAGGTTCCTTCTGCATGAAGCATTTAACCAATACACTGGCAAAAAAACTTTGGCTCACTGTTACAGCAGCCATTCTGATTACTATTCTATATTCCTATTTTCTTTCTTATTTATTCTATGAAAAACTTTATGTAGAGGATATTGAAGAATCTTTGTTTGAAGAAGGAATGGCCCTTGCTGAGGACTATGAAGGCGGACCTTTAACAACGGAGCTTAAGGAACAGGTAGAGTGGTATAACACGAAATCAGACTCTGAGATTTTTATTGTCAGTAATCCAAGGGAATTAAGTGCTTGTTTGCCGTTTGATATTGATTACGAAACATTAATTGGCGAAGCTGAACGTGAAGAGCTGCTGCAGGGGAATGCAGTTTTTAAAGAAGGGTTTGAGGAACGCTTTGACCGAAACATTATGGGTGTTATCATTCCTCTTCTTGATCAAGACCGTTTAGAAGGAATTATTTATATTTATTTGCCATTAGCCAAAATTACAGAAATCACACAAGACTTTGCTTACCTCTGGATGATTGCTTCCTTTCTATTTCTGATTGTTGCTTTAGGTACAGGTGCATGGCTGGTTAAAAGACTAACAAAGCCGCTATTAGATATGAAGCAGGCTGCCGATTCGGTTTCAAAAGGAGACTATGGTGTGCATCTGAACATTCAATCTAAGGATGAAATTGGGGAGCTTGCATTTGCCTTTAACCATATGGCTGATTCAATAAGACGTGAGGATGAAAGAAAGAGGGAGTTTCTTGCAAATGTTTCTCATGAATTAAGAACTCCTATTTCTTATGTTAAAGGTTATAGTGATGCATTAATGACAAATATGGTTACTTCTGAGGAAGATAGAATTAGATATTTACATTTAATTCATCGCGAATCTGGAAGAATGGAAAGACTGGTTGGAGATTTATTAGATCTTTCGAAGCTGGAAACAGATGAATATCGATTAGAAAAGATGCCTCTGCCGCTTGCTCAATTAATTGAAGATGCACTTCAAAAATACGGTTCAACTCTTAAAGAAAAGAAATTATCCTTAATGAAGAATCTGGATCCTGACATTATTATTAATGGTGACGAAGGGCGAATAGAACAAGTGATTCAAAACATAATGGATAATGCTATTCGATATACAAATGAAGGCGGAATTTCAATTTCTTTATATGCCGCAAAAAATGGCTGCTGTATAGAAGTGACTGATACTGGATTAGGAATTCCTCAGGAAGACTTAGAAAAGGTAAAGCAGCGCTTTTATCGTGTCAATAAGGCTAGAACGCGGAGTGATGGAGGAACAGGGCTTGGCTTGGCTATTGCAGAGAAGCTTGTACAGCTTCATGGCGGTGAACTATTGATTTCGAGCAAAGTAAATGAAGGAACTACCGTAAAAGTATTGCTGCCAGTCATCTAATAGAGAATTACACAAAGCTTGTCTTTAATAGGCAAGCTTTGTTACATATGTGTAATAAACGTAACGGCAGATCCTCTCCTAAAAACCTGTCAATGCTCATTTCTTAGTATATAATTGGTATTCTCATAAGCTCATTGCCAATTTAGTATAATAGAACCTTAGAATAATTAACCAGCAGAGTTTGAGAAAAACATAGATGGCTATTATGTTTTACTCATTGCTTCAAATGAATATCACTATTTATGATCTATCAATATACCTATTTGTTAAATCCTCCCTCAATTATTACGGAAAAACCCGTGGTATGATGATTCTGCAAGCAAGACAGCACAAAAAACTTTACAGATATCAGGGAGGAAACAAATAGATGAATAAAAAAATGATTTTTTCAGTCGCAGCAGCAGCAACACTATTAATGTCAGCACCTGGAATCAATAAAGCAGATGCTGCTTCACCAGTTCAAGCAAAAGTAGAATCAAAAGTGTATCACTATCAAGCTAGTAATGTGAACTTTGAACAGATCAATAGCATTCTTCAAAAATATATGAAAAACTACTATAATTTAGACTTAAATGCATTGCTGCAAAAAACAGCTATTCAGCAGCAGGCTAAACAAGAAACGGCAGTAAAAACACCAGTACAAACAGAAAAGCCAAAAACAGAAGCGCCGGCAAAAGCACCAGTACAAACTGAAAAGCCAAAAGCAGAAGCACCGGCAAAAGCGCCAGTACAAGCTGAAAAGCCAAAAACAGAAGCACCAGTAAAAGCACCAGTGCAAACTGAAAAGCCAAAAACAGAAGCTCCAGCAAAAGCACCAGTGCAAACTGAAAAACCGAAAGCTGAAACAACTGCTCCAACAGCAAATACACAAACAAAAGCACCAGCTCAATCAAACACAGCTACTCAAGCAAAATCTCAAGTATCTGCATTCGAACAGCAAGTACTTGATTTAACAAATGCTGAGCGTGCAAAGTATGGTGTACCTGCTCTTAAGCTTGATACAGAACTTAGCAAGGTAGCGCGTGAAAAGTCAAATGATATGAAAGCAAAAGGTTACTTTGACCATAATAGCCCAACATATGGTTCACCGTTTGATATGATGAAGCAGTTTGGCATTAGCTATAAAACTGCAGGTGAAAACATTGCTATGGGTCAGCGTTCACCACAAGAAGTAGTTACTGCATGGATGAACAGTGAAGGACACCGTAAAAACATCTTAAATGCAAACTTCACACATCTTGGTGTAGGTCATCTTGCAGATGGAAATTATTGGACTCAAATGTTTATCGGAAAATAATTTTGTGATAAAGAGCAGCCAGCTGGCTGCTCTTTATTTTTTTTTGTAATGTAATCACTCATGTTTAGTAAACTCTATTTCAGTAAATTGAGCTTGAGCATTTTTAGGTAATTTTATTTCAAGAATGCCATCCTGATAATTAGCCTTTGATCCTTTCCGTTTTACAGCTGCTGGCAAAGTAATGGTTGTTTTATCCTCATAAGCAGGGATTGCCTCAATAATCATTTGATTTGATGTATGATATAACTTCATTTGATGAAGCCAGCCTTCATCTTCTATAAATACTTTTACATAAACATCGTCATGGGTATCAAAGACGGAAGCATTCAGTTTTGCGGATGTCTGATTATTTTTAGACTCGGCATTTTCAGGGTTAAGACCGCCGAAAATATCATTGAAGTTTGGCATGCCATTTGATTGCTGGGGAAATACATTTCCCATTATATTATGAACATATTTATTTATTTCTTCCGGTTTCATTTTTTTAAAATCCTGGAAGTTATTTTTCATTTCTTTATTAAAAGGGAATAAGTTCCACGGAAACATCACAATCATCCTTTCAACAGAGCAAAACAATTAAATGGGTAAGAATGAATTCATGACTATATTGAGAAAACAATATTACGTTAACATGAAAGCTAGCATGAGTTATATACATGATAATCTATGCATTTGTACCACTTTTTGTACTTTAATGTGCTGTAATTTTTTTCATTTTAACGTTTTTGTTGCATATATGAATGGTACTAACTAGTATAATGATAATAGGTCTGTACAATAAAAAACAAAACGAGGTAATTATTTGTGGGAATAAGAACTGCTTTAATTACAGGAGGAGCAACTGGAATCGGTAAGATGACAGCATATAAACTCGCACAAGAGGGAATTAATCTCGTGATTAATTATCGTCACAGTCAGAAAGAAGCGGAAGAACTTTGTCAGCATTTAACAAAAGAATTTGGAACCAATAATATTTGCATCCGAGGAGATATAACGAACAGTGATGACTGCGAATTTCTTATTAGCGAAGCATTAAAAAAATGTGAATATATTGATATTATTATTCATAATGCTGGTCCCTACATACATGAGCGAAAAAGGATGACAGAATACACATTAGATGAATGGAGATACCTTGTAGACGGCAATTTAAATGCAGTATTTTATTTATCAAAATTAGTCATTCCTAAAATGAGAGCTCAACAATGGGGACGTATTATCACCATAGGATTTGACCGTGCTGAAGCTTCTTCAGGATGGATCTACAGATCGGCTTTCGCGGCGAGTAAATCGGCTGTTGCTTCATTAACAAAAACATTGGCAATGGAAGAAGCTCAATATGGCATAACAGCAAACATGATATCACCTGGTGATATTGTGGGCGAATGGAAAGAGAAAGAGATAGAGAATGCCATTCATGTGGATGATAAAGATACACCAGTCGGAAGACCGGGAACGGGAGAGGACATTGCAAGATTAATTAGCTTTTTAGTTGAAGACAAATCCAGTTTCATTACTGGGAGCATCATACCAGTAACTGGGGGAAAAGATGTTTTGGGGAAAATACATAAATTATAGACAGAATAGTCATATATTTCAGGAGCGAGGCGAAAATTGAGCAGCAGAAAAAAGCACCTGAGACGATCGTCTCAGGGTGCTTTTTTTCTTTATATTTATGCTTCTAACAAATGTGAGCTATCTTCAACAATAGCAGTATTTGTTCTTAGGACATGTAATGTATACAAATCCTTTGGAATTTCGTACAAATTATAGGTAGCTCCATTGGCATTTAATTGCTGTAATAATGATTTTCTTGTTTCATTTGCTTTTACAACATAAGGCAGTTTTTCAGCGGCTTTCTGAGAACGGATATTTTCTACCCGTATTCGCATATAAATGGTTTCAATGCCTAATTCATAAAATAATTCCTCGAAAAATGCATCTTTAGCCAATTTGTTATAACCTTTTCCGTGATATTCTTTGCCAAGCCAAGTGCCTAAGAAACCAGCATTTTCTTGAATATCAAAAAGATTAATTGTGCCGATTGGAGAACCCCACTCATCAAGAATGGTGCGTGATATAAGTTCACCGCGTTCTTCAGCTTCAATCGTTTGTTTGGTTAAAAATAAAAATTCATCATCAGAGTATGCTTTTTGGCGCACGAAAGGGAAGACATCTGGATGCGTCATTAATTCGTACAAATCATGGCAATCTTGAAGATCGCGTTTCTTAAGCATGGGGGGTCCCTCCAAACTGAGGACAGTCCTTCTCCACGTCAAATAGAGAATCCGGTCCACCCTCGAAATTTTTTGTAAATGTTGCTAAAAAATTTCGGGGTGGGAATCGAACCCACTAGAACCAGTTTTACTGGTGGCGCACCATTTGCCTTCCCTATATACTACTGCTTTTTATATACAAACAAAAATGTATAATTGCTCCCTTTTTAAGATCAGTCGTCTCTGTATTTTCATTACTATCGTATAATACTAAAAAAAATCGAAAAAGGGAATAGATTTTTTTCTTATTTTTTTCATCATTTTTTGGCATATTTCTACATTGTTTATGAAGTGGGATTTTGGCGAAATTTGTGCTTTATTATAAACATGGTAGTCAAAAGTTAATGATAAATGATTTCGCCGTTTATCATTGTCCAGATCGGTTTAGCAGAAAAATGGAAGGGATGAGAGCTCCATAATACAAGATCTGCATCTTTGCTCTGTTCAATGCTTCCGAGTTTATGGTCTATTTTCAAATTGCGTGCGGGAAGGATCGTGATTCCTTCTAAAGCTTTTTGCTCAGATAATCCTTCTCTAACTGCTACGGCAGCACAAACATTTAAATATTGTATAGGTGTATAGGGATGATCTGTTGTAATGGATACTTCAACCTGCCGCTGTGCTAACTCTTGATACGTATTCCATGTTTTATTTTTTAATTCAATTTTAGATTTTCTTGTTAAGGTCGGTCCAACAGAAACTTTTAAAGCTCGATTTTTAAGCTCATCTGCTATTAAATGGCCTTCCGTACAATGTTCAATTCGTAAATCAAGGTTGAATTCTTCAGCAAAACGCAATGCTGAAATAATATCATCTGCACGATGGGCATGCACCCTTACAGGGATCTCTCCTTTAAGAGCTTGAATGAGAGGACGATAACGGATATCTTCTGGATGATCGGTATAAAAAGCAGAATAAAAGGCTTCACGCAGCATACCCATTATGCCCATTCTTGTAATAGATTCTTTGTTTCCATGACTATGCATTCTTTTGGGGTTCTCACCTAAAGCAACCTTTAATCCTGCTGTTTCTTGAACGAGCATTTTTTGTATGTTTTTTCCATGAGTTTTAATGACTGAGGTTGTACCCCCAATGACGTTGGCGCTTCCTGGCATAATATGAACCGTTGTGATCCCATATTTAATTGCATCAGAAAATGCTGGATCTAATGGGTAGACACCATCCATAGCACGAATATGCGGAGTTAGCGGTTCAATTGTTTCATTTGCATCATTGCCTGCCCAGCCTGTGCCTTCATCATATAACCCTAAGTGTGTGTGAACATCAATAAATCCGGGAAACAATGGACGGTTACCACATTCAATTACTGTACAATCCTCTGATATAGGAATACTTGGAGCAAGCTTGCTGATTATTCCATCAGAAACATACACATCTCCTAAAAAAGGTGATCTTGTAATGGGATTAATGTAAGCATTCTTCAGTAATATCTTTTTTGTCATATTTTCACCCTTTTATCTAAACAATGAACAATGAGCAGAATATGAAGAAGAGTACTGTCCATATATAACTTCTATTCTCCTGCTTGATCTTGTTTTATAAAATGTTAAGCCTTATTCTTATATGCCGATGGTTCTTATTAAGAAGATATGGCAATCGGCGCTCATTCGTATATGTGTATTTGATCAAAATACTCCAGTTACCTGCAGCAGGACGACCGTCAAACCTAATATCCAAACATAAACGGCAAATACCTTTAACGATTTCTTTTTTAGAAAATTAATCATCCAAACAACAGCAAAATAGCCAAACAGAGCGGATGACAGGGTAGCAATTAATAAACTGCCAAGAGAAACAGCTTCTATATGTCCATTTACCATATCGCCAAACTTCATCACAATTCCGCCGGCAATAACAGGAATGGAAAGCAGAAAGGAAAAATAGGCGGCTGTTTCGCGATCAAGTTTCCGAAATAGACCAGCAGCGATTGTCAGTCCGGAACGGGAAACAGCAGGAAATATAGCAGCTGCCTGAAAGGAACCAATAAAAATGGCATCGCCATATGAGAGATCATGCATTTGTTTCGCTCCCTTCTTAACAGAGTCGGCCATCCATAAAATAAAGCCAGTAAAAATAAACTCCCAGCCTATAGTTACGCCAGTTTTTGAAATACTCTCGAACAAATCATTAAATGCAATTCCGATGATAACGGCAGGAATCGTACCGACGATCAGGAGCATGGAGAGCTTTCCAAATGGCTTTTTGATAATCTGAAGCAGTTCGTTTTTATAAACTACAATAACGGCTAATAACGTTCCGATATGAAGCATAGTATCTAAAAAAAGCCCAGCCTCGTCCAAGCCAAATAAATGTCTTCCTATATAGAGGTGTCCTGTACTTGATATTGGAATAAATTCAGTTAATCCTTGGATAATTCCTAATATAAAAGCCTCAATTTTTGATAACAAAACCATCACCCTTTGAAAGATATAATATAGTGTTTTAAAATATAGCCTAAGGAATTACGGCCTTGTTTCATTTTATTCAGGTTGTCCAAATCAAGAACCCTAAAAAATACAATGAAACTTTTAGAGAGCTGGTACGTAAAATAAGATAAGAGGAAAATAACGATTAAATGAATAGGAGCGTTAAAATGAATTTAGATAAAATGGGAAGTCCTTCACAAGATGAAAGGTTAATCGCAGCCGCCATTTATGTGACGAGCTTTTTTTCAGCCTTTCTTGGACCACTGATTATTTGGCTATTAAAGAAAGATTCTTCTGCATTTGTTGATCATCACGGAAGAGAGTATTTGAACTTCTTTATTTCTTACAGTGTTTATTCCATCATCAGTGTTGTATTAATGATCGTATTAATTGGATTTGTAACCATTTGGATAATTGGTGTCTTAGCCTTTGTTTTCACTATTATCGCTGCCATCAAAGCCTTTGAAGGAAAAGGATACCGCATCCCATTAGTGTTTCGAATTTTATAATGCATAGCAGCCCCGGAGGAGATTCCTTCCGGGGCTTTTTCGTGTTTTTTAAAGTTTTTATAGTTTGTAAAGATTTTTTGAACGATTTCTGAACTTATTCGTCTTATCTGTACTGAAGGTGCTTCAGCCAATAGCAGGCACAGGTTGCTTGTCATTTTTACTGCTAAAGCCGGCGTATAAGCGCAAAAGTAAAAAATATGAACTGGGAGGAACAGCATGGAAGCTTTAGATGAAATCAATTGGGCGTTACTGCTGCCATTTTTTATTTTGCAAGGTATTCTTTTAATCCTTGCCCTTATTGATATTTGCAGGAATAAACAACTGAATGGCCCTAAATGGATGTGGATCCTTATTGTACTTGTTGGGAATATTTTAGGTTCCATTCTTTATTTTATATTTGGAAGGAGGCAAAATAGATGATCACATTGAGAGCTGAAAACCTAAAGAAGAAGTATTCAAAAAAGGAAGTCATAAAAGGAATTCAGTTTGATCTTCCAGCGAATACATGTATTGCTTTATTAGGGGCAAATGGTGCTGGAAAAACGACCGTTCTCCAAATGCTGGCTGGAATCATTCACCCAACTGAAGGGCAAATAATTGTAAACGGTTCAGCATCTATTAAAAAAAGAAGAACTGCCATAGGGTATTTACCTCAAAATCCAGCTTTTTTTGATTGGATGACAGGTTTGGAATACCTCATATACAGTACTAGACTAACAGGTGCAACCAAAAAGGCTGCTTATGATAGAGCACTAAGTTTACTTGAAACTGTAGGTCTTGGTGATGCAGTCAATAACAGAATAGCTCAATATTCAGGGGGAATGCGCCAAAGGTTAGGGATCGCACAGGCCATTACGCATCAGCCGGATATATTGCTGCTCGATGAGCCGGTTTCCGCATTGGATCCGGTTGGAAGAAGAGAGGTTCTCACCTTATTTCAGCAGCTGAAAAAACATACAACTGTGTTTTATTCTACACATATATTACATGACGCTGAGGAAGTCAGTGATGAAATTATCTTTCTTGATAGAGGGCAGATTGTAGAGGGAGGCTCATTGCAGTCTTTAAAGAAGAAATATAAGAAAAATAAACTATCAATTGTGTTTGAGGAAGATATTCAGATTGTTATGGCCCAATTACGATCTGCATTTCCAGACTTTAAAATGGAAAGTGAAGGACAAATAATTCATATTTTCTCAGAGGATTGTTATGCAGCACAGCAATTATTAATGAAGGAAGTATTAGCAAGAAATTGGCGAACGCTTAAATTTGAAATAAGCAGCACTAGTTTGGAAGAAATGTTTTTAAAGGTGGCTGATCAAAAGTGAAACAATGGCGATTATTTGCAGAAAAAGAATGGCTTGAAATGTGGAGAAGCTATAAATGGGTTTGGATGCCAATTGTCTTTATACTGATTGGTGTACAGCAGCCCCTATCACTCTATTTTTTGCCGGATATTATTAATTCTGCTGGAAATCTTCCTGAGGGAACAGTGATTGAAATTCCGACACCCTCTGCTGAAGAAGTGTTTGCAGCTTCCATTGGGCAATATAATACTCTTGGCATCTTAACAGTTGTTCTGGCTTTTATGGGGATGATTTCAGCTGAACGGAAGAATGGAAGCGCAGGGATGATCCTGGCAAAACCAGTATCGAGATCAGCTTATATTTTAGCAAAATGGTTTAGTTCAGCATTGCTATTATTATATTCAGTTTTGTGCGGTTATTTTGCCACATGGTATTATACAGGGAATTTATTTGCTTTTATTCCACTTAAGGATTTTATTGAGTCGCTCTCTTTATATAGCTTATGGCTCTTGTTTATTTTATCACTCCTGCTGTTTTTTAATAGTATCTTTAAATCTCAGGGAATGATTGCGTTTATTGTCTTTGCTATAGTAATTTTTATTAGTATGGTGAGCAGTGTGATTCCAGAAGGGTTATCCTGGAATCCATCCTTATTAAGCTCCTATTCAGGCTTAGTCCTGGAAAATGAACCATTTCCCAGCGGTTTTTACAGCGTTTTAACTATTACTGTTATTAGTATCTTTATTTTTATAGGTTCTTCGATATTTATCTTTTCAAAAAGAGAACTTGTGTAAGCATTTAAACGGCAGTAGAATTTTATTTTTATATAATTTTTAGCGGATTCTATCATGAAAATAAAAGGTTCATAATAGACTTACTAGAGTAGGAGATTGATAAGTCCAAAATAGTAGGTGAGTAAATTGAACATGCATATGTACTATAAACGAAAAGCCATTATCGCATTAAATGCAGGAATAGCTGCGCTGATTCCACCGGTATATTTTATTGTGTATGGTCTGATTGATCCGCTTCATAGATACTTCATATGGCTATTATGTCCATTTCTGGTTTATAGTTTTATTTGTTATTATGTATTTGTCTTAAACAAGAAAAGAAGTGAAGAAACGAAGAGTATTATGGAAGAAGCTGCTGTAAGCACTGAACAGGATGTTACCTCAATTGAAAAACTGTTAATTACGTTTTTGCCTTCGCCGAATTTGCATATGCAGCTATATGATCACAATGGATATTTGGCAGGGGAGCTAAGGGATATAAATCAGAAAGCGGTTCGGTGGTTTATGCCTTATTTTGCAGAAAAATTATTGACTAAAACGTATGGATTATATGATCATAGCGGCAGGCTGAATACAACGATCCTTATAAAGAAAAATACAATTGAACTGATTGGATTAGATCAAAAGGTGGTTTTGCATTTTAAAGACCAGAGGAACAAAGGTTTCATTGAGTTTCTGGATTATGAACGCTCTAAAAGTTATTATCTGGAGCATGCTCTGTTTCGAATGGATGCTAAAATATTTATTAACTCTTCAGCGGAAGCTGCTGTATTGCAAAGAGGATATATGCCGCTTTCGTATCAATCATTTTTTAGAGACGCAAATACACCGCTATTAACATTTTATAAAGAACTTAACCACATAGAAAAAATAAGTGTTTTAGCTATTTTCGCTGACTATTTATCTACAGTAGATCATTAAGGCTTTTCATCTATGGCCGGCATGGATTCTTCACTTTTTTAAAATTTTGTGAAAACATATACGAGTGCTATAAACAGTGATATAATTGGCTTTGCATGAGGTGATAAGAGTGAAAAAGTTAGTGATCATTGTTATTGCAGTACTCGCTGTGATGTTCATCATAGATGTCACGATCTTAAAAGACAAAGGTATTATCCCCATTTCTTTTGGCGTAGAAAAATATGAAAAAATTGAAAATGTGGATGATTTAAATATTGGTTTAGAAGTAGGAGAGCTAGCTCCAGAAATTGACCTGCTTGATATGGAGGGCAACACTCAGAAGCTTAGTGAGCTGCGCGGGAAAAAAGTACTTTTAAATTTTTGGGCGAGCTGGTGCGGTCCCTGTGAAATCGAGATGCCTCATATGGAAAAGCTGTATCAGAAATATAAAGATGAAGGATTTGCCGTTTTTGCTGTAAATATGAGTCAAAGTGAGCGAAACGATAAAGATGCTGAAAAATTCGTGAAAAGGCATGAACTTACTTTCCCGATTCCGATGGATACAGACGGAATTGTAAGCAGAGACTATGATGTGGTAGGGTACCCTACGTCCTATTTTATCGATTCTGATGGGGTAATCCGTCATATCGTCTTAGGTACACTTGATGAAGAATATCTGGAGAATCAAATTTTAAAACTTCCTTAAAAATATCAGATGGCTATTAAGCCGGTCATGAAAAGAAGTGCCCGTCAGCTGAGAAAACAGAGTCTGAAGGGAACTTAGGCGCCGTGAATGTGCCCGTCAGCAGAGAAAACAAAGTCTGAAGGGAACAAAGGCATCGCGAAAGTGCCCGTCAGCCGAGAAAATAGAGTCTGAAGGGAACTTAGGCGCCGTGAAAGTGCCCGTCAGCCGAGAAAACAGAGTCTGAAGGGAACTTAGGCACCGCGAAAGTGCCCGTCAGCCGAGAAAACAGAGTCTGAAGGGAACAAAGGCATCGCGAAAGTGCCCGTCAGCCGAAAAAACAGAGCCTAAAGGGAACTAAAAAAGCAGCGGACCCAGATAAAATGTACCCTATAGAGTAGACACTTTAAAAAAGTCTACCTATAGGGTATTTTTTTGTATAATGACAAATAGACAACTAGTAGAAATCGGGGAAAACATCATGAGTAAAAAAACATTTACAGAGAAAGAAATCAAACAATTATCTATTAATCCTTTTGTGAAAGCTGTAAGTCCTAAGGGAATTACCTACACAGATGAATTTAAACGCCTATTTATCGCTGAGAAGGAGAGCGGCAAATTCTCTAGACAGATCTTTGAAGAGGCTGGATTTGATACAAATATAATTGGTATGACACGTATTCATGCCGCTAGTAAGAGATGGAATGCTGCTTTTAAAATGAACGGAGTTTTGGGGCTCAGTGATACAAGGAAGGGCAATTCCGGGAGACCTAGAGAACGGGAGTTATCCCTTGAGGATAAGAATGCTCGACTAGAAGCACAAATCAACCTGCTTAAGGCGGAAAATGAACTTCTAAAAAAGATTCGATTCGCGGAAAGGGGGCTAAAGAAGTAGTCCTCTCTCCAAGTCAAAAGTTCATTCTCATTCGTTCCGTAATAGAGAAATATAAGCTCAAAAAAATGGTGAGATACCTTTGTGGGGTCGCAGGAATTTCCAGAAGTGCCTATTATAAATACTACTCTCCCGAGTCTCAAGAGCATAGAAAACAACGGGAAGAAAGGGATGAAGAACTGAAAGAAATCATCTTGAAAGCATTCCGTCATAAGAATCGAAAGAAAGGGGCGCGTCAAATTAAAATGACTTTGGCGGGTCAATTTAAGATTGTCTTTAACTTAAAAAGAATTCGAAGAATCATGAAGAAGTATAACATCGTTTGCCCCTTCCGGAGGGCGAATCCATATAGGCGTCTTATGAAGGCCACCCAGGAACATTCAGTGGTCCCTAACCTCCTGAAGCGCCAATTCAATCAGGGTAAACCAGGGAAAGTGCTGTTAACAGACATCACCTATTTGAACTATGGAAAAAGTTCCAGAGCGTATTTATCAATGATATTAGATGGCTCCAGCGGGGAAGCTCTTGCTTACAATGTGTCTGACAGAATGACTATTGAATTAGCCACAGATACCATCAAAAAGCTAAAGAAAAACAAAAGGTTTAAAAAACATAAAGATTCACTCATCCATTCGGATCAAGGGGTTCACTATACCCATCCTCACTTTCAGAAAATGATTAAAAGACTTGGAATCAGGCAATCAATGTCCCGAAGGGGTAACTGTTGGGATAACGCCCCCATTGAATCTTTCTTTGGACACCTGAAAGACGAAACCTCTATTAAATCCTGCCTGACACTAGAGGAAGTACAAAAGGAAATTAAGCAATACATGACTTACTATAACCACCATAGATATCAATGGAACCGAAAAAAGATGACCCCTGTTCAATACAGAGATCATCTTTTAGAAGTAGCTTAGGCTTTTTTAAAATGTCCTTTACAAAGGGTACAATTTAAGACTTGTCCGCTGCTTTTTATTTATTCCTCAATTACTTCTGTCACGCTCTGCAGACGTTCCATAATTTTTCTTTTGCGATAAAGCATCATCCCTGCTTCTGCGATATCATTCACAGCTGATCGATTAATAAAGGCACCGAATAACAGGCCGGCAACAGGAATCATTTGGAAAAGTTTTTTCCAGCCGATTTGATCTCTATATGAAAAAACAACTTCACGCCAGCCTTGAAGCTCGGATATAACCTCTCGATTAGCAGGAAGACTCGGGTTGTTCATTTGTGTAATTTGATTTAAAATTGCTTTTTTGCCAACTATATCAGAAGAGACAAACTGAAGAATCTTTACAATAAACATACGTTCCTGTTTATCATTTGGATCATAACCGTAACATAGGGCGATATCCTGCAATGTTTTTAATTGCATACCAAGCAAAAGCGGAATATCAATGGATAATGTGAAAATACCTCCAAACCCAGTGCTTGCTCCTTGAACAGTAGCAATTCGTTTTCTGTTTCCTGAAAGCTTTGTTACAGCTTCATCCATTTCGGAGATTGGCAAGCGATCAACCTCCTCAAGGGCCGTAATGCCTTTTTCAGGATAGTATGATCGTAAGGACTTTACGGAACTTAAATATTTGCCGCCAGATTGAATATAGCTGCCAAGTTCATCTAAGATGACCCCAACTTTATTCTGCAGAAACTGTGGTGTAAACTTATCAAGCAGTTTAAAAGGAAGACGGCCCAATTTCTCCCAGAACCATAAATCCGACTGATCTTTTTCCCATTCATTAATCTTAGCTAATTCTTCTTGTAAATGCTGTTTCGTTTCAATCAAAATCGGTAATTCCTCTCATTTTAAGTTAATTTTTATACGGTTGAAAAAGCAGAAAGTTTCAATGAGTTTGCCTTTAAGCTGGTTTAGGTATCCTATTGGCAGTTTGCACTTTTTTTGTTACAATATTGATTTGTGGCTCACCTGTCTTTGCAGGGAGAGCGGGTAGGGAGAGGGCTAATTGAATAGTTAGGTAATATACAATGAATAAGTGGTTAAATAAGCTTTTTCAGCTCACCAGTAATGGCACAACTGTCAAAAAAGAAGTTATGGCAGGATTTATTGGCTTTTTTACTATTGTGTATATTATTGCAGTCAATTCACTCATTCTTTCTGAAGCGGGCATTCCTCTTGAAGCAGCTATTATGGCAACGATTATCACTTCAGTTGTCGGATGTCTGATCATGGGATTCTGGGCAAACGTTCCAATCCTGCTTGTTCCGGGAATGGGGATTAATGCACTGTTTTCATATACTATGGTACAGTCTATGGGTCTTTCATGGCAAGAGGCTTTAGCGGTTGTGTTTGTTTCGGGACTTATTTTTGTAGTGATTGCATTTTCGCGGTTTGCAGCGACATTAAGTGCTGCAATTCCTCAGTCTCTTAAGGAAGCAATCACAGTTGGGTTAGGGTTGTTTCTTATGCTGATTGGCCTTGAAAAAGGCGGTATTGTTGTAAAAGGAACAAACTCATTGATTGCGCTTGGTCATTTGGGGGAACCCCATGTATTGGCGACCATTATCACTTTTTTGCTGGCATTGATACTCTTCATCCGCAATGTTCCTGGGAATTTCCTGGTTACAGTTATCGCAGGAACACTAATTGCCTGGTTATTTGGAACGATTCAGCCACAAAATTCTCAGAACGGTCATTTTGCGTTCAATGAATATTTTCATGTGTTTGGAAGTATGTCATTTGATAACGTTTTGTCCATAACCTTTTGGATCGCTGTATTTTCATTAACGATGGTACTGGTTTTTGAAAATATTGGTCTGGTCCATGGACATGTATCCTTTATTAATCGAAATGATCGCTTTTCACGTGCGTTTCAAGCCAATTCGGTTTCAGCTCTTTTATCAGGGGTTTTTGGCACAAGTCCTACTGTCTCGACTGTTGAAAGTGCTGCTAGTATGGCGGCAGGCGGAAGAACAGGACTGACGACTGTGACTGCAGGGCTGCTCTTTTTGGCTTCAGCGTTTTTTATACCAGTTATTAAGCTGATTCCAAACAGTGCAATCGCACCAATTCTTATTATTATTGGTGGATTAATGCTGCAGAACATCCGCAATTTAGATATGAAGGACATGAGTGAAAGCTTTCCTGCCCTCTTTCTAATTGCAATGATTCCGTTTACGTATAGTATTGCAGATGGAATTGCTATTGGCTTTATTTTGTATCCAATTCTTAAGATTGCAACTGGAAAAGCAAAAGAAGTATCGGTTCCTCTCTATGTCATTGCGGCATTGTTTTTGTTTAATTTTGTTTTCCATGTAATAGGTTCATAATAAATTCAAGCAGAGGAGATCCTCTGCTTTTTTTATATGTGGAAAACGGTAAATAAGCAGGAGTATAAGTAGAATGAGAGAAGCATGTAAATATTGTTAAATAAATTTTCGTCAAATTTCGACAAAAATATCCGTGTTTATACTGTACTATTATCCTAGGTATATATATCCGTTTTGGTTTAGGGGGAACATCATGGAGGTTTTTGTTGCAAGACAGCCGATATTAACGAAAAATGAAGAAATATTTGCATACGAGCTTTTATATAGAGGAGATCAGCTAAACCCTGAAGTTGATGGTGAACAAGCAACAGCTGATGTCATTGTAAACGGATTCTTGAATATCGGTATAGAAAAGTTGTCTGCAGGGAAGCCGTGTTTTGTAAATTTTACAGAAAAGCTGCTTGAACAGAGGCTGCCTGTCTTTTTTGACCATAATGAACTGGTTGTTGAAATACTGGAATCAGTGAAACCATCACAAGAATTGGTTGATATATGCCTTGAATTGAAGCAATTAGGCTATCGAATCGCATTGGACGATTTTATTCTTGATGAAACGAATAAATATAGCCTACATTTATTAAGAATCGTAGATATTATAAAAATTGATTTATTAAATACGCCAGAAGAGAATCGGCTTAAAAGTGAATTTGTTGCGAAAAAATTAAATATTTCTCTGCTTGCTGAAAAAGTGGAAACAAGAGAAGCTTTTGAGGATGCGAAAAGGAGAGGCTATGATTATTTTCAAGGTTATTTTTTCTCAAAGCCTGTAACGATTTCAACATATGATGTGCCTTCATCCCTTCATACATATTATGAAATAATACATAGTATTTCAAATGGAGATCCGGATATCGATAGAGTTGCTGAATTGTTTGAAAGAGATATATCTCTTTCATATAAACTGTTAAAATTAATAAATTCACCGGCTTATCGCCCGAAAAATCGGATAAGTTCAATAAGGCAGGCTATTATGCTGCTCGGATTAATTGAGCTTGAAAAATGGATTTATATTATGCTGGTACGAGAAGCGTCCTTTAAACAAGCCGGAAACTGTAATGAAATCATTCAGCTGTCGCTTATTCGTGCAAAAGTGTGTGAAGGTATATGTTCAATAACTGGCGGGACCTATTTATCCTCAAGCTACTTTATTACAGGAATGTTCTCGTTAATGGAATCTCTTGTTCATAGTCCCATGTCAGTAATTTTGAGAGATCTTCCCTTAGATGAAGTTATTTGTGATGCACTTAATGGGAAAGAGAATCATTTAAAAATAGTCCTTGATCTTGCGGCAGCAATAGAAAATGCTAATTGGAAAAAGATTGAGCAAATTTCAGCTGGTTTAAATATAACGAGCCCGAATTTATTTAAGATTTATACAGATGCAATTGAATGGACCGAGTCACTTTTAGCGGTCAATGAGACAGCTGGCCATTAAAATAATGACAACTTGCTTGATTTTTCATTGAAGAATGTGCACTTTTATGGCAATCTTTTTATAATTGCTATTAAGGAGGGGTATTTAATGGAATTTAACGTTATTAAGTGTCACGGATCAGGAAATGACTTTTTTATAATAGATGAAATGACACATCCTTATGAATTAACAGACCAGCAGCGAAGCAGTTTAACTATTTTGCTTTGCAATCGACAATCTGAGCTTGGCGGAGCAGATGGAATTCTATTTGTTCAAGCAAGCGAAAGAGCTGATGCACGTATGCGTGTATTTAACTCGGATGGATCTGAAGCTTCAATGTGCGGCAATGGTCTTCGCTGTGTTGCGCGCTATGTGTGTGAAAAGCTTTCTTTAAAAGAAGCGGTGATTGAAACAATGAAAGCAGATTTGCAGGTAAGTGTCCAGAATGATTTGTACGATGGCGTTCCTACCTATTTAGTTGAAATTTCTCCGATCTCTTTTAATGTTAAAGACTTGCCTTTACATATCGAAGAACAGGAATTAATACAGCGTCCGCTGCCAGCCTTGTCTGAAGACTTGGAATTTACTGCTTTAGCAGTGCCTAATCCGCATATAATTGCGGTTGTAGAAAAGGAGCAGCTTCAATCTGATATTCAAAAAGGTATGAGCGAGTATGTAAACGGTCCGAATGATTTGTTTCCGGACGGTGTGAATGTTAGTTTTGTACTGCCTCTTAGAAAAGGACATATTTATGTTCGTACATTTGAGCGCGGTGTCGGATTTACAAATGCATGCGGAACGGCAATGTCAGCTTCAAGCCTTGTTACATGCTTACTGGAATTGAACAACAAGGGAGAAATAATAGAAGTATATAACAATGGCGGTAAGGTAAGATGTGTTGTACATGAAGATCATATTGATTTGATTGGTAATGCATCATACGTTTTTAGCTGCCAAGTAAATGCTGACTTGAATGCCAATGAATTCAAGATTAAAAATAAAGAGGAATACACAGAAGAAATAGCTCAATATAAAGAGCTGGAAATGCAAGCTTCATCTTTTTTAAGAGAATATTTGTAGTAAAAAGGATCCCAAAAGCATCTTACGCTTTTGGGATCTTTTTTTCCTCTTGTTTTAAAAAGGATAGAACAGGAGAAAAAGGCTGATTTACTTTTGTATCAAAGTACGTATGAAAAGGATCGCCTGTATTTTTTAACCTTTCAATCATGTTGATGATCGTATAGTTTCCAATTTGCAGCGTTTGGTTCACTTCCTCCCAATACAATGGAGCTGCTACGCTTGCCTGTTCTTTTCCGCGCGGAGAATAGGGAGCAATAATGGTTTTTCCTTCAGCATGCTGAATATAATCCACATACAGACGATTTCCCCGATTTTTTTTCAGCCGCTCAATTGTGAAGGAATCTGGATCCTTTGTAATTAAATAGTGAGCAATAAACGTTGTAAATAACCTTGTATCATCATACGTAAACTGATTGTCTGGCAGAGGGATGTAAATTTGCAGTCCTTTACTGCCGGACGTTTTAATATAACCTATTAAGGACAAGCCATCTAAAACCTCTTTAATTAGCAGAGCGGCTTTTATCGCTAAATGAAATCCTTCTGCTGATGGAGGATCCAGGTCAAAGACAATCTCACTCGGTCCCTTTGAATGGATCGTTTGAAAAGGAATATGAAATTCAAAAGCAAGCTGATTTCCAAGCCATAGGAGGCTTTGCAAATTGTTGCACACAATATACTCAATGTCTTCATGCTGCTTTGTTTCAATAAAGCTCGGGGCATAATCAGGCACATTTTTTTGGTAAAAAGGTTCTCCAAGCATGCCATGAGGATAACGAATAACGGTTAAAATTCGATCCTGTAAAAAGGGCAGCAAATAAGGTGATACTTCCTGCAAGAAATGGATATAATCCATTTTTTTTATATCCGGTTTGGTCCATAATGGCTTTTCTGGATGGGTTATATTTATTTCAGCGGGAAGGTTTTTTTGCTGCTGCGTAAAATCCTGGTATGTACATTGTTTAGGCTGAAGATCAAATCGAAAACGGTGAAAATGAGGCTCGCGCATTTGTTCATCATACATTTCCAAATATTTGATTTCTGTGCATATAGCAGGCTCAACATAAATGAAATTTTGATCTTCATCCGTTTTATTATTTTTTATGATTTGCATTAATGCATTTTTTTCATCTGGCTTCAATCCAAATAGAAACTGGCCGATTCCAATAATATGATCGTGCTGATCAAAGACGCCTGCATAAAAATAACCGTTTGATTTTTCATACTTTATTATAAAACAGTTTACATACTTCCAGTTTTTATACTTTAGCCAGCCTGCTGACCTTTTACCAGTGTCATAGCTATATGTATTCCGTTTACTTACAATGCCTTCTCCATCTGAAAGAACGACCTGCTGCCATAGTGCAGGGAAATCTTTTGTTCCAGGGATTAATTGGATGAGTTCTTTGCTTCGTTCATTTGGTTTTAAAGGAAGATTACACGTAGAGAAAAAGTCAGTAAGGATGGCTTTCCTTTCAAGATAAGATTTGTTAACCTGTGATACACCCTTCAATAATAGGAGATCAAATACAAGAAGTCGGCAAGGGCGGTTATATGCTTTCTCTAGTATTTTATCTTTAGCTCTCATGCGGCCCCGAATTTGAATGGCTGAAAAATTTGCTTTGAACGAATCCTCCAAAGACACAAGCTCTCCATCTAATATAAAAGGTACATAAGGCAAAAAGGTCTTCTTATTGTCCAGTAAAAACTGCATGATTTCCGGAAAAAGATCTCCAAGTGGTTTTTCATTTCTGCTTTTGATGGAAATTCCGTCCTTATTCCACTCAAGCATTGCGCGGAAACCGTCATATTTTACTTCATGATGCCATTCATCTCCATTGACGGCTTCAAAGGTTAATGTTGGGAGCATTGGTTTCATAAGCTACCTCCCTCTGCATATTGGTGTTCTATAGTATGCCCTGCAATTTCAAAACATAATTTCCTTAATTTCTATAGTGTGAATTCAGCTGCTAAAGCGTAACTTAACAATAAAAGTAACCGCTGTAAGAACACAGAAGGAGGACCTAACATGCATACGATGTGGAAGGGAAGCATTAGCTTCGGCCTGGTCAATATACCGATTAAGCTGCATACAGCAACAGAAGATAAAGATATAAAATTACGGACACTTCATAAGGAATGTCATTCACCAATAAAATATGAAAAGGTATGTCCTGTTTGTGAAGTGGAGGTCCAAAATGAAGACCTTGTTAAGGCATATGAATATACAAAAGGCAAATTTGTTGTATTAGAAGCAGATGAATTAGAAAAGCTCCGTAAAGAAAATGAAGATAAAGCAGTTGAAATTATCGACTTTGTGAAAATTCAGGAGATCGATCCTATCTATTTTGACCGCACATATTATATGTCGCCGGGAGATGGGGGAGGGAAGGCATACGGGCTTCTCCGCAAAGCCCTTATGAACTCCGAAAAGGTCGGTATTGCGAAAATTATAATTCGTTCCAAGGAACAGCTTGCAGTTGTCCGTGTGTATGAAAATACAATAGTCATGGAAACAATTCACTTTCCTGATGAAGTAAGAAAACCTCAGGATGTACCGAATGTTCCTGTTGAAGACAAGGTGACAGACAAGGAATTAGAAACAGCGATAATGCTTATTGATCAGTTAACTACCTCGTTTGAACCAGAAAAGTATAAAGATGATTACCGTACAGCACTGCTTGAATTGATTGAATCAAAACAAACTGGCAAAGAAGTTGTAACAGCAGCTGAAAAGACACCGGCAACAAATGTTACGGATCTAATGGCTGCATTGCAGGCTTCTATTGATAAGACAAAACCAAAACCAAAACCAGCAACAGCTAAGAAGAAGCGTGTGAGTACAAAGGTGAAAAAAGAAGCGTAAGGTAACTCTGCGTAGTCGTCCGGGTCTTTTTATGAAAGAGCATATTAAAATTAGGTTAAGTTGGAGAAGGACAAAATGATAAGATATAATGATAAAAATAAATTTAGAATGGTTTTTACCACAGCACATTGGGTATTAGAAAAAAAACGATATGGAGAAGTATATATTGAGATGAAATTTAATAACTTTACAAAAAGGCAAATCGTATACTGGTCTTTCATTTTTGGGAGCATTTCTCTTTTTTTGTTCATATTTATTCAACTGGTAGATGCGTTGGATGAGAGTGAATTATTATCCTATGAGATGCTTGTGATTTCATATGTACAGGGCTTTCTTCATCCAACTCTTACAGAAATCATCATCCTTTTT
The DNA here is from genome assembly GCF_018582665.1 of Cytobacillus gottheilii. Classification (NCBI taxonomy): domain Bacteria; kingdom Bacillati; phylum Bacillota; class Bacilli; order Caryophanales; family Bacillaceae; genus Cytobacillus; species Cytobacillus gottheilii. The sequence goes on along the minus strand of NZ_CP071709.1, from coordinate 2,685,763 downwards.
ACTTTCTTTGGTTCAGTCCTTTGGATCACAATTGGTACAATCGTTACTGTAATCATTTTACTACTTCTAAAAAAAGTGGACCTGGCAATCTTAACAGCTGCTGTTAATTTATTTGGCGGTTTATTCAATTTGCTGCTGAAATGGATCTTTCAACGAGAAAGACCGGATATACAGCCATTAATTACAGAGGCAGGTTTTTCTTTCCCGAGCGGTCATTCAATGGGTTCATTTATCTTCTATGGAACGGTTGCGTATCTAATTTTCTTATTAGCGAGCAGGAAAGTATATGCTCTGCTAGGCTGCTTTATAATGGGATTGATGATTATTGGAATCGGACTATCTAGAATATATTTAGGAGTTCATTATCCAAGCGACGTTCTTGCTGGTTTTTCTGCAGGAGCTGTTTGGCTCATCGCTTTTGCTTTGTTTTTAAAGCTCTACCATTTCCGGAGAAATAGGGGACGTATGAGACCACGGAGTGAATAATTCTGCTTTTTTTTCATTTTTCTTTTCATGGACTGCAATAATCTTTATAAAGCAACTGAAAAACAAATCAATAACCTCATAATGTTCGAAAAATTGTTATAAAGTAAATTCCCTTGACACTAACTGGGATATCCAGTATAATTCCAATTGTAGTATTTGAGCAATAAAGACGCCATTTCATTTTGGCGGAGACAATAATAAGAAAAGCGGCTCTTAATAACTGAGCGAGTAATTGGTATGTCAATTAAGAAATAATTTTGTGGACAACTATATGTTGGATTTCTTCTTATAACATCTTCTTTCATAACCGTATACTTTCTCCAAATCTAAAACGGCCGACCTCAGGCTGATCATTTTATAATTCACGAATATAGAGTTGCTTTTATCAAGATACCTTGAAATCCTGATTCCCACTGGAACAGCCAAGGAGCTGTAAGGATGGAAGAGAGGAAGGGCTTTCATTGTTTTAGGTAAAAGGATCGCGGTTCTCAAATATTAATTATGCTGACCGATTAATATGTCAGTTTATAACAAACCCGAACGTTTAGCAGATATCATCTTTATTATCTGTTTAAGTGTTTGGGTTTTTTTGTCACTCTAAAATACTATTGCAGAAACAGTGACTTTAAATCTAAAATCGGTAGGACCCTCTATGACTATTAAGGAGCACTGCTTCCTTCAGAACTGAGCGAAGATCAATGATTTTTTAACTTAATATGTGTACAGGGGTATTTTCCGAACGATAAAGATAAAAATCATTGAATTATATGTCTTTTGTGTTAAAATGATATTGAAAAATTGGATATGTTTAAAAATCGCAGTAACTGACGACAATGCGGAATGAACCGCTGGGGAGCTGCGTCTATGTATAGCCGGTCGTCTGGGCAGAGAGAGGGATTTCCTTGTCTCTTTTCTTATTAATTGGAGGGATATACATGGAGAAGAAAGTGATTTTAGATGGAAATGCAGTTGCTGCAAGTGTAAAGGAAAGTTTAAAAGAAAGAATAAACCTTTTAGCACAGGAAGGAATTACACCGTGCTTAGCTACGATCCTCGTTGGAGATGACCCATCTTCAGAAACCTATGTAAGAATGAAGGGCAATGCATGTGAAAAGTTAGGGATTATTTCTAAACGAATTCATCTCCCAAAAGAAACAACTACAGAAGAACTGCTTGAAACAATCACCGAACTGAATGAAGATGAAAAGGTTCACGGCATTCTTCTTCAGCACCCTGTGCCAGAGCAAATAGATGAACGAAAAGCTTTTGAGACAATTGCAATTGAGAAGGACGTTGATGGAGTAACAAGCCTTGGATATGGACAAACAGCATTTGGATTTGGTGTCTATCCTTCCTGTACCCCAGCCGCCATATTAGAGATAATGGATTTCTATAATATTGATGCTTCAGGGAAGCATGCAGTCGTTGTTGGAAGAAGTCCCATCCTTGGAAAGCCTGTTTCTGCACTCCTATTAAATAGAAATGCAACAGTCACCACTTGTCATTCTTACACATCAAATCTTGAACAGTTTGTTAAACAAGCAGATATTGTTGTGGCTGCTGTAGGGAAACCTAATTTTATTCAGGGTGAATGGATTAAAGAGGGTGCAGTGGTATTGGATGCTGGTTATAATAAAGGAAATATTGGAGATGCAGACTATGAAAGCTGTGCTGAAAAAGCATCAGCTATTACGCCGGTTCCTGGCGGTGTTGGTCCTGTCACCATATCGATGCTGCTTAAACATACAGTAATTTCAGCTGAAAGTTATATGTCGAAAAAGAGTGCAACTTTATAATTTTGATTTGAAACCTAAGTATAACGATGAATTAATGAATTAATCTGCTTTTGAGATAATCTGCCAGGGTTATGCAGTACCCGAACTAACAATTAATTTGACATATCGGTTTAAATCGCTTATTATTAAGCTAACGCTGTAATGTTCGTTATATATATTTTATGGATAAGTGGTCGTAACTGCAATGAAATGTAGGCGATTTTACTCCTCATTTCGAGTGGCTGCGATCTTTTTATGTTTAAGCTTATATAATCAAGACTTATAGTGAACACATTTTTGGAGGTATTATCATGAACACAGGTAAAGTAAAATGGTTTAACGCAGAAAAAGGTTTTGGTTTCATCGAAACTTCTGAAGGTCAAGACGTATTCGTTCACTTTTCAGCTATCCAATCTGAAGGTTTCAAAACTTTAGAAGAAGGTCAAGACGTAACTTTCGAAATCGTTGAAGGTAACCGTGGACCTCAAGCTGCTAACGTTACAAAAGCATAATTATTGCTAACATGAGGTGATGCATGAAAGCCATGCATCGCCTTTTTATTGCACTTTGAGAACATAAAATGATCAGCTGAGAGAATATCAACACAGCTGCTGATTTTTAGGTTAAGTATAAGTGTAAGCCTCTGGCATCGCCTTTCAGGCTCGCCAATCGGCAAGTTTTCTTTAATAAGATCTTTGACATAATATTTTGTCCCTTTCTGACTCCACACAAGCCGACTTCTTTTATTTCTTCAAAAGGAATTCCATCCACTATTAGCTGTGGCAGGAAAACGGTTTTATAAATCCTGTCAATAGAAGTGACATTATGTTTATTATGTTTTTCATAATCATCAACAATTAAATATACTTATGTGTTTCTAACTGAAAAGATCTCAATTAGCACTAGTAAGATCATCAGGAAATAAATACGTTAAGCGTTTTTTGATATTGCCTCATTTATTCGTGACGATCAATTAAAAGTTTTCTTTTTTTTGAATGAGGTAAAGACCTAAGAAGAAATCATAAAATTAAATTCAAAATAATGATAAAAACAATTAAAAGCTGGGAAAACTAGCATTATTGATAAAATTAGCATGGAAAGAATTAAGGAGGAAATACATTTTGACAACTTTTTCAGATTTTGGTTTAAGCACGGAGCTAGTAAAAGCTCTATCTAACATGGGGTTCGAGGAGCCAACACCTATTCAGGCACAGGCTATTCCAATCGCCATTACTGGTCAGGACATGATTGGCCAGGCACAAACAGGTACTGGTAAAACGACTGCTTTTGGTGTGCCGCTACTGGAAAAAATTCAAGCAGATGAAGGAATACAGGGTCTTGTTCTTGCACCTACTCGTGAGCTTGCTGTTCAGGTTGCCGAGGAATTAAACCGTATTGGTCAGGTAAAGGGCATCCGTACACTTCCAATCTATGGCGGGCAAGATATAAACCGTCAAATTCGCGCTTTGAAAAATAGACCGCAAATTATTGCTGCAACACCTGGTCGATTAATTGACCATATCGAAAGAAAAACAATCAGACTTGCTAATATTAAAACGGTTGTTCTTGATGAAGCAGATGAAATGCTGAATATGGGCTTTATTGAAGATATTGAAAGAATTTTAAGCGAGATCAAAGGTGAGCGTCAAACACTATTGTTCTCAGCTACTATGCCAAAAAGAATTCAAGCTCTTGCTGAAAAGTTTATGGTTGAACCTCAAATCGTAAAAGTTAAGGCAAAAGAAATGACAGTTAAAAATATTGAGCAAAGCTATATGGAAGTACATGAGAAACAAAAATTTGATGTGCTTTGCAGCTTGCTTGATATTCAGTCACCAGAACTTGCTATTGTTTTTGGACGCACTAAAAAACGTGTTGATGAAGTAGTTGAAGGATTAATCAAGCGCGGCTATTCAGCTGAAGGAATTCACGGTGATATTCCGCAAGCAAAACGTGATCAAGTAATCCGCCGTTTTAAAGAACAGACAATTGATATTATGGTTGCGACTGACGTTGCTGCACGCGGACTTGATATTTCTGGTGTTTCTCACGTTTACAACTTTGACATTCCGCAAGATCCTGAATCATATGTTCACAGAATTGGAAGAACTGGACGTGCAGGTAAAAAAGGATTGGCTGTTACATTTGTAACTCCTAGAGAAATCGATCATTTAAAGATCATTGAAAATGTTACAAAGAGCAAAATGGCGAAACAGCCTGTTCCATCTTTCAAAGATGTATTGGCAGGTAATCAGCAGGCAACTATAAATAAATTAATGAATGTTGTTGAAAAAAATGAACATGGCGACTACAAGCGTATTGCAGAATCTTTGCTTGAAGATACTGACTCTGTAACAATGCTGGCTGCAGCTTTAAAGCTTCTTACAAAAGATCCAGACGTTACTCCGGTTAAATTGACTGCAGTAGAACCATTGCGCTCTAAAAAGCCAAAAAGCAGCGGTACGCGTGATCGTAAACGCTATACTGATAGACCGCGTGGAAACAGAGACCGCAGCCGTGACCGCAGAGAAAGCGGAAGAGATAGAGATCGCAGAAGAAATAGAAATCGCAATAATGAATTATAAAATCCAGATAAATTAGGCATAATGAATATAGGCAGTTATTTTCTGCTCTGATTTAAAGATATTAGGAGGAAACAAAAATGGCAACAGGAAAAGTAAAATGGTTTAATTCTGAAAAAGGTTTTGGCTTTATCGAAGTAGAAGGCGGAGAAGATGTATTTGTACATTACTCTGCAATTCAAACGGAAGGCTTTAAAACACTTGAAGAAGGCCAAGAAGTTCAATTTGATATAGAAGATGGCCAGCGTGGCCCTCAAGCTGTAAATGTAACAAAAAGCTAAGCAAAAAAATAAAAAGCCGTTTTCGGCTTTTTATTTTTTTTGTCATTATATTAAATTGAATATGAATAATAGTCCTGTGAGCCGTATTCTTTGAAGCCGCAGGAATGATATAGCTTAAGAGCATTGTAATTGGTGGCGACTACATCTAAATGGATGGATTCGCCATCTTTTTTAGTTAGTGATTTTAAACATGAGGTTAATGCTGCTCTGCCAATCCCTTTGCCCTGATATGAGGGGTGAATGGCAAATGCATATATCCAGATCCCTGTCCCATCGTTTTGGATGCGCATTTTTCCAACATCTTCTTGCTCGAAGGTAATGACATAATTTGTCTGATCATCATCACTAAGTGCTTTTCTGTTTGTAACAATAGCGTTTTCTAATGAAATACCGAAGCAGAGATGGTCAATCAAACTCATTCTCTCTAAATCAGATTGATTTGCATGACGCAGATTAACATGATCATTTTCCACAGCTAAATCTTTTGGTATCCATTTCATCTGGTGCTCTGAAAAAGAATATTTATGCTCTTTCGCATTTAGAAATGATTTTGCTGCGGCTGAGTTTGATGGAGCATTGATTAATATATTTTCATATGTCTTTAATATAGGTCTTGCTTCCTCAAGCAAGCCTGAGAAGATGCCTTTCCTTCTGAAATCTGGATGAACCATTCCGCAAATTTCCGCTTCACTGCCAAATCCATATATTGCAGCAAAACCTGCTAACATTTGATTGTGATAATAAAAAAAGTCAGTTTTCAATTCATCATTTCTGTTTTTTAGCATATCCCAATTTAGCTTCAAATTAATATTGTCATGGTTCTCACAAATAATTTGCAGCAGCTGAATTTGCTCGAGTTCTTTTGAAGTTAGCATTTCATGATTCCCCCAGATGAAATTGTAATAAAAAAACTGTTTTATTAACATTGAACGTACGATTTGTATTAATCTTACTGCAAGTGAACGAAGTTTGTATACAAAAGTTATGTTTGATGAATGATAAAATGGTTTATAATACTAAAATCAAACTATTTATGCTATGATCAATTGAGAAAGCGGGGCGAACAAAATGAAAGCATTTTCTGTGAAGTTTCATAAAGAAGACCGAGTTGATGCAATGAATGTATTAAAATTAAATGAAGAAGATTTTCAAAGAGCCACAGAGGGCGGTACAAGGCACCTTTTTGAATTAGATACTAATATTGGTTTCTTTGTATATTTTGATGGTGTAGATCAGAATGGCAAGGAATCTTATATGGTCCTTCATTATGAAGGGGAAGAAGAGGAGCCGGATGCTTGTTATGCTTTTGAATTAAAAGATTTTTACCAATTTGCTGCCCTGCATTTGAATGATCTGGAGTTTAATGAAGAACTGGAAGAGGATGAGGAGGAAGAAGAGGAAATCTATACTCCAATCCATCATTTAGCTCATTTAATGTACCATATTATTGAAGAAGGCAAAACAATAGAAGTTTAGAACGAAAAGAGAAAAGCTGAACCATAATCATGGTTCAGCTTTTGTGCTTTATTTTTATTCTGCTGAAGCGGCGTGCTCACTGCAGAATTGCAAGATCTCAGATTCTTCATCTTCCTCTAAAGCGAAATCAAGAATTTCACCAGTTCCTGTTTGGAAATGGTAATTTAATATTCGGGAATTCTGTTCATCTCTATAATATAAGACACGCAAGCTAATACCAGCTTCTGAATATAATTCATCCTCTTCATCAACTTCTAAACTTAAGAAAAACTCATATCTTAAACCTGAGAGTATTCCAGTAGGATCTTTTATTTGTTCAACAGTATAACTATTGATATTCATGTTATGTTCATCCTTTCCTTCTAACAGTCAACTTAGCCATTATACACTTTTTTAGTATAACAATGAAAATCTTTGGTCTATTTTGCTCAAAACTTCCGGCTTTGACGACTAAGACAAAAGGTGTTATAATAAAAAAGATAAATATTTGAATATTTTTGTGCTTTGACCACACTTGTTATAAAGAACCTATAACAAACGTTCTTTATATTAACGTGTGATTTTTATTTTTCTCATAGGGTTTTACTCTTTCTAGGAGGTGCCTGTTTATGGCAAAGGGATTTGGAAGAAGAAACATGGAAGAAGTAAAAACGGAAGAGGTTAAGATTTGGGAATGTACATCCGAAACATGTAATTGCTGGGTGCGAGACAATTTTAAAAGCAGCGAGAAGCCTCTTTGCCCTATCTGTAACAATGAAATGAAGGAAAACATAAAAGAATTGCAAGTTGTAAACAACAGCAGTATTTTTTCAACTAAATAAATCATTTCTTGATTTTGAAAGCTGGCATACATATTGCCAGCTTTTTGCATTTTTGCTGTGTATTCTCAAACGAGGCTTCTCTTCAGCATTCACCGAGCACTTAAACAGTTTGTTCCTTTATAGTGTTTGCAGTCTTTACCGAAGTTATTCCTGTTAATATTTCTTTTTCATTTTGTCTAGGACGGTATCAAGTTCGTCGGGGCGGAGCAGCTCTATAGGAGAGTAGCCTTGTTCAAATTGAATCATATCAGCTTCTATCAGCAGCACATATTTTTGATTGATTTTGGCCAAATGAATCTGCTCACCGTAATCACTTAACAGTCCCTTTATTGAAATATGATCTAACTTCATTTTCAGCTCAGCTTCGGGTGTAAGCTCTGTAATTTGGGCTGTGGCCTCTACTACTTGTTCTGTACTAAATCGTTCCTGCAGTTCTCTTTTAGGGCTAGTTGCCCAAACATCCATTGCAGTTTCGAATTGTTCTCTTTCTTCGCTTTCGCCTTCAAATGATTCCTCTATATGTGATTGAACCATTGTCATTACTTGAGACTTAATAATTTCCGGCATTGATTCTCCGTACTCCACATACTTTAAAAAGTCTTCAAAATAGCGGGCATGTGATGCCTGGTGAATCTTAACTTCATTCGGCTCAATTATTCCTTCTTCGGGCATGTAAGGATATTGTATTGATTTCATATTCTTTGTTGTAATGGCCATTTCGACATTTCTGATTAGGGTTGCTTCATCAGAGATAGACGCTACTTTTGGCTCGAAATCACACTTCATAATAAATAGAAAAGGTTCATCAAAATACTTTCGAAGTTTTGCTGAAATAATGAGCAGCACACCGCCCCGAATAGCAGCTGTATCCGCATAAGCTCCTACAATTGCTTCGTTGGCATCTTGAAACTCTTCTTTAGTAGCAGCGTTTCTAACCTTTGCAAATACATTATAGTTTGGATTAGAGGTGAGATCATGTCCTTCTTCTGTAATAAAGCGGCCAATTTTAGTTGGTGCATTATCTGATTTAGGGTGTCTTTCAACTTTTCTTTTGTTAATCTTAGTGAGTTCTCCATCAAGAAAATCCTTTAGCGGACTTTCTTCGTAAGCAGCCTGATCTAATGTCTGGTAATGTTTATTCGATTTACTGACGTTTTCGCCTTCACCGTGTATATTAATTACATAAAATGATAAGAATTTAATTTCAAAATCCATTTATATGCTCACCTTTTTTAAATGTTTTCGTAGCATACTTGGACTATTGTCCGATTCAGCACTACAAAAGTATAGGAGAATAATTGGAATACGTCAATCAATCAGCTGTTGCATATTATGGTGTAGAAAGGAAAAAATAACGTGTATAAAAGATTCCTATTGGATGTGATTGAATGCAAAACACGTTATGGTATGCCATTTTAGGAATCATCGGCTGTATAATGATTTGGTGCACATACAAAAAAACAGATTTACGTTTGTACATTGCATTATATATTTTCACAATGGGACTTGCTTTTTTTTTGGATTACTTTGTACTAATACTTTTTGATGCATATGCATATCACCCAAATGTATTTCAGGACAATTGGTATGATAACACAGTTGGATCTAGTATGTCACAGGCACTATTTATTCCAAGCCTGCTAATGTTAATGGTTACTTTCCAAATGAAGCTAAGAATGATTGTGTTCTTATTATTTGGTGTTTTTTTGATAGAGGAGCTTTTTACCATGATCAACATCTATGAGCATTACTGGTGGAAATCATGGTATACGTTTATTATTTTATTCATTTCCATTTACATTTTGAAAATGTGGAGAAACCTGCTTAAGCAGCAAATTCCGTTTACTAGGTTTTTGACAATCTATATGGCAATTACCACATGTATGCAAGGGCTGACGATTATCATTCAAGCATTTTGGAGAACACACCATTATACTGTTGGCTGGTTTTCTGAGTTATCCAGAGATAGTATTGCATTTAATACTGCCTATTGGATGATTTACAGCTTGCTGCTGGCAGTCATTGTTCTTTACTGTTTTTCTTTTTCAGCGTTTACAATTCTGCTGGTCGGTGACTTTTCATTAAATGTCATTTTGGAGAAGGCAGGAGTATTGCATATAAACCAATACTGGCATCCAGTACTGTTTGGCATCTGTTTAATACTTGTCCTATTAATGATAAAAAAGTTAGATGATTATTTATTTTCCAGGATTCTAAAGTAGCGTATAAAACTTGCAGAACTGTTTAAAATAACTCTGATCACATACAAGGGAAAAGGGGTGTCCTGGTGGAAATAAACCGTGTGAAACAAATTTTATCATCAAGTGCAGATATTGAGGTTCAATATAATGGTGCATCTGTTTGGATCGATGGCATCAATGAAGAAAATAAAATGGCAACAGTGCATTTGCGCGGCCCTTTAGAAGAGCGAACAGAAGTAGCTATTTCAGATCTTAGAGAGATGTAAAGAGTTGCCTATATAGGCGGCTCTTTATCTTTGTACAAGTGTAAAACAGCCAAAGGTCGAATGCATCCTTAAGTATGTAGTGTTAAAATAATTGAAGCAAGGGGAAGTTAACAAAGTATCAATGTTGTTGCCTTTAAATACGTTGCCAGAGTATAATACCCTTAAAAAAGGGGGCTAGCCCATGAATATGGATGCTGCAGATCATACAGCTTGCGATCATCAAAATGTTCGTAAAAGCCATCATTCAGATGAGGTCAAGAAAAACCTGACTACCAGGTTAAATCGAATTGAAGGTCAAATTAGGGGCATAAAAGGTCTCATTGAAAAAGATACATATTGTGATGATGTCATTACACAAATATCTGCTACTCAATCTGCTTTAAATAGCGTGGCAAAACTGCTGCTGGAAGGTCACTTGAAGAGCTGTATAGTTGAGCGTATTCATGAAGGTGATGACAAGGTATTAGATGAATTTCTTACAACCGTTCAAAAATTGATGAAGAAATGAGGGGCACATATGGAGTACATAACTTTACAAGCCAGCGGCATGTCCTGCGGCCATTGTGTAAAAGCAATAGAGGACAGTGTCGGCGAATTATCTGGAGTAAGCAAGGTGAAAGTTCATCTTGAAAGCGGCAAGGTTGAGGTTGAATATAATCCTGCATCTGTTACACTAGATAAGATCAAAGCAGCAATTGATGAACAAGGATATGATGTTGTATAGAGAATCGTAGAACGTGTATTTATAGCACGTTCTATTATTTTTTTAATCTGATAAAAATATTTTTTTATTGGGAAATCGTGCTGGAACAAGTGTTTTTCGGGAAGAAAGGGTAAAAACAGAGTGTTCTAGCAAAATAAAAAAATTGAATTATATTTTTGCATATGATAGAATTACATACAATATCTAGTGTTGGTCTTGATAGTGTTAACTATATATAGATAATTACACAAGACCATCCGGACTTAAGAGGGAATTCGCTAGAACGCTGATGATTGCGCCTATCATCTTAAGCAGCAATCAAAATAGTGAACCACTGATATAAATAGTTGCAAATGGCAATATGACGTGAGGGGCAACTAGTTAAAAAAATGCACAAGCCAGAGAAACTGCTTGCGCGAGCAAAAGTTTCTTTCTTCGGGAAGTGTTTTTTTTTGTGAAAATGATAATCAGCAACGGTCAAAAAAGATGATCGATGTTTCCTGGAAACATCAAAAACTTTTTTGATTCTGGTTAAATTGAAGCAGGATACAGCATGAAACCTTTAATTTTCGTTTTGCTTGGCTCAAATCTGTGGGATAGAGCGTATTCTCGACTGTTTAAAGACACCTGAAAAAGGACATTTACATAATGTGCATCAGGTGCATAATGTGTTTCCAAAAGAACAGCATTCCGCTGATTCTTTCATGTTGAAGGAGGAATTATCAATGACGAGTTTAACAAAAGTTGTTAACTTTCAGGAACTGCAGGAAATGTTTCCTGAACTGCAAATGCAAAATTTAGAAAAGAAAGCTGCGCAATTAGACAGCCTAAATGAAAATTCTTTTTATGATCAGCTAATACTAGAGTGCTTATCCTTTATTTCAATGGATGAACCTAATTGGACATATGTTGCAGCTCATTTATATTTACAGCAATTATATCGTCATGCAGGTGAGAATCGAGGATATCAGGCAGATCAAAAATATGGCAGCTTTTATGATCTATTACATAAACTCGTCTCATTAGATATATATGAAAGTAAACTAATAGAGAAATATGATAGAGCTGAAATTGATGAGCTTGGCCGTTTTATTAATCCTGAAAAAGATCAGTTATTTACTTATTTAGGGATTAAGATGCTGGCTGATCGATATTTAGCGAAAGACCGTCAAAAGAACGTCTATGAATTGCCTCAGGAGAGATTCATGGTAATCAGTATGATTCTGATGCAAAATGAAGCTCGCTCTCAAAGAGTTGAACTAGTAAAAGAAGCTTACTGGGCACTAAGTAATTTATATATGACGGTTGCAACACCGACTATGTCAAATGCCGGGAAAAAATGGGGTCAGCTTTCAAGCTGCTTTATCGAAACAGTTGACGATAGCTTAGATTCTATTTACGACAGCAATACGGATATTGCTGCATTATCTAAAAATGGCGGAGGAATTGGTGTCTACTTAGGTAAGATCCGCAGCAGAGGCAGTGATATTAAAGGATTTAAAGGAGCATCTTCCGGCGTTTTGCCATGGATGAAGCAATTAAATAATACAGCCGTAAGTGTTGATCAGCTTGGTCAGAGACAAGGAGCGATCAGTGTTTATTTAGATGTTTGGCACAAGGATATTTTCTCTTTCTTAGATGCAAAATTAAATAATGGGGACGAGCGTTTACGTACACATGACCTTTTCACTGGCATCTGTATTCCAGATTTATTTATGGAAGCTGTTGAGAGTCGTGGAGACTGGCATTTATTTGATCCTCATGAAGTCAGAAGAGTGATGGGCTTCTCACTAGAGGATTACTTCGATGAAAAAGATGGAGAAGGCTCTTTCAGAGAGAAGTATCAAGAGTGTGTTGATAACGAGCAGCTAAGCCGTGAAACAATACCGGCAATTGAAATTATGAAATCTGTTCTGAGAAGCCAGCTTGAAACAGGCACTCCGTTTATGTTCTATCGTGATGAAGTAAATCGTAAAAATGCAAATGGACATAAAGGTATGATTTACTGCACAAATCTATGTACAGAGATTGTTCAAAACCAAAGTGTTACAAAAAGAATAGAGGAGTATACAAAGGACGGCAAAATCGTGATCGAAAAAACGCCAGGAGACTTTGTTGTATGTAATCTTTCTTCCATTAACCTAGCACGTGCTGTCAGCGATTCTGCTTTGGAAAGACTTATTAAGGTTCAGGTTAGAATGCTTGATAATGTTATCGATATTAATACAATTCCTGTTATCCAAGGGCAGTTAACAAACCAAAAGTATCGTGCAATTGGCTTAGGGACATTTGGCTGGCATCATTTGCTTGCGATCAGTAAAATTGCTTGGGAAAGCGACAGAGCAGTTCAATTTGCCGACGAGCTATATGAAAAAATCGCTTATTTAACGATTCAAAGCTCCATGGAACTTGCTGCTGAAAAAGAATCATATCCTGCATTTGAAGGCTCAGATTGGGATACTGGAGCATATTTTGAAAAACGCGGATATCTGCAGTCAGACAGCAATCTGGATTGGCAAGGGTTAATGGAGTCTGTGCAAAAAAATGGGATGAGAAATGCTTATTTATTAGCGGTAGCTCCTAATGCTTCAACAGCACTGATCGCAGGAAGCACACCAAGCATCGATCCTATTTTCAACAAGCAATATTCTGAAGAGAAAAAGGATTATCGTATTCCTGTAACTGCTCCAGATCTTAATAGTGAGACAACATGGTATTACAAATCTGCTTACTTATTGGATCAAAAATGGAGTATTCTGCAAAATGCGCAGCGTCAAAAACATATTGATCAGGCGATCTCTTTTAACTTATATGTACCAAATACGATCAAAGCAAAAGACCTTCTTGATCTTCATACAACAGCTTGGAAAGAAAAGTTAAAAACAACCTATTATATTCGATCAACATCTTCTGAAATTGAAGATTGTGAATCATGCTCCAGCTGATTTGAAAGGGGAAATACGAATGGCAACGATCAATAAAAGAAAAATTATGGATGAAACTGCACCAAACCGGTCTACGGCTATTATAAATGGCTCAACTTCAAATATATTAAACTGGGATGATGTCCGTTATTCTTGGGCATATCCTAAATACAAAAAAATGCTGGCTAACTTTTGGACACCATTTGAAATTAATATGTCTCAAGACATTAAGCAGTTTCCTGCATTAACAAAAGATGAACAAGATTCTTTCTTGAAAATTATCGGGTTATTAGCACTGCTTGATAGTATCCAGACAGATTATGCCGGCAAGGTTGCAGACTATCTGACAGATTCCAGCCTTTCAGCATTGATGATCATTCTTGCACAGCAAGAAGTCATTCACAATCATTCATATTCTTATGTACTATCCAGTATTGTTTCAAAACAAAAGCAGGACGAAGTTTTTGAATACTGGCGTACAGAAGAAACATTAATAAAAAGAAATGAATTTGTTACAAATGGCTATAAAGATTTTGCAAAGGACCCAACTGCCGAAAATCTATTAAAGTCTATTGTTTACGATGTCGTGTTAGAAGGTTTGTTCTTCTATTCTGGCTTTGCTTTCTTCTACTATCTTGCCAGAAATCAAAAAATGGTATCCACATCCACGATGATTAACTATATAAATCGTGATGAACAAATTCACGTGGATTTATTTGTGAAGATCTTTAAAGAAATAATAGCTGAAAATCCTGAATTGGATACACCAGAACTAAAAATGTTTGTGAAAGAAACATTTAAAGAAGCGGCAGAGCTTGAAATTGAATGGGCACGTACTGTTATTGGGAATAAATTAGAAGGTGTTCTGCTAAGTGATCTTGAAGCGTATATTAAATTTTACGCAAATGTGCGCAGCAACCAGCTCGGTTTTGAACGACCGTTTGAAGGTTTTAGAACAAATCCACTGCGCTGGATTGTAGCATATGAAGAAGTTGACCAGGGCAAATCAGACTTTTTCGAGCAAAAATCACGTCAATATACGAAAGTGAATCAAGTCGATAACGGATTTGATGAGCTTTAATGAGAAAAGGATTAGTGACTTGAAACGTCGCTAATCCTTTTTTTTATATTTTCTCGGTATAATTGTATTTGTCAATAATATTTCAAAGAAATATTTTACGATTTTTTGAACGTTTTGATTGTATTCCTTCATAATCTAATTTATAATTATTATAAATAAGGTGAAGGAGTGAGAAATCATGATTCGTATTGCATTTTCCGGTTTTGGAGCAATTGTTCTGATCGTTATTGAATCATATATCGCTATGTACCTAAAAGGATCATCAACCATTCAATTTGGTGGCTTAAGTCCTGTGATTTCAATTTGGGCGATGAACTTCTTCTTGCTATTTACAATGTTTACTCATTATAAAATCTGGAAAGAAAACAGGGAAGTTACAAAGGAAAATACCTCTGTCTAAACGAATAAACAAGCGTTTGGGCCCACAGGGATTTATTTTCAACCCCGGGTCCTTAGGCGCAAACTCGTATGATTGTCTACATACATGCGAAAAGCCTATCCGAAAAGGAAAGGCTTTTTTTATACTCTAAAAAGGTAATTGCATGAGAGAGATAATCTATTTTAAAAAATCTGATTCTTTTACGAAAAAATTAAATATTGTAAATACGGTAAATAACATTTTTACCTATTATAATATGACGTATAGGAACATTTAACTATAATAATTCATTACCACTATAGAATTTTAAGAGAGGCAAGGTACATTCCATGGAGCTTACCAGCTACTATAATATAACTCTTGTTTTCATTTCCATTTTAATTGCTGTTATTGCTTCATACGCATCCTTAAATATTGTCAGCCGTCTAAGAAGATCTTCAGGTATGGTTCGTTATATTTGGCTTACTGCTGGTGCTTTTTCATTAGGCTTTGGTATCTGGTCTATGCACTTTATTGCCATGTTGGCTCATCATCTTAGTATTCCTGTTATGTACGATACCTTTCTGGTGGTTTTATCAATTGTTTTGGCTGTAGTTGCATGTGCCATTGCTTTTGCTATTGTTAGTGTAGGCTTAAACCGGGGATTATTTATCTTTATAGGAGCTGCCTTTATATCAGCTGGAATTGCACTAATGCATTATGTAGGAATGGCAGCCATGGTAATGGATGCTGCGATTATTTATGATCCATTATTATTCGTTTTGTCGATTATTATTGCTTTTGTTGCTTCATTAGCGGCCTTATATTTATTCTTTTATTTTGAAAAAAATGCAAATCAAAAGTACACACATCTAAAAAAGATAGCGAGTTCTTTAGTTATGGGTGCCGCAATCTCCGGCATGCATTTTACAGGGATGGCTGCAGCGACATATGAATCTATGGGAATTGAACACAATCACGCACACGCTCATTCCTCAGCTGCAATCAATACAACAGTCATGGGGTTCACTATAGGAATTGGAATGTTTCTGCTTCTCACAATTATTTTGGTTAGTACATTTTTAGATAGAAGATTTCAGCAGAAAACCGATCAGCTTCAATTTTTGGATAATATGTATCAATCCATTATTATGACTGCGAATGATGCGATTGTTTTAGCTGACAGTGAGGGAACCATTATTGCCTGGAATAACGCAGCTGAAGCTATATTCTACTACAAAGAAAATGAAATTCTTGGGCAGAGTCTGGACGTTATTATTCCTGTTAGCTACCGCAAGGCGCATAGTAAGGGTTTGAAGGATTATGTTGATACTGGAAAAGAACAAATTATTGGAAAGTCGGTTGAGTTAGAAGCTCTTCGCAAAAATGGAGAGGTCTTTGCAATTGAATTAACACTATCAACCTTGACGAATGATGAAAATACGTATTTCAGTGGAATCATCCGGGACATTTCTGAACGGAAAAAGAATGAGAAAAAAATAACGGAGCTTGTTTATCGTGATCCATTAACAAACTTACCGAATAGAAGGTTCTTGAATAATTATCTTTCCTTAAGTATCGAACAGGCAGCAATCAATCATCAATCATTGGCAGTTCTTTTTATTGACCTTGACCGTTTTAAATATATAAATGATACACTCGGCCACAGTGTCGGTGATCAGCTTCTCGTGGAAGTATCGAAGCGAATGTCTAAATATATTGAGAAAAAGGACATGCTTGCCAGACAGGGAGGAGATGAATATATATTAATCTTCCCGCAAATGAATCATCAGCATGCTGCAAAAATTTCACAGCAGATTTTAGATGAATTGTTAATGCCATTTCATTTTGAGGATAACGAACTGTTTATCTCGGCTTCCATTGGCATCAGTATGTATCCTGAAGATGGCAGTGAAGCTGATTTGCTTGTGAAAAATGCCGACACAGCAATGTACAGGGCAAAAGAGAATGGAAAAAACAATTTTCAATTCTTTACAGCCGATATGAATGAGCTGATGGCAAAAAAAATGAGACTAGAGATTGGATTGCGCAAAGCGGTCATTAATAACGAATTAGAACTATATTATCAGCCGCAAATACAGGTGAACACTGGTCATATTATGGGGGTTGAAGCATTAATCCGCTGGAACCATCCTAAGATGGGCATCGTTTCACCTGCAGAATTTATCCCACTCGCTGAAGAGACAGGATTGATTATCCAGATTGGAACTTGGGTAATTGAAACGGCATGCCGACAAGCAAAGGAATGGGAGATACAGGGATATGCTCCCGTAAGAATGAGTATAAATATCTCTGCACGCCAATTCCAGCAGACCTCGTTTGTAGATACGGTGATGGAAATTATCGAAAATACTAAAATTGATCCACAATACCTGGAACTTGAATTAACGGAAACGATTGTACAAGATCCAGTTTATGCGATTCCAGTGCTTAATCAATTAAAAGAGATGGGCATAAAATTATCCCTGGATGATTTCGGTACAGGGTATTCTTCATTAAGCTATTTAAAGTCCTTTCCGCTTGATACATTAAAAATTGACCGTTCATTTATTAGTACAGTCAACGAAAGCGGGAAAGATGCAGCCATTGTCAAAACAATTATTAATATGGCTAATAGCCTTGATCTAAATGTAATAGCTGAAGGTGTGGAAACAAATGAACAGCTGTTATCCTTAAAGCAGGATGGCTGTGACGAATATCAGGGATACTTGTTCAGTAAGCCTGTAAAAGCTATTGCAGTACAAGAATTGCTTCAAAAATGTATGGAAGAGAAGTCATTAGGACCAATAGTTGAAGTTTAAAACATAAATTGGTTTTCTCAAGAATAAAGCCTAAACAATAGGGAAACAAATGAACTAGACGAGGAATCATATTTCCGTCTAGTTTTTTATTTTTGGAGCATAACAGTCTCTTGAACGATGAAATGCCATTAAAATAATTATGTATTTTAACCCCTGTGCACAATTATTTGTTACCTAACTATTTAGAAGCAAGTATACTGATATTAATGGAAGGATGAAAGGGCAATCTGTTTCGTGAGTAAAAACTCAGTGCTTCAACAGAAGGCAAAGGAATGAAAAAATATAAATTAATCATGATTATTATTGTAGTTCTATTAATTGCTTTTTTCATGTGGAGTAAAAACGGGGACGGTGTTACCGTGCAAAAGTATGTAAAAGAACATTATATGAGTGATTCACTTATTTCTAGCTACCAAACCGGTGAAGATGAGCAATATTTATCAGAAAGTATAGGTTTGTATATGAAATATTTGCTGCATGGCGGGTATGATGAAGCGTTTCGTGAGCAAGTAGATGTTCTTAAAAAACATTTCCTTCTTTCAAATGAAAAGGGTATCTATATACGCTGGTCTCTTGACGAGCATGCAGCAGCTAATGCACTAATAGATGATGTAAGGATTATTCAGGCGCTTATCAAAGGTTCATTATTATTTAAGGAACAAGAATATCAAAAATTAGCGGATGTTCTAAGGGATTCTTTAGTAAGTTTGCAGTATGAGGATGGACTGTATCGTGATTTTTCAGATTGGACTACAGGTGAACCAGCAGAAAGGATAACATTAAGTTATTTAACAGATGACTTCTTTCAAACCTTCACATATACGGATAGAACAGAGACACTTCTGTTGAATGCAATAGATGACGAAGATCCTTTTTTTCCAGAATACTACGATATAAGCAAGCAAGCATATCAATATAGCGATGAGGTTCATATGGTCGATCAGTTGTTAATCGCGGCCAACATAGTGAAACGTGGACAAGAACTTCCCTTATTCAACAATTGGCTGCTCTCACAATTGGAGGAAGAAGGAAAAGTTTTTGGCCGCTATGATAGAAACAGCGGAAAGCCTGTCGTTTCTTATGAATCAATGGCTGTTTATGCTTTTGCCTATGATTATTTATTGTTAATTGGGGAAGAGCGAGCTGCAGAAAGTATGTGGAAACATGTTATAGAACTAGAAAAATCGATCTCTTATGAGGAAGAGCATTTCTTTGATTATATTTTATTTCATACAGTTAATGACTTTAGCACCGCTCCTCTATAGGAGTGGTGCTTTTATTTCAATTCCTCGATCGTAATTCTTACTTTTTCTCCGTCAATATCTTTTAATAATTGAAGCAAATCTTCTCCGCCAATAGATAGGTTCAGCGATTTTTCTTCGTTTGTCTGAATGTCCGTGTGAACAATTCCTTCTAAATTTATATCAAGCAACATAATGACCTCCTTTTATTTGATTTACTGATTATATTCACGATTCAGGGTGTTGTTAAACATTAAGATTTATGTGATAGAATTCACAATCGGGATGAAAAAAAGAGGGTGAAACAAGGTAGGGGAGTGGATGAAGTATATAGGAAAGATTAGTTTACTTTTTTATATAGTGCTTCTGTTTCTCTAGCATGTGCACACGCAGAATTGAAAGAATCAAACCGCTCTGATTGGTAGACAAGTTCATTCCATTCAAAGTTTCCAGTTTCACTGGATGGGTAAACCGCAACTCGCCAGCTATATTTTCTCTTTTTCTCTAAATTACCTTCTATGGCGATGAGCCAGTGACTACAGAAGGTAGAGTTATTTTTCATTTTTACAGATGGAAGCAGGATAATCGACTTTTGAAAAAAATCAACATAACTATTTGTAAGGGTGTTCATTGTTTAATACCGCCTTTCGAAAGATTGTTTATAGTTTTATTATATGTTCTAAAAGGCTGTTTTTCTGTTACAGCTTTCTGAATTAGATTGATAAGGAAGTTACTTTTGACACTTTCAAATGCTTAAATTCAAGAATATTACATCTTATGTCTAATCTGCTTGTTAAGTGGACAATAATAACTGTGTATCTGATCGAATTTAACTTAGGAGGAATAAAATGAGCTCAGCTTTTTTTAATGCTATTAAAAACCGCCGTTCCATTTACGGCATTAGTAAGGAGCATGTTGCTTCGAATGAAGCTATAAAGGAAATCATTAACGAAGCAGTTCTCCATACTCCATCATCTTTCAACTCGCAAAGCACGCGAGTGGTCTTATTGCTGGGAGAAAAACATGATAAAGTTTGGGATTTAACAAAGGATGCTTTAAGAAAAGTTGTACCAGCTGAAAATTTTTCGCCTACAGATGAAAAAATCAATTCATTTAAAGCTGGATATGGCACGGTTTTATTTTATGAGGATCAGCAAGTAGTTAAAGGACTTCAGGAAGATTTTGCGTTATATGCAGACAATTTTCCTGTTTGGTCAGAGCATACATCTGCTATGCATCAGTTTGTAATATGGACAGCCTTAGAGGAAATTGGTTTTGGGGCCTCTTTACAGCATTATAATCCGCTAATCGATGAGTCAATCCAGCAGGAGTGGTCAATTCCATCATCTTGGAAGCTAATTGCACAAATGCCATTTGGAAAACCAACCATGGCTCCTGGAGAAAAAGATTTTAAACCGCTGGAAGAGCGTATTAAGATATTTGAATAATTACCTTAGTAGGTACTAGACATGAAGAACCTGGGATGATTAACTCTAAATAATCATCCCAGGTTTTTTGTTTTGGCTACTATGTTATAAAAAATAATAGGAAAGTGAACTTAGCGGACAATGCTGCGATATTATTCGGATTTTTTTCAGGAATTTTAGATTTCTACCTCAATCATCCACTTTAAAAGAAATAATTTCAGCACTGCAGGCAAAAAATATAGGAACATAAAAAGATCCGTTCCACAAGGAGACGGACAAAAAAGAGACTATGGAATCATTAGAAAAAACAAAGATAAAACAACATATAGTATTTATTAAAAATATTAAAACTATATGTTGTTATTTTAGATTTTAGCATAATACATAATATAGTTCAAACTATTATTTTGAGATAATTCCAAAAATAATAGTAAATTCAATTTCCATTCAAAAACAATCATAAGTTGATTGTTTTTGAAAGAAAATGATTGAAATCTGCAATCGGTTTCAGTACAATAAGAACATGATAAAGCTTCAGCAAAAAGGAGATCTTTATAATGCTTACGCCAGACAGGCACCAGCTTATATTAAAACTATTAAAGCAGCAGTCAACGGTGAAAATACAAGATATCGTAGAGGCTACAAATAGTTCAGAATCGACGATCAGACGTGATTTAACTCAATTGGAAAAAGGGAAATACCTGAAAAGAGTACATGGAGGAGCTTCAAGATTGCAAGGGAAGCTTCAAGAGCCAAGTATGATTGAAAAATCAGCCAAAAACCTTCAAGAAAAAAAACAAATTGCCAAACATGCAGCATCGCTGGTTGAAGAAGGAGATTCCATTTACTTAGATGCAGGTTCTACAGTTGCTGAAATAATCCCATTCCTGCCTGTTCATAATATAGTTGTTGTAACAAATGGACTGACACATGTAAATCAATTAGTAGATCGGAATATTACGACTTACATTATTGGCGGATTTGCAAAGCCAAAAACAAATGCAGTCATTGGCCGGGGAGCACTTGAAAGCTTGAGACAGTACCGTTTCGATAAATGTTTCATGGGGGTCAATGGGATTCATCCCGAATTTGGCTTTACAACGCCTGATCAGGAAGAGGCATTGATTAAGCAGATGGCCATTGGTTTAGCCCGCGAAGCATATGTACTGGCTGATGATTCTAAGTTGTTTGAAATTGGATTCGCTAAAATAGGAGATTTGCACGAAGCTGTAATTATTACAAATGAACATGATGAAGAAAGTCTAAGCGAAATAAAGAGTAAAACCATGGTAAAGGTTGTGACAGCATGATATATACATTAACGCTAAATCCTTCTGTAGACTATATCACATCTCTTAATCAATTTAATGTAGGTCATTTAAATCGGGTTGAAGAGGGAACAAAGCTGCCAGGCGGCAAAGGGATCAACGTTTCCCGTCTTTTAAAAAGAATGGGAGTTACTAGTGTTGCTCTTGGCTATGTCGGAGGATTTACTGGCAATTATATTGAGACGTATTTACAGAATGAGCAAATAAATACAGATTTTGTACACGTTAATGATGATACAAGAATTAATGTGAAAATTAAGGCAGCTGAAGAAACAGAACTGAATGGAAAGGGACCAAATATAACAGCTGAAGAAATGGATCTGCTGAAAAGGAAAATTTCTGCTTTAACGGAAGAAGATCTGCTTGTTATTGCCGGGAGCATTCCAGCTAGTTTGCCTGCTTCAACATATGAAGAAATCGTAAAAACACTAGGAGAAAACGGAACATCATTTGTAGTGGATGCTGAAGGTGAGTTATTAAAAAAGGTGCTTCCGTATCGTCCGTTCCTGATTAAGCCAAACCATCATGAGCTTGGACAGCTTTTTGAGACTGAGATTACATCAGCAGAGCAGGCCATTTTATATGGAAGACGTCTGCTGGAGATGGGTGCTCAACATGTCATTGTTTCAATGGCAGGGGACGGTGCCATTTTTATCAGTGAGAATGAAGTCTATACTTCAAATGTTCCAAAGGGAGAGGTACAAAGCTCGGTTGGTGCTGGTGATTCGATGGTAGCTGGCTTTTTAGCTCAATATGAAAAAACAAAAAATATTGAAAAGGCATTTCAATATAGTGTGGCTAGCGGCAGTGCAACCGCATTTTCTATTGGGCTTGCGACCGAGGAAAAAATTCAGCAGCTCTTAGATGAAGTGAACATAAGAAAAAGAAATGGAGCGAACTAAGATGAAAATTACAGAATTGCTGACAAAGGAGACCATTTTGCTTTCGATTAATGGCAGCGAAAAAGCTGAAGCAATCGAAGCATTAGTCAATAAATTAGACTCAGCAGGCAAATTAAATAACCGAGATGAATTTAAGAAAGCTATTCTTAAAAGAGAAGAGCAAAGTACAACAGGAATCGGAGAGGGAATTGCGATTCCGCATGCTAAAACTGCCGCAGTCAAAACTCCTGCCATTGCTTTTGGTAAGTCTGAAAATGGTGTTGATTATCAATCACTGGACGGACAGCCGGCGTTTCTTTTCTTTATGATTGCTGCTCCTGAGGGTGCAAACAATACACATTTAGAAGCATTGTCACGTCTTTCCTCCATTCTTATGAATGAAGAAGCACGTCAAAAACTGCAAAACGTTAAAGTAGAGCAAGATGTTATCGATATTATCAATTCATATGATCAAGAAGAGGAAGAAGAACCAGCTCAAGAGGAAATTAATGAGACTGAGCAATTTATTGTTGCTGTTACTGCGTGTCCAACTGGAATTGCCCACACGTATATGGCGGCAGATTCTCTTAAAGCAAAAGCTGCTGAAATGGGTGTTCAGATTAAGGTTGAAACAAATGGTTCTAGCGGTGCGAAGAACGTCTTAACAGCTGAAGAAATTGAGAAAGCAACTGCAGTTATTGTAGCGGCTGACACAAAAGTAGAAATGGCGCGTTTTGGAGGCAAGCATGTCCTGCAAACGCCAGTTGCTGATGGAATCCGCAAGCCTAAGGAGTTAATTGAAAAGGCATTAAATCAGGATGTACCTGTTTATACAGCGGATAGTAATTCAAAGTCAGGTGAAGGGCAAAAAGAACAAAAAGCGGGGATTTACAAGCATTTAATGAATGGTGTATCAAACATGCTGCCATTTGTTGTCGGCGGAGGTATTTTGATTGCGATTTCCTTTATGTTTGGTTATAATGCTTCAAATCCTGATGACCCATCATATCACCCTATTGCAGAAGCATTAAATACAATTGGCGGTGGCAGTGCATTTGGTCTTATTATTCCAATTCTGGCTGCCTTCATCGCAATGAGCATTGCTGATCGTCCAGGGTTTGCAGCTGGTGCTGTTGGCGGTATGCTTGCTGCAACTGGAGGAGCAGGTTTCCTTGGCGGTATTATTGCCGGGTTCTTGGCTGGATATTTAGTTGTAGGCTTGAAAAAGGTTCTTTCAGGATTGCCTGCAGCATTAGAGGGAATTAAAACGATTTTATTATATCCTCTACTTGGTATTGGATTAACTGGATTCATTATGCTTTATGTTGTTAATAAACCAGTAGCCGCATTAGATGATGCCATTACAGGCTGGTTAACAGGTTTAGGAACAGGAAATGCTGTTTTGCTTGGTGCTGTTTTAGGGTTAATGATGGCCTTTGATATGGGAGGACCAGTCAATAAATCCGCATATGTGTTTGGAACAGGTCTCCTTGCAAGTGATGTATTTGGACCAATGGCAGCTGTTATGGCAGCAGGAATGGTTCCGCCATTAGCAATTGCTTTAGCAACTACTTTCTTTAAAAATAAATTTACGAAACAAGAGAGAGAAGCAGGAAAAGTGAACTACATTATGGGTGCTTCCTTCATTACTGAAGGTGCCATACCATATGCAGCAGCCGATCCGCTCCGTGTAATTCCTTCTATGATGGTTGGTTCAGCTATTGCCGGTGCTGTGTCCATGATGGCCAATATTGGTCTAAGAGCACCGCATGGCGGAGTATTTGTTATTCCATTAGTTGAAGGTCCATGGTTTGTTTACCTGATTGGAATTGTAGCTGGAGCAATTGTATCTGCTCTATTAATAGGACTTCTGAAAAAACCAGTAAAATAATGTAAAGTTCATTTTAGATACCGAAAAGGCGCTTCCGGCTTTATAAAAGCAGGAGGCGCCTTTTATATAGATATAGGAATGAAGACTCAATTTCAATATTTAGAACATACGTTCGATTTTTAGGACGAGTTTATGGTATAATGAAATAGCAGTGGAAAGTTTCTATATAGGGTGGTCGGCTAACCCCGTTCCGAGAGGGGGTGATGCCTTTGACAGTATATGAAGGAATGATGATTATGATTTCCTTTGCAAGCTTGATTATTGCTGTCTTAAGTTTTAAAGATAAAAAATAGACCTCCCTTGAGCTAAAAGAAGGGTGAGGTCTACGTGATTTGGGCCGATCCCCGATGGAAACGGACTATTGTAAATGGCTGTGAATGCTGCAACATTCACAGCTGTTTTTATTAAGTATTTAATTTTACTTAGTTAAAGGATATCATATCAGCCATGCAAAGTCACGGCAATTTATTTGAAATTCCTCAGATCTTGCCTTAGGCAGCTTCCTTTTCAGGTTTTATTGCCAACAGTGTTGCTAATGCAGCTAGGACTGTAAGTGCGCATAACAAATAGAAAAGCCAGTTTTCAGCATGTTTTAATAGCAAGGCAATGGCAGGCGGTCCAGCAGCAACTCCAATAAACCGCATTGAACTGTACACAGATGAGATCGTTCCTCTTTCCTCTTTTTCAATTCCCTCTGTAATTAAAGCATCGAGACATGGAAGAGCTACGCCTATGCCAATTCCACAAAGTAAAAACATGCAAATCATATAGATTAGATTTTCAGAAAAACTAAGCAGAACAACGGAAGCTGCAGATAAAGAACAGCCAATGAAAATAATCCATTTCATCATGATTTTATTTTCTTTAATCTTTTTTCCAGTAATATAGGATGCTAAACATAATGCGCCAAGAGGTACAGCGAGCAAAAATCCTTTTTTTAGATTTTTTATATCATAGGTATTCTCAAGAACATCAGATAAATAAAAGAGCACACCAAACAATACAAACATTAAAATAGCACCAATCAAAAAGATGGCATATAACCATTTGCCATTATCTTTGAAAATCTGCTTGATCTTTTTAAAAAACTTTTTAATAGGCAAGGGTTTTTCTTTTTTTTTCGGCGTTTTAACTAGAAAAAACATAAGCAATATCGAGATTCCGCAAAACACTGGAAATGAAAAGAAAGGTAAAAACCATATAAATCCAGCTAATAATGCTCCAAGGATCGGGCTGAGAACTTTTCCGAACGTGTTTGCCGTTTCGATTAAGCCTAGGGAGCTGCTAATTTCATCATCATTTTTATACATATCGCCAACAAGTGGCATTACAATAGGTGCAGCACCTGCTGCACCTACTCCCTGCAGTGCTCTTCCCAAGAGGATAATCATGTATGGATCATTCATTTTCCATGAAGCCCAGCCAGAGATAATGCCTCCAATTCCAGCAATAAAAAGGCTTGGAATGATAACTCTTTTTCTGCCGATGTGATCAGATAACAAGCCGGCAAGCGGTATTAAAAAGATGGCCACAATTGAATAAACTGTTATAATCATACTAACTTGGAAAGAGGATATATTTAGTTCTTTTTCCATCTCAGGCAGCACTGGAATAAGCATCGAATTTCCAAGCGTCATTACCAATGGAATAGATGAGATGGATAAGATAGCCCATTTTTGATTATTCTTATCTTCTTGCTGGTTATTCCCTTTTTTCTTCTTTGCAACGATCTGTTCAATATTGTCCATGAGTGGGCTAACCTTCCTTCTGTTTAAGGTCACTAAGCTTAATATGGACGATTTATGACAAAAATAATTGCTGAATTGACTTATTTTTTTGGTAATCTATAGGAATAAAGTGTGATGGGGTGTTTTATTTTGAAAGGAAAAATTATAACATTAAGTATCGGAAAACCTAAAGTTTTTCAATGGAAAAAAAAGCCTGAAGAATCAGGAATTGCGAAGGCAATTGTCGAAGAAGTCCAATTAAATAAACCATGCTTTGAAGGTGATGGGGTTGCTAATGAGAAGTTTCACGGCGGACCAGATCGTGCTGTTTGTGCATATCCTTTTGAACACTACGAATATTGGGGAAAAGTTTTTCAAAAGCCATTTGCTCCACCATCATTTGGAGAAAATATATGTGTGAAGGATATGATGGAAAAAGATGTCTACATAGGTGATATTTTTCAAACAGGAAATGTTATCATACAAATCACGCAAGGAAGAATTCCATGTTCGACGCTTTCAAAATTCAATGAAACAGATGCATTACTTTCAAAAACATTTGAAACAGGCTATACAGGCTATTTTTTTAAAGTGCTTGATGAGGGTAAGGTTTATTCAGAGAGTACTTTAGAGCTGATCGAAAGAAAGCAGGAAAGTATTTCAGTTTTAGATGCTAATTTAATTATGTTTCAGCGTAATGATCCGCAAAAAATGAGAGAACTTCTTGCTTTGCATGATCTGGCCGAAGAGTGGAAAATAAAGCTGGAAAAATACATAAGAGCAGCAAAATAATTTTTTTATCAAATATTCTTGACATTTTTGCAATTGACAAATATGATAATAAACAAATATGAAACGGCAATGACGAAGAGTAGTAACTTCTGTAAATACTTTAGAGAGCTGGTGGTTGGTGCAAACCAGTGTAGCTGCAGTTGCGAATGGACTTCAGAGCTTCCAAACCGAACGGGAACACTCCTAATTAGGCTTTGGCGAAGCGTCTCATCGTTATAAGAGACAGGTATTTGGAATGCTTTGAAGCATTTAGATATCTGTTTAAGTGAGCTGAATTTTTCAGCTAATGAAGGTGGCACCACGGGTTTCTCGTCCTTTTTATGACGGGAGGCCCTTTTTGTATTTCAATAAAATATTTAAATTGATGATCAAGAGTAGTATATTGAAAAGAAGCACTTCAGAGAGCCGGGAATGGTGAGAACCGGTGTGATTCTTCAATGGAATGGACTTGTGAGAGGTCTTCTGAATGGCAGTAAGAAGACACGGGTATCCTCCGTTATCAGGAAAAGGTACTTCTGTTATACAGATGTACTGATCAGAGGGAGTATGTTTAAAAAACTCCGAACTGAGGTGGCACCACGATCGAAAGATTCGTCCTCTATGCGCATTGCGATGCGTATAGGGGACTTTTTTATTTCTCTAAAAGGTCAGAGCAAAACTTAGTAAACGTAATGAATAAAAGAATGGAGGATACAAAATGATCGCCTCGAAAAATCAGTTAATTATTCAACAACTTTCCGGTGATACTCTAACACCTATTTCCATTTATATGAAACTGCAGGGCAGCCGGAAATTTATTTTCGAAAGCTCACTTAAGCATGAAAAGTCTGGCCGTTATTCATTTATTGGAACAAACCCTGTTTTAGAGCTCACAGGCAGAAATGACCAATGCGATTTGAGCTTCTCTGGTCAGGTGATAAGCAAGAAGCAAAAACCCATTGAAGCTTTAAGGGAACTGCTTCCCATGATAGACGAACAATCTGATCTCCCATTTTGCGGAGGAGCTGTTGGCTTTGCAGGATATGACGCCATTCGCCAATATGAAAAAATCGGCAAGACCGGAGCAGATGAGCTGAATCTGCCGGATGTTCACTTTATGGTATACGAGGAAGTTGTCGTTTTTGATCATCTTGAGCAAAAGATCTACCTTGTAGGCTATCCAATTATAAGTGGGCAAGAAAAGGTAAGAGCCAGTCTTGAAAAGTTAACAAATGACATTCAACAGATTGATGCCCGTTTTCAGCAAAGTGAGGCAAAGCTTTCACACTTTACTCCGTCAATGAAGAAGGAGGAATACGAAGATATAGTAAAAAAAGCAAAGAGATATATTGAGCAAGGAGATATCTTTCAAGTCGTGCTTTCGCAAAGGTTCACAGCAGATTTCAAAGGAGATCCATTTTCTTTTTATCGAGAATTGCGGATTAGCAATCCATCCCCCTATTTATATTATCTGGATTACGGTTCCTATTCGGTTGCTGGTGCATCGCCAGAGAGTTTAGTAAAGGTGAGCGGTAACAAAGTATTAACAAATCCAATAGCAGGTACACGGCCGCGCGGCAAAACGGACCAAGAAGATGTGGAACTTGAAGCGGATTTACTCGCCGACGAAAAAGAGCTTGCGGAACATAGAATGCTTCTTGATCTCGGCAGAAATGATATTGGAAGAGTAGCTCACTTTGGCTCAGTTAAAATCGAAAAAAACATGCTAGTAGAAAGATTTAAACATGTGATGCATATTGTGTCCGAGGTATCTGGAACATTGAAAGAGCCTTATACAGCATTTGATGCCCTTATTGCCTGTTTGCCTGCAGGAACTGTATCAGGAGCACCAAAAGTAAGAGCGATGGAAATTATCAATGAACTTGAAACATTGAAAAGAGGGTTATATTCCGGGGCAGTTGGTTATTTTTCCGTAACAGGCAGTATGGACTTTGCCTTAGCGATCCGGACGGTGATTATAAAAGGAGATAAAGCCTATATACAAGCAGGAGCTGGAATTGTCCATGACTCTATTCCTGAAAAAGAATATGAAGAAACCATTCATAAATTAAAAGCATTCATGGAGGACGAACATGATTCTATTAATCGATAATTACGATTCGTTTACGTACAATCTCTATCAATATTTTGGCGAATTGGGTGAAGAGCTGCTGGTTGTTCGGAATGATGAAATTACTGTGGACGAAATTCGTAAATTAAATCCTGAGGGCATTGTCTTATCACCAGGTCCAGGTCATCCAAAGCATGCAGGGGTTTGTATAGAACTTATCCGTGAATTCTTTGCCAGCATTCCGATATTAGGCGTTTGCCTGGGACATCAGGCCATTGGGTATGCCTTTGGTGCAGATGTTGAAAAAGCGGAAAAAATCATGCATGGAAAAATATCGAAATTACAGCATCAAAGCTCATCCCTTTTTGAAAAGATTTCGCCGCATATCGAAGTAATGCGGTATCATTCACTCGTTATTAAAAAAGAATCTCTTCCAGCCTGTTTAGAGGTATTAGGCTATTCGCTTGATGATCATGAAATTATGGCAGTCAAACATAAACAATATCCTGTTTACGGTTTCCAGTTTCATCCTGAATCAATAGGAACACCAGTTGGAAAAGAGCTTCTCAGCAGTTTCCTGAATAAAATTGAGAGGAGAAAAACAGATGAAAGCCATTCTGCAGCAACTAGCTGATCAACAATCATTATCAGAGGAAAGTGTGATCGAAGCCATGGAGTCGATCTTCGAGAAAAAAGCTACCAATAGTGAAATTGCGGCTTTTCTAATGGCGTTAAAGATAAAAGGAGAAACCGCAGAAGAGCTTACCGGATTAGTTAAGGCAATTAGAAAAAGGTCTAAGCCTTTTGCAACAAAATTTCCGAATGTTCTAGATAATTGCGGAACAGGGGGAGATGGATCCAAGAGTTTTAACATCAGCACAACCTCTGCATTTGTTATTGCCGGAGCAGGAATACCTGTCGCAAAGCATGGCAATCGCAGTATTTCCAGTAAAACCGGCAGTGCTGATGTCCTTGAAGAGCTGGGCATCTCCCTTGATTATGCACCTGATATTGCAGAGGAATTACTGGACGAGGCTGGGATTTGCTTTATGTTTGCTCCAAATGTACATCCCAATATGAAGGAGATTATGAAGGTGCGCAGTGATTTGCGGATTCCGACTATTTTTAATTTAATCGGGCCTTTAACAAACCCTGTCCCTCTTGAAAAGCAACTAATCGGAATTTATCGGGAGGATTATTTGAAAACATTTGCTGAAGTATTAAAATCACTTGGAAGAAAAAGAGCGATTGTACTTCATGGAGCAGGAGGTATGGATGAAGCTTCTCTAATAGGAGAGAACAAACTGGTCATCCTTGAAGATAGCTCCATTACTGAAATGACCTTACATCCAGCTGACGTTGGACTCCCGACTTATTCAGCAGAGAGCATTATCGGCGGAAACGCAGCTGAAAATGCCGCAATATTGAAAAAAGTGTTACGCGGTGAACATGGTCCTTTTCGCGATACCGTCTTGCTTAATGCAGGTTTAGGAATCTTTACTGGCGGGGGAGCATCAACCATTCAAGAAGGAATTAAGCTTGCCAAAGAATCCATTGATTCTGGAGAAGCTTTGCAGAAACTTCTGCTATTAAAAGATGCCAGCAAAAAATATAAGCAGGAGGTTATTTAGGATGTCAAACATATTAGACAAAATACTAGCTGAAAAAGAGAAAGAAATTGAAATCCTGAAAAGTACAGCATTACGTCCAATAGGCAGTGAAAAGCGATCATTCCATTCTCATCTGCACAACACAGTTGAACTGGCTGTTATTGCAGAGTTTAAAAGGGCTTCTCCATCAAAAGGAGATATTAATATGCACAGAGATCCAGTTTCACAAGCATTATCATATGCACAAAACGGTGCTGCTGCTGTGTCTGTTCTCACTGATCAATCTTTCTTTAAAGGAGATTTTAAAGATTTGACTCTTGTAAAAGAGGCAGTGAACATTCCGGTTTTATGTAAGGACTTTATGATTGATGAAACACAAATCATCAGGGCAGAACACGCAGGAGCAGATATCATTTTATTAATCGCTGCTGCACTTAACAGAAAGAGACTGCAGGAGTTGCATCAATTTGCTCAAGAGCTTGGCTTCGATGTCCTTGTTGAGGTTCATAATCAAGCTGAGGCAGAACGTGCCATTGACATTGGTGCGAAGCTTATTGGAATTAATAATAGAAATTTAACTACGTTTCATGTTGATATAGCAAAAACAGAAGAACTGGCACCAAAGATCAAAAAAAGTGGTGCATATGTAATTAGTGAAAGCGGCTTGAAAACAAGTGAGGATATTGAAAGGGTAAAAAATGCAGGTGCAAACGGAATTCTAGTTGGCGAAGCATTTATGACAGCAGATGGAGTGAGTGAAATGTTTGACAGAATAAAGTGTTCAGGAAAGGAGCATAGCTCAGCATGAAAGTGAAAATATGCGGAATTACAGATCTAAATACAGCACAAGCCGCAATAAATAGCGGTGCAGATGCGGTTGGCTTTGTATTTGCAGAAAGTAAAAGGCAAATAACGGCTGAAAAGGCTTTATCCATCATAAAAAATCTTCCGGAGTCTGTTCTTAAAGTTGGTGTTTTTGTTAATGAAACACGCGAAAAGATAGAGGCAGTCATACAAGAAACGGGAATTAATGTGATCCAGCTTCATGGAGATGAATCTCCAGAAGACTGTCTTCATTATGAGGTCCCTGTCATTAAATCGTTTAGTATTGGATCAAGCAGTGATCTAAAAACATTAGCCATGTATCAATGTGACTTTTATTTGCTTGATAGTCCCAAAGGAAAATACAGAGGAGGAAATGGCACTTCTTTTAATTGGAAGATAACTAAAACACTTAATAAAGATGGAAAAAAAATCATTCTTGCTGGAGGATTGAATGCATTAAATGTGGCCGCAGCTATTAACGTCGTTGATCCCTATATGGTCGATGTGAGCAGCGGAGTAGAAACGGAAGGTGTAAAAGATATAGATAAAATCAATGATTTTATGCTGCATGCAAAAGAAATGAAGGAGGAAGTAAACAAATGACTTATACAATGCCAGACAAACGCGGCCACTTTGGAACTTATGGCGGCAGATATGTGCCGGAAACACTCATGCAGGCCGTTTTAGAATTAGATGAACAATACAGGAAAGCATTAAAAGATAAAGCTTTTACAGAAGAGCTTAATCATCTTCTTAAAAACTATGTAGGCAGGGAAACACCTCTTTATTTTGCTGAGAATTTAACGAAATATGCAGGTGGAGCACAGATTTATTTAAAACGAGAGGACCTAAATCATACAGGTGCCCATAAAATAAATAATTCTCTCGGGCAAGCTTTGCTGACTGTCAGAATGGGCAAAAAGAAAGTTGTGGCCGAAACTGGAGCAGGACAGCATGGAGTGGCAACAGCCACCGCCTGTGCACTTCTAAATCTTGAATGCATTATTTTTATGGGAGAAGAAGATATTCGCAGACAGCAGCTGAATGTCTTTCGAATGGAATTGCTGGGAGCAAAAGTTGTGAGTGTCACATCTGGAAGCGCGACTTTAAAAGATGCGGTAAACGAAGCCTTGCGTTATTGGGTAACCAATGTGGAAGATACCCATTATATACTTGGTTCGGTAATGGGACCGCACCCGTTTCCGGAAATGGTACGGCATTTTCAAAGTGTAATTGGCGAGGAAACAAAAAAGCAATTTCTTGAGATAACGGGCAAGCTTCCAGACGCGGCAGTTGCGTGTATTGGCGGGGGCAGTAATGCGATGGGCATGTTTTATCCTTTTATTGAAGACGAGAGTGTGGAGCTGTTTGGGGTAGAAGCTGCCGGCATCGGCCTTGAAAGCGGAAAACATGCAGCTTCTTTAACAAAAGGAAATCCAGGGGTGCTTCATGGTTCATATATGTATTTGCTGCAGGATGCAAACGGGCAAATCGAAGAAGCTTTCTCAATTTCTGCAGGTTTGGATTATCCAGGAGTTGGCCCAGAGCACAGTTACTTAAAGGATATTGGAAGAGTGAAATACACGTCCATTACAGATACAGAAGCTTTATCTGCACTGCAATTACTATGCAGAACAGAAGGAATCATTCCCGCTCTTGAAAGCGCCCATGCCATATCCTATGGTGTTAAACTTGCGAAAGAATTGGGAAAAGAAAAATCAATTGTCATCTGTTTATCAGGCAGAGGAGATAAAGATGTATCTTCTGTGCAAGAACGACTCGGAGGTGACCATAATGAATAGAATTGAAAAAGTATTTAAAACACTAAATCTTAAGGAAGAAAAAGCATTTGTTCCTTATATTATGGCAGGAGACGGCGGTTTAGAAAACTTAGGAGAACGAATAACATTTCTGGAGAGGGCTGGGGCCACAGCGGTAGAGATTGGCATTCCATTTTCAGACCCGGTTGCTGATGGGCCCATTATACAAGAGGCAGGGATCAGAGCTTTGAAGAACAATATCTCATTAAGAGATGTCATTCAAGCAATCCGCAGCATACGCCCGATTATTCATATACCTATTATATTAATGACATACCTGAATCCTGTTTTAGCATACGGAAGAGATCGATGCTTTGAGGATTGCAGAAATGCTGGAGTAGATGGATTTATTATTCCTGATTTGCCGATTGAAGAGGAAGAACTACTTTTAGAAAAGGCGGATAGAGAGGGGATTGAGCTGATTCGCTTAGTAACACTGACGAGTCCAGTGGAGCGTATTCAGGAAATTGCTCAAAGAGGTAAAGGCTTTTTATACGCTGTTACCGTTAACGGAATTACTGGTACACGTTCAGAGTTTCATTCTCAGCTCGGCGATTATTTGCAGAGTATAAAAGAAGTTTCTTCTATTCCTGTATTAGCCGGGTTTGGTATTTCGACTCCAGAACAAGTAAGATCCATCAGTTCTTATTGTGATGGTGTAATTGTTGGCAGCAAAATTGTTCAGTTATTTGAACAAAATAAGCTGGAGGAAATTGAAACATTGATTGGAGCTGTGAAGAAGGTAAATATAACAGGATAAAACTAAAAAAGGCTGATCCTCTGAATGAGTTTAAAATGACGTCATTAATGCAAACAAATTTGGATAAGAAAGATGAATAGGGAAATTTTATAAAAGAAGATACAATCACGGAGGTGTCCTGCTGTGATTTACGGCCCTGAACAATATAAAAATGACGTCGATCGCTATATCGTTAGTATTAAAAATCAGCTGCAAAAATTATCTGGTTCATGGAATATACAAAGCTGCTGTATATTGGAAGATTTTGAACTGCTCCAAAAACAAGTAATGGAAGCACACAACCTTGCTTCCACCTATTATTTACAATCGTATTTATTGCCTTATACAGATGAAGCTGCGACATTAAGTCTGGCTGCTCAGCATTTATCAGAGCGGAGGCACGGAGGCTTAATTGTTATTGAAAGAACGGAAGATGTAACAGCATTTATGCACAATGGGATTGAAGTGGGAGCGAAAGTAAGTTATACAATGCTAGAGACGATTTTTTATGATGGTAATCCTCTTCATGATGGTGCCGTTCACATACGAAGAGATGAAATTCTTTCTGCAGGTAACATATTGCCCGTTGCCAAAACAGAGCAGCATGGGAAAAAGATTGGGACTCGTCATCGTGCTGCAATAGGCATTTCCGAAGTAACTGACGCAATTGCAATAGTTGTATCAGAAGAAACAGGACGAATATCATTTGCCTTACAAGGCAAGCTTTATACAGTGCGCAACTAGTTATATTTTGAATTTGGATGAATGTAGTTTGTATAGAGGCTGGGACATAAGTATTTAACATGCCCATAGAACCGAATGGTTAGGAAGTCATCTTTCTAATCATTCGTTTTTTTTATTTATAATTATAAAATATATTTTATTAACATGAGTGAAATGGAGCGGGCTTGTGTAAACACGCAAACCTTGAAAATGAACATTACTGTTTTAGAAAGAGTATTTTCGTTTTGCCCAAGCCTCTTTGCTGTTTAGAGGAAATCCTAAACAAAATTTAAAAAAGGAAATCTATTACATAAAATTTCATCTTACTGGAAATCCTGTTATTAGTTACTAAAGGAGGAATAAACATGGATCATCAAAATGCTGAAAATCTAAATGAAGAAACAGCTGAAACATTAACGAACAGACAGGGCCACCCGATCACAAACAACCAAAATATGCGTACAGTTGGAAATCGAGGACCAGCTACTCTTGAAAATTACGATTTTATTGAAAAGATTAGCCACTTTGACCGCGAACGTGTGCCTGAAAGGGTCGTTCATGCCCGCGGTGCTGGTGCACATGGATATTTTGAAGCATATGGAACTTGTGGAAACGAGCATGTATCAACATATACACGCGCAAAGCTTTTTCAGGAAAAAGGCAAGAAAACACCTGTTTTCGTACGTTTTTCATCCGTTATACATGGCGGTCATTCGCCCGAGACATTGCGTGATCCACGCGGATTTGCTGTTAAGTTTTATACAGAGGATGGAAATTGGGATTTGGTTGGGAATAATTTGAAAATTTTCTTTATCCGCGATGCCGTGAAATTTCCTGATATGATTCATGCCTTTAAACCTGATCCAATTACAAATATTCAAGACAGTGAACGCTTCTTTGACTTCTGTTCGAATTCACCGGAAACCTTTCATATGGTAACATTTGTATATTCACCATGGGGAATTCCTGCAAACTATCGAATGATGCAAGGCTCTGGTGTCAATACATATAAATGGGTCAATGCAGAAGGTAAAGCTGTGCTGGTGAAATACCACTGGGAACCAAAGCAAGGCATAAAAAATTTAACTCAAAAAGAAGCAGAGCAAATCCAGGCGAAGAATTTCAATCATGCTACACAAGACTTATATGATGCGATTGAAAAGGAAGATTATCCTGAATGGGAGCTTCTTGTTCAAATCATGAGTGATGATGATCATCCTGAGCTGGATTTTGATCCGCTTGACGATACAAAGCTTTGGCCGGAGGATCAATTTCCGTGGATGCCAGTCGGAAAAATGGTGTTAAACAAAAATCCAGAGGATTATTTTACTGAAGTTGAACAGGTTGCATTTGGTACTGGTGTATTAGTTGATGGACTTGATTTCTCTGATGATAAAATGCTTCAAGGCAGAACATTCTCATACTCAGATACACAGCGATATCGTGTCGGCGCCAATTATTTGCAGCTGCCAATCAATGCACCGAAGAAAAGAGTAGCAACAAACCAGCGCGGCGGGCAAATGCAGTATAAAGTTGATTTAGCACCCGGGCAAAATCCGCATATAAATTATGAACCTTCAACACTTGGCGGCCTAAAAGAAGCCAAGCAGGCAGGCAAGGAATATACACCGAAAGTGGAAGGAAAGCTTGTAAGAGAATCGATCGATAGACAGAGCAATACGAAGCAAGCAGGCCATACGTACAGAAGCTTTGAAGAATGGGAAAAAGATGAGCTAATTTCAAATCTTGTCAATGATTTATCTGACTGTGATCCTCGCATTCAGGAAAAAATGATACAGCTCGCTGAAGAAGCTGACGAAGAATATGGCCGCAGATTGCGTGAAGGGATTGCCAGCAAACCAAAGGATGGCACAACACATAAGCCATTAGGAAATATTGATGGAGATAAAGCACCAGAACAAGCAATAAATGAAGGTCATGAAGCAGATCCTTATTAAATTGTAAACTGAGAATGGCTGAGGGGAATACCCTTGGCTTTTTTTATTTTTCAGATGTGTAATTAGGAAAAGTATGGCAGTTAATTGGTAAAAGTTATAAAATAAATAGTATATTTAGGTGTGTTAAAGGGGGTATTTTCTTGGCTGAAACAAAAAAAGAAAAGAAAAGTCAGATGCCATTTCGTATCAACTTGTTATTCTTTGCTGTTTTTTTTCTATTTTCGATTTTAATCGTCCGTCTGGGAATTGTGCAAATTGTAAATGGAGAATCGTATAAACTAGAGGTTGAAAAAACCGAGGATGTAACAGTTTCTGATCCTGTGCCGCGCGGCAGAATGCTCGACCGCCATTTTAATATCATCGTCGATAATGTTCCAAAGAGTGCGATTACCTATACAAATTCAAATGAAAAACAGCAGGATATGCTTGAAGTTGCCGAGAACCTGTCACTCTTAATAGAACAGCCTGTCGATAAAATTAGAGAAAGAGAAAAGAAAGATTTTTGGATTATGAGAAATCCCGATGTAGCAAAAGAAAAAATTACAGAGGAAGAATGGGAAGAATTCGAAAACAATGAACGATCTGATAAGGAATTATATCAGCTTCAAATAGATAGAATTACAGATGAAGATCTTAAGGGACTGTCAATGGAAGATTTAGAGGTCCTGGCGATTTTTAGAGAGTTGACGAGCGGATATGCTTTTACAAAGCAGATTGTTAAAAATGAAGATGTCAAACCAGAGGAGTATGCTGCAGTAAGTGAAAACCTTGCTTATTTGCCTGGTATAGATACGACTACTGACTGGGATCGAACCTATAACTTTGGCAATACATTAAAATCAGTTTTAGGCGGAATCACAGATTCATCGGAAGGACTGCCGAAAGAAAGACTCGACTATTACTTAGCAAGAGATTACAGCCTTAATGACCGGGTCGGCAAAAGTTATTTGGAGCTCCAATATGAAGAAGTACTGCATGGGCAAAAGGCAAAGGAAAAAGTCATAACAAAAGGAGGACAGCTTCTCGGAACCGAAACACTTACTGAAGGGTCGAGAGGAAAAGATTTAGTGCTTTCTGTCGATATGGAGCTTCAGCAGAAAATTGAGAAAATAATTGAAGAGGAAATGATCAAGGCAAAAAATAGCGGAAGAACTCGGCTGCTTGACCGCGCATTTGTCGTGTTAATGGATCCCTATACAGGAGAAGTCCTAACAATGGCAGGCAAACAGCTGGTGAGAAATAAAGAAACAGGAAAACAGGAAATGCAGGATTATGCGCTTGGAACCATCTCATCAGCATATGGTGTTGGCTCTGCAGTTAAAGGAGCAACTGTCTTAACAGGATTTAAAACAGGGGCCATTAATCAAAATACAGTGTTTTATGATTCGCCAGTGAAAATTAGGGATACTCCTTTAAAAAGTTCTTGGTTTAATGGCAGTTTCCAAGGCAATATGAGTGTCTTACGGGCTTTGCGAAAATCATCCAATGTCTATATGTTTAAGACAGCGATGGCGATTGGTGAAGGAAATTATGTTTATGACCAGCCGCTTACATTAAGAAATAAGCGTGCTTTTGAAGATATGCGGGATGGCTTTAGTGAATTTGGTCTTGGTGTACGGACAGGAATTGATTTGCCTAATGAGATTCCAGGTTATATTGGGCAAGATAGACTGCCGGGAAAACTGCTTGACCTTGCGATCGGACAGTTTGATACTTATACACCTATGCAGCTGGCTCAATACGTATCTACTATTGCAAATGGGGGTTACCGTATTCAGCCAAGAATGGTAAAAGAGATAAGAGAGTCGACGATTGATGGGGAAACGCTTGGACCAATCATTCAGGAGATGCAGCCTACTATCTTAAACAAATTAGAGATGACTGAAAATGAAATTGGGATTGTGAAGGAAGGATTTAGACAAGTAATGAACAACCCGGACGGCACTGCTTATAGAGCGTTTGCAGATGCACCCTATGCACCTGCGGGGAAAACAGGAACAGCTGAGGCCTTTTACGATGGACCGGATCGAAAAAAAGGAGATCCGCTGATTCCGGTTATGAATTTAAGTCTGGTCGCATATGCACCATATAACAATCCAGAGATCGCCATGTCGGTTGTCGTGCCGTGGGCATATGAAGGAGAATCAGGTCATACAGCTAATTATGATATTGGCCGGAGGGTATTAGATACGTACTTTGCGTTAAAAAATGATCAGTCAGATCCGGTTAAAGATGAATCAGAAGATCAGTAAAGACCAGGAGTTTTCTCCTGGTCTCATCTCATTCATGGTGTTTCCTCGGAAGGACCTGCCTGCCTTTAATCATGAATTTATTCCATAACTTTTTCAGTTTTATAAAAACACTCTCTGTCCGTCGCTCCGTTTTTAATAGCTTCCGATAGAAAAAGAAATGTATGGCTTCCTCCAAAAGAATGAGAAACAGAAAGAGACCTCCTATCAGCATAAGCCAAAATGTCATCTCAATACCTCCTTATCTTTCATCCTATTGGAATTACAGGGATATTATGCAGCATTCTATTGCTATTTTCCCTATCCGATTCTTTCATAAACAGTTCAGGTTTAGTTATTTAATAGAAGGGAATAAAAAAACATAAAGATCTTGATGAGGAGGATCGACATGACAGAACTAACGAAAACCTATTATATCGATATTGAAAACAGAGTCATTCATCAAACACCAGAAGCAGCAGAATGGCATTTTAAAATATTCGCTCCAGAAGAAGAGGCCGCTAAAATAAGTGACGAATTACGCAAAAACTATAATGCCGACTTGAAAACATATGTTAGATCTCATATTCCATTTTTAGAATATCATCATGACCCGCAAAACGATGAATATGATGAAGCAATAGAGAAAGTTTATGCGATGATTTATCAATATGGTGATGAAGAAGCAAAAGAGCATATTGAGCGAATGGGGATACTATCCGAAGAGCAAAAGCAGTCCTAATAGGGGCTGTTTTTTTACTTTCAGGGAGGAGTGATGATCTGACATAGCTTATTAGAAGGTTGAAAAGGTAAATGAAAACAAGTTGTTTTTATGTATGATTACCAGTCAATCGTCAAGTTCTCAAAACATAAATAAGCAATAAAAAAGAACCATCATGATTTTCATCTAATGAATGGTTCTTATGTTTTATTCGGAATAACGTTTCATTTTTTGTCTTCGTTTTTCTCGTACTCATATCTGCTCCAGCAAACGGGCTGCGGTTTTGCTCGGGGTTCCGTCTTCCTTCACGAACTAACTTTTCTCTTTTCTTTTTAGCAGCTGATTTGGCCATTAAATCCACACTCCTTTAATTTGTTAGTCATATTTTACCATAATTAAAACCGAATTACATAGTTCAGCAAAAAATAATGAAGTGACAGTAAAATAAGGGTTTTTCCCTAAAGAGATAGGGAAGTTCCCCGATATGGCGACAGCTCTTTCTCCTATACAATGAAATCATAAAGTATGTGAAGGTTGTAACAAGGAGGAGTAAACATGGAAACAGCCAAAACTGAGAAAGCTGTTACTTCAATTAATCAGGCATTTGCTTCAAGGTTCGCAAAATCAATGTTTCTATCTGTAATAGGACTTGCAGTACTATCATTTATCGGAACGAGAATGTTTACACATGTTGACTTAAATTTATACGGATACATGGTTGGTACGATCATATTTTTAGGAGGCTTCTTTTATCGCTTTATTGCTTGGGGAGAACGCCCGCCAACAAAAATCATCATTAAAAAGGGAATTAAGCTGCTTTTCAGAAAATCAACACCAAAAACATCTGTAGAACAGCTGGCAACCTACCGTTTTATCTGGAATAGGGGAATTTACCGATGGACACAGCACATTATGATGGGCTGGGGAGTAATCCTGTCCTGTCTCGTTACTTTTCCGCTAGTGTTCGGCTGGATGTACTTCACAATGGATGAGAACGGTATGTACAACATCATTTTAATGGGCATTCAAATTTTGACAGTGCCAGCTGATGGATTGATCGCTAACTTTTCTTATAATGCACTAAACATCTCCGCAACAATGGTTATTATCGGAGTTTGTATGGCGCTTTACCGCCGTTTGAAAAATATGCAGGCAAGAGCAGAACAAAAATTTCTATACGACTTTCTTCCATTATATATGCTGCTCTTTATCAGCATAACAGGATTAGCTCTTACATTCAGCAATGTATTCCTGCATGGATTTGGACACCCGGTTATGTCGCTCATTCATCAGTGGTCCGTCATTATCACGTTGATTTACTTGCCATTTGGTAAGCTTGCACATATTCCATTTAGACCATTAAGTGTCTTTGCAAGAAACTATCGAGAGCATTATATGGAAGCTGCACCAAAGCAATGCAAGGTTTGCGGCAATGAATTCGTATCAGTTGAACAATCAAATGACGTTATAGATGTACTTCAGACAAATCATATTCAATTTCAGACAGAGGATGGGCATCACCTTGCAGAGCTTTGTCTGCCATGCAGAAGGAAATATCGGATGGCACAGTTTTCAGGGTTTCCTACTCACGAAGTAAAGGTTAAGGAGGCAAACCAGAATGCAAAGGGATAAGTTTTTTAAAGAAATCGAAAATGTGTATCACCCGAATGAAAAATTAATTAAAACACATTGCAGTTATTGTGGAATGCAGTGCGGCATGAATCTGCGGGTTAATACATCTACAAACAAAATCATTGGGGTTGAGCCAAGATATGACTGGCCGGTTACAGTAGGAAAAATGTGTCCCAAAGGGGTTACAGCTTACCAGCAGACGAATCATGATGATCGCCTATTAAAACCGCTTATTCGTGATGATGCATCTTTAAAAGGAACAACAAAGGGTTTTAGAGAAGCCAGCTGGGATGAGGCATACGACCTGATCGCTAAAAAATTTACAGAGCTTCAAGAGAATTACGGGAAAGACAGTTTATCCGTTTTTAGCGGAGTATCAATGACAAATG
Source organism: Cytobacillus gottheilii (assembly GCF_018582665.1). NCBI lineage: Bacteria > Bacillati > Bacillota > Bacilli > Caryophanales > Bacillaceae > Cytobacillus > Cytobacillus gottheilii. The sequence continues at coordinate 2,644,005 of NZ_CP071709.1, read as the reverse complement.
AAAAATGTTATCTGACAGGGAAATTTGCACGTGTTGCACTAGGAACAAAATATATCGATTATAATGGGCGCTTCTGTATGTCAAGTGCTGCCGGCGGTTTCCTAAGATCACTTGGGGTTGACCGAGGATCTACCTTGCCTTGGACAGATATACATGAAACAGATTGCTTATTCATCGCTGGCAGTAATACAGCAGAATGTCATCCGACCTCTATCTTCCGCTTATGGAATGTACAGGAGAGAGGCGGTTATATTATCGTCGTGGATCCAAGGGAGACACCTATTGCCAGAAGAGCGGATGTGCATTTGGATATTCGTCCTGGAACTGATTTAGCGCTTGCAAATGGAATCCTTCATTTATTAATTGAAAATGGATTTACTGATGAACAATTTGTGAACAATCACACAAATGGTTTTGAAGAAACAAGAGAGCTTGTTAAAGAATTTACTCCTGAATATACAAGTGAAATTACAGGTGTTGATCCGGAAAAGATTATCCGAGCAGCGGAAATCTACGGTAAAGCTCCTAACGCGGTTGTTATGTTTGCCAGAGGAATTGAACAGCAGCATAAAGGTGTTGACAATGTTTCTGCATATACAAACATGGCGCTTGTAACAGGGAAGATCGGAAGACCTAAATCAGGAGTAGCGACATTTACTGGACAGGGAAATGGCCAGGGCGGCCGTGAACATGGACAAAAATCAGACCTTCTGCCAGGGTATCGTAAAATCACGAACCCAGAACATGTAAGAGAAGTTTGCCAATTCTGGGGAATCTCAGAAGATGAAATGCCAAAGGCTGGTGTTTCTGCCTACGAACTCTTCGAACTGATGGCTAAAAAGGAAATTCGCGGTTTATATCTGCTTTGTTCAAACCCAGCTGTATCCGCGCCAAATTTAAACTTTGTCAGAGAAACACTGAAGAATTTAGATTTCATGGTGTGTGCAGATTTCTACCTATCTGAATCAGCTGAATTTGCTGATGTGATCTTGCCTTCTGTTACCTGGTCAGAAGATGAAGGTACGACAACCAACCTGGAAGGCAGAATTATTAAAATTAATAAAGCGCAAGAGCCTGTTGGAGAATCAAAACCAGATTGGCAAATGCAGGTTGAGCTAGCAGAACGTCTGGGAAGAGGGAAGTATTTCTCCCATCTGAAAACAGCCAGAGATGTTGCGGATGAATTCAGGGCAGCTTCTAAAGGCGGCTATGCGGACTACTACGGAGCAACATGGGAAAAAATCGAAAAACAAGATGGAGTCTTTTGGCCATGTAAAGATGAGAACGATGAAGGAACACCGCATATGTTCCTTGATAAAAAGTTTTATCATCCTGATGGAAAAGCAAAAATTTGCGCATTGCCATATCGAAAGTCAGCAGAGGAACCAGATGAAACCTATCCGCTGCGGATGACAAATGGCCGCGTAGTCTATCACTATCTATCTGGTAATCAAACGAGAAGAATTCCTTTCCTCCGTGACATGTGTCCGGAACCATTTATAGAGGTTCATCCGCAAACAGCTGAAAAATATAAGATCTCCCATGAAGAAGAGGTACGTCTTTACACAAGAAGAGGGGAAGCTTTTTACAAGGTTAAAATAACAGAGGCAATTCGTCCTGATACGGTCTTTGTGCCTTACCATTTCGGCCATGAAAAATCTATCAATCTACTTACGATTGCTGCACTGGATCCTATGAGCAGAATGCCTGAATTTAAAGTTTGTGCAGCCCAAATCGAAAAGCTTGATCGAGAGAAGGTGTAACAGCAATGAAAAAGAGACTTTATATAGAGCTTGAAAATTGTATAGGCTGCAGATCTTGTTTAGCAGCCTGTACACAGTGCGGAGGGCATGAAGAAAGAAACAGAAACTACGTTTATGATGTGAATCCGCTTGTCAGCCGTCAGACAATGCCTTTAATGTGTCTGCACTGTGTGAATCCTGCTTGTGCCCGCAGCTGTCCGGCACAAGCCATTCAAATTCATGAAACAGGAGCGGTGCTTTCAGCGCTGGTTGAAAAATGCATCGGCTGCCAAAACTGTACGATTGCATGTCCATACGGTATTCCGAAATTCGACGAAGAGCAAAACCTAATGTACAAATGTGACCTGTGTATTGACCGTACGAAAGATGGAATACCGCCAATGTGTGCAAGCGTCTGTCCTTCAAACACGCTGCAATGGCTAACAGAAGAGGAAATTGAGCAAAAACAAAAGCAATACAACATGTCTAACGGAAAATGGGTAACAAGTCAGCCGTATTTAGAAGGCGAAACAAATGTAAAAGTAAATCTTCCTGGGATCCTCCAGGGAATCACAAAGCTTTATTAGGAGGTGGACGGTGATGAAAGAACGAAATAACAAGATTCCTTTTCCAGAAGATAACTATACTCATAACATTAATCGGGACAATGAAAGAAAGCTGGATCGCCGTGGGTTTATGAAAACCCTAGTAGGTGCAGCAGGAGTATTTGCTGTATCTTCCCTGCCATGGGGAGCAGTTGCAGCAAAAGAGCTGATGGGATTAGGAGAGAAAGAGTATCCTCATAAAAAAATTGCTGATCTGAACAACCTGCCTATTGGTGATGCGGTAGAGTTTAAATTTCCAGGAGAACATGATGACGCGATCCTCATCAGACTAGGTGAAGAAAAATTTGTTGCTTATCAAAATGCCTGTACCCATTTAAGATGTCCAGTATTTTGGGTCAAAGAGCAGGGAGAAATGGTATGTCCTTGTCATCATGGCAAATTTGATGTGGAAACTGGTGCACCTACAGCAGGACCGCCAAGGCGGCCGCTTCCTGAAATACAAGTAGAAGTAAATCAAGGTGCTGTATATGCAGTAAGGGTGAAGAGATATGAAGCGTAGTTATATTGGCGTTCTTCTCCTCAGTGCTGTCTTGTTTTTAAATATTATTTTCACTCAATATATGGTGCATCAATATTTTTATGAAAATTATGTAAACACATTGATCTTTTGCGGCTTAAATATCGTCATGTTCCCTATAGCTTTCTTTCTCTATAAAAAAACAAAAAAGGCGTGAGTGCTATGAATAGTGAAACATATATCGATTTTTGTTTTATAAGAGAAAGCAGTGGAAGGTTCAAAGAGGAAATTGATCAGCTGCTACGAGAACTGTTCGCTAAAATTCGGCTGAACTGGTACTTAGACGTAAAACAAAAAGATGGCCTTGAGATCATCGTTGCGGAAATTAAAGGGATGAGCAAATGGCAGTCCGAAGCTGAGCTGATACAGTTCATAGAGACAAATGCAAAAGAAGACTTCTGGACGTATCTGCAAGGATATAAAGCTTTTATCTATCCTCAAAGTAAGGGAGGGAAAAGCTGTGGAGTCCGATAAAAAGAATAGCTTAAGCATGTTCATACATGAAGATGTAGAAATAGCCATTATCGATACAGATGGAGAGGATCAGGCACCCCTCTTAACAAAAAGAATTGAACGGATAGAAAATTGTCCTGATCACACTCATTTCAGAATGTATGTAAACCACCTTCAGTTTTTGGCCATTCCCATGGAAGCACGATTTGAATGGAAGAATGACCGACTGGTCGCTACTGATGAAAACAGTCAGCTGCAATACTGCATTCGAAAAATAACGAATAACTGAGTGATAGGAAATTCCGCTGCAGGCAGCTGATTGAAGTAAGTAAAGCCAATAAGCGTATAAGGGTATCTGTACATGCTTTAATGATGACTTTTTAATAGAAGGCAATTTTAAAACTGTGACAGATCGTTTTTAAAGAATTGAATCAGTAATCTTTAACACACAGCAATGCCGAGTCGAATGAAAAGTATTGTAACAGGAAGGTGAAAAGAAATGAAAACGAAAAGAATAAACGACTGGATGCCTGAAAATGAACAGTTTTGGCAAACACAAGGAAAAAAGCATGCTAAACGAAACTTATGGATTTCAGTTCCTTCTTTAATGATGGCTTTTATTGTATGGCAAATTTGGTCTGTTGTCGCTGTACAATTAAATGAAATAGGCTTCTCATTTACAGATGAGCAATTATTTACTTTAGCAGCTGTACCCGGACTTGTAGGAGCAACATTACGCTTCTTCTACACATTTGCTGTCGGATCATTTGGAGGAAGAAACTGGACTATTATCTCTACAGCAGTCTTAGCTATTCCAGCGATCGGTATTGGTATGGCGGTTCAAAATCCTGAAACTCCATATTCAGTGATGCTATTACTGGCTGCACTATGCGGTCTTGGCGGAGGAAATTTCTCCTCTTCATCAGCAAATATAAGCTTTTTCTATCCTAAAAAAGAAAAAGGGACAGCATTAGGAATTAATGGCGGCTTAGGAAACATGGGTGTCTCAGTCGTACAATTTGTGACACCGCTTGTCATTGCCAGCGGAGCATTTGCCTTCTTTGGAGACAGCCAAACTTTAGCCAGTGGTGAAAAGGTATGGCTGCAAAATGCAGCATTTATCTGGGTCATCCCAATTGCAGTTTTAACGATTGCTGCTTATTTTGGAATGGATAATCTTCCAAATACAAAACAATCAGTTGGTGCACAGTTTGTTGTATTGAAACGAAAGCATACTTGGATTATGACAATCCTTTATGTTGCAACATTTGGTTCATTTATTGGGTATTCTGCTGCATTCCCATTATTATTAAAATCACAATTCCCTGAACACATGGGGCTGGCATTCCTTGGTGCATTTTTAGCGGCAGCTGCACGACCGGTTGGAGGCTGGCTGTCAGATAAATTTGGAGGAGCATCCGTAACTGCTTGGGTATTCGTTGTCATGAGTGCTGGTGCAGGCGGAGTGATCTACTTTACTAAACAAGCTTCGTTTGCAGGATTTTTAACCGCTTTTCTAATCTTGTTTATTGCTGCAGGAATTGGTTCTGGCTCAACATTCCAGATGATACCTGGAATCTTCCCTGTAAAAGAAGCTGCTCCAGTATTAGGTATTACAGCTGCATTTGCGGCTTACGGCTCATATTTTATCCCGCAATTATTCGGCTGGTCTACTAAGTCAACTGGAACGCCTGTCAATGCATTATATATTTTCATAGTGATATATGTCATATCATTTATACTGAATTTCTTCTATTATCAGCGTAAAGCTAAGTTGAATACAACCTATCCTTTAAAGAAAGCTAACTAGATTTATAACCTGATTTGGCCTGCCTCGCACTTTCTGCGGGCAGGCCTTATGTCAATTATAGCTGGACTTAAAGGTCTGACTGAGTGCTGATGCTTGATCTTTGTAGTATGGAGTTTGCCAGCCGGCAAATTTTATTTTCAATGAAAACCCTATAAACATACTGGTTAAATATTTTATACTTATTGAAGGGAGTGTATTAAGTGGAAAAGGATACTGTAATCAGCCATTATATTATAGACTCACAAGAAGATGAAATTAAAAGGATTTCAAATGAATTACACGAAGGAGTAGGGCAGACGCTATATAGTGTATTTACGGGACTGGAGTACCTGGAAGGCAGTATGCAGGAACCGGCAATGAAAAGTTATACTGCAGAAATACGGGAGCAGTTAAGTAAAACGATACAGGAGATTCGGCTGTTATCTCTTGAGCTGCATCCTCCGTCATTAGCCTCTTCAGGTATTACCGCCGCTCTTAAAAGTTATTTAAAGTTATATACTTCAACCTATGGAATTATTACAGAATTAACATCTGCTGGCAATGAAAGAAGATTACTTGAAAAACAAAACATTATGTTATACCGTGTTTGTCAAGAAGCATTAGGAAACATAGCTAAATATGCAGATGCAAATCTTGTTCATATGAAATTGAATTGGGAAGCTGAGAAGGTAATAATCGAAATAAAAGACTTCGGCAAAGGCTTTGATATTCATACAGGTTTAGCTAAAAGATCAGGGTTAGCAGCTATGTGTGAAAGAATGGAGTTAATTGGGGGTACATGCTTAATCACATCAGCAATTGGGAATGGAACACTTATTACGCTATCATTACCATACTAGAAAGAGGCAGCCTTATATGGGGAAATGGACAAAGGGGGAAATGAAATGATTAAGATTTTGCTGTGCGATGATCATGCAGTAGTGAGAATGGGGTTAAAAATGCTATTAAATAATCACCCGGAGCTTGAGGTAATTGGGGAGGCATCTGAAGGCAATGAAGCGATTGAAAAATCGCTGCAGCTTGAACCTAATGTAGTAGTTATGGATTTAAGTATGCCACACGGAAAAGATGGATTAAGTGCAACAATTGAGCTGAAAAAGAAAAAACCGGAAATTTCAATTTTAATCCTAACAATGCATGATGACGAAGAATACTTGTTTAAAGCCATACAGGCTGGTGCATCTGGGTGTCTGTTAAAAAGTTCTCCGCATGATGAACTAATATCAGCCATTAGAAGTGTTGCTTCGGGTGAAGCTTATTTGCATCCTTCTGCAACAAAACGATTAATGGAAGAATACCTAAATACAGTAAGAAGCGGAGATTCTGATCATTTTGAACTGCTGTCAGATCGGGAGAAGGAAGTTTTAACGTTAATAGCCAAAGGATTCTCTAATAAAGAAATCGCCGAACAGCTTTTTATTTCTGTTAAAACGGTTGAAACACATAAAAGTAATGTAATGGAAAAGCTGAAGATGAAAACACGGCCAGAGCTTGTTCAGTTTGCATTAAAAAAAGGACTGCTGGGCTATGGTATATAGGAGGATGGCCTAGTAATGGAAAACCAGATGATTCTTCAAATGTTAAACGATCTGCTAGTTGATATACCATGTGAATTTGCGGCCATTGCAATTCAGATTCCAAAGGGTTCAGATGTTAAATGGAAGCATGCTGCCGGAAATTTGAACGACAAGTATAAAAGAATTACCCTGCGTTATGGAAAAGGGATTGCTGGTAGAGTTATTTCAACTGGGACTCCCATTCACCTAGATCGTTTTCCGGATAATATAATTGGCAGAGACTTAGAGTATCCAATTATGCTTGCTGAGAAGCTAATCAGCGCTTACGCAGTTCCGATTATTTTAAACGGCAGTGCAAAAGGAGTGCTGCTGGTCGGACGCCGTGTGAAAAAACCGTTCCAGCTTCATGAACAAAAGGCTGTAAGAGATTACACAAGCAAGCTCGAAAAGGTGGTATTCAGCCATGATTAGGAGAGGTTCAGATGAAGAATACAAATAACCCTCAGCAGCAGTATGCGTCAAAAAATGATAATAATGCAGGATTACAGAGTAATCGGAATGCTAATGTTGATCCGCTAAGAGAAGAAGCTTCCTATCATAAAGAGCTAAGTGATATGAAATTTGCTCTAGATGCCTCTTCCATCGTAGCTATAACCGATCGGAAAGGGAAAATTACATATGTTAACGATGAATTTTGCAGAATTTCTAAATATAACAGAAGCGAATTAATAGGTGCTGATCATCGGATTATCAATTCGGGTTATCATCCGAAATCATTTTTTAAACAATTATGGGAAACAATTAATCAGGGGGAAGTTTGGAAAGGCGAAATAAAGAATAAATCCAAAGATGGAAGCAATTACTGGGTGGATACAACGATCGTTCCTTTCCTTGATGGTGATGAAAGGCCATATCAATTTTTAGCCATTCGCCATGAAATCACCAATCGCAAAAAAGCGGAAGAAGAAATCAAGAATATGATGACGCGGATGATTAACTTACAGGAAGACGAACGAAAAATCATTTCACGCGATCTTCATGATGGGGTAGGGCAAAATTTATATAGCCATATGATAACTATTAATCGCCTGCAAGCTGAATTGAACCATCCGCTTCTAGAACAGCTTTACACGGAAACAGCAGAAATAATTGAAGAGCTGAGAGATATTTCAAGAGAGCTGCGGCCGTCTGTTCTGGATGATTTAGGTTTATTGCCTGCCATCCGTTCTTATTTGCATCGATTTTCCCAATACCATCAAATAGATGTGCAATTTACGAGTAATTTAAATGAGCGCCTCAGCACAGATAAAGAATTGACCATTTATAGAATCATCCAGGAAGCATTAACGAATATCCGTAAATATGCAGGGACAAACGAAGCCTTTGTTACCATCCGTGAACATGATCATGAAATTAGAGTAGTAATTGAAGATTATGGTGCTGGGTTTGATTACGAAGAAATTCAGAAGGGTGTCGGGCTTTTTAGTATGGAGGAGAGAGCAAAAGTGGAAGGCGGCTCTTTGGATATCCTTTCTGAAAAAGGTCGCGGAACAAGGGTAGTATTGGTTATGCCCATATAAAATAAAAAAACACAAAAACTCTGCCGTACAGCTGGCAAGAGTTTTTGTGTTTAAATTAAACAGTAAACATCTGTTAATTAAGAGAACTGCTGAAAGTTCTACAGCATGTGCATCAATGCTCCAGCTGCAGCACCAGTAACAACGACAATCCAAGGCGGGAGCTTCCAATAATTGAGCATAAAGAATAAAATGGCAGCTAATGAAAAATCGGCTGCAGTATGAATGGTGCTCGTCCAAATTGGATCATATAACGCTGCAATTAATATGCCGACAACTGCTGCATTCACCCCATATAAGGCTGCTTTCATATTTTTGTTTTTGCTGATCTGCTGCCAAAAAGGCAATGTTCCTGCAATGAGCAAAAAAGCAGGCAAAAAGATAGCAAAAGTCGCTAATAATCCACCCTGCCAGCCATTAATGATTGTTCCGAGGTAAGCTGCGAACGTAAATAGCGGACCCGGAACAGCCTGTGCGGCACCATAACCTGCAAGGAATGCTTCTTCAGAAAGAAAACCGCTAGGAACAAATTCCATTTCTAAAAGCGGAAGAACCACATGTCCACCCCCAAAAACAAGGGCGCCAGAACGATAAAATCGATCAAATACGGTGATCCAATCTGCTGTGAAAATTTGATTTATGATTGGCAGTAAAACCAATATAGCAAAGAACATGACGAGAGAGAGCAAAGCGAATTTCTTAGAAACAGGCACATGAAGACTTGTTTCTTTATGCTCCGTCACGTTTTTATAAACGAAGAAGCCAATGATTCCAGCTATAATGATAATTAAAATTTGTGTCATTGTAGTTTGCCATAAAACCGCTGTGACAACTGCCAGCAGGGTAATCGTTTTTCTTGGGAAATCTGGCGCAAGATTTTTAGCCATCCCCATTACAGCCTGAGCAACAACGGCAACTGCAACAATTTTCAATCCTTGAATCCAGCCTAAATCAAACTGATTAAAGCTTTGCAATGTTAGCGCAAATAGTATAAGTGCCAAAACAGATGGAAAGGTAAACCCAATAAACGATATAATACCTCCAAGCCAACCGGCCCGTACCATCCCGATTCCAATGCCTACTTGGCTGCTTGCTGGCCCAGGTATAAACTGACATAATGCCACAAGCTGAGCATAGCTATCCTCATCCATCCATTTTCGTTTAATGACATATTCATCTCTAAAATAGCCAAGGTGCGCAATTGGACCTCCGAATGACGTTAGCCCTAATTTGGTTGACACAAGCAGGATTTCCCATAAGCTTGCCAATTTGTTTTTCAATCATCTCCACTCCTTAAGAATCTTTTATTTCTTTAAATAGTTCAAAAGCTTTCTTTCTTGCTTCCAGTAAAACCTCTTTTCCTTTTTCGGTTGTACGATAATACTTTCTAATCTTTCCCTCCACTTTTTGCTTTTCCTGAAGAAGCAGGCCATCATTTGTCATGGAATGCAGAATGGGATAAATGGTACCGGCACTCATTGAATATCCGTGTTCCTTTAATTCATCTAACATCCATAGACCATAAATGGGCTCTTCATCAGCATGATGCAGAATGTGAATTTGGATAAAGCCTAAAAACAGTTTTCTAAGTACACGATCTTCCAATAAGACCACTTCCTTTCTGTTATCGAAAAGCAATATTGGAAATCGATAATGTAAGTATATATTGGGCGTCTACTGAAATCAAACAAAATCATGGCGTATAAGGGCATAAAACGTTTATAAATTTAATGATTTTGCTGGAGGTTCTATTTAAGGATAAGAGACAGATAAAAATGAACAACAAAAAAACACCGATCTACTTCAGTGTTTTATATGTGTTCATATTGAATTACCTCTGAAAAATTTCTATTCTTTATTTTAAGGAACAGGTTTAGCTGTTTTGCACCCTCCTGATTAATTCATATGCATTGTCTCCGGCCATTTCCGCTAAGTTCTCCCAAATCCTATCCCGTAAAAGGTCAAGTTCAATGATTTTTTTAGCGAGTTCAAGTGCATCATGACTTTCCATCTTTTCATTTCCTCCCTGTAACTATTATTTAACGACCATATGTTTTTTTGAAAGTAGTTCAAGTTCTGTTAATGTTAGATTTTGCAATTGTTCGATTTCTTTAGAAACACCAGCTTTTACGAGTAGCTGGATTAAATAGTTGCGCTTCTTTTCAACCGCTTTTCGTAAGTATTGCATATTCCATCTCCTCATTTCGTATTATTTCTGTCAGTTTATATGATTAAAAGAGAACTTTCATTTATATTGTAAGATATCCTAACATGTTTTTTTGTTAATGTTATATTTTATAACATATATAGTGAAAAAATCTAACAAACGTGTATAATAGTATTAAAACCTTTTCATTTGGGGTGGGCTCGGTATGGAAAATGAAGCATCATATAAAAATAGAAAGGTCATTTCAATCGGAACTGTAAGCGAGTTAACGGGATTAACCGAAAGGCAAATTAGGTATTATGAAGAAAGAAAGCTAATTTCTCCAGAAAGGTCTGATCGGGGAAATCGCAAATATTCTTTTATGGATGTGGAAAGACTCATTGAAATTGCAAATAAAAGAGAAGAAGGTGTGAGGACAGACGAAATACTTCAGGAATTAAAGAAAAAGAAGAAGAAGGAAGATACAGCGACGAGAAACAAAATGATACAAGGGCAGTTGAATGCCCGTTTTAACCAATCCAACCGCTATCCCAAAAAGTGATAGCGATCATTTTTGAAATGCGAAACTCCCAATGGCGTGAGTTTCTTTTTTTATGCTTTTTTTACCTTTATTAGTTAGATGTATAAAGGTTTTCGCTTCAGAGTACACATTCAGGCTATGCGGGTGTGCCTGAGCTTAACCGCGTATGGCTCTTGCTATTTCGTCTTCAGCCAACAGGTATAATACCATACTCCCCAAAATGCAAGAGTTACACATTTCATAAATAGGCGGAAGAATTCCGCTTAAATCGTAAAATCACTTAAATTGTGCTGAAATAGACGGAGAAATTCCGGCTAAGGAACTAAAAAACGGTCAAATAGGCGATTTTTTTCAATATAACCGTAAAATCTCCGCTTATTTTGGCCAAAAATGGCTCAATTCTTAAAATAAGGGTAGAATCTCCGCTTAATTCACCGGTTTCTTCCAATAAAGGCAAGAAAAGATATCAGATAAGTACCCATCTGTTCTGCAGTTATTCCCATGAACAACAATCGTTCAAGGGGAGACTTAATTTTTTGGTGACTTTTCTCCGGGTGTAAACGTTCTCTAAAATGAAAATATTGTATGATGTAATAAGGACTTTATTAAAGGGCATATTTGGATTAAGATGAATGAGGCATTATGCATGACGCGGAAGGAGGCGGAAGAATGGAACATAAATTTCCTACCAGCTTGGAGGTAATTGATATATGCTTACTGGCAGGTAAAATTATGCTTCAATGCGGAGCTGAAACCTATCGGGTAGAAGATACCATGTCAAGAATCGCTGCAACATTTGGAATTCCTGATTCCCATAGTTACGTTACCCCAACGGGCATTATTTTTTCTGTTGACGGAACAGAACCTGCGAAGCTGATTCGTATTTCTGAACGAACTACTGACTTATATAAGGTAACGTTAGTGAATGGAGTATCGCGAAAGGCCGCCAGCGGGGAATTAACCAGCAAACAGGCATACATACGATTAAAAGAAATAGAAGAGGCTGATTTCACCTTTCCTATTTATCAGCAAATTGTGGCGGCTGCTATTGCGAGCGGCTGTTTCATGTTGATGTTTTTAGGACAGTGGAGTGACTTTATACCAGCGGTGATATGCGGAGGAATTGGCTTTACTTCATTTATATACCTGCATCGCGTTGTTCAAATAAAGTTTTTTTCTGAATTTCTTGCTTCATTGATTATTGGGCTGGCTGCGTTTTTATTTATAAAAAGCGGATTTGGAGCACAGCTGGACAAAATTATTATTGGCTCCGTAATGCCTCTGGTTCCTGGGCTGCTTATAACGAACGCAGTCCGTGACTTGATGGCTGGGCATCTTGTTTCAGGGCTATCAAAGGGAGCAGAGGCTTTTTTAACAGCTTTCGCCATTGGAACGGGAATTGCCGTTATTTTTGCATTTTATTCATAAGGGAGGCGGAGATACATGCTTACACATTTAGTTACTAGCTTTATTGCCTCCGCAGCATTTGGGATTTTATTTAATGCACCAAAGAAATCATTGCTTCAATGCGGTTTTGTCGGAATGGTTGGCTGGATGATTTACATTATACTAGTCGATCGCTATTTTGATGCAGTTGTTTCTTCATTAATAGCCGCTTTTTCCATTGCAGTGCTGAGTCAAATGTTTGCGAGGTATTACCGGACGCCCATTATCATTTTTAGTGTGTCAGGAATCATACCGCTTGTCCCAGGAGGACTTGCTTATGATGCGATGCGGAACTTTGTTGAAAATGATTATAATACGGCTATTCAGCTTGCAGCCAAAGCATTTATGATTTCTGGCTCAATTGCAGTAGGCCTAGTTGTTTCAGAGGTTCTTAATCAGCTGATTCGGAAAATACCATTAAGAAAGGTGAAAAGTTAGTAAAAGGCTTGTAACAGCCTGTTGTTGGGCATATAATCCAAGTAGCATAAAAATCTCAGAAGAATAGGAGAACATGATGATCCGTCGTTTTTTTACTTATTATAAACCTCATAAGAAATTATTTATCATTGATTTTTCGAGTGCGGTTATCGTAGCACTCCTTGAACTGGGCTTTCCTCTCGCAGTGCAATGGTTTATCGATGACCTGCTGCCGGATGAGAATTGGGCTATGATTGTTTCTGTAAGTGCAGGATTGCTTGCCTTTTACGTAACAAGTACATTTCTCCAATATATCGTTAACTATTGGGGACACATGCTTGGCATTAATATAGAAACAGATATGCGCCAGCAGCTTTTTAATCACGTTCAGCGCCAATCATTTCGTTTTTTTGATAATACGAAGACCGGACATATTATGAGCCGGGTTACAAATGACTTGATGGATATTGGTGAACTTGCCCATCATGGACCCGAAGATTTATTTATTGCTGTCATGACTTTCTTTGGGGCCTTTGGAATCATGCTGACCATTAATGTTAAGCTTGCCATTGTTTCGGTTGTTGTCATGCCATTCCTCGTTTGGCTGATTGCTTTTTGTAATGTACGCATGAATAAAGCGTGGAAAAAAATGTATGGTGAAATTGCTAATGTGAATGCCCGTGTTGAGGATAGTGTTTCCGGCGTCCGTGTTGTTCAATCTTTTACTAATGAAAAGTTTGAGATTGCTAGGTTTATGAAGGATAACCAGACATTTCGCAAAGCTAAACTTGGAGCTTATAAAATTATGAGCTATAGTTCTTCTGGTATTTATATGATGACTCGCTTAATTACCTTGCTTGTATTAGTATACGGTGCTTGGTTAAGTTTTACAGGAGAGCTGACTCATGGAGAGCTTGTCAGCTTTATACTTTATGTAAATGTATTGTTAAAGCCGATTGATAAAATAAGTGCGCTTATGGAACTTTATCCAAAAGGCATGGCTGGATTTAAACGATTTACCGAATTAATTGATACAGACCCTGAAGTTGAAGATCGAAAGGATGCGGTCGAAGTATCAACCTTAAGAGGGGATATCCGTTTTGAGGATGTCAGCTTTAGCTATGATGAACACAAATCTGTCCTTAAGGATATTGACCTCTCAATAAGAGCAGGAGAAACCGTTGCATTTGTTGGACCATCCGGTGCAGGGAAAACAACGATTTGTTCTTTGATTCCACGCTTTTATGATGTTTCAAACGGCAGTATTAAAATTGATGGAATCGATCTGAGGGACATGACAAAGCAATCTCTTCGCTCGCAAATTGGAATTGTGCAGCAGGATGTCTTCTTATTTACTGGAACGATAAAGGAAAATATCGGATATGGCAACCTCGATGCTTCTGATGAAGAAATTTATGAGGCTGCACGCAAAGCACATTTGGAGGATTTTATTGCTTCACTACCTTTTGGCTATGAGACTCAAATTGGTGAGCGTGGCTTAAAACTTTCCGGAGGGCAAAAGCAGCGTTTAGCGATTGCTCGAATGTTCTTGAAAAATCCTCCTATTTTAATTTTAGATGAAGCAACTTCTGCACTGGACACTGAGACAGAGCGAATTATTCAGGCGGCATTAACCGACCTCGCAAAAAATCGAACAACATTGGTAATTGCCCATAGACTGGCAACAATTCGAAATGCAGATCGGATTGTCGTTGTAACAGAAAATGGGATTGCAGAGGAAGGCAGTCACGATGAGCTAATTGAAAAAGGCGGTATATTTGCTAATCTGCACAAAATTCAATTCCAAAAAGCGTAGGATAAAGCAGTGAATCACATCGATTCACTGCTTTTTATGTGAGTAGAGTTCATGACTCAGGGATAACTTGCACTTTCAGGAGAAATAAGGACTGCTTCTAATTGTTTTTTTTACGAAAAAGGGTACACATAGTGTTTATTATCCTGTAAAATCATTGATAATTCATGAGTTCCATTACGGTGGAGAAGGAGGACGATAAATGAAAATGAGAGTATCAGCTGTGCAATACCATTTGCATAGTATCAGGTCTTTTGAGGAATTTGCTGCCCAGTGTACACATTATGTGAAAACAGCTCAGGAGTTTGGAGCCGAATTCGTCCTATTTCCTGAATTTTTTACTACACAGCTGCTTTCCATAGGAAGTGAAGCGGGAGGAAGCTTAACGATAAATGAACTTCCAGGCTTTACAGAACAATATAAAAATCTGTTTATAAGCCTAGCGGTCAATAACAGCCTTCATATTATTGGAGGTACACATGTTATTTCGCGAAATGGGAAGTTATATAATGTTGCCCATTTATTTTATCCGGATGGAAGAGTGGAAGAACAAGCAAAACTTCATATTACTCCAACTGAAGTAGATGAATGGAATATGTCGGCAGGAGATCATTTTCAAGTATTTGATACGCAGAAAGGCAGAATTGCGATCTTAACTTGTTATGATATTGAATTTCCTGAAATTGTCCGTATGGCTAAAGCGAAAGGTGCAGACGTCATCTTTTGTCCGTCTTGCACAGATGATCGTCATGGATTCCATCGGGTCCGTTATACTTCCCATGCAAGGGCCATTGAGAACCAAGTATATGTTGTGGTGACAGGAACGATTGGCTCGCTGCCAACCGTGGATTTCATGAGAGCGAACTTTGGTCAGGCGGCCATTATCACTCCGAATGATATACCATTCCCGCCTAAAGGAATTATGGCAGAAGGCGAATTAAATGATGATATGATCATTACAGCCGACCTTGATCTAAACCTTCTATATGAAGTAAGGGAAAGAGGTTCGGTAACAACGTGGCGAGATCGGCGGACTGATTTATATACAGACTGGGAAAAAGAGAATATTGATGGATAATACTATTCACTATTTCAGCGACTTTTATATAAATGCCAACGGAAAAACCGCAGCCGCTGTCATTAGAAATTATAAAGATCAGGATTTTGATGATTTAATTCAAATCCAGGCTGAGTGCTTCCCGCCGCCATTTCCTTCGGATTTATGGTGGAGTGAAGAGCAGCTAAAAAGCCATATTCATCATTTTCCTGAAGGTGCCTTATGTATTGAAGTAGATGGTGAGCTTGCTGGTTCTTTAACAGGTCTAATGATTAATTTTGACCCTGACCATCCTTATCATACATGGAAGGAAGTGACGGATCATGGTTATATCAAGAGCCATGATCCTAATGGAGATACCCTTTACATTGTTGACATTAGTGTGAAGCCGAAGTTCCGTAAATTAGGATTAGGTAAGATGCTAATGGAGGCAATGTATCATATCGTCATTCAATTAAATCTAAAGCGCCTTCTTGGAGGGGGAAGAATGCCGGGATATCATCTGTTAGCGGAGAAACTAACACCTGATGAATATATAGCTGAAGTCGTCAGGGGAAATTATAAAGATCCCGTCATTTCTTTCTTGCTGCGATGCGGCAGAAAACCGATTGCTGTATGTGAAAACTATTTAGAGGATAATGAATCATTAAATTATGGTGTACTAATGGAATGGAAAAACCCATTTAAATAGGAAGAAAAAAGCTGTCAATAAAAAGTTGGCAGCTTTTCTTTAGTTACTATGGAAATAGTTCCGAGATAGTTGTCATTTAGTTGTACTGACAAATTCTATTAGAATTAAAAAATATGTGGAAATTTGACATTTTATATAATAAAATGGCATTATGTCTAAACTACTATATGACAAACACGTAACATTTTAGTCTCGCAAAGCGGAAACAGAGAAAGAAGGGTTTAGCGTGGGCAAAATAAATGAGGATAGCTTCATTGAAACCGTCCACATGAAAGGTCTGCAAATATCTTTAATTGCATCTGGAGATGGGACAGAGGTTATCTATCATAAATTAGAAGATCAAGCAATGTGGGGTATAGAGCCGCAGGAGGGCTGGGATGCAATGGAATATTTGCATGTGCTTTCCGGACAGCTAAATATAAAATATTCAAATGAAGAAAGAACTATTAAAGAAGGAGATTCTTTTTTCAAAATTCCTGTAGAACAACATTATATCTTCCAAGCTATAGGTATTACTGAATTCCTATATGTAAGTTCTCAGCCTATTTTTCACTATTACAGCAAAGCTACCAAACAATTAATGGAACTTTCAATCTCAATTGAAGAAAAAGATGGATATACAGTTGACCATTGTCAAAGGATTAATAAGCTTTCTATGATTGTTGGAGAAGCTATGGATTTAAATACAAAGCAATTAAAGGGTTTAAATATTGCTTCTTTTCTTCATGATGTAGGTAAATTAAGAGTTCCATTAGAAGTATTGCAGAAGCCTGGAAAGTTAAATCAAGAAGAATGGGAACTAATGAAACAACATTCAAAGCATGGCAGAGAAATACTAGAAGAGCTTGGGCTTACTTTCTTAAAAGAGGCTGGGAAGATCGTTGAGCAGCACCATGAAAGGTTTGATGGAAAAGGCTATCCTAATGGTATATCCGGTGAGGAAATCCTTATTGAAGCTGCCATTATTTCAGTAGTGGATTCTTTTGATGCTATGACAACTAATAGAGTCTATCAAACAGCACGTTCAAAGGAAGAAGCATTTGATGAGATTTTGAGGTGTAAGGGTACTATGTATCACCCTAAGGTGGTAGATGTTTTTCTTGCATTAAAAAATAAAATAATAGAAATATAGGGGGAAAACTTAATGAAAAAAATTACTGTTATGTTTACAGCATTTTTGCTTGCGGCTGTAATCAGTGTAAGTTCAGCAGAAGCGGCTTATTTACCTGAACATGATCAATATGTTGAGGTTACATTTGAACAAGCCAGATTTATTGCTGATCTAGTCGGTTTAAAAGATGTTGAACTAGGTGAAGAAACAGCAAGAATCTCATTTGAAGTACAAGAAGCTATTATTGCAAAAATTGAAAAATTACTAGATACAGAAATCGATCATTTTTACATTTGGCTAACTGTAAATGGAGAGCCTGTATTAGGAATTGATCCACCATTTGCATTATATTAAAATAGAAATTAGAAAAGAAGCTGAACATTCAGCTTCTTTTTTAGGTTCAACTTCATTCCACCAAATCCTTCACATACCCATCAGCATATTCACGATACTCATGAAACTTTCCATCCTGATCAATATAATAAATTGCAATACTATTAACTGTTTGTTCATCCTGTTCAAAACTGATATAGATAACGTACTCAAGTTCACCTGATTTTAGTGCATCCACGTCAATGGCATCAAGATCGTGTGTAAATACATAGTTTTCATCATTTTTATAATCATAGCGCCATAATAGATTGTTATCCATCGCGCCTCTTAAAACATCGGCTGGTTCACCAAAAGTGCTGATTATTTCATCTTTTGAATGTGTCGGGTTGCTCATTTCCTTTAACGTCTTAATATCTGGATGTGCATTTAATTTTAAGCTTGAAGAAGATGTTTTCGATAACACCTTTGTTTCTGCCGCATGCACATTATTTTGGATATTTTCTGTGTTAGAAGAAGTTGATTGAACATGTGCCTCAGATAATAGTATTGGTGAGAAGAACAGGCTCCCAGAAAGAATGCAAATTGATAATATCGTTTTCTTCATTTTAATAATGTCCCTCCAATAGTTCAGTTACTTATTAGACGGATAGAGCTGGAAAAAAGTTTCACTTTTATTACAAAAACATTACAAAGATTTCAATTGTTAAAGTTCCTCTGTGTATAAAGTGGAAAAGAATATAAAAATGCCTCGACGTAAACGCCGAGACATTCATAGAAGGAAATAAAATTACGATTTTGGCATTCAGCCATCCATTGCCATAGTTGGGAATGGGTTAATGGTAAAAGAGTAAATGGTAAATGGTCATTGGTTTGCCATTTGCATTTATTCAATTGTACTTATATGCACACCAGGTTTTCCTTCTACGCCTTGAAGAGGAGTCTCACCTCTCCAAGGTTAAAAATATTGATCGCCATTAAAATCCAGTAGAATGCTGTAATTCTTTGCATTAATTGCATTCGAAAGACGATTAGCCTGTCTTTCGGTTTCTAAAGCTTTTAGTCGGTATTCTTCAGGTTCAAAAGTTGCTACTCTATGCATGGCTGAAGAATCTCCAACTGCATAAAGAAATTCTTCTTTATGAACCGACCCATATACTTTATATTTTCTCGCTTGAGCTCTAAGTTGAGCTGCTAATTCAATCGCTTCTACGATCGTATAATGATTGCCTTCGAATTCGATTTCGTTTATGCTATTAGCCTTATACATTAATACATCAAGCAGGCGGAAATCCTTGCGAATGGCAGCAAGATCGCTTTCTACTTGAGCTAATGTACGGGATTGCTTAGGCGGTTGAGTTCCTTTTTCTACTTCCACAAAAGCAGTTCGATCCATTTCTTCTTCTAATTCGTGAATTCTTTTAGATAAGACACTTTTTAATTTTACAGCTTCAGCAAGCGATATATTTGGCATACAAAAGCTCCTTTATTGAATGAATTACAAATAAAATACCATTTTAGCTAATGATTAAACAAGTAATAGATAAAAAATAGGAAATTAATAGGATGAAAACTCGTAATCTGTCGTATTTAGTAATATATTTGTAATATTATTATTACACGGTTGTCAAAATATGATGTTATAATCCCATTTGTATAGAAATTAGTACTAGTTAAATTGTCATAAAATATAAAAAAGTGTCTGTTATTTACATATAGAGATAATCCTTATATACATAGTGAAAGCAGGGGAATATGTTGAAGAAAAAGCTAGTTGTCTTAAATACTACTATTATGCTCGGATTAGGTTCATTAGCACTACCTGCAGTACAAGCAGAAACAGTTGATAGCATCCAGAAACAGCGTTCTACACTGCAATCCAATCTTTCAGCAGCTGAAAAAGAGCTCGCAGCTGTCCTTACAGAGCTTGCTAAGTTAGATGATCAAGTTAAAAGAGTAGATCAGGCTGTAGCCGATAATAATGAAATGATAATAAAGACAGAAGCGGACATAAAAACAGCACAAGAGCAAGTAAAAAAACTTGAATCTGAAATCGCAGTAATACAAGAGCGAATTGATAAACGTAATGAAATCTTAAAAGAAAGAGCTCTTGCATTTCAAGAAAGCGGCGGAAGCAATGTAGGTTACATTGAAGTATTATTAGGTTCTACAAGTTTCGGTGATTTCATTGATCGTGTTGGCGCTGTAAGCAAAATTGTAGAAGCAGATCAGAGCATAATTGCTGAGCATGATGCTGATAAACAGGAAATCGCTGATAAAAAAGTAACTGTGGATGAAAAACTGGCAGATCTAAATGGCATGAAAGCTGAACTTGAAGGTATGCGTGCGCAATTAGAGGAGCAGAGTAAACAAAACGATGAGCTGAAAAAGCAGCTTAATCAGAAGAAAAAATCTGCAGAAGCTAAAAAAGCAGAATTAAATACAGAAGATCAAAAACTTGCAGCAATGCAAAGACAAATTGAAGAAAGCATCACACGCTCTTCTTCATCTTCAAACGCAGCTGTGAGCAGCAATGTTTCGTATTCAGGCGGGACTTCTACTGCTAAGCCAAGTGGCGACATTAGTACGGTTATTAATGCTGGATACAAATATATTGGCAACTCAGTTTATGTATTTGGAGGCGGCAGAAATGCATATGACATCGCAAATGGCCGTTTTGACTGTTCAGGATTTGTTTCCTGGGCTTTTGCTCAAGCAGGAATTAGTGTAGGAGCAAGTACAGATTCACTAAAGAACACTGGTACTCGTGTACCAACTAGCCAAATGCAGCCTGGCGATCTTGTATTCTTTAATACTTATAAAACGGACGGACATGTAGGTATTTATCTTGGCGGCGGCAAGTTCATTGGTTCTCAAAGCAGTACTGGTGTAGCGATTGCTAACATGAATAGCGGATATTGGGCAGACACATTTAATGGACGTGTTATGCGCGTACGATAATAGAATTAAAACCTGACTTCTTCAAAGTAGTCGGGTTTTTCTATTATATAGATACCCGCTCCTAAATAATCTAATCCGATTTAATATTAAAAAATGAGACAAGATCCTTAGCTGAAAAATTAAGGATCTTTTTAGTGTTTAAATAACTAAATAACGAACCCTTAAGATATTTTTAAAAAATCTCTTTCCATTTGCAGGATATTATAATATAATCAATCTGTATTAACTGTATTATGTAACGTAGTACACTACATACAGTTGGGAGGGTGCTTATGTTTGAGCTTGATGTGAGAAGCCGTAAACCGATATATGAACAATTAGTTGAGCGGCTGAAGGAGCTAATTATTTCAGAGATACTTAAAACCGACGAGCAGCTTCCTTCCGTTCGCACGCTTGCTCAGCAGTTAACCATCAATCCGAACACCATCCAAAAAGCTTACCGAGAGCTGGAAACACAAGGCTATATTTATTCCATAAAAGGAAGAGGCAGCTTTGTCAGCCCTCCGAGTTTACATATTCAATCAGAGAAACTTGAAAAGGTAAAAAGTGAATTAAATAAACTGATGTCTGAGGCTCTTTATTTAGGTATGAATGCCGGGGACTTAATAAATATGGTTAATAATATCGAAATCGCGTCCAAAGGGGTGCTCGAAGATGATCAAAATCAGTAATGTGCGTAAGGAATTTCAAGAAATTGAAGCAATTGAAAATGTAAGTATACATGTAAACAAAGGATCGATCTACGGGCTTCTCGGTTCAAATGGGGCAGGGAAAACGACCCTTTTAAAAATGATTGCAGGCATTTATGAACAAAGTGAAGGAAGTATTCTCATAGACGGCAGAGTAGTTTATGAAAATCCATCTTTAAAACAGGAAATCATTATCATACAGGATACACCATTTTTTATTCCACAGTATACCTTGAAACAAATGGGAAAGGTGTATCGCAGTTTTTATCCAAACTGGTCCGAGGAAAGGTTTAAACAGCTAGCCGCAGACTTTAACTTAGACGTCACGAAGAAAATTCATAAATTTTCAAAAGGAATTCAGCGGCAGGCAGCATTTATTTTAGCATTATCTGCGCAGCCAAGTGTTCTGATTTTAGATGAGCCTATGGATGGTTTAGACCCAGTTATGAGGAAAAAAGTAAAAAGTCTTATTTTCGAGGATGTTGCAGACAGAGAAATGAGCGTTTTAATTTCTTCTCATAATCTAAAGGAAGTTGAAGATATTTGTGATCATGTTGGTATATTGCATAAAGGGAAAATGATTTTAGAAAGAGATTTAGATGACTTAAAATCAGATACTCACAAAATTCAGCTTGCTTTTAAAGGGGAAATTCCGCAGCAGTTAATCTCATCATTAGACATTGTTCATCAAGAAAAGCGCGGCAGCATTTTCATCTGTATTGTTAAAGGGTTAGAGGAAGAACTGCTGACGAAAATACAGACATACCATCCAGTTATACTTGATATATTGCCATTAACACTGGAAGAGATTTTTCTTTATGAAATGGAGGATGCAGGCTATGCCGTACAAAACATCCTTGATTAATAAAGAATTGCAGAAATTGATATTTAGAAGTGTAGGGTGGATTTCAATATTGCAGTTTGCTGGATTATTCTTTGCACTGCCATTACAGTTAATGGCGTTTACAGAGGAAGAGCGCCAATATCTTTTTATCGACAATTTATTTTCTTTTCAGCAGGGTGTGCAAATCGTTTTTACAATGGGAATTCCTGTGCTTATGGCAATCTTTCTATTCCGTTTCCTGCAGGTCCGGCAATATAGTGATTATGTGCACGGTTTACCTATTACGAGAAAAGCTCTGTTCCACCAATATACAATAACAGGTATTTTATATTTAATATTGCCCTTAGTTTTTATAACATTGATTCTTTTAGCAATGTATGAGCCTTTTCAATTAGAAGAACTATTTTCGTTGAATGATGTTGGCAGCTGGATTTTAATCATGCTGCTGTTTCATATATTATTCTTTCTAATGGGGGTATTTATTGGAACCATATCCGGTATCTCTGCCGTTCAAGGGGCACTCACATATATCGGATTATTATTGCCTCTAGGCATGCTGATGTTAATCACCACCAATCTTTCCTATTTTCTTACTGGTTTCTCAGCAGATTACATACTGGATACCAAGCTGGAAAGATTTTCGCCGCTTGTGCTTTTTGCACAGATAAGTTATATAGAGGTCGATTCATTAGAATTAATCCTATATAGCATCACAGCAGTTTGCTTATATATATTAGCTCTTTTTTCTTATGTTAAAAGGCCAATTGAAGCTGTTTCACATGCACTTGTTTACCCATTTTTAAAACCGGTGTTTAAATATGGAGTAACCTTTTGCATGATGCTATTAGGCGGTTTGTATTGTGGGGAAATACAGCAAATGACTTCCTGGATCGTAGCAGGATATGTAATTGGGGCTATCATCGGATATGTAATTGCTGAGATGGTGCTTCAGAAATCTTGGCGAATAACATTTCAGGTAAAAGGGTTTCTCATATTTGCTATTGTAATGGTAGGGGCTGCGGTTTTATTTAAGCTTGATTTAACTCAATTTGAAAAAAGAATTCCTGCCTATGATGATATACAAGGTGTCCACTTAAGTGAAAGTTATTATTATTACCAGGATTCTCTAGAAAATGAAATGCCCGTCTTTTTAAAGGAAGCTGATAATATAGAAGCAGTTCGTGAACTGCATGAAAATATTATTAAAAATAGAGATTACACAGGAGTGGGCCATGAACCAACTGTCTATATGACATATCTGCTGAAAAATGGAGAAAAAGTTGTACGAAGTTATCAAGTTGACCTTAATCAATATGAAACTTACATTAAGAAAATTGAAGAATCGCAGGAGTATAAAACGAATACGAACTCAATTTTCCAAGCAGATCCAGAGAACGTCAGTGAACTAATAATTGATGCAAATGGAACACTTCCTAAAAGAACTTCCATTACTGACAACAATGAAATTCAGGAAGCGATGCGAGCTTTAAAAGAAGATATTCAATCAGCTAGCTATGAGAATATGACATCCAGCAAAGAGCCAATTGCTTTCATTGAGTTGCGCATAAAAGATAGTGACAATTCTATTTATATGGAATGGAAGACATATGATCAGCATTTCAAGAACTGGATTCAAGATCATGATTTACTGGAACAATCACGTATTACAGCTGAAGATATTCAATATGCTTATATTTTAAAGAAAGAAATGATACCTGAAGAATTATGGCTTGGCTACACCTATTCAGATATTTTTAAAGAAATGGCTAAGCATGAAAATGCACTTAAATTGACAGATAAACAGGATATAGACTTTCTCTTAAATAACGCTTCATATTCACCACAAAATGAATATGTCATTTGTTATGTATATGCTGAGGGTAAATATGATGTTAAAGAGCTGGCAGGCAAGGATGCACCAGCAAGCATTGTAAGACACTTTGAACATAATTGAATTTGATTGGTAGAGGGGAGGCAGCAGAAATGTCAAAACATCTTGAAATGAGAGAAATTTGTGATCTGCATCAAAAGCGTCTGTTTCAAATTGCCTACGGTGTTACAAGAGACTATTATTTAGCACAAGATGTTGTTCAGGAGGCACTAATTAAAGCCTATAAACATTTGGATTCTGTTGCCGACCCTGCTAAACTGGGTGCTTGGCTTGCTTCGATCACGACTCGAACAGCTATTGACTTTTTGCGGAAAGAAAAGAAAACTAGAGAAAAAGTAGACGGATATACTGAATTGGAAAATGTATATGCAGTTATGGCGCAGAATGTTGAAAAAGAGGCTGAAGCAAACGAGCTGCAAGCAAAAATATATCAATATCTTAATTCACTTTCTCCAGAACAAAAGCAATTGTTTCTTTTAAAAATGAAAGATGGTCTAAAAGAAAGAGAAATAGCAGAAATCTTAGAAATGAATCCAAATACGGTGAAAACAAGACTGTATCGTATGCGAAAACAATTAAAAGAGCTGCTTGCCGAACAGGATACAGCATCATAAGTTGTAAAGAAATTACTTAGAAACGCAGGATCATCTCATATATAGATGATTCCTGCGTTTTTTGCTATAAATAAAATTAATTCCTTAAAAAAGAGATTTAATTTTACCAGAAAAACGGAAGAAAGGCGATTGCAGCAATCGCTCCAATAGCAAGTCCAGTTCCGAATCCACCCCAGCCCCATCCATAGCCATAACCGCCATAATTACGGCCGCCTAAAGGTCTAAGGAATACACGTCCAGGAGATACGCGGTCGATCACTCCTCGGTGAACAGCTCCATTGCTCATTCTAATTTGCACAGGCCTTCCAATTCCTCTTCTGCAAGTTTCATAATGACCCATAAAATACACCTCCACGCTCATATTTCCAGTACAAGATTAGATTATGTCCAAAAAATAAAAATGGTTAGGTTTTTGCTGTGGTGCATATGCGGAAGTTTTTAGGCGTAAAACGATAATCAAAAACATTTTGGACCTCATACTATACAACAGATCTTAAACAGAGAAGGGAAGTTGTCACGTGTCTTATACTTATCATGATATGTTAGCTGCTTATGAGATAGGAAATGCACATCCAGGAGGCCGCAGACTTACACAGGAGCTTATAAAAAGCTTACCGATTACATCCACTTCATCCGTACTTGATCCTGGCTGCGGAAGGGGAGAGACATCCATTTATTTAGCTGAAAACTTTCACTGTCATGTATCTGCAATTGAGCAAAATAAACAGATGGCAGATCTAGCGCGGAAAAATTTTCAGGAGAATTCAGTTTCAATTGATCTGCATATAGGGAATGTAGAAAGTATGCCATTTAAAGATAAATCTTTTGACTATATTTTGGCTGAATCAATCACAGCTTTTACAAATGTAAAACAAACGTTATTAGAATATGAACGAGTCTTAAAGCCTACAGGAATTTTATTGATGAATGAAATGACAATAGAAGAGGAATTACTAGATATAGAGAAGGATGAACTCACACAATTTTATGGAATGAAAAACCTGTACACAGAAAATGATTGGAAGAAAAAATTAGCGGGGGCTGGATTTAATACAGTCGAAATCATAGAGGGGAAAACCATACTGCAGGAGCTTGAAGAGTATATTCCCGGAGAGGAAGACAGCAGTCCTCCAAGTATTCACTTAAATAAAGAGCTAGAGGAAATGATGGCTGTACATCAAGAACTTACTTTACATTTTGCCGAGGTGCTGGGCTATAGAGTTTTTAGAGTGACAAAATAAAATGGAAAGTTGTGCTTAAGTAGAAAAATGTCTCATATAGTTAACTAAAAAAGCAAAACAAATAAAGTGGAGAAAAATTAAATGCTCCAAATTTTTCTCCATAATAAACCGAACCAATCATGATTATCACTAAGTGCAGCCTGATAATGATGTTCTGACACATTAATGAAATCAGACATCCTTCCTTGGAAGACAAGCTGAAAAGGATTACTGTGCTGTAAATCATGCGGCGTAACAAAGCATGCAGGTTTATTCAAATTGACAACATTTCCCTCAGAAAGAACGGTAGAGACAAACTGAGAACAGAAAAAAGCATGAGAACGATTAATTTTCTTTTGAAAAGGCAACGCAAATACCCCTAGCAGATTATACCTATATCTGTGCTTTTCCATTTCAATCTTAGAGATAAATTCCTGCATTTTCTGATATTGTTCTTCCGTAACATGGCAGGAATATATTGCACATGATGCATTTTGCAATAAACCCTTCGAAACACTTTCCTTAACAAATCCTCCGATAAATGGATTCCTTTGACGTTTTCGCCCGAAACTGTAAACTTGCAGAAAATGCGAATCAAAGGATAGGGAAGCGTGATTGTAAGGCTTTCGTGTATACATTTTTATTAATCTAGTAAAAATGGTTCCTGTATCAGTTAAAATCAAATAGATTTTGCGTTCCATAATCATATCTCCTTATAAGGCAATTTAATCTGTATGTATTGAGATTACTACTGATAGTTTAATGAATACTTTAATGGAAAGAAGATTTCTATTAAAATCGCACTTAGCAGTTAGATGGTAAATTACCCTGTCATATTATAATAACATCCTATCAATAGACCTTAATGTAAAAAAGGAGCCAGAGATTTAATATAGTCTAAGACTTGAGGCTTATTGAGCAGCAGAAGTGTTTGTATGTATGACGATTGAAGCACTTGTTTTGTTTCATTTTTTTCATATTTTACAAAAAATTAATAATATACAAACATTTAATCTGTCTTTCATCACAAAGAAAAGGGTAATTAGACCTATGTTTCGTTTGCCATATGCTCTATTTCTGAATATTTTCATGAAACAGGATGATCTCAGTAAAATAATGACTATATAAATGGTATAATATTTGAAGGAAAAAGTTGCTGAGTGAGAAAGTGTATTTTGGTTAAGAATAAAGAGTATTGCATTTATAAGTACGTGAAGGGAGTTAGTTGATACAGAGTGAGATTTATTAAAATGATCCCGAATATGATGACACTCGGGAATTTATATTGCGGTTTTTTATCTATAGGATTTGCTGCATATGGACAATATAACAATGCCGCAATCTTAATTATTATTGGTATGATGCTTGATAGTATGGATGGACGTGCTGCCCGAATGCTAAAGGCAGATAGTACATTAGGAAAAGAATTAGATTCTCTTGCAGATATCGTGACTTTTGGGGTTGCACCTTCATTTCTGGTTTATTATACATATTTTTCTCAATTTGGCATGCTAGGTATGGCTATTTCAGGACTATTTCCGTTATTTGGGGCATTTAGACTTGCTCGATTTAATATTAGTACGAGTAAAACCAATATGCATTACTTTATTGGAGTCCCCATAACAGCTGCTGGTGGTATTCTGGCCATTCTCACATTGTTTGGTCATAACCTTCCTAACATTGTCACAACCGTTGTATTTACCGCCCTGTGCTTTCTTATGGTAAGCAGAATCCGAATCCCAAGCTTTAAAGAAATACCTCTGCCTAAATACGGAACAATTGTAACGATCTTTTTGGGATGCTTGTTATTTGTTTTATATAAAGGAACATACAATTCATATCCATATTTAATTTATATAGCAACCCCTCTATATATTGCTTATATTGCTTATATGTTTAAAAAGGGGAAAGAGAGAAAAGAAGAATAATGAAAATGCCTTGCAATTTATAGATGCAAGGCATTTTTTTTGTGCTTAATCAGTTTAAAACTTGTCTCAAATTCTACCGATTCGCTCTTTTACTTATAAAAAACTTTATCAATGTTGTATTCAGCATGTAAAGTATTGATGATGTAAGTTTCATAAATTTCACGTTCCATTGCATCTTCTACAAGGATGATCGCAATTTTATAGACATCATCACGGTACTTTTTAATTGGAGAAACATTATCTTCAAAATGCTTCTTCACACGCTGTCTTAATTTACGTGCTTTACCTACAAACATTAAATTTTCATCGGCATCTAAAAATAGAATGAGACCGCCTTTATCTCTTGGGATTTTATGATAATCAACAAATCCGTAGTCATTGCTGATGACTGAAGACGATTGATCAGGCTGTTTTTTTGTAATCACAAGGTTTGGTTCTGGGATTTCAATTTTTATCATTATTATCACTTCCTATTCTGTTGTAAATAGTACCATAAAAATGAAAGAAATAAAAATCTCAGAAAAGAAAATCAACTTGCATTAGGTTTAAACAATTTTACTTACATTGACTCGTCCAGAGAAGAAAGTTGCACCGTCGCCCATATCAGAGAGACGATCAGGTGTTAATGCGTTAACGAGCTGTATTTTTCCGTCCTGATCTGACCATAGTCCTTGTGTAACAGCGACACCTGGCAAAACAGTTTCTCCTACGGCAGCTTTTAATTCACACATTCCCCTGTCATTCCATACCTTTACCATTTCTCCGTCTTCTATATGCAGTCTGCCCGCATCTGCACTATTTAAATGAACCTTTGGCTCTTTCTCAAGTTTCTGGTGTTTATCATTATTCGAGAAAGTGCTGTTTAAAAAGTTATGGTTTGGTCCTGGTATAAACATAAACTCATAGTCACCATCAGGCTTTATAGGTACGTATACTGGCAATGGATCATATCCATCTTCGATCATTTTTTCGGAGTAAAGTTCAATTTTGCCGCTCGCAGTCGGAAGGTTTTCCAATAATGACAGATTTAGATCAGCCTTCATAAATTGATGTTCCTTTAATCCTTCAAATGTAATATGACTGATATAAGGATTTTCCTCATAGTTTAAAGACATCTGTATAAGTTCTTCATCGGTTGCTGAAAAAGCTTCATTAGTTATGCCCATTTCTGCGGCCAGCAGCCTGAATACGTCTGTATTGGATTTTGCCTCACCGAACGGTTCAATTACTGGCTGCTGCAGCTGAACATAATGATGCCAATAGGATGCTAAAAAATCAGTATTTTCATAGGATGAAGTCGCAGGCAGGACAATATCTGCCATCTTCGCCGTTTCAGTCAGGAACAAATCATGAACTACCAAAAATAAATCATCACGCTGAAGACCTTCCCGCACTTTATTTGCACTTGGAGCAACAACAGCCGGATTGCTGTTATAAACAAACATGGAACGTACTGGATCATCGGTTTGAAGCAAGGCAACACCAATCTGGTTCATATTGATTACGCGTGTATTTTTGTTTGTAAGTAAATCCGGACGCTGCAGCTGATCTTCATTGTGGGAAAGAAAACCTGAATTCGATTTAATGGCTCCTCCGCCTTTTTTAGCCCATTGGCCAGTGACCGCAGGCAGACAGGAAATAGCCCTTGTTGCCATTCCGCCATTATCATGATGCTGAAGTCCGTTTCCAATACGAATAAATGCTGAAGCAGATGTTGCGTACAACTCGGCTAGCTCATAGAGGTCTTCTAATGATACACCAGTGATCTCAGCTGTTTGTTCAGGAGTATATTGTCTAACATGTTTTCTGAGCTGTTCATGGCCAGTTGTATGCTCCTGCATAAATGCTTCGTCAACTAGATTTTCTTTAAAAAGAATATGCATAAGTCCTAAAGCAAGCATTCCATCTGTACCTGGTTTGATGGGAATAAACCAATCAGCAAGCCTGCCGGTTTGGTTTTTGTGCACATCAATTACCACAATTTTTGCACCGTTTTTTCTGGCCTTCTGAGCAAGCATGACCTGATGCATATTGGTGCTCACTGCATTAATTCCCCAGAAGATGATCAGTTTTGCATGAATCGTATCCTCTGGGTCAACGCCAATATTTCCTCCCATTGTATACGAATAGCCTTTTGTCCCGGCTGATTGGCATATCTTGCGGTCAAGCTGCGAAGAACCTAGTGCGTTAAAAAATCGGCGGTCCATTCCCTCAGAAGTAATAATACCCATATTGCCATAAAAACTATAAGGCAATATACTTTCAGAGCCATGGTCCTCAATGAGTTTTTTCCAGCGGGAGGTTATCTCGGAAATTGCTTCCTCCCATGAAATACGGGCAAATTTGCCTTCCCCCTTTTTTCCAATTCGTTTCAAAGGGTATTGCAAGCGATTTTCATCATATAAGCGGTGTGTCATATGTCTTACTTTATTGCAAATACTTCCCTGTGTTACTGGGTGATTGGGATCACCTTCAATTTTCGTGATTTTTCCGTCTTTCTTATGAACAAGCAGTCCGCACTGATCTGGACAATCGAGAGAGCATACAGATGGAAAGACGCCATTTTCTTGATCAATATATGATGGCATAAGAATGTACTCCTTTACTGAATGTCAGACTGTTTTATTTATGAGGTCAAAACGGAAGTTGAATTATGTCGGGATATGATGAAGAACCATCATATTTATTACAGAATAATTCAGGTCGCTATTGAATGAGGAGATTGTTAAAAACTCATAAAGAATTAGTAAAAACAGCCTAACGCATCTAGATAAAATATAAATTATTACTATCATAAGATAGTTTATTGCAACCCGCAATAAGAACGTTTTGGATAAAAGGGGGGACTCTAGAATTTCGTTTATTTAAAAGCTTTTCATTCTCTATTGCCAAAGGAGAATAGCTTATAAGATAATAAAGGTTGTTTCGAGATCCTAAATAAGTTCTAAACAAGGAGTACACCATGCATCAGACAAATTCAACGATGGAAAAAATCAAACAAATCACGGTTCTTTTACTTCCTATATTAATCACTCAGCTTGGGATGTTTTCAATGGTGTTTTTTAATACCATTATGTCTGGAAAGTATAACTCAGCTGATCTTGCTGGAGTTGCCATTGGGACATCTATTTGGAATCCCATCTTCACAGGCTTAAGCGGTATATTAATAGCCGTGTCACCGCTTGCTGCACAAAAATTTGGTGAAAAAAAGAAAGACGATGTTGCCTCAATTGTTAAAAATGGTGTGTATTTAGCCATAATCATCGCTTTTATTGTTCTTGCAGCTGGCAGTTTATTCTTAAATGAATTACTGCTTTTTATGAATCTGGAGCACCATGTTCATAAAACGGCATACCAATATTTAATAGGACTTAGCTTTGGGATTTTGCCGCTCTTTCTCTTTAATGTATTGCGTTCGTTTATATATGCACTTGGTAAAACTAGAGTTATTATGGTGGTTTTATTATTGGCGTTGCCAATCAACTTAGTTCTGAACTATGTTTTCATTTTTGGAGCATTCGGTTTTCCAGAACTGGGAGGAGCAGGAGGAGGATATGCAACAGCCATTACATATTGGTTCATCCTTGCCATGACCTTGTTAATCATTATTAAACAAGAACCTTTTTCTCAGTTTAGGATTTTGAAGAATATGCGCGGCTTCGATCCTAAAGGATGTGCTGAGATTTTAAAAATAGGTGTGCCAATGGGTTTATCAACTTTTTTTGAAACGAGCATGTTTGCTGCTGTAACCATCTTAATCAGCAAGTTTAGCATTACAACGATAGCTTCCTATCAGACCGCATTAAATATTGTCTCTTTTTTATATATGATTCCGATTAGCGTATCAATGGCATTAACGGTCTTAGTTGGCTTTGAAGTGGGAGCTAAGCGTTATAAAGATGCAAGAGTTTATAGCTGGCTGGGAATTGGCATGGCCATGCTTGTTGCTCTTTTTACAGGATTATTAGTCGTTTTATTCCGGGAACAGGTAGCAGGGTTTTACTCAAATGAACCAGCAGTTATAGCATTAACCGGCAGTTTTTTAATCTACGCTTTATTCTTTCAAGTATCAGATGCGCTGCAGGTTACTGCACTGGCAGCTTTACGCGGGTACAAAGATGTGAATATTGCATTTGTCATTACTTTAATTGCTTATTGGGGGATTTGTCTGCCTCTTGGCTATTATCTTTCACATTTTACAGAGATGGGGGCAACAGGCTATTGGATTGGATTAACAGTGGGGCTGCTGGCTGCAGGAATTGCTCTGATGGGGAGATTGCTTCTTATTCAGAAGCGTTTTAAAATTAAGGCCATTCAAAGTCATGCTTAGAATGAAGGCTGTGATAGAATGTGAAATTGGCAGGCATTCCGAGAAAGCTCAGTTACCCCTCCTCGGAATGCGAGTATCCTCAGCTCAATGGATAGGACTTGTTCTCAGCTACAGCAATACTATTATATTCGTTTTTGCAATAGTGATGAAAGTTTTGTCCCATTTTATAATTCGCCAGATTGCCCCCAGTCTGTATATAAACCAGTTCCATTGCAGCCATGACAATTTATAGATTCACTATTATACAGATACATACTTGCCGGAAAAATTAGAAATCCCCTGCCATTGCAATCTGGGCATTTATTATTTTCTTTCATTCTAGACATATGTTCTTCATACTTTGCATTTTTCCATTTTTGAAAGGAACCAAACAATCCCATTGCTATGCACCTCACATTTTTCCTTATTTTGTATAATAAATTTGGATTTTATACATTATATTAAGAGTGAATCAAAATGGTTTATGCTCATGAGGTGTGCTTAAAAATTTTATATGCAATTTCAAAAAAATAGGAGTATAATATCCCAATAATAGCTATAAAAGCTAGAGTATAAAC
The DNA here is from genome assembly GCF_018582665.1 of Cytobacillus gottheilii. Taxonomy (NCBI): domain Bacteria; kingdom Bacillati; phylum Bacillota; class Bacilli; order Caryophanales; family Bacillaceae; genus Cytobacillus; species Cytobacillus gottheilii. Next base: position 2,611,177 of record NZ_CP071709.1, on the reverse strand, counting down.
ATATTCATTAAACAAAAGGAGTCTTTGTAATGGAGATATTGCAGCAATTATTGGACACATATGCCTCATTTTTTGACTGGAACATGTGGGGTGAAGTTTTAACCGATCCTGTGTCATGGGGGTACATTGGCACGCTGGTTGTGCTGGAAGGGCTTCTATCGGCAGATAATGCTCTTGTCCTGGCTGTAATGGTTCGCCCGCTGCCAAAAGATCAGCAAAAGAAAGCATTAACATATGGACTTTTCGGTGCATATTTCTTCCGATTTTTATTTATAGGATTAGGCATGCTGCTTATTAAGTTCTGGTGGATTAAAGTACTTGGCGCGGCTTACCTAGCGTGGCTAGTTGTCAAACACTTTTGGCTGGGAGAGAATGATGAAGAGGTTACAGAGAAAAAGAACAAAGGCTGGCTCACTAGAACCTTCGGTGTTTTTTGGGCAACCGTAATCTCAGTAGAATTATTAGATTTAGCGTTCTCAGTTGATAGTATTTTAGCAGCCTTCGCTGTTTCTGAAGAGGTTTGGATCCTTCTGATTGGCGGTATGCTTGGTATATTAATGATGAGAACAGTTGCAAAAGGGTTCTTATACTTAATAGAAAGAGTTCCTGAGCTTGAAAACACAGCTTTTATCCTAATAGGGATTATTGCAGCAAAAATGCTTCTTAGCGTTTTTGGGATTGAAATAGGTCATATGGTATTTTTCTCAATTATTATATTAGCCTTCTTATGTACCTTTGTTGTTCATTACTTAAATAATAGACATAATCACCATGATAAAACGATTTAAATATAATGAATAATGAGAGTATCTCTTATAAAATAGCAATTTTTAATCAGAGCAGAACAGCGCCATGCAAAATGGAGCTGTTCTGTTTTTTTTCTGCCAATAATCATCATCAAAATGATCCTATAATGTGAAGCACAAAGCACTTAATAGAGGATGAATTGGAAAAGCGCTTACAAAATAGGAAGTCTGTACTATTGTAAACTTATGTCAAACTTTTTAGAATAATTATATATTTCAGATAAAAGGAGTGGTGAAACGAAAATGGAAAATACGGCTAAAGAGCTGCAAAAAAATGAAGAACATATAAACTATAACCAAATTGCCAATAGTTCAGAATTTAAGCAGCTTATAAAGCAAAAGAAAAAATTCCTCGTCCCAATGACCATATTCTTTTTAGTCTTTTATTTTACTTTGCCGATCTTGACATCTTATACGACAATACTGAATCAGCCAGCCATCGGTTCAATCACATGGACATGGGTTTACGCTTTTGCACAATTCATTATGACATGGGCTTTATGTATGATTTATGTAAGAAAAGCTGCAGGTTTTGACCAGAAGGCAGATGAAATTGTTGATCAGTATACAGATAAGGGAGATCAAACAATATGAGTACGATTGGATTAAGCTTATTTGTTTTAATCGTTGCTGTGACGCTAGTGATTACTTATTGGGCTGCCAAGAGGACAAATACAACAAGTGAATTTTATACGGCTGGAGGTGGCCTGACAGGCTGGCAGAATGGGCTTGCTATTGCAGGTGATTATTTATCTGCAGCATCTTTTCTGGGGATCGCGGGAGCAATTGCCTTGTTTGGTTTTGACGGTTTCTTTTATTCAATTGGCTATTTAGTTGCCTATTTAGTTGTTTTATATATTGTGGCAGAACCTCTGCGCAACTTGGGGAAATACACAATTGCGGATATGATAAATGCGCGTTTTGATCAAAAAAAGGTACGCGGAGTAGCAGCATTAAGCACAATTACTATCGTTATTTTTTATATGATCGCGCAGCTTGTTGGCGCAGGTGCACTTATACAATTACTGTTAGGCATTGACTATTGGATAGCGGTATTGTTGGTTGGCGTTATGATGACCACATATGTTTTATTCGGCGGAATGACAGCAACCAGCTGGGTGCAGATTATTAAAGCAGTTTTGCTTATGCTTGGTACTGTTATTATTTCGGTTCTTGTATTAGCCGAATTCAATTTCAACATATTTTCTATGTTCGAACAAATAAAAACGCTAACAGAGCATGGGGAGAGCTACTTAAATCCTGGAGTCAGATATACGAATTCCTTAGACACGATTTCAATGATGGCAGCACTTGTATTGGGTACGGCTGGTTTGCCTCATATCTTAATGAGATTCTTCACCGTAAAAGATGCTAGAACAGCAAGAAGCTCTGTTGTAACGGCTACATGGGTAATCGGTATTTTTTACATTTTAACCATTTTCCTAGGTTTTGGAGCAGCAGCGTTTGTAGGTTCAACAGACATTATGGCAGCCAATTCAGCTGGAAATATGGCAGCACCACTGCTTGCGCAGGCACTTGGCGGCGATCTGCTTATGAGTTTTGTCGCAGCTGTTGCATTTGCCACGATATTAGCAGTAGTTGCAGGATTAGTATTATCAGGTGCCTCAGCTTTTGCACATGATATTTACGGACAGATTGTTAAGAAGGGCAAGATTACGGAAAAAGAGCAAATGCTAGCTGCCAGATATGCGTCTGTTGCGGTATCCGTTTTATCTATTTTACTGGCACTATTTGCTCAAAAGATGAATGTTGCTTTCCTTGTTTCATTGGCGTTCTGTGTAGCAGCAAGTGCGAACTTGCCAGTGATCATCTTTACGATTTATTGGAAGAGGTTTAACACTGCAGGTGCCATGACTGGAGTAATCACTGGATTAATCACAGCGTTAGTGCTTGTTGCGATTAGCCCAAGTGTTTTAAGTCCAGAAGCTGGGGCTGCGATTCTTACAGGAGAACCAATTTTCCCATTAACAAATCCTGCTATTGTATCCATACCAGCAGGTTTTCTCGGAGCTTACATTGGCACGATAGTCTCCAATAAGAGAGATGAAAAGAAATATGCAGAAGTTATGGTAAAGGCTAATACAGGATTAAAATAAGTAAAAAAGGTGAGAGCAGCTGCTTCTCACCTTTTTCGCTTTAAAAGTATTTTCCTAAAATTAGTGAAACTCTATTGACTTACCGTAAATAGGTATGATAAATAATTTATGTTAGCACTCTTGCTTTTAGAGTGCTAACATAGAATGAGAAAGGGGAGTTTACTATGGAAAAAATGCAATTCCAAGCAGAGTCTAAACGTCTTTTAGAAATGATGGTTAATTCTATTTATTCTCAAAAGGAAGTTTTTCTGCGAGAATTGATTTCAAATGCAAGTGATGCGATTGATAAGATTTACTATAAAGCTCTAACAGATGAAAATCTAACATTTAATAAAGACAGCTATTACATAAAAGTAATTCCTAATAAAGAAGGTCGTACCTTAACCATTCGTGATACTGGAATAGGGATGACAAAAGAAGAACTTGAAAATAACTTAGGCGTGATTGCTAAAAGCGGTTCCTTAGCATTTAAGTCTGAAAATGAAATTAAAGATGGTTTTGATATTATCGGCCAATTTGGAGTTGGCTTCTATGCAGCGTTTATGGTTGCAGATACTGTTACGGTCATTACAAAATCTCTGAATAGTGACGTGGCGTTTAAATGGACATCTGAGGGTGCAGACGGGTATACAATCGAGCCTTGGACAAAAGAAGATGTAGGTACAGAGGTTATTTTAAATATTAAAGATAATTCCGAAGAAGAAAATTACGATGACTACTTAGAAACCTATCGTCTGCAATCTATTATAAAGAAATATTCAGACTTTATTCGTTATCCAATCAAAATGGATACAGAAAAAAGTACCCTCAAGGAAGGCACTGAGGATGAATACGAAGATGAAACAATAGAAGAAACCATTAATAGTATGGTTCCAATCTGGAAAAAGAATAAAAGTGAGTTAACAGAAGAAGATTATGAATCTTTTTATCATGAAAAGCGATATGGATTTGATCAGCCGCTAAAATCCATACATATTAACGTTGATGGAACGATCAGATATAATGCCATTTTATATATTCCTGAAACCGTTCCGTTTGACTACTATTCAAAGGAATTTGAAAAAGGACTTGAGTTATATTCCAGCGGTGTATTGATTATGGATAAATGTTCAGATCTGCTTCCGGACCATTTTGGATTTGTTAAAGGCCTGGTCGATTCTGAGGATCTTTCTTTAAATATCTCCCGTGAAATGCTTCAGCAGGATCGTCAGTTAAAGCTGATTGCCAAAAATATCAGTAAAAAAATTAAAAGTGAACTGCAAGGTCTATTAAAGAATGACCGGGAGAAATATGAAAAGTTTTATCAGTCATTTGGCCGCCAGCTTAAATTCGGCGTATATAATGATTTTGGTGCTAACAAGGAAGCATTGCAGGATCTGTTAATGTTCTATTCTTCTAAAGAAAAGAAACTCGTTACGTTGGATGAATATATTGCCAGAATGCCTGAAGATCAAAATTACATCTATTATGCTACTGGTGCGACAAATGAACGCATTAGCAGATTACCGCAAACTGAGCTTGTAGCCGATAAAGGCTATGAAATTTTATATTTCACTGATGACGTGGATGAATTTGCGATTAAAATGCTAATGACCTATAAAGAAAAGGAATTTAAGTCTGTATCCAGCGCAGATCTTGGGATTGAAGAAGACGAGCAGGATGACAATGAGGAAAATAACCAGCAATACGCAGATCTTTTCGAAAGCATGAAGCAATTGCTGGAAGGAAAAGTAAAGGATGTCCGTCTATCTAAAAGGTTAAGAACACATCCAGTCTGCCTCACTGCTGATGGAGAAGTAACGATAGAAATGGAAAAAGTCCTTAGCATGATGCCGGACAACCAAAATGTACAAGCAGAAAAGGTATTGGAAATTAATCCGAACCATGAGGTAATGAACGCTCTGCAGCAGGCATTCAGCCTAGATCAAGAAAAACTGGCATTGTATACAAACCTTCTTTATCATCAAGCATTACTTATTGAAGGCTTGCCAATTGAAGATCCTGTGGAATTTACCAACAATATTTGTAAGGTAATGGTTTAAACAGTACACTGGCAAGAAACTTAGACTAAGTGTTACATTCAATAATTAGCCCGAATTATTAGCAGGTATTTTGATCTGTTTAATGGTTCGGGTTTTTTTGTGTTTAATTGGATAAAATCAGGTGGACTGAAGCAGAGTGAACCACACTCGGAGAAATGCGAGGAAAAGATAACACCCCGCATGCCAGCCGATGAAGCATAGGTGTAAATTTCGACTTTTGTTATCAAGGTGATCTTGCTGTAAGGCTGAAGACAATGCACCAAGCCCGGATAAAAAAAGTAAAGTAAACATTAAAATGAAAAGGATAGAACTCATAAGACTTTTTACCCTGAAAATGAGTATGGTTTAAAGTCAGATGAGCCAATAGTTTGAATTGACTAAAAAGTGGATTAAAATAGTGTGAAGATCTAAGAAATGAAGCTAAAATATGAAGAGAAGAATGGCAATGAAGATAGCACACTCTAATGAGACAGCTTTTGTAAAGGGGAGTAAATGACAGATGAATTTACTTATACGCAGCATGACGGAGGGATATGCCAAAGAGATATTAGAATGGAGCTACGAAAAACCATATGATTTTTATAATATTGAGCAAGAGGAAGGTCAGTTAGAAGAGCTATTAGATGGCACTTATTTTGTTGTTGTGAATAATACTGATGAATTATACGGATTTTTTTGTGTAGGCAATGCTGCAAAGGTTCCTGCAGGTCACCAGGCTAATGCATATGCAGATAACTGTGTGGATGTAGGATTGGGAATGAAGCCAGATCTAACTGGACATGGTCATGGAACAGCCTTTTGTACACTGATTTTGGAATTTATACAGCGTGCCAATCCTTGTTTGCCGTTAAGGTTAACGGTTGCTCATTTCAATAAGAGAGCTATTAAACTTTATAAAAAACTTGGCTTTGAAATGGAAAGATTCTTTAATACGGACAATGGACTATTTGTAACAATGATTAAGAATGATACGATCGAATAATTAATTACTGAAGAACTTATAAAATTTCTATATATAATTAAAACCAAGTCATAACCTTTTTTTTCATCCTTTAAAATACAATACAAAAAAGTGGCGTCAGTTACAGACGCCACTTTACTTAATTTATTAGGCTGTTTTCCTCACAATAAAGCTGATATATAGAAGTAGTGATATAAAAACAGATATAGCGGACACAACATAAATACTGCTGTAACCAAGCCAGTGTGCCACTTGACCAAATGTTATGGCACCAATTCCCACACCCAAATCAAAAAAGGAAAAGAAAGTAGCATTTGCCATGCCTCTGCGATTTGCTGGTGCTTCCTTAACAGACCATGCTTGAAGTGCTGGCTGAACGGTGCCAAAACCTAAACCATATAAAACAGCAGCTGCATATAGAATAAGACTATTTGGCAGCCATGCAAGTAAGCCCATTGCCGCAATAATCAGCAGTGCTCCTGGAATAAATACAGCCCGATGCCCTTTTTGATCATATAATCTGCCTGCGAATGTTCTGCTTATTAGCAATGCCACTGCATACAGCAGGAAATACCACTCAATCCCAGTCACATTGCTTTGTGCTGCATAGATTGGCAAAAATGAAGCGATGCCGCCGAAAGTCACTGTAATAAAGAATAATAACAATGAAGGCTGCAGTGCACTCTTTTCATATACATCCCATTTTCTTTTTTCAGTAACAGGCTGCTCTTCCACTTTTTTGTAATTAATATTACGTGCGAGTAGCAATGCAGTTAACCCTAAAGCACCGCAAATTAGAAATAATTGCTGAAATGATAAAACACCTACAAATGCCAGGCCTAACGTCGGTCCAAAGGCAAGGGCGATATTACCGGACAGACCATAATACCCCATTCCTTCACCACGGCGTTTAGCAGGTATGATATCTGTTGCGATCGTTCCTGAAGCAGTGGTGGAAAACCCCCAGCCTATTCCTTGAATGATCCGAATGACGAGCAAAAGAGTTAAGCTTGCTGCAAATCCAAATGATCCAACAGATAAAACAAAAATAGCTAGACCAATTAAATAAACATATCTTCTTCCTTTCGTTTCTAATGCATGACCAGCATAAGGTCTCAGCAATAAAGCAGAGAAAGTAAATATGCCTACAACAATTCCTATAAGCTGATCATTTCCGCCTAGCTCTTCAACAAATAGCGGCAATGTTGGCAATGTCATTTGAAATCCGAGGAATACAAAGAAATTGGCCAGACAAATAAATATAAAGTCTTTTGTCCAGATTTTCTCGGGCTTTCCTTGTGTGCCTGCATGTTCTGCTTGTTTTGATTGCCCCATACATACTCCTCCTATTGGAAATATCTGTTTAACATATTTAGCTTTCCTAAATACAACAAACACTATTTTACAGGAAACTGATAGAAAAGCATATCAAAAAGCCAAAAATATCCTTGATTATTCTAAATGTTTAAGTACAAGGCTGCTGTGGTAACTTATAAATACAGGAAGAAAAAAGAATTGAAAAATCAGAAAACTTTTGCTATAATTGAAAAAAGTCAAGGGGTTGATTTCAAATGGAAAAGCACACGCTCTATTCACCGCATCAGTCTGAGGAAAACATGGTCTCACACCTAGCGGAAAAGGTGTTAAATGAAGCATTGCTGACGTATAAAATCCAAAAGCTTCGCAATGAAATTGATAAGACCCTCGAAAATCGTGACCAGGCATTATTCATGAAATTGACAGAAGAATTAAATGACCTGACAGAACAATTAAATTAATTTATTCAAACAGTCCCTGCTTTATAGGGGGCTGTTTTTCTGTGTGTGGTGAATTACTTCAAACTGATAAAAGGGGAAAAAGGATGAGTACCATTAAAATTGGAAGGTATAATAGCGGGGCGAAAAACTGCATAACAGATGTGGAGGGAGTAAAGGTCGGGCACGTGACCATTGACGAGCAGTATGAGTCCTCCAATGAATTCGCCTGTACAGGAGTGACGGCCATTTTGCCGCATAGCGGCAATCTTTTTAAAGAAAAAGTAATCGCTGCAAGTTATATTATAAACGGTTTCGGTAAAACAACAGGACTTGTACAGCTTAATGAGCTTGGATTATTGGAATCGCCTATTATGCTGACAAATACATTCGGTGTTTCAGCTGTAACACAAGGAACATTACAATATATGCTGCAGCAAAACGAGGAGATAGGTGATACAACAGGAACAATTAATATTATTACAGGTGAATGTAACGACAGCTATTTGAATTCAATTCGATTATTACCGGTAAAACCGCATCATGCCATAGCTGCAATTGAGGAGGCAAGTGATGTATGTGAAGAGGGCGCAGTCGGGGCAGGCAAGGGGATGGTTTGTTTTGGGTACAAAGGAGGGATTGGCACTGCTTCCAGGAGGATTCCTTATACAAGTGATCAAGATTTTATGTTAGGCTGTCTCGTGTTAAGTAATTTTGGTAACCCTAGAGATTTTCATTATAGTAAATACATAAATGATATAAATCAAGATTCAATTCATAAACCTGAGGATGGTTCCATTATAATTGTCATTGCGACAGATGTACCATTAAGCGACAGACAGCTTAAACGAGTTGCCAAAAGGAGCACTGTAGGGCTGAGCAGGACGGGGAGTCATATAAGCCATGGAAGCGGAGATATTGTCATTGCCTTTTCAACAGCTAATAAAGTGCCCCACTTCTCTGCCGATTCTTTTATCGACCAAGGGCTAAGCATTCGTGAAGAACAAGGGATTATGGACGATATCTTTGCTGCTACCGCTGATATGGTTGAGGAAGCAATTGTTTCTTCATTGTTAAAAGCAAAAACAACGATTGGCAGGAATGGCAGAGCTGTTAAATCAATAATTGATAAATAAAGTATCTTTTTACCGGAAAATCTGCTGATTTTTCCGGTTTTTTTTATTGTTTTTATCTCATACTAACGAATGTAAATAATGGCATTACTGCTAACATTCTCTTTCTGGAGTGTGAATATATGTTCAGAACAAGAAAAAAGGATAAAACTTCAGCAGAGAATAAAAATGCTGCAGAAACCATTCAAACGGTATTTAATGATTTAAGCGCATCAGATGATTTTAAACAGTCGTTTGTAACAAATAGACATGTAACCTTTTGTATTGGATTTTATGAAACACTTACAGAGGCGGATATATTACACAAAGATATTCTTCACAATGTTCAAAAAGCAGTAAGTATTGAGGAATTGACCGCCTTGCTTCCTTTTGAAGATCTTAAAATATCCGAAGATGTAACGCTTATTCAGGATGCTTTGCTTCAAGGATCAGTTTGTATTCATAACAGTATAAGTAACAAGCAGTTTTGTCTTGTAAAAGCTAAGTCTGCAAAGGAGAGACAGGTAGCTCCGCCAGAGGTTGAATTCAGCGTGGTTGGTCCTAAAGAATCTTTTGTGGAAAGCTATCAGACGAACATTCATTTGATTAGAAAAAGATTGCCAATTTCTAATTTAGTTGTCAAGGAGAGAACAGTAGGAAGACTCTCAAAAACGAAGGTGGGCGTATTATATATTGAGGGCATTGCCAACAAAGAAAATTATAATACGGTTCTTCAGCGTATAGAAGATTTGAATATAGATCAAATTGCTGATAGTTCTTATTTAACCCAGCTTATTCAGGATAATCAGCATTCTCCCTTTCCTCAATTTATCGATACAGAACGGCCAGACCGGATGGCAGCCGTATTAGGAGAGGGGAAAGTTGCCATCATAGTGGACGGGGCTCCGCATGCCTTAATTGGACCTACAACCATTTTTGAATTTTTCTCAGCATTTGAGGATTACTATTTAAACTGGCTAGTGGCATCATTTTTTAGATTAGTCCGCTTTTTTGCCGTTTTATTCTCTATCTTGGTTACACCCTTGTATGTAGCCGTTTTAACATACCATTATGAGCTTATCCCTAAGGATATGGTTAGTACACTTGTAACATCACGAACCGCTATCCCGCTTCCTCCCATACTGGAAGCTCTTATACTTGAATTGGCGATTGAATTACTTCGTGAGGCAGGTGCAAGGCTGCCGACAAAGGTAGGTCAAACAATTGGTATCGTTGGCGGGATCGTCATTGGTACAGCCTCTGTAGAAGCGGGATTAACAAGTAATGTACTGCTAATTATAGTTGCTTTAGCAGCCTTGGCTTCATTCACTACCCCTGTCTATCAAATGGGCAACACAATTCGATTAATACGATTTCCCTTTCTGCTCATGTCCCATTATATAGGTCTGATTGGCGTTGCTATCAGTTTTTGTTTTTTACTGATCCATCTTCTGCGCCTTTCCTCATTAGGAAGACCTTTTCTTGAACCTCTTTTCCCATTGCGCGTATTTGATTTGAAGGATGCACTCATCCGCTTGCCTTTTAAGTATCAATCCAAGCGACCAATCCAGGCGCAGACAGAAGATACGGTGAAATTTAATCAATCAGAAGCAAAACACAAAAACGAGTGAAATTGAATTTATGAGAAATGAGCGATTGTTATGGTACAAAAGGAAGAACAAGTTTCGCCTTTTCTAGTTTTCTTTTTAATACATGCGATTCAAGTTGGAGTGGGGATCTTAGGTTTTCAGCGGATTGTGATTAAATCAGGAGGAAATGACAGCTGGATTGCTGTTATAGCCGCTGCAATAATCGTCAGTGCAGTAATATTTATACTGTACACGCTATTAAACCGCCACCAAATGGACATTATACAGATTCAGAAAAAACTATTTGGCAAATATATTGGTTCATTATTAGGACTAATATGGATAATGAATTGGATCTTGTTAACAGTTACTGTTTTGAGCAGCTTTGTGGAAATTGTGGAAGTCTGGGTGTTCTCGACAATTAATATTTATGTATTTGCCTTTATTTTTATTTTGCTCATCTACTATTGCTTAACAGGAGGATTCCGAGTAGTTGCTGGTATATGTGTATTAGGAACCATTATCCCTATGTATTTATATTTGACTTTTTTATTTCCTCTCGAGCATACTCACTTGCGCAATTTGCTGCCCATCTGGAATCATTCAATAAAAGAAATGGGTCTTGCGACGAGGGATATGTCGTTAAGTTACCTGGGATTTTCAAGCTTGCTCATGTATTACCCTTATATAAAAAATGCAAAAAGCTCGCAAAAATGGGCTCATTTTGGGAACATCCTTACCTGCCTCATCTATTTATTTCTAATGGTTATTACTATAGGGTATTTTAGTGAAAAGCAGTTAAGTCATCACATATGGGCTACTTTATCTCTCTGGAAAATTGTTGAACTGCCTTTTGTAGAAAGGTTTGAATATATCGGAATTACATCATGGGTGCTAATGATTTTACCGAATATCTGCTTATTGGTTTGGGCGGCAGCGGAAGGGATCGGGAAAGTAGTAAACATTAAACAAAAAAAGGTACTGCTCATTATTTTATTAATCGTATACATTTTAACCATTTTCATGAGTGGCAGAGAAAGAATAGACATGATGAATAATGTATCAGCTAAACTTGGCCTATTCTTGCTATTTGTTTACATCCCAGTTTTAAGTGCATATTCTTTTGTTTGGAATAAACTGAAGGAGAAGAAGAAATGAAGAAAATCTTTCAGCTCTTTTTGCTTGCTGTTATTGTTTTTCTAAATGGCTGTATGAATATTGATACGCAAATTCTCGATGAAATCCAGCTTTCTTCTGCAACGGGCTATGATTTAGTAGATGAAGATCAATATGAAGTTACTGTTGTATATCCAGTATACGAAAGTGGGGGCGGAGTGAAAAATAAGACTCTGACAACTACCGATAATTTAAGTAAAGAAGTACGAGATAAACTGAATTTGAAATCAGAAAAACCATTGGTAAGCGGAAAACTTGAAGTAGCACTATATAGTAGAGAATTAGCAGAAAAAGGTATTTCACCTATCTTAGATTCTCTTACCAGGGATCCTTCTGTTGGATCTAACGTGATGATTGGAGTAGCTGATGGCAGTACGAAAGAGATTTTAGAACAGCAATACGGTGAAACAGATAATGGCATTTTTTTATCAGACTTAATTGAACAAAATATGGAAGCTGGTGTTATTCCAAAAACAAATCTTCATCTTTTTATGTATGGCAACTATGCTGAAGGACTGGATCCTATTGCGCCAATAATTGGCCTATCGGAGGATGAATTGACATTGAAGGCAATTGGATTGTTTGATAGCGACCGACTGGTTGGACATGTTGATGAGAAAGATTTCTCACTTTTAAGAGTCCTAATGGAGCATAAAAGCAAGAGAGATTCTTTTTCGCTGGAAATTAATGATCATGAAAAAGTATCTATTTCTTCAATGGGAACAACGTTAAATTATAAAGTCTCTAAACCAATGGAGATGAGTGATATTACTATTCATTTAAAGATAAAAGCGTATATTCGTGAATATATTGATGGTGGATTAAAGAAAATCAAAAAGCAGCAAATTGAAAAGGCTTTTGAGAAGGATTTAAAAGAAAGAGGAGATGCACTAGTTAAGCAATTTCAAGAATTAGGTATTGATCCGCTGGGAGTAGGCGAAGAAGTTAGAACGAGAAGCCGAAATTGGGATGTGAAAAAATGGGATGATCTTTATCCTGCGATTTCCATTCATATCGTGCCTGAGGTCAACATAACAGAAAGTGGAGTATTAGAGTAGGTGCATTTAAAAAAATTATTACTTACCTAAATTTAGTCGAGCCTGCTGGCACATCAGTGCATCATCCTTAAAACCTTGATGACAGATCATTCTTCCACTAAAATGTATATATGGTAATGTGTTACGATATTATTAGTTCAATTAAGTGAAAACAAAAGATTGCACATACATTTGGAGGGTGGATTATGATTAAATTCGGTGTGATAGGAACGAACTGGATTACTGAAAGCTTTTTAAAGGCAGCTAGCGAGATTCAGGATTTTAAATTGCAAGCTGTTTATTCTAGAACGGAAGAAAAGGCTAAGACATTTGCAAATCAGTATCATGTAAGCACGATTTTTACAGATCTGGATGAAATGGCAAAAAGCGACGAAATTGATGCTGTTTACATAGCTACTCCCAATTCATTGCATGCTGAGCAGGCCATTCTTTTCTTAAACCATCAAAAACATGTTTTATGTGAAAAGCCCATTGCATCCAATGCGATTGAGTTTAAACAGATGGTTCAAGCCGCAAAAGAAAATAACGTGCTGCTTATGGAAGCGATGAAATCTACATATATGCCTGTTTTCAACGAGGTAGAAAAGCATTTAGAAAGAATTGGACAAGTTCGTAAATATTTCGCCAGCTATTGCCAATACTCATCAAGGTACGATGCATATAAAAATGGTCAAGTTCTAAATGCTTTTAATCCAGCATTTTCGAACGGTTCTTTAATGGACATTGGCGTATATACCATCTATCCTCTTGTTAGATTGTTTGGAAAGCCAAAAGAAATACAGGCTTCCTGTATAAAGCTAGATACCGGAGTTGATGGTCAAGGCAGCATTATCATGAAGTATGAAGATAAAGAGGCAGTTGTCTTCTTTTCAAAGATTGCTGATTCTAATCTGCCTGCTGAAATACAAGGAGAGAAAGGCAGCATTATGATTGATCGAATCAGTTCACCTCAAAAGGCTGGAATTGTACTTAGAGGCAGCGAAGCAGAAGATCTAACGGTATCACAATCATTTGATCCTATGTATTATGAAACAAAAGCATTCATTGACCTAATTAAAAATGGGGAAACAGAATCTAAAATTAATTCATTCAAAACATCTCTTGAAGTGTTGGAAATCATGGATGAGGCCAGAAAGCAAATGGGTATTGTTTTCCCAGCTGACGAGAAGGCAATAAATAGCTGACGATAAGCAATGGTCTTGCCGATGTTTAGAAGGTAATGCAGAGCCTTAAATATCAGAATAAAAACCTGCAATATAGAGGCGGCTTAAATGGAAAACCCAAACGATTAAAAGACGTTGCATTTATCGTCTGTCTAATCGTTTGGGTTTTTTTGATGAATTAGGTAAAACTGCTAAAATAAATATCTATAAATTGATAAGTCTATGAAGCTGTTTTTCTATGCTAACAGACTTTTCTATGTTGCTGCTGCAGTTATTAGAACAAATATAAAGAATCCGAGCATTGCAGCAAATCCCACAGGCAGTCCAAATTTAGCCCATTCCTTGCTAGTAATCTGCAATTTGCCGGCAGAGATGATATTAGGAATATTTCCTGGTATCAACATGCCTCCGCTTAATAAAAGCCCCATTAAGATCATTTGCACGGTAAACTGTGACATGGAAGAACTAATTTCAGCAGCAGCAAGTGTGGCATTATCCAGGAGAGCGGAAATAATATTAATCCAATACAAATAATAGGGATCAAGATTAAGTAAATAGTGATTGATTAACGGTTCAAAACCTGCACCAAGGAAGGTTAAACCCATGACAAAAAAGTAGATCTTTAATGCTCGAACAAATATCTCTTCATAGTTTTCTGAGTTCGGTCTCTTGCTGAATGAAGCTTTTCCATCCGCTGGGGGATGAACAAATAAAATGGTCAGAAAGGCAAAGAAGATAATAACAGCGATCACCTGAGGTCCAATTAAGGTGAACAATAAGAAAAAGTCACCCTTTAATTTACTCACAGCAATCGTTGCTAATGGTTCGCCAATAGGAGTTAAGGCTGCCCCAGATCCAATCGCAAAACATGCCAGTACAACAAATCTAACTTCAGAAGCTCTATCAAGCCTCAGCGCACTTACAACAACGACAAGAACTAATGCAGCAATAATAGCTGTTATAAAGCTGGAAATAATGCCAAGTAAGACCACAACACTTGCAGCAAATAAGCGGAACGGCATTTTCTGACTAAAACGGATGATTGATTTTTCCAAAGGCACCTGCAGCCATTTAAATAACAACCCAGCAATAAATACGGCAATGGCAATATTAATTGGATCACTAGCAGCCTTAACGAAAAGGGCGCCGTCAAACACTCCGCTCACGAAAGCTGCCAGTAATCCCATCAAGAACAAGAAAAATTCTAAGTTTTCCTCAACGACTCTTACAGTAAACGGTAATAACATAACGAGCGCAAAAATAATGAGCAATCCAAAAAACATAATCAAACTCCAATTATTTGTATTTCCACACGTGTACGCGGATATTTGATATATATGTTTTAAATTGGACAAACTTTACAACTAGTTCATTTTGTCATTTATATACTGTTAAGAGCTGTACCGTTTATATTAAATTCTGGCTCTTTCATCGCCAGCTTCGGTGTTTGGCGTTCAATACCTTCTTCTGTTGAGATTGAATAGCTTCCAGTTTGTGCAGTGGAGGCCCCTTTCTGCTCATCTAAATGTGAATAAATGAATTGATCCATCATGCATCTCCTTTCATAATTGAACAAAAGAGGCTATGCATCCTTCTGCTCAGTGTGTTTTTTTATTATATTTATATTCTTTACCTAGTGTGTAACAAAATTAGGAATTTTTCTCTAATAAATTTACTACTTTCTGCTCCTGTTCTGCTTAAAGGGTACGAAGATTTGAATAGGGATACTGAATATTATTGTCATATAGTGAAAAGTCCTTGTATAATATTTATAATGGTTTGTTATACAAAGAGGAGTTTTTATATATGGAAATTTTAATATCTTTTTTAGGGCATGTAGCAATCGCTATCTTTCTAGCTCTTAACGCGCCAAAATACGGGAAAAGTCCTGTTTTATGGGGGATATTTGGCTTTTTCTTCGGAATATTGGCTTTAGGTATTTATTTTGTACAGACAGGAAAAAAGGTGATTGGCTGGATTCTTATTATCATCTTCGCTATGATCATGATTTTGATCGTCATATTTTTTTCAGTCCTCATAGCTTTTATTTTTAGTTCATTCAGTTAACCTATGCTGCCTAAAGCTTAGGTTTTCTTTATATTAGCTTCATAAATTTTTGTTTGTGCAATAGTCTCTCACTGCGGTAAAATAAAGGGTATGAATTTCGTTGAAAAGGTGATGTTTTTTGAATAAGAGAAAGCTTCATGTTATGGATATAGCTCATCATCTCTTTATTGAAAAAGGCTTTCAAGCAACTTCTATACAAGAAATATTAGAAAGCAGCAGGATTTCTAAAGGTACTTTTTATAATTATTTTTCCTCTAAAAGCGAATTATTAATTGAGATTATAAAATGGCTTCATGAAAAACTTGAAGACGAACGAAGTGCCATGCTTATAGGAGAGGATTTGAAGAATAAAGAGGTATTTTGCAAGCAAGTGGTTATTCAAATGAAGAATAATAAACGAAATAAGCTCTTGAATTTATATCGTGAAATATTTGCAAGTAAGGATGCCGATCTTGTCCGTTTTATTAAGCATCGCCAAGTAATGGAGATACGCTGGTTAATGAAACGATTCAGTGATATTTGCGGCGAAGATAAAAAGCCATATTTACTTGATTGTGCAGTCATGTTTTTAGGAATAGTCCATCAAAATATTCAATATAACAGATTAGATGAAGAAGCAGATAACGACCATATTGAAAAAGTAATCGAATATAGTGTGAATCGAATCTTATATATGGTCGAGGAAGTATCACTTCATGAAGCACAGCTGCTGGATCCTGCGATTATAAATAAATGGCTGCCGACACATTCACAGGAAGAGCTGGAACTAAATGAACGTATTGATTTGCTTCATGCACAGCTTCAAAATATTATCCATAATTCCCATTTTAGTGCTGAAGAAAAGGATCGGCTGACAGAGCTGATTGAATTTATTAAAGAGGAATTATTTGAAGTAAAGAAGGTAAGGCATTTTGTAATTGAAAGTGCACTGGATTCAATATCGGCTAATGAGGTAATAGCGCAGAATGTTTATTTTCAAAGATATATGGATGTCATCAGGCAGAATATTCATTGACTTGAACTACACATTGATTACGTATTCAATGATTATAATCCTTCATAGAATACATAAAAAAACCAGCAGATGTTGTGCTGGTTTTTTTATTATATTTATTTGTCCTTTTTAGGAGGAAGTCCATTGTCCGCCGTTCACATGCAAGGTTTGCCCCGTCATAAAGCGGGAATCATCAGAGGCTAGAAAAACAAATGCAGGAGCTAGTTCAAATGGCTGACCCATTCTGTTCATTGGATTTCCAGCCAGTGCTACTTGATCAGCCGAAAAACTAGATGGGATGAGTGGTGTCCATACCTTACCCGGAGCCAGTGCATTAACACGAATGCCTTCCTTTACTAAGTTATTCGCCAGTGCACGGGTAAATCCCACATTGGCTGCTTTTGTAGCTGTATAATCAATCAGCAAATCATTGCCTTCATAAGCTACAATGGAGGCTGTATTGATAATAGTACTTCCTGCCTTTAAGTATTTCAGTGCTGCACGAGTCGTATAAAAATGAGAATAAATATTCACTTTAAATGTATCATCAAACTGTTCATCGCTGATATCCATTAAGCTATTTTGATGAAATTGAATGCCGACATGATTGCATAAAATATCCAG
The DNA here is from genome assembly GCF_018582665.1 of Cytobacillus gottheilii. Classification (NCBI taxonomy): domain Bacteria; kingdom Bacillati; phylum Bacillota; class Bacilli; order Caryophanales; family Bacillaceae; genus Cytobacillus; species Cytobacillus gottheilii. The sequence continues at coordinate 2,593,714 of NZ_CP071709.1, read as the reverse complement.
CTTCCCGAACTCGGCTACCGTATCTTCTACAATTTTTATGCATTGTTGTTTTTCTCGCAGATCACCCGGCAATAGTAGACAGCGTTTGCCAATCGCCTCAATTCGTCTTTTCGTTCGATTAGCGTCATCATGTTCATCCAAGTAGGCGATTGCAACGTCAGCACCTTCTTTAGCAAACGCAATGGCTGCGGCTGCTCCCATTCCGCTGTCTCCGCCAGTGATTAAAGCTGTTTTACCGTTAAGTTTTCCGCTTCCAGTATAATTTGGATTTTCAATGATCGGTTTTGGCACCATTAAGCCTTCTTCACCAGGCTGCCGGTATTGACGCTGCTCTGGTACTGCGAGCGGTACTTCCTCATATCTTGTAATTTTTCCGAAATTCGGATACATAGGGTAGTCTTGCTTACCTAGTTTTTCATAATCGTTATTAGGCACGGTAAAGCCTCCTTTTCCTGCAGTCAGATTAACTTATGATGCATATGCCTAATTTGTGCCTATGTGTTGCAGTAAAGGAGACTTGCTCAATAATAGGTGGATTTGCATATAGTGCTCAAGACTGGATGTAAGAGAGGAGATGTGAAGGATGTTGCCTTATTATGTGAATTTAGAAGTGAAATACTTACTGATCGACGAATCAAATGAAAAAGAGGAAGTTTTTTATGCTGATAATGAGACGCCATTTAACCTGGCCATGATTGGCCCAAGACCGCCTTTCTATGCAAATCCAAGATATGAACCATATTTTACAAAGATTTAAGATTATATTTATCAATTTAGGAAACGAAAAAGGGAATCCAAGGCTGCTGGATTCCCTCTTTTATATTTACGAAACATATGGAGAAGATCTAATACTTTACAAAACGTACATAAACACGCTTAAGAAATGAGCGGTTGTTCCAAGCATAATAAAAATGTGAAAGATCTCATGAAAACCTAAATGTTTAAACTCTAGGAATTTGGGCTTAACGGCATAAATGACTCCGCCAATCGTGTATAATACACCACCAAAGATTAATAGGAAAACACCCGCTGTGCTTAACGTTTCACTTAAAGGTGCAAACGCAAAAATAATGATCCATCCCATACCAATATAAAGGGCAGTCGATAACCAGCGCGGGCAATTAAACCAAACCATTTTAAAGACAATACCCAATACGGCAATAACGGATACAATCGTAAACAGCACCCATCCGGTAACTCCGTTTAAACTAATTAAACAAAAAGGAGTATAGGAGCCGGCAATTAATACGAAGATCATAGAATGATCCAGTCTTCTAAGAAAAGCGATCACTCGGTCTTTTGCGATGACCATATGATAGGTCGCTGAAGCGGAATACAGCAAAATCATACTAATTCCAAAAATGATGACAGCAGTAATAGCAATTGCTGAAGTAGTTGTCATTGATGCTTTTATTACCATAGCGATTAAGGCAATAAAAGAAAGGATTGCACCGGCAAGGTGGGTAAGTCCGTTAATAGGTTCACGAATATAAGATGTCATTTTTGCATCCTCCTTCTTTTAAAACAATTATATGTAGTATCGATAACTACATATAATGATATACGTATTTTGATATGTAGTCAACATTTACATACTGAAAAATTTAAAGTAATATGAACGATATAATACATCGAAATAGAGGGTTAAACAAATGAAGGAAATGAATGAGATAGTAAGGAAGATGGCGCTGGAGAAGTATATATCATTAGAGGAAATTCCGCAGATCGATTTATATATGGATCAGGTCATTCAGCTCTTTGAAAATAAATATGCAGAAGCTAAACGCAATGAAGATGAGAAAGTCCTAACAAAAACGATGATTAATAATTATGCTAAGGGAAAGTTGTTTTTTCCAGTAAAAAACAAGAAATATTCCAAGGAACATATCATCTTGATCAGCTTAATCTATCAATTAAAAGGTGGATTATCCATTAATGATATTAAAACAACGCTGGATGGCTTAAATAAAAGAGAAGACGATTCAGATTTCGAATTAGAAGGCTTTTATAATAGTTACCTCAAAATCTTTAATCAAAACATTACCGATTTTCAAAGTCATGCGGAATTAAAGCAGGAAGAAGCTCGTGATCAAATAGCGCACTCTTGTCATGAAAGTGAGGAAGAGCTGCAGCAAATTCTTCTCATCACATCAATTGTACAAATGAGTAACCTTTATAGACGATTGGCTGAAAGATTAGTAGATGAATTATCCTCCAAACAAGAAAAGTAAATCGTTATAAACTTACATATACACCGTCTCAGATAATGAAAAAGGCTATTCCAGTCCATAACAGAACTGGAATAGCCTTTTTGTTTGCAAATTTATTTTGCGTTGTGCTGCTTCATTACTTCTGAAACGATCTCATAGGAACGCAATCGGTCTGTATGATCAAAGATTTGTGCATTGACAATAATCTCATCAGCGCCAGTTTCTGCAATAAATGCAGTTAATTTTTCTTCAACAGTAGAAGCATCACCAACAATTGAGCCACCTAACTGCTTATCAAGAATAGCCTTTTCATAAGGCGTGCAAACAGTTTCAATCTCATCGATTGGTGCTCTTAATTTTCCGCGTTCATTTCGAATTAAACCAAGAAAAGATTGCTGCATAGATGTAGCTATTCTTTTAGCCTGTTGTTCTTCGTCTGCTGCAATAACATTCACACCAACCATCACATAAGGTTCACTTAAAACAGAGGATGGAGTAAAGCTTCTTCTGTATAAATTAATAGCCGGTATTGTATTCTCAGGTGAAAAATGGCTTGCAAACGAGAAAGGCAATCCTAGCTGACCCGCAAGCTGAGCACTAAAACCGCTTGATCCGAGCAGCCAAATTGGTATGGAAAGTCCTTCACCAGGGACGGCATGTACTGCCGGAGTATGTTCACTTAAAGAAGGATCAAAATAGGCTCTCAATTCCTCCAGCTGTTCAGGAAAGTCATTCCCATCGCTGCGGCGATCCCGTCTTAAAGCCATTGCCGTTACCTGGTCTGTACCCGGCGCACGGCCTAATCCAAGATCAATTCGATTGGGGAAAAGTGACTCTAGTGTACCAAATTGTTCTGCAATGACTAATGGAGCATGATTGGGCAGCATAATTCCGCCGGATCCTACTCTAATAGTTGAAGTTCCAGCAGCAACATGGCCAATTACGACAGATGTTGCAGAACTTGCGATGCCTGGCATATTATGATGTTCAGCTAGCCAGAAGCGCTCATAACCCCATTTTTCTGCATGCTGTGCTAAGTCTAATGTATTCATTAAGGAGTCTTGGACTGTACTATTTTCAACGACAGGCGCTAAATCCAATACAGAATATTTTACGTTTGTCATCTGCTCTCAGCTTCTTTCTGAATTATTGTAGGTACATACATTCTAACAATTGTGTACGCTATGACCAAAAAAAATGCTTAATAGGGAGGAGATACATAAAATATCTTTTTTAGCTTACAAGTACTCCTAAATACTAGCTGTCTGAGAGTGCTGGAATATTGGTTACATTCAAAACGGTATTAATACGAGATCTAATAGAAAACATGTTCTGGCTTAGAGAAAAATAAAGTAAATAACCAATGCTAAAACAATACGATAAATAGCGAATGGAATCAGTTTAATTTTGTTAATGAGCTTCAAAAAGAATTTAATGGATAACAGTGCAAAAAGAAAGGCACTAATGAAGCCAGCAATAAAAAAGGGCAGAGCATCAATGGTAAAGTACTGCCAATTTTTTAACAGGGATAAAAAGCTTGCACCAGCCATAATGGGCACGGCCATTATAAAGGTAAAATCAGCTGCAGCACGATGGCTTAATCCCAATATTACACCGCCTGAAATGGTAGAACCAGAACGTGAAAAACCAGGCCATAGTGAAAAACACTGTATTAGACCAATCGAGAAGGCCTGTTTATATGTAATCTCCTCAACTGTGTTAACCTTTGGCTTTTTAGATGATAATAAATCAGCAGCAATCATAAATAATGCCCCAATAATCAGACCAATTACAACCGTCTTTGTTGTAAACAAATGCTCATCAATATAATCCTCAAATAAAACCCCTAATATTCCAGCCGGTATTAAACCAACAATCACTGTAGAGAGCCTTAGTCGATTACGGTCTGCCGCTGCTTCCGCTTTTTTCTTTGATAATCCAAGCATATCAATAAAACGATCTTTAAAAATAATAATAACTGCTAAAATCGAACCTAACTGAATGACCACTTTAAAGGTATTGGCCGTATATTTTGATAAAAAAGATTCAGTCTGCAGCCACATATCATCCACGATGATCATATGTCCTGTTGAAGAGACAGGTGCAAATTCTGTTAAACCTTCTACAATTCCTAAGATAATTGCTTTTAAGATTGTTAATAAATCAAATTCCATTTTTCTTTGCTCCTTTTATAATGATTCTTGCCACATTTATAGACGAAGAAAGCTGCCTAATTCCCTTCAACATTATAAAGTTTTTTTAAATAATATTTTTTTTGATGAATGGGATGATATGTAAACTGCAGTGATAAAGAAGGAATGAGTATTTTGTTTTTTAAAGGTAAGAATAAAATATAGTAGGAATATATCACATAGTGTACTGTTGAATAACAGTACTTTGCAGTGTAATTATTGGAAATTGGTGAAAGAAAAAGGTTATTATATTAAAAAAGAAGGGTAACAAACAATAAAATTGATTGAAATGGGGAAGAGTTCTTGGTTATTGCAATAATATTTTTCATGTTAATGTCTTTCTTCTTATCCGGAAGTGAAACCGCATTAACCGCAGTCAACAAAATGAAATTAAAAACACGTGCTGAAAATAATGATACGAAAGCTGCAAAGCTGCTCGAGACAGTGTCTAAGCCAGATGAGCTTATTACAGCAATTCTTATTGGTAATAATATTGCCAATATTATGCTTCCGACTTTAGTTACTGTCATTGCAATTGAATATAATTTTAATGTCGGAATTGCAACAGGGATTCTAACAGTTGCGCTTATTATTTTTGCTGAAGTTCTGCCAAAGTCGATTGCTGCATCTCTGGCAGACCGAGTTGCTTTTATTGTATATCCAGTAATCAGAATCTTAATGATTGTCTTAAAACCTTTGACATTCTTGCTTTCAAGATTCACAAGAATGGTGATAAGGTTAGTTTCAAAAGAAGATCCTGATGCAGTTTCAGTTTCAAGAGAAGATTTGATCACAATGGTAGACATTGCAACTGTAGAAGGGACCTTTAAGAACGAAGAAACACAAACCATTAAAGGGGTTATTGATTTTTACAGTCTGGATGTAAGAGACGCTCTTAAAACTCCCAGGATGGATATCATAGGCATACCATATGATTCAGAGTTTGATTCAGCCCGGGATATTGTGCTAAACAATCATTACACAAGATATCCCGTTTATAAAGAAAATATGGATAATATTATCGGTGTGTTTCATTCAAAATATTTATTGTCCTGGTCTGTAGAGGACGGCAAAACACTTCATGACTATACAGATAATGAACCGCTTTTTGTTTATGAATTCCACTCGATTGAAAAAGTATTTAAACTGATGACAAAAGAGCGTAAGCATATGGCGATTGTGTTGGATGAATACGGCGGTACCCGCGGAATTATCAGCCATGAGGATATAATTGAAGCGATGCTTGGACAGGAAATCGAAGATGAAACGGATGAAGATGCAACTATTTTGATTGATGAATTAACAGATACTCATATTATCTGTAATGCCAAATTGGCGATTAGACGCATTAATGATGTGTTTAAAAGCAGAATTCCAGAAGACGAGGACATCCTAGCAGGTTTCTTGCTGAAAGAACTAGGTTATTTTCCCGAAGAAGGTGAGAAGTTCGATTATCAGCACTTGGAGTTTGAAATTTTAACTGTTATAGATAATCGAATTGACCAGGTTAAGATTGAAAAGAAGGTACCGGCAAAATAAACCTAAAAGAGCAGCTGTTTATATAATAGCTGTCTCTTTTTTTTTGTGTGCGCCCGGCATGCGCATGAACTATAGGGTGTAAGTCCCGAACCTCGAAGACAGAAGTAGAGGTTAGCTAAAAGCAAGGGTGTCCGTGGTGACGCGGAATCTGAAGGAAGCTGGAGGCAAAACACCGGTCCGAGGAACACGAATCTCATATAAGGCTAGGTATGATTGAATGAGTTTGCATAACAAAACAAAGTTCTTTCTGTCGAAGGTCATATTCAGTAAATGAGGCGGACAGATGGTGTGAAAGTGCATGCGCTTACCCGGGGAGGTCTGACAGAAACGTGAAGTTCCCTTCATAACCTACTTGGTGACAAGTAGCTGAACTGTCAGAAGTCAGCAGAGGTCATAGTACGAGTAAGTCTAGAATTACTCGGAAGGACTGAACAATTAAGAGAGATTAGCCCTTGGCTTTCCACCTAGAACGAATAAACACAGAAAACAGCAGAACCTCACGCTTAGAAAGTAGTGGTGAATTCCACGAGGGTATTTGCGGAGGGTGGAGTTCAGGTGGGCATAAGAAGATAAGCTAATCACGGAAAGGAACGAAATGGCGATGTTGGATCAAATTCTGGAACGGCCAAATATGATACAAGCGCTAAAGCGAGTAGAAGCGAATAAAGGAAGCCATGGAGTAGACATGATGCCCGTACAAACCCTACGACAGCACATCCTCGAAAATTGGGAAACCATTAAATCGCAGATTTTGAAGGGAACTTATGAACCGCAACCAGTACGTCGAGTCGAAATCCCGAAACCAGATGGTGGTGTGCGTTTACTAGGGATCCCAACCGTGACAGACCGTTTGATTCAACAAGCTATCTCGCAGATTTTATCGAAGGAATATGACAAAACATTTTCGGACCACAGTTATGGATTCCGTCCAAATCGGAGCGCCCATGACGCGGTTCGGAAAGCAAAGGGTTATTTGAAGGAAGGTTATCGATGGGTGATTGATATGGATTTAGAGAAATTCTTCGATAAGGTCAATCATGACCGACTAATGGCGACATTAGCGGAACGAATTTCAAATAAACCATTATTAAAACTTATTCGTAAATACCTCCAAGCTGGTGTCATGATCAATGGAGTGGTTTCAAGTACAGAAGAAGGAACACCACAAGGTGGACCTTTAAGTCCTTTACTTTCAAACATAGTTCTTGATGAACTTGATAGAGAGTTGGAGAAACGTGGACATAAGTTCGTTCGATACGCAGATGACTGCAATATTTATGTGAAAACAGAACGTGCGGGGCTAAGAGTAATGGCGAGTGTACAAAGATTTATCGAAGGAAAACTTCGTTTAAAAGTAAACGAAAAGAAATCAGCAGTAGACCGCCCTTGGAATCGAAAGTTCTTAGGTTTTAGTTTCACGAATCACAAAGAACCAAAGGTTCGTCTTGCGAAAACAAGTCTAGTTCGAATGAAGAAGAAAATACGAGAAATTACTTCAAGGAAGATGCCATATTCCATGGAATACAGAATCATGAAGTTAAACCAATATCTAATGGGATGGTGCGGTTATTTTGCCTTAGCAGATACAAATTCCACATTTAAATCATTAGATAGCTGGATTAAAAGAAGATTAAGGATGTGTCTATGGAAGGATTGGAAGAAACCTCAAACAAGGGTCAGAAATCTTACTCGGCTGAAAGTGCCATATGGAAAAGCATACGAGTGGGGAAACACCCGAAAAGGGTACTGGCGTATTTCGAAAAGCCCCATATTACACAGAACCCTCGGCAATTCCTATTGGGAAAGCCAAGGGCTGAAAAGTCTGCAAGTTCGTTATGAAATTTTGCGTTACTCATCTTAATTGAACCGCCGTATACGGAACCGTACGTACGGTGGTGTGAGAGGTCGGGAGTTAATCGCTCCCTCCTACTCGTTTGCTGTTGGGTTTGATCGGAAATTCATTCCCATATAAAAGGAGGAATTCTCTAAAGAATTCCTCCAAACTGAAACAACATTTTAAGTTAATCCGTATAGAAGTTTTCTGTGTAATACGGTTGAAGATTCTCATTAAAAGATACTCCTACACCTAGATATTCATAATCTTCACGAAGGATATTCTCTCTATGTCCTAGTGAGTTCATTAACCCTTCATGTGCAAATATGCTGCTGAATTGACCTGATGCAAGATTTTCACCAGCAATCCGGAAGACAAGTTGATCCTCTTTCATTCGATCAAATGGAGATTGCCCTTCTAAATTGTTATGGTCAAAATAATTATTCTCGGCCATATCATCACTATGTTTACGAGCTGTTTCTTTTACATGGTCATCCCATGTTAGTGCATTAATTCCTCTGCTCACTCTTTCTGCATTCGTGATATCAAACAACTGATATTCAAAACCAACCATTAATTCTTCATTCGGTTCACCATAAAAGCCGTCCTTTTCAGATTCGAGAGAATGACTAATGATTTGCAGTGCTTTAACCTTATCATCATTATGCTGATCATAAAAAACGGTAACATAGCTGTCATTTAATTCAAAAATATCATAGTCACGGTTTTCCTCAAATTGATAGTAGGTAAAACCTTTTCTTATTTTCGATAATGGAGTTCCTAACTGTTCAAGAACCTCTTTTTCCGCAGTACCAAATGCAATGTCATAGGTTGAAGAGATGACATCTTGGTTTGAGTATAATCCTGCAGCGGCATCATCCAGATAAGTAACCATTACAAAGTTGTGGTAATTGTCATGGTAGGTGTGCCATTCTTGACCATACTCGTTTGTTGTCGTCCGCTGTGGTTTGCCCAAATTATTTTCAATTTGTGATCGGGAATCACCGATCTCTAGATTCAGGATCGAAAAAGCTTCAGCATCTGGTGCGTTTAGATCGGGTTTATCAACTGGCAGTGCTTCTTGCTCCTGTTCTTGATCGGAGATGTCCTTGAGTGAAGCAACAATATCGCTGAAGAGATCCTCTGCATTTTGTAAGAATGAACTGAAAAACGAGGAGACTTCTTCATTTTCTTTTAATGCAAAGAAATCATTCTTTAGATTTTCCAGAACAGAGGCATCTGCTTGTTGCTCAGATTCATTTGTGAGTGTCGGCCAAGCTGTATACAAAACAGCAACAAAAATAGTTAATAGAATTAATTTACGCACTTGTTCACCTGCTTAGAAATGATTAATTCATTACATCATGTAAATTGTCGTTATACAAGAGGATTTAGACGTTTTTCCTCCTTCCTTTTTTACCCTTAATCGAAAGAATTTAAAACACAGTCATGAACCTTTTGTTTTTTCAGCATTTAAATGGGTAACATAAGAGAAAGAAGAAACCTGTTATGAATGAAGAGAGGGATAAAATGAAACTGACACCAGAACAAAGAATTGAATTGCATGGATTTAATAATTTAACAAAATCATTAAGCTTCAACATGTATGATATTTGTTATACGAAAACCAAAGAGGAAAGAGAAGCATACATTGAATATATTGATGAGCAATATAATGCAGAAAGATTAACCTATATTTTAAAAACTGTATCCGATATTATCGGTGCACATGTGCTAAATGTTGCTCAGCAGGATTATGTTCCACAGGGAGCTAGTGTGACAGTACTAGTTTCAGAAGGGCCGGTTGTAGAGGTTCCAACTGAATCTTTTGACGAGTCCCCTGGGCCGCTGCCAGATTCTGTTGTCATGCAGCTTGATAAAAGTCATATTACGGTTCATACATATCCTGAATATCACCCTGATGAAGGAATTAGTACCTTCCGGGCAGATATCGATGTATCAACGTGCGGAGAAATTTCTCCATTGAAGGCTTTAAACTTTTTAATTCATTCCTTTGATACAGATATTATGACGATTGACTATCGAGTGCGTGGGTTTACTAGGGATAAGGATGGTCAGAAGCTATATATTGATCATGATATTAGCTCGATCCAAAACTATATCCCTGAAGAAGTTAAAGAAGAATTTGATATGATCGATGTAAATATATATCAAGCGCACACCTTTCATACAAAATGTAAGATTAGAGATTTCGACTTGAACAATTATTTATTCGGATATACTAAGGACAAACTTACTGACCAAGAAGAAAAAGAAATTACAGAACGTCTGCAGACAGAGATGGATGAGATATTCTATGGAAAAAATATACTTTAAAAACGAACGGTCCAGATTGGACCGCTCGTTTTTTTTGATTTTATTCCTATTGCCATTTGTCCGATATGGTCTGTATCCGGATGTGTGTAAATAACGATATCAATCATATTCATACTCAGGATTTGCAGATATTCTATTACTTCGTCTCCTGTGAAGTCACCTGCGTCAATGAGCATGCTATAATCTCGATCACGATCCGCGAACTGATCAAAGGCTGTTTCAACTTGGACTACACCCATTTGGTTTACAGCTATTTAATATCATTTGACATTAATTCGTTAATTTTATATTCAAGCTGCTCAAGCTTCATTTTAACCGCGTCCATTTTCTTCTGCAGCTCATCCAGCTGAAAACGATCTTTTTGCTTAGAAGAATATTTATCAGCTGATTTTTTTTGTGTGGACATTTGCGATCACCTTCCCATTCTGAATTAATCCTATTGTGTGAACAGCCAGCGATACAAACCAGCACTTTAAAATTTTTTGATGAAACCCGTGCAAAAGGGATTGTATATTATTAGCAATTACCCTTTTTTCGCTAAAACATGTAAGAGTAACGGTTATTTCCAAAATTGCCACCAATTTTTTTGAGGAGCTTCTTCAGCTGCAGCAGTTTTTCGAAAAGATTCAATGAAGTTTTGAAAACGATCTTCTCTTTCACGAACTTGCTGCCAGTACATTTCTCGTTCTTTTTGGATTGACTCTATGTATATTTCCCGATCTGCATTTAATGTTTCAATTAATGTGCTCATTTCACCGCTCGTCACTTCAGCTGAACTGGATATATAGTGAATCATTGTTTTAAATTCCTCAGAGGAGGCTTCGGATGATTCAGATATTCTTTTTGTCAATGCATGAAAGTGTTCGGAATGACGTTTCGAAGCTCTCGAAACCCGTTTAGACAACGTTCCGACTACTTCGGAGGTTTGTTCCGAAGACTGCTGAATTCGATCGGAGAGAGAATGGATCTCAGCCTTCGTTTTTTCACTGGATTTATAAATGGAATCTGAGAGGTTTTTTACCGTATAAAGAGCGCCTTTTGAAATTTCTCTTTTGACCTCATCAACCACTTCCTTGCGGATACTCATGACGATTTCGTTTTTTATTTCACTTAATAGTTCTGTTTTAAATTCTTCAATGGCTGTTATTTGATTTTCAGACTCTTTTATTTCATCTGATTTGCTTGCTTCGAGCTGAAGGTGGGCGTGTAACAGCTGATGGATCATTTTTTGACTCAAATTATTATCACGCATTTCTTTAATTTTCGTCAGCAGTTTTATTTCATGATCGGTATAAAACCGTGCCCCATTTTTGGAGCGGGGAATCTGTAATAACCCTTTTAGGTCTTTTTCCCACTGTCTTAGTGTACCAGCAGGTACTCCAATTTGTTTTGAAACCTCATTAATCGTATATGCTTTAGTAAATTGGTTAGTCATAGGTTTTCGCCCTTTCAATGTTAGATAGATAGTATGAATGATTCGGAACCTGATTCCGAATTCCCGTTTTATACGTTAACTTATTCAGCAACTCTATTGTCTTTTTCCTGCATGACGACAAAACCTCTAAAAACAAGACGAAATTCAGCAAGAAGAACGAAAAACTGGTGAAAAAAGGAATTCAGTGTCCGAAACAAACGAAAAAAGCTGCCATAATCGGCAGCTTAATTTGCATCCAACAAAGAGCGTGGATATTCGACAAAATACGAGGAATTCCGGGGCGTCACTGTGACAGCCTTCGAAACAACCACTTCAAAAAAGGCGGAATAATAAAGTATATAAAAAATATGCGAAAGAGCTGATAGCTTGTTACTGTTGAAAGATCTGCGTTGACTTCATGTGCCATGATCGCCATCTGGTCCATCCCGCCTGGTGCAAGGCTTAGAAAGCTTGTTGGTGCAGAGAGCGGCAGGATTTGCCTTAATCCAAAACTCATTAATAAAGAGCCGCCAATAAGCACGATACTGCTGATGATTGCCAGAATAAAAATTTTCCGCTTATTTTCTAAATGTTTCGGCTTCATTAGCATGCCCACATAACAGCCGATTGAAAGCTGAGCGAGATCTAAAACAATCGCAGGAATACTAGGGCCTTCGAGACCGGTTAATCCTAATAAGGCGGTTGCTGCAAGAGGACCAAGCAAATAAGGGGTTGGGGATTTTATTCGCTTGCCTAAAAGTGTAAAAAGAATCGCTGCAGGAATGTATATAAGCAAGGGTAAATAGTTATCCATTCCACTGGAGCTTAAAGCAGAATAGCTTTCAGCAGCATTTTGGTGAAATAATGGCCCAAAGAGCAGGAAAGGGACAGTAACAACGATCATGATCACTCTTGTTACTTGTAAAAAGGTGACTACTGTAAGATCAATACCCTTTACCTCTTCAGCAAATACGAGTATTTGCGATAAGCCTCCCGGTATGCTTCCAACTAAAATAGAAGGATAATCAATCCCGGTCATTTTTGAGATGAGTTTGGCAGTAAAGCCGCAAAAAAGGATCAAAACAACCGTGAATGTCAGCATATACGGCAAGCTGGTCCCCATCTGGATCATACTCTCCTTAGTAAACGAAAGCCCCATTGAATAGCCGATAATCATGATGCTAATATCCCGAAACTTCGCTGGAAAAACAGGAGTTACCTTACTAAAAGAAGAAAAGAGCAAAGTGGCAGCTAAAGGACCAAGCAGCCATGGAACAGGTATGCCAATAAATGAGAAGAGCAGAGCTCCCAGGACAGCTAAGCTTAGTGTTAAAATGATATTTTTGCTCTTAATGCTATTCATAACAAACCTTCTTACCTACATTTATTTCAAGTCTCGAAAAATATGTTACTATTTTAACATATTGCCGCTTTACTTGCTTCATTCCCTGCCATCATTGATATAATGAAATGGTACATAGAGAATAATTAGATGAACATTCATACTGAGAACGATTATTTTAAGCGGGGGGAGAATAGGATAATGTTTTTAAAGCGGGTTTCACTGCTTTTTGGAGCAGATGATGATTTAAGTAAATATCCATTTACGATTCCATCCATAAAAAACTTCAAAGAACTGCAGTTAGAGAAAAGAGTTACTTTTTTCGTTGGTGAGAATGGATCAGGTAAATCGACACTTCTTGAAGCTATTGCAGATAAATGTGAATTTAACACAGCGGGCGGAGGCAGAAATAATTTATTTGATGTCGATCAAGCTGAATCTGCACTTGGGGAGAATATTCGTTTGTCTTGGATGCCTAAAGCGACCAATGGATTTTTTTTGCGTGCTGAATCTTTTTATCAGTTTGCTTCACATATTGATCAGTTAGCAAAAGAGCATCCAATGATATATAACCAATATGGGGGGAAATCTCTTCATCATCAATCACATGGTGAATCGTTCTTAACCTTATTCCAGCATCGTTTCAATGGAGAGGCACTCTATTTGTTAGACGAACCAGAGGCCGCTTTATCACCTGCAAGGCAGCTGGCATTTTTGCGAATCATTCATGATTTAACGAAAACAGAAGATTGTCAATTTATCATTGCAACACATTCACCCATTCTTCTGGGTTATCCAGATGCAGATATTTTTAGTTTTGATGACGGGGAAATTAGGAAGGTTGCCTATGAAGATACCGATCATTTTCAAATAACAAAGTATTTCTTGGATAATCGCGATCGCTTTTTACTTGAGCTGTTTAAAGAAGAAAATGGTGAAGATATGTAAATTTTATATTATTCTTTTCTGATTTTTTTGTAAATAATGTAAAAAAAAGCTGATTCTTAGAAAAATGTTGACCTTTCCTTTTATAATAGGTGTAGAAAAGGGAGGTATGCTAAGACATGTTGGGTTCTAAAAACACACCAGAAATTAAATTAATCGCCCTTGATATGGATGGCACACTGCTGAATAGTGATGGAGAAGTTTCTCCTGAAAATAGGGCTGCCATAAAAGAAGCTAAGAAAAAAGGGATACATATTATCCTGAGTACTGGAAGATCTAAATTATCCTGCAATGAATACGCAAAATCCCTGCAGCTGAATTCCTATTTAGTTACGGTAAATGGCAGTGAAATTTGGGGGCCGTCTGGAGAGCTGGTACAAAGAAATAATGTAGATGCTGAATTAGTTCAATGGATGTGGGAATTATCAAAAACACACAGCACAAAGTTTTGGGCAATTGGCTGTGAAGGGGTTTGGCATAATGAAATGCCTGATAACCTGTTAGAGATTAATTGGCTGAAATTTGGCTTTGATATTGAGGATGACCATATTAGAGAAGAAATAAAAATACAATTATCCGAAAAAGGTGCTCTTGAAGTTACAAATTCAAGCTTAACCAATTTAGAAGTAAATGCACTTGGAATCAACAAAGCGATGGGGATAAAGGCTGTATGTGAAAAACTTGGCGTTTCCATTGACAATGTCATGGCATGCGGGGATAGCTTAAATGATATTGCCATGATTAAAGAATCCGGCTGGGGTGTAGCCATGGGCAATGCTCAAGAGATTCTTAAGCAAACAGCAGATGCAGTAACAGAACATCATAATCATGATGGAGTTGCCAAAGCGATTCGTAAGTGGGCGCTAGGCAAACCTGTTGAAGTATTTTCATCATAATGTACAGTAAAAAACCAACAGACCAAATTGGGCCTGTTGGTTTTTGTTTTAACACTTAAGCTTTTGCTTCGTCTTTCTCATAAACTGGCACCCAGCCTTCTTGGGTAATGAAAAGTCGGATTGCCACAACCTTACGATCATCAGCTAACGTGAAGTAATGTCTAGTATTTTCAGGTACAGAAATCAAATCACCAGGATTTAAATGGACTTCAAAAAACCGGCTGTCTTTTCCCTGAATAACAAAGACTCCATGGCCACTCACAATAAAACGAACTTCATCATCTGTATGATGATGCTCTCTCTGGAAATTTGTTAACAGCTCTTCTAAATTTGGAGTGTTTTCAGATAGTGAAATGATGTCCGCAGCTTTATATCCCCGTTTTTCAGAAATCTCTTTAATTTCATCATGAAAAGCGTCAAGGATCGACTGTTTATCATCATCTGATAGATTGAATTTTTCATGCAATTCACCATCCAGTTTAGCCATATTCCAATTTTCATAGATAACTTCCTGACTTTCTAAAAATGCCGCAACCTCTGCTTGCTCTAAAATAACTTCCTCTGAATTTTGAAATTGAATAGTAGCCATTAATTTTTTCCTCCCGTCAATTGTAAAAGTTTTAATTTATATTGAAATAAAAATTCACTTGCTTCCAATAATTTTTTTGCCTCAAATCCGTTCCTGCCCCAAACGGTGATGCCATGATTACGGATTAGAACAGCTCCTTTATCACTGTTTATATGTTCCTTAAATGCTTCAGCTAAACGCGGGATAGAGGCATAGTTATTGATAATAGGGATGGTAAGAACGGCATCTTCTTCCCATAAATCAAAAGCCTTAATTAGCTCTTGATCCTGAAATTCCACTTGGCCATTCTCTCCATAAAGTTCTGAGATTACATTGTTAGCCACAGTATGTACGTGCAGGCTGCAGCCGGCATTACTTTGACGGTATATAGCAGAATGGAGCAATGTTTCAGCAGAAGGTTTTAAGTTTGTATCTTCAACTGGCAGACCTTCTAAATTGACCAGTAAAAAATCCTCATTCGTTCTTTGTTTTTTATCTTTACCGCTTGCAGTTACATAAAAATGTGAAGAAGTATCACTTACTTTTATGGCTAAATTTCCGCTTGTGCCCATAAACCAATCTCTTTGAGCCAATTCATCTTTTATGTCTGCTAATTCATTCCACTTTTGTTCATATAGATTCATATTTTTACCTCAATCATTTCTTCTAATTTATTAATAATGTCGTAGAAGTTATGGAATGACTGGTAAGGAATGTCATATTGTTCACATTTTTTGATAAGAAAGTCTCTGGCGAATACATGGTTTGCCAACTTTGCTGCCTGCAAATCGGTAATTGAATCTCCGATCACAATTGTTTCCATGTCTTGATCTGAAAGTGAACGAATAATCGATGGCTTGCAGCATCCGCATCCTTGGGAAGAACATAAATCATCACATGAATGAGGATAAACGATGTTAATCTTCTCACCCGAAAACTCTGCATGATTGCAAAATATGTTCTCAAAAGGTCCATAGGGTTCTAATACAGGATGTAAGAAGAAATCAATTCCCCCGCTGACAATGTATAACGGAATATCGTGTTTTTGAGTAAATGAAATAAATTCACCAAAGCCTTCACGAATTTTTGCATTTTCTAAAACATAAGAAATAATTTCATCTTTAAGAGAGGAGGGCAGCAGTGAAAATAATTGTTTGACACCTTCCTGGATGGATAGCTCCTCGTTTAAGATGGCATTTTTGATTTCATTCGCTTCAGCAGAAGCGAACTTTTCCATAATCATAATAATATTGTCACTTTCAGTAATCGTGCCGTCAAAATCGCAAAATATAATTGGATTCACATTCATACAACTCCCCATAAGTCTAAAGCCGATTTTAATTCTTTATGCTGAGATGCTGCCTCCTCAAGTGTAATGCCTTTTAATACTGCGTCGACAGCTTGCCGGAATGCTTTACCTCCTCCAATGGCGCCCTGGGGATGGCCGTGTACTCCTCCGCCGGCATTGATAATGCAATCTGTTCCAAAATCATTGATTAGCTTAGGCACTAAACCGGGGTGAATGCCCGCAGATGGTACTGGAAATGCTGCCGCCAAGGAAGATTCCTCCCGCAATGCCTGAGCGATCCTTAAGGTTTCATCTCGGGGCATTGCAACACTTCCATATGGGGAAGGGAATAAGGAAAAATCTGCTCCTGCATAGCGGACTAGTTTTCCAAGCGCTAATGAACTTGACAATCCATAGAAGTCTGAAGAAATGAATGCTCCGCTAAACGCAGGGTGTGCCATTAAAGGCAAGGCAATTTCATCGTCTTCAGCTAATTCCTGGAGTACATCCAGCCCATATGTATGAACATTAAAAAGAAGTGCATCTGCTCCGAGCTCCTTTGCCTTTCTGGCTTGGTCACGCAACTTAGATGTCCGCCCAGTTAAGTTGACTGCATATAGAGTTCGGTGTCCAGTTTCCTCGTAAACATTCTGCAAAATTTCTCTCGATGACACAATGCGTTCATTAAAAGGAGTAAGCTCGTTCTCAAATAAGATTTCATCATCTTTTACAAGATCTACTCCGCCTAATGCTTGATTTTTCAGCTGTTCATTTAAAAAAGGTAAATCCCTGCCAATAACTCCTTTAAAAATACTCATGACAAGTGGCCGATCAAATACTCCAAGCGACTCTCTTATCTGGGAAATTCCAAAGCGGGGACCAGGAAAGTGAGCTGTTATATCTGAATCAAACTCAAGGTCCAAAAGTTTTATTTCTCCGTCTAAAGAGAGCTTGCCAAAAACAGTTGTTAAAATGGCAGGCAAATCAGCGGTAAAGTTGGCGGAAGGATAAGCAATTTTTCCTTCTGCCCTTACTTCACCAAAGCGGGAAGGGTGCTCATCATCATAGAATTCTCTCACTGACACAACTCTGCCTTTATGTTTTCTTAACTGTTCCTGATCGACAGCGGGGAGATCTGTCCAAGATCCTACAGTTAATCCAAGGGCAATACTTTCAAGTTTAGCTTCCAGTTTTCCGGGCTTTCCGTATATTTGATAGGTTGCAATGATTTCACTCATATAAATCTCTCCTAAACACTTTGATTATAGGGTTTTGTGCAGCATTAGGATAATAGCTGAAAAGCAAAAAACCTCTTCACATAAGAAGAGGTTAATAAAAGTATTAACAGCTTCTTATCTTCCAGCTAATGCTGCAAGAATTAGCACCGTGTCCATTCATTTGGATCGGTTGCCGGGTATCATCGGGCTCGTCCCTCCACCTGCTCTTGATAAGAAAATGAAATTTTATAAATTAACTGAATATATCCCGTATTATTACATCACCAATTCATTCTGTCAATTATGAATTTTTAAAATTGAGGTTATCAGATTATACGATCGAAAACTGAAATTATTCTTGAGAATAAGTTAAACAACGCTAGTGCCTTTTAGGGTAGCTGTTTAAGATACATAGTATGGAGGATGCAGCTGAAAAATGATCAAAATATTGTATGCAGAAGTAATTTTTCAAACATATGTGGCTTAGTAAATAAAAAAACATTTGACATATTCAGAAAAGTGGTGCTAACATTTTCCTCAAGTAAACAACTTGAATATGTGATTTACACTCTTATCCAGAGCTGGCGGAGGGAAATTTGGCCCGATGAAGCCCAGCAACCGACCGTAATATCGTTGTGAGACGAGGCGCAGTTAAATCGCGCCAGAGGGCACGGTGCTAATTCCATTCAGAGAGAAATCTTTCTGAGAGATAAGAGGCGATAGATAATTTCGATTGCCTCTTTCTGATGAAGGAGGCATTTTTAATTTTGCGAAAAAAAATGCCGGCTTCATAAAACTCAGCAATTACATTGAGAGGAGTGGCGGCATGGCCATATTAGCAAAACAATCATACGAAAGCTTAACAGAGGATACAGCAATTCATTTAGCAAAAGAACTGAACCTTTTTCCTGAACACGCATCGTTATCTTGCATTGAAATAGGTGATGGGAACTTAAATTATGTCTTCAAGATAAGTGATAGGATAACAGGCTCAAGTGTCATTATTAAACAGGCACTTCCATATGCAAAAGTTGTAGGAGAAAGCTGGCCGCTGACGATTAAGAGGTCAACGATCGAAGCAAACGCTTTAAAAAAACATGGTGAATATGTGCCCCATCTAGTTCCAAAAGTGTTTGCAGCAGATGAACATTTAGCCATTACCGTTATAGAGGATTTATCACATTTAGAAATAGCTAGAATTGGACTGATCAACGGAGCTGAGTATCCTAATCTATCACAGGATATTGGAGAATATTTAGCAAAGACACTTTTTTTCACCTCTGATTTTGCACTTCATCCTTTTGAAAAGAAACGTCTTGCAGCACAATTTTCAAACCCGGAACTATGTAAAATCACGGAGGACTTAGTTTTTAC
The DNA here is from genome assembly GCF_018582665.1 of Cytobacillus gottheilii. NCBI lineage: Bacteria > Bacillati > Bacillota > Bacilli > Caryophanales > Bacillaceae > Cytobacillus > Cytobacillus gottheilii. The sequence continues at coordinate 2,574,558 of NZ_CP071709.1, read as the reverse complement.
AGATCCATTCTTTAACCATGATTCGAATGATTATGAACCGGAGCTTGCTGAACTAGTTTACGAACTATGGAAAAACACAGAGCTAAAGGTTGAAGCAGCTAAATTGAAAAGGTCATTTGTAACAGAAGCAGAATCCCTTTTACACGGAGATTTGCATACGGGCAGTATTTTTGCGGGCCCTGCAGAAACAAAGGTCATTGATCCGGAATTTGCTTTTTATGGTCCTATTGGTTTTGATGTCGGCCAGTTTATCGGCAACTTACTATTTCAGTCTATTGTCAGAACAGGTGTAAAAAGAGACATGATTCATACTCACATAAGAACGACTTGGGATGTTTTTTATTCCACGTTTTCTGAATTATGGGAAAGTCATAATATTGAACCTTTTTCTAAAACAGAAGGAGTGAAAGAGGATTTTTTACAAAAAGTTTTCAGGGATACTTTAGGGTTCGCAGGCTGTGAACTGATCCGCAGAACAATCGGACTATCTCATGTAAAAGACCTGGATGGAATTGAGCCTAAAGATCAAAGAATTTTGTTTAAGAAAAGGGCCATTGAACTTGGAACGACACTCATCTTAAACAGAAGCCAATGGACTTCTATTACAGACCTCATTGGCAGATTGGAGGAGGAAATATCATGACAATTCCAGTTTCAATTCTTTGGAATCAAGATCAACTAACCATTTTAAATCAGCAAAAGCTGCCGCATGTTATTGAATATATACATTTAGACACAATAGAAGCAGTTTTTGATGCGATTATCAGTTTAAAGGTTCGAGGAGCACCTGCCATCGGAATCACAGCTGCATATGGTTTGGCAATCGGAGCAAGTCAATTCTCAGCAGAAAAGTTAGAGGACTTTCAACAGGAGCTTCATGAACAATACATTTACTTAGCAGGTTCCCGGCCAACTGCTGTGAATTTATTTTGGGCTCTTGAAAGACTAATGAAAAAAGCAGAGACTGCGAAAACAGTGGAGGAAGCAAAGGCGATCCTTTTAGCTGAAGCAATAGCTATTCACAAAGAGGATGAGGAACATTGCCGGAAGATTGGTGAATATGCACTGTCTGTACTTGGTGATTACAGAAATGTTATGACCATTTGCAATGCAGGTTCTATTGCCACTGCAAAATATGGAACAGCACTGGCACCTTTTCATTTAGGTGCAGAAATTGGCAAGGAGTTTCATGTTTATGCATGTGAAACAAGACCCGTATTTCAAGGATCCCGTCTAACGGTTTGGGAGCTGCAGCAATCAGGGGTAGAGGTGACATTAATTACCGATGGCATGGCCGCTCACACAATTCAGGCAAAAGGAGTGCAGGCCATCATTGCAGGTGCTGATCGTATAGCAGCAAATGGAGACAGTGCCAATAAAATCGGTACATTGGGATTGGCTATTTTAGCAAAAGCTTTTAAAATTCCGTTCTATATTGCTGCGCCATCATCAACGTTTGACTTAAATCTTGCAGACGGTACACAAATTCCAATTGAAGAAAGAGATGAGAAAGAAATAACTCATATTGGAGAAAGCAGAATTGCGCCAGAAGGAACGCTGGTATATAACCCTGCATTTGATGTGACCCCTAATGAATACATAACGGGGATTATAACAGAAAAAGGGATTATCTATCCTGATTATCAAAAAAACATTCACAATACCCTTGGTGAGCAAATTGGAGAGGAAGTATCACAATGAAAAAACCTTTAACACTGGTGTTTATAACGATTATTTCACTACTTGTCTTATTAACAGGGTGTCAGCCCAAAGGGGAAAGCGCAAGTGAGCCTGCAGGCGGAAAGGTTTCTGCAGATGAAAAAGAGCATCCTCTAGCCAATAAAAAAATAGCTCTCATTATGCAAATCAATTTAGGAACATTTTCAGCTCAATACATTGAAGGTGTAAAAGAGCAGGCAGAAAAATTCGGAGGAGATGTGACCGTTTTTACTTCTGAAGGTGATTTGGCGAAAATGGCTTCTAATTTGGATGCAGCAATCAACCAAAAATTTGATGGGATCTTAATTGATCACGGTACAAAAGAAGCCTTGACTGCAGGCATTGAAAAGGCAGAGGAAGCAAATATTCCTGTAGTCGTTTTTGATGCTGACGTAGAGGTTGAGGGAGTTCCTGTCTTACAGCAGGGTGATGAGCAAATGGCTGAAATGACATTAAATAAGCTTGCAGAAGATGCTGGAGGAAAGGCGAATATCGTAAAAATATGGGTAGCAGGCTTTGCTCCAATGGAACGCCGGCAAATTGCTTATGAACAATTTATGCAAAGCAACCCGGACATAAAAGAAGTTGCATCATTTGGTGCTGCAACTGCCAATACAGCGCTGGACACTCAATCACAAATGGAAGCAATATTAAAGCAGTTTCCAAATGAAGGAGATATCACAGCAGTGTGGGCTGCCTGGGATGAATTTGCCAAAGGAGCCGTTCGTGCGCTTGAACAGGCAGGTCGCACGGACATTAAAGTTTATGGCATCGACATGAGTGATGAGGACCTGCAGATGATTCAAGCAGAAAATAGCCCATGGGCAGCAACAGCAGCTGTTGATCCAAAGGATATTGGACGTATTCAAGTCCGCTATTTATATCAGAAAATCAATGGAGAATCACCAGAAGACAAAATCATTTTAGATCCTGTATTTGTTGAAAAAAGCAAACTGCCTGATCATTCTATTACAACTGGAGAACTGCACGAGTATATTGATGGCTGGGGAGTAAGTGATCAAGGCTACACAGCTGATCTTAAAGAACTGGAAGGCAAATAAATAGTTACAAACTATCTTTCTATTTAAATCTGAGCTGTCTATGAAAATAACATGTAGGCAGCTCCTTACATGTAGAGGTGAAATTCTTTGGCAAACGAACAAATACTGAGAATGAATCATATTGAGAAAACCTTCGGAAAATCAAAAGCTTTAGATAAAGCTTCCTTTAATTTGAGAATGGGTGAGGTTCATGCTCTCCTGGGTGCTAATGGAGCGGGTAAAAGCACTCTGATGAAAATCTTGTCTGGTGTTTATGAGCCTGATGCTGGAGACATTGTACTGCATGACCAAGCTGTTGTTTTTAAACATCCTAAATCTGCAAAAGACCATGGTGTCTTTTGTGTGTATCAGGAAGTAGATACTGCCATTGTTCCTGATTTATCTGTTGCTGAAAATATCTTGCTCGATACCTTCGCAGCTGAAAAGAGTATGTGGGTTTCGAAAAAGAAGCTGCATAAAGAAGCGAAGCTGGTTTTAACACAGCTGCAAGCAGATACAATTGATGTAGAGCGGCCGGCATTCGAGCTCTCATTGGCTGAAAAACAGCTGGTGTTAATTGCCAGGGCTATGATTTCACAAGCAAAGATTATTATTTTTGATGAGCCGACTGCTCCCTTATCTGTCTTCGAAGCAGATCGCTTATTTCATATCATCTCTCACTTAAAAGAACAAGGAGTAGGCTGTATTTATATTTCGCATCGATTGCCGGAAGTGTTTAAGATCAGTGATCGGATAACAGTCATGAAGGAAGGCAGGAATATAACCTCTGGACTAACAAAAACGATGTCTCAAGAGCAGGTAGTAGAAGCTATGCTTGGAAAAGTATTAGAACAATTTGCAGAGACAAAGGGTAAATCAATTGGAGATTGTTTGCTTGAGGCAGAAAGAATTTCTGATGGAAGAAAGCTCCGGGATTTGTCTTTTACTGTTTCAAAGGGAGAAGTGTTAGGAATAGCAGGTTTAGTTGGAGCTGGGAAATCAGAGCTGGCCAAAGCGATAGCCGGCGCATCACCGTTAAAGAACGGAATGTTAAGAAAGTCTGGCAGGAAATTGAATAACAAACATCCGCAAGATGCGATCACATCAGGTATTGTGCTTGTGCCAGAGGAGCGACGGAAGGAAGGCTTGTTTATACAAGAGTCACTTCGTATAAATACTACTTTTCCAAATCTAAAAAGATTTTCAAGAGGCTCAATTTTACAGAGAGCGAAAGAATCAGCATTTGCCAGCTCAGTAATATCAGCATTAAATGTGAAAACAGGCAGCACAGAAACACGATTACACCATTTGAGCGGAGGCAATCAGCAAAAAATTGCAATTGGGAAATGGATGTCTGTTCAGGCTGAAATCTATTTATTTGATGAGCCTACTAAAGGCGTAGATATTGGGGCAAAAGGAGAAATTTTTAGTTTGATTCATCAGCTTGCTGAGGAAGGAAAAGGAATCATTTATTTTTCGAGTGAAATTCATGAATTACTGGCCATCTGTGATCGGGTGCTCGTTATGTATGATGGGGCATTTGTGAAGGAGTTTTCACGGTCACAAGCAACACAGGAAAAAGTGCTGCTGTATGCCAGCGGGGGAAGGGAAGAGCTAATAGATGAAAGAAAAGAGCATACAATTTCTATTTAAATATGGAGCCATTCTTTTACTTATTTTCATTATTATATACTTTAGCATAATTAGTCCTGCTTTTTTATCTTACGGAAATTTTACAGATATTTTAAGATCTATATCCATTGTAACCGTTCTGGCGCTCGGAGTGACCTTTACATTAGTTGTGAATGGATTTGATTTGTCGGTTGGTTCCACTATGTCATTGTCTACCGTTATAACAGCCTCATTAATGGTGTGGTATGATATGCCGTTATGGCTTGTTCTTATTTTGCCAATAGCAGTTGGGGCATTAGTTGGGTTATTTAACACTCTTTTAATTGTGGTCATAGGGATTCCGGACTTGCTTGCCACACTTAGTACCATGTATATCGTGGCCGGGCTGCATCGCACCTATACAGAAGGGTACTCTATTTATAATCATATGCCGCTCACTTCTGGAGGAACGGCTATTGGAGAACTTTCAGAAGCCTTCCTTTGGATTGGGCAAGGCAAGGTAGCGGGGCTTCCTGTGCCAGTTTGGCTTATGATAGGACTGATCGCTTCAGCTTATTTATTCTTAAATCATACGAGATGGGGCCGGATTTTTTATATGACTGGCTCAAATGAAGAAGCAGCAACGTTGTCAGGGGTAAAGGTTCGTAGGGTAAAACTGGCTGCATATGTTGTGTCCGGAATTTTTGCTTCAATTGCAGGCATTTTATTTACAGCTCGAGTAGGATCTGGTCAGATTGATGCTGGTGCCCCTCTATTAATGGAAGCTGTGGCAGCAGTGTTTGTAGGATATTCGGTATTAGGAGCAGGTAAACCAAATGCACTTGGGACCTTTTTTGGAGCTGCTGTTATTGGAATTCTCTTAAATGGACTGACCATCTTAAATCTTCCTTACTATGCATTCGATATTATTAAAGGCAGTGTCCTTGTATTGGCGCTTGCTGTCACGTATGTGTATGCAAAGAAGCGGACAGCTGCATAATAAATAGAAAAATAGAAAGCGAAAAATGCCTTCTTGCAGCATTTTTCGCTTTTTTTTGAGTGAATTATACTATGCAATTCTAATGGTTAGCTCTAACTCGATTTCTACATTGCCTTTCAAAGCCCTTGAAATCATACAGGAAGACTCTGCTTTATGTGCGAGTTTTTCTGCTAATAATCTTTGTTTATCCGATGCATCTGACTCTAATACCAGCACCGGCTTATGAATAATCTTTTTATAAGTAATAATTCCCTTTTCTACTTCCACCATGCCAACTGAGTCCATTGAAAGCATCTTCTTATTGATTTTGCTTCGCTCCAGCATGGCGGCTAATGTAATGATATAGCATGTAGCGGCAGCTCCAAGGAGCATTTCATCCGGATTTGTTCCTATACCTGGTCCATCCATTTCTGGCGGTATAGAAATTTTGGTGGTTAACCCTTTTGTTGTTAAATCTCCGATGTCATTCCTCGTTCCTGGCCAATTTGTATGTAAATGAAATTCATGAAGCATTACATCTTCTCCTTTCAAACACCACTCATAATATAGACAGTGATTCTTCAGTAGATATTATCATATCAAAAAGAAGGTGCAGAAAAAAATTGTATGATTAGAAGCAGCCTAATGAATTTATTATAAATGCTAACCTTTTAAAAATACTCTTTATCATGTAAACTATTTTTATACATCGTTAAGTTATTTAGGAGGATCCTGTGAATTTAGTAGATTGGTTGTTTAAAACAAGAAATACTTTAACAGAATTTATTGCTGTTTGTATTGGTTTCTTTTTTGCTATTCTAATTCCAAATTTATTAGATTTCAGCAGGGTACAAACGGTTTTATTTATTGTTATGGTTTTTTTATTAACGCGAGCTTTGGAATGGATTTTTGCTAAGGCTGCCGGTGAGCGGGACCGGAGCATCCCTTTTTTTTATTATTATGGCATGATTATCTTTATTCCGGCTCTAGTTTATCTATCCGTTGTTTTCTTCAAATAAGCTGCACAGTAAGGAGTTATTAACAGCATGAAATTGGTTTCTTGGAACGTAAATGGAATAAGAGCATGTGTAAAAAAAGGTTTTCTAGATTATTTTCAAAATGTGGATGCTGATATTTTTTGCATTCAGGAGTCTAAACTGCAGGACGGTCAGATTGAACTGCAGCTAGAAGGATATCATCAATATTGGAATTATGCAGAAAGAAAAGGATACTCAGGAACTGCTGTCTTTACAAAAGAAAAGCCGTTATCCGTTTCTTATGGGGTTGGTGAAAACGTTTCTGAAGAGGAAGGACGAATCATTACCCTCGAATTTAAAGATTTTTATCTTGTCAATGTGTACACGCCAAATTCTAAAAGAGATTTAACACGGCTTTCATATAGACTTGAGTGGGAAGAAGAAATTCGCAAATATTTAATAGAGTTAAATTCAGTCAAACCTGTTGTGTATTGTGGTGATTTGAATGTTGCACATGCAGAGATCGATTTAAAAAACGCAAAATCGAATCATGGCAACTCCGGGTTTACCGCAGAGGAACGAAGTAAGATGACAAACTTACTTTCAAGTGGATTTATTGATTCTTTTCGATATATGTATCCTGACAAAGAAGGAGCATACACATGGTGGTCCTACATGGCGAAAGTAAGAGAACGCAATATTGGCTGGCGTATTGATTATTTTTTAGTATCTGATAGCCTTAAAGAGCAAATTATAGATGCTGATATACATTGCGATATTATGGGCAGTGACCATTGTCCCATCATGTTGGAATTATCTTAAATAAAGGGAAAGACGTTTCAGAAAGCGTCTTTCCACTGTTAATGATTATAGTACATACACCAAGTGAACCGACTATTAAAAAACGCTAAAGAATATGATATATAAGGAGAATGAAATGATGATTAAAGATACAATTGGTCAATTTCGTTTAATGGGATTTATTGAAGGCGCTTCCTTGTTAGTTCTGTTATTTATTGCGATGCCTTTAAAGTATGCTGCTGGAATTCCAGAGGCAGTGCGGATTGCCGGTTCTTTGCATGGCTTTTTCTTTATTTTATATCTTTTTGTTATTGCTTTTGTAACAATAAAAATAAAATGGTCATTTATTTGGGTTCTTAGTTCGGTAGCGGTAGCATTTATACCATTCGGGAATTTTATTTTAGATCGTTATTTGGTGAAATCCTCTTATCATCATCAGTAAATCCTCTTGCCACAGTAGTTAACTGTGGTTTTTATATTTTTAGATCCCCTTCTTCGCAAAAAACCTTCTTTACTATACACAATTGTTGAATTAAGAGAATGGAATATAAAGTAATGACTTATACTATCTATATCCAATATATGGAGTGGATAGAATGAATGAAGCAGCTGTCGTAGCGGTGAGATCAATTATTGCGTTTGGTTCCCTGCTGATATTCGCCCGTTTTCTCGGCAAACAGCAAGTGAGCCAGATTACTTTCTTTGATTATATATTAGGCATAACAATTGGCTCGATTGCGGCAAACTTGACGACAGACTTAACAAGTGAAGCTTGGCCGCATTGGATTGGACTTATTACTTGGACCTTTATGGTGTTAATCCTCCAAGTCGTCACCTTGAAATGGAGAAAAGCCTCTGTTTACTTAGACGGAGAACCAGCCATCGTTATTATGAATGGTAAAATAATGGACGGAGTGATGAAGAAACTCAGATATCGAATTTCTGACTTACAGGAGCAATTAAGAGAGAAGGGCGTTTTTAATCTTGCGGAGATTGAGTATGCAATAATCGAGAAAGATGGACAAATCTCTGTGTTGAAAAAATCGGAATATATGCCTCTAACTGCAGAAGATGTCCATTTGAAACCAGCTTATAAAGGATTAGGAACTGAATTGATTTATGATGGAGTTATCATAGAAAATAATCTGCAGGCTGTTAAACATACAAAGAATTGGCTGGAGGATAAAGTAAGGGAACAAGGTTATCAGAAAAACATCTGACATATTTCTTGCGATCCTTGATCCTTCTGGTTCTTTATTTATAGACGGCTATCATGACGATTTTCAGCATTTCACAGATATAAGTGATTACAAGGGACTTCAATAATATGAGACATTTTATTTTATATAAACTGTTGCCAATATGCATTCTTCTCTTTTTTATAGCTATAATGCAGTCAGGAATGACTTTAAAACAGCCATTTTCTAAAGATGAAGATATTTTATTTTATATCGGAGCGATTGAATCAAATATACTCTCAGAACAATGGGATATTGCTTCAGCAGAATTAAAAAAACTAGAAAAAGCATATAACATTGTAAAAAAAAGAATACAATATAGTGTTGAAAGAGACGAGCTTGATTCATTTACGACTTGTATAGAAAAATCAGAAGGATATATTCAAGCGCATGAGCAAGGCGGTGCTTTAGCTGAATTAAATGAAGCACGGAATTTATGGGATGGTTTAGGAAATTAATCAAATTTTTCTGCTGCATTCATATGGATCACTAAACTTATAAAAGATCAAGAATTTATGATTTGCGCGGAATAAGAATGTACAATTAATTTAAAAGCCTGAGAATTCACTGTAGAAACAGAATTCTTCGGCTTTTTATATTTAGTGACCATCAAATAATAATTGCCAGAGAAAAAAGAGAAACAAAACAACCTACTTCAGCCATTATGAAAAAGAATGGCATATGCAAAATATGATCAGTTAATTATGTGTTTTAGTGATTTGTTAAAACCAGCAATCATATGATGAATTGTACTAAAATTAAATCCCTTAAAAAAATTCAAAGGGATTTGTTAGCTTTTGTCGAATTGATTATGAGCTGAAGCTGATATTTACTAGAGTAATAGGGCTTATAGTAAGGATTAGAGCTGCTGAGTAATTATAAATGGGGTTGGTGACACATAATGAATGACGAACATGATTTTAGAGAACACGCCGGATTTTGGATCAGACTTGGAGCTGTACTTCTTGATGGTCTAATTATTCATATTCCAATTGCATTTATCTTCTTCTTAATAACAGGAGACATTAACACGGATTGGACAGAGACATGGGAATATACGCTCCTCAATGAAGCTTATTTAACGATTGTGCCGGTGTTATGGGGAGGATATGTTATTGGAAAAAGAATCTGCGGCATAAGGATCAAAAGAATGGATGGGAAAAAACTGACGCTGCTCACGATGATTTTACGTGAAGTGATTGGGTTATACCTGCTAACAATGGTCACGTTTGGGATATCAATGATTGTCAGCGCCATCATGGTAGGAGCAGGAAAACAAAAACGAGGTTTGCATGATTTAATCGCAGGCACATATGTAGCTCGCGACAATTACTGATATTAATGAAGTAATTATAATAAGAAAAAGCCAGATAGCAACACCATTTAACGGTGATACCTATCTGGCTTTTTGTATGAAACCTTAACAACAATCACTGTACGATATTTGGCGGTTTTTTATCTCGGACTTCTTGAACCTCCAAAACATCTAACAAGAATACAAACACCGGAATACCGACAATCAGTCCCCAGACACCAAAGAAATGCTCAGAGAAGATCAGGACGATAAATGTATAAAAAACAGGTAAATCTGTTTTTGATGACATAAGCTTAGGGTTTAATATATAAGCTTCAATCGCATGGATAATCATAATGACGATTAAGATATAGATCACGTGCATTAGTCCGCCAACCGTGTAAGCGATGGTACATAGCGGGAATAAAGATATGATCACTCCTGCAACTGGGATTAATCCTAGGAAGAAGATTAAAATTGACAAGCCCATTAGATGTGGAAAATCCATAATCCAAAGTGCAAATGTAGTCAGTACACAGTTTACAGTTGCAATAATAAATTGAGCCTCAATTACTTTACCAAACGTTTTAACAAATTTTGAACCAAAAAAAGCAATCTCATTATAAAATGCGCTTACTTTGCTGCTCTTAAACTTCTTTGTAAATTGAACTAGTTTTGGCTTTTCAATAAGGAAGAATAAGCTTAAAATTAATGAAATCATGATGTGCATTCCAATTTTGCTAACGTCAGAGAAGTACTTCAGCAGGAATGTAAATCCTTGTTCCAGATAGCTTGTAATTTCGTTTCTTGCCAGCATTTCTGTTAAGTAGTTCAATATAGGATTATCATGCTCTTGAGTAAAGAACAGCTCAAGCTGATTAACGAGCTGAGAAATCTCAAAGATGATTACAGGCAGATATTTAACTATACCGACAGAAAGTAGTCCGATAATGGACAAATAGAGTATTAGAACCGTTACAGTGCGATTAATATTCACTCTTTTCTGAACTAAATTCACTAATCTGTCCATGAGAAACGAGAGTATAAACGTAAGCAAAATGACATTAATCATGCTTTTTAGTAAAAACAAAGCAACAACAAGAATGCCAAATATGATAAACCTTTTTAAACCATTATTCTCAACCCATGCTTTAAATGTATTCATTAATGTTGTTTTCCCCCAGTGCAGATAAGATCCCCTTTTAAAAGTTATGAAAGTGTTATCTTTTTATTCATCATAGCACAACTTGCTCATTACTTCTCAAGAGATGTTTCAACAATATAAAGATTGTTACTATTATTTTATATTATTTTAAATTGTTTTCATATGCAAAAGTGTGATGTCAGAAAAAAAACTAGAGAATTAGTTAGCAATATGCCTGTTGATTGGAACGGATGGGTGCGAGACTCCTGCGGGACGAGTGGGGAGCTGAGACCCCGCAGGAGCGCAAGCGGACGAGGAGGCTCAGCACCTGCCCCGCCGGAAAGCAGTACCCAGGAGTGGAAATCACTTAAAAACACTGCGTAATAGCGACATAGTTTGCGATATTAAATAATAATCAATTATTTGTCAAGTTTTTTACGATCCTTATTGATATTAACGCTTTATTAAACTAAAATATGATATTAGTATGATTGTTGAACATTGTCATTTATTGAAGAAACAGCAATCATGAATTATTTATATAAAAAGGAGAAATAAATGGGAGAGAATACGATAATTCGTTTTGAACATGTGACAAAACAGTATGATGACGATTCTCCTGTTCTGCAGGATGTGTCTTTTGAAATTGAAAAAGGAAAGTTTTATACACTGCTTGGTCCGTCTGGCTGTGGAAAAACAACTGTTCTTAAGCTAATTGCCGGCTTTATTGAGCCAACAAAAGGCAATATTTATTTTAATGGCAAGGTTATTAACAATTTGCCTGCAAATAAACGTCAAGTTAATACTGTTTTTCAGGACTATGCTTTATTTCCACATTTAAATGTGTTTGAGAATATAGCGTTTGGATTAAGAATTAAGAAAATCAAAAATGATGAAATTACACGTAAAGTAAAAGAAGCTTTAAAGTTCGTCAACTTAGAAGGCTATGAGAATCGCGAAATTAAAGAAATGTCAGGCGGTCAGCGGCAGCGTGTTGCCATCGCGCGTGCTATCGTAAATGAGCCCGAAGTGATCCTTTTGGATGAACCACTCTCAGCACTTGATTTGAAGCTTAGAACGGAAATGCAGTATGAGCTGCGCGAATTACAGCGGAACTTAGGCATTACCTTCATTTTTGTAACTCATGACCAAGAAGAAGCATTGGCTATGTCTGATGAAATATTTGTTCTTAATGGCGGTAAAATTGAGCAAAGCGGCACACCTACAGATATTTATGATGAACCAATTAACCGGTTTGTTGCAGACTTTATTGGGGAATCGAACATCGTCTCCGGAACAATGCTGGAAGACTATGTTGTAAAATTCACTGGAAAAACCTTCGATTGTGTGGATGCTGGGTTTAATAAATCGGAAGATGTTGATGTTGTCATCAGACCAGAGGATCTTGAGATCACACTCCCGGAAAAAGGGAAGCTGCAGGTTAAAGTTGATTCACAGTTATTTAGAGGTGTACACTACGAAATCAGCTGCTATGATTCAGAAGGAAACGAATGGCTTGTTCATTCAACAAAGAAGGCCATTGTTGGAGAGGAAATAGGGTTATTTTTTGAACCAGAGGCCATTCATGTCATGAGACATGGTGAAACAGAAGAAGAATTTGATAAGCGTCTGGAAGCTTACGAAGAGGTAAACGGATGAAGAACAGATCACGTAATTTCTACCTGATTCCTTATGTGATTTGGATCGCACTGTTTGTCATTGCACCTCTGTTTCTGGTCTTATATTATTCTTTTTTCAATATAGAAGGAGAATTTACGCTTTCTAACTATCAGAAATTCTTTACGCCAGTCTACTTAAAAATGACCTTCAGTTCATTTTGGTATGCGTTCCTTATCACTTTATTTACTTTATTAATCGCATATCCAACTGCCTATTTACTGACTAAGACAAAGCATAAGCAGCTTTGGCTGCTGTTAATTATTGTTCCTTCCTGGATCAATCTTCTTTTGAAAGCTTATGCTTTCTTAGGGATCTTTGGAACATATGGGGCAGCAAACAGTATCTTAGAAGTGATTGGAATTGGAAGCCAGCAAATACTCTTTACTGACTTTAGTTTTATTTTCGTTTCGGTATATATATTCCTGCCATTCATGATCTTGCCGATTTTTAATGCGCTGGATGAATTAAATCCATCTTTGCTGTATGCATCAAGTGATCTTGGTGCCTCACAATGGACAACATTTACACGTGTTATTTTCCCATTAACATTAGATGGAGTAAAAGCAGGCTGCCAAATCGTCTTTATTCCTGCACTATCACTATTCATGCTGACTAGACTGATTGCAGGAAACCGTGTCATTACGCTTGGAACTGCGATAGAACAGCATTTCCTTGTAACGCAAGACTGGGGCATGGGGTCAACCATTGCTGTGTTTTTAATTTTGGCTATGGTGCTCATTATGATCTTTACGGGTACTAGGAAAAAGGGGGTACTCTAAAATGAAAAAGAATTCAATCTTATCAAAAGTGTATTTGGTTTTAATTTTTTTCATTTTGTATGCACCTATTTTCTATTTGATTTTCTACTCGTTTAACAGCGGTGGGACCATGTACCAATTTGAAGGCTTTACACTTAACTGGTACAGGGAGTTATTCCAGGATACCAGGTTGCTTACAATTGTATTAAATACTGTCATAATTGCATTATTGTCAGCTACCGTGTCTACCATTCTTGGTGTCGCAGGTGCTTTAGCTATTTTATATGCAAGAAAAAGAAGAGTTAAAAATACACTTCTTTCTTTAAACAATGTATTAATTGTTAGTCCTGACGTTATCATTGGTGCTTCGTTCCTGATCCTCTTTACTATGATCGGCATTAAACTCGGGTTCATTTCAGTTCTTCTTGCGCATATTGCATTTAGTGTGCCAATTGTTGTTTTAATGGTGCTGCCAAAACTGGAAGAAATGAGTGAATCGATGATTTATGCTGCATTAGATCTTGGAGCAAGTCGATTTGATGTTCTGACTAAGGTCATTCTGCCATACATTACACCAGGTATTTTTGCAGGGTTCTTTATGGCATTGACGTATTCTTTAGATGATTTTGCGGTTACCTTTTTCGTTACAGGAAACGGATTTACAACTCTATCTGTGGAAATATATTCATTGGCAAGACGAGGTGTATCTCTAAATATTAATGCACTTTCTGCTTTATTATTTGTTTTCACCATGCTTCTTGTAGTTGGCTATTACTTTATTACGAAAAAAAGTGAAAAGCCTCGCGGTATGGGGGTGAGACAGTGAAACAGCTAGTTAGAGCTTTTGTTGCGGTACTTGCGATTTCATTTATACTGTTATATATCGTTAATCGATTAAATTCTGCACAAGGTTTAACGGAAGGGAATGTACTGACTGTTTTTAACTGGGGAGATTATATCGATGCTGAGCTGATCGACAAGTTTGAAGAAGAAACAGGCATTAAAGTAATATATGAGACGTTTGATTCCAATGAGGCCATGCTAACAAAGATTCAGCAGGGCGGTACTACTTACGATATTGCTGTTCCTTCTGAATATACGATTGAAAAAATGAAAGAAGAAGATTTGCTTTTGCCTGTGGATCATAGTAAGATTCCAAACTTAAAAAATATAGATGAACGTTTTATGGATCTTTCTTTCGACCCTGGCAATGAGTATTCTATTCCATATTTCTGGGGCACAGTAGGAATTGTGTATAATACAGATATGCTTGAAGAGAAAGGAATGACTCTTACAAGCTGGAATGATCTGTGGGATCCGCGTTTAAAAAATGAAATCCTTCTTATCGATGGTGCCAGGGAAATCATGGGTATGGGCTTAAATAGCCTGCATTATTCATTAAATGATAAAAATGATGACCATTTGATGGAAGCAAAAGAAAAATTGGACTCCTTAACACCAAATATAAAAGCAATCGTTGGGGATGAAATCAGACTGCTGATGGAAAACGATGAAGCAAGCATTGGCCTTGTTTGGTCAGGTGTAGCTGCAGAGCTTATGTGGGAGAAAGATAATTTAGAATATGTTGTGCCTGAAGAGGGTTCTAACCTGTGGTTTGATAATATGGTTATTCCGAAAACAGCTAAGAATATTGATGGTGCACATCAGTTTATGAACTTTATCCTGGATGCTGAAAACGCAGCTCAGAATACCGAATATGTTGGATATTCAACACCAAACAAAGCAGCAGTTGCTTTGCTTGATGAAGAAATTGTAGGAGACGAGCGCTTCTATCCAGATGAGGAAATGACAGCCAGATTAGAGGTTTATGAAAATCTGGGACCTAGATTGCTATCTCGCTATAATGATCTGTTTCTTGAATTCAAAATGCATAGGAAATAATGAAATGATAGCCGATCCTAAATAATAGGGTCGGCTATTAACACAATATAGATAGTATAGAGAAAAAAGGTGGGTTCGTTCAATGATAAAAGAGCTTGAAAACTTAAGAAATGAGATTAAAGAAATATTTCAGCATTTGCATGAGCATCCTGAAGTTAGCTGGCAGGAAGTTGAAACCACAAAATTTATAACCGCCTTTTTAAAGGATAGAGGCTATAAAGTAAGTAATTTTAAGGAAAATACAGGTTTGGTTATGGAAGTTGGAAGCGGAAGTACTTGTATTGCTGTTAGAACAGATATGGATGCTTTATGGCAAGAAGTGGATGGTGTATTTAAGGCGAACCACTCTTGTGGTCATGATGCCCATATGACCATGGTGATCGGTGTACTTCTCTTGCTGGAAAAAATAGAAAAATTAAATAATGACAATATCAAATTAAAGTTTATATTTCAGCCGGCAGAGGAAAAGGGCACAGGCGCATTAAAAATGATAGAGCAAGGTGTATTGGACGATGTTGATTACTTATATGGCGTCCATTTGCGGCCAATTCAAGAATTGAGCGATGGATTTGCAGCCGGAGCAATTCTGCATGGAGCTTCAATGTTCCTAAATGGAGAGATCAATGGAAGTGATGCTCATGCAGCTCGTCCGCATCTGGGACAAAATGCTATTGAGGTTGCAGCTGCTATTGTGAATGAAATCAATAATATTCATATTAACCCTTTAGTTCCGTATTCGGCTAAAATGACGAAATTACATGCTGGAGGAGATTCAGCGAATATAATTCCTGGCCGTGCTTCATTTACAATCGATTTACGGGCACAAACAAATGAAATGATGAAACAGTTGATAACTAAAATCAACATGATTTTAGAAGGGATCAGCCTAATTCATAATGTGAAAATTGATTCACAGATTTGTGCAACAATGCCAGCAGCAACAAAAAGTGAAGAAGCAATAAAGATTATGGAAAAAGCGATTGCCGAATCGATAGGTAAAGAGAAATTAATGCCTCCCATTGTAACAACTGGAGGTGAGGACTTCCATCATTATACAAATAACCGTCCGCACCTTAAGGCAACAATGCTTGGCTTAGGATGTGATCTGCAGCCAGGACTGCATCATCCAAAAATGAGGTTTAATGAAGATAGTATGTTTACAGGGATTGAAATACTGGCAAGAACCATTCTTCATACGATTGATAAAGTACAGAGCTGATAATAGAGGTGTTTTCAATTGATTATTACAAAAGTCATCATGAATCACGTCCGAATGCGACTTCGTGAACCATTTCATACTAGTTTTGGAACGATCCAAGATAAAGATATTGCTGTTATTGAGGTAATTGACGAAAAGGGGAACAGCGGCTGGGGTGAATCCGTTGCATTGCCTGATCCAACTTATACGGAAGAAACATTTAAAACAAATTGGCACATTCTTGAGGATTATTTGATTCCTTTGTTATTGAACAGAGAAATCAGCCACCCAGATGAAGTAGGAGTGATATTCTCCCCAATCAGAAGAAATTATATGGCAAAGGCTGCCATCGAGGGTGCCGTTTGGGATTTATATGCAAAAAGATCGGATCTTTCTCTCTCAGATGCACTTGGAGGCACCAGGAAGAGTATTGAAGCAGGAATAAGTATTGGCATCCAGCAATCCAAAGAAGAACTATTTAAAAAGATTGAAGGTTACCTGGAAGAGGGCTTTAAGAGAATCAAGATTAAAATTAAACCTGGAATGGATGTAGAAATCATAAAAGCAGTCCGCGAGCGCTTTCCTGATGTTCCATTAATGGCAGATGCAAACTCAGCCTACACTTTAAAGGATACTGACCATCTGCGCAAGCTTGATGAGTTTAATCTGTTAATGATTGAACAGCCGTTAGGTGCTGATGATATAATCAACCATGCTAAGCTGCAGAAAGCAATTAAGACACCTATCTGCCTTGATGAAAGCATCCAAAGTCTTGATGATGTGAAAAAGGCAGTAGAGCTTGGGAGCTGTCAGATCATAAATATTAAAATTGGCAGAGTTGGCGGTCTAAGTTCAGCACGAGATATTCATCAATACTGCAAAGAGAATGGAATTGCTGTCTGGTGTGGAGGCATGCTTGAAGCAGGGATTGGAAGAGCATTTAATATTGCTCTCAGCTCCTTAGAAAATTTCACCTTGCCAGGTGATACGGCCGGTTCTGCACGTTATTGGGAGGAAGACATTATTAACCCGGAGGTTGTTGTCGTTGATGGGTTAATTGAAGTCCCGTCAAGCATTGGGATAGGTTATGAACCAAATCGTGAAACCATAAAAAAATACACAGTAAATCAAACAATATATTCGAAATAAAGATATGGAAATTTTCCTCTGGTATTTGGGAAAGCTAAACATCAGAGGTGATTCTATGAAAAAGATAAAAATGAGTTTAACATTGGGGCTGCTCTTTTTTCTGATCGTTCCGGGAGTAGTTGCTGCGGAGGAACAAAAGAACGAATTAGCAATCGTAATTGATGATCTTGGCAATAAAATGGAGGGAACAGAAGAAATCCTAAGTCTTAAAGTCCCGCTTACAATTGCCATCATGCCTTTTCTTGAATCAACAAAAGAAGATGCGGAAACCGCCTTTAACAAGGGTCATGAAGTTATTGTGCATTTGCCGATGGAGCCGAAGAAAGGGAAGAAGAGCTGGCTTGGTCCTGGAGCTATTACGACAGATCTTTCTGACCAGGAGATTCGTAAAAGAGTGGAAAAAGCAATTGAAGATGTTCCGCATGCTGTTGGCATGAATCACCACATGGGTTCTAAGGTGACAGAGAATGAGCGGATTATGCGAATCGTTCTGCAGGTTTGCAAGGAACACGGGCTATTTTATTTGGATAGTAAAACGACCGGAAAGAGTGTAGTCGGCAAGATTGCGTCAGAATTAGAGGTGCCTTATTTAGAAAATAACATTTTCTTTGATGATATATATACGAGACAGCATATAACAAAACAGGCAAATATGTTAGCAGAGAAGATCGTAAAAAGGGAACAGCTAATTGCGATTGGTCATGTTGGTATAACCGGGAAAAAAATGGCGGAAGTATTGCAGGAATATATTCCTGTTTACCAGCAGAGTGCTGATATTGTCCGGTTATCTGAATTAATTCCCGGATACGAACTTATTGATAAAGGGATATAAATTTATGCACAAAAAAAGAGCCGCCCACAGATTACTTTGGTTAGTCCCGCAGTCGCTGCGTGAAAGATTGTGGACGGCTCATGAATTAGTATAGACAGTGATTGATCGTTTTATGATAAATTATGCTTAAAGGTTAAGTATTTTCGAACAACATTCATAAGGATATTTTTGAAAATTTGAAAATTATTTCTCGGGAAAGCGCATAATCAGACAATTTAGTACATGAACACCTTTTTATATGTAAAATAAACAATAAATAGAATCGAATTTGTCGCATATTCTTTTATATTAACTAATTTTTGTCGAAATGCCGCGATAATCCTTGGCAGGTACGAGTGGAAATAGTAAAGAAAATGTTGTTCCGCATCTCTCTTTGCTTTTAATTTTATATTCCCCATTCATACGTTTAATGATGTCAAAGGAAATCATGAGTCCTAGACCAGTTCCTTTTGTTTTTGTTGAATAATAAGGCTGTCCTAATTGTGTGAGCTGCTGCTCTGAAAGACCAATCCCCTGGTCAATAATATCTACCACACCTTCTCCATCACTTTGATAGACCTTAATAGTTAAGCTTCCTCCTGATTGCATCGCTTCTATACCATTCTTTGTTATATTAATGAGTACCTGCTTCATCTCATGTGAATTTCCTAATATAAAGAGATCTTGTTCAATATCGCATTCGATAAGGACATTCGAAATATTTGCATACGGTTTCATAAAGCTAAAGACTTCTTCTATTGTTTTGGTTAAGGAAATAAGTTCATTGCTTTTTGTCTCTGGGCGTGCGAGAGAAAGAAAATCATTAATAATTTGATCTGTTCTCTTTAATTCTTCTAGCGAAATGGAAATAAACATTCCTTGCTCCTCTGTAAGGTTATTGTCACTTTTAATGAGCTGCAAAAAGCCTCTTACAGAAGTCATTGGATTACGAATTTCATGTGCTACAGAAGCAGCTAATTGACTAATTGCATTCATTTTATCTGAGTTTTGCAGCTGTACCATCATAGATAGCTGTATGTTATTTAATTCGATAAGATAAATAACCATTGTTAATGTTATGGCGGACATAATGGAAAACCAAATTAAATTCAGTATTTCATCCGTATCTCCAGATCTGACAATCGCTAAGTATCTTGTCAGTGTAATTGGAATATAAAAACATGCACCAAAAATAATTTTTTGCATAAAAGAAAATCTTTTGTAAAAAGTAGACATGATTATAAAAATGACTGAAGCAATTCCATAGTTTAAAAGTAAAAAAAGCACTTCACTTGGATTAACCAAGGATTTAAATAAAATAATAAATACAACAAACAAGATTCCAATAGCAGGGCGTATATAGAAAAAAACGATGAATAAGGGAATAAATTTTAAATCAAAATGAATATTCCCTGAAATATTAGCAGGGAATGACATAGTTAAAAATAGTGCAGCAAAATTGGCAATCGCAAATAGAATAGTGGTTTTGGTATCCATGCACCTTCTATATAAAATAAAGCAGCTTAACGGAATCATCATCATAACAAAAAAATGTAAGGCTAATTCAGCAACAAACTCATACACAATAAAACCTCCGACTACAGAATATACTCTTATTGGATTAGACATAAATCTGTAAAATCCTTGTTTTTAATTGAAAAAACTGTAATTTTATTCCTTATAGTAGAAAAGTAGGACTTGTTTTAACTTTAAAAGGAGATGAAGTAGTAGAGGTTTTATCAGATTATGAAACTAGATTTAATGTCATATAATTGATCCAATTGAAAAAGCCTCCGCTTTATGTGGATTAGGGTCCACATAGAGGGAGACCTCTCAATGTTAAAGACGGTTTGGTGAATTTGTTAAAGATCATTTAAACAATAACTAAGTGTTCAGTTTGCTCAGTGCTGACATGATCTGCAATTCTTTGAACCTCATTGCCTTCAAGTGTTTCATATTTTAGTAATGCCTCAACAAGCTCATCAAATTGAGGACGATTATTCTTAATAATGGTTTCTGCTTTAAATAAAGCTTTCTGAAATAGTTCCTGCATTTTTTCTTCTTTTTGCTTCGTACTAAATGTGAGTGTAAAGCCGTCTTCTAGCAAACCGGTGTCTACCATTTGCTCAATAATTGATTTAGCTTGTTTTACATCACCGCTGACTCCAATACTGTGTTCACCTAATAATAATCTCTCAGCAGTTCCGCCGGCTAAGATCATTGCTACTTGATCTAAAAGCTCTGAAGCAGTGGACAGCTGCATTTCCTTCGTAATTGGAGCAACGTATCCAAGCGCCTGACCGCGCGGGATTATAGTAGCCTTACGAACTGAACCGGGTTTCGTAATGGCAGCGACAATAGCATGACCAGTTTCATGAATAGCAACTCTTCTTTTTGTATCGGCATCTTGTAAAGCTCGGCTGCTGGTTCCTAAAATGGTTCTGTCTAATGCAAAATCAAGATCCTCACGTGATATATTCTCTTGGCCGGACTTAGCTGCCCGTCGGCTGGCTGTTTCAAAAAGAGAATGTAAGTCAGCGCCAGAGAAACCAGATGTGCTTTCAGCAAGCTGACCTAAAAACGCAGCGACATCAGGAGCTAACTGCCTGTTTTTAGAGTGGATATCAATAATTTCTTTACGTCCTTTTGTATCTGGGAGAGGAACATGGAAAGAAAAATCAATTCTGCCAGGCCGCAAAAATGCTTCGTCTAACATATCCCGTCTATTCGTTGCTGCGATAAAAAGGATCCCTTCGTTTGAGAGACCTCCATCTAACTGAACAAGCAATTCAGTTAATGTCTTTTCTCCTTCTTCACCGCCATGCTGTTTTCTTCTCCCTGCAAGCGAGTCTACTTCATCAATGAATACGACTGCAGGAGTTTGTTTTCTGGCATTTTGAAAAAGGGAGCGTACCCTCGAAGCACCAACACCAACAAACATTTCATTAAATGCAGAACCGCTTGTACTAAAAAACGTAGCGCCAATTTCTTTGGCAATCGCTTGAGCAAGCAAAGTTTTTCCTGTACCAGGGGGACCGTATAATAATATGCCTTTTGGCGGTTTAATTCCCAGGCGTAATGCTTTTTCAGGGTCTTTAAGGGTTGCAAGTGTTTGAAGGATTTCATCTTTCATTTCCTCCTGAATACCGCCCACGTCTTCTAAGGAAATAGTAGGCAGCTCCTTCGGCTTAGAAACACTTTGCTTCATTGAGTTAGCTGCGCCTAATCCGCCTTTACCAGATTTGAAAAGGTAAAAACCAAATCCAGCCATAACGGAGACTAGAAAAATTAAAATCATAATTGTGTAAGGGTTTGATGCTGAATAGCTGTATTGTAAGTCATAATTTTCAACAAGGCTGTTTACCATATCACTATTTGGGGGAACATGTGAAATATATTCTTGATCATCGGCTGCGATGATTAATTTTCCACTTTTATATTCATTAATGGATGACTCATTTGTTGATGCAGAAATGATATTTTCAACTTGAGAGAATGGGATCGTTGTTTCTGTACCTTTCGTATTCATGAAAGTAAACAATAATGCTAAAATCACGACTGAAGCTGCTGCTAACCAAAGAAATGAAGAGCCTTTTCTAAAAAGTGATTTCAACCTAATACCTCCTTATATATCTATATATATTATAGACTACTTGTCTCCTAAGTGTTAGCAATACAATGCTTTTAAACGTGGTAATTATTGGTTAAGTGCAGGCAGTATATACACTCAGCTAAATATTTTGAGCTTTCATCCTATATTTTCCAATGAAATGAAAGATGTTTAATGAGGTCGAAAAAAGTCAATATATAAATATAGAACATTTTGTGAAAATAAATTGACAATTTTGTGAACAAAAGAATATTATAGAGGTACAGGAGGGTGATGGATATGAGTAAACATCGAACCATGTTAAAGGCAATTAGATACTGTGGAATTTCAATTTTATCAATTGGCATTATTCTATTTACGATAGGTTTCCTTGAAAGCGGTTCCAGTATTCTTACCCCAATAGGAATCGGAACAGTAATGGGAGCGATCTTTATTTTCTTAATGGGTGTATTCTTTGTAGCAACAGAGGAAACATTAGAAAAATCGGAAAAAACGCCACGCGGATTTTTATTCAAAAGATAAAAAGGAGCGACATTAGTCGCTCCTTTTTGTTTCTGCAGTTTATACATAACCCCATACCATTGTCAGTAAAGTACCTAGTATTGTAACAATGGCAATAAAGATTCCATAATAGACATTTGTGTAAATATGAGCTTTGTCTTCTGATTCTCCAGCATGCATAAACATAACCAGCTGCAGACCTGCTTGTATAAATGCTGTGACAAGCAGGATTGTCATTCCCGCAGTAAAAGACATATCAAAGAAATAAACGGCTAAAGCTACTGCTGTTAAAACAAGAGAGAAGATAAAGCCCATAACTTGTTTTATAGGAAATAACTCTTTCATATTACATCATTCCTTTCAAGTAGATGAAGCTGAAAATAAAGATCCAAACTACATCCAGGAAGTGCCAGTAAAGAGAGAATATAAAAGATTTATTAGCAGTTTGAGGTGTTAAACCATTCTTCTTAATTTGAATCATGATGAATAATCCCCATACAAGACCAAATGTTACGTGAGCTCCATGCGTCCCTAATGTTGTTAAAAGGATGGAGGTGAATGCACTTGTCTGCAAGGCAGCACCCACATGAATATAATGATTAAATTCGTAAATCTCAACACCTAAAAACGCAAGACCAAGAATTAGCGTGATTCCAAAGAAGACTAACATTGGTTTTGTTCTTCCCAGTCTCATCGCGTGAATCGCAAGCCCAATTGTGAAACTGCTTGTTAAAAGCAGAATAGTTTCAGCCAGCACTGGTGTTAATTCAAAAATAGAAGAACCAGCAGGACCGCTTCCAGTTCTTGGTGCTAGAACAAAATAGGAAGCGAATAGTGTAGCAAATAGCATGATTTCAGCGCCAAGGAAAATCCAAAAGCCTAAAATCTTCATTTGATTTTCTTGTGTACTGTATTCAAGAGGGAGTGAATGATCTATTTTCATACGGTAGGACCTCCCAGTTTTTCTTCAGTTTCTTTTATTTCTTCGACAGAGATATAGCGGCCATGATCTTTTTCAAATGACTGATAAGCCATGCAGCCGAAAATTCCGATTGTTGCAATAATTAAAGGAATCCACATTGCAAATACGAATGAGAAGCCCCATACAAAGAAGATGCTGCTCATGATGAAAGGAATTGGACTGTTGTTTGGCATGTGAATCTTTTCGAGTTCACCTTTAAACAGCTTGTGGCCTTTCTTTTTAGCATCCCAGAATGCTTCAGTTGAATCAACATTTGGAACAATTGCAAAGTTATATTCCGGTACTGGACTATGTGTAGCCCATTCAAGTGATCTTGCATCCCATGGATCTGAACCGATGTCTCTTGGAGCGTAACGAATACTATAGTAAATATTATAGACAATCAACGCAAAACCGATTGCAAGGCCGGCTGCTCCAACAAAAGAAATCATATTCCACATTGTAAAGCCTGCTTGTTCAGAATATGTGTACATTCTTCTTGCCTGACCATCCAGACCAGAGAAGAACATTGGAATGAAAGCAACAAGTGTACTGATGGAAATAATCCACGCACTTAATTTTCCAAGTTTTTCGTTTAACATAAAGCCAAACATTTTTGGCCAGTAATAAGTTAAACCTGCAAGCATAGCGAATACTACGCCTGGAATAATAACTAAATGGAAGTGAGCAACTAAGAACATTGTGTTGTGATACTGATAGTCAGCTGCTGACATTCCTAGCATTACTCCGGTAACTCCGCCGATTGTAAATAGCGGAATGAAAAGCAGGGAATAAAGCATTGGTGTCGTAATAACAATTTTTCCTTTCCAGAGTGTAAACAGCCAGTTAAAGATTTTTACACCTGTTGGGACGGCAATAGCCATTGTTGTAATTGAGAAGATACTGTTAACAAACGCGCCTTGACCCATTGTAAAGAAGTGGTGAACCCAAACAAGGAACGAAAGCAATGAAATAATAACCATTGATGCGACCATTGATTTGTAGCCGTAAAGGTTTCTGCGCGCGAAAGTTGAAATGATCTCACTGTATATACCAAACGCAGGCAATACTAAAATATATACTTCAGGATGTCCCCAAACCCAGAACAGGTTGGCCCATAACATGTCCATTCCGCCATTATTCGTTGTAAAGAAATTAGAAGCGAATAGACGGTCAAGTGTACCCATTGCAAGAGCAACTGTTAGTACTGGGAATGCAAAAACGATAATAATATTTGTGATAAAAGCTGACCATGTGAACATAGGCATTTTCATTAAAGTCATGCCAGGTGCTCTCATTTTTAAGATGGTTGTCATAAAGTTGATCCCTGTTGCCAGAGTACCGATCCCAGCAATCTGCAGGGCAATCATATAATAGTTCGTCCCGACTGACTCACTAAACTCGGTTCCTGCTAACGGGAAGTACGAAGTCCAGCCTGCGTCAGGTGAACCGCCGATTACGAATGAGATGTTAAAGAGCATTGCTCCCATGAAAAATAACCAAAAACTTAAAGCATTCAAACGTGGGAAAGCGACATCTCTCGCACCAATTTGCAAAGGTACAACAAAGTTCATCAGTGCCATAATAAATGGCATTGCCATGAACATAATCATAACAACTCCGTGAGTTGTGAATATTTCATTATAGTGCTGTGCATCTAATAATTTGTTCTCCGGCATTGACAGCTGAGCTCTCATCATGATTGCATCAGCGCCACCGCGGAACAGCATAAGAAGCGCAGAAATTAAATACATTATACCGATTCGTTTATGGTCAACAGTTGTTAACCATTCGCGCCATAAATAACCCCATTTTTTAAAGTAAGTTAATCCAGCGATGATGGCAATAACGGTTAACCCAATAGCGACCATGGAAGCGTATATTGCCGGGCTTGGATGCGGTATGGCGAATCGTTCAAAGAATTCCATACGATTTTATCTCCTTTCACGTATAACAAACAAGTTTACTAGCTTTAAATATATAATCTGCCTATTAATGATGATGTTCAGGATTCCTCATGATCGTGGTCTTCATGATCATGATCTTCATGATTTTCTTCATCAGAATCGTCTTCATTACTAGAAGATCCGTGATTATGTCCGCCATGTTCACCTTCAGGAGCTGGAAGGAAGTCAAGATGTGTACCGGTAAAGGTTAATTGACCAAGATGACCTGGTTCAAGTAGTTCATCAAACTTTTCTTCAGTAATAGGTGAAGCTGTATCTTTCACTTCTTCTACCCAGTCGTCAAATTCGTTTTGCGGCATTGCTGTAACATTAAATGTATTCTCAGCAAAGCCTTTACCATTAAAGTTTGCATTTCTTCCCATATATTCACCAGGAACATCTGCAGCAAGGTGCAAAGTGTTAACCATATCGGACATAGCATATTTTTGTCCGCCTAATTGCGGAATCCAGAAACTGCTGATTGTTCCAAAAGAGTATAATTTGAATTCTAGAGCACGGTCAGTTGGAATGTATAGGTAATTTACCGTTTCAATTCCTTCTTCTGGGTAGCTGAAATGCCACTTCCATGCTGAAGATGATGCATAAACAACTAAAGGTTCTTTATCTTCATATCCCGCTGGAGTTGCTTCGACTTTATAGTTGCTTTGCACAGACATAAAAGAGAGAACAGCAACAATCAGGACAGGAATACCAACACAAATTGATTCAACGAGTATGCTGCCTTCAATATGCGGCGGTTCATAATCTTCTTTTTGCTTTGAAGCTCTGTATTTAATTAACATGTAGGCCAAAATACCAAACACAGCCAATACGATAAATAACATGATACTAGCTGAGATGATAATGTCATTTGCCTGTGTTTCTGCTTGCGGGCCTTTTGGATCCAGAACAATTAATTGTTCACACCCTGTAAGCACTGTGGCAATAGTAATAACTAGAAAGAGGATTGCCGATTTAAGTTTCATTATTGTGCTCCTTTCATCAATGAATGAAATATAATTTTCATCATTACTAAACTATAAATTGTTCACATTAACAGTCTCTATATTAGTCTCATATAATGTTAATTACAATCATTTGTGATTTGTGTCACAAAATGTTCATGATTAGGAGACGTGTTTTTGTCACAAAAAGTTCATAAATAGACTAGTAAATGATTGGTAACTCCTGTTTTTTATTAGTATTTTCGATAAACCTAGAGTAATATAAGCTCTTTTAACCCATATTGTAAGAGCAACTAAAGTTTTTTTACTATAATTCATTTCTTATAAAAATTCATTTTAATGCAGTTTAAATATGTACATATCTGGGTAAAATATTTTCAACTATCTATACCCCCAGAAAAAAGTCTTTAACCCCGTATTGTATTGTAAATGTAAAGTTCAATTTATTGTCACAAAATATTCTTTAATGGAGCATTCATGTTACAAGGAGTCTGATTATGAAAATCTTTAATGCGGACATAGACCAAATATTAGATGATACATCCGATATGGCTGATGAAGATCTTTCGCATCTAATCAGACATATAGAAATAGATCTTTTGCTTGATAGTACACAAGATTGGTAATAAAAATTTAGGATTAAGGATTCTTATTGAAAGGAGCTTCGGTAATCACGAAGCTCCTTTTTTATAGTGGTGGCAGTAACAGAAAAGAAAGGGGAGTACACGGAATTCAATTATATATGGCTAAATTAAGCCGCTAAGAATTCTGTTGCTTCATTGTAACCATTTTCCAATTGTTCTCGTCAAAAGGAATAAAGGGGGAAATGCGATGAAAAAGATATGGCTTGTTATGTGCATTTTGCTGCTTGTTCCTGCGGCAATTGCTGCTGTTATTCTGAACACGCAGCTAAAGGTTGTAAGCCAGATTGAAAATGAAAATGTGGAGGTGCTCAGCAATAAAACATGGAAGATTTATTTTTCACGAAAGTTAGATCAAAAAACAGTTAATTCACAAACTGTATCTGTCATTAACGATCAAGGTGAGAAACAAGATATTGACATAAACTTAAGTGATGATCAAAAGAGCATCATTGTTAAACCTCCCGAATCAGGCTATAAAGCAAGAACAGGTTCATACAAGCTATTACTGACAGAGGACATTCAATCAGTGAACGGAAGAAGATTAGCTTCTCAAAAAGAACAGCTTTTTAGTGTTGAGCTTACATTGCCAAAAGCTGAATCCGTTGCTCAAATAAATGACCATTTCCTAAAACTGTTAGAAGATAAAGGGCGTTCAAAAGGGTTTGGACTTTATAGCGATGCAAGTTCTGCAGAGGACAGCAGTATGGAAAGCAGCGGGGAAGGCGGACAGTATTCAGAAACAAATATCCAAGTTGAAGGTGTTGATGAAGCAGATTCGGTAAAAACAGATGGTCAATACATTTACCGGGCAGCAGATGGCGAAGTGCAAATTGTATCTGCTCATCCAGTTAATGAAATGGAAGTCATGTCTGTACTGAAATTCACTCATGATTTTAGTCCGCATTCTCTGTTTCTGCATGAAAAACAGCTTGTTGTATTAGGACACAGTTATAGAGAAAATAAAAAGGGTACTGAAAACAAAGTTCAAGACATTTCTTTTCCCGCATATTATCAAAGTGTAAAAGCAATTGTTTATGATATCGAAAGTAAAAAACAACCAAAAGTAATAAGAGAAGTTGAAGTGGAGGGTTCCTTAACAGCAGCAAGGATGAAGGAAGGAAAAGTATTTATGGTAACAAGTCAATATCCAGATATTTGGATGTTAGAGGAGAAGCCAGATATGGACCTTCGACCAATTTTTAAGGATACTGCAAAAGCGGAATCCTTTGAGCGTGTGGATTTAAAAAATATCAATTATATACCAGAATCAAAAGATCAAAACTTCACCAATATTGCTGTCTTTGATTTGAACCAAAATACCAAAGAAGCAGTAATATCCTCCTTTATTGGCAGCGGTGACAATATGTATATGTCAAAAGATTATCTTTATATGGCTTCGGCTGATTATTCATTAATGCCACTGCGCGAAGAGAGCTTTGAAGATTTTAGTCCGGATACAACGATTTATAAATTTAAGTTTGAAGGTCTAAAAGCCGTTATGATGGCGAGCGCCGAAATAAACGGCACCATTTTGAATCAATTTTCAATGGATGAGCATGATGGTTATTTCAGAATAGCAACAACAAAAGGGAATACTTTCAACGATTCCACCCCTTCAGCTAATAATCTCTACATTTTAGACGAAAACTTAAATGAGACAGGTAATCTTGAGGACCTAGCGAGAGGAGAAAGAATATATTCTGCTCGATTTATGGGTGATAAAATATATATCGTTACCTTTAAAGAAACAGATCCATTGTTTGTTATAGACAGCAGTAACCCAAGGTCTCCTAAAGTTTTAGGCGAGTTGAAGATTCCTGGTTTCAGCAACTATTTACATCCTTATGACGAAAACCATTTAATTGGATTTGGTTATGATACAAGGGTTGAAGCAGGCAAAAACGGAAGCGATCCACTCGTCTTTACTGAAGGTATTAAAATCTCACTATTTGACGTGAGTGACATGAAGAATCCGAAGGAAAAATTCACAGAGATTATTGGCGGAAGAGGAACCTATTCACCTTTAAATTATGATCACAAAGCATTACTTTTTGATAAAAATAAAGATATTTTCGCATTTCCCATTATGGTATATGAAAACATGAAAGATAATCAGTATGATAGTAAATTTACATTTCAGGGTGCTTATATTTATGGTATTGATGTAGAGAAAGGTTTTACAATAAAAGAGATGGTGACACATCAGGATAAAGATGCAATATACGAAGAATGGGAAGATACAATTGATAGACTCGTTTATATTAACAACGTGATCTACGCACTTTCCCCAAATGCCATATCAGCGTATGATATGGATTCCTACAGGAGAAAAAATTTTGTAGAAATCAACTAGGAAGGAAGCGAGACTGCATCTTGGCATGCAGTCTTTTTTAAAATTATTCTAACATAAATAAATTCAAACCAACCTTTGATAACAAACTTGAAGTCACAGTAGTTCACATCAGAAAATAAATCCAGTAAAATAATTATATAATCCGACAGGAAAAGAGGGATTTATAATGAATTTTTTACAAACAAATGATGCCAAAGAGCGTTTGCACTATCTTGAGAAAATAGCTGAAAACTTTCGAACAAGGGCACATATACATGACCAGGAAGGAACGTTTCCTTTTGAAAATATGACTGAGTTAAAGAGGTCCGGCTATACTGCATTGACAGTACCTGCAGAATATGGAGGTAAAGGAATCTCATTATCCGAACTGCTGCATCTGCAGGAGACCATAGCAGAAAGAGATGGATCTACTGCCCTTTCAATTGGATGGCATATGGGGATTGTTCACAACCTATTCGAGAAAAAAGCATGGGATGAAAGCATTCTTCGATGGTTAGCTGGTGAAGTTTTGAATGGTGCCCTTATAAATACGTTGGCAACCGAGCGGCAAACAGGCAGTCCGACACGAGGAGGCAAACCGCATACAACTGCAAAGAAGCACAATAATAAGTGGATCATAAATGGCAGGAAAAGCTTTGCAACCATGTCCCCTGTACTCGATTATATGATCGTAACAGCAACGATTACAGAAACGGAGGAAGTTGGAAGCTTTATTATCCCTGCAAACAAAGAGGGTATTATAATAGAAGAAACTTGGAATAGCGTAGCGATGAGAGGGACGGGCAGTCATGATGTTATTTTCCAGGATGTAGTCATTGATCGTAATTTTCTAGTTGAAAAAATGCAGCAGGGTCCCAAACAGGCTAACGGCTGGCTTCTTCATATTCCTGCGTGTTATCTAGGAATTGCACGGGCAGCTCAATCTTATTCCATCCAATTTGCAAAGGAATATTCTCCTTCTAGTATTAATAGGCCAATTATTGAATTGCCTAATGTTCGTCAAAAACTTGGCGAGATTGAGCTAGAGATCATGAAGTCCCGCTATTTCATGTATGGAGCTGCAAAAGGGTGGGATGAAAGTGAAGCTGAGGAACGAAATACAATGACACCCATTTTATCAGCTGTTAAACATGAAGCTACAAATAGTGCATTGAAAATTGTTGATTTGTCTATGAGAATTGTCGGTGCGCATAGTTTGGCACAAAATAATCCGCTGCAAAGATACTACCGGGATGTTAGGGCAGGTCTGCATAATCCTCCTATGGATGATATGACCATTGAACAGCTTGCTGCGTTTTCAATTGATCAGAAAAAGTAAAACATTTTAAAATAATTGGCAAGGAACATGTTATAATACGGGAAGTATATTTTCGCTAGGAGAACATTATGGTGTTCATTATCTATCTGTTTGCATATTTTACTGGAAATCTTTTGACTGGTGTTTTAATCAGCAGTCTGTTTAAAAAAGGGAATATTAGGGGAACAGGATCTGGTAATCCCGGAGCACGAAATGCAGGACGTTTGTATGGAAAAAAGGCTTTTGTTTTTACGTTTTTAGGCGATGCAGTAAAAGCAGCAATTGTTGTAGCAGTATGTTTTTATTTTCAGTTATCGCCGAGCGAAACGCTATTTGCACTTCTGCTGACTATTATTGGCCATATTAAGCCAATTCTTTTCCAATTTAAAGGCGGAAAAGGCATTTCATCCTTTATAGGAGGAATTCTTGCTTTTGAGCCTTTCATGGCGGTTCTGATTATTCTAGGATTTATTATCTTTTATCCGATTTCTAAAAGTTTTACGATAGCTGGACTTGGTTCTTTTATACTTATCCCATTTACAGCTTATTTTGTTTTTCACATTTCTTTAGAAGAAGCTCTTTTGCTTTTCCTTATCATTTTGGTCGTTATTGTAGCACACGAGAAAGACATAAGAGGTTACTTTATAGAAAAATTCACTTCCATTTAATACATAGCTTAAGCTAAAGCAGCAAAAGACCCGAACGATTAGACAGAAGATGAATACTGCAATCGTTCGGGTTTATCTTTGTTTTCATTATTTAGATAGAATTATTTGTTTTCTAAGGCTTTTCTTTCATGAAATTCTGCAGTAACTGCTGCAAGAGTTTCCGGCTCCGTTACGAGTTTGAGTGCTGTTAAAGCAAGTGCCTTGGCACCTGTAATCAAAGCCTGATCTCCTTTTGGAGAAGCAGCTGCTTCTCGGAATGGAACAGTATGAGGTATAAGGTCACTTGAACCAATCTTAATATAAGGATGGATGGTTGGCACCACTTGACTGATATTTCCTGCATCTGTTGAGCCAAGCCCTTCGCGTACGCCCATGACAGTTTCTCCTAATTCTTCAGCAGCTTCTCTAAATATTTCATCATATTTTTCGTTTGCAAGTAGGTTATCAACTTCATTTTGGAAAGCAATAACATTTAATTTTGCACCAGTGGCTAAGGCTGCGCCTTCTGCAACTGCTTTTACCTTTTCAGTAACTTCATTTAATTTTGCTCTAGTTGCTGCACGAATAAAGAATCTTGCTTTAGCATATTCAGGAATAATATTCGGAGCATCTCCGCCATGTGTGATAATTCCATGAATACGCACATCATCTGTCAGCTGCTGTCTTAATGCATTAATTCCATTGAACAATTGAATAACCGCGTCTAGTGCATTAATGCCTTCGTGCGGAGAAGCAGCAGCGTGTGCAGGTTTGCCGGTATATTCAAAATCAAGCGGATCAACCGCAAGAGAAGGTCCAGTTAAACGTGTTTCACTATTTGGATGAATCATTAAAGCCGCATCTATTCCATCTGTTAGATTATGTTTTACAAAGCTTCCTTTCGCACTGCCGTTAGGTCCGCCTTCTTCAGCAGGTGTTCCAAATACAACAGCTTCACCGCCAGTTTCTTCAATCACTTTGCTTAATGCAATAGCTGCAGCTGTACTTGTCGTGCCAATAATATTGTGCCCGCATGCATGACCAATTCCTGGCAAAGCGTCATATTCAGCTAAAAATGCAATTGATGGTCCGGGTTTGCTGCCTTTTTTGCGTGCGACAAAAGAAGTTTCATGCCCTGCAACGGCCTTTTCCACAGTGAAACCTTCTTTTTCAAGCAGTTCAGTCAAAAGGGAAGAGGCAAAGAATTCTTCGTTTCCTATTTCGGGGTTCTCATGAATTTTGTGACTTGTTTCTATGTATACAGATTTGTTGTCTTCAACATTTTGAATAATTTTCTCTTTTAAAACAGCTGCTGATTGAGTAGATGAGCTCATTGTATTTCCTCCTTATAATGGAGGAGGTTCTTGCTAAAAGCAAAAACCTCCATGAATTTTTAGTGTGACGGTTTACCAGCCAATGTTGCTAAGTGGCACAAAAGTAGGGATTAAGTTGCCATCGTATTCTTCTTTAATAAATTCTGCAGTATCTTCTTCCTGGTAAAGCTCGGCAATTCTTTTATAGGTTTCGTTATCTTTGTCTTCTTCGTTGGCAGCAATAATATTAATGTAAGGTGTTGCCGTTTCGCTTTCATGGTAGATGGCATCAGTCAATGGAGTAAGTCCTGCATCACGTGCAATTCCATTGTTAATAAGAGATGCAGCAACGTCTGGCAATGCTCTTGGAGTTTGAGCAGGAACCATTTCAACTAATTCAAGGTTTTTCGGATTATCGGTTACTTGAGTTAAGTTGCCGTTAGAATTAAAATCTTCTGGCAGTCCGATTAATCCGGCATCTTCAAGTAGCATTAATGCACGTCCTTGATTCGATGCATCATTCGGAAGTGCAATTTTAGCACCATCAGGAATATCATTAACGTCTTCGTATTGGTCAGAATAGATACCCATCGGAGCCAGAACTGTTGTAGCAATTGGAACAAGGTCTAAATTATGCTCTTCAATAAAAACATCAAAGTAGGCAACCGTTTGGAATGCGTTTAAATCTAATTCATTTTCTGCAAGTGCTGTGTTTGGTGCTACGTAATCAGAGAAAGACACGATTTCGATGTCAATGCCTTCCTTTTCTGCCTTTTCAGCAATAAAATCCCAAGTTCTCGTATCCGTGCCGCTAATTCCGATTTTCACCGTTTCCGAACTGTCGCTGGAGCAGCCTGCTGCAAAACCCGCAAATGCTAATAATATGCTTGATAGTATAAGTTTTTTCATGATGTATTTCCTCCTAAATTATCTTCGTCTAATTTTTTTAGCTGTAAAATTCCCTAAGCTTTGTAACCCTTGCACAATGACCACAAGAATGGCTACAGTGATCATCATTGTAATTTCATCAAAACGCTGATATCCATATGTAATGGCTAAATCGCCAATACCGCCGGCGCCAACTGCTCCTGCCATTGCTGTTGCCCCTACAAGCCCGATGGTTGCGATGGTGAGCGCAAGGACGAGGGAGCTTAGAGCCTCAGGTAGCAGAAATTTAGAAATGACCTGCCATGGAGTAGCGCCCATTGCTTCAGCAGCTTCAAGAACGCCTGGGTCAACCTCCAACAAAGAGTTCTCTACCAATCTCGCAATATATGGCCCAGCATAAAAGACAAGAGGTACAATTGCAGCTGCTGTTCCAATAGATGTGCCAACAATTAGCCTTGTCACTGGAATAAGCGCAACCAATAAAATAATGAATGGTACTGAACGGAAAATATTAATGATTCCATTTAAAATATTAAAGACAGGCAAGTTTTGAAGCAGATGACCTTTTCTCGTGACAACCAGCAAGATACCAAGAGGCAGTCCAAGCAGGGTTGAAAACAAAAGTGAAAAAGTGACCATTTGAATCGTTTCAATCAGTGCTTCGATAATTTGATCTGTATTAGCTAGCATGTTCATTCACCTCCTTAATGCTTATATCCTTTTCTTGGATATAAGTTAAGGTGCGGGCAATTTCTTTTTCGTCACCTTGGAACTCTACAATTAAGTTGCCAAACGGAGTTCCCTGCAATTCTGTAATATTGCCAAAAAGGACATTAATATGAATATCAAATTTCTTGGAAATTTCCGATAATAGCGGCTGTCCAGCTTTGTTTCCGACAAAATTTATGCGGAAGATTTTTTGCATGCCTGCGTGCTGCTGAATCAGTTCCTTGATCGATTCTGGAAGCTGATCATTCATGACCGTGCTGACGAAATTTCTGGCTGTTGATGTAGTTGGAGAAGAGAAGACGTCAAAAACAGTTCCTTCTTCAATAATTTTTCCGGCTTCAATGACGGCAACCCGATCACATATTTCTCTAATAACAGACATTTCATGGGTAATGATTAAAATAGTAATGTTGTATTCTTTATTTATTTTTTTCAAAAGCTGTAAAATAGAGCTTGTTGTCTGCGGGTCCAGTGCAGATGTTGCTTCGTCACATAGCAATATGGAAGGCTGGGTTGCTAAGGCTCTCGCAATACCAATTCGCTGCTTTTGTCCGCCTGAAAGCTGATCAGGGTAATTATCTGCCTTGTCAGCTAAACCGACAAACTCAAGCAGCTCGTGTACACGTTTTTTTATTTGGTCTTTTGGTGTATTCACTAAAGTAAGCGGCATTGCTACATTGGCAAAAACAGTTTTAGAGTTTAATAGATTAAAATGCTGAAAAATCATGCCGATATTCTTCTTAACATTTCTGACCTCTTTGACAGACAGGGAAGTAAGGTCGTGTCCATCTACAATGACATGACCAGATGTCGGACGTTCAAGCAGGTTCACACAGCGAATGAGCGAGCTTTTACCTGCACCGCTAAAACCGATGACACCAAATATTTCTCCTTTATTGATTTTTAGGTCGATACCGTTAAGCGCAGCAACCTGCTGTCCGCCACTTTCGTATACCTTTCTGAGCTGCTGAAATTCAATCAAACTTTTCATCTCCATTTCCGTTGTGTTTCATAAGAAAAGCGCAAGCGCCTTAGCTCCTTTTAAAATAAAAAAGTCTCCTTCTTGAAAGAAAGAAGGAGACCTGCAAAAAAATACTGCAATCCGTTCTCCTTATCTTCCAAGCTGTTCTGCTTGCTGGATTTGGCACAGCCTCTCAGGAGGAAGCCGCTGCCGAGGTGTCATAGGGCCAGTCCCTCCGCCTCTCTAGATAAGAATATTATTTAGTTAAAATAAAAACCCTCTTCTAAAATAAGAAGAGGGCAATAAATAATAAACGTCATGACCTCTTCTTATCTTTCAAGCCGTGCTTGCTGGAGTTGGCACAGAATTAAATTCCGCTGCCGAGGTGTCATAGGGCCAGTCCCTCAACCTCTCTTGATAAGAAGTGTGTTCGTATTTTGTTTTTTTAAAACTTGATTATTAATTTAACGCATTAAATCATAGATGTCAAACATTTTTTAAAATAGTATATTTTTTATTTTGAAATAGTAAGTGATAAACTTTCCGGATGTTACATTACTATTCCTTTCATTCTATTTCCTATTCCTCGAAATATTCTTTAATTTCTTTTTCATTTGATCCATTAAAATAAGGGTTTTGTTCTGTTGCGTCTTTCTCGTCTAAATTCGTGCGAATGACTAGTGATGGACTTGAAGAATGCTTTGCAATTATTCGATCATCCAGCTTAGTGAACGACGGCAGCTTATTATTCCCGATGTTTTTGTTATCCATTGTAACACCTCCTTGTGTTAGCTTTGCTAACAGATACGTAAAATATCCATGCGAGGTTTTGGTTTTATCATAAGAAAAAAAAGGTAAGATAGTATTAAGTTATTTACCAAGGAGTGCTTTGGGGGGAAGAGGTTTGAGTATGTTTGATACGATATTAGATATTATAGACGATAAAGGTCCCATCTCAATGCCTGAATTATGTGATGAGATAAATGATAAGAATGGAAAAGCAGATATAGGGCAAAGTGTACAAATAGCTGACGTAGAGGCAGTCATTACGCGAAAAAAAGATTTATTCAAAGTTCAAGATGGATCTATAATGATTGATCCAAATAAAGATCCCATTCGATTGCGTGTTTCTTTAGGGGGTCATCCAGGGCCTTGGTATAAAATTAATATAGATTTTGCACAACAGCATTTTCATTATTTTGAGTGGCATTTGAGCAGGCATTCTAATACAAAAATACTTCCTAAAAGAGCAGGGAATCTTGCAGCGTTTAAAAGGCAAATGTATCGTTACTGCATATGGAACTGGTTAGAATTTTATGAAGACGATGGTTTAAGGTTAGAAGATACGTATTGGGATGTAAAACTTGAGACTAAAGGCAAAATATACAAAATGAAGGGTAACGATTCTTATCCGAAGGAATGGGCAAACTTCTGTATATCCTTGTCAAAATTGATCGGAAAGAGAATTTGTTAAGCTCCTATTTCTATTCATCAATCAAAATTGGCTGAGACATCATTAGAAATTCCAGCGAAACACAGCTTACATATTTAGTTCCGCACTATTCAAACTCGTAATGCAGACTTTGAATAAGTGCGGTTTTTTCTTGATAG
Source organism: Cytobacillus gottheilii (assembly GCF_018582665.1). NCBI lineage: Bacteria > Bacillati > Bacillota > Bacilli > Caryophanales > Bacillaceae > Cytobacillus > Cytobacillus gottheilii. Next base: position 2,537,831 of record NZ_CP071709.1, on the reverse strand, counting down.
AGGACCGCTATGCTTATTAATTATTAAAGCTGGTGGAGCTTAGCTTGATTAGTCTGCATCAAGAACCCGCAGTATAAATGCTTCATTTATGGCATCAATGAATAGACAATATTCATGCTCACAATCTACATTGAGCAGCAGCTGCAGCTCTTTCGGAATATATATTGCCCCGCCTTCGGTAATAATTCTTTTATTATTTGTTGTACCTGTCCGCGCTTTTTGAATAACCACCTGTTTCTTTGCATACGTAAGTTCAGCAAGCTTGCCGGGCAGCAGGCCGAACTCTTTTCGCCATTTACTTGGAAGCTGAATTTTACCTGTCTTGCTAAAATTTTTGCATTTATAAATATCAGGCATAGATGATCATCTCCATTTTGTTCATATATACCCTATTTCACCAATTCATAGATTAGAAACATGTTTGCATACTTTAAAAGCAATTCGTAAAAAATTTTTCCGGTACGCATAAAAAAACAGAGCTAACTTCAAACTGAATATAAAAAGGATGGGAGGCTTACGATGAAAGATAATCGTATGGATGATAAAGACATTATGCATCATTTATTAGAAGAACAAATTGCCTATATTTTAGTGGATGAAGAAAGAGAGCGTGCTAAAATAGAGCATTTGAGAAAGGCAGAACAACATGGTTTTGGTAAATAGTCTATTTCTGATTTTTTCATTAGTCTTTTCTGCTAATATTCACTCTGCAGAGCCGTTAGCACATCAATTCGTAGTGGTTCAAGATGGCTACGCACAGTGGGGAAGACTTGCCATGCAAACTGCGAAACAAAAATTCCCAGACGCTCAAATAGTCGATTATCGCTATGAGGGACGAACTGATGAAGGTGAGACGGCAATTGAGCAATTTAAATTGTGGGCGAAAAAAGGACAAGAGGAATTTGGCATTGTAATAAAAATTAGAGTAGATCAAAAAACGAATAAATTACAAAACATTCAAATATTAAAGACTAAACAATAATAATATTATGTAAACTATTAAGTTCAAGGTTATGCAAAAGGTTTTAGTTAAAGAAAAACAATAAATAACCCGAAGGATTAGCAGCAGTCATCATAAAAGGCTGTCTAATCTTTCGGGTTAGTTCTGTTGTTTGCTTGAAAACCAGCTGCGAATGATATAGAGGTATTAAATCAACAGGAAGTAATGGAAAGAAAGTTTCTCCAATGTCCTGCCAAAGCCTTCTCTCAAGAGGCAGCAAGATTTGTTTTAACTTCTCATTCTTCAATTAAATAAAGTACTGGAACTTCATGTTCACGCTCAGGTTCTTTCTTATAATAAATCCTAGCCGTTTTAGTGTTTTCATCTACATGTTGGATGATGACTGGCTCATCCATATAAGTGATGTTAAAGGTTTCTGCAGCAGAAGATATTTCAATGGCACGCCCAATATTCACTGATGTTCCTCCTATTTCATATATATAGGTTATTTTGTCATTTCAAGCGTATTTTATACGGAAAAATTTAGTAGAAATTGAATCTTTACGCCTGTAAAAATCAGAATTTTTATACTATAATTAAACATAAGTTTTTGAATGTTACACGGTTTTATGTGCAAAAAAATGGTGTTTGAAGAAAGGATGGAGGCTTTTACATGCAAATTCATTTTCATGCTAAGGAATTAATGGGTGAGGGTGATCCAATGGTTATTGCTACAGAAGATGGGATAGAAGTTACTCATCAATGCAAACAGAATCAATGTTTCATGTGCAGCGGTCATATTGATGATCCTGGAAATTCAAGATCAATCATAGAGACTGCCAGGACTGTACAGAAAAAAGTAGAGCCTCTTTATTTAGTAGAAATGTGCTAAGCTGGAAAATAGCATTTTAATTCTGTGTACAGTCGCCTTAAAGGGATGAGAACAGAGCTTCTTTTTCTTTGAAGGCAGAATACGTTATTTTTATGCTTGCCCATTGGCAAGTTTTCTTTGTTTTAGGGGATACCATAAGTTTTCAAATTTATAAATATATTCAAATAAAAACGAATGACAATTCATTTTCTCAATATAAGTATTTTTCTAATAAATAATATTTTATTTTCCACTATTTTCGTGTTTTTATCTTTGTATCTACGCCTTTAACGTGTTAAAATGGCTATGGAAACGTTTTATCCTCTGAAAAATAATATTATTCATAATCTTTTCCGTGTTTTTTAAAGCGGAGTTTCTGAATACCATTTAATGAGGATAAAATTTTAATATTATATAAAAAACATTTAAAAAGAGTTATGGAGGTAATTTTCCATGAAAAAGCCATCTAATGGCGAAGGGCCATTTGGTCTTGGTTTTCACGGCCCAAACCTCGGCTATGTAATTGAGCTTTATGAAAAATACTTAGAAGATCCACAATCAGTAGACGATGAAATGAGAATGTTTTTTGAAGAAAATGGATCACCATTCCAGGAAACTGGAACGTTATCTCAACCTGCACAAAACACAGAGCTTGCAGTAAGTGCCGGGCAATTGGAAAAGAGTCTGGCTGCTATTAAACTTGCTGACAATATTCGCTCTTATGGTCACTTGGGTGCGAATATTTTCCCGCTTAATGACCGTCCGGTTGAAGAAACGTTATTTGATTTAAACACATACGGTTTAACAGAAAATGATTTGATAAATGTGCCTGCACATGTAATTTGCACAGATGCACAAATCCCTCTTCGAAATGGGAAAGAAGCTATTGACTATTTAAAATCAGTTTATATGGGCCCAATCGCTTTCGAGTTTAACCATGTATACGATGCCAGCGAAAAAGAATGGCTTCGCCGCAAGGTTGAAAGCAATAGTGTAAGGGCTTCCCTTTTAAAAGAAGAGAAAGTAAAGGTTTATAAGCGTTTAACAGAGGTAGAAGAATTTGAGAAGTTTCTTCATCGCACCTTTGTTGGTCAGAAACGTTTCTCAGTAGAAGGTTTGGATACACTAGTGCCGCTGCTTGATGAAATTGTTTCAGAATCAGTAGGTGATGGTGCCAAAACAATCAATATTGGCATGGCCCATCGCGGACGTTTGAACGTTCTGGCACATGTTCTTGGTAAACCATACGAAATGATTTTCGCAGAATTTCAGCATGCGCCAAATAAAGATTTAGTTCCTTCAGAAGGTTCCATTGGCATAAGCTATGGCTGGACAGGAGATGTAAAATATCATCTTGGACTTGATAAGCAAATTAAAGCTGAGAATACAACAGTTGCACGGCTGACATTGGCAAATAATCCAAGTCACCTTGAATTTGTAGGTGCTGTAGTGGAAGGATACACTAGAGCTTCTCAAGATGACCGCTCTGCATCCGGTTATCCAAAAGTAAATCTCAGCAGTGCATTGTCCATTATTATACATGGTGACGCTGCTTTCCCGGGACAGGGTGTAGTTGCTGAAACGTTAAATCTTGGTCAATTGACAGGGTATGATACAGGCGGGTCTATTCATCTAATTGCAAACAACACAATCGGGTTTACAACAGAATCACATGATTCACGTTCAACAAGATATGCGAGTGATTTAGCAAAAGGGTATGAGATCCCGATTCTTCATGTGAATGCAGATGATCCTGAAGCTGTTGTATCAGCAGCCAGATTGGCATGTGAATACCGTGCTAAATTCCAGAAGGACTTTTTAATTGATTTAATTGGCTATCGCCGTTTTGGCCACAATGAAATGGATGAACCTATGACAACGAATCCGCTGATGTATAACATTATCCATCAGAGACCAACGGTTAAAGAGCTTTATGGAAAACAGCTTCTAGAAGAATCCTCCCTTTCAGAAGGGGAAGTAAAGGGAATTCAAGACGAAGTACTGGCAAAACTGACAGCTGCGTATGAAAAAGTGCCAGCCAAAAAGAAAACAGTGCAAATCGAGGATATGAATCCTCCTGAATTTGTTGATAAAGAGCTTCCTTTTATTTCTACAGCGGTTTCAATTGATAAATTGAAACAAATGAATGAAGAATTGTTAACATGGCCGCAGGATTTCAAAGTTTTTGACAAGCTGGGTAAAATCTTAAAACGCCGTACAGATGCCTTAGAAGGAAATGGGAAGATTGATTGGGGATTAGCGGAGACACTTGCTTATGCTTCCATTCTGGCAGATGGAACGCCGATTCGTTTAACTGGACAGGATTCAGAACGCGGAACTTTCGCACAGCGAAATGTTGTCCTTCATGATCATACAACAGGAAAAGCATATTCACCATTGCATAAGCTGCAGTCTGCAAATGCTTCCTTTGCCATCCATAATAGTCCATTATCCGAAATGGCTGTCCTAGGTTTTGAATATGGATACAATGTTTTTGCACCTGAAACACTTGTATTGTGGGAAGCACAATATGGAGATTTTGCCAACTCAGCTCAAGTGATGTTTGACCAATTCATTGCTGCGGGCCGTGCAAAATGGGGGCAGAAATCTGGTCTTGTTATGCTCCTTCCTCACGGATATGAAGGTCAGGGACCAGAGCATTCAAGTGCAAGATTAGAGCGTTTCTTAATTTTAGCTGCTGAAAATAACTGGACTGTTGCCAATCTGTCTTCTTCAGCTCAATACTTCCATATCCTAAGAAGACAAGCGGCTATTTTAAATAAAGAGGAAGTTCGTCCGCTCGTCATCATGTCGCCAAAGAGTTTGCTTCGTAATCCACTTGTTGCTTCAAATGGCATCGAGTTGAGTGAAGGTGAATTTAAGTCTGTTATTGAACAAAGCGGACTAGGTGAAAATCATGAGGCCGTAACAAGAATCGTTCTAGCAACAGGAAAAATGTCAATTGATCTGGCAGAAAGCCTGAGTAAAAAAGAGGATATGGATTGGCTTCATGTTTTACGTGTTGAAGAAATCTATCCATTCCCTTTAACAAAAATAAAAGAAATTATGAGTCGCTATCCAAACCTTCAAGAAATCATATGGGTTCAGGAAGAGCCTAAGAACATGGGGGCATGGACATTTATTGAACCTCGTCTGAATGAGATCGCACCTGAAGGATCCGCTGTAAGTTACATAGGCAGACGCCGGAGATCATCACCTGCTGAGGGAGATCCAAATGTGCATAAAATGGAGCAAGCGAGAATAATCGAAGAAGCATTAACACGTAAGCAATAAGGGAGGAAATTAAGGTGGCAGAAATTAAAGTTCCTGAATTAGCAGAATCGATTACGGAAGGTACGGTTGCACAATGGTTAAAACAGCCAGGTGATGCAATAAACAAAGGGGATTATATCGTTGAGCTTGAGACAGATAAGGTTAATGTGGAAATCATCTCAGAATACAGCGGTGTGTTATCAGAATTAAAAGCACAAGAAGGCGACACAGTAAATGTTGGGGAAACGATTGCTGTTGTTAGCGAAGGCGGAGAAGCGCCTGCACCTGCTGCATCAAAAACTGACGAAGCACCGGCTGTACAGCCGAAAGAAGAAGAGCAAAAGGCACCTGCTGCTGCTGAAAAAGCTGAAGAAACTGCTTCAGCATCCAGTAAACAGCGTCCGATTGCTTCACCTGCTGCTAGAAAAATGGCCAGAGAAAAAGGAATTGATTTAACTCAGGTGCCAACAGCAGATCCATTAGGCCGAGTGCGTGCACAAGATGTATCTGGTTTTAATCCTGAAGCAAAATCAGTACCAGCTGCGCCGGCACCGGCACCAAAAGCACCATCCCAGCCTGCAGCAGCTTCAGCAGACAGCAAGCCGGTTGAACGAATTCGGATGACTCGCCGCAGACAAACGATCGCAAAACGTCTTGTTGAAGTTCAGCAAACAGCTGCAATGCTAACAACATTTAATGAAGTCGATATGACAAACGTTATGGAGCTTCGTAAAAAACGCAAAGATAAATTCCAGGAAGAAAATGATGTTAAACTTGGATTCATGTCTTTCTTTACAAAAGCTGTTGTCGCTGCTTTAAAACGCAGCCCGCTGCTAAATGCGGAAATTCAAGGCGATGAGCTTGTGCTTAAGAAGTTCTATGACATTGGAATTGCTGTTTCAACGGATGAAGGGTTAGTTGTTCCGGTTGTCAGAGACGCGGATCGTAAAAATTTCGCTGAAATTGAAAAAGATATTGTTGGCCTTGGCAAAAAAGCAAGAGACAATAAATTGGCTATTTCAGACCTGCAGGGCGGTACTTTTACCATTACAAACGGCGGTGTGTTCGGCTCATTACTGTCAACACCAATTTTGAATGGACCGCAAGTGGGTATTTTAGGAATGCATTCCATCCAATTGCGTCCAGTTGCGATTGATGCAGAAAGAATGGAAAACCGTCCGATGATGTATATTGCATTATCCTACGATCATCGAATTGTTGACGGAAAAGAAGCGGTTACGTTCTTAAAGCGTGTGAAAGAGCTAATCGAAGATCCTGAATCTTTATTATTTGAAGCTTAAGAGAAACGGGGGCCTTTGGCCTCCGTTTTTTATTTTAGGCTCATTACTGAGCGATTGTTGTTCTTGGTCATCACTATAAAGAGGTGAAATAGTTATCTGATTTTAATTTTTCTTGTTTTGCAATTGAGGTAGCGGTGAAAATAAGCGGAGATTTTACCCTTATTTCAAAAATTAAGCTATTTTATTGCGAAATAAGCGGAGTTTTTCCGACTATGTTGAATAAAATCGCTGATTTACAAGTTTTTCGGTCAGTTAGTCGGAGTTTCTCCGTTTATTTAAGCACAAATTTAGCAAATTTACGATTTAAGCGGAATTCTTCCGTCTATTTATGAGAGATTTATAAACCTATAGTTTTGGAAAATCTAATTAATTACTTTGCCTGTTAATATGAAACATAAACGTGTGAGACACCTGATCAGGATCGAAACCTTCTCAGTTAGAGTATGAGTACACCATCTGGACATCAAACCAGTAAAATGGGTTTTACATAAAGGATCAATGAGGTTTTAAAATGTTGCATTAAGGAAACATTTTGGTTGTTGTGCATAAAATGGAGTAAAAGCAGGAGTGGTGATCATGAAAGGAAGGAAAGAAAAGATCGTACTATACAGTACACTGCTTCAAAAAGCAGGAATTTTAACAAAAGAGGACCTGGATTCAATTGCAAGTTTAAATCATATCTCATTAAACAAGAAAAAGAGAGAGAATGGCCAAATATAAAATAAAAAAGAACGGAAGAGGATCTTCCGTTCTTTTCGTATTATTAATCTTTAAATGGCTTTAATCCGCGTCTTTGAATTTCTGACTTTAACATTCTAATCCATTCCTCTTCAGACCCTGACTTTAATGCATCACGATACGAGACGACCAACTGTTCATTACTCATAATTTTCAATGTGCATACCTCCTGGTTAAATGGATTGAATTTTCTATCTTTTGTTCATTGTAAAGGATGTGTTAAGATTTGAAAAGCAATATGTTCGTAAAATTTACAAAAGGAATGAATTACCACTATTTCCAGGATCCTATCCTGCTTGCCTTAAGAATGATAAAATAAGGATTATGTTTTAAATAGAGGGGGGACTAAATGTGAATATTACATTAGATCATGTCGTTCATTTTATAGCAGAAACACCACAGAATATTGTAGATACGTTTCAGAATAAAGGAATACATGCTGTAGCAGGAGGAAGCCATCAAAGTTGGGGAACATACAATAGTCTTCTGTATACGGCATCCTCATATATTGAATTCTTTGCAATTGAACATGATGAAATTGCAGCAGAAAGTGATAATCCTTTAGTAAAACATCTTAGAGAGAAAATAAAAAAGAAAGAAGGCATTGGGCAGATTTGCTTTAGAACAGATAATATTAATAATCTGCAGCAGCATCTGCACAATCAAAATCTTAAAACACTGCCTATATTTGATGGCAGCAGAGTACGTGATGATGGAAAACGAATACAATGGAAGATGCTTTTTATTGAAGAGACGGATCCTTCTATACCATTTCCATTTTTCATCGAATGGGCCGAGAATGATGATATTAGATTAGCAGAATTAAAGAATTCAGGGTTTATTCACCCAACACTTGAAAATAGTTATATTGAGTTGATACAATGGCCGGTACCTGATTATAAACAAGCAGCACGCTCTTTGAGTCCTTTATTTCAAGAAAAAATGGTCATAAATGATGCTATGCAAATCACACAGATAACAGCTGGAAAGACTAAAATTCAACTGTTTTCAGAAGATGGACAAGAATCGTTGATAAAAGAATGTAAAATCAAAATAAGTCCTCCACTCAAAAACGGACCACTTTATGTAAACGGAGTAGTATATGAATAAGCCGTAATTGGCATCCATTATAAATGGTTTCAAAAAAATGAAGTGAATATAAAGCTTCATTTTTTTTATTTATATAATTTGTGTAGTATAAGATATTTTAAAATCTATTAAGAATATAAGTGCAAAGAAAGTATAATAAATATTGAATATTATAAATTTTTTGATATTATAATATGAAAGCGCTTTAATAAACAAATTATTGAAAGAAAGGGCTGGGTATATGAACGGATTGATGAACAAAACAGTAGGGCAATTGCTTGAGGAGAAGGCTGCGCTGTATCCAGAAAAGCAAGCCCTAATTTATTCTGATCGAAATTTACGACTTACCTACCAACAATTCAATGAATCTTGTAATAAAGCTGCAAAGGGATTCATGAAGCTTGGAATTAATAAAGGTGATCATCTTGCAGTTTGGTCCAGTAATATTTCCGAATGGGTAACGACTCAGTTTGCAACCGGGAAAATGGGGGCTGTGTTGATTACGGTAAATACAAATTACCGAAAAGCGGAGCTTGAATATTTGCTGAAGCAATCAGATACCTCAACACTAATATTAATGGAAACATATCGGGATACCTCATATATTGAGATGTTATATGAGCTTGTTCCTGAATTGGCAGATGCAGAAAAAGGAAACCTAATGATTGAGAGATTTCCATATTTAAAGAATGTGATTGTAATAGGAGAAAATAACTATCCTGGTACATACAAGTGGGATGAAGTAATAGAGATGGGCATAGCTGTTACAGATGAAGAGTTGGAGGAGCGTCAGAAAAGCCTTCAAAGTGATGATGTCATTAATATGCAATATACATCTGGTACAACAGGATTTCCAAAAGGAGTAATGCTTACCCATTCAAATATTATAAACAACGCTTTTCAAATCGCAGGCTGTATGAAGCTTACAGAAGATGATAAATTGTGTATACCTGTGCCGTTTTTTCATTGTTTTGGATGTGTGATTGGCACACTTGCGAGTGTTTCAGTAGGTGCTGCCATGGTGCCAGTTCAAGAATTTAATGCTGCAGAGGTATTGAAAACGGTAGAGAAAGAGAAGTGTACAGCTTTGCATGGAGTGCCGACAATGTTTATTGCGGAATTAAATGATCCTAATTTTGCCACTTATAATCTTAGCTCATTAAGAACAGGCGTTATGGCCGGCTCAAACTGTCCCATTGAAGTGATGAAGGATGTTATTCATAAAATGGGTGCAGCTGAGATTACCATTTGTTATGGACAGACTGAATCCTCCCCTGTAATTACGCAAACAAGAGCCAATGATCCACTAGAACTAAGAGTTGAAACGGTAGGAAGAGCATTGCCAATGGTTGAAGTGAAAATTACAGAACCTGGTACCAGCAAAGAATTGCCAATTGGCATGCAGGGAGAACTTTGTACAAGAGGATATCATGTAATGAAGGGTTATTATAAAAACCCAGAAGCCACCAAGAATGCCATTGATGAAGAAGGCTGGCTTCATACTGGAGACTTGGCTGTTATGGATGAGAACGGATATTGTAAAATAACCGGGAGACTTAAGGATATGATTATTCGTGGCGGTGAAAATATTTATCCGCGTGAGATTGAAGAATTTTTATATACTCATCCCGCCATCTTGGATGTGCAAGTAGTTGGCGTGCCAGATGCAGTATATGGAGAAGAAGTAGCGGCGTGGATCATCCTCAAAGAGAATGCCAATCTCAATGAAGAGTTATTACGTTCTTTTTGTGCTGGCCGTATCTCTCGCCACAAGATTCCGCGTTATATTGAATTTACAGAATCTTATCCAATGACTGCTTCAGGTAAAATTCAAAAATATAAGCTCAGAGAGCAATCTATTGAAAAGAAGACACATCAAAATTTATAACATTATAGGTTCCTTTCACCTCATCCAAAAGATGTATGAATGTTCATTCTTCGTGCCAATGTGAACAGGATGCATCGTTACTATAATGAAATGGAAGGTGTTGAGGCAAGAAAGGAGCAACCACAATGAATATTGATATCTTTACAATGGAAATGCTTAAAAAAGAAAGAGAAGAAGAACTAAAGGGCATTCTCGATAACATTCATTTAAATAAAGTGAAGAAACCTGCATTTTGTAAACTGCCTATTATAAAAAAATTTGACTATTGTCAATGTAAGTGCTTAATGGCTCAGTAGATCAATACTATTTTGTCTATTAAGCTCCTGAACCTTCATTTCTGCCCCTTTAAACAGCGGATATTCTAAAAGGATTTTGTTTTTACGCTGGAGAATAAGGTAAAGAGAAGAAGGTAAGGGGGCTATATTTGTGAGTGATAAATACAAACTGTTTGTTTATGGAACCTTGAGAAAGCACGAACAAAATCATTTTCTATTAGAAGGCAGCAGATGCCTTGCTCAGCAAGCATGGGTATATGGAGAGTTATTTGATACTGGGTTAGGCTATCCGACAATGAAGGGATCACATTTAGAAAATAAGGTATATGGCGAGCTATATGAAATCAATCCTGAGCAATTTAAAGAGCTGGACGAGCTGGAAGATTATATACCTGGTGATCCGGATAATTTATATAACCGAATAGAACAAGAAATCCATACAGATTCAGGCATAGAACATGCATTTGTTTATGTATCTAATCGAGATGATCTTTTAGTTAAGCCAATCGTTCATGGGGATTGGAAGCTAAATAGACTATTGGAGAGGAAACCAGACAAAATATTTTATTTCGCTTATGGTTCTTGCATGGATATGGAACGTTTTAAGGCAGCAAAAGCAGATCAATATTTCCGCACCATTCGGGGAGTTGGTATGTTAAAAGGCTATTCAATGAAATATGTATTTCCAGGTGTTGATGGAGGAAGAGCAGATATAGTGGAAAATGGCGGTGAAACGGAAGGGATTTTATATGAGATTCCCTATGATGGTGTTGAATATTTGTTCCAGAGAGAAGGTTTTTATGGGGGATGGTATCGACCGGTTTTCGTCGACATAGACTTGTTCGATGGAAGGAGAATTACAAATGTCTTAACCTTCCATGTTTACAACAAAAAAGAAGAAATAGCACCACCTCTTCATTACGCAGCAGAAATACTGAGAGGAGCAAAAGGGAGGCTTAGTGAAAAGTATTTTGCACAGCTGGAGGAGCAGTTAAAAGGCTTAGGTTTAGACATTTAATAAACCATAGTTATTCATTCAAAATGTACATGCACATCATGCAAAATCAGTGTGCAAAATGTTTAATACATGCTGAGCTGGTGGTAAAGATAGATGCCAACAGCTTAGAAAGAAGGTCATTTAATGAATACTATTGCAGATATCGGATTAATTGAAATTGAATACAACCATCAGCAATATGAAAATATGGAATTCATTAGAGTCGATCGCATACAGAATATAACATATATTACTCTTAAACATGTGTTAACAGGTGAAATGTATACATTTGAGGAAAATAAGATCCAATCTATTCGCAAAAAGATGAAAATAATGCCTCAAAAGACTCTACAACCGCAAAATCAGCTTGCAGATAATGATTCATATTCTTTATACTAAGAGAGAATGGAATATGAAGGAGTGTCATACAATGATTCATCAAACATGGAATGAAAAACCTACACTTAAAAAAGTAAAATGTGTTCATACAAATGCAGCCAAATATATTGTGAACAGAGCCTTAACAGCTGGAAAAACGTATGATGTTAAAAACGAAACGGAGGAGTTCTATTTCCTCGTTGATAACTCCGGAAAAGTTAGCGGTTTTTATAAAGATTACTTTGAAGAGATGTAATGAGTGATTATAAAATGCAGGCTTGTACTTGTTTTTAGTACATAGTGGCACACAACCATCTGGTTATGATATACATCTCTATTTTAAAATGATAAGAAAAGGCAAGCTGCAAAACTTCAGCTTGCCTTTTATCATGGGAAAATGAATGGTGCTATAGATGGTCAGTCATTTTGAGTTGGAAAAATTCTGCGCACCATTTCGTTAAATTCATCAAAGAATCCTTCTGCTGGTTCCCCATTGCGGATATCATCAGCGTAGGTTGTCATACGATTATTAAAATCTGGATCAAATGATACATATACATTATTGATATCCTGGTCAACCGACTTAACTTGATCAGAAATTTTATTTTCCAGTGTACCTCTTGTCTCTAGGTTCCTGACATCCTCAAGTGAAGCTGCAACATAGGCGTTATTATCTGTGACAATGACATTGGCGCGATCAACTTCCTGCATATCTGTAATTTTGTCCGCTACACGATCAGCAACCTTCATAGATCGGTTGATTTCATCATCGGCATTGTTAACTCTATCGCCGCCATTTAAACGGTAGTCGTTAAGCTCTTGATTGCCATTATTATCTATATTATAGGATCGTGTATTGCCATTATTTTCATTTGTTCTGTTCATTCGGTCATTATTTTCATAATTTACACGAAGGGGTTCGTTTAGGTTTCTATCATCAAATGCAGTATCATTGAGGTTGTTGTTATTGGCACCACATGCTGATAGCATAATGGCTGCAAAAGCTGTCCCAATTAGTGCTTTTTTGTTTATCAACTGGATCACTCCTTCTCTTCATTATCTTTTTTAGAATGTGTAAAATACATTTAGTTATGTAAGATGTTAAAGTGGGAGTTAAAGGCAATCGGGATATAGTAAGGAGTTTTTAGTATTGACGTATATATATGTTGGCGTTGGCGGAATGATTGGAAGTGTAATGCGCTTTTTTATTGCGTCATTGCCATTTAGTACAGTTCATTCATTTCCATTTGCTACTTTTTTAACCAATATGTTAGGTTCATTCCTATTAGGCATACTTGTTACAAATTCGGCAAGGTTAAAGATAAACCGGCACCATCAGCTTCTCTTAGGAACTGGAGCTATTGGTTCTTTTACAACCTTGTCAGCAGTGAGTGCTGAAACAGCAAGGTTAATATCTGAAGGAGAACAATTAATTGCATTTATTTATATTTTCTCTTGCGCACTTGGAGGGATTTTGGCAGCTGCTCTGGGATTGAAATTTGTAGTAAAGCGCAAGGAGGAGACTCATTCATGACCATCCTTTTAGTTGCTGCAGGTGGTTTTTTAGGGGCTGTTTGCCGGTATTGGGTGTCTATATTCTTTTCAAGCAGAACCAATAGCAGAATCCCATATGGCACACTTTCGGTTAATTTGATTGGGTCCTTTTTATTGGGCTTGCTTGCAGGCAGCGGTTTGAAAGGGGATCTCTATGCCTTATCTGCAATAGGGTTTTTGGGGGGATTTACCACTTTCTCAACACTTTCGATTGAGCTTGTAAACATGTTTAAACATAAAGATTATGCTTCTTTTTTCTTCTACTTGAGTATCAGCTACTTTGGCGGCATCTGTTGTGCGTTTACTGGGATGCTGCTAATCATGGCTGGTTAGAAGAGAAGCTGAAATATACAATCGCAGCAAAAAAGCGCAGAATCACTCTGCGCTTTTTGTTTATGCTTCATTATTAACTAGACCAGATGGTTCTTTCTTCTGCTGATATAGCTTGCGTCCTAACCAGGATTGGAACATTAAGAAAATGCCTCCAACCGTCCAGTAAAGCGGCAGAGCAGCAGGTGCATTTAACGAAATAAACACGATCATGATTGGAGAAAGCAATCCCATAAATTTCATTTGCTGCTGCTGAGCAGCAGGCAAACTTGTTTGAGTAAGCTTGAATTGCAGAAAGTAGACAATACCAGCTAATACTGTAATCCATATATCTGACTCTCCAAGGTTAAACCAAAGAAAAGAATGTGTGGCAATTTCTTCTGATCCTCGAATAGCATAATAAAAGCCCATTAATATTGGCATTTGAATAAGCATAGGCAGACAGCCAATGTTAAGCGGGTTGACTCCATGCTTTTGGTAAAGCCCCATCATCTCTTGCTGAAGCTTTTGCTGTTCTTTCTGGTTCTTTGTTTCTTTTAACTTCTTTTGAATCTTTTCCATTTCAGGCTTCAGAAGGTCCATTTTTTCTTTCATAACCTGCTGGTTCTTATATTGTTTCATCATCAGCGGCATTAATAACAGCCTAACTGCTAATGTAATAATGATAATAGCAATCCCAAAATTATCATTAAAAAACATGCCAACATAATGAATGGAAACAGCAAATGGGTTAACAAAGACGGTATGGAAGAAACCTCCGTCACTTCCCTGCGATTGACAGCCTGCAAGCAGTGCTGCTGATAAAATAATCATCGTAAACATTAAAAGCTTTTTGTTTAATTTCAAGTATGTTCAATTCCCTTCTGTTTTTCATTTTAGTGATTGAAACAGATAGGGAGGTGTGATGCTGTATCGTCATTTGGTGCTTCTTTTCTGCGGATACAAACAAATAGGAACCGCAATTCAAAGTTTACATTTAAAGAGTCACTAATTTTTAAAATATAATCCTCTATATGAAGTGAAAACTGCTTCTGATATTTATTGGGCTTTAAATGAATGGATTCTGTATTCCAAACCCATGCAAATTTAGCAGTAAAGACGATGAATAAACTAGCATATAATGTGTAATGTGCATAGTTGTTGCTAATTTCTAATATAAAATCCGTCATTTATTCACCTCTTTTTTCTCACACCATTTGTTTGTTATATCACAAATTATACAGCAATTTTCCTCTAACCACAATGGCAGGAGCAAGAAGCGATATAGCTGACACGATTGGCAAGATCGCCATTATAAGTGAGTTTATATTGTGCATAAAGAAAGTCAGTTACAAAAAAGCTATCTGTGAGATGTAAAGCAATACAGTTTAGGAAGGATCAGTTTATTCCTTTTTTAGGGTTGCTATTGGGGAAGTTTTCCTTATATCATTAAATGGCTGACTTTCCTTATTGCAATTATTTGACGGAAAGTTCACTAGGAAGAATTGGAGGAGTAATTTGTCTATTATTAAAAAGAAACACGTTGTAACAATAGCAAAAGTGATTATTCCGCTGGTGATCTTGGGGATCATTTATTATGAAGCTCAGGGGATTATGAAGGATTTTAATTGGAGTTTGTTAAATTTGTATATGGACAGGCTGTCTGTTCAGCATATTATTTATATCTTTATTCTCGGTCTCATTGCACTTTTTCCTATGTATTATTATGATGTTATTCTTGTAAAGTTATTCAAGATCGAAATCTCAAATAGGAAACTGTTTTGGATGTCGTTATCCGCTAATGGATATTCGAATTTAGTGGGATTTGGCGGTGTTGCAGGAGCAACATTACGTTCAATGTATTTTCGGCGCTATGTTCAAAATGACGTTCCATATATTAAAATTATTGCCAAGCTGTCATTATTTTATTTAACCGGTCTATCTATTTTATCTTTTTTAATTATCTTATTTGACGGCCGTTTTTTAAATGAAATGAAAATGGCAAAAATTGCGGTCATTGCTGTGGCAGCCTATACACCAATATTGTTTGTTATTTTCTCTCTTCGTAAGAGTACATGGAATCTTGAAAACGTTAAAAAGTCTTATCTTGGAGAGCTTTTACTGATCTCTTTCTTCGAATGGCTCTTTGTAGTGATCTGTATTTGGGGAATATCCAATATTTTGGGTGTGCATATTTCACTTCTTTCTATTTTACCTATTGTGATTTTATCTTCATGTGTTGGAATTATCAGCATGATTCCAGGTGGAATAGGATCATTCGATTTTGTTTTTTTAATAGGGATGGAATTTTATGGAGTTCAAGCGGAATTGTGTTTATTAATTCTTTTATTTTACCGGTTAAGTTATTATTTGTTTCCTGCCATTCTAAGTACTCCATTTGTTTTGAATGAACTATTTCGGAATCAGCGAAAGAATTATTTATAGAGTTAACATAAATAGAAGGTTAATAAAAGCATTGGGGGAATTGTTTTGCATCAAACTCATTTTGAAATTATACATGCTTACAAAAATAATGAACATACGGGAGTATTGCCCGATTGGCTTGATATGATTGTTTCAGCAGAAGAGATCACGCAAAATTATGAGTCAGTCGAAGCTGTGAATCATATGAGTTCATCTCACCTTTTTGATTATGTTTATCGTACTCTTGCTATTCTTGAGGAAATAAAAGGTGAGCGGGATGAAATTTATTACATGCTATCTACAGTTCTGGCTTATAGTGAAATTTCAAAAGGCGGCAGTTACAGTCAAAGGAAAAGATGGAGTGATCAGGGCTATCAGCTTCAAATTCACAATGAAGCATCTGCTCATATCTTTAACGATCTTGTTTTTTATGAAAATCCTGAACGAAAGGATCTGACTTTTCAGCTGATTTTCACACATGGATTAATTGGTCAATACATAAGAGGGGAATCCCGGCTTCAATCCTCAATAAAATTAATTGTTAGCTTAAAGAAGTTTTATCATGACAAACAAATAAGAGAAATGCTTATGATGTTAAATGAGTGTATTATCAGGGCGGTGTCTGAAAAAATATGGAGTGAAGTAAAAGATGAAGCAGCAGAGATCATTGACCATATAATAGATGGAGAAATAAAGCAAACCTCCAGAGAACGTCTCTTCAGGTTAACAGAAGGCAAGTATATCGAGGGAGAGATGAACCCTTCTATTGAAGCGTTAATTGAACATGCTGATATTTGGTATGCTGCAGCTGCCTTACATGATTTTTCTCTTTTAGATATATTCACTATTATGGAATTAGCTGCAGATCATACAGCTTCTTTACAGATAAGGCATATTCATTTTGGAGAATTTATGGTGCAAATGCATTATGACTATAAAGGGATTAAACATACAAATATTTATCGAAAACGAGTTATTGAGAAATATTTGCTGGAATATCGTCAATCCATGAAACCAGATGAGACACATGTGTCATTTAAGATGGATTATGATAAAGAGGCACAGTGCGCCTTCATTTCCTTTGCATTTTCTGATGTTGGCGAAGCTTTAATCCGTTTTTGCGTAGAGGCAGAAAAAGTGGATTTGATGCATTCCAGAGCAACCATCATGTTATTTGACTTTTTTGGCCTAAGAAGAGATGCGTATGACCGCTTTCACAATGAACAGGAATATTTAGAAGGTATGAACAAAGCAGCAGATGATAAGCGGATCATTCTCGATTATTTAAAAGGAAACAAAATAGTCGATATCGGTCCAGGCGGCGGCATAATGCTTGATATGATTGAAAGAGAGACAACGAATAAAGATATTATAGGTATTGATATTGCTGAAAATGTGATCGAAAATCTGCTGAAGAAAAAGGATGAAGAGCAGCACACATGGCATGTCATGAAGGGTGATGCACTTCAGTTAGCAGATACATTTTCTGCTGAATCTGTTGATACGATTATCTTTTCTTCGATTTTACATGAACTATTTTCTTATATCCCGTTCAAGGGCCGCAGGTTTAACCATGAGGTAATTGGTGAGGCCCTGCAAAGTGCATTCTCAGTTTTAAAGCCAGGGGGAAGAATTATTATAAGAGATGGGATCATGTCGGAGAATAAAGATGAATTCAGAAGAATCCGTTTTAAGGATGAGAAATGGATGACCTATTTAGAACAATATGCAAAAGAATTTAAAGGCAGAAAAATTACTTATGAAATAATAGCGGAAGATGAAGTGAAAATGCTGATTAACGATAGCATGGAGGCATTGTACACACTAACATGGGGACCAGAAGCCTTTGCACATGAAGTGCAGGAGCAATTTGGCTACTTTACACCGGCAGAATATGATGAATTTATTAAGAAAACACTAGGGGAAGAGGCAAAGATTATTTGTTTAAAGCATTATTTGCAGGAAGGATACCCCGTTCATTTAGGTGAGAAAATACTGTATATGGATGAGTTTGGAAGAGAAGTTGCTTTACCAGATAGTACATGCTTGATCGTTATTGAAAAGAGAGAAACTAATTATAACTAGGGAATTAAGGGGTATTGCCTAAATGGTTCTGTGAAGCTAGATGATTTTTGTCTTATAGGCATATTTTCCTCAGACTGCTTAGAATGTATGATACAATCCTTATATATAGTGATTACATGTAAAGGAAAGAATATGTGGTAATGGCAAATAAACATGAAGAGATAACAATACAGAAACAACCAATGACAAAAATTTTAGCTGCAACAGTTAAAACAGGAATTATAAAATCGAATCTAATTCCTATGTTTGCTGGACTTACATTGGCAATATACACGTATGATTTAGATCTTATAGATCAAATCCCGAATATATTTTTTGCCCTTATTGGTTCAATTTTAGTGATGGGAGCAGCTGGTGCATTTAATAACCTGTATGACCGGGATATTGATGCTGTAATGGAAAGAACAAAGCAAAGACCAACTGTTACAAATGAAATAACATTTTCTAAAGCATTATGGCTGGCAATCATTATGACAATCGCAGGAATTATTTCGCTAGCATTAGCCTCACCATTAGCTTCCATCATCGGTTTTGCGGGCTTGTTCTTATATGTGGTGCCATACACCATGTGGAGCAAGAGAAGAACCGTCTATAATACGGAAATCGGGAGTCTGTCTGGAGCTACACCTCCATTGATTGGCTGGGCTGCTATTAATCCTGAAATTACCCATCCAGCGGTATTAGGATTATTTATTATTACGATTATTTGGCAAATGCCGCATTTTTACGCAATTGGCATTCGCAGACATGATGAATATAAACGTGCTGGTGTGCCTATGCTTCCTGTTGTAAAAGGGATAAAACGGACATATTGGCAAACGAATTTTTATCTGGTTTTATTGATCTTAACAAGCTTTCTTTTTAGCTCTTTAAGCATGGGTTTAACACTTGTTTCTTTTCTGCTTGGAGGCGGATGGCTGGCTTTAAGTATTTACGGATATCATAAAATGGATCCGGAAAAATGGGCAAAAACAATGTTTATCTATTCGCTTTTGCATATGACCATTCTTTTTTCAACAGTCATAGTCTACTCGCTAGTAGGCACGATCTTTAATTTATAGGCAGAAATAAAAAGAAGCCAAGGCGTCTGAAGAACGCTTTGGCTTACTTTGTGTTTTATTTAAGCTGATTTCTTCGCTGTATACTCTGTAGGCAGTAAAAGCTTGGCTGATTGCAGCCGTTTCCTTACTAAAACACCAATCCATGCAGCCATTGCGGCTTTAATAAGACCAACAATGATGAATGGTGTAAATCCGCCGGCAATAGCAGCAAGCCAGGACATATCAGCAGCAATCTTTAGCCATACTGTACCGAAAATAAGTGCGATCAGCATACCGATTGTATTGGCGATCATTGCCTGTAAAAAGGTAAAAGCGGTTTTCTCCATATAAAAGCCCATTATAAAAACGGCAGGAATGAAGCCAATTAAATATCCGCCAGTTGGTCCAACAATGGTAGAAAGCCCACCTGAAAATTCCGCAAAGACAGGGACACCAGCAGCGCCAATCATTAAATATAAAAGAACAGAAAAAGTGCCATATTTTGCCCCTAAAATAGTTGCAGCAAGTCCGATTGCCAGTGTCTGGCCTGTAATCGGTACGGGAGGAATAGGAATGACCATCTGTGCCATCACACCGATCACTGCCGCAAATAGAGCGGTAACAATCATTGATCTAAGTTTAATTTGTTCGCTGTTCATATGTATCTCCCTTTCTAAATATGTAAACTATCTTTCTTTGTTAGTTTACATTATAAAGAAAAGGATGGTTTTTAGTCAACTAATTTTTATATTAAGTTTACTATTTAACTCCATAAATAATCGCTTAAAGCACCACGGAATAAGTTTGTATCAATATTGCATGTTTGAGCGTCAAGACCATATTGCCATCCATAGATTTGTGAACCTTCAGGAGCTTCTGGATTATATGCTGGCGCATTTTCCTTCGTCGTAATCCCTACCTGTGGAGAGGCGGTCCAAATAATCATATCATTCTGCAAGTCAGAATGATTTTCAGCCGCTGCAGCATATTCTGTAAATAATGCTCGTTCTGAATCAAATACCCCGTACACACCAGGAACATAAGAAGATTCACTTATTCCCTCATAATAACCGCGAATAAATTCACTATCTACCGGATAATTTGGTTCAATATCCGCAAAAATGGCAACTCCTTCTGGTATTCCAAGCTGCCTTGCTTCTTCAATTGCTTGTCTAGCTTCGTTTTGCCCATTTTCGTAGCCTGTGGCATTGGTGAAATGATTCCATATAATTAGGATTTCAATTCCTTCAGTATGAAGAAGTTCAATTTCTTCAGGGGTAATACCAGCAGATACACCTTCCTTTTCCCCTAAATATCGGCCCCAGATTGCTGGATCACCAAAGTTTTCACGTACACAGGAAAGCAAGTCGTTTGTGGTTAGACTTGCCGAGTCTACACCCCAAACGACTTCTTCACTTCCGTTTCCGTTACCGCTGGCATTTTGATCGCTGCTGCTTTGATTCGAACTTTCTTCACTAGAATTCTGGTCATTTTCAGCATCATTACTCTCATCAATGCTTTGATCTTGATTGGATGATGCACCATCAGTATTGTTTGTAATATCATTTTGAACGTTTACGTCGACATTAACGTTAATATTGTTAGTTATATTGTTATCAATTGAATTATTGTTTCCGTTTTCTATTTGATTATCTATCGAATTATTTATATTTGCTTTATCGCTATTAACATCATTTTCAACATTATTTATAACACCGCTTTCTCCGCCGCTAGCTGGTTCGGATTCCCCGGTTTCATTGGCATGCGTTTCTCCGCTTGGGTGATCTTCCTTACTATCAATAAAAGAAAATAGAAATATAGACACTACCGCTGCAGCAAATGCTGTGATGGCATAAGATAGCCATTTTTTTCGATTCAATGTTCCTTGCCTCCTTCGGCATATAGTTGTCAATACTTTGTGGGTAAGATCCATACATCCTATGCACAATGAGAGGGAGGCGTGAAAAAGCAAAAATTAGTGAGTAAGAGAAAAAAAATAGGGAAAATAAAGTAAAAGACTTTCTTTCTTGGAGAAGATTGCATATAATAAAATTAACAATTAACATTTTGTTAAATATAAAAGGTGGTGACGTTTTAACAATTGGATATGAACCAAAAATATCGTACACCTGATGGCTATACGGCTGATATTGCTGTTTTCACGATTGTCACTGAAAAAAGAGAGGCTTTTAAACCTCCTGTTATGTCATTGAAAATCATGCTTATAAAGCGCAGTGAATTGACTGCTGAAGGAACAGAAAATATTGAGGCAGGAAAGTGGGCACTTCCTGGAGGTTTCGTCAAAGATAGTGAAAATGGACTGGAAGCTGCTGAAAGAGAATTAATGGAAGAGACAGGCATTCAAAATATTCATATGAAGCATTTTGGAGTGTTTGATCAGCCTGGAAGGGATCCGCGCGGCTGGATTCTTTCAAATGCCTTCTACGCTCTAGTGCCTGAACACTTATTAAAAAGCCGTCAAGCAAATGATGATGCAGCAGATGTTGCCCTTTTTTCAGTTGCCGATGTGCTGCAATCGGAATTAGCTTTTGATCACCAGGAAATAATCAAACAAGCACTTGAAATGGTTACCAAGGTTATGCTTCAGACAACCGCAGCTAAAAACTTTCTGCCAGATGAGTTCACATATTCAGAGCTTCAAGCTGTGCTCTCAACCGTCACAGAGGATTCTGCCATTTTGAATGAGCAATCTTTTGCAAGAAAGATTAAAACATTGCCGTTTATTGAATTAGCAGATGGAAAAACAACACAGCGGACATCCAAAAAAGGAACAAAGCTCTATCGCTTTATTGATATGGATATCGTAAATCCAATCTATACCGCAAGATATTAATGAAGGAGGAATCAGTGTGAAGAAAGCTTTAATAGTCATTGACTACACAAATGATTTTGTTACAGGTGCATTGCCATGCGGAGAACCTGCCATCAAGATTGAAGATAAAATCACTTCATTAACGGAAGAGTTTATAAATGCAGGAGATCCAGTCTTTTTTGCCATCGATTTGCATCACGAAGGAGATCCTTTTCACCCAGAAACTGCATTATATCCTCCGCACAATATAGCTGGAACTGAAGGAAGAAATTTATATGGGAAGCTTGCAGATGTGTATGATAAATATAAATTGGAAAACCATGTAATATGGAAAGATAAAACACGATACAGCGCATTTGCCGGAACCAACATTGAGTTGCTGCTTCGCGAAAGAGGTATTCAAGAGCTGCTTCTTGTTGGGGTCTGTACAGATATTTGTGTGCTTCATACTGCTGTTGATGCATATAACAAAGGATTTAAAATCAATATTCATAGTGATGCAGTTGCAAGTTTTAATGAAATAGGACATGAGTGGGCACTTTCCCATTTTAAAAATACTTTAAATGCAAACATAATCTAAAGGAGAAGGTGAGTCACCATGGGTACAATTTTTGAAGATGATAGCTTAGGGCTTCACACAGATCTTTACCAAATCAATATGGCTTTCACTTATTGGCAGGACGGCATTCATGAAAATAAGGCTGTTTTTGATCTCTTTTTTCGCAAGCTGCCTTTTGGAAATGGATATGGAATTTTTGCAGGTTTAGAGAGAGTGATTGAATACCTGCAAGGTTTTTCATTTACAACAAGTGATATTCAATTTTTACGTGAAACATTGAACTATCCAGAGGATTTTCTTGCGTATTTAAGTGAATTGCGTTTTACAGGTACAGTTAACTGTATGGAAGAAGGAGAATTGGTTTTCGGTAATGTGCCGATTTTAAGGGTGGAGGCATCACTAGCAGAAGCACAATTGATTGAAACAGCCCTGTTAAACATTGTTAACTATCAAACATTGATCGCTACAAAAGCGGCAAGAATTAAAGAGGTTGTTGGTGATGAAGTTGCCATGGAATATGGTTCACGCCGCGCCCAAGAACTTGATGCTGCGATTTGGGGCACTAGAGCAGCTTTTATTGGCGGATTTCAGGCTACATCAAATGTAAGGGCCGGAAAGAAATTCGGAATACCAGTAGCTGGTACGCATGCCCATGCCCTAGTTCAAGCATATGGAGATGAATATAAGGCTTTTCATAAATATGCAGAAAGCCATACAGATTGTGTATTTCTAGTCGACACTTATAACACCCTCCGTTCAGGAGTGCCTAATGCAATTAAAGTGGCAAAAGAGCTTGGAGATAAGATCCGATTTAAAGGAATTCGGCTTGATAGCGGTGACTTAGCGTATCTGTCAAAGGAAGCACGCAAAATGCTTGATGATGCTGGGTTCACTGATACAAAAATCATTGCTTCTAATGATCTTGATGAGTATACCATTATGAACTTAAAGGCCCAAGGTGCTAAAATTGATATATGGGGAATCGGGACGAAGCTAATTACTGGCTATGACCAGCCAGCACTGGGAGCGGTATATAAACTAGTCAGTATTGAAAGAGACGGAGAAATGACCGATACCATTAAAATTAGTGCGAATCCTGAAAAAGTATCAACACCAGGACTTAAAAAAGTTTACCGTATAATCAATAAGGCAAATGATAAATCAGAAGGCGATTATATTGCCCTAGATTATGAAGATCCTCAGCAGGAGGAACGGTTAAAAATGTTCCATCCAGTCCACACGTATATTAGTAAATTTGTGACAAATTTTGAGGCAAAAGAACTTCATGTGCAAGTTTTCAGTAATGGCGAACTGACTTATCAAAAGCCGGAGATTGATAAAATTCAGCAAAAAGTAAAAGCAAATCTCAGCCTGCTTTGGGATGAATATCGCCGAGCATTAAATCCTGAAGAGTACCCTGTTGATTTAAGTCCTGCTTGCTGGGAAAACAAAATGAATCATATTGCCACTATTAAAGAGAAAGTTAAACAAAATGAAAAATAGAGAGGATGCTGTAAAATGAGCTTGCAGTCTGAAATTATTTCCGCATTAAATGTAAAATCAGAAATTGACCCAAAAGAAGAGATAACAAATCGTATTCAGTTTCTAAAGGATTACCTGAAAAAAACAAACGCAAAAGGCTATGTGCTGGGCATTAGCGGTGGACAGGATTCTTCATTAGCTGGACGCCTTGCTCAATTAGCTGTAGAGGAATTGCGCTCAGAAGGATATGATGCAACATTTGCAGCAATCAGACTGCCTTATGGTACACAACTGGATGAAGATGATGCACAGCGTGCCTTGGATTTTATTAAGGCAGATCAAGAATTTTCATTTAATATTAAAACAGCCGTGGATGCAGTTAAAGAAACCTATGACACGTCTGTAGCCGGAGATGAACTCAAGGATTATCATAAAGGAAATGTAAAGGCAAGAATGAGAATGATCGCACAATATGTTTTTGGCGGACAAAAAAACCTGCTTGTCATTGGAACAGATCATGCTGCAGAAGCGGTAACTGGGTTCTTTACTAAATATGGTGATGGCGGTGCGGACGTTCTGCCATTAACAGGTTTATCCAAACGGCAAGGAAAACAGCTGCTTCAAGAGCTTGGGGCAGAAGAGAGAATTTATTTAAAGGTTCCAACAGCAGATTTACTTGATCAAAAGCCCGGCCAGGCAGATGAAACAGAGCTTGGAATTTCTTATGATCAGCTGGACGACTATTTGGAAGGCAAAACAGTTCCAGCAGATGTTGCTGAAAAAATTGAAAAACGCTATGTGATGACAGAACATAAGCGACAAGTGCCAGCATCTATGTTTGATACGTGGTGGAAGTAAATTCTGTGACATATTATTTAATGTAATTGCAAAACCCAAACGATTTGGAGAGAGTCTTTAATTCCATCAAATCGTTTGGGTTTTTTTGTCCTTTTTTCTATGATTGCTTATCATCTCCTTTTTAAAAAGTACTTTAAAAAAGTCCTATTTTTGATTGGTGAATCTAAACTCCTAATGAAATAGGTTTAAGACAAAGAATTCAGGTTAAAGTGAAATATCTGTAACTTTTCATCAAATATTACGTCAAATGTAGAAAGATAGATAGATATTGAAATCATTTTGTAACATTTTTGAAATATTTTTAAATAAATTATCAACTTTTACGTTTTTTGCATCGTCTAATAAGTAAACAAATGAAAGCAACAAAAAGGAGTGAATGATTTTGAAGAAAAAATGGATTTATACTTTAGTAGCGGCTTTGTTCTTTTCTGCTGCAGGAGCTTTTTATTATGAAGGCAGACCAGATGATGCTTCTGCAAACGAAGAGCAAGTAAATGAGGAGATTAAAAGTGACAGTCAGGATGCTGTACCTGAAACTGAAGAGGAAGAAACTGAATCTAATAATGAGTTAAATAGGGAAGATCCTAGTGAAACAGAAGAAACAGTAAAAGAAGAAGTTGATCATCAATCTGAAACCGAGCCAGCTAATGATGAAAAGCAAGAAGGAAAGACGGAAGACAAAAATGAGGATCCTGAGACAATTGTATCTCCAGAAGGAGATACCTATCATTTAATTGAAGATAAAACAAAATATAGTAATCTTGCAGATTTAATCGATGCTGCTGCAAACATTGATGCATCCTTGTATGGTATTAAAAATTCTGATGTATTTACACTGATTAAGAATGGCGAGCCAATCGGTGGGTTTTCAACCGGCAGTTTGTCTATTGATCCGGAGTATAAAAGCTTTGCCATTCAAAAACACAGTTTTTATAAGGACAAAGGGTTGGAAGATAATATTAATCTAGCTATTCGTACAGGTGCCAGCATTACTGTTAACTTTGATGAATATACAGGTTATCATATTGAATATAAAAACGGCAGACTAATTATTAATCATTAATTATGTTGATGTTTTCTGTACAATGGACAGTAAATGAAATATACACTAATCACTCATACATGTATGAAAAAAGCATTCCTGATCAAGAGGAATGCTTTTTCGTATTATTGTGATGTTAATAGCTGATAAGCCCACTCAGCTACTTCTTCGCTTGGTGGTTCAATATCCTTTAAAGGGTAGTCTAATCCAAGTGCTTCCCATTTATAAACACCAAGTTTATGATAAGGCAATACTTCTACCTTTTTAACGTTATTTAAAGTGCTAATAAAGCGGCCTAAATTGAGCAAATCTTCTTCAGAATCTGATATTGTTGGAACAAGTACATGCCGAACCCAAACAGGGATCTGTTGCTCTGATAAAAATTTGGCAAATGACAAAATATGCTCGTTCGTTAATCCAGTTAATTTCTTATGTTTGTCTTTATCAATATGCTTAAGATCAAGCAATATTAAATCTGTGTATTTCAGTACTTCTTTTAATTGATTCTGGAAATGAGGGGAGGTGGAATAGCATCCTCCTGAAGAGTCAATAGTAGTATGGATACCAAGCTTTTTGCATTCCTTGAATAATTCGATTAAAAAGGGCAGCTGCAATAAAGGTTCTCCGCCGCTGACTGTAATACCTCCGCCTGATGATTCAATGAAAGGAAGGTATGTCTTTAAATCAGCAATGATTTCGGAAACAGACATTTGTTTACCTGTGCCAATCTCCCAAGTATCTGCGTTATGACAGAATTGGCAGCGCAGAAGGCACCCCTGCGTAAAAATGACATATCGAATGCCTGGTCCATCAACTGTTCCAAAGGTTTCTATAGAATGTATATTTCCGTTCATTGTGATCTTCCTTTCATGATTCAAGAGTATAGAAGGGGAGAAATCAGGCGAAGCTGATTTCTCATTGTAAGAAGGTCGAGCGCTTCCGCTTTTCTGTTTGTCCAGCTGCAGGCGCTAGGGACTCGAGGTCTTAAGCCAATCTGTCCTGAAGGTTAAAGAACAACCTTCTAGCCATCTTGTCTTAAGCTTGTCGTCCCTAGGCGAGCGCCTTCCGCATTTCATGTTGTCTAGCTGCAGCGCCTAGCCCCTCGAGGTCATAAGTCAATCCAGTCAAAAGGTCAAAGAACGACCTTCCGTCTGTCTTGCCTTATGCTTGTCGGGGCTGAGCAAGGCGCTTTCGCTTTTCTTGTTACATTGTTTCGTGGAAGGTTCTGTTGATTACGTCTAGTTGCTGTTCTTTTGTTAGTTTAATAAAGTTTACTGCGTATCCTGAGACACGAATGGTTAGCTGCGGGTATTCTTCAGGGTGTTCCATAGCGTCTAAAAGTGTTTCTCTGTTAAATACGTTAACATTTAAATGGTGGCCTTCTTTAATGGAATACCCATCAAGGATGGAAACAAGGTTGCTTTTTCTTGACTCATCATCTTTACCAAGAGCTTTAGGGACGATTGAGAAGGTATTAGAAATACCATCCTGTGCGTAATCGTAAGGGAGCTTTGCTACAGATGATAAGGAAGCAAGTGTTCCTTTACGGTCACGGCCATGCATTGGGTTTGCACCAGGTGCAAATGGTTCACCAGCACGGCGGCCATCAGGTGTGTTGCCAGTTTTCTTACCATAAACGACGTTAGAAGTAATGGTTAAGATTGACATTGTATGCAATGAATTGCGGTATGTCTGGTGTTTGCGAAGCTTTGTCATGAAAGTTTCTACAATATCAACCGCGATGCTGTCTACACGATCATCGTTGTTTCCGTATTGTGGATATTCACCTTCTGTTTCAAAATCAACAGCCACTCCATTTTCATCACGGATTACTTTAACTTTTGCATGTTTAATGGCACTTAATGAATCAGCTACAACACTCAATCCAGCGATACCTGTTGCCATCGTGCGAAGAATTTCTGTATCATGTAATGCCATTTCAATTCGCTCATAGCTGTATTTGTCATGCATGTAGTGAATTACATTTAAAGTGTTGATATATAATCCTGCGAGCCACTCCATAACATTATCAAACTTTTGCATTACTTCTTCATAATCAAGTACATCAGAAGTAATCGGAGAGAAGGTAGGAGCTACCTGGATTTTCAGTTTTTCATCTACGCCGCCGTTAATCGCATATAATAATGCTTTTGCAAGATTGGCGCGTGCTCCGAAGAATTGCATTTGTTTGCCGATTTCCATTGCAGATACACAGCAGGCAATTCCATAATCATCACCATACTCTGGTCGCATGATGTCATCATTTTCGTATTGGATAGAACTCGTATCAATTGACATCATCGCACAATATTTCTTAAATCCTTCAGGAAGATCTTTGGACCATAGAACCGTTAAATTTGGCTCTGGTGCTGGTCCAAGGTTCTTTAATGTATGAAGGAAACGAAATGAGTTTTTTGTTACAAGCGGACGGCCGTCAATTGCCATACCGCCGATTGATTCAGTCACCCAAGTAGGGTCTCCGCTGAATAGGTCGTTATAATCAGGTGTACGTGCAAATTTTACTAAACGAAGCTTCATGATGAAATGATCAACAATTTCTTGTGCTTCAACTTCAGTAAGGGTACCATTCTCGATATCTCTTTCTATATAAATATCAAGGAATGTAGATACACGTCCAAGGCTCATTGCCGCACCATTTTGTTCTTTAATGGCAGCAAGGTAACCAAAGTATAGCCATTGGAATGCTTCTGCCGCATTGTTTGCAGGTTCTGAAATGTCAAAGCCATAGCTTGCAGCAAGTTGTTTTAATTCATTGAGAGCCCGCACTTGCTCTGAAAGCTCCTCGCGAAGACGAATTGTTTCTTCAGACATTACGCTGCTTAAATTTTTGATATCTTCTTTCTTAGCTTGAATTAAGCGGTTAACTCCATATAAAGCTACGCGTCTATAGTCACCAATGATTCTGCCGCGGCCATAAGCATCTGGAAGTCCGGTAATAATTGCCGCTTTTCTAGCTAATTTCATTTCATCTGAATAAGCATCAAATACACCTTGGTTGTGTGTTTTACGGAATTCTGTAAAGATTTTTTCCATTTCTTTGCTTGCTTCAAATCCATATGATTCACAAGCTTGCACAGCCATGCGTACACCGCCAAATGGCTGCAGGGAACGTTTGAAAGGTTTATCAGTTTGTACACCAACTACCTTTTCTAAATCCTTGTTTAAATAGCCAGGTCCATGTGAAGTAATCGTTGAAACAATTTCAGTATCCATGTCAAGGACACCGCCATTTTCTCTCTCCTGCTTTGTAAGATCCATAACTTGTTCCCATAATTGGTCAGTTCCATCAGTTGAACCGACTAAGAATGACTCATCTCCATCATAAGGCTTAAAATTCTGAAGAATAAAATCGCGGACATTTACTTCTTTATTCCATTTGCCGTCAGTAAAACCATTCCATTGTTTCATTATCAAGTCACCTCTGTAAAAATGATTTTAAATATCTTATAACAGTTGATACAACTTAACTACAATTTGAGTATAACAGATTTATTGTGAAAACAATCACAATAATTATGAACGTATTGTGAACACTTGGTAAATATAGATTTGTTATTTATTTAACACTATGAACGTAGTGATAAATAAATAACTGTATTATATTAATAGGTCATAAAACATGAACTGTTATATATAGTAATCTATGGGGGACTTTAATGAATTTAGGCAACTTCGGCAACATTTACCGCTATTTAATTAGCAAGTTATCTGTTTTAATTAAGACTATGAAAAAACTACTTCTAACTTTCATGTTGTCTGTTACTCTAGTCTTTGGAATTTATACCTCAGCATCTGCAGCGTCTGTACACAGTGTTCAGACAGGAGACACGATGTGGAAAATTGCGTTAAAATATCAGGTTGGAGTTTCTGAGATTATAAGTGCAAATCCATCTGTTTCAAATCCTAATATGATATATCCTGGTCAAAAGCTTAATATACCATCTTTATCAGCTTCTACATTAACGATTGAAGAAGAAGTTTTAAAGCTGGTAAATCAAGAAAGAGCCAAATATGGTTTAAAACCATTAACATCAAATTGGGAGCTTGCAAGAGTTGCTAGATACAAATCTCAAGATATGATTAATAAGAATTACTTTGACCATAATTCACCAACGTATGGTACACCATTTCAAATGATTAAAAACTTTGGAATCACGTATAAAACAGCTGGTGAAAATATAGCTGCAGGTCAAACTTCAGCCCAAGCAGTTGTGACTGCGTGGATGAATAGTGAAGGGCACCGTAAAAATATTCTTTCTTCAAGCTACACGCAAATGGGTGTTGGTTACGTAAAAGGCGGATCATATGGCCATTACTGGACACAGATGTTTATTTCAAAATAAAAAGATTAGTATTTATCCATTAAAAAGGATGTCCAATCTAAATTGAGGACATCCTTTTTTGCATATTAAATAGTTGGAAATGAGCAGCTGAGAATGATTATGCGAAGCAGGTAATTGATGTGAAAATGTATGTGGAATCAAACTAAGCCGTTTTCTTTCTGGTTTTGTCTTAATAAGGTAACTTGATAAAATATTACAATCTGTCAATTTTTTAATCTACCACGATATATGCAATCATCGTACCATGATTTTCATGGTGGGAATGAACATTACAAATGAGCTTATATGTTCCTTCTTTTGCAAAATTTAATGGTACTACGGTTTCCTCTCCTTTTTTAACAACACCTTTTATGTCTGTACCTTCAATGTAAAATGGATGCTCACTTCCATTAACACCTAAAATTTTCAAATTTACATTTTCGCCTTTTTCAACAAATATGGTACCGGGATCCCAGCGGTAAACTTCCATCTCTTTTCCATCAGCAGTGTTTGTTGTAAATTCGCCTGTTACCATGTGAATGTCTCTGACATTCTCACCTGCAGCAGGACTGAATGCAGTAACATTTTCAGATCTTGTGTAAATAACTGCTGCTGCACTTGCAACTACAGTTAACACAGCCAAAAACAAGATAATTGTTCTCTTTTTTAATACAAAAAATGTCATTCCTTATTCTCCCCCTCAAATAGTTTGTCCATTATAAAGGTATGCGAAATAGACAGGCAAACTTGTCTATTTTCATGTTTTTTTTTAGAAAATCTAGAAAACATTTTTTTAACATGAACATAGTGATTTCCATGTAGACAAAAAGAGGGAAAAGTGTAAAAATTTAAATATAACTTATGGTTAAATACCAGTTCCTTTAATTTTGATGTTTTTCTAAAGAAATGGGGGAGAGGCATGGAATTTTTTATTGTTATTTTTATAATGATCTTCTTAGCTGTGATCCTTACAGCAACAAACAGACCTAAAAAACGAATTGGGACTTTAAAGAAAACACCAGTACCAGATGATTTAGGCCTGCAAATAACAGCTGCAATGCCAATTGAAGAAAAACTTGAGCAGTCACTGCCATTTTCGTATGAAGACAATGTGCTTAACAGAGTATTAAGAGAGTTTCCAAAAACGTCTTCTCTTCAGGTTGACTGGGCAATTTATGAGCTGAAAAGGTATTTTGTCATGAATGCCATTCTAAAATCTGTTCCAATGTTCAGTGCAAAGGCTGATGAGGTCTGGCATGAAATGCTGATGTTTACAAGAGAGTATCAGCAATTTTGCAATTCGTTCTTTGGAGGATATTTACACCATGCGCCAAACTTAAATACTGCTCCAATTCCTGGAGAACGTGCATTTTTTGATTGGGTCTATTTAAGTTTATTTAACGTAGAAGAAAACAGTAAGATCATTTGGGGAGCATTTCTTAAACATCCAATGAAAAAAGAAATTCTTAGTGATTTTCGCAATAAGGATGAAGAAGCGTTGCTTGAAAAATATTTTAATACAGGCAAAGAATACATGGATGTAAAAATGTATCTAATTCACAAGATGAAAGATGAAATGAATGAAGCGAATCGTTTAATGAACAATGGAGATTTATTGACCCTTGAAAAAGGGACGGACAAATCTCAAGTATATATGTATGCTTCGAGTGCGATTATCTTTTATTCTCTATACGAACCTGATCTTTTTGAAGATCATATGCATGAATACATGCCGAAAGAAATGACGAAGGATCACTATGCAGGAGGAGGATCATCCTGCTCCGGGTTTGGGTGCAGCAGTTCATCAGATTCAGATAGCGGTGGAGGTTCAAGCTGTTCGAGCTGCGGCGGCGGAGGGTGCAGCAGTTAATAAGCGATAACACTGACCAGATGCCAATATTAAAATTCCTGTCATTAGACAGGTTTTTTTAATTGTAATCAAATAAAATATGCGGAGGTATCTCTTTTATGGTAAGAATCTAAGTAAAAAGAATTAGATACAGAGACTTCAAATAGGACATTAAACTTACTAATTCTCATTTTTTTCAAAAAAAGGAAGAAACATTTCATTTTATTAACAATTTAATTTCATTTATAAATCACAGACAATATTTTGGTACAATCTATAAAGGTTAAAGGCTAAGTATTGGATGTGTTTATTTGTGAAGAAACTAATATTATTTGTTCTAATATCTTTAATTATGATTCCTTTTTCAACTTACACTTACGCTGAAAATGAAATTTCTGAAGAAAAAAAAGAAGGGCATCCTGAAATCGTCAGCGAAGCCGCTATTTTAATGGATTCAGATACAGGTGCAATCCTCTATGAGAAAAATGCACAGGAAAAAATGGCTCCTGCGAGCTTAACGAAAATAGCTACTGCGATCTACGCACTCGAAAAAGGAGATTTATCAGATATTGTGACTGTTAGTGAGGCTGCAAGAAATGTTGTTGGTACTCGTGTTTATTTAGAAGAAGGAGAGCAGGTTTCTCTTTTGAAACTGCTTCAGGGAATGCTAATTAACTCGGGAAATGATGCAGCATGGACAATTGCTGAATACACTGACGGAAATATCGATCAATTTTCAAAACATTTAAATGAATTCTTAGAAGAAAAAATAGGAGTGAAAAACACTCATTTTACTAACCCACATGGTTTATACAGCGATGATCATTATACAACTGCAGAAGATTTAGCTTTAATTACGAATTATGCAATGCAAAATGAAACCTTTCGAGCCATTTTTGGTGAAACAGAATTGAAGTGGCTGGGAGAATCGTGGGATACTACTTTATATACGCACCATTTAATGCTACTAGGTCAGTATCCATACGAATGGGTGACAGGCGGAAAAACTGGATTTGTAAATGAATCAAAGCAAACGCTGGCTACAACTGCCTCTAACGGGTCATTAAATTTAACCGCTATTGCCCTAAAAGCCGATTTCAAGCGTGATATCTATCAAGACACAATAAAGATTTTTGATTATGGATTTAATACCTATGTCCATGAACGTATCGATAAAAATGAAGTCTATCAGGATAAAGAAAATGTCTATACAACAAATGGACAAACAATTGAAGTTACCGTTCCATCCAACAATGAGTATAGGGAAGAGTTATCAGATAATGGAGAGCTGCAATTTTTTAATGAGGATCGTACGTATGTGCAGTCCATTCAGCTTCACCGTAAACCTTCAGAAGAGAATATATCACAGCATTTAAAAAGTGCAGCGCCTCCTCTAGCTGAAGAAAAAAGCGAGGATAATAAAAACTGGGTTGTGAATGCATTTTTAGCTGCTGGAATTCTTGTAATGATTATAGTCGGCGTCCGTAAATTAAAAAGACTTTAGGAACTATAGTCTGGCGAGAATTGCTTTTATGAGCAATTCTCTTTTTTTATTTTTTGAAGCAGGATGCCAGAATTTCTTTTGAAGAATAAAAAAGAGCCATAGAAGAACTATAAGAATGGAGGTGTTAGAAATGGGAAAGCGAAAGAAGGATCCATCAAAGACCGGATTAAGTGCTCCTGAAGTAAAAGGGCAGGGCACGACACAGTCGGAATCAGGCATTAGTTCATCATCAGCCCGTCATAAAACAAAAAAGCATTGATAAAAAAAGGAGTCAGCCTATTTGCTGACTCCTTCGGTATTATTTATACATTCCAGCTACCTTTTTCTGCAAATCATGATCTTCAAGATATTCATCGTAAGTCATTTGCTTGTCGATAATTCCAGAAGGAGTTAATTCAATAATACGATTAGCAATGGTCTGAATAAATTGATGGTCATGCGAAGCAAAGATCATTGATCCCTTAAAATTAATTAACCCATTATTTAATGCAGTAATGGATTCTAAGTCAAGGTGGTTTGTCGGCTCATCAAGCATCAGGACATTAGAGCCGCTAAGCATCATTTTTGAGAGCATACAACGAACTTTTTCTCCTCCGGAAAGAACATTTGCGTTTTTCAAAACTTCTTCCCCAGAAAAGAGCATTCTGCCTAAGAAACCGCGCAGGAAGCTTTCGCTTTGATCGTTAGGCGAAAATTGACGCAGCCAATCAACAAGATTCACATCACTATTTTCAAAATACTTCGAGTTATCGCCAGGAAAATAAGATTGTGATGTAGTAACACCCCACTTGAAAGTACCTTCATCAGGCTCGATTTCTCCTGCAAGGATTTTAAAGAGGGTTGTTTTTGCTAATTCGTTTGTGCCGACTAAGGCAATTTTATCGTCTTTATTCATAATAAAGCTAATGTTATCAAGTACTTTGACACCATCAATCGTTTTGCTGATTCCATCAACACGAAGAAGGTCGTTCCCGATTTCACGGTCAGGTGTGAAACCTACAAAAGGATAACGGCGGGATGATGGTCTAATATCATCTAATGTAATTTTATCTAACAGCTTCTTACGGGAAGTAGCTTGTTTCGATTTTGAAGCATTAGCGCTGAAACGAGCAATAAAGTTTTGCAGTTCTTTTATTTTTTCTTCCTTCTTTTTGTTTGCATCAGAAGCCATTCTCTGTGCAAGCTGGCTAGATTCGTACCAGAAATCATAGTTCCCTACATAGATTTGAATTTTTCCGAAATCTAAATCGGCAATATGCGTACAAACTTTATTTAAGAAGTGACGGTCATGAGAGACAACGATAACAGTATTCTCAAAATTAATTAAGAACTCTTCAAGCCATTGTATCGCCTTAATATCCAAATGGTTTGTCGGCTCATCAAGAAGTAGTACATCTGGTTTACCAAATAGAGCTTGAGCAAGAAGAACTTTCACCTTTTCAGAACCAGAGAGATCAGCCATTGTTTTCGTATGAAGATCTTCTTCAATACCTAATCCTTTTAGCAAAATAGCTGCTTCAGACTCTGCTTCCCATCCATTAAGTTCAGCGAATTCACCTTCAAGTTCAGCTGCTTTCATACCATCCTCGTCTGTAAAGTCAGCTTTCATGTAAATTGCGTCCTTCTCTTGCATAACTTCATATAAGCGAGCATGACCCATAATAACGGTTTTTAAAACTTCGTGTTCTTCGTATTCAAAATGGTTTTGCTTCAAAACTGCCAGACGTTCGCCTGGTCCCAATGAAACCTGACCAGTTTGGGATTCAATCTCACCAGAAACAATTTTTAAAAAGGTAGATTTTCCCGCACCATTTGCTCCGATCAAACCGTAGCAGTTCCCAGGTGTAAATTTAATATTAACGTCTTCAAAAAGCTTACGATCTCCATAACGAAGACTGACATTGCTAACACTTAACATTTATTTAAATTCCTCCAAATGTACATAATCTCTAGAATTATAACATTTACAGTGCAGATTATAAAGGAATTAACGAAAACGCAGAGAATTAGTTAATGCAGAACGTTTACAAGAACTGCTGCAGGGAAAATAGTAAAAAAGAAAATCATAAAAAAGAACAATTTTTTTAAAATTGTTCATAGTTTTTTCATATTTATCCTGTACAATGAATTTATAAACGGCAGGTAAGAAGGAGAGTATGTCAAATGGCCAAAAAGCAGCTGGTAGAATTAGTTAATCGATTAAAAAAGTCGGGAATTAAAGTTAGCTTTACAAAGCCAAGAACTCAAGCAATTTTGTCCTTACATGCAAGTAAAACATTGCCTACTGCCACGAATTAAACATAGATCTTGTATGGGTGACAAAAGCTGGAGCTGGCTCCATTTAAGCTTGGCGCCGAATGAAGCTTTTATTTAGCGGCGTCATGAGAAACTACATATAAATACAAAAAAGCGAGTGCATAAGCATCCGCTTTTTTGTTTGATAAAGGTCATATTCAGATTTCATTCATAATTTTATTGTAAACTTCTTCTTTGCTGAATTCTTCTCCCATTGGAAATTTCTTAATATAACGATTATTCTCGTCTAATAGATATACAAATGTGCTATGTACAAAAAAACCATCTCCCGGATCTCGGTATTGGAATTTGAAGGTATTTGCCAGATCAAGTATTTCTTGCTGATCTTGCTTCATACCATCTTGATCGCCAGTAAGCATAATCCAATTACCATCATCTTCAATTTCAAAAGTATTCATATAATTTTTCATGATTTCAGGAGTGTCACGATAGGGGTCTATCGTAATGGTTAGAAACTGTACATTCTCCCCAAAAACACCTTCTTTTTGTAAGTCACTTTTTAATAAATTCATTTTTTGCGTTGTCGTCGGACAAATATCAGGGCAATGAGTATACATGAATTCCACTAGCTTTAATTTCTTTTCCGACTGAGCAAAATCATATGTTTCTCCATTCATGGTCACAAGGGTTGTATTTTCTGGAATTGTCGCCATATGATCACGAATGATAAAAAATGAAATCCCTGCAGTAATCCCCACTGCCACAATTAAACTGCAAATGATATAGATCTTTTTCATGATTTCCCCTCCCACTATTAAGATAATGAATACCGTAAAATATTCCTATGGATAATATGTGAACACGCTAATAAAGTGACAAATGTGTGAAATGTCACTTTGTTTATATTCGATTATTGATAGGTGGAAGGGGGAGTGAGGAATGTGAACGACACCAAGATGTATTTCGTTCAATTTTGGCATATTTAAAACCGGGAAAGAGTTCTTCCCGGTTTTGTTAGAATCAATTCATATTAATCCATACACTTTTGACTTCTGTGTAATTATCCAGTGCATAGGAGCCCATTTCACGGCCCATACCGGATTGTTTATAGCCGCCAAATGGAGATGCAGCATCAAAAACGTTGTAGCAATTTACCCAGACTGTACCAGCACGCAAGCGGTTTGCAATATAATGACCGTTCTTAATATCCTGCGTCCAAACTCCAGCTGCAAGACCATATTCACTCTTGTTTGCACGGGCAATTAATTCATCTAAATCGTCGTAAGGCATTGCTGAAATGACAGGTCCAAAAATTTCTTCTTTGGCAATAGTCATGTCATCATTGACGTTAGCGAAAATGGTAGGAGAGACAAAGTAGCCTTGTTCCTGAGGTTTATTTCCGCCTACAAGCAATTCAGCACCTTCGTTTACTCCTTTTTCAATATAGCCAAGAACACGTTTTTGCTGCTCGGTTGAAACAAGCGGTCCAATTTCCGTGTCACTGTGCAAGCCAGCCCCTTGTTTAATTGATTGAGCATGGCTGGCCATATCAGAAACGACGTTGTCGTAATGTTTCTTCTGAATAAAAACACGAGAACCAGCACAGCAAACTTGTCCCTGATTAAACATAACCCCATTTAGAGCACCAGGAATAGCTTTCGTTAAATCTGCATCAGGCAGAATGATGTTCGGTGATTTGCCTCCAAGCTCTAACGTAACTCGTTTCAATGTTTTTGAAGCATTTTTCATAATCATTTTTCCTACTTCTGTCGAACCGGTAAAAGCAATTTTATCAACAAGAGGGTGATCTACAAGCGGCTGTCCAGCTGTTTCTCCAAATCCAGGAACAATATTTATTGCTCCTTCAGGAAAGCCTGCTTCATCAATTAATTCAGCCAAATAGAGAGCGGTCAATGGAGTCTGCTCAGCAGGCTTCAGCACAACTGAACATCCTGTTGCCAAGGCAGCACCAAGCTTCCACATTGCCATTAGAAGAGGGAAGTTCCAAGGAATTATCTGACCGACAACCCCTACAGCTTCATGTCTAGTATAGTTAAAGTAAGAACCGTTAACAGGAATGGTTTGGCCAGTGATCTTAGTAGACCAGCCTGCATAATAGCGCATATGCTCAATGGCAAGCGGAATGTCTGCTGCAGAGGTTTCCCGAATCGGTTTCCCGTTATCAAGCGTTTCTAATTGGGCAAGTTCTTCACTGTTTTCTTCCATTAAATCAGCCAGTTTATACATTAGACGGCTTCTTTCTGCAGCAGTCAGTTTAGACCAGCTTCCTTCATCAAACGCTCGACGGGCCGCCTGAACTGCCAGGTCTATATCTTCTGATGTGGCTTCATATACGTGTGCAAGAACTTCACCAGTTGCCGGGTTAAAAGTTTCAAAGGTTTTCTCCAATTTACTTTCTACGAATTGTCCATTGATATAAAGTTTCTTTTTCCCTGATAGGAATCTCTCAACTTTTTCTTTTAATGCTGCCGTTAATTGACTCATCTGCAATTCCTCCTAAATCATTAATAAAGTAGGTAAAACAACAAAAGGAAACGCTTACATAAATATGTTATCATTTCTACTAATAAACTTTCAATAAAGAATAGTATAAAAATTCTGATAAATTTTGACATAATCTACTATTTACAAATAGATTAGAAGATGAGGTAGGGACAATTATAAATAATCAATTGAAAAGACGAATGATCATAATATGCGCTGTTCGTTCTACTGTGACGGATTCTCGCTTCCTAAATGCGCAATCTTTCTTCTATTTCTTTCCAGAATCGAGGTGCTCCGTTCCGTTTCTGCAAATCTAAATTTTGTAAGCAAAGCGCACAAAAAGACCCGAACCATTAAACAGATAAAAGGGGCAAATATCTGTTAATAGTTCGGGTCTATTAATGGCTAAGAAAAGTAAGACTTAGACTCATATTCATTAAAATAGCATTCCAGCAATCGCAGCACTTAAGAGGGAAGCGAGAGCTCCAGCAATAACAGCTTTCAATCCAAGCTTAGCAATATCATTTCTTCTATCAGGAGCCAGATTTCCAAGTCCGCCTAGCAGAATTGCCATTGAAGAAATATTAGCAAAGCCGCAAAGTGCAAAGCTAATAATTAGAGATGTCTTCTCAGATAAATTGCCGATTTCTGGTGCAAAATCAGAATATGCAACAAATTCATTTAACACAAGCTTCTGGCCAATGTAGCCGCCAGCCTGAACGGCTTCAGCCCATGGAACACCGATGGCAAAAGCCAGAGGAGAAAATATGTAACCTAAAAGCATTTCAATTGTTAGGTTTTCATATCCAAATAGGCCGCCAACAAAGCCGAATAAACCATTAATTAATGCGACTAAAGCTATAAATGCCAATAACATAGCTCCGATATTCAAAGCAAGCTGTAAACCGACACTTGCTCCTTTAGCGGCTGCATCTACAACATTTACAGAATCAGTATCTTTTTCAATTGTAATGTCATCTGTAGTTTCAGATTTTTCCGTTTCAGGAATCATCATTTTAGCCATAATTAAACCAGCAGGTGCTGCCATAAAGCTGGCTGCCAGTAAATATTCTAAAGGGACACCAAGCAATGAATAACCGATTAAGACAGAACCTGCTACAGAAGCAAGTCCGCCGGTCATGACAGCAAAAAGCTCTGACTTTGTCATTCTATTAATAAAAGGGCGAACGATTAAAGGAGCTTCGGTTTGTCCGACGAAAATATTAGCAGCAGCTGAGATGGATTCTGCCTTGCTTGTGCCTAGCAGTTTGGAAAGACCGCCACCGATAAACTTAATAACGACCTGCATAATCCCTGTATAATAGAGCACAGAAATTAGCGATGAAAAGAAAATGACGACTGGAAGAACCTGAAAAGCAAAAACGGATCCTATATTAGTTCCTTCTTGAAAAAATCCGCCAAATAGAAAGTTAATTCCTTCATTTGCATAGCCGACTACATCATTGACTGCATATGTTACTTTTTCAAGTGCAGCTTTGCCTAGATCCCATTTTAGTACAAGAAAAGCAAATATAAATTGGATGAGAAGACCGCCAATAATGGTACGGACATTAATGGCTTTACGGTTTTCTGACATTAAAAAGGCAATCATGAAAATCGTAAATATCCCAAATAATCCCCAAATAATATTCATTGTTTAACACCTCAATTGATAGATTCGTAGTTGTATAGACTTGTACAAGTTAACTGTAAACGGTTCCTTGGAGAACAGACGTCTGACATCCAACTTGTTCGTTTAATATTGTAACATGAATCCGTTTTCAGTAAAGAGTTATTTTTATTTTTTTTAAAATTATAGAATAGAAATACGGAATAGGGAGGATATGAATAATAGTTGAAGCATTCCAATACATCATAACAATGGCCTTTTTCAAAAGAATTTCAAGTGCAATTAGCATAAAAAATGGTTAAACTACTCTCTTTTGCATATTAAATAGTGCTAAAATAGATTTTATGCTAAATTAGGGCAGCTAAATGGAACTTATACGAATTTTTAAAGAAATGGTGATTGACTATGACATCAATAAGAAAAACAATTGTAACCATGCAGGGATTTTACTTGCTTACCTTCTTTGCGGTTGGAAGCATGATGCCGTTATTAAGCGTTTATTTAAGTGAAGCAGAAAACTTAAATGGATATCAAATTGGCCTCATTATGTCGATAAATCCCGTTGTAATGATCTTTTTTCAGCCGTTATGGGGGATGATTTCTGATAAAACAAACGCGCCAATTAAAATTCTGACTCTTACTACTTTTATCGCAGGGAGCTTTGCTTTAGGATATATAGCTTTTAGCGGATATACTGCGATCTTTTTTATTGCGGTTCTTGTGGCCATTTTTCAGAGTGCAATCATCCCAGTTTCAGATAGTATTTCTATTAGCTACACAAGCAAAGTCGGTTACAATTACGGCAATATTCGTTTGTTTGGATCTTTGGGTTTCGGACTTGCTGTCTTTATCATGGGCAGACTTTCAGAATGGAATAACCAGGTTATTTTTATTTCCTTTTTTTCAGCACTGGTGCTTGCTTCCCTTTTAGCGTGGAAGATGCCAACGGAAAAAAAGACGCAGAAGCCCAATCTGCTGCTGGGCGTAAAAGAGATTCTGACCATGAAAAAATTTCTGCTTTTCCTGATCGTTACGTTTTTGATTTTTGGACCTAATCTAGCCAACAATACGTATTTTGGTCTTTTTATTGAAGGAAGCGGAGGGACCTATACGGGCATAGGGGTAGCCTTTTTAATTGCTGTTTTATCGGAAGCTCCCTTTATGAAAGCTGCTGGGGGACTGATTCAAAGACTTGGTTTGCTGAGAATCATGTTACTTGCATCTTGTGTTTCCTTAATCCGCTGGCTTCTTTATTTTACAGAGCCAAGTTTATGGGTTGTATATGCAACAGCTGTATTTCAAGGGATATCAATCGGTTTATTTATTCCTGCTGCACTCCAGTATTTAAGACAAATAACACCTTTACACATAACGGCTACAGCAATTACGCTATATTCTGCGATTGGAAATGGGTTAGGCAACTGGTTTTGTACGTTTTTGGGAGGAATTATTTTTGAAGAGTACAGCATTTTTCATGTTTACTTATTTTTTGCCATTTTAGCGTTATTGGGCGTTATTCTTACAATCGGTCTGATACAGATGCAAAAAGCGGAACAAAAGAAATACATTGTTACTTCTGGCTAAAGTTGAAGTCCTCTGTTATGGAGGGCTTTTATTATTATCTAAAAAAAATTACGGAGTTTCGCTCTTAAATTATGCAGTTTGTTCTTATCACTTTCACTCTGATTTCTGGATCTGAAAAACAAGTTTTTTCTTCGTTTCTGTATGTTATTCAAAAATATGTTTAACAATAAATGGAGAAGGGAGGATTCAGTAATGCAGAATGAAAATATTCCAATGCGAGAAATCTTTCATATTGAAACAGATGAATATATTCCGTTTGATGATTTTTCATCAGGATTAATTGGTGATGAACAAAATAGTGTTGCTCCGTACGACAGCGAAAACTCACAAGGTTATATAGAGGATGTTGATATAGCAATATCAATAAATGCAAAACAGCTTGACTCAAACACCGTAAACGATGCAACTGAGTAGCTAGACGAACAATAAATATAGTAAAAAAAGGATTTTTATCATAATTTCCCCTCATTTGTCCATACTAACAATAAAAGGGGGCGTTATGGTGTTCTTCAACAGAAAAGGCCAAGATGATACACCGGAAATAGTAATGCTGGATACGGAAGTGTACTCGTGTTCAACTGATAGCTGCAACGGCTGGATGCGTAAGGATTTTGCTTCTGATGATTTAAAATGTCCATTATGTGGAAATGAGATGACTGCGGAAATCAGGGAGCTGCCTGCAATTCAAAATTAAAAAGAAAAAGATTAATGGTCTCACGGCTTTTAAATTCCTTCCAGGAGACAAATCTAATAATTAGACCTTGTTGCTCTTGCACTTTATGTGGTGGAAAAAATGGTTTGCTGCTGATTTATCCTTTCATAAAGCGGAAAAAACCCCTCCGAATACGGAGAGGGTTTTTTGTGTCCTTCTTATTAGAAACTTTCTTCTAATTCTTT
Source organism: Cytobacillus gottheilii (assembly GCF_018582665.1). Taxonomy (NCBI): domain Bacteria; kingdom Bacillati; phylum Bacillota; class Bacilli; order Caryophanales; family Bacillaceae; genus Cytobacillus; species Cytobacillus gottheilii. The sequence goes on along the minus strand of NZ_CP071709.1, from coordinate 2,495,327 downwards.
TATAAGTGATCCAACATAGTGAACAGCACTTTTAATTGGCTCAGGCTGAGACATATCAATTCCAGCCATTTGAAGAAGGTCTAATGGTTTCTTTGTTCCGCCAGCTTTTAATACATTTAACCAGCTTTCAACAGCTTCTGAACCATTGTCACGGATTTTAATAGCCATTGCGGTTGAAGCAGTTAACCCGGCAGAATACGTATATGGATATAATCCCATGTAATAGTGAGGCTGACGCATCCATGTTAAGGCTGCATCATCATCAATTACTACGTCATTTCCCCAGAAGGAAGTCAGCACAGCTTTCTTCTCAGCACATAATTTTGCAGCTGTTAGAGGAATGCCTTTTTCCGCCAAATCATAAACTTTACGCTGAAATGCTCCTTCTAACAGATGGGTAACGAAGTTGTGATAGTACGTTCCAAGAAGCTGCAGGATTACCCATCTTTTCATTTTAACATCAGTTGTATTGGACATTAAGTGCTGTGCGAGCAATAGTTCATTTAATGTGGATGGAGCTTCTACAAAATAAGTGGAAGGTCTAGTACTCATGACGCGCTGTTCTTTATTTGCCAAATAAAAGTGTCCGGCATGACCAAGTTCATGAGCAAGGACAAATGCTCCACGCATTGTATCAGTCCAAGTCATCAGGATATATGGATGTGCTCCGTATGGACTTGAGCAAAAGGCTCCTGTTGATTTTCCAATATTATCAGATAAATCAACCCATCTCTCTGTTAATCCTTTTTTCATAATCTCGCTATATTCTGGACCCATCACCTTTAAGGATTCAAGTATGGTTTCACAAGCTTCTTCATAGCTTGTATTTGGATTGAAATCCGGATCAAGTGGAGCTTTTAAATCTGCAAAATGCATTTCCTCAAGACCAAGAATCTTTTTCTTAAGGCTTGCGAATTTCCTCATATGCGGAGCAAGCTCCGTCTGTATAATGTCAAGCTGGTTATGATACATCTCTTCCGTAACATCCTGAGAATCTAGTAGCATTTGTGTAACAGACTCGTACCCGCGTAACGTAGATAGAGCAACCTGCTTTTTCACTTCAGCTGAATAGACAGCTGCAAAGGTATTTTTATAGTGATGGAGGGTGGATGAAAAAGCTTTAAAAGCATTTCTTCTTACATCTGCCTTTGGTGAAAATTCATATTTATCTTCATAAAGGGCAAACGAATTGGGAAGAACATTCCCATCATCATCAGTGAAATTTTCAAATGGCATGTCAGCTAGCTTCGCAGCATTGTATATTCTGTATGGAGCACCATGAACTTCGCCAAGAGATGCTAACGCTTCTTCGGTTTCTGGTGATAAACGGTGCTTTTTCGATTGCAGCAAGTCAGTAAGAAAACGAGCAAAAGGTAAAAACCGCGGATCGTTTTTAACAAGCTCTTCAACTTTTCCTTCAGGGTATTGTAGAATTTCTGATTCTATGAATGAAAGATTAGCACTTACTTTTGCCTGCAATGAAGCGATAACGGAAGAATTGGCTTGGTTTTCTGGATCTGTGCCATCGCCTGATTGCTTAAGTGAAGCATATGTAGCAGCTTGTATAAATGAAATCATCAGATTTTCATATGCAAGCAGACATTCTAATAAAGTATCGCTGCTTTCATGTAATTTATCTTTATAGGCAGTTACTTCCGGTAAAGTATTCTCAATGGCTGTTACAGCTTTATGCCAGCTTTCATCAGAAGGAAATAAAGCGGTTAAATCCCATGTTAGCTTTTCAGGCACTTCTGAACGATGAAGTCTTTTAGAAATAGTTTGTTCCATTATAATCCTCCTATTTGCCTTTTTATTTCGATACTCTAACTATTATACATGAAAGATTGTCTTTTTTATAGATTTTTCTAAATAATCAAATTAAAAAGCCCGAGCTGTTAACAGCCCGGGCATAAAAATGATTGTTAAATGAATTTATCAGGATATTCAAATTAGCTTAAAAAAACGGTGAAAACACAGTTAACTGCTTTAATCAGTATTCAGGAAAGTATTAAATTAAGGACAAGATTTATTTATTAATATGCTTATTCGTGCATTCCTGGCATTCCACTAAATAGGATTCAGCTTGTTCCGAAAAAGGTTGGCCGCATTCTGGGCATTGTTTTTTAGGCAGGTTCCGGAAGAATTCAACTGGACTTTGCATCATAACAAACACTCCTTTTTATAATACAGAATTTTTATTTATCACCTGTTATGATACAGTATACTGTACATTTTCTTTCTTGTGTAGGTTTTTTTCTCATTTTTTTGAAAATTATTATTTTGACGCTTGTTTTGTCATTTGGAAAATCCTCTTCCATCTAGAATGTGTTTCCATTACAATCAATATTGAAAGCTTAGAAAAAGGAGTCTGACTTATTTTAATGAATGACATTATTTCCTTCAGCCCTATTTTAATATTAGTAGCTATTGGCCTAACCTTTATGGCAACCTATACTGCTCTTGACTTATTCAGTTTAATACATTCTAAAGAAAGCAATAGAAAGTTTTTGTTTATTGGTGGAACATTTTCATTGGGCATTGGTATTTGGCTGATGAACTTTATTGGAATGCTTGCACTTAATATTGAAGGATCCGGGAATTATCATATCATTTTTATCATTTTATCTATGCTGTTTGGCATTTGTTTTACCGGTTTGGCTTTTCTGAATATCATTGATAAAAAGATGTCATATCGAAGAATTCTGATTGGCGGATTATTCTTAACTTTGGCTGTGCTAGCCATTCATATAACAGGCATGTTTGCGATTGGAAAGTTAATTACGTTTCATCCGATCCTATTAATGATTTCTGTATTGTTAATTTTTTTATCATTCTCATTTTCACTTTGGCTTTTGTTCTTCAAAAAGCATGTTTCAAAAAGGCATCGCAGCTGGTTAAAACCTGTTAGTGCCCTTATAATGACTGGCGCAAATATTGAAGGGTATTTACTGCTGATCAGGGCTTCTTCTATTCAGTCTGCATTTCAGCCATTAATAAATATTGAACCTGGCTCCTATGCCATCTATTTGCTCACATTTGTTGGATTTGTCATTCTTGGCGGTATGGTAGGCTCTAGCTCTGTAACGAATAAAAAACTCTCTGCCAGCGATCATCTTCTTACAGATATACAATCTGCATTAGACAAATCATCAATTGTCGCTATTACAGATCCAAAAGGTGTCATAACATATGTAAATGACAAGTTTGTTGAGATTTCTAAATATTCAAGAGAAGAATTGATTGGGAAGACGCATAGTATTCTTAATTCTAATTATCATCCATCATCTTTTTTTGAAGATCTTTGGACTACTATTTCTGCAGGTGAGACGTGGAGAGGGGAAATTCAAAACAGAGCAAAGGATGGAAGTCTTTATTGGGTTGAAACAACAATCGTGCCCTTTTTAAATGCAAATGGGAGACCATACCAATATGTAGCAATCCGTACTGACATTACACCTTTAAAAACTGCAGAAATTCATTTGAAAGAAAGTTTAAAGGAAGTGAGTGATATCACTTTTGCCTTAAATCAGTCTTCAATTGTCGCTTTTACGGATGCAAAAGGGAAGATTCTTTCCGTAAATGATAAGCTATGTGAAATTTCAAAGTATTCAAGAGAGGAACTGATCGGACAGGATCATTCTATTTTGAATTCAGGCTATCATTCTTCTTCATTTTTCAAAGACCTCTGGAAAACCATCGGCAGCGGAGAGGTATGGAAAGGGGAGATTCGAAATCGGGCGAAGGATGGCTCATTTTATTGGGTAGACACAACGATTGTCCCCTTTATAAATGAATCTGGAAGACCATATCAATATTTAGCAATCAGAAATGACATTACAGAAAGAAAGCAGTCAGAAGAATTATTGCATAGGCAGGATAAACTGGCTGCTGTTGGCCAGCTTGCTGCGGGAGTTGCACATGAAATCCGCAATCCTCTTACATCCATGAAGGGTTATGCCGAGTTTCTTCTATTAGATGAACAAAATGATGAACGCAGAGAGTTTATTGACATTATCTTAGATGAAATTGACCGTGTAGATTCGATCGTAGAGGATTTTATGGTGCTGGCAAAGCCAAAGGCTATTCAACTAGAAGAAAAAAACATTATTCCCATCATTGAAAATGTCATTTCTTTATTAGAATTTGAAGCCAGAAAACGGAATGTGAATATCCATTTTGAACCGGAGGAACCTATCATCCAAATTGAATGTGATGAAAATCGCCTCAAGCAAGTATTTTTAAATTTTATTAAAAATGGAATTGAAGCGATGCCTGGCGGAGGGACGATTAAGATAAAGATTGAAAATATGGATGAAAAATTGACCATATCTATTCAGGATACTGGTGTGGGAATTCCGCAGGATAAATTGATGAAAATTGGAGATCCATTTTATACAACCAAGAAAAATGGAAATGGATTGGGCTTAATGGTTAGTTTTAAAATAATAGAAAGCCATAATGGCAAGGTGTATATTGAAAGTGAACTTAACAAAGGAACCACCTTCAATATTGTATTTCCATTAAAAACAGCATAATGAATTTGATTGAATTTTCAAACTCTTCGTCATCTCGCTGTTATGTTCCTGTTATAACTGTAACTGTATTATAAAACAGCTGTTCTTTTTTTGAGCGATTTTCATGTTATGATTATTCCCGTTAGCGAATACAAGCTATACGAGGAGGTACAACATGAAAAAATCATTCGTAACCATGGCAGCAGCAGCTGTTTTTTTCAGTACAGCAGGAGCAGCCGTACAAGCTGAGGAAGTGACCGTCCAAAAAGGAGATACACTTTGGAAGCTTGCAGGAGAATATGATGTCAGTGTTGAACAAATTAAGGATTGGAACAGCCTGTCATCTGATAAAATTGTCGTTAATCAAGTTTTGGATATTCATAGAGAGAATGCATATACAGTGGAAAAAGGAGATACACTTTGGAGTATAGCCAAAGCGAATGAAGTCACTGTTGAGCAATTAAAAGAATGGAATCAAATAAAAGGTGACATCATTGTCTTAGGTCAAAAGATTGTCATTTTCCCTGGGTCAACTGCTTCAGCAGCAAATGAGGGCGGAAGCACAGTTAAGACAGCAGCATCTAAGCCTGTCAAAACAGCAAGTGAGGGTGCTGTAAAGGAGATTTTAGTAGAGGCTACAGCGTATACAGCAAACTGTAATGGCTGTTCTGGTACAACAGCAACTGGCATTAATTTAAAACAAAATCCGAATCAAAAGGTAATTGCCGTTGATCCTTCTGTAATCCCGCTTGGAAGCAGAGTATATGTTGAAGGCTATGGAGAAGCAATTGCAGGAGATACTGGCGGAGCCATTAAAGGCAATAAAATTGACGTATTCATGGCAGAAAAGCAAGATGCACTTAACTGGGGACGAAAAACAGTAAATGTAAGAATTTTAGACTAAACTAATACATAGTTTGTAAAAGCTAATGTTTAATAGTTTTATAGATTAGCCCAATGCTCAGTATTTAATGAAGAGCATTGGGCTTTTTTGTATGATTAAATCTTTTTCTGCTCTTCATCTTTCGTATCTGTTTGTTTAAGAAAAAAGCTCTGCACAGGCTTTGCAATGAGTTTGAATTGTGTTTCAAATTTCTCGGAAAGATAGGATGCTCTTTCATAAATGGCCGATTTAAGAGAATCCAGCTGCCGCATCATTTTATCTGTTAAAGCTTCCTGCTGATCAAGTCTTTCCATAACAGTGTTATGGAACATTTCTTGAACATCCATCTTTTTATCTAATTCTTCATTCACTAATTCCTGAGTTGCCATTTTCTCAGTCAGCTGTTCAGAAAATGTTTCCAGAACATCCAGTTTACGTGCTAAGCTTTGAGTTGATGCATCCTGATAGTGCAGCTGATTTAGCATCTCTTCATGAAGCGCTTCTTCTTGCTGAAGCAGTTGAACGATGGTAGTGTTTGATTCTTCTAAGGAAGATAAGCGCTCCAAGATTATGGCATTATTGCTCTCTTGCTTTTCGGTAAATAGAATGAATTTAGATATCAATGTATCCTGTACCTGCATCTGATGTAAAACATTTTCATATTGCTTTTGATGACTGCTTTTTAATATTTGGACTTGATGATTCATTGCCTGATAAGAGGAAGATAATTTATTCTCCATTGTGCGACTTTGATCGGAAAGCTGTTCATTTATAACAGCCTGCTGTTTCAAGAGATCCTGCAGATAATTAAGACGAAAAGAATCTTGATTATTATCAGTCAGGTGCTCTTCATCATTTGTAAATAGTTTAAGAGATCCTTCCTGAGTTTCTTTTTTTAACAAAATGACCACCCCAATTGATGCTTGTTATTCCTGTTAATTGTCAGTATATGTGTTTTACCCATAAAATGTGGCGAAAATAGGCAGATCCCTAAGAATAGACAGAATTTTGCAGATTAATGACCATATCAGTTTACTGAATGAATGATAACGTTTAAACTAATAGTGTACATATGTAAAAAAAGACTGTTTGCACTAGAGGGTTGATTATAGCCGCAAGCAAGATCAATAATATCTTTATGCTGCTTTAGATTCTTAGTTAGCACAGTCTGCAAAAAATGTATTAAAATAAAATTTCATTTATAACATGGAAAGGATGATCTAAATGGCTATTTCATTATCAAAAGGGCAAAAGGTTGACTTAACGAAAACAAATCCAGGTCTATCAAAAGTAATTGTTGGTCTTGGCTGGGATACAAACAAATATGACGGTGGAAATGACTTTGACTTAGACGCAAGTGTATTTCTTCTGGATTCATCAAACAAGTGTGCTTCTGAAAAAGATTTTATCTTCTACAACCAGCTTGAAGGCGGTGCTGGATCTGTTGTACATACTGGAGACAACCGTACAGGTGAAGGAGATGGCGATGACGAGCAAGTTAAGGTAAATTTATCAGCAGTACCAGCCGGAATCGAAAAAATTTCCTTCGTTATTACGATTCATGACGGTGAAAACCGCGGTCAGAATTTTGGACAAGTTTCCAATGCTTTTGTACGAATCGTGAATGAAGAATCCAACGAAGAAATCATTCGTTATGATCTTGGAGAAGACTTCTCTATTGAAACAGCTATTGTGGTTGGTGAATTATATCGTCATGCAGGCGAATGGAAATTCTCTGCGGTAGGTTCAGGCTACCAAGGCGGTCTTGCTCGCATTGCAACTGACTTTGGTTTACAAGTATAAGTTTAGCTTTTTATAAGAAAGAGTAAGGAGGCGGCTCAGGAAAAATGGGTATTCAGCTTTCAAAAGGACAGAGAATAGACTTAACGAAAACAAATCCTGGACTAGTTAAAGCAGTTATTGGACTAGGCTGGGATACAAATAAGTACCAGGGCGGACAGGATTTTGACCTTGATGCGTCTGCATTCCTCGTTGATGCTCAGAACAAATGTGTTAATGATCACGATTTTATCTTTTATAATAACCTTCAGCATCCAAGCGGCGCCGTTATCCATACAGGCGATAACCGTACAGGTGAGGGAGATGGAGATGATGAGCAGCTGATCGTTGACTTTTCATCTATACCGTCATATGTCGACCGTATTGGGATCACTGTTACCATACATGATGCTGAACTAAGAAAACAAAACTTTGGACAAGTTTCTAATGCGTTTGTGCGCTTAGTAGATGAAGCAAATGGTCAGGAACTGCTCCGTTTTGATTTAGGTGAAGATTTCTCTATTGAAACAGCAGTGGTAGTATGTGAATTATACCGTCACGGCAATGACTGGAAATTCAATGCCGTCGGCAGCGGTTTCTCTGGCGGTCTTGCCTCACTTTGCAAAAACTATGGATTGCAAGTATAATATGTAATCAAAAAGAAGAGCGATTTCGCTCTTCTTTTTTTACTTCAAAAGTAACAGTACTGAGGGATAAAATGACAACGGTTAAAACATATATAAAAGAATGGCAAAAAGCATTGCAATCAGAGATTATGTTTCTAAAAACAAAAGGAAGCACAAGGTACACCCTTTTTAACGGCAGATTACTATCTAAACAGGAAAAATTTAATTATTACTTTGAAACGTCAATACAAATTAAGATCCCGGTCGGTTCATTAGTACGTATTGTATGGGGAACTAGAGAGGTGCAAGGACGGATTCTTTCATCTGAAGGAGAAAATATGATCCTTGCACTTGAAGCCTTTTTAGGGAATGAACTATCACAGCTGCAATTGTATTATGATCCATGGGAATTGTTAGATGAATTGCATACAAGGCTTGAAGAATTAAAAAAAAGCAAAAGAAAACGAGCAAGAGTCCAGCGTCTCATGAATCCGGATATGGAGGATAAGCATCCTTCTGAAAAGGCTGGCTCAAATGTACATGAACTTGTTCTTCGCTCCAAATATAATCCAGTAACATACGTATGGGGACCACCCGGAACTGGAAAAACATATACATTGGCTCGAACAGCAGCCAATAAGTATTTAAAGAATCAAAAAGTATTAATCCTCGCCCAGAGTAATCAGGCAGTAGATGTTCTAATGGCCGAAACAGCTGCTTTTTTGAAAAAGAAAGGCAAATTTCACGAAGGTGACATGCTCCGCTATGGGATGAGTACGGGTGAAACGCTTGCTGTACATCCGGAACTGACAGCTGCTCATCTATTGTCTGCCGATCAAAACCAGATTGGAAAAGAGAAGGAAGAGCTATTACAGGAAAGAAGGCTATTAAAACACGATCTATCAAACTCATTTAGCGGAAGAGATACGGATACATTGCTGGCTGTGGAAAAAAAGCTATCAAATCTACTTGAGAAAATACGTCAGAAGGAAATGAAGTTAGTAAAAGAAGCAAGAATAGTTGGTGTCACACTTTCAAAAGCTGCTAGAGATGCCAGCATTTATGAAAGTGAATTTGACGTTATTATCATTGATGAAGCAAGTATGGCGTATACCCCGCAAATTGCCTTTGCGGCATCCATAGGAAAAAGAGTAATCGTATGCGGAGACTTTAAGCAACTGCCGCCAATTGCCTCAGCAAACAGTCTCATTGTCAATCAGTGGCTTAAGGAAGATATTTTCCATCATGCAAAAGTGACAAATTGGATCGGAGAAGGTAAGCTGCATCCTCACCTATTTTTGTTAAAAGAACAGAGAAGGATGCATCCACAGATTTCTGCCTTCACAAATAAGCATGTCTATCATTCTCTTGTGGATGATTTTCCAGGGGTTGAACAAGCGCGTAATGTCATTGCAAAACTTCAGCCATTTCCTCAGAATGCCTCTATCCTGCTAAATTCTGCCGGTGCAGGGACATACGGAATGACAGAAAGAACGTCTCGCTCACGAGTGAATTTATGGCAGCTGCTTTTATCTTTTCAAGTCTTGCATGAAGCATATTCAGCTGGAATTCAATCTATTGGCTATGTAACGCCATATCGTTCTCAGGCGAACCTAATGGAGCAGCTTCTCAATGAATTTTATGGTGAGAAATTAGAGAAATCGGATATTCTTGCTGCTACTGTTCATCGTTTTCAAGGCAGTGAAAAGGATGTAATGATTTTTGATTCAACAGACAGTTTTTCTCATACTCGTCCTGGAATGCTTTTAACAGGCAAAGATAGTGAAAGATTAATAAATGTTGCGATTACAAGATCCAGAGGGAAATTTATTCATATTGCAGATGCAGAATTTGTCCAAAAGACCGTAGCAAAAGAAAAAACATGGCGCAAGCTCGTTTCCCATCAAGAAAGGAACCACCAAGCAGTTTCACAGCAGCAGATTGGAACCTGGATTCAAACTCCGCATATGAATTTAAAATGGCTGCATGCAAGAAGGCTTGATCTTGTTAAAATCGATATTCAGCGAACAAATAAAGGGATTATTTTTGGTCTGTCCTCTAGCAATAGATTGCCTGACGAATGGATCAATCTGCTAAATGAGCGAGGAAAAGGAGTCGAATTGACTTTGTTATCTGATCAGAAAATCAATTCTTTACAGATAAACGATCAGTATCCAAATCCGCTGCCGTTTCCATTCCTCATTTTTGATGAGAAGGTTGTCTGGCTGGGAATGCCAGTTGAAGACTTAATGAGAGCAAAACCCCCATACGCAGCCGCAAGAGTACGTTCCAAAGTGCTGGCTGGTTATATAATGACTCAAGTAAATGCAATGAAGTAAGATATAATAAGACTAGGCAAATAAATTGAAAGCGGTGGGATTACTATGGACTTAAAACCAATACTAGGACAGCACCATGTCTCAGCTTTAACAGCAAATGCCCAGAAAAACTATCATTTTTATACGGAAATTCTCGGTTTGCGTCTTGTGAAAAAAACAGTAAATCAAGATGATACAACAATGTACCATTTGTTCTATGCTGATGAGAGCGGATCACCTGGCACTGATTTAACATTCTTTGAAATTAAAAATGCCGGGAGAACTTATCCAGGACATAGTAGTATTTCTGAAACAGCTCTAAGAGTTCCAAATGACCGTGCACTCTTCTATTGGATCGATCGGTTTGTTCAATTCGGAGTAAAACATGATGATATCACTGAATATGCGGGCAGAAAGGTCGTTGCTTTTGAAGATCATGAAGGACAGCGGCTATCACTTGTATCAGATGAGAATAATAGAGGTGTCAAAGGGGGAGAGCCTTGGAGACAAGGTCCAGTTCCTGCTGAACACGCTATAATTGGTCTCGGTCCGGTTGCACTGACAGTAAAAAGCATAAAAGAAACAGCTCATATTTTAACCAACGTTCTCCAGTATAAGGAAAGTGGAAAATATACAAGAGTAAAAGGAAGCAGCACAACCACATACTATGTTTTTTCAACAGGTGAAGGAGGAACAGGTGCCGAAATTCATGTTGAGGAACAGCCGGACATGCCAAAAGAGCGACCTGGCCGGGGAAGCGTGCATCATGTTGCCATTAGAGTTGAAAACATGGTTGAATTAAGTAAGTGGGCAGAGTATTTAAAGCAATTGCGAATTGGCAATTCAGGTATCGTGGAAAGATATTATTTTAAATCTATTTATTTCCGAGATGAAAATAGGATTTTATTCGAACTGGCTACAGATGGACCTGGATTTTTGCAGGATGAACACTTAGATACGCTTGGTGAAAAACTGGCGCTGCCTCCGTATCTGGAACATAAAAGAGCAGAAATAGAAGCGAATTTAACTCCACTTAAAACATCGTAATGACGTCTGATGGATTCTGCCAGCCTATTGACTTGATGATTTATTGATCATATATGAAACCTTTCTCTCTATTTTACGTTTAATATATAGTAATAGTATCTAGCATCAGGAAGATTGAGTTCAAAAGGTACTGTAAAGGAGAAAGATATGAGCAGATTACAGCCCATTTGGGAAAATATAAAACGTTATTGGAAAAAGTTCCATCTGACACAAATCATTTTATTGCTGGGTTTATCGGCAATATTGTTTACCATTTTGTTCTTTGCTTTTTTAGCTGCGACAGCAAATGTCGAGACATTGCAGGATGGACTCAGGCAGTCAACCGTTATATATGATAAAGATGGAGATGCAGCAGCAAAATTAGCTTCTAATCGTGCAGAAGGTGTATCAATTGAAGAAATTCCGGAGCATGTAATGAATGCAGTCATCGCCATTGAGGATGAGCGTTTTTATGAGCATAATGGTTTTGATGTTAAGGGGATCGCACGGGCCTTTTTCAGTAATTTGTTTGCAGGAAAAATTACTGGCGGGGGAAGTACGCTTACACAGCAATTAACGAAAAATGCTCTTTTAACAACAGAACAGACGTATCGCCGCAAGGCTGAGGAGCTTTTCTTAGCCGTTGAAATTGAAAAGAAGTATGAAAAAGATGAAATCCTGCAAATGTATTTGAATCAAGTATACTTTGGCAGTGGAGCATGGGGCATCAGCAGTGCAGCTAACACATACTTCAGCAAAAAGCCATCACAACTTACCATAAGCGAAGCTGCTGTACTGGCAGGACTGCTGCAGTCACCATCTGTTCTGGATCCGAATAAGAATTATGATCGTTCGATGGAACGGCGAAATGTTGTATTAAGTAAAATGAACGAATTAGGATATATTACAGAGCAAGAATTCAGCGATGCAAAAGCAGAAAAAATTGTATTAAAAGAAGGATCAGGAACGGCAATGGAACGTAAATATCCATATTATATCGATGCTGTTCTTGATGAGGCGATTCATACGTATGGTTTAACACAAGAAGAGATTTTTACTAGAGGCTATAAAATATATACAGAACTGGATCAAAATCTGCAATCTGGGTTAGAACTTGTCTACAGCAGAGACTCATTATTCCCACAAGGCAGGGGCGGGGAGATTGTTCAAAGCGGTGGCGTACTGCTCGATCCTGAAACAGGAGGAGTTCGTGCTTTAGTAGGTGGAAGAGGAGAACATGTATTCCGCGGTTTTAACAGAGCTACACATATTAAAATGCAGCCTGGTTCAACATTAAAGCCACTTGCTGTTTATACACCTGCTCTGGAGGAAGGCTACACAGGAGAATCTATGCTGAAAGATGAGCTTCAAACTTACGGTGATTATCAGCCTGAAAATGCTTCAAAGCAATATGCTGGAGAAGTAACAATGAAAAAAGCCATAGAGCAATCAATCAACGCACCAGCTGTCTGGCTTCTAAATGAAATTGGATTAGAAAAGGGAATTGACGCTCTAACTCGGTTTGGCATTCCCCTGCAAGATGAAGATGAATATTTAGGAATCGGATTAGGCGGCATGCGAAGCGGTATTTCCCCGTTAAAGCTTGCAGAAGCATACGCTGCTTTCCCTAATGAAGGAAAAAGAAATGATGCTCACCTTATTACGAAGATCGAAGGCCCTACAGGGAAAGTAATTGCCGAAAGAAAAAAAATAACGGTTAAAGTAACATCGAAAAAGGTTTCTGAAGAAATGACGGCTCTGCTCCGTGGGGTCGTTGATAAGGGTACAGGAACAGGCACAAAAATGGATGATGTACAGATTGCCGGTAAAACAGGATCAACACAGCTTCCATATGCAGATATTAATGGTACAAAAGATCAGTGGTTTGTCGGCTATACAAAGAACTTAGTTGGAGCTGTCTGGCTCGGTTATGACAAAACTGATCGTGAGCATTATTTATCAACTAGCAGTTCCGAAACTGTAGTCCCTGTATTCCGTGCGATTATGGAGCAATCGGTTCAGCATATGGAAATGGAGAACTTTACGGAAGAGCGTTTGAACGCAGAAGAAATCCGAAAAGATGTTGAAGAAACGTTAAAAGAACAAGCTGAAAAGATTGAAGGAAAACTTAAAGAAGAGATGCCAAAATGGAAAGAAAGCTTAAATAAGGGAATAGAAGAACTAGATCAATTTGGCGACTTTTTAAAAGAAAAATGGGGAGAAATAAAAGGAAATTAGAATTAATTCTTTTTTCTCAACTATAGAAAGTTTATCATTTCATTTAAGAGATTATACGAACAATAGACAGACAAAGATCCTAAAAAATCTTTTGTCAGTCTATTGTTTTTTTGTTAGCTGCAGATTTGACTGATTTTAATACTCATAAAAGTCTTATATACACTTTTAGCCTTATGCATGGAAGAGTGAATGGAAAAATGCGAGACAACACAAGAATACTTAGTAAATAAGAGAGAAATATTCATGTTATCAACTGCTAGCACTTTGCTATATTTATGTTATCATATGCTATATGAGGTGATAATTATGAGTTCAGATCAAAGAATCCAGGTAAATGTAAGATTAAAAAAAGATACGAATAATAAGTTAGATGAAATCGTCGAATATTATCAGGAGAATACAAAATTTGGACGTGTTTATAAAGGAGACGTTCTAACCGATATCATTGAAAAATCATATGATATTATGTTAAAGCAAAAAAAGATGGGTAAAAAAATGTAAGATGACGATATCGATATCTTTCTGGATGGTAAGGAGAGTGGAACATGAGGGATGTTACCTTAACTGAGATCTATCAGCACAGAATTGCACAAAAATATGTAACACGTTCGGGTCTGGCCCATGCTATTGCTGTCAGTTATCATGCATTTCGTCTGGCAAAAGAGCAAGGAGTTGATCCAGACAGTGCTGCCAAAGCAGGCTTCCTTCATGACATTGGCCATTATACTTGGTACAAAAATGGAAAATGGGATTATGATTTATATAAAAAGAACGATATTCACGCCATAAAAGGTGCTGAAAGAGCCCATAAACTGCTTATCCGACTTGGTGAAAATCCGGTCAAAGCTAAGGAAATTGCGCTAGCTATCCTTTTTCACACTGACTCATTTATGCCAGGAGGCGAAGTGATCCGTACTCCGCTGCAAACTATTGTCAAAACAGCTGACGAATTAGATGAAGAACCAGGCGGTGCCCATCACTACCGCACCTTAGAATACGACCGCGCCCTTAAAAGCCTGCAGGAATTGGATGCAAGAATTGAGAAGTTTATAATGGAGAATAAATAAGTTGGTATAAGAAGCTGGGAAACTGTCTTATTGATGGTATTTTTAAGTTTGGATACTAATTATAGAACCAGGTGAAATGGAGCGGAGGACCCTCGACTCCGGAGGGAAGTAGAGGAAAAGGTGAGACCCCGCAGGCTTGCCGAGGAGGCTCAGCTTCCTCCCCTCGGAAAGCGAGGGACCGCAGCGCAATGGAACAAACAACATAAAAGATTAATCCTCCTTTGGGGTTATTTTGAGAAGTAATTCCAAGAAATCAGTTAGTTCTTTTGACCTCTTTTCAGCAGAATAATGCCGCTATCCCCTCTTTTTGTCGTAATAATATTGTCCTAAATCTCATTTTTGGATACTATTTAATTAAGGAAGGTGGATAGCATGCGGCCCAGAACGAAAAAATCAGCGATCTCATTTGATAATCTAAAGTACAATCTAACTACTGTTTTCTTGCATTTATCATTTTACGGAATTATTATTCTAATCTTACTATTATTTTTCGAATTCTTTGGTTGATTTATAAGATTCTGAAACCATGCATTTCCTATATTAAACTGCAAATAATTTTGTTCTTGTACAGTTTAATGGTAATATGTAAGAGGATTTTAAACAAAGGAGATGCTTTTAATGACTAAAAAAGGATACATACAACTGCAAAACGGTAAAAAAGTAGAATTCGAATTATATCCTAATGAAGCACCTGGAACGGTTGCAAACTTTGAAAAGCTTGCAAATGAAGGGTTCTATGATGGATTAACTTTCCACCGTGTAATTCCTGGATTTGTTAGCCAAGGTGGCTGCCCTAACGGAACAGGAACTGGCGGACCTGGCTACACAATCAAATGTGAAACAGAAGGAAATCCTCATAAGCACGAAGTTGGTTCTTTATCAATGGCACATGCCGGAAAAGATACGGGCGGAAGCCAATTCTTTATCGTACATGAGCAACAGCCGCACTTAAATGGTGTGCATACTGTATTTGGTAAAGTAACTTCAGGTATGGATGCAGTAACAGATATGAATAATGGCGATGTAATGGAGAAAGTAGTCGTTACTGAAGCATAATCATTTGAAAAAGAGTCGACTTCGGCTCTTTTTCTATGTGTTTTTTTAAACTAATAAAAAGAGGTGCGCTATGAAGCCAGTAAATGATATTATAAGCCCGGATTTGGATGTGTTATTTATTGGTTTTAACCCCAGCATAAAATCATCTGAAACCGGCCATCATTTCGCGAACCGCAGCAACCGTTTTTGGAAGATCCTTCATGAATCAGGCTTGACGCCTTATCAATATTTGCCTGAACAAGATCAGGAATTATTAGAGTTAAACTATGGGTTAACAAATATCGTGGCACGTCCAACAAAGGCTGCAGATGAAATAACCAAAGAAGAATACAATGAAGGACGATTACTTCTCGCTGAAAAGCTACAAACATACCAGCCTAAAATTGCCTGTTATGTAGGAAAGGGAGTATATGAGCAACTGGCAAAAAAGAAAAAGATTCCTTGGGGTATTCAAGAAACTTCTGTTGTACCGGGAATCATTGATTTTGTCGCTCCTTCATCTAGTGGACTTGTTCGCATGAAACTCAATGAGATAGTCGATATATATAAGCTGGTAAATAAACAATTAACAGAGTTACAGCAATAAGAGAGGAGGTATTTCAGTATGCTGCCTTTTACAGTAAAAGTACTGGAAATTATTAAAGAAATACCTTCTGGCAGTGTAATGACTTATGGTCAGATTGCTGCCATTGCAGGCAGCAAAAGGGGAGCAAGACAAGTAGCCCGAATTTTGCATTCTATGAGTGAAAAGTATTCGCTGCCATGGCATCGAGTGGTTAATGCGCAAGGGAAAATTGTTTTACATAATCAAGAACTTGCTAATAGGCAGAAGGAATTGTTAGAAAATGAGGGTGTTTTCATTCAAGAAGATCAGAGGATCGACTTAAACCATTATAAATATACGGGTGAAATGGCCTTTAAAAAAGAAAAAGAAGACTTCCCATGGGAATAAGAAGTCTTCAGGATGTTCCTAATTTTTCAGCATATTCTTCAACCATTTCTGCCGTGACAATTTTTCGTTGGGGAACAGCTCCCAGCTTGGCTAATTCGTTCATTTTTCCTGTGATTGCATTTATTTCGGTCACACTAAATGCCTTACCAGCCTGACAATTTTGAACAGCAATATCAATATAACGTTCTCTTTCATGATCAAGTCTGATAAACTCTATGATTCTGCTGTTTTGTTTCTTCACATGATTAGTAATAGCTTTATGTACACTCATCTATACTTTCCCCCTGAATCATTGTATCAGTGACACAATCATACTATGCGGACCAGATAAAAGAAAGAGGCTGGGACAAAACGAAATTAATCTTTCTAAAACACGAATATTCACTATCTTGGTTTGGGTGTTTAAACAAGTCCGTTCCACTGCGCTGCGGACCCTGTTTTTTCGTGGGATCACAAGCTGAGCCTCCTCGAAGCTAAGCTTCTGCGGGGTCTCACCTTTTCCTCTATTGCCCACAGGAGTCGAGGGTCCTCCGCTCCATTTCACTCATGTTAATAAAATATATTTTATAATCATAAATAAAAAACCGAATGATTAGAAAGATAACTTCCTAACCATTCGGTTCTATGAGTGTGTTAAATACTTATGTCCCAGCCTCTTTTTCGTTTGAAAATTATTCAGCTTTTGCTGCTTGAAGTTCAAGTTGAATTTTTACTTTATCGCCGACTAAAACGCCGCCAGTTTCTAATGCTGTGTTCCAAGTTAGACCATAATCGCTTCTTTTAAGAACACCTTCAACACTAAAGCCTGCTTTTTCATTTCCCCATGGATCTTTTCCAGAACCTTCGTAAGTTGCATTTAATGTTTCAGATTTAGTAATGCCGTTGAGTGTAAGATCACCAGTAATTAGATAATCTCCATCACCCTCGCTTACGATGTTTGTTGCTTTAAACGTTAATACCGGGTGATTTTCTACATCGAAGAAATCAGCTGAACGAAGGTGGTTGTCACGGTCTTCGTTTCTTGTATCAATGCTTGCAAGGTCTACTGTGAATTCAATCGTTGCTGTTGTTAAATCAGCAGTATCAGCTTCAATCACTGCATCAAATTTTTTGAAAGAACCTTTAACATTTGCAATCATCATGTGTTTGATTGAGAAATCTACCGCACTGTGTGTTTGATCTAAAGCCCATTTTGTTTTAGCCATTTTAAATCTCCTCCAAATAGTTATTATTTATTTATCTTTAATTCAAGATATATTAATTCTAGATAAATTATATGAGGATTTAGATGAGGTGTCAATTCTTTTTTTCAGAACTTTACAGTTGTTTTCAAAAAATTAATACTACTGCAAAAAATGATAAGCTTATACTCATTTCAAAAGAGAATAGGGGTGTATTATGGATATTTTCACTTCGTAACTTCATAATAAAGGATAAACAGCGATGTATAAGTATTGATCATGATACAATAAGAAAACTAGACGTTATTTTACATAAAAGGGGTACATAAATGGAGTTTCTCGATTATATTCATAAGGACGCAGTTCAACATACAAAAGATAAAATTTTAGAGGATTTGGATGCTTATCTAGGCAGCAGGAGTGTGCAGCCATCCTTTCAGGAATATATGCAGGATCGTTTAATTTATATTGAACAAATTTGGAAAAATGTCTGGGTGAATAAGGCGCACAATAAAATGTCCAGACATAAGAAACGGCAGTATTTAGAAGAGAAGGGCATTGAGACCGTTTCAGCTGACAAAAAACTGATCAATCAGCTTTTTAAAAAAGAGATTAGTGATTACCGGCCATTTGATGCTGAAAGATGGCTGCTGGAAGGATTCTCTCATCAGGATGATAAATGGAATGAACGTTTTAATCATGCTCGAAAACAATTCAAGTTAAAGCAGGCTGTCCGCAATAAAGAGATGGAAAAGCAAAAACTTCATGAGGTGATTGAGAACTTAACAGAAGGTCTGATTATTCAAAATGAAAGGTCTCTTTACCTGAAGCTAAGATATCATATTGCAAAGCAGCTTTTAAATGATGTATCAGCAAAGGTTCGATATAGAAAAATTGAAACAACAGCACTTGAAGAGCAGCTGGAAGAAATCGGAGCATTTTCTTTCGAACCATTCAGCAAAATGGGAGATTTCTTTGAAGAGCTTACAGGCAATATTCATAAGACCATGTATAGAGGCAGATGGTATTTTGAATATGAAACCTACTTTTATATTTATGAACGAGCTATTCGTTCCTTTTTATCAGATGCCTTGCAGGTAATGCTGTTGGAAAATATGCCGCATTCCATTTTTGAACAATACGAAAATGTTTATGAGAAAGCACTTACTGGCAGTATTTTAAAGAAAAAGGTTTCTTATTTGTTTGGAGAATTGACGGAGCATTTTATTGAATTAATTCAAGATGAGTATGCAGAAAATCTTTTAGGATTAGCGAAGCTTCCATTTGAAGAGTCTGTTCATAATCAGTTGTATGAAGAACACCTCGCTGAGCGCAAAAAGCGGGAACAGGAGGAACGGGCAGAGCGAAAAAGGAAGAAAGAAGAAGAAGAGAGTATGCTTTCTGATATATTTGGAGCCGAATATAGTCCGTCTGTTGATCGGCCAGTGAAATTTACGCTCCACATCGGTGACACAAATACAGGGAAAACGTATCATGCTCTTGAAGAGATGAAAAAGAAAGATAGTGGCATCTATTTAGCTCCGCTTCGCCTTTTAGCATTAGAGGTATTTGAAAAGCTAAATCAAGATGGTACACCATGTTCATTAAAAACGGGTGAAGAAGAAAAAATTGTAGACAATGCTGCCCATATGGCTTGTACCGTCGAAATGTATTATGAAAAACAATATTATGACATCATTGTGATTGATGAAGCACAAATGATTACCGATAAGGATCGCGGTTTTTCATGGTACAAAGCGATTACAAAAGCGAATGCAAAAGAAGTTCATATAATCGGCAGTAAAAGTGCAAAACCGATGCTGCTTCAGCTGCTCGAAGATTCCGATGTCACTGTGAAAGAGTATACCAGGGATACGCCGCTGCAAGTCGAGGATCGAGAGTTTCAGTTTAAATTTGTTAAAAAAGGGGATGCGCTCATTTGCTTTTCACGAAGAAAAGTACTTGAGACAGCTTCAAGACTGCAGAACGCAGGACATTCAGTCAGTATGATCTATGGCAGTATGCCGCCAGAAACAAGAAAAAAGCAAGTACAGCAATTTGTCAATGGGCAGACAACTGTTATTGTTTCAACTGATGCCATTGGAATGGGACTTAATTTGCCGATCCGCCGCGTTGTTTTTCTTGAAAATGAGAAATTTGACGGCACAAGACGCAGGCAGCTTACATCACAGGAAGTGAAGCAAATTGCCGGCAGAGCTGGAAGGAAGGGTCTTTACAATAAAGGAATGGTCAGCTTTGTCAAAGACGTGAAGGAAATGGGGCAGCTTCTGCTTATGAAAGATGAACCTGTTTTTTCCTTTGCGATCGCTCCTACACAGGGCGTTTTCGAACGCTTTCAAAAATATTCCCGCGATCTAGGCTTATTTTTTGAGCTATGGGATAAATTTGAAAGTCCGGCAGGTACAGTTAAAGCGGCACTACATGAAGAACGGGAGCTATATAGTATTGTTCGCGGTACCGAGATTGAGGCAAAACTGCCTTTAACAGATCTATATGGTTTTTTGCATCTGCCTTTTTCAAAAAAAGAGACAGACTTAATCAGACTTTGGGAAGAAACGATGTATGCGATTGTCGATGGTTCTGAAATGCCAGAGCCGCGATTAAAAAATAAGAACTTAGAAGAACTAGAGCTGAGCTATAAAGCAATTGGGCTTCATTTGTTATTTTTGTACAGGCTTGATCAAAGAACGGAAGCACTGTACTGGGAACGGGTAAGGGAAGAAATCAGCCAGCATGTTCATGACAAGCTAAATTCAGATGTTCGCAACTTAACAAAAAAATGTAAACGATGCGGCAAACAGCTTCCTTGGGAACATGATTTTCAAATTTGTGATGATTGCCATCAAACTCGCCCATATCGTCAACGATACTATAAAAGGTAAAAGCATCTGCAAACAAAAAAGACGCAATACATTCACACCTGTTATGTGAATGTATTGCGTCTTTATTTATGTTATGGTTTCAAAACAACTTTAATACAATCATCTTCATGATTGTTAAACACCTTGTAGCCTTTAGGAGCATCATCTAATGTGATCTTATGTGTGATTATTTCAGTAGGATCAAACAATCCATCAGTTATCTGCTTATATAACTCGGGCATAATCGGTATAACTGGGGCCTGTCCCATTTTTAATGTAACGTTTCTCGAGAAAAAAGCTCCAAGCGGGAAGAGATTGTAATTTCCTCCATACACACCTGTCAACTGAACAACACCTGACTTTCGGACGGCTTTTGTTGCAATTTGAATAGGACCAAGTGTCCCGCCTTGAAGCTTCATTTTTTGTTCAATATATTCCAGCGGTGATTTTTTACCATCCATGCCAACACAATCAATGACGACATCTGCTCCGCCTTTTGTGATTTCTTTTAAATGTTCTCCCATATCTGGATAATCGGTAAAATCAAAGGTTTCAACTTTATTCGTTGCAGCAGCATGCTGAAGGCGGTAAGGTAAATGGTCAACGGCGATTACCCGTGAAGCCCCTTCAAGCCAAGCAAACTTTTGCGCCATTAGGCCGATTGGCCCGCTTCCTAAAATAATGACAGAATCACCCTTTTTAACACCAGCATTCTTGACACTCCAATAAGCTGTTGGGATAACATCTGATAAGAAAACAAGGGATTCATCTTCAAGCTCACAGGATTCAGGGATTTTAAATGGAGTAAAGTTGCCAAAAGGAACCTTTAAGTATTCCGCTTGGCCTCCTGGGTGATCACCAAATTTTTCTGAATAGCCGAAATAGCCGCCTGAATCATAGTGTGGATTTGAATTATCACATTGGCTGGTTTCATCACTTTTGCAATATTGACATTCTCCGCAGGAAACATTGAAAGGAACAACAACACGATCTCCTTTTTTGACCTTTGTCACTTCTGGTCCGACTTCTTCCACAATTCCCATCGGCTCATGTCCAATGATATACCCTGGAGGCAAAGGAAAGTTTCCTTGATACAGATGCAAATCTGATCCGCAAATCGCTGTTGTTGTAATTTTTACAATAATGTCATCCTTTTTCGTTATAGCTGGGTCTTCCACATGATCAACTGATATTGTATTTGGTCCTTGGTATGTGACAGCTTTCACTGATTTCACTCCTTTTTCTCTATATCTCTTGTTTATTATTTGTTTAAAGGCCTATTTCAATCCTTGAAGAATCATGGACGGAATGATTTTTGCTATGTGCCATTATGTTGGCATGAATTGGTCTAGCACTGTATAAACATGGTAATGAGCTAGTTTTAACTTCAAAAAAAGGAGCGTCTTCTATGCCAAATTACAGTCATACAGTGGAAGTTGACCTGCCAATTCAGCAATTATGGAATTTTGTTCATGTAATGGACAATTGGGCACCGCTTGTTCCAGGATATATTAGTCACAGAAAGGTCAATGACAATCAATCATTATGGAGTTTTTACACAGATATTGGTGTAATGAAAAAGAAAATTGAATTACAAGTAGATATTACAGAATGGTCAGAACCGCACAAAGTAGCCTTTCAACTTACTGGTATTAACGAAAAATTATCAGGTAGCGGCTATTTCTCTGCGCAAGTATCGGAAGGTAAGAAAGTCGAAATGACCGGATTTTTGGACTTAACAGCAGAAGGAATGATGGCGAAAATGGCTAATTCCATTATGAAATCCTCCTTGCCGGAAATCACAAAGGAACTGACTGAAGCGGTTGCTGAAAAGGCAGAACAGCCATTAGCGCCAATTCAAAGAAATTAAGTAAGAGGGCAAGGATTTATTTAAAAAATAATAAAACAGGCTTTAGCAGCCTGCTCCATGTACGATTTATTTTGTATACTTATTTGCGTAGCTCGATGCAACAAATGCATCGGGCTTTATGACGGGTTCAAAGCCTGCTGATTGAATTCTTGCAACCATTTCCTGTACATATTCTCTCGTTTTGTTCCGCTTGCCGGCTCCAATATCAAGATGCCCTTCCATTACAAAAGATGCGCCGCTATATATAAAAGGGAGCACAATGTCTGCCAATTGTATTTTTTTATCATTGGTAAATAAAGACACAACTTCTTCTGTCAGGGCAGTTTCATACGAAATTCGTTCATGAAGTGAATGCATTTTTCGTTTTAAACTCATTTTTTTAATGCATGCCCATGCCCCTTTTCCTTCTCTTTGAATGACAATTCCCGTAATAAACAAGGTTTTATCAGGATGGACTTGTGAATCAGTTCCAACCATCAGCCGAAAACTGGAGCGCGGATCAAGTCTCATAAAAGAGATAATTTTACTAAAAACATCATCAAATGACATCGCAGTCTCTTGCAGATTTTGAAAAACAAAGCTGTTTTCCTGTTCGGTTTCCATCCAATCACCACTCATTTTTTGTTTTGGCCGTCCAGTACATTCATGTCTTTGCTTGTTACAGTATATTGCTGTATACAAGAAAGTTTGTCACTTTTTTCTGTAAGGGGCATATTCTGCTTTTTGTTCCCTGGTCATTTCCTGCATGTTGAGCATCAATTCAGCGTTTCTGTTAAACAATATGCTATGATGATGGCAAGAGAGGATGATTATTAATGAAAATTCAAGTATGGTCAGATTTTGTATGCCCATTCTGTTATATAGGAAAAAGAAGATTAGAAAAGGCCATTGTTGCATTTGAACATAGTGAGCAGGTCGAAGTGGAATTTAAAAGCTTTGAATTAGATCCGAATGCGAAAACAAATAATGGTGAGAACATACATGAAATGCTGGCTGCTAAATATGGCATGTCAGTACAGCAGGCAAAGCAGACAAATGAAGGATTGAAACAGCAGGCAGCTGCAGAAGGTTTAACATTCGTTTTTGATGAAATGAAACCGACAAACACATTCGATGCTCACCGTCTGGCAAAATTTGCTGGTGAAAAAGGCAAAGAAGCTGCTGTAACGGAAAAGCTGCTTGCGGCGTATTTTACAGAGTCCAAAAACTTAAGTGATCATGAAACACTTATTGCAGTGGCAGAAGAAGCAGGACTTTCTGGAGATGAAGTAAAAGAAGTGCTGGCAGATGAAGCTAAATTTGCCAATGATGTAAGAATAGATGAAGCACTGGCACAGCAATATCAGATCACTGGTGTTCCTTTCTTTATTATCAATAATAAATACGCTATTTCTGGTGCGCAGCCACAGGAGACCTTTGAAGGTGCTCTCAAAAAAGTATGGGAAGAAGAAAATGAAACGCCAGTTCTCAAAACGTTTGACTTTGAAACGAAGTCAGAAAGCTGCTCTGGCGATGAATGTGAGCTTCCTGGAAAAGACGAAAACTAAGCAATGGTTCATAGGCTGGGACATAAAAATCTAACTCGATAATATAACCGAATGGTTAGAAGCGAATCTTTCTAATCATTCGGTTTTTTATTGTTGTTTTAAAATTTGTTCTTTTTAAACATGAGTGAAATGGAGCGGAGGACACTCGACTCCAGTGGGCAATAGAGGAAAGGGTGAGACCCCGCAGAAGCTTTGCTTCGAGGAGGCTCAGCTTCCTTCCCGCGGAAAGCGAGGGTCCGCAGCGCAGTGGAGCGGGCTGGTTTTAAAACGCCAACCATAATATAGAATATTCGTTGTTTTAGACAAAGTATTTTAATTTTTTACTACCCACTTCTAAATATATAAATAGCAACTCTATATCATTCATTTGTACACTTGCATTTTTTTGTATTTACAAGCATGATATGTAACGAATACATAGAAGAAAGTAGGAAGTTTGTTTGCCGAATTTTAATCAATTAGGATTATCTCCTTCCCTTGCAGCAGCTGTTGAACAGGCTGGATTTATTCATCCGACAGATATTCAAAACAAAGCGATTCCACAGATCATTGCAGGAAACGATCTTGTTGCATTAGCACAGACAGGAACAGGAAAAACATTTGCATTCATTTTGCCTATTTTAGATCATGTGGATCCGGCCTTAAATATCATTCAAGCCTTAATCGTTACACCCACTCGAGAGCTCGCTCTTCAAGTAACTGATGAACTGGAAAAATTGATTCATGTTAAGGAAGGTCTCAATGTGCTGGCGGTCTATGGCGGTCAGGATGTTGAAAAACAGCTGTCATCTCTCAGCAGCTCAGTCCATATTGCTGTTGGAACGCCCGGCAGGATCATTGACCATATGAATAGAGGCAGTATTGATTTAGCACATGTATCAATGCTGGTCCTTGACGAAGCAGATCAAATGCTCCATATTGGTTTTCTTAATGAAGTTGAAAAAATCATCTCTGCGTGTACAGCTCAGCGACAGACGCTGCTTTTTTCTGCTACAATGCCTGAGGATATTAAAAAGCTATCAGTATCATATATGAATGATCCGCGGCTGATCGAAACGAAAAAATTATATAAAAAAGCTGAACATATCAAACAGCTTGCCTACTATACAACTGATCGTGCCAAGCAGCAAACGCTGATTGATATTTTGCGTACACATCGTCCATTCTTAGCGATTATCTTTTGCAGAACCAAAAGGAGAGTGACGAAATTATATCAATCTTTAATGGAAAAAGGATTTTCATGTGCTGAGCTGCACGGCGGCCTTTCCCAGGCAAAGCGGGAAGAAACGATGAGAGCGTTCCGAGAGAATGAGTTTCAACTTTTAATAGCAACAGATGTCGCAGCCCGCGGACTCGATGTCGAAGGTGTCACACATGTTTTTAATTATGACATTCCACTTGATACAGACAGCTATATTCACCGCATTGGCAGGACTGGAAGAGCTGGCATGAGAGGGTTGGCGATCACATTATATACTAGAGCGGAAATGTCCAAACTTGAACAGATTGAAAATGATTTATCTGCTAAACTCTCCAAAAGGACAATGGAACCACAACAGCCGCAACAAAACAGAGAACATCATTCGAAAAAAAGATATGGAAAACATAGAAAATAATAATAGAAGAGGTGCAAAATGCTTACTGCAGAAATAAAGAAACTTTTAGAACAACAGCCAATTAAGCTATTTAATGAGGAAAAAGAGTATGCAATCGCAAACAGCCTGATTTCCGCAGAAGAAATCAATGAAGTTCTGCCATCACAGCAAAGATGGACTGATCTGTACATTGAACGCGGAAACAAAGAAACAGAAGAGTTTTTAGGTGAAGAAACAAACTCTTTTTTACAAGAAAAGATCTCTTATTTACGATCAAATCAGCAGGAATTTTTATATATGGAATCAAAGTGGTTTGAAAACATAGGAATTGAAGGAATAATACTTGAAGAAAACGATGTCTTTCATACATATGACATTATATTTGGTCTGAAAAAGCAAAAAAAGTATGGAGATCACCTTCGAAAAATACTATCTGAAAAATTCCCTCCAGAAGCAAAGTATTCAATTCTTTTTAATGGAAATGATGGATTATGGGATATCAATTTGCCGATCAGCTATCTCAATGGATTTTCAGAAGATATGACGATTGAGGAAGTACTTTCACATAGCTATCAGTTTATATTTAAAATGGTTGTTGATTTAGAAAATAACAGGTGACCATGACATTTATCATGTAACGTGTATGACAGCTATGTCTTTTCGGATTGATATCGTTTTCTTATGATAGATATATAAACACATGAAAGGAAATGAATTCATGACAAAACAGCTGCTCACTAGCTTAAAAAAAGAAATGGCGCCATTTGAAAAGGCCAATAGAAACGCAAGCATTAGACAATTAATTAACACTTTAGTTCCTTTTTTTGCATTATGGTATGCAGCCTATTTAAGTTTAGAGGTATCATACCTTCTAACTTTGGCTCTATCTGTCATTGCATCAGGATTTTTAGTCCGGATTTTCATTATCTTTCATGATTGCTGTCACAATTCGTTTTTTAAAAGCAGAAAAGCCAATAAAATTATCGGTACCATTGCCGGTGTTATAACGCTATTCCCGTTTACCCAATGGCAGCGTGATCACTCTATCCACCATGCGACAAGCAGCAACCTTGATAAGCGCGGAACCGGAGACATATGGGTTTTAACGGTTCAAGAATATATAGACGCACCGTTCTGGACAAAGGTAGGGTACAGGCTTTATCGTAATCCATTCATTATGTTTGGATTAGGACCTATTTATCAATTTTTAATTATCAATCGCTTTAACCGTAAGGATGCAAAATGGAAAGAGCGACTTAACACATATATAACGAATATTTCAATAGCAGCTCTATATAGCGGATTGTGCTGGTTAATCGGCTGGGAAGCTTTTCTGCTGGTTCAGCTGCCAATCTTTCTTCTCTCAGGATCTGCAGGGATCTGGCTGTTCTATATTCAGCATACATTTGAACAATCATACTTTGAAGTAGATTCAGAGTGGGAGTATGTTAAGGCGGCGGTTGAAGGAAGCTCTTATTACAAACTTCCAAAAATACTGCAATGGCTGACTGGAAACATTGGTTTCCACCATGTGCATCATTTGAGTCCAAGAGTGCCCAATTACCTTTTAGAAGAGGCTCATAATGAATCTGAGGCACTGCAGCATGCTCCAACCATTACGATGGCCAAAAGTCTGGAATCTCTACGCTTTAAACTATGGGACGAAGAAAATAAAAACTTTGTTGGCTATAAAGCTGTGAAAAAATATATTCAAAAGAGCAATACAGTTGTAACAGATAAGGCATAAAAGTAAAAACTCCTTTGTTTTTTGCAAAGGAGTTCTATTTTATCCATTGAAGCAGTGCAGCAGCTGCATCATGTTTAATTGTTAAAGCTTCTCCATTTTTCAATTCTCTTGCAGAAATCAAAGACAGACATTATCAGTAAATTTGAGGGATATTATGGCGAAAAAGTATATTGCATTTTTAAAAAATCCAGGAATCTCTCCATACATTTGGATTCTATTAAGCATTCTTCCTTTTTATTTTATTTTCCAATCTTCGTCAACATATGAAATTGCAGTGGGAATTTTATTAACGATTACTTTTTTTATTGTGTATCGATTTGCCTTTATTTCTGACCGATGGCCGGTGTATTTATGGTCCTCAATTTTAATTGCGATCTCAATGACCATGGCAATTTTATTTCATTATATTTATTTTGCTATTTTTATTGCCAGCTATAATGGAAATATAAAGAACAAGGTTGCATTTTATACAATTTATGTTGCACATCTGGTTGTGACAACAGCCGCTATAAATTTTAATATTGTGATTGGTGAACAGCTCTTTTTAACTCAGCTTCCATTTATCATCATCATATGGATAAGTGTCATTTTGCTTCCGTTCACGATTTCTAATAAGCATAAACAAGAAAAGCTTGAACGGGAGCTTGCGTATGCGAATAAAAGAATTTCAGATTTGGTCAAGCAGGAAGAACGGCAGCGCATTGCCCGAGATCTCCATGATACTCTAGGACAGAAACTATCTCTCATTGGATTAAAGAGCGATCTGGCACGCAGACTGATTTATAAAAATCCTGAGCAGGCCCGTGATGAGCTTAAGGATGTGCAGCAGACAGCAAGAACAGCATTAAATGAAGTGCGGAAAATGGTTTCGCAAATGCGAGGCATCAGGTTAAAAGAAGAGCTGGTAAGCGTTAAACAATTATTAAAAGCGGCTGAGATTGAATACATTGGAAGCGACGCGCTTAAGGTCGTCAATGTTTCACTGTTTATTGAAAATATACTAAGCATGTGTTTAAAAGAAGCGGTGACGAATGTAGTCAAGCACAGCAAAGCTAGTTATTGTAAGATTAAGATTATACAAACCGAAAAAGAAATAAAAATTATCGTCGAAGACAATGGGGTTGGTTTTGATCCAACTGAACATGAAACAAAAGGCAATGGACTGATTGGCATGAAAGAAAGACTTGATTTTGTAAATGGTACGCTTGACATCCACTCCAATGCTGGCACAACCGTGACCATGAGTGTACCAACCGTTTTACGGGCAGTTGAACAGGAGGGAAAAGAAATATGATTACCATAGTCATTGCAGAAGACCAGCGTATGATGCTCGGTGCGCTAGGATCACTGTTAAGTTTAGAGGAAGATATGGAAGTGGTCGGCAAGGCAAACAATGGTGCTGAAGCAGTCTCCCTCGTTCATAAACTGAAACCGGATGTGTGCATCATGGATATTGAAATGCCTGAAAAAAATGGATTAGAAGCGGCAGAGGAAATTAGAGACTTAGATTGTAAGGTCATCATTTTAACGACCTTTGCACGCACTGGTTATTTTCAGAGGGCGGTAAAAGCTGGTGTCGGCGGCTATTTATTAAAAGATAGTCCAAGCGAAGAACTGGCTGACTCAATCCGCAGCGTTATGGCCGGCAAACGTTTATATGCACCAGAATTAATGGAAGATCTTTATAGTGAGGAAAATCCGCTGACAGATCGGGAAAAAGATGTGCTTGAGCTGATTGCAGAAGGAAAAAACACAAAAGAGATTGCCAGCAATCTGAACATTAAAACCGGCACAGTCAGAAATTATATTTCAGCCATTATGGAAAAATTAGAAGTGACCAACCGCATTGAGGCAATCACGCAATCAAAGAAAAAAGGCTGGTTTAAATAAGTTTATAAAGTATTTAACATGACAATAGAACTGACTGGTTAGGATATGAATCTTCTAATCAGTCGGTTTTTTTGTTCCGATGCTATTGGCTGATTTATAGAGCAGGAAATAGGAACAGCAATTTTTTTAATGGGTCTAGATACTTAACCACTAATTGCGCCTCAAATCCTATCACCCTTTGTAAAACTCTAATTTAATCAAAAAAATTAACTAAATACGCTGTTGACTTTTGTGAAAAGTAGGTTCATAATATTTTAAAAAATCAATATGCTTTATTTATTAAATGCTTTTATGCGTTAAAATGAATTTGTTGTAAGAAAACAATTATTCCAAAACAGGGAGACTGAGTGCTGATGAATGATTATGATCAAATCAAGGTTCATTTAACATCGAATAGTAAAGAGAAACCACCATTTGATAAGCTGCAATTTGGAAGGAATTTTACAGACCACATGTTTGTAATGGATTATAAGGAAGGTCTTGGCTGGCATGATGCCCGAATTATTCCTTATCAGCCGCTGCAGCTCGATCCATCAGCAATGGTTTTCCATTATGGCCAAAGTGTTTTTGAAGGTTTAAAATCTTATTTGAGTACAGATGGAGACGTGCTGCTGTTTAGACCGTCAGATAATATGAAGAGGCTGAATCGTTCTAATAACAGGCTCTGTATTCCTCAGATCGATGAAGAATTTGCAGTGGAAGCCCTAAAAAGATTAATACAGATTGATCATGAATGGGTGCCAAATGGTGAGGGAACTTCATTGTATATTCGCCCGTTCATCATTTCAACAGAACCTTTCCTTGGAGTTGCTCCTTCGAAAGCATATCAATTTTATATCATTATGTCTCCGGTAGGCGCTTATTATAAGGAAGGAATCAATCCAGTTAAAATTGCTGTACAAAGTGAGTTTGTTCGTGCTGTAAAAGGTGGAACAGGTAATGCGAAAACAGGCGGGAATTATGCTGCAAGCCTTAAAGCGCAAGAATCAGCAGAAGGATTAGGCTATTCCCAAGTTCTTTGGCTTGATGGCAATGAGCATAAATATATTGAAGAAGTAGGAAGCATGAACATTTTCTTTAAGATAGACGGTGAGATTGTAACCCCTGAATTAAACGGAAGCATTTTAGAAGGAATCACCAGAAATTCAGTTATCCAGCTTATTAAGCATTGGAATTTGCCGCTGACGGAAAGAAAAGTATCTATTGATGAGATCTTTGAAGCCCATAAGCAAGGCAAACTGGAAGAGGCATTCGGGACAGGGACTGCAGCAGTTATTTCACCAATCGGCGAATTTTTCTGGCAGGACGAAAAGATTGTGATCAATGATCATAAAACCGGAAAAATCGCCAAGCAACTATATGAAACTTTAACAGGTATTCAAAAAGGGACCGTCCCTGATCCATTTGGATGGACTACACCAGCATATAACTCTTCTAAAAAAGCAACAGCCGTAAACTAAAAAATGTAAGAGTGTGGGACATAAGTATATAACACACCTATTGAACCGAATGGTTAGGAAGGTCATCTTTCTAATCATTCGGTTTTTTATTTATAAATTTAAAATATATTTTATTTACATGAGTGAAATGGAGCGGAGGGCCCTACTCCTGCGGGCTGCAGAGCAAAGGGTGAGACCCCGCAGGACGAAGTGACAAGGAGGCTCAGCTTGCTCCCCGCGTAAAGCGAGGGTCCGCAGCGCAATGGAACGCTCTTGATTAAATACCGAAACCAAGATATTGAATATTCGTGTTTTAGAAATATTAATTTCGTTTTGTCCCATCCTCTTTTTAGTATCTTTCTCCCGTATTTGGTTTGCTTTCTATTTGTTTAAGGGTAGTTCGTTAATAATAATGTAAGATAAATTGGTGAAAAAAAGTGTATTTTGAAACTTTTATACACTTCCATTCGTTTATTATAATAGATAGAATTCTGCCATATTATCATAGTTGAGAAACATTTAAAGGAATAAGTGGATTAAAAGCAAAAAAGAGCGTTTACTAAGCAGAAGTTTTACAGATATTGCTATTGTTTTTATATAATAGTATATTCATATATATGAAAAATGTATAAATATTGAGTATTTTCATATAGCAATTTTAGCTGAGAAAAGGTAAAGACATGGCAGCGAAACACCATTAGTAGCTTCAAACGTAGGAGGATAACCATGAAAGACATCTCACTCATTTATAAGGTAGCTGCAGAGGCAGATGAATACAAACAAATATATGAGTTGAATTACCAGACATTTGTTGAAGAAATACCGCAGCACCAAGAAAATACAGAGAAAAGATTAATTGATAAATTTGATGAAGAAAATACATATATTATCGCAAAAGACGGAGCTGAAGTGGTAGGGATGATTGCTGTTCGTGCAAAACGGCCGTTTTCGCTCGATCATAAGCTTCCAGATATTGATTCATATTTGCCAAAAGAAGCAAGACCCTGTGAAATCAGACTGCTTTCAGTAAAAGAAAAATACCGAAGCACATTCGTATTTTTTCAGCTTTGTGAATTGCTGGTGAGTTATTGCTTAGAAAATCATTATAATCTTGCTCTTATTTCAGGTACTCTTAGACAAACAAAGCTCTATAAACGGATCGGTTTTACTAGTTTTGGTCCGGAAGTTGGGGAGGCAGATGCACGTTTTCAGCCAATGTATCTGACGAAGGAGCGTTTTGAAGAGAATACATTGGCATTTAAAGAGCTTATGAAAAAGAAAAACCCTGAACCATATACATTTCTGCCTGGACCAGTCCCAATGGATGAGGAAGTTACCGCCCATTTGAATAGAATTCCGCTGTCACACCGAGATCGTGAATTTATGGACGCCATTCATCGTGTGAGCAGAACGATATGCCAACTAACGAATGCTAATCATGCTGAGATTGTAGTGGGAACAGGTACACTTGCTAATGATATTGTTGCAGCTCAGCTAAGTAGGATGCCTGGCACAGGATTGATATTGGCAAATGGAGAATTTGGCTTTCGTTTGATCGAACATGCAAGCAGGATGGGGCTGACTTTTGAAACCATTAAAAAAGAATGGAATGTGAATATTGATCTTAGTGAAATCGAAGAAAAGGTAAAAGCGAACAGTGAAATCAGTTGGGTATGGACCGTTCATTGTGAAACATCTACAGGATATTTATATGATATAAATGCTATTCAGGAATTGTGCAAAAAGGTTGGAACAGAGCTATGTGTTGATAGCTGCAGCAGTGTTGGAACCATTCCAGTAAACTTGAAGGACATATATCTTGCTACTGCTGTAAGTGGGAAGGGATTAGGATCATATCCAGGAATAGGTATTATTTTACATAGAGAAAACATTCGGCCGGATGCGTCCATTCCCCGTTATTTAGATTTAGGATTGTATGCAATGTCTGATGGTGTGCCATTTACACATTCTTCTAACTTGTTATTTGCACTTGAAACAGCCTTACATCATCATACAGGCTATGAAAATACGGTACTTGGAAATGAGATAAAAGGTAAATTGATACAATCGGGTCTGCCAGTGCTGGGAGATGAGGAATATTCGCCACATGTAATCACCATAGAGATGCCGGCGGGGATCTCTTCACAGGAATTCGGAGATCGTCTGAAAAAGAAAATGATATTGATAAGTTATGAGAGTAAATATTTACTTGATAGAAATTGGATTCAGGTAGCTATAATGGGTAAACATAATCGTACTTATGCGTTAAGAGCAATAAAAACATTAATCCAGGAATATTTCTTTATCACTTCAGTAAGGCATGAGATCGGATGAAAATAAAAGAGAAGTTACGTTTAACGGTTAATCCTCAGAAGTTAGTACTCTTTGCTCTTATCGTTTTATGGCTGAAAACGGTGATTGTTTCACTGATTGGTTTTAACTTTCATATTCAATCAGCGACAGATATTCTATTAATTTTATTGAACCCAATCGGATCCTTAGTTTTAATATTGTCAGTTTGTCTCCTTTTTAGAAAGAGATTTAATAAGGCGATATTTATTGCCATTAATATCATTATAACGGGGCTATTATATGGTGATTTGCTGTATTACCGATTTTATACTGATTTTGTGACAGTCCCTATTCTATTTCAGTTTAAAAATGTAGGCGGCCTCGGACCAAGTACACTTGAACTAATGAGTTTTTGGGATCTCCTTTTATTTGCTGACCTGGCTGTCATCATTCTTTTGGCGATTAAAATGAAGAACACCGATTCCATCCAATGGCTCTTTATAAAAAAGTTTGTAGTAGCAGGAACGATATTATTTGTTGTTACTGCGGGATTGGCTCTGTTAAAATCACCGTATCTTTTTTCAACAGCATATGACCGGGAACAGATGGTAAAATCGATCGGCCCTTATAATTATCATCTATTTGATATATCGTATGCTGCTTTTTCACCATTAAAAAAAGTACTTGCAACTGAAACAGATACAATCGCGGCAGTAAATTATACAGAAGCAAAAGAAGATGAAGAAACAAGTGTGCAAGGAATAGCCGAGGGAAAGAATGTTGTATTAATTAGCATGGAATCTACACAGAATTTTGTTATTAATCAACAAGTAAATGGCGAAGAAATCACTCCCTTTCTGAATGAACTAATAAAGGAAAGTTACTATTTCAATTCAATCTATGACCAAACGGCACAAGGCAAAACATCTGATTCAGAGTTCATGGTTGATACATCCTTATATCCTTTATCAAGCGGTTCTGTCTTTGTAAGAAAACCATCAAATGTATTTAATGCACTGCCTAAAATCTTAAAAGACAATGGAGGGTATTACAGTGCCGTCCTGCATGGAAATGATGCAGATTTTTGGAACCGCGAAAATATGTATAATGAACTTGGATATGATCGCTTTTTCTCTAAGGTGGATTATGAAGTAAATGAGGAGAATTCAGTAAATTATGGCTTGATGGATATTCCTTTCTTTGAACAAAGTGCAGAATATATTTCTGAACTGCCTCAGCCGTTTTATACAAGACTAATTACATTAACGAATCATTTTCCATTTTTGCTTGATGAAGAAGATCAATTAATATCTGAAGCAGCAACTTCACAAGATGTTGTCAATCGCTATGTGACAACGGTGCGCTATCAGGATGAAGCGATCAGAAGGCTGTTTGATCAGTTCAAAGAATTAGGGTTATATGAGGATACAGTATTTGTCTTATATGGCGATCATTACGGGATATCTGAAAAATATGAAGATGGCGTATTAGAATTACTTGATCTCGAGCCATCACCCGTCCACCATGTTGAACTGCAAAAAGTGCCGGTCATTATCCATGTGCCAGGCCAAGCAGGTAAGGTGTTTTCAAATATTGGCGGGGAGATCGATATCCGTCCGACTCTGCTATCGCTATTAGGTATTACGGATGTTGACACACCTTCATTCGGCCAGAATTTAATGACGCGTGATCATGATCAGCCTGTCATTTTCCGTGACGGATCTTATGTGTCTGATCAGCATATTTATATCAATAATGTCTGCTATGATAAAAAAAGTGGTGAAGAAGCTGAAGAAGGTGCCTGTAATTCTAATTTAGAAAAGGTAAGAGATGAGCTAAATATGTCAGATGAAATTTTAAATGGAGATTTATTGAGGTTTTTAGATTTATAAATAAAAAGGAGGATCGTTTTTGAACGATTCTCCTTTTTATTTTCAGCCGTTTACACTTCTTGAAGGATCTCTTTTGCTGTTTGTTCTGCTCCATTGTCTGCTTTTATTTTAAAATGATAAGTGTTATATATTTTTTGCCGGTCTGTGAAAATGCGGTGAATTTCATTTTCTGTTTTTCCCTGCAGAAGTGGTCTTGAAGGCACTAAAGAATCCAGTCTCTGCTTCCAAACGTCCCAAGAAACCCAAAGGTAAAAGACCGTTCCATTTTCCATGCAAGTATTCCTGATTTCTTCCTGCAGAAAGGCACCTCCACCTAATGAAACGACTTGAATTTCTGTATTGCTGCAAATTCTTTTTACTTGATCAAGTTCAGTACGGCGGAATTCCTGTTCTCCAAATTGCTGAAAAATCTCAGTCGTTTTTAGACCATACCATTTTTCTATTTCTTCATCGACATCTATAAAAGGAACTTTTAGCTCTTTGGCAATTAGTTGTCCCACAGTTGTCTTACCAGAGCCCATAAAACCTGTTAAGATAATTTTTTTATGCATATTAAGCGATGATCCCCATTTCCTTTTGCATTTAAAGAGAATTATAATATAGAAATAATTTGCTGTAAAAATTAAATAGTGTGATAACTCCTTTTTATCTTTCGAATATAATGAAGCTTGTATGTAGATACCTAAAGAAAACGCTCAAAGTATTTATCAATATCTGTATAGATAGGGATCATCAGGGAACATTATAAGAAACGAATATATAGGTGAGTATGTGAAAATTTTAGCTATTGATGGCGGCGGAATACGGGGTATTTTGGCGGTCACCGTCTTAAAAAATATTGAAAAACAATATAAATGTAAGATTGCTGATCTCTTTGATGTCTTTGCCGGAACCAGTACAGGTGCCATTATTGCAGCTGCTGCATCTGTAGGTAAAGAAATGGAAGATGTTTATGATATTTATCTACAGCATGGTGAAAAGATCTTTGAAAGACATGCTACAGTTGGTTTATTTAAAAGCATTTATACAAACCATCATTTACGACAATATTTACAAGATGCCTACGGAGAGACATTGCTATGTGATGTGGAAAAGCCATTGCTTTTACCAGCGGTAGATATTCATAAAGGAAAGCCGTATGTTCATCGCTCACATGTACGCAATCCTGGAGAGAAAAAGGAAGAGATTAAACTGTGGGATGCCGTGCTTTCATCCTGTTCTGCACCGGTTTATTTTCCCCCTAATGAAATGCAAAATAAACTTTTAGCCATTGATGGCGGCATATGGGCAAATAATCCAACATTGGTTACAATCACAGAGGCGCTCAGTTTTTTTCATCAAAAACTTGAAGATATCCATGTTTTATCGATTGGGACTGGACTGCAATCTATTCCTTTTCAGGAAGAGGAAGGCAGAGAATGGGGTGCTCAAAGCTGGCTGCCTTTTCAATTTCCCTCTTTTAGGATGACACCAAAACTTCTTGATCTTGCGCTTCATATTTCTTCAGAAGCCATCTCATATCATTGCCGGCATTTGCTGCATGACCAATATTTACGTCTGAATGCCGAGCTGGAAAAAGAAATGCCATTTGATGATGTGACATTTTCACATGAACTGGCTCTTATGGGAGAAAAGCTATATGAGGAGCAAAAAAAGGATATTGAGGAATTTCTAAAAAAGACATAACGTTTGCAAAATAATACAAAAATGTTATGATAGTGTTGAAAAATGAATACTTCTTACACTAGGGGTGTCTTTTTAAGACTGAGATGGCAGTAATGCCAAACCCTCTGAACCTGATCCTGTTAACACTGGCGTAGGGAAGTGCTATAGATTATATTCTGCTGATCTATACATATTCGCCGCTCGTGTTTTCATGAGCGGCTTTTTGTCTCTATGGAATCATTCCTTTAAGCCAATGGAACAGAAATCGGAATATCTTGATATGGTGTAAAACTTGAAAATTAAAAATCTGCTGGGGGCGCCAAATTGGCTGAGAAGAACCCTTTGAACCTGATCTAGTTAGAACTAGCGTAGGGAAGCAGTTAACATAAGTGCACATGTGCTGTTTGTTAACCGCTTCTGCTATAGGAGCGGTTTTTTATATTGAGGAATAAGCCGTATTCATTCACAAAGTGTGCTGCCGGGAGGGAAGAGATTGGCTTATATAATATGAGGATTCGCACTTATTAAATATTAAGGGGGAAATAAAAAATGATGAACAGTACAAAAAAACTAACCATTATTGCATTTATTGCAGCTATTACGACGGTTTCCAGCAGTCTTATTTACATACCGGTAGGATTTGCAAAAATCTTTCCTATTCAGCATTTTGCTAATGTGCTCTCGGCTGTTTTGCTTGGCCCATGGTATGCAGTGATTCAAGCTTTTCTTTCATCAACTTTAAGAAATATGCTGGGAACAGGCAGTATTTTTGCTTATCCAGGCAGTATGATTGGTGCCTTTTTAGCAGCAATTCTTTTCTCCAAAACTCGTAAACTCAGTTTTGCAGCAGCAGGTGAAGTGGTTGGAACAGGCATATTAGGTGCAATGGCGACCTATCCGATTTCTGTCCTTTTCCTTGGACAGGAAGCAGCGCTATTTGGGTTTGTGCCGGCATTTATCTTCAGCAGCTTTACAGGTGCTTTGATGGGTTACGGATTATTGAAAGTAATGGTGAAAAATAAAGCATTAGGAGGCATTTTACAATGAAAACAGCATTGACGATTGCAGGCTCAGATTCAGGCGGAGGTGCCGGTATTCAAGCGGACTTAAAATCATTTAGCGCAAATGGCGTTTTTGGGATGTCCGTTATTACTGCTATTACAGCTCAAAATACACAGGAAGTTCGTTCTGTACAGGATATAGATGTGAATATTATCAGAGATCAAATAGAAGCTGTATTTGATGATATTACGGTTGATGCCGTAAAAATCGGGATGCTTTCATCTGCAGACACAATTAAAACGGTAACGCAAGGCCTGCAAAAATATGCGCCGTCTCATATTGTGCTTGACCCAGTCATGGTTTCAAAAGGCGGGCATCATTTGCTGAGACAAGAAGCAGTGACTTCTTTAATAGATCACATGCTTCCGCTCGCAACTATTATAACCCCTAATATCCCAGAAGCAGAGGTCATTCTTGGTTATCCTATTTCAAACAAGAAAGACATGGAGAAAGCATGTATGGATATGACAAAACTTGGTGCCAGATCGGTGCTGTTAAAGGGAGGGCATATGGAAGGGGAACCAGATGATTTGTACTATGATGGAACCAATTTTCATTGGATTAGCGGCACGAGAATTGAGACAAAAAATACACATGGAACAGGGTGTACTCTTTCTTCGGCAATTGCTGCTAACCTTGCTCGCGGGTTTGATATGCTTGAAGCGGTGAAGCGAGGAAAATCATATATACATATGGCAATTGAGCATAGCCTTGATATTGGCAACGGTCATGGCCCAACAAACCATTTTTATGATTTATACAGAAAAGCAAAAATGTATCAGGAGGCAGAGAAGACATGGAGCAACTGAGCGTGAATCAAATTTTCAGAGACTTGGAAACTGCAAAACCTTTAATCCATCAAATTACGAATAATGTAACCATTAACGATTGTGCCAATGCAACATTGGCTATTGGTGCATCTCCTGTAATGGCTACAAGTATAGAAGAAGTTGAAGCGATGGCTGGACTTGGAGATGCTCTAGTGATTAATTTTGGTACCATTACAGCTGATATGTACGAATCCATGGTGCTGGCAGGAAAGGCAGCAAACAGAAAAGGGATTCCAGTCGTTTTTGATCCGGTTGGAGTAGGCGCTACTCCATATAGAACCCAAAAGGCAATGGATTATATGAAAAAAGTGAAGGTGGATATTGTAAGAGGGAATGGAACGGAGGTTTACGCACTTATTGGCGGTCAGGCGAATACCCGAGGTGTTGATGCTGGTGAATTATCCTTAACTCATACTGAATTAGCAAAGCTGGCTGCTGAGAAGCTGAATGCAGTTATTGTCATAAGCGGTAAACATGATGCCATATCAGATGGAACTAGAGTGGCAGAAATCGAGAATGGTGATATTTGGTTAACAGCTGTGACTGGCACTGGATGCATGACAACCGCTCTAATTGCTTCTTGTGCAGGTGTTTCTGAGGATTATTTCTCTGCAGCAGTTGTTGGAATGGGCATTATGAGCCTTGCTGGAGAGCGAGCGAGAAGGAAAATTTCAGACGGTGAAGGCATTGGCACGTTTAAAGTAAAGTTAATGGATGAAATCTTCACCATGAATGAAACTGTCTGGGAGAGAGAGGTTATATTGCGATGAAAATGGATTATAGCGTTTATTTGGTAACAGAGGAGTCCCGTGATTTAAAAGATTTGCTTTATATTGTAGAAGAAGCCGTTAAGGGCGGTGCAACCATTGTGCAGCTTCGTGAGAAAACGAGTGAAGGCAAACTATTTTTCGAAAAAGCCTTAAAGTTAAAAAGGCTTTTAGATCAGTACGATGTTCCTCTCATTATAAACGATCGAGTTGATGTAGCTTTAGCTGTTCATGCGGCAGGCATACATGTGGGCCAAACAGATCTCCCTTTAAAAGCGATAAGAGCAATTGTGCCAGATTCCATGATTATAGGTGTTTCTGTTTCAAATCCAGAAGAAGCACAGGCAGCACAGAGAGATGGGGCAGACTATGTAGGTGTTGGCGCTGCATTTCCAACTGCTTCAAAAGGAGATGCAACAGTCCTTCCTCCAGGCATGCTTGAAAAAACAGTTCAATCTGTCACGATTCCAGCTGTTGCAATCGGAGGCATCAATCATGGGAACATCACCCAGCTCAACCATATAAACCTTGCAGGAGCTGCAATCGTTTCAGCGATCATGAATGCGCCTTCTCCACGTGAAGCAGCGGAACAGTTCAGAGAATTGCTGCTCGCCAGAAATGGGCGTAAAGTGGAAACGATCTGAGGAACTCAAAAAATAAAGAAAATATATAATGGAGAGCCAGGAGAAACCGTTCCTCTGGCTCTTTGTCCAATGATTCCTGTATACTAAAGGCTAACAATTGTATGGAGGGATATGAATGAGATTAAAGGATAAAAAAGTCATTGCGCTAGTTGAGAGTGAATTTGAGGATCTAGAGCTATGGTATCCGATTTTACGGCTGCAGGAAGAGGGAGCAACTGTTGATTTAGTCGGGCAAGAGGCAAATAAACAGTATATTGGAAAATATGGCGTCCCTGCGCAATCGGCATATG
Organism: Cytobacillus gottheilii; assembly: GCF_018582665.1. Classification (NCBI taxonomy): domain Bacteria; kingdom Bacillati; phylum Bacillota; class Bacilli; order Caryophanales; family Bacillaceae; genus Cytobacillus; species Cytobacillus gottheilii. Next base: position 2,455,275 of record NZ_CP071709.1, on the reverse strand, counting down.
CTTTTACTGATATCAATGCGGAGGATTATGATGCTATTCTGGTTCCCGGAGGATGGGCGCCAGACAAGCTAAGACGTTATCCGGAAGTGCTGAAGATGGTTCAGCATATGGATGAAAAGAAAAAACCTATTGGACAAATTTGCCATGCAGGCTGGGTGCTTATTTCAGCCAACATTTTACAAGGAAAAAAGGTCACCAGCACACCTGGAATCAAAGATGATATGACAAATGCGGGTGCTATATGGAGTGATGAGGCAGTCGTCACTGACGGCCATATTGTGTCCAGCCGCAGACCGCCAGACTTGCCTCCTTATGTAAAGGCATTTGCGGATGTATTGGCAGAACAAAAATAATCCTAACGTACATTTAATCATATATGACATACATGTAAGGTCTGTTCCTAATTAGAGGAACAGGCTTTTTTTGTGGTAAATGACTGTAGTATTGGTAGGTTTCAAACGTTTGAGCAGGTGAAAAGGTGTTCTCTCAATTTACATCAAAGGCCAAGAAATTTCCTTTCATCGTTTTTTTAAGAAATTCTTAAGATTTTTGCTATCCATTTGTTAAGATTTTTCTAGTAAGATAGGAATTAATTAAAGTAGTGAGAAGGAAGAAGGCTGGACAGAATTATGGCAAACTATAATGTGCTAGTTGTGGATGATGAGAAGGAAATCCGTGATGCAATTGAAATTTATTTAAAAAATGAAGGCATTACGGTGGTAAAAGCAAGCGATGGAGTGGAAGCATTGGAAGTTCTTCAGCACCGCGAAATCCACCTCATAATCTTGGATATCATGATGCCAAGATTAGATGGAATTGGAGCAACATATAAAATTAGAGAAGAAAAGAATATCCCGATTATTATCTTAAGTGCGAAAAGTGAGGATACAGATAAAATCTTAGGACTGCAGGTAGGTGCAGATGACTATGTCACCAAGCCTTTTAATCCAATGGAGCTAGTTGCACGCGTAAAATCCCAGCTGCGCAGATATGTAACCTTTGGGAATTTTGAAGGAGCAAAAAAAGAGATTAACCTAAATGGATTGACATTAAATACAGCTGCAAAGGAAGTCTGTTTGAATGGGGAGTCCATAAAGCTGACACCAATCGAATATAAAATAACAGAGCTGCTGATAACAAATGCAGGCACCGTTTTTTCGATTAATGAAATCTATGAAAAAGTATGGAAAGAACCTTGTTATAACGCAGAAAATACGGTTGCTGTACATATTCGTAAAATTCGTGAAAAGATTGAAATTGATCCGAAAAATCCAAGATATTTAAAGGTGGTGTGGGGCATTGGCTACAAAATGGAAAGGTAAGTTCCTTATCTTTATTTGCTCCATACTGCTAGCTTATGGAACGAGCGGATTATTCACTGCTATATTGTATTCCAATGAATTCTTCCATAAAGACAATTATTTTCAAACCGATGAATTTCAAATGGATTTGGGCGAGTTTGCAGCTCTACTAAATATATATGAATTAAACAATCGCACACTTGAAGAAGCAAAAGAAAATATTATGGTCTCTAAAGAAGACATAGAGGAACATCGATACAGATACGGAGAGCTGCAGGAACAAATTGATAATATTACGATGCAATATGAAGAGCGTATTCAAACGGCATTAAATTCAAATAATCAGAAGGCTGCCGATGCGTATATTGAAGAAAGAGACAATAAGATAAAAGATATCACCCAAAACTTCGAAAGCGATGAATATGTTATACCAAAGGTAAAGGCTGAAAAAGAAGCAAAACTCGAACAATTTTATCAAGAAAAAGAGAGCTTTAAAGAACATTTAACTGATTCTGCTAAAACATTTACCTATTACTTTGAAAACACTGTTACAGGAAAAACGTATACCAATTTAGAAGCTGAAGAGACAGCGGATACTTATTTTACTAGTGAACATACATACTTTTTCACTGATTATACAATTGGTGATGTGATGTCAGACTATTATATGCTGCCGCTTGGAGAGCTGCCAAGAGAGCTAGAACAGGTTGACTACAGCGAATTCAATGGAAAAATTGCTTTAGCCCGTTCTTTGCCAGATCAAAATCAATATATCAATGAAATGCATAAATTTGAAGATTTGCAGATTCTGTTTATTTTACTGGCTGTAACAAGTCTTATTCTGCTGATTCTATCAATCGTAATAATCAAAAAATCGAAGCTTATTACCGCAGAAATTCATCAAATAAAGCACTACTATGAAAAATTCCCAATCGACACTCGTGTGATCCTTTGTATTCTAGCTTTTATCGGTGCATTTATGTCACTGGACTTTATCCATCATAGTACTCGCTACCTATTAGATGATAGCTATTTTCTAAACGAATTAATTGTATCCTTCTTAGGCTATTATATTTGTTTTTCACTCGCCATTATTCAATCCGTTTTTCTCTTTGGCGTGCTGACTAATCCTGCTGCGATTGCGGATGACTGGAAAAAAGGGATCAGCTACCGGCTTCTTTCTATATGCCGCAGAGGGTTCAAGAATCTTAGGGGAAACATTAAAGGTGCCTTCTTAGAACAACCGCTGGGAACACAAGTCATGCTGCTGCTCGGAAGTATTTTCTTTACTGGTCTATGTGCTTTTACGATGATGATTCATCCTCTTTTTATCATCATATATCTTCTTCTATTAGGAATTGTATGCATACCAGCGATCATCATGTTTGTGAGGAATGTCGGTACGCTTCAGCAGCTTGCCAAAAAAACAAACGAGCTGGCACAAGGAAAGCTTGGGGAAGATTTAAATATTCCTGAACAAATAGATTTGGCAAACATGGCGAAGGATTTGAATGCGCTTAGACAGATTGTAAAAGCATCGCAAAAGGAACAAGCCAAAAGTGAACGGCTAAAAACAGAGCTTATTACGAACGTTTCACATGATTTAAGAACGCCTTTAACGTCCATCATCAATTATACAGAACTGCTAAAGTCACAACAGCTATCAGACCAAGAGCGTGACTCGTATCTTGACATTATTGATCAAAAATCAAAGAGACTAAAAGGCTTAATTGAGGATTTATTCGAAGTCTCTAAGATGGCAAGCGGAAACGTCGAGCTTTCTAAAGAAAAGGGAGATTTAGTACAGCTGCTTCATCAGGCGATTGCCGAGTATGATACAGATATACAGAATTCTAACCTCCAGTTCAGACTATCGGTCACGGAAAGCCCCGTATTTGTGCTAGTAGACGGGCAAAAAGTCTGGCGAGTTTTCGATAATTTAATATCAAATATATTGAAATACTCTCTTGAGCATTCACGCGTTTATATATCGCTCATAGAAGAAAGTCATCAGGCTCAGATTATATTTAAAAATATCTCAAAATATGAATTAAACGATGAAAGTGAAGAATTATTTGAGCGTTTTAAAAGAGGAGATACTTCACGGCATACGGAAGGTTCAGGATTAGGACTTGCCATTGCAAAATCAATCATAGATTTGCATGACGGAGAATTAGTCATTGATACAGATGGTGACTTATTTAAAGTTAGCATAGTGCTTCAAAAAGTAAATATATAAAAAAGTAGGGACCATTATGGACGAAGATTATTTCAATGAATTATATGAACGTTATTTTCATCGGCTCTATCACGTTGCCTATCGAATCACTAAAGATCAGCAGCTGGCTGAGGATGCTGTGCATGAAACATATATCAAGGCGATTAAGAAAATACAATGTGTTGAAGATTCAAAAAAGATAGGGGCTTGGTTATCTGTGATTGCTGCAAGAACTGCGATTGATATAATCCGAAAAGAGAAAAAAAGCAATGTAATGTCTATGGAGCATATTCACCTTAAAGCAAGTTCGCTGCAGACGGATCATAATGTTGTCGAAAAGGATGTAGAGGCATCATTATTTAATCAGAATTTATATAAGGCTATTCATCAGCTTTCAGCACATTACCAAACCATTCTGCTATTAAAGCTTCAAAAAGGGTTGAAAGAACAAGAAATCGCTGATATCCTGCATATAAATCAGAATACCGTAAAAACTCGCTTGTATCGGGCTAGACAGAAGCTAAAGATTATAGTCAACAGGTTAGAAACAGCCTAAAAAAAAAGAGGGGATCCCCTCTTTTTTTGTGTTTATGTTTATCTCTTCAATTAAGAGGTAAATGGATTATGTTTCATCCGCTGAAATCCATTCTTGTGACCATTTTTCAACCTCGCGTAAAACAGGCTCTAACGAAATGCCTTTCTCTGTTAAAGAGTACTCAATAATCACCGGGGTTTCAGGGATGACTTTTCGTTTAATAATTCCTTGCTTTTCCATTTCTTTTAACCGCTCTGATAAAACTTTTCCGCTAATGCCTACAGATGTTTGAATCGATCCAAACCGTTTTGGACCAGTGAGAAGCTGATGTATTAACAGAGCCGTCCAGCGTTGGCTTAAAATTGAAATGGCTTTTTCAAAGCGAGGACAAATGTCAGTTTCTTTCATCATTCGTTCACTCCTTATAGCTTTATTATACCATTAAAAAAACAGAAATAAAATTACATTAGATAATAAAGTAACTTGACAATAGTGAATTGATAAAATATACTTGGTTACATAAAGTAACTTGTTGATAGAAAGAATTGAAATATCTTTTATTCAGCAGTTACCTACATCTATGTAACGGATATCCAGCATGAGTTTTTATCGTTTAAAAAAGGGAGGAAATAAAAATGGCAAATTTAAAAATTGGAATTATATTAGGCAGTACTCGTGAAGGAAGAGTAAGTCCGCAGGTTGGTGAATGGGTTAAAGGGATTGCTGATCAGCGCAGTGATGCAGAATATGAAATTGTAGATATTGCAGATTTCAACCTGCCGTTTTTAGGTACCACTAGTGAAGCAGAAGGCATTAAAAAATGGTCGGAAAAACTTACTAGCCTAGATGGATTTGTATTTATTGTTCAAGAATACAACCACAGCATTACAGGTGCTCTTAAAAATGCCTTAGACTTAGCGCGTGATGAATGGCATAACAAAGCAGCAGGTATTGTAAGCTATGGATCAACAGGTGGAGCTCGTGCAGCTGAACATTTGCGTGGCATTCTAGCTGAACTTCAAGTTGCAGATGTTCGCACACATCCAACATTGTCGCTATTTACAGACTTTGAGAACTTCAGTGAATTCAAACCAGCAGATCTTCATCTTGACAATGTGAATACCATGCTAGATCAAGTGAATGCCTGGAGCGGTGCACTTAAAACGTTACGATAATATTTTTTTGATAGCACAAGAGGAAAAAGCAAGGGAGAAGTTTCCCTTGCTTTTTCATATGTTAACAAGCATTTGTAGGATTAATTCAGCAGATAATGTAATAAAACAGGGAAGAAAATTAGGACGGTAAGACTTTGCACAAAGGTAACAGCGATATCCTTTTTCCAAGAATTACGTTTAGGGTAAGAGTTAAAAACTCTTTGAAAAAAAAGAAATATGATCCACCAGAACAGCAGAGTATAAACAATCATACTAGTACTCTCATAAAACAAGTCAGCGCCCCCTCCCAATATTCTCTTTTTATTTATTTTAGCATATATTGCCAATTAGATGTGCGCTATTTTAATTAGACTGAGGAGTTCATTCCATTCATAAGCCTCTGCGACAAAAAATAAGAGGAGTTTTTCCGGTTAAATGCAGAAAAGAGCTCATTTCGGCTTAAATAAGGGGAGATTTTCCGGTTAAACACAGAAAAACACTTGATTTTCAGGATTTTTGATCCAATAGTCGGATTTTATCCGTCTATTTAAGCTATTTTTTGCGCTTTTTTATAAATAAGAGGAATTTCTCCGCTTATCACCTCTCTAGCTTATCCTTCTGCAAGCTAACCAGTTCGTGCTAAACTCTTTTGAATTGCGGCAGTATAGGATCTTCTCGCTAGAAAAAGGTGGACTATATATGAAATATACATGAATCTTATTTCGATTCTATTCGTATACATAATCAATCCCTATATGATTGTATGAAGAATGTGACATCATCATGGTAGAGAGCAAGGCAAGAATAATTGGGAAGAGGGTAACCATAGAACAAGTTAATCTTTAAATATATAACTAATATAAATAAATCAAACTACCGCGGCAGTCTAAAATCACGGATATTCTACATATATTGTTTAAAGGAGTAGTAGTGCGTTTTTCGAATGCTTAAACACTTCTTGTGGTAGAATAAAAGACTAGCTGCAAGGCACTTCTCTTCTGAAGAGCTTTTTTATAAATATTGATTTACGAGTGCACCAGCCAGTCAAGGGAGAGATTAGTGTGGCACAATGGGAGATTGCGATTGATTCACTTTCTAAAATTACAGTTTTATCAAATCCAAATAATGAACCAGTAACCATTATAGGACAAGTAGAGGATCTAAAGTGCATCGGAGTTGGAACAGATGCAGCCGTTTTTCAATTTTTGGATGCACCACAATATGCATATAAGGTTTATGCAAAAGATAAAATTGATAAAGTTAAAGCAGAAGCAGGTGTTTATGAACAGATTGGTGAATCTCCATTTTTCTCCACTTATTATGGTTCAGGGGAGTTTTTCATTGTATTAAGTTATGAAGATGGTAAAACACTTTATGATTGTGTCCTCCAGGGAATTCATATCCCTAACCAAGTTGTAGTTGATGTTGAAAGTGCCAGAGATTTTGTTCGAAGTAAAGGGCTGAATCCTCGAGATATTCATTTAAAAAATATATTGCTGCAAAACGGTAGAGCTAAGATCCTAGATGTATCTGAATATATTCAATCTGGAAATGATTTAAGATGGGAACATTTAAAAAAAGGATATGAAGAATATTATCATCTAATCGATGGAAAATCGGTTCCGTTTTGGGTCGTGGAAACTGTCCGAAAATGGTATCACCAGCAAAATAAATATTTTCCTTTCTTTGACGACTTTATGAAATTAGTTCAAAAACTCAATTTTATGAAATAGAGTTCGCTAATAATAGATGATATTCATAAATGAATAATAGAAAAGCATCGATATTAGCATATTGGTGCTTTTTTACATAGACTATTTGATAAAAGATAGCAAAGATGACAACATATGTTAAGCTGTTAAATATTGTAAATAGGTATCCTTAATCATTCTTCTTTCAATGAAAGAATTATAGGGATGTAGATGCTTAGATGGAATGACTTTGAAAGAATAAGGGGAGCAGAAAAATTGAGCCAAATGCGAGGAATAATACTTGAAGGCTATTCAAATTCAGGTAAAACATCGATTCTAAAAGAATTAAAAAAACTTCATAGTCATGATTATAATAGTGAACGCAGTGTCATTGTGCTTAGTGAACATTATTCGCAAGTATTACACAGGGTTAATGGAGAATTAAAATCACTTAATCAGGTTGAACATCTTAATCTTCTTAACGATAGAGTTAAGATGCTAAAACAATTAAGTGTGTGGGCCAAAGAAGTTGGAGATACACACCGTTCCAAAGGGATTTTTTTCATTCTTGAAAGATTTCATTTGAATCATCGAACGGCCTTCTCCGATTCGTCATTGTATAAAATCAAGCAAATTGAAGTAGAATTGTTTCGGCTTGGTGCTAAGTGTGCTCTTCTAACCATTTCCACCGAAGAAGCTGAGAATAGATTAAAGAGCAGAAAACCGGAACATTGGAAAAGTAAAACAGAAAAAGAAACGCAAATAGAAGTTGATCATCTAATACATACACAGCATATCCTGAGACAACATGCAGATAACTCAATAATTCCTACTCTTGAATTAAACACGGATCAGCAGGATTGGAAAAGATACGCAAAGATCATTTATCCTGGTAATTAGTCAAGAAGCTGTATACATTTAGATAAAATTATTTGAATTTTATGTTAATATAATACTATTAAAGAAAGGTGGGGTTTTTAATGGTACATAATACTGAAATAAAGTTGAACGCGAAATTAAGGGGCGGGCTTTTCGAGTAATTCATAAGGAATGCTCGGAATGTAACTTTATAAGTTGGAGGAGCATTCATGTTAAATAATCAAGGATTCGATTTATGGGCGGATGAGTACGATAAAACTTGTTCAAATTAGTGAAGATAAGAATCAGTATCCTTTTGCAGGCTACAAAAAGATACTAAACGCTATTTATAATGAAATTATGCAGCACAAGCATGCAAAGGTTTTAGACATTGGCATCGGAACTGGCGTACTTTCGAGTAAACTATATGAATATGATCATTTAATTGATGGAATCGACTTTTCACCAAAAATGATCTCAATTGCTCAATCAAAAATGCCTGCCGCGACAATAATAGAATGGGATATTTCAAAGGGTCTTCCTAGAGAAAGAATGAAAAATGAATATGATTTCATTGTCAGCACATACACGCTCCACCACCTGACAGACAATGAAAAAATCACGTTTATAACAGACTTGCTTTCTGTTCTGACTGATAACGGCAAGATCTTAATAGGTGACATCGCTTTTGCCGGCAGGAAAGAACTGGAGCAATGCAAGCAGGATAATCAGCAGAACTGGGATGATGATGAATTCTATTTTGTGTATAACGAAATCAAAACAGCACTGGAGCATATATGCAAATGCGAATTCGAACCCATTTCTCACTGTGGTGGTGTATTTATTATTTCGAAGTAATCTCCAAGGGGGCAGCTATTTTTTAGCTGCTTCTTTTTATGCTGGGTATTTTATTTGAAAAGGAAACGAGTTTTAAAAAAACAATTCTTCTATACCGGTATAGTTTCAGTGATTTAGATCGTTTAAATTATGAACCCTGCTGCTCAGGTTAATCGTCTTTTATATAAGCAGTAATGAAAAGGAGGGAAGTCTGTGGACCTTAAAAGAAAGAAGCATGCTAGTGAGTTCAATAGCATTGTAGAACTATATGTAAATGATATTAGAAAGATCGTTTTTTCATATGTAAAAAACCATCACACAATGGAAGATATAACTCAAGAAGTTTTTCTAACAGCTTATAATAGCTTTCATACTTTTCGAGGTGAGGGTTCCATTAAGAATTGGCTGCTTAAGATCGCAGTCAACAAATCAAAGGATTATTTAAAAAGCTGGCATCACCGAAAGGTTCAAATGACTCATTGGTTTAGTAAGGAAGAACAATCAAACGAAGATACTGAAGAAACTGTCATTAGCACACTAAGAGATCAAGAACTAGCCAATAGCATTATGCAGCTACCAGTTAAATACCGCGAAATTATTATTCTTTATTATTATCAAGAATTGGATACGAATGAAATTAGCAGCCTTTTAGAATTGAACGTTAATACAGTTAAGACAAGGTTAATTCGGAGCAGAGATCTGTTAAAAAGGAGGCTTGATATTTAATGGATAGTCATAGCAAGAATGTGAAAAAAGCTCTTAATACACATGTATTTAACGAGCTGGATTTGAGTCAGACTGAAATAGAACAGTTTGCTGAAATGATTTCAAAAAAATCAAAACAGACAAAGAAAGAAAAGAAACGTTTTAAAATCCTTTTACCAGCTGCTGCAGTATTATTTCTCGTTTTTTTAACAGGTATTCTTCTAAATTTGTTCATATCTGAGTCGGAAAATCAAACAGCTTCCATTGAAGAGAAAGCTGAACTTATTTATGGAGAGCCCATTGTTATTCCGGAAATAGAAGGGTTTGACATTCTATTTTCTGCTATTACGATGCTTCCTGCTCAAAAGGATCAACCTTCAAACTTAACGATCTCCTATGGGAAAGAAAAAGGTGAATTAGATTCTAATTTTAACAATGAACAGAAGCGGAAATCATGGGAAGAACAGCAGAATAGTATTCTGCTCCATGGTCCATATACGGGTGAAAACGTCATTAGTATCCAATATAGAAAAGGTACGGTAGAACTTGGGGGCGGGACTGGTGAAAGAAAGATCATGAACGGAATGGCAGTTCATTATGAATATTTACAAAGAGATGCTGGGGATTTTGTGATAGCGGTCATTAATTCAGATCAGAGCAGCTATAGCGTGGAAATGTTCATTACAAATCGTTTTACCTTAGAAGATTCAGATAAAATTCTAGAAGAAATAACAAAGCAGTTGCAAAATCAATAAGTTAATTTTAGGGCATTAATATTCAAGGGGTCTGGGACATAAGTATTTAACACTCTAATAGAACCGAATGCTGAGGAAGTCATCTTTCTAATCATTCGGTTTTTTTATGATTATAAAATATGTTTTATTAACATGGGTGAAATGGAGCGGAGGACACTCGACTCCTGTGGGCAATAGAGGAAAAGGTGAGACCCCGCAGGAGCTTGCTCCGAGTAGGCTCAGCTTCCTCCCCACGGAAAGCGAGGTCTGCAGCGCAATGGAACGGACTTGTTTAAATACCCAAATCATGATATTGAATATTCGTGTTTTAGAAAGATTAATTTTGTTTTGTCCCAGCGTCTTTTTTATAGTAAAATACTATATTTAAATAATTTTAAGAAAATTCTGTAAATTATATTGACAGTCTTTTTTATTTGTCTTACAATTTGAAAAAATGACAAATATGTGAAAGGAGGGGTTAGCATGGATGAAAAAGCTAGTAAGCTAAAAATGCAATCCGTAAAAAGAAAAACGTTATCTGATCAGGTAATTGATCAAATTATAGACCTATTGTTGACTGGAAAGCTGCACCCCGGCGATAAACTTCCGACAGAAATGGAATTAATGGAAATGCTCTTTGTCAGCAGACCTGTATTAAGAGAGGCACTTAGTTCTCTTGAAACCATTGGAATCATTCACCGGAAAACGAGGGAAGGGACATTCCTGTCAGATAAAATTGGAAGTCAGCCTTACCGAATAATGTTAGCGCTTGCAGCAGGGGATATTAAGGCCATTTTAGAAACGCGTTTTACACAAGAGTTAGGATTGGTCTCTCTGGCGGCTGAAAAGATCTCTGAACTCGAGCTAAAGAAGCTCAAAGAAACCATACACATAATGGAAACATCAGATGGGGATTACTCAGAAGCTGATCGCGAATTTCACCGGATCATTGCGTGCAGTGCCAGTAATTATATGACAGAGGGATTAATTGATCCATTGCTTAACATGTACGATACGATTTTAGCAAACATTTCTACTGAAAATCGAAACAAGGAAATCACTCTTCAGCAGCACAAAGATATTTATAATGCCTTAGAAAAAAGGGATCCCATTCAATCTTACTTAAGCATGTACAAACACCTTGATTATGTAAGGAAAAAAACGTTAAAAAATATAAATGAATAGAGAGGGAGAGATTGCATGGAAAAGACGAGGAAAGCTCCAACAGGGATTTTAGGTTTCCCTGTTACGCCATTTAATGAAAGCGGAAACATTGATGAATCAGCATTAGCCCGAAATATACATTTTTTGCTTGAGGAAGGGTTAGAAGCCATTTTTATTTCTTGTGGAGCTGGGGAATATAACTCTCTTAGCTATAAAGAATTTGAAGCTACTGTCGAATTGGCGGTGTCAGAAGTTAATGGCAAGGTTCCGGTTTATACCGGAATAGGCGGAAATTTATCAGAGTCATTAGAAAAGGCTGAAATATCAGCTAAACACAATGCTGATGGGTATCTTATTTTACCTCCATATCTAATTGAAGGCGAGCAAGATGGTATATATGAATACTTTAAAACCATTTTACACAGTACAGATTTAGGGGCAATTGTATACCAGCGGGCCAATGCTGTTTTACAGCTGGAAAGTTTACAGAAGCTAGTGGAAATCCCTCAACTAATTGGGGTGAAAGATGGCGTTGGCAATATGGATCTGAATGTGGAACTAACTCAGGCTATTGGCAATAAAATTGGCTGGCTAAATGGAATGCCAATGGCAGAAGTATGCCACCCAGCTTATATGCCTTTAGGATTTGATTCTTACTCCTCTGCGATATCAAACTATATTCCGCATATCTCAAGATTGTTTTACGAAGCAATGCTCAGCAATGACCTGCAGCTCGTTCAAGACCTCTACCAAGATGTAATTCTGCCAATCAATCAAATTCGCAAACAAAGAAAAGGCTATGCTATAGCACTAATTAAAGCAGGCATGGAAATTGCAGGACTGCCAGTGACGAAATCTGTTAGACCGCCAGTGACACAAGTGGAAAAAGAACATTTCGATCAATTAGAAAAAATTATTAAAATCGCATTTGATAAGTATCCAAAAAATACGAAAACAATTGCTTAGGGGATGTTTACAACTGCCCATTGAGCTTGAAATATAGGAGGGATAAGCAGTGACAGTTCAAACAGAGCAGCAGCATTATTTAAATTACATTAATGGAAAATGGAGATCTTCAAGTACAAATGATGTGATTAAAATCAGCAATCCAGCCAATGTGGATGATGTAGTTGGATTCGTTCAGAGCTCAACAGCAGAAGATCTGAATGGCGCAGTAGAAGCTGCCAAATCGGCTCAAAAAAAATGGAAGAAACTATCTGGTGACCAAAGAGGACGATATCTTTATAAAGCTGCTGATATCCTTGAATCCAGATTAGAAGAAGTAGCAGTGTGTATGACACGAGAAATGGGAAAAACATTGCCGGAAGCGAAAGGGGAAACAGCTCGAGGAGTTGCCATTCTTCGTTATTATGCTGGAGAAGGGATGAGGAAGATTGGAGATGTAATTCCTTCAACAGACAGCGGGGCACTAATGTTTACCACGCGAGTTCCATTAGGCGTTGTAGGCGTTATTACACCATGGAACTTCCCAGTGGCAATTCCAATCTGGAAGATGGCCCCTGCATTAATTTATGGCAACTCGGTTGTAATCAAGCCGGCAACGGAGACAGCAATAACCTGTGCTAAAGTCATTGAATGTTTTGCTGAAGCTGGCTTCCCTGAAGGTGTCATTAATCTAGTAACAGGCTCTGGTTCTGTAATTGGGCAAGGATTAGCAGAGCATCCAGATGTAAACGGTATAACTTTTACAGGATCTAATGCTGTAGGCAAGAAAATTGGTCAAACCGTTTTCTCCCGCGGGGGAAAGTACCAGCTTGAGATGGGCGGGAAAAACCCTGTGATCGTAGCGGCTGACGCAGATCTTGATCTGGCAGTTGAAGCAACGGTAAGCGGCGGATTACGATCAACTGGCCAAAAGTGTACAGCAACAAGCAGGGTAATTGTTGAAAGTGAGATTTATGAAGTGTTTAAGGAAAAACTTGTTGCCAAAGTAAATGAAATCACAGTAGGAGACGGGCAGGAAGATGGAACATGGATGGGCCCAAGTGCGAACGCAGGACAATTGCAGACGGTGCTGTCATACATTCATAAGGGCAAAGCAGAAGGAGCAGAATTGCTTTGCGGAGGTGAAAGATTGACAGGATCAAAATATGACAAAGGTTACTTTGTACAGCCGACTGTGTTTGACTCTGTTACTGCCAATATGACCATTGCTCAAGAAGAGATTTTTGGTCCTGTATTAGCTTTAATGAAGGTAGATTCTCTAAAAGAAGCATTAGATCTTGCCAACGATGTGCAATATGGATTAAGTGCGTCCATTTTTACAACGAATATCCAAAAAATGCTAACCTTTATTGAAGAAATGGATGCTGGACTTGTCAGAATAAATGCTGAGAGTGCCGGAGTTGAACTGCAGGCTCCTTTTGGAGGTATGAAGCAATCCAGCTCGCATTCCCGTGAACAAGGTCAGGCAGCGATTGAATTTTACACTTCAATAAAAACAGTTTTTGTAAAATGAATCAAGTAAAGGGGGATCTACCCCCCTTTTAAATAAAACATCTTTGTAAGCGCTTTATAACGTTGGTGAAGGTAACAGCAGACAAAAATATAGTTTAGGGGTGTGTTTATGAAGAAATTATTATTTGTCTTGGCAGCAGGTTTACTTGTATTAACAACAGCGTGCGGAAATCAAGCAGGAGGAACAGATGCAGAAACGCGTAATGATGGAACAGTTGATTTGTCTAGAGTCAGAGTGCTGATTGGTTCTACTTCTACTGGTGGAGATACCTATCAGATTGCGGATTTAATCAGCAGAAATGTTGAAGAGCCGTTAGATACAAATATCAAAGTAGATGCAGTAGGAAGTGAAAGAGCTTTTAATGAGTTAACAAAAGCAAAAAGTGATGGCAGCGAAGTTATGTTCTTTCATGATATGGCCTATTTAGGAGTCGAATATGGCAGCTTTGGTGATGAACATGAGTTAGAGAACTGGAAGATTGGTCCAGTAGTCGCTACAAACCCTGGGAATGCCTTTTTAGCGAAAGCAGACGCTCCATACAATACAATGGCAGAATCAGCTCAATGGCTAAAGGATAATCCTGATGAAATGATTACCGTTGCCATCGAAGCTGGAGGAGTATCACAAATTGGCTTTGATGGGTACTACCTGTGGGCAAAAGAAGAGTTTGGCCAGGATGTGGCAGATCGTATTAAGGTTTACGTAACAGGTTCACAAAAAGACAAGGATCAGGCTTTATGGGATGGCAACGTTGATATTATTCACGGCTCAATCGGAGCAAATAATGAATACACAAAAGACGGTGTAGAAGAAAAGATTAAAATGAAGTTTCTTGGACTGACTGCCGGAGAACGGGTAGATGGTTACGATATTCCAACATTTGCTGAACAGGGCATCAAAGTAGATGGAAAAGAATTTATTTTCGACAAAGAATTTTTCTTTATCCTGCCTAAGGACATTGATGAACATTTTGTAGATGCACTGGATCAGGCAGTTGCAGCAGCCGTCGAAAATGAAAATTATCAAAATGACTTATTGAAGAATGCATATGTAGCCAACTACGTATCGGCAGAAGAAGCAGAGGAGTATTTGCTCGAAAAAAGAGAAACATTGCGATACATCATAAGTAATGCGCCAAGCCTGGATGATATTGCATTGTAATTGCACTCTCTTGTAAGGCTGTCTAAGCAGGGCAGCCTTGCTATTCTACTAACCGTTTATTAAGGAAGGTGATTGATTTGAAAGACCTCCTAACGATTGATATGACCTTTAGTGAGTATCATCTGATCTTTCCAAGAATAGTGCTAGGGATATTGGTGATCCTCTTAATCGTGCTTCTTCTCACTCACTTAGCAAAGAGACTTAAAGATCGAAACTTTACATTCAAACCAAAGTTTTTTAAGGAAGGCTATGATAAAAAGAAATTCTTTGGCACTATTATCTTACTGGTAAGCTATGTATTTCTACTGGAGATTATCGGGTTTTTAGCATCAAGTATCCTGTTTATGTTTCTCATCATGCTTTTATTTATTGGAAATATGAAGCGAAAATCCATTATATTTTCTGTCTTAAACTCTGTGGTGACATCCTTTGCGATTTGGTATTTGTTTGGGACAGTGTTTAATATTACTTTACCGTAAAGGATGGTGAGCTTTAAATGGATCTATTGGAATTCTTTACACCTATGACGATTCTGCTTTGTTTTGCAGGTGTCTTTGTTGGTATTATCTTTGGTGCAATTCCCGGTATGACAGCTACAATGGCAATTGCCATTTTTCTGCCAATCACCTATACACTAGATATGATTGATTCCATTGCATTATTGCTGGGCTTATATGTCGGCGGAATCAGCGGCGGCTTAGTACCTGCCATTCTATTAAATATTCCTGGTACGCCTTCATCCCTCTGTACGACCTTTGATGGATATCCGATGACACAGAAAGGGGAAGGAGAGAAAGCTTTAAAAGTTGGAATTACCGCATCATTAATTGGCGGGCTCATCAGTTTACTGATCTTGTATCTTTTTACGCCTGTATTAGCATCTGTGGCTATAAAATTTTCATCGGTAGAAAAATTTCTGATCATTGTTTTTGCTTTAACAGTGATTGCTTCTATTTCCAAAGGGAGTTTGATCGGCGGAATTTTCAGCGGTTTCTTGGGCGTGTATATCAGTTTAATTGGGACATTTGCAGATAATTATGAAATGCGCCTTGTACCTCCTGGTCTGGAAGATGACTTATTGCATGGCTTTTCCTTATTGCCTGCATTAATTGGCTTGTTTGCGATCACTCAGATTTTAGATGAAGCGGAAGATGGCATGAAGGTTTCTGCTCACCAAAAAATAAAGTTTCAAAAAGATAAAGAAAAAAAGTTTTCTTTTAAACTATTTAATAATCAAAAAATCAATACGATCCGATCATCGCTTATTGGCACATTTATCGGAATATTGCCAGGTGTTGGCGGAAGTGCTGCTTCGATCACAGCCTATTCACAAGCAAAAAATTTCTCGAAAAATCCTAAGAAATTAGGAAGCGGAGAGCCTGAAGGTCTGATTGCCAGTGAAGCATCCAATAATGGATTAACTGGCGGCGCTTTAATTCCGCTGCTGTCAATGGGGATACCAGGTGACAGTACAACTGCTGTCTTGGTTGGAGCATTTTTATTACAAGGTATTCAAGTTGGTCCATTATTCATAAGCTCAAATCCTGAATTGTGGGATGGCATTATTTATGGATTGCTCATTGCAAATGTGTTTATGTTCCTTTTAATGTTTTTCAGCATCAAATACTTTTCGAAAATTATCTATATACCTAAATCAGTCATCTATCCGATCATCATTGTTATGTGTGTCGTTGGCTCATATGCGATTAATAATGGTGTGCTGTTTGATGTGTGGACACTGTTATTGTTTGGTTTGGCAGGTTATGTGTTTGTGAAAATTGGCATTCAGGTAATCCCTTTCCTAATTGGCTTTATCTTAGGAAAAGATTTGGAAAAGTATTTTATCGATAGCTTAAAGTCGAGCAGCGGCGACCTAACCATTTTCTTTACAAAAGGACCGATTGCATTTGTAATATGGGCTCTAATCCTTGGTTCGCTTATCTATGCTTATCTGGATTACCGTAAAAACAAACGTGCAGAGGCAGATGATTCTATCACCTTTTCAAATTAAGCTGATTTAAATAGAGTAGGAGAGTGATCCAGAGATGGAAACAGCTTTGAAAACGAAATACAATACTCCCGTAATTGTTGATATGTCGGTCATTCCGATTGCTGGTTATGATAGTATGCTATTAAATTTAAGCGGTGCACATGGTCCATATTTCACTAGAAATATAGTAATTATTAAGGATAGCAGCGGAAACACAGGAATAGGTGAAGTTCCTGGCGGGGAGGCAATCCGGAAGACGATTGAAGATGCAAAAGAATTATTAATGGGTGCTTCGATTGGAAATTATAATAACCTTTTAAATAAAGTAAGAAAGATGTTTGGAGATCGTGATTCTGCTGGCAGGGGACTACAAACCTTTGACTTAAGAATCACTATTCACGCAGTCACTGCTTTAGAGGCAGCCTTACTCGATTTACTAGGTCAATATTTAGGCGTTCCTGTTGCAGCCTTGCTCGGTGAGGGGCAGCAGCGTAAAGAGGTTGATGTTTTAGGATATTTATTTTATGTAGGAGATCGTAAAAAAACGACTTTACCTTACCGCAATGAACCTGGTGCTGAAGATGACTGGTTCCGCGTTCGCCATGAAGAGGCACTGTCACCTGAGGCAATTGTCATCCAGGCTGAAGCGGCGTATGAACGTTACGGATTCCAGGATTTTAAACTAAAGGGCGGTGTTTTAAGCGGGGATGAAGAAATTGAAGCTGTTACAGCCTTGGCGAAGCGATTCCCTCAGGCGCGCATCACTTTAGATCCGAACGGAGCCTGGTCATTGGAGGAGGCTATAAGGCTTTGCAAGGGTAAGCAGAACATTCTTGCTTATGCCGAGGATCCCTGCGGAGCGGAAAAAGGTTATTCAGCTCGAGAGGTAATGGCTGAATTTAGAAGGGCAACAGGAATTCAAACCGCAACAAATATGATCGCTACAGATTGGCGGCAAATGGGGCATACGATTCAACTGCAGGCAGTTGATATTCCTTTGGCAGATCCTCATTTCTGGACGATGCAAGGTTCAGTCCGGGTTGCACAAATGTGTGCTGACTGGGGATTAACTTGGGGATCTCATTCTAATAATCACTTTGATATTTCACTGGCGATGTTTACACATGTGGCTGCTGCTGCACCAGGAAATATTACAGCGATTGATACCCATTGGATTTGGCAAGACGGACAGCAATTGACAAAGGATCCATTCCAGATCGTCAATGGAAAACTTACTGTACCGGAAAAACCAGGTTTAGGCATTGAGATTGATATGGACAGAATAGAACAGGCGCACGAGGTGTACAAAAAGGAAGGACTAGGGGCCAGAGATGATTCCATGGCGATGCAATATTTGATAAACGGCTGGAAATTTGATCATAAGCGGCCTTGCCTAGTTCGTTAAGGAGAAACCCTTTTCAAGTCCAAACAATTAGCCCAACCCACTTGTTATATTCAGCAGATATATATAGATATTGCGTTCCTGTTAAAAGCAGGAACGTTTTGCTTTATTTTTATTAAATCAAGAAGCTGGAAAGGAATCTCGAATATCATTACGAATGTATAATAATAGACATGTTAAGTTACATTTTGCTTTATTCCTCTTTGAATAAATATTTATTTAATACCTTTTTATGTTGTAA
Organism: Cytobacillus gottheilii; assembly: GCF_018582665.1. Taxonomy (NCBI): domain Bacteria; kingdom Bacillati; phylum Bacillota; class Bacilli; order Caryophanales; family Bacillaceae; genus Cytobacillus; species Cytobacillus gottheilii. The sequence goes on along the minus strand of NZ_CP071709.1, from coordinate 2,436,805 downwards.
ATTATGATTAATAATGGATCGGAAAGAAGGAATATGATGAAACCAAAAGTGATTGTTTATCGGAAAACGTATGATCAAGTATTAGAGCTGCTTCGTGAGCAATGTGAGGTTATTTATTTTGAAAGTGTTGATTCTTCCAATCAAACTGCGTTTTATGATCATTTAAAAGATGCGCATGCCTTGTTCGGAGCTGGGATGAAGGTCGATAAAGATTTATTAGATAAGGCACCTAATCTGAAGGTTGTCAGCAATGTCTCCGTTGGCTATGATAACCTCGACTTAGCTGAATTAAGGGTTAGGGACATTTTAGCAACAAATACGAAGGGTTCCCTTGATGAAACGGTTGCAGATACGATGTTTGGTTTAATGCTTACGGTTGCCCGCAGGATTTCGGAATTAGATCAATTTGTCAAAAAAGGGGAGTGGAAAGCAAATATTCCTGAAGAACTTTTTGGTGTTGATGTTCATCATAAAACAATCGGAATCATCGGAATGGGTGGCATTGGCTCAGCGATTGCAAAAAGAGCTTATCACGGATTCGGTATGAGAGTAATCTATCATAATCGCTCACGAAATAGTGATGCAGAAGAGTTATACAAGGCCGAATATCAAACGCTGGAAGACCTGCTGAAGGAAGCTGATTTTGTATGTAATATGGCACCACTTACAGCACAAACAGAGAAACTAATTGGAGAAAGAGAGTTTGGCTTGATGAAGAAGTCGGGCATCTTTGTGAATGGATCTCGCGGTGCAGTTGTTGATGAGGAAGCTTTATACAGAGCTCTTAAAGAAAAGCATATTTTAGCAGCAGGAATAGACGTATATCAGGTTGAGCCCATTCATGCGGAACATCCATTACTAACACTTCCTAACCTCGTCACCCTCCCGCATATTGGCTCTGCTACAGCAGAAACACGTCTCGCTATGGGACTGCTTGCTGCAGAATCTTTATTGGAAGGTTTGAATGGCGGGGTTCCTGGAACAGCTATTGTTGTGTCACAGTGACGCCCCGGAATTCCTCGAAATCTGTCGAAAATAAAAACCACCTCTCTTATTTAGAGAGGTGGCAGTGTGATCATTTTACTATTATAGCGCTTAAGGCTTCATCTAAGGTTTTATATTGAAAATCAAATCCTGATTGAACCAGTCTTTCGGGGACTACCCAGCGGCTTTTTAAGACTAGCTCAGTTTCTGTTCCTATAAAAACAGCACCGAGCTCAAGCATCCATTTAAAAGCCGGAAGACCAAAGCTTTTTTTCATGTGTGCCCTTATTAATCGCATCTGCTCAATGTTTTTTACTGGGTGGGGAGCAGAACAGTTAAAAACGCCTTCCAGATGTTTATTGTCTCTTAAGAAAAGTGTTATTTGAAAAAGGTCTTCAATGTGTATCCAGCTGAACATTTGGCTGCCGGATCCTTGCTTGCCGCCAAGACCAAATTTGACCAGATTTACATAAGGTGTCATGACACCGCCGTCAGGTCCGAGCACGATCGCAATTCTTAGGGCTGCTTGTCTCGTTTTTGGCAACTGGAAAGAGAAAAAGGCATCTTCCCAAGATGTGGCAACATTTACTGAAAAGCCAGAGCCGATTTCACCTTCCGCTTCTGTCATGGGCCGGTCCTCAGCATGACGGTAGATGGTTGCAGTGCTTGAATTGATCCAAATCTCTGGCGGGTTAACACAAGCCTGCAGGGCTTTCCCTAATATATTTGTTGTTTCCGTTCTGGAGGTCAATATCTCTTTTTTATTTTTCTCATTGTAGCGGCAGTTCACTGATCTTCCAGCTAAATTAATGAGCATTTCTGCACCTTCTAACGCAGAAATAATGTCTTTTTCATTATTCCAGGCAATAGCAGGGGCAGTTCTGGCAATGATGATGACTTCATAACCGAGTTCTTGAAATTTTTGTTGAAAATAAGTGCCAACAAAACCTGTTCCTCCAGCTAAGACAACCTTTTTCAATTTCTCCACTCCCCAATCTTTAGCTTTTTTGTATTTTGGATGGATTGTTGATTTTATAAGGGACTGCTTCATCTATTATAAATTCTTCTTCTGCGTCCTTGCCTTGAGGCAGCTTTTTCTTGACGATTTTTCCGTCAAATTCGAGCTGTTCACCGGGAGAAAGCTCCCATTTCTTTAAAGTTTTAGAATGTGAACACCAGGCAAGTCCTACTTCAATCTTTTCTTCCTGTTGAATCGTTACATTCTCAAGAACCACCACTTCATCATTTTCTTCATTAAAATGATTCCAGCTTAACGCAAATTGCTTAACCTGTGCCGTAAAGTGAACTTTATCTTCTGGCAGAACAACCTTTTTTGGACTTTCTTTCTTCGGTTTTTTGGTTTCTTTTTTCGTTACAGTTTTTTTGGCTGCTGCAGGTTCTTGCTCTTTTTTCTCACTTTGAATTGAAGCAGGAGCCTGAGGAGCTTCACCGGCATCAGATAAATAGATTTTTCCAAAGCTTGCGGCCTGCATCTCTTTTAAGAAGGCAGGATGGATGCAGCCTAAGCTGCCATCTTCAAATTCAATAATGATGGTATTTCCTGAATGATCTTGACCGTATACCTCATAGCCCTTAATGGTTACAATGGACTGCTGCTTTCGATCTTTGTACCAATATTCACTTTTAGAGGCTGGCAAGCCCCATTCTTTCACTTTTTCTGTATATTCATCTGTATTTTCAAATTGAATATAATCGCCTTTTGGAGGAACGATTGTTTTTAATTCACTCATCTTTTCAAGTTCCCTCGCTTTCATTCCTTATGCTTTATAGTATATTCTATACTAGAAAAGAAGTAATTTCGAATCATTTCAGGGAATATATTCGGATATACTAAAGGTGAATATGTTCGGAAAGGCGGAGCAGGATGAGTGCAGATACAGCTAAATTTAAAGAAGTAATGGGCAACTATCCAACTGGAGTTACAGTTATAACAACAGTTGACGAGAGCGGTACACCACTTGGGTTAACAGTAAATTCATTTGCGTCCGTATCATTGGACCCGCTGATGATCCTTTGGTCTATTGATCATAAGGTTTCTTCACATGATGTGTTTAAGGAATCAGGCAAATTTGCTGTTCATGTATTAGCGGAAGATCAGGGAGAGCTATGTGCATTATTTGCAAGCAAGGGTATTGATCGATTTGCCAACTGCGAATGGAAACTATCACAACAAGGATTGCCGATCATCGAGGGTGCTTTGGGTGTTATGCAATGTAAAACATTTAAGAGTGTTGAAGCAGGAGATCATACCATTTTAATTGGGGAAGTTACTGACATTGATAGCCGTAAAAAAGAACCGCTGCTTTATCATAATCGCAAGTTTGGAAAGATTCCTGCTGAGTTTTATGAATAAGCTAAATTTTTAGAGACCAAATCATTGATTTGGTCTTTTTGTTAGCTGAATTGAATTTACAAAAGAAAAATGAAGTAAAGAATTATTCATTTTCATTTTCCTGTTTTAATTTAAATACCCATCTATGATAAAGTCTAGAAAGGTAGAATGTGAACCACATTGTTATAAAACTCCAATACCATGACCATTTTTTGTATCTAATTAAATTTGTGTACTTTATCGCTATTGCTTCAAACACTGTTATGGATGCCGAATATAAGGTATAATAACAAAATTTATATATTTTATTTCTTTTCTCCGGATAATGCAGATTAAATAATGAACATAAAGCAGGATAGACAAAATATTCAAATGTAAAACTAGACTTATTCGCTTTTTTGAAAAATAACCGATTAGGATAGGAGATCAATCCTTTTTCAACGACGAGAAGTCCAAATAGCCATGTAATTGTCTGTTTAAACAAAAAGGAAACATGTGCTTCGCGAATTCTGTTCTTTGGTACAAATATCATTAATAAAATGGACATAACAATCCAAGCTGAAATTTCAACTGTTTTATCTAATTTATGTTTCAAGATCTTCACCTCTATACCTATAGAATGGTTATGAAGTCTTGTTTTATGTATACATTTTTACAGGGTATTTGTAATTTGAATGCATATTACATTCATCATAAGAGTAGCTGGAAGTCACATTGTGAACAATATAACATTGCTCCATCAGCAAACCTTTTGTAAAATAAACAAAAAAATCTCTATAAAATACATAAAAGGAAATACCTAAGCAGTTATAAATAAAGGTGTGTAATTAAATGAAAAAAATTATCGTAATTGGCGCAGGCATTCTCGGTGCTTCCGCTGCTTATCATCTTGCTCGTAAAGGTACAGAAGTAATCTTAATTGATCGCTATGATAAGGGGCAGGCAACAGATGCTGCTGCCGGAATCGTCTGTCCATGGCTTTCACAGAGGAGAAATAAGCCATGGTATACACTGGTGAAAAATGGTGCGAACTATTATGCCGAATTAATCAAGATGCTCGATGAAGACGGAGAAAAGAATACGGGATATAAAAGGGTAGGTGCAATTGCTCTTCAATCTGAGAACAGCAAGCTATTAAAGTTAAAAGAAAGAGCTTTTCTGAAAAGAGAAGAAGCACCGGAAATCGGTGAAATTACTGAGATTAATGCCATTAAACAAAAGGAATTGTTTCCGCCGTTAAGTGATCAATATGAAGCTGTGCATGTAAGCGGAGGAGCACGAGTCAACGGCGGCAGACTCCGGCTTTCTTTGGTCAATGCAGCCCAAAAAAATGGAGCGCGAATTATTAATGGTTCTGCGCGTTTGCTGTCAGAGGATCAGAAAGTGATTGGTGCAGAGGTAAATGGAGAACATATACTGGCAGACGAAGTGATTGCTGTACCTGGTGTATGGGCAAAAGAATTGTTGTCACCGCTGCAAATTGATTTTCAAGTGTTTGCTCAAAAAGCGCAAATCATTCATTTAAAGCTCCAGGATGAACGTACAGGAGATTGGCCAGTGATTATGCCGCCAAACAACCAATACATGCTTGCATTCGAAAACGGTAAGATTGTGGCAGGTGCCACACATGAAGATTTGGAAACTTTAGAACTGCGGGTGACCGCAGGAGGGGTTCACGACATCTTAACGAAAGCACTGCAAATCGCACCAGGTCTTGAGGATGCTGAGCTTACTGAAGTAAAGGTAGGATTTCGTCCGCACACGCCGGGATTTTTACCAGTATTTGGGCGGATCCCTGAATTTAAAGGAATTCTTACTGCTAATGGCTTAGGAGCCTCAGGGCTGACAGCTGGTCCTTACGTAGGAAAATTATTAGCACAAATAGCTCTTGGAGAAGAAGCGGAAGTGAACCTGGAGGATTATGATGTAAGTACCGCTATTAAAACGAAGGAATAAAAAGCGTTTACAATAGCTGTAATAATTGCTAAACTAGTTACGAATTGAATAAATACGGGAGCCTGTGGAATCAGGCTGAGAGTATGACTAACTGTCATAGACCGTTTGAACCTGTTGGATAATGCCAGCGTAGGAAATGTGATTAGGGTATAACTATACACTTTGCTGGCGCGAAGTGTATTTTTTTATATCATTTTTTTAAAAGGAAATCATGGACTGTTCACTTAGAGTATTAAACGTGATCACTATGTCCTGCATTGCTTTTTAAAATATCCTTCACTTATTACACCATCCCCCAATCTAGTTGACTGCGGGCATTATCGTATTCAGGCCACTGATTATAGAAAGGCTGGAATCGAATATGACCCAAAAAGAGTTAATAGCTTCCATTCAAAAATTTATTCACGACGAACATTCTCATGATTTTAATGAGCTTGCACTGCAGCTGTTCCGATATCAGTTTGAGCATAATCTGCCATTTCAGCGTTTTAGCAAGCAAAAAAGAAAAACACCTCGAAATGTTAAAAATTGGAGAGACATCCCTTCTGTGCCGATTCAGGCTTTTAAAGATGTGCCGCTATCCTGTATATCTACAGAGCAAGCTGAAGCTACTTTTATGACGAGCGGTACAACTAAACACATAAAAGGAAAGCATTATCACCCAACACTGACAGTGTTTGATTCATCGATGATTACAAATTTTAAAAAGAGATTCATGAAAGAGCAAAAAGCGATAAAGATGGGAATTTTGTTTCCTGATCATGAGGAAATGCCCAATTCCTCACTAGCTCGGTACTTATTTCTGGCTAAAGCGTTTTTTGGCACTCCAGAAAGCAAGTATACATTGTCTGGCAATGGTATCAATTTTGAGTTGCTGCTTGAAGAATTAAAAACCGCGCAACAGTCAGGAGAGGCATATGCCTTATTAGGTGCAAGCTTTAGTTTTGTTCATCTAATCGATTATTTACAGGAAAAACAGCTATATTTTAAACTTCCAAAAGGCAGCAGGATTTTAGATACAGGTGGTTATAAAAACCAGTCCAGACATGTGGAGACAGGGGAATTCTATACAGCATTAAACACACACTTAGGTATCGAGAAATCAGATTGCATCAATATGTACGGCATGACAGAGTTAAGCACACAGTTTTATGATGACGGCAATGAAGAAATTCCATCTGTAAAATCAGGACCACATTGGATCCGTACTAGAGTTATAAATCCCTTAACTGGATTAGATATGCCATTTGGAGAAAATGGTGTGCTTGTTCATTATGACCTAGCTAACTTTAATTCTGCCCTCAGCATTTTAACAGAGGATTTAGGTGTAGAGACTGACAAAGGATTTCAGCTTTTAGGCAGGGTGCAAGGCTCTGAGCAAAAAGGATGCTCACTTGCAGTCGATGAATTTCTCCGATATGCGAAGGAGGAATCATAATGGAAATCACTGCTGGCTATTTGCCTGAAATGAACAATGAAACCATTGAATATAGGGAAATTATCTATTCTTATAACGGACTAACTGCAAAAGTGAAAGTACCTCAGCTTTCTCCGCAGCAGTTATCGAAGATCATGTCGATCGTGAAAGCTAATGCCCACATTTTAAAGAGCTTTTCAGTATCAGAGCTGGTAGCTATTATAGATCAAGCGATTCATATATTACTAGATCGTCAATCAAAACAGCGGAGATTAGCGGAGACTTGGCTGCCAATCATTACAGGATATGATCAGGAAATCATCCGTACAGGTTTAACCACATTTTTGCAGCGGTTTCGAAAACACGAGCTTCAGCGTTTTCTGGTGGAGGACTTCGGAAATCCGCAGCTCCTGGATGATTTTCAGCCTTTGGTGAAAGGCGGCTATTCAAAAGCAGTAGGAGCAGATGTTACCGGGCATATTTGGGCTGGAAATGTTCCGGGCCTTCCACTATGGAGCTTTATTTCAGCGTTGCTCGTCAAGTCTGGAAGCGTTGGAAAAACAGCAAGTGAAGAGCCGCTATTTGCCGGATTATTTGCGGACATTCTAGCAGAGGTAGAACCAAAGATAAAGAATTGCTTTGCCATTGTGACATGGAAAGGCGGAGATGAAGAAAGGGAGGCTCTTTTTTTTGAAGGATGTGAGACGATCATTGCTTATGGAAGTGATCAAAGCCTTGCATCTATTAAACAGAGAGTACCGGTTACAAGCAAGCTCATTTCCCATGGTCATAAAATCAGTTTCTCGATTATCGGGAAAGAAAGTCTTCATATGCAAAAAGCAGTAGAAACGAGTCATTTGGCTGCACTGGATCTCATTCGCTATGATCAGCAAGGCTGCTATTCACCTCAAGCAATTTTTGTTCAAAAAGGCGGGCTGATTACACCTGGTGAATTTGCGAAATATCTTGCTCACGAGCTGTCCGCGCTGGAAATCCGGTTCCCGCGCAGAGAACTGTCAATAGAAGAGTCTGCTTCTTTCATTCGCAATCAGCAAAGAGAAGAAATGAGCTTGTTTGCAGAGGAAAATAAAGAAATAATCTCTGATGAAAACGGAAGATGGATTGTCATTTATAAAGATCATTCAAGTGAATTCCTGCCAAGTGTTTTAAACAGGTCTATTCAAGTATTTGCTTTTGATGAAATTGACGAGGTGTTAGAAAAGATTAAGCATTATAAAAAATGGCTGCAGACAGCAGGTATGAGTACCTCTCCGGAAAATGTCTTTCTGTGGAGTCAAAAACTATCGCTTCATGGGGTTACAAGAATGACGGGGATTGGCAGGATGACCTCCCCAGAAGCAGGCTGGCACCAGGATGGCGGCTTTAGTTTAGCAGATTTAGTGAAGATGACTGATATTGAAGCAAGCACATTAGAGTTGGCTGAGCCGCTTTCTGCTTATTCAAATTAAAGGAGAGTGATCTTGTTGGGTTTTTTAGAGATTCAAAATGTTCGTTTTTCTTACGGTCAGCAGCGAAACATTATAGATCACGTCTCATGGCAAATTGAAAAGGGAGAGTTTCACTGTCTGCTTGGCAGGAGCGGCTGCGGAAAAACAACCTTACTAAAACTTGCTGCTGGTTTACTGCAGGGTGAAGATGGACAGATCATGATTAATAATAAGAAGGTAACAAAACCATCGAATGAATATGGTTTTGTATTTCAATCACCCACATTGCTTGAGTGGAAAACGGCCATCGAAAATGTTCTACTGCCTATTAAATTGAAAAGAAAAATCAAAGAGCAAGATCAACTCGAGGCCAATAACCTATTAGCTCAAGTCGGTTTAGCAGAGCATATCCACAAATTTCCTTCTGAACTATCAGGCGGTCAGCAAAGCAGGGTTGCTATTGCAAGGGCTCTAATTCAAAAACCGATTATTCTATTTTTAGATGAACCTTTTGCTGCTTTAGATGCCATTACAAGGGAAGAACTGCAGCACGATCTCCTTCAATTGTGCAAGGAACAGGAAACAACCGTTTTATTTATTACACATGATATTTCTGAAGCTGTGTTTTTAGCCGATCGTATAGCGGTGTTGGACAGGGGCAAAATCATTTTTGATACCATAATAAACTTGGAAAGACCCCGTCTGGAAAATACCCGTTATAGTGTTTCTTTTAATACATACAGCAAAAAGATAAGAGATGTTATGGGGAGTAAACATATATGAACAGACATGCTGGTGTATCAATCGGAATCTTTATTGTGCTGCTGATTATCTGGGAGCTTGCAGCACAGAGAATGTCACAGCTCGTTTTGCCTTCGCCTATGATCATTTTGGAGACTTTATGGCTGCATCTAACGAGCGGATATTTTCTTCCTCACATAGGGAGAACGATTTCAGAAGTACTGTTAGGTCTTTTACTTGGAGGACTTTTTGGATTAACAGCTGGAATCGTGATGGGAGAGTCAGTCTTTTTTCGCAAAGTATTAACTCCTTATTTAATTGCCAGTCAAGCAGTGCCGAAGCTGGCTTTAGCTCCCTTATTCATTTTATGGTTTGGATTTGGCATGACATCAAAGGTAGTAATCACTGCTTTAGTTTGTTTTTTTCCTATATTAGAAAACACGATGACAGGTTTAAAGTATAGCAATAAACAGCAATTAGATTTGTTTAGAATGCTTGGTGCAAACAAATGGCAAATCCTCTTTCAATTAAAAATTCCTGCGGGCATTCCAGCTATTATTGCCGGTTTTCGTGTAGGTGTTGTGCTGGCATTGGTTGGAGCTGTGGTAGGAGAATTTATCGGAGGCAGTGAGGGACTTGGTGCTGTCATTATTGCTTCACAGGGAATGATGGATACCCCGCTTATGTTTTCCAGTCTTATTTTGCTCACAGCACTCGGTATGATGTTATATCAGACTGTCAATCTAATTGAAAATAAATACTTCGCTAAATATATAAGGAGACAAAGATAAATGAGAAAAATAGTCTGCATGATTCTGTGTACGTCCTTTATACTTTTCGCTTGCAGCAGTTCCAGTGAAGATGCAGGTAATAATAAGGAAACAGAAAAAATAACCATAGCTAATTGGAGCAAGCTGATTACAGAGCAAACAAATTTACTTGTAGATGAGGAAAAAGGATTCTTTTCCAAAAAAGGCTTAGAAGTTGAGATTATTCCGGGGAACGGGGGAGGAGATGCAATTAAAAACATCCTTTCCGGAAATGCAGATATCGCTTTTACTGATCCTGGATCATTATTTTTTGCCTTGGATCAAGGTGAAAAGCTAAAGGTTATATATAATATTTATCCTCAAAATGTTTTCAACATTGTATCACTAAAAGAAAATAATCTGACACGTCCGGAAGATTTAAAAGGAAAGACAATAGGTGTATATAGTTTGTCCAGCGGAACGCGGCAAAATTTGCTGATTGCTCTTCATCAGGCAGGGCTGACAGAAAACGACGTGAAAATAGTAGAAACAGGATTATTAAATTTTGCTCCGCTGATACAGGGGCAAGTGGATGCAACTGCCGCTACCGATACGGGTCTTTATACTGGTCAGCAGAAGGGGCTTGGAGAAGTGGATGTCATAGAGGTGAAGGACTATCTTAATATGCCAAGTGATGTTTTTGTTGTAACAGAGAAATATTATAAAGAAAATGAAGCATTGCTTAAGGCGTTTTTGCAATCCTATAAAGAGAGTGCGGAATGGATGATTGAAAACCCTAATGAAGCAGCAGAACTGGCCGCCGAGTATGCAATTGACGGACAGGATACAGCTATGAATCTGGAAATCATTAAATTGCGAAATAAATCTAGTATATATAAGGAAGACGATTATCGGCTGGGGGAAGTTGATCCAGAAGTATTACAGGATGCAGCAGACACTTATTTTGAGCTTGGGCTAATAAAAAAGAAGCTCGATATGAATGAGGTTATAGATGATCTTCTCTATGAGGAGCGTGAAAACTGATGCTGATGGATGGAAAAGTGGTTCTCGTAACTGGAGCCAGCAGAGGAATCGGTGCAAGTATTGCTCGTGCCTTTGCAAAAGAAGGTGCTCTAGTCATTATCAATTATCTGCAAAATCGTGAAGCGGCCGAAAGGGTAGCAAAGGAATGTTCTGATTTAGGTGGTGAAGGCTGGCCAATTCAAGGTGATGTTACCAACGAACTTGCAGTGCAAGAGATGATTGAAGAGGCTATGGAAGCAGGGAGAATTGATGTACTGGTCAATAATGCTTTTAAATCCTATATTTTTGATGCTGAAAACCGTAAACCAGCAGGAGAATTATCGTGGACGGAGTACCAGGAGCAGATAGACGGCTCGCTGCGGTCTGCATACAATATGTGTCAGGCTGTTATTCCTATTATGAAAACTCAAAGTAATGGCAGTATTATTAATATCACTACCAATCTGATTGAACGGCCAGTTGTTCCATACCATGACTATATTACAGGTAAATCAGCATTAGCAGGGTATTCAAAAAACCTGGCAGCTGATCTTGGAAGGTTTGGGATCCGTGTAAATTGTGTAGCGCCAGGTCTTGTGTATCCTACCGATGCAACGAAGCACACTAAACAAGATTTAAAGGACAGCATCATCTCCCAAACACCATTGCGCAGATTGGCGAAGCCAGAGGATATTGCCGGACCAGTCTTATTTTTAGCATCAGATATGAGTTCATTTATAACAGGTCAGACTTTAATGGTTGATGGCGGATTGGTGATGAAATAGACGTCTAGCTATTTTATAAACTGTACTCTGCTAAAAATTAGACTCTGTTTCGTGAAGCCTTTATAATAGCTATAAGAAAAAAGGAACGGAGACTTTTATATGCCTAAAACAGCCGTAATCGCTGGTGCAACTGGTTTAGTAGGAAGAGAACTGCTTCAGCTGCTTTTAAATGAAAATGCATACGAGAAGGTAGTTGCTCTGGTGCGCAGACCGCTGGAAATACAAAATGACAAATTAGTCGAAGTCGTTTGCGATTTTAACAACTTGCATGCTTATGAGGAACTATTTAAAGCAGAAGATATATTTTGCTGTTTAGGTACAACGATTAAAAAAGCAAAGACACAAGAAGCAATGTATAAGATTGATGTTGAATATCCTGCTGCAATGGCTAAGCTGGCACACAGACAAGGAGCACAGCATTTTATCTTGATTAGTTCAATGAATGCCAACCCAAATTCCAAAATTTTTTATTCGCGAATGAAAGGAGAGCTTGAACAAAAAATCAAGGAATTGGACTTACCCGCCTTTTCCATCATTCATCCCGCATTGCTTGTTGGAGAACGGGAAGAATTCAGATTAGGAGAAGGTGCAGCAATCACTGTATATAAACTCTTATCCAAAATGTTTTCATCATCAAAGCTAAGTTCGATCGGAATAAAAGCACATAATGTAGCTGTGGCCATGTATAATATTGCTCAATTGGATCGCAATGGAACAAAAACATATTCATCTCAAGAGTTATATGAACTTTCGATGAAAAACACTTGATGCTGGGAAAAAACGAAATTAATCTTTCTAAAACACGAATATTCAATATCTTGGTTTGGGTATTTAAACAAGTCCGTTCCATTGCGCTGCGGACCCTCGCTTTCCGTGGGGAGGAAGCTGAGCCTCCTCGGAGCAAACTCCTGCGGGGTCTCACCTTTTCCTCTATTGCCCACAGGAGTCAAGGGTCCTCCGCTCCATTTCACTCATGCTAATAAATACATTTATAATCGTAAAAAAACCGAATGATTAGAAAGATGACTCCCTAATCATTCGGTTCTATGAGAGTGTTAAATACTTATATCCCATGTCCCAGCTTCTTTATTATCTCAAATAATGATTTACTCTGCCTTCATCCGATGATAAGACTGCAGTTCCTCTTCAATCATTTTCATTTTTTCTTCCTGTGCAGTGGTTGAACGTCCAAATGATTCCAGTTTTTCTACATCATCCTGGAGACGCATATATTCCATTTTTAATTCTGCGATTTTTGCTTCTATTTGTTTATCAGTCATTTTAATTCCTCCTTATTAAAACTTATAAAACTAGTTTATAACAAATGAATCGTTAAAAAAAAATCAAATTGACTGCTTTTTCATTGATTTGCGAATAACGAGAGTATTCAATCTACTAATTGTGCTATTATGTGGTAAAGCGAAACATCACTAATCAGCAAATGTTTATCAGATGCAAAATGTGATAAGAAGAAATATAAATAGAAGAATGAAGGGGCTGCTGCAAAATGAAAAAACTCTTACTCACAGGCTTCGAGCCGTTTTTACAATTTAAAATAAATCCAACTATGAAAATAGCATCTGAATTAAATGGACAAAGTATTGGTGACTATGAGATCCACTCGGAAATATTGCCAGTAGATTTTCGTATTGCCGGTCAGAAACTTCTGTCTTACATAGAAAAATATAAGCCTAATGCTGTTATTTCACTGGGGTTAGCTGGTGGACGCTATAAAATAACGCCAGAGCGAATAGCCATTAATATAAATGATGGTGAATCAGATAACAGCGGAAATAAACTGGAGGATGAGCGAATCATTGACGAAGGAGAAGACGGCTATTTTACAACACTCCCCATAAGAAACATGATTAATAGCCTGCATAGCGGCGGACTGCCTGCTGAAATTTCAAATTCTGCTGGAACATATCTATGTAATCACGTCATGTATCAAGCTTTGCATTATGCAAAGAAGCAGGAGGCTGATATGAAAGCTGGTTTTATTCATATACCTGCTTCACATGAATTAGCAGTAGTGCACGGCAAAATCCCAAGCATGTCACATGAAGACTTACTAAAAGGAATCCGTATTTGTATTGAGGTGCTTTCGGAAAATGATAGATCATAAGATCATACCCGCAGTCATGCAGACAGGAGAGAGGAGCATCCGCTTTTCTTTTGGTGACGAGATCTCGGATGAGACTTTTCAGCAAATAAAAGTATTTGGTCAACTTATTCGAACATACGGAAAGTTTGAAATTGAAGATGTGGTACCGAGCTACACAACCGTACATGTATATTTTCATTCGAACACAATTTCACCTATTGAATGGGCACATAAATTACTTGAAAACTGGAATGAAATTGATTTAAAAACAAATAAAGATCAACCCTATAATCATATTCAAATTCCTGTGTGCTATGAGGAAGAATTTGCTCTTGATATACAAAAAGTGATGAAACATACAAGTTTGACACATAACGAAATGATTAACCTTCATACAGCACCAGCCTATGCTGTCCATGCCATCGGATTTTTGCCGGGATTTCCCTATTTAGGCGGTTTGCATCCACGTTTAGCGACTCCTCGCTTAGAGGTGCCAAGAGAGAGATTAGGAGAAGGGACTGTTGGCATTGGCGGTGCCCAAACAGGTGTATATCCAGTAAGTTCACCTGGAGGCTGGAATATTATTGGCCGCACCCCTCTCTCACTCTATCAGCCTAAACGCAAAATCCCTTTCCTATGCAAAGCTGGTGATATCGTTAGGTTTCAAGCAATCTCAGTGAAACAGTTTTGGGAGATTAAAAGAGATTTAGAACAAAATCCAGATGATATACAGCATTGGGTAACAAGAATATCAGCTGAAGATAATAGAGGTGAACAATGAGAATAGATATAAATGCAGATGTTGGCGAAAGCTACGGTTTATATAAAATTGGTGAAGATAATGAATTGTTTCAGAGTATTACTTCTGCTAATATTGCCTGCGGCTTTCATGCAGGTGACTATAACGTCATGTTCTCTTCTGTCAAATTGGCAGCAGAAAGAGGAGTGGCGGTTGGTGCACACCCAGGTTATCAGGACATTCAAGGGTTTGGGAGACGAAATATTGAAATGACTCCCTCCGAAATATATAACTGTGTTGTTTATCAAATCGGTGCATTAAAAGCGTTTTGTGATGTGAATGGGATTTCTCTTCAGCATGTTAAGCCGCATGGAGCACTTTATAATAAAGGTGCAAGTGATGCACAAACAGCAAAAGCAATTGCTGAAGCAACATATGATGCTGCGCCGAATGCCATTCTTTTTGGATTGGCAGGCAGTCAAATGCTTAAACAGGCTAAGATCGCTGGCTTAAAAACGGCTGCTGAAGCCTTTGCGGACCGCTGTTATACTGAAGACGGCTATTTAACTCCCCGCAGCAATCCGCAATCAGTTTTAACGGACCGTCATTTAATCCTAGAGCAAGTCAAAAATATTGTCATTCATAAAAAAGTTCGCACTCTATCTGGCAGCTGGATCTCTTTGAATGCGGAAACCATTTGCTTTCATGGAGACGGAGAAAATTCGGCTGCGATTACCCGCTTTATCCGTGCTGAGTTAGAAAAAGAGGGAATTTCAGTCCTTTCGGCAGGCGATATGAAATGATACCTATCCTTAAAGTCAGAAAAACTGGTATTTACAGTTCCTTTCAGGATTTAGGCCGTAAAGGGCATCAGAAATTTGGAATTCCGATCTCAGGAGCTCTTGATCAGAAGGCTTTTTCCTTAGGCAATTATATTATGAAAAATGATCCAAATGCAGCAGCCATTGAGATATTATTTATGGGCTTAGAGCTGGAACTGCTTGCAGATCATCGATTGCTTTTTACCGGGAGGGAAGTAAGCGCGACTTTAGATGGAGTTCCAATCCCAATGTGGAAAACATTCACTGCTAGAAAGGGGCAGATTATAAAAGCTAGTGGAAACAAAGACTCGAAGATTAGTTATCTGTTTTCTGAAACAGGTTTTAGTGCACCTCAATATTTTAATAGTTCATCCGTATTTCCAAAAGGACAACTTGGATCAGCCCTTTCAAAAGGAATGATTCTTTATGCAGCCGGACCAGCTAGTAAAAGTGGCGAGCGAGGGTTAATACAATCTGAAATTCCTGTTTATGAATCAGAAATTAAGGTGAAGATTTGGAAAAGTCCTCATCTTCAAATGTTTGAAAAAAGCTGTAGACAAGCTTTTGAAAGTGAGGAGTATGTCTTAAAAACAGGCGATCGTATGGGATATTTTTTATCAGGACCAGCTATGGTTAGCAAACATGGTCATGATATTTTGTCAGAAGCTGTCCAATTTGGAACCATTCAGGTTCCAAGCAGCGGTCAGCCCATTATTCTGATGGCAGATGCACAAACAATAGGTGGTTATACGACAATTGGAAAAGTTGCTGAAGAGGATTTATGGAAGCTGGCACAGCTTCCGATCGGCGGCAAGGTTAGGTTCTCTTTTAAATAGGACAAAGTAAATAGCTGTTTTCAGTCTGGCTAATAATGACGGCCGGCAGTAATCGCAAAAAGATAGGAAGAGAACGTTAGATCACGTGATGTTTTTACTATTAAACAGCTTCTTATTATCTATAATTATTAGTGAAATATAGTATTTGGCAAGAATGGAATAAACTTCAATGTATATTTAATCATTTATTTCAGGTTTATAAATAGTAAAATTGAAATAGATCATATATACTAAAGGAACTAAAGCTATGTGGGGTGTGGATCATGAGCTGTGATATTTGCCATCCAAAAGCATTTGGTTACACAGTATATTTTTCAGATGAAAATCAAGCAGACAAAATAATTCAATATCTTTCTGCAGAAAATGACATGCACGACGGACATGTCATTAACCAAAGACTTGTATGGGTTTTAGAATCACTTTTCTTTGACTTTCTTGATTATGCAGAGGCACATTTAAACATGGATACTATTTTTGCCGTACAATCTGATCGCCTGGATCCTTTAAAGGCATTGCATTCATTAAAAAATGCACGAGAGTTTCAACCTTTAAGAGAAGCCAGCTGGGTTGATGAAATCATCATCAATAAGAGTTTAACCACTCATTACCAGCCAATTGTTACGGTAGAAAACGGGCTGGTAAAGATTGTAGGGCAAGAATTATTGTCAAGAGGGCTGTCTGAAGAGGGAAAGCTGATTTCTCCTTTTCATATGTTTGAAGCAGCTCGAGTGAGAAATCGACTCTTTGCACTAGACCATGCTTGCAGAATCAATTCGGTCAGTAATGCGGGAGAAGTTGAAAAGGATCAGCTGATTTTTATAAACTTTTTGCCAACTGCAATCTATTCGCCTGAGCATTGCCTGAAAAGCACGCTTGAGCTGATTGAAAAAAAAGGCATCAAGTCTTCGCAAATTGTATTTGAAGTTGTAGAAACAGATGAAGTTAAAAACATTGCACATCTAAAGCGGATATTAGAGTATTACCGTAAGCATGGTTTTCAATATGCATTAGATGATGTTGGTGTAGGTTATAATGGCATTAATAAAATTAGAGAACTTAAACCTGACTTTGTTAAATTAGCGCTGGAATTTTCGAACGGTGTAAGCACTGATCCTGAAAAACAAGAAATGGCAAAGTCCGTTTTGGACATTACTCAGGAGATAGGTGGTGTGGCACTCGCTGAAGGAGTAGAAACTGAGGAGGATTTCCTTTATCTGCAAGCACTTGGCTATGAACTTTTTCAGGGATACTACTTCTCAAAGCCTGTGCCAAAACCCATTCAAGAATTAAAAGCAAGCTAATAGTATGCTGCAGTGTATGAACATACGCTGCAGTTTTTTTATGCCATAAAAGCATTTTTTATTTTTATTAAGCTAGTCAATAATAAAAAATTTGATAGAATATTAGAATGTAATATGTTACTTTTTAAGTAATTATATGTTTGAGGTGTAAAAGAAAATGGCAAGAAAAGTGAAAATAACAGGAATAGGCATCTATTTGCCTAAAAGAATTGTAACAGCTTCTGAAATTGATATGCTGATTGGTGCAGCCCCTGGCTGGAGTGAAGCGAAATCTGGTGTCAAACAGCGACATTTTATTATAGATGAAACTGCTTCATTTATGGGAGCAGAGGCGGCGAAAATGGCACTTAAACATGCAGGCATGAGCTTGGATGATATAGATTGTATTGTAAGCGGGAGCGGCACGATGGAACAAGCAATTCCATGTAATGCCGCTCTTATTCAAAAGGAGCTGGGATTAGAACATTCGGGTGTACCGGCTTTTGATATAAATTCTACTTGTTTAGGATTTGTAGCTGCTCTTGATGTGATCAGCTATATGATTGATGCAGGAAAATATAAAAATGTTCTAATCATAAATTCTGAAATTTCCTCAGTTGGCTTAAACTGGCGCCAGGATGAAAGCAGTGTGCTTTTCGGTGATGGAGCAACCGCAGCCATCATCACGAAAAGTGAGGGTTCTTCATGTATATTGACATCAAGAATGGAAACATATAGTGCGGGTGCTGCTTTTTCTGAGATTCGCGGAGGCGGAACCAAGGTACATCCACGCCATTATAGTGAAGAGACAAAGGCAGATTATTTATTTGATATGGACGGCAAAGCTATTTTTAAAATGTCGTCAAAATTGATGAATCCCTTTATAGAAAAGTTATTTACCGGAACCGGGCTGGAGATGAAGGATATCAATATGGTCATACCGCATCAGGCAAGCTGGGCAGCGATGAAGATTATCCGCAAAAAGCTGAAGGTGGAAGAACCTCGTTTTATGAGTATTATTGAAAACTATGGAAATATGATTTCTGCGTCCATCCCTCTTGCCCTATATGAAGCAATAAAGGTAAAGCGAATTCAAAGAGGTGATCGAATTTTGCTGCTGGGAACTTCTGCTGGTCTGAGCATTGGGGGAATGGTTCTTGAATATTAAGACTGTGCTTGTTACTGGAGCAAGGTCACCTGCGGCTCTTCATTTATGCAGACTATTAAATGAAGCTGGTGTAAAGGTGTATGGAGCTGATAGTGATCCTTTCTCCCTTACGAAAGCTTCTAATTCGATAGAAAAATTTATCCTTCTGCCTTCAGCTAAATTTGCAGCGGATTCTTATATTGAAAAACTCAATAAAATGATTTGTACCTATAACATTGAGCTTATTATTCCAACCTGCGAGGAAACATTTTATTTATCTAAAAAAGCAGAACATCTTACCTGTCCTGTTTTTGCAGGGGATTTTAAGCAGTTAGAACTTCTGCATAATAAATATACATTTATCCAACTTGCAGAAAGCTGTATCATGCCAGTTCCCAAAACAAATGAGTTATCTAAAGATGCAGTTGAAGATTATAGCAAAATGCCGAATGGTTTTATTGTAAAGCGCAAATTCACCCGTTTTTCAGATCATATAATGTATGGAGATCGAATGGAAAGCATTCCGTCAGAGTTGTTTGAGGATACTTCTGAATGGATTATACAGGAAAGGCTGACAGGGGTTCAGTATTGTTCATACTCAATTGCTTTAAAGGGAGAAGTTCTCGCACATTCTGTTTATAAATCAGAATACACAGCAGGCGAAGGGGCATCTCTCCATTTTCAGCATGTGCCTAGGCCTGACATCGAGGATTTTGTACTGAAAATAGTCAAAACATTGCAATATTCAGGGCAAATCTCTTTTGATTTTATCGTAAATGAAAGCGATCAAGCCATCCCTATTGAATGCAATCCCCGCACTACAAGCGGTATTCATTTATTTGGGACAGAGCTCATTGAGCACTTGCAATCCAAACATAGTGAAATGCTTTATCCAAGGAAAGAAATACATTATATGATCAGTGCTGCCATGCTCTTATATGGTTATTCAAATATCAGAAAAACCAAAAAAACGAAAGAATGGCTTAAAATTATGTTTACCTCTCGTGATATTATTTTTAACATGAAGGATATAAAGCCTTTATTCTATCAATCTATTAGTTTAATCAATATATGGAGACAAAGCAGAAAGAATTCAGTAAGTATACTTACACAATCAACTCTCGATATTTGCTGGGATGGTGAAGAGTTTTGAAGATGGTCGTAACAGGTGCGACAGGATTTCTTGGTCAAAAGCTTGCAGTGAGATTAGCACAATTGGGACATGATGTAATCGGGCTTGGCCGAAATGAACAAGCGGGAAGAAATTTACAAAGAAGCGGCATATGGTTTAAGCAGGTAGAACTTTCGAATCGCCAGGATGTGCTTGATGCTTGTCAAAACGCAGATTATGTATTCCATTGTGGTGCGCTATCGTCACCATGGGGAAAATATGAAGACTTTTATCAAGCAAATGTCATGGGAACAAAGCATATCATTGAAGCTTGTCAAATGCATGGAATTAAACGCCTGATTCATGTCTCCACACCTAGTATCTATTTTTATTATGATGAAAGAAAGAATGTAAAAGAAGACGATGTTCTCCCGCAGTCATTTGTGAATGAATATGCACAAACCAAATTTTTAGCAGAAAAAGAGGTTGATGAGGCCTTTCGGAATGGCTTACCTGTCATTACCATCAGACCAAGAGCGATCTTTGGACCTGGAGATCAAGCGATCCTGCCACGGCTTATAAGGGTTTGCGAAAAGGGTGCACTTCCGAAAATCGGGAATGAAAAGGTAGAGGTGGACGTCACTTATGTTGAAAATGTCGTCGATGCTCTGCTTTTGTGCATGAGTTCAGGCAATCATACGCTTGGCCAAAAGTACAATATTACAAATGGTGTTAATGTTGATTTATATGGAATAGTTGAGAAAGTAATGGACCAGCTTGGAAAGCCAGTCCGTTATAAAAAAATATCCGAAAAAACAGCATTTACGATAGCGAAAGGGCTCGAGTTCGTTTTCAAACATTTCCTGCGCGGACGTGAACCTGTTTTAACAAGATATACGGTAAGCGTGCTTTCAAAAAGCCAGACACTGAATATTGAGAAAGCAAAAGCAGAATTAGGGTATCAGCCTCGGGTCAGCGTTGAAGAAGGCATGCTTCATTTTACAGAATGGTGGAAAGAAAACAATGGCAATTGAATGGGTTAAATTATACGAATGCGGTTATTGCACACATCCTGAAAAAATCGTCAATCCAAAGGGTAGTCTCAAACCTGTCAAATTTCCCGCAACCGTAGCGCTTATTAAACATCAAACAAAAGGATATATTTTATTTGATACAGGCTATGCACAACGATTTTTGACCGAAACTGAAAAATTTCCTTATTCTATCTACAGAAAGCTGACGCCTGTTTTTTTTACTGAAGAACAGGCGATTGTCCATCAGCTTGCCAAGGATGGAATAAAAGCAGAAGAGATAACAACGATCATCCTTTCGCATTTTCATGGAGATCATACAGCCGGATTAAAGGATTTTCCTCATGCTGAGATTGTCACCTTTCGAAAAGGATATGAAGATGTTGAGTATTACAGTAAGCTTCGAGCTTTAACGAAAGGCTGCCTGCTTGATTTACTTCCTGCAGATTTTAATAGCAGATCCCGATTTATTGATGATGAACGCCCAGTGGAGTTATCGAACAGAGGAGATTTTCATGAAGGATATACTGTTTTCACAGATGACGACACGATCGTTGCAGTTGACTTAACTGGACATGCCATCGGTCAGTTTGGCGTATTTATAACCTTAAAAAGCGGTAAAGTTTTATTTCTATGCGCAGATGCAGTATGGAGCAGCATTGCGTATGAAAAACTAGTTTACCCGCATGTGATTGCTAATCTATTGATTGCGGATAAACGAGCGTATGTTCATCACATACAGCGTCTGCATTCCTTAATGCATACTCATCCTGAGATTGAAATACTGCCAACACATTGTCAGGTGACATGGAACAAAGTACAAAAAGGTGAAATCTATGAGTAAATGGAAAATACTCTTGCAGTACATAAAAACAAAAAGAAGAACCTTTCGTTCTAGAACCGATTTATTGGCATACCAAAATAGAAAGATCAAATCTCACCTGGAATACATCCAGCAAAATTCACCGTTTTATGCTGATTTACTGAAGCCGTACCAAAAAGAAATAAATGAACATCGGTGGGATGAACTGCCGATTATAGATAAAACGATCATGATGGAACATTTTGATACATTTAATACGGTCAATATTCGTGCGAACGAAGCGTTTAAAGTTGCAATGGAGGCAGAAGAGACGAGAAACTTCTCACCGAAAATTCGCGATGTTTCCATCGGGTTATCCTCTGGTACTAGCGGAAACAGGGGAATATTTTTAATTTCTGATCAGGAAAGAGCGATTTGGAGTGGGACGATTCTCGCAAAATTGCTGCCTTCCTCCATTTTTAGAAAGCATACAATCGCTTTTTTCCTAAGAGCAAACAACAATTTATATGAGGCAGCAGGAGAAGGACGAATCTCTTTTCATTTTTTTGACCTTTTGGATTCCTTAGAATCACATCAAAAGAGATTAAATGATTTAAAACCTTCCATTGTTGTTGGACCACCATCGATGTTAAGAATGATAGCTGACTGGCAGAAGCAAAATGAAGTGGAAATAACTCCTCAGAAAATCATATCTGTTGCAGAAGTACTTGAAGAGATTGATCAGCGTTATATTGAAAAAGTATTTCAGCAAAAGCTTCATAATGTTTATCAATGTACAGAAGGCTTTTTGGCAGCCACATGCAGTCATGGAACCATTCATTTCAATGAAGATCTTGTTTGTATACATAAACAGTATGTAGATAAAGAAAAAGGCATGTTCATGCCAGTCATTACCGATTTCACAAGAACATCTCAGCCGATTATTCGCTATCAGCTTAATGATTTATTAGTTGAAAAGAAAACAGCCTGTTCGTGCGGATCTCCATTTATGGCCGTTGAGCGAATAGATGGTCGCAGTGATGATCTTTTTTACGGAATTCACACAGAGAGCGGAGAGAAGCTGCCGATCTTTCCAGACTTTTTAAGAAGAGCCGTTATGACAGCACACGAGCAGATCACTGAATATAAAATGGTGCAGTCGCACTTGGATAAAATCATCATCTTGATTAAGGGTAAAGATGATCAAACCGAAATGGAGCAAGAAGTAAAGAAACATATATGGAGGTTATATGATACATTGCACCTTCATCGTCCACAGCTAATTTTCCAAATGTATGATGAAACCCCTTCTCATATTAAGCGCAAACGAATTGAAAGCAGACTGCAAGAAAAACCATGATCGTAAACCTTTATGACCAACATTCATTTGACCAGATCCCTTGGAGTGAAATCGACAATGGCGCTTACATACAGGCATATTTTGAACATCTTGTAAGAGATGGGGTTCAACAATATATTGAAAATGTGAAAACAGATTTATATTTTATTAGAATAGATCACCTGCTTTTACCGATCACCAAAAATGATAGCCAATATGAAAATTCGTATGTATGTTCTCCTTATACACATTATATTTCTTATGCCAAGGAAGAGCTTTGGGAGCTAGGCAATAAGCCATTAGAATATATTTTTGAAAAAATCATCAGCCTATTAGGATTTTGTCTTCGAAAAAGCTCGTTTAATAAAGTGGTGATTGTGAACAATTGGCTGTTATCGACTAACTTATATTCTGCCCAGCTTACATCACAGCAAATGAAAGATCTAACGGCGTGTTTAACAGAAGCTTTTCCAGAGCATACCATCATGTTCCGCTCTCTTAATAATAAGCTGCATCTTTCTATGATGAGAGATTTTCGTGAAGCGGGTTATAGAAAAATCATGTCTCGTTCGATTTATTTGCTGAATGAAGACGCTGGAAGCAACTTAACAGGAAAAGAGAAAAAGTTGCTGCGGCAAGATGCCTCATTGTTTGCCAAGCATATGCTGCTGGTGGAAGAGACGCCTAGGAATATAGAAAGGTATGCATCTTGCGCTTATGAACTTTATCGTCAGCTGTATATTCAGAAATACTCCCAGCATAATCCGCAATTTAATATGAGATATTTTAACGAAATTATGAAGAAAAACTTGATGCATTTTAAATGGATTAAAAATGAGGATGTCGTAGGGGTCATAGGCTATTTTACGGTTCATTCTGTATTGACAACACCTATTTTGGGATACAACACAAAAATAGGTAAACAACTAGGCTTATATCGAATACTTTCATATTTGATCACAAAAGAGATCCTCGATCACGGATATATCGGACACAGAAGTGCTGGTGCAAGTGAATTTAAAAGGAAACGCGGAGCAAAACAGTATATCGAATACAATGTCATTTATCAGAAACATTTGTCCTTTAGCCGAAAATGGTCGTGGATGCTTGTAAAATGGGTGATGGACCGATTTGTGGAACCACTGGCGAAAAAAAGAAAGTTTTAAGATAGGAGATCGGAGGATTTTTGTTGGAACTCTGGTATTCCCGAAACCAGTTCCCCGCTAGGATTTCAGGAATTAGAATAACATTGTAAATCCCGAAACCAATTCCATGCAAGGATTTCAGGAATCAGAACATTAATGTAATTCCCGAAACCAGTTCCATGCAAGGATTTCAGGAATCAAAACGTCAATGTAATTCCCGAAACCAGTTCCATGCAAGGATTTCAGGAATCAGAACGTCAATGTAATTCCCGAAACCAGTTCCATGCAAGGATTTCAGGAATCAGAACATCAATGTAAATCTCGAAACCAGTTCCATGCAAGGATTTCAGGAATCAGAACATCAATGTAAATCTCGAAACCAGTTCCCCGCTAGGATTTCAGGAATCAGAATAACATTGTAATTCCCGAAACCAGTCGACCGCAGGATTTGGGGGAATCAGAACACAGGTAAGATAATAAGAGCCTTACAAGAAATCGTTATATCTAAATAACAAAAACCGCCTAAATACTTATTTTGCCATTGATATTTCTCTCTGCATGCTTTATTATAAGAACTAAGCTGCATTGTACGTAATCATAATTAAGTTTTAACCTTTAAGCTGTAATAGGGAGTTTAAAATCAAAACAGGAATGACAAGCCTCTGTCTATAAGACAAGGAGGACATGCAGGATCGTTTTTGCGAACACCCACTTTGAGAAGTGGTGGTTTAAAACTTTCTTATACATTATTACGGCAAAGGCGGCTTTCTAATCGTAAATGGAACTCAGTTCTCAATTTGGGAACTGAGTTTTTTTGTTGTCTAAAGCTAGTGAGTTTTGTTAGCGGAAAGAATTTTATTTCCTCTTAACCATATAGTGACACATGAAAGACTGCAAATCACTATTTTTTAATAATGAGGATGGTGCCTTTAATTTGACTAGGAGCAGATTCCATCACACTTCCATGCCAATAAATTTTAACTTTTTGACCGGTTTTATATTTGGACTTGGTAAATTTATTTAATGCCGGTATATCATAAGATGAACCTTCGAATTGATAAAATTCATCTAATTCAGTTTGAGTTTTCTCTTTGATTTCATGTGCTGAAGCAGATTCGATGACCAAAATGCTTGAATCTGCAGAGTTTATGACATAGCCTTCTGTAGTTCTTAAATTAAAGAACCAGATGAAAAATAAAGCTGTAACTATAAATATTAAAGTGATAATGGGTTTCTTCATTAAATCTGCTCCTTGACTCTATTTATATCATTAGACTGTAAGGGTACTGGAAATGTTTCAGATTCAAAGTTCAAATAAATTTTATGATAAGAATGTTATAGCTATAAAAAAACTTGTATTGAATAGCAGTAATCTCGGCTGGAAAGGATTTAAAAAGCGTCTAGAGTTTAACTTCTATAGCAGCAGCTCCATATCAATCGAAAAAGTAAATAGAATTTTTACCCAACAAAAACAATTGTAAATTTTTAAATTATTTGGTATCTTTAAAATGGAAAATTGAATAATAGGTAAGAAAATCCTTATTATTCTGTATACTCAAGCTTTATGATCTGTCCATACATAAGCTAGGAGGGATGTGCATTAGTCATTAAAACACTTTATTACCTTGTTTAAGTATGTTTTCAACCTGTAATCAAGGGAGGAAACATTAAAGTGAAAACTGAAAATATTGTAGAAAAAACTATTTTTTTAAATAATTTTGTAAGGGCTTTCACTAAAACGAAATAGGGAATGGAGGATGAAATATGAGCAATGAAGTTATCTACTCTCCAGGTTTAGACGGTGTTGCAGCAGCAGAAACACGTATTTCTCTACTTGATACGAAGTTAGGCGAGATTGTCATTAAAGGCTATGATTTAATTCAGCTTTCAGAGTCAAAAGAATATCTAGATATTGTTCATTTATTATTAGAAGATGCGCTGCCTAGTCCTGCGGATAAAGTAAAGCTAGCCAAACAGCTGCAGGATGAATATCAAATTCCCTCAGAGATCAACGATATTTTCAAGCTACTACCTCATGAAACTCACCCGATGGATGGACTTCGAACGGGGATCTCAGCTTTAGCCGGCTTTGATCGTGAGATAGACGATTCTTCAGCAGAAGCGAATAAAAGAAAAGCTTATAAATTGCTTGGCCATATGCCAAACATTGTAGCGAACAGCTATCATATTCTTCAGAAAAAGGAACCAATTGCACCGCTTGAAGAATTGTCATATAGTGCAAACTTTTATTATATGCTGACAGGAAAAGTACCTACATCCTTAGAAGAACGCATTTTTGATCAATCACTTGTCCTCTATAGTGAGCACGAAATGCCAAACTCCACATTTACTGCCAGAGTCATAGCTTCCACTAAATCAGATTTATATGGTGCCCTAACCGGTGCGGTGTCCTCACTGAAAGGAAACTTGCATGGCGGCGCCAATGAAGCAGTTATGTATATGCTGCTAGACGCTAAAACACCAGCAGAATTTGAAGCACTTCTTCAGTCGAAATTGGAAAAGAAAGAGAAAATTATGGGCTTTGGCCATCGGGTTTATATGAAAAAGATGGATCCGCGGGCATTGCTTATGAAAAAAGCGTTAAAAGAGCTTTGTGATGAACAAGGCAATGACACCCTTTATCAAATGTGTGAGGCCGGGGAAAAAGTAATGGAGCGGGAAAAAGGAATTTTCCCAAATCTTGATTATTATGCGGCACCGGTATATTGGATGCTTGGTATTCCAATACCTCTATATACACCGATCTTTTTTAGCTCAAGAACTGTAGGGTTATGTGCACATGTAATTGAACAGCATGAAAACAATAAATTATTCAGACCAAGAGTTCATTATGTAGGCGAACGGCATCTGTTAAATCAATAGTACAACTGGGGAGTTGTTTAAACGCCGTCCGCCGAAAAAGTGCGTGTTCTGCCAAACACACCTTTTAACTATAGCTGAAATGAATATGAAAGGAAAGATGACTAGTGATAAAAGTGACAAATGAAACGAAAACCGATCGTTTGCTGGAGCAAATTGCTGATTATGTGATTGATAAAGAGATTACGAGTGAAGAAGCTTACCAGACGGCACATTATGTATTGCTTGATACATTGGGCTGCGGAATTCTTGCTCTCAATTATCAGGAATGCACGAAACTTTTGGGACCAGTCGTACCGGGAACGGTTGTTCCGAATGGCACAAGAGTACCGGGAACTACCTATGTATTAGATCCCGTTAGTGGTGCGTTTAATATTGGCTGTATGATCAGATGGCTGGACTATAACGATACGTGGCTTGCGGCAGAGTGGGGACATCCATCCGATAACCTTGGAGGCATTCTTGCCGTTGCAGATTATTTGAGCAGAGTTAATATCTCAGAAGGAAAAGAGCCATTTACCGTTCAGGATGTATTAGAAATGATGATCAAAGCACATGAAATCCAAGGTGTGCTTGCTCTGGAAAATAGTTTAAATCGCGTTGGACTTGATCATGTTCTGTTCGTGAAAATTGCTACAACAGCTGTTTCGGCGAAAATGATTGGCTGTACAAGACAGGAGATTATCAACGCGTTATCAAATGCGTGGATTGATAACTCTGCTCTTAGAACCTATCGTCATGCACCAAATACTGGATCAAGAAAATCATGGGCTGCAGGAGATGCAACAAGCCGCGGCGTTCATTTCGCTCTAATGGCTAAAAAAGGTGAAATGGGCTATCCATCGGCATTATCCGCACCAGGCTGGGGCTTCCAGGATGTTCTTTTTAACACGAAAGAATTAACACTTGCCCGTGAGCTGGAGTCCTATGTAATGGAGCATGTATTGTTTAAGGTTTCATTCCCGGCAGAATTCCATGCGCAAACAGCTGCAGAATGTGCAGTGAAGCTGCATCCGCTTGTGAAGGATCGTTTAGACGAAATTGATAAGATCGATATTATTACACATGAATCAGCAATCCGCATTATTGATAAAAAAGGACCGCTTCATAATCCTGCTGACCGTGATCACTGTCTGCAATATATTACGGCAATCGGCTTGTTAAAAGGACATATTACCGCAGAACATTACGAAGATGCGACAGCCGCAGAGCCTGAGGTTGATCAGCTTAGAGACAAAATGGTTGTCACAGAGGATAAGCAATTCAGTGTTGATTACTTAGATCCGAACAAGCGCTCAATCGCTAATTCGGTGCAGGTTCACTTTAAAGATGGAACTGCGACAGAAAAACTGACTAGTGAATATCCATTAGGACATCGTTTCCGCAGAGAGGAAGCACTTCCAAAGGTCATTCAAAAGTTCACTGACAATTTAAAGTCTTATTACAGTGAAGAGCAGCAGGAAAAGATTGAAAAGGCGTGTTTTGACAAGTCATCTCTTGCAAAAATGACCGTCAATGAATTTGTTGAGCTATTTGTCCGATAAAATAAATTGATGAGAGATTGAAAGAAAAATAGTGTAGAAGGAGGACAGAACATGGCGTGGATTGTAGATCAGCCTTTAACACAAGCAGAGCTGGCGGATGCTTTTCGCAAGCTTGTTGACAACGCAAATATCGTGCAAATTCCCGGTGCACATGATGCAATGGCTGCGTTAATTGCAAAAAATACTGGATTTAATGCTCTTTACTTATCTGGAGCAGCCTATACCGCGAGTAAAGGTCTGCCTGATTTAGGGATTGTCACTTCTACAGAAGTAGCGGACAGAGCAAGAGATATTATACGGGCAACAAATCTGCCATTGCTAGTAGATATCGACACTGGGTTTGGCGGTGTTTTAAATACAGCTAGAACAGCAAGAGAAATGGCAGAAGCTCATGTTGCTGCTGTACAAATAGAAGATCAGCAGCTCCCGAAGAAGTGCGGACATCTAAATGGAAAACAATTGACAACCACAGAGGAAATGGTGCAAAAAATCAAAATTATAAAGGAAATAGCACCGACTCTTTATGTGGTTGCGAGAACAGATGCACGCGGTGTGGAGGGGATGACTTCCGCATTAGAGCGTGCAAAAGCCTATGCTGAAGCTGGTGCGGATGCTATTTTTCCAGAAGCCTTGCAATCTGAGGAAGAATTTAGACAGTTTGCGGCACAGCTGACGGTTCCGCTGCTTGCCAATATGACCGAATTTGGAAAAACTCCATATTATTCAGCAGAAGAATTTGCACAGATGGGCTATAAAATGGTGATTTACCCTGTTACCTCTTTACGGGTGGCAGCTAAAGCATACGAGAGCGTTTTTTCCCTTATAAAAAATACCGGAAGTCAGAAAGAAGCTCTCGAAAATATGCAGACTCGAAGCGAATTATATGAGACGATTTCTTATTATAAATTTGAAGAGATGGACAATAAAATGGCCAAAACAGTTTTAAATAAAGGACAGTAACATAGTCTTGAAATGAATAAGAGGAGAAATGAGAATACCTTTTCAGCGGTTTTTCTCATCTCTCTTTCCTGATGGGAGGTTCATGAGGATGGAGAAAGCAAATACGATGTCACACAATCCTTATCTTTTTTACGACAGCATTACTGCTCCTTTCACCCCAGAAGACTTTACAGATGACGATGTTTTAATTGCAAAAACGGCAGAGCTTTTTGTAAAAACTGAAGTGAAGCCTAAATTGGGTGATATTGAAAAACAGCAGCATGCTGAAGTAGTGAATTTATTCCGTAAGGCCGGTGAACTTGGTTTATTAAGTATTGAAATCCCTGAAGATTATGGCGGCTTTCAATTAGATAAAAGTATTTCTGGCGTTGTCGCTGAAAAGCTGGGATGGGCAGGATCATTCAGTGTTTCGTTTAACATTCATGCCGGTGTTGGCACACTGCCTTATATATACTATGGAACTGAGGAGCAAAAGCAAAAGTATTTGCCAAAACTCGGTTCAGGTGAATGGATTGGCGCATATGCACTGACAGAATCAAATGCAGGCTCTGATGCTTTAAACGCTAAAACAACAGCAAAACAGTTAGACGACGGCAGCTGGGTTATTAATGGGGAAAAACAATGGATTACAAATGCCAATGTTGCAGATGTTTTTCTCGTATTTGCGAAATCCGATCAAGGCATGACCGCATTTATTGTCGACAGAGATTTTAAAGGCGTTTCGATTGGTGCTGAAGAAGAAAAGATGGGAATCAAAGGATCTTCTACAGCTACCTTGATTTTGGCAGATTGTCCTGTTCCTTCTGAAAATGTACTCGGCGATATAGGTAAAGGTCATCTTGTAGCATTAAACATTCTGAATTTAGCACGCTTAAAACTGTCCTTTGCCAACATTGGGACAGCAAAACAAGCACTTCAGCTGGCCATTCATTATGCGGAGGAGCGGCAGCAGTTTGGGAAGAGCATTAGCGAGTTTCATATGATCCAAGAAAAACTGGCCAATATGGCGCTTGCTATTTTTGGTGCAGAAAGTATTTCATATCGGACAGCAGGCTATATTGATGAAGTTTTAAATAGCAAAGATTCAACTGAAGGCTTTAATTCGCTTGTTTCTGCTTTTGCACTAGAGGCTTCGATCTGTAAAGTGTTTGGTTCTGAGGCATTGGCTAGTAACGTGGATGAAGCTGTCCAGATACATGGCGGCAATGGCTATATGAAAGACTATACGGTTGAAGCACTTTATCGTGATGCAAGAATTAGCCGCATTTTTGAAGGTACGAATGAAATCAACAGGCTAACCATTGCGAAGAATGCATTAAAAAGAACTTCTTTGCCGAGCTCTATTAAAGATTTAAATAAGAAAGAGCAATTGACTCGACAAGAAGGTTATTTAGTCGGCGCTGCTGAATTATTCGACAAAATCTTGAAAGCGCTTACCCAGAAACGTCAGCCTAAAAATATTGAACAAGAGCTGATGAGAATACTGGCTGATGTGACAAGTGAACTATATGTGATGGATTCTTGCTATAAAAGAAGTCTTAAACATCCAGATCATGAAGTTATACAGCTATTATCAGAAACGATTTGTGAAGTAGGCTTTTATAAAATTGCTTCTGGTGCAGCAGTGATGATTGCCTGTTTATATGAAAATGAGATGGAGAGAGAAGAAAAATTGAATGAAGTCTCATCCATTTATGTGCCAATCAGAAGCCAAACGCTAATAGAGAAAAGAAAAATCGCTCAAGCAATCCTGCAAAAGGGTCAATATTTTACCGTATAGTAAACTAGCAGCTTAACATTCATAGCTTCTAAGCTTTTTAAGAATGGAGGTTTGTATATGAAGAAAATAGGATTTATTGGATTGGGAAATATGGGTCTGCCGATGAGTGCCAATTTATTAAAGGCTGGCTATATTGTATATGGTTCGGATATTAACGAAAAAGCAGAAGAGGCTTTTCAAAAGCTTGGCGGCAAAATTGGTACACCAGCTGAAGAATTAACAGGTATTTGTGAAGTGATCTTTACTAGTCTTCCTTCAAATAAGGCGGCTGAGTCCGTTTATTTTGGCGAACATGGACTTATTGAACAGTGCTCAAATGAATGTATTTTAATTGATACAAGTACGATTTCACCGGAGCTTCATCAAAAAATAGAAAAGGCCATAAAAGAGAATGGCGGCAAGTTTATAGCCGCACCAGTCAGCGGAGGAGTCGTCGGTGCTGTCAATAAGACACTAACTTTTATGGCAGGCGGTTCAAAGTCAGTGTTCGATCAGGCGTTTCCAGTCATGGAAGCAATGGGAGAAAATATTTTTCATATTAGTGAAAAAGTAGATAGTGGAACGATCACAAAGCTGATGAACAATCTGCTGATTGGCTATTACACTTGGGGTGTGGCAGAAGCGTTAACGCTTGCTGAGAAAAGCGGACTAGATTTAGGGCAGCTTTTTGAAGTATTAAATGTAAGCTATGGCCAGAGCCGTATATACGAACGAAATTACGAATCTTTTATTGCTAAGGATGATTATAATCCTGGCTTTACTCTAAAACTGCTGATTAAGGATTTACAATTTGCGATGGAGCTTTCTGAGCAGCAGCAAGTCGAACTGCCAATTTCTAAAACGCTGCTGGCAAACTATCAAAAAGCAGATGCTGAGGGGTATGGAGATCTTGATATGTCCATTGTTTATAAAATGATTCAGGATCGCAATAATACAAACAAAGAGGAGGAACGGCTCGTATGATTCATACAGATGTTAAAAAAATGAAAAATCATATTAATGGAGAATGGGTAGAGTCTTTAGGTGAAGCAACAGAATCTGTGCCCAATCCGGCTACTGGTAAAATTATTGCGTATGTGCCACTTTCAACGGAGGAAGATGTAAATCGTGCCGTGGAAGCTGCTCAAGCTGCTTATACCTCTTGGTCAAAGGTGCCCGTTCCGAATCGAGCTCGCTATTTATATAAATATTTGGAGCTGCTGCAAACACATAAAGAGGAGCTTGCACAGATTATTACCGCTGAAAATGGAAAAACACTCAAGGATGCAAGAGGAGAAGTTCAGCGCGGCATTGAAGTGGTAGAGCTTGCTGTCTCTGCACCTAATCTGATGATGGGAGATGCACTTCCGAACATTGCAGAAGGAATTGATGGCTCGATTTGGCGCTACCCGCTTGGTGTTGTCGCAGGAATCACGCCTTTTAATTTCCCGATGATGGTGCCATTATGGATGTACCCGCTTGCGATCGCGTGCGGAAATACATTTGTCTTAAAAGTATCAGAGCGTACACCGATTCTTGCTGAAAGATTAGTAGATTTATTTTATGCATCCGGCTTCCCAAAGGGCGTTTTAAATTTAGTTCATGGTGGTAAGGAGGTTGTCAATGGAATTCTGGATCACCCACAAATCGCGGCAGTTTCATTTGTTGGTTCAGAACCTGTTGCGAAATATGTGTATGAAAAAGGGTCTGCGAATGGAAAAAGAGTGCAGGCTTTGGCGGGAGCTAAAAACCATGGCGTAGTTTTAGGTGACTGCAACCTGGAGAAAACCGTTCAAGGTGTGATTGGTGCAGCATTTGGCAGCAGTGGGGAACGCTGTATGGCTTGTTCTGTTGTCGCGGTAACCGAGGATATTGCGGATGAATTTGTTGCTCTTTTAACAGAAGAAACACAGAAATTAACAGCAGGAGAAGGGACAAATGAGGAGAATTTTGTTGGCCCTCTTATTCGCGAATCGCATAAAGAACGAGTTTTAAGCTATATTTATAGCGGAGTATCGGAAGGAGCTAAGCTTCTAGTCGATGGCAGGGAAGACAGCAAAAAAGAAGAAGGCTATTATGTTGGTGCAACGCTTTTTGATCATGTAACTACAGATATGAAAATATGGCAGGATGAAATTTTTGCTCCTGTGTTAAGCATTGTCAGAATAAAAGATTTACAAGAAGGAATAGAGCTGACAAATCAATCAAAGTTTGCAAATGGTGCAGTTATTTATACTTCAAGCGGAAAAAGTGCACAAATCTTCCGCAACTCTATTGATGCCGGCATGATCGGTGTTAACGTCAATGTACCAGCACCTATGGCCTTTTTCTCATTTGCGGGCAACAAGGCATCTTTTTACGGAGATTTAGGTACAAATGGCAAGGATGGAGTACAGTTTTATACGAGAAAAAAAGTGGTTACAGAGCGCTGGTTTTAATAGCATTCTAATTGAACCTGTAAATAATCATAAATTCCCCTGGATTTCTTTCAGGGGAATTTATTGCTAAGACTTATGGTTAATAAAATATGAACATATGGTTTCGAAGAGAGTCAACGGTTATGAACCATGTTAAGATGAAACCAGACTGAACATCCATAGAACAATGAAAACACGTAAAGCATTATATGAGGAGGATTCAAATGACAGATGTTGTAATTGCGGAAGTGAAGGAAAATGGCGTAGCAACTTTAACACTCAACCGTCCTAAAGCCATTAATTCGCTTTCCTATGAAATGATATCAATCATCAGTGAGAAATTAACGAAGTGGCAATCTGATGATTCAATTAAAGTAATTATCATGAAAGGGGAAGGAGCGAAAGGTTTTTGTGCGGGAGGAGATATTAAGACTCTATATGAAGCACAATCAAGTGAAATCGCTTTTGAACGTGCATGCCACTTTTTTGAATTGGAGTATATGCTTGATCTCTTTATCTATGAATTTGAAAAACCGATTATAGCGATATTAGACGGCATTGTGATGGGCGGCGGTGTCGGGCTTTCCAGCGGGGCGTCACATCGTATTGTGACGGAACGGACAAAATGGGCTATGCCAGAGATGAATATTGGCTTTTTTCCAGACGTAGCTGCCGCCTATTTTCTAAATAAAGCTCCAGGTCAGATCGGGGCATACCTTGCTTTGACAGGCTCAACAATTAATGCAGCTGATGTATTATATATACATGCAGGTGAAGAGTATATAACCAGTGAAGATATTCCTCTATTTTTACAGGATATTGAAGCATTTGAATGGGAGGAAGCATCTCAAGTTGGAGAGATGATCAAGAATTACAGCACGAAACCTGCAGAAAGAAGTCTTTTGAAAGAAATGGAAGAAGAGATTAATTCTCATTTCCGCTATGACACTGTTGAAGAGATCATATCTTCATTAGAAAAAGCTTCTAGTGAATTTGCGGCAGAAACGTTAAAGATACTAACGTCGAAGTCACCTGTATCGTTAAAGGTGAGCTTAAAGCAATTAAGAGATGGCAAAGTAAAAACAGTCCGGGAATGTTTTGAAACAGATTATGTACTGGCATTAAACTTTTTAAAGCATCGTGATTTTTATGAAGGAATCCGTTCGGTATTGATTGATAAGGATCGTAATCCTCAATATCAGTATAAGAAGCTGGAAGATGTTTCAGAGCAATTCGTTAAGAGTTTCTTTACCCTATAGATAAATAATAAAGTGGCGTCCAAATGGAACGCCACTATCCTTTTATTATGCTAAGTAATGGATCGTTTGGTTTGCACTCCCTCTAAATGGAAGTGTGGAGTCTTTCTGTCCGATAATAAATCGGCCATCGACCAATACATCACAATAGGACAATAATTCCTGCTGGTCGCTGCTTCCTTTTTCCTGAATCTCAGCAAGTGTATAGCCAGTATATGCCCAAATATGCTTACCAAGACTTTTAAGTGTTTTCGCTACAAGCTTAACTTCTTTAGCCTGAAAAAAAGGATCACCACCGCTTAATGTGATATCTGTTAACGGATTCATTGCTTCCTGGACAACTTCTTCAACATTCATATCTGTTCCGTTTTGCATATGCCAGCTGCTGGGATTATGACAGCCAGGGCATTGATGGGGACATCCAGCAAAGAAAATGACGGTCCGCAGCCCTTCACCATCCACGACTGAATCATGCAAAATATTCATCACCTTCATTTGTTTGCCCCGTGCTTCACTCGATCTCGTTCTTCTTCCATTTTTGCACTATTCCACTTGCTCATATCACCAACTAAATAACCAGTTATCCTGCGAATACGATGAAAGTCACCCTCATCAGTGCTTTTACAGCTCGGACATTCTTCATCAATTAACCCATTATATCCGCAGACTTTGCAATGATCCACTGGATGATTAATGCTGCCATAACCGATATGATGTTCTGCCATTGCTTTCACAAGCCTATCTAAAGCAGTTACATTTCGCCTTACGTCACCATCAAGCTCAATATAAGAAATATGGCCAGCATTGCACAGTTCATGGAAGGGACCTTCTAACCTAATTTTATCGATTGCCCTGATAGAATAATGAACGGGAATATGAAAGGAATTGGTGTAATAGGCCCGGTCGGTTATATCTTTTATCTCGCCAAATAGAAGCTGATCCTGCTTTACAAATTTGCCGCTTAGCCCTTCAGCAGGTGTGGCAATTAAACTATAATTTATATCGTATCTTTCGGCTGCATCATCCATTTTATTTCGCAAAAATTGAATAATTTCATAGCCAAGTTTCCAGCTTTCCTCGTCTTCACCATGATGATTTCCTGTTAAAGCTTTCAAACATTCTGCCAACCCGATAAAACCGAGCGATAAAGTGCCTTGTTTCAATATATCTTCCAATGTGTCATCTGGCTTTAATTGTTCGCCTCCAAGCCAAACACCTTGAGAATAGAGGAAGGTAAAATCCCTTGCCTGTTTTTTGGCCTGAAATAAATAACGATCGTAGAGCTGACGGATGATTATTTCACTATATTTGTTTAATAAGTGATAAAACTCAGCAATGCTGCTGGAAGTGAGAGCAAGCTTGACTAGATTGACACTCGTAAAAGATAAGTTTCCTCTGCCGACACTGTTTTCCTCACCATGCCGATTGCTCATGACTCTCGTTCTGCAGCCCATATAGGAAACTTCCGATTCAGGAGTTCCGTTATAATGGGCAAGATTGAACGGTGAATCAATAAAAGAAAAATTAGGGAATAAACGTTTTGCAGTTGTTTCTAAAGCCAATTGATATAAATCATAATTAGGATCAGCAGCAAAGTAATTAACGCCTTTTTTCATTTTAAACACTTGAATAGGGAAGATAGGTGTTTCGCCTTTTCCAAGGCCTGCCTGGGTGGCAAGCAGCAGATTTTTGATTAGCAATCGTCCTTCTTTTGATGTGTCTGTTCCATAATTAATTGAAGTAAAAGGAGTCTGACCGCCCCCGCGGCTATGCATGCTATTTAAATTATGTATAAATGCTTCACACGCTTGATAAGTTGCCCGCTCCGTTTCAGCCCATGCCTGCTTGCTCTTTTCTTCATTTGTCCATTGCAGCGGATAGCTGTTTAAGCGTTTAAGTATTTTTAAATAGGTTCTTTTGACAAAAGGAGCCAGATCGAAATCAACGGCAGGAACGGACTGACCGCCATGCTGCATATTCTGATTGGATTGGAAAACGATCGTGGCCAGTGCCATGGCACTCGTAATATCACTGGGTGTTCTCATAAAGCCATGGCCAGTATGAAAGCCAGTTTGCAAGAGCTTGCCGAGCGGTATTTGTGCACAGGTTGTTGTGCCGGTCGCATAATAATCAAGGTCGTGAGGGTAAATAAAGTTATCCTTCATTGCCTGTTTAGCTTCATCACTTAAAAGCTCTGTTTTTGTATAAAATTTAGATGCTTCGCTGGCAAACTTATTCATCATTCCACATGGACTTCGGCCATCCATGTTTGCATTTTCTTGTATTAAATCTTGTTTTTTAGTAGTAACAATATCCTCAAAAGAAAGAGCCAATTGTTCATATTGTTCAAATGGGTCGGAATTCATCAAAATCGATTGTTTCAATTTCTTTACTCCTCCAATACTATATATGCTTTGGTTGTGTTTATTTGAATCTATATATAGTAATATACCGTTTAATTCTAGCTGTGAATCGGTAAAGGTTAGAACATTTTGTGACAATTACTATTTTTGGAGGAGAATATTTCAAGAATAAATTAAACAAAAAGATCCCTTATATTAAGGAATCTTAATAGAATCATTGCTTTATGATGCCACACATACTCTGTTACGGCCCAAGTGTTTGGCTAGGTAAAGTGCAGAGTCCGCATCATCAATTAACATAGCTGGGTTTTCAGTTGTTTCTCTATAGCTCGCTACACCGACTGAAACAGTAATACAAATAGACTTGCCAGTGCTTAATAGAAAGGCATCCTTTTCTACGCTGTCTC
Source organism: Cytobacillus gottheilii (assembly GCF_018582665.1). NCBI lineage: Bacteria > Bacillati > Bacillota > Bacilli > Caryophanales > Bacillaceae > Cytobacillus > Cytobacillus gottheilii. The sequence goes on along the minus strand of NZ_CP071709.1, from coordinate 2,399,408 downwards.
GAATGCGTTCTGCAATTTCAACAGCTCTGGCAGCAGGGCAATCCAAAAGTAAAACGGTAAATTCCTCTCCGCCATTTCTGCTGACGATATCAAAATTTCTGGTCGCTTTCTGAAGCCTTGCCCCAAGTTCAATTAAAACGATGTCGCCTTCTTTATGTCCATATGTATCGTTAATTTTCTTGAAATAATCTATATCTATATAAAGAAGAGAAAGCTGCTGATCACTATTTTTAACATCATGCACAAATCTATTGAACTCTTCATCAAACTTACGAACATTGTTTAAACCTGTAAGACTATCTGTTAAAGAATCATTCTTATACTTTGCAAACAGAGCTTGGCTTTCACGGATATATCGTATTAGATAAAACGTTAAAAAAGTGGAGATATATGAAATCAGCCAATATAAAGTAAGTACTTCCATTATAATAGCTGGATCTTCACTTAGATAAACAAAAAAGATTGAAAAAATGATGTTGTTAAATGTGTAGATGGAAAAAATTCTAATTTTAGCGGAAAATTTTACTCTTGAAAAAAAGATGGCAAACAAGGTGCCAGTCACACTAATAAACAATGCATACAAAGATATAATTTCGGCTGATAGAATGAACCGGAATATAATGGTCATTGCCATGGATATCAGCGCTGGAAATGCTCCTCCGTAAAAAGCAAGCAGCAGTGTCGGTATAAAACGTAAGTCTACGAGTAAATCACCAATATTGATGCTGAACAGCATTAATACAATACTAACAAAACCGCCGCAGATACCTGCAATTAGTTTCGTTTTCGCAGATGAATGCAATTGAAGCGGCTTTTTCATGATTACTTGAGAATATAGAAAAAGCAATGTGCCCAGTAAAGCTAAATTAGCTATAAATTCTTTTATGATCATCATAGGTATCACCCAGAGTAACATACCACATTCACAACTGAAAAAATACGGGTCTAAGCAATCTTCAAATAATTACTAGAAAGATTTCCTTTTAGCACCAAATGAGCCTTTTTCTTTTATATGAAAGCGAACAGATTAAAAAGCAAAAGAACTAAAATCCAAATCTATCATTTTGTGAATGAAACTCAAATAGATTACATAGAGTAATAGTAAATCATTCGAAGTAATTACGATTTAGGAGAGATATTAATGAGTGTAATCTCTAATATGCGGAGTTTATTAGTAACAATCCTACTATTTTTTATGTTGTCTCTATTCTTTTTTGGAGATCTTGAGGGCTTTTTCTTTCATGGGGATATTCTTGAAGGGGAGTTTAAATCAATCTTCGTCATTTTTATGGGAATCTTCCTGGAGGCTATTCCATTTCTTTTGATCGGAGTTATTTTTTCTTCAATTATTCACGAGTATACTTCCGAAGACTATATCAAAAGATGGATACCTAAGCACCCTGTAATGGCTGTAATCACTGCTATTATAGTTGCTGCTATTACACCAGTATGTGAATGTGCCATAATCCCTGTTGTCCGCAGGCTTATACAGAAAGGGGTTCCGCTTCATGCTGGAATGGCTATTTTAACAGCTGCTCCTATTCTTAATTTCGTTGTATTTGGTTCCACTTTTTTTGCATTTCAAAACGATCCTGCCATTTATATCGGCAGAATGGCATTATGTATTGCGGTCTCATTAACGGTTGCCCTCATCATATATGTATTTTTCTCAGGTTCAAACATTTTGCGTAAGCATACAAACGATTTCACCGCACCAGCGCACCATCATCATAATTATTCAAGATTCAACTCTATGGTGAACCATAGTATTGATGAGTTTTTCTTAGTGGGTAAATACTTCATTTTTGGCGGGCTCTTGGCTAGTGCTGCACAAGTCTATCTTAACCGTGGTTCTTTAATAGAAGCAAGCTCAGATCCAGTCATTGGAACAGCACTAATGATGGGACTGGCGTACTTGTTATCTCTGTGCTCTGAAGCTGATGCTTTTGTTGCGGCAGCGTTTCAGCATGTCGTGCCTCAGCATTCTATACTTGCTTTTCTCGTCTTCGGACCTATGCTTGATTTAAAAAATACTCTCGTGATGCTTGCTAGTTTTAAAACGAAATTTGTTCTCTTTTTTATTTTAATTGTAACTGTGGTTGTCTTTTTATTGTGTATGCTGGCAGGTGTATTTTTAAAGGAGGGGCTGGTATGAATTCTGAAGTACGTTTGGCTGTTTCTTTTCGGATGCAGTTACAGGGGATTATATTAATATCCATAAGTCTTGTTATATTCAAGTTGTATCTAACTGGGAACATGGCTTTTATTATGGCACCAAAGATGATGACGTTTGTCCTTTTTGCCTTTATTGTCTTACTGTTATTAGGAATGTATCGGCTTTTTCGTTCAAATAAAGAAGAAATGGCAGACTGTTATTGCTTGTCCGTTGACTCTCATAAAAGTTCATGGAAGGAGTATCCAGTATATGGTGTGTTTTTGGCATCTATTATTCTTTCTTTTGTAACAGAAGACTTTCAATTAAACGCAGCTTCACTTGCAAACAGGGGAATCATCAGCTCTGTTTCACCAGACTTTGCTAATGAGGTGCTTCTGAGTGAAATTTACAATGAAGAGACAAAACGGATTACCGTAAATGATGATAACTACTTTAAAGTGATGCAAGCAATGAACTCAGAATTGGATCAACTAATAGGAGTTAGCATTCAGATTCAAGGATTTATTTATCGGGAAAGTGAATTTAACGACGATGAAGCGGTCATTGCCAGGCAGTCTATGACATGCTGTGTGGCTGACTCCAGTGTATATGGATATATGCTGGAAGGGGAAGTGCAGAAACTGCCGACAGGGGAGTGGTACGATCTTGAAGGGACCATTCAGAAGAGAAGTATGGACGGGAATATGATGCCGGTCATCAGTATATCATCGATTAATAAAATAGAAAGGCCTCAGGAAGTATTTTTATATGAATGATTCTAGGAATAATGTTTCCTTATAAAGATGTACCTCTTGAAGCGTTTATAACAAACCGCTTTTATTTCAGCTGTAAAATTGAGAGAGAAAAACAAAAAGGTATCTAATCGCTGGTATTACCCGAATCTGACAGAAATTTATATAAAATATACCCAGTAAAAAGCTCAAATAATTCGATGAAATGTTTTGGATTTTTCTCGGTCAGTGTTTCAATCTTCTGCAGACGATAGCTTAGACTATTTCTGTGGATATGAAGGTCTGCTGCAATTTCATTCATGTCGCCGTTATGCTTTACATAACTCAGCAGGGTCTCGATCAGTTCTTTGCCTTTTGTGCTATTGTTCATTTTCTCAATAATCGTAACGATATGATGGAGGTCACCATCTCGATTTGTGAGGTAATCAATAAATTGAACTTCGTTATAATAACAGTAGATTATTGACAATCCCATTTTATCGGCAATTTCAATCGCCCGCTGAGCCTCTTGAATTGATTTCGCTAAATGAGTATATGAACCTCCTATCCCAACTAGTGTTCCCTTAGCTAAATTGCTGGCTTCTAATCTTCTGATAAAGTCGCTATTTTCCGGCACAATGTATAAAACCATATGCTGATTATATCTGAGAGAATACTCTTGATCTGTTAAAGTCATTTCTCTTACTTGTTTCCTTTTAACAATAATCGCCATTCTCGGGATATTAAGAACAATGCCAAAGGTTTCCGCATTGCTGGTAAATGATTCATCGTAATCATCCTGACGAAAGACCCATTGATATAAAAATTCCTCTTTCATCTGTTCTTTAATTCTTCTTTCATAAAATAGAAACTCCTGGTTGATCAGCAGCTCAGCCGTAACTCGAACAAGTTCAGCAAAAGAACCGACGATTTTATGATCTCCGCTTATTCCAATAACCCCAATGATTCTATTTCTAAAATATATCGGGATATTGACACCAGGTTTACTGGAGTGATCTGTTTTATAAATTGTAATCATCCTGCTTTGTTCAATAGAGTTAATGGCTCCTTCATGATAGGTATTTATTCTTTCCTTTTCACCGCTTCCGATTATTAATCCTTCTTCATTCATAATGTTCACATTATATGGAATAACCGTCATAACTTTATCTGATATTTTTTGAGCTAGCACATTATCAATTCGCATACAAACATCTCCTTGTACAAATATATGTGAATTTGCCTAAATATCCTGTCCGGTTAGGAATAGAAGGTGGAACTTCATATATTTAGTATAATGTAAATTTTGTAAGCGGCTTCCTTCCGAATGGCTTCAAATCAATAAGTTCGTTAATTCGTAATAATATGGTCACCTGTTTGAAGTTGACAAAATACAAGAGAATATATACATCTGTAATTTTTAGGCAAATGCATAAAAAACACCGAAAAAATTCAGACGATTACCTAAAGAAGTTTAATTAGTAATCGTTTACAATGAACTTGTGAAATATTTCTCAAAGGTTGTAAGGAACTTGAACAATATCTAGATAATGTAAGAAAAGCTCAGCAACAATGAGAAGCAGCCATCTGCAATTCTCAAAATTCAACAACATTAGACCTATCCAATTCCAAAAAGGGGGAACTAACATGTTCGAAGCAAAAGGAGTACTGCCAGCACTTGTTACACCGCTAGATAAAAACGGAAATATTATGGAGGATTCTCTAAAGAAAGTAATTGATTATACAATCCAAGAAGGAGTCCATGGACTATTTGTTCTAGGCAGCAGCGGTGAGATTTACGGTCTTACAAAAGAACAAAAACGCAGAGTCTTAGAGCTCACAGTGGAACACACAGCCGGAAGAGTACCGATTTATTGCGGAGCAAGTGAAATTACAACAAGAGATTGTATTGATACTGCTCAAATGGCAAAAGACGTAGGCGGCGTAGCTGCTTTGTCCGTTTTAACACCTTACTTTATGACACCAAATCAGCAGGAACTAACTGCTCACTTTGCTGCAATTGCTAAATCAACTGACTTGCCAGTAATCCTATATGGGAATGAAGGACGCACACAAGTGAAGATTGACGTGAACACTTGTGCAGAGCTGAGCAAGATTGACAATATCGTCGGAATAAAGGACAGCAGCGGAGATATGACAAAAATGATTGAGTATTTAAGAGTAACGGATCGAGATTCTTTCTCAGTTTTAGCAGGGCGCGACACACTGATCTACGCTGGATTATGTCATGGTGCAACCGGTGCAATCGCCAGTACAGCGAATATAGCTCCAAGATTGGTTGCCGACATTTACAATGCTTTTATTGAAAAGGATTATAAGAAGTCATTGGAATTACAATTTAAACTTTCTCCATTGCGCTTAGCAGTAGATAAAGCTACATTCCCGGTTGTTTTAAAAGAAGGGTTAAGAATGGTTGGCATCGATGTAGGCTATGCCTTTGCACCAGCAGCAGAAATGAGTCCTGAGAGCAAGCTGATTTTAGAAAACGTTTTAAAAGATTTAGAGCTATATAACTCTTTTAACTAACAAACAAACCTAGAAAGGTAGGGAATTAGCCATGCCATTACTCTATGCGGCACTTGGTGTTGTTTTAATCCTTATTTTGATGATTCCTTTAAAAATGAATGGATTTATCGCTTTACTGTTAGCAGCTATATTAGTTGGTTTACTGCAGGGAATGGATTTGAATCACATACTCGAATCAATGACTCATGGGATCGGCGGTCAAATTGATGAATTGATTTTGATTCTAGGTTTTGGAGCTATGCTTGGTAACGTTATGGCGGATGCTGGAGCAGCTCAGAAAATTGCCAATACTTTGATCGATAAAATGGGCGTGAAACGAGTACAAATCGCTATGCTCATTGCAGCTTATATTTTAGGAATCACCATGTTCTTCGAAGTAGCTTTCGTACTGCTGATTCCTTTGGTCTTCACAATTGCAAGGCAAACGAAATTAAACCTGCTCTGGGTTGCGCTGCCAACAGTTGTGGGACTATCTACAACGCACAGCTTCCTGCCGCCGCATCCAGGTCCAGCAGCTGTAGCAGGCGTTTTTGGAGCCAGTCAAGGAGTCACACTGCTTTATGGATTAATGATTGCCATCCCAGTTGGAACAGCTATTGCCCTACTTTGGCCTAGACTTCCATTCGTTAGAAGCATGAATCCGAGCATACCTGAAGGGTTAGTTACAACAAAGATGTTTACCGAAGAAGAAATGCCAGGCTTTTTTGCAAGTGTCTCAGCGACTTTAATCCCTGTATTCTTGATGGCAATATTGGCTATTGCTGAAATTTTCTTACCGGAAGGAAACACTTTTAGACACTATATGGAATTCTTTGGATCAGCACCTATCGCATTATTGCTGGCATTGCTTCTATCATTCTATCTATTAGGACCTAAAATCGGCAGAAGCTTAAAAGATGTTATGAATTCATGTTCCAATGCTATTAAACCGATGGGGATGATCATTCTTGTAATCGGTTCAGGCGGAGCATTTAAAGAAATATTAGTAGAAAGCGGTGTATCTGATTATATCCAGCAGATCACCAGCGGCTGGGATATATCACCGATTATCCTCGCTTGGCTAATCGCAGTCATCTTACGGATAGCATTAGGGTCAGCAACTGTAGCTGTTATGACAGCATCAGGTATCGTGCTGCCAATCGCTCAGGCGTCTGGCATTAGCATGGAATTAATGGTTCTTGCAGTAACAAGCGGAAGCGTAGCCTTCTCACATGTAAATGATCCAGGATTCTGGATGTATAAGGAGTACCTAAACTTATCATTAGTAGACGCCTTGAAATCAAGAACAACCTATACAACAGCTCTTGCCATCCTAGGTTTGATTGGCGTACTAATCTTAAATCTATTTGTTGGATAACATTAAATCGTTTTAAGGAGTTAGGAATAGCTCTTTAAATATAAATCTTTTAAAAAATAGTAGGAGTGATTGAACAATGAAAAAAGTAGGATTCATCGGACTAGGAATTATGGGAAAACCTATGAGTAAAAACTTAATAAAAGCTGGTTATCAGCTAGTTGTAAGTGACTTTAATAAAGATGCAGTAAAAGAATTAGAATCACTAGGTGCTGAATCAGCGTCCACTCCGAAAGAAATTGCTGAAAAAGTAGATGTAGTCATTACGATGCTTCCAAATTCTCCAAACGTGAAACAAGTTGCTTTAGGAGAAAACGGCTTAATAGAAGGTGCTCGTGATGGTCTGATCTTTGTCGATATGAGCTCAATTTCTCCGAAAGCTTCTCAGGAAATAAATAAAGAACTAGTTGAAAAAGGGGTGCAAATGCTGGACGCACCAGTTAGCGGCGGAGAGCCAAAAGCAATTGATGGAACGATTTCCGTTATGGTTGGCGGTAATAAAGAAGTTTTTGAAGATGTTAAAGAAATATTAGAAGCAATGGCTGGATCTGTTGTACATGTTGGCGAAGTTGGAGCAGGAAATGTGACAAAGCTTGCAAACCAAGTGATTGTTGCTTTAAACATTGCAGCTGTATCAGAAGCATTCGTTTTAGCTCACAAAGCCGGTGTAAATCCTGAAGCAGTGTATCAGGCGATCCGCGGCGGATTAGCAGGCAGCACAGTATTGGATGCAAAAGCGCCAATGATGCTGGACCGCAACTTTAACCCAGGATTCCGCATCAATCTGCATATTAAAGACTTAACAAATGCAATGGAAACAAGCCATGAATATGGTTCTCCAGCGCCACTAACAGCAGCAGTGCTTGAAATGATGTATACATTAAAACAAGATGGATTCGAAATGGAAGACCATAGCAGTCTATTAAAATACTATGAAAAATTGGCTAACACTGAAGTAAGCAAATAATACATCTAAATATGGGCAGGGAGATGAAAGTTTCCCTGCACCCTAATAAATCAAATTGGAGCGGTGAACATGAATACATTAAAAGAAACTGCATTAACACCTGTCGTAACAGCAATGGAAGTGTATCCTGTAGCTGGCCGAGATAGTATGCTGTTCAATCTAAGCGGTGCACACGGTGCCTATTTTACAAGAAATATAGTAATATTAAAGGATAGCAATGGTAATACCGGTGTTGGAGAAGTACCTGGGGGCAAAAGCATCACAACAACATTAGAAGACGCCAAGAAATTTGTAATTGGAGCTTCTATTGGAAACTATAATAAAATTTTAAATGATGTCAGAAAAGAATTCGCAAATCGTGATTCAGGCGGACGCGGCTTGCAAACATTTGATCTTCGGATCACCATTCACGCTGTTACAGCCATTGAAGCTGCTTTATTAGATCTTTTAGGAAAACACTTAAATGTACCTGCTGCAGCACTTTTAGGTGAAGGCCAGCAGCGTGATAAAGTAAAAACATTAGGATATTTATTCTATATTGGAGACCGTAATAGAACTGATTTACCTTATTACAGCAATGAAAATGCTGAAAACGAATGGTACCGTATTCGCCATGAAGAAGCATTAACACCAGAAGCAATCGTAAAACTAGCTGAAGCGTCTCAGGAATTATATGGCTTCAAGGATTTCAAGCTTAAAGGCGGGGTACTTGAAGGAAAAGAAGAAATTAAAGCAATTAAAGCATTAAAAGAGCGCTTCCCTGATGCAAGAATTACACTGGATCCAAATGGAGCATGGTCATTAAAAGAAGCAGTTTCATTATGTAAGGATATGCACGGAATATTAGCATATGCTGAAGATCCATGTGGTGCTGAAAATGGTTATTCCGGAAGAGAAGTTATGGCTGAATTCAAAAGACAAACAGGTCTTCCAACAGCAACGAATATGATCGCAACAGACTGGAGACAAATGGGTCATACGATCTCCCTTCAGTCAGTGGATATTCCACTTGCAGATCCGCATTTCTGGACCATGCAGGGTTCTGTACGTGTAGCGCAAATGTGCCATGAGTGGGGATTAACATGGGGTTCACACTCAAACAATCACTTTGATATCTCCTTAGCAATGTTCACACAAGCTGCAGCAGCTGCTCCTGGTGAAATAACTGCTATTGATACACACTGGATCTGGCAAGAAGGAATTGAGCGCTTAACAATGGATCCATACAAAATTGAAGATGGCTATTTAACAATTCCGGATAAACCAGGCCTAGGTGTTGAAATAGATATGGACCAAATTCTAAAAGCAAATGAACTTTATCATAACATGGGATTAAATTCCCGTGACGATTCAGTCGGAATGCAATTCTATATCCCTAATTGGAAATTTGACAATAAGCGCCCTTGCCTTGTGCGCTAGTATATGAAGATGGATGGCTTAGGTCATCCTTCTTCCATTTAAGCAAATAAAAAAATGATAGAAACAGGAACGATTTCTATGTAAAGGAACGATGATTATGAAGTTTGTAATAGCGCCTGACTCATTCAAAGAAAGTATGTCGGCGAAAAAAGCTGCTACTGCGATTGAATCAGGAATACACGCAATTTTTCCTGACGCAGTATGTACAATTGTTCCTATGGCTGATGGAGGAGAAGGGACGGTTGAGTCACTAACATCGATGTCAGATGGAGATATCGTGAAAGTTGAAGTGGTAGGTCCATTAGGTGAAGCGGTAACAGCTGAATATGGAATCATTGACCATGGTGAAATTGCCGTGATCGAGATGGCAAGTGCGAGTGGAATAGAATTAATTTCATCGCAAGAGCGAGATCCTTTAATTACAACAACATATGGAACAGGACAGCTGATCAAGCATGCCCTTGACTCAGGAGTAAAGAGAATTTTAATAGGAATTGGCGGCAGTGCAACAAACGATGCGGGTGCAGGAATGCTGCAGGCATTAGGTGTTTCTTTTAAAGATCAAAATGGCAAAGAGCTGCCATACGGCGGCGGTGCACTTGACCTATTAGCTGAAATTGATATCAGTGGATTAGACAGCAGAATAAAAGAAGTTCAGATTGATGTGGCTTGTGATGTAAGCAATCCGTTAATTGGATCTAATGGGGCATCTGCTATTTTTGGACCTCAAAAAGGAGCAACACCAGAAACAGTTGAAATTCTAGACCGAAACCTTGCTCATTTTGCAGAGCTAGTGAAAAGGGAACTTAATCTGGATATTGCTCATATGGAAGGAGCAGGTGCAGCAGGTGGCCTAGGTGGTGGACTATTAGCTTTTTTAAATGCCAGATTAAAAAAAGGCATTGAACTCGTTATAGAATATACGGGGTTAGAAGAGCATATAAAAGACGCAGACTATGTCTTTACTGGTGAAGGAAGTATTGATTCTCAAACCATATTCGGGAAAACACCATATGGAGTCGCAACTATTGCAAAAAAATATAATATTCCAGTCTTTGCTGTAGCAGGTAAAATTGGTGAAGGGGTGGAACCTCTTTATGATACAGGATTTACTTCCATTTTTGGTATATTAAAAGGTGCGGTTCAATTAGAAGAAGCTTTAAAAGAAGGAGAAAAGAATCTGACTTTTACAGTAGAAAACATCTGTCGTTTAATAAATAAACTTCAGGCAGAAACGAACGAAACAATCATTGGCTAACCAAAGCCAAGGCGACAAGGTAGCCTTATATAATATATGTAACATGAATATCTAAAATAAAAAGTGTAAAAGCCTAAGCTAAAATTAGGCTTTTTTATTTTGTTATCAATCTTTAACTCTAACACTTCAGCTTGAAATTCCCCTTGAAATGATAAGATTCTTCAATAAACACATTAAATACATGAGAATTTCTGCAGGCTGCTTACGCCAGATAAGCAAAAAGTCAAAGAGATTTTCAGCATCCAACTCTTTAAAGAACCTGAGATTCCATGAAAGGGAATACAAATCGCTCAGAGTAAATGGTATAGTAATTATAAAGAGGTGGGATATGGAATTTTTAATTGCAATTGTTATTTTAATATTAGTTCTTTCATTAATTGGAACCTTAATTTTAACAAGAAAAAGTGATGAGAATTATCGTCAATCAACTAAAAGGAATACAGCCAATCTGACGATCATTTATGCAGTTGTAATAGTCGTATCATTGATTGCTTTAGGCGTATATATTAGGTTTTATTAAGAGAACTTTTAAATTAGATATAAATAAAAAGCACCATTTACCTAAACTCCAGGTAATGGTGTTTTAAGTTAATTACAGTAGTGATATTCACGAAGAATACTAATAAGATTTAATATGTTCATATGGCAAATTTATAAACAAATTGGCTCTTTTATAAATTAAAAACGCTACAATTTAATTAATTATTTTATACATATTGACTAAAGTTGATTTTTAACAAAAGTGAATGTTGCTTAGAAAAAAAGCTTGATAAAATTTTTAAAAAAGGATTGTTATTTAGCCCCGTTCCACCATAACTTAGAAAAGCTTTGCTGCAGAACATGGCAGCAAAGCTTTTCATAATAAATTATTCTTTTGCGTACTCACAATTGACACATATATTAGTTATTTCTAATATAAGAGTTGAGAATATGCAAGGTTAAAGACAAAGCAAAAACAGTTTCTCAGATTGTAAGTGATTTTTGCTGCGGTCAATCCAGCTTTTCTCATTATATTGCGAGTTTATAGTGGGGCAGACAGGAGGGGAAATTCATAATGTTCCTTATGAACAGAGATATTATGGCCTTAGCAAATTCTTATAAGTAAACGATACTAATAGCTTTGAAGGGAATAGATAATGAAAATTATAAGGATAATCAGTATTATTTTAGTTTTAGCAATTGTAATCTTATTTTATATTCCGTTTACCTTTAATCCTCCTGGTGATACAAGAATGATTATCGATCATAATACGGGTACATATATTGCACCGCCGTGTTTTGAAGAATCAGGTGCTACGAACTATCTTGAAGAAACAACGTATAAGGAACTACACGATAAAAGCTACAGTTCAAGTTCAGCATGTACAGATGAATTACTGGCAGCAGAAAAAATGACTTTTATTGAATTTTTGACAAGCTCTAAATGGAGTTGGTGAAAATTTCTATAGAAGAAATAAATTAATAATTCATGGAATAAAGTCACTTAACATGCAGATCCGTTAGAATTAGCAAGCATTCATGGAATGCATTAATCTAATATAACGGAAAATAAGTATGCAGAATAAACAAAGCTGCTGAACGTCAAAGGGACGGCAGCTTGTTTTATGATGAGTGACCCAATAGTAGTTAAACTAGAAAGCCTTAGAAATAAGGTTTTTTTCATTCTTTGGAAAAATGACAGAAAAATTACTAAAAATGGTGGAACCGCTTTTAAGCTTACAATAAAAGAGGTAAAGGACCTAATGCGCAAAAAGAAAATGAAAGTGCAGCAAGCAGCACATGATGATGCATTTACTCAGTTCAGTTATATGGAGTTGTCATGAGGAGAAACATAACTATTTTAATCCAGCTGTACGCAACAGAGTAGATTTGCTGTTAGAATACTATCTTAATAAACGTGGGAATAAAATGTTTTTACATCTCTTTATCAAGCATACACAAAAAATATCATAGTAAGAGGAAAACTTCCCTAAATATAGAATATGTAAATATATACCGTTTTAAGGTGGGAGTGAGTTGAAAAAGCCTATACCCCAAAAATACATATTATTGGTTCAGTAGCCAGCGGAAAAACTACTTTAGCCAAAGAAATATCATTAAAGTACAATATTCCGAACTACGAGTTAGATAAGGTAGTTTGGATCAGAAATAAGTCAGGTGATAGTAGAAGAACGGAGAAAGAAAGAGAAGAATTAATAAATACAATTGTTCATTCCGATAGCTGGATCATTGAAGGTGTTCATAATGAAGAGTGGTTTTCTCCTAGTTTTCAGCTTTCAGAAGTTATTGTTTTTTTAGACCAGCATATTCAACACGAACGTACCGAATCATGAAAAGGTTTTTGCGGAAGAAATTGCATATTGAGAAATCACACTATAAATCTACTATAAAGATTTTCTTTAAAATGTTTAAATGGAATCGGCATTTTGAAGAAGTGGACAAGCCGAATTTTTTCAAAAGATTCGCCATGTATCATGATAAGGTAGTAGTAATGAAGAACAAAAAATCTACTAAGAGTTACTTTTACTGATCATAAAGAAAGGATTGTTTGTTTTGGAACCGAATTTGAAAAGGAAATAACCTTCATTTTATATGCGTTAGCTTTGTTTCTTGTTATCTTTTTCGTTACTTTTATCGTTTTATTTGTGTTCGGAGAGTAGACCATTTCTATAGCCTGGGTTGAATGCATACATCCATTTTCAAAGTAATAGGTGGGCATGCCTAAAAGGGGAACGATAGGGAACAAATCTTTGAATATTCAATTCGGTTTACACCTGGTCTTCTTTTAATCACAGTCATCTACCTTCTTTTACATAAAAACCGGTCATTTTAAAAATTATCTTATTCCTATTTGGTTTTAGTTTGATGAGAGATGCAAGGATACCCATTGGCTTTTGGCGATTTGACCATATCATTTGGTTGAGATTTATTGATGGTGGTTTTTTAAGAGGGAAACATGATAAACCGATTTAAAGAATGCGGTCTTTAGTATAATAACAAAAAGAGCCTAATTATACTTTTTGTATAGTTCGGCTTTTTTTCAGCCGAACCAGCTGAATCGTTTGCTCAAAAAAACAGAAGTGAACAAGGGAGGATAAAATGTCACACCGCATATTGCTTATTGATGATGACCCTTCGATCAGTGAAATGTTAGAAAAATTTTTATTGAAGGAAGGGTATTTTGTATTGACCGCTTTTAATGGAGAAGAGGGACTGGCCCTTTTTCAGAAGGAAGAGATAGATTTAATTGTGATTGATATTATGATGCCGAAATTGGATGGAATTGAAGCGATTAAAATGATCCGGGAGAGAAGCACTGTACCCATTTTAATCATTTCTGCTAAAGATACGGATGTGGATAAAGCTTTGGGATTGGGATTTGGTGCTGATGATTATCTGGCAAAACCCTTTTCGCTTGTTGAATTTTCAGCAAGAATTAAATCAAGCATTCGAAGGGTAACAAAATATGCCGGCAATTCAGAACCAATATATAATCAAGTCGTGTCTTTTGGACTTTTTACGGCGGATTTAAATAATTATTCTGTACATAAGGAAAACGAAGAAATTAAACTGACATCCAAGGAGTTTGAGCTGCTGAAGCTGTTTCTCACAAACCAAAACCGTGTTTTTACGAAAGATGATTTGTATAGCCTTGTTTGGCAGGAACACTATCTTGGCAATGATAATGTGATAAATGGCCATATTCGGAGATTAAGAGAAAAAGTTGAAGAAGAGCCCTCTAATCCGAAATATTTACAAACATTATGGGGAATTGGTTACAAATGGGTGAGTCATTAACATGATCATTTTGTTCATCCTTACGACTGTCGTTTTAACAGGTATGATTTTATTTCAATACCATTTAAACAAAAAACGTACTAAACAATTGCAGGAGCTGCATAAGAAATTGCGCGGAATCATCAGCGAATCATCATCAGATGAAGTGCTGCTGCTTTTTACAGATGAACAGCAATTGATCGAGCTAACGATGGATTTAAATGAGTTGTTAGAAAAGCATAAAACTGCTTTAGCTAATTATACGAGCACCAAATCGTCGATGAAAAAAATGATTTCGAATATCTCGCATGATTTAAAAACGCCTTTAACGGTGACGTTAGGGTATGTGGAAATGGTACAAATGGATGCTGAATTGGATCCGGCAGAACGGAACGTGCTGCTGGCGAAAATTCATAATAAATCTGTTGAGGTCATTACCCTTATTGATAAATTTTTCGATTTAGCCAAATTAGAGTCAGGAGATAAGGAGATTCCGATCACAAACATTAAATTAAATGATATCTGCCAGAAAAGTCTGCTGGAATATTATGATATCTTCAGCAAAAAAGGCATTGAAGTTCATTTTGAAATTCCAGAGCAGCCGATATATGTGATGGGGAATGAAGAAGCATTGAAACGGGTCTTAAATAATCTTATATCAAATGCCATCACACATGGCGGGGATGGGATGGCTGTTGGATTAGAGATCAGACAAACACCAGACGATATTTATATCGATGTATGGGATAAAGGCAAAGGCATTAAAGAGCCGTTCCAGGACATGGTTTTTGAAAGGATGTATACGCTCGAGGATTCACGGAATAAGTCGTATCAAGGCAGCGGCCTTGGACTCACGATAACCAAGCGTCTCGTAGAAAAATTGGGAGGCACCATTCAAATCACAAGCCAACCTTGGAAAAAAACAGTCTTTTCCTTCTCAGTCAAACGATCGGAAGTTCAGCATCATTTTAATCAGTCATTTTAAAACTTAAGAAATTCTTAAGAATTAACGAATGGAAAAAGAAACTTTGCTCCTTACACTGTAATCAGGATACACAGAAAGGGGCAGTTTGTATGTCTGGAGATGCGCAGAGAAAACTGGTTATTTTAATGTTTAATATGTTTATTGCAAATGCAAGCTTTGGAATCATTATTCCGATTTTGCCAGAATACTTGCATTCCATTCATCAGGGTGGAACGGCAGCAGGGCTGCTGATCGCATTTTTTGCTGGTTCGCAATTATTGTTTTCTCCATTAGCGGGAAAGTGGGCCGATCAATACGGAAGACGGAAAATCATCATTTATGGATTAGGGATATTGTCTTTTTCGATGGTTGTGTTTTATATGACAGACCTGATTTGGATTCATTATCTTTCACGTGCCATTGGCGGCCTAGGTGCCGCTATGCTGATTCCGGCCATTTTTGCTTATATAGCTGATATCACAACAGTCGAACAGCGTGCAAAAGGCCATAGTTTGATATCGGCTGCCATGTCGCTTGGAATCGTGATAGGGCCTGGGATCGGTGGTTTTCTTGCAAGTGCCGGACTGAAAATGCCATTTTTAGCTGCAGCAATAGGCTCAGCCGCAGCAGTCATATTTTCCTTTATTTTATTGGGAGAAAGCAAGAAACAGGAACATGAATCACCGAAAGAAATGCAGCCTAAAGAGTCATTGCATGCAAAATTAGTGCTGTCAGTTAAACTGCCTTATTTTATCCCCCTTCTCATCTCACTGGTTATGAGTTTTGGATTAGTAGGATATGAATCTGTACTTTCGCTCTTTATGGAAAGCAGATTTGAAGCCTCTCCACAGCAAATTGCAGTCATGATTACTTCGACAGGATTAGTCAGTGTCATTGTACAATTGCTCTTTGTTGAAAAAATGGTGAGGAAATTTGGAGAATATAAAACGATTCATTTCTTTTTAGGTCTGGCTGCCGTGAGCTTTTTTCTATCGCTGCTAGTAAATCAATATGAGCTATTTTTCGTTATTACCTTACTCATCTTTCTGGCAACATCGATTTTGAGACCTGTTGTTAATGCACTAATTTCAAAGCTGGCAGGAGAGCAACAAGGGTTTGCAATGGGCTTGAACAATGCCTATATGAGTGTCGGCAACATCCTTGGTCCAGCCATTGCTGGAGTCGTTTATGATGTAAATAGGATATATCCGTTTATTCTAAGCTCTGTTTTTATTGTGGTGACAATGATCATTACTATTATCTGGGAAAAATCAATGACTAGAAATAATCAGACCGAGATCGTGAAGGAAAGGGGAGAAGATGTATGAAGACAATAATAGAAACACGTCAGCTAACAAAGGTTTTTCATGAAAAAGAGGTTGTCTCAAATGTGAATATGACGGTGAATAAAGGCGAGATCTATGGTTTTCTCGGGCCAAACGGAGCGGGAAAAACGACTGTGATGAAGATGGCTGCTAATTTAATTAAACCGACCATGGGGAAAATTCGTTTATTCGGCAGCCCGCTAACTGCTGAATCCTATCAGATTTTAGGCAAGATAGGGTCCATCATTGAACAGCCGGTCTTTTATGAAAAGCTGAGTGCAAGAAAAAATTTAGAAATTCACTGTGAATATATGGGCTATCACAATAAGAATGCCATTGACGAATCGTTGGAGATTGTGAAGCTGATGAACAGCGGAGTACAGCCAGTAAAAGAATTTTCTTTGGGAATGAAGCAAAGATTAGCAATTGCCCGGGCAATTGTAACAAGACCTGAATTGCTCATATTGGATGAGCCGATCAATGGATTAGATCCTGTAGGCATTCAAGAAATCCGGAATTTGTTAAAAAAGCTTAATAAAGAATATGGCATAACCATATTGATTTCCAGCCATATCTTAGCAGAAATCGAACAGATAGCAGATAAAATTGGCGTTATTATTGAGGGAAAACTAATTGAAGAAATTGAAATGGAAAAAATACGAGAAAAGAATAAAGACTATATTGAAATCATGACAAATAATACCAGAAAAGCGACTTCGATTTTGGAGCATCATTTAAACATAACCAATATCAAGATGCTGAGTCCAATGACTATCCGCATTTATGATTTAAGTATCCCTCAAGATGTTATTTCAGAAGCGCTATTAAAGCATGGAGCAGTGATTGAGTCGATTTATTATAAGAGCAGTTCGTTAGAGGATTACTTCTTTACTTTAATGAATGGAGGCGGGATCAGTGCTTAAACTGATGAAATTGGAAATGCAGAAGTTTGGACTGACAAAATATATATCAGGTGCGCTGATTGCCAATGCAGTTATTCTGATCCTTATTTGTCTCATTGTATATGTGGAAACACTTGAGGGAAATATCGTCATGACAGATGATTATACGGCGATACAAATCATCGAAACACTCATAAGAGCCACATTTATCATCTTTGCGGCTGTTTTGCTGTCACAATTGGTAATAAGCGAGTTTAAGAATAAGACCATTAATGTTCTTTTTATGTATCCGATCAAACGAAAGAAAATACTGATTGCCAAATTGCTTGTGACGGTGATCTTTACATTTTTAGCAATTGTTTTCTCCTTTATGTTTGTGGTCAGCGGTTTTTACTTGTTTAATATGTATACAGACATTTTACCCCAGTCTATTAGTGTGGCAGAGATTATCAGCTATCTTGGCGTTATGGTCATGAATGCACTGGCTGCAAGCTTTATTAGCTTAATTCCGCTTTATTTCGGTTTAAAGAAATACTCTGTTCCAGCTACAATCGTTTCGTCCATCTTTGTTTCTATTATTGTTTGTCAGAATATAAATGGATTTACATTGTATTCGATTATTTTTATCCCTATTACTCTTTCGTTAGTTGGATTTATAATCGCATACATGTCTATAAAGAATATTGATCAAAGAGATATTATTGTTTAATACATCTCTTTGAGAGAAATACTGAATTTTTATATAGAAAAGCCTAACTTATGTTTTGGCTAGTTAGGCTTTTTTGTTTGTATTTATAGGGACGTATATTTGTATTTTAGGATATCGTAGAATTAAATATAGTACAAATTAGAAGACCTTTTCTAAAAGAATTAGAAGAAGGGAGTGAATAGAATGAATTCTTTTTTTGAAATTTTAAACTTTATTAATGAAAATATTTATGAACCCAATCATTTAGTTATAAAAAATGCAAGAGAGGAAGCTCAAAATGCAGAGTATGGTGCTGGCATCTTCGATCTGAACAGTAAATCTGTCCGATTCAGGGTGGCAAAAGAAACTCCTAAAAAGCTTGGACATTTTGTTTCCACTTGGGTAAAAGATGAGGCATTTTTTAATCAGGCTTTTTCATATGAAAAAGCGGCCGATTTATTGGTGATTAATACCTTTACTGCTAATAGATTCGGCCAGTTTGTGTTTCCAAAAGAAGTTCTTTTAAAACAGAAAATCCTCAAAACAGCTTCTGTTAAAGGAAAAATGGCCATAAGAGTATATCCTAGATGGGATCACCCGACAGGCAAACAAGCTATTGAAACACAAAAGTGGCAATTAGATTACTTTATGGAGACGAATAATGCCACTAAGTGGCCGCAGCAAGAGGTATTAAAGCTATATGAATAGATGAGAGGTATAGTGATAATCGAAAATCTCATGATGATACAAGGCGATCCTATTAAATATATACTCGCACTATTAAAGTGAGCATCATTTATAAGCCGATATAAAATGTTACTGCTTATTAATTCGGAAAATAAGAAAAAAACATGATGAATCAAAAGAATATGGACAAATCCACACAAATATAATGGATGTGAAGTCTTTATAAGGGGTGGATGTTGTGGCAAATCCAATTGTGGCTAGGTCACTTGATGAAATTCAGTTTTGGTCAAGGATTATGAAGGAGCATGCATTGTTTTTAAGCCTTGGTTTTACTTATGAACAGCAGCAATTAATAGAAGAAGCTCAGCAGTTTATTACACTGTTTGAACGGATTGAGGAAAGGCTGGCGAAGTTTACTGTCAATACAGATATCCGCCAGATACAAGCCTTTAACAATGAGGTTTATCAGGCAGCTGTATCGATTTGGGCTTATAAGAGAAAAGTATTAGGGTTAACTTTGCGCTGTGAAATCAGAACGAATAACTTTCCATTATTAGTTGACCATGTTAGCAGAGAAGCTGCCTATTTTGCAAACAGGTTAAAAGAGCTTAACCAGGGAAAACTTGCACCAGCGCCGGATAAAATTATCCAGGAAAATTTATTTTTCTTGAAAATTATGGCTGATCATGCCAAATTTATCGGACATCTCCTAGACCCATCCGAAAGAAAACTAGTCGAACAAGCCAATGAATTCAGTCATGATTTTGATCAATTAGTATTCCAGGCAGTTGATCTAGACTCCATGAGGCCGCAATCTGAAACAGTGCCAATTCTGGATCAATTTCTTGATCAAAATAGAATTTCGGTTGCCTCATTAAGAGATTTTAAGAAAACAGCAAGAGATTTGATAGAAGCATGCCGAATTAAAAGCAATATTCACCCCCTTCTAGCAGACCATACGTTTAGAGAAGCAGAGAGATTTATAGAAATTATAGACTTATTTGACCAGCATCTGACAGCACCAAAAATGTAATAATACTGCCAGCTAGTGCAATTTAGTTGAAAACTAAATAAGAGGCTTTTCATATCCCTGCATACTGATAAAAAAATATCTATTGCAAAATCCAGCTGCTGATTAGGCAGCGTTTTTATTTTTCATCTCCTCTAATTAAAGTTGTTATATTGGAGTTTAATCAATGTTCTGCTGAAGGAGCGGGAGCACCCAGGACTAGAAGGATCCGCATCGCCCTCCGTGGAAATCACTTATTTTTTACATTTGAAATAAGCCAAAAACATCCTCTTCTTTTTACAAAAGGGACAAGAACGAATCATACAGGCAGATTGTTTATCTTTATAAAACAATTAAACGAAAATAATGAAATTTTGCCTTATCCAACTTATTTACCTTCTCCTATATTTTATATAATCGGTCAAAAAGGTATCTCTAGACCCACACAAAGCCTGGTTGTTACTATAAGATTTAGTGTTACCAGGGAGTTGATTGGATGGAGGAACAAAAATATAAAGGTTTGAAATTAGGGGAAAGAGGAGCAATTATTAGTTTAGTTGCTTATATCTTGTCTATATATAAGCTAGTGGCAGGTTATTTAAGCGATTCAGCAGCCCTAAAAGCAGATGGGCTGAATAATACAACGGATATTATTGCGTCTGCTGTATTAATTGGATTAAGGATTAAGGGCTGCTCAAAGGCCACCGGATGCCAATCATACATACGGTCATTGGAAAAGTGAAGGAATTGCATCCATTGTTGCCTCTTTTATTATGATGGCAGTTGGTTTGAAGGTCCTATTTGATGCGGGAACATCTTTGTTTAAAGGGGAAGGAGAATCCCCAGATATCATGGCCGCATACGTTGGATTAGTGTCATCGGTCATCATGTATTTTGTTTACCGCTATAATAAAAATCTAGCCTTAAAGATCAAAAGCTCTGCTGTGATGTCGGCAGCGTAAGATAATATATCAGATGCATGGGTGAGTATTGGAACGGCGATTGGCATCTTCGGCTCCCAGTTAAAAATGCCTTGGCTAGACCCAGTAACAGCCTTCATCGTAGGACTATTAATATGTAAAACAGTTTGGGCTATATTTAAACAGGCGACACATGAATTGTCTGATGGATTTGATGAAGATAAGCTGAATTTTTATAAAGAAGAGATTTTAAAAGTTGACGGCGTCAAAGGTATTAAAGAAATTAAGGGAAGAAACTACGGAAACAATAAAGAGGGTTCTCCCATAAGAAAACCGCTCCTAATCCCCATGCTAAAAGGGTAGTCCAGACAAAATTTAAAATAGCATTAGTACTCAGAAACTTTATATTCCTAAATGCGTTCTTTAGCCCTTTTAATGGAATCGCTAAAAAGAGTCCAAATAACATAAACAGCAGAAAGGGCAGAATGAACGTTTCAGCATGGTTTTCAGAGATAGAAAGCTGCCCTAATAAAAGGCCAATTCCTACAGCAATTAAAATGGTAAATGTTTGAAACTTTTCTATGAAATTCATTGTTATTCCCCTTCAACAATATAATAAAGGTTAATATATCATACATACCGCTGTTTTTATGAACAAAAAAATTGCTTTCTTGAATAAACTTTGAACTTTCAGACTTTTGATTTAATAGTAGAATAATGGAGGGCAATTACTTGCAGAATTCTTATATGAACTCAAATAATGTTGTCATGGCAAATAACGAACCAAAGTCATCCTAAATAGAAATATGTCAATTTTTGAACAAATACCGCGGGAGTATTTTGCATCATAACAAAATGATATACAATTAGAATATTAGAGATTTGACTATTTGGATAATTTAGGATTATGTGAAATTGCACTTAATATAAGCATGCCCTTTAAATTCTCCAGTCGGTAAGCAGAAAATTATATCTCTGAATCTAGTCATTTAATTTTAGAGAGGAAAATGATTATGAACGAAACCATTAAATTGCTTAAAAACCACCGTTCAGTTCGACTTTTTGAAGACAGGGCACTATCTGCTGAGCAAATTGAAGCGATCGTTACTTCTGCTCAGTCTGCCGCCACTTCAAGCTTTATACAAGCATACTCTATTATTGGAGTGACTGATCAACAAAAAAAAGACAAACTGGCAGAATTAACAGGTGGACAAGAATATGTAGCTAAGAATGGTCACTTTTTTGTTTTTTGTGCTGACCTTTTTCGTCATGAATTAATTGGTGAAATAGAGGGGAAAGAAGTTTTACCTTCTCTAGAAAGTACCGAAAAGTTCATGGTAGCTTTAATTGATACGGCTTTAGCCGCCCAAAATGCAGCAATTGCTGCTGAGTCAATGGGTCTTGGCATATGCTACATCGGGGGGATCCGCAATAATTTAGAAGCTGTAACAGAATTATTGAAAACGCCAAAACGTGTCATTCCTTTATTCGGAATGACGATTGGCTACCCAATGCAAGAAAATGATAAAAAACAGCGTTTGCCTTATGAGCATGTTTATCATGAAAATGAATATAATCAAGATCTTGCATCTTATAAAGAACAGCTATCCATTTATGACGAATTTATTTCTGATTACTATAATAAACGTACAAATGGCAAGAGATCTGATACGTGGTCAAGTCAAATGGCTCAAATGCTTGAAAAGCAAACAAGAATGTATATGAAGGAATTTGTGAATAAGCAAGGCTTTGATTTGAAATAGACAATAAGAGTATTCAATAATAATAGTTACTTTAATCAAACCAAAAGACTGCTGGCACATACAGCAGTCTTTTGGTTTGATTGGTTTTCACAAGATAATTTAATGAAGTTAGAATACATTCAAAAGTTTGAGTTGTATAAAAATATATTGATAAACTGGATAAAAACTTATTTAAACGATAATAATAAATTCCAATAATAGTTGACTCTTTTTAAAAGTTTTATTCCATTCTGCTGTTTTTGAAAAGTTCATAAAAATTTCACTCTTTATTGAAAGATATATAACAACTGTTGTTTCAGTATTCAAATATAGATATAGTTAATAAGTGTGAAATACCATCTCCCAAAAAGAGGTCATGCTAATGAAAGATAATAAATGGATATCAAAGCTTTCACTGAAAAAATTAACGATCTTACTGGTTTTAATATCAGTATTAGCGTCCTTGGTTTCATCGGCACTTTTTCTTCATTATTATATTACAGACCGAGAGCGTGAAGTTTTGACAGAGGAGATTAGAAATATTACGAGAGTTGTTGCAAAAGATACTAGAGTAATAAATGGATTAACTGAACCGTCTTCTGATTCTGACATTCAAAGATATGCATCTCAAATTGTTGAAGATACTGATTTAAGTTTTGTTGTGGTGCTGGATAATGATCTTATTCGCTATTCACATCCAGATGAAGATTATATTGGCAAGCAGTTTTCAAATACAGAGGATGCCAGTAAGGCATTAAATGGAAAAGAGCATTTTTCTAGAAATGTAGGTATCTTAGGAGAAGGAACCCGTTTTTTTACACCGATATTGAATGAAGATGGAGAGCAAATAGGAGTAGTATGTGCTGGTATAATTCAAGAAAATGTCAATCAGGAGCTTTGGGATGCACAAAAACGGCTCTACTTTGGATTAAGTATTGGTTTGTGTGTTGGCCTAATTGGAGCCATTTATTTGGCACAGCAGTTAAAGAATATTTTATTAGGCCTTGAACCTAGGGAAATTGTAGCAAATATAATGGAACGAGACATTATCATAGACTCTGTCAATGAGGGTATTATAGCTGTAACTCCAGAAGGGAAAGTTCTGCTTTCTAATAAGAATTTTATTAAATTAATGAAACTCGCTGAATTTTCGGGAGATTCAATAGGAGGTGGTGAGCTGGATCCAGATATTTTTGAAGTCTTCTTTAAAAAAGTATTTGAATCAGGACAACCCGTATTGAATCAAGTTATAGTTGTTAATCAGTTTGAATTTATTGTGAATATTAGCCAAGTGTATATAAAAGATTCTGTTTATGGAGCGGTCGCCACACTTAGAGATCAATCAGAAATGCAGCAATTGATTCGTGAGTTAAGTGGTACTGAACAATATATTGATTCACTGAGAGCTCAAAATCATAAATTTATGAATCAATTGCATACAATTCTTGGTTTGATTGAATTAAGAAAGTATGAAGATGTCACTCGTTTTATTCAAATTTTAGATGCTGATTATCATAGAGAAATCGGTTTTGTGACTGAAAAAATTAAATGTGCAGCAATTGCCGGCTTTTTACTAGGTAAAGTGAGCGAACTGAAAGAACAAGGAGTACATTTACAAATTGATCCAGATTGTTTATTTGCTGATATGAAAATGGGGGAAATGCTCCATGATCTCCTTTTATCCATTGGTGTTTTAATAGATAATGCCAAGGAGGCTGTAATTGATTCAAAAAATAAACAAGTTAACTTTTTTCTTCGATACAATGAAGATGAAAATGTCATAATCATTGAAGTACAAGACACAGGTGTTGGCATTAGTGAAGAACTGATGGATTTAATTTTTGAACGAGGATTTTCAACAAAAGGCGGTTCAAGAGGATATGGTCTAGATGCTGTACGTTCAATTGTGAAACAATACAATGGTATTGTAGATCTTCAATCCATAGTAGATGTGGGAACTGTTTTCCGCCTTGAAGTTCCCTATGACCGAAAAGGACGTGGGCAAGAATGAAGGCTATTATTGTAGAAGATGACCCGATGGTTTCAGACATAAACCATCAATACTTGGAACGGTTTGAGTTTGAGATTATTGCCTCCGTTAAAAGTATCCCGGAATTATGGAATATTCTTAACAAGCAAATACCAGATTTAATTCTTTTAGATGTATACCTTTACGGTGAGACAGGTATAGATTTCTTACATGACATTAGACAAAAAGGAATTTCGATCCCCATTATTATGATTACAGCAGCACATGATATGGCAACAATTAAGAAGGCGCTAGATTTCGGTGTCATTGACTTTTTGATCAAGCCATTTACGTATAAGCGATTCAGCTTAGCGATCGAAAAGTTTTTTCAATACCATGATTTAATCACCAAACATAAAAAAACTGACCAAGCGATGCTGGACCAAATCTTGATTGGAGATGGAGAAATCACTTCTCATACAGCTGGTTATCAGAACATAGGACCACCAAGCTTACCAAAAGGAGTATCAAGACTTACCATGAAAAAGGTATTGGCAGCTATGAAGGAATATAATGAGACCTTTTCTACAGACGACATTGCGAAACAAGTTGGTTTATCGAGAATTTCTACAAAGAAATATTTACAGTTTCTAACTGAAATAGGGTATTTAACTGAAGAGTTAAAATATTTAACGGTTGGACGTCCAATCACAGTGTTTTCTATTAACTTTGATAGAGAACATTTGATTTTACCATATAAGTAGGTATTTTTTTCTAGTTTCTTAATAACAAATCTATTGTCTCTGCCAAGTTGAACTTGCCTTTAAAAAACACCCCGTAAATGTTAGTTTGGTGTCTAACATTTACGGGGTGTTACATTTTCATGAGCGTTCGGCTGTTTTAGATAATAGATTTACAGCTTAAAATATTTAGGGTTAACTCTAGTTCTGATGGATTTCTGCCAAGTTAATTTCAGGTAATACCTATACCCTAATTATAAGTGTTTACCTAAATTAAATGAAATTTTTATTTTACTGCAGATATTTCCACAAGGTTTTTAGTCTGCCCTGTTGTTATCATTTCATGAAAGTTAAGGTAGCTTGTTTCAATCATGTTTGTTAATGCTTCATCTGTGTAAGAACCAATGTGTGGGGTAACAAGGACCCTTGGATATAAACTAGTTAACTCTTTAACAGTAAAATCTAAATCTGTATTATCATTGTCAAATTTCTTAAAAAAGATTTTCTCTTCGTTTTCAAAAACGTCAGTAGCAAAGCCGTGCAGCTTTCCACTTTTTAATGCTTCTAAAATTGCTTCATTATCTTGCAATTCTCCACGAGCAGTATTTATGAGAATTGATTTATCCTTCATCTTGTTCAAGAAATCATGATTAATCATTTTTCCATTTTGACCTGCAATATACGGAATATGAATACTGACAATATCGCTTACTGATAATAATTCGTCTAATTCTAAGAAGGTAACAGTTTTCTTCGCTTCCTCACTTTGAAATACATCATATCCTACAACCTTAGCTCCTAGACCTTTAAACAATTTGGCTTCTGTTAAACCAATCTTGCCCAAGCCCAGCATTCCAACTGTGCAATTCCGTATTTCTTTACTGAACATATTCGTATCTACAGTAAAATCGTTATTTGAAGTTTTTTCAATTGTATGAGCAGTATTTCTTAATAATGTCATAGCCAATGTCAGTGCCAGCTCAGCAATTGCATTTGGTGAATAAGAAGGTACATATGCTATCGGTAAATTGTGTTCTGCTGCAGCTTGAAGATCGATATGACTATAGCCTACAGTACGAGTAAACAAATATTTAACACCAAAACTTTTCATTTTCTCGATATTTTGTCTGTCTGCCTTACAATTTGCTCTTAATAAGACTGCATCCTTTCCTTGAGCTGTGTCAATATTCTCATGAGTAAGCAGTTCAGGAACAAGCGTTAAATCAAAATTATACTTATTTAATTTATTGAAATATTCTACCTCATTTTCACGAACACCGTAGCAAACAACTTTTAAAGTCATAGTATTAATCTCCTTTTTGCGTTTTGTTAGTTTTTTAATAAAAATAATTATATAAACAGTGTGTAGGACACATTTTTGAAACAATTGCTCATTGGTGAGCAAGCTAATGTAAAGTAATTGTGTCCTAACCTGGTATTTTAGAGGTTTTTCCATGTTAATGGTGCAAATCATTCATCATAATGAGTAGATAAATGATACAAGCTGTCTAAAATGCGAAGATTTGGCCGATTGTATTGATAATAATAATCCATATAGGAATTAGAATGACGGCAGAAAGGGTTGACAATAGTGATGCGTTGGAAGCGAGTACCGCATCCTTGTCGAAACTAATTGCATATGCTGCACAAACTGTTGCAGTTGGCGTCGCCATCATAATGACAACTGTTCCTAATAGAACTCCACTTAAAGGCATGATGCCAACAAAGTTTAATAAAAGTAATAATACAATATTAATAGAAGGAACCATGATGATTTTATTGAAACTATAGAACCAGGATACTTTATTTGTCATGGCCGATTTAAAATCAACAGATCCTAATGTTGCACCAATTGCTAGCCAAGCAAGCGGTGATGCAAGACCAGCCAAATATGTCAATGGTTTATGCAGCCAGACTGCGGTTTGATCAATCCGTAAAAACGCAACTTGTGAGGCGACACCAGCTTCTGTTGAAACAGTAACTTGCGGGATATAACTTTGGAACATCCAAATGAATAAACCGGCAAATGTTGCAAGAACAATTGGATTTAAAAACATTTCTTTAATGTTTCGTGTTTCCATTTTCAGCCCACTCATTTTGATATAACCATATGAATATAGGAAAATACGATAGCCAATATTAAAGATGGATGCATATAAAACGCCCTCAGCTCCATAGATTGCTCCAACAATTGGTATACCAAAGAATGTAGTGGATCCAAAGATGGTTAAAATCCGAAGGGTGTCTTGCTGATCACCTTTAAACTTCATATACATTGGTTTAGTAAGGACAATGAGTATGATATAAATGGCTAATCCCCAGATTAAAATATTTATTCCTTCACTTAAGGTTCTCTCATCAATGTCCTGCATAAAAGCATTAAAAGCCAAAGCAGGTAAAGCAACAGTTAATACTACTTTTGAAAGAATTTTTCCTACTTGATCATTGAAAATCCCTTTCTTTCTGCAAAAGTACCCAAGCATAATAATGAATAATGTGGAAGTGATCGCACTAACAATATTCATATCGGTTACAGTGGTACGGATTACTTCTAATAGATTCATTGAGAATTCCTCCAGAATTTTAATGTGAATCATTTCACATAGTTGGTTATAATTTTATCGCCGGCTTGATTACAAATTAAATATATATCGTCTGCAAAAAAGAAAATATAATTTGGAATTAAAGTAAATTACGTAACAAAAGTAATTTTCGTAATTTATGCAACTTAAAAAGTGCGATTATTCACAATCTTGGTTTCGATACTTACGTAAGCACTTACATAAGTTACATAATCTAGCGTAATCATTTTTAACACTTTAGAGTTATTGGTGAAGGTATACTTTCAAAGATTCTAAATGATCTGCACGAATAAGGGTACGCAAAAGTGTAAACATGTTAAATGAACAACTTAAATAGTAATCCTTAGTCTGCACCTTTCAAAAAAGCCATAAAGGCAGAAATCTTTCGGTAAAAAGATAGCGATTTCATATTAATGTAATCTTTAAAACAGCATGTATCTAGTGCATGGGTAGGAGGAAGAATCATGAAAGAAATTGATCAGTATCAGACTGGAACACTTATTATTGGAGCAGGACCTGGAGGCTATGTGGCAGCGATACGAGCTGCACAGCTTGGACAAAAGGTAACTATAGTAGAAAAGGAAAATTTAGGCGGAGTTTGCTTAAATGTAGGATGTATTCCTTCAAAAGCTCTTATTACAGCAAGTCATCATTATCATAATACGAAGCACTTGGATGTATTTGGTGTTAAGGTATCAGATGTAGAAGTAGATTATACCAAAGTTCAAGCATTCAAAGATGGTGTAGTTAAGAAACTAACAAGCGGTATTGGTACTTTACTAAAAGGCAATAAAGTTGAAATTGTTAAAGGTCAAGCAGAGTTTACAGACACACACAAAGTTACGATTAAAAGCTCAGAAGGCGAAAAGATATATTCGTTTGAAAACGCAATCATAGCGACAGGCTCACGTCCGGTAGAGCTGCCAACTATGAAATTTTCCAGCAGAATTTTAGATTCTACTGGAGTATTAAATTTGAATGAACTCCCTAAGAGTATGATTGCTGTTGGTGGAGGTGTTATAGGGGTTGAACTAGTTGGTGCCCTAGCTAATTTTGGTGTGAAGGTGACAATTTTAGAAGGTCAAAAAGACATCCTTGGCGGTATGGATAAGCGTCTTACTTCTATTGTTTCTAAAGGGTTAAAGAAAAAAGGTGTAGACATTTTAACGAATGTTAATGTAGAAGCTGCTAAAGATCAAGAAGATCATGTAGAAGTTGAGGCTGTGATTGACGGAGAAAAGCAAACATTAAAAGCTGATTACCTGCTCGTGAGTGTTGGCAGGAAACCTAACACAAATGCTCTTGGTTTAGAGAATATTGGTATTGCACTTTCAGAAAGAGGTTTAATTGAAATAAATGAGCAGTGTCAAACCTCACTTTCTCATATATATGCAATTGGCGATATCGTGCCGGGACCTCAATTGGCTCATAAAGCTTCATATGAAGGAAAAGTAGCTGCCGAAGCTATCTCAGGGCATCCTGCTGTTATCGATTATAAATGTATGCCAGCTGTTGTTTTTTCAGAACCAGAAATTGCTGTAGTTGGACATGATGCAAATAGTGCAAAAGAAAAAGGAATTGAAGCGGAAGTTGCAAGGTTCCCATTCGCCGTGAATGGCAGAGCGATTGCACTTAATGAGACGGAAGGTTTTGTGCAGCTTGTCACAAGAAAAGATAATGGAGTGGTGATCGGCGGCCAGATTATCGGGGCAAATGCATCGGACATGATCTCCGAACTAGCATTGGCAATTGAGTCCAGTTTAACAGCTGAAGATTTGGCATTAACAGTCCATCCGCACCCAACTTTAGGTGAAATTGTGATGGAGGCTGCTGAGCTTGCTACAGGTAACCCTATCCACCTAGTAAAATAATGTACTCTTTCACATCCTGTTAAGCCAGTAGAATATTATGTCTTATAAGGGGAAATAACCTATGAAAATAAATAAAAATTATTTTGTCATTCTTGCTTTCGTCGTTTTCCTGATTATTATACTCCTTCCAAATCCGGAAGGTTTACCGGTAGCTGGTCAAATAGCACTAGGTATTCTTGCTTTAGCAGTTATCCTTTGGATGACTGAAGGAGTATCTTATACGGTGAGTGCAGCCATTATTTTGACATTGATAGCCGTATTTATCGGACTTGCTCCGACAGTAGAGGATCCGTCTCAAATCTATTCAACAGGAGGCGGATTGAAATTAGCTCTATCTGGCTTTAGTTCATCTGCTGTTGGCCTTGTTGCAGGAGCAACCTTTATTGCTGCTGCAATGGAAATCACTGGTCTGCATAAGCGTTTAGCCTTATTTATTATGTCTAGAGTGGGAACCAAGACCAATAGCTTAGTGTTTGGTACAATTCTTGTCAGTATTGTACTCGCATTATTCGTACCAAGTGCAACGGCAAGAGCAGGTACCATTATTCCAATCTTGCTCGGTATTGTAGCAGCATTTAAATTAGCTAAAACAAGCCGACTGGCAGCCTTATTGCTTGTTACAGCTGTTCAAGCTATTTCGATTTGGAATATAAGTATTAAGACTTCTGCTGCTCAAAACATGGTAGGTCTAGGATTTATTGAACAAGCGTTTGACACAACTGTTACATGGGGACAATGGCTCTTATATGCTGGTCCTTGGTCAATATTAATGTCCATCGTGCTGTACTTTCTAATGGTTAAGTTGATCAAGCCTGAAGTAAGCGAGTTAGAAAATGGTAAAGAGATTATTGGAAAACAATTAAAAGATCTTGGAAAAATTACTTTAAAAGAATGGAAGTTAATCGTCATTTCTCTCTTACTTCTTGCTTTTTGGTCAACAGAAGGAGTTTTACATCCACTTGATTCGACAACGATCACTATCATTGCAGTTACTGTTATGCTAATGCCGAAAATAGGGATTTACTCTTGGAAGGAAGTCGAAAGTAAGATTCCATGGGGAACGCTTGTTGTTTTCGCTCTAGGTATTTCTCTAGGGTCAGTGTTATTGGAAACACAAGGTGCTGCATGGCTATCTGATAATACGTTTAGTGCACTAGGATTAACGAATCAGCCACTAATTGTTATTATCATGATTCTTTCCTTGTTTAATATCATTATCCATCTAGGATTTGCAAGTGCGACGAGTCTTGCTTCGGCTTTCATACCGATTGTTATTGCTTTAGTAGCTTCGATGGAGACTACTTTCAACGGACCAGGACTTGTGTTAATTCAGCAATTTGTTATCAGTTTTGGATTCCTGCTGCCTGTAAGTGCACCGCAAAATATGCTTGCCTACGGTACAGGCGCCTTTACAACCAAAGATATGTTAAAACCTGGATTGCCGATAACTATCATTGGTTTCATTCTCATTGTTGTCTTTAGTATGACATACTGGCAATGGGTTGGATTATTGTAAAAATGGTTTGAACACTTTATTTTTAGCTGAAAAAATTGTTAAGGATGTGTGAAATATATGAATAACTTTCAAAGTCCGTGGAGTGAGTTTTCAGGACCTAACCTTGGCTATTTGTTAGAACAATATGATCTATATTTACAATCCCCAGAAATAGTAGATGAAAGCCTGGCAGAACTGTTTGCTAAATGGGGACAGCCAAAAGCTAGTAGCCAGCAGGAGGTAAAGGGATCTGAGGCATCAATTATTCAAAACCTTAAGAACCTCAGCCTTGTGTTAAAACTTGCAGCAGATATTAGAGAGCGAGGACACTTATTAGCTGATATCTATCCTTTGGAAGATAGAGAAAATAAAGATCTTTTCTTATTAGAACGCTATGGTTTAACAGAAGAAACGGTTAGAGAAGTTCCGTCAGAATTGATTTGCTCTGAATGGAAAGATGAAGTCGCTGACGGTTTTGAAGCCATTCAGAAGCTGTTAACCATCTATACTGGAAAAATTGGTTATGAAGTTCTTCATGTTGAGCCAGGCGAAAGAGAATGGCTCCTTGAGCAAATCGAAATTGAAAAGGCAGAAGTACTTACAGTAGATAGAAAGAAACAGTTGTTAAGAAAACTATATGAAACTGAAGGGTTTGAACAGTACCTTCATAGAACTTATGTTGGAGCGAAGCGTTTTTCAGTTGAAGGTCTTGAAATGCTTATTCCTTCAATTGAGGAATTGGTTAGCTTAAGTGCTCAGGAACAAGTGGAAGATATCGCAATTTCTATGGCTCATCGAGGCAGATTAAATGTTCTAGCACATGTTATTAAGAAACCATATGAAGCCATTTTTTCACAGTTTCAACATGTTAAATGGTTAAATGAAAGCGAAGATTATCTTGAAACGAGCGGCAGCACCGGAGATGTAAAATATCATATGGGTGCCAAGAATAAGAGAATAGTGGATGACCGACAAATTAATGTTACTCTTGCCTACAATCCAAGTCATTTGGAGTATGCTGGAGCCGTAGTTGAGGGAGTAGTTAGAGCTTTACAAGAAAATAGAGATCAAAAAGGGTATCCTGTGCAGGATACGTCTAAAGCAATCCCTCTTCTAATCCATGGTGATGCAGCATTTGCTGGTCAAGGTGTTGTAGCTGAAATGTTCAATTTTGCAGGTACAAACGCATATCAAACTGGTGGTACTATGCATATCATTGCCAACAACCGAATTGGATTTACAACGGAAGGAAGAGATTCACGATCTACATTATATTCCAGTGATTTAGCGAAGGGATATGGAGTTCCTGTATTTCATGTTAACGCAGACGATCCAGAGGCATGCATACGAGTCATGAAGCTTGCATTTGCTTACCGTCAAGCGTTTAGAAAAGATGTAGTGATAGATTTGATCGGTTACAGAAGACTTGGCCATAATGAGATGGATGAACCGATGGCAACAAATCCGCTTATTTATCAGCTGGTGCGCAGTCATCCAACCATAACTGAATTATATAAAAAGCAATTGTTAGCTGAAAAATCTTTTACTGAGGATGAAATTAATGCAGTTCAATCTGAAGTGATGGCCGAAATTAAAGGCGCAGCTGAAAGAATGAGTCCTGATCATGATGAACCGCTTTATATTTCAGAATTGCAGGAAAAAGTTGTTTATAATGAAAAAGCACTTTTAGAAATAGATACAACTGTAGAGGCAGAGACTTTAGTTTCTATAAACAAAAGTTTGCTGAAATGGCCGGAGAATTTTAATACGTTCGGCAAACTAGAGAAAATCTTAATGCGTCGTCTAGATGTGTTCGAGAAAAAAGCGAAAATCGACTGGTCTCATGCAGAAGCCTTAGCATACGGGTCTATTATAAAAGATGGAATTCCAATCAGATTAACAGGGCAGGACTCTGAACGTGGGACATTCTCACATCGTAATATTGTCCTGTCAGATGAATTAGCTGGAAATAAGTATTGCACTTTACACCAAATAGATTCAGCGAATGCTTCTTTTGCAGTGCATAATAGTACACTTACTGAAACAGCAACACTAGGTTTTGAATATGGTTATAATCTTGGTGCACCAGAAACTCTGGTAATGTGGGAAGCGCAATTTGGCGATTTTGCTAACTGTGCTCAAGTAATCGCAGACCAATTTATATCCTCTGCTAAAGCGAAGTGGGGGCAGAATTCTGGGCTAGTCCTTCTTCTGCCACATGGATATGAAGGGCAAGGACCAGAGCACTCAAGTGCAAGACTAGAGCGTTATCTTCAGCTATCAGCTGAAAACAACTGGAGTGTAGCAAATCTGTCTTCCTCAGCACAATATTTTCATCTCTTAAGAAGACAGGCTGCTACTCTAAACACAGATTTAGTTAAACCACTAGTGTTGATGACGCCGAAAAGCTTATTACGTCATCAGTCTGCAGCTGCTGAGTTAAACGAGTTTACTTCGGGTGAATTTCATCCGATTATTGAAGAGCCTAATTTGGGAGCAAACCTAGAAAAGGTAGAAAAAATAGTATTTTGTTCAGGCAGATTGGCAGTTGAACTGTCAGATCAAGTATCTAAGAAAGATCAATATGAATGGCTGCAAATTATCCGTATAGAGGAATTATATCCATTCCCAGAAAAACAAATTTTAGAATGCCTATCAAAATATAAAAACGTAAAAGAGGTTAGCTGGACACAGGAAGAACCAAAGAACATGGGAGCATGGAGCTATATTGCACCTAAATTACAAGGTCTTTTCCCTGATAAATTAAGGGTTGAATATAACGGAAGACCAGAAATGTCTAGTCCTTCTGAAGGAGACCCGGCTGTTCATAAGAAAGAACAACAAAGAATTATTAACAATGTTTTAACTTTGACAGCAGCTTCTAAAGATAAAGTTAAGCAATAGTTCTACATTAGAACAAAGTTATATGAAAATAAACAATTAAAGGATGTGTAAGAAATGGCAGACGTAATTATTCCAGAATTAGCTGAATCAATCACAGAAGGTACCATTGCACAGTGGCTCAAGAATCCAGGTGAACGAGTTGAAAAGGGAGATTATTTATTAGAATTAGAAACAGATAAGGTAAATGTAGAAATTATCGCTGAGCATAGTGGAGTTCTGCAAAATACTATAAAAGCATCTGGTGACACAGTCCAAGTTGGAGAAGTAGTCGCTCAGATAGAAGAAGGATCTGCTGAGAGTGCTGAGGCACCAAAAGTTGAGGCACCAAAAGAAGAAGCTAAGACTGAAGCAAAAACAGAAGCTCCAAAACAAACTCAAACACCGGCAGCTACTCATGACTATCCTGCTTCTCCAGCGGCACGAAAGCTTGCTAGAGAGCGAGGGATTGACTTGAGCCAGGTACCTGTGGCAGATCCACTGGGAAGAGTAAGTAAACAAGATGTTGCCAATGCTGGAAAAGCTCCAAGTCCAGCTCCTGCATCAAGTCGTTCTTCGGAAGAAAAGAAACCAGCAGAAAACCCTGCAAAACCGGTTGAAAGACAAAAAATGACTCGCCGCAGAGCAACCATTGCGAAAAACCTTGTTGAAGTTCAGCAAACTGCTGCAATCTTAACTACTTTTAATGAAGTAGATTTAACAGCAGTAATGGAATTGCGCAAGAAGAGAAAGGATGACTTCTTGGCTGAGCATGATGTGAAGCTAGGATTTATGTCCTTCTTTACAAAAGCTGTTGTTAGTGCCTTAAAGAAATATCCATTATTAAATGCCGAAATCCAAGGCAACGAATTGGTTATCAAGAAGTTCTACGACATCGGTGTTGCTGTATCTACCAATGACGGATTAGTTGTTCCGGTTGTAAGAGATGCGGATCGCCTAGGATTTGCCGATATTGAAAAAGAGATTGGTAGACTAGCATTGAAAGCTAGAGATTCTAAGCTTGCACTTTCAGACCTTCAAGGCGGTTCATTTACTATTACTAACGGCGGCACATTTGGATCATTATTATCCACGCCGATTCTAAATGCTCCACAAGTAGGTATTCTTGGGATGCACACGATTCAATATCGTCCTGTTGCAGTAGATCGGGAAACAGTTGAGATCCGTCCAATGATGTATATTGCATTATCATATGACCACCGAATTGTTGATGGAAAAGAAGCAGTAGGATTCTTGGTGCGTATTAAAGAATTGCTTGAAGACCCTGAGAAATTTTTATTAGAAGCATAAGGTTTTTTGAATCATTAAGCCTAGTGTAAGGTATCACCAGACTATAGTTTGAAATGTCCTTACACTAGGATGATGAATATATATGCAGTAAAAAAAGGAATTAAAACGCCGTTACATGATAAATGGTGCTTTAATTTGGGGAATTTTATTTCTAGCTGCAACATACAAATTTTCTAATTTTCTTAGAAAGATTGAGGGAGGAAAGTCATGAATATTCATGAGTATCAAGGAAAAGAAATTCTTAGGCAATATGGAGTAGCTGTTCCAAATGGACACGCAGCTTTTACTGCTGACGAGGCTGTGAAAGCAGCTGAATCACTTCAACAAGGTGTTTATGTTGTTAAAGCGCAAATCCATGCAGGTGGAAGAGGTAAAGCAGGCGGAGTAAAAATTGCTAAGAGCATTGAAGAAGTTCGCCAATATGCTGAAGAATTACTCGGAAAAACACTCGTTACGCATCAAACTGGTCCTGAAGGAAAAGTAGTAAACCGTCTTCTAGTTGAAGAGGGCTGCGACATCCGGAAGGAATATTATATTGGTCTTGTTCAAGATCGCGCAACTTCAAGAGTGGTATTGATGGCATCTGAAGAAGGCGGAATGGATATTGAGGAAGTAGCAGAAGAGACGCCAGAAAAAATCTTTAAAGAAGTTATTGACCCTGTTGTTGGTTTAACAGCGTTTCAGGCAAACAGACTTGCTTTTAACATCAATATTCCGGCAAAGCTAGTGAGACAAGCTGTAAAATTTATGATGGGACTTTATAAGGTTTACATCGATAAAGACTGTTCAATCGCTGAAATCAACCCTCTAGTTGTAACAGGTGATGATAAGGTTATGGCTTTAGATGCTAAACTGAATTTTGATGGCAACGGATTGTTCCGTCAAAAAGATATTTTAGAACTAAGAGATTTTGATGAAGAAGATCAAAAAGAAATTGAAGCATCTAAATATGACTTAAGTTATATTTCTTTAACTGGAAATATCGGCTGTATGGTTAATGGTGCAGGCTTGGCAATGGCGACAATGGATATTATCAAGCACTATGGCGGAGACCCGGCTAACTTCCTTGATGTTGGGGGCGGTGCTACAGCGGAAAAAGTTACTGAGGCATTCAAAATTATTTTATCCGACCAAAATGTAAAAGGTATTTTTGTAAATATTTTTGGCGGAATAATGAAATGTGACATTATTGCGAATGGTGTGGTAGAGGCCGCTAAGCAAGTTGGGCTGAATGTACCGCTTGTAGTAAGACTTGAAGGTACGAACGTTAAGGAAGGTAAGCAAATTCTTGCAGAAGCAGACATCGATATTATTTCTGCGGATTCCATGGCAGATGGAGCGCAGAAAATCGTAGAACAAGTACGCTGAAAAATGGAAGGCTAAGTAGCATAATTAGGAAGGAGATCTGCAAGTGAGTATCTTTATTGATAAGCAAACAAAAGTCATTGTACAAGGAATTACAGGTTCTACTGCTTTATTTCATACAAAACAAATGTTGGAGTATGGAACAGCTATCGTTGGTGGGGTGACACCAGGTAAGGGCGGAACAGAAGTAGAAGGTGTTAAGGTTTTTAATACTGTTGAGGATGCTGTAAAAGAAACTGGCGCTACAGTTTCAGTTATTTATGTACCTGCACCATTTGCAGCAGATGCAATTATGGAAGCTGTTGATTCTGAGCTTGATCTTGTTATTTGTATAACTGAACATATTCCTGTGTTGGATATGGTTAAAGTGAAGCGCTACATGGAGGGCAAGAAAACACGTTTAATCGGACCAAACTGTCCTGGCGTGATCAGCCCAGAAGAATGTAAGATCGGTATTATGCCAGGTTATATCCACAAAAAAGGTCACGTTGGCGTTGTTTCACGTTCAGGAACATTAACATATGAGGCTGTACATCAATTAAGTGAGGCTGGCATTGGACAGTCTACAGCAGTTGGAATTGGTGGAGATCCAGTAAACGGTACTGATTTTATTGATGTATTAAAAGCATTTAATGAGGATCCAGATACTTATGCTGTAATTATGATTGGTGAAATTGGCGGTACTGCTGAGGAAGAAGCAGCACTTTGGGCAAAAGAGAATATGAATAAACCTATCGTAGGCTTTATTGGTGGTAGAACAGCACCACCAGGAAAGCGTATGGGTCATGCCGGAGCTATTATTTCGGGTGGAAAAGGAACTGCAGCTGAAAAAGTTAGCGTAATGGAAAGCTGCGGTATTTCAGTAGCAGAAACTCCATCTGTAATGGGAGAAACATTAATTAAAGTTCTACATGAAAAAGGACTATACGAAAGTTGCAAAACTCATTAATTTCAAAATAATATATGTTGAGTTGTAACAATATCGTCCCTCTAAAATGATAGCCAGTGAGATTTTACTTCATGTAAAATCTCACTGGCTTCATTTTGATACTTCATTATACACAAATGAGCATAGCAGAAAAGTATGCTTACATTTTAATTAGAATTTTCCCTTTATAATTTCGACTTTCAATTAGTGCATGAGCAAGCCTAGCATCTTTTAAATCAAAAACTTGTGCAACTGGGAGGGATACTTTTCCTGAACTAAATAATTCAATTACGTTATCTGCAATAGCCCTTAATCGTTCAGGATGAAATTTTCGTGTTGTACCCAAACTAAAACCGCTAATTGTTCTGCAACTGCTATGAACATCACTTGTTGACATGTTTCCTGTTTTACCAGTACTGTTACCAAACTGAACAAGATTTCCATAATAGGCTAAACATTCTAAGCTCTTGCTCGTTATATTTCCTGCACAGGAATCAAAAATGACATTAGCACCTATATTGTTGGTCAGTTTTAAAACTTCTTTAGAGAATGTGTCATATGTGTATACAAAATCAGCACCTAAACCCAAAACATAGGACTCCTTCTCCAGAGAGCCAACTGTACCAATAATCTTTGAAACATTTGCTATTTTAGCTAATTGAATTAATATGGACCCAACACCACCAGCTGCACTGTGTACAATAATCGTATCTGTTGGTTTTACTTGGCCAATTTCAAAGATAAGAATATATGATAAGAAAGAAACCGTTGGCATTGCTGCTGCCTGTTCCATCGAAAGGGCATCTGGTATTTTAAAAACTAAATTCTCATTAGCCACAACGTACTCAGCATACGAACCATTTTTAGGAAAAGCAACTACTCGGTCTCCTGGTGAAAATGTGGAATTTTCAGGTGCCTTCTCAACAGTACCTGATACATCTAATCCTAGCATTAAAGGAAAATTTCCTTTGCCTTTTTTTCCAATTCGTTTTTTAATATCTGCATAGTTAACACTTGTGTAAGCGGCTTTAATCAAAAGCTCGTTCTTTTCAATAGAAGGGATCTCAACATCTGCGTAAGTTAAAACATTTACTTCACCGTATTCATTCTGTAAAATAGCTTTCAACTTTTGTACCCCCTAAGTAATTATTTTTCATTATAACAGGTTAAAATCTATTGGATAATTCAAAAAAAATTATGGCAATCCATAAATAAAGCTTATGAATTTTCCTGAATGCTACCTTATAGTTATTAATATTTAAATACTACTTGTAATTAATTTCTACTTTTAATAAGGACGAAATTTTAATCATTAAAGTAGGCAAATGAGAATACTACACATAAAAACTACTATTTACATATTTATCAAGACTAATAATTAGTATTCCACTGATGTCTAGTTTTTGATATGTTATAAAAAAGAAAGGGGGATCTGTAATGAAAATTTTTGATGCGCATTTTCATATAATTGATTTTGAGTTTCCGATTATTGAGAACCAAGGGTACACACCACCAAGCTATGTTGCAGACGATTACCTAAATGAGACTGCTAACTTGAATATAGGCGGAGGGGCGATTGTATCAGGATCATTTCAGGGATTTGATCAGCAATATTTAATGAAGGCTCTTAAACAAATGGGTCCAGCTTTCTGTGGTGTTACACAGCTTTCCTTTACGGTGACCGATGATGAAATTTTAAATCTACATAAAAGTGGTGTAAGAGCACTTCGGTTTAATATTAAACGAGGTGGCTCTGAAGATCTTTCAAAGCTCGATCATTTCGCTAGAAGAGTATATGATTTGGCAGGGTGGCATAGTGAACTTTATATTGATGCCAAAGAACTGCCTGATATTGCATCAACGATTGAGAAATTACCAGCAATTTCAATTGACCATTTAGGTTTGTCTGAAGAAGGCCTTCCTCATCTATTAAAATTAGTAGACAAAGGGGTACATGTTAAAGCAACAGGATTCGGCCGTGTTGAATTGGATGTTAAAAATGCATTAAAAACTATATTTGAAACCAATCCAGATGCACTAATGTTTGGCACAGATTTGCCTTCAACACGGGCGAAAAGACCTTTTGAATATGATGATATAGAATTGATCCAAAACCTTTTTGATGAAAAAAGTGCGGATAAGATATTATATAGAAATGCTTTGAAATGGTATTTTGGGTAATTAAGAAAAGACTCAATTGACGAGGGCGGAATTCATCTTTAATCTCAAAAAACTAGCCGCACATAAGAAGCACTAATTGATAGGTTAATTACAAATGTAAATTACGGGGAGAGATCTAATTGGAGACAGAAATTACCTTTCGAATTGCAGTCCAAAAAGATTTAGATAGTATTGTTGCTATGCTAGCAGATGATTTTCTGGGAAGTCAGCGTGAACGGTATGAAAATCCATTGCCTACTAGTTATATAAAAGCATTTGAAGCTATCACTTCAGACCCTAATAACGAATTAATAGTCGCATGTGAGGGTGGAAAAGTTATTGGAGTTCAGCAAATTACCTTCACACCTTACATAACACATCAAGGCAGCTGGAGAGCTACAATTGAAGGAGTTAGAACTGCTGGTTCTGTAAGGGGCAGAGGAGTGGGTTCTGATTTAATAAAATGGGCAATTCACCGAGCAAAAGAACGAGGCTGCCATCTAATACAATTGACAACAGATAAAACAAGACCTGATGCATTAAGGTTTTATGAACGATTAGGATTTGTTCCAACTCATGAAGGATTAAAACTGAAGCTTTAATACTTTTAATTTTAATATTACTGAAGACAAAATAGATTGAGGAAGCTATCTTGTATTTTTCATAATAATAGTATGGTTTTACTAGTTAATAAAACTGGTGAAACCATCCTTTTTTTGTTTCAAAACAGCCATGTTTGATATTTATAGACTAATTAAACTAACTAAACGTCCCAATTATTTATGTTATTTGAAAAAACTGTCTTGCTTAATAATATGTTGGTATCTATGGAGGTGCTTATAATGGATTTTCGAGACTGGACCATCTTAAAAGTTTTATATGAACAAAAAAATATTACAAAAACGGCTACCTTAATGCATATATCACAACCAGCACTTACTAAACGATTACAGCAAATTGAGCAAAATTTTGGCGTTCAAATTGTACATCGCGGCAGAAGAGGTGTTCATTTTACTCCACAAGGAGAATATCTTGTGAAATGTGCTGACGAGATGTTAAATAAGCTTCAGGATATAAACGATCATATTTCGAACATGGATGATAAAGTTACAGGTACGCTGAGAATTGGTTCATCATTTTTATTTTCTAGAATTAAGCTTCCTATTTTATTAAAACTATTTAAGGATAAGTATCCAGATGTTGAATTTCATGTAGTAACCGGCTGGAGTGAGCAAATTTATCAAGTGCTGGTAAAACAAGATGTACATATTGGGTTAATAAGAGGGGATTACAAGTGGAGTGGTGGGAAGCGCCTTTTGCTGCATGAATCGCTATTGTTAGTATCAAAAAAAGAAATTAAAATGGAAGACTTGCCTAAACTTCCAAGAATTGATTATAAAAGTGATACAAAGTTAAAGGAAATGATTTCTAGTTTACATAATATATATTATCGGAACCAATTAACGAAATTGTATTTGCTGTCTCATTATATAAGTATACTTAAGTTAGTGAGACAAAATAGAAAATTTATATAAAATTTGTTATTCAGCAAAAATTAAACAATCTTTAAGCTGCTTTTTTTTTGTAAAAATTATTTGTTCCTGACAGAGTTTTTAAAGATAAAAATCCATTATAAAAAAACTCGATTTCTTAATGGTTTTGAATTCCCATTTTGAAATCGAGTTTTTGCTGCTATTAGATTTTCATAACGCCGCCTGTGCTGGCATTTGTTACAAGTTTAGAATATCGAGCAAGATAGCCTTTTTTTACTTTTGATTCAAAGCCTCTCCAGTTTGTTTTTCTTTTCTCGAATTCTTCATCAGATATTTCCAGGTTAATGGTACGCTTGTTCAGATCGAGTTCAATAATATCACCGTTTTCGACGAAAGCAATTGGACCGCCCTCTGCTGCTTCCGGTGAGATATGACCGATGCTGATGCCGCGTGAAGCTCCAGAAAAGCGTCCGTCTGTTATAAGGCCAACTTTTGCTCCAAGCCCCCTGCCGACAATCTGTGAGGTAGGTGCAAGCATCTCAGGCATGCCTGGTCCTCCCTTCGGCCCTTCGTAGCGAATAACAACGACGTTTCCTTCTTGAACTTTGCCTGTAATAATACCTGATAAAGCATCTTCTTGAGAATCAAAGCAAATAGCTGGTCCTCTATGATATCCGCCTACAGATTCATCAACAGCCCCTACTTTAATAATGGAACCCTCTGGAGCTAGATTTCCGAATAAGACGGCAAGTCCTCCGCGTTCGCTATGAGGATTCTCCAGCGGGCGGATAACATTATGATCCAGAATCTCGCAGCCTTCTACATTCTCTCTAAGTGTTTTCCCAGAAACGGTGAGGCAATCACCATTAAGAGCATCTGGCTTTTTGAGCAATTCGTAAATTACCGCGCTTACTCCACCGGCATTGTGGACGTCTTCAATATGGTAATCTGATGCAGGAGCTATTTTTGCGAGATGTGGAACTCGATTCGCAATTTCATTGATTCTTTCAATTGGATATTCAATTTCTGCCTCGTGTGCAAGTGCTAATGTGTGAAGAACTGTGTTGGTGGATCCACCCATCGCCATGTCTAACGCAAATGCATTATCAATCGCATCAATTGTTACGATATCACGAGGCTTGATGTTCTTTTTAATCAGATCCATTAACTGAATAGCTGATCTTTTCACAAATTCTTTGCGTTCTTC
Source organism: Cytobacillus gottheilii (assembly GCF_018582665.1). Taxonomy (NCBI): domain Bacteria; kingdom Bacillati; phylum Bacillota; class Bacilli; order Caryophanales; family Bacillaceae; genus Cytobacillus; species Cytobacillus gottheilii. The sequence continues at coordinate 2,356,962 of NZ_CP071709.1, read as the reverse complement.
AGAAACCGCAAGAATTGTTCCATTTCCAGGTAAAGCTAATCCAAGGCCTTCTGCAAGACAGTTCATGGAGTTAGCTGTAAACATGCCTGAACAAGATCCGCATGTCGGACAGGCAACCTGTTCAATTTCCTGCAGCTGCGCTTCATTGATTTTGCCAGATTCATAGGCGCCGACACCTTCAAAAACTGAGCTTAAAGATAACGGCTTTCCGTTTGAATCTACTCCTGCTTTCATCGGTCCTCCGCTGACAAACATCGTAGGTATGTTTACCCGCAGCGCACCCATCATCATACCAGGAGTAATTTTGTCACAGTTTGGAATGCAGACCATTCCATCAAACCAGTGTGCAGAAACAACCGTTTCAAGTGAGTCAGCAATAATCTCCCGGCTTGGCAAGGAGTACCGCATCCCAATATGGCCCATTGCAATGCCATCGTCTACTCCAATCGTATTGAATTCGAAAGGAACTCCGCCTGCTTCACGGATGGCTTCTTTTACTATTTTTCCGAACTCCTGCAGATGAACATGTCCTGGAACAATATCTATGTATGAGTTGCATACTGCAATAAATGGTTTACCAAAATCCTCTTCTTTCACTCCGGCTGCTCGCAATAAGCTGCGATGCGGGGCACGGTCTACTCCTTTTTTAATCATATCACTTCTCATTTGAGAGTCACTCATGTATAAAAACCTCCTATTATGCTAAATTGGTATTATCTTTAAATAGTTCTTTACAATATAAATCTTTTTTTTAACAATTTCAACAATTTCGGCGATATTTATTTATCACTTTAAAGGATAAAATTTTAATAATAATGATTTTTCCTCTTAAGTTAACATAATATAATTATTGACAACTATCTATATGTAAAAAAAAGACAGACATCATATGTGTCTGCCTAAATGTTATTCACTATCCTGAGTACTATTAAAAAACATTTTATTCTCTTCTTTTTTAACCATTTCCTGCTGCTTATCTTGCCCCATTTGTCCGTCTGATTCGTAACTGAGCTTTTTAGGTATTTCTGTATTTTTTTCTTTATTCACTGCAACGGCCCCCTTTTTCATTATTGTCACCGTATACAGTTCTCTTATTCATGTTTTTACTGTTAATGGACCTACAGCCTTTTGTAAATATTGTCTTGGTGTTCCATAATAAAACATTTTATGAAATTCAGGATATACTGATTCAAAATGAATATAAATCGGCGAATCCAGCAGCCAGGGATAATGCGAGAAAAATTCGCGGTCTCCGTATATTAGTGCGGATAAAGCCCGATCTGCCTCCCGCTGGAAAATTAAATATCGAGCGTGAGCATACTGCTGATCAAAGTCTCCGTTACTAATATGAAATTTGCCTGCCAATACATACTGGCCCAGCTGCGGAAGCCATTCTGCAGCTAACTCATCCCGTACATTCAAGTTCACTGTACTTAGGTCATGGTCATGGCCAATCGATAAAAATAATTCCCCGGTTTCGTCACTATGTGTAAAAGTGTATTTTCTTCGTTCTACTGGGCGAAATGCAGTTGCTGGCGGTAAATAGCAAACATGCAGTTTGGAGGGTGAAAACATTTCCATGGGCAACGGCTCCTTTATATACGTATTTAATACCGTTGCCCTATTTTATGATATTCGCCTAAAAGGTGTGACAAATTACACTATTTCAGATTCTTCATTACCTTTACATCTTGAAGTTCCCATTTGCCGTTTTTATAGAGCCACGCTGATTCAATATAGCCAATGCCATCTGCATGATATGCACCGCTAATTCCTTGAACTGCTCTCAATCCATACTGTCCATTTTCAGATTGAACAGGTTTCATTGAACCATAAGGATCAATCATCAATTCTAAAGGTTCATTTAACTTGCCGTTTTGATATAAACCAAGCCGGTCATATTCCTCTTTCCGATCCTTTAGATCAAACTCAAAAGTTTGGCCGGTATTTTGAATTTCTAATTTTGCTTTATAGCCGTCTAAAAACTGACTATTCGTTGTTAAGCCTTCAGGAATACCTAGGTCTTTTAAATTGAAATCCTTTAAGGTGTATAGATAGTAATGTGAAAGACCGCCGCTCCCTCCTGTTGGAATCATGATCAGCATATCTTTAACCTGATCATGATTTAAATCTTGAAAAACGATGCTGGGTTCATATCCAGGTTCTAAATCTTTTGTATATGTCTTGCCGTTGGTGGCGATTATTTCAAGTTTAACTTCTTTTAAAAAGCCCGCACCTTCATCATATGGAAGACCTTTTATATAAATTTGATCGGGCTGCCCATCCCCTGTAACATCTTGTTCTGCTTCAAAAACAGTGTTCAGTTTTTCATTCTCATTGGCAAAAGCAGCTGTAATCGCTGACAAGGAAAAGAAAAATACCGCAGCAAGCGGGACCATTATTTCTTTGCGCATTTATGTTCCTCCTATATCCTTATTCATCAATATCATAACCATTTCTGGAAAAAACATGTACAAGTACTGCGGTTTTACCAAAGAACATAAAAAAAAGCACCCTGATAACCGTCCAGGATGCTTTTTACTTCTATAATTATTGCTTATCCTTTTGATTCTTCACTTCCCAGCTTTCAATTCCTGTTAAACCAGGTATTGAATCCGCGTAGAACGCAGGATCTTTGCCTTCTTTACGCTGCTGCAGATAATCTTTTAAAGCGGCAAGAGCCGTTCTGCTGAGCAGTACAATCGCTGTTAAGTTAATGAGCGCCATGACACCCATAAAGAGATCAGCGAGGCTCCATACTAAGTCGAGAGATGCAACAGATCCAAAAAGGACCATTGCAATGACACCAAGTCGATAAATGAATACCGCCATACGGCTTTTCTTGATAAATTCAATATTGGTTTCACCATAATAATAGTTTCCTATTACCGATGTAAAGGCAAATAAGAAAATGGCTACTGCAACAAAGATTGATGCCCATGAACCAACCTGAACGGACAATGCTGATTGCGTTAATTGAACTCCTGAAAGGTCAGAATTCATATAATCACCTGATAGAATAATCATAAAGGCTGTTGCCGAACAAATGATAATCGTATCAACAAAAACTCCAAGTGTTTGAATTAATCCTTGTTTAACAGGATGGCTGACAGCTGCAGCAGCTGCTGCGTTTGGTGCACTTCCCATTCCTGCTTCATTTGAGAAGAGGCCGCGCTTGATGCCCATCATAACAGCAGCTCCCATCGTTCCCCCTAGCGCTTCTTCTAAACCGAAAGCACTTTTAAGAATTAATGAAAATACTGCTGGAATTTCAGTAACGTTCATAATCATAATTACAAGCGCCAATAGTATATAAATAACGGCCATAATAGGAACAACAACTTGTGACACCTTCGCAATTCTATGAACGCCGCCAAAAATGACTGCCGCTGTTAGGACTGCTAAAATAATCCCTACAATTGTCTGGTTTGTGCCAAACGCATCTTCAAATGCTAAAGCGATCGTATTTGATTGCACCGAGTTAAAGACAAAACCAAAGCAAAATGTAATAATAACGGCAAACAGAATGCCCATCCAGCGCTTGTTTAGTCCCTTCTCCATATAATAAGCGGGACCTCCGCGGAAGCCATCTCGATCTTTTACCTTGTAGATCTGTGCTAATGTACTTTCTATAAAACTGGAAGCGCCGCCAAGAAAGGCTATAATCCACATCCAGAAAACAGCACCTGGCCCCCCAGCAGCAATGGCTGTAGCAACACCTGCAATATTGCCTGTACCTACCCGTGAAGCTGCACTAATACAAAATGCCTGAAAAGATGAAATCCCTCTTTTTCCATCAGCAGATATCATTGCTTTATCACCTAAAATGCGGAACATTTCAGGAAACATTCTAAATTGAACAAATTTACTGCGCAGGCTGAAAAACAGTCCGCTTGCAATCAAAGCAGCTATTAAAATATACGTCCACATTACATCATTTAACTCTCCAACCACTAACTCAATCCATTCCATTGAATTCCTCCATAAAAAAGTTTCTTGTTTGAATGTTTCTTATACTGATATAGTAATACTATTTAAATTTATCAGATGAACCTATAATGCACAAGCAATTATATAACAGTGAGACATTTTAAAGAATGTTGTAAAACTGAAAGTAATAGAACTAGAGGTTTAGCAGGTGATCTTTAAGGATGCATAATGCATAATGAATAATGGTGTTATGTTGATCTCCTTTTCCCAATAATAAGCAAAAAAAAACTTCATGCCAGTTAAAACTGACATGAAGTTCGCTTAATTCTCTTCTTGCTTGCTGATCCATATTTTGCTTACTTTGCCGCTGTCATTTACATCCATAATAAACGATCCGTTTGAATAACGGTCATTAAAACGGATATTTGCTGCATGAACAGCTTCCGTATGGCCTTTTTCAGATTCAAGAGTGATTTCTTCATTTGCTCTCGCGATAACAAATCCGCTTATCCGGTGCGGATTAGACTTCAGTTCTCTCAATACAACGACGCCGCGTTTAGCTCGTGATGTTTTTTCAAATTCGGACAGCTTCATCCGTTTGATCGATCCACGCTGAGTGACAATCACAACTGATTGTTCTTTTTCATTCTCAATAAGCTTTCCGCCTGTAACATAATCACCGTCTTTTAAGTTAATGCCTTTAACACCTGCCGCTCTTGCTCCGACAATGTTAATTTCCTCTTCATGGAACCATAGGGCATAGCCATGATGGGTTACAAGGAAGAGCTCTGTATTTCCATTTGTTTTATGAACATCAACAACCTCATCAGATCCTTTTAAATTGATGGCAACAAGCGGTTTTGAATTACGCTGTGCCTTGTAAGAGCTGATTTCCGTTTTCTTGACCATACCATTTTTCGTCACAAATACAAAGAACTCATTGGCAGTAAAGTCTTTCATCGGAATCGCTTTGATGATGCATTCATCACGATCAATCGGAATGATGTTGGCAATATGCTGTCCAAGCTCCTTCCAGCGGATATCCGGAAGCTGATGAACATGGCAGTATAAATAATTTCCTTTGTTTGTAAACAGTAAAACTACATCGGTCGTATTCATTTCAAGCTGGGAAATGATGCGATCGGTGTCCTTCATGCCAAAGTCCTGTCCATTTGAGGCAGCAAAAGAACGCTGGCTTGTCCGTTTAACATACCCTTCTTTCGTTACTGTCACAATGACATCCTCACTGGCAACAAGGACTTCAAGATTGATTTTAATTTCTTCAATTTCAGCTTCAATTCTTGTTCTGCGTGCATCAGTAAAACGTTTCTTTACATCTTTTAATTCTTTTTTGATCACTTGAAGCAATTTCTTATTGCTTTCTAGGATAGATGTCAGTTCCTCAATTTGTTTGGCAAGTTCCTCTGCTTCTGCTTGAAGAGCAGTGATATCGGTATTTGTTAAACGATATAGCTGTAAAGAAACAATGGCTTCAGCCTGAGGCTCTGTGAAAGCGAATTGACTGATTAAATTATCCTTCGCATCCCGTTTATCTTTAGAAGCACGAATGGCAGCAATGACTTCATCTAGTATAGACAGTGCTTTCATTAAGCCTTCTACAATATGCTGTCTAGCTTTTGCTTTATGAAGTTCAAATTCGGTTCTGCGTGTTACAACCTCTTTACGGTGGCCAATATAAGCATCAAGCAGCTGGCGCAGGCCCATTAGCTTTGGATGACGATTATGGATGGCAACCATATTAAAATTGTACGGAATCTGCAGGTCTGTATTTTTATATAAATAGTGAAGGACACCTTCAGGATCTGCATCCTTCTTCAACTCAATAACGATACGGAGGCCTGTGCGATCGGTCTCATCCCGGACTTCGGCAATGCCTTCAACTTTGCGGTCAAGGCGCAATTCGTCCATTTTTTTCACTAGATTTGCCTTATTTACTTCATAAGGAATTTCTGTAATGACGATTTGTTTTTTGCCTCCGCGTAAATCTTCAATATCTGCTTTTCCGCGGATGATTATTTTCCCTTTACCCGTTTCATACGCTTTGCGAATGCCTTCAACACCTTGAATGATTCCGCCGGTCGGGAAATCTGGTCCTTTGATAAATTCCATTAAGTCATCGACTGAACAATCTGGGTGATCCATGCGGTGAATAGCAGCATCGATTACCTCATGCAAATGATGAGGTGGTATTTCAGTTGCATATCCTGCCGAAATACCAGTTGAACCATTCACCAGCAAATTGGGATACATCGCCGGTAAGACAGTTGGTTCTTCAGATGTATCATCAAAGTTCGGAATGAAATCTACGGTTCTTTTTTCTATATCCCTAATTAACTCAGCTGAAATGGCTGACAATCTTGCTTCTGTGTAACGCATAGCAGCAGGCGGGTCGCCGTCAATGCTTCCGTTATTCCCATGCATTTCAATCAGTAAATTGCGCAGCTTCCAGTCCTGGCTCATGCGCACCATTGCCTCGTAAACAGAAGAGTCTCCATGCGGATGATAGTTACCGATTACATTTCCGACTGTTTTGGCTGATTTCCGGAAACCTTTATCATGCGTATTGCCATCAACATGCATAGCATAAAGGATTCTTCGCTGAACCGGCTTTAAGCCGTCGCGTGCATCCGGAAGGGCACGCTCCTGAATAATGTATTTACTATAACGCCCAAATCTGTCACCGAGGACATCCTCAAGCGGAAGGTCACGAAACTTTTCTGCAGGATTCAACCTTCAACACCCTCCTCTGCAACAGAAATATTTTCATTTTCAAGTATGCTTCCATCTTCTTCAAGACCAAACGCTACATTGGATTCAATCCATTTTCTGCGCGGCTCTACTTTATCGCCCATAAGGGTAGTAACACGGCGTTCAGCACGTGCGGCATCATCAATTTTTACCCGTATCAATGTTCTTGTTTCAGGATCCATCGTTGTTTCCCAAAGCTGATCCGCATTCATTTCACCTAGCCCTTTATAACGCTGAATCATATAGCCTTTACCGATCTTTTTGATTGCATCCTGAAGGTCATCGTCACTCCATGAATATTCAATCTGCTCTTTTTTCCCTGATCCTTTGCTCACCTTATAGAGAGGTGGAAGTGCAATAAATACCTTGCCAGCTTCAATTAGTGGCTTCATATAGCGATAAAAGAAGGTTAAGAGCAGCACTTGAATATGTGCTCCATCTGTATCGGCATCTGTCATGATGACAATTTTATCGTAATTGACATCTTCAAGCGTAAAGTCTGCGCCAACTCCGGCCCCAACTGCATGAATAATCGTATTGATTTCTTCATTTTTAAAAATATCTGCGAGTTTGGCTTTCTCGGTATTAATAACTTTACCCCGCAGCGGTAGTACTGCCTGGAAACGGCGGTCCCGTCCTTGTTTAGCAGATCCTCCGGCAGAATCACCCTCAACCAGATATAATTCATTTCTTTGCGGATTGCGCGACTGTGCCGGTGTTAATTTTCCGGAGAGCACCGCTTCGCCTTTTTTGCGTTTTTTGCCGCTTCTTGCATCTTCGCGCGCTTTACGCGCAGCTTCCCTGGCCTGGTACGCTTTAATAGCCTTTTTAATCAGAAGGGAGCTTGTTTCCGGGTTTTCTTCCAGGAAATAAGATAAATGCTCTGAAACAACAGAGTCAACGGCAGAGCGGGCTTCACTTGTGCCTAGCTTGCCTTTTGTCTGGCCTTCAAATTGCAAAAGCTCTTCTGGTACTCTTACAGAGATAATGGCAGTAAAGCCTTCACGTATATCAGCACCGTCCAGGTTTTTATCTTTTTCTTTAAGCAGGTTCACTTTGCGTGAATATTCATTAATGACTCTTGTCATAGCTGTCTTAGCACCGGCTTCATGTGTACCGCCGTCTTTTGTGCGGACATTGTTGACAAAAGATAATACATTTTCTGAGTATCCATCATTAAACTGGAAAGCAAAGTCGACTTCAATGCCGCCGTTTTGACCTGCAAAGCTGACAACCGGATGGAGCACATCTTTTTCTTCATTTAAATATTGAACAAATGCTTCTATGCCGTTTTCATAATGAAAAAGCTCCTGAACAGCATTGCGTTCATCGATGATCTCAATTTTCATTCCTCTTAACAAAAACGCTGATTCCCTTAACCGTTCACATAATGTTTCATAGTTGTAAGTGGTGGCAGAGAAGATCGTAGGATCTGGTTTAAAATGAATGATTGTGCCGGTTTGATTTGTCTTACCAACCTTTTCAAGCGTTGTAACGGGTTTTCCGCCATTTTCAAACCGCTGCTCATAGACAAAACCATCGCGTCGAATTTTAACGATAAGCCATTCTGACAAAGCATTTACAACGGAAGCACCAACTCCGTGCAGTCCGCCGCTCGTTTTGTATCCGCCCTGACCAAACTTCCCGCCCGCATGAAGCACGGTTAAGATAATCTCTGGTGTAGGCTTTCCCATTTTATGCATTCCAGTAGGCATCCCGCGTCCTTTATCCTGAACGCTTATGGAGTTATCTTTATGTACCTTGACAATTATATGATCTCCAAAGCCAGCAAGTGCTTCGTCTACTGAGTTATCGACAATTTCATATACTAAATGATGAAGCCCTCTGTTATCTGTACTGCCGATATACATACCAGGCCGTTTTCTGACAGCCTCCAGTCCCTCCAGCACTTGTATGGCATCATCATTATAATCAAAGTTTCCTTGATTCGTTGCCACAATCATACCCCTTTCATACTTCCAAAAGAAAGATCCTCCCAAGTCAGTTGAATACATTCTGAAAATGTGGATTCTTTCTGTACCTGCTCTGTTCTATTTTTTTACTAGAGCATTCGTATCGTATTCGTTTTTAGAAAAGCATTTTCCTTTAAAATGATTAAATTTTCACGGTTGAGAACAAACGTTCGCTATCGGTATTTTACCATATTGTCGTGAAACGTCTATGCTTTATTTTATCTATTTATTTCGTTTTGGCAAATGACTTATGCATAATTCATAGAAAAAACAAAAAGATCATATAGGCTGCATTGGCAATATAATAGGATTTTCAGCTGTATAGAAAAAAGAAAACATGAGACCGAAATAGTCTCATGTGTCCTAACATATCACATTATTTTGTCATTGCGTGTTCTACTTTGATGCATCTGTCCATAATCACTGTATAGCCTTTTTCTTTTAGAAAATCATATGCTTCCTCATTGGCAACGCCAAGCTGTGCCCAAAATACATCAGCATCTATTTGATCAAATTCCTTTGCAATTTCAGGCAGGTATTCAGACCTTCTGAAAATATCGACAATATCGACATGCCCTTCAATATCTTTTAAAGACGCTACTGCTTTAACTCCAAGTACTTCATCTGCATTTGGGTTAACTGGGATAATTTCATAGCCAGCATCCTGCATCGCTTTTGAAACCATGTAGGATGTACGGTCTGGATCAGCACTTAGACCTACCACAGCAATTCGTTTTGCGTTCTTTAAAATTTTACCTATTTTTTCACGGCTTGGAATTTCTATTGTCATTGTAAGGACCTCCCAAATGAATCTTTTTCTTTAACCTTACCCTTATTTATCAATTGAATGCAAGTTGTTACTGTTTTTCTTCTGCGTTCTCATTTTCAATAGCTAATGCACTCCAAGCCGTTTCATCTGCAAAGTAGCGGGACCAGCTGGCAACGCCTGCAAGGTTGTGTTTAACTGCTAAATCTGCCCGTTTTTGTAAGGATAGCGAGTCCTCCAGCCAAATCTTAAAGGTAGCTTTCTGTGATTTATCATAGTATTCGGCATAGTTTTGACCGCTGTTTGGATCATATTCCGGGGTGACATCATGCTCTGCCAACCACTCCTGCACCTGTGCCATAGAAAGCGCCTCAGAAGATACCTCTTCTGCTTCTGTTTCCTTCCAGAGTCTGGCATATAAAGGGACACCAAGGATTAGCCGCTCGTTTGGAACGATTTCCAATAACTTTTCTAAGTTGCTTTCAACCCATGGGAAAGAGGCAACACTGCCAGCTACCGGTGACGTTCCCCAGTGCTCATCATAAGCCATCACGACTAAATAATCGACAATTTCAGCGAGCTTTTCCCGTTCGTAAAAAGCAGACCAATTTCCGCTTGCGATGAAGGTAATATCCATTGAAACCGTTAATCCCGCTTCATGGAAATAGGGGGTGGCTTCTCGCATAAATTGAGTTACAAGAGGGCCATCTTCTGGGTTCACATTTTCAATATCAATATTGATGCCATCCAGCTTATAAATTTGACTATAATGCAGAAGCTGGCGTATTATTTTTTGCCTTGTTTCAAAAGAAGTAAATGCCTGATGCGTTAATTCAGGATCAAAGGCATTAGAAAATAATCCCCATACTTGGTAGTCTTGTTCTTGAGCCCACTCAGAGAAAGATACAGATGCCAGATTTTTTATATCTCCATCAGGGGAAGCCAGTTCAAACCAGGTAGGTGAAATGACGTTTACACCCGGCATTGCCGGCATGTTTTCCGTATCAGGGTTTTTCGTATAAACAGCTTCCCATGTTAAATGAATCGGACCTTCAATCATTGGAACATTATGCTCTACATGCTCTTCAGCAATAACTACCTCTTCGGTTTCCTCTCTTGTAACAAGTGATTTCTCTATATAACCCGCTTGCCCATTCGTTTTTCTCACAAAATAGTATTCTTCCTGGTCATTTTCGATGTATATTTGTTCATCTGCTGCCACTTCTGCAACATAAGGTGATTGCATGGAGGCATCCGTTCGGAGACGCATTTTTTCTTCATGTCCCTCGGTTATCGTGCCATGTGTGAGAGAATCTCCGTTTTGCTGAATCCAGATAGCGCCGGATTCCGGCAATAGCTCATATTGAAAGGAATACAGGGAAAGCAGCGGGTCAACCGCAATATACATTTCACCGTTCTCTGTTGTGATTGGCGTAAACTGGAGCTCCACTGGATCTTCATTTACATAATACGTTAATGACTCTGAAGGCATCTGCACAACTTTACTTTCCGTCGTAATGATAATGGAATTGGATCCCTCATCATAAATCAGACTATCGTCAATATGCTCTTGCAGAAAGCTGAATGATAAATAGACACTCTCACCATCTATAACGGCATTACCCGCCTGATTGCCTTGAAAAATGACAGGATGTTCGCCGCTGAAATAGTTTGCCTTTTCCTTTGAGGCAAAAGGATATAATAATAGAATGATGCTCGAAGTGACTAATAGGATTGCTAAAAGAAGTCCTGTAATGATCCACTTTCTTGCAGGAGTTCGTTTTGTTTTTGAAAATTCTATTTGGCTCATATGTATATTCCTCCCCACTCCCTATCGTACATAATCATTACCAGAAGGGGAAGGGATTTTCTTATCCAAATCCTTCCCCCTTATAAGTAACGAACAAACATGCCGAAAAGTTTCGCCTGCTTAATAGGTTGTGAAGCGGAAAATCTTTTGTATGCGATAAAGAATATACCTGAAAACAGGAAGATCTTCTTTTTCTTCATATGACAGTGTATACTGACCAGATTCATTGTTCCATAACCTGGTAAAATACTGTTCAACATCTTTCATGATCTTTTCCTCTGAAGGAGCCTTTATTTTTAAATTGGTTTCGAGGTTGTAATCATCTAAGTTTCTTGAGGTAAAGTTGGCTGAACCGGCAATAAGCGTACTTTCCTTCTGTCCTTTAACAAGCAGCATTTTAGAATGATACTGCTCTTCGCCTGTGTTATACCAGCGTATTTCAATCTGTTCATTGCCAAGTTTTTGCAGTTCTGCAGCAACAGGTATATTAGGCAGGCCAGCTTTCTCTGATCCAAATGCGTTTTCATTAGGATCCAATATCATTTTAATAAAGACGCCGCGGTCTGCAGCAGCAATTAATTCGTCAATGACCCTGCGGTCGGCTAAATAAAACATTCCGATCCATATGGTTTCGCCTGCTTTTGAATCATGTATACTTCTTAAAAGATGCTTGTATATTTTCCCTTCCGTAAGCAGCTGAACTTCTGAAGCTGTTTGCTCTGATACAGCGGAACTGTAGTTAATGTCTTTTAATTTCACGTCGTATCCGCTGTAATCAATCACTGCCTGTTCAGATGCTATTACCTCCTCAATGATTTCCCCTTTTACTTCCACGGCTATATTTGAGTGTAATGCACTAGCATTATGAGCGTTAGCTGAAGAAATAATGGCCGTTTTTTCTGTAGCAAGCACTTTACGATGATTCGCCTTAATGTTTAATAGAGTAAAATAAGAGCGTAAGGTAACATCAGGAGCCGAATTAGCAAGCGGATTAGGAAGGACGCCGCTTTCCGGATCATTTCCCAGCCAGCGAAGCGTACTTCGCCAAATCGAAGAATATAATGGATTTGGATCTCTTAGTTCGGTTAAATTCGTCATAATGACTTGAATGCCATTTTGATCTAATTCTGTAAATTCAGGAACACTATGAGAATCATATGTTGTATTGACTTCATCAGTAATCACAACGATCTGTATTTCAGGATTTCTTTTCTTTGCTGTAATTAATGCATCAGTCAGTTTCCCACTAATATCAGGGAATGTCTGGCCATTATCATGAAAGCTATTAAATAAAAACATATCAAGAACTATGAGTTCTTCCGCCTCCAAGATCGCTTCTTCCAGGCGGTTCATTATATGTAATTCGTGCTGTGTTCCTCCTCCTTTGGTTTGATATGTTAAGTCATAAATAAATTCAGCATCTTCTGCCTGAGATAATTCTCCTTCGAAGGAAATTCCCGGCGGCAGCGGTTTCGTATTATGTACATAAATAATTACTGCCAAAAAAATTGTAATGAGAGCAAGCAGTAGCCAAAATTTTATACTTTTCAGCAGTTTCATGTGATTTCCTCCAACATATACACAAAACATGCAGGAGACGTTTCCCCTGCATGTTTTAATCTATTCATGAGTTACAAGTTAAAGCGCATACTTGTTTCTTACTTTACTAGCTTAACCAACATATGAGATAGCATGTGTTTTTCTTCTTCTGTTCCAGTTTTCCATAGTTCCTGCAACAATTTTTCTTCTCGATTGCGAGGACTTTCATTTTTAGCCAGATACTCAGCTGCAACTTTTGCAGCATTAGCAAGCTGTTCTTCATTCAGTCCAAGTTTTTCGCCTTTTGCTACTTTTTTGCCTAAATAACTCTTAAATTCATCAAAGTTTTCAAGAATTTCAGCTGTTTGTTCGGATGAAAGATCTTGCAGTTTTTCATTGACTTTGTCTGCTTGTCCATTTGTAGTATTGTAATCATGGTTCATTTTAAAGCCCTCCTTGTTGTTTATCGTGACAATGGTTGTATACCCCTTTTATTCTTGTTCAAACTTACAGCAGGATGACACATAAATAGTCATCGATCGCAATATAAATCAAACGTACAAGCAAAAAAAAGTCTATACTATGAATACTGCATAAAAATTGTGTAACAATGAATCACCTTAAAGATTATTAAAAAATAATGGAGATCATAAAAATAACCGTTAGGATGTTTGCTGCTAGACATGGTACAATAAAAGAACTGCAGATCAAGTGAGAAGGAGAGTTATCATGGCAGTTAGTGCAATTATTATTATTTTGGCGTATTTAATCGGTTCAATTCCATCTGGTTTAATCGTCGGTAAAACCTTTTATGGAATTGATATTCGTGAACATGGAAGCGGAAATTTAGGCGGAACGAATACCTTTCGAACATTAGGAGTAAAAGCAGGGCTGACTGTAACGCTTGCTGATATTTTAAAAGGGACACTTGCTGCATTGCTGCCTTTTATAATTGGATCTGATTTACATCCCCTTATAGCTGGTGTAGTTGCGGTTGTCGGCCATATGTTTCCGATTTTTGCAGGTTTTAAAGGTGGCAAAGCGGTTGCTACCTCTGGAGGCGTTTTATTGGCATATGTGTGGCCAATGTTTCTAGTTATTCTGCTTGTTTTCTTTATTAGCCTTTACATAACAAAATACGTTTCATTGTCTTCCATGCTTGCTGCTGTTGCAGCCTTAATTTACGCGATTGTATCGGGGGATCTCCCGTTAATCATCGTAGTTGCCATATTAGCACTTTTTGTAGTCTATAGACACCGTGCGAATATTAAGCGAATTAAGGATAAAACAGAACCAAAAGTTAAATGGATTTAGCAATGTAAAATAAATCTATGAAAAGCTCAGCAATGGTTGCTGAGTTTTTTTGATGCTAAAATTGTTCTTTATAGTAGAATGAAATATTCTTTATTGATAACATATGTTTAAATTGATATATTATAGTCAAAAAGATGCATATCATCCTTCAATTCATTTTTTTTCAACAATACATAACATATTCCGATCAAGTTTTTCATAGATTCTAGTAAGTTTGCAAAATAAGTGTGTTAGGATGGTTTGTTATGATGGATAAAATGTATAAACAGCTCCCTTTTCCCTATTTTAAAATTGACGAGAGATTTATGATCATTTCTTCTTCCTTGTCATATGAAAATATTTCTTTTTACGACTTACTCGTCCCCCATTTAAAATACACCTTTAGTCAGCTGATCGGCGAGAGAGAAAAAATAACATTGGATTTAGATCTCAACAATCAGATTCGTTCCTACATTGTTTACATTGTACGGACAGAACAAAAACAGCTCCATTTATTTTGTTTTCCTAACGAGCACCAGGATGTACAGATAAATAAAATTGCAGCATCTATGGCTCATGAGATAAGAAATCCTCTGACTGCAGTAAAGGGCTTTCTGCAGCTCGTCCGTCCGCAATTAATTGAATCGGGGAAAGAAACATATGCAGATGTGGCGATTAGAGAAATCAATCGGGCAAATGATCTCATTTCTGAATTTCTGCATACCGGTAAGCCCGTTGCCCGCGAGAAAAAAGCAGTTGTTTTAAATGAGATCGCAGAGGAAATTTATCTCCTGTTTGAAAACAAAGCTCAACTTCAGAATGTAAGCACGCAGCTGGCTACCATTGGTGAAGAAGTAGCTGTGTATGGCAATGAACAGCAGCTCAAACAGGTTTTGCTTAATATATGCAATAATGCCCTGGAAGCCATGGATAAAAAGAAAGGACTTATTTCAATTTCGATTGGAGCAGATGAAAGAAACGCTAGAATGGTTATAAAGGATAATGGGGCAGGAATGTCTGCAGAAACGGTAAAAATGCTGTTCTCTTTATACTATTCAACAAAAACTACTGGTACGGGACTGGGACTGTCAATATCGAAAGAAATCATCGAACGTCATAATGGCCATCTAACGATCAATTCTATAGAAGGAGAAGGGACAGCGGTCACTATTGAACTTCCACTGCTGAATAAGATTTCAGCAAATTGACACATCTGCAAGGTCCATAAGTGTTAATATTACTTATAATAATAAGTAAAAAAGAACGAGTTGGTGATTTGATGATGAAATTCGAAAAGGAAACCGTAAATAATTACCTCTCTTCAGCTGCAGTTGATGAACGATCGCCACGGGAAGAATTTATGGTGGATATTGCGCAATATTCTAAAGACTTAAATTCAGCTACCCACGCCTATAGGGTCAATAGCTTTGATGATCTTATATACTTTTTTGAAAACGTAGACCTTTCTTAAGTGTAATTGATTAGAACATCAAAATCAGATTGAGATACTCTTTTATATAATTTTTCACTCGTAAATAAAGCCAAGGATGCTGAGAGAACAGCATCCTTGGCTTTTCGCAGTTGGAACATTATACATGAAGAATTTTAAAAGACTTTCTTCCTAAAGGGTCTGTTACATAGTCAAGCTTTGTTTGCTGAAAATACACAGCATCATCTTCATGAATTAATAAGGTAATCCCTTCTGCTGCAATACTAATATCTTTCGATAAAGGCTGCTCCTCCAGAGACAGCTTAAGCTCAGGTCCCCCTCAGCCAATTCCCATTGATATACGGACATAAAGTTTGTCAGAAGGATCTTTTTCCATCTCATCTGCAATAATACTTTGAAGTATTGTGCTAGCAGGTTCTGTTAGCTTGATCATGATTTTTCCTCCATTTTATAGTTATTTATAACTATTTTTCAAAGCGGAACTAGCGAAAATATATTATAGTAAGAGTAAAAAGTCATACTTATTAAGGAGTGTACGATGTATAAAGGAATTATATTTATAGCAATAACACTTGGTGTTCTTTCCGTTATTATCTTTTATAACATGTATGAAAGTGATGAAGCAAAGAATATAGATTTTCGATCGGTCTCTTTTCATTCTACCGATAAAGAAATAGAACTTGAATTAAAGATGGTTGAAAGGCGGACAACAATTGCCGGAATTGGTGATATTCTCATTCATGACCGGGTTTATGAACTAGCGCAAACAGCCGGCGGTTATGATTTTACCCCTATGCTTCAGGAGGTTAAACCATTGCTGCAAACGCCTGAACTTCTTATCGCTAATCAGGAGACAATCCTTGGCGGCGAGGAAATTGGAATCTCCAGCTACCCATCTTTCAACAGTCCCCAGCAAGTAGGAGACGCTTTAGTAGAAGCTGGCATTGACCTTGTTTCAACAGCAAATAACCATAGTTTAGACAAAAATGAAAAAGGGCTATTGGCCTCCCTTTCATATATGGACGAAATTGGTCTTTCCCACACAGGTACTTCTCGCAGCCAGGCTGAACGTGAGAAGGTAACCACTCTAGAATCGAATGGAATTCGATTTGCTTTTTTATCTTACACGTATGGTACGAATGGTATTCCGATCCCAGAGGGAAAAGAGTTTTTGGTCAATTTAATTAATCGGGAGCAAATGAAAAAAGATATTCAGAAGGCTAAGCAGAAAGCAGATGTTATTATTATGAGTGTTCATTGGGGAAATGAGTATGAACGTTTTCCAACTGTCGAACAAAAAGAATTAGGATCTTATTTAATAGATTCCGGGGCCGACCTTATATTTGGGCATCATCCTCATGTTTTGCAGCCAATGGAATGGCATACAACTGAAGATGGCCGTAAAGGGTTAATTGTATACTCGTTAGGAAACTTTTTTAGCGGTCAAATAGATGATTACAAGGATATAGGCGGAATGACTGCAGTTGATGTCAAAATGACAATTCAAGATGGAAGCAGAAAAATATCATTAATGAACCCGCAATTTTATCCAACATATGTAACAAGTGAGCCTTCGCATATGTACCATGTTGTACCGCTTCTCGAAGCAGGACAGTTTGGTTTAAAGCAATATAAAGCTGTTCACAAAGAAATGATGGCTCATATGATGTCCGCTCTTCAATAACAAGGAAATTATGCAAATGTTCATTTCAGCTTTCATTCATTTGGAATGAAAAGCTTTTGAGTTTCTTGCCTATTTAAAAAAATTGAGCACTCTTAAAGTTCCCAATTTTTTGCATAGATCTGTCAATATGCTATTAATCACGAATGGGTATATTCCTTTTTACACGCTAAACATATAAAGGTTACTTATGTACAGACACACAACTTAAGATGGCTGGTTTATTATTGCTTCTTTTTTTCTCAGATTTTCATAATAGATGCCTGAAACAGTTTGGATTGCCAAAAAGATGATAAATGAATATGAAAGTTTATAGCCGTTTTGCAGTGTCAGGATTCCAAGCTTCATAAAAAGCCATTGAAAAACAACTCCAACGAGAGACCAGCCGACTACGTAAAATATAAATGATTTATTATTTATCTTAAGCCTTTCATAGAAATAAAAATATAAATACCCAAAAGGACCGTAAAGACAAAAATATAAAAGATCAAATAATTCATATTGATTTGAATCATTGGTTTTATAATAATCAAGCAGTCCTCCGCCAATGGTGAAATCAAAGATCATTCCTACTGTTATTCCCCATACAAAACTTAATAAAAGAACAGCTGAAGTAAAGATTCGCGGGAATAGAAACACAATGATATATGCTGCAATAAGAAAGATCAGCAAAAATATTTCATTTTTATCGAAGTGATCCCATAGAATCATTGACTGCTCACCTCTCTCGACTCCGTTTTTTGTACCATTTTACATACAAAAAATCCGATCAAATTGAGCATAAGAAAATAAAGCATATCAAAAGAAAAATGCCAATTTATATACTCAGTCACCTTAAAATAGATGCCGCCAAATGCTAATATAGATAAAATAAAGGTTGAACTGGCAAAGACGATGATATAATGGCTAAATGATTGAACACCTTGTAAAATATTCATGGCAATCGTAACAATGAAAGGAACCGCTATACTCCGGTTTATCATAAATGCCACATTATTGAAAGGATCTGTTGAAACTTTAATGAGTTTTAATTCTTGATAGATTACCCAAGACCAATTGACACTGATGATTAGAATTACAAGCACTATAAAAGAATTTTGTATAAAGGAAAGTCGTTTAAGCATGAGCACAAAAACAGCAACTGCCAGCCATGATACTAAAAAATACAGAGCCAGAACCATTCTGATCACCTTTTCGTTTTTTATTATTATGGCAAGAACTGGCTAAAACATGCTGTCTGCAGTAAAGAAATTCCTTGTAAATTTACTTATCAGTTCTATAACGATAAAAAAAGGCCAAATCTTTTATGATTTGACCTTTTTTATTCATATTTATGCGCTTTTCTTCATGTTCACATCTGCAGATCCGCCAGTCTTTATGATTGAAATCATATAACCAAGCAGCCCTCCAATAATGGCCGGTATCAGCCACCCAAGTCCCACAGAATATAGAGGCAAATAATCCGTAAACAGATTATCAATGAAACTTACTTTGATTTCAGCAGCAGCTAACCCATCAAATAAGCTAACAATAAATGTTAATAAGACACTGAATTGGTAAACTTCTTTTCTGCCTTGAAATAGGCTGTGTGTAAAAGTAAGAATCATTAAGCAAATCGCTAATGGATAAATCGCTACTAGAACTGGTACAGAGAATGCAATCAGTTCATTTAAACCGAAGTTTGCTAAAATGGTGCTGAAAGCTGAAAAGATAATAACAAAAGTATTGTAAGAAAGAGATGGCAGCAATTTATTGAAATAAGCTGCACATGATGTAATTAAACCAATACTTGTTGTAAGACATGCTCCCAATACGATCAGACTAAGCAGAATCCCTCCGAATGATCCGAAGTAGTGATTGGAAGTATTCGTTAATACCTCTCCGCCATTAGCCAACAGACCAAAATTTTCAACACTTGATGCCCCTATTAGGCCTAAAGAAGTGTAAATAATGGCTAGAAGTCCAGCAGCAATAAGACCTGCTTTTAAAATAGCTTTTGTGATATCCTTCTTGCCCGTTACTCCCTTTGAACGAATCGCTTCAATAACAATGATGCCGAAAACAAATGAAGCAAGAGCATCCATTGTTAAATAGCCTTCCTGGAACCCTTTGAAGAATGAATCACTTAAATAGTTTTCAGTTGGTGCCTGAAATGCACCCATAGGGTTGATTAGTGCTGTAACAATCAGAATACCGATAAATACCAATAAAATCGGTGTTAAAAATTTCCCAACTATATCAACAATTTTTGATGACTTCATTGAAAAGAATGCTGTTATTCCAAAAAAGATAATCGTAAAGATTACAAGAGAAAGAGTTTGATAGTCACCAGCAATGAAAGGCTTAATACCAATTTCATATGATACAGTGCCTGTACGCGGGATTGCGAACAATGGACCGATTGATAAATATAGGGCTACTGTAAAGATTAAACCAAAAATAGGATGTACTCTGCTTGCTAATGATTGCAAGTCGTCTTTCCCGGAGATCCCTAAGGCGATAACACCAAGTAAAGGCAATCCTACGCCTGTTACAACAAATCCGGCGTTCGCCCACCAAATATTAGTTCCTGCTGATTGTCCAAGCATAGCAGGGAAAATTAAATTTCCGGCACCAAAAAATAGTGCGAATAGCATAAATCCAACTGCGATAATAAAAGAGAATGATAGCTTTTGATTCATGTTTGCTCCTCCTGGAAGTTTCTTTTTAGTTTTTATAGTTTAAAATTTTCAGTCTTTTATACATACACTGGCGGAATCAACCACTTTACCGCGTCGAAGTATGTAATATATTGCATAACATACGATAACATACTCCTTTCACTTTTTGCAATATACTATTTTAAAAAAGTAAGTTCTGTATGCAATATATTGAATTTCACTCAAATTTCCCTTATAATCTCAGTATATTTCTATATTCATAGTGATAATAAAACAACTTTCTCTTATATTTTGAATAATAAAGGTGGTTCTTATAAATGCCTGTACCCGTAGATTATTCATCACCTGTCAGAATGACAGCAAAAAATCGTGCTTTTTTGCAGCTGCAAGAATGGATCATAGATGGCACCTTACAGCCAAAGGAGAAATTAAATGATGCAGAGTTAGCTCAAGCACTTGGTGTAAGCAGAACACCGGTAAGAGAAGCACTGCAGCTTTTAAATGTTCAAGGCTTTGTTCAAATGTATCCAGGTGTAGGAACACAAGTGACATCTGTGAAGAAAAGTGACATAACTAAAATATTGCCGCCGCTTGCATCACTGCAAGGGTTAGCAGCAGAATATGCTGCACAGCAAATGAGCAGAGACACCTTATCAGAATTAAAAGAGTTAAATGAAAAATTTTCCCGCTATATTAAAGAAGGAGATTTTTATAACTCATTAAAAACAGATGAACAATTTCATCATCTCATTATCCATAGTGCGGAAAACCCCTACCTGACTAATAGCATATCGAATTTGCAAGGACATGTTTTTCGCCTATATTTTCACCAGTCCATTATTATGACAGCTCAATCTGTTCAGGAGCATGAAGACATTATTGACGCGATCGAAAGCAAAGATATTACTAAAGCAGGCTATATCGCGAGACAAAACTGGCTGCGCGCCATAGATGAATTTTATGCTGAACATGGTGTATGATGAAGTAGGAAGAATTTTTTCATTTAGGCATTCGTTCATGAAATAGTAGGAGGAGATCTAATGAATATCCAAGTTAGTGATACGGCAGCACAATGGTACATCAAGGAGATGGATCTCTCAAAAGGAGATTACGTGCGCTTTTTTGCCCGCTATGGCGGCTGCAGTACTGTACAGCAGGGTTTTTCGCTTGGCATTTCAAATGAAGAACCTTATAATACTGGGGCTTCTATTGAGAAAGATGGAATTACTTATTTTATTGAAGAAAAAGATCTTTGGTATTTTGATCAGCATGATCTGAAAGTTGATTATGATGAAGGTGCGGATGAGCCAATTTATCAATATTCTGCATAAAAAAAATCCGTCTGATGGAGGTCAGACGGATTTTTTTTTGTCCCAAATATGTTCAAACAATCCTTCTTTTTCAAGAATTACTTTTTGTTTGTTCCCCAGTAAATCAAAATGAGGATAACCATCTTTCCGGTTGTGAATCCATTCAGCTTGTAAGCCGTGCTCTTTCCCCCAAGCTATAAGCTTATCAAGATCCCCACAGCCTACCTTCGTGACCGTTGTACAGCCAGGAAAGCGGTCATCAATCCAATAATGAGTTAAAAAGGCGATTTCCCCTTGGTTAATCTTTTCCTTCCATTGCTGCAGGTCACTGCGTTTAATTCCAAAAGCCATGATAATCGCCTCTAGTCTACAAAGGATTCCGGTTTTTTAGCCTTTTCATATGCATCATGCCAATCGGGAAATTTTCTTCTTATTGAAATAGGGCGAAAACTATCCTTTTGTACACACACATGCTTTGAATAGGCGGTAATCGCCAGTTCCTGTTCTTCTGTGTAAATTTCATAACCATAGGTTGTACGAAGACCATCGTAATCTTCAATCCAGGTTTTCACTGTTGCCGACTGTCCATAGCGAAGCGGTTTTTTGTAGCTGATTTGAACGTCAGTTACAGGAGAAAGCACGCCTTCTTCCTCCATATGCGCATAGTTAAACCCTAAGTCTTTAACGATCTGGGTCCTGGCCACTTCCATCCAAACAAGATAATTTGCATGATAAACTACTCCCATTTGATCGGTTTCAGCATACCGAACCTCTATTTCTTTCGTAGAAATCAACATCTTATTCCCCTCTTTCAAAGCTTTGCAGCGCGTATTCAAAATCTTCTTTTGTTAAATAAGGAGAGATGTCCATAACACTCTCTTCTTCGTTTAATAGCCGTAATGCCTGAGCTTGAATAGCTTCATCAGCTAAATTAGATGCAAATCTGCCGTTCCCGCTAATATCAGCACCAGGCAATGACTGTGACAAGAACTCCTGGGCGTCTTCTGTCAGCTGATATTCATATTTTTCAATATAAAAACGCAGAATATCGATTAATTGCTGTGGAGTATAGTCCTGAAAATGATAAAACTTCTTGAAACGGGACATCAGGCCAGGGTTGCTATTTAAAAGCTTTTCCATTTCTTTTGGATATCCAGCTAAAATCACAACTAGGTTTTCATTATGCTTAGTCATTTCATCAACAAGGGTATCAATGACCTCTTTGCCAAAGTCACCTGATGTTTCTGATAAAAGCGAATATGCTTCATCAATGAATAAAACGCCTCCAAGCGCTTCCCTAATCAGTTTTTTTGTTTTAATGGCAGTTTGTCCAACGTAGCCGGCAACAAAATCAGCTCTGCTTGCAACAATAAGATGCCCTCTTTTTAGAATGCCGCATTCTTTTAACAGCTCAGAATATAGCTTAGCTACTGTTGTCTTTCCAGTACCCGGATTTCCGGTAAAGACTGAATGCAGCTGTATCGGCAATGATGGCATGCCCATTTCTCTGCGTTTTTGCTGCATTTTCACATAAGAGATCAGCTTTGTGACCTCATCTTTTACTTGTTCAAGGCCAATGAGCTGCTGTAATTGTTTAAGCGGTTTTTCGCGTTTACTGCTTTTATTTATTTGGAAGTCTTCTTTTTCGAGCAAAGAAAAAGAAAGGACATGATTATGTTTTTCGTCCTGTGAACCTTTTTTGAAGATAGCATCCAATACGATGTTATAGACGGTTCTGGCGTTTCCAAATGTATCATCGACTCGTTCATTGTCAATTCTCTTTAGCAGCTCCGTTTTTGCTTGTTCAGTCAAAATATAATCATTCTCCGCAGCCATTTTTTCAGCGATTTTGAGTAATTCTACATTTGAATAATCTGGCAGAGGAATCTGATTGGACTGAGGAAATCGGCTGCGCAATCCAGGATTAGAGTCAATGAATTGCCTCATTTCTTCTGGATATCCGGCTAAAATAACGGCAAATCTTCCCCCATATTCAGATCCTGTCATTAAAGAAACTAAAGTATCGATGGCGGTTTGTCCATAATCATTGCCTGTTTGACCTTCTCGCTTCAAGCTATAGGCTTCGTCGATAAACAGTACTCCGCCTAAGGCCTTTTCTACCATTGCCCGTACATTTTCCTCTGTCTGTCCAACATATGAACCAACGAGTGACGTACGATCCGCTTCAACCACTTCTTTGCGCGGCAATACTCCTAGGTCATAATAAATTTTGGCCAGTAAACGTGCCAGCGTTGTTTTTCCTGTTCCCGGGTTACCTGTTAAGACCATATTTAAACTTAGTTCGTCCTTCGTTTGAAGACCAAGTTTTTTGCGTTCATTTTGATATTTTAGAAAACGGTAATAATCATTGATTCTCTTCTTTACAGAGTTCATGCCAATCATATTGTGCAGCTCATCAAGCGGTTTCTTCTCAGGTACAGGCACTTTATATGAGCTGAATATTTGGTTCCATTCCTGCTTAAGCCTCGCAAGATTTTCTAAGTGTTTTTTCATATCTGCGTAATATGTGGAAGTATGAAACACACCAGAAATCGATTGTTCATATTCTTCGCTGGCTTTTAAAAGCCCTGCTGTCTCAACAATCGTCTCTTCTAAGATCGCGATGAGCTGTTCATAAATTCCAGGCTGATTTTCTTCCTGAAATTGCTCTGCAGCTAATTTATTTTTCTGCATTTGTTCCATTTCTTCTTCAGCAGCATGTAAAAAGCTTCGGGAAATTTCAATAAATTGCTCTGCTGTTTTCTTTTTTGCAGCTCGATTATCCGTTTCTCTTAACGGAGGATACTTAAGCAGCTCCAAAAAATCTTTTTTACTTTCCCACTCATACTGTGCTAAGTATTGAGCTGCCTTACTGTTGCTGCTATCAAGACTTAATGCTTTCTGCATCCATGCATGAACCAATGTGCTTTGTTTATTATGATGTGCTCTTGACATAGCAGCCATTGTTAACAGGATGGATATCTGTTTGGCATCCTCCTGTTCATCCAGAAGGGATATTTCTTGTAAAAGGGCTAATTCGTTTTCAATAAAACCTTTCTCTTTAAGCTCCTCATCCCATATGTTTAATTGTTTATTATCCATTTATAATCACTTCTTTTTTTAGATTCCAACGTTCATCATACCATAATTAGACTTATTTCGTTAAGGAAACTGCATATGTATAAAGAAGCCTGATCTTTAGGATCAGGCTGTATGAAAGCTATTACTTGTTATGTTTTGCTTCATCTTTTACTTCTGCACGAAATGCTTCTAAGCTATTGCGGCGACGTTCGTTTTTAGCTGCAATATTTGCACGCTCGTCCTCATTTGCAAATTCCATCGCATGTTCAGCTTCTTCCATATTTTCAATGGTATGAACAATCATGGACTGAAGCTTTTCAACATTATCACTGCGGTCATCTGGGTTAGATTTACGGTTAAATGCCATTCAAAT
Source organism: Cytobacillus gottheilii (assembly GCF_018582665.1). Taxonomy (NCBI): domain Bacteria; kingdom Bacillati; phylum Bacillota; class Bacilli; order Caryophanales; family Bacillaceae; genus Cytobacillus; species Cytobacillus gottheilii. The sequence continues at coordinate 2,332,327 of NZ_CP071709.1, read as the reverse complement.
TACCTCCCTGAAGTTAGATGCGCTTTCAATAAGTAGTGTGTGAAGGAACTGTGAGAAATAATGAAGGAAATGAGTGGATGGAAGCAACAAACTTCTTTGGTATTAATAATTGGATACATAAAAGCCGGCCATTTCGATAAATTGGCCGGCTAGTTTCAATTATTATTCACCTTTTGTCTGGATGACTTGAGGATGCTGACCGGATTGATCCTGCATCTGCTTCCCTTTATTGCCACCTGCAGAATGGCTTTGTGTTCCAGTATGACTTGGTCTGAAACCTTGTGAATGCTTTTTTGGATTGCCCATTGTTTATCCCCCCTCATTTACAGTATGTACATTAGAGGAGAAGGTATGAAAGGCAAATCCTGCTTATTCAGCTTTATTTAAACGTTTTTGTTCTAGCTTAGCTTCTATTTTCTCCATAGCGGCTTGATCTTTAAGTAATTGTCGCTTATTTTCAGAAACCAATTCTGCAAAAGAGCGCTTACGTGGTTTTCGCATAAGGTTCACCTTCCTTTAAACATATTGTAACAGTTATTATGTCCTGAAACCGCTTTAATTATTACAACTTTTCGAAAATTTAAAAGAGAAATGAAATATTTACAAAAAAACATAATATTTAACTTGCTTTTTAGTTAGACTGTTATATTAAAGCTTGTTGTTGTAACTTAAGGCTGTCTTCGCAAGGATTGTTGCTATGAACCTTAAAAAAGTAGAAGTGGAATTGCGCTCTGGATGCTCGCTATGCGCGGGTGGGCGCTAAGCCTCCTGGTCGTTTACGATCCCGTGGGTATCACCTGTCCCCCACTCCTGCAGGGGACTCGCACCTTCTGCTCACATTAACCTGTCTAAAACCGCAAAAATTAAAAACCTTAAAAATAGACGGAAGAATTCCGGTTAAATCGTGAAAACACTTAAAATGGGCTTAAATAGAGGAGAAATTCCGACTATTCCACCGAAAAACGGGCAAATAGGCTAATTTAATCAAGATAGTCGGAAAATCTCCGCTTATTTCGCCCTCAAATAGCTCAATTTTGTAAATAAGGGGAATTTCTCCGCTTATTTTTCTCTGGATCATAGTACCTTATAGGTCTCTGTAATATTCACTTAAAAATAGACGGAAGAATTCCGTCTAAATCGAAAAAACACTCAAAATAAGCTTAAATAGACGGAGGGTTTCCGACTATTCCACCGAAAAACAGGCAAATAGGCTAATTTAATCAAGATAACCGGAAAATCTCCGCTTATTTCGCCCTCAAATAGCTCAATTTTGTAAATAAGGGGAATTTCTCCGCTTATTTTTCACTGGAGGATCGTACCTTATAGGTCTCTGTAATATTCACTTAAAAATAGACGGAAGAATTCCGTCTAAATCGAAAAAACACTCAAAATAAGCTTAAATAGACGGAGGGTTTCCGACTATTCCACCGAAAAACAGGCAAATAGGCTAATTTAATCAAGATAACCGGAAAATCTCCGCTTATTTCGCCCTCAAATAGCTCAATTTTGTAAATAAGGGGAATTTCTCCGCTTATTTTTCACATTACTCTTTAAATGAACGGCACCAAGCAGAGATACGCATATTAGTAAAAAGGGAAACATCCATTTTGGTGTCCCCCTTTGCAGTGTGTGTGCATATACCCTTACAAATCTCTGCTATATTCCCGCATGATTTCAATTGGCATGGCACTTAGGTATTTATGGCGAACGATCCCCTCTTTATCGATGAAAAAGGTTGTTGGGATGGTCAAAATTTGATAATCATTATTGACTTGGTCCTTTTCGTCGAGAAGAATTGGGAAGGTAACGCCCATTTTATCTACATAGGCCTTTACATTATAGCGAGCGTCAATGTTGACGGCTAGGATGACGACATCTTCTCCCACTTCACCATGAAACTTTTCCATTGCAGGCATCTCTGCTTTACATGGCGGGCACCATGTTGCCCAAAAATTGAGCATGACTTTTTTTCCTTTATAATCTGAAAGCTTTACCATATTTCCATTTAAGTCTTTAAGAGAAAAATCTGGTGCTGCAGTGCCAATTTTTAGGCCAGGCAGCCGATCTTCTGGTGGAGATTCATTTTGTGCAGAGGATTGACCCGATATGAAAACGAAGAAACCAAAAAGCAAAAATAGAGTTTTTTTTAACATGATGTTTCCCTTCTTTCTAGAATTTATTTGTGCTTTGCACCTATTCTTTCCAAAAAAAAGAGAAAAACACCATGTGATTTTTCACATGGTGCTTAGCATAGTCCTATTAGTTTGCAAGCTTTTCACGAAGAACCATTTGCAGAATTCCTCCGTGACGGTAATAGTCGATTTCAACTTCAGAATCAAAGCGAACAAGTGCTTCAAACGTTAATTTGTTGCCATCTTCGTCCGTTGCAGTGACTTGAACGAAATCACGAGGACGAACACTTTCGTCGATTTGTACTGAAATTTCTTCTTTACCTGTTAATCCAAGTGATTCAGCGCTATCTCCAGCTTTGAATTGAAGCGGAAGCACACCCATCAGCACTAGGTTAGAACGGTGGATACGCTCATAACTTTCAGCAATTACAGTCTTGATGCCAAGAAGGTTTGTACCTTTTGCTGCCCAGTCACGGGAAGATCCCATTCCGTAATCTTTTCCAGCTAAAACAACAAGGCCAGTTCCATCTTCTTTGTACTTCATACATGCATCATAGATTGAAGTTACTTCACCAGTTGGCCAGTAAGTAGTAAATCCGCCTTCTGTGCCTGGTGCAATTTGGTTACGGATACGGATATTTGCAAACGTTCCGCGCATCATGACTTCATGGTTTCCTCGACGAGAACCATAAGAGTTAAAGTCGCGAGGCTCAACGCCATTTTCGCGCAAGTATTTTCCTGCTGGTGTATCTTTGCCGATTGCCCCTGCAGGTGAAATGTGGTCAGTTGTTACTGAGTCGCCAAATTTACCAACAACGCGTAAACCTGCTAATGGTTTTACTTCATCCGCGTTAGGTGTTAATCCTTCAAAGAATGGAGGATTTTGGATATAAGTTGATGTTTCATCAAAGCTGTATAATGGCTCATTGCTCGTTTTAATTTCATTCCAGCGAGCATTATCATCAAATACATGCTCATATTCTTTGCGGAACAATTCAGGTGTAACGGTACGCTTAACAACTTCATTGATTTCTTCAGTTGTTGGCCAAATATCTTTGAAGAAGATATCTTTTCCGTCTTTCCCTTTTCCTAAAGAATCGTTTTGAAGATCAATATCTACAGAACCAGCAAGTGCATACGCAACAACTAATGGCGGTGAAGCTAAATAGTTTGCTTTGACAAGCGGATGAATACGGCCTTCAAAGTTACGGTTTCCAGATAATACTGAAGTCACAAGCATATCATTATCCGCAATTGATTTCTCAATTTCTTCACGTAATGGCCCGGAGTTACCGATACATGTTGTACAGCCATATCCAACAAGGTTAAAACCAAGCTGCTCTAAATATGGAAGCAAGCCTGAATCATGAAGATAACCTGTAACAACCTTTGAACCAGGTGCTAAAGAAGTTTTTACGTATTTTGGTACCTCTAATCCAAGTTCAACTGCTTTTTTCGCAACTAAACCTGCACCAACTAATACGTAAGGGTTAGATGTATTTGTACAGCTTGTAATCGCAGCGATTGCCACAGCACCCGTTTTCATTACGGTTGAATCGCCGTTATGGAATTCAACTTTTACTTCTTTATTAATTTCTTTTTTATCCAAGCCGAAGCCTTGGTTCCCTTGTGGAGCTGTGATCGCTTTATTAAATTCTTCTTTCATAACTGAAAGCGGAATTAAATCCTGCGGACGCTTAGGACCAGACAGGTTTGCTTCGATTGCAGTTAAATCAATTTCAACAACGTCTGTATAAACAGGCTCTAATGCCGGGTCGAAGAATAAACCGTTTTCTTTACAGTATTTTTCAACGATTTTAATTTGATCTTCTGAACGGCCTGTTAAACGCATATAATCGAGTGATTCTGCATCAATTGGGAAGAATCCGCAAGTTGCGCCATATTCAGGTGCCATATTGGCAATTGTCGCACGGTCTGCAAGCGGCAGTGCCGGTACTCCAGGTCCAAAGAACTCAACAAACTTGCCGACAACGCCAAAGCTTCTTAGTACTTGTGTTACTTTTAAAGCAAGGTCTGTTGCTGTAGCACCATTTGGAAGTTCTCCTGTTAATTTTACACCAACTACTTCAGGTACAGGGAAGTAAGATGGCTGCCCTAGCATACCTGCTTCTGCTTCAATTCCGCCAACACCCCAGCCTAAAACACCGATTCCGTTGATCATTGTTGTATGTGAGTCAGTACCAACTAATGTATCCGGGAATGTTTCAAAATCGCCTTCTGTTGTTTCAAGTGCATGAACAACATTCGCTAAGAATTCCAAGTTTACTTGGTGAACAATTCCAGTTGCAGGCGGTACTGCACGGTAGTTATCGAATGCTTTTTGTGCCCAGCTTAAGAACTGGTAACGCTCTGCATTTCGTTCAAATTCAAGCACCATGTTTGCTTCAAGTGAATCTGGTGTGCCGTACTTATCAACTTGAACAGAGTGGTCAATAACAAGATCAACCGGTTTTTCAGGATTGATTTTGTCAGGATCTCCACCCATATCTGCCATTGCTTTTCTTAACGAAGCTAAATCAACAACAGCTGGAACACCTGTAAAGTCTTGAAGAATAACACGAGATGGCTTAAATGGCACATCTACTTCACGTACTTCTGCAGTTCCCCATTTTGCTAAGTTTTCAACATGCTCTTTTGTAATAACACGTCCGTCATACTGACGAAGGACAGACTCTAATAGAACCTTTACAGAATAAGGCAGTTTAGATACTTTTCCTATGCCAGCCTCTTCAAGTGCGCCCAAATGATAATAATGGTAACGCTTCCCGTCAATGTCAAAAGATTTGCGGGCATTAAAAACATCGTTCTTAGCCATACGATTTCCCCCTCAATTCGAACTCGTATTCATCATATAACAATTATTAGGTAATTGTCGAAAAGTTTGAATTTTGAACCATCCCTACTTTTCTCACAATTCTTATATTAATACAACCCTATATATAAGTAAATAACAAGAAAGTTATTGTTTTTGATAAGTTTTACTTATGATAAAGAGTATTATCAATTCAGAATTTGATTGAAAGCTTTAATTGATAGTGTTTTTCAATTAGGTACTATCCCTCGTTTAATATTCTTTATTATTTCGGCATATTATTTAAGCGGGTATTTTCTTGCAACATAAAATAACTAAAATTACACAAAATGAAGATGGAGGTGATGATTGTGGCAAAAAGAAAATCGAATCATCTGATACCTGGAATGAATGCGGCAAAAGGCCAGGGCATGGGAGCTGGCTATAACGAAGAATTTGCCAATGAACCATTGACAGAGAAACAGAAGCAAAACAATAAGAAGCGTAAGAAAAACCAATAGTGTAAAACAAAAAGGACAAATTTCTGTCCTTTCAGATTGTAGACAAAAGGGGTTCGGAATGGTCTCATTCCGAACCCCTTTTGAAGTTTTTTTCTATTTTTATTCCTTTAGAGGACAGAATGCAGCTATCCTATCCTCAGATTTATACTGTTTTTGGGTCCTGCCACGTCCAGTTGGCTATTTTCTTTAAATTCATGGACGCGAAAGTAAGCATCGCTTGCATCGACAATTTTTTAAGTCCCCTTAACGTTGTCCAACGCATTCCATGCTTTTCTTTTGCATCAGCGAAAACACGTTCAATCGTTTCCTTTCGCTTTGCGTATATTGGTTTTACATCTTTGTGATGGCGAAGATGTTCCGCTTCCTCCACATATTCCTGCCAAATATGCCGGGTCACCACTTTTTGGTGATTCTTACTCTGTGTACATTGGTGCAATAATGAACAAGTGGCACAAGTCTGTTTCAATGATTTGTATTCACGGTAGCCTTCCTTGGTGGTAGTTGAATAGTTCAAAATTTTGCCCGCTGGGCAAATATAACAATCAAAATGTTCATCATAAACATATTCGTGCTTTCGGAAGAATCCATCCTTTGTACGTGGTCGTGTATAAGGGAGTGCAGGTGTTATTTCATGTTCAATTAAGTACTTCGTGATGGCAGGTGTTTTATAAGCTGCGTCTGCGGCAACGGCTTCAGGTTTTCCAACTCTATCAATCACTCGTTCAACTAAAGGCTCAAGGATTCCACTATCATGAATGTTTCCTGGTGTAACTATATTTCCTAAGATAAATCCGTTGCGATCAGAGGCGGCATGAAACGAATAAGCAAACTGTTTAGTGCGTTCGTCTTTGACGTAGTAGCCACTTTCTGGGTCTGTGGTACTTTCTTTGATCTCTTTTGTTTCCTCTTTTTCAAATTTATCAGGTGGAAATGGCTTCTTCCCATGATCTTCACGGTCATCGTTGATTTCTGTTTGAAGCTGTTCTTGATATGCGCGTGTTTCCTTACGCACAACTTTCTTCGCAAATTTATGTTTATTCGCGCTTGCTTTTACGTGTGTCGAGTCAATAAAAACATGTTCAGCGCTAATTAATTTCTTTTCCGTGGCCGTTTTTAAGATTCGATAGAAGATCTGTTCAAATAGATCAGTATCTTTAAAACGACGCTCATAGTTTTTACCGAAGGTAGAGAAGTGAGGAACTTTATCATAAAATCCATATCCTAAAAACCAGCGATAAGCCATGTTTGTTTTTAGTTCCTCAATGGTTTGGCGCATGGACCGAATACCGAAGGTATATTGAATAAAAGTAAGCTTTATTAAAATTACCGGGTCAATGCTTGGACGACCTACTTCTGAATATGTATCTTTTACTAAATCATAAATGAAGGAGAAGTCAATTGCAGCCTCCATTTTTCGTACTAAATGGTTTTCAGGTACCAGTTGATCTAACGCAACCATTTCAAGCTGATCACGTTGAATTGAATTATGTTTGGAAAGCATCTTCATCACCTCTAACCTTATTCTCCTTTTATTCTAAAACAAAAAAGACTGTAGGCAAACTCGATTTTCATCGAGTTTGTCTACAGTCTGAAAGGACAAATTTCTGTCCTTTTTTGTTTTGAGGCAAAATAAAAAAGAAAGAGACAGCTCTATACCGGCTGCCTCATCTCTGTTATTCAATTTCATTTACTTCAGTTACCATTGATGTTAAATCCTGCTGGAATCTTTCCAGCTGTTCACGCTGACCTTCAGAAGCAACTTCAAGTGCATTTTGAATTTGTTCGTATGCTTCATTTACTTCCTGTTTAAGGTGTTTGAGCTGATGTCCATATGCAGAAGAATCGCGTACAATCTCATAATATAATTCTTGGGCATCCTCGAGACCTTGCTGTGCAGCCTGAAATGCCTGTTGTTTATCTTTATGATATGGCATGTGTTTCCCTCCTTATTTGATTTGTAACATTAAATTGCGCAGTCCTCCTCGAAAATATTCCGCATAATTTTCATTGTGTTTTCCATCCTATAAGTAGGAGGGATGGTAATGAATAAAAATGACGGCAAGGATATGCGAAAAAATGCACCTAAAGGAGATCAGCACGGCCAGCCTGAGCCATTAAGAGGATCTAAAAAGGTGAAAAACCGCAATCATTCCAGACAAAAGCATAATTCCCATCATGATATGTAAAAACCTATAAATACAAAAGCGATGTCATCTTTGACATCGCTTTTCCTATTGTATGGTCAATTCCCTGTTATTGAATGACTTTTAAGGCTTGCAGGATCATCTGCTCTTCTTCATCGGTAACTGTTCGAAGGTCGATTTGCAGCTCTTCGTGTTTAATGCGAGTGACAATGGCAGGTTTTTCGTTCCGGAGTGCTTTTGTAAGCTGAATGGCTGACTTGGTTTGATGCTGAATGGCTATACAGTAGGATGGCAACTCAACGTCAGGCATCGTTCCTCCGCCAACATAAGCGATGCTCTCAAAGATCTCAGCTGTATATACAGTAGTTAAAGCAGCGAGCTTATCAGCGAAGCGAAGCGCGCGATCATGCTGAAGATTTAGTGGCACCAGCAAATCACGTAGGACAGGAATCTTATTAAGCTCCTCTCCCCCTTTTGCATAGTGCATCAACGTGCCTTCAAGTGCAGCTAACGTCATCTTGTCTACTCTTAGCACACGCGCTAGCTGATGCCTTTTCAGCTTTTGAATGAGCTCCTTATTACCTGCAATAATACCCGCCTGCGGCCCGCCGAGCAGTTTATCACCGCTAAAAGATACTAGATGAACGCCCTGTGCTAATACTTCCTTTACAGTAGGCTCCTCTCCAATGCCTTTACTGCGGAAATCAAATAAAGCGCCGCTGCCAAGATCTTCATAAAACAGGATATTATTCTCTGAAGCTAAGTGAGCAAGCTCCTTTGTTCCAACTGTATTTGTGAAACCAATCACTTTAAAATTACTTGTATGTACTTTCATGATCATAGCTGTTTCTGAATGGATGGCATTCTCGTAATCAGCTAAATGTGTTTTATTTGTGGTCCCTACCTCAATCAGTTTTGCTCCACTCTCTTCCATTATGGATGAGACTCGAAAGGACCCGCCAATTTCCACCAGCTGACCTCTCGAAACAATCACTTCGCTATCTTGAGCAAGTGCCTTGAGGATTAAATAAACTGCAGCTGCATTGTTATTCACAACCATAGCTGCTTCGGCACCTGTAATCGTCCTAATTAATGTTTCAGCATGCACATGCCGTGAGCCTCGTTCACCTTTAAACAAATCATATTCAAGGTTTGAATAGGACTGAGCTGTTTCGACGACATGCTTCATTGCATTTTCACTCATTCTTGCTCTTCCCAAATTCGTATGGAGGATGGTGCCTGTGGCATTAATTGCTTTTTTTAAAGTATATTGAAACTCCGTTCGAATGGCTTCCTCTACACGCTGAAAAATCTCATCATAAAACAAGGCATTACCAGGTGCAGCACCATACCATTCACCTTGCAGCAAAAGCTGGCGTATTTCAGTTATAACGGATTTCAGCCGGGTTGAAGCATATACTGTATCGACACTATATTTTTCTGTTATCTCTAGAAAACAATGATGTTTTAATAATTCATGAATGGGCGGAATATTCTTTAATACTTCTTTCACCGCGGTCCCCTCCAATCTGTGGCAACTTTAGTATATCATTTTTCACACATAGGCATGAGCTGAATATATTATCGTTGAGGAGGTTTCATGATGAATGACCATAATGAACATAAAAAGGATGATATGTCGGAGGTAGAAAAGTGGATGGAACAATTTTTCCTTGATCCGCTGACATCTTATATGGATCAACTTACATTTCGCATCGATTTATATGAAACCCATACACATATTATTGTTGAGGCTCTATTGCCGGATGCGGAGCCGGAAGATATAGACATTGTATTAGAGGATCATAATATTACAATAGCTGCGAAAAAGAAAAATAAAGATTCTTGCAGCCGGACGATCGAATTGCCTTTTCGAGTGGCAGACAAAAGAGTCCATGCCCAGTTTGCTAACGGTATTCTTGAGGTGTGGATTGACAAGAATCTGAGCGGCAATGGGAAAAAGAGATATATTATTATAAGTGAGTAAGTCTTTTTTCAAATTCTAGTTAACATAATAATTTTATTGTATTTTAAACACTATAAGACATTTAATAAATGATCTTCTCCTCTAATAACTAAATTAAGAAAAAACCTTTCTTTATTTTAGCAAAAGAGCTTCATAAAGAAAGGTTAACCTAGCATTTATGCTTCTATTAGATCAATAATCTGCTGTGATTTTGGAAAAACACCTGTTTCCTTTTTCGAGTAAATATTCTCATTATTCAATGTCACTTCAAATACACCACCTGAGCTAGGAATTAACTCAAGGCTAGTGATGTTTCCACGAAAATGTGTAAAAAGATCTTCCGCGAGACCCGCGGCTTTTGGTGCGTAGTTTCACATCATGCAAAATTCAATTTTAACTGTATGCTTCATGTTTAAATCCTCCTTAATACTGTGAAAATTCACTAAACGTTCACAATTAAGATTGTAGTACAACTTAAAGCTTTTGGCAATGTGATTGAATTAATACAATGTTATGCCTCGCCTTTATCTCTGACCAATTTTTCTCGGTCAATGGTTCCAGGAGGCTGTTCAAGCCAATTATTTTTAATCATAATGTCGGCTCCTTGTTTTGCATACCTGGCAATTTCAAATGACAATCGCTCATAGTTGATGGCCAAATCACTGCGCTGACTGGCTGCAGCTGCTGTCGCATAATTGCCTGTTCCCGCAGCACTTAACAATGACATGTGAAACATCACTAATTGATCTGAAAAGATCTGTGTTGTTGTCTTTGTTACACATTCGTCGGGAGATGTAGGAGCTGAAATATTATTGTCTAATAAAGTACGGGTAAAGACAGCCATTTGTTTTTCTGAAATCTGTTTCCCCCGCAGCAAAAAATCCTGCACTTCAGTACGAGGTGATGTCTGTCCAAACGCCAAGCATAATTTTACGCCAATTGAATTGGTTTGAATGTTAAGAAATAAATGAGATATTTCAATGGCATTTAATGGCCGTTTCTTAGAAAAAGGGTTAAGACCGCTTAAATACTGGCTCGAATCTACATAATCTGTTTCAGATGGTAGTGGAATATAAGGAGCTCTGACATATAATCCATTTTTTATCATTACTTTTAAGGTTGATTCATATAAGTTTCTTGTTTCTAGCAGTGCTTTTGAATAATATTCAACAATGTCTTCTCTTGCACTCATAGCAAGCATGCCGCTATAGCCTAACATGCCTGCTTTGGCCATGTGATTAATATATGTAATACAAAAAGCATCAGAAAAAAGCCGTGGTGCGTTTAAATTTACGTCTTTCTCAGTAAAGCCTGTTGGTTTAGCGTAATTTTCCTTTTCGAATAAACGGGTCAGTTTTTCTATATGTATGGATGCAATGTCTAATGCAGATTCTATTGTCTTCTTTATTTCCTGATCTTCTGCATATCTCAACATATGTGACAGGATACAGCAAGACATACTGTCGTTTTGATAGGAAGTCCACAGAATGCCAACTTCTGAAGCCATTAATGGTTGTTTCATACATCATCCTCCCTTTTATTAGTATTGACGATGCTGAAAGGTTTATCCAAAATTACGTTAAATCAGGTAAGACAGATATGAATTTTGTGTATGTATGTGTGATTTGATTTTTAAATATAAAGTCTAGAACTTTGGGACGAAATAACACTTACCTTCAAAATATAAGCAGAAAACACCCTCGTATTATGGGTAAAACTCTGAAACAAACGAGTTAAATGGAAATATCCCAATTATTCTTCGTGCATAATTAAAATGAATGCAAACCAAAGATGCAAAGAGACTTATAGACCTCTGCATCTTCTTATCCCGCTTCTTGAATAAAATTTTAATTCAGAAAAGAGCTCCTTCAAAAGACAGTAATATTATAGTTTAAAGTGATTCAATTCATTCGCAAGTTCTTCAGCCAGCTTGTTTAACGCCGCGGCAGATGCACTGATTTCTTGCATCACAGCAAGCTGCTGTTCAGACGAAGCAGCTACGTGGCCGGTATGATTTGATGTTTGATTTGCTAGAGATGCCAAGGATTCCATTGTCTCATTTACTTCTTCTGCTGAAGTAGCCATCTCCTCTGCTGAGAATGTAACTTCTGCCATTCGATCTGAAACCATTCCAATTGATTTTAGAATTTCAGCAAAAGATAATCCTGTTTCATTTATAATTTTTGTGCCGGATTCTACTTCTAGCTTTCCTTGAGACATCGATTGAACAGCTTCATTTGTGTCATCTTGTATTTGAGTAATAAGTTCTGCGATTTGGTAAGCTGATTTACTTGATTGTTCAGCTAACTTACGCACCTCGTCAGCTACAACTGCAAATCCTTTTCCATTTTCCCCTGCTCTGGCAGCCTCGATTGCTGCATTCAAGGCGAGAAGATTGGTCTGTTCTGATATTTCTCTCATGACATTGATAATGTGTCCGATTTGACTTGATCTCTGTCCGAGCAACTCCACTTGGTTAGTTCCTGAAGCTACAGCTGTTTCAATTGAATTCATTTGAGATATGGCATTTTCAACTAATGTATGCCCATTCTGTACATGCTGGGCAGCCTTTTGTGATTCATTTGAGACTGCTGCAGATGATTCTGCTACAAGCTGGACACCAGCAGATAATCGTGTCATCGCTTTTACTGATTCTTCTGCACTTACTGCTGAACTGTCCGCGCCAGCTGCTATATTTTGAAGTGAAACAGCAGCTTGTTCTGCACTTTTGACGGTTTCTTCAGCAGAACGATTGAATTTCTGCGATGAAGCAGCAACTTGTTTTGTGGTTTCCGAGACTTTCTCCAGCAATCTTTTTAAACTGGCTGACATTTTATTAATCGCCAGAAACAGACGTCCTATTTCATCCTTGGATCTAGTTTGCAATGGCCTGCCTGATAAATCTCCGTCTGCTATCTCTTCAAGTCTATGCACCACTGAAATGATCGGTCTTGTAATTTTCACAGAATTGGTAATGGCAATAATGGCTGAACCAATAATTGCGATGATCGAGATAATTATAATCATAATGGAGTTTCTTAAAGCCAGATCATTAACTTGCGCTGTTTCTGTTTGTGTTGCAGCGTTCTGAACATCTACTACATTCACCCAGGAATTAATTGCATCTTCACTATATGGCAAGCAAAGCTCTTCCATTAAGCTAATGGCCCCTTCTAGATCTCCACTATCAAAAAGAGGAATTATCTCATCTGTCACAAGATCTTGCCACTTTTGTGTTTTCTCAAATGCTTCTGTAAATGCTGCGGCTAACGCTTCAGATGATTCTCTGTTTGTCAGCATAGCTTGAAGCTCAAGTGCTAATTCATTCGCTTTTTCTGACTCATTAAGAAATTTGTCTTTAAACTGGTTATCTCCAAAGAGAATATAATCTCTGGCAATCTTTGCCCTGTATGCTACACTAAATGACATTTCATTAACAGCTTCAACCATATTCATGTCGTTATTAGTTATCTTTTTTAAACTAGTTGAAATAGAATTAATGGTTAAAAAACTAAATACAGCAATACAAGTCATGAGCAATACAATAACAGCAAAACTGCCTAGCAGTTTAATCTTGATGCTCTTCATACAAATGTCTCCCAAGTTATTTTTATATGTATTAAACTCTCTTATGTATTAGCGATTATGTTTGTTTAATAACTAAATTAAATTATCATAACTAAGACTTTTTTACTAGTTAATAAATGTAAAATACATGTTAAGAATGTGCTTTTGCTTTTCATTAAGACTTTTTTTAGCTTTAATTTTTTGAATAAATAAAGGTATACTGTTGTATGGAGGTGCTTAACATGAGTGAACATGAAAAAATTCGTCTGACATCATTGTCTACAAAAGCTGGCTGAGGCTGCAAAATTGGTCCTGAGGACTTGGCGCAAGTTTTGCGTCTGCTGCCTAAGCAAGAAAAAGTGCCAGAGCTGCTCGTTGGGCATGAAACATCAGATGATGCAGGAGTCTATCAATTAACGGATACAATTGCCCTCATTCAAACGATTGACTACTTTACTCCAATTGTAGATGATCCATATATGTTCGGCCAAATTGCCGCAGCCAATGCTTTAAGCGATGTCTATGCGATGGGCGGTCACCCGAAAACGGTATTAAACATTGTCGGCTATCCAGTTAAAAAACTAGGTGCTGATATGCTCTCTGAGATTTTAAGAGGAGCCGCTGATAAAGTAAAAGAGTCAGGTGCAGTAACAGTTGGCGGTCATTCTATTGATGATCAGGAGCCTAAGTTTGGTCTTTCTGTTACAGGCATTGTACATCCGGATAAAGTATGGAAAAATGTAGGCGCATTGCCTGGTGATGTTTTAGTGTTAACGAAGCCAATTGGTGTGGGTATTATAACTACAGGCATTAAGAGAAATGCTGTTACAAGTGAGCAAGAAAAAAGAGTTACTGAAGTTATGGCCGAATTAAATAAAACAGCCGCAGAAATTCTGATGGATTTTTCGCCGCATGCAGTTACAGACGTAACAGGATTTGGGCTTCTTGGACATGGAAGCGAGATGGCTAAAGGAAGCAATGTTAGCTTAGAAATCACTGTCGATCATGTACCGGTGTTAGAAGGTGCAAAAGAACTGGCAGAGGCTGGAGTAGTGCCTGGCGGTTCTAAAGCGAATCATAAGTGGCTGTTGAACGATGTCGATTATGGATCAATAGGTCAAGATATACAGCTTCTTCTATGTGATGCGATTACATCAGGCGGTTTGCTCGTCGCAATGCCGGAAGAACAAGCGCAGACATATGTGGAGAAATTGCATCAGGCAGGCTTGATCCATTCCTCCATCATTGGGAGAGTAACGAATCCGAAAGAAAAGCTGATTTTCATTCATGAATAATCTATATCGGCAGATTCCATTATAAAATCTCAGAGCTTTGCTCTGAGATTTTTGGTTTTAATAAATTACTCTACTGCTTGGAAGGATTTCCGTCTGCTGAACCAATGAGCGAGCAAATACATAATTGTCAGGATTATAAATGAATAATGCAGGGACCAATCTATTTTTTTATATAAATCAATTACACTTAACAAAGGCAAACCAATATATGCACCAAAAATCCCAAAGATCATCGCTTTTATAAAAGGATTTAGTTTCGGTTTAATTTGCATTAACAGCATAGCAAAAACCGGAAGAAGAGATAATCTAAAAGAAAAGCTGACAGTTGCAATAGGTATAACTTTTACAGGGTACGCCCATTTTCCTAAACCAACTCCAACAATATCAAGAACTTCTGACAAAACCATTAATAGTAAACCTGCAGCAAAAATGCGGGCTGAACTATTACGGTCTCGAAAGACTAACCAAATAACCCATGGAATGATAATCATTGCCAACGCGATCCACCATTGCCATGTAAACAAGAAAGCATTATTTACTGCTTCCATCGTTAACCTGTTTGCTTCAACAATTCTTTCCGTGGCTTTATCAATTTGATTTAAACCTTCCTGATAAGTCATACATATCATCCTTCTTACTTTAAATTATCTCTAGTTCATTAAATCTTTGCTGTTTTTTTGAACTGTAGATCCTTAATATTTCCAATTCTCTACTATTCATTCGTAATTACAGGATGATATGGAAGTTATCAGGGAATTACTTATTTATTACTGGTTGCAGACTTCATCACTTGAGAGATCATATGACGCTAATTTATCATAACAATCACCATGAGGTCTTCTGCCCTGTCAAATTGCTGCTAATACGGCACTCTATAAAAAAACAGGCTGACAATCCGTTTTGTCAGCCTGTTTTTTTATCTATTCTATTTTGTATCATTACACTCATTTGTGAATGGTTTTACCTCTGAATGAGATCACTTATTTTTGTTTAAGTTTATCCAGCATATCCACTGTCATCTTCCGTAAGTCAAAGTTGGCTTTGAAGCCCCATTCTTCGACTGCGGCAGAGTCATCAATGGAATTTGGCCAGCTATCAGCGATTGCTTGGCGAATAGGGTCAACCTGATACGTAATTTCAAAATGAGGAATATGTTTTCTAATTTCTGCAGCAATCTGTTCAGGTTCGAAGCTCATTGCAGTAACGTTAAACGAATTGCGGTGCTTTAGCTTACTTGGATCGGCTTCCATTAATTGAACGATTGCATCCAAAGCATCTGGCATATACATCATATCCATATATGTTCCTTTATCAATATAGGAAGTATATTTGCCATTCTTAACTGCTTCATAGTAGATTTCCACAGCGTAGTCCGTTGTTCCGCCGCCTGGAGGAGTGACATATGAAATTAAACCAGGAAAACGCAATCCTCTTGTGTCCACTCCGAACTTATGAAAATAATAATCTGACAACAATTCTCCAGCTACCTTATTTACTCCATACATCGTTGTTGGTCGATGTATAGTATCCTGCGGTGTTCGATCTTTAGGTGTTGATGGTCCAAATGCACCAATTGAGCTTGGTGTGAAGAATTGGGCATTTAATTCTCGTGCCGTTTCAAGAGCGTTCATCAGTCCGCCCATGTTTAGATTCCAAGCAAAAACAGGGTTTGCTTCAGCTGTTGCCGACAACAGGGCAGCCATATGGATTACACTATCAACATTGTATTTTTTTGCAACCTCTAACATCGTCCGTGCATCCGTCACGTCTACCATTTCAAAAGGTCCAGACAAAGCGGCTTCTGTCTCATTTTTTCGTATATCCGTTGCGATAACTTGATCTGCACCATAAATTTCTCTTAATTTCACTGTAAGCTCTGAACCAATTTGCCCTAATGCCCCAGTAATCATTATTCGTTTCATTCTCATCCCCAGCCCTTTCTAATGTGAAGACAAAGCTCTATAGCTCTATTGATATTAATAAACTTTTACTATTTGATGAAAGTTCCAAGGAATTTGGAAGGTAAAGTGACGAGGGAATTTCAAGTCTTTTCCTTTACCAGTTAGAAGGGAAGGATCACACGTTCCCTTCCCTTCACCTATTTCTTTATATCAATCCCATTTCCTTGCCAACTTTTTGATAAATACCAATTGCTTCATCAAGCATATCAGTTGTATGTGCTGCAGAAGGCATATTTCTTACTCGGCCAGTTCCTCTTGGTACTGTCGGAAACACGATCGATTTTGCATAAACACCCTCTTCATTTAGGCGCTTGCTGAACTCCTGCGTTTTTACTTCGTCTCCGATAATGCATGGTGTTATGGGTGTTTCACTTTCTCCAATGTCAAAGCCAAGCTTTTTCAAGCCATCCTTAAGGTAATTAGCATTTTCCCATAGCTTTTCATTTAGCTCGGTGCTTTCCATTAAGATTTCAATTGATTTAATACATGCAGCAATATCTGCAGGTGTTAAAGATGTGGAGAATAAGAATGGTCTGCTGCGGACCTTTAACCAATCAATTAACGATTGCTTTCCGGCAACATAGCCGCCTACAACCCCAATTGCTTTTGAAAGTGTCCCAATTTGGAAATCAATTTTATCGGATAAACCAAAATGCTTAACAGTACCCGCTCCTTTGCCCAGAACGCCTGAACCATGTGCATCATCTACATATGTAATTAAGTCGAACTCTTCTGCAATCTCCACAATCTCTGGCAGCTTCGCAATGTCTCCGTCCATAGAGAAAACACCATCTGTAATCACCATGATTTTATTATAAAGACCTGACTCGGTTGCTTCTTTCGCCTTCGCACGTAAATCATCCATATCTGAATGATTGAATCGAATGATTTTTGCTTTTGATAGACGGCAGCCGTCAATAATAGAAGCGTGGTTTAATTCATCAGACAAAATGGCATCATTTTTATCCATTACAGCTGAAATAGCAGCCATATTGCAATTAAATCCTGATTGATAAGCAATTGCTGCTTCGGTATACTTAAATTGTGCAAGTTTTTCTTCAAGCTCCAAATGGATATCGAGTGTACCGTTAATCGTTCTAACAGCCCCTGCTCCTACACCATATTTTTCTACAGCTTCTCTTGCAGCTTTCTTTAATTTTTCATCTGTTGCCAGTCCTAAATAATTATTAGAAGATAAATTAATGAGTTCTTTCCCATTAATTTTGATCTTTGGACCATTTGGACTCTCCAATGGATCAATTACATTATATAAACCTCTGCCTTTTAGATCATTTAAATTTTCATCAAGGAATGAATCTAATTTTTTGCTTGTCATAAATTTAGCCTCCATTCGATTCTTTAATCAAATAATACATTTGTCCTCTCTGTGAGGACAGCGAAAACCTTATACTGTTGAGTATTTCCACTTATAACTTTATCATATTTTTTTGTTTTGTACATATATAGCGGACATAAATTTCTGAGACTTATGCATGAATTTACGCTCCCATCCCATACTATTGGTGAAAATATTCGCTTTTATCCTTCGAAGGAAGGGGTGAATATTTATACATGCAATTGATCTGTTTACTCTACCAATTTGAAGGGAACGGCTCAAATAGAAAGAAATTAGGAGGAAATATAGAATGCAGCAGCAATTAAATGTAACTTCAGAAATCGGTAGACTTAAAACAGTTATGCTACATAGACCAGGATTAGAAATCGAGCATTTAATGCCACAATACTTAGAAAGACTATTATTCGATGATACTCCTCACCTTCCCATCATTCAAAAAGAACATGACTATTTTGCACAACAATTAACGAATAGAGACATCGAAGTTCTATATCTTGACGTTTTAATGAAAGAAGCCGTACAGAATCAGGATGCAAGGCAATATTTTATGGATGAGATCTTAAAAGATGGCTTGGAAAACTTAGACGGCTCATACGATAGTGTAAAAGAGTACTTTCAATCATTAGGAGGAGACGAGCTCGTCAGCATCGTCATGTCAGGAGTCCCTAAATCAAAAATTCCTAAAAGCAAGCAAGTGCACCTGCATGAAATAACAAATGAGCACTATCCGTTTTATTTAGATCCGATGCCAAATCTTTATTTTACGAGAGATCCAGCAGCGGTCATTGGGAATGGGCTTTCCATTAATCGTATGTATGAGCCTGCCAGAAGGCGTGAGTCCATCTTTGTTGATACGATTATGAAGTATCACCCCTGCTTTCGAGACGCTCAAACACAAACGTACTTCTCCAGGAATGATGTTTATTCAATGGAGGGCGGCGATCAGCTTGTTTTAAGCAGTGAAGTTTTAGCAATTGGCGTAAGTGCAAGAACAACTGCCCAAGGTATTGAAAAATTAGCATCAGAAGTGTTTAAACAGAACAATACATTTAAGAAAGTAATGGCAGTTGAGATTCCGAAAAAACGAGCTTATATGCATTTAGATACTGTGTTTACGATGGTTGATTATGACAAATTCACTTATCATCCTGGGATTGAAAGTGAAGAAGGCGGACTTAATATCTATATTCTTGAAAAAACAAGCGAAGAAGGCGAATTTGCGATTTCCAGGAAATCTGATTTAACAAGTGCATTAAAGGAAGTGTTAAATCTTAAAGAAATCACTCTAATTCCCTGTGGTGGCGGATGTCCGATCGCAGCTGCCCGGGAACAATGGAATGATGGCTCTAATACACTTTCCATCGCACCAGGCGTTGTTGTTACCTACGACCGCAACACAGTTACAAATAACGTTCTCCGTGAACATGGAATTGAAGTCATCGAAATTGAAAGCTCAGAACTGTCAAGAGGCCGTGGAGGCCCGCGTTGCATGAGCATGCCACTGGTTAGGGAGAATTTATAAGTAAAGCGAGGGATTCCTATGATTGGAGTCCCTCGCTTTATGTTTATTTTGCTATTGAACTGCTCTTATCTTTTAAAAAAAAGAACTTTAATGGAATTACTGCATGTAATAAAAACAGGAACATTATGCAGTAAACTAAAAAAGCTAAATCAGGTGCAAATATTTGAAAGCTTCTCCACGGAATTTGTTGTGTGATTACAATCATTGGAATGGCACCAAGCGAAATAACCACAAATATTGTAGAGAGAAAATAGGTCAGATATCTTTTCTTTACTTGACTCTTTCTCATAATTCTCATGATAGCCAAAATAATAAGGAATATAATGATGGCAAGCAATATCCATTGAAACAATAAAGACTGATCGGGCAATGCTTCTGTATGATCATGGATTAGTAAATCTCTAATTCCATTCATTATATAATAAACCTGTGGGTCTTCAAGTGAGTGGTACTTATTCGTTAAAAGAATAGCAGCCTGATGTATTTCCGGCCGAAAATACATCTCAGCTCTAAAATCACGGGTAGCGCCGCCATGAAATAAGAATCTTCCTTCTTCGTTAAAATGCCAGCCCATTCCATACGAATTTCCATCTTCAGGGAGTGATGTGAAAAGTCTCATGCCTTCTTCAGAGATGATGTCTTTGTTCCCTTCTAATAAAAATGTTAGAAATTTTGTTAGGTCGGTTGCCGTCGATGCAATATATCCGTATGGTGCCCCAGCTGGATCGTATAAAAATTCACTTTTAACCGGCTTGCCAAACCATGACTCAAAACCAGGTACTAAATGTAACTCACGGACTTGTTCTACACTTGCTCCTGTATGATTCATTTCTAATGGTTTAAAAACTTGGCTCACTAGAAAATCACCAAAAGATTCCCCGCTGACATGCTCTACAATTTCTCCCAGCAGCAAGTAATTAGCAGAGTTATATTCATATTTTTCTCCTGGTGAGTGAGCGAGTTTTACACCACTCAGTTCCTTTATCGCTGCTGAAATATCCCAGTTTTCAGTGTTTTCTCTATCTGTTACCTTTAAACCATCATACTGAGAAATTCCACTCGTTTGTCTCAATAAGTGGTAAACTGTGATTTCATGGTCATGTGAGGCAACATATTTAAACTCTGGTATATATGTATCAATGGACTGATCAAGTTCAATTTTTCCCTCTTCTGCAAGAATCAAAATGGCAAGTGCTGTAAAAGGTTTACTCAAAGATCCAGTCAGAAAAGGGGTGTCATCTGTCACGACTTCTCCATTACTTAATATTCCCCATTGCTCATTGATGATCTCTACCCCTCCATCAATAATGGTAAGAGCTGCTCCAGGAATTTGATACTGGTCCATTGCATCCTTAATATATTCATTAATTTTATCAGTTTTATTATTTTGAGCACTTACTTCGAAAGATGGAACTATTGTTAGAAAAATGTAGAGGATAACTAAATACCTTTTCATTCTTTTTCTCCTCCAACACATATATATATTTCTACCATCTTTTTTAGTGTTCTATAGGATTCATCCAAATCAAAGTTTTCATCAATTAACTTTTGATAAGCAAGTCCATCAAAACAAGCTAACAGGATGCTTGACAGCCCCTCAGATTTTTTCTTATTCATTATAAAATGATCCTCAAGTGGCTGTGCTAGACTTCTTTTCCCGGATTGCAAAATGGCCTTTACTTCATCTTTATACTCTTCTTTTTTCAGCCCCAGAGAATAGAGTTCATATCTAAACCTATACCAATCAGGGTCTTCTTCAACTCTAGATTGAATTTCCTGCAGAACCATATCTACATTCATTTGCTTTCCTTCATATTGCTTTTGGTATTCCGTTTGAATAGATTCTTGTACTGAAAACAGCAGTTCTTCCTTGTTTTTAAAATAATAATGAACAAGGCCAGGGGTAATTTCAGCTTCCGCTGCAATATCTTTTATAGAAGAATTATAAAATCCTTTTTGACTAAAAATTTTGTAAGCTGCTTTGATTAATCTCGATCGTTTATCAATCTGGTGCATTTGTAATCCTCCCTTTTAGTTGGTCAACCAACCAAATCATATCATAATAACAAATTATTTACATTAAATTCCCTCTTATTTAAATAATAGTTATATTTTTCATAAATGAATAATAATTAGAAATAGGTATCTTGTATAAAAATTTGTAATTACAATTTACTAATTGTTTTATAATGTATGTTCTTGTAAACTATAAGAAAAAGTAAAATTGTTACCGCTTTCTAAAATTTTATTAACTAAATGATTATGTGTTAGGGGTCCATAATGGAAAAAAATCAATCACTGCATGCTTTTGTAAAAGAAGAGCTGATGAATCAAATTAAATCAAACAAATACAAGCATGGAGAGCAGTTTCCGACTGAATATAAACTCTGCAAAGAATTTGATGTCAGCAGAACAACCATACGTGCTGCACTGCAGCAGCTCACTCAAGAAGGCTATCTTGTCCGTCACCAAGGCAAAGGCACTTTTGTAGCCGATCCAAAAGTGAGTCAATCGCTCACACAGACAGTCAAAAAATATAGTGATCAAGTGGCCATGCAAGGAAAACAAGCAACCACCCATCTCATCAGCATTCAAGTGATTCCTGCTAATGAGTTTCTGCAAAATATATTGGAGGTTAGCGCGAATGCGCCCATTCAGCGAATTGAGCGTACACGAGGTGCCAACGGTGAACCAACACAATATCAAATCTCCTATATTCCATGGGAAGTCGCACCAGGCATCACCAAAGAACATGCTGAATCATCCCTATATACTTCTTTAAAACAGCAATTTTCCGTCCGTATTGCTAAAACAACGGAAAATGTGGAAATTACTCTTGCAGATGAACGCACGAGCAATTATTTAAAATGCAAACGTGATCTTCCTTGTTTTTACCTTGAAACGATTGCTTTGGATACATCAGGGCGGCGCGTAGAATTTTCCCGTTCTTATTTTAGAGGAGATAAAACGAACTTTATCATTGAGAGAAACTACACGGAGGAACAATAAGAAATCGGAGGGTTCATATGAAAATACTTTTAAATGCAGATGATTACGGACTTACAAAAGGAGTTACAGATGGGATTATTCAATCACATGTTAATGGAATAGTTCAGTCAGCAACACTGATGATGAATGGACTTGCTGCATCATATGCTGTTGAACAAGCGCGGCTGTACCCAAGCTTACAAGTTGGCATTCATCTTGTACTGACCTGGGGAAAGCCGATTGCTGCTGATAGTGATTCCTTGACAAATGAAAAAGGGCTTTTCAAATTCAAAAACTCTGACACTACAATCACTGAAGAGGATCTTCAGGTGGTAGAAAAAGAATGGCAATCCCAGATTGAAGTATTCCAAAAAACTGGACTTCCTCTTCACCATATTGACAGTCACCACCATGTTCATGGCTGGCCTGATTTAAAAGAAGTCATCATCCGGCTCGCAAAAAAATACAAGGTTCCTGTACGTTTCGCTGAATCAATTAAGGATGAATCTGATATTCTCTTAACTCAGGCACTTTGGACAGATTTTTATGCTGATGGTGTTGACGGCCAACTATTTAATAATTTAAAAGATTTGCCATATGAATCGATTGAAGTCATGACCCACCCTGCTGTAATTGATGATGAACTTCGCACTGTGAGCTC
Organism: Cytobacillus gottheilii; assembly: GCF_018582665.1. Classification (NCBI taxonomy): domain Bacteria; kingdom Bacillati; phylum Bacillota; class Bacilli; order Caryophanales; family Bacillaceae; genus Cytobacillus; species Cytobacillus gottheilii. The sequence continues at coordinate 2,309,401 of NZ_CP071709.1, read as the reverse complement.
ATATGTTGATAAGAGAAAAACAGAACTTGAGCTTTTATGTTCGATGAAAATGCCAGACTGGGCCCAGCCATTATAATGGATATCGTCAGATAAACTGTTTAATATTTTTTATTCGTAATAGACTTTAGAATTATAGTCTAATGAACGAATTCATAACTAAATTTCTAATTAATTGAAAAGCCTAATTTCTTAATTAAAAAACTAAGAAATTAGGCTTTAATACTAAAATCAAATTAAAATTCTATTAATTTATCAGGAAAAAATATAGTCAGTCCTCTAAATAGAGACCTCAATCTCTTTCAGTATTTCATAAGCACCATCTGACTCATTTGAGCACACTACAATGCTAAGCTGTTTATCTGGATAATATACACTGCGAAAGTTTACCCCGGGGTCATACCCCATTAAAATATATTTTACCACGGCTTCTTCTTCCTTAAGAATATATACTCCATAGCCGTAAAACAGATCTTCATCTATCTCTGCCGTTGACTTCAATAATGTCTGTGTCATTTCTGGTGTTAAAAGCTGACCATTCAGTAATGCTTCCCAAAAATGAATCATATCCTCTGCTGTAACATATGCCCCGCCATCAGATGCAGATTTAGCTGGAAGTGAGTAAGTATTTGTTTTCCAGCCGCCATCAGGTTTCTTCACGTATCCTAACGCCACTTTCGCAGGCAATTCATCCATTTCAAAATACCCAGACTCCATCATTCCAGCCTTTTGAAAAACAAATCTTTCAATATAATCACTAAAGGTCAATCCGCTTACCTTTTCAACAATTAGCCCTAAGACAATATAGCCAGCATTATTGTAATGAAAAGTACTTCCCGCAGCATCTTGCATTTTTTTATTTTGGAATAATGGCAAAAAATCCTGCAGGTCTCTTATATGATACATAGGTGTAGTAACCCATAGCTCTTCGTAATTATCCATCTCTTCTTCATCAAAATAATCAGGGATACCAGATGTATGAGTAAGCAATTGTTGTATGGTCACATTTTGATCAAAATAAGGGAAGTCTATATCAATGCACTCATTCAATTTTGAAGAAAATGAAATCTTCCCTTCTTCAACAAGCTGACAAATGGCGATAGCAGTGAAGATTTTACAGCCAGAAGCTATTCCATATCGAGTCTTGGATTGGTTTTTTATCTTTTCAGATCGATTAGCATATCCATAACTCTCTGTTAAACTAAGTACTTTGGATTTCACATAAAATGTTCCTGAAAATTTAATCTTATGGGCCGTTTTATTGATTTTTTCTAATAAATCGCTTTTCTTCATTATTTATTCCTCCTAAATGTTCTTTTAATTTTTCTCCTAAATGACAAGAAATAAAAAGTACATTTAGTTAGCCTCTTCACATTTGAAAACGCAACATACCCTCACCCTCCTTTATGAAACCTTACCATAAAGTCTAAATTTTACAAATACCAAGAGAGTTAATACACATAGATAGGAATTCATATTAAATACAGACCAAATATAATTCTCTTCAATTAACTGAGATTATTTTTTATTTTTGTTCCGAATAGCAGATTTAAGAGTTAGTAACATTGTTCTAAACACTACCCTTCTTACTTAGATTAAATGATCTAATTGCCGCAAACACTCATCCACCTTTTTAGATCTTTTAAAAAGATCGTTCTATCCTATACTTCAAAAAATATAAATAGAATATGTGCTTAAATAACTGATAGACTTATGCTCGTCTAATAATAATTATAAAGAATTTTACATTACAAAAAGTTTTTATTTATAATTATTATAAAAAAGTATTGATTTTTGAGTGATAAGTGTTATCATTAGTTCATAAGCAATCGAAACTATTTTTTGAGGTGATATTTGAATGACAACTAATAATCGATTAACAACAAGCTGGGGCTCACCCGTTGGAGACAACCAAAATTCAATGACAGCAGGCGGTCGCGGACCTACTTTACTGCAAGATGTGCATTTGCTTGAAAAACTGGCACATTTTAATAGAGAACGAGTTCCTGAGCGTGTTGTTCATGCCAAAGGTGCTGGCGCACACGGTTACTTTGAAGTAACAAACGATTTATCAAAATACACAAAAGCTGATTTTCTTTCAGAGGTTGGCAAACGCACACCAATGTTTATCCGCTTCTCAACGGTTGCCGGTGAGCTTGGCTCAGCTGACACCGTTCGTGACCCGCGCGGATTTGCAGTGAAATTTTACACAGAAGATGGAAACTATGATTTAGTCGGAAACAATACACCAATCTTCTTTATTCGTGATGCGATTAAATTCCCTGATTTCATTCATACGCAAAAAAGAGATCCTAAAACACATCTTAAAAACCCTACCGCAGTTTGGGATTTCTGGTCACATTCACCAGAATCATTACATCAGGTGACATACTTAATGGGTGATCGCGGGATTCCAGCGAGTCTTCGCACAATGAATGGCTATGGCAGTCATACATTTAAATGGGTCAATAAAGAAGGCGATGCTGTTTGGGTGAAATATCACTTTATTGCAGACCAAGGCGTTAAAAACATGGATCCGCAATTAGCAGCTAAAATTGCCGGTGAGCATCCTGATTACCATACAGAAGATTTATTCAATGCGATCGAAAATGGCGACTACCCTTCTTGGACATTAAAAGTTCAAATCATGCCTATTGAAGATGCTAATACGTATCGCTTCGATCCATTTGATGTGACAAAGGTATGGTCTCACAAAGATTATCCATTAATTGAAGTTGGTAAAATGGTTTTAGATAAAAACCCAGAAAACTATTTTGCTGAAGTCGAGCAGGTTACTCTTTCACCAGGCAATATGGTGCCAGGTATTGAGCCTTCACCGGATAAAATGCTTCAAGGACGTTTATTTGCATACTCTGATGCTCACCGTTACCGTGTTGGTGCAAATCACAATATGCTGCCAATTAACCGTCCAAAAAACGAGCAGGCAAACTACCAGCGCGATGGACAAATGCGTTTTGACAACAATGGCGGCGGCTCTGTTTATTACGAACCTAATAGCTTTAACGGCCCTGCAGAGACACCTGAAAACAAAACATCAGGCTTTGCTGTAAATGGTGTTGCAGAAAGTGTTTCATATGATCATGATGATCATTACACACAAGCGGGAGACCTCTATCGTTTGATGGATGCTGATGAGCGTGAACGTCTTGTTGCTAACATTGTGGCATCAATGAAAGAAGTGAAACTTGATGAAATTAAACAGCGCCAGATTCAGAATTTCTATAAAGCAGATCCTGAATATGGAACAAAGATCGCAGAAGGATTAGGATTATCAGTTGGCGAAGAAGTAAAGTAAAAAAAGCAACAATCTAAATGTTAAATTCTCATTTTATCTTCTCAATTCTCATTTAACGACAAAATTCTTCTCGGAGGAGCTGTTATAAATTAACTGGCTCCTTCTATTTTATAAAAAGAGGCTGATTAGTAATGGAAGATGAACGAATAACGGAACTTGTTCCCTTCTTAAAAGAAAAGGGGCTAAGAATCACGCCGCAGCGTATCCAAATCATAGGAGCCATGATGGAATTTGATGGACATCCAACGGCTGAAGATATTCAGAGTAAAATTCCCATTATCAGTCTTGCTACTATATACAATAACTTAAAATTATTTGTAAAGCTTGGTATTGTCGAAGAGCTGCCTTACGGAAATGGTGTTAGCCGCTTTGAATTGTTCAAAGCTCAACATTACCATGTCATCTGTGAAACTTGCGGAAAAATAGCTGATTTAAACTTACCGGATTTAAAAGTAGTCGAAAATTTTGCTTCAAGTGTAACAGGGTTTCAAATTCATACACATAAAATGGAAGTATATGGCCAATGTTTACAATGTAAACAGTCGTAGAAAGGTGATTATAATGAAAAACAATCGAAACATATGTACAATTTGCCGCACACCAATTAAACAACTAAAGCATAGCAGTTTATGTGCCTGTGGTATAAAAATCAAAACGAAAAAAGCGATTTCCTAATATGTTGAGATATCTGCTTTCTTCACCATGAGAGAAGGATCAGTCTACTTAGATAACTCCTTCTCTCTGAATTGCTGGCAACAAAAAAAGCAATCATTAGATGACCTTTCCTGATTATAAACGAGGATCTATTTGTTCAGCTTCTAATGCTAATGAGGCTAACACACATTCATGAACACGTTCAACAGACTCCCCTGCTATGAATCGCTTAACACTTTCCATGCTAAGTGCAAACTCCTTCAATGCATTCCTCTGCTTTTTGTTTGTATTTCTTTCTTTCAACCTTTTTAGATTGGCAGGCTCTAAGTAATCAATGCCATAAATAATATGCAAATACTTCTGCCCTCTTACTTTAATGGCTGGCTGAAGCAGCTTTCCTTTTTCTTTTGCCATAAAATGTTCAGGTTTAATGACAATGCCTTCGTGACCATCCTCTGTCATACTTTCCCACCAGCTGATGGCTTCCTCTTCACTTTGTTCATCATCAATCATTTTATATTCAGTCACTGTAAATAGCTTTGATAACTGTGCAAGCTCATGATTCTGCTTCATATGCCATTCATGTGTTCGATCAAAGAACTCACCACTACTGTGAGCAAGGACATGGAAAGGAGCGATGCTGATTTCAGCGAGATCATGCAGGTCCCAGCAATACTTTTGGAAAACATTCTGAAAGGTTTTTGCATTTTCGAGCTTTTGCTCGTATTGCTCCTGCCAAATCTTCGTTTCAGGATGCTCCGCTTTTTGGAGTTTCGACAGAAGCTTCTTTCTGTCTAATATCGCATGCTCAGCAACATGTGCATACTGCTTGCTGATCAGTTCTTTCGCCTTTAAATTCCATGGCATGATTTCTGCATCTAACAGGACATAATCAGTTTGATATTTTTCAAAATAAGGCTTCAGTTCTTCTGATAGTTGAGTTAGTATTTTAGTTTCAGCTTCTTGATTGAAAAAACGTCTTCCAGCTCTCGAGTAAATAACCCCTAAGGCAGGATATCCAAAAGAGAGTTTACCGGCATCTGTGTTTTTGAAAATATGCAGGATTGCACGTGAACCCATGTGTTTCTTCTCAGCAATCATTCTTTGGACACCATGTTTGCGATAATATTGGATCGCTTCTCGAGGGTGCTCTAAGTAATTATCCAATGACGAAGCAGCTGGAGGCGGTGTCATTGTTGGCGGGATATAAATTAGCTGTTCGATCGGAATCGTAAAATGCGACATATCATCAATCGCCGGCTTAACATATTCACCACCTACCATAATCTCCTTTATATGTTCAGGAGAAACAGTATATCCATTGATGAATTTACTGATATTTGGCGGAGCAAAACGTTTCTTTTTCCATTCTATTAATGGATTTTGGTCTGTTCCTGAGAAGTCGTGCTGAGCTTCAACAGAAAGAAATTGTCTTTCAGGAAAACGCAGGGCGGTCAGCTCACCTCCAAAAACAGCTCCCTGATCAATATTGATTGTATGACCAACAATGAGCGGTTTTGGCTTTGGATCATGACCCCAAATAATTAATTCACTGGAGTGATGATGGATAAACCAGTCTTTCCGGATCGGCTTGCCTCTTTCATCTACTCCATCTGTATCTCCATATCGGCAAAAATCACTAATTCGCTTCGAGCTTTTGCCGATATAATGATCTTTAATGCCCGCATGTGTGCACACCGCTACATTTACTCCATTTTGCTGCAGCACATAATGTGAAGGTGCATGAAGTAATAGGTGTTTTAATTCTGCTTTCAATGCTTCCGCAGCTTGCATTCCCTTTTCCTTAGCATAGGCATTAAACTCTTCTTCTACCTTTTCATCTCCATGACTTAACGTAACCTTACGCCCATCGAGCCAGCGCGCGATTTTCCAGCCATGGTTGCTGTCAATCATATAGGCATATCCTGCTTGTATATGTCTCAGCCAAAAATCCATCGTCACCAGCGATTTTGGACCTCTGCTCATCACATCTCCTATGGAAAGAAGCTTTCTTCCCTCTTCATGAACGTAGTAGCCTTCTTCATTTTGCTTGTAATTCAGTTTTTCCAAGAGCTGAATCATTTCATCATAACAGCCGTGAATATCGCCAATGATATCCAAGCCTGCAGCGACATCGAGCGTTAGTTTATTTTGCTCCCTGGTTATCGTGATGTTTTGCTGATCTTCTTCCTTCATATAATAAACGCGTGTATAGCCTTCGTTTTTAAGAAATCGTTTCTCGCGCTTAAAGGTACTGTACTGCTGTTTAATCCGCTTTTTCCCGCGAGGATCTTTTCTTTCTGAATCCCTGGAAATCAGTGTGTCTTCCTTTATATCAAGAACAATAGCGATGATCGGAACATGCTGCCTGCTCGCCATTTCAATATATTTTTTGCGGCCATCGCTATAAAGATTGGTGGCATCCACTATGGTTACGTTATTTAACCGTGCGCGGGCTTCAACCGTCTGATCCAGGAGCTTAAAGGCAGCTTGGGAGATCTTTTGATATTCGTTAAATAAGCCATCACTTTCTGCTTTTGAGCGATTGCTGTAATCGATATATTCTGTATCTCCTACTAAAACACGAAAATCATCTGAACTTACTTTTTCGGATGATTTTATATATCCCTTTTCAATCCAATTTGAGAGCAGTGTTGTTTTACCGCTGCCTGAAGGACCGATTAAGAGAGCAATACATCCAACTGGAAAGGAAATATTCATGCTCGTTCCTCCTTTCTTGTAAATAAACATAGCTGAGTGGGGGCTCCTAAAGTCTCGTGCTTTTCCCCAATCCCCTCAAAGGTAAAACTATATGGGTAATCATGGCTTCTTTTTGCACACCACTCTTGGAATTGCTTCCGATCTAACTCAAAGCGGTGATCCGTATGGCGGAAAGAATCTCCTAATTCATAAACTTGGTTATATTCTGCATTAGGTGTTGTGATGATCAAGCTTTCTGGCTTATATTCTGAAAAGATCGTATCCATTATTTTCGGTAGACGTTCATAATCGATATGTTCAATAACTTCACACAGAATCATAACATCTTTCCCTGCCAGTCTCTCATCATAATAGAACAAAGAGCTCCAAATTCTTTCTGGCATAAGGAAACTTTCTTTCTTCGCGGCTTTTTCAAAGCGTTCCAATGCTTTTTTTGTGGCTATTTGTGAAGGTTCCGCAGCTAGAATTTGTTTGACACCTTCAATAAAACCTAAGCGAACCGATAATTTTCCTTCGCCGCTTCCTAAATCAACAATGGTTTCTTTTTTAGGAAGGTTTTCAATTGTTTCAATGATTTTTTCATAGCGCATGTCATTTAATCGCTTTTTGACTGGTTCTTCCGCTTTGTGTTTTTCCTTAGCAGGCTGATCGATTAGCTTGTACACTTCCTCAAAACGCAGTGATTGCTTTAAGATCATCTCTTTTAACGGATGATCATCTAGCCAGCCTTCTCCATAGCGCTCCAGCTTCTCTATTTCTTTTTCATCAATATAATAGTGCTTATAATCATCGATAACTGGAATGAGCACAAATAGCTGTCTTAGTACTCTCTGTAAGGTTGTTTTTCCAGTTAAAGTGATAAAACGTGCTGTGCTGCGTTTCTTAAGCTCAAACTGGTAATTGGCCTCTCCTTCTTGTATCAGTACGTCAAAGCCTAGTGGTGTAAACAACTTGTACAGTGTTTCATCAGATAAGCTAGATGCAATAGGTCCAAAATCTACTTGAAAATCGAATGGCTCATCTACCCACTTTTTATATTCATCAGCAGGCTGGCCATTTAAAGCCGTTCCAAGTGCAGTCCGAATAAACGAACAAAAAATGCTGCTGACGGCAAATTCGCGGTCATTAATATAATGTGTAATATCGTATGTACTAGATGAATTTTTCGTCAGCTCAATCGGATCAGGTGTCACGAAAATGGTAACCTCTGTCTCTTCTTCTGAAAACTTACTGTAAAAAAGGCGAACATAATGCCCCTTTTGCTTTCGTTCATATATATTATTCGGGTTTTTAGCCAGTAAATAAGACATCACACTGGCATTTTGCCCCTTTGTGTTAAGAGTTAACTGCATGATTTCACTTCCTTTAGAATTAAAAATATCTATTAAGAAAATTGTCTAGCTCCAAGCACTATGGATGACAAGCGCCTTTTGCTTTTCCTGGTCTAGCTGCAGCGCCTAGCCCCTCGAGGTCTTAAGCCAATCTGTCCAGAAGGTTAAAGAACAACCTTCCAGCCAGATCGTCTTAAGCTTGTCGCGGCTGAGCAAGGCGCTTCCGCTTTTCTATATGACCACATTATTTTCCATTTAGTATAAATCATTGACAAGTAAAGGGTCTAGTTTTTATCGCATTTTTTTAGTATGATGTAGAGATGATGACAAATAAAGTGGGGAACAAAAAATGAGTTTATTAACAGTAGAAAATTTGAGTCACACATTTGGTGACCGTACATTATTTAAAGATGTTTCATTTCGTTTATTAGCAGAAGATCATGTCGGACTTGTCGGCGCAAATGGCGTTGGAAAATCGACATTGATGAATATCATTACAAAGCAGCTGATCCATGATTCCGGTAAGGTTGAGTGGACGCCAACTGTTCATTATGGCTATTTAGATCAGCATACAGCACTAACTGCAGGAAAAACAATTCGTGATGTATTAAATGAAGCGTTTCTTCCATTGTTTGAAAAAGAAAAAGAGTTAAATGAAATTACAGCTAAAATGGGAGATGCCACTCCTGAAGAACTGGAAGAACTGCTGGAGCAAATGGGCGAAATTCAGGATCACTTAGATGCAGGCGGCTTTTATACACTAGATCTCAAAGTTGAAGATGCAGCACGAGGTCTTGGTCTTGATGCGATTGGAATCGATCGTGATGTAGCAGCGTTGAGCGGAGGGCAGCGTACAAAAGTACTTCTGGCAAAATTACTATTGGAACAGCCTAAAGTATTGTTGCTGGATGAGCCAACCAACTATTTGGATGTTGAACACATTAAGTGGCTTACAAACTATTTAAAAGAGTATCCGCATGCCTTTTTGCTGATTTCGCATGATACAGAGTTCATGAACGCTGTATCGAACACGATCTTCCATTTAGAATTTTCAAAGCTGAGCCGTTATACAGCGAGCTACGATAAATTCCTGGAGCTTGCTGAGATTAATAAAAATCAGCATATCAATGCCTATGAAAAACAGAAGGAATTTATTAAGAAACAAGAAGATTTCATTGCAAAAAATAAGGCGCGTTACTCTACAACCGGCCGGGCAAAAAGCCGTCAAAAGCAGTTGGACCGTATGGAGCGCATTGATAGACCTGAAACGGCTGCAAAACCTACTTTTGAATTTAAAGAATCTCGCGGAAGCAGCCGCTATGTGTTTGAAGGCGAAGATTTTGAAATCGGCTATTCACACGCACTTCTGCCGAAAATGTCCATGACCATTGAACGCGGTGAAAAAATTGCCATCGTTGGCTGCAATGGTGTCGGTAAATCAACACTATTAAAAACGATGCTTGGAAAAATTAAACCGATCAGCGGAAAAATCCATCACGGTGACTTCCTCTTCCCTTCTTATTTTGAACAGGAAGTAAAGGCAGATAACATTACACCAATCGATGACGTCTGGAACGAGTTCCCTGGTATGGATCAGCATCAGGTCCGTGCTGCACTTGCCCGCTGTGGATTAAAAAATGAGCATATCTCCCGTCCGCTAAATCAACTGAGCGGTGGCGAGCAAGCGAAAGTCCGTCTATGTAAGCTAATGATGCACGAGAGTAACTGGCTGCTGTTTGACGAGCCAACCAATCACCTTGATGTTACGGCTAAAGCAGAGCTGCAGCGTGCGTTAAAAGCGTACAAAGGAACGGTTGTTCTAGTATGCCACGAACCTGATTTTTATGAAGGCTGGATTACGAAGACTTGGGATGTAGAAGAATGGTCTAATCAATTGAATTAGTTTGGAAAATCCCCTGCTGATGTAGGGGATTTTTTGTTGGAATAGAGTTTACGATAAAATTTTCCATGATCTTGTGTATTTCTTTAGTATTATTAATCATTATTGATAGTATTTTAAAAAATTTCGTATGAGTGAGATTTAAAATGCTTAATCGGTCAATTATTATGTCATATTTGGGTTTTAGAGTCGTGAATAGCGGATAATCACGACTCGGTTATCCAAGATTTGGGTATCCGAGTCTCGAAAAATACCTTATCATCCCTCTGTTCTCCAGGATTTGGGTATTTATGTCTCGAAAAGTGCCTTATCATCCCTCTGTTCTCCAGGATTTGGGTATTCGAGTCTCGAAAAGTGCCTTATCATCCCTCTGTTCTCCAGGATTTGGGTATTCGTGTCTCGAAAAGTGCCTAATCACCCCACAATTCTCCAGGATTTGGGTATTTGTGTCTCGAAAAGCGCCTAATCATCCCACGATTATTCGGATTTTGGGTATTTGTGTCTCGAAAAGCGCCTAATCACCCCATGATTATCCATAATTTGGGTATTTATGTCCTGAAAAGGCCTAATCAAGCTACAACCCTTCAGCATTTAAGTAGATTCTTGCCCAAAAAGTACTAATCCCCCGCTCACTTTACACTTAATTCAAAACCTACCTTAATCATAAAAATTTCACTCGTCCTATGGTAAGCATTTTCCTTTGCTCAGTACGGATAATCAATATGGATCCCATATATCGTGCCTGGTTCATTATTCGGCTCTTCAAGTGACTGTAAATATAGTTCCAATTGTTCCAGCAGCTCTTTCGGTGCCCCAGCCTTCATGTGCCAATTCCCGGGTTCGTCAACAAAATAAGAGCTATTCATAAAATCAGGATGTTTCTCAGTCATAATAAAAATCCTCCTTATCGGAATCACTACTCATAGTTTTTTCCAATAAAGAGGACATTCATTCTGTCTGTTAAAATTAGAACTTTCTATTCCTCATATATCATCTTTCTAGTCATCCCGCCATCGACAACCAAGTTAATCCCAGTTACAAAATCATTTTCGGAGGAAGATAAATAGAAACACGCTCTTGCAATATCCTCCGGTTTGCCGACTCTTCTTGATGGATGCTGGAGATGGTCGACCTCACGCAGGTCTTCATAATTTCCTGTTTCAATCCAGCCAGGTGATATACTATTAACGGTAATGCGGTCTTCTGAAAGAGAAACTGCTAATGCATGAGTTAGTGCGACAATCCCCCCCTTTGAGGCAGCGTATGCTTCTGAATTAGGCTCTGACATGGTCGCTCTAGTAGATGCTAGATTAATAATAGAACCGCCATCTTCGTTTTTCCTCATATATTTTGCTGCTTCTCTAGAACCTAAAAACACACTTCTCAAATTCGTTCCGATGATATCATCCCATTCATCTGCACTTAAATCATAGGGAGATTTCCACCTCGAAACACCTGCATTATTAATTAACACATCAATTCTGCTAAACTTCTCTGCTGCTGTTTTCATTAGATTGATGATTTCTTCTTCTTTTCTTACATCTGTTTTCACAAAATGAATATTACCGGTTTCCGCAAGTTTCTTGCCGGCTTCTTCATCTAGATCAGCGGCAATCACATTGGCTCCTTTTTGACTGTATGCTTCAGCCAATGCTTTGCCAATTCCATTCGCTGCACCTGTAATAATGACCGTTTTATTATGAAACATGCATATCCCTCCTAATTCCACTCTTTTAATTTCCGCATTATCCAATTTTTAAACGTAATGAACACTGTCTCTTTTCCTTTAGTCTTCTGTTGTTTCTGCCATTCATGATAGCTGGCAACGCTGATTAAAATGGTTCCTGCTAGCAACAAGTATGCCCACCATGGCATATTGCCCCAAAATGGTCTTGTCTGAAGAAGCACATTCAGCAAAAGAACACCGCAGCCGACAAAGAAATATACCTTAATTTTAAAATAAAAGCCTCCTAAAATGGACATCAGCGATAGTGTGCCGAGAATAATCGCATCCATCACTGTAGAACTTTGCAATCCATCTTCAATCAGTAAAAATGATACAGCTATTAGCACAAACCATTGCAGTTTATTTGTTTTAGATCTGTATCTTCCCTTTAAAATCATTTTGCCCAAAATGACGAGCAGCACGAGTGGCAGTACTTGAACTTCAAGCATGAATACAGTTGGAATATGGATATATCCTATAAAACTGTAATAAGGCTGAATCAGCCATAAAAGCGAAATGACTGCAGGAATCCACATCAATTCTCCCTTAAATCGTGTACGCATCAAAATAATAAGACTACTAATTAGCAATCCGGGTGCCATTTTGAAAATGATGGCATCACTCTGGAAAAGATATAAACTTAATGCAAACAGAAGTGAACCAAGTAAAAATGGATCACTATATGAAAATATTGCAGCTTTTTGCTTATATTTTTTATACACCCACATGCCGCTCAAGGCAAGTGATACAGCAAAAGCAGCCAAAATACCCTGCTTCACACCGGCATTTGACACGTGCAGGAGAATGAACTGCAAGGTTCCTGCCCAAGAAAGGAAAAGCGGTATGCTGGCCAAATAATAAAAACGGCTTTTAAACAAATAGAAAATGAAAGCTGCAGCATAAGCAAGAATGACAGAATAGTGCAGGAACGTATTTGGATATGCCAGGAGAACGTTTAGAATTCCAAAAACAGACCACGGAATTAAGAACCAGTTAATATGTTTTTGGTCTGATGTTCTTCCAAATTGCCATAATAGATAAACAGCTATGCTTATAATAAATGGTAAAAACTCCTTATGCTGTCCATTGTTCAATAAGTCCATTGCAAATAGAAGAGCTCCATATGATGATATAAAACAGCTATACAGAAATACTTTTACCTTCCAATTTTCACGCGTCATTCTTGAACTCATAAAATAGATAGCGACTGCTAGCAGAAAGCTGTCAATTGCTAGCTTTCCTTCTGCTATATAAGTTAGGGACAAAGCAAAAGGCAAGAACAGATGTCCTATCCAAGCGAAACCTGCTGCTAAACAGTGATCCTTTTTCAATAACACAGCAGCCAGCAGCAAAATAACGCCACCTATTGTATACTGCATTCTTGCTAAAATAACCGGTGAATCTTCAACGAATATATTCAGCATGGAGAAATAACTTAATAGCATAACAATTGGAATGATAAAAGGTATCCACTTATATGAACACTTTTTATAATATTTCCAATAAATGAGTAATCCCGTTAACAAAATAGCAGGCTGTACGAACTGATTGTAGACAAAATCAAGATAACTTAAAAGGATTGCAGCACTATAGATCACAACAGCTGCTGCATAAGCAATCTTTGCTATGTCCTGGATCTGATATCTTTCAGCTGTCTTGCTTAAAATAAGGAGCATCCCGCCGCCAATTGCAAAGCTGACTGCAATCCCTAAATGATCATGATACAACTCGCTTGCTGAATTTATAGCTTCACAAGCTGCAATGATTGCCATGCCAAAAGAAACAGGAATCGCCCAAGGCGTCAGCTGTTGATAAAATTTCCTTTCATCCTGTCGGTAGCTTATTCCGAGGATGACTGTTAACAGTATTAGCATCAAGGCTACTTTGGAATGATCTTGAAAAGTTAACCCCATCATAGCAGTATAAAACATAACGATAAATCCAGCATCACGTGAACTATTTTGGATCACTCTGAAAAAAGAATGCTTATTGAGGAAGCCAAATAGTAAACATATAACTGCACCTATTAAGAATATAGGAACTAAATAGCTTGCTGGTTCTCCTATTCTAACCATTTCAAACATAGCGGCCATTGCGAATAATGGCGGTATATATGTGTACAGCATTTTGTTAAACGCATTTGCTAAATAGACATGAAGCCCAAAGAGGATAACAAATGACAGTGACAAAATGATAGAAGGCTGTCCTTGCCCAGCTAAAACTAATTCAGCCAAGCTATAGAAAAAGCCCAGAAATGACACAGCACCAGCTGTAATTCTAAATACATTGTCCCATGAATGTTTTTCTGGCAATAACTTTGGAATGAACAAAAAACTTCCTGCAGCTACTACAAGCAAAACTGGGCTCCAAGCATCTAAAATCGAAAATTCAATAACTTGAAATAATCCGTATAACGTAAAAATGGTAAATACAAAGTGATATTCCTTCCGTCCTGAAACATAGATTAAGGCCAGATACATACCTGCAGCAATCATTCCGTTTATGCCGGCAAATATGTGGCTCTCAAATAGTGAAGCCATAAATAATGAAGAAACGATAAATTGAATTTGCACATAATAAACAAGTTCTGCAGTAAATAATTTATATTTCTCTTGTTTCTTTACACGATGATAGGCAATGATTAAGAGAAGCTGAAAAAGAAGCATTCCTAAGAAAAAAGCGTCACGAGATAATTGGCACGCTGCTAAAAAGAAGCTGGCAAAGAAAGAGAGTGCTATATAGGAAAACCAAACATAAAAGCGAGACTGAAGTGATTTGGCAAAATACATATATACAGGGAATAGAAGAAGCGCTCCTCCGCTTCCATACCAGAACCGACCTTCGCCTAAAACGGAAAAATAGGACCCAAAAAGTTCAAACCAGCCTGCCGATAAAAGAATAATCGGCAGAAAGAGGCTAGCTAGCACGTGAAAAGCAAACGCGGATCTGCTAATCTTCAAAAATTTCTGAGCGATAAAGCTTAATGTAAAAAACAGCAGCGAAACTGCACCAATTGAACTGGTGCGCAGCAGTCCCGACATAGTATCCCACTGACTTGTTGCAACAAATAAGCCGCCAATTAAAAGAAGAAAAACACCGATATTGAGAAGCCATGTAATATTCCTTTCCCTAACTTCTTCTGGAGATCGTTTTTTAAGGGTTTTTTTCACTAATGGTTTACTCAATTCCGCCTCTTTAACATTCTCCTTTGAAACGCTTTCTATTGTATCTTCCTGAACCTTTTCAGGAACGATCGTTTCTATTTTTTGTAGATCATCATAGAAATTTAAATATGCGGCATCTACCACTTCATAAATCTTTTCTGAAATATAGTTATGTTTTTTTAGTCGTTTTAACTCTTTATGAAAAATTTGCTGCTCCATATTGGTTATGCTCTCTTTCATCGTATAACCCCTTTTGGTTTATTTAGTGTAATATTACACTAAATGCAAATGTTTTTCAACAAGAAAAAAACCCGCCTATTGGCGAGTTTTACTCTTGAATCGTTATAAGCTTTACATCATCTATGTTAAAGCGATGAAAATGGTTTTCTATGCAATAAACCTCTACAAAACCATCTAAATCCTTTGTTTTACCGATGACTTCTGATTTGTTTTCTGCTTCTACTTCTTCCGTTATAGCCAAATCTTTTTCAAACGTGTAGATAACTTTAAATGTTTTCATGTTCTCACTCTCTCCCTTCATCCCTCCTTTTCCCGATCAGGATAAATTAAAACTAGTTTTAGCAGTTGTTTATTCTTTTTCAATATAAACGGATCTTACTATGGTTCTAGTTATCTTTTTCCCTTGCGTATTTTTGCCTGTAACTTCAATGGTCATGTTATAGATACCGGATTTGCGAATATTCGAGATCAGCTTTTGTACATCATTTGTAGTTTTTTCAGTAACTAGTTTACCTGTTTCATCAATCACTTTAACATGGGTATGAACATTCTTTAATGCAGATGGGGATTGGAATGATAATGAATGCTCTCCTTTTTTCATTTTCCCGGGTAGGCTTAAAGAATATTGATCTCTTTCATTAAGGTTCGCTATAAAAAAGTATGCATCATTATCTTCTTGTGTTGTAATCTGTAATGTCCATTCTCCTTCTTCCGCAGCAACACCAGCAAAATCAGATTGCTGAGCCCCGTGGAAAATGGAATATTCTTGGGTAGGTATATTGCTTTTCCTATAGATTTTTCCTGAGGGTGAAACAAGACTTGCATTTAAATCTTTACTGCGGCTATACAATTGAAAGGATGGTTTTGCACTTCCGTTCATATAAAAAGGAACCTTTACTTTTTTCTGCTTCTGTAGAGGTGCTCCATGAATGAATTCTGATGAACGATCTGTAATCGGAGATGGTTTTTGCAGTTTTAAAGTCTGTGCTGATGTAATAGCTGAATTGCGCAAATAAGGTTCAATTCTGGAAAATACTTTTCCGCCGACACGAATATGATCATGATCCAAACTTGAGTCTGTAAATAAATGAGTCGCATATGGCAGTTTTGTACTCCAGTCATTTACAAGGCCATCATTTGCACCGTGTGAGGCTAAATATTGTCCGCCCATCCATAGAGCAGAAAAGGCAGGGCCGCGGTTGGTTCCTGCAACAGTATAATAAGCATTTTTCCTGACATTGGCATGTGCATCTGTGTTTGCACGGAATTCAGCCATTTCCCCAGTCTGCAATGAAACTGTGCCCTCATCATCTTGACCTAATAGAGAACTAAGCCAGCCTGCGTACCAGCTATTGGCTAAATCAGCAAGGTGTGTCCCGTGGTGAGGAGATCCTAGTGTTATTACTTTTCCAACATAATGATGGGCACCAAAATGAACAAGCGCTGCCTGTGTATCTGGACCACCCTTGCTGTGAGCGACAATATTCAGTTTTTGTCCAGAGAAATGGTCACTAATTTCAGCTAACATTTCGGCTAGTAGTCCTCCATTGTCATATTGAGTGGCCGAACCATTTCCTGCTGCATCATGCAACTGCACGAATACGGTTCGATAGCCAGCTTCGTATGCCTTTGTGTACATATCGTTCACACCATGATGCTCCGTTTCTCCATACCAGCTGCTTGCACTTCCATTCCTGCCTTGAACAAATACGATAGGAGGTTTATTCTTTTCAACATTAGGGGGTGTACTGCCAAGAAACCACTCACCAGGAGTAAAGCTTTCGTCAGGCGGGTTTAATTTCCCCATTGGCTGGATAGTACTTGCTGATGATCGTGCCGGGCTAACAGCAAACAGAAGCAATGCAAAAAGAACAACAATAAACAATGGCTTTCTCATTTTCCATCTCCTCTCAAGATCGAATGACATTCAACCATATGCAAAAAGAGAAGACAATCTTACTCCTATTAAAAAAATGAGAAAATAACCCAGATGAAAAATATCACAAATAGGTGATTTGGCACCTTTTAACATTATAGGACATTCATCTGCAGTTAATTCTTTTCTGCAGATATAAAAAGAGACAGGAATCTTTCCCTGTCTTTTAATGGATTTCTGAAGCAATGGTCGAAAGTTTGTCAGCGGAAGCGGCAACTTCATCAAAAGCATTGCCGATATTTGCAAGCACCTTCGTAAACTGAGACACTTCATTTTCAATCATATTATTTTGCTTCATTGTTTCATTCATCGTCGTCAATATTTCAGTAAAATGATCCTTTGTCTGTTCCATTCCCTGATGACCTTCCTTAACAGAATGGCGAATCTCTGCTAGTGAATCGTTTAGAAGATTCATTTGAGAGTTAATGGTGTTAATAAGACTGGAAACCTCTAAGACCGATTTTTTCGTCTCGTCCGATAGTTTTCGGACTTCACCAGCAACAACAGAGAATCCCAGTCCATGCTGTCCAGCCCTTGCCGCTTCAATAGCTGCATTTAATGATAATAAATTAGTCTGATCGGCAATGCCGGTAACCATTCCTACAATCCCTTGCATCTGTTTGGATATGCCTAATAAAATATCAATATCCTTTGAAATTTTAGAAACAGCATTTTCGATATTGACCATATTTTCATTCTGCTGCTTAAGCTGGCTGCTGCCCAATTCTGCACTGTTTTCTGCGATTGTCGATAATTCACTTCCCCGCTGGGCTACCTGAACAATATGATCGGATTGCTGATGAAGCAAATGGAAAGATACTTGTGTTTCTTGTGATATCGCAGCGAGATTATGTGAGGAGTTTGTCACATTATCAACAAGAATCTGTTTTTCCTTGTCAGCTTCTGCCTGAATTCGACGAATTTCATCATCATAAGCTTCTAGTACAATTTGTTGTTCTAAGTTGAAAATTTTCGTGACTGCTTTCATCTTTAAAAAGATGTCCTCTCTCACAGCAACATTTTCTTCTATAATATCCAATATGGATATAAGTAAATTTTGAAATGCGCCTAAATACCATTTTGTTGGCAATTGGATTTTGACATGCATATTGGCAATTCTTCTGCGCATATTTATATAATTATCGTCAACAATTCCATTAAACATCTCGAAAATATGACGCTGCAGCGTAACCTTTAAACGTTGTATTGAACTATGCTGCTGAATAATTTGCACAAGCAGCGGCTCTTTTTCTACCTTCTCATAAAATTCATCCACAATCTTCGTGATTTGCTCTTTCACCAATGGCTGCAGTGATACAAGCTGCTGCAAATCCTCGTCAGTCAGACCAATCATCTCAATTTGTTTATTGCATCCTTTATTTACACTAATAGTTACATTAACATTATGATTAACTTGATTTATGATCTGTTTCTTTCTCTTAAAAACCAAAGGAATCCCCCATTCTCTTACACTAGGATAATAGTAACACGCTTTTTTTAATTGTCATTATAAAATAGAAAGATATTACATGTAAATATTCCCATATAATCATTTAATAGGTCTTTAGAATTGTTTTTATAAAACATTAGTATATATAAAAAGTGGTACTTATTATTAATGTCGTTCAAAAAGAGGCTGGGACAAACCGAAATAAATCTTTCTAAAACACGAACTTTCAATATCTTGGTTTGGTATTTAAACAAGTCCGTTCCATTGCGATGCGAACTCTCGCTTTCCGTGGGGAGGAAGCTGAGCCTCCTCGAAGCAAGCTCCTCCGGGGTCTCACCTTTTCCTCTATTGCCCACAGGAGTCGAGTGTCCTCCGCTCCATTTCACTCATGCTAATAAAATATATTTTATAATCGCAAAAAAACCGAATGATTAGAAAGATACTTCCTAACCATTCGGTTCTATAAGAGTGTTAAATAATTATTTCCCAGCCTCTTTTGTTTTATTCATATGTTTTTTTCAATTCCTTCAAGTTGATAACTTGAAGGATCAGCTTCTTTTAAAAATAAATTTGTACCTTTGGTCTGATAGAGATGCAGTTCATGCATTGCCCTAGTACAGGCAGTGTAAAACAATTTTCGCTCACGTTCCAATTGATAGTCATCTGCATCTATCACGATTACGGCATCGAATTCTATTCCTTTTGCCAAATAGGCGGGAATACTTTGAACGCCTTCTTCGTATTTTAGTGTGGTTTTGTCAATCAGACTGACAGTGATATTCTCTTTTAAATTCTCATAAACTCTAGTGCTTTTATGCGCTGTTTTACTGATAATGGCAATGTTTTTAAAGCCTTTTTGCTGCAAGTCATGAATGTCTGCATTCAAGGAAGAGTATAAATGCTCTTCCTCTACTGTTTTGATAAGCGGCAATTCGCCTTCCCGATCAAACGGTTCAATTAGGTGACCATTCGGAATTAAACTTGCCGTAAATTGACCGATTTGCTTTGTCGAGCGATAACTTTTTGTCAGTGTTAAAAATTCAGCTTCTTCACCAGCAAAAATCGTGCTGCGATCTAAAGAATGCCAGTAAATTGCTTGGTTAATATCACCCAGTAAAGTCAGGTTGCTGTATGGAAATAAATAACGCAAATAAGCAAACTGAAAAGGCGAGTAATCCTGTGCCTCGTCGATAAAGAGATGCTTAATGGAACCATTGGTTTTTCTGCCTTCAATTTGATCCTTTAAATACAAAAATGCAGTAGCATCCTCATAAGATAAAGTATTCTGCTGTATCTCTCTGATCGTTTTTTCTCTTATCTCTTTCCAATAAAGCGTGTCATTCTCTCTTGAAAAAAGTTCTTCGTAAAGTTTCTTTAAATCAATAAATTTAAGTTTTTTCACATGATTTTTTAAAGGTTTAAACCTTTGACTAACAACCTTATTAATTAAATATTTCTCTTCTTGCTCAACTTCAGTAAACTCTTCATCCTTTTTCTGGAGATGCTGAAATGCCTCTAAATAATCTTCTCGGTCCAATAGCTCAATTTCTTCTTGAACCCATGAAGCTTTACGTTCTTTTTTCTCCAATTGACGAATTTCCTTTAAAAGCCACTCCTGTAAAAGCTGAATTCGATTTGGTATCGGCAGCGAATGATCATATTGGTAAAACTGCTGGTATATATCTTCGGCATCAATCAGCTTGCGTCCCAGGAATACCAAGTCATTGAAGATAAGCCCTTTGCTGGATAAGGATGCGATAAATTCATCAACAAAGGATTTAAAAGCTATTTGCGACTTATACTGAATTTCTTCCAGCCTTAGTGTAAGATCGTGTGAATCTGCAGAAATCAAAAGCTCTTCCAGCTGGTTGAATGGATCTTCAATATCAAAACTCCCCGATAAACGCCTTTTTAAATATTCCTGATAAGTCATTTGCTCCGTGTTTTCTTCTCCAAGTTCAGGCAAAACACTTGCAACATAGCTGTTAAACAAAGGGTTAGGTGATAAAAACAAGATATTGCTTGCCTGCAATGTATCACGGTGGCGATATAGTAAAAATGCGGCTCTCTGCAAAGCTGCTGAGGTTTTTCCACTGCCGGCAGCTCCTTGTACAACAAGGATTTGATTTTTTTCATTGCGAATTAAAGCATTTTGTTCTTTTTGTATAGTCGCAACAATGCTCTTCATTTTTGCATTTGCCTGGCTGCCAAGAACTTCTTGAAGCATTTGGTCACCAATGGTCAGACCTGTATCAAACATAGCAGATATGAGACCGTTTTTAATCATAAATTGCCTCTTTAATGTCATCTCGCCATGAATGATGCCAGATGGTGTTTTATATTCGGCTTCACCTGGTGAAAAATCATAATACATGCTTGAAATCGGTGCACGCCAATCATAAATTAAAAAATCTTCATTATTTTGATCCATAAGGGATGCAATTCCGATATAGATCGGCTCTGGAGAACTCTCACCATCTTCATGAAAATCGATTCGTGCAAAATAAGGTGAATCTTCTAATCGCAGTAATGTGTTTAATTGCTGATCAATAATGCCTTTGCTTCGTTCACGCTCAGCTAAAAGTTCAGCCTGCTGCTTCATACTTGTAAAGGTTTCAATAACATCATCGGGTTCATCTAAGTTTACAGTAACATCCTCCCAGAATGTTTCCTTTAAATACTTTGCCTCTGAACCGATTACATCTGTTAAACCTGCTTGCTGCTTTATTTTCTCCTTAATTTCCTTCACTACGAGATTGACTCTTTGCTGTTCTTCCTGCTTCTTTTTCAATTCTTCGCTCATGCTACCGCTCCTAATATGAAAATTTTAAAGCAAGATGGTTGACATTCATTTGTTTTTGTAGTAAAGTATAATTAGATATTTATGAATGAAACCACTTATTCTTTAGTCCGTTTATTATCATACCATATTGTTGATTTGTATTCAACGTTACATATTTAAAAGCGCCTGTTCAAATGAACAGGCGCTTTTTTATTCTTTTCTAAGTACAGCTCTTACTGGACTTCCATCTGCCTTCTCTACTTTGAGGGGTATCGCAATTAATTCATACTCCCCTGGCTCAGCCTCATGTAAATCAATTGATTCTAAAATGTGAATGCCTTTATTATTTAATGCATGATGAGCAAGCATTTCCTTGCTGTTAAGCGGATCAACCGATGGAGACTCTACTCCGATTAGCCGGACACCTGAAACGGCAAGATAGCTCGCCGCTTCAGGAGCTATACATGTATAGGTTTCAGGGAATGTGGCTGGATCCGGCCATGATCCAGTTTTAAAAAGCAGCCTCTCATACCCTTGCAGGTCATGCTTTTGGAGATCCGCCACGGTTATAAATTCTTTTTTCACAATCTCAATGACAAGAGCTTTCCCTATGTATAAGGATAAATCTAACTCTTCAATTCTCTTCCCTTTTTCATCAAAATGAAAAGGCGCATCTACATGTGTGCCAGTATGCGTGCTCATGACGACTCTGCCAACATTCGCTGAACCATTTTCAGCCTTTGAAGAGCTGATTTCATATGAAAATGGCGTATCACCTGGCCAAACTGGCATTCCGTTTTTCAGAGTTCTTGTAATATCAATAATAGTCATTTTTTTGCTTGCCTCCTATATCCTTCCTATGATTTCTTTTAGTGTTACAAAAACCATTCTTATTCACTAATTCTATTTCTTACCTTCTGACTCATTTGCTTTATTATATCTTGTTTCATTTTCATAATACTGAATAAGTCCGGCAATAAAATAAAATACAAGCAAAAATATAATAAAGAACAGTAGGAAAGCAATATTTATTTCTCCTGAATCTTGTCTAAATAAACTTACAGGTGTCAATCCATAAACAAACACTGTTGTGAATATAGCCACTGCTATTAATAGAAGTATCGATCGAGCACCTTCTATAAGCACATTTATCCAATACCCTTTTTCTCTTGCTTTTTTCCATCTGCGCAGAAATTTCTGTTCAAAATGTTCATGTCTAATTACGCGATAAATGGATAGAGGCAGCAGGAAGACAGCTAAAAGATAATAGAATGGCAAATAGTAGATTGGCATAATAAGCGGAAATATTAGTAAAGCAATAGAGGCAATTAAGAGGACGACAAGTTTAATTTTTTGCTGAATTATTATCACTTCCTATATAGATCTAGTAATAAGGGTAAGATGAGTGAAATAACAGACAAAATAAAAATCAACCAAAAGGTAATTGAATGCATTCTTTCATTTAAGAGGATTGTCTTTCTTTTAAAAAGTAACACACGGACGATGGTAAATGAACATAACAGGAAAAAAGCTAAAGCAAAAGAGATTATTCCAATATTCCCTATATATTCTACTCCAAATAACTCATAAAGCATCCTAAGTCCATAATGGGCACCAGTAAAACCAATAAGAATGAAAATAAGGATTTCAAACAGTGTTGCCAAGTACAACTTTAGGTGCATGATTCCTACCCCCTATATCATAACTTTAACATAACAATGGAAAAAAGGTCATCCATAAGAATGACCTTTTCCTTTACTCTCCATTATATTCGTCTTTAATTTCTCCAACAATTTCTTCTAAAATATCTTCCATGGTAACAAGACCTGTTGTTTCACCTTTTCCAGAGATGACTAGGCCTATATGAACGTGGTTCTGCTGCATTTTAAGGAGCACTTCTTTTAATGAAATACTCTCTGGGAATCGGGGAATGTCATGAATAAAATCTTCAATGGCCCCATTTCTTCCAGCAGCAATGCTTGTCATCATTTCTTTTGTATGAATAAAGCCAATGATTTTATCATTTGCTTTAACAGGATATCGTGTGTAATCATTCGCTTCCAAAACTTCGATCATTTCTGTAAAAGCCATGTCTTTATTTAACATCACAATTTTCTCTTTTGGTATCATGATGTCTGAAAGAGCTCGTGTATCAAAAGCAAAGATATTTTCTAAATATGAAAGTTCAGTTTGGTTAATCTCGCCGCTTTCATAGCTTTGTGTAACAATTAATCTTAATTCTTCTTCAGAGTGAATCGTTTCATGACCTGCAGGCTTTACACCAAATAAACTAAGCAGCCAGGTAGCTGAACCATTTAATGCTTTAATGAATGGGTTAGTTATTCTTCCGAACCAATATAATCCTGGTGCAAGCAGAAGTGTCATTCTCTCTGCGTACTGAATAGCCAGGGTTTTAGGTGCAAGCTCTCCTAAAACCACATGTAAAAAAGTAACAATAGCTAATGAGATTGCGTAAGAAAGAAAGGTTGATAATGGTTCTGATATATCAAAGTGCTCAAACACCGGATGAAGCATTCTTTCAACGGTCGGCTCACCTAAAGCCCCAAGAACAAGTGCAGTAATGGTTATACCAAGCTGACAGGCAGATAAGTAATAATCAAGCTCATGTGCCACTTTTTTTGCCAGAACTGCTTTCTTATTACCTTCAGCAATGAGCTGATCAATCCTGGACATTCTAACCTTAAGGATCGCAAATTCAGCTCCCACGAAAAAGGCAGTCAGTCCGATAAATACGGCCACTAAAAATAAATTTAACATTATTAATCCGTCCAATTATTTCCCTCTCCCTGAGGGATTCACCTCCAAGTTGTTTACGTTTATTGCTATGGTTAATTAGTTGAAGTTTCAAGCATGACTACTTTCACTTGAAAGTGATCCATTTCAATGATAGTCCAAGTGTTTTCAGCATGTGTAAAAGTATCTCCAGATTGTAGCAGATCCACTTTTTGATGCTGCAGCCACCCTCCTATTGTTGCAATATCATCACTCTCTTCAAAATTCAATCCAAATTGATCTTCAAGATCGACAAGCAGTGTACGGCCATTGATCATGTACTGATTGTCACCACTTTGAACGATTTCTTCATCTTCATCTGCATCAAATTCATCACGAATTTCACCGACGATTTCCTCTAAAACATCCTCCATTGTGATCACACCAGAAGTTCCGCCATATTCATCTATAATGATAGCCATATGAACTTGTTCCTTTTGCATTTTTAATAATGCATCCTGTATTCTTGCTGCTTCAGGAATAAAAGGCAGATCTCGAACAAAATCTTCAATCTTAATTGATTTACCAGCTGCAATAAGCGTTAACATCTTTTTGACGTTGACTACACCAATAATGTTATCTTTATCGCCACCCTCGATAACAGGGTAACGTGTGTAATTATGTTCATCCAAAACAGCCACAATTTCTTGCTGTGTCATATCTTTATCAAGTGTCACAAGATCTATACGGGGGACCATAATGTCTTTTGCAATCCGTTCATCAAAAGCAAAAACATTTTCCATGTACCCTAGCTCAGTCTCATCGATTTCCCCGCCCTGAAAACTCTGAGCCATTACAATCTTTAGCTCATCTTCTGAGTAAGCCTGGTCATGACCTGCCGGCTGGACACCAAAACCTTTTAATAATAATCTTGATGTGCCATTCAGAGACCAAATAAATGGGTACATGATCTTGCCAAACCAATACAGTGGTGCTGCAAGAAGCATCGTCATTTTTTCGGCAAATTGAATGGCAAGTGTTTTAGGTGCCATTTCACCCACAACCACATGCAAAAAGGTAACAAGCAAGAAGGCAATAGCATAGGAAGCAACAGATGAAGCCGGCCCAGATAGATTGATCCAATCGAAGACTGGATACAGTAAGCTTTCAACGGCCGGCTTTCCTAATGCCCCTAAACCTAAAGCAGTAACTGTAATACCTAATTGACATGCTGACAAGTAATAATCAAGATCACTTGCAACTTTTTTTGCCATAATCGCTTTCTTATTTCCTTCAGCAATTAACTGGTCAATGCGCGACATGCGAATCTTTACGACTGCAAATTCTGATGCAACGAAAAATCCAGTCGCTGCAATTAAAATAACAAGTAAAATTAAGTTTGTAATGGTAATTATGTCCAATTACTTCCCTCTGATGAGGGATTCACCTCCATATTAGTAAATCGCGGATAATTTTATTAATGTCTTTTTCATTTGTTCTTCTAAGTTTAAGCATACTTGTTCTCTCTCTTTATCCGGAAGCTGATCAAGTGATTCCTCAAGCAGATGTATTTTTTCATATAGAGATGTAATTTTATCTTCCACTTCTTTAATAATAAGATTGGTTTGCTGATCTGTTTGTATATGCTTTTTTATTTCGTTTAAAGACATCTGTTCTTTTTTCAGCTTTTTTATTTTTTCAAGAGTTACAAGTGCTTCTTCAGGATATAAGCGATAGTTTGAACTTGAACGCTCAACTGGCAATAAGTTATTCTGTGTATAATAGTCTATCGTTCTCGTTGTTAAACCGCTTAGTTTTGCTACTTGACCAATTCTCAGCAAGGATTTCCCAAATGGCACACCTCCTTAAAGATTTCGTTTCTATGTATCTATAACGTTATACATTTTATAACGTTTCTCCTTTTATTATGCTTTTTATTAAAACTGCGACTAAACCATCACGAGACAGTTATGAGAAGAATTATACATACATGATCGTTTTATTTCAACAAATATGACAAAAATGCTATGTATTTGAATCATTAACCTATAATTCTTATAATGAAACAGGTTCAGATTATAAAAAACAGATAATCTCATGGTTAAGAAAACTCAAGTTTAATAGTAAAAATGAAAAGACATAAAAAAACGAGGCTGGGACAAAATGAAATTAATCTTTCTAAAACACGAATATTCAATATTTTGATTTGTGTAATTAAACAAGTCCGTTCCATTGCGCTGCGGACCCTCGCTTTCCGCGGGGAGGAAGCTGAGCCTCCTCGCAGCAGGGCTGCTGCGGGGTCTCACCCTTTTCTCTATTGCCCACTGGAGTCGAGGATCCTCCGCTCCATTTCACTCATGTTAATAAAATATATTTTGTAATCATAAATAAAAAAACCGAATGATTAGAAAGATGACTTCCTAACCATTCGGTTTTATTGGTGTGTTAAATACTTATGTCACATCTCATTTATTGATGCAGTAAATCCTCTAATACTCTTTGAACTTTTACTCCTTCGTCAAAATCGACTAATAGTGAAGTTTCACCTTTTGTTCCTTTTATCAATTCATGAACAAGGTCAAATTGTTTTTCACGATTAACATCCAGGACTTCACTATTTGTATCCTTCTTGCTTTCTGAAAGGATGCTCCAATTGACTAAGTCAATCGTTCCTTTTTCTCCATATACTTTGCATGATAAATGTTCTTTTTGACCAATCCCGCTAATGCCGTTGAAAAGGACAGGTATCCCATTTGCTGTTTCCAGTCTGCTGATAAAGCCTGTCTCACATTTTGCCGGGTCCTCAGGATAATCTGCGAAACTAGCAGTCACCTGCAGGTCGCCAAGGATATACTGCAGCATTTGTATGTAATGGGGCGCAACTTCACGGATAAAGCCACCTTGTTCCCTGCCAGCTATCCAATCGTTTTGCTGCCATTGACGTGGCCATTCAGTAAATTGAAAATTAACTTCTACTTTTTTCAATTCACCTATTGAACCACTCTGTATTTTTTCTTTATATAGATGAAAAACATTGCTATATACCATTGGAAAATTGATTGCGTGTACAATCCCCGCCTTCTTCGCAGCGCTGGCCATTTCCTCTGCTTCAGCAAGCGAATTCGCAAGCGGTTTTTCACATAGTAAGTGCTTGCCTGTACTGATAATATCCAACGCAATTTGGTGGTGATACTTAGGCGGGACAGCCAAATAAATAAGAGTGATCTTATCATCCTTCAGTAATTCTCTGTAATCTGTATATGTTGACACATCTGGAAGCTGACTTTTAAACGAGTTTAATCTTTCTTGGTTTTGATCACATAAACCCGCTATTTCCACCTCTTCATGCTGCAAAAATGTATTTAGCAGCCTTTCTCCAATTGCTCCAACTCCAATAATTCCGATTCTTAACATGGTGCACCTGCTTTCATATGTTCAATATGAGTATTATACTATGTTATCTAAGAATTCTGAACAATAGAAATAGGAAATATCCACTAGATTTGTTACTTACTTGTCTGTTGTCTTAATTACATCAAAACCAAATGCGATTTCTTCTAGAGTTTCTCCTCCTATTTCTATGTTTACGCGATCCAACTTCTCTCCACCGAGTTTTTCGTAAAAGGTTACTGTAGGATTATCGGCTAAAACAAAAAGCAGGAAAGAATTTATGCCCTTTTGGCTCAATGCATTTGTACAGTGTTGAAATAGAGACTTTCCAATTCCTTTTTCATGTTCTTTTTTTAATAAATATAGTGTATATATTTCTCCAGGATATCCTTTATACTTGCCTGTCCTTTCGTTTCCGCAGTTAGCAAATCCAACGATTTCCCCAAGCTCGTTTTGTGCAACATAAACTGCAGTATTCGGAATCATATTAATCCACAACTTTTCTCTGTTTTCATAAGAGAGAGCTTCCAGGTAGGCTTTCGGTACAATTCCGCTATATGTTTCACGCCAGCTATCTACATGAACTCTGGCGATTGCCGGGGCATCTTCTATGACTGCTTTTCTAATTTTCATAAGCATCTCCTTTATTTATCCGTATTTAAAACGCCTAAGTATTCGATCCATGAACCTACATCTAATCGATATCTTTCAGCCATAATTCTAGCTATTTGCGTAATATGAGTTAAATCATGAACTGCCCAGGTTGAAATAAGCTCACGTACTTTTACTGTTCCGAAGGCAGGGTGGTAGCCTGTTTGTTCAAGCAGTTCTTCAGAAGAAATCAGTTCTTTTAAGATTTTTATATTTTCTTGTCTCAGCCTTTTAAGAAAGATTAATGCTTGTTCTACTGTAGTGCTTTTGTTGTGTAAATGAGCAAAGCGGTCAAATGCCGGAAATGCCTTTTTATCTCCTTCCTTGATAATAAACTGCAGCCGCGGAATCCAATTGGATTGCTCACCTTCAATCAAATGAAGAATGACTTCTTTTACATTCCATGTGTCTTGACCTTCGTTACTATTCGTCCATTGAGCGCTTATTCCAGTTAAAAAAGCACTTAACATATTTGGTGTTCTTTCTAATATCTCAATGGCTTCATCAAATTTAAAATTCATAAATCTTCCCCCCAATCTTTCTACTATTATATTTTCGTTTATGTAAAAATAGATATTTGAATATATAAAAATCTAAAAAAATAGCAGCGAGCAGAAAGGTACACCATAAAACATTCCCAGTTGTTTAACTCAACAATTTCTTGTAAGAAAAGATTATTAAGCCGCAAACAAATGCTGCCGCGATAAAGGTAAATACATAGAAGAAGGGTGAAACTGCTCCGCCGAAAGCTACTTCATTGGGGATTGGTTCAGGATTGTTCCACATTTTCTCAATATCTGGTTTGTAATATTTTGATTTGATATAGCCCGCAACTAAATTACCAATTATATAAATGAAATGAATAACAACTGAAAAAACAATTGATAGAATGACCGTCTTCAACTCATCACACATCCTCTCACTTATCTTCTTCCATATTAAACCAAAACTAACACTTTGGTAAATAGTACTAGTCCAAGCTTCCCGCTTTTGGGGTAAACGAAAAAAAGAGCCGTATTGGCCCTTACAATTTAAATGCTTTTCGTTTCAAAAAGAAAGGCATAAACAATCCCTTCTTTCACTTTATATGCCTGCTTCTTCAAGTAATCCTTCAATAGCTGGTTCCATTTCATACGGTTCAGCCGTTGATTCATACCGTTCAATGACATTGCCCTCACGATCAATCAAAAACTTTGTAAAATTCCACTTAATTGAATCTCCTACCAAATAGTGAGGATAACGATTATTCAAAATAGACATTAACAATTTAGAGACCGGATGATTTAAGTTAAATCCATCAAAAGGTTTCTGCTCTGATAAGTATGTAAATAACGGATGAGCGTTATCACCGCGAACATCAATCTTTTTAAATATTGGGAAATTCACTCCGTGTTTTATTGCACAAAACTCAGCAATCTCTCCGTCTTTTAAAGGCTCTTGATCCGCAAATTGATTGGATGGAAAAGCAAGAATTTGAAAACCTTGTTCTCCATACTTTTCTTGAAGCTTTTGTAAATCTGTTAATTGAGGAGTGAATGAACATTTAGTCGCAGTATTTACAATTAGTATAACCTTGCCTTTATATTTCTCCAAGGTCGTTGTTAAACCGCTTGCCGTTTTCACTTTATAATCAAAAATAGCCATTTGGAAATCCTCCGTTGTTAGGTAATATGAACTATATTTATCCTAACTAAAAAAGAGAATAATGGCAAAGAATTTATCTCGAATTAAAAATAAAATTTAATGTTGCCATAATTTATAAACATATATACATTTATAATCGTATAGCCTTTATTGGATGATAATCATAGTACAAATTTAACAGTATACTTTACGATATGTCATTAAGATCCATTGTCAATCGAATCATATCAACACAGTGAATACCGTTCTCCATAATCTTTTCTTTATAATGCTTACTAAAATAATTGTGCTCGATATAATTTAATCTAAATCCACACTTTTGATAGAGTGCCAGTTGATGAATACTTGAATTTCCTGTGCCAATTTCTAAAGTATGATAACCAAGATTTTTTGCCAATCTTATAGCGTGTAAAATTAACGTTTTCCCTATTCCTTTCCCCTGATGTGCTGTGGCCACGGCAATATTAACAATTTCAGCCGTATTCGGACGCGTTTCGAGCAGCACATATACACCGACTGTTTCATGCTCCCATTTCGCTATATAGCAAATTCCTCTTCGCAAGTAAGATAAAATCATTTCCTCGGAAGGATCTGCAAGCAGCAGTAAATCCATCGGCGCCGTATCATTGACGGCCAGTTGTTTGATTTCCATTTTTACACCTTCCTAAATAACTTAATCTAATGATCATATACTAATCTTTAACATAAATGTTTTCATAAAACTACTGTTGACAAAGTTTTCCTCTTCATCATATAATACAAAAAAATCAATAATTAAAGCGTTGATGAGGACATGAATCTTTTTCAATTTTCTTAACCAGAGAACGAGGTCAATGGCTGGAAGCCTCGAGAAAATACAGAAGATTTACCGCCTCCTGAGCTGTTATGGGGAATCATCTTTTTTGTGAAACCATAACCGGGATACCGTTATGAAATGAAGCACAGCCGCTTTTGCTGTGGAATTTGGGTGGAACCACGACCGTACTCGTCCCTTTTAGGAGGGAGAGTACGGTCTTTTTATATGCATTAAAAATTTATATATAAATGCGCTGATGAGGACATGAATTCAATCGATCATTTCTATACAAGAGAACGAAGCCTTGGCTGGAAGCTTCGAAGAAAATGATTGAATTTACCGCCTGCTGAGCTGTTATGGGGAATTTTTTTAAAAATGAAACCATAACCGGGAAACCGTTATGAAATGAAGCACAGCTTTTTTGCTGTGAAAATTGGGTGGAACCACGACCATACTCGTCCCTTGTACAGAGGAGAGTATGGTCTTTTTTATATTATAAAAGATGGAGGCTAGCAAAATGGAAAAAGAAAATCATCAAAAATTAGGAAGTATGCTTGAATTATTTATGACCGATGAAGAAGCTCCTGGAATGCCATTTTATTTGCCAAAGGGAATGGCCATTCGCAATGAATTGGAACGGTTTTGGCGAGAAGAACATGAAATTTCAGGCTATGAGGAAATTAGAACACCACTTTTGATGAAGCAGCAAATATGGGAACGGTCAGGGCATTGGCAGCATTATCACGAAAATATGTATTTCGCTGAAGTAGATGACCAACGTTATGCGTTAAAACCAATGAACTGTCCTGGAGCAATAAAAATCTTCAATCATAAACTTCGCAGCTATAAAGAACTGCCGATCCGCTTTGCCGAACTCGGGCTTGTTCATCGCCATGAGCAATCCGGAAGCTTAAATGGCTTGCTGCGGGTCCGCTCTTTTACACAAGATGATGCACATTTATTTGTAAGAGAGGATCAAATTGAAGATGAAATTCGCAAAGTGTTAAAAATGATTGATATCTTTTATAAGAGATTTGGCTTTGATTATAAAATTGAGCTTTCTACACGGCCAGATGAGTACATGGGCTCACTTGAAAGCTGGAATGAAGCGGAGATTGCTCTAAAAAATGTTCTGCATCAAAGTGGTGTTCCATTTGCTCT
The DNA here is from genome assembly GCF_018582665.1 of Cytobacillus gottheilii. NCBI lineage: Bacteria > Bacillati > Bacillota > Bacilli > Caryophanales > Bacillaceae > Cytobacillus > Cytobacillus gottheilii. Next base: position 2,277,809 of record NZ_CP071709.1, on the reverse strand, counting down.
AAATGAAGGTGACGGCGCCTTTTATGGTCCGAAAATTGATTTTCATATTTTAGATAACCGCGGCAGAAGCTGGCAATGCGGAACGGTACAGCTGGATTTTCAAATGGGTGAAGTGTTTGATTGCCAGTATGTTGGCAATGATCAAAAAATGCATCGGCCGATTATCATTCACCGCGCCATATTCGGTTCGCTTGAACGGTTTCTCGGTATTTTAGTGGAGCATTATGATGGTGCTTTTCCGGCTTGGCTTGCACCTGTACAGGTAAAGGTTATAAATGTTGCAGATGCCCATCTCCCTTATGCTGAACATATATATGACCTTTTAAAGAAAAATGGCATAAAAGCCGAATTTGATAACCGCTCAGAAAAAATGGGCTTGAAGATTCGCGAAGCCACATTGGGAAAAGTGCCATATATGCTGATTATAGGTGCTCAGGAACAGAGCAGCGGCAATTTGACAGTCCGGGTGCGCGGTAAACAGCAACAAGATCAGTTAGAGATAGATCAATTTATACAGTTAGTAAACAATGCAGGAAACTGGAAGTAAACAGGATAGTTTTCCGCTCATTGGAGATAATAGCATTATCTTTTTCAATGAGCGGAGTGTCTTAAATGTGGAGCTGGATTTATGAGCATATTATTAATACGATCTACTTTATCGTAAGCATTGTTGGCCTATTATTTATCGTCTGGTGTGTGCTTTTTTACTATTGCTTTAAAACAGATACAAATGATAATAATGAGAAAAAAATGTAAGGATTTACGTTGAACATAAGAAATCCTGTTAAGAATATGAAAAGCTATAAAAAGTTTATAAAAAAACTTGAGATAACTTCCCTTCTCCATTTTGCAAAGTAATTTCTGCACTTGCTCCATTAACAAAAGTCATCTGTGGCGGAACATGTCCGCAATCTATATCATAGATGATTGGGAGTTGAACATCTTCTTTTAAGTCCTTATAAAAGTCTGCAATTGTATAGCCGTCTACAGTCTCATTCGCACTGCTTCGACCAAAAACAATCCCTGAAGCATTTTTGAACCAGCCGGCAAGCTTCATTTGGATAAATGTTCTTCTTAAATCAACGGTATTCATCTCACAGTTTTCAAAGTACCAAAGAACACTCTCATCTTGTAAATAGTGATTTTGGAAATGGCTAATATCTCCATATGGAGTGCCGATGACATGTCTAATTACGTCAATACAGCCTCCGAGCATTCTTCCTGTCAATGTTAACTCTTTTTCATCGTCAACAGTTTTCCATTCTGTTTTTTCTGTTAAATGAAAGACTACTGGACTTGGATTATCATGCATCCAGCTTTTCTGATAATAAAGGGAGGAGAATTGATCAATACGCTCTCCTTTTTTTGTTAAAAGTGTTTCTTCCCACTTTCCTGTCACATCGTCTGTAGATGTTCCTCTTAAATCAATTAAATTGGTGCCATGTGCTGTTGCGATCCCCGTTTTTACCGTAACGACAAACAAAAGCAGACTGATATCAGAATAACCAAGAATCCATTTAGGAAGAATATTTCCATAATCGATAAGCTCAATCACTTCTATGAGAAGTTCCCCGCCCCAAGGAGGAAAAATGAGCTGAATGGATGGATCGCTCAGCATCTTATTAAGTTCGTCTGCCCGCTTTTTTGCAGAAGCTGATTTTGCCTTTTCTTGTGTCCAGGCAGTTTCACCCGTTTGAACATAATAACCCTTTTCCTGCATCTTTTGGATTGATTGGTGCAGTAAGTGATGCATCGGTTGAGGTATACCTGAGGAAGGTGCTGTAACCGCAATTTGTGCCTGATTATGAAATGTTGGATATGTAATCATACATTTTCCCCTCAATTCATTTTTTATTTTGAATAACATACCATTATTAATATCTTTTTCAAATAGTTTTAATAAAAAAAAGTTCTCCATTCATGAGGAGAACTTTTAAGGTTTATTGTTTTTTTCCAAATATCTCAGCTTCCAGACGTTTGCCTGTCGGCGTTGCAGCAAGCCCGCCTTCTGCCGTTTCTCTCAGAGCGGATGGCATGGATTGACCAATTAGGAACATGGCACCAATCACTTCATCACAAGGGATACGGCTAGTAATGCCTGCTAATGCCATATCAGCAGCTGTCATGGCATTGGATGCACCCATTGCATTCCGTTTAACACATGGAACTTCAACTAAGCCTGCAACAGGATCACATACAAGTCCGAGCATATTTTTTAACGTGATCGCCATTGCCTCGGCTGCTTGCTTTGGAGAGCCGCCAGCCATTTCAACGATTGAGGAAGCAGCCATTCCGCTTGCTGAACCAACTTCAGCCTGACATCCTCCAGCAGCACCGGAAATCGAAGCATTATTAGCTACAACAAAACCAAAGGCAGCGGAAGTAAATAAGTACTCAATCATTTCCATTCGTGTAGGGTTCAATACTTCTTTCACAGCAAAAAGAGTACCTGGAACAACGCCTGCTGAGCCTGCAGTCGGTGTAGCACAGATTGTGCCCATTGCCGCATTTACTTCGTTCGTTGCAACCGCTTTGCTTACTGCGTCTAAAAGCGTATGTCCTGATAATGCTTTGCCTGACTTAATATATTTTTGCAGCAGCACAGCATCTCCGCCTGTTAAACCGGAAACTGACGTGACACCATTTAGCCCTCTCTCGACCGCTTGCTCCATTACCGTTAAATTTCGATCCATTTTAGCGATAATGTCCTCTCTTGAAAGACCTGTTACTTCAATCTCCTGACGGATCATTATTTCAGCTGTTTTAACCCCTTCTTTTTCAGCAAGTTCAACCAGCTCAGCTACGTTTTTAAATAACATGATGTAATTCCTCCTTTATGACCGCATGTTGCATCTATTCAACCATTCGAATAACCTGTGTCACATGATAAAGCTTTTCGATGTCCTCTATTAAATCCTGAGCGATTTTTTGATCGACTTCTATAACCATTAAAGCCATTTTACCTTTTTCTTTACGGGAAACTTCCATATGCCCAATATTAATTTCGTGTTGAGCTAAAATATGAGTAACCGATGAAATAACGCCAAACTGGTCGTTGTGCACAACTAAGATCGCTGGATGTTCACCAGATAGCTTAAGCTGGAAGCTATTCAGCTCCGTAATTTCAATGGTACCTCCGCCGATTGAAATCCCAACTAGCTCTAAATCCTTTTCATCATCAGACAATTTAATCCGTACAGTGTTTGGATGTTCTGGGACAGCTTCTTCAACGGAAAAAGTGACCTCCATCCCTGCTTCTTCTGCTAGTTGAAGCGACGTGGGGATCCGTTCATCAAATGTATCAAAATCTAAAAGTCCGCCAACAATCGCCACATCAGTACCATGTCCCTTATAGGTTTTCGCAAAAGAGCCGTAAAGCAGAATCTCTGCTTTTTTAGGCTGCCTAGCAAATAAAGTCCGCGCCACTCGGCCAATTCTTGCTGCTCCGGCTGTATGAGAACTGGAAGGACCGATCATGACCGGACCGATTATATCAAACGCTGATCTGTATTTCATGTAAAACCCTCCTCAACTGTACCGCACCATTTTGTACAAACTTATCATAATATATTTTCCTGTGAAGTTTTATGTTCAACAGTTATTCTGCATAGCAATGAATGAAATATAAATGTTTACTCATCGTAATAAATAGCTTGGCAAACGAATAAATTTAAGTTTTTCTGAAAACGTTTTCTTTGTTGCTGTATCACACCTAAATCATCTTATCACAAAAAGAAACATCTTCATATATTTTTAATCGGAACTTATCATTGTGTGATGAATATTTTACTTTTATTTAACACGCCATACTCCAATGGTGGTATAATAAGGTAAAAATGTACGATAACTGTAAAAACCATTTAAAAAGGAGATCTTAAATGTACGGATTAGATGGCATTTTCCTGTTAAAGACAGTACTACTTGTGGCAGCCTTTTTGATATTCATGATTTTAATAGAAATAATTATGAGGAAATGGTTCAAACTCAATAAGCGAAACTTATTTAGAAGCGCTGCCTATGTTAATGAAACACATAGAAAAATTGACTGGTCCATTCGCGGATTGGGTATTGCAGGCATGATTTTAGGTTTTATCATTAATAGTATGAGAGGCTTTGATGAACGCCTTTGGTACATAGAACCATGGACCATCTTATTCTTATTAGTATTATCCACCGAGACAGCAAGAGCAGTTATGGAGAAGAAGCATGCACATCATCCAAGGCAATATCTCAGTACAATCAGCCAAATTCTTCTTATTATCATGTTATGTGTTAGCTTATATGTAACTGATTTCTTTGGATTATTATAAAAAAAACCACAGCTTTGCTGTGGTTACAAATTAGCCAATAAAATTTGGAATCGTTTGTTTCTAGCTGTTTTTTCCTGTTCATCAGCCAAATCATATTTTTTCAAAAGGTGAAAGATTTCATTTAAAATTTCCTGTGTATGATCTTGTTCCATAAATTGCAGAAGTCTTTCCGTCATGCCTTCTGGAAGATGCTGTTTTTGCTGATGAAGTTTTCCCTTTACATCCTCAACGCTATGATCAACATTGCATTCACTCATCTTTGCTTCCTCCTTGATCCATTCGGACAATCTATTCCTTCTTCGGTTGATACCCTGTTTTTAGCTTTTCTAATCCTCATCTTTTACATACTGATAGTCTTCCCTATTGATGGATTCAAAGCCAGCAGGTTTATAAAAGCGCAGCAGATCTTTATACAGCAGCTGGTCCGACATTTCAAGCTCTTTGCGCGCTTTTGCAGCCAAATGGGCATAAACATCTGGGTCTTCGACAAGCTCACCTGTTTGGCTATCATACATTTTTTCACCAATCATCGTGACGTCTGGAGAGACAAAATCTCCATTTCGCAATGGAATGATTTCATTATGCTCCTCCGATAATAAATCAGAACCAAAGTCTAAGTATTCCTTTGTGCTGATTCCTAAAAGGTGAAGAACGGTTGAACGAATATCGAGCTGTCCGCCATACGATTGAATCACACCACCTTCCACACCAGGAACATGGATGAAAACCGGTACTCTCTGCAGCTGGGCATACTCAAACGGAGTCACTTCTTTTCCAATGATTTCAGCCATCGCCTCATTATGGTTTTCAGAAATCCCGTAATGATCGCCATATAATACTACAACTGTATCATCATATAATCCGGATGATTTTAAGTCTTGAAAGAATTGTTCTAATGCGGCATCCATATAATGTGCAGATTGGAAGTACTGATTGACAATCTTATCATCCGTCTCTGCAGCGGGAAAATCAGTGTCCCCTTCATCCATTTCAAATGGAAAATGATTGGATAAGGTAATAAATCTTGTATAAAACGGCTGTGGGAGTTCTTCCAGCATTGCCATTGACTCTTTAAAGAATGGTTTATCTTTCAGTCCGTAATTTTTGGTATCTTCTTCATTCATACTATAATATTCTGCATCATAAAAGTGATCAATGCCCATACTTTTATACATTTCATTACGGTTCCAGAACGTTTTATAATTCCCGTGAAATACCGCTGACGTATATCCGTTTGCTTTCAATATTGCTGGTGACGATTGAAACGTATTTTGAGCTTTATTCACATAAACAGCTCCCTGAGCCATTGGGTAAAGAGCATTATCCATTATAAACTCAGCATCAGAGGTTTTCCCTTGACCAGTCTGGTTATAAACATGTTTAAAATAAAACGCTTCCCCGGAATCTGCAAGAGAATTTAGAAATGGAGTCACTTCCTCCCCATTTAATTCATAATCAATAAGGAAGGTCTGCAGCGATTCCATTGAAATATAGATGACACTTTTCCCTTCGGCAGCACCGAAATATTCAGGATTAGGTGCGGCTTTATTGGCCTTAATATAGTTTTCAATTTCTGTAATATCATTCGTATCTGCCATAGCGCGTTGGCCAGCTGATTTTACATTTTGCACAACATCATAAATGGAAAAATTATAAGTGCCTAAATACTTTACTAAATAATTGCGGTCAAATGATCTTGTTAAAAGATCAGGCCGATCCTTTTCCGCTAAACCTAAGTTAAGCATAAAAAGAGCAATGGCTGCTGACATGATAATCAGTGCAGGTTTTCTGTTGGAAACCTGAGATGGTTTGTACCACTTTTTTACTAAAAACAAAAATAATAAAATCGTATCTGCAAAATAGAAAATATCATACGGGGCCATTAACGAAAACGCACTATTTCCAAGCTGACCGGCATTTGTTTTAGTCTGCATAATAACCGGTATGGTAATAAAATCATCAAAAAAGCGATAATATACTACATTAGCATACAACAGGATGGACATTAACAATTGAATGACAACTAGAAGTACTTGTTGTATTTTCCCTTTAAAAAACAGGGCTATTCCTAAGAAAAATAAACTCGAACTTAATGGATTTAAAAAGAGCAAAAATTGCTGCAATCCATTTTCAATACCAAGCCGGAATTCAATTAAGTATGCCGCATAAGTCTTCAGCCAAAGTAAGACTGCGATTGTAAAGAAAAAGAATATGCTTCCCTGTTTAAGATATGTTTTCATATGATTCTCCTCAAGTCTACTGAGTAATAGGGAGATGCCTAAATCACTTGGTTCTATTCCCCCATTTCTCAAATTCAAACAACAAATAAGCAATAAAGAAACTTGCCGGACCGGCAAGCTTAAATGGAATAACCTTTCTTATACAGATACTTCCCTGTTCGAAAGAAATATGAACATAATATATCACATTCAATCGTAAAAGAGAATTATTAAGAAAGTATACAATTCTTACTATATTTATTTTAGGTGAATTTACTTTACTTATAACATTAAAGAAATAAAACTCCTGCCACACCACAGCAGGAGTTTTAGATCAGTCATTCAATCAATATTGGTGTAAATATTAAGCAGTTAATGTCGGAACGCGAACGTAGTTAATGGCATCAATAGGAACGATTGACCGACGTGTCTGTGTTTCATATCCTGGTACTGTTTCTGCTAATTCGATAAAGTCTCTTCCAACTTCCACAAGAACTCCATCATAATATGAGTTGTCTGTAATAACCTCAATTCCTCTTCCAAGATAGCGAGATAATTGAGGAATAAATTGTGATCTGAATGTGCTGTTCATGTTATCCCTCCTAGTCGATTGCTGTAATTCCTTGAAGTCTTGCAAAAGGTACTAATACAAAACTTGTGCCTGCGTTTAAAACTGCATAATCTGCTCTCACAAGTACAAGCAATCCAGTAACAGGCCCTCCAGCAGTATTTACAAGAACTTGTCTACCAATCAGGTCTTCCAGTTCTCTTACAAATCCTGGAGAGGATGGTGGATTATCTGGATTAGCTGGATTAACCACATTTAAGATGGTATTCAATAAATTTGTTACGAATCCTAATCCAAATTGACTAGGAATCGCTGTAATGTTTGCAACATTTAATCGCATTATATAATGCACTCCCTTCTTCTTTTGTCTATATCAGTGTATGAAAGATAATAAAAAAAGAATGGACGAGTCTCCTATGTAAAAAGCCTTTTTTTACGCAATATCACTACGAGACAAATTAACAAGTCTACTTTCCCGCTCTTTATGAATATTACTGAAGTAAGAGGTGATATTTATGAGAAGAATTTTAATGGTTGTTGACCATCTGGGTGCAAATGGTACTGTAACCCATGTCATCAGTCTTGCAAAAGAATTAAAAAAAATGGGGCATCATATTGTTATAGCAGGCAGAGAAGGATCAAAGCTTTCAGAAATCAATAGTCATAACATACCTTTTTATAGCATTGACTTCCCTGCCACCTTCTCTCCTTCACATTTTGAATACAACCGTGTTGAAAATAACATGATGGAGATCATCCAAAATGAGAACATTTCACTTATTCATGGACACCAAGTATATTCCGGAATTATTGCTGCTAAATGTGCAAAGGTAAAAAATCTTCCTTTTATCTATACTGTTCATGGCCTTTATTCTCAAAATTATGAACTAAATATGGTTGCAGGCTATGCTTCAAAGTTAATTGCTGTGAGTCCCTATGTATTTTCACAGCTATCAGGGCAATTCCCTGAAAAGCTGGTACTCATTTTGAATGGTATCGATGAAACAGAATTTAACCCTAAATCAGGAGGTCCATTCAGAAAGGAGCTTGGAATTCAGCTGGATCGTTTTGTTGTCCTTTATGCAAGCAGACTTGAGTGGATTAAAGCAGATATATGCATGCAGCTTATTCAAGCCGTAAACCAGTTGAAGCATTCAGATATGCCTGATATTGAACTTCTCATATTAGGTGAAGGTAAAAGACAATCATTTATTAATGAAACATCACGATACTACTGTATGAATAAGAAAGAATCATTTATTAAAACGATGGGGAGTCAATGCAATTTACAGGATTATTATGGAATAAGTGACTGTGTTGTTGGGACAGGCCGTACAGCATTAGAGGCATTACTTTGCGAAAAGAATGTAATAGCGGCAGGAAACAAAGGATTTTTAGGACATGTAACAATCGAAAATTGGGAACAAGCTAAGAACGCCCATTTTGGCGACCATTTTGCGTTAAAGTCTTATGGAAAAGCAGAATTTATTAGAAGCTTGTTAGACTTGCGCAGGATACAATCATTAAATGAAACACAATTGTTAAGAGAAACAGTTATACGAGATTATTCAATTGTTAACGCTGCTATACAGCATCTATCCCTGTATCCATAACACTTCTATTACTGGAACAAGAATAACAGCAGCATAAGCTGCAAATCCTCATTATTTATATAGCACACAAAAAATAAATGTGAATCATTGTATTACCGACTGCACTTAAAACTAACCAAGGGGATTTTTAATATATGAAAGCTCGATTTATATTTTACAGCATAGGCATGATCTTATTAACACTGGGTGTTTCGTTAATTATAAAATCACAGTTAGGTGCCTCAGCATGGGATGCACTAGCTGTGGGACAATCAAATCTATTTCATATGACGGTAGGCACTTGTGTATTTATTAACGGCATCGTTCTCATTTTTTTAAATGCATTTTTAATGAGAAGAAGACCACAAATACTCGCAGCCTTGTCAATTCTTGTGATTGGCATGCTTATCGACTTCTGGCTTCTGATCGCACTTGAACATTTGGTGCCCACTGCTCTATTATGGAAATGGCTTATCCTGCTTATTGGTATTATTATCACAGGCATTGGTGTATCCATCTATTTGCAGGCGAAATTTCCTGCAAGTCCGATGGATACATTAATGGTTGCCATCCAGTCAAGATTCGGCTTTAACCTTCGTAACTCCAGAATTCTAAGTGAAAGCTTTGCATTACTATTAGCCATTCTCTTTAAAGGTGCGATCGGTATTGGCACCATTGTAGTCACCTTATCCCTTGGGTTTGTTGTACAATTCTTTTTTCCAAAATTTCAGCAGCTGCTCGAACAATGGCAGGATGTTAAACATTTATAAGCAGCAAGTATCGTACAAGCTTATGTAGTTTAATTAAAATAAATGAAGAACAACAGGGCTATTGTCCAAGCGTTTCGTCCCTTTTAGACATATGGTATAGGGGAAGGAGGCGATGACATGTATCAATTAGCCCTTTTGTATTTAGCGGCGATTTTGGCTGGCTTTGCATTAACCAATCTTCCAACTTCAGCAGTCATTACTGCAGGAATTGCTCAATTTTTTGGGATTGTCGGCGGAATTGCAATTGTCGTATTCTCTATTGCACTGCTATATCTAGGTGTAAAAGCTTTGCTTAATAAATAGAAATATATTGAAGAGCTGGGTGACCTGGCTCTTTTTTTGCTTGTAAAATATATAAGCTTCATCCCTGCTGATTAATCAGAAGGTAGTCTTTGAACAAGTTTGCCTCTAAGTAATTTTAGACTGGCAGCAAACTTACTACTAGTATTTTGGAACAAAAAAAACCTTCCCATTTTGCTTAATGAATTATTTTGACGCCCTAAATATTTCATGTTTCCCTTTTCTCCTTTATAATAAAAATCGAAAACTGTTTTTGAGAGGAGTTTGATTATGACATTTCCAGATGTAAAAGATACCATTGCTACTTTAGTAGACCTAGTATCGATTCCAAGTCCATCGGGCAATACAAATGAGGTTATTGGGTTTGTTGAAAAGTTTTTAAAAGAATTGGGTGTTGACACAAAGAGAAACCGAAAAGGAGGCTTAATTGCGACTATCACTGGGAAGGATGATCAAAATCATCGCATGCTAACGGCTCATGTTGATACTCTTGGAGCGATCGTAAAGGAGATTAAACCAAGCGGCCGGCTTAAGCTGGATTTGATTGGAGGCTTCCGCTACAATTCAATAGAAGGTGAATATTGCGAAATTGAGACCTCTTCTGGCGAAAGATTCACAGGTACCATTCTTATGCATCAAACCTCTGTACATGTTTATAAAGATGCTGGAAAAGCGGAACGAAATCAAGATAATATGGAAGTGCGTATTGATGAGGAAGTACATAATGCGGAAGATGTTCGCGCTTTAGGAATTGAAGTGGGCGATTTTGTTTCCTTTGACCCGCGAGTGCAGACAACACGTTCAGGCTATATTAAGTCTAGACATCTTGATGATAAGGCAAGTGTAGCGATTTTACTACAGCTTATTAAACAACTGAAAGAAGAAAAAATTCAGCTGCCATACACAACCCATTTCCTCATTTCCAATAATGAAGAAATCGGCTATGGCGGCAACTCAAATATCACTTCTGAAACTGCTGAATATCTTGCTGTTGATATGGGTGCCATGGGCGATGGCCAATCAACAGATGAGTATACTGTATCTATCTGTGTAAAAGACGCAAGCGGTCCATATCATTACCAGCTGCGTAAAAACCTTGTTCAGCTTGCTCAGAAAAATAATATCGGCTACAAATTAGATATTTACCCATTTTATGGTTCTGATGCTTCTGCTGCCATTAGATCAGGTCATGATATTGTACACGGCCTCATTGGGCCCGGAATTGACTCCTCACATGCCTTTGAGCGCACACATGAAAAATCAATTGAAAATACAGCGAAATTGCTTTATCATTATGTCCAATCAGAAATGATCCTTTAAATGTAATTTGACCGTTTTGAACACTTATAATGGTTCATAACGGTCTTTCTTTGTTTGAGATTAATGGTCTCAGATGATGCCATTATCAAATCTTCCTATATATTTTCTTCGCAGTTTTTTTAACTCGTGAACAATATCTTCCTTATATTTATTTGTTCCCATACCTTCGTGAATGCGATATTGAACAAGTGCTTCTGGTATATGGTAAAAATGATAATGAAGTGCTGCTCTTAGCCACATTTCATAATCATGTGTATATCGATATTCTTCATTAAATACACCAATATTTGAAAACACATCCATTTTCATCATCACCGAGTTTCCATGTATAATACATCTCCGGCTGAGCTTCATTAGAAAATCTTGATAGTTATTAAATTGATGAAAAAATAAAGTTTGACGTTCTTTATTCGTCTGGCCAATTATATTTGCTGAAGTGTAACATATATCGGCTTGTTCACTTTCCATATGCTGAACTTGCTTAGACAGTTTTGCTGGTAAATATAAATCATCGGAGCTAAGCCAAGTAAAGTATTCCCCTTTAGCTTGTTTAATCCCTTCATTTAATGCCGTAGCTGTTCCTCCATTTTCCTTTTTAAAATAGCGAATGTATTTTTCATAAGGATCAAGTAATTCTGCATAGCAAGTAGAACCATCATCAACAACAATAATTTCGTAATCCTTTTCAATTTGGCTAATTAAAGATTCAATAGCATATTGGATATATGGGCAATTATAAAAGGGTATAACCACTGATATTTTTGGCAAAACTTCCGCCTCCTATGCTTGTATTAGTGTTCTTTATCTTATGTCAGAAATACTTTCATGTGCTTGCTTTTGTCCAAACAAAAACTGGTGAATTGCATAGATATAAAGAAGAGCAATCAGTTTTTTAGGAGGGTTTAGATGAAAATACTATTCATTTTTTATGTACCTAGCGGAGGAATTGATACCTTAAACAGGCAAAGGAGTATCGCATTAAAAGAAAAAGGGATCCAGCCGGAGTTTCTATACTATACAAATAAAAGGAATTATCTTAATGATCATGGTGCCCCTGTATATATAACGGACAATGACAGTGATATAAAAGCAATAATAGATAATGGAAATTATGATGCATCAGTTATTGTATCCGACTTTGAAATGTTAAAGCGATTGGACTCACTCGGTTTTAAAGGCAAGAAAATCATTGAGATTCAAGGATATGGACCTAAGTCAAGAGCGAGAGAATTTTTCTTGCGTTATCAAAACGATGTCCGACAATATTGTGACGGCCTTTTAAATCCAAAGACACCACATATCGTTGAACTAATGGATGAAATCTTCCCGGAAATACCGAAATTCAGCTTTAATAATTGTTTTGATACAGAAAACTTTTCGTACGTACCTGGACAGATAAGTTCGCTTCCAATTATCGCATGGACCGGAAGAATTGAGGATAATAAAAATTGGCGTGAGTTTTTACTAATAGCCGCTCAACTTTACCGAGTTCTTGGCGGGAATTTGCGTATTCATATGTATGAAGATCCCTCATTAAGTACTCCGGAAGAACGTATGGCTTTTAATAAATTAGTGAAGCAGCTGCAACTTCAAGATGCACTTCACATATTTGAAAATGTGCGAAATGATGAAATGAAGCTTCACTATTCTATGATTGGAGACTCGGGAGGATTTTATTGTATGACCTCTAAAGTAGAAGGTGCCCCCTTTTCTCCTCTCGAAGCATTAAGCTGCTGCTGTCCTGTGCTGACGACTGACTCTGATGGAGTTAGGACTTCAATCATTCATAATGCTACAGGAAAATACTATACAATAGGCGATGTAAGTGAAGCTGTTAGAGAGGCTAAGGATTTGATGGGAAATCTGCCTTTGCGTGATCAGATTCGCGTCAACGGACTTGAACATGTAAAAGCCAACTTTAATCGGAAGTTATATGCTGAGAATTTCTGTAATATGCTACATTCACTTGGATTAAAAATAAATTAAAATAAACATTTCTGGGTGTTTATTACTTGATACTATAATTTACTTTTGCAGAGCAGGCTGACATTTTGTGTTGCTTGGTCTGCTTTTAAACATACATTAATTCCAAATAATGCAAATCCAATAAATCTCTCCAAAAAAAAAAGTCAGTTATCCACTGACATACGTTTAAGAATACTCACTTAATGTTTTGCAATTTAGCTAATAATAATGGCCTATACATTTCTTCAATAATAGCCATTTCCGCACGCATTTGATCTTGGTGCATTGAGGTACCGGATTGTGAATGTTGCCTGAATTTAGTTAAGTTTTCATCTAAATAATAAAAATCCACTCCGTTTACTAGCATTTTAAACCACAATTCATAATCATGTGTGTATCTAAATGTAGGATTAAAGATACCGAATCTCTTTAATTCATTTTTATCTATTAATACAGTACACCCATTTATTGTATTGTATTTAAGGTAAGATTCATACACTTGTTCTGTGCTCTGAAATCTCATTCCTGTAAATTTGGTGATTATGTGGTTATTCTCATCAACACAATCATAATTTGTAAAGCTTGCCTTGGCATTTCTCTTTAACATAAAATCTAACTGTTTCTCAATTTTCTCAGGTAGAAAATAATCGTCAGAGCTAAGCCAAGCTACATAACTTCCTTTAGCGATTGAAACTCCGTAATTTAGGGCTGTTGCTGTTCCGCCATTTTCTTTTTTAACATATCGAATACTGTTTAAATACGGTTGGATTTTTTCCATATAAGCGAAAGAACCGTCATCTACAACGATTATTTCAATGTTTTTATAAGTTTGATTTAAAGCACTTTGTATAGATTGATCAATATAAGCACAGTTGTAAAAAGGAATAATAATTGATACCTTTGGTCCCATTCTTTTCCCCTTCCTTATAATGATATTCAGTTTTAAGCCTTGTCCTCTTTGTACTTCTTATATCGTATGCATGCTTGCCTATAATTGAAAGGGACAATAGCTTAGCCATTTCCTAAATTCCGAAAATATTTTAATGTATCTACAAGTGATTCTTCTAGTGTGTGGGACACAGAACACCCAATATCACTATCTACATATACTCGCTGTATTGATTTTCTAGTTTCAGGAAATTCAAAACTTTCATGGGATAATGACGATAATATACCAACCACTTTGCCGAGTGAAGCTTGCGTCCCAAAAGAAACCTCATACTCATGACCCGTTTTTCCACTAATAAATAATTGATGATATGCTTTTACTGCATCACGTACATCTAAGAATACACGCTCTGCTTCCAAGTCTATATTCGCAAGAATCTTATTTTCACCTGTCTTTTCGTAATGTGCTATACGCTCTGCTAGAATGGAACATACACCAGTTGAAGGGCCAGGACCTATTAAATTTGTAGGTTTAGCTATAACAATGTTTAAATCATAGTACTGTGCCCAAGATCTTGCAGCAAAAACTTGAAGGGTTTTACTCAAACTATATGGATGTGGAGGCAGTTCTGATTGATTTATAGGGTATTGCAATATTGAACCTGTAATAACCACTTTACAAAGTGGTGCATGCTCACGTAAAGCTTCTAATAAAAACAAAGTAGCCATGACATTTGAATCTATATAATGAATAGGAGCGGTCCATGATTCATTCGCATTACTCTGACCTGCCAAATGTAAAACATACTCTGGTTTAATGCGTTTTATTAGATTATTTAATCTTTTGGCATCTGTTAAGTCGCAAATTTCCACTTGAACTCCTTGAACTTCTCCCACATCGCTTCTAACAACACTAACAACGTTATAATCATTTTCCATAAAATAACGACAGGCATGCCTGCCAGTAAACCCATTCCCTCCTGTAATTAGAATGGTTTCTCTTTTACTTTTAGCAAATCCTCTCTCCTTTTGCATTCTACATACCCTTTCATGCCTTTTTTAGTAGGATATGATACTTCCATTTAATGTTGAGGGCAGTCTGGCAACAGAATTAAAAAGGCAAGATGCTCAACTACACCTGTCCAAACCATTTGCTGCAGCTTACATAAGATATAGCATGTACAAAGGAGGTGAGTAGAAATGGGAACTTTTTTAGATGCACAAACTTCACAGAATGCAAGCTTTAATAACTCCATTTCCATTCCAGTAACAACAACACCAACGCTGTTTGGCTCACTTGGATTAAATACAGCTGGAGCTACTGGTCCTATTAGAGTTGAATTTGCTTTTACTGCTGCAGTAACTTCATTACTTTCTTTATTACAGCCAATTACTATTCAGATTTATCGCGTTTCAGGTGGAGTTAGCACACTTGTATACTCAGCAGCACCAACTCTTGCTGTCGCAGGTTTAGGTGTTGCTTCCAGAACCGTTATTTCCTTAAACGGAGCAGATTTCAACCCTCCTGCGCCAGACAATTTCTTAGTTTACCAGGCATATATCAGTATTCCTGGCGGAGTATCAATCGCACCAACAAGGGTAGGACCTGAATCATTCAGTGCTGCTGCATATTCTAACTAATCAATAGTTATATAGGAGTAAACTTCATTTGCTTGCTCCTTTTTCTTTATAAGGCTACATAGCCGACATTCCTGCCGGAAGAAAACATATCCTATTAAAGAATTTAAAAAAGGAGTGCTTAACTTGAAGATTTTGTTAGCTACTTTTTGGGAAATCCCCCATCTTGGCGGTGTATGGAATTATATGAATCAATTAAAAAAGAAGCTTGAGAATAGAGGGCATGAAGTTGAAATAGCCGGGTATGGGATCAAGGCCAGCCATATTTGTTTTATCTCAAGCGGAAAAATGCTGACAAAAGCGCAAATAGGATTTATCCCAAAACCGGTGCATCACTACATTGATGCAACAGTTGCATTTTATGAAAATCAAATTGATTTTTATAAAAAAGCAATGAGCCAGATGGAACTTGAACAATATGATTTAATTCATACCCAGGATGTCCTTTCATCATATGTATTTGGCCAAATCAAACCTGTGGGTACTGCCCACATCGCTACTTTACATGGCTGTGTTGCCGATGAAATCAAAAAAAGCTTCTATCACGGCAAACAGGATCGGGTATCTATTCTTGCCAGTCAATATCTTAATCAGTTAGAACATAATGGTGCATCAGCTGCTTATAAAACAATTCTTGCTAATCAATGGATGATTTCAAAACTTTGTAATGAATACGGGGTAGATGTCAATCAAGTAATCAAACGGCATTATGGTTATGATATTCAAAAATTCATAGAAATGCAGGCAATCCCTTCTCAATTAAGTAAACCAGCCGATAAAAAGTTAATTTTATATAGCGGAAGGCTAAATGATTTCAAAGGTGTTCCTTATCTAATAGAATCACTTCATAAATTAAATACCTTACGAAACGATTGGATTTGCTGGATTGCCGGTGATGGACCACAGGGCGAAGAATACAAACAGCTAGTATCCACTATGAATTTAAGTGATGTCGTTCATTTTATCGGAAACAGATCGGATATTCCTTCCCTCTTGTCACAGGCAGATTTATTAATACATCCAACACTTCTTGATAATCAGCCGCTTTCAATCATTGAGGCACAAATAAGCGGAACAGCGGTCATCGCGAGCGAAGTTGGCGGTGTGCCGGAAATGATGGAGCATGGGATGACCGGAGTATTGGTGCCGCCAGCCAATGCTGAAGCATTATGTGAGCATATCGCTTATCTATTAGAGCATGATGACTACAGAAATAATGTGGGAGTCCGTGCACGTGAATGGGCCAATCAGCATTGGGATCCTGAAGCAGAAGCAGAGGATTTACTTGGCCTTTATACTGAAGCTATAAGTGCCATTCAGATTTTATAACATTCACTCTTAATATTGCCTGTTTTCACCAACGTTAGGTCTCTCTCCCACTCCGAATAACAAAGCCAAACATATACTGGAAAAAAAGAGGGAGACTGATTGATTTGAAAAAAGCTTTTGTAACAGGCGGTGCAGGTTTTATTGGCTCTCAGCTGGCAGAAGAACTTTTAAAATTAGATTTTGAAGTTCATATTATTGATAATTTATCTTCAGGTTATACCAAATACATTCCAGACGGTGCACTATTTCATCATCTGGATATTTGCAGTGCTGATGCCAAAAATGTAATTTTAAAAGAAAAGCCCGATTTTCTATTCCACCTTGCAGCACAAGCTGATGTATCTCGGTCAATAAGCGATCCGCAAAATGACGCCGAAATAAATATTATTGGAACGATTAATATGCTTGAGGCTTGCCGCGAAGCTGGTGACTGCAAAATTATTTTCTCTTCCACATCCGCAGTATACGGCAACTTAAACAAGAGTAATATTTCAATAGAAGATCCTGCTTTGCCTATATCCTACTACGGACTCTCAAAATTCGCTGCTGAAAACTATATCCGCATCTATCATGAACTTTATAACCTGCCAATAACGATCCTTCGCTACGGCAACGTGTATGGTCCCCGTCAAACACCTAAAGGTGAAGGCGGAGTTGTTGCGGTCTTTTTAAATAGGTTAAAAAATAGCCAACCATTAACTCTGCATGGTGATGGCAGGCAAACAAGAGATTTTATTTACGTAGGAGATGTGGTAAAAGCCAATTTGGCTGCTATTTCTAACGGAAACGGACAAACCCTTCATGTGAGTACGGGCAAACCAACGTCGATTCAAGAGGTCGCTGACATTTTAAAAGAACTGCATCATGAAGATATTGAAATCGTCTATTCGAACAGCAGACCAGGAGATATTGAGCATAGCTGTTTAAACAATGAACATACCATTCACGTGCTAGAATGGATTCCTGAAATGGATATGAAATATGGATTAAAAGCAGCGTACAACGCTATAAAAAATGATTTATCTTAATTCCTACTGAAAGAAGGTGATACGTATGCGTTTTCAGCAAATAAAGGGTGAATATGATGCTACATTTAGTTTAGGTCATCTCTGTCTTGCCAGTATGCAGCTTCGCAAGTTTCAGCTGCGGCCTTTTTCAGGTGTGCTTGATTGGGTTGGGTCGCCAAATTTAGGAAACATCAATTCATTAATCGCCAATGATTTTAAGGATTTTTTAAATTTTCAGCATTTACAGCCTGTAAAATACCTGTCCTCTACTGATCTGTATGTTTGGGATTCCTATTATGATATTGGCTTTAACCATGATTTTAAAACGGATCAAAACTCTTTAGAACAGCTTGGGGGATACGATACAGTGAAAGAAAAATACGACCGCCGCATAGCCCGTTTCAATGAAAAACTAAGAACCAGCAAGCGGATTTTATTTATCCGAACAGAAGGCAGCAAAGAGGAAATTGAAGTACTGCAGCAGATCCTTGCGCAAAAGTGCAGCGGGGATTTCGAACTGCTTGTTGTAAACCATCAGCCTGTGCAAACAATGAGCGAACACTTTTGGAATATACCAAACGTGACCGTTGCAGAAATGCCCAATGATGAGATTTGGGATGCAAATGATGCTCATTGGGCGGAGCTGTTTGATGGGGTTTCTTTGAGTTAGTTACCAAGCATTAATATTAAACAAGGTACAATTTCTCAAACAAAAGTAACCGTCCAGCTAAGGACGGTTTTTCTCATTTTTAGAATATAGACTGTATTACATTACTCAGTAACTGTAATAAGTACTTAAACTCATTTATATATTATAAATTTATCAATGTAAGGATTCGCGTATAAATCAATGACAATTCCCTCACCACCGACACTACTTGCAATTTCTATTTTCCAATAGAGATGCTTCCTCTTTAATATCTCTTATAACAACAAGAAAAACTATTAACCAATATCCGGTTAATAGTTTTTTATTGGGTCAGGGAACCTGTCCCTTAAAACCCATTTGGGATCAAGGAACCTGTCCCCTAAAACCCTCTCATCTCTTCCAGCATCTCACGGTACCCTTGTATCTGATAACCAACGTCTGCTCTAGTATTCCGAATGGATCGGTCCTGGATCATGGTTTGATCCGGTATAATCGTTACGTCTGTTTTTCGGTAGATTTCCTGAATCATCCTCAGGAGTTCATGTTTAGATATTTTATCTGGCGAACCCAAATGATAGAGTCCGGAAACATTGTTTTCAATCATATAGTGAATGGCTTTTGCGAGTTCAAGTGTGGTAACGCCATTCCACATTACCTTCTCAAAGCCTTTGATGGTTCCCTGCTGTTTCATAAACCAGAGGAATAGTCCAATGCCATCCTCTTTTAATTCTGGACCAATGATAGAAGTGCGGATCGTTAAATGCCTGTCACTGAACACTTCTCCAAGCTGCTTGGATTGAGCATAAATAGATGTTCCATCGGTCGGATCTGTTTCAGTGTAATCACCTTTACTGCCGGAAAAGACGCAATCCGTACTGATATGAATCAGTTTGCCATCACTTCTTTCCATGAGTTTGGCAAGCTGGTGCGGCAAAAGACTGTTTACCTGGAAAGCAAGCTTTGTTTCCCGTTCTGCATGTGCATTGAGAATCCCAATACAATTAATGCTAATATCAGGTTTCACCGTCTCAATTACTTTCTCGACACTCGTTGAGTCTGTTACATCCACATATATTCCTTTAGAATCTGACTGATCTCTTGTCGTATAATATACTTCATATTCCGGTAGCTGCTGGAAATAGCGGATGATCATATGACCAGCCATTCCTGTTCCGCCAAAAACTAACAGCTTCATTCAATAAACCCGCCTTCCTCAAGCATCTGCTTAATTTCAGCTTTCGTCATTAAGGTTGTGCCAGAATTGTATTCTTCAAGATTAACCTTATTGAAGTTTTTGTAGCGTTCTTTGACTCCTTCAATATAAATAGAAGGCAGAATGACGAAATATTCTTCATCATAAACAACTGTCATCGTACTTTCATATTCTGATAATAGCAACTCATGAATTTTCTCACCGGGACGGACACCTAAGATTTCAATATCAACGTCCTCTCCGCTTTTCTCAATTAAAATTTCTGCAAGATCAATAATCTTGCAGGCTGGCATTTTCATGACAAAGATTTCGCCGCCAACACTTTCTGAAACAGCTTTAAACACAAGTTGAATCGCTTCTTGAACCGTTAAGAAGAAACGGGTCATTTTCATATCGGTGATCCCAATTTTTTTCTGCTCTTGAATTTGTCTTTTAAACACATGGATTACACTTCCATTTGTTCCTAAAACATTTCCGCCGCGGATACAAACAAACTTTGTTTCCGTATTCAACGTATTAGCATGAATGATCAGCTTCTCACCCATAGCTTTTGATAGACCATAAAAGTTTGAAGGATTAGATGCCTTGTCAGTTGATATATATACGACATTTTTCACATGACAGGCTATGGCAGCATCGATCACATTTTGAGTGCCAATCACATTCGTTTTCAATGCTTCCATCGGCTGATCTTCACAGACAGGCACATGCTTTAATGCTGCTAAATGAAAAACATATTCTACACCCTGGCAGGCATAAATCAGAGAATCCTTCTCTTTTATATCACCAATAATAAAATGAAGTTTTGGATGATGATTAAACTCCTGCTTCATTGTAAATTGGTTGGATTCATTTCTGGATAGTATTCTAATTTCCTTGGGGTCATAGGTTAATAGCTGTGAAACAAGCTCATATCCCCACGAGCCTGTACCTCCAGTAACTAAAATAACTTTATCTTTGTACACGGTCGAATCCTCCTAGCAATATTTTAATTACTTTATCTGATACATTCCGATCTCTATATCCATCTGGAAAACTCCAGGTTTTACTTTGACTTGTCATGACTTTTACACAATTGAATATTTGCGATGCTTCCAGACCAGATAACATATTGCTTCCGCATGCAATCGTTTCCGGCCTTTCTGTTGTCTTGCGCACCGTTACTGCCGGCACATGAAATAAGCAGCACTCTTCTTGTACTGTGCCGCTATCTGTTAAGACACAATAGGCATTCTTTTCAAGCTTCACAAAGTCAAAGAATCCAAATGGCTCGTGGAATTCAACAAGATGGTGAAGTTTAAAGTGTTCCTGTGTTTCCAGTTTAGATCTTGTCCGAGGGTGAATGCTGCAAATTACTCTTTTTTGATATGCCTCAGCAATCATATTTAAGCTCTCTAAAATCTCAAATAACCGATGTTTATCATCTACATTTTCAGCTCGATGTGTAGTAACGAGAAAATAGTCACTTTTCTCAAGTCCAAGGTCTTGTAAAATTTCACTAGAATCAATTACACTTTCGTAAGATTTCAGCACTTCAAAAATTGGATTTCCCGTCACATAAATTTTGTGGCGCGGAAAACCTTCACGCACTAAGTTTTCCTTGCTTTGCGGTGTATATGGCAGATTTATAGATGAAATCGCATCAATTACTCTGCGGTTCTTTTCCTCCGGTACTTCGAGGTCAAAACAGCGGTTTCCAGCTTCCATATGGTAAACAGGAATACCCATTCTTTCAGCAAGGATCGCACTAAGACCACTATTTGTATCACCTAGCACCAAAATCTTATCCGGCTTTTCAGTGAGTAGTACTTCTTCTAATTTTTCATATATGACAGCCAGTTGATTGCCTAAAGAATGCTGATTCTTCAAGAAAATATAATCTGGCTTTCGGATACCCAGTTCTTTAAAGAAGACATCACTTAAATTTTCTGTGAAGTTCTGACCTGTATGGACAAGAACATGCTGATCCGCAAGCACATCAAGCTTTTTTATGATGAGACTTAAGCGAATGATTTCCGGTCTCGTCCCTAAGATGGTCATGATTTTCAAATCTTTTCACTCCTTGCATATCTGTTTTTTAAAATTATGTTTACTCTTGTCCGCTTAATAATTAAAATATGCTTGTTTTTATGATTTGCTATAGGCATAGCGACTGATTTCAATTGACTTCTTGGTTTGTGATTTTATTGTTTTTTTAAAGGGGAAATAATGCAGAAAAATTGAGAAAAAAAAACAGTCACAGCTAAGGCAGTGTCCTGTTTTTCTGTAGTTACTATTCCATACATTTCTTTTCTAATAAAATAAAATCTGCCGATGAAAGACTGGGATACTTTTGTTTTATGACCCCTATCACGGTAAATTCTTCAAAAGCTTCAAGCCGTTTAAGAATATCCCGGTCTTTAATAGTAGGTGCAATTTCTTCTTCAATCTCATTGGTAATTCTCGTATAGAGAATCACATAAGAATTAGAGCAGTTAAATATATGTGTTAACGTCCGCTGAAAGTCTTCTTCATCGATGATATGATATAATACGTCCAAACATACAACGAGGTCGGCACTGACAGATTTAGCATCAAAAAATTCGGGATTATAATGGATAAAACTCTTTGTTTCATCATCTTTAAATTTATCTTTACACATATTAACCGCTGATTCTGAAATATCAAACCCTTGGTATACTGGATAATTCATATATTGCAGCTGATTTCCATCTCCACATCCAAATTCTATAACACTTTGAATCTTATGCTCCTCAATAAACGTGTTCACTACATCTGCCTTAAACTCTGCAAGCTCCCCATAGGATCCTAAACCTGATGTTCCGCCTTCTGCATAATTAGCTTCCCACCAGTCTTTGTACTGAAATCTTGCAATGGATTTTTCTTTCCGCAACACCGCCCGGAAACAGCATAATCCGCCCCAAGTTGCGGTATGCAAACTATCGTCATATAAATTTGTATCAACTTCTCCGGCAAAAGCTAATCCTGCTTCCTCGATACAAGTCATTAAATAATCAAGTTCTATAGTTGGGAAATCGAAAGTTAATATAATAAGTCCATCATCTTTTAAAGTAGTGTTAAATTCTTTAAGTGCTCTGGCAATATCACCTTTAGGCAGGTGCTCCAGTACTGAAATACAAAATATTTTATCAAATTTTCTCTGCTCATACGGAAGATGAATCAGATTTGCATGCTGAAAGTTAATCTTTTCAAATAGGATGTCTTCAAGTTGGGGATCTCCGCCATATACAGTTTGTATTTCTTGCTTCATTAAATCATGATTTAATACCCGTTCATCCATATCACAGGCATGTGTTTCTTTACAATACTCACTCAAATAAAATTTTAATGGATGCTCAATACCGCATGCTGCATCTAAACAAACATCCGTTTCTTTTATAAACTGACTTGCCCATTCGTATTCATAGTAACGGCTCCACCAATCATCAGGCAATTTAAACACAAAGTTTTCACTGCTATTATCATTCTCTTTAAAGAAACGAGAGGTAAAGATCGTGTCCTCATTTTTCTCATTAATTAATTTCATCTCGGCTTTCTTAAAGCTTGCCACTCCTTGTAGATCTTCTTCTCTGTAAATGTGATAGGCTGGAAAATGAGTATCAACGAACAACGGAATACCAAGGGCTGCTGCTCGAATGCAAAAATGACGGTCTTCTCCCCAATAAGATAGGTTTGAAATTTCCGCAAAGGAAGCACCTTTTAGCAGTGCATCTCGACTGATTAACGTGCATGCACCTAAACCGCCCACTTCATATACGCCAGGCAGATGCAGCTCTGAAATAAATCGATGTTCCTGGATCTTTTTTTCGTTTTCAGTCAAAAATTTCGCCTGTATTTTGGTCAATTCATACTCATCTCTTAGCCATACTTGAGGCATTTCGGGTAAATGAGGTTTCCATTTAGTCCAAAAAACTTCTGAAATAATATCTTTATTTGCTGAAAGTAATTGCTGAAGAGTTTGCGGATGAAGCACAAGGTCAGAATCAATCAGAAATAGATAATCAAAATCATTTTCAAGTGCACTTTTTATCATCATATTTTTAAATCCTGCAACCTTCCATATATGATGATCCTGCCAATAGTGTGTGATTTCATCACAAATAAATGCCTCGCTCGCGCTATTGGATCTATAAATCATGCTATGCTTATTTTCAGCAGTAAAATCATGAAGAATTTGAGAGGATTGAATGTTATGGTTATCGTCCACAAACAGAAAAAAAGGCTGTATATCAACCATATTTAACTCTATTAGAGACTGTAAAAACTCATTCAGAATCTGGGGCTTTTGACAAACAGGACTGGCCAATAACACTTTTTTCATGTCACTCACACCTCTTTAGGCTGAAGGAGTTCTTTGAAATAACGCTGATTTGCGAGAAGCCGTTCATCATTGGGACGGAAGGTTAAGCCGCGGTCGTTATACTCATTTGCTTTTTCAGTATCACCAAGCTTGTCATAGCAAACCGCCAGCTGCAACAGCGGCAGCCATGTAGAAAAGGAAGGGTTATAAAAAGGACCACTAGGATCATCTATATTTGCTAAAGCTTGTTCATACCAATAAGCAGCCGATTGAAAATCTCCCTTTTCCATAAAAGAAAAGCCAAGTCTGCAGCATGTTTTTCGGACGAGGTGATGTATAGGTGAGCGCATGTAATACTGCCCCAATTGCTTCCTCTGTTTTCCCTAATTGCTGAAAACAATCTGCGAGCTTATGACATGCACGGAGATTATCCTCCAGCCAGCCATTTTTCGTTAATAAGAACTGCAGATAATACTCAATCGCCGTTTCAGCCTGACCATGGTCAACCAGTTCATTTGCATAATAAAATAAATCCCTTGGTGTAAAATTAATCTTTTCATCTAGCATTCTTTCATAAATTCTTATATTTCGATCTGCATCATGAGATAGCGGCAAATGACAAATAGCTATTTCACTGTCATACAAATTCCCGTTTACGGCTAAATATTCATGTACTGCCCCCACCCACTTAAAGCCCTTTTCCCTCTTTACAAGCCGGTACCGCCTTAAACTGGAGGTTGGATGATTTTCTGAATCAAATGCAAGGTGATAGATCATAGATACAGCATCAATTTCAGTATTTAATGTTTGACGAAGCTTTTGAAAACGCTGCTGATCTTCTTCTCTGACGACATCATCTGCATCGAGCCATAAGATATAATCACAGTTTGCCTGAGCAAATGCATAATTCCTAGCTGCCGCAAAATCATCAACCCATTCGAAATCAAAAATTTGATCTGTATACTTAGAACAAATCGATTTAGTCTGATCGGCTGATCCAGTATCAACGATAATAATCTCATCAACAAGGTCACTTACAGATTGCAAACAGCGTTCAATAACTGCTTCCTCATTTTTCACAATCATGCTTAAACTAATGGATTTCAAAAGACATTCCCCCATTGACGTGAGAATTTCCTATAATGAAGTTGATAACACTTTTTTCTCAAAAAAGGAATTCCCCTTTTTAAGCCCTCCGTAATGGCCATTGTGCCAGTCATACTCACAAGAATGCTTGAAAAAACAGCTTCAAAGGCATAGTAAACTCCAGTACCCACACCCATTTCCAAAATCAGAAAGCGTTTAACTTCAGAAAAGGGTACTACTACAAATAGTACATTGCTATTTTTAAACATTTTTTCTGCAGCATCCTTTGCCATTTTTCTTAACATTATGAGCACACTCGGTTGTCTTATTCCACTTCTTTTCCTGCCGGCTGAGCCTGTGTTGCTGTATTTAGCAGGGCGATTCCTCCGATCACTAGGCAAACACCTGCTGCTTTAATAACGCTAATGCCCTCATCAAACAGCAAAATGCCAATAACGACACTTAAAGCTGTTCCTACACCAGACCAGGTCGCATAAGCCACAGATAAACTCATTGTCTTCAAGGCGTAGCTTAAAAGCAGAAACGCCAAAAGAAACCCAGCTGCCACACCAATTGATGGCAGAAGGTTGGTAAAACCATCAGACAGCTTTAGCATCGTCGTTCCAAAAGCTTCAAAAATAATAGAACCTGCTAAATAATACATTCCCTTCATAAGTTTCATCTCCTATTTTGATACATTCATAAGCACGAGTCCTGCGACAAGAAGGACAATACCCATTATTGCTTTTTTGTTTAAACGATCCTTAAAGAAAAGCACACCAATTAACACCGTTAAAATCGTTCCCAGACCACTCCAAGTTGCATATACCAGTCCTAACGGGAGGGACTGCAATGTAAGTGAAAGTAAATAAAAGGCAATTCCGTATCCTCCAATGACACCTGCAACAGGACCTATACGTTTTAAGCCTTCAGATAACTTTAGCATGGATGAACCAAACACTTCAGAAACAATAGCAGCTAATAATAATAAATAAGCACCTAAAATCATACGCTCTCTCCTTTCTTAATTGAATTATTCTGGCGGTCTCTTCCCTCGCTGCAACTCAGAAATCGACAATCCGAAGTTCATCTGAAAATGAGGATAGTCTTTGAAATTCCGCCAATCTCCGCCCCAGGAAAAACCTAAATCCTTAGCAATGGATACAACCTCATCCCAATCTGGAGTTCCGTTGCCATTTCCATCATACTCCATATCCCAAACCACTTGCCCATCTATTGTCATAAGAGCGAAATCAATGGCCAATCCATAATTATGGTAGGATTCACCGCCCTTTGCATTTGTAACAATATTTCCTGCTGTTGAGCGTCCTTGCTCATAAAGGCGATTCTGCTCTTCATAGCTTCGAAAATCTGCTGTAATCACAACTTGAATACCTTTATCTGCTGCTAAACTCACCAATTCATCTCTTTTTAAAGCTACAGTTGGATGCAGACCATCAGGAAGAGGTACATCCTCTTTCGGTACGGTACTATATTGATAGATTAATAAGCCAACAGTAAATAATATTAGCAGCACCACTAATAATCTAAACGTTTTTGCTATCTTCAAAACTCGTTATTCCTCCTATGTCATCATTGCTGAATTAAATTGTACCAAACAATAGACGCACATAAGTATAGAAAGGTTCTGTTTAAATACGAAATGATATGGGAATAGAATAATAGACAACTTATTAGGAGGTACTCGACATGAATAATCATCAACAGGAAGGCAATAAAGATCAACTTAAAGGCGAACTTAAACGTGTATACGGTAAAGCAACAGGCAATGAGAAAAAAGAAGCCGAGGGTAACATGGATAAAGCAAAAGGAAAATTGCAGGAAACTTGGGGCGACGCAAAGGAAGCTTTTAAAGATAAGAAATAATAATATAGCAGATTGCAAAAACCTAAGACCATTTGAGGGTCTTAGGTTTTTGCAATCTGCTACTGGTTCACCATTCGACATTTCAGCAAGAAAATAGTCAGAAAATGCAGATATTTTTGTTGTTTCAGCCGTTTTAAATGGAGGTATTATACTGGTACAAGCAATCCATTACTCATGAAAGGATGATATTCATGAAAATTAGAGCTGGCAGCTGGAGGTTATTAAGTGATCAGGATAAACAGTTTATATTAGAAGCCGTTTGCTGGAAAAGCAGATGGAGGAAATAAATTTTCGCGTATCTTTACTTAAATGCCATGTACAAAGCTGAAAAAAGGATAGATGATCATTCACCTATAATAACTCTATCCTTTTTTCAATACATTTCCTTCTACAATTTCCTCATAAAAAATAACTTTAAATCCTTTAAAGTAACTCTCCAAATCGAAAACTATGATTTCATGGCAGCAAACCAACAAAAATGCTTGTCAATATGATGAAGGATGTTCAAATTGCTATTAAACTAGTTCTTTTCATTAAAATGGAGTTTTAGCTCCCAAGTAACGCGGCTTCCAATAAGTTGAATTCATGCTGCTGATCGTTACACCTGTTGAAGATCCTGCATGGATAAATTCGTTATTGCCCAGATAAATCCCAGCATGTGATGGACCTTTTTTATACGTTTCAAAGAAAACTAAATCCCCTGCCTTTGGTGCTGCTACCGTCTTTGCCGCAGCCCAAATGGTTTCAACCGTTCTTGGAATAGTTACACCAGCTTTTAAGAAGGAATAATGAATAAATCCGCTGCAGTCAAATCCTGCAGGTGAAGTGCCTCCCCAAACATATGGAACACCAATATGTTTTTTTGCTTCTGTAATGATTTGTGAAACTTTTGAAACATCTGTGCTTTCTGGAGAAGATTTAATATTCAGAACTTGACCGACATAGATCGTATCTGCTGTCATATTGTTCATTGCTTTAAGGGCAGTAACTGTGATCCCATGACGAGTAGCAACATTCCATAATGTATCCCCCGACTTGACCGTATAGGTAGTTCCCTCGGCATTTACAATTGGGCTGGATGATGTGCCAGAAAGCTTTAATTTTTGACCAACATAAATAGTATTAGAAGTTAATTGGTTATAACTCATTAATTGCTGAACAGTTAGACTATTCTTAGATGCAATGGACCAAAGACTGTCTCCAGATTTTACGGTATACTCTGTAGCGATATTCTGCTGACTATTTGGATCAACCAAAGATAAAGTTTGTCCTGGATAAATAGTTGCATTTGATAATTGATTCCAGGCAATTAAATTTTGCACAGATACTTGCTGTGAAACAGAAATCTTCCAAAGAGTATCCCCTGTAGAAACTTGATAGTTATTTTCACTTGCACTAACTTGTCCGCTAAGTCCAGCGAACACAAAACCTGCTGTTGCTGCCATGGTTAAAAGTTGTTTCTTCATGCTGCTTCCTCCTAGAGTCCTATTTCTTAGCTTTATGGTATTTCAAAATCAAGCTTGAACTCTATGAGAAAAATGTGGTTAGATTAGCAAAAATAGAATAAATAACTATATATATCTAACTAATCTACTAAATACCATTATAGATAAGTAAATAGACCTATAAAACAAAATACCAGAGGAAAATCAAATGACAAATGGATGATTATTTATGAAATATTTCCGCATGAAACTTTTGGTAAATAATTGTCCTGGCTAATTCTAATAAACATCAAATCGATCCTAATCTTAAAACGGGTTTGATGGAGCGGAGTACACTCGACTCTTGAGGGAAGTAGAGGAAAGAGTGAGTCCCAAAGGCTTGCTGAATAGGCGCAGCTTCCTCCGCTCGAAAAGCGAGAGTCCGCAGCGCAATGAAAGAAGTAATTGAATTTTCATCTCTCAAAAACAGCTTTGTTAAAACAATTCTGCTGTTAGTTCGTAGCTTTTCACTTTGTCTTCAAAGGAATAAACATTGCAAATAATCATGAATTCTTCTGTCTGATACAGTTCGCTAAGCCGTAAGAGTTGTTCTCGGACTCTGTCTTTTGTCCCGATAACCATTCGTTTTCTGTTTTCTTTTATGATCGAATAATCTTCAGCTGTAAGCACTTTTTTTCTTGCTTCTTCTGGACTTAAAATTTTCGTGCTTTCTCCTTTTGCAATCGATAACAGCCACATGTCCTGACTTAATGCCATTTCTTCAGCTTCCTCTTGGGTATTGGCACAAATAACGAAAATACATATGTTTGCCTGAGGTTTGTCCAGAAGCGGGGATGGCTGAAAATGTTTGTAATAATACTCTGTGGCTCGTTTTCCATTTACTGGTGAAATAAAATGACCAAATGTAAAGGCTGTTCCATATTCTGCTGCGAGTCTTGCTCCTCGATGGGTAATACCAAGCAGCCACAGATCAGGCACTGTTTTGGTAAGTGGGTATGCTAGTACTTCTTCACTATTTAACTTTTGCTGCTTCTGCAAATAATACTGCAGATCCCTCACTTGACGTGGAAATTCATTCAAGCTTTTTCGTATACCATCCGTTAATGCGAGCCTCGTTTCTGCATTTCCGCCGGGTGAACGGCCGATCCCCAGGTCGATGCGTCCCGGATATAAGGATTCAAGAACCTTAAAATTCTCTGCTACTTTAAATGGACTATATTGAGGCAGTAAAACCCCTCCAGAACCTATCTTGATCTTTTTTGTATGTGCGGCAAGGTGAGCAATCAGAATTTCAGGCGAAGTACCTGCAATCCCGTCTGTATTATGATGCTCCGCTACCCAAAATCGCACAAACCCCAGCTGTTCTGTCAGTTGTGCTAATGCTGTTGTATTTTGCAATGTTTCTTGTGCGGTATTGCCGTTGCTTAGTACTGACTGATCCAAAACACTTAACTTCATGCCTCTCCTCTTTTCTTAAATGAATGTAAAAAGATGATTATGTTAAAAAAACTTTCTTATATATAAATTTTTCCAAGATGATAACAGTGTGCTGAAATACTAGTTTCCCCATAAAGGCAGGAAAAAGATTTTTTTAATTTGGTGCATAGTTGTTTTATTCTTTCTTATATCATCTAATAAACGGTATTAGTTGTAAAATATATTGTTTGAAATAGAAAAACCTGGATAAACTTGAATATCTTAATTACATTTTCAGACAATTAGAAACCTTTTATTTCGTAAAACGTAAAGTAAGATAAGGATATTGAACAGATCTCATTGGAGGAGGATATTATGTTTACAACCATTTTTTTCACCGTTATCATATCGATTCCAGTATACAGTTTTCTAATTTGGATGTATTTGGAACCTGAAGAAAGCATGTTAGTTGGTAAACAGTGGATGTATCAAGAAGAACCTGAAGTATCAAATTCAGCGATTCGTTATACGAAGTTTTTATCAGTGACCACAATGATTGGGCTTCCTTTCTTATTTATTAGTGCTATTTTAGAGATACCCGTTTTAAGATTCGTTTACGTAATATTTCCAGTCGTCATCCTGGTAGGAGCATTAAAGATCTTTACAGATCAAGATTAACTAACATAGAAAGGATTACAGGAAGGGAGCACATAAAATGGAGAAGAAAACTTCACAATGGAGAATGAGTCAAGCAGCGCTAATGGTACTGATCGGCAGTATCATTGGAAGCTCAATCGTTAGTCCTAGCCTAGCCTATATACTTGGTGCCTTGTCAGGTTCATTGCTGCTAGTACTTATAAAAGTTGTGCATGTAATTTATAAAAAAAGAAGATCCAGACCGAACAACCTTGATAAAAATAGGAATTAATCAACAAAGAAAAAGCTGGAGACATATTCCCCAGCTCAGTCTTACGTCTTCCAGACTCGTTTATTTTCTTCCCGATAAGTCATTCCTAAAGCATCTAGTTTTTCTAAAAAAGGAATCATATATTTCCGGGAAAGTCCCAGGATTTCTTTCGCCTCTCCAACATCAAACACATTGGCTGTTTGTTGTTTAAGCTTTTCAACTGCATTTCTGAAGTGAATTCCATGCAAGTAAAAAACATCATCCAATGGAACAATTTCTCCTGTATCCTGGAGGAACTTCTTTAAGTCTCCCTGCAAATGTTCCGGCAATCCTGCAGCATTGTAATAGTCAGTAAAATAAGCAACCTGCAATTCATCCTTTTGCAGTGACAGCAGCATGTTCTCTGTCCTCTTCTGCCAATTGGATGGCACATGAGGATTAAAATGCTGATGACGGATAAACTGGCCATTGCGAATAAAAACCCCTGTTTCTTCCCCTTTATTTATAACAAATTCAACCAATGATTTCGGATAGTGATTCTGAAATGACTGCAGCAGTTCTGCCTTTTTTAATCCTTGCTTTAAAGGATGCTCCTGATGAAAATCGTTAAGTTGATCATAGACTTCTTCCTCAATGAAAAGCTGCAGTTTTTTCAATGTGTAATCACTTTTATTTACCTGGACAAAAGGCTCGTTTTGCAGTATTTCTTTTATCGTTTCTTCATCTAAGGAAGTTTTCAGAACCAGCTCTCCCACAGACAAACATTTCTCTTCTGTTAATACATCAATAATCCGCTCTTCTGGTGTGCCGATCTTTTTCCTATCCAGTTCCTCAATGGTGCCAAGACCAAATCGATATTTACGGCCATTAGGGTCAATCACCCATCCGCCCCCTATTGTCTCTTGAGGACTTGGTCTTCTTAAAATAAAGCGATCTCCTCTTTTGGCCACAATCTCTTCATCAAGTCGAAGCTGACAAAGAATCTCCTCACGATCCTCTGTTAGATCATTTCGATCAAAAAAGACAATCCTGCCCATCACTTCTGCAGTGCCAATATGACATTTAATTGGCATCCGCTGTTTCACCATATACTCCAAATCTTCAACAACCTTCATACTCACATCAATCGTGCGTGTCACTGCAAAATGCTCTGAAGAAACAAGAACATCTCCGCGCTGTATCTCTTCTTTTGCAGCTCCAGCCAGATTAATCGCCACCCGCTGACCAGCAAATGCTGCTGATGCTTGCTTATGATGAACCTGAAGCTGGCGGGCGCGTACTTCTAAGCCCTTTGGCAAGATGGTAAGTGATCGTCCTTCCTCTACTGCTCCTTCATAAACAGTCCCTCGTACTACGGTTCCCTGCCCTTTAACAGAAAACACCTGATCAATCGGAAGACGAAATTCACCTTTTACATCACGTGTGTCTTGATCTTTCAGTGTACAAATAATCTTTTCTTTCAGTTCTGTAATACCTTTTAAGGAGAGACTATCCGTTAACATGAAAGGTGCACCTTCAAAGACAGTTCCAACCAGCTCTTCTCTAATATCATCCTGTACAAGCTCTATAAACTCTTCCTCAACGCGATCCATTTTCGTAATCGCAACAATCCCCTGTTTAATACCAAGGAAACCAAGTATTTCAAGATGCTCTCTTGTCTGCGGCATCACGCCTTCATCTGCTGCAACAACGAGCACAACAAGATCAATGCCCGCTACACCGGCTATCATTTGCCGGATAAAACGCTCATGACCTGGAACATCAATTACAGAAATTTGCAGGTCATCGTCCTCATATAAAGGAGCAAACCCAAGCTCAATCGAAATTTGTCTCTCTTTCTCCTCTTTTAGCCGGTCCGTGTCCACATTTGTTAATGCTTTTGTTAACGTTGTTTTTCCATGATCAATATGTCCTGCCATTCCAATTGTAAAAAATCTCTTCAATGCTGCCACCCGCTTACCAATATGTAAAATTTAAAAATACAACGCTCCAACAGCACCGCTGTATTCACCATTTTCAATGAATATACTTTTAAAATCGAACATTTCTGCATACGTTTCAAGCTGTTTCCGTAATGCAGGATTAGAAGCACCGGCTCCAATAAACGCCATGGGAAGCTTCTGCTGCGCTGAACCAGCAATAACAAGCAAATAGATCGTTTCAGCGATCATATTAACAAGTGCTGCCATTTTAGCACTTTCATTTATTTCATCGTTAAATGCCTTTGCAAAATTACTGGCAGACAACTCACCTAAAAGCGGTGCCTGATCCTGTCCATCATAAACATCACTGACTAAAAGGTCAGCTTTTTTACGATCCCCTTTAACTGCAAGATCTACAAGATCTTTATAAACGGTTTTCCCAGTTAATAACTTTCCTAGACCAAGGAAGGTTCCTCCACCCATTGCCGTACCTGAAACACGTTCGGCTGTCCCTTTTTCTACATGCAAAATAGAAGTCCCTGTGCCTATGCTAATCAAAAGAAAAGGTTCCGGTATTTGATGCAGTATTTTTGCCCCTGCTGCTGCAGCAGAAAACTCATCAATTACTTCAGCATCCGGGAAATAGTTCCTTTTAAGCCCCCCGGCTCCTCCCCCTGTCAGAACAACATCTGCATGAGGAGACACCATCTTGATCCAGTTAAAAAGAGAATCTGCTTCCTCAATAGGATATCTTTTATAATGAAAATTTCCATGCTCTTCATAGGCCAATTTAATAAAAGTGGCACCAGCATCGATTCCCAGCTTATTCATGAGTTATCCCTCGCTTTTTGTTGTAATGCATAAAAAGGAAGCAGGATGACAGCGAAGAATATGAATGCTGCTGCTTCTAAAACTAGAATATACCACGGATATGGACCAAAGTAATCAAGTAAGGATCCGTTAGATGGCTTATAGGATAAAAACATATAATTCCCGCCTGTCAATTTGTTCGCATAGTAGGCGAGAGCTGCACAAATATTTAAAAAGATAAAAGAACGTACTAAGCCTTTTACCGTAGGCTTATATTTTAAAACAAAGATAAAGTAAAAGCTTGTTAAGATAATAAATATATGGGTGATGAAAAATTGAAAATAACGAAAGTGGGGAAAGCCTAAAAACAGTTCAGGCGTTAATACAGCCATTAAGACTCCCGCTACACCAAGAAAATAGACAAATTGAAACATCATCTTAGATTTCGTGAGATGTAAAATTAAACAAAGCATCAGACTGATTGAACAAAGCTGAAGCGGCAGGGCAATCGAGCTTTCCACTGATTTGTCGAATACAGCCAAAAATGATAACCTGCTTCAAGTGTAAATAATATGACAAAGAAAGAAAGCCTGATTCCTTTATCAAACTCTCTCAATTTTGCACGAAAAAAATATAACGCTACTATGCCAATTACTAAAAAGATCACCATAAAAATATGTGATGCCGAATAAGCTATAAAAGGATATGTCTCATATTGATTCCCGAATATACCGTCCATTATCCTGACCCCTTAATCTCTAAGCTTTTGTATAGTATATTGGATATATCCCTTACTTCTCCTGCGGTTTCTTCTCTATGTTTCTTAATTGTTTATAATCTGTCACAAAACATTCATTTTACGTTCACTGCCTTACTAAAAGTATGTTGCAGTTTTAATCAAGAATTCTTGATTCGAACCACAACATTAGTTTACATAATATTATTATGATCAAATCAAACTGATTTTCAATTGTTCCACTAGCCATTTGGGCACATTTATGCGTATGGTCATTAATGGATCAACGATTTGACAAACCTCAACTTGTGCAGCTGCACTTAACAGCATAACCGTTTCACTCATGCTTTTTCCAGATTGTGAGGAAATGACATCAGCCATCATTTCGGTTCCTAGCTTTGCAGCTTCATCCAGCGTTTTAGCTGATACGATTAATGAAAAAACATCTTCATTTTCTAAAAGAGGAAATGAGAAATTTGCCTTTTTGATGACTTCTAAAGTTACCGTTGCTTTACCCGCTACTTCAATTCCGGATACACTCACCTCGCCATCACCCATTGCAGCATGAAAATCTCCAAGTGCGAATAATGCTCCTTCTGTAAACACAGGAAAGTAAAGAGTCGCTCCCTCAGTGATCATTTTATTATCCATATTGCCGCCGTGAGCACCAGGTGTTCCGCAGTTCACTCCACCTTCAGCAGGAGCCACGCCGATCACGCCAATCATCTTATTTAAAGGAATTTGAACTTCATCAAATTGCACATGATTATCTTTAATGGGAAGAATTTTCGCTTCCATTTTTTCTAACCGATGTCCAAGTACTCCTAAATCTGGACCTGTCAGCATAACTCCCTGGCTGCTGATTTCTAATTTGTCGATCTTTACCTTCAGCATATCTCCCGGCTGTGCTCCTTCAACAAAAATAGGTCCAGTTGCCGGATTGATGCGGTCCCAATCCAGTTCAGAGATGGGTGTATCCTCTGAGGTGATTTGATCTTCAAAACAATCATATGTTTCAATCGTTACTGTTTCTCCTGATTTTACCGTTAATACAGGAGTATTCTGTTTATTAAATTCATAGATTAAATGATTTTCTCTCGTTAAAAAATGCATCATATATCCTCCTATTGACAAAATATTTTTACATTTATTTTACCGTAAATTTGGGTACTTGCACAGAAAGTCGTCTTTGCTCATACATTAAACACGAAAAATAGGGAAAGAAAGACAGGTGCAATATGGATTATACGTCTCCTAATACAAATTTTAGTTTTGATATGAATAAAAGCAGGCTGTTTACGAAGGATCGGAACAATTACATTAATGTGTTAGGTACAGCTCAGCTTAATACATTGGAGAATATGTCTTTACTTGATATTTTCTTAAGTCCAAACAACGTCATTGAGCCTCATATTCATCAAAACGCAGCCGAACTCGTTTATTGCATTTCTGGATCTGCGATCGTTTCAATGCTGAACCCTTTTTCAAAACAAATACAGAATTATAGAATTACACCCGGAAAAGTTGCAAATGTCCCGCAAGGCTGGTGGCATTATGAAGTAGCAGAAGCAGCCAATACCCATCTCTTGGCCATTTTTGACGCTCCGACACCTGAATTTGTGTTAGGATCTGATTTATTAAGACTTACACCAGCTCATATTATGGCACACACCTATTGTTTAGATGAAAATCAATGGAAAAACACAGTAGCTCCAATTAAGGAATCGACCATTATTGGTCCTCCAATCAATTGCAGCCAACGTGAACATCTGCAGCATCCTGCTCACACCTCACATGCACAAATGCACCAGCAGCCATATCATCAGCACTATTTTGCACCGTATTACAGAGGAGCTTATTAAAAATAGCTGCCAAATAACGTTAAACATATATACAAGAAAAGGATGCTCCTGTATGAGGAACATCCTTATTATTTCATCTATTTTATAGTGCCCAGCGACCGCCATCAATAATATGGTCTTGACCTGTAATGTAGGAAGATTCATCAGATGCAAGGAACAGCGCAAGCTTCGCCATTTCTTCCGGTTCTCCCAGCCTGCCAATTGGCACCTGGTTGCTTAGGAAATCAATGATATCTTCTGATAAGCCATCTAACAATGGAGTATTAAAGATTCCTGGATTTACAGAGTTAACGCGAATCCCTTTGTCTATATACTCTATTGCAGCCTGCTTTGTCAGCATGACCATTGCACCTTTAGAGACGATATAGGCACCAGAGCCTTTTGTTACACGATAACCGCCGATGGATCCTGTATTGACGATCGAGCCGCCTCCGTTATCAAGCATCATTTTAATCCCTTCCTGCATGACCAGAAACGCACCTCTCACATTTACGCCAAACAACTTGTCCCACTGATCAAGCGGATATTCATGGAGCGGTGTTTCCGTTTGCCCCGTGATTCCTGCATTATTGCAGAGAACATCCAAGCGGCCAAACACTCTCTTGCATTCTTCAAAAATAGCATTCACTTGTTCTGGATCACTTACATCTGCTTTAAACGTATGAAGCTCCCCGCTAACGGTACTTTTTAACTCTTCTACCTTATCACTCACGTCAACGGCAAGAATTCTTGCACCTTCCTTGCTGAACTCTTCAGCCATCGCTTTCCCGAATCCAGATGCAGCGCCAGTAATTACTGTTACTTTTCCTTCTAGTCTCTTACTCATTGATAAGCCTCCTAATGGTTTTTAGCTTAATCATGATGTAAAAATTCTTCGAAGTTAAAAGGGACAATCTCCCTACATTCATCATACTACTTTTTTATAGTTGAGATTTCAAACATTGTGAACTTTTTAGCAAAATTAGATCATTATGAACAAAAAAAAGACCTTCTGACAGAGGTCTTCAATCTTCACCTTTTTCACATGTAACCTGAGACAAGAAACCATCTTTTTTTAAGACAACCTCTCCTACCTCATCAAAGTTCTCAAAACAATCTTCAATAATGGCTTCATTTGTTAGATGGTTTTGATAAATTTTAGTAAACAGTATTCCAGCTACTGTAAAAATGGTGATACTGCCGATGATGGCGATCAGAAGATTTCGTTTTTTATGATTCAACGCTTCTCCCTCCTTATTTGCTTTTATTGTAACATTTAGAATATTGTTTTCATACCTGTGCGTTCTTATTGGGTCAATTATGAAGTCTTAGAATTAAATTGAGAATGTAATTGCGCAAATGGATCTCCCTTAATTCTAAAAATAAACGGAAAAATCCCTTTTATTCTGGGAAATGACACTATTTCCTTCAAAATAAGAGGATTTTTTCCGACTATTAGTGTTAAATCTTAAGATTGTGCTATAAATTCAGCTGATAACCGGAAATTCTCCGCTTATTTTTGCCTTTTTTGCCTCTAAATGGACAATAACCGGAATTCTTCCGCTTAAAATTTCCGATGCCGTCACGAGAGATCAACAGCCGTTAGTAATAGACTGCACTTCAAGACTTTTTTGCTTTTATTCCTCCCCCTCCAGCCACACATCCTCCACATGCTTTTTCTTCTGCTGATGGCTGACTTTGCGGTATTCCTTTGATTTGAAAATAATATCAAAATCATAATCTTCAGGATACAGCTCCTCAGCTCTTATATATAGCTTTAGCCTCTTCTGGTTAATGGAACGCTTTTCTTTTTGCACCTGGACAATATACTGCCCCCCAGCATCTGGCCCCTTATAGATGATGCCGAGTTCATCAGTTTCTGTTAGTTTCACATTGTCACCCATTTTAAAAGCTGGCACTTGTACTTTTTGTGGCTTCGGTGACTCAGACGTTTGCCGCGCATATTTATTGATGACAATCTGTTTTTCATATTGAGCTTCTTTTAAGTTTTGATCATTGGTATAACTGTGAGATTGTTTGTATGTTAAAAGGTGTGCTTTTTCAATCAGCTGCGGATGGAGTCCAAGCTTGTTGGCGATCTGAAATGCCTGACTTCTTCCGCTCTGTCCCAATAAAAGGCGGTACGTCGGCTGCAATGTTTCAAGATCAAACTCCATCGTGGCATTTATAAAACCTTCAGAAGCATCCGCAAACTCCTTCATCTCACTATAATGTGTTGTTGCAAGTAAGGTTGCTCCTTTTTTGTAGAGCTGCTCTAGAATCACGATTGCCAGAGCCATGCCTTCACCTGGATCTGTACCAGAACCTAATTCGTCAAGGAGAACAAGTGAACGATCATTTGTATTTTGTAAAATCTCAATGATGTTAACCAATCGTGAACTAAATGTACTTAGATTCTGCTCAATGCTCTGCCCGTCGCCAATGTCGACGAAAATATGCTGAAACAGGCTGATCCTGCTACCTTCTTTTGTTGGAATTGGCAGGCCGCTTTGTGCCATCAGAGTTAAAAGACCGATTGTTTTTAGTGTGACCGTCTTACCGCCAGTATTTGGCCCTGTAATGACTAATGCATGATGTGATTCACCAAAGGTTAGCGATAAGGGCACAGCTTTTTCACCAAGCATGGGATGACGTGCTTCTTTAAGATCAATGGTGAAGTCTTCTGTTACAATCGGTGCTGCACATTTCATTTTGCGGCTATATTGTGCTTTAGCAAATAACACATCATAATGATGCATCGTTTCAATCGCCATTCGTATTGTCTGCTCATAGGAAAGCAATTTTTCGGTCAGCTCATATAGAATTCGTTCTGTTTCCTGCTCTTCAGCGATGGCTAAAAGTTCGATTTCTGATTGGATGCTGCCCAGTTCAGCTGGCTCAATAAATAAAGTAGCACCTGAAGCAGACGTATCCAGCACCTGCCCTTGAACTTTAGAGCGATATTCTCTTTTAACCGAAAGCGCGAGACGTCCATTTCTTTCTGCAATCAGGCTATCCTGCAGCATGTTCGCAAATCGCTTCGATTTAACTAGCTGGTGTGCTTTATCCTTAATTTTTTCCTTCAGAATAGCTAGCTGCCTCCGCAAATAGGCCAAATCGCTTGAAGCATAATCATCCACCTGTGAGTGGCGGATCACTCTCTGTATTTCGTCTTCCAATTCTTTCACTTCTGGAATTGACATGGCATACAAACTCACATGAGGAGCTG
The DNA here is from genome assembly GCF_018582665.1 of Cytobacillus gottheilii. Classification (NCBI taxonomy): domain Bacteria; kingdom Bacillati; phylum Bacillota; class Bacilli; order Caryophanales; family Bacillaceae; genus Cytobacillus; species Cytobacillus gottheilii. The sequence goes on along the minus strand of NZ_CP071709.1, from coordinate 2,238,441 downwards.
CATATTCTTTATCCTTCATAAACTGTTTAAGCTTCGTGCAATGCTGTAAAAACGAAAGAATAAACGTAAACTGATCGGCACGTATATACAAACCTTTCTTTGCCTGCTCCAAATAAAGCTGCATTTCATCTAGTGTATGAATCGGAACAGAGCTGGAAATATTCAAAATCCTGACCCCTTCTTCCACCTCACGAAGCTGCTGTTCAATTTGCCGTTTATGGTGCATGGGCACAGTAGCACGAACTGTATTTTTGCCAAGAGTGGTTTTCGCATATGAAGCGATCTCTTCAAGAATGTCGTAATATCCTAATACATCAAATGTTTGCTGATTCAATTTTTGTTCCTCCTTAAGTGTTGATTGCAGCCCAAAAAATAAAAAAAGCCGCCATGAACAACAAGTTCATGACGGCATGATGTAGGGTAATTTATCTGGCAATGTTTGCGGTAATCTTATGCATCAGAAAGAGATAGAAATGCTACATTCCTCCAAAAAATGCACACAAAAAAACTACAGCAAACACGCCATAGCTTCGTTACCCGTTCTCTATGCTATGAAGTGTGTTCTTGACTTCCTTGAAAAAGCGCATACTGAATAAACAGGCATCCTCCTGTTTTTTTACGCATTCAAGGCCGTATCCAGTTAACGGTTAGTTAAGAACATTCACACTCATAAAATAATCTCCTTTAAAAGGGCTGCAATTTATATAGTAAGAATACTTTGTTAAAGGTTGTATGTCAACTGATTGTATAAAAATGACAGCTTAATCCTCCCAATAAAAAATAGCATCCATGACGAAATAATTCCCGCGATTACGATAAATGGTAGGAATTTTCGCTTGAAAAGGAAGAAATCTTTTCATCTCTCTGGCATGTAAAATCTCATAATCATATTCTATTAGTGCCTGTTTTAATTGGGCGCCGAACGATTGATATTCTTCGTTCACAGACAAGGAATTAAGACCATCAAGGAGAGTTCCACAGCTCCAGCCAACCCTTTCATTTGTCTCGGTACTGATGTTTCTATATCGAACATCTTCCCCCATTATGGCGACTGGTGCCAGGGTGCTGATATCGATAATAATTCCCTTAACTTCTTCCTCGCGAATACCATTGCTTTCATGAATAGTGTTAACTTCATCTTTGCTGTAACAGAAAAACTCAACAAACGATGCATACCCGCTGCCAAAATGATCCCACTCAGCTTCACATTCTACATGATGAATTCGTTTGATTCGATAATATAATCTTCTTATATGTTCCTTAATTTCCTTCTCATCTTTTGTATCATAAGGAAATATGTCTCCGATTATTTTACCTGCTATCAGGTCCCGTAATTGATTATCTGAAAACATTCTTCAGCCCACCTACAGATTTAATATAGAAAAATATCATTCTTTCAAGTTTACGAACATGCCAGGATTACTAGAATCATTTTCAGATTTAGCTCTCTAATTGCCATTGCACCAGATTGGAAATCTCGTGATCATATTAATGATCATACAGAAATGTAAAAGATAAAAGAGTCCCTGCCTCACTCTTTCCTTAGCGTGATTTCCCTTTATTATTTTTCCTTTTATCAAACCTTACCCATATGAAAAAGAGCAAGACGCCTATTGGTGTAAGAAATGAAGTCATCCATTTGTCCTCATTTGGTAAAATATAGGCTAAAATTGCGAATAAAATGATAAGTGGCAGCATGATGATAAACCACCATCTTACATATTTATTATTGAAGCTGAAGTCAAATCTCTCCATTGTTTTCCTCCTAATTACTTAATATCTGAATATTCAAATAATTAAGTTACTAGACTTTTGGCTGCTTGCAGAAAAAATAAAGCTTCTCTTTAAGAATAACACATCCTTCTTCATGATTGTTTCTGTTGCAAGTAATTTAAGGGAATAACAGGAAGATATTTCAGAGAACCTTACACTTTCCGCTCCTTTCCCTTCTTTTTTCACACTTAAATAAACATTTGTTTATCTGTTCTATATGAAGGCAACACTTAACTTATTTAAACAAAACATTTTTAAGGAGAAGAAGATGGTTAAAAACGAAAATAAAGAACGATTTACTTATGCAAAGCGAAATCTTTGGTCTGGCATTCTATTTGGAATCGGACTAGCCGCTTTTATTGATGAGACCGTTTTTCATCAGCTGCTGCGCTGGCATCATTTTTATGATAAGGCTACAACCGATATCGGCCTGATTTCAGACGGTTTTTTTCATGCGTTTAGCTGGTTCGCGACCATTGGGAGCTTGTTTATGTTCGCTGATCTTCGGCGGAGGAACGGGTTATGGATTATGAGGTGGTGGGCAGGAGTATTAATTGGTGCCGGAGGATTTCAGTTATATGATGGAATCATACAGCATAAATTAATGCGATTGCACCAGATTCGTTATGTAGAAAATGTCATTATTTATGATCTGATTTGGAACATAATAGCAATTATACTGATCTTAATTGGTATAATTTTTGCTGTTCGAACGAGAAACAGACAACGATATAGTAAGGATGTTTCACATGAACATCCTTAATCACATTCATCACTCAGATCCAGCTCACATTGAACATACAGTTTTAGTATTACCTCAGCTGCTCTTGGCATTGCCGTTTGTGGTGGTTTTGGTGATGTATATCCTTGCTGTTGCGGTTTCAAACAAAAAGCACAAAAAATGGCCCATTTATCGTACTGTTTGCTGGATTTTAGGAGTTCTTTTTGCTGTCGTTTCAGTAGCAGGTCCTTTAGCCATTCGGGCACATACCGATTTTACAGCTCACATGTTTGGACATTTATTATTAGGGATGTTAGCGCCTTTACTCATGGCATTAGCGGCGCCGATGACATTGATATTGCGCACACTCAACGTACCACAGGCAAGGAAATTTTCAAAACTGCTAAAAAGCTGGCCATCACAGATGCTTACGAATCCGGTTATTGCCTCCCTTCTTAATGTTGGAGGATTATGGATTCTATACACTACCGATCTATACTCCTTAATGCACCAGAGTACTCTTTTGCATCTAATCATCCATTTTCACGTATTTGCAGCAGGCTATTTATTTACCATTTCCATGATCTATATCGATCCGATTTTCCATCGAACGTCATTTATATTCCGGGCAATTATTTTTGTTGCTGCCTTAGCTGGTCATGGTATTTTATCCAAGTTCATTTATGCCAATCCGCCGAATGGAGTGCCTGCTGATCAGGCAGAAACCGGCGGCATGGTGATGTATTATGGCGGGGATATTATTGATGTATTCATCATCTTCATTCTCTGTTTCCAATGGTTTAGATCAACACGACCTCGAATAAAGATTGCTATAAATCAATAATTATTTTTTCCAGTTTGTCCAAACCATCCATTGATTTCGAGCGTTTACTATAGTATTAATGACGACAAAGGATGAGATGGATGAAGCTACAGGATATAAAGGGTACTTATGATGTTATTGTGAGTATTGGAAATGCTTGTAATCCAGCTATGGAATTAAAGCGGCTAGGTTTAAGATCATTTTCAGGGCCGTTGGATTGGAGTGTTTCCAGTTCGCTTAAATGTAAGCAAGTTATTTGAGCATCGTTTCCGGGGATTTATGGAGCATAGCAACATGAAGTTAATGGATGAGGTTGGCGGATACATGGAAGATGGTGTAGATCAATTCAGGAAGTCTTACTTTCTAAAAGATGAAATTTATGACGTCTTATCTGTTCATGATTTCCCTGTCAACGACCAAAATGACTGGACACTTGGCTATGATTCTTTTAAAGAAAAAAAAGAAAGACGGGTAGAACGATATCTTCATAAAATTCATACAGGAAATCGAATTCTGCTTGTGCGTTGGTTTGGTGATTATGAAGGAGCAGCACAGCTTGAAAAAGTATTAAAGGATTTTGTGACAGGCGATTTCAGAATCCTCCTCCTCTACCCTGTAAATGGACTAACTGAAATTAGAGAAGTTGATTGGGGACTGCAGCATGTTTGTGTGGTTGAGGTACCAAATGAGCCAACAAATAAGGATATTTGGGATTATGTTTTAAATGGGGTAACATTGGCACAATAACTGGGTAAAAGCAAAGAGCTATAGAGCTATATAGCGTAAAGTGAATAATACAGCTTTTCGTTTTTTTGGCTCTTCGCTTTTTGTTTACATAATATTATTATCTTATACTTCGTATGATTAATAAGATCACACCGGCAATCAAGGTGCCCATCAGCAGAATTGTTCCTAATCCAGTACTATATACAAAATACACCTTTGTGTTCATGATTACGTTTACGATTAAAAGGACAAAAATAACAAAGCAGACAGCCACAAGAATACGATGATCCATCCTTCGCCTCAACACTCCAGCTCCTTTCATACAGAAAAGTGCAGGCAACCTGCATTAAAGGGAAACGGTGTCTTTACTTCATGCCTATGTTGAATGGATCTTGTATTATTCACATATTTTCATATGAATGGCTTTACTAGAAAATAGTGTGTTTCTGTGTTTCTCCTTCCCCAACTCTATCGACGACCGGCATTTCGGGAAGTACTTCGGCGGTCTCCTTCCCCAACTCTTTTGATGGGCGGCATTTCGGGAATTACTCTGCCTGTCTCCTTCCCCAACTCTTTTGAAGACCGGCATTTCAGGAAGTACTCTGCCTGTCTCCTTCCCCAACTCTATCGATGGCCGGCATTTCGGGAATTACTTCCCCGTTCTCCTTCCGCAACTCTCTTGAAGACCGTCATTTCAGGAATTACTCTGCCTCTCTCCTTCCCCAACTCTATTGATGGGCGGCATTTCGGGAATTACTTCCCCGTTCTCCTTCCGCAACTCTCTTGAAGACCGTCATTTCAGGAATTACTCTGCCTGTCTCCTTCCCCAACTCTATCGATGGCCGGCATTTCGGGAATTACTCTGCCTCTCACCTTCCCCAACTCTCTTGATGGCCGGCATTTCGGGAATTACTCTGTCTCTCTCCTTGCCCAACTCACTTGATGACCGGCATTTCAGGAAGTACTCTCTACCTTTCTATCTTACTATCTGCTTTATTCTTTTAATTAACAGGAATATTGCTAATTCTTTTAACCAATTTTATTCCTTTTCAAATGATTTTCATATTTTTTAATGATTTTATTGGCCCAAGCATAGTGACTGGAGGTGTTCGCAACAAAATAGGCTCCGAGTGAGCTTGTGCCTGTCCATTTGTAATACTTCTTTGTGAAAAGCTCTTCATTTGTATGAGATTCAATGAGCTTCATCATTCGTTCATGACTTTCTTTTACTAAGTCGATCCCGACAGATAATTCGGTTCTCGAATATTTTTCCTGAATGGATCGGTTCAAATCGGGTGTGGTTCTCCATGTATATCCTTCTGCGGGCATAGCGGGTTTTTCCCCATTCATTCCGGTTGTATACCAATTTTCTAAGAACAAATGCCATTCATGCAGATGGCAGATCAGATCTCGAATCGAACGATTTAATCCTGGAAATTCGAATTCGTTTGTTCTCAGTGGTTCTGGGATTGACTGAATACGTTGAAATAGTTCAGCGAAATGATCATTGCTCGCCTGGATTAGGTCTTCTTTATTTTGCGGTCTGGCCATCGGTCTTCTCCTCCTCTTATAACTCTCCTTCCATTGTACCTTTTTATTGATGAGGTTTTGTGTGATTTTTCTTACTATTCCTAAATATTCCTTTTTAAAATTTCTACGCCTTTTTTCAGCTCTTCCACTGTTATTCCTCCATAGCCTAAGACAATTTTATCTCCATGACTGCCTTTGTTCAGGGCAAAGTGTTCAACAGGGTAAATTTTAATGCCTTCCTGCATCAGCTTTTCACATAATCCATCGGTAAAAGTAATGCCCGGAAATTGGGCGACGATATGCATTCCTGCTGCTTTTCCAATGACATGGACAGATGGAAAGGCTTGATGCAGCGCATCTGTCAGAACCTTTCTTCGTTCTATATAGATTTTTTTCATCTTCCGTACATGTTTGTCAAGATGCCCTTCATCGATAAAACGAGCGAGTGCATATTGTTCAATGGATGACGTATGCCGATCTGAATACCACTTTAAACTGTAAAAAGGTTCAATTAGAGGTTTCGGCAGAACCACATATCCGATCCGTAATGCAGGAGATAAAATTTTACTGAAGGTTCCTACATAAATGACCGAGTCAGGATCAAGTCCCTGTATGGATGGAACGGAACCTCCTTCATAGGTGAATTCACTATCATAATCATCTTCTACTATATAGCTGTCCATTTTCCGCGCATATTCTAATAGCTGGACTCTTCTTTGAATTGTTAATGTTCCTCCTAAAGGGAATTGGTGCGAGGGAATCACGAAGGTAAAACTTGGCCGCCTTTCAGGCAATAATGCCGGCTGAATTCCTTCATGATCGGCTGCTACAGGATAAATGGAGGCGTCTGCATTTGTAAAAATATTTCTCATTTCATCTGTAACGGGGTCCTCCACCGCAATAAAATCATCCTTTTTCACTAGCAGCTCTGTGATGAGCTTTAATGCCTGAGTTGCACCAGATGTGATAACGATTTGAGAGTGATCACAGATTACACCGCGGGCTCTTCTTAAATAGTTGACTAACACCTTTCTTAAGGACAAAACACCACAAGGATCTCCATAGCCAAATATGGAGGATGGAGCATCCAGACAAACATCTTTTGTTAATTGAGCCCATTTCTTTCTTGGAAAATGGTCAATTGCAGGGTTGCCCCCTTTAAAATCAATAAAAGTTGGCTGTTTTTCAAACATAATTCCTTGCGGCGTTATGCTTCCCCCTTTTTTAGCAGCTTTAATGGACGCCCCTTTTGCAACAAAGGTACCGCTTTTTGGGATTACTTCCAGATACCCTTCTGACAATAGGCGGTCATATGCTTCAATAACAATATTACGTGAAATATGCAAACTGCCTGCAACCACTCGTGTTGAAAAAATGCGTTCTCCCTCGTGGAGCTCATCATTTAAAATAAGGGATCTAATTTGCTCATATAACTGCTGTGTTAATGTGACGCTGCTTTGCCGATTCAAGTCTTTTAGTATCATACTGATGCTCCTTTAAACTGGTACTATAAAATTAACCGTTTTCTGGATCTATTATAATACCAGATTAACATGATACGATGATGAAAAAAATAGAGGAGCGTTTAAATATGAAAACAATCGGATTAATTGGCGGCTTAAGCTGGGAATCAACAAGTGAATACTACCGCATTATCAATACAGCGGTGAAAAATAAACTCGGCGGTCTGCATTCAGCAAAATGTTTGATTCACTCTTTCAATTTTGAAGAGATTGCAGATATGCAAAGAACTGGAAAATGGAAGGAAGCAACAGAAAGTATGGTGGAAGCTGCAGTTAAGCTAGAACAAGCTGGTGCAGAAGTCATCGTCATATGCACGAATACGATGCATAAAATGGCGATGGAAGTTCAAGAGGCTGTTTCTGTTCCCCTCATTCATATAGCAGAATCAACAGCTCATGCCATAAAACAGCAAAATTTAAAAAAGGTAGCTCTGCTTGGAACGGCATTTACTATGGAACAGCCTTTTTACAAGGACATCCTCTCTAAACACGGAATCGAAACGATCATTCCAAATGAGGCTGATCGCCAAATGGTACACAGCGTGATTTTTGATGAGCTTTGCCAAGGCAGATTTTTAGAAGATTCTCGAGTGAAATACCAGGAATTAATTTCAAAATTGGAAGCAGAAGGAGCAGAAGGCGTTATCTTGGGCTGCACCGAAATACCGCTGCTCATAAAGCAGGAACACAGCAGCCTTCCTCTTTTGGATACCACATATCTGCATGCAATGGCTGCAGTTGAATATGCGATGGATCTGGAGTTTTATTCTGCTTGATTGGGGAGTTTGGATAGAAGCAGTAATCGCGGATTAACGACCGAAGGGCACGGATCTGTATGAGGTGGCTCGTTAAAACCTTGCGTTAACGATCGAAGTGCTTGGATTGGTCTGAGTTGAGTTGTTAAAACCTTGGGTTAACAACCGAAGAACTTGAATTAGTCTGAATTGGGTTGTTTAAACCTTGGATTAACGACCGAATAGCTTGAATTAAACTAAGTTGGGTCATTAAAACCCTGGGTTAACGACCGAAATACGTAAATGACTCAAGGTTAGGTTGTTAACTTAATACAGGGGCAATCTTGCCCCTGTATTTAACGTAAATACATCATCCAATTCCCTACCCTATCCAAACAAAATCACTAGATTCAAATTACCCCATTACCTCAATACCCCTCCGTTTTTCCTCTAAAAGGAACCAACACCCCTATCACAATCGTTAAAACCACAAATGCAATAAAGGTATTAATATTAAAATACTGGTTATTCACATGAATAGATAAAAACACTGCGATATCTTGGATATAATCTTCATCAACATAGCCAAACTGCTCTTTATATCCCTGTCTCATCTCATCAACATACCGTACAAAAGACCAGCGCTGATACATAACCGCACTTGCGCAATAGGCGCTACCAGCGACAGCAATTATCCATTTCTTCTTAAAAGGGAGCACTCGAAAGATCCTTCTCCAAAACACAATTAGATAGAATAATATAAACGGCAGCAATAGAACAAAGAGAATAGCAGGATTTCCATTGCCAGAACTGCTGCCCGGAGCAGGTGTCATTAAATTAGAAAAGATGAATCCTCCAGCTGTAAATAGCAGAACAGTAATCAGTATCCCCATTTTCACACGAGCATCGACCTCCACAAAACGAATAACTTAATGAACGACAAAAAGAAGTTCTTCCTCTTCAATAAAACGCTGAATGTTGTCAATCGTAATTGTGCTGATGTTAACGATTGCTTCGTAGGTTGCACCGCCAATATGAGGGGTTGCAATGACGTTAGGCAGCATGGAAAGCTCATTTTGCGAGGGCTCTACTTCGAATACATCTAAAGCTGCACCCCGAATGCCGCCATTTTTCAGCGCTTCTACTAAATCTCCTTCATGAATCAGTCCGCCACGCGAGATATTGATCAAAAAGGCACTGGATTTCATTTTCCTTAAAGTATCTCGGTTGATAAAATGTTTATTTTTACTAGTTAATGAGGTTGATAAGATCACATAATCAGATTCAGTTAATAAAGTATCCAAATCAGTAAAACGCACATTCAATAGAGCAGCTGCTTCTTCGTTCTGATAATTCCCGTAAGCCATCACTTCCATTGAAAACCCATTCGCACGCTTGGCAATAGCCTGCCCAATGGATCCAAAACCGACAATCCCCAGTTTTTTGTTATGTACTTCATTTCCAAGCGAGTTGTTCCAAACTCTCGTTTTCACTTCTGCATCCTTTTGCGGAATGCTTCTTGAGCTGGCAAGCATCAAACCAAAAGCAAGATCTGCAGCAGACTCTGCATTTTGACCAGGTGCATTACTTACGATAATCCCTTTTTCTTCAGCATAAGCTACGTCAATATTGTCATAGCCGGCTCCAAACTTAATGATATATTTTAGATTTGTTGCTGCATCAATAACATCACGATCAATTTTCACAACAGCCACTACAATTATATCAGCAGTCGCTGCTTCTTTAAGCAACTCTTCCTTCCTCACTCCATCGTCGGTTTTCATCACCGTGACATTGGTGCACAACTTTTCTGTTTCTTCAATTAATTCCGGATAGGCTGCGACAAATGCATCTCTTACTAAAATTAAAGCATTCATTCTATTTCCCTCTTTTACATTCATTTTCTTTTTTACTATTATAATCAAACATAACGTTATTAGCTGAATTTATAAAGTCTAACGCTAAAAAAACTTTAGCTTGAATTAAAAATAAGCTTAATAGTCAGTTGCAAATTCCCTTTCTAGATAAAAAAGCAGGAGAGACACTCTCCTGCTCATCCTGCTTCTGCACTTGAAAACTGACTATAGTATAGGTCAGCATAAAATCCATTTTGCTCTAACAGTTCATGATGATTTCCCTGCTCAATCACTTGACCATCTTTCATGACGAGAATAAGGTCTGCATCCTGAATCGTAGATAAACGGTGGGCAATGACAAAGCTTGTTCGCCCTTCCATCAAGTTGTTCATTGCCTGTTGAATCAGACGCTCTGTTCGTGTATCTACACTTGATGTCGCTTCATCTAAAATCATAATGGCTGGGTCGGCAAGAATGGCCCGAGCAATCGTTAATAGCTGCTTTTGTCCTTGTGAGATATTCGAAACCTCTTCATTTAACACAGTATCATATCCATCTGGCAGTGTACGGATAAAGTGATCTGCTCTTGCAGCGACCGCTGCTTTTACAATTTCTTCTTCAGTTATATCTCCATTTTTTCCGTAAGCAATATTATCGCGTATCGTACCATTAAATAACCATGTATCCTGAAGAACCATGCCGAAATTCTGACGAAGGTTACCTCTGTTCACTTTTGAAATATCTTGATGATCAATCGTAATACGTCCCCCTTTTAGCTCGTAAAAACGCATGAGAAGATTGATTAAGGTTGTTTTTCCCGCACCTGTAGGTCCAACAATGGCAACTGTCTGTCCTGGTGCAACTTTTATATTCATATCTTTAATCAGCAATTCTTCTCCGTAGCCAAAGTCAACATTTTCAAATGATACAGCACCATTTTGGATTTTGTCCATTTTGTTCTCTGTAACATTTTCTTCTTCTTCATCCAGCACTTCAAATACACGTTCAACTGCTGCAACAGTTGCCTGAACGATATTGGCAATATTAGCTGTTTGGGTGACAGGCTGAGTGAACTGCTTTGAATAAGTGATAAATGCTTGAATATCACCTATTGATATCGAGCGATTAATAACTAAAATTCCGCCCACTACACTGATGACGACATAACTTAAATTTCCGATAAACATCATCATCGGCATCATAATGCCGGAAATAAATTGTGCTTTATAGCCTGCTTTATAAAGTGATTCGTTGACCTCATCAAAATGATTCAGTGCTTTTTCTTCACGTCCGAATGCTTTGACGATTTGATGTCCTGTATAGGTTTCTTCGATATGGCCATTGAGCTCACCGAGTGTGCGCTGCTGCGCTGCAAAGTGCGCTTGTGACTTTTTCAAAAATGGTGTAATCACAAACATCGATAATGGCAAGCTAACGATGGAGATCAGCGTAAGCAAAGGACTGATGGTCAGCATCATGATAATAATCCCAACAATCGTGACAATCGATGTAATAAACTGCGTCACACTTTGCTGAAGCGTGCTCCCGATGGTATCAATATCATTGGTTACTCTGCTCAATATTTCTCCCTTTGGTCTGCCGTCAAAATACTGAAGAGGCAGTTTTTCAAGCTTTTCGTTTATGTCCTCGCGCAGGCGATATACCGTTAATTGCGCAACACTGGACATGACGTACTGCTGAACAAATGTAAATAACGAGCTAATGACATAAAGGCCGGCAAGAAGCAGCAGCATTTGACCGATTGCTCCAAAATCAACGGCGGCACCAGGGACGCCTGATAATTTGCCGTAAATTCCTTCAAATAGCTCCGTAATGGCATTACCCATAATTTTCGGTCCGACAATCATAAAGACCGTACTCAAGATCGCTGCTATAAAAACAAACAGAAGCTGTTTTCGCTGTGGTTTTAAATAGGATAACAGTCTGAACAAAGTGCCTTTAAAGTCTTTTACTTTCTGTCCGCCAGCTATCATGTTTGGATTGGGATGTTTTCTTCCTGATCCTCGCTGTGTGTTATTTTCTGAACTCATGCTGTTTCCTCCTCTGAGGATTGTGACTTCACAATTTCACGATACACTTCATTTTCTTCCATTAACTCTTTATGTGTTCCGATACCGGCCATTCTTCCTTTGTCTAAAACGATGATCCGGTCTGCATCCACCACTGTACTGATCCGCTGAGCAACAAGAACAACCGTTGCATCCTTCGTTTCTTTTTTTAAAGCTGCGCGAAGATTTTTATCTGTTTTATAATCCAATGCAGAGAAGCTATCATCAAATATATACACATCCGGTTTTCTTACTAATGCCCGTGCAATGGATAGGCGCTGTTTTTGGCCGCCTGAAAGATTTGAGCCGCCCTGAGCCAGCATGGTATCGTATCCTTGATCCATTTTGCTTATAAATTCATGTGCCTGTGCAACCATAGCGGCATGTTTCACTTCGTCTTCAGTTGCATCTTCTTTTCCGTATTTGATATTCTCAGAAATACAGCCTGTAAATAACAGTGCCTTCTGCGGAACAAGTCCAATTTTAGAACGGACACTTTCCTGTGATGCATGACGGACATCAACACCATTAATAGAGATAACACCTGAAGTAATGTCATAAAACCTAGGGATTAAATTTACCAGAGTTGATTTACCTGCGCCGGTTCCTCCGATGATGGCTGTCACTTCACCAGGGTTCGCTTTAAAGCTGATATGCGATAGAGCCGGTTCCTCTGCCCCTGGATAATGAAAGGTAACATCCTCAAATGATAACGTCCCTTTGTCTTGGTCCGCTTGTGTTGATCCCTGATCCACAAACGTTGGCTTCATTTCCAGAACTTCATTTACACGCTGAGCCGAAACAGATGCTCTTGGAATCATAATAAACATCATCGATGCCATGATGAGAGCAAACATCATTTGTGTGATATATTGAATAAACGCCATTAAGTCTCCGACCTGCATGCCGCCATTATCAATGCGAATGCCGCCAAACCAAATGACAGCGACAACCGTTAAATTCATAATCAGCATTAAAACCGGCATTAAAAACGCCATGATCCGGTTTACTTTTATTGAAACATCTGTTAGATCTCTATTTGCTTTTTGCAGGCGGGCCTTTTCTTGTTTTTCACGGTTAAAGGCACGAATTACGCGGATACCGGTTAGATTTTCACGCATGACAAGGTTTAATCGATCTAATTTATCTTGAACAAGCTTAAATAATGGCAATGCTTTTTTCATAATAAAATAGATGGAGACTGCAAGAATCGGCATGGTCACAAGAATAATCAGCGAAAGTTTTGCATCTTTTGATACCGCCATGATCAAACCGCCGACAAACATAATCGGTGCACTGACAACCATACGAAGCATCATAATCACTACCTGCTGGATCTGCGTAATGTCATTGGTCGTCCGCGTAATTAAAGAAGCGGTGCCGACCGAATCAAAATCCTGCATGGAAAACTCGTCTACATGCTTGAAAACTTTACGGCGCAAATCACGGCCAAAGCCCATTGCAGACTTAGATGCATAATAACTTGCCCCTACAGATGCGAGTGCACCAAGCGCTGAAACGGCGAGCATTAATCCCCCGATTCGCCAAATAACGCCTGTATCCCCAACAACAACACCATTGTCAATGATATCCGCCATTAATGTGGGCAAATATAAATCAGATAAAACTTGTATAAAAATAAGAGCAAAAACAGCTAAAATCATCCATTTATATGCTGATAACTGCTTGGTTAGCTTTAACATACTGTAATAACTCCTTTATTCCTTCATTTCTTTTTCTAAAAATAAGGCGATTTGAGAAAGAGAATTCAGCAGCAGATTAGCCTGCTGTTCTGAAAGTCCATCAACAGCTTCTTTTAAAACAGTATAGTAGCTTCCTTTTTGCTCATGAATTGAATCCATTACAGATTTGCCTTCTTCACTTAATACAAGCTGCATTTCACGGCGGTTTCCTTCCACTGGATAGCGTTCAAGCAGTTCTCTTTGTACAAGTGCATCGATTGACTGACTGAGCGTACTCTTGGGAAACTGGGTTTCAATTCCGAGCTGTTTTTGTGTTATTTCTTTCTTAGAAGCAATGATGGTTAATAACATCAATTGCGGAGCAGTGAGCTCTAAGTCGGCAGCCGTTTTTTGAAATAACTTTCTTAACCCGCGATTAACGCGTTCAACCGACTTAAGCATGTCCGTAACCCTTTGGCTTGAATGATTTTTCATTTTTATCACCCTTATGAACAGTTCCATTCAGAACAGTTCTGAAATGTATGAGATAAATTTACTCCTTCCCTTAATACATGTCAAGCAAACAGGACTTTTGTTTTACAAATAAATAAGAGATTCATTCAAATTGTTCATAATATTGTATAATACTAGTATAAATGGTTGGATCACTATCGAGAGGTGTAGTTCAGTGGACATGAAGACAGCATTCTTAACTGAAGAAATAGAGATAAAAAACAAAGCACACATCCTTTATACGTATCAATCTGGTGAAAAATATGTAAATAATGCATACAGTTATATTATGACCGGACTTTCCAATAATCATCATGTCATTATAATTGAAAACGATATTCTTACAAAAAAATACAGGAAAAGCTAACAGGAATACTAAGCAAAGATGAACTGGGAAAAGTTCATTTTTATAATAATTATGATTATTATTTAGCAAACGATCATTTTCATATAGATAGAATTGTTCAAAACTTTGATAGAGTTTTAGTTCCATTAGTGAAACAGAATATATCTGTACGGACTTGGGCACATGTTGAGTGGCCAAAAGAAGAAAATATATCGCAAGTTCTCATGGATTTTGAAGAGAACGCCGATCGTGAAATTAATAAACATGGAATTATATCCGTATGCGCCTACGATGGAAACAGCCTGTCCGCTTCTATGCAAAATAAAATAATGGAATGGCACGAATATTTTATGACGGACGATGCTTTAGTACGTTCCTATCTTTACAGGGGAAATGATGCAATCTTTCCTTCATTGTCTGATCAAGATTTGCGGGATAAAAAGGTAGAAAGACAACTGTACGCAAAAAATGAGCAGCTGCAGGCATTTATGAAACAAAACCTAGACTCTGTAATGATTGTTGGCCAAAATGAAAAAGTCCTTTATATCAATCATATTTTTGAAGAAACGTTTGGCTGGAGTGCAGATGAAATTTTAGGTTTAAATGTTTATGAGCTGCCGGTTGCTACTGCGTTCAGTAAAGAAAAAAGAGATCGAAAAGACCAGAACATTAAAGAATCTGGTTCTATTTATAAAGTGGAGTGCACGCGACAAACTAAGGACGGCAAATCTATTAAAGTTCTGCAAACCTGTTTTCCCTTTCGAGATGAAGATGATCAGATCTTTGCCTGGGTGGTTATACTTAGAGACCAAACCGAAAGATATCAAGCTCAAGATCTTCTTCTGCAGTCAGAGAAGCTCTCGATTGCAGGTGAGCTTGCTGCAGGAATTGCTCATGAAATACGTAATCCGGTCACCGCGATTAAAGGCTTCCTCCAGCTCTTAAATGCAGATGGAAAAAATGTGAGGACCTATTATTTTGTGATGGCATCAGAAATTGAAAGAATTGAGCTAATACTAAGTGAACTGCTGATTTTGGCAAAGCCGCAGTTAACCGATTACAAATCAAATAATTTAATTGCCCTCATTAAGGATGTTATTACTTTGCTTGATGCACAAGCTAATATGAATAGTGTTCAAATTAAAACGATTTGCACCAACGATGAGATTTATGTAAAGTGTGATGTTAACCAAATCAAACAGATTTGCATCAATTTTATTAAAAATGGCATAGAAGCGATGGATTCTGGCGGAGTTTTAACAGTTAAAGTTGATCAAAGCACAAATGAAATTCTTTTGTCATTTATAGATGAAGGAAAAGGAATTCATGAATCAATTCTTTAAAAACTGGGTCAGCCCTTCTTTACTACAAAAGAGAATGGAACTGGATTAGGGCTTATGGTCAGCAAAAAAATAATAGAAGATCATCTCGGAAGCATGCAAATACACAGTAAGCTCAATGAAGGAACGACAATTGAGGTTAGGCTTCCAATTAGGTAAATAAGATTAAAAACAGTGAGCAGCATTATGCTCACTGTTTTTTTATGGACAAGAATACATACTGCCATGAATGCTTACATATCATTTAAAGCTAGTACTTTTTAGTAATAGATGATTAAAAAGGCAATTTAATTAGGTGGTGATCACATGAGTTTAACCATTTTACTCAGTTATATCATACTCGGCTTTACACTTGCAGCTCCCATTGGTCCTGTGAACTCTGCACGATTAGACAAAGGCATAAAAAACGGATTTTGGCATGCCTGGGCAGTTGGCGCAGGCTCCATGATTGCAGACGGCGTCTACATGCTCATTGTTTATCTCGGTATGGTGCAGTTTATTCAAGTTCCGCTAGTCCAAATTTTTTTATGGCTGTTTGGAGGCTTTATTCTAATTTATTCGGGTGTTGAAGGAATGATCAGTTCCAGTAAAATCACACTATCTGAATCGAGAGGAACAGAATCATTATTTAAATGTTTTCTAACTGGTTTTATTATGTCCATTACAAGTCCCTTAACTATTTTGTTCTGGCTTGGTATTTATGGCTCTGTACTCGCCAAAACGGTGCAAGTGAACGGTACCGGTTCATTAATCGTCTACAGTTCAATGATCTTCCTCGGCCTCATGCTGTGGGACGTGCTTGTTGCTGGCTTAACAACAGGTTTAAGGCGGTTTTTAACCGAGAATAGTCTGCGTTTTATCGGGATCGCTTCAGGATTATCTCTTATTGGGTTTGGTCTGTATTTTGGCTTCCAAGGAATTGTGGCTCTATTCTCCTAATATCACTCACTTATTGAACGGTACATCACCGTTTGCATACTGCCCTGCTCAATATTTTCCAGAAAGAAAGCTTCAATGAGTTTTTGATATTCTTCATCAGCGAACATCTTTTTATTTTGCAGTTCCAACTCAGCAAGTCCATCATAAATAGTTAAAAGTGAATATGTATGATCTTTGCCAGTAATGGGCGTGAGAATTTCTACTTTATGTTCATAATTCTCGGATCTAAATTTCTTCATTTCCTGCAAATTTTCAATCGCTTCTTTAAATTTACCTTGTTTGATTTCGAATGTTTGGTACACATACACTGACATATTGCTCACCTCTATACATAATTTGTAAGCCTTAGTATGTTCATTTGTGATGTCTTTATTCTTTCATTTACTTTTTAGGGAGTTGATCTTACAATGATTGTTTTTTTTAGCTATATCCTATTAGGGCTCTCGCTTGCTGCTCCGATTGGCCCTGTGAATGCCGCTGTGTTGGATAAAGGAATCAAAAAGGGCTTTTTTCATGGCTGGCTAGTTGGTCTCGGTGCCATGACTGCAGATGTAGTATATATGTTTGCTGTTTTTATGGGGCTTGTTCATTTTTTAGAATTTCCATTTGTTAAAGCTTTTCTCTGGTCGTTCGGCTTTTTCGTTTTAGTTTATACAGGCATTGAAACAATCATGGGAGCGGGCAAAATTATTTCTCCGAAAAGAACCAATGATGATACAAAGATCAAATCCTTTCTTTCCGGATTTTTCATTTCCATTTCCAATCCTCTGACGATTCTGTTCTGGCTGGGTATTTATGGTTCAGTTCTGGCTAAGACTGTTACAGAATTTGATCATGTACACTTAGCTTTATACAGCATTGCCATATTTATCGGCCTAATTATCTGGGATTTATTTATTTTGATGATTGCTAGCGGCTTTAGAAAAACGTTATCAGGAAAAACATTAGCGCTTATTTCCATTTTCTCTGGCATTTCTCTGATAGGCTTTGGTCTTTACTTTGGCTACCAGGCAATCTTGCTGCTATTCTTTTCGTAGTGATTGCTAAGCCAATCATTACCTTTTTTTAATCGTATAAGTTTCACTTCTCCTCCGCATGATAACGGTGAGATGAGGAGTGATACCTATGGATTTTTTTGTTCCTGGCAGTGGAAGCAGTGGAAAAAGCAGTGAAAAAGGCGATTTGAGCTGGTGGCAGCTTTCTCTCATTGGAGTAGGCTGTACGATTGGCACAGGATTTTTTCTCGGTTCAGCCATTGGTATTAAGATTACCGGCCCTTCTATTGTTTTTTCATTTATATTAGCGGCTTTTGGTACATACATCGTATATAACTTATTAGCAAAAATGACGGCAAAAGATCCGCATGACGGCTCTTTTTGTTATTATGCCGATCAAGCATATGGCCGCTGGGCTGGATTTAGCTGCGGCTGGAACTACTGGAGTTCAAATATTTTAATTATGGGAAGCCAGTTAACCGCATTATCTATTCTTTCGCGCTTCTGGTTTCCAAATGTGCCGCTTTGGCTATTTGCCATTGGTTATGCATGTTTATCTATTATTGTTGTACTAACAGGAAACAAAGGTTTTGATAAAGCTGAAAATCTCTTTGCGATCATTAAAACAGCCGCCATCATCATGTTTATCATTATCGCCTTTGCAGCGCTTTTTGGCTGGATTGGCGGAGATGTGAAACACCCTGGTTTCCCAAATGGTATGGGTGAACTGTTTCCTGAAGGCTATAAAGGCTTTTGGACTTCGTTAATTTACGCATTTTATGCCTATGGCGGGATTGAAGTCATCGGCTTAATGGCTATGAGATTAAAGAAAAAAGAGGATGCCCCAAAAGCCGGCATTATTATGCTTTTATTGCTTGTCATCATTTATGTTATTTCATTAGGACTTGCTGTATATATGGCAGCTCATGGTGATTTTCATGAAAAGGAAAGTCCATTTGTTACTGCTTTAAAAGATTACGATTTGGCCTTCTTCCCTCATGTGTTTAATGCTGCCATTATTATTGCAGGATTTTCAACCATGACTGCCTCGCTTTTTGGCGTCACTTCCCTGCTTGTAACAATGGCTCAAGGCGGAGATGCACCAGCTTTCTTTTCGAAGAAGATAAAGAAAATGAAGGACCTGCCTCTTCCTTCTCTTGGATTGGCTACGATTGGTCTCACGGCTTCCATTATTACTGCACTATTGCTCCCTGGGAAAATATACGAATACATTACAACCGCAGCAGGAATTTTAATTCTTTTTAACTGGGCTTTTATTATTATTTCTGCATTTAAAAATCTGGAGCTGAAAATTTGGGGAAAATTGTTATCGTGGATGGGTATTCTGCTCATTTTATTAGCGGTGAGCGGAACATTGCTGGAAAAAAGCATAAGGCCAGGACTGTATGTAAGCCTCCTGTTTGTCTTACTAATCGCCATTGCAGCGATAATTATGCAAAAGAAAGGCTGGAAGGAAGGCAACGGCAACTGTTAGGAACAAAAACATGGAACCGGATGATAAGATAAAAACTATTCTAATCATTCGGTTTTTATTTTGTAAATATAGCATTTTATTTTAAACACGAGTGAAATGAAGCGGAGGAAACTCGACTCCTGCGGGCTGTAGAGGAAAGGGTGAGAACCCGCAGGAGCGGCAGCGACGAGGAGGCTCAGCTTCCTCCCCGCGGAAAGCGAGTTTCTGCAGCGCAATGGAACGGAACATTTTAAAATAGGTTAACTAATATTGTGATTGTTCGTGTCCCAGCCACTTCCATTTATTTAATCGTAATCTCTTGTCTTCTTTCTCGATACCAATTCATAAACCGTGCGGCTAATTCATCTGGAATATCGTCAATTCCAGAATGATGTACCGGCTTTGAGCGATTGACGGTGCCGATTGTAGCCAGACCAAATTTCTTTTGCAAAAATCCTCTTGTTACGTTAATCTCAATGATTTTATCACGCTTTGTTACAAACAAGGTTGTACTCAAACTCCCTGATTTCATTTGAATAAAATGATCATTAATCACATATTGACTATTTAAATAATCCAAAACCCGTAATCCTGCAATGATCACTAATAATAGGATGGATATCAGCCACCACGCAAAGTCCATGTCGAATGGCTCTGGCTTGAAAATAAAGAGTGCGATTGTGGCAATGATCCATATCCAGCTTGGCCGCAGGAGTCGAATCCAAAATGATTTTCTTGGCAGCTTCTTCATATTTTTTGTCACACTGTAGGCTGGCAGTAATTCTTCAATAATCTCATTGGCACGCTGAACAGGAAGAAATGGATATAAAGAATTTATTTCTAAATTCTCCTCACCGATTCCCACACCACCCGCACTCGTTAGCTTTACTTCTGCCAAGCCTAGTATTCTTTTTAATGGTGTTTGGATCATTTCAATTGCCTGGACCCGGCTTTTGGATATTGAGAAAGCCGTTTCATCCAGGACTCCCTTTGTAATATAGATCCTCTCTTCATCAGAAGCAATAACATAATTCCCGTATTTTAAAAATGTCCTGACAACGCCAAAGAGAACGGATGCAATGATAATGATGGCAGCTGCTAAGGCATAGAACCACCATGTTTGCGGCAGAGCAGAAAGCAGTCCTTGTGCTTCTTCTTCAATCGAAAACACCTCATTAAAGTTAGATAACAATGAACCTACCACCGGGATGAGTAAAAGAAAGCTTAAAGACGTAAACGATGCACGGATCAGATCTTTTCTAGTTGGTGTAAAGTGAATAATTCGATTGTCCACGGCTTTGGCTTCAGGCACTTCTTCCAAACCTTCTGTTTCCTCGACTTCGTTCGAAACAGCTGGCCGTTTTTTCACCATATCTTCAAGCAGTTCAGCTTCTGACTTGGTGATCATTTTAAACTCAATCGATGCGTCATCCCCTGACATGCTTGTTTCAAACTGCAGAGAAGTCATTTTAAAAAGCTTATGAATAAAGGTCGTGCGGCGATTAACGTTTTGTATGCGTGAAAAAGGAATCGTTTGTTTCGATTTTGTGAAAATACCAGAATAGAGATGAAAAGTCTCATCCTCAACTTCATACCGATCTGTCTGCCATTTTAAAAAGATCGTCACAATACTAAATGCCAAAACGCATAGAAAAACAATTCTTCCATAAAAAACAAAGCTAGAATCTGAGCCAAATTGGATAACAAATAAATACAGAGCGATAAAGCCAAAGCTCTTTACAAGACCCAAAACCTCCAAAATCATGATCAGTGGATGATATCTTTTCGCAGACATTATTCCACTTCCTTTAGCTTGGCGTACTGCGCAATTTCATCTCTTAATGCTAATGCCACATCTTCCTGCAAACATGGAATAGTATGAGAAGAGCCCATCGTTTCAACTGAGATGCTCATCAGTCCGTATTTTTTCAGGATGGGTCCCTTATTGGTTGTTACAGCCTGGATCTTCGTCATCGGAATCAGCTCATGCTTTTCGGTAATGGTGCCAAATTTTAAATGAAGAAACTCTTCGTCCGCATTATAGCGCCACGCCTTATATAACAGATGCGGGCGCACAAATGTCCAGATGATGGATGGGATGGAAAGGACAGCTAAACCAATAAAGATCCAGCCGAGCCATTCCACCCACTGAAAATAATGATCTAAAAATAGTAATACGGCTATAACCACAAGTCCAATCGCATCTTCAATCAGACCAGTAATTCTCCACACTTTCTTTGCGTTCGCTGGAAGTGTAGTGGTTGGATTATGTATTTCGTTTGACAATATACTCACCTTTTCTATATTTCTTCTTATTTATATACGGCTATCTGCTGAAAAGGTTTCTTGAATTCTATTTTTCTGCCAAAATTATTTTCTAAATCTCTAAAAAATCCTCCAATACAACGCCATCGGTTTCAACTAAATCCAATCCAAGCAAGCGTGCCAGTGTGGGGCCAATGTCTACAAGACGCATATAGGGAATTTTCTGATTGGGTGATATTCCCTTTCCTGCTGCAAGAAAAAAGGTGGTGTAGTTTGGTTTAGTCGGTGAAAAACCATGGCATGCCAGCATATTCTTTGGATGATCATTGAGATTTTCTGTGGTGACTTCTTCTATGTAACGGCCATGAATGCTCTCAGCAAAATAATATCCCTTTTTCGCTTCCAGCATAAAGGCGCAGCGAGGGTCTGCTCCTCTTTCTCCAGCCTCCGCTCCTGTTAAAATAAACTCAATGCCTTCCAGCTGCTGTTCATCTACGATCTTTTTCACCAATCGTGCTGTTTCATGATCATGAACATCCTTTAAATAAATATACGCAGACCCATCACAGCTGTGACAATAGGCTTTCCAATTGACTACTTTCCCTTTGCTGTCAACTTCTATTAAATTATGTTCACGAAGTAGCACATTTAGATGTATTTTTCTATTTACATCAATCGCACTATGGTCCCCGAGCAATACAACAGTCGTTTCCTCTTCAGATCTGCATTCGCTGATCGCATCTAATAGAGCACCAAGTCTTTTGTCATGACGTTCAATGGCAGAGGCTGCATCCTCCGAGTGTACGCCATGAACATGCCTCTGCGTATCTAAATCTGTAAAGTGAACGAGCATGATATCTGGCTGCTTTTCTTTTAATGTAAAAACGGCTGATTCCAGGACAAAATCATCTAGTTGCGGCTGATTTAATCCATTTCGAATAGATCCAAATCGTCTATTTAATTCCAGCTGATACATAGGACTGCCGCTAAAGAGCGAGACAAGCACTTGATTTTGCCACGGGCGGTTCGGAAAAATCTCCGGTAAATTGTACTGAATATGCTTCGCTCTGCCAGTCACCGGCCATAATAGCGCCGCAGTCGTTAAACCTGCTTTGTACGCTTCATCATAAAGCGTTGTACCTTTGATATCTTTTCGATACCAATGCCAATCAGGTGAAATCCAGCCAGGCTGCAGCAGCGTATTATTCATAATACCGTGCCGATTTGGATAATTTCCAGTGACAATCGATGTATGACAAGGATAGGTGACCGACGGATAAATCGATTCTACATGCTCGGCATATGAAGCACTCTTTAAAATCCGCTGAAAATTAGGCAGAGCTGAAAATTGACTGAAATCTTCAGCAGCGAGGCAATCAAACGAAATCACAACCAGCTTTTTGCTTAAGGCATTCATCATACATCCTCCTTTCGAACCCTTTTTATAGGTTAAATTTTACCTTTATTTATCTATCTTTCCAAGATATTTGTGAAGAAGGATGTTAGATCAACACGATCAAATTCATAGGTTGTTAAAGGTTCTTTAAGTAGATAACATGATTCTTATTTTCGGTTATATCTGGAGCCTAGCTAATTTTACGTGCTTTAATTTTTTATACTTTTTGATTATAATAGCAAGTTTTTGGAAAATGAGAAAATGGAAGGTGATCCATTTAAACTTTGCTGAATGAATGCAATTTGTTTTTAAGTCAATAATCAAAACAAAAATAAAAAAAGCCGCCCATTTTGCATAAGCGGCTTAGCTGTTATTCATCAGAACATTCTACACAATTTTATTGCGTTTCAATTCTGTTTTTAAGTATGTTAGAAACTCATTGGCTTTTTCTACTGGGGCTTTGGTCATTAAGCTAACCACGATATAAAGGACCGTAGAAAGTGTGATTCCCCATAAACCGGAGGCAAGCCCGAATGGCTTGAATTTCAAGAGTTCAAGCACAATGACGACCACACCACTTACGGTAACACTCGTAATGACCCCGGCAGCTGTTCCTCTTTTCCAGAAGAATGCACCGATGATCCCTGGTACCGCAACAAGCAGCCCTGCAGACGATGCGACGGATAAGACTGCAATCAAACTGACATTGGATTGTGCGAACAAATAGGCTAAGATCGCAATCACCGGAATGACAATTTTCCCTACTAAAAGCTGCTTGCGATCATCACTGTCTTTCTTAATATTTCCATAAACATCTCTGGCAAACAACGAAGATAAAGTCAATAGGATGGAATCAATGGTTGAGATCGCCGCGGCCATAATACCAACCATAACAATTGCACCTAAAATAGGCGGAACTAATTCAGATGACAATATTCTTGGTGTTGCAAGATCGGCATTTTCCAAATCCGGAAACATGACAGATGCTGAAAATCCCCATACAACCGAAACGATTGTGTAAATAAATCCAAAGATTAAAAATCCCATTAGCATCGTGCGTAAGCTCTTTAACGAAGCCGGCATAAATAATCGTTGGCTGACTTGCGGGTTGGAAAGACTGAAGAAAAACCATGGCACCGTCAATCCCAGAAACGTTAAAAAGCTGAAGTAGCCATTCCCTGGAACCGATAATGCCTGCGGTTCATTCGTTTTTAACGTATCAAAGAATTCTCCTACTCCACCTAATCCGCGAATAATGAGCAGCACGACAATCGTTGATGTAATAATCATCATTAACGCCTGCAGTGAATCTGTCCATGCAACAGAACGAATACCTGCAATATAGGAAAATACCACTGCCAGCACGGTTGCGATGATCACACCCGTTGTAAAAGGGATCGCATTATTGGTCATTCCCTGCAATAAATACCCTACCCCGGCCAGTTGGACTGCACTATAAGGAATTAAAAATAAACAGCTAAACAATGAGACGACAAAAGCGACTTTTTTACTATTGTAACGATCCCCGAGCATTTCGGATGGCGTCACATAGCCATATTTTTTCCCGACAAGCCAAAATCTCGGACCAAAAAAGGCAACTAGTGAAACACCCATAAAATAAATGATTTCAAACCCATAAGCCCCTACACCGCCTGTATATGTAAGACCTGCCAAACCAACAAGCATAAAAGCACTATAGGTTGTCGCGCTATAACTTAACGCAGAAACAAAGCCGTTTAGCTTGCGATCTCCTAAAAAATAACTGGTCATATTGACTTGTTTTCCGCTTCGTGATAAATACGCAATAATAAGAGAAATAATAATATAAATGCCAATGGTCCACCAAACTAAATTCGTACTCATGCCTATTCACCCCAATTCTTTGATAAAAAATAATTGATCACAATAATGATCACGGCCAAAACCGTCCATAACAAGAAACTTCCATACCATGCTTGCACATTTGTCAGTACTGTATAAGGAAGGAAATAGCCTAATAAAACAATGACAAGGATCGCTAAAGCCCACTTTAATTCTCTTGATTTCATTTCATCACCCCGATTTTTATCAATCAATCCTATTACATTATACATCAGAATAGACAGGTGTAAAGACACTTATCAAAAAAAGCTCAAAAGAAAACAGATCAACTGACAAGCTTAAAAGGTGAAGACAATGGTTTCGTCTCTCTCATCCTTTTTGAAAGTGTAAAAGACCCTAACACATTCGTGTTAGAGCCTAACTTAGTTATTCCTAATTAAAATTAAATTATACAAGAATATAGCAGCAACGAATCTTATACTACATTCATTTTTATCGGGTATTTTATATGTGAGTTTGTTTGTCTATTGATCAGCTTTAAAAATGTACATCGATCTCTTAATTGGTATGCCTCATTCAAACTTCTTTCTACTAATTCATTAGAGATTCCAATATCTAACGGAACAGAAGGACCGCCAGCAGCTTTCAGCAGATCTTTCACATATTCTGGATTAGGAAGATGATAGATTGCATTTTTTATGTCTTCCCAATGTTTCTTTAATGCTTGCTTTTCGTCATCGCTTCCCGAAATGTGATCAATATTTAAATTCGCAGCGCATTCCTTGTATAATTCAATCAGAACGGCTGTGGCAACGCCCACTTTTGCTCCATGCAGGATTTGTTTCTTATCTTCTTTTAAAAGCTCCATCTCCCAATAATGAGATAAATGATGCTCACCGCCTGATGCTGGTCTTGAGTGATCCAGTATGAACATGACGATTCCTGAATCAATTAAAGCTGTCATTAAACCTTTTATAGCGTCATCATCGTGATGAGCGATGCCATCTACATTGTAAATACACCGCTCTAGTGAGTTACGCACTATTTTTGCTGCCAAAGGCTGATAAGGCTCATTCCCTATTAGATTGGATATTTGCCAATCAAGTAAAGAAGTATATTTTCCTAACATATCGCCAAGTCCTGCAGCAGTCAATTCACGTGGCGCTCTTTTAATGATCTCTATATCTGCAAAAATGGCAATGGGAGATATTGATTGTATGGTTTGCTTAAATCCATCTATGATGAGCGGGGCTCCTTTTGAAGTAAAGCCATCCACAGAAGCAGCGGTTGGGACAGATATAAACGATTTTTGCATTTTACAGCTGACAAAGCGAACAATATCATGAATGGTACCAGCTCCAACAGCTAACATGATGTCCGTTTTATCAGATGATTGCAGAAGCAGTTGAACTATAGCGCTTTCATCTGCAATCACTTGGTTGTGTTTGTTAGGTTTTAGTTTTACTATATTTATTTCAAAACCCTCGGGAGACAAAAGATCAGCTAACTGATTTCCAGCTGCCTTCCATGTCTGTTCATCACAAACTAAGGTAATATTTCTCCATTTTTTTGCTGTTAAAAACGAAGGCACTAAATTCAAAGCATGATTACTTAGTTCAATATGAGGCAGACTGATCCTAGTCGAACTGACTTCGTCTGCCAATTGATATAAGTCTTCCATTACAATGCTCCTTTCAATCGTTTCTTCATTTGAAATAAAGGCTTTTTTCGTCCTGTGAACTTAAATAACGAATTCAACATCTTCAGCTGTTATCCTTGACGGTAATCCTCGCCGTTACTTCTATTATTCGTTCATCGAATGTCTGGCCGGGAATCCCAAAATAAGGAGTTCCATCGGTCTTCCATAACAACTGCTGTACTCGGGCGTGACGGTTATGGTCATAGAGAGGATTTCCTGCGATTTCTTTATAGGGACGAGCATGATAGACGAGCAAATCTGTCTTTCCATCTTCGGCAACCGTAAAACTATTATGGCCAGGACCGTATTCACTTGTAATTTCACTCGAGGAAAATACCGGTTCATCCGTTTTCATCCAGGATTTTGGGTCTAATAAATCACTGTCTTCATCTGCTGAAAGCAGCCCCATTGCATAATGATGATTCGTTTCACTGGCAGAATAAGCAATAAACACTTTTCCATTCCGTTTAATCATTGCCGCCCCTTCGTTTACGTGAAACCCAATCTGCTCCCATTCCAATTCAGGTGTTGATAACAGTACTTGTTCTCCCTTAATTCTCCATGGATTTTCCATTTCTGCGATATAAAGATTAGAAATAGTATCATTCTCAACCTTTTGAGCCCAAACCAAAAACCTCTTGCCTCCGTGTTCAAATGTTGTTGCATCTAAAGAAAAGCTTTGAAAATTCGTGTTCACTTGCCCTTTTTCGGTCCATGTTCCTTCTAATGGATTGTTTTCCGCAGTTTCGATCACATATGGGCGAATTCCCCAGACATCTTCCTTTTCTCCTGCTGCAAAATGGATATACCATTTTCCGTCTATGTAGTGTAATTCAGGTGCCCAAATATGCTCAGACATGACGCCCGTTTCATGTGCTTCCCAAACCACAACTTCTTCAGCCGTTTGTAAACCTTCAATTGTTTTTGCTCTCCGTAAAACAATTCTGTCGTATAACGGATATGAACCGGTAAAATAATAATAGCCATCAGTGTGCCGAACAATATACGGATCTGCTCTTTGTTCAATTAATGGATTGGGGTATTGTTTAAACTCAATTTTTCCTTTTATCTCAAAATAGCCTGCTTGATTGACTGCGTCTTCATCCGTTTCCTCCCAAATCACATCTACTAGCACATTGATCCCGTTGTTCAATTCCACTTCTATTTTGCCGGGGAGCTCTGGCTGCTGTCCGACAGCTGTTTGAATCTCTACATTTTCTAATTTACCTACCTTAAGCAAGTGATCATCTCCTCTTCTGCCCAATTAGTTAACTTGCTCTGTTTCTTTATGAAATGGTTCATCAGACATTTTCTTAAAAACCTGCAGTGCCAGCCAAATGGAGATTAGCGAAGGTACACTGAAGGAGAAAAACGGTATTACCCCCGGAAAGCTTAAAGATAAATAAACGGAAGCAAATATGGATAGTCCAATCGCTAACGTATAATGAATCTTTGTCAGGCCGATAATAAACGCTATTTTCATATATTCAAACCAGTTATTATGAAAATGACTCAGTAATGGAAAACTCCAAACAGCGATTATGGCGAAAAAAAACACAAGTATATAAAAAGAAAACGGCACTATGATCCAAACCTCTTCTTTTGTATTCAATAATAATTGATAATTATAATAAAGAATCCCTCCAATGAAAGTAAGCACCCAGCCCATTATGTTGGCATTTACAAACTCCTGTTTATACTTGTCCTTAAACGTTTTTCTAATGGAAATATCCACATCACCCATGACCCATTTCCGAGTCACCCCTAATGCAGCAGCGGTTGCTGGAAACATTCCGCCAATGATTAGTCCCTTTAATGTGTAAAAAATCCATAATAGATTTAGGACAACTGCACGTGTAATCCAGCCAAACAACTTGTCGAGTGACGAAACGATTTCATTGCCATTCATGGTTTGTTACCTCCTTTTGAAGGATTCTTTACTGCTAAATTATCCTTTGACGCCGCCAACTGTCAGCCCCGATACAAAATAGCGCTGGAAAAATAGAAACAATATAACAATCGGAATAATTGTCATAACGGATCCGGCAATTAACACGTCATAATTGTTTCCATATGGTGTTAATAAAGTAGCTAACCCAATTGGCAGCGTAAACATATCATTTGATCTTAGAACTAATAAAGGCCATAAGAAGTTGTTCCAGCTGTTTAATCCTTGTAAAATGGCCATTGCGGCAAAAGAAGGAAGCATTAATGGCATCATAATTCTATAGTAAATTCCATACTCGGTCGCACCATCAATTCTTGCCGCATCCATTAGTGCTTTTGGCAGTCCTAAAGCATATTGTCTAAAGAAAAATACAGCAATTGGTGCTACAATTAACGGCAGCATCACGGAGAAGTAGCTGTCAATTAAATTCAGATCGATCATTAAGTCGTAAAGCGGCAGCATTAATATCTCAAACGGCACCATGATGATAAATAGTACAAGTATAAAAATAAAATTTCGCCCTTTAAAATCATACATGGCTAATGCATATCCAACCATTGAAGAAAAAAACAAAGACAAAAATATGGTTAGTGTTGAAATGATTAAACTATTCCCATACCATTGCCAATACTCACCAGCTTCAGTAAAAATATAGATATAGTTATCAATATTCAATTCGCCCAAATTAAACGTTAAGCTCATCCCATTTCTCATTAAGTCAGATGAAGGCCTGAAGGATGAGATGATTAGCCCTAAAATGGGAAATAGGGCTATAAAAGATATAATCGCGAAAAAAATCGTTCCGATCACGGTTGCTGTTTTGTAATTTTTTATCATTACTCGTCACCTCTTTTAAATGCACCTGTTATCAGCAGCTGAACAAAACTCACAACAAAAATAATGAGCATCAAAACAACGCCAATGGCAGCGCTAAATCCCATATCATTCATTTGGATGCCCTGCTGATAAATATAGCCGACAACTGTTGTTCCAATATTGCCTGGTGAACTCGTTTCCCAGAATACAAAGCTTTCCTCAAACATCCGGAACCCATTAATAATACTAATTGTGACGACAAAAATAGTAATAGGTTTCAAGAATGGCAGTGTTACATAATAGAACTTCTGAAATACATTTGCACCATCAATTTCTGCTGCTTCATATAGCTCCTTTGGTACATTCTGAAGTGCAGCTAAGAAATATAGAATATTCACACCCATCCAGCGCCAAGAACATAAAATCACCATTAGGAACATCGCAGACCATGAATTATATCTCCAATCAACCGCCTCTAATCCTAAGAAACCAAGGACTTGGTTGGCAACAGCTGCATCTGATTCACCAAACATCATTCGAAAGATCGTACCTGCAACGATAACGGATGTTAAAGACGGAATAAATAATGAAGCTCTAAATAAGGTTTTGAACCTGACAATTTTTGAATCTAGTAATACAGCAAAAATAATGGGAAGAACGGTAAGGACCAGAACAGTTAATATGACATAAATAGTCGTATTTTCTAAAGCACGATAAAATGTCGGATTAAAAATTCGTTCATAATTGCTCCAGCCAATGAACTGTCTTTCACCAGGCAGCACTCTCTGAAAGCTCATGACGACTGCTTGAATAGCTGGATATAAAGTTAATAATAAGAAAGAGATGATGAAAGGAGACACAAAAACAAATGGCGCTACTTTCTTCGAATTCATAAACTTCATAAACTTGTTCTGTTGTTTAGGTGTTTTAGGAGTTTTTATTTCCTTATTGGCATCCATAGGTGTTTCCAGCATATGTTACCCTCCCTGCATGTAATTTTAATACTACAAGGACAGTAGTTTTCCCTGCCCTTGTAGTTCTTTTATTTCGTAGATTCCATTTTTGCTCTAATCGTGTCAGCCGCTTGTTTAAGCGCTTCTTCAGGTGTCTGAGAATCTTCTCTGATCACACTGTGCATCACGTTTGTCTGTAATTCGGTAATAACCTCTGTCGTAAATTCTGTTAATTCCACACCATTTACTTGATCTTTTATTTCACCTAACATATCCCAGATGTAATCACCGAAATAATCGAAATATGGATTGTCTTCCTGTAATTCTGGTGATTCCCAAACATCTGTACGCACTGGATCAAATCCTAAAAGTTTCCACAATTGGATGCTTCCTTCTTCAGAAAGTTTCGCGTAAGCTAAGAATTCTTTCGCTAGATCCACGTTTTCTGATTGAGAAGTAACGGATGTACCAGTACCTCCCATACCAGTCGTTCTGGCGTCAGAGCCCGGCCATAATGGCATCGGTTTCATAACCATCTTCCCTTTTAGATCTGGCATATAATCGATAAATCTTCCCATATACCACAGTGGCATTGTTAAGGAAGCTGCACCGCCATCGTTCATAAATCCATAATACTCTTCTGAGTGATGGAAACCGCCTGGCGTCGGAACAGCAATTTTATGTTCATGAACCATATCACGCAGGAATTGGAGAGCTTCAATATTTTTTTCATTGTCTAATGTAAGTTCTTCGTTCTCATCAAAGAAACTTGAGCCGCTTTGGCTGACGAGCGGCCAGAAGCTCCAATGCTCATCTGTTTCAACAGTTGTCATCGGTTTCCCTGTTACTTCTAAAACAGTCTTCCCTGCTTCTACATAATCTTCCCATGTTTCGATTGCATCAATATCCACACCAGCTTCATCCATTATTTCCTGATTATAATACACGACCGTTGCACCCAGATGTGTTGGAATAGCATAATGCTTACCGTCTTTTCCATACAAATCAAAGCGTGTATCGATAATGACATCTTTTAACGGCTCGGTATATTCATTCATTGGCTCAAGCTGAATCTCACCTTGTAAAAAGCTTGAAAACCGTCCCACTTCGATATCAACAAGATCTGGCGCACCCGATCCTGATTGAAACGCCATCAGCAAGTTGTTATGCATTTGATCATATGGATACGTTTCAGCCACTAATTTAATCGGACGGTCAGGAAACTCTTCATTCCATCTTTCAGTAGCATCTTCATAAATTTGCATATGCAATTCATTGAATGTCCAGAAAGTTAATTCTGTTGCATTTTCTAAATCATCTCCTACTGTGGCAGTTGCATTTTCATCTGGAGCATTTTCGTTGCCGCTATCTCCTCCAGCTTCTTTGTCCCCAGAGCACGCAGCAAGCACCAGTAAAATAAATAGACTAATACCTACAACCCAAAGCTTTTTCATCTTCTTTCCTCCCCTTTTTGAACATACAAGAAATACTTTATATAAAACTAGGATTTACCCAGTTTCACATCATGAATTATTTTAATCGGATCACATTCCACGATGTTTTCGGTACAATAATCTGTAATTGTCCGCCTTCTTTGGTAGATTCACCATTGGAATGCGGTACTACATTTTGGGATTCTGCTGTATTTGCGGCTTTCAAATGATCATTCTCTAACACTAAGTGCTCAACTACCTGATATTCTTCAAAACTTCTAATATCAGCAGTCAGATTAATGGTTTCTGACAAGTGCTTATTCACCAAAAATAACGTTAGTTCTTCATTTTCTTCATTAAATACAGCTGCACAATCTATATACGGTACATCTGTGAAGTCTTTGCTGTCATATTTTGGAGCAGATAAAATGGGTTTTATTGAGATCCCTCTGCCATACAAAGATGTGTGCATATAAGGATAAAAGATCGTTTGTTTCCAAGCACGGCCATTATTCTCTGTCATGATTGGTGCAATCACATTCACTAATTGAGCTAGACACGCCATTTTCACGCGATCAGCATGAAGTAAAAATGTGATTAACATGCTGCCAACCAGCAATGCATCTTCAAAATTATAATGATCTTCAAGCTGTGGCGGCGAAATGGTCCAAGGATCAATCTTTTTGTCAGCTTCCCTCGAGTGATACCATACATTCCATTCATCAAAGCTAAGGTGCATCGTTTTTTTGCTTCTGTGTTTGGCTTTGATATAATCGCAGGTTGAAGTGACTGTTTTTATAAAATGATCCATATCCACATTTTTCGCTAAATAGTTTGCTGGATCATTTTCAGAATTACCGTAATATTGATGAAGGGATATATAATCCACTTCTTCATAGGTATGATCTAATGTGATGGCTTCCCATTCGGGGAATGTCGCCATTCCAGTATTAGAACTGCCGCATGCTACAAGTTCTATTTCAGGGTCAACGAGTCTCATAGCTTTTGCTGTTTCCTTGGCTATTCGCCCATACTCATGTGCCGTTTTGTGTCCAATTTGCCACGGTCCGTCCATCTCATTCCCCAGACACCAAGTTTTAAATTTATGCGGCTTTTCATAGCCATGCGATTTTCTAAGATCACTCCAGTATGTTCCGCCAGGATGATTGGTGTATTCTAGCAAGTTTCTGGCTGCGTCGATGCCTCTTGTACCCAAGTTAACCGCCATCATTACATCTGCATTTACCTTATTTGCCCAATCAGCAAATTCATTTGTACCTATTTCATTTGTCTCTATCGTACGCCAGGCCAGCTCTAATCGTCTTGGCCGATCACCCACTGGTCCGACCCCATCCTCCCAGTTGTAACCGGATACAAAATTTCCGCCAGGGTAACGGATAATGGGCACTTGCAGCTCTTTTACTAGATGGATCACATCTTTTCTAAAGCCCTGTTCATCAGCTTGCTCATGATGAGGGTCGTAAATCCCTCCGTAAACTGCTCGACCAAGGTGCTCAATAAACGATCCATAAATTCTTTTATCCACAGGTGCAATTTTATAATTCCGATCCAGCACTACTTTTGCCTTCAATTGACTAGACATGTATACACCCCTATCCTTTTAATCTAGTTAGGTTTATTAAACAAATCATGAACTGAGTTCTTTTGAATCCTACTCCCTCTATCTGTATCCGTTTTCATTTTGATCAATTAAAATGAGTTTAAGTATAGCAAACTATAAAATATCGCCTGTATTTGTACGTATAAGTTAATGAAGCTCTTTT
This sequence comes from Cytobacillus gottheilii, assembly GCF_018582665.1. Taxonomy (NCBI): domain Bacteria; kingdom Bacillati; phylum Bacillota; class Bacilli; order Caryophanales; family Bacillaceae; genus Cytobacillus; species Cytobacillus gottheilii. Next base: position 2,205,282 of record NZ_CP071709.1, on the reverse strand, counting down.
ATTAGATACTCGAAAAATTGTATTTCTTAGCCATTGCAGAGTTATTATGGGTCTTTAGAGAATATTTGCACGTCACATTCAAAGAATCTCTCTATGTATTTATAAAAATTATACATCCAGAGATTCATGAACTCAAGATGACACTAATTTGTACGTATAAGTTGATTATAAATAACTATATTTTGAAATACAATATAATTAACTAAATTTTTAAAATTTTTAACTTATATATTACCTGACATTGTAATAGGCTTATTTTACAAAGAGTACAGCTAGAATCTTAAATGAGTTTATCGATAGAGCGCTTCATTCCAGCGTAATTCATTTCTTAGATTATACGAATTTGTATCCTTATTAATCAGCAGGCATTCAATCCCCGTCAACTCAGCCCAATCCTGCAATTGCTCCGTTGTTACATTAAACGAGAAGCAGGTATGATGAGATCCCCCAGCCAAAATCCAATTTTCTGCCGATTCGCTTAAAGATGGCTGCGGCTTCCACAATACTCTGGCCACCGGTAAATTCGGCAATTCATTTGCTGGTTTAATTGCGTCTACCTCATTAATAATCATTCTAAAGCGATTTCCCATATCTACAATGGTTGCGTTTACAGCATGACCGCTGACTCCATCAAATATCATTCGAGCAGGTGGATTTTTTCCTCCAATACCAAGTGGATGAACCTCTATTCTTGGTTTGGTTGCAGCGATACTCGGACATACTTCAAGCATATGAGATCCCAGAACAAGTTCATTGCCAGGTTCAAAGTGATACGTGTAATCTTCCATAAAAGAGGTCCCTTTTCCTTCTGCAATGATTTTCATCATTCGTACAAGGGCAGCCGTTTTCCAGTCACCTTCCCCTGCAAAACCATAGCCTTCTGCCATTAAACGCTGAACAGCAAGACCAGGGAGCTGCTTCATACCGTGAAGGTCTTCAAATGTAGTCGAAAATGCAGAATAATTTCCATCTTGAAGGAATGCTTTTAATCCTAGTTCAATTCTGGCTTGTTCACGAATAGAGTCCTTGATCCCCCCTTCTTTTAGTGCTTCAGGTGAGATATCGTAAAGTTCTGAATACTCATCCAGCAACTGGCTTACCTCTGTTTCAGATATATCATTCATTCTTTGCACAAGGTCGCCAATTCCATAGCCATTCACAGTCCAGCCGAACTTAATTTGTGCTTCGATCTTGTCACCTTCCGTAACAGCCACTTGGCGCATATTATCACCAAATCTAGCGACTTTTAAAGTGCGGCCTTCATTGAATGCCACCGCCGTTTTCATCCAGCTGGCGATTCGTTCGCGGACATGATTATTTTCCCAGTGCCCAGCAACTACCTTGCGTTTTACATTTAATCTGCTGCTAATAAATCCATATTCACGATCACCATGGGCGGACTGGTTTAAATTCATGAAATCCATATCTATTTCATTCCATGGAATATCACGGTTATATTGTGTATGAAAATGTAACATCGGCTTTTGAAGTAATCCTAGACCTGAAATCCACATTTTAGCAGGTGAGAACGTATGCATCCATGTCAAAATTCCTGCACAGTTCTCATCAGCATTTGCTTCTAGAACTAACCTGCGTATGGAGTCTGCATCCTTAACAATTGACTTAAAAATGATTTTATAGGGGATCGATGGATGGATGTCTAATGCTTTGGCGATTTCAATTGAGTTTTTCTCAACCTGTTGAATAACATCTTCTCCATATAACATTTGACTCCCAGTTACAAACCAGAATTCGTATTCTCTTGTCTTTAGCATCTTTAACTCTCCTTTACTCTTTACAAAGTTTTTAAGAATGTTATTTCTATAGTTTGTTATAAGTCTAAACCTATTTTTGACCATAATAGGCATGAACTCCATGCTTACGGAGGTAATGCTTATCAAGCAGGTATTGATTAATTGGCTGCTGCTGCAGATTAAGCTGATATGTTTGAAGAGCCATTTTGGCCACTTCTTCTAGAACAACCGCGTTGTGCACTGCTTGTTGAGGACTTTTTCCCCAGCAAAATGGTGCGTGGTTTGAAACAAGCACACCAGGCATTGCAGCAGGATCAAGTCCATCATTTTGAAACTTTTCAACGATCACTTTACCTGTTTCCACTTCATACGCCCGGCCAATTTCTTCTTCCGTTAACTTACGGGTACAAGGAATTTCACCATAAAAGTAATCTGCATGTGTGGTTCCGAGTGGCGGTATGGACCTGCAGGCTTGTGCCCAGGTTGTCGCCCATGGTGAATGGGTATGAACAATCCCGCCGATTTGAGTAAATTCCTTATAAAGCTCCAAATGTGTCGGTGTGTCTGAAGAAGGGCGCAGGCTTCCTTCTACAACATTACCTTCCAGGTCAACCACAACTAGATCCTCAAGCTTTAAACTTTCATAAGGCACACCACTTGGTTTAATAACTACTAAGCCTAGATTTCGTTCGATACCGCTTACATTTCCCCATGTAAAGGTTACTAAATTATGTTTTGGAAGCTGCAGATTAGCCTCAAGCACTTCCTGCTTCAGTTTTTCTAGCATACTACTCCCCCATCTTTCACCTGAAGACTATCTTTCTTAATCTTCTTTAGCCTTTTCATGATATTGTTCTGCCCTCTGCCAAAGTAATCGTATAATTTCTGATATTCTTCAAAAAGCTGATCATACACGTCAGCATTTTTTTTATTTGAAACGTAAGTTTGATCTTTAACTCCTCCCATGACCGCTGCTGCATCAAAAATCGTTTCATATCCTCCCTGTTCCTTACCAGCAGCCACAGAGCCAAACATAGCTGAGCCAAGAGCTGGTGTCTGGGACGATGACGAGATGCGAATTTCCATCTTTAAAACATCTGCGTAGATCTGCATCATCATTGAATTTTTCTCGGCAATTCCCCCGCATGCATAAATATCATTGACCGGAACACCGTGTGTACGAAATGTTTCAACAATCATGCGAGTACCATAAGCGGTTGCTTCAATTAAAGCCCGATAGATTTCTTCAGGTTTGGTTAATAATGTTGCCCCGATCAATAATCCAGTTAAATCAGCATCTACAAGTGTAGATCGATTTCCATTCCACCAATCCAGCGCAATGATACCGCTTTCACCAACCGCCAAAGAATTTGCTTTTTCTGTTAACAACTGATGGATATTGATTCCTCTTTCCTCTGCCTCTAAATGGTAGCTTGCCGGAACACAGTTTTCAGTAAACCATTCAAAATGATCCCCTACACATGACTGACCTGCTTCATAGCCCATTAATCCTGGAAGCACCCCATCTTCAACGACCCCACAAATACCTGGTACTACTCTTTCTTCTTCTCCTAACAAAATATGACAAGTGGATGTACCCATTATCATCAATAATTTCCCCGGTTCCGTAATTCCCACTGCTGGAACTGAAACATGGGCATCTACATTTGCAATGGCAACAGCCGTTCCAGGATTTAATCCTATTAGGTTTGCCATATTTAAAGTAATTTCACCAGCTTTTTTTCCTATTGAATAAACTTTATCTGATAATTTTTCTTCTACTACGTTTTCAAGCCGCGGGTCCAATGATTTGAAAAAATCTTTAGAAGGATAGCCTAACTTTTTATTCCAAATTGCTTTGTAACCAGCTGTGCAGCTATTTCGTTTTAACTCACCGGTAAGCTGATAGATGACCCAGTCAGATGCTTCAACAATTTGATCTGCAAGTTCATAAATGTCTGGTGCCTCATTAAGAATTTGCCATATCTTAGGAATCATCCATTCTGATGAAATTTTTCCTCCGTATCGGTTTAAAAAGCTTTCTCCGCGTTTTTCTGCTATTTCATTTAGAATATTGGCCTCTTCCTGGGCCGCATGGTGCTTCCATAGCTTTACATAGCTATGAGGATGGCTCGCATATTCATCTAACATACAAAGCGGTTGCCCATGCTTGTCGATCGGAAGAATTGTACATGCGGTAAAGTCAATGCCTAAACCAATCACATCGTCTGCAGATACTTCTGCTTTCTGTAAAACTTCCGGTATCGTAACCTGTAAAACTTCTAAATAATCTGCAGGATGCTGCAGGGCCCAATCATCTTCTAATCTTGTGATTCCATCTGGAAGCCATTCATCCATAACTCCATGGGTATATTCTTTAACCGAGGAAGCTACTTCTTTTCCAGAAGAAACCTCAACAAGAACGGCTCTTCCTGATTGAGTCCCAAAATCAATGCCTATTGCAAATTTAGTCAATAGATTCACCTCATTTAGTCATTTTTATTCGTACAAGTTCATGAGATTAATATCACCTCTAAACTTATACGTACAACTTTACCGTTATATTAACATCTATTACCATAAATGAAAAGATAAATATTTTAATAATTCATAAAAAATGAACTTCTTTTGACTTAGGTCGCTCTTTTGTTTAAAATTGAATAATAATATATACGTATAAGTAAGCGTAGCAGCTTGGAAGCGGTGATGATATGGCACAATCAAAAAAATACATGATAGTAAAAGAAGAAATTAAGGAGTCAATCATAAAAGGAGATGTAAAACCAGGAGAAAAAATACAGTCTGAAAATGAACTAATAAAGAGGTTTGAGGTCAGCAGACATACAATTCGTAAAGCAATAGGAGACCTAATTCATGAGGGCTGGCTGTATAGTGAACAAGGAGCAGGAACCTTTTGCTCCAATCAAATCCACGAAGACCCTAACAGTCATTCAAAATCATCCGGGAAAAGTATCGGTGTAATTACAACTTATATATCAGATTATATTTTTCCTTCGATCATTAAAGGGATTGAATCTTATTTAACTAATCATGGTTTCTCATTAATCCTCGCATGTACGGATAATGACTTAGAGAAAGAAAAACAATGTCTTGAAATGATGCTAAACAGGAATATTGATGGACTTATTATTGAACCTACCAAAAGTAGCAGCTTTAACCCAAATATCAACTATTATTTACAGCTCGAACAAAACCAAATTCCCTATTTAATGATTAATCAATTCTACTCGCAATTAAACCCACCACATCTCATCCTTGATGATGAGAAAGGCGGATTTCTTGCTACGGAGCATCTGATCAAACAAGGTCACGTTAATATCGTTGGTTTTTTTAAAACGGATGATCTTCAGGGAATTAATCGGATGAAGGGCTTTATTAGGGCATTCAGAGAAAATAATATTTCATTATTTCCAGAGATGATTATCACTTATACAACAGAAGATGATAATGAAGAGCTCTTAAACAAAATGAAAAATAGATTAATACCTACTGATACGGCACCTACAGGAATCATCTGTTATAACGATACCCTTGCCTTGAAAATCTTAGATTTACTTAGAACTTTAGGAATAAAAATTCCTGAAGATATTTCAATAGTCGGTTACGATGACTCCTATTTGGCAGAAGCGTCTGAAATCAAGCTTACTTCGATTACCCACCCAAAAACGCAAATGGGATTGGATGCAGCAAAATGGATTGTTTCCGCTGTAGAGAACAAAAATTCACCTAAATTAAGACAGGATTCCATTATTTATAACCCTGTCCTGATTGAGAGAAGCTCTACCGGAATTGCAAAATCTAACTCTGAAAACAAACAATATAAAATTGACTGAAATAAGTACCGAATACCATAAACTAAATAAAAGGCTAGAATACAGGTTCTAACATAACAATAGAACCGAATGGTTAGGAAATTAATTTTTCCAATCATTCGGTTCTTTATTTGGTTAATATAAAGTATTTCTCTTTCAACGTGAGTGAAATGAAGCGGAGGACACTCGACTCCTGTGGGCAATAGAGGAAAGGGTGAGACCCCGCAGGAGCGACAGCGACGAGGAGGCTCAGCTTCCTCCCCACGGAAAGCGAGTGTCCGCAGCGCAATGGAACGGGCTTGGTTTAATATCCAAACGATGATCATTGAACATCCGTGTTTTAGAAATAATATACTCGTTTTATGCCAACCTCTTCTTGTTTACCTTCGGACATAAACATTATTAAGTTACCCTTTAAAATTATACAAAGGCTTAATCACCTCAATGATGTCCACTGTATCTTGAATGCTTTTTTCGATCTCTTTTGCTGGTTTATAGGCTTGAGGTGCCTCATCCAATGTCTTCTTTGACACAGATGTAGTCCATACATTCTTCATTGATTTCTGAAAGCTCTCTAAACTAATTTGCGCCTTTGCTTTTGAGCGGCTCAGCATTCTGCCAGCCCCATGTGGAGCAGAAAAATTCCATGCGCCATTTCCTTTGCCGACAGCTAAAATACTGCCGTCTCTCATATTTAGTGGAATGATGAGCTGCTGCTTACTTTTTGCAGAAGCAGCACCTTTACGCAGAATCATTTCATCCAAATCAATATAATTATGCGGACAATCAAAAGTTTCGATTATGTCCTTATGCCATTTCATTCCTTTTAGAATCGTATTTGCCATCTGCGCACGGTTGGCAGCTGCAAAGTTTTGGGCAATGTTCATATCGTGTAAATAATGCTGAAGGTCCTCACCCTGTACATAGGATAACTCGTAAGGAATTTTGCGGTCATTACGCAAGTCTTCTGTTTGCTCAGCAGCTTCTAAATCACCATGCTCTTTCAGATCTTTCATCTGAATTTTTAACTCTTTTCTTTCAACAGATAGTTTTTGATATGCTGTCTCTTGGTGATATTCGGCGATCTCTTTGCCTAAAATTCTGCTGCCGCTATGAATGACAAGATAAATGGCGTTTTTTCCTTCATTTATTTCGATAAAATGGTTGCCTCCCCCAAGTGTGCCAAGGCTTCTCTGTGCCCACCCCTGATGAATGGACGCATGTACACCACTTAGGTCAAAGGCTGCTTGCGGCTGATCAAATGTTTGATGCCCGCTCGGAATTCTTGCACGGATCAATTGATCCAGTTTTTCAAAATTCATTTTGATGCGGCCTTTTTTTATTTTAGCTACATATAAACCACAGCCAATATCAACGCCAACTAGGCTAGGCACAACCTTATTGGACACCGTCATGGTTGTTCCAATAACGCTCCCTTTTACGGAATGCGTATCAGGCATTATGCGAATGGTGCTTTCCTTCACAAATTCCTGGTTACATAGAGTAATAATTTGCCCGATCGTGGCGTCATCCACCATGTCTGTATAGCAAATTGCTTCATTGTATTTTCCTTTTAACGTTAACATCTGCATTTCTCCTCACTTTTTGTCAGCGAGAAATGAGATCATTTCCCGCTTCTTTAAACGGTTAGAACCTCTTTGTTTTGTACTGTCATTGGAAACGCCACCTTTCATTGAATAAAATTATTTAAGAAATTGATATAAATTAGTTGGATTAATCATATCTTCTTCTCTGTATATGACCCAATCTGTTAATTGATTAAAATTCAGTGTATATTCATGGTCTTTTTTCATATCAGGCAAAAAATAAGGTTCATTCAATAAGATGCCTGATACTTCTTGATCAGTTATGTGTGTTACTTCAAACCACATATGTTCATGTTCTTCCTCTGCATATGGAATACCGATTTTTACTAGAAATTGAAACTCATCTTCATCTCCATATGTATCACGAATATTAGCAAAATAACCAAAGCTTTGTTTGGCGTTGTATGCCATTCGTTCCGTTTCGCTTGTCGTTTTGAAAAACATTAAACCTTCATTTAATGTAAATTCGACATCAAAGCAGACTATACTGTCATCATTCCCGTCGTATTGAAATAATAGGCAGGATGGCTGCTGGTGTATATCATCCCGATCGTCCATATTACCTAAAAACTCAAATGATGCATCCAGCGGCTGCAATCGAACTTCTTCATGTTCGATGTCTTTTAAGTTTGTAACCTTCGTTTTTTTTCCGACATACGAAAGAGCTTCTTCCCAAGGTACAGCAATCACTCGTATGTCCCCTTCTTGGCTATGTGCAATAATCGCTGGCTCATTTAACGGCACATATCCATGCTCAAAACAATTATGAACAAACGTGCTAAAAAGGTCAGGAATCCCATAATAAGAAGATAGTCTGCTAGGAATAATCAGTTCCACTTCCGTAAGACCCGTTCGAAGAAGGCCATGTGTGTGGAACCAGTACTGTGAATCCCTTTCTTCTCCTCCATCTTCATAGATCGAATGAATAATATATAAATCTTGTATATCTGGCAGCAAGTCGTTCCCTACATAATAGGATATATATTCTTTTGTAATAACCTTCATGGCTGCACTATGATCTAATACAAATAATAAATCTGGAGCTGCCCGCCATATAAATTCCAGCTGGTTATAATATGCAATTAGTGCGTCACCTTGAAAAAGAGTACGAATAAAAACTTCTGTTCCATTTTTGGCTTCTTCATAAACTGATTCTTCTAATAATGTGCCTTGACGAAAAAAATCTTTATATTCGATGCCTTCTGGTGCTTGGTTTACTTCAATTTCATAGGGAAGAATGATGTCTCCGTACTGTAATTCAATCATCATTCCCGCTTCGTCTTCATGTACAATATTACAGTTTAGTTCATCACTGTTTAATGCAAATATTCGCTCCTTCATTTGCTCAAGTGTGATTACACCTGGCAAAACGGCGATCATATCAGAAAAAGCGCGCTCTAGTGTTCCTTCTTTTGCTGCGCGGTAAATGTCCGTTTGCTGTTCCATCGGAATCACTCCTCACTATTTGATTTAAAATCTAGGATCTTAGCCGTAACCATAGTTTTCCACTATCATTGTAGCTGTGTTTTTTAGATAATTCAATCTTCATAGTGGAAATTCAATTAATGTAAAGAAAAAACGGCAATTTGGATGTTATTTTCTATAATACAAGATAAACTGTTACTTAGATTTATTTTTGGAAGTGAGGTACATCGAATGGTTGCTATATTTTATGGATGGATGAAAACATTTTTTCCCGGAATCTTATTTGTTCTTTTGATTGCTCTTCTGGCAAACTATTTAGGCAGTATGTTTCCAGTTGTTGGCGGAGCTATTTTTAGTATTTTAATTGGTTTTATGATCAGACAATTTTTGGGTGTTCCCAGCTTTTTGGGACCTGGGGTTGGCTATACGTTAAAAAAACTGCTGAAGCTGGCCATTATTCTGCTCGGCTTCAGCTATAGTTTCAGCCAAATTGCCAGTGTGGGTGTTGATGCCCTTGTTATTGTTATTATTTCCGTCATTTCAGGTGTTTTCCTTACCTTTTTCATTAGCAGGCTTGCAGGATTGCATGGCAACATCCCCCTATTAATTGGTCTTGGAACAGGAATTTGCGGAGCGACAGCAATCGTCACATCCAGTTCCATCATTAAAGCAAAAGAAGAAGAAACATTATATGCGGTAAATACCATTTTTGCATTTAATGTGCTGGCCGTTTTTATTTATCCCTTAATCGGAAACATGCTGAACATGTCCCATCATGAATTCGGTGTTTGGGCTGGAGCAGCGATTCATGATACTTCTTCTGTGGTTGCTGCTGGATACAGCTTTAGCAATGAAGCAGGTGATACCTCTGTTGTTGTAAAGCTGATGCGTACGCTGCTGCTTGTTCCTGCAGCTATTGGTTTATCATTTTTATTTTCAATGAAATCGCAACAAAATGACGGTGCCGAAACCAAATGGACAGCAATAAAAAAATCGTTTCCTGTTTTTATTTTATTTTTTGCGGGAGCAGCTGCCCTAAACTCCTTCATCTCACTGCCTGAAAGCTGGACAGATCAAACGAGCAGCATGGCCAAATTTATCATTATCATGGTCATGGCCAGTGTCGGACTAGGCACCGATATCAAAAAAATCAAAGCCGCTGGGCTGCGTCCGCTCCTCGTTGGCCTTGTATCTTCTGCAATTATGGGCGGAATTAGTTTGGCGCTGGTTTTGTATGCGTCACAGTGACGCCCCGGAAAATCTTGTTTCACAGAAATGTTTCACGCCCAATTTTTGGCCATATAATAGAAAAAATGCAAGGCTGCCGCTGTGTAGCCTTGCATTTTTTATTTCAATATTTTTCATCAGATAAAGCCGAAAAACGTCTAATCCTGCGCTTTCCCGAGAAATATTTAAGTGCAAATCCTTATGAGGTTTGTTTATACCGCTGCGTTTTATACCAAACGACATCCTGCTTTAGCAGCACTCTTTTCGCTTCTAAATATAGAGAATAAACAACAAGTGCAAGCCAGATTTGCGAATAAGTGAAATACATAAGGATGACGGCTAGCATATTTTTAAAGGTGGCTTGCTCTTTTTCAATACTCAATGCCAGCATAATCTCAGTCATATACAAAAGGAAAGCCAGAACTAGTAAGACTAAGGATATCCCGCCTGCTGAAATATCTAAATCCATAAATAGATTGAGCACAAACAATAAATTTGAAACGAGTACTCCTGCTAGAAAAAGCATATAGGTAAAGAGAAAATAAAAGAGATCGAGATAGACTTTTTTGTTTTTCAGCTGGAAAAACTGAATTAGGAATTTCAAAATAACATATTGGTTGCCTCTTGCCCACCTTGTCCTCTGCTTCCACCATACCTTAAAGGTTTCTGGTTCCTGTTCCCACGTAATTGCTGCTGGAAAAAAGCGAATATGATAGCCAAGGTTGTAAACACGAATACTCAATTCTGTATCTTCCGACAAGGCACGCTCATCCCATCCCCCTAATTCTTCTAAAATAGATCTCCGAATAGCAAAATTAGTGCCGGGAATGGTTGTCAGTTTAAACCAAAACCATCTTCCAGCCTGAGCGAGCCACTGAAACGTAATGGTCTCAATATTTATAAAGGATGTCAGCATATTTTTATTTGCATTGAGAACTCGAAATTTGCCAACAACTGCTCCAGCCTTTTGATCGTTTTGCAACGCTTGTGCAAGATAATAAACGGCATCCTCTTCCGGCTGATTATCAGCATCATAAACAACGATATATTCACCGGTTGCCGCCACAAGCCCTGAATTTAAGGCACCAGATTTACCTCTGCCTGCATAGGGCGGCTTTGTATGAATGGCTTTAATAAAGGAATAGGCTCTTGCATACTTATTAATAATTGCCCCTGTGTTGTCAGTCGAGTTGTCATTCACAATAATAAGCTCTAATCTCTTGCGCGGATATTTAAGACGAATCATTGCCTCAATCGTATTCTCAATCACCACTTCTTCATTATGAGCAGGAATAATAATACTTACCTTTGGGTAATATGCCATCCGTTTTTCCCATAAATCTGCTTTTTTCTGATATCTTAAGAAATGCATATATCCGCCTTGCATCAGAAACATATGATAAACAAGCATAAACCAGATCAGAAACAGGCTGAGATAAAAAAGAAAATTAACCATAATATTTCCCCTTTTCGGTCCGCATGCGCCGTATCTTAATAATGACTGCATAGAGCACAAACAGAACAACCATCCCGCCGGCACTTAGTGCAAATAACCACATTGTATTGTCAGCGGTTGATTTCACTTTTGGATTATAAAACTCTGGTGAGTCTTTTAATAGCTCAAAATATTCTACGTTTACACTCAGTTCCTCTGTTTCTTCAGCAGTTACAGTAATGTTATCAACTTGGACCACATTGCTTGTTTGCTGCAGATCAATCCATTGCAAATTAGGAATCTGCTCCATCCGGCCGATCAGCTCTTTAAATTTTTCCACCCCTAAATAAGGATGATAAAATCCAGCAATATAACCATCCCTGACCACGGTCATCTCCTCTGCCTTTTTCATCATTTCATCAATTGCATGAGGATTATCAGGCTCAACATAGCCGATTGTTTCAGGCAGAAGATTCATCCCATGTAAAAAGGTCGGACTCGTAGCGTATGGTGCTGGTGCCATGATCTGCCAATCACGATCTCCTAGCTGCAGCTGACCTATATAGGTCGAGAAGTGTTCAGACAGGATTTCATATCCGCTTTGGCTCATCGTATAATGTGGTGCTTCAAAGGCATATGGGATGAGCCCATAACTGACTAAATCCTGAATTCCCTTTGTCACTTTCGTTTTAATATAGTCAACTTCAAATGCCTTTTGCTTCGCTAAAAACGCTAAATATTCATCTTCTGTCTGAAAGTCACTTCTTTGTTTTTTTTCGGGCGTTTCATCAGGAGGCACCGTTATTGGCATGTTGGCATCCACATCCCAAAATTCAAATCCCTCTCCTGTCTCATCAGCTTTGTATTGATGTGTGTATCCATGCAGAATAATTCGCCCTCCATTTTCCTGCATATATTTCAGCACTTCTAATAGTTTTGGAAAGTCTCCGAAATGATACTCTTCACCTGTTTCTGGATTACGATAAATCGGAATGACAGAAATAATATAAGGTATCTCTTTTTCTATGAATATATCGGCAATTTCCTTCATGATGGTATGATCGGTTAATGGATGGATATCTTCCAGTCGAAGATAAGCAGGATGTCCTTCTGGATGATCAGCTTTAAACACTTCATGAAAAACCTCGCCTAAATAGGTGGAAAACAAGGAATCAATCTGATAGGAAGCATGATAGTAAAGCTCATTCTTTTTTATAAAAAGTGGATACTCTTTTCCGTTTCCTGCCCCTTTAACTAGCACCTCGGCTTCTTTTAAGTCTTTCATTTGAAAAATAAGCCGATCCCCAAGCTCGTTTTTCTTATTTCCTTCCACCAGCACTAATTCATTAATTAATACATTGTCACCGAACTGGATAAAATCATAATCATCTCCCAAATACTCCACATTATATCCTAATGCGACCTTAGTTTTTGTAAAAGAATCAAATAATGATCCGACTTTAGCTGGCAGAACTTCTACCACTTCTCCGTAGTAAAAAAGAACGTCTGCATCTTGAAGATCTGCTTCTTCAATCTCACTGCTAGGTAAAAATGTCATATTAGGAGAAAAATGGCCGATCAGCATATCAAGGAGCTTAATGTTTTCTGTGACCTTCCCAGTTTCAGATGAATACACAATCACAACATGCAGATCTGAATCTGAAACAGAATCTGCTTTAACTGATTGTTCAAAACATGATAGCAAAATTAGTAATAAAGATAAAAATACGCATTTGAACGATTTTCCATTCTTAATCATTTTTGTTCGTTATATAGAATATATAACTATTATAAAAAGAACACAAAAAGAAAATTCCGCCAAATTATTACCCTTTTATACCATTTTCTTCAAATTTCTCGTGATTCTTATCGTTTTCAGATTTATTTGGATTTTTTGGTTTGGGCCGTCGGGCCGTTCGGACCGTCACAGTGACGCCCCGGATTTTCTTGTTTCACAAAATGTTCCACACAAAAAATACAAGGAATCATTATATCCTTGTATTACTAGAAATAAGATATGAAGAGATTTAATGCTTTAGTACTAAATTTTTTAATGTGTCACAGTGACGCCCCGAAATCCCTCGAATAAACTCGAAGTTTCTTGTTTCACACGATGTTTCACAATATAAAAAAACAAGGATACATCATGTATCCTTGCTGGTTCATTAAAATTTAGTTTGATTAGAATATCTTCTGGGCATCCTTAGGTAAATTTCTTACTGCACAAAGATACTTCATCATATTATGCTCTTCGTCGATGAGGTATGTAAATGATAAATGATCAGCTACATCTTGTGCTAACATATGAAAGAGTTTACATGTCTTAAAAATAGATTCCCAAAATGAATAATTATCAGAGTCACAGTATGTTTCTTTATAAAGTTCCCAATAAGAGGCTGGCAGATATATTTTAAAGTATTTGCCCATTTTGCCTGTCGACACCTTATAATTATGTTCGCTGCCAATTCGCCAAGAAACCATTTTATCTAATTCCTGTCTTATGACCTGTTCGAACATTTGCTTTGCATATGGCAGCTCATCACGCCAGATCCCTTTTGCTACATTTTGCAGACACCACCAGAAATTATTACAGCAGCCTGCATACATAGCCTCTGTCGGTTTACATACGTGATAATCCACATCTGAAGGCGGATCAATTGCTGGTAAAATTTGATCTTTATCTAATAGTGGCAATGTTAATTTTTCAGACACAAATCTTTCTTTCATACTTTCTTCTGTTTCAATATGAAGGTCGATTCGGTTTCCATCTGTAAAAAGCATTAAATAACTATAGGATCGATCAAAATCTGTCCGTTCACCGCATGCCTGATCATTTTTATCTGGTTCCTGAATCATCAGTAAATCACCAAAATGAAGGATCCACGATTCATCACGTATAAAACTCGCTGTTTCTGTCACGACATAAACAATATCAAAATCCTGAAAGAGATCTTTTGGGGCATTGGGATTTGTCCGTGAACCATTCATATACACTGCTCGGATACGGTTATCGTTCATGGCGTAACCGATTATAAGGTTCATCATTTCTTCTTCGGCTCTCATTTTATAATGATCCTTTCTTGATTTAACGTGCCTATTCGCTTGGTCTTACAGCTTCCATAGAATTATGTACATTCCATGAAATAATGGTTGTACTATCTTTAACACCGTTATTTTGAATGACCTCTAACATTGACATTATATTCGTTTTATCATTATCCGAATTGAGAAAAGAATTATAAATGTTTGTAGGGTTTGAGTAAGGTTTATTAGGACATTCCAGCAAGCCGTCCGTTGTTAAGAATATCCGGTTTTCTCCCTCTCTTAACTCTCGGACACCTCTGCTGTAGCAGGGGACTTGCTGTTCAAATGTGTTCACTCGTCCAATCCATTCATAAAATTGTCTTTGATTAACTTCCAACTGACCTAAGGCAGCTAACTCTTCATGAAACAGATATAATACACAGTCACCTACGGAAAACCACCATAAATATTGTCCTTTGCGGAACACGATCAAACATGCTGTTTCACCTGTAACCTTTCGGCAAGAGGCTAAAAACTCTTCAGATTGAAACAATTGCAAAATCCTTTTTTCCAGCTTTTTAAAAGCATCTTGAATTGGTTCAGATAACACGTCCTTTATCTGAATTTGCTCTTTTTGAAAAACCTCTAAAATCAACTGGGCACTTTCTGATGTATGATGAGCATCCAAAAGGATCATAAACTCCCAATCCTCTTTTTCATTACACCATATTAAACATCCATCTTCATTCTTATTTTGACCAGCACTGGAATTACCGCCGAATCTTCCCACTGATATAGAATGAAATCGTTGTATATTCGGAGCATCAATAAAAGTCTCCTGACTTCCAATCCATATGAAATTTTCAAAATCACTCATTATAATTTTCCAAGTGCTGTTTTATCCGGGCACATAAATTGTAAACTTCATTTTCTTCTCCCATGGGAGCAGCATTCCAATCGTAAACGGCGTTTGGACCCCAATGTTCCTTCGGTGTACCAGGATATCTTGGTACAAGGTGCATATGCAAATGCGGGACTGCATCACCCATTACATAAGCATAAATATGTTCAGCCTGCTCACTATCTTTTAGTGCCTTACTCAATTTAGTCATCATCATTCCAAAAGATCTGGCTTCTTCCATTGTCATATCAGCTAGAGATGCTGCATGTCTTTTTAAATCAATCATGATGTGACCAAGGTAGTTTGGCTGTCCATCTCGATCAATATGCCCAGCATATACATATTCATCTTCATAGATTTTAAGATTTGAAGCTGGCAAGTCACCAGCATGTTTATTGCAAATAAAACAGGCACTCACAATTACTCCCCCTTTCATATATTGCTAAGATTATAATATAAAAATCACCACAATAGTTAAAATTTTCTAAAAAGTAATTTATAGCACAAAAAAACACCCCCAGCCTGGAGGTGTTTCTCTACTTAGTTCTTCCGTTTTGAAAATAATAGCTTAAACTGTGCAACCGGGTCTTCGTATTTCTTTTCGCGGATTACTTTGGTTGCAGCTTTTTCGCATAATAGGAGCTGGCTGTTGATATCTCTTTCTCCTGGCTGTTTTTTAACATAATGATAAGAACCATCAGGTGCTTGTTCACGAGCTTTGCAGTTGTCACTAAGCATTATGTTCATTGTTTCGTCGATTCGTTTCTTCAATTCGATATTTAGAATCGGGAATAGGATTTCTACTCGATTTTCCATATTTCTGGTCATTAAGTCTGCGGATGACAAGAAAACTTTGTTTTCACCATTGTGATGGAAACAATAGATTCTTGTATGCTCCAAGAATGTGCCAACAATACTGCGCACTGTTATATTTTCACTGACCCCTGTAATTCCAGGACGCAAACAGCAGATCCCTCGAATAATCAGATCAATTTTTATGCCAGCAATTGAAGCTTCATATAGTTTCATAATAATAATCTTATCTGTTAATGAATTCATCTTAAGAGCGATTTTTCCGTTTCCATGCTCTTTATGAAAGGCAATTTCCTGATCAATCAGCTCGATAAACGTATCCCGGATCGCAAACGGCGCAACAGATAAGTAATGATAATCGGGCTTGTCCATATAACCGCTGAGATAGTTAAAAAAGTTAGTTGCATCTATGCCAATTTTTTCGTTATATGTTAAGAGGCCCATGTCTGTATAAAGTTTAGCCGTGGAATCGTTATAGTTGCCAGTTCCTAAGTGGACATAGCGCTGAATTCTTCCTTTTTCACGTCTGACTACTAGTGTTATTTTACTATGTGTTTTTAAATGATTCAGCCCATAAATGACATGGCAGCCTGCTCTTTCCAATTCCTTAGCCCACTGAACATTATTCTCTTCATCAAATCTCGCCTTTAACTCAACAAGAACGGTTACTTGTTTTCCATTAGCAGCAGCACGCTTTAAACTATTTATAATAGGAGAGTCTCCGCTAACACGATAAAGAGTTTGCTTGATTGCAAGAACAGATTTACAATCCGCTGCCTGTGATACAAAATCAATTACTGGCTCAAACGATTCGTAAGGGTGATGAAGAAGCACGTCGTTTTGCCGTATTTTTGTAAAAATGTCCCCGTCGCCTTCAAGGTCGATCGGTGGCTGAGGTATGAATGATTGCGAGCGCAGATGTTCATGTGTTGCTTCAATTGTCCGGTAGAAACCAAACAGAAACGTCATATCAAGAGGTGCTTCAAGTGTATAGATATCATCAGTATGAATCTCCAGCTCAGATAGTAAATAGTCCATTACCTGCTGATCAAAACAGCCTTTCTTAATTTCCAAACGTACAGCTGCTCCCCATTTGCGGTTTTTTAATTCCTCTTCAATTTCCTGAAGTAAATCTTCCGCTTCATCTTCATGGATATTTAAGTCCGCATTACGGGTAATTCGGAATGGAGTTACAGACTTCACCTGATAACCGGCAAACAGTTTATGAGTAAATAAAGTGATGACGTCTTCTAATAAAATAAACTGTCTTACATTATTCTTTTTAGGAAGTTCAATAAATCGATTGATCACTGCAGGGACTTGTACGAGTACTAGATTGCCGTCAAAGGGAAATAGTTTCTTGCTTTCGGCTGATTTATCTTCTACGACAACTGCAAGGTTCAAGGATTTATTTAAAAGCATAGGAAATGGCCGGTATGCATCTATTGCCATAGGTGTTAGTACAGGAAACACTTCTTCATCAAAGAAGTTCTCTAAAAACGAATAAAACTCCTTAGAAGCCTCATCCATTGATAAAAACTTCACATTCTCTTTTTCAAGTAAAGGGGATAATTCATGTAAAAAAGCATAGTCCTGTTTTCTGACAAGATCATGCGTGCGTTTATGTATCGCTGTCAGCTGTTCTTTCGGTGTTAGTCCCGCCTTGTTCTCTGGTTTATTGAAATCTGCTTTCACTTGATCCAGCAAGCCTGCAACTCGCACCATGAAAAATTCATCAAGGTTTGAACTGAAAATAGCTAAAAACTTATAGCGATCGAGCAAGGCATTGCGAGGATCCAGTGACTCTTCCAGAACACGGTAATTAAAATCCAACCAGCTTAGCTCTCTATTATTATAAAGTGAAGGATCATCCAAGTTCACTGCTTCATTCTTTGTTGAATCCATTACATTCCAACTCCTTCAATCATTTAAATCCTTTAAACTTTACCAAAGTTTTGTAAATCAAAACAATAGGAATTGTTAAATTTTCGTTAATATTTTTACTATAATGTCTTCAAAGTCATTATAGCATTTACATTTTTTTTACGATAGATTACTATTAAATTTATCTGATTTCTTTATAAAAGGATCTACAACCAGCAAAGGAAGTGTACAGGAATTGAAGGAAAGACTGATCGGTATTATAGATATTGGCTCCAACTCGGTTCGGCTGGTCATTTATCAGATTGATAATACCAACAATTACACAGAAATCAAAAATGAAAAAGTATCGGCAAGACTGATCAATTATATACAGGATGATGGCAATTTAAAAGAAGAAGGAATACAAATCTTACTTTCCACCCTTAATCAATTTAACGAAATCTTAACCTCCTACCCTGAAATAGAGGTCATGGGATTTGCTACTGCTGTCATTAGGCAGGCTTCAAATAAAGAAGCCATTTTAAATGCTATGAAATTACATATAGATTGCCCGTTCCGACTCTTAAGTGAATATGAAGAAGCCTATTACGGCTATGTCAGTGTTGTGAATGCAATTGATTTAGACGATGGCTTTACGATCGATATTGGCGGAGGCAGCACAGAGATTACCCTATTTAAAGATCGAGAATTAATTGAATATGTGAGTTTCCCATTTGGTGCAGTCTCCTTGGATCGGCGCTTTCCTTGTGATCAGGAATTGACAGTGGCTCATTTAGAAAAGATTCATTCCTTTTTAATTGAAACGTTTAAAAAGCATCCTTGGCTAACCCATCAAAATGCTCCTATTATTGGAATTGGGGGAACGGCGCGAAACGTAGGACGTGTTCATCAAGCAACTAAGAAGATTGAACAGCCTGTAATGAGCTATGCAGAAGTTAATCGTGTTCTCATGGAGATTGCCTCCATCCCTGTTCAAGATCGTGGGAAAATAAAAGGGCTCTCTAAAAAAAGAAAAGATATCATTATTCCAGGGATTATGATTATCCTGGCTCTTATGGAGGAAATTCAAGCGCCTTATTTTATGCCTATTGATCAATCGATTCGTGAAGGGATATTATGCGATCATTTTCTTAGAAAAAATCAATAAGTACTATGCCATCAGTCTGGTTTTGTCCCATATCAAACTGATGGCTTTTTTTATTTTTAGAATCACCTCAGTTGTATAATTTTTCTACTTTAAACCATCCTAAAAGGAAGTTAATACAATACTTTGCATTTTCCATAATGCTTAAATATGAGGTGATGATCCATTGACACTAATTTTTAGAATTTCAATTGTGCTTATATCTTGGTTTAGCATTATATTTCTCCCCAAATCCTCATTTCGCAAATACTTAACGGTTACATTATTTTCAGCTTGTGTTTTATTGGCAGAAACGATGATGGCTATAGGATTTAAATGGTGGAAGACGAAAGGTGGCGTAAAATATACGGTTTATAATGCTTTTTCCTTTATTTTTGGCCCTTTTTTTGCCATAAATATGTGGATCTTTCATTTTACGAACGGAAGATTTCTACTCTATACTTTCATTAATTTAATCATGGATTTAATATTTGCCTTTGGATTAAATATCTTCTTCCAAAACGTCGGAGCCTATAAACTTAAGAAATTTAAATCAAAGCATCTATTTTATACAGCATTTGCCTATTCTTTTATCAATTATGGCTTCCAGAAGCTCGTTGAAAAAGGAGATGTGAACTCCTAGTCATGAATTTCACACTTAAACACCCTGTGAAGCTATTTGATCAGACAGAACGGTATGGCCCCATTCATAACATTTTTGGGATTGGCGACCCCCATGTTACAAAAATCCAAAACCAATGGTGGATGTTTTTTGGCGGTTTCCAGTCTAATTTTAAAAATAATATTTTTTCTGCCTACCTTCCTGCTGGTGAAGGGCTTGATTGTAATGAGTGGAAAATCATGACGGATAAAGATAATCCTACGAAAGCAAAACCTTTAATTGCTAATTCCGCTAAGGGCAGCTGGGATTATTTTGGCTATCATACCCCTTGCTTTGTAAGCGGATTCGATGAAAAAGGCGGCAGAGTAGAGAGAGTTTATTATACTGGGAGGGCTTCAAAAAAAGTCCTTGATAATCAAGCTCCATATTCAATTGGTGTCATCGAAAAGAAAGAGGACAACTGGGTCCGTTATCCGCAGCCAATAATAACTGGTACTGCCGCCAGTCCAAATGTGCTTGAACCAAAAGTTCGTTATTATAATGGTTTATGGAGAATGTGGTATGTGACAACTGTTCAGGAAACGGGAAAAACCGGAGAACCCCGCTATACCATTCAATATATTGAAAGTCAAAACGGCTTAGAAGATTGGTCTGAGCCTATCTCTCTATTTAACGAGGATGAAAACTATTATGATGCCTCTGTTCATCAGACACCGTCCTCAGCTTTTGAAATGACGGTATGCCGCAGCACCAATTTATATGGAAGAACGCCATTTCCTCCGCAAGGGTTATGGCTGCTGGAAGGAAAGAAGCCAAATGGAGACCGAAACAACTGGTCATCTCATCCATATGAGCTGATTGAGTGTGAAGCTGGAGAAGAGTGGTATAAACACGGAATTGCCGCCCCCTGCGCCTATTATGGTGAAAACGAACATGACCGCAATACTCTGTACATATTTTTCACAGGAGTAAACGAACGCAGAAATTGGGCAGGTATTACTTTTACAAAACTAAAAGAAGGAAAATGGCCGCCGTTTCCTTCTCCATTCTATTTTTCAATCGGAAAGGTGGAATGTCATAAAATCGTTTAACGGAATTATGATGTTTGACACTCTTTGTTCATACTCTCGTCATATTTATCCTTTATTCTATAAATGTAGCTAGGACAAGCAATACCCTTTTCCTCCTTTTTAATAGGGACTGTATCCAATGATGGGTACAGTCCCTTTTGCTTTTTACTCTTCATGAAAAAAAGAGAGGTTAAATAGCGGATTTTTGAGCAAATTTTTCGCAATACGCTTCATATTTGCAGCGTTTCGCAGCATTCTTTCTTCTGTTTGGATAAGATCTGAGATTCGTATCCACTTTGCTTCTACTATATCTTCCTCTGTCATTCTTAGTGACTCTCCGCTATGTGAAGCAATAAATTGAAAAAGAATAACAGGATCGTTTGAATCACTTATGAATTGATATACACCTGTAGTACCTGTAATCGATACTTGCAGTCCCGTTTCTTCTCTCACTTCTCGGGTGGCTGCTGCAATAATATCTTCCCCATCTTCTAAACGGCCCGATGGAAAATTCCAGCCCTTCTTTTCTTCTCTTATAATTAGAACTTCTTCTTGTTCATTAAATATTGCGACACTCGCTACAAGTACATTTTTTCTCATCGATATGTGACTCAATCGTTTTGGTTAAGAAAATTAGAAATAACATTTACATACTGTTCAGGCTCTTCAATATACGGCATATGGGCACTTTTTTCGAAAACATGAAATGCCGAATTAGGAGTTAGCTCACTAAAGGATTGTGTTGACTGTGGTGTTGCCTCATCATAGCGGCCGCATGTATATAAAGATGGAATTTCGATTTCTTTCAGCTCCTGTGTACAATCGAAGCTTTTTAAGTTTCCAGTTACATGAAACTCAGAAGGACCCCACATCATATTGTATACTTCAGGACTTCTGTATTTTGCGCCTTCCTTTAAAAACGCAGGCATTGGATCCAATCTGCAGACAAACATTTTATTAAATTCAGCTGTTGCCTCTTTATATGCTTCTGAATCGGTTGTTCCGTTTGCTTCACATTCTTTTAAGATAGCTTGGACATCTTCCGGCAAAAGCTGGCGGTTTCGTTCCTGATCCTCTGCCCATAACGGGGCACTTAAGCATGGACTTGAAAAAATCACACTTTTTACGCCAGCTGGCTTTGTTAATAAATAGGCTGCCGCAAGAGTTGTTCCCCAAGAGTGTCCAAGAATATGTACTTCATCTAACTTTAGGGCTTCACGGACTTGCCCAAGCTCTTCTACAAAACGATCTATATGCCAAAGTGATTTGTCGTTTGGCCGCTCGGATTTTCCGCAGCCAAGCTGATCATAAAAAATCACTGGACGGTCCTTAGCGAGTATTTTCAGATCCTGCATAGAGTAATGAGACGAACCCGGTCCGCCATGCAGAATAATGACCGGTGTTCCGGTCCCCTCTCCCACATGCTTCTGATACCATACTTTACCGCCTGTTACATCAATCATTCCTTCTGTTGCATTCATTGTTACTCCTCCTTTTTTTGCTAGCTTAGTAAGTGTTTTTAAAGATTGTAATGAACACTAAACATGCTGACAGATATATGAAGATAAACGGCTTGCCCAGGAATTATAAAAAAACACCCCCAGGCAGCATGTCCTCTATTGTAATAGCTCTACAATATCCTCTTCCGTTAAACTGGCATCAAATGTTAATACTTCATCTATTAAGTCGCGCTTTTTCTCCTGAAGAAGATTGATTTTTTCCTCTACGGTGCCTCTTGAAATTAGTTTTATCACTTGCACATGGTGTTTTTGCCCCATTCTATGGGCGCGGTCTGCTGCTTGTTCTTCAACAGCTGGATTCCACCATAAATCATATAAAATAACAGTATCTGCACCTGTTAAATTAAGACCTGTTCCACCGGCTTTTAACGAAATCAGAAAGAGATCGCGTTCCCCCTCATTAAAACGCGTGCATAGTTCGACCCTTTCGGAAGAAGGTGTTTGTCCATCCAAATAGAAAAAATCCATCCCCAGCTTTGCAGCTTCCTGTCCAATTATGGCAAGCATTTTCGTAAATTGAGAGAAAATCAGTATCCTTCTGCCGGCATGCTGTGCTTCTTGAAGGATTTGGATCAATTGCTCCAGTTTAGCGGAGCCGCCCTTGTATCCGTCCACAAACAAGCCGGGATGACAGCAAATCTGCCGCAGCCTGGTGATGCCAGCGAGGATTTTGATGCGATTTTTCCTCAGTGTCTGTTTATCCAGATGCTTGAGCGTATCATGACGAAGCTTTGCCAAGTATGCAGCATAGAGCTTTTTCTGATCTGGAAGCAGTTCGGATGAATCGATCATTTCTATCTTCTCAGGCAGCTCCAAAAGCACATCTTTTTTTAGTCTGCGCAGCAAAAATGGCCGAATTCTTTTGGAGATTTTCTCCCGGGTTAAATGACTGTATTCTTTTATACCACCGAATAATTCCGGAAATACAACATGAAAAATCGACCACAGCTCTTCTAATGCATTTTCAACTGGTGTTCCTGTTAAAGCAAAGCGGCGATCAGCCTGAATCTTTTTAACTGCTTTGGCTGTCTGCGTTGTTGGATTTTTAAAAGCTTGTGCTTCGTCAAAGAAAACCGTATGAAATGATAACGACTCATAATTCCGACTATCTTTTAAAAGCAGCGGATATGAAGTAATCATAACATCTAATTCTGAAAATCGGCTTATCATCGCTTCCCGTTCTTTTTGTTCACCATCTATGACAGCAGCCTCTATTTCTGGCGCAAAATTCATAAGCTCATGCAGCCAATTATAAGTAACGGATGCAGGACAGATAATTAAGATCGGTTTCCTCTGTTCGCGCACTGCATCTAATTCAGAAAGAATAAAAGCAATGCTCTGCAGCGTTTTCCCGAGTCCCATATCATCCGCCAATATGCCGCCAAATCCGTATGCCGCCAGCGTTTTCATCCAGTAATAGCCAACTTTTTGATAGTCTCTTAAAATAGATTTTAACTGATCAGGAACAGGATATGTGGCCTCATTAGGATTTTGCAGCTTTTCTAAAAAGCCTTTTAGTGACTCTTCCATTGTAAAGAGCTGTCCGTTCTCATCCGTTTCAAGTACCTGCAACCCTTTCGAAACAGGCATTTGGTAGAGGCTCTCTTCTTCATTGACCTGACTCGGAACCATTTGCAGGAACCGCTGAATTTCCTCAAACTCTTTTGATTCCAGCGAAAGCAGCGATCCATTGCGGAGCCGATAATATTTGCGCTTTTCCTCAAGCGCTTGAAGCAGCTCGCGTATATGATGATCCGAAACACCGTCAAGTTCAAACTTAAATTCAAGCCAATTCGTTCGTTCTCTTTTAAAAGCAACCCGAAAACGCGGTTTAGGATTTTCTCTAAAAATCCGATTGCGCACAGCCGTTGTCGCATACACATGTACAAGCTTTTGCAGCTTTGGCAGCAGGTGATATAAAAATTGATACTCAAGTCCTTCATTTTGCAGCATATAGCCGCCATCACTTTTCGCAAACTGACCTTCTTCCATGAGCTCTAGGATCTGATTTTCCTTTTGCACATCTCGCACAATTCTTACCCCAGGAGGAGGCTCGCGATTTTCAAGCGGTTGAATAACAATTTGTTCGTAATGAAACTCTAGACCCGCCAATAAGCGGTTATTGATTCGATCCAGATACAGTTTCGCCTGCAGCGGAGTCCGCATAATATCAGCTGGTATATGAACAATTCCGATCTTCCGAAGTCCTGGAACAACCTGCTTTATAAAAAAGTCGAGCTGATCTTTTGTGATCGGGATTTCATTTGCAGAGGATTGCTTTAGCATTTTATCCAGCTCATATAGCTGCTGGAATTGATCTTTCGGCAGCATAAACATGATGCTGTCAATGAGCATCGCAGAATACCGATGAAAAAGAAGAGCGTTCTGCAGTCCTTGAACATGCATAACATATTGTCCAGCTTGAGCACCATCTTTTAGTGTAAAATGAAGCGGCGGCGTTTGCTCAGATACCTGCAATGGAAATTGGGAAAATTTGATCGGAATGTTTCCTGTATATTCTTTCAAATGAGACCATAAAGAAGCAGAAATGATTAATTCACCGTTATCCTCTTCTTGAAACATGCTCTCATCGATAATCATTTGATAGAGCAGTTCGAAAAAGCGATCCACATCTGGATGAAAGCAGTGCTCATTAGGATCATAGGTAAATTGCAAAGACAGCACACAAGTTTGCCGCTTTTTTACCGCTTTAATAAACGCTCGAATATTTTGTATTCTAATGGATTGTATGCTGATTGATAGTGACAGCAAATGATCATTGCTGCCGATTTCTTTTATCTCGCATAAAAACTCTGCATTTAGCATCATCCGATTTTCAAAATGACGCTGCTGACTGCTTGCTGGCAAAGACTTTTTCTGAAAAAGACTAAGCAAACCATCAGTTAAATCGCTTTTACCGCCCTTTGGTGCTATTGGCGATATCCCCTGTCGCTGGATTTCGTGGATTGCAAGCATCACAGCTGCCACATGCTGGCAGTCCTTTGTATAGGAGGCAAGCTTTGGACATGTACATTCTGCTTGCAGTTCACCGCTCACATCACTTTTTAATTTAATGTAAAAAGGCTCCGCTCCATCCACGGTCGCTTCACATTGCTTCTGATCATAACTTTCAAAACTGACTTTATTGGCACGAAAAAAAGCATCCCCTCTTTTATAGGAGATGGTTCCGCACCGTTCCTTGATCATTTTATGTGTGATTGCCTTCTCCATTAACATTGCCCCCCTTCCGCTGTTCTTTAGATTTATTTATTGTAGCATAAAAGGAGGACAAGTGTTTGGGTTAACCATCTATGAATTCTTTTTCCGGCAGACATAAATGCTTTCATAGCTATCGGTCGTTATTTCGGATTCCTGCCAATCGCTGTAATGATGGAGAATTTCAAATCCATTTGAACGGAGAAGTCTTTCCATTTCTTTTGGAAATACATATCTTAATTGAATTCCAGTTATTTTTTCATTTATGATCGTGCCGTCTTGATTTTTATATTTTCTGATTGTGGTATAATGCTGGATTTGACTTAATGAGTCATATTGGCTGATGGTATAGACGTCGACTGTTACCTGTTCATTATCTTTATACGATCTCCAATATTCTTCCGTACTTGGCTGCAGCAGCTCTTCCTCACTGGGAAATCGAGTGCCAAAAATCAAAATTCCATCATCATGTAAATGTTTGTGCACAGAAGTAAGAAATCGATCCTGTTCCTCGTTTGAATGGAAATGCTGAAATGAATTGCCTACACAATAAATAAAACGGCTCTTAATCTGTAGATCTAATACTGTGCAATCCTGTTCTCGCCAGTCAATTCGCACTCCATGCTGACCTGACTTTTGTTTTGCTTGAGTCAGCATGCCATTATGGATATCCACACCAACTAAATGGTAACCTCTTTTTGCTAATGGGATAGTAAGCCGTCCAGTCCCACAGGCTAAATCGACTATTATGCTTTGCTGTTTTTCTGCCCACTTTAAAAGAAAAGGAAGCTCTGGTAGATGAGCCTCATTCTCCTGATCATACAAAATGGGATCATCGTATTCTTCAAAATGATTGATAGCCATTTTCCTCCTAATAACTAGTTAAGCGTCTTTTGCAGAGAATTGTACTCCTCCACATACTCTTCAAAATCAAGAACTTCAATAACCTCAGACCAATGAAGCACCGTTCCGACAAAATCACGGATATCCAGTCCCTTCATTTCATATGTATCTTCATTGTTCGTCGTCCCGGTCGCATCCTCGATAAACGTCACCTTATACCCGCGGTCAAACGCCGAAATCGCCGTAAACATACAGCAAAACTCCGTACTAAAACCAACGATAAAGACATGATCTACCCCTAACTCTTCTAAAAGCTGTGGAAGATTCGTTTTGAAAAATGAACTCTGCGTTGTCTTCTCTACCACATGTTCTGCATAATCCTTTAGAGATGGGTGCAGGTGAGATCCTTCTGAATCCTTATATAAAGGGCTCTCCTCCACTTGATCCAAATGCCGGATAAAAATGACCGGCTGCCCGCTTGCTTTAAAATCCTGAATCACCTTTTCCATACGGGCAAGCTCACTTGAAAACTCTCCAGCTTCAACAATCGCGTTTTGAACATCAATGACTAGTAGTGCTTGCATGTTGGGTTTCCTCCTTTTTTTCTATAAGTTCTATTTTTTTGTAGAAAATCCTTCTGTTTTTATAGGAAGACATATAAACGATGTAAGATACATGATTCTTGTAATTACATTAATCACATAACTTATAGCTTGGCATATTATTTATCTATTAATGAAAAAACGTATAATCAAAAAGAGCAAATAAATAACGATTGGAATGTTATTTTTGCAAAAATGTATCTGGCATCACCACCGCAATGACTTCCCCTTTGACACATAAAATAGAGTCTGCGAACACTTCAACGGTCACTCTCCACTTTTTAGGGTGAATCGCTTCTACATCACCTACCGCTTTTAATTCTACATGTTGCGGAGTTGGTTTCATAAAATCGACATGAAGGGAAGCGGTTACAAAGCGAGGCGGTTCTTTTCCGTCACCTGGTTCATGCCCATTTTGTCGGTGTAGTGCCAATGCAGCAGACCCTGTGCCATGACAATCAATCAATGATGCTATTGCTCCGCCATAAACAAAACCAGGAACCGCCATATGTTCACTTTTCGGCTGAAAAATGGTGACTGTCTTCTCCCCTTCCCATCTTGTTTTAAACTGGTGACCCTTTTCATTTAACTTTCCACATCCATAGCACCAGGAATAATCATCTGAATATACATCTTGTACAGCTATTTTTGTCATTCAAGACACCTCCAGTTTTACCTAATTATACGACAATTTAGTAAATTAAGAAAATGTGTAAAAAAGCACTCAATCATTTATCAACGACTGAGTGCCTTATGGTTTTTCTCGTTTACTGTTCCTGCTCCCACTTCTCTACTTCACTTTTTACAATTGGAGCGACTTCTTTTCCTAAAAGCTCGATTGCCCGCATCACTTGATCGTGTGGCATGGTTCCAACTGGGACATGGAGCATAAAACGTGTGATGCCTACATTTTTTCGGAGATGGATGATTTTTTTCGCAACTGTTTCGGAATCACCCACATATAATGCACCTTCAAAGCTTCTAGCATTATCGAAAGTAGCTTTTGTATATGGTGCCCACCCGCGTTCACGGCCAAGTTTGCTCATCGCCTGCTGTGTGGATGGGAAAAATTGCTCTGCAGCAAGTTCTGTTGTGTCAGCAATAAATCCATGTGAATGGGAAGCAACCGTTAACTTCGATCCATCGTGTCCAGCATGTGCTGCTGCCTTTTTGTATAGCTCAACAAGCGGAGCAAACTGGACAGGCTGTCCACCGATAATGGCGAGTACAAGCGGCAGACCGAGCAGACCCGCCCGAACGACAGACTCAGAGTTGCCTCCGCTGCCGATCCAGACAGGAAGTGGATCCTGAACTGGACGAGGGTATACCCCACGGTTGTTGATGGCAGGGCGATGTCCACCTTGCCATGTCACTTTTTCAGACGCACGGATTTTTAAAAGCAATTCTAACTTTTGATCAAATAACTCATCATAATCCTGCAGATCATAACCAAACAACGGGAAAGATTCGATAAATGATCCGCGACCGGCCATAATTTCTGCTCGGCCATT
Source organism: Cytobacillus gottheilii (assembly GCF_018582665.1). Lineage (NCBI taxonomy): Bacteria > Bacillati > Bacillota > Bacilli > Caryophanales > Bacillaceae > Cytobacillus > Cytobacillus gottheilii. The sequence continues at coordinate 2,176,872 of NZ_CP071709.1, read as the reverse complement.
TGAAATGGCGTCAACTGTTGCAAAATCCTGAAAAACACGTACAGGATCTGCAGACGAAAGCACAGTTACAGCGCTTGTTAGGCGAATTTGTTTCGTTCTTGCAGCAGCTGCGGCTAAAATAATGGCAGGAGATGAAGCAGCATAATCTTCACGATGATGCTCACCGACTCCAAATACATCTAAGCCAACCTCATCGGCTAAGACGATTTCTTCCACTACCTCTTGAATTCGCTGGGCATGGCTAATCGTCTCCCCTGTATGTGGGTCTGGCGTTGTTTCTACGAAAGTACTGATTCCAATTTCCATCATTTCCTCCTATAATAAACACAAATTTACTTTGCTGGCGGTCCAAATAATCCATTATGATAATCGCGATATGCCTGCTTGATTTCATCCATTGAATTCATCACAAACGGACCATAAGGAACAATTTCTTCTTTTATAGGCTTTCCGGAGTATACAAGAAGTCTTGTTCTCCTGCTGTTTGCCTTGATTTTTATTTCACTTTTATTTTCATCAGTTCCTGCCTCATTGAACGTTAACGTTGCGACTCCATGCTTTTTCAAGTTTACATTAGAGGATCCAATGGTTAAATCTCCTGATAAAACATAGACAAAGGCATTATGTGTTTCAGGCAGCAGATGCGTGTATGTCGCCCCATTTTCTAAGTTGATTTCCGACAATGTGATGGGCACAACGCTGTTTAGCGGCCCTTGCACACCGGCAATATTACCGGAAAACACTTTCACATAGCCGCCTTCAAATGATGCTGTTGGAGCGTCTTCACGGTATATATTTTGATAGGTGGTTGGCGTTTTCCTTTGATCTTTCGGCAGGTTCAGCCATAGCTGCAGTGTATGGGCAATGTCTTCCCCAACCGCTTCTTCCGCATGACGCGCAGCCCAGCCAGCATTCATATATTGCACATCACCAGGTTCTAAAATATCTCGGCCCCCGGCATTATCAATATGCTCAAGCCTGCCATCCACCACATATGTAACCGTCTGAAATCCCCGGTGCGGATGATCCGAAAACGTTCCGCGCTTGAACCAGTCCTCTGCCATCAAAATAAATGGATCAAAATCCTTCCATCGGTCAACAGGCAAAATCCAGCCTTTTTGAACAGATGGAAACTGTGCTTCTTCATATTTTACAGACCAATGATCTTTAATATCTCTTTCAAACACTTGCTGATTCGCCATCAGGGACACACCTTTCTGCTAGTTTAAGGTATAATCAAATTACAGCATATCTGTATGCGTAATAGCAAGGCTAGTGCTCAAGTCCCAATGAATGAACAAAAAAGAGAACCTTACTCTGAAGGATCCCCGTTTTCTCCGTTATTTAAAAGCATAAGCCCCTTGTTAATCGTGTACAGCCTCCCATGAATCAGGTAAAGCTCCTCACGCCCTTGAATATATTCCTCAATTACTTGAAATCCCTTTTTTAACCTTTTGACCAAATAATACGAATACTTCCCATCCCACTCGAATCGATTGATTCTCTTTAGCTCATCGGAAAGAACCCTCAGCTTAAAATCCTCAATAAGCAATTTTATATGAAAAATCCCTTCATCTTGTTTGTGTTTTTCCTGTACCAGCAGAATAAAATCCCGAACCTGATCTGCCAGCATATTCGCCTTTTGCATCTGAATGTCCATCTGTCTCGCCCCTCATCTCTTTTATAGATGTATATGTGAGGAGGAGGTAAAAAATTTATAGATAGGATGTTTTAAATGAACTTAAAATTGTTAAATGAACCAAAAGAACTGAGAATACACCAGCATTTGAACAGCCGTATGGAGCTTAGTGAAAAAGAGATTCAGCAGTATAGGAATTTGGAAAAAGGTTATGAGGGGGAGGTTGTTTTTTCAGAGTTATTAGAGCCGCTTGGTGAAAATGGCACTCTTCTATTTGACTTGTTACTGGAGCAAAATCAAACGCTCTTTCAGATTGATGCATCCCTTTTGTTGAACAATGAGGTCTATTTGTTTGAAGTAAAAAACTATTGTGGCGACTTTTATATGGATGGGGAGATCCTGCGAACAATATCAGGGAATGAAGTGAAGAGTCCGATTATACAAGTAAAGAGGTCTGAGTCCTTAATGCGGCGGTTACTTTCTGATATGGGAGGTTCTGCGGTAAAGCTCCATTATTACATCGTTTTTGTAAACCCCGAATTCACCCTATATCAGGCACCGCCTAGTTTAAAGGCTATTTTTCCGACACAGATTAATCGGTTTATCGGCAAATTGAAGTCACAGCCAGCACAGATTTCGACCAAACAAGAAAAACTCGCCGAGAAACTGATGGAGAGGCATATTGACAATTCGCCATATAGGAGGTTACCAGAATATGATTATGGTAAACTAGGGAAGGGGGTTGTTTGTTTGGGGCGCGGGTCTTTAGAAACTGTAATTAATCATAGAAATCAAGTGAAATGTATAAAATGTGGGAAGACTGAAAACCACGATGAATCTATACTGCGGAGTATTGATGAGTATATGCTTCTGTTTCCGAATGAATTGGTAACAACTTCTACAATATTAGATTGGTGCTCAATCTTTTCAATAAAGGCTATTAGAAGAGTATTGAATAAGTATTTTACTGTAGTTAGATCTGGGAAGCCTACTACCTATAAAAAGGATTGATTTCGGTTTCTCATCGGAGCCGCATCTTTAGTGCCCTTCAGCTCTTATTTCCTCTTCTGACGGGCACTTTGCATCACCTTTAGTGCCCGCCAGCTCTTATTTCCTCTTCTGACGGGCACTTTGCATTACCTTTAGTGCCCGCCAGCTCTTATTTCCTCTTCTGACGGGCACTTTGCATTACCTTTAGTGCCCGCCAGCTCTTATTTCCTCTTCTGACGGGCACTTTGCATCACCTTTAACGCCCGTCAATTCTGATTTTCCCTCATGACGGGCATTTTCTCACACCATTAATGCCCGCCAGCACAGGTATCCTCACATTACGGGCACTTTCCCACACCTTTTGCCCGTCACCATTTCACATGACGGGCACTATAATATATTTCCTCTTCCCAAAATCAACGATATCTCGTCCAATGGAGTCAAGTTCAATTCACATCTTAATAAATCAGTAAAATAATTAAATCAACTTATAATTCCGATGATTCACCACAGTCATCAGCGGTTCATCCTTCTTTTCATTCAAACCATATTCAATTATCACTGAATTTTCCCGAAGAACGACTACTTTGCCTTTTTGTCCTTTGGCTTCTCCTTTATTCACTTGCACCCAGTCACCTATATTTGCTGTCTTTACGCTACTTTTCTGTTCTTCCATCTGAGAGCCTCCAACTATTATGTTTATTTTATTTTATTTTGTTTGTTTTGTTTCCTTAGTATGACCATCGATTTTCGCATTGATACCTGTTGCTCCATCCACCGAACCAGTACAAATCAGCTTAGCCTCACTTCGATAGAACAGATTCCCACCATTAAAATGATGCTTAGCCACGCCAAGTGTCAATCGGGCAAAGTACACCTTGCCAACAGATTGCCTTCACATAAACAACGCTTAGCCACACCAAATGTCAATCAGGCAAAGCACACCATACAATCAGTTCCCCACCAGATAAACAATGCATAACCACACCTTTCCTTTACCCCAAAAAAGAACCTGCTTGCATCAAAAAATAATAAAAACCGAGCCACTAAGAGCGGCTCGGATGCCACATTCAACTTAAAACAGTTCCAATTGCTCCACCTCACCAAGCCTTTCCAAAGCCTGTGGTTCATGGTCTTGAAAGTAGGCATGATGAAGCTGCTTTACTGCTGTCATGATTTGTTTGTTGGTATCAGCAGCTTTGCGCAGGCGGCAGCTGTAGATAACAGGAAAGTAATTCCGCAAAAATTTGCCTTCAGCATGAGCGGTTAAGGTAATCATTTGAAAGCCAAGCTGCTCTGCGATGAAAAAGACCGGGTTCAGAACATGGTCGCTTGATGCTTTGCCGAAGGGGTTATCTAAAATGACAACACGATTTCTTTTCATACTTGGGTCCAAGTGTTTCTGCTTTTCGGCTACATAATTGAGCAAGCCTAAAAAGAGTGTCATGTTCTTGCTCCATTTTTCTCCGCCCGACCATACATTGGTTTGTTCCCATGAGTAGGATCTGGTCGTGACTTCATTGTCGTTTGTCACTTTACGGCAGGAGACTTTCATCATTTCATTGTTCATCACCACTCGTAGCAGCTGTTTGGACTGCAGCCAAGTTTCTATTTCTTTGCGGACCTTGCCGTGATCTTCGTTACCATCTGAAGTTCTAAAGCGATCAGAGTCCAGCTGCGATACAATCCATTCAATATGGCTGCGGATCCGCGATTTCCCGTCTTCTTCGGACCAATCTGGAATGACAAATTTATAAATTTCCTTCCATTTGTCGGCGACCTTTACTTTTGTTTTATTCGGGATTAGTCTTAGTTCACCGGCCACCGTGTGCAGGTGATTGCTAATTCGAGTCACGAATTGTTCTAAGTCTCGGTCATAGCCCATAATCGTTGTTTCATTATAGTGAATCGCTGTCTGAATCCGTTTTTGCATGTTCGTTTGGAATTCCATAATTTCTTTATAGGTCCTTTTATTGTCGACCCCTTGCCGGGCCATTTCACGCATTTTTACATCGGTAATTTGATCTTTGCAAAATGCTTTAAAGAGCTCTTTTGCTTGATCCAGCTTTGCTCTTTCTTTTGTTACTTTATCTTTACCATCCTGCAGCTGCTTCGTTGCTTTTTTCACGATTGCCTTGTGTTCGTAGGCAAAATCTCTGATTTCTTCCTGTGTTAACACAGCTGCTTGAATCGATGGACCTTTAAAATGATGTGCCTCTTCAAAACGATCTAGCTCATGAAACGCATTTTTAACAGCCTCATATTCACTTGCAAACCTTTCTTCTTCTTGATCGAGATATCGCTGCTTTTCATACAGCTGTCTTTTTTCTGCGGCTAAAAGAGCCTCGATTTCAGTCACTTCTCCTTCAAACTCCAGCCATTCATCGCCAGGAAAGTCATTCACGAATTGCTCCTTCGCGATGTCAACGGCTTTTTCCTGTTTCAAAAAGCTCTCGCGGCAGGCAGCAGCTCGTCCCTCAGCAGCTTTGACAGCTTTATCACTTTCTTTCATTTCTTCTCGATAATGCTTCAATCGCTCTTTTCCGTTTGGCACAAAGGAAACCTCTTCCTGAACTGGACCATGTTCTTGCAGAAGTTCTTCAATTGCATCAGTAAAACGGTCTTTTTCTTTCTGAGCAAAATCCAGTTTTAATCGCAGCTCTTGCTGGGAACTCGATAATTCTCGGCTCGCAAAAATCAGTTCCTGCCGCTCGTTCAGGAGGACAGCTTTTATTTTACTAGTGTACAAAGCTTGAAGCCCTTTTACTTCTTTATATATTTCATCATCCAGAATCGACAGGTAGTGGTAATGCTCAGCGATTCTTTTTTCCTCCAGCTCTTGCAGTTGATCTTTCCAGCGATCCTGGGTCTTTTCCTTGCTTTGAATTTCTTGCTTCAGCTCATTGATCTGCTGTTCGTATTCCTTTTGTGTCTTGCTGATTTCATGGCTGTCTTTTTCTAAACGAAGATATTCATATCCATCACTCAGCCTGGTTTGCAGTCCGTTATATTCTCCCTCAAGGTTGCCGACCTTCGATTGAATGGCATCCATTTTGTCTTTGTTATCAGCCATTTGTGTGTGAAGCTCCTTCTGCAGAGCTTTTAATGCTTGAAGGGCTTCTGTTGATTTCGAAACCTGTTCTTTCTTTTCTTGATAAAAGGGATAAGGATATGTTTGTAAAAAGGCTGATAATTTCTCGGCTGCCTGACTCCATAATGATCGTTTTGCTTCGGCCTCTTTGCGAGCTACCGTGGCCACGTCAGCATTTTCTTTCATTGACTGTTTCCAGTCCTGAAAATGAGCGATTTCTTCATTTTCCGTCCAGTGCGCCGGGACAATGGCCTCCGAATAGATGGTTTCGCCCAGTACAATTGCCCGCGCTTGCTCAAAAGAAAGAACCTCAATGGGAAATTGCAGCTTGCTCCGAATGTGAGCGACTTTTTGCCGCAATGCAGCTGTTTCACTTTCTGTTGTAATCAATGTGTTTGGCCAAAGCGGGTATTTCTTTGCATATTCCTTATTTACGGGCTCTAAATTTTGAATATACATGATCCCGGTTTCAAGCAGATGAAATTGATTTTTCCATCCCTGCAGCTGTTTTTCCAAATAGGGATCTGCGAAAAAGAGGTCTTGTTCTCCGTAATCATCCATCAGCCTTAAAGCTAAACGCTCTTTATATAAGCATTGATCCACCTCGGCATTGATATTGTGCAAGTAATCATGCAGTTTTTGTGTAATTGAATCTTGCTTTAAATAAACGGAATCAATCGTCGCCCAAGGCACTTGAAGCCCGCCTAGCACGGCTTTTACTTTGTTGTGTTCTTCATCCATATAAACGATTTCAGTTTGTAATTGTGTCTGAAGCTTTTCCTGTTTTTCTTTTTCTTGTCTGCTTTCTTCCAGTTGATTTTCTAGTTCTGTATAAGCTAGTGCGAGCTGTTTGTTATCGTTTTTCAGCTGAACAATTTCTTCATCAAGCGAGACGAGACGTTTTTCCCATGCAGAAATGTTTTCTTTAATATTTTCCTGTTCAGGATGAACCAGCAGCTTTTTCAGCAGTTTTCTCATGCTTTCCTGAAGAGCTTCCCATTTGCCTTTTTGGGTATGATAACTGTCGTTAAGAGCATTCAGTTTTTCATGTTCTGCTTTTAGCTCCTGAGCAAATTTAGCTATTTTCTCTTCAATTGGCCGTTTTTCGTACTGAATTTCTGCTTTTCGACGATCGCTTTCTTCCATTTCATTTAAAAATAGCCCGAGCAGCTCTCGCTGATTTTGAAGGATGCGCTCTTCTAACTCTTGTACTTCCTCCGCTTCATTTAAGCTGTCCAGCTGTTCCCGCAAAGATTGGATTTGATCTTCTTCTTGTTTACAAGCCAATTTTAACTCAGCAAACTTCAACGCGATGTATTGATTGCTTGCTTGTTCATATTGATCTTTTTCTTCGTTCAGCTCCTGGTTTAAATGGTGCAACTGATCCTGTAAACCTGCCAGGATCCTACCAGCTTTTTCAATCTGCAAGGAGCGATCTTTTTTCAAATGAAGCCGCTCTTCTTCTCGCCAATTTTCCTTTTTTCTCTTCACATCATTCAGCGACTGCTCATATTGGGTTTCTTTTTCTAAAATGAGGTGTAACACCGCTTTGGCGTGCTGCTTCTTTTGCTCATAGGCTTTCCATTCGGCATCAACACGAGCAAAACGGCTGACATAATCGTTCAACTGAGCTTCAATTGCTTTGTTTTCTTCGATTTGCTGCTTCAATTCTTTATAGAGCTTAAAGCTCGTACGCTGCTTTTCAAATGTATCGGCGAAGCTGTTTTCTTCGTGGCCGGCAATCGCACTTTCAACCGTTGGCACAAGAAGCCGGTCGAACAGCTGATTCGTTTGGCGGCAATCGTCAAAAAAAGCTTCGACACCGCCTTCTGTACTATTAATTTTGACGATGCTTTCCCATTCATTTGCGATGATATGATACTGCTCTTCCAGATGCTCCTGGTAGGCTTTAATGGTTGGAAAGGTCCGGGCATTCATGTATTGCTGTGTCATATACTGATAATAATCAGCGATTTCGCCGCGGTCACTTGGACGGTTTGAATTTTTTTTGACAAAAGGCACTCCTTCAATGCTGTTTTGATCACCTGTCATATAGGGATACACATAGCGATAAGAGCTTAAGCCGTCTTTTGTTAAAAATAGACTGACACAGGTAAGCAGATATCTCCGGGGGTTTTCCGATAGAATCCATTCAATGGCGATATGTGCCGGGTAGTTATCAAGCTGCAGCGTTTGTTTGATTTTCCGATCAGATAAATTGGTATGCGGAATGATGGCCTGCAGGGCGGTCTGAATAAAAACGGTCTTACCGCCGCCGTTTTCCAGCAAAATCGCGCCATTGTAACCGTCAAAACGGAAAATTTCATCATTATAGCGTTTTAGCCCATCTTCATAAACTACGTTTGTAAACCGGATTTTACTGATGGATGGCATCGTGATCCTCCTCCCATTGATAAATAAATTCTAAGATCCCTTTGTTGTATTCGACCTCCATGAAGAAGCGCTGCACAATTGTTTTTGCTTTTTCCGTTAAAATCAGTTCGTTGTTGCCGATCTCCTCCAGCAGCTCCTGATCGATGACAAACCTTTTGGCTGTATCCATAAAACTGAGGCGGCTGATCGTATTGCCGCTTTGCTTTTTCGCTGATTCTTTAATGTCGTTCATATCGTCCCATTTATCAATGATTTGTTTCCAGTTGTAGGAAAACTCTTTTTCGTGCTGCAGCAGCTTCTCTTCATCATGCTCCATCAACATCAGAATGCGATCATTCACAAGCAATGTCCAATCGTCAAGCCGGATAAATTCTCTTGTAGGCTCAAGTGTTTGATAGCTATCATAAAAACTGCCGAATAAAACAATGACAGTAAAATAAAGCAAATAAATGTCTGCATTTGTTGCGCCGGATTTTAAGTAGGTTCTTTTGAGAAAATCATTGTTGACATGAAAAGGAGATAATTTCGTCTCTGGAATCATACACATTTGATCTCCCGCCAAAATGATGACACAATCCACATGATGTGCAAAGCGATCAATCAGTCCGCGCACGCTATCATCGGCTTTATACAAGGCCATTTGCTCTGCACCTGCACGCCCGTCGCGCGAAAGCAGTGAATAGATTTCAAAAGCCAGCATGACTTTGCCCTCACTATAAGTCATCTTCAGGTTCCTCCTCTATGTGAATATCCATGTTTTGAATGGAAAATCGTTCTGTTACGTGCAAAATATCTCCGCGCTCTTTTACCGTCAGGGATCGATGGCCTAACAGTGCGATCGCTTCATCAAATGTATGTGTCTGCTCTTCTTCTTCTGTTTTTGTGATTCCAGGAATGATTGGAGAACGCTGATGGAGAACGACCCAGAAATCATAAAAGAAACGCTGGGAGACAAGATTTGCATCTTTTTTGCGTATGTATTGAATGATTTCCGCGAGACTACTGCAGCCTTCCTCCGCCGCCAATAAGAATTGCTTCATGCAATAAGCATAATTTTGTTTGAGAGTGATTTGGTCGTGCTTCTCTTGTTCTGCACCCAACTCCATAAAACTATAATCGGGTCTTTCTTCGCGATCTTCCCGGATATTTTGCTGAGCAAAGATCGTAAGCGGTGACCATGCTTGATGTTGATCTAATCGCAAAAAGGGATGAAGAAGCCCCTTCATGGCTTCCAGTGGCAGAGGTGTTCCAAAGACGCGAGCGTTGATGTCCTGCTCGAAGTTAAACGCATCAATTCCGGTATAGTAAAGAGATTCCTGAGCAGCCTTTAGCGTATGATTTTTTAATTCAATGCTCTGATCCAAGAGCTTGGAATGCTCATAATGAACCTCCTCAAGCTGATTGGTCAGCTGAATGACATAGCCATATGTTTTTTGCTCTTTTTGGTGAAAATCCTGCTCAAACAAACGCTCTTTTGTCTCCTTTACAAATTCCCGAAGCTCTCTAAATTCTTCATTTTCCCGTGCCAATCTGGCATGAATATCCTCGAGCAGCTGTTTATAGCGTTCAAACGTTTCTTCTGAAACAATACTACGCTGAATTTCATGGCGCAGCTTGATCATCCGCTCGTTTAAGGTTTCCACATCAATGCGCATTTCGTTGATTTGCCGCAGTGCTCCTTTAAATTCCCCTTTTTCCAGCTGTTTGCGAAGCATGAGCTGATTGATGGATAATTGAAATTCACTGTAAAATTCCTTAGTGGCAAAAATCAATTCCAGTCCATCGTCGTCCAAGGTGTAATATTGGGTGTTTGTTTTTGAATCAAAGGTATTGGCTTTTAATAACGAATAAGACAGCTCTTCTTCCGCAAAGCTCTCCCAGTTATAAAAAGAGTAGGCTCTCTTTTTTCCGTGGGCCGGCCGGAACGTTTCAATGATTAAACTGGCGATGATTTCATATGAATTTTGCTCTAACACATATAGCCCGCTCGACATTTTTTGTAAAAAAACAGCTAATTCCCGCTTTCCGCTCTTATGATTGCGAATGATCTTTTGTTCAAAAAAGAATAAAAGCGACAGCAGACCCAAGCCTTTTAAATCGATATGATCCCCTTTTTTGTCTTTGGTTTTCTTGCGGTCCAGCTCGTATAAAGGGTCGAAAAGAGCCAATCTCCGCATCCGCTCCTTATATCCGCTCGTAATGTCTGTAAACGAGTTTAGCTCCATCTTGTTTGCCTCCAAATGGTTTGCAGCTCTTCTGTCTTCAGCACTTCTTGCGGAAAATAACAGCCCGAATCCAAAAGAGAATGCAGCTGCTCTCTCTGTTCTTTTTTTAAAAAGGCAGAAAAGGCTGCGACTGCCTCCTCATCCAAACGCTGATTCGTTTTACCTTGAAGATGCTCTTTTGCCAGACATGCTTCGTAAAATGGCATGGCGGGTTCCGCATCGACTTTTGACTGCAGGCGGTGCCAAATAAAAATCCCTGAGCGGTCAAGGTCCCCAAAATAATAAAAACGATGCTTAGCCCCTTCTAATGGCAGCTGCCGCTCAAATTGGTCCATGCTATTCAGGATCTTATTGCCGCACCCGTAAATTAAAGTGGTAAAAGAGGTATGCGGCAGTGCAACCAAGAGCCCCTGATAGGTCGTTTTATTCTCCACAATTAAATGCTTATGTTCCTCTTGCATGAACATTTTTGGATTCAGAGCAAACATAAGCGGATCTGAAACGGGGATCACTTTCATAGAATCCCATAACCCAACTCTTTCCAACAGCTCTTTTCCCTGTTTATCTGTGATCCATTTTTCGTCTCCAACCAATTCCACGCTGCGCTCAGGCGCTGGCACCTCATAGATTGGCAGACCAAAAGATTCTAGGTATTGATGAATGGATAGTAGAAAGGGCAGATCCATATTCCATTGTGCAGGCTGCAGACGATAATAAGAATCTAATGAAATGGAAGGATGCAGCTTTAGCCGATACGTTTTCAGCTGCTCATGATAATCCTTTTTTAAGTGAATGGTATGTATTCGGTAGGAGAATGCTAATGAAGGCGTCCTGCTATTTCTCCCTTTCGCCTTCACCATTTCCAATATTCCTTCGTTTTCTAGCAGTAGAACCTGCTCAGCAAACTGTTCATATGTCAATCCACTAGGAACCCATCTTTCCAACTCCTCGACGACAATCGTCTTCTTGGAATAAGACAGCAGCTCCTTGGTGATCCATTCTTTCATTTTCAAACACCTCTATTACAACAGCTTTTGCATCTATTTTACTAGATTTGGAGGGAGAAGTCAGTATGGGGATGGGGGCAAGGCAAAAAATAAAACCAGCTGCATCCACATAGCTGGTTTTTTTCCTTACCTATTTGTTCTACTCAACCCAACCTCGCCCTCACTCCACCTCCAAAACCGCTCTACCAATTCATCGTCTTTTGCTGTTTTAGCAATAGAAGCTTCTTTTTCATTGTAAAAATAGTGACCGTTTGTTTTCTCAACAGTCGGGCTGGTGGCAAGGAAAATGGCCGTTTTCGCACCTTCCTCAGCTGTTCTGAAAAACGGGACAAGCAGTTTTATAATGTTTTTTCCAAATCCGGTTGTTCGATCCACGCCAAGATTTGTTGCAACGGCACCAGGGTGCAGGCTGTTGACTGTTACGTTTGTACCTTCAAGACGCTGTGCCAATCCGCGTGTAAACAAAACATTCGCAAGCTTTGAACGTCCATATCCTACAACGACATTGTAGCCCTTTTTAAAATATGGATCTTCAAAGTCCATCTTGCCCCATTTATGTGCGCCAGAAGAAACAACGACGATTCTGCCTTTTGCTGCTGCCTTCAAGTGATCAAGCAGTAAATTCGTTAACAGGAAATGACCAAGGTGATTGACGCCAAGCATCGCTTCAAAACCATCCTCTGTTTCCTGCCGTTTTAAAGAAACCACACCAGCGTTATTTATTAAAATATCCAATTTGGGGTATTTGCTTTTAAACTCATCACAAAATTGGCGAATATTTGATAGAGAGCTTAAATCGCATAGCATTAACTCGATATCCTCAGAGCCGCTAGCTTTTTGGGCCTCATGAAGTGCCTGTTCTCCCTTTTCTGGATTTCTGCACACCATAATGACATGGATATTCTGTTTGGCAAGTGCAATCGTTGTTGCTAAACCCATGCCAGAATTGGCGCCAGTGACAATCGCTATTTTTTTCAAAATACATTCCCTCTTCTCTTATTTGTGCATTTTTAACCATTTCCACCTTTGGAATGCTGATAAACTTTACAACCTTTTTGCTGCAAAGCATCAATCAATGCCTGACTGTCAGCAATCGTATACCTCATCAATTCAACAGCTGGGTATCCTTGTTTGCGATTATTGATTAAGTTCATCTTTCTCATTCCAGCATAGCTTTCAATAAACTTTTCTTCATTATGTAGAACAATGCCAATCATCTTATTCAACTGTCTTTTATAAATCATCACGCCATCAATGTTTTCAAAGCCAATAAACCCGTAGCCTGGATTAATATGAACCGTTATTCCTTGCTCATTTAAAGTGATCGCGGGCCGTTTTTGCCGTGCTTTTCTCGTTAAAAGTAATAATAAAGAGGTTGCCAAAAAGAAAACACATAAAATAATTGTAAGTGTACGAGAAAATGTGGACATTTGATCTCCTGCTGCTGTAAAAATCAATAATGTGATGATCCCAGCTATGCCAGTAAGAATGCCGATGATCAGCACTTCAGTATATTTGCTGTAAAAATATTTATTTTCCATGTTCAAACCTCTCCTTTTATATCAATAGTTTAACAGAAACATTGAATTATAGATTGGAATTTGTCAGAAAAGATTGCCTTTTTTTCTATTTTTCCTCCATAATAAAGAAATCATTGGAGGTATTTAATATGAAGAAAACAGATGTATTTTGGAATGAATACTGCAGCTTGCATCAGCTTGAGAATGTCACTTATAAAGATGCTTTTCAATTTGGTGCAGAGCCCGATTGTCTGGCAGATTTAGTTGTGGAGGGCAAGAAGACAGCTACAACCTCAGGTCATGTTTTTTATGAACTTGAAAACGAGCCTCTGCCACAAGCAGGCGAATACTCAATTGTTTTAAATAGCAGCGACGAGCCTGTCGCGATTATTAAAATTGATTCCGTTGAGGTGCTGCCAATGGACGAAGTGTCTGAAGAATTTGCCTTAGCTGAAGGTGAAGGGGATTATGGATTTTGGTGGGAAGCGCATGAGAACTTTTTTAAAAATGAATTAAAAACATATAATCTCGAATTTACACCAAATATGGTAGTCGTTTGTGAGCGTTTTACAAAAGTTTTCTCAAAATAACCTTTCAGAAAAAGCGTTTTCGGCCTAAAACCGAAACCGTTTTTTATTATTCCCCTGTCTCTTTTCACTCTATTTTTGTAAATAGATTGTGAAAGGGTGTGTAAAGGGATGAGTTTAAAATCTGGCAGTATTGAACAATTTAAGCGGTTTTCACAATTTAAAGATATACATGAATATAATGTTCACTTAGAAATGTGGCTGGCGGTGGCGAAAGAGAAGTTTACGAGAAGCGAGCTTGTTGGATTGAAGCGCCTTACCCGCTTCGCTGCAAAGGTGCCTGGAATAGCAAACGCGAAGATCGCGACCATGTTAAAAGCAATTCACGAAGAATTCGAGGGCAACGGCATATCTCGCTCCACCTTTAAACGAATGATCCAAAAAGCAATCGAAATCGGCATTCTTACCGTCAACGAAACAGAACGGAAAAATGGCTCACAATCAAGTAACTTATACATCTTTCAGCGTTTTGCCAGCCCTGAACCACCCAAAAGAGAAAAAATTAACCACCCTCAAACTAGTAATCTTTCTAAAACTACTACTAAATATAAAAAATGTAACGAACCGCTGCTCGACCATACCTATACAAGTGACAAAGTGCCAAAACCATTTGTTGAACTCGTAAAAATTTACTTTTCCGATGCAAAAAGTATTGAAGAGTTTTGGCGAATGACATTAATCGCTGCTTATCGCAATAACCGCGAGAACGAGAAGGAAGTTGTCCTGGAAATGGCCATTCTAGCCTTTAAACAAATGATACGCAAACTGAAAATGGGCAACATTTCGAAACCCATCGCTTATTATTATGGAATCCTAATCAAAAAATGGGAGCAGCAATATTTTGAGGGCTTATATGAGATGGGCTTCCCTGCAGAATCGAATACAGAGTTGGCTTTTTATATTGGGTGGATGGATTGATTGTGATGCTTGAGGGAGCTGATGGGCACTTTGGATGCTCGTATGTTCCCGCCAACACGCTTTTTCCGAGCTGAGGGGCACTTTGGGCGCTTGTATGTTCCCGCCAACACGCTTTTTTCAAGCTGATGGGCACTTTGCACGCTCGTATGTTCCCGCCAACTCTCTTTTTCCGAGCTGACGGGCACTTTGGGCGCTCGTATGTTCCCTTCACCTCTCTTTTTTCGGGCTGACGGGCACTTTGGGCGCTTGTATGTTCCCGCCAACACGCTTTTTTCAAGCTGAAGGGCACTTTGGGCGCTTGTATGTTCCCGCCAACACGCTTTTTTCAAGCTGAAGGGCACTTTGCATCCACGTATGTTCCCGCCAACTCTCTTTTTCCGAGCTGAGGGGCACTTTGGGCGCTCGTATGTTCCCTTCACCTCTCTTTTTCGGTCTGACGGGCACTTTGCACGCTCGTATATTCCCGCCAACTCTCTTTTTCCGGTCTGACGGGCACTTTGACAGCTCCTTTGTTCCCACCACCACGCTTTTTTCAAGCCGACGGGCACTCCGAACGTTCCTTTGTTCCCGCCACCACGCTTCTTCCAAACCAAAGGGCACTTCCACCAAGCCTAACTCCCCATCACCGCTCTTTTCCCCACTTAAATCACACCCATCTATCACACTCTCAACAACCCACGAAACCCGCGCGCTGCATAGTAGGAGGATGCCCCATTGTGATACAGAAACACTTGCCCAAAGCGATAGTCACAAAATAAGGCTCCGCCAAGTGAACGGACCTCTTCAGGTGTCTGCACCCAGCTTGATGTTTTCTTGTCAAACTCCCCAAGTTTCTGCAGTGCGCGATACTCTTCCTCCGTTAACATTTCAATTCCCATTTCAGCTGCCACATCAATGGCGTTGTTTTCTGGCTTATTCGCTTTTCTTGATTCTAATGCTTCTCGATCATAACAATAACTTCTGCGGCCTTTAGGACTTTCTTCTGAGCAGTCATAGAAGATAAACTCGCCTCCCTGCTCGTCATATTCAACCACATCCGGTGCGCCGCCTGTCCTTTCCATTTCGTTCAGTGACCAAAGTTTTTCAGGCTGTGCTTCCAATCTCGCTAGGACATTCTCCCATTTAAGGTCTTGATGGCGATGCATATTATTCTCAAACCGCGCTTTCAATGTTTGCAGTAATTCTACACGTTGTTCATTTAACAGCTTTTCCATGTTCATTCTCCTTTCAATTGTTTAATTTCGTCTCATGTACTATGGGGGCAATCACATCAATTCGATTCGTCCAAATTCCGCCCCGGTAATCCTCCGGCACTCTTTCTAAATCAGCCTTTTGATCAAATCCTTCTGACCAATCTCCATTTCCTGCTACTAAAATCACTCTTGTGTTGGAATCCTCCATTCGATTGATAAAAGTTTGAGGAAATCCCCACAGGTATGGAGCAAATTTTTCAGGGATATGAATTTGTGTGTTTTTGCAGGCTTTAGGAACATAACCTGACCAGCCTAGCGCTTCGTATGATAGTAAACAGCTTTTCAATGTCTCTTTTGACATGGCACGCATTTCTGGAAGGGTTTCCTTTAAAGCCTCAACAGGTTCATTGCCTCCATATACGGTTAATTGTTGCAGCCGATCAGCTGGATACCTAGTTGTCAGGTATTCTGCTAACTTCGCTCCTTCAATTGGATCGTTGCTTTTAATATGAATTAAAAATTCCTTATCTGGAAAATGTGTCAGTACCTCTTGCAGTGTGGGCATTGGACCTAACTCCTTGCCTCGAAAAGGATATGATTTTCCATTGTCTGCTGTATAGCCATATCCGATGTCAAGCTGTCTCAGCTCATTCATTGTATGGTCTCTGATTTTCCCGCTGCCATCTGTTCTGCACTCCAGTGTCCAATCATGAAATACAGCAAACTCGCCATCTTTTGTAAGCTGAATATCCAATTCAACTACATCAGCTTCTGCTTTAAATGCAGCCTCCATTGAAGGAATGGTATTTTCCAAGTACGGGTGATCAGGATCATATATGATTTCTGCGGTACATGTTTCTCCTGTAATTTCATCCATTGGAAAAGTCTGTGCTAAACCACGGTGAGCTAAAAGGAGGGGATCTCCCTTTCTCTCTTCTGCAAATAGAGAGCTATTGTTAAGATAAACAAAGAGAATAAGCAGGATACTACATACAAGCAGACCTTTAAACCATTTTTTCATCATGATCTTCCTATCCTTTGAGCTTTTCTTCCTTAAAAATATTACACATCATGCTGGTACCTGCTCAGCCAATCTTCCAGCCTATTAAACAGCTCTTGATCAATAGGCTGATTCAGAAGGCTTTTATATTCTTTCATTGCACCTAATATGGTGTGCATGCCTTCATATTTCCGCAAAATATGATTCATATCAGGAATAATATACCACTTAGAATCTCCTTTTACCATATCGGCAATCACTTCTGCATGCTCTGGCGGAACTTGGATGTCCTTATCACCGGTAATGACCAAAACAGGGCATGTGACTTCTTTTAAATAATCACAAACATTATAAGAAAAAGTCTCTCTTAGCCATTTTGCATTCGTTCTTACTCCTTGAACCCGCATGACTGCCTTGTCAGACATAAGTATTTTATTGATGATTTTCTCATTTTGCTTTCTTGCCTTTTGTTCGGCACGAAGTAGTCTGAAAAGCAGACCCTTAAACCCTTTTGATTGATTCATTTCTTTATAAGCCATTTCACTTTGTCTTGGAAGTAAGTCTTTAGATGGTTCCGCAGCTCCAGCCAGTAAAATAAGACCAGACACCGGCGATTTTTTATTTACAGCAGGGGCAATTAACGCTCCTTCGCTATGCCCAAGTATAACTATTTTTTCTTTATCAACTTGAGGATGATTTTTCAGAAAGTCTACACAGGCTGCTGCATCATCAATTAAGTCGTAAACACCAGCCTCAAGATAGTCTCCACCGCTCTTATGCGTTCCTCTTTTATCATAATGAAGTGTGACAAAGCCTTTTGAATGAATAAAATCGGCTAAATCACTATAAATATTCATCTTAAAATTCTTAATATTCCCGTCGCGATCAGCCTTTCCCGTGCCCTGAATGATTAAGACAGCTGGGAATTGATTCCCTTCTTTGCTTGGGATTTTTAATGTGCCGCTTATTGGGTAAGCTCCTTGAATCGTCACTTCGCTGCTATTTGTCATCTTCCATTCTCCTCTGATTTTCCGGGATAAAAATATTGGATACCAATCTTTTTGTTCTTTCAGGTGAAGGAGATTTTTGCAAATACGTTTGATACACTTCTCTCAAATCCCTTGTAAAATCTGCAAACTCTTCATCTGAAAGATGCATAGCAACTTGCCTGTATCCTACACCGTCTCTCTGAAAATCAAGATCATCCTTCTGCAGGTATTCTTCAAAATTATGAGTAAGCTGTGCTTGAAAAATCATAAAATATTGAAGGTGGTCTTCTATTGTCAGTTCTTTTACATCATCATTTGTTATATTGGCATTTGCAATATTTAGAGAATAAACTTTTTCGATGGTCCCTCGAACCTGATTTTCCTCTGTAACCATTAAAACCTCTGATTTCACAAGTGCATCCAGCTGTCTGTATAAAGTTGCCTGAGGAATATCTTCTAATTCCTTCGTCAGCTTCTTAACTGTTTTTCCGTGCCCATCAAGAAACTTTTGTACAATTTTAAACCGGACAGGATGAAGGATGGCATCGATCTTGTTCAATTATGTTCAGCTCCTTTATTATCATTATATATAATATTATCAATAATGATAATAATAAGCAATAAAATATCTTTTTCTGCAAAAAAATAGACTTTCTATGTTAGGAAAGTCTTTTGAGATATTCGATTTGTAGTATCTGGCTCGGTAGATATGCCTATGCAACTCTTCCAAATATCCTCCCCGAACAATATACAAATGTATAAAAATTTGCTCTGAACAATCGGTATATTATGCCCCTAGAACTGGCTTTTATCATTTAGAATGACCAACTTTATTTCTTGGACAAAAATTCTCTCCAAACCTCACCCTCAATCCAAAAATACCCTTCATGGGAACATGCAGCCAATATACACTCATCCTTACGAAAAAACATTAAATCCTCTGGCATTTCCGGACCGATCCAGCCAAACAGAGATTGGCTGTATTCTTTTAAGAATAATTTTGTCGCATTGTTGTTCCGAAAATAATATACATATGCCTTGTTACCGTCCGTATGTCTTGTTGTTTCCCATTTGGTTTGCACTTTTCTTTCTATTAAATGTACTTTAATATCTGAGATCAATTGATCCACAAAAGCAAGACGATCTGATTCAAACTCCATCCATTGCGTACTTTCAACAAACGCGAATGTATCTGAGTGTTTAAATAGTATATCTATTAATTGTTTGTATGATTTGCCTTTAATATCTTCCATAATCATTACCATGATAATTTCCCCTAATTAACCCTTAATTCTTTTCGAAAGCTATAAATTTTCATTTTGAACCTCCATCTTCACGAAATCTTGCCATTACATAGGTATTATAATAGTTCCCGTCCGATAGTAGTCTGTCCTTTTTTATTAAGCCTTCGATTTCAAAGCCGAGGCTTTTGTATAGGTCTATGCCTCTCGTATTCGTTTCAAGAACACCATATAATTCCAGTTTAGCTATGCCGTTGTTATCAGCCCATGCAATTGTTGCCTCCAGCAGCTTTCTTCCTACACCATATCCCCAGTAATCCTTTAAAACACCTAACCCAAACTCAGCTTTATGGATAAATCTTTTTAAATCATTGCCGGCACATCTTGAATAAGCAATCAATTTGCCATCCATTTCAGCAACTAAAAATAAAGTCCTAGGATGATTTGTATCTGATTCTATGATTTTTTCAAAACCTGTTTGGTCTATGAAATCTTCTCCCTCTTCTCTGTCCATGTTTTCGGTTTCTCCGTCAATTTTTAATCGTAACAACGATAAGTTCCTGGCATCACTGTGAACAGCTAATCTAATTTTATAGGTTAAATCTTTCTTCGTTATTAACACTATAAGCTGCACTCCTTTTGTTAAGTCATTCAAAATAGTAAAAACTCCCCAAGCCAAAACTCAGGAAGTAAATTTTTTACACAAACGGATTATAAAATCGGCTGCCATCATAAAAGGTCACAACCAGGCTGACAATCAGAATCAGGGTGAACACAATAAGTGTGAGGTAATCTCCAGTCTGGAAAGCTCGTGCACTATACCATGTCCGTTTGTTATTTTTCCCGAATCCGCGCAGCTCCATCGCGTTGCTGATGGTTTCGATTTTATCCAGACTCGAGAGGATGAGCGGGATGATAATCGATGCAGCGTTTTTTAGGCGCTTGAACAGCTTCTCATTTTTAGACATATCAATGCCGCGGGCCTGCTGTGAGAGCGCAATGCTCTGATAATCGCGCTGTACATCCGGGATGTAGCGAAGTGCCAGGGCGACTGCATAGGAAATGCGGTAGCTGACGCCGATTTTGTTTAAGGACGCCGCAAATTCACTTGGATTTGTCGTGACGATAAACAGCAAGGCAACAGGGATTACTGTGAAATATTTTAATGTAATATTAAACTGGTAAAAGAGCTGCTCCAATGTGAGATTATATCTGCCAAAAAAGTCTGCAATGACTGTACTGCTGCCATAGATTTTGACACCTTCCTGCGGAGAGAACAAATAAATGGCTGCATTATTTAGCAGTAAAAATACTAAAATAAACAGTAAAACAAAGGATATTTCTCTTAGTTTAATTTTAGAAACAATGAAAATCGCTATTCCTAAAACGAATAAAAAGAGCAGAATACGAGTATCATAGGTGAGCATCGCTGCAAAAGACCAGAGAATAAAGCATACCAGCTTCGTGACACCCGTTAAGCGGTGAATCGGTGTATTTCTTTCAATATAAGAGAGCATTTCTACTGCCATTTCTGCTTCGCCTCCCGATCAAAAGAAATAAAACGGCTGATAAAGTCTAATGGATTCTTTACGCCCAGACGGTTGGCGAGTTCAAATAAAGAGGTTTCCTTTAAGTTCGCATCCTGAATCAGGGCAGAATCTGTCAATACTTCAACAGCGGAAGTATCGCCTATTTTTTTTCCGTCATTGATCACAATCGCCCTTGGTGTGTATTCAAGCATCAAATGCATATCATGAGTGATCATGATGATTGTCACACCGTGCTGATTCAACTCTGATAAAAATTCCATAATCTCCGTATAATGTCGCAGGTCCTGACCAGCTGTCGGTTCATCTAAAATAATGATATCCGGATTCAATACTAAAATAGAAGCGATCGTTACTCGTTTCCGCTGTCCAAAGCTTAATGCTGAAATGGGCCAGTTTCGAAACGGATAAAGCCCACACACCTTTAATGTTTTTTCGACTCTTTCTTTTATTTCAGCTTCTGCTGCTCCCCGAATCACGAGGCCAAGTGCAACTTCATCATAAATCATATGCTTTGAGATCATATGGTTTGGATTTTGCATCACGAGGCCAATTCTTTCCGAACGCTGCTTTATGCTATCATTTGTTATATCTAATCCATTTAGAAGAATTTTACCTTCATTTGGTTTAATAAAACCGCAGATTAATTTGGACAGAGTTGATTTGCCAGCTCCGTTGCGCCCCACAATACTGACCATTTCTCCTTTTTCAATCGACAGAGAGACATTCTCAATTGTTTTCCCCCCAGAACCATAAGAAAAAGAAATGTTCTGCAGCTCGAGAATACGTTCGGATTTACTAGTAAAAGAAGCTGCTGCAAATTGGTTATACCAGCTTAATATCTGATTCCGGCATCTATTCACATCAAATGTGCTAATATGTGCTGGTTTCATATTGGCAGTCAATTCGCACCCTGCATATTTTGCCGCTTTAACATAAAGAGGTTCACGGATACTTATATCTTCAAGAATGTTGCTCGCCAGTAAAGTATCCGGGTCCATATCTGCAACAATCCGACCATCCTCCATGACAATAATCCGGTCAACATCACAATGCAGTACATCCTCTAAGCGATGCTCTATGATCACGATCGTTTTATTCATTTCTTTATGAATGGTGTCAATCAGTTCAATGGCACTTTTGCCTGTTGCAGGATCCAAATTAGCCAGCGGTTCATCAAATAGGAGAATATCAACATCATCAACCATGACACCGGCCAACGAAACCCTTTGTTTTTGTCCGCCAGATAAATGATGAATAGAAGAGGATAAATGCTCCTCCATCGCAACCATTGCTGCTGTATCTTTTACAATGGAATGCATTTCTTTTTGGTTTGTAAGGCTATTTTCCAGTGAAAAAGCGATATCCTCACCCACAGTTAGTCCAATGAATTGACCGTCCGGATCCTGCAGAACGGTTCCCACCATTTTCGAGCGTGAGAAAATATCCAATGTGTTTGCATCCTGCCCCAATATATTTAAGGTACCGGCTGTATCCCCTTTATGCGAGAAAGGAATTAAACCGTTTATACAGTGGCCAATCGTGCTTTTGCCTGAACCGCTTCTTCCCACGATTAAAATCTTCTCTCCTTCTTGGATTGATAGATTAATATCCTGTAAGGTCGGTTCAATTTGACTATGATATTTAAAAGAGTAGTCTTTGAACTCAATAACTGTTTTGTTCATGTTTGTCTCCTTGCTTGTAAGAAAAGTGCAGGCTGCATCTAGTAAGCATATAGACACTTTTCAAGGTTCGTTCTACATCCAGTGACTTAAAGAGCGATTCTATGCCTTAAACGCAGACAAACGCCGCCACAAAAATTGTGGCAACGCTGACGTTCTGCATGTATTTCGCTTTCTTAAATATTACCCGTTACATTTCTCTATGCAGGCTATTGCCTTGGCTGCGTGTTTTTCCGTATGCCACTAATAAAATCGTACCTATAATTCCAACTGTAATCATATTTGAAACTCCAGCGAACAATCCTTGGACGAATACTTTATTAGCCGGTTCGGCGTAGATCAAAATATCTAGTAAAGGAGCAACTAAGAACCAGCCAATCCCTTGAGCAAGGACTTGAACAATATTAAACGTTACAATTTTGTTTGTACCAAGTTTACCAGATTCAATGTTAATCTTCTTAGCTGCCAGACCAATTAAAAACCCTACAAGCGCCGAAACAACAACCCAGCTCCACCAAACAGATCCATATGAAATCGCGTCATTTAACGCATGGCCGATAAAGCCGATTAACGCACCAGCAACTGGTCCAAAAACAATGGCCATTAGTGCTAAAAATGCATAGGACGTTTGAATCGTCGTGTTAGGAACCGGAGATGGAATAGCTGCAAATTTAGCTAAAATGATAAAAACAGCTGCCCCAATTCCGATTGCTACAATCGTTTTAATAGATAATTTCAAGAAACCCAACTCCCTTATTCTATTTTCTATTTATAAGATTTAATTATATACAAGTTTCTGAACTTTTCGTATAGAAATTTTCCAATTTGGACCGGATTGTACATGATAAGCTTTGGCAAAGGAACCTTGATTTAGGGCAACTCCAATTTTATCAAGGGAATTCACGTAAAGAAGAGGCTCTCCCAAATGACTATCTGCAAATGAGCGCCCGAAAGTCATAATGTTTTTATATATCTGTCTAGTGCCATTTTCAATGACAACTTCAAATGAATCGCCATACTCAATGCTTAATTCTTTAAACAGTACTCGGTCAATATTAGACCAAAGATTTCCGAAACGAATATCAAGGATATCAATATTTCCTGTTACAGAACCATTCGAAATAACTGCTTCTTCTGCAGGTAATTCAATAACACTAGCTGGGTCTAATTCAGGTCCAACCTGTTCGTATGTTATAACGCCAGTTGCCAATCTAGCTCCAGTGAAGGCATACACATCACGGCCGTGGAACGTATAGGATTCTCCTGAGCGCGGCAGTCTGTTTACCTTTTCATCAATCAATCTTGCTTCTTTTATGCCAATATGTTTCTTAATCTGAGTCAGTGTACCGTTATCAGGTGTGACAATATAATGGTTTGACTCTGTCTTTACTACAATCGAACGTCGGTCTGTACCGACCCCTGGATCGACAACCGACACAAAGACTGTTTCTTCTGGCCAATAAGAAATCGTTTGATATAGACGATAAGCTCCGTCCCAAATGTTGTATTGCGGAATATCATGAGTCAGATCAAAAATACGGACCTTCGGATCAACAGATAAAGCAACACCATACATTGCACTTACCGCTCCATCACTAATGCCAAAATCTGTTTGAATGACTAAATAATTATTCATTTTTTCTTCCTCCAATAGTTTATAAAATAAAAAACCACGTCATTATCCATTCATCGGATAAGGACGTGGTTCTAGATCACGTGGTACCACCTTACTTCACTGCATGTTAACACATTGCAGCCTCATTCAAGTACTGACATAAGTCATTATACTGTGGTGTTTGTAACGAGCACCAAATCTCGCCGGAACCTAACATGCGAACGCACTTTCAGCACGGAACTCAGAGGCCATTGTTCAGATCAGCACTTTTGCTTCTTTTCAGCTACCGAAGCTCTCTTTGTAAACTGCATAATCTTACTTTTTCTCTTCATCGTTTGTGGGAATCATTTAATTATTCGAAATATTATTGATGATTATAAAATAGAAAAAAACGTTTGGCAAGTTGTTTTTACATATTTACAAACTTTTTATATTTCTAATCTGTATTTTCTAAAAAATCTTTCAGAAACCCTTCATTCCCTGTTTTCTCATAAAAATAATCAATTCCATAATGAGAAGCAATACTCATCACAATCGTCCAGACAATAATACTGCCCGTCATCCAGATTGTGATTTGTTTGCGAGTACCCCCAAAGCTCATTGCCAGGATCACACCAAGATGGGTGCCAATTAAAATAGGGGAAACAATGGTTAAGCCGGGCAAACCATACTTTTTCCATATACGTGCAGCACGCTGTCCTTTCTTATCTGATCCCTCTTTCCCCTTCTTCTCCTTGCGTCGCTGCAGCCAGACCTTTACGTGATCAATCAGCAGGATCAGCAGCCAAATCGTGAGAATATTCCCGGCGAAGGCCAGAATGGTGACAGGAATTGCCGGCAAGCCAACAGCAATGCCCAATGGAATTACACCGACAACCTCCATAAAAGGCGTGGCTCCTAGTAAAAAAATAACCAAATAGGCAACAAACAAATTCATTCGTATCCTCCCTTGTTCTAGTCGGTAACTTGTTGTTCTTTATACTTACGAAGAAGATGAAAGATAGTTTCAGATTTTTATCTTCAACAACATCGTTACCTCTAGTAAAAAAGCTGAAACCTCTGCGGCTTCAACTTTTTTGCAAATATCTATTTCGATTTTCGCTTTCTTAATTCTTTCTTTATAGCAGGAACCACTTGCTCTTTAATGGCTTTTTTCACTTTAGGATCATCGAGCAGCTTTTTTACTTTTTTAAGAACCATGTAATAAACCTCCTCTGTCATTCATCTATTCCCGATTTTTATTATTTTATTGATTACGGCCAATGAAATGTACCACTAATGACATTCTATTTACCACCTAGTGACAAGAAATGTACCAGCAAATGACAAGCTGTTTACCACTACATTGCCTTCTGTATAATTATTGAGCACACCTATTGGTGTGTCATTATTATTCAGGAGGTTTTTTGTATGATTCATTATCGAAAGATATTGGAATTACAGGATGAGGGTATTAGCCTTAGAGGTATTGCCTCAAGTACTGGCCATTCTCGTCAAAAAGTAACAGAGATCATCACCCTTGCCGAAAAGAAGGGCCTAGTCTGTCCGTTAGAGGAGGAAATGACGGATAAATGGATTGAAGAATTTCTTTTTCCTCAGAAAACATTGGAGGCTTCAGGTCGGCATCCCTTGAATTTTGACTATATTCATGAGGAGTTGGCAAAGCCCAATGTAACACTTTCACTTCTCCACCATGAATATGAAGCTGAATGTAGAGCGAATCAAAAGATCCCATACTCTTATCGAAGTTTCTTACGTCATTACAGTAATTATGCAGATAAATACAAAGCTACTTTGCGCATTCGCAGAAAACCAGGTGAAATCATGGAAGTCGATTGGGCGGGCTCCACAGCATTCATCATTGATAGAGATACTGGAGAAAAGGTAAAAGCCTATGTGTTCGTTGCGACCTTGCCGTGCAGCCAGTTATCATACGCAGAAGCAAGCCTGTCTATGGACTCTCATTCATGGATCACACTTCACAATAATGCCTATAGGTATTTCGGTGGTACGACTCAAATTGTCGTTCCAGACAACCTAAGAACAAGCGTTACTAAGCATACAACCCGCGAATTGATCTTAAATCCTGCTTATAAAGAGATGGCGGACTACTACAATACTGTTGTCATGCCAGCGAGGGTTCGTACCCCTAAAGATAAAGCCAGTGTAGAAGGTTCGGTTGGAGTGATTTCTACTTGGATAATCGCAGCATTAAGAAACATGCATTGCTTTACTATTGATGAATTGAACGAAGAGGTTAGGAAGAAATTAGACGAATTTAATAAAAGACCCTTTACTCGAAAAAAAGGGTCTCGTTTGTCTGCATTTGAAGAAGAAGAGAAATTTGCCCTTTCTCCCCTTCCGATAGAACTTTATAAAATGTCTGAATGGAAAAAGACAACTGTAGCACCTGACTATCACGTTTCCTTCGATAGCATGTTTTATTCCGTACCATACGAATATATCAATCGAGAAGTCGAAGTGAGAGTGTCTGATAAACTCTTAGAAGTATTTTTTAACCATATGAGAATAGCCTCTCATAAACGATTATATGGTAAATTTGGTCAAACTACCACTGTTCACGATCATATGCCAGATAATCACAAGTTATTCGTTGATCAAACCCCAGAAGCTGCGATTGAATGGGCAGAAAATATTGGAGAATCAACGTTAAGTGTAATTCAATATCTTCTAGATACTTCACAAACAGAGAAGCTAGCCCTACAATCTATATTTTCTTTGAAGAAGTTTGAGCGTCGATACACGAAATATGAGATTGAACGTGCTTGTAAGATGGTAATCTCAATGACTAAAAGACCAACGGTCAAAAGTATTCAAACGCTACTGAAGACTAACAAGAAGAATGACGCAGAGCAAGAATTAAAACGGAAAACAGAAATCAACACAAATAATTTTGGCTTTACACGTGGAGCTTCTTACTATGGGGGAACGGATAAATGATGAATGAACAAACATTAACCAAATTAATCGAGATGAAATTAAGTGGAATGGCAGAAGCCTATAAGGAACAAGCAGCTAATAAAGAATTTCAAAAAATGACTTTTGAAGATCGATTTAGTTTACTTGTCGATTTAGAACATGCCCGCCGAAAGAGTAATAAGCTTCAACGGTTAATCAAAATGGCGACTTTTCTTAATTCCAATGCATGTATTGAAGACCTTGAATATCATGAAGATCGAAGGCTAAACAAAGAACTGATTTTGAAGTTGGCTAGTTGTAATTATATACTTGATAGTCACAACATTATATTAAAAGGACCTACTGGTTCAGGAAAGTCATTCTTAGCTACTGCCTTCGGAGTATCTGCCTGTCGCCAGTTTTTCAACGTTAAATATATTCGATTACCAGAATTACTGGATGAGCTGTCACTCGCTAAATTAGCAGCCGACGGAAGTTATCGGAAGAGCATAAAAAAATATACGAAAGTAGACCTCCTTATTCTAGATGAATGGCTATTAACAGATTTAACAACGGATGAAGCAGCAATCCTCTTGGAAATTACAGAGGCGCGTCATAAGGTGGGTTCCACTATATTCTGTTCACAGATTGATCCTAGTGGATGGCATTTAAAGCTAGGAAATGAAACGATTGCGGAAGCAATCTTAGATCGCATTATTCATGACTCCTATCAAATTCTACTAGATGGAGAAGTTTCTATGCGTGAGCGTCACGGGTTAGGAAGGTAACCTTGATTTGGCCACATTAACCCCTAAAGAGATTCAGAAGATTGAAGAATACTATTATTGGGTGGGTTACAAAACCTGGATTCCTTTCCCAAAGGAACTAAATGAAAAGATTTTAAAGGTATACGGTGAGGAACCTGTTCCTTATAGCTGGACTGAGCAAGATATATTTGAAGGGACTAGAAAGTTAATCTTCAATTACTTCATTAACCACTCTAAATAGTTAATTTAAAATAAAGCCCTACAGGATTACTAGAATGTTAATCTGTAGGGCTTATTGCGTACTGGTAAATACGTTGGCGTAGCCTGGTAAATTCCTTGGCGAAGAGTGGTAAAAAAGATGGCAAGGGTGGTAAAAACCCTTGGCTGTAATCATTTTATAACCAAAGACCTTACTATGCTTTGCGATAGATAAAAAATTCATATTTTCTTACTCAATTTTATGTTCGCACTCCTTATCCTCTATTTATATAGTTATTATCTTATAAATTTTAGAATTTAATTGTATTTTCCTGGTATTTATATGACAATTATATCGTAAAGGCTGGGAGTCTAAATGCTCTTTGGCAAAAGATTAATCTCCTTATTTTTCAAATAAAAGGTAGGGTTGTGATTAGAATCAAAACAATGAATGTGTTTAAAGGTCTAATATTTGGTGTGGTCTTTTCAATTGCTGCTGCATTCTTATTTATGCTGATTGGACAGACAATGGCTGGTGGAGTAACGTCCTTTTGGGGTGAAAGCTGGTTATATTTTTCTGTCTTGATTCCCTTCTCTATTACTTTTCCCATATTAAGCGTATATTTTCATAATAAAAAAAATGTGTCAAACAAAAAACTTTGGCAGATCAGCGCTATATGTGCCTTTCTTGTATCCTTATTCAGCGGAACGATCGGTGCCATTTTTGGCGAAATGATCGTAAGAGGCGGAATCGAATCCATCAACATTGAAGGAACACTTGTATGGGGTCCGATTTATGCTATCTTTTTGCTGCCAGTTACGATTCCATTTGCGAGGTTATTGATAGGTTTTTTTTATAGGGTGGTTAGCAGGTAATCTAATTTTTTTATATTATGCATTGAATGAATCTTGTTTCTACAAGAATTGTATAAATCCTCTATAGCCTTTCCATAATGAAGAAGGAATAACCTATAGAAATGTTGAAAATACAAGCTATTGAAACTATTAATGTAAAATCAGGAGGTCATTATGGGCAGAATCATACATTTTGAAATCCATGTTGATGACATGGAGCGCGCTAAAAAGTTTTATGGAGAAGTATTTGACTGGAAGTTTGAAGATTATAGCGAATTTGCTGGCATGCCTTATTTCGGCGCAGTGACTGGCAGTGATGAATATCCTGGAATTAATGGCGCTTTGATGCAGCGTAAAAGTCCCGCGCCAGATGCAAATCAGCCTTTAAATGGGTTTGCCTGCACAATGGGTGTAGGCGATTATGATGAAACAGAAGCAAAGATTCTTGAACAAGGCGGTACAGCAGCACTGCCTAAATATGCTCTACCAGGAATGGCGTGGCAGGGTTATTATAAGGACACTGAAGGAAACATATTTGGCATACATCAGCCAGATGTTAATGCGAAATAGAGGGTTAATAACAAGACAAAACGCTCAGAGAAATTTCGGAGCGTTTTTCTTTACCGTCCCTAATAAATCTAAATTCGGGCGAAGCATTCTTATACGGGATGACTCACCGATTCATCATCACCTGACATCCCAACAAAATTAATAAGCAGTATGTACAACGGATATAGAATTAATCCTCCGATCGCTATTAGACCAGAGCCAGGATTAGGATAATCTCCACCATACGTTACGGGAAACAAAGTAGCGAAACTGTATACAAAAAGGACAAAGTAAGGCACCCATAAGATGACCGTCCAATAATTTCCCTTTCGGCCATTCAGCCACTTATTGGTTAATAAATATAGAAGAATTGTACCCGCAACGATCTCAACAAGACTTATGATGCCTGACAAGGTGGTTACCGTAGACATCTCCCAATTTGTTATTCTGCTAATTCTATAAACATTTAACATAAGTTCTAAAGGAACAAAGACCATAAATGCATAAAGGACACTCACAACATTTAATCTTAAAAAATAGTTCAATTACGATGCCCCCAATGATGTATCATACATAATTTTCATCGATGCTGATCAATTAAAATAGGGTTCCCATCGGGGTCTTCCAGTGTAATGAATGCAGGTCCTTCTGTTGATTCATCAGCTTCTTTTATAACCTTTATTCCCTTTTCTTTCAATTCTTTTTGCAATTCACGCACATCTGTAAAGTGCTCGAGATTTTCAGCATTGTCATCCCAGCCCGGATTAAAAGTCAGAAGGTTTTTTTCAAACATTCCTTGAAAAAGCCCTATCACAGTATGTTCATTTTTCATAATCAGCCATTTTTAACTTATGTCCCCACCTAGAGTTTTAAATCCCAATGCTTCGTAAAATTCCTTTGATACATGTATATCTTTAACATTCAAACTCACAGAAAATGCTCCAAGTTTCATCATAAAGTCTCCTTTCGCGTATTTTTTATTTATTAAGAATCTCTTCCACTTTTAACACAAAACGATCAAACTTCTCTTCTGCCTCCGCTCGGCGTGCTGCCAAACAAATTAAAGGGTAGCTAGGACAAATTTGCAGCAGCTTTTGCTCCTCGACAGGCAGATAACAGTCAATTCTTACCTCCCACTCCCCTAGCTCGTTCTTATAGGCAACTGCTTTATATTCACTATTCATATCTCGATTGTAATCAATATGCCAATGACGCCCAATCAGATGTTCTTCTATCTCTTTCGCATAATCACTATATACAGTAGTGATCCAAACAAGTTCCATTTGCTCCGTTACTAAGTCGGCAGGAATAGGAGCATTACTAGGCAACTCTTCATGATCATAAACGATACCCGCAAGAAAATAAGCTAAGTCCTTTTTTGCGGTAAGAATAGCTTCCTTTTTTGTCTTGCCAAGGCTTTTATAATGCTTCCATCCCGTCTCAGGATACAATGTCGGAAAATGAACACCATAACCTTCTTTATTTTTCATAATAAATGCTGGGTAAACCGCGCTTTGAATAGCCATATGTACCACACCACACTATCTAAATTTACAACACAGCTGATTACTGTTTCCAGCCTAGAGGAACATTTACAAGTACATAATCCCCTGTCCACATTTGAGTAGAAGCAATTAGTGTTTTATCCTTTTTTTCAAAGAAAAGACCATTGCCGTCGTAATTGCGAAATTTCCATTCTTCCTCTTGAATCATATCCTTTATTTTTTCATTGGCCATTCCTTGGTCCTTCTTAGTCATATACCATTCATTTTTTTGATCAGCGCCTATTTTTATCATATCTTTAGACTGTAAAGAATTTATGATTTCTTTTTTGCTCATCGTATCAATGGGCAATGCAGGATAATAGAATTTACTATCTATAGTAACTATAAGTAAAATGATTCCTATTGTGCCAGCAATTATAAGCCATTTTTTCACACGTTCTCCCCTTTTCCAACACCACGATACTATTTCTATAACTTGGGAATAAACTCCTCCTATTGAAGAGCATAAACCTAGTTAGAAAAGTTGTTGTTTCTCTGGATCTCAACATATTATGTACAGAAAACAAACCGTTACCGAATTACACCTTAAGTTGAACCAAGAAATTCTGTCTGCAATTCTGTTTCTTTTAATGGAAATTCTACTGCATAAGCCTTTGCACTAGCTCTTGAACTCACAATCTTCGTAAATTCCTGTCCTATATAATGAAGTGCAACGCCATCATCAGCAGCAACTCCCGGTTTAATTTTGGCAGCTGAAATAAGCTGATGATAAGACGGTCTTCTTTCTGCTTCTCCATCATAATGCGGACAATTACTTCCCTGTAAAAAACCGAGACACGCCAACGGTTCCAGTCCGTCTCCATAGGAATCCGTAACGCCTTCTTCAAACCAGCAGATGGAGCCTGCACTAATTCCAGCTAAGATGATTCCTTGTTCCCAAGCTTCTTTCATAACCAAATCCAATCCCCATTCTTTCCATAAGGCCAATAAGTTTTTTGTATTACCGCCGCCAACATAAATAATATCTTTTTCCAGTAAAAAACCTGCTAAATCCCTAGTGGGCGGTTTAAATAAGGAAAGATGAGAGGGTTCACAATTCATTTGTTCAAAAAACTGATAAAATCTTGAAGTATATCTGTCAGAGTCACCACTGGCTGTCGGAACGAAACAGATTTTAGGTTTCGATTTATTTGATTGATTCAATATGTAAGAATCTAAGAGTGGATTATCCGGTTCCATAGAGAATCCGCCGCCTCCAAGGGCGATGATTTGTTTCATTTATATCGCACCTCCAGTAGATTAATAATTTACATTGCTTTGCAATTAATTATGAGAGCTGCTGTGTCCATACTTTATAGATAACCTTCCCGTCTACATTTACTTTTTCACTATGTATTTGAATGTTTACTTCATTAAAAGTGGCCCAAGAAGGTAAATGATTTTCTAAAGATTTTACCACCTTCTGATCCGGTGTCGCGTAGCCAATATTGATGTTATTCGCCAAGTAAGGTACCATATCAGAATACAAAGAATCGACCCATTCCTCGACTTCATACTCAGAATCAAAAATCATATGATCTTCTTTATAACCTCCACTTATCCAATTAACAGGCTGCATAGAAATACCTCCTTACCTTGTGAATCTAGAACATGCTAAATTTCATTTCTTTTTCCTTCTCGCCTTAATATAATATACTGGGCCAGCTACACAAATAAGCCCAATACCATTCATAATTAAATTACCAACCTTGCCAAATTGATCCACAGTTAGAGCAAATAAGAAACTGCCAAACAAAATAAGTATTACAGAAAAAAATACTCGCATTCTTCACTCCTTCTTTTCTACCTAATTATAAAAGTGGTTTTTAACAGCACAGAAAGTGTTGATTCCTTAAATGAAAATGTAATACGATATTTATTTATTCAAGTGAACGTATTGTTAAAAAATGTTCGTTGATCCTTTTATAAATCACTCAATTATTAAAAACAGATCTGCAAATGAAAAGAGGGCAAACCATGGAAATTAGATGGAAAGTGGAAGATTTTATTTTTGATAGTCTAAGAGAAGCTGAAGTTTGGGCGCACTCGTTATCAAATCAATTAATGCTTGAGGGAATAAATGGATATCAAACACCTGACGAAAAAATTGCTTTTGCGTTAGCATTTTATCTTGCTAGTGTTCCCGAAAATATTGTTCATACTGATTATGATGGCCAAATTTATAAGGTATGGTACAGTGTAAATTTATAAAATTCACTTCTCTGCTAATCTTATATCTGACTATAAAATGAATGTTACAATGATTAAAGCCATTACAACAACAAGTAACAGAATTCCTGCACCCTTCCACCCTAAGCTTCTAACTAATTCATGGAGATTCCCACTGTATGCACTATTTATAGAATCGTTCATGATACCAGTTGGATTGCGCTGCATTTCCTGCTGTCTTAACCGCTCTCTTTTTTGTTCCACTGTTTCTTCTTGGTCTTTCATCTCGACACACCTCACAATTTTTCTGAAAATCAGTTGTTTCATCTGTTTCCTTTCTCTTAACGTGTTTGAATGAGTCTAACTTACTGCAGACTGGAGATTTACTAAGCGATAGAGCGATAACAATACGACAATAAATAGGATGATCATGATTAAAGCGCCCTTCCGATCAGTAGACCAAAGCCTAATAATTCTCTTAACTAAAAGTAAAAATATAAAGATGGCACTAATAATGGAAAGTAAATAATAATCTACAGAGACACTTACCCAAAAAGTGATAAAGCAAAAAACAATCAGAAGTTCAAATAGAAGCTTACTAGGATTATTTTTCATTTCTTTTTTTATCGTTTTCAGCTTTATTAAAGCGATCGATAAAAAAATTCCTATCATAATAAAAAAGCTTTCAACATTGCCATCACCGCTTTCTAAATAAGAAATGAAATACTATATCAATCAACTTAACCATTCTATCTATGGACTTCCATATTTAGAGCCATGCGGAACAGCATTCTTCCTTGTAGACAAATGCAGAAATTCTCCATCATAAAAATAGCCGTTTACACATATTTGCTAAATATTCAATTATCTTGATTATAACAGAAATATCCATAATTTTGCATAATAAAGAGCCGCCAAAGAAAGGATGGCAGCTGCAGAAAACATTATTCTTTTAACATAGAGTTAAAGCAATTTTAGTTAACAAGAGTGCTATCTCTAGATTTCTCTTTTAAAGTAATAAACAGTCCCATTCACACCAGCAAGTTCCCATCCTTCTCTGCCCAGAGTATTCAGCTTCTCAGTTATGATATCTTCAAAGTTAGTACCGTTTCTTAATTGAATTTGAATATTTTCTACCATGTATTCATACCGTTTCACTTTTTGGCCTCCTCTTTTCTCTTTACTACCCTAAGCTAACTTGGAACTCCTGCTTTTGCTGATTCAAGTTACAACCAAGCAAATATAATTGAATTTGTTCTCTTTTTTCTACTAAAATTTTGTTATGTTTAAATCTCCTTGAGACAATTCTTAAAGTAGGAACAAGGATAATATTAGATATTTGTCACACCTAAATATTTTCCCAGGTACAAAAAACGATATTATAGAGTTTTCGTAAGTATACTTTTTATTACATTATAACTCGCTAAACACCGACTTCATTTCATCCGGAACAATGGTAACATTCTGAATCTCATATTCTTTATTTGGTGTTAAGTTTAACAAAACCATTTCTCCATTAGTGAATTCTAATAATTGATAGGTTTTGAAGCTTGTTCCAGAACTCATCATTTCATTAACTTTCTTTAATGTATCTTCCGGTATTGCATCTATTCTTTCCTCAGTCATAAGATTCCTTGCATCAGCATAACGTTCCATTCTAACTGCTTCTTTGAAATCAAAACCGACATCAACAGGACCTAATCTTTGCGCCTCAATATAGAAAAGAATTCCTAACGTAAGATTTAGTAATACAGACAGGACGATGATAATATTTTTTGTTTTCATACATTATTTCCCCCACTATGTCAATTCTAGATCTTTTTTATGGATATTTTGTAATAGCTATCATTAAGTGATTATATATATTATAATAATATCAGAATTTTCCAATTTAAAGAAGGGGTGACTATCTTATGAATAAAAAAACAGGCATTCTGTTCGCTATTTTGTTATTATTCTTAACAGCTTGCAGCTCCGAGACATATATTTATTCGGGTGAAACTGATAATTGGTCTGCTGAACTAAAGGTTATACAAACAAGCAACAACTTTGAGACACAAGAACTTGCATTAAGGTATGTTGGGGAAGATGTAGATAGTGTTGGAGATATTAATTATGTTGTAGAAAGTGTTGGGAATTTTTTCAGGAATGGAGCCACATTAAGTGCAAGTGGAACTCTTAGTGACAAAAGTGAGAGTAATCCAACCAATGCAAAGATAACGAAAGATACAGAAATAATCATGACAATAGAATGGAATGACAAGAAGGAAAGTTTTACTCTCGACAAGAAATAATTTGCCGCACTATATATCCTCTCTAATAATCTAAGATCAACTTAAAGAGCAGCTATCTCCATACTCACTCAGATCTTCCCCATATCTGAACATGGTTAACTTTGTGTCTTTCTTGAAAAACCTCTTAAGAAAAAAGTGTGATTTATCAAATTTGTTATTCAGTGTAGAGTAGAACCGATTATGTATAAACCCAATTATTAATGACATAAGTGCTTTTGAAAAAGTTCCTATAATAGAGGCTACTTGTTATACCATTGATCAGAATTGAATGCTTTTGGAATATCCTGTTCAATCGGGTCATCATAACCAATTTTTCAAGGGTCTCGAACTCTTTTTGACATTGATAGTTTTACTCCGCACCAAGGACAGAAGGAAATTTCTATAAATGAATCCCCTCCATCGTGGATTATTATTATGTATTCATCAAATTTAGAAGAATAAAACATTAATTTATCAGGACAATCAAATGAATTTTCAAGTTGATTGATCATATCAGTCATAGATTCACAGCAATGTTTTTTGCTCAATTTTATATGGATGTTCAAACTTCTAGATCTTAAGATTATTCAAACATAGATTGTCTTAATTGTATTAATTAATTGAGGAATTCATTTATGGTATAATTTCCCTATAAACTATTTATAGCATGGAAATGGAATTTAAAAAAGCAATTGTACTTCGGAATGAAAAAACAAGATTTATTTGACATACAATTGATAGCCTTGATATTTCTAATAAAAGTTAGTTACATTTAAATTCGAAAAGCATTTGTTTTCATTTTTTTAATGTCCTAGAACACTTACTATTCTAGTTATAAACACATAAAGAGGAGATGATAAAATGGAAGATGTTAGAAAACTAATTCAAACGCGCAAATTGGGAGTTAATGAAATGAGTATTAAAGAAGCCGAAGAGAAATTAGGTGCCATTTTTCCTGTTCAATACAAAGAACTTTTCAAATTAGTCAACAATGCAGAAATAGGCGATTGGATACTTTATCCTATTAAAGACCAGCAAAATCCAAAGAAGACTTGGGATGATGTTGTACGACAGAATACAGAAGTTCGAGAAGAATTTATGCCCAAAGAACTCATTACAATCGGGGAAGACGGATCCGGAGATAAATTATGTTTTATAGTGAACCAAGGAATCATGGGTGATGCTATTTACCTTTGGTCTCATGAAGATGCAACACATGAAAAATATGCTTCTACTTTGAAGGAGTTTATCGTGTCGGCCTCAGAAGAAGAAAACGATGATGATTATGAGGATGAATAAGTATTATTAATCAATGTACAATAGTTGATATATATAAGGGGTGTCTAATTGAAGAATAATAAATTAAGAATCATCTGGATCATACCAAATGTGATTTGTTACTTTATGTTTATTGCCAGCTCCTTCTTTGTATTTAGCAATATCAAAGAATTAGAGGAAGTTGGCAGACTAACAATTTGGTTTATTACGTTATTATTACTCTTATTCGTCTCCTTATTTGGCAGTTATCGGATTTCGTCTTGGATTAAGGAAGGAAAGTTATAAAAATATTACATATGATTTATAGAATGTTTCATCTAAAAAAAAGGAAAGTAACTTGAAAAACATGAAATAAATGTTAAATTTATAAAAAAGAAAGATAGTGAGATTATATGTATACTAATAGAAACTTTAAATTTTTCTTCATTTTCTTAACTTTGTTTTTAGGAGGTTGCGCTGGAGCATCTGATTATAAAATAGATTTACCAGGCAAACATTCAATTATTAGAACATCAGCTAACAATGTCACAATTGCACCTAAAATAGATGAGAATCTTTGGGGTGCTGATGTTGTCCCTGCTGAAGTCATAGAGGTTGGATGGAATGAAGAATATATTATTGCAAAGCAGCAAAAGGTAAAGAAAGCAAGAGTTTTTGGATTATCAAAATAGAAAGTGGGAAAGTAACTGGCCCTTTAAATACTGAGAACTTTATGAGTAAAAAAGAAGAATATGGTATAGATGAAGATATTCATTAATAAAAGTCCAAGATTTAGATAAGGATTATTAATAATATATCTAGTAACCTACTGTATACCAGATGGAAGAATAAAAACTACAATACACAAAAAGCAAGACAAATGAATAGGTCACTTAAAATTAATTCTTTATGATGTCTCATTATCCCCTCTCAACTAATAAATAATAACATTCATTGAATCCTAATAGACTTTTTTATTAGTTTTATACTACATTATTTTTAGGTGATTTTTCACAATGTTAAATTTAATAACTTGGTTGCAATGAGTTTAGGAGGTAAATCAGTGATTAAAAAAATATTAATTTTTGTAATTGTTATTCCTTTCCTAAGTTTATCTTTTGTATTCATTTCAATATTCTTTCCTAGCTATATCGAGTCACCTGAAGAGGCAGAAAACGCGAAATTCGGACTACCATTCAGATACATAGAGCAAGACCTAATTAGTTCAGGTGCATACGATATAATTGATATAAAGGGTTTTCCTAATTATTTTGGCCTTCAAACAGATTTCTTAGATCATGATATTGATTATAAATTCTCAAGGCTTAACTTTATCCTATCGTTTGTAACTACATACTTAATTGTTTTAATAATTGCGCTACTATTAAAATTTATTCGGAATAAGTGAACATAGAATGAGATACGAGTGAATTTTTATTACTATTTTTTTGATATAACTTAAATTCCTCATCTTCATCTAACCATTCGATTGAAAAAGATTGTTGATCTGACTGTTTAAATTGGAAGTCTTCGTAGTCACTAGTTTTAATTATTTTATTATCTTTTAAGGTTTGTTCTCCTCCACCAATACCATAACCAGTTCCTTCTAATGACCAGGTATTAACATCAATTATGCTGTTATCTTTACCGATGTATTCTATTATTATTTTACTTTGGTAATTCACATGGCCTTTACTAGTAAAAGTAGATGAAACTTTCCAATTTTCACTTTTCCCTTCATATAAATATTGTTCACTTATATGCCTACCTTTTAAAAAATCATATGCAAAAAAAACAAAGATTATAAAAGCTATGATCAAAAATATTAACTTATTTCTCTTCACCACTTTCCCTCCCTTTATAAATTATTATACAGATAAATGAGTAAATATTCATTTATATTAAAAGAATCTAAAAATAATGTTCATTATTAGGTAATCCAATAGTGCCCGGTAAGTTCCAACCTTATGATCACTTTTTCATGTTTTGTTCCAGCTTTTATTGATTGATCCAATATAGAAACATTTGAATCTCTGCTTGGTATTTTCAAAATAACAAGTGGGTTGCCAAACTCCGTTCCTCTATAGTCCGGTGCACGTGCACCCTGCTTCAGGTTGAAATTTTATGTAGGGGTTTTTGGTGACTTATACTCTGATATGTCATTACTCACTCTTCAAACATTTCCTAGGTCATCAGACGTTTTAAAAGCAGGAAAAAAGACCATCACAAAGAAAATAAATGAGATCTGTAGAAGCAGTTCACCTAGAGTGGGCAAACAATCCATTTTCGGAATAGATGAAAAATCGGGGAGCGACTATTTCTGAAATCGAGGAAATGTAGCGTTTTAATCACACTAAGAAACTTGCGGCTTTTCCAGGAATTGATCCAAGAGTCTTTGAATCTTGTACATTCAAAGTACTTTAAATATTCAGTAATACATGAAATGAGTTGTGTAAAATTCACTCAAATATTTTATCAACAGTTATTTTCGTTAATACTAATAAAATAATAAAAATTGCTATCGATATTATAATGTTAAATATTGCGGTTGGTGCAAAAAAGAAATAATTTAAAACCTTAGAGGTGATAATATAATATAGGACAAATACTGCAAGGAAAACAAATATGTATTTGAAGTTCAATACATCACCCTCCGCAAAAATAAAAATCAGAA
Organism: Cytobacillus gottheilii; assembly: GCF_018582665.1. Taxonomy (NCBI): domain Bacteria; kingdom Bacillati; phylum Bacillota; class Bacilli; order Caryophanales; family Bacillaceae; genus Cytobacillus; species Cytobacillus gottheilii. Next base: position 2,138,029 of record NZ_CP071709.1, on the reverse strand, counting down.
TATTATTATAATTTTAACATAAGGTTTTTTAAAAAGTAAAGATTGTTATGGAAAAAACAGGAATTTAAATTTTGAAGGAGAGATTTTTTTCAAAGTCAGTAATTCTGTCTCTGTTAAACTTTAATTATATTTAAATTAACGGAAACTCTATTTCTTTGATTACTCAAATTCAATGTCAGTCTTCAAAAGCATTTATTCATTCTAAATCTTAATTATTTATAACTAAATCAGCTAGTTCGATTGGCGAAACTGTTTCCATATAATAATCTTCAGCTTTCCAGTATCTCTTTTGAAACTTCTCAATTTTATTTTGTGTATCGACATTTTCACGATTGAACCTCTCTTCTCTTGAACAATTCAGATAAATCATAAAATCGAAATAGTTTTTCCACTCTTTTCTTTGTAAAAAAACTCCTTCGATTATAATTAGACAAGTATCAGGTATTTTAACCGTATGTAATTTTTGCGAATCAGAACTATTGTCATAAGTTAATAATTGTAGTTCACTAGCATCTTTAAGTTTTTTGAATAACTTCTCTTTCAGCCATTCTACATCCCATTGTAAATTGTAATACTCATGCCACTCTTCATAACCAGTGTTATAACGTTTATCTCTATCAACAATGTAATCGTCCATATGCAAAACACAAGCCAGGATATTTTTTTCTTGTATATGCTGTTCGATGTTTCTTACTATTGATGTTTTACCAGAACGACTTAATCCATCTATTCCTAGAACAACCCTTTGACCTTGTTCAACTTTTGGAATTCTTTTAAATAAATTTGTTATTTTATCTTCCAAGCTCATTCCCACCCAAATTTTAATATGCCAATTGCACTATAACGCCTCGTTTCTATCATAAGCAAGATTTCTCTTATTAGAGGACTGGTCCCCCTTTACTTAAAGAAGCAGCTATGCATTGGTAGTCAAAAAATATATCCCTAAAAGGATTACCATGATCACCAATATACCTAAAAAAACACGCTTCATTTTTTCCCCCTTTAATATATATTGCTAGCTTGTCACTATTTCCTGTAAATTCTTTATTCTAATCGTATTTTCCTTCCTAAGCTAACATGCCCCTATTGTGGAATTTTAAAGAACCTGTCAAGTTAGGCAGTTTATCTGGAATTCCTCCGTTATAGCTTAATTATCTTCCTTCCAACCAATTTGCTGAATAATAACAGCTATCACTTTATCTTCATTAATCCCAAACTCTATATTTATCCTATTATCTTTATCAAAATATCCAACCGTATCTATGCCACTTTCAACCCTTTCATAATACTGATCACCGTATTCTTTCATTACCTTTTCTTTTTTATCTCCAATTTTAATTTCTTTATAAGTTTCATATATTTTAGAGTTTTCGTGTGTTCTTTTAATGAATAATCGAATAACCTTGTCATCTACAAATCCAAACTCCACACCATCGTAACTTAAATATTTTGACTTTGGATTGTCTATTTCTTCGACTTCATTTGGTTTTCCGAAATTGTTGATTACATCCTTCTCAGATGAATTTATTGAAATAGAATTAATATCTTCACTAGACAGGTCAATACTCCCTGTATTTTCATAAAAGTCCATCGTTTCTTTCGCTAATGGTTCGCATCCTATTAAAATTAAAATCATAATTAAAGTTAAGATTTTTAGATATCTTTTCAAAAAATCCCCCTCTTCATTTATAGATTGGACTATTTAACCATAAGATCTAATACTTATAATATTTTTAGCATAGTAATAACTTCCCTTGTTAAAGGCCATTAATTTTGTCATTGGTTAATGAAACTCAATTTTTTATTACTTATATCAAGGTTAGTAATTAAGTATAAACCATCCTGTTTCTTTCGGAAAATCATCTCTAGACAATTTTTCACCCAAAATATATTGTCTATAAGAAGTGATTGTTCCATCATGAGATACAATATAAATCCTCTTCTTATCTTGTTTTTTACACCATTCTAGAAAATGTTTTGCTAACAAAATAAACTCATTTTCTGGAATAGTATTTATTCCATATATCCATAAATTAAGTGACGATTCTTTATCAAGGATAAAACCAGGAAAATCCTTTCTTATCTTTTCCCTTGTTAATAGCTGATCACATGGAAGTGTTTTGGAATCTTGTTTTAGAGGAAATATTCTTGGGGAGATTAGTGGGCTTACCAATTTTGTAGAACCTATTCCTTCTGTCCATATCATTGCTGTTTGTAATGCCCTTCTTATAGGACTGATTATTACAATGTCATCTTCTGAAATAGGAAATTGGGTTCTAAGCTCTCGCGCCTGAATTATACCTTCTTTTGTTAAAGAAGGATCAGTTGTATATAGACTATAAGGTAGATTCAGAGTATGTTCACCCTGTCCGTGCCTAATAAAAACTAACTCCAATTTATTATCCTCCTCATATATAGCGGTCTCTTAACATTATTCCTGCAGATTAATAAGTAGAGAAACAATCAGCTATGGTAGTTAAGAATTATATTACAGTGAGTAACCTTTGATTTAATGTAAAACATATACTTCTTAATTTATTCGCGCTTATACTTATTATTCCTCCCCCACTATTCTGACCCTTTAGTAAAATAAAACTAAACAAGCTGCCTTAGTGGCAGCTCTGGAACTTTAATATTAGTACCCTTCCTTATCGAGATAAATGTTTGTAGTCTATAATTTCGATATTAAAATCGTGGTTACATTTCTGCTTATTAATCTTTTCACTGTCACAGGATGGGGATACTCTTACTTTAACTAAATCTTCTATATCGTTATTATCTTTTGAAGGAATATTAATTTTTACATCAATGTCATATGAATGATTGTTATTGTACTTTATTCCGACAATTCTTTGCCATTCCCAGCCAAATAGGTCATCGCCTTTATATTCTTTTATCACTCTTTTATCAATAGTTGGCATTACTAAGTCTGAAACAATATCTTCAGTTGTGAAATGCGAATTTTCTACTTCTGGAATAGTTTCTGCATTGACTGTGTGCACAACGGTAAATGCAAATAATAATGATCCTACTAGGCATAAGCATTGTTTAACCAATAAAATCCACCTCATATATATTTTTCTTCATACTCTTCCCAAACATTTATTCTTTATTCTAATAACGTTACCCTATACTTAAAATAGAAAGATTGCTTGTTCAGCCTTATCTTGTTGGATGGGATGGTGATGATATAAAATCGTGCTTCTCGAATAATAAGCTAGACTATACATGCTTCCTTTTTGTTTAATATTGGGTCTTTCTTCAACTAAACTATCCCCTAAGTATAAATATAAGCATTTCGTTATGGAGTTGCATTGCGTCACGAAGTTTAACAAATGTGTATAGACTTTACATCCTAAAGCAAACTAAGAAAAAAAAGGATGTGTTTGTTTTGCAAAAGATTGTCTCATGTTTATTATTTTCTTTCTTAATGATGGGCTTTGTATCAAGTAATTGCCTAGCTACTTCTTTGGATAAAATTCCTGCTATGGAATCTTCTAAGCAATGGGAAGTAGTTGTAGATAAAGCTGATAGTCAAGATCCAAAATCAGATAAACCAGAGTTATATAAGTTTTACAGTCTGGACATTAAAAATATCGGCAATGATAATATTGAATTGGTAAGGGTTGAAGCATATAGAGATGAGCCTAATACAAACATAGAATTTGAACTGTTTACTATTCAAAATGATTTACCTGAAAAGAATTTATCTCCTGCATTTCATCATTCAAACTTTCCTTTATATACGAAAGCAACAGAGCTTAAAGTTGTTGTAACTTGGATAAAGAAAAGCGATAATCCTAACGACCAGCGCAGATATAGAGAACAATTTGTTTTCAAACAGTAACTTACAATTGAGAGGTGACACCTCTCTTTTTTTGTTTAATCAATCATATCTAGGTAGATATTTCGTTATTTGTCTTTATTTAAAAAATGATCAGATCGTCGGTGAATTCCACTTGAAATGACCGGAAGTCTTGGCGGAAAGAGTCCAGAATACCCTTCTGACGAGAGAACAAAATATTATGTAAGGGACGCAAATAGAAACCCTAGGAATGATGGCCTAGTTCTTCAATTAAACTGTATTTGTGGCAGGAATAGCTGCCTAATTTAGCAGTTGGAATTAAAATAACCTTCACTCTAAGCGGAGTCATTACACATTAAGAACCACAGCGACCATAAGCTCTTCAAAAAACTAACACAGCGTGTTTTCAAGAATGTATCCATTATTCCACGTTCCTATCAGAATAAATCGGTCATCGCTGCTGAATTCACCAAAACAAGCATATTGAATCTCTTCAACAACAATTGGTTCTAAATCTTCGTATCGCAGGATTATAACTCTTTTACTATATGTAAGGATAATAAATTGACCATCATTTGAAAGGTGAATATAGTGAAAAACACCTAATTCTGGAGAAACTTTATCTGACAACTTAACTCTCTTTATAATCTCATTAAATTGTGCATCAAGCATAATTATGTCATATCTTTCAACTACAATAAATGAGTTATGAATAGAGTTAAAAAGGATAAAATTCCAATCCCAGATCTCAGAGTTTTCTATTACCTCTATCGCTTCATTATTTAATGGTTCTTTCACTTTTACAATTTTACGAACTATGTATTCATCGTTGTATTTATCGGTAATTTCATAAACTAGAGTAAATAAATAGGCTCTTTCAGCCTCGATGAATTGATTATAATAGGCATAATTAATTGAATCTTTTATTTGAGTTAAGACTCTAATGTCACCATTTTCCATGTTGATTAATGCCAATTGGTTTCCGTCTTTTGTATTCAATGTATCGAGAATAACGAGTGAAGTATTGGTTAAAGCAAAGTCTGCTTCAACAAGTTGATATTTTTTATTCGATTTAATGGTCTTAATTAATTCAAATCCAACTGTTTCATACAAATATAAAGTACCACTTGTGTTTTTTATATACAAATATTCATCATTGTCGGAAAAGTGAATAAACCCTGGGTGATTAGGTTCACTAAGCTCCTTTATTTTTTCCCAAGAATTCGTATCATAAATAATTGTTTTACTGCCCATTGTATGGCATAAAAAACGATAGTCATTGGAAAATTTAATCTGATAAGAGGTTTTAAATTTTTTAATTATCTTCATCTGAAGCATAGAAACACTTCCTTTATCAATTTCCGTCATATCATGTTCTAATCTTTCTCATCTTATCCCTACTTGCACGCACCTGACCTGATTAGTTAAATCACTTCATAAAAAGCACTAATCCTATGTGTATCAACACACTTGTTCCTTTAAAGTTATTTCCGATAAAAATACGGCCCATATATCCCTTTTTCGTGCGGAATAACGTATGTCCAATTAAACCCTTTATCAACTACGTACACGTCTCTATATTCACCATATTGATGTAACAAATCATTTGCTTTCATTTCTGAAGCAAATTCTACTTTTAAAACATCATTGGATTCTTGAAAAAATATATAACAGTATTGTTTGTTCACTCTATCAAAAGTTTTGTTTGCCTCTTTACCCTCAAGGTAATTCATTTTATTACTATGCAACAGCTCCCATAAAAAATGGTGACGATATAATCTTTTTTCATTTATAGATTCAAATAATGATTTGATCCATTCTTTTCTATAATCATGACCTATGCTCTCAAATTCCGTTACAATAATTCCTTTTTTACGAAGATTAGTGGCTAAATTCAACTATTGTTACCTCCATTTCCTTACTTTACTTTACAGGTAACCAGATAAACCCCTAATGAAAAATTGTCTTCTTTAATTTTGCTGGCTGATTTGTACAATAAGTTCCCATAAAAAAGACATCAATCCCTTTATAGATCAATGCCCATATGAACAATATCCATTTATTATGTCAGATCACATAAATGCAGCTTGGGCAAATCTTTAGGAACTAACCTTAATGCATAAACTGATGTTAGTAACCCAATGGAGTATAAAAATAATAGCTATATTATAATATACTAATAATAAAGTTGGAATTATTAGGAAGAAAATACACTTAAATAATCAGGAACTTAATCACCTCTTGGAAACTATTTTTCTGTGATAATAATTCCCCATTCAAATATTGAATAATAGCCACTAAACAAGCCAACTTCTGAAATGGTTTCTATTTTATTTTTCATTAAATTTTTTCTTGAAGTATAATTCATTCTTCACATACAAATTAACGTTAAGAATTAAAGTGCTTTTACAAATTTTGTGCTAAAGTTAGAGTGGAACTGGGAATTTTAGGAGAGTGAATAGATGTACAAATTAATTCAAATTTTGTTTATTTTATCATTAATTCTACTCCTTACAGGGTGTAATTCCACTGAAGAAAGAAAAGCAGAAGGTTTAATCAAGGATTATTATCGGTCAATGATAGATGGCAATTATGAGAAGGCTTTCGAGCAATTACACTTGTTCCAATATGATGTAAAAACGGATGATTATAAATTAAATGAAGATATTACATTTTCTGATGAAGAAGCAAAAGAGTTCTATTTAAAGAAAGTAGAGATCTCGCAAGACAAAGGCTATACATTAACAAACTTTGAGATTGGTGAAGTCGAATATGAAGATGGCCATTCCTTCTGGCATCATATAAAACTTGAAACAGAGCATAATGGCCAGGAATTTGAATGGAATGAAACAGCATCAATTTATAATGGAAAAGTATTGATTGGCGGAGTTGATCCATTTCAGATTTACCGTGACGGCAGAATGAACTTTGATATTGAAGGTTTTTAATTAAAAGGAGAAAATAAAATGCCTGTAATTGAGCATCAGCAATTTATTAAAGCACCAGTTGAAGTATGTTTCGACCTTGCAAGAAATGTAGATATTCATACTCAAACGACCTCTAAAACTAGGGAAAGAGCTGTTAGTGGAGTGACAGAAGGATTTTTAGAACAAGGTGATACGGTTACCTGGGAAGCCATCCATTTTGGGATTAAACAAAGGTTGACAGCCAAAGTGACAGTAATGGAGAAACCACATAAATTTGTTGATGTTATGGTGACAGGAGCTTTCCATTCCTTCGTTCATACCCATCAGTTTATTGAAGAAGCTGGCGGAACCATAATGATTGATAAATTTCAATATAAATCACCATTCGGTCCAATTGGCGTTGTAGCCGACAAGTTATTTTTGGAGAAATATATGACGGCATTCATAGCTTCTCGTGCAAAGGCACTGAAAAAGATTGCTGAGAATAAGGAATAACCTTCCCAAAGCATTTAAGATCTGCTGTTAATCGAGTAATTATTATCTTTTGACTAGAAGGATAGTTTTTTGGAACAAGGGAATGACAGAAAAGAAGTTGAATATAGTTAACAATAGACAAAGGAGGTAATATTATGGTTTTGGTATGGAGTTTTGTAGGAATGTTTGTTGTTGCACTTCTCTTATTTGGATATTTCTTAGATAAAAAAACCAACCGTTATAAACGAATCAGTGATAAGAATGCCAAAGACAGCCAAGAATTAATGAAGGATGAAGCACAAAAGCACAACCCACCTAATTCGAACCATACAAATTGGTGGTAATAGATGATTAAATGAAATATTTGGCGCGATCAATGACTAGGAAAGGTAACGATACTATCGGAACTGATACCTTCTTTGTTAAGGTAAAATGAAAGGTGTGATCATCATTAAAAATGAAACAGTTTCTGCTAAAATAATTGGGAAACTTTACTGGAAATTATCATTTCCTGTTCATAGCAATTAGCAGACTCAGAAGACAAACATTCTGATAAGACTGACTGATTTTTTAAGATGGAGATGAATGAGAAAGAGAAAGAGCCAACATATACACTTTAATGAATAAAATAATATTTATCTGGCTCTTTTAGGGTATTGGAGTTATTGAACTAAACCACCCGGTAGCTTAATAACTTCAACAAATAGAAAGTAATTAATGAAACACTTTATCACCTAAATCACTTCACTTTATATTTTGTTGAAATCTCTTTACTCAAGGAATCTAACGTATAATCAAACTTATACTGAATAATCAATTGATGCGGTTCTTCCCATTCTAATTTAAATGCACTGTCCGAAAATGGCTTATAGCCATCATCTGTATTAATGCTGGTTAAATAAGTCATATATAATCTTGAATTTGATAATTGGTATAGGCGACCATAACCTCTTTCAATCACTACAAATTCTTCTTTATGATCTGGAGAAGAAAATCTCGTGTATTCAGCCTCTATTAGAAGATTTGGAAGGGATGATACTATTATGAAAAATACCCCTATCGCAATTATTATTCCTTTTATACCTCTATCATTGAACAAATATATTAGCGATACTACTGCCACAATTATAAGCAAATTAAATAACGCCTGATGACTAATACCGTTTGGTGGTGTTCCTATATGAACAAATACTCCATTGATTTGTAATGTTAGCAAAGCAAAAAGCAATAAAATACTTGTAATAAATGTGATAATAGCTTCCTTTAGAAATTCTTTTGTATTACTTTTTTCCACTATTTATCACCACCTTTGAACAAAAATAGTAAATCCTTCTTTAATAATCCTGGTTCTTTTCTACAATAAAAAAGTTCTCCGAAGCGGTCCCAACACAAGCTTGATTTTCACTTATTTCAGGAATGCTGCTCCGTTTATTCCTCAAGAAAAGCCGCCTTATTTGGCAGCTGATCTGAAACATAAGCACCCGTTATGCTTTTTATTGTTGGTATGAACAGGATATTAAGTTTTTCATATTAATTAGGTAGATTAAGTTGCCATGAAACTCCAAAACGGTCATTTAGCCAGCCAAATTTCTTACTGAATCCATAATCTCCTAGTGGCATAAGTGCTTGTCCACCTTCGTTCAGCTTCTGATAAATATTGTCAAGTTCTTCTTCGGTATTACAAGTAACAAATATTGAGAACGAAGGTGTGAAGGAAAACTGATGTTTAACATTACTGTCAATGCACATAAATTCTTGACCTTTTAAGGTGAAAGTAGCCTGCATGACAGTTCCTTCATCCCCACTTTCATTTGCACCATATCGAACAATATTTGTAATTGCTGAATCCTCAATCAGAGATGTGTAAAAATTCATTGCTTCTTCTGCTTTGCCATCTTGAAACATTAAAAATGGTGTGACCTTTTCCATTATCAATCTACTCCTTTTAGGACCTATTTTCTAAATATTAGTTCAACTTGTATTATAAATCCATTCTTTTACTAAACTGCCCTTATAGCATCATAAGAAAACGGCTTACATTTTATCTAAGGAGAGCACCAGTTAGTTCAACAAGGAGCTATACCTTTTTAATTAATTTGGAAAAATTGTATATACCCAACAACAAACAAATCATAGTTAAAGCCCAAATACTCCTGTTTACCCTAAACGAAGAGATATTTCTTCCGATGCCATAGGATGAAGGTAATCAAACGAAATGGCTTGTAAAGAAAAATATACTGCAACAGAGGATAACAAAAAATGTAGGAAAAGCCAAGCGTATGCCCCACTCCGTCTCTTATTTTTCACCCACAAAAAAATTGTAATTCCAATTGCAATTCCCATTATAATTAAAAATCCACTAATTAACATACTTATGGTTTCTTGTTCCATTGGCATATAGAAAACCTCCTAAATTTAGGTATTAATATTATTAAACTGTACCACCTATTTTAGTAGAATATAATTCTTTTCCTCTAGCCTGCATACGTTAGCATAAAAAGAAAAAGCTGCCGATAATGACAGCTCCCATCTTCAACACTTTCACCCAATAGTTGAATATCTATCAATAATTAACTTACTGTTGTATTACCTTTTAACTTTAAAAAAGTTTTTCCAACAAGTGCAAAGGCAATCAACATAGTAATCAAACTTGCAACAAAGAAACCAATTGCATATATTCGAATATTCGCTTCTGGTACTCGGTCATTTATCTCTAATCCTAAAAGGTGTATTCCGATGCCGTCACCATCCACATTCGTTCCAAGAGACCATAAATTTAATCCTTTGTAGACCATTAAAAAAGTAAAGAAAGTAAGAAAAATAAAAACAATCCAACGATTAATAGCGTTCATTTTATATCCCTCCTTATTAAATAATATATCATATTTTCCCATTTCTTCTTTATGTTTCTTATTGCACTAACCCGCCACTTTAGCGACATAAAAAGGGTTCCATTTTACTTTAGGAAAGCACCCAATTGGTTAAGTGCGAACTTCCACAAGGAAGAGGAATAATGAAGATTCATCCCCACTAATTTAAATGGTATTTTAAGCGAGGACCAATCTCTTTAAATCCCAAACGTTTATAAAAAGAAACAGTTCTGCTCCATGCTTCTGGATTCGGAGTTCCAACTTCTAAATTAATCCATCCAAATTTCTTTCCATGCTCTTTTGCGGAAACGATTAATTGTTCTCCTACACCTTCACTCCGCATTTTGGGTGCAACATATAATTCTTGAATAATGCCTAATGAACCAGGTGCATACAAAGCCATAACACCAAAAAGTGTTAGTACACCAACACATTCATCTTCCTTAAAAGCTAAAAATGCAGTCCATTGTTCTTCTTCTTTCTTTAGCAATTCTAAACAAACATCCATTAACTCATCACTTGAAATAGTTGTTGCCTTTAGCTCTGATAAAAGTTCAGCAGTCATTTTTGTCACAAGTAAAGCATCATTTAGTGTTGCTTTTCTAATATTAATACTCATGTCATTTTCCTCTCAATTACAAAATTAGACGACAATAATAATTCAATAATATAGAATAAAGAATTTTTTTTAATGTAAATTCCTTTAATAAGATTATCATGATTTTTGCTCAAATCAGGCTGAAATGAATACCATTAAGCATAAAAAAAAGCAACTCTTACGGTTGCTCAGAATGAAATATATTTTATTTTTGTGTTAATGTTTTTTCAACAACGGTAAATTCCGAAGCATATTTGAAAGTGTAAAAGCATCCCAAGGCAAATGTTCTGTAATACCCAGTCCAACTACATCAAATTCATTGCTCACGTCTTGAATTAGGCGAGTAACAGATTGCATGCTTGAACGCTTTAACCCTTTTCCTACATACTCCTCATAACGTTCTGGCTTTGCAATACCTTGAGAACGGAACTCGCGAAGATCTAATACATCGAGATCAAAATGAACAGCGATTCGAGAAGCACCCGTTGCTCTTAATGCATTAATTAATGTTTCACTGGAGGTACTAAATTCCTCTGAACTTACATTAGTAAATTTATATTTTTCGTATACAGCAGTTGCTTTTTCTTTATCATCATTAATTCCAGCAAATACTATATTTTTAGGGTTAACTTTTTTTGGAACAAGCTGAGCCAAATCCGAATCCCCTTCTCCAAGTAGAGTAGCCAATATCATAGCATGATAATGCGGATATAGATCTGCTGTTTTAATGTCTGGATGGGCATCTATCCAAAGTATGGCCAAATCCTCTTTATATTTTTCTGCAAGATAAGCAAATGGCGCAAGTTCTACGCTACAGTCTCCGCCTAAAACGACTACGTTGTCCGGATTTCGTTCATGAAGAATATTTAAAGCTGATTGAGTTTGCTCGATGATTTGCTTTTTTGCTACAATTCCATCTTCATTATCATCGTTAGTAGGATCTGTAGAAATAGGTACTTCAATTGTTTCATCATCTGTAGGTGGAGCAAGCCAAGCTAAAAGTTGAGCTCCAAAGTGATAGGAAAAGTTGTTTCCCCCCTGCCATTGTGGCATTATCAAGCGTAATGTCTTCTTTTCGTTTTCCATAATATCCTCCAATTTATAGGTTTAGTAATGATTGAATTATTAATCAATCAAAGATAGAAACCGTGCTTAACAGATTTTTTAAATTTATTGAGTCCCAAGGCAAATGCTCCGTAATACCGAGTCCTACCAGATTAGTTACTTTTGATGCTTCATGGATGATCTCCGTTAATTGCGGAAAATGCATTTTCCCCATTGGAAAATCTATAGGTTCTTTTGAATCTGGATTTGCAAAAATTAAAGAACGGAATGCACTGGGATCAAGAACATCTAAATCAAGATGAATCGCTAAATGCTTAATATTCTGTTCAACAATCCATTTTTTAATAGCACTAGGATTTTCTATTAGCTCTTTGGTGCTTGCAGTCTTCATGCCGAGCTTTTGAATTAATTCTGTCTCGTGGGAAAATGTTTCTTCAAGTCCTGCAAAAAAGACATTACCTGGCTTTATAGGTACTTTTACTTCATTTGCAAACTCCTTATCTCCCTCTCCTAACAAATTCCCTAATACCATAGTATGACTATTCTCAAATTGTTTTGGCGTAGAAATATCAGGATGTGAATCAATCCATATCAATCCTAGTTCTCCGTTATAACGTTCGTTTAGATAGGCAAATGGTGCTTGTTCAACTAGGCAGTCGCCACCGAAAATAATGATTTTATCCGGTTGATGCGCAGCAATAATTTGTTGGGCAGACTTCAATTGATTCATAACTTGGTTTCTACCGAAAATACCCCTTTCAACTTCAAGTTGGTTTCCCTCTGGTTCATGAAGAGGAACTCTAATAAGTGGCTGTTCATTTTGTGGTGCTAACCAAGCAAGTAGTTCCGCCCCAAAGGAATAATTGGGGTTATTCCCACCTTGCCATTGAGGCATTAATAGACGAATTGTTTTATTTGTCATTTGTATTCTCCTTTCCCTTTTAACTAGTGCTAGTATAATTGAATTAAAATCAATTAAAAGTACGCACTTTTATGAAAGTACCCAAAGAGTTAGTTTCTTTTCATTTTTTTCAGTTGCCTGTAAACTAATACTTAATTTTGATCCTAATATTTCGGTTCAAATAGAAGTTATTTGAAAGGATGATTTAAATGACAATGCAAGGATATCACGGAAAAGTTAAAAATATTCAGGATACCCCTTTTGGTTATACTTTGTCTTTGATCGGCGGAAAATGGAAGATGGTCATTTTATATTTACTAGCAGAAAACCATCCGATCCGGTACAATGAGATGCATCGAATGATCGGGAACATAACCTTCAAAACACTTAGTTCTCAACTCAAGGAATTGGAGAAGTGTGATTTAGTACTAAGAAAGGAATACCAACAGCTTCCTTTAAAAGTTGAATATTACCTTACAGATAAAGGTGCTTCACTTATTCCGATTTTGGAAGAAATGTGTGAATGGGGCATAGAAAACCAACCCACACCTGACATATAAATACAATAAGCTAACTCAAACGAGTTAGCTTATTTCTTTTTATTAGATCTCAAAATCTTTAATATTAGCTACTGGATAAAGTACTTCATCTGGATTAAAAAAGGATAACGGTTCTTCCCTTTCAATTTTCTTAACCCAGTCATGATCAGCTAAGGCACCTTTTCCAAGTGTTACAATATCAGCATCACCATTTCTTACAATGTCAATTGCTCTTTCAATATTCTCTAATTGGCCGTTCGCCATTATCGGTAACTGACTATATTTCTTTCCTAGTGAAACTAAAGATTTTTCTCCCCCATCAAATGCAGGTTGCCATGCTTTATACTCTGTTATGTGAATATAATCTAATCCTGATTGACCTAGAGAACTAAAAATGATTTTTGCGTCTTCCTCTTTTCCTGACCATTTATAGAGATAATCATTCACTTGTGATTGTGATATTCTTATACCTAATGTGAAATCTTTTCCGACAGCTTTAGTGACTTCTGAAGCAATTTCAACTAAAAATCTTACTCGATTTTCTGTGTTTCCTCCATATTCATCAGTACGTAAATTTGTATACTCCGTAAGAAATGCATCCAAGAGATAACCATTAGCACCATGTATTTCAACCCCATCAAATCCAGCATTCTCTGCTCTTTGAGCAGCTTCTACAAAGCTCTTTTTTACATCATTTATCTCTTCTCTTGTCATTTCTCTTGGGATTATATATTCTCCTTCCCCGTAATAAAATTTGAGCTGTTCGCCTTTAGGCTTTACTGATGATGGAGCAATCGTTTCCTCTGAAAAATGACTTCCTTGAGAAAGTGGACCACTATGCTGCAATTGCATGAATATTTTCCCACCTTCATCGTGCACCGCATCTACTACCTTTTTCCAAGCTTGTGCCTGTCCATCTATTGCAATACCTGGTTGATACTGATACGTCTGACTATTTTTTTTATCAATATACGTACCCTCTGTAATAATTAAACCAAATCCACCTTTGGCGAAAGAGCGATAGTACTTGACCATCTTATCTGTAACAAATCCATCGTCTGTAGCACTAATACGGGTCATCGGTGCCACTCCAACTCTATTTTTTAATTCTGTTTTATTTAATTTATAAGATTGAAGTAAAATTTCTTTATTCATACTTTCTTCCTCCTTCAATATTTGTTCTTGACAACCTTTCAGTTATTAGCTTAAATGAAGCGAATGCTTTAGTAAAATTAATATATTTGATATTATAGTTCAATATTATTGAACTCAAGAAAAAGGAGATGTAAAAGTGGAACTTCGCCATTTAATTACATTTAAGACAATCGTGCAGAAAAATGGTTTCAATAAAGCTGCTGATTACTTAGGATATGCTCAATCTTCTATAACGACGCATATAAAAGAGTTAGAAAAAGAATTAGGTAGACCACTTTTTGATCGTTTAGGAAAAAGAATCATTTTGACTCACTTCGGTGAGCAATTTCTTCCCTATGCAAATCAGATAATTGATCTTTATAACCAGTCACTCACTATTGAAACAGAGCCTCAAGGGGAACTTACAATTGGAATATCTGAATCGCTTACCATTTTTCGAATTCCTCAGCTCCTTCTCGAATTTAAGCATAAATATCCCAAAGTTAGTCTTCAAGTAAAGTCATTAGAGAACTATGATGTAACTAAGAGTCTTCAAAGTGGTGACATTGATTTAGCATTGGTTTTAGAAAAGGAAAACTGGAAACAGGAAGAGTTGCATATTGAAGAATTAGTAAGAGAAAGAATGGTCTTTATCCGTCCTAATAGTAATAAAGGTGATTTAAACACAGCATTGTATTCCGATTTAAGATGCAGCTATAAATCTGTATTTGACGAATATATTTCACTAAATCATTTAGATATAAGGGATAGTTTGGAATTCCAAAGCATCGAAGCAATAAAACACTGTGTTAAGGCTGGATTAGGTGTATCACTTGTACCATTTTTTTCTGCAAAAGAAGAAATTTCAAATGGGATTTTTATAGCAAAAGACGTTTCTAAAGAACAAAGTTCACTATCTACTTATTTGACTTATCATAAAGATAAATGGTTGTCTCCATCTATAAATAGTATGGTTAGCTTAGTTCAAAAACAAGCAATAAATTGGGAGTAATATATGAGATGAAGGTGCTTATAACGCACCTTTTCTTTTTCTACTCCCACCCGTTAGTATATCAAGCACCATTTTGTTGATATGCATAATTATTAATAGATATATATTTTTATTGAGTTTCGAAAATACACTCAGACAACAGTGCTGCTGTATCATTATGACCATAATATACGCTCTACCGTAAAAAAGGAGTCCTTAACTGGAAGAAAGTTTCTCAGTTTATCAGGCAAAATCTGTGTCGTCTTTTCAAGCGGTCACAAAAGATTGGTTTATTTATATTATCACCTAATAATTGGTATGCGTTAAATTGCTCAAAGTGGAATACTAACTTTGAGGTGAATAATATGAAAAGATTAGTAATGTTAACTTTTTTAATCTTAATGAGTTTGACGGTCCCTATTTCTCTAGCACATGCAGACAAAGATCCTAGCAGCAAGATCAACAAAGAAATTTACGCTTCTCCAGAAGAGCTTTTGGTTGATATGATTAATCCTTATATCACAGAAATTGTTAATAAAGAATGTGGAGAAGGAGTGAATTGGACATTTGAGAGAGTCAACAAATTAGAATTGATTGTCGATCATACGGGATCAGAATCAAAAAGTTGGTACGAACTTGAATTGATGATTCGTACATTTAGTTCTAACCTAAAGAATGAAGCTATCAATTTGGACACGGTGACCGTACAGATTGATCCTAAAACGTACTTCGGCTCAATTGAAGGTAAGAGAAAGAACCTTGATGAAGTATCGGTTAAAGCTGTTAAATACAGTCATCATCATGATAACAAAAAGAATCAGTAAAGTTTGAGCTGTTGGAAAACAGCTCATTTTTGTAACTGCCTATTTAATGAAGTGTACAATTAACTTAAACAAACTAACACTATAAGGATTAGAGAGCTGCAATATGATTAACCATTCTATAATTGGCAGACAGTAAACATTTGGTCTGTAATTTACGTTAATTCATCGATCGAGCAATTTCTAACATCTCTCTTTTGATAAAATTAAACTGGTCATTTCTATAAATGTGTCTTGTTTTACAAAAAAATAATTTTATAGCTTTAAAAAATGTGTTGAGTTAGGATATCTATTTTCACTTATCTAGAAACATAAAATCTTCTTAGCCTTCCGATTGTTTTAACATTTGTGAAGGGATTTATATTCAGTCCACCTATTGCTATTAGCTCCTCTTTCTCATTAAAAACACCATATAAAACCAAAAATTAATCAAAGTTAGATAACCTCTCTCCTGAAATGGTTTCGAACAATTTTCCCGATTTACTCTTACTTAACTGAACATATTTCCCTTCACCTTGTATAACAAGCTCGATTTGTTCATTGTTAGGGCTGATCCATAGATCATAATTTATAACAGCTATTCCCTTGTTACTGCTGAAATTGATTTGGAAATCAGGAGGGTGTGTCATACTTACTTCAGCATTTTCCCAGTGAATACTTTCCAGTAGATGTTTGACATTTTGAACAGTTGACTGATTGTTGATTTCTTTAAATTCCTCATAATTTGCCTCTTCGCCAACACGTTTTTGAACCTTCAACTTAGTTTCTGAATGCTGTAATTTATCTTGAACATTAATCTGAACTTCATTTGTTCCTCTAATGGAACAACCTGAAATGATAATTGAAAGAATTCCAATACAAATAATGAAATAGATATATTTCCTCAAATCGCTCACTCCTTTCCTCTATAGACGATTGTTCTTCGGTTAAGTTACTAAAAATTCAAATTAATGGACGCACCGCTAAATCGTAAATCGGGTTTGAAACTAAAAACACTTTATGCAATATGCCTAATAGTCCATGCACCTGTATAAGATAAAAGATAAATTGATAGTTGCTAAGCATAACTATTTTATATCATTTATTTATAAAACCTTAGTAACGAATAAGCAGGTTTTGTATCACGATTTTTTGTTTTTCAAATATTCTACTGATCAATCCTGCTTCTTAAAGCACAAAAACCCTTCCACACTTGAAAGGGTTTTTACTACTTTATTATTCCGAACCGTCTATCGGATCCACAATGACTTTTCCGTTTTCATCTAATAATGGTGTTAATCCGCTGCCTTGCGTATTCCAAACATGCATATAATTAACACCTGTTTTCCGATCAACCAAAATGTAGATCAGTCCGTGCTGATAATTTTGGACTAGTTTTTCATCAAATCGTTTTTCTTCTTTGCTTTTATCTCGAAACATGCTACCTCACTCCTAATTTATTTTATTCGTGATGTTATTTAAAAGGTTCCCTGTTTATTTTCCTCACTGCTAGCGATCTAATCCTATAATCTGGATTGCACATAAACATGGGAAATAAACTGTCTCTTTTAATGCACACTTTCTTTTTTGAAATTTATAAGAAATAACGGCTCTGTTTATTTTTCACAAGTATGCTCTTATTATTTCCCGCAGCACTTCTTATACTTCTTCCCGCTGCCGCAAGGGCATAGTTCGTTTCTGCCAACTTTTTTTTGCCTTGATTTTATATCAATAATGTTGCTGCTGTCAGGTGTTGCTAACACAGCGGTTGGATTTGTATTTGGTTTGCGGATTTCTTTTGGTGCGTAGCCTTTTAGGTGCCATTGTTTTGTATGATTGACTAATGTCATGACAGGATTCATAAAAGCATTTACCTCATCAGCATCCTGAAAATCGATGTATTCCTGTAGATAAAGCAGAATTTCACCGAATTGCTTGCCAATCTTTATGAGAAATACAATTTCTCCTACAATGTTTTCTGCTTCGGACTTTTTCATGGGATAGTGAGTCACCATGTATTGCACCAGCTGCTGATAGCTGGCGGTCTGATCAATGTAGCCAGGTTCACTTGCTTTAAAGAGCTGTTCCTTTGTAAAAGGATAAAACCCAATATGCGGCCGCATTTTATGTTCTTTTTTGAGCTTATCTAAATCTTCCAGTTCATCATGCTGAACATAACCGTCTTTAAAAATAATTTCTGAGTCATATACTCTGCGATCAAGTAAAAGCTCTAAATACATGAGCAGATTTACTGGCTTTTTCAGCAGCTTTTCAATCATCGATTGTAACTCATTGTATGAGACTGCTCCATAATAAAAAATAATTCCTTTTGTGATTTTTAATAGCTCCGTGTTTTGTTTGACTGCTTGTTTTATGTCTGTGCTTTCACAAAGCGCCTTTAGCTGCTCTACTAGATCTGCTGGAATATAAAGGACTCTTTCTCCGTTAATGGATCCTGTTGCTACTATGCCGCTTTCACGAAAATAGCTAATCTTTTGATGAGTTAAATCAGTAAATGCATAATACCCTCCATTTTGGAGAATTTTATTAATCACCTGCATTCTCTCTGCATCTATACTTTCCAAAAAAGATTCCATTTGATTAACGATGCTTTCAATTAACACTTCTATTAATTGTGCTTTTTTTAATGCACTGAGTCCCTGCAGCCCGTAAAATTTCCGAATGGTATCTAATTCTGCTTTTGTCTTCTTGCTCAGGGTATCTTCTAGACTAATAGGGTATTCAACTGTTGCATAAAGCTTTTTATCTCTCTTATCTTCTTCCAATATAACCGTTTCTTTCATATTAGAGAGTGCCTTTAAAAGTTGTTTCTCTTCGTTGCTGCTCACTTTATTACTCATTTCTTTCACTCCATTATATCTTCGTACATTCTTAGTTGATGAGGGTATTCTACTCCTATGTGCTCTACATTAAGTTTCCGCTGCAGATCAACCGGGAGAATAAAGATGATCTCTTCATTGTGCAGGTCACTGCCTTTAATTTCACCTATTCTTGTATAACCGGAAACCTCATCGCCTATCATAGCAAGCTGAAACTTGGATTGTCCATAAATAATGACAGAGAGTTCAATGAACATCTCATGCATTCTTTTTAACCATTGGTTTTGCTTGATGGTTAAAGGATAGTCAATTGAAAAGTACTCTTCTATTTCACATAGCGGAATTGAAACAATGACGGAGGCTGTTTCACCATCAAGAATGACTTCAACAAGGCTGTTAAGGGTAATCGTTTCTGAATAAGTAAATTTTCCAATAAACGAATATGTTTGCTCTTTATTTATCTGAATTGGAAGCTGGACAGGCTGGCGTTTTTCCACATAGTTATCCTTATAAGCTAAATCCATGTGCATTGCCATGGTTTTGAGCGCTGCATTTATGACTTCTTGGTCGCCTCCATCATACTGCATTTCCAGTTCATAATAGCTCCCACGCCATTGAGCAGGGTCGCTTATTTTTTTGGTCATCGAGATCCCCCCTCATCTAAATGGATCTAAGATTTGCAGTTATCATTGTAAAAACATTACGAACGCAGCTTCACACGATAATGACTCATCGATTTTGGTACTCCTTTTAACTCAAGAAACCCTGTATAGATTAAGTCCCTGATCCGATATTCCAAATAGTCCGCATGTTTAAATTCTTTACGGTTTTCCAAAACCTCACCAATAACACTGCCTGTTTTAATAAAGTCTTTTTGTTCCTGTGCCTCATGTAATTTTTTGATCGTATTTAAAATTAGTGAATCATAGTGATTCTGTTTTACTTCCATTATTTCATTGTCACGGAAAGTCCGCAAAACTCCCTTAGCCTGTGAGAGTGTCTCCCATTCTTTATGATATTGATACAGCTCTGCTTCATTTAATGCCTTAACTTCTCCTCTTTTTTCAAAAAGAATCCTAACATCTTGAGAGGCAAGATGACATGTATATAAGAATTCGTGTTGTGCATCCTTTGTGGTTATGTATTTCTCATAGAGTTCAACAGAATTCATTAGATAAATCACATTTGCTTTATGCCGCAGTATGTATAAAATAAACCGCAGGAATGTTTGTTCATATGCATCATTTCCATACCAGATATAAATCGGCAGAGTTTCTGGAATGTCTTCGATCTCCCGCAGCATATTCCTAAATTTATTTCCACCCTCAAATTCATCCTGCTCACTATTAATATGGTCAAACAGCCATTCATTGCGATACACTTGTCCTTCTTTCTCATGAAGCTTCCATATGGGACCGATTGCAAGAAATTCAGTAAAGCCTATAACAGCCTTTGGATGCTGCAGTCCTACTCTAACCGAGCCTGCTGCGGATTCGGAAGAAACAATATGTACGCTATCCACCTCTTTAAATGGATCTCTGCTGAACGGTTTACAAGCCAGCAATGAGCGATATTGCTGGATACTGTTGTTGATTTCTTCAACCATATCGTTCAACACATCCTGGTTGACGAATATACTGTATCCTTCAGGCGGTTGGGTCTCTTCATGTTTAAACGTTTCAAACGCTTCCTCATCAGCTATTTCAAATGATCTCCATTCGCCATTTTGAGACCAATTCGAAACAGTTAAATACTCCGTAGAGTCCATTTTATACATATAGATCCGATTAGGCTCCAAATAAAAATATACGAACGGAAATCTGACTTTGCTTTTCACTTCGATCCACTCCTTTTCTATAAATTTTACCATACTCACTCATGTAAAAAAGCGCCATATCCAATTAGGAATGACGCTTCGTTTTTGAGGTCAGAAAAGAACCTCATTTTTTCAGCTGTACTCTATATATTCTCTTGTTTAATACTCTCAATAATATTATCCTGATTGACTTTTCGAATTGAATACAGCATGGCTGTTCCTACAATCACGAAAATGCTGATAATGCAATAGAATATATTCATCCACGGTATTTCAAATGTATATTCAAATGATGAAGTTGTAGCATAATAGATCAGATACATCACAATAAAGCTGAGCGGCAGGCCATACAGTAAGGATTTTAACCCGTAGAAGAGACTCTCATAGCTGATCATTTTATTAAAGCCCATCGGTGTCATCCCTACTGACTTGAGCATAGCAAACTCTCTTTTTCTAAGGGAAACACTAGTAGATATTGTGTTAAAAATATTAGCAACTGAAATCAATGTGATCAGGGCAATAAACCCATAGGTAAAGACCGAAAGAATCAAAATTAGCTGCTCCTGCTCCTGTCTGGCTTTGTACAGATTAGAAACATAAAAATCAGTGTCGGCGTCTTCGATCATTTCCTGCAGTTTTATCGGGTCTGAACTGCGAAGAAATACACTTGAATTAGCCATTTCCTGTTTGTCAGATGCCACTAACTCATTAAAAACCTCTTCGGTCGTAATTAAGTTAACACTGCCGATGCCACCGTAATTAACCCCCATCGGAACCTCATTTGTTTCAGCCACTATGGTGACATCTGCAAATTCACTTTCGATTGATTGCTCATAATCATAATAAAGCAAAGATAGAGATTCACCAATTTCCTTAAAAACAGCTTCTGTTTCGACAAATTTTCCACTTTCAGAGTCTTCGTATTGTGCTGTATTTACTAAGATGACCGGGTGACTTTTCAATGGTTCATCTGTAAATGATTTCACACCAATTTGTTCTGCGTAATCTTCAAAGCTTCGTTCATCCAAACTGGTAACGGAAGTGTAATATGGAACTCCCTTTTCATCCAGCTCTATTAATCCGCTTTTTATGTCTTCCTGAAACGGCAGAGCCGCCTCCTCTTCTTTTACATAAAAGTTTAGATCAATTTGTTTTTGCAGCACTGAACTCTCAACCAAATCAAATTCTTTAATACTTGCCAGCTGTTCTGACTTTTCTTCATTACTGCTATTGAGTGAAACTCTAATGTCAAAATTAATTCCTTCCTGTGACAGTTCTAATGATTTTTTTAAGCTATCGGTAAAATAGGAGACCGATAAAAATAAGAGAATGCTGATGACAAGGGAAAAGACGGTCACATTATAACGGCGCTTATTTCGTTTTAAATTTTTGAGCCCTATTTCTCCTTCGATGCCAAATAGCTTTCTCACAAGTTTCGGTGTTTTAATCTTTTTGCCTGTAAGTTTCACATCCTGTGATTGGCGGATCGCATCAATTGCTGATATTTTTGATGCTTTAACAGCAGGTAAATAGGTTGATATAAAGATAGTGGCCAATGACAGAAGACATGCCGTCACTATTGACATTGGGGTAATAACTACCGTTAATTTTTCTGAAATGCCTAAAGCTCCTTCAATCATGTCATTGATCAATAGGAAGGTAATCCATATGCCAGTTAAACCAGCGGCAATGCCGAGCGGAATACTAATTAGAGCAATGACAAAGCCTTCAAAAAAGACGGAATTCCTTTTTTGCCGTTTGGTTGCTCCCACACTTGAAAGCATCCCTAAATGACGGGATCTTTCAGATACACTTATCGCAAACGCATTATAAATTAGTGCAACAGAACCAATCATGATAACTGCAACAATAATCCCCAGAAGCCTATACAATGTAGTTTGCAGGTTTGCATTATCTGTAACACCGTAATAGCGGAGCAGACTGTCATTAAAACTTAAAGATGCTTTCTCCAATCCAATACTGTTTGCTAAAACCTCCGCATGGTCAAATATGTCCTTATTAATATCTTTCACGATAACAGATACATCAGCTGAAACATCTGCTTCAACATCTAAATAAGAAATCATGGTATATCCAGGCGACCATGTTGGCTCCCACTCCGGTCTTTCAATTTTACCAACAATCTCATATGTCTTTTCAGCAGTGTCTTCAATCGTTTCAGCTGTTTCGCCGTCCAGTTGAACAACTGAAGCTGTTTGTTTTAATTCCATCTCAGGATCAGCGTCTGGCAGATTACTCACTCTTTCTCCAACCTGCAGTGTTACTTCATCACCAATCTGATAAGAAACTCCTCCGTTTGTTTCCATATGTTCTGAAATAACTGCTTCATTGCTCTCTTTTGGCAATCGGCCTTCTTTTAAATGAATTGGATAATTCTCTAAGCCATCTGTATCAAAGGATTTAATAAAGACATATGGCTTATTTTCATTTTCAGAGCCTGTTAAATTGGCATAGCCCTCATCTCTCGATAAAAAGGCTGATTGTGTTTGATCGTCATCCTGAATCGCCTGTATTTGTTCTTTACTTACATTTTCGTACGACACATGCCATTCGCCATTATTGGCAATGGACTGTTTTTTAAATAAATCCAGGAAAGAGACTCCTAAAGTGGTCACTGCAGCAATCATCGCAACAGAAATAATAACACCAAAGATCGTAACGAGCGTTCGCCTTTTATTCTGTTTCAAGTGCTGAATGGTTAGCTTGTTAACGATATTCATGGATGAAGCACCTCATCCTTTGCAATCCTGCCATCTTCTATCGAAATAACGCGGTCTGCTTCAAGTGCCACCCGCTCGTCATGTGTAATCACAATAAGTGTTTGCTTGTAAGTTTTATTAAACATTTTCAGCAGGTCCATTATTTCTTCGCTGTTTTTGCTGTCCAGATTGCCAGTAGGTTCATCTGCAAGCATAATGGCAGGCTGGCTGATAAGCGCTCTTCCAATCGAAACACGCTGCTGCTGTCCCCCTGAAAGCTGATTCGGCAAATGAGACAGCCGGTGTTCTAGGCCTAGTGTATTCACAATATCAGTTAAATGCTGATTGTCGACTTTATGTCCGTCAAGCAGTACGGGCAGCGTGATATTTTCTTCCACTGTTAACACAGGTATTAGATTATAAAATTGATAGATCAATCCAATTTGCCTGCGTCTGAAAATCGCAAGCTGTGATTCGTTTAATCCATAAATATCGGTATTGTCAACGAGCACCTTGCCGCTTGTTGGAATATCGACACCGCCAAGCATATGCAGCAAAGTTGATTTACCTGACCCGGATGGTCCAATAATCGCCACGAACTCACCCTTTTTGACTGAAAAAGAAACATCATCAAGAGCTTTGACTGCTGTATCTCCTGTTCCGTACACTTTAGACAGATTCTCTATTTTTAAAATATCCATATCATATACCTCCAACATTCAATTTACATAAAGTATATCTGCCTAAAATGACTCTGCCGTGACTGTAAAATGACAATTTAGTCACTTAAGCTTTTACAGAATTTGTTTATATAATTTGATATGGAATGTTGTTCCTTGGTTAAGTTCACTTTTGACAGTAATAGAGCCGTTCTGCCTCTTTATAATGCTATATGCCATGGCTAGTCCTATTCCAATGCTGTCATCACCAGCATTTTTCCCTTTGTAAAATCGCTTAAATATGTATGGAAGATCTTCTTTCGGGATACCTCTGCCATTGTCAGTGATGATGATTTCAGTAAAAAGGGCGTTTTCAGAGCAAGAAGCCGTGATGCGTCCGCCCTCCCCAGTATGCTCAACACAATTTTTCAAAATGTTCAACAGCGCTTCTGCAGTCCAGTTGGCATCACCAATAAACGTCGCTGTCACATCACCTGTGAGTTCAAATGTTTGATTTTTTACATCCATCGGAATCAGGACCGGCTGAGTTGCTTTTCTAATAGCATCTGCCGCGTTAACAGGGTCCTGTTTAAATTGGATTGTTCCGGCATCAATTTTTGATAGCTTTAACAGTGAAGACACAAGCCAATCAATGCGTTCAAGCTGTACGGTCATACTGCGGGTGAATTCTGAACGCTTTTTAACATCTAAGTTGCTGTCGTTCAGGAGATCAGACATCACCATCATGGACGTTAAGGGAGTTTTTAATTGGTGTGAAATATCAGATATAGCATCAGTTAATTCTTGCTTATTCTTTTGCAGATAATTACTTTGGTCAGAAAGCTTCCTTGTTACTTTATAAATTTCATTTTTTAGAATGCTTAATTCACCTTCATAATTATCACGAATGTCATATGCTATGCTTTCACTGCTGATTTTCCGCATATAATCTGTGAGTTTTTCAATTTCCCGATATCGCCACCTTGTAAATAGTAAAAAAGCGGTAATCAGCAAAACTTCCGTTGCCAGAATGTAGATAAGAGCCTCGGCTGTTAAAAAAAATGTGGCTGCTCCCACTATAAGTAGACCTATTATCATCAATACAACCATAAATAATTGCCATTCCCTGTTCCTCCACATGCTACTCACCTACTTTATAGCCAATTCCGCGGACAGTTTTAATGATTTCTGGTGTTTGCGGATGGTCCTCAAGCTTTTCACGCAATCTTTTTATATAAACGGTCAGGGTGTTATCATTCACAAAATCACCTGCTACATCCCATAACTGTTCAAGCAGCTGTGTTCTTGACAGCACTTGTCCAATATGATTGCTGAAGATGAGCAGCAAACGATATTCAAGTGCAGTTAGAAATACTTCTTCCTCCCTCTTGAACACTTTACCTTCCAGTGTGTTTATGACTATATGTTGAATTTCAATAGTTTTTTTATTCAGCGGCTGTTTAGCGTATCTGCGCAGCACCGATTTAATTCTCGACAGCAGCTCCCGAATCCGAAAAGGCTTCGTAATATAATCATCTCCACCCATATCAAGGCCCATTACTACATTCACCTCATCGTCGAAAGCTGTTAAAAAAATGACCGGGAGATCACTGCGCTCCTTCACGTATGAGCATAAATCATAGCCGCTTCCGTCTGGAAGTCCGACATCAAACAAGCAAAGATCAATACGGTCTATCTCTTTAGATAAAATATCCAATGCTGAAGCAAAATTATAACAAAGAATGGATTCAAAACCATCTTGTTGTAATGTATATTCCAGACCTGCAGCAATCGTTTTGTCGTCTTCAACAATCATAATCGTAACCATTTAATTCACCTCAACCTCTAGCATAAAGGATCAATGAAGTGATAAGCAAAGTTTATTTATTTTAAAATAAAATACCCCTGCACAGGGCAGGGGCAATTTGATTAATGCTTCATTTGATTGTTCATAGGCATTTGCCCTGCTGCTGGTGCTGCAGCTGGAGCGTATGCATTTGTTAAAGCCTGCATATCCTGTGCTGCCAATTGTGGAACTTGGTAGTAGTGATTCTTGTTTTGATAAATCGATAGCTCATAAGCCATTTCAATGCAATTTGGCACTGAATCTGCCAGCACTCTGCGCACGACTGGATTTGTTGTTTCCAGTGCAGACATTGTTTTTTGAGATGCAGCTGACTTATGTGCATGCAGCAGGCACCCTGAAATATATTCATCGTTTATTTCAGTTGCAGACTGGAATGGTTTCTTAGGCGCTCTTGGTGTTAAACCATAAATAAAATCATTGTTTTGCGTCATATTATACGTTTGTGTCGGCACCTGAGGATCTTGACCTGTTTTGAAGCACTCAAGAGTTGTATTATACTCTTGAACAAGGAAAGCATGCTGGCGATTCATGATATTAATCAGTTCAGGATCTTGTGCATGCTCCTTTAGCATGACAAATTGATTAATCGTGCCAACCCCTGCAGTTAGTACTTCATTTAAGTCAAAAACCTCATGTCCGCCATGGTTCATTTGCGGCGGTACAGTACCTGTGTGCATATTTTGATGCATTTGGCCTTGTTGTTGGATGTCCATGATATTACCTCCCTTTTAAGTTTCAGTGTTACCTTGTTATTATGAAGATTTTCCGGTTTGTTATTCACTTGTTGGGATAACCAAAATTAAGCATTGAGATAAGGGAATTTAGTAATTTTATGTAACACAATGTCGTCCAAAAAGCAGACTTTTAGAATTGAATGGCTTAAGATTTAGCTTTAATTTGTTCCCGGATATTTTCTAATTCTTTTATAGGCAGCGTACCGAGGGATTTCATTATTTCTTTTTCAATGGATTTGCGATTTCTCTCCCGAAACCCATCCCACCAATCACGAAGTCCTTCTGTATTCTTGAGCAAATATTCAATATCGATCTCTTCAACCTCATCATCAGAGAGATAGGTTAAGACCTCACCAAGCATTTTGTTTAAATGCTCTATTTCATCTTGAGCGCTGTTAGGTTGCTGTTCATTGGGCTGAAGCGTATCAGTTTCTGTTTCATCAGATTTCTCAACTTTTCTTGGCATTATGAGATCGCTCCTGTTTTTTCTTTAGTTTGCCCAATTAACGGAGTTGAAGTCGAGGTTATTGAGGAATGGGTTTATATCGAGAGTGGGGGGGTGGTTGTTGCAGCCTGATAGTGAAATAAGCGGAGATTTTACCGTTATTTGCTGAAATGAGCTATTTTCGGGGAAAATAAGAGGAGGTTTTCCGACTATCTCGCTGAAAACAGCCTTTTTTTATGTTTTTCGGGCAGTTAGTCGGAATTTCTCCGTCTATTTCAGCACTTTTTCCGTGATTTTACGATTTAAGCGGAATTCTTCCGTTTATTTTTCAGATTGGAGCGGTCCTCTTTGTCTGTTAGTTGATGAGTCCGGACTTCATGCGGCCAGTTGCAGGAAGCAGAAGCTTTTTATCAATTAGGTTAGGTTGAAAATGGATGCTTGTTGCAGCCTAATGAAATAAGCGGAGAATTTACCGTTATTTGCTGAAATGAGCTATTTTCGGGGAAATAAGCGGAGGTTTTCCGACTATTTCAAGAAAAACAGCCTATTTTTATGTTTTTCGGGCAGTTAGTCGGAATTTTTCCGTCTATTTCAGCACTTTTTCCGTGATTTTACGATTTAAGCGGAATTCTTCCGTTTATTTTTCAGATTGGAGCGGTCCTCTTTGTCTGTTAGTTGATGAGTCCGGACTTCATGCGGCCAGATGCAGGAAGCAGAAGTTTTTTATCAAATAGGTTAGGTTGAAAATGGATGCTTGTTGCAGCCTAATGAAATAAGCGGAGAATTTACCGTTATTTGCTGAAATGAGCTACTTTCGGGGAAAATAAGCGGACGATTTCCGACTATTTAAAGAAACATAGCCAATTTTTATGTTTTTCGAGCAGTTAGTCGGAATTTCTCCGTCTATTTAGGCACTTTTTCCGTGATTTTACGATTTAAGCGGAATTCTTCCGTCTATTTTATCCAGGATGGATGCCTCAATTCATAATAAACCCTAGATTGATCCCTACACTCCATAGTACATCAGATAGGAGCCTTCACCTTATCCCCCAGTCGATAAGTGCGGACTCTTTTTTGACCTGATGCGGGAATCAGAAGCTTTTTATCAACTAGGTTAGAAAGCACTTTTTTTACAGTTTTATCACTTAGCTTCATATAATGTAAAACTTCTTTAGGGGAGATGGCTTCTCCTTTACGAACTGCTAACCGGATTACTTCCTTTTCAGCGTAGGACAAGGATGTTTCATCGAACTCATCACCCAGCCATTGGCCGATCATTTGCTGAACAATCTGTTGGCAGCGGCGTGGCTTCTCTTTTATTTGGTCATAAGAAAAGCGAATCACAGTCCATCCATCAATCACTAACTGATTTTGACGATCAAGGTTGTCAGCAAATTGCCATCTGCTTATGTTCTTTAAATGAGGCCCATACCCGTCAATCTCAAAACATATCCGAATTCCCGGGCGAATATAAGCAAAATCCAAATACCTTTTGCCGTCCTTGAAATCATCTATTTCATATTCTGGATGAAGGTACTTGAACTGATAAAATATCGGCCACCACACTTGCTTCAAAAATAGCATTTCAGCCTGACTATGGCCTTCTTCCAAGCGCCGCAGCCGTTCCCCAGTTCTTGCCTGCATGTGAGCATTTAAAAACGCCTGATATTCTTCTTCATATCCCATTGAATTCCTCCTTTTTCATAATAGATACTTCTTCATTATTAGAGCCTAAAACTTACCCAGGAGATCTTTTAACCTGGAATCCAGCATAGCTGTCTTTTAATCTGCATTAATTTGATTGAACATTGGAAGAAATGGTGCAGATGGAGGTAAATTTACAGAGGGTAATCAGCGGATATTACTATTTTAGTTTAGTATAAATCTTCCAATTGTCAATTTATATCCTTTAAATACCGAGAACCAGCATACACAATTGAATCCTAACTTTATCGGTTATAACCCCTTTGCACCTAAGAACGTATTGAATTAATTGAACATATTCTCCTAAGTATTCTTCCTTTCCAGCTCTGCTTGTTTCTTGAAATCCTAATTTCTCAAGCATTTTTCGTGAACGCTGGTTGTTTTCATGCGTTTCAGCAGTGTATTTGGCTATTCCATATTTCTTTACACCATATTTCATCAAATCTGACGCTGCTTTTGTGCCAATTCCTTGACCCCAAAGCATACTTTCACCAATCGCAATTCCCAATTCGGCAGTATCGTTCTTCATATCTGCCATGTCGCCATATCCAATTAATTTTCCGTCTTGCTCAATCCCTAATCTGACAAATTCTCTAGAGGAATAATACACTTGATTGAACCACCAGTCATATAATTCCTCTGGCTTTCGATCAATCTTCCAGCCATTTGCATGACAAAAAGTCTTATCGGTACTCCAATTGAGTACATATTTGTAATCGTTCATGGTAATAGGTCTGATTTTTATCACAGCTTCCTCCAATTCACTCTTCCTTTGAAATCCATTACAAACTACAGTGTCATGACCTCTTTCTAAAAACCGTATGAATCACCCCAAAGAAAACACAAGCATTTACAATGATAAAAACTGAGAATTCCTTCAACTCAGTCGGAGATAATTTTAATTCTTCATTTAGGAAAAATTGCATCTCTTCATTTAAAGATACAGGTATGGTTAAGTTGGATAAAAACATACCTATTACTGCAAAAATGCCGTACATTTGAAGAGCTTTTTTTATTGTCATGTTTTCCTTTGTATGTATGTTTATTTCAGCAGCTGCTTTTGTTTGCACTTCCAATCTTGCTCCTCCTTTCTCTGTCTCCTTTTTATACGAAGAAATAAATAGAAAGTTCCATATTTTCTTAGACGTACAATACATTTTTATACAGCAAATTTTTGATGTGGTAGTTCAGTTGTCATTTTAGCTCAGTTCCATATGTACTATTATGCTGCGGTATCTTACAGGAGTACAAAAAAGTCCGCTGGCAGCGGACTTTCATCTGGGTTATAAGTGGTTAGGGTCACCGTTTTAACAGTAACTAGTTCTTGGCTAACAGTTTGCGGACTTTGGAGTAGCGTTTCACTTATTTCTAGGACTTTTTCACCATTTAATGAGGCTATATCCTGTTTTTGAAAAAAAACACGACTCTTTTTACCAGTTACTAGGGTTTCGTGGCCTGTTTCTCTCATTTACAAGACTCTCTTTTCCAGTTACTGGGGTTTCGTGTCCCGTTTCTCTCATTTACACGACTCTTTTTTCCAGTTACTGGGGGTTGGTGTCCTGTTTCTCTCATTTACACGACTCTTTTTACCAGTTACTAGGGTTTCGTCTCTCAATTACAAGACTCCGATTTCCAGTTACTGGGGTTTCGTGTCCCGTTTCTCTCATTTACACGACTCCATTTACCAGTTACTGGGGTTTCGTGTCCCGTTTCTCTCATTTACACGACTCTATTTACCAGTCACTGGGGGTTTTTGTCCTGTTTCTCTCATTTACACGACTCCATTTACCAATTACTGGGGTTTTGTATCCTGTTTCTCTCATTTACACGACTCCATTTTCCAGTTACTGGGTTTTTGTGTCCTGTTTCTCTCATTTACACGACTCCCTTTACCAATTACTGGGGTTTTGTATCCTGTTTCTCTCATTTACACGACTCCATTTTCCAGTTACTGGGGTTTGGTGTCCTGTTTCTCTCATTTACACGACTCCATTTACCAGTTACTGGGTTTTTGTGTCCTGTTTCTCTCATTTACACGACTCCATTTTCCAGTTACTGGGGTTTCGTGTCCTGTTTCTCTCAATAACATAACCCCAATTACCATTTTTCAGCATTTCATATCTCGTTTCTCTCAGTAATACGCCAAATATCGGTAACCCAGCCCAAGTCCCATTCCCCTCACCTAACAATAAATGAAAGCTTAGCTTTTTCTTCCCCATTTATAAGAATTGCTATCATGTGATCACCAGGATAGTGTTTTCTTGTTGTCATATTTCTAAAGGATTGTTTCTTTTTATACAGAAGCGGTTTATCCTTCGAGATGGTATTTTCCGTTATTTTAAATATTTTAGCGGATTGTTTGCCTTGTGCTTTTGCATATTGGATCCGGTATTCCAACCGGATCGGGGTTGGTTCGTTTCGCTCTGAGGCGATGGCAAAGGAAAATTGAAGTTCTTCTCCAATTTGGATCGTTTCATTTTCAATCCTGAAGTTTTGAACAGATAATCCTTCTGCACCTGAATATCCGAATAAGGCTAAAGCAGCAGGGTCACCCTTTTTTAACAGTGTTCGGCATGCATGCTTAATAATCCAATCTGTATAAGGATGTGAACGGATCCAGCTTTGTGCTAATTGAAGGACAAGTTCTGGATGATCCTTTGAGATATCATTTAAATTATTGGCTACACTTTTACGAACATATAAAGACTCATCTTCTTTCAAAAGCTCCAAGATGGGAATAATAGGAGATGGGTCTTTTTTTAACGGCTGAAGGGCCATTCCCCAAGGGAGACGGGGACGAATTCCCTCACTTGCCAGACGCCGAACATTGGCATGAGGTGAGACTGCCCAGTTCTCCATTTGTTTTGCCATCTTGTCTAGATCCTTCAGGATAAACGGACGGACGGCAAATTCAGATGTCGAATACATAGTGAAATGTTCCAAGGCTGCAATGGATAGCTCCCAGTGATCCAAGCCAAATACTTCAACATAGTCTGGAAAAATAATGGCTGCCAAATCTTCATTTTTAAAATGGGGTGCAACTTTCATTAGCAAGTCTAAGCTTTCTTCGTAATCCGCAGGCAAGCCTTCATTCAGTTTTAGCGTAATATGACGCATCCGTTCTTTTAATGTTCTATACTCCCATTGTTCATCAAAAACAGCAGAAGTTAATACCTCCCCGTTAAAGGGAGGATATTCAATTTTAATAGAAGAGATAAGTTTATGAATAAATGGTACATTGTAGATGTCTTTTAATGCAGAAGCCATTTCAGCGTCTCTCCTTTAGATTAGAAGCTTAATGATTCATCAATAAAAATTGCGTTTTGCTGCCTGTTTGGGTTGCAGTTACTTCTAATCTTGCATCAATTCTTTCTTTCAGTTCCGGCACATGGGAAATCACGCCTACGAGACGGCCGCTGCTTTGAATATCAATTAATGATTCGATCGCCTGATCTAATGATTCAGGATCGAGGGTGCCGAAGCCTTCATCAATAAACATGGTTTCAAGCGAAACCCCGCCTGCATAGTTTTGAACAACATCAGCCAGGCCAAGTGCCAATGCAAGAGATGCTTTAAAGCTTTCTCCGCCTGACAATGTTTTCACATGCCTTTCCTGTCCAGTATATTGATCATAAATAAGCAGTTCAAGTCCGCTTTGAACATTTCCTTTTGAGCGGTCTGTTTTGCGCAGCAATTCATAGCGTCCGCTCGTCATTTTTGTCAGACGGCTGTTGGCTTCCCTTAAAATATCATCTAAAAAGGCAGCAAGAACAAAACGTTCGAATGTGATTCTGTACGTATTTTGACCTTTTGAAATGTCAGACAAATGGCCAATAAGCTGATAGCGCTCTTCCAATTCCTTCATGGAGGCATTAATCTCATCGATCTTTTGTTTTGTTGCTGTGTTATCTCTCTTTTTGATCGTTAATGCGGTATATTGCTCCTGCAGAATGGAGATTTGCTCGTCCAATTCCTTCAGCTGATTTCTCATTGCCTCTAGATCAGGTGCTTCAACATTGTGAAGGAGCTCTGACAGCTCAGATATTCTGTCTGTGACAGAACGCAGCTCTTCTCTATAATTGCGGATGAAGCTGTCAAGATTCTGAAGCTGCTGTTCCGTACGCTTTGCCTGTTTATATTCTCCATATACTTTAAAGCCCTGTTTTTGCATTTTTTCAACAAATAGATTGCGCTCAATTTTTAGCTTTTCCTGGATTTGACCAGCGTTTTTCTCCTGCAGCTCTAATCTGGCTTTTTCTGCAGCGTGCTTTGACTGTGTCTCCTGATGCATCTTTTGTGCTGCTTCAAGCTGTTTGAGCATCTGCTGCAGTTCATTCTCGGCTTGCTGAAATTGTTTCTGATAAAGCTGTACGGATCGCAGTTCAGCTGGGATTTTCCCTGTCATACGAGTCAGCTCTGTTTGTTTTTCGGTATACAGAATAGTTGCTTCATTGACTTTTTCTCCGGTGGATTGAAGTTCGTGTTGAAGATTTTTCTTCGCTTCTTCACCATTTTTCAACTGTTTTTCACATAGAGAAAGTCTTTCTTTTTCGTTGCTGAATTCTTTTTGTGTAAGTGTTAATTCCTGTAGCTTATCTTTAGCTGTTTGAAAAAGAGATGGCAGCTGCTCCATCTGATAGTCAGGAGAATGCTTTCGTATGTCCTCTTCTAAATCATTTAACGTATCAAAGATCGCTTGCTTGGACGATTGTGCCTGATAAAATGCAGACTCAGCCTGCCCTTTTTGCTGTTCCGCTTTGACCAGCCTTTCCTTGGCAGCTTTTAAATCTTCATCAGTTGGAACTTCGCCGCTTGCATGTGCAGGCACCGGATGATGGTTTGAACCACAAACAGGACAAGCCTCTCCATCAGCAAGTTTCCCAGCCAGCACAGCAGCCTGGCCTTTAAGCCACGTGTTTTCTAAAGCTTCTTGAGTTGCTTTTGCATCCTCTAACTGTCGTTTTGTTTGAGTATAAAATTCTTCTTTTACTTTGTGGATCCGCTCTGCTTCATGATAGCGATCAGATTGATTTTTAAGCTGCTGCAGCTTATGCAGCTCATTGTTAAGCTTTTCGATGATATGCTCATTTTGTATAAACTGAAGCTGATTTTGTTCCAATTTACCTTTTTCTGCAGTTAATTCTTCAAGTTTGGCTTCTATTTGTTTTTGGCGTTCCTCAAGCTCGGAACGCTTCTCTTTTAACTGCTGGAGATTTTTATTTGCTTCCATTGCATCAGCCTCTACAGCTGCAAAAGAATAGATATCCTCTTGAATATTCTTTAAGCGATTGACGTTTTCCTGAGCAATTTTTCTTTCCTCTTCCTTATTCTGTTCCGCTGTCCATAATTCCTGATGTTTTTGAAGCAATTGGGATAAATCTGTAAAACGGGTTTCGGCTTGTTTGTGCTCCTGCTCGGCCACATCTAAATCGCGCTTTAGCATATGACATATTTCTTCCTGCTGTTCCAAAATAGCCGCTTTATGCGCAAGCGCAATCTCGGCTTCCTTTTCTTCAACAGATGTTTTTAAACCATCCAACTCGATCTTACGCTTCTGCAGGTTTTCTTTTGTTTCCAGCTGCTTGACGATATTTTCTGCTTCATAAATCTTTTGCTGTAGTTTGTTTCGTTTCTCCTGCTCTGTCTTGCCTGCTTTTATGAGCTGCTCTAGAGCAGCTTCCATGAAGGATATTTCTTCCTCCAGGAGCGGAAGGATTACAACATCATTTGTGCTTCCTGCGTCGAGGTAATTCTTAAGTTCATCAGAAAAAGATGCATGTATTTGCTGAATTGCATGTGATCGATCATCAAGTCTTTTTTCCACTGCCTTTTTCAATTGAGATGCTTCTTCTTTTAAAACTTCTTCCATTCTTTTATAAAGTTCTGTATGAAAGAGGCGCTGCAGAATCAATTCTTTGTCCTTACTGTCCGACGTAAGAAGTTTACGGAACTCTCCCTGTGGAATCATTAAAATTTGCCTAAATTGATTGCTGTCAATGATCATAATTTCTTTAATTTTTTCATCTACATCTCTTACATTTGATGCGAGGAGCTGCAATTTACCGTCCTTGTCATAGATATAAAGTTCAGCTTTTGCTCCAACCGTAGTTGTTCCATCGCCCCGTTCTTTTTTCTTGATTTGCTGAGGAGATCTCGAGATAAAATACGTTTTATTTCTGAGTGAAAACTCAAGTGACACTTCTGTTGCTATACTGTTAAGTGCAAATTGGCTCCGCAGATCACTGCCATTACGATCTTCGCCGCTCGCTTTACCATATATCGCGAAGCTGATTCCATCAAAAATGGTTGTTTTGCCAGCTCCTGTTTTACCTGATATAACAAACATTGTTCTCAATCCGAGTTGTGTAAAGTCGATCTCTTCTTTTCCTGCGTACGGCCCAAAGGCTTGCATAGTCAATTTTAGCGGTCTCATTTCAATGCTTCCTCCTTCCGTACTTTTTCAATAACATCAGCGATCGCTGCTTTTCTTTCTTCTGTAAAAGGAGATGTTGTCATTTCCTCATAAAATTGCTGAAATAAATCGAGCTCAGATTTTTTCCCGTCCTTAATAGATGTAAAAGATGATTTCTTTTTCATATCAGTTATAGATATTTTTCGCTCTAAATGAAGAACATTTGGGAAAACTTGTCGGAGCTTGTTAATCGGATCAATTAAAGCTCCCTCATCTAATAGATTAATTTTAAAATAATCTTCTATGTTTTCTTTTTCATAGAAAGAAGGATCTAGTAATTCTTCTAGGTGTCCTTCGATTTCTCTCATATCTTTTTTAGGCTGAATCGAGCGTGTGCGAAGCTCAAATTCTCCATTTTCTTTCATTTCAATAATGGATATAGATTTATTTTGCTTTGCTTCAGAAAAAGAATATTTTAAGAGAGATCCAGAATAGCGGACTGTATCATGCTTGATTGCGTCTGGGCTATGCAAATGCCCTAAAGCCGTATAGCTGAAAGGTGAAAATACATCAGCATGCACACAGCCTGAGCCGCCAACAGATAATGTACGCTCCGAATCGCTTGTTTTTCCGCCTAACACAAAGGCATGTCCAATCAATACATTTGGTTCATCATGATTGATGTTTTTTTCAATCTCTCCTACCACTCGTTTCATTGCATCATCATGGGAGTGAATGCTTGAATCATCAAATAAGTGCCGCACCATACCAGGTTCTGCAAATGGAACTAAATAAAAGTTCACACCGTTAATAGTGACCGGCTGAAAGTCTGATTGCAGCTTCCCTTCCAAATAAAAGTGGCTTTTTTTATACCAAGAGCTACCAAAAGAAAGGCGTTCAGCACTGTCATGGTTGCCTCCTATAGCAACAATCGGAGTGTTTAGCTCTACATTAATCTTAAATAATACTTCATTCAGCAATTCAACCGCTTCAGTTGGAGGAACAGAGCGATCATATAAATCACCTGCTATGACAACTGCATCCGGCTTTTCTTCTTCGACAACTTCAATAAATCTCTCTAAAAAGTAGCGCTGATCCTCTGTCATATATACACCGTGCACAAGCTTCCCTAAATGCCAATCAGCAGTATGTATAAACTTCATTGCCTTTCCTCCCCATTCCCTATTATTAGAATCTATTATAACAAATCAAAAATGGGGATAGGAATATTTGTTCTATTTTAATTATTTTAATTTCGAAGGATGAGGATTTTTATGTTCACCATTTACTAATTCTGCAAATAATTCCCCTGGAGGTGTCTGATCGGCAATAGGGTTTTGAGCTGTAAGTCCCATTAACCTTTTGAATTCGCCAACAGTAAGAGGCTTGGCTTCATCAGTTAACTCATAACCAATTTGTCCATTAGGTTCCAGTGTTGCTGTTTTTATATTCTCTATCTTATTTATACCCGATATTCGAATGCGCATCTCCAGCTCATCAACAGAAATGCGCAATTTTTTCAACTGATGAATATCAATGATGCCATCTTGAATGATCACTTTTGACTTGCCTGTAATAAATTTTTCAACTGCATTAAATTTTAACTGTACAATTTCCATGAAGACAAGGGCTGCCACAAAAATCCCTGCGGCAACGACTGTTTTCCAGACGCTTTGTTCTACAATAGGTTTAACAATGATCGATCCGATGGAGATCATGACAACCGTTTCTGCAAGGGTCATCTGCGAAATCGATTTTCTGCCAGCCAGTCTTAAAAGAAGTACACCAGCAAAAACCATTATGAGGGCTGCAAGAGCAAAGTTCATGAATAATCACCTTTCTTAAAAATTGACGCAGACTCCCCTATAGACTGAGAGTGGCATCTGTTATGTGATTTAGTGTGAAAAAGATTGCTTCTAGACAAGACATAGCCTATTACTTTTAAAAATTCATTGCTGAGTATTCTATTTTTTGGATTGATAAAGGAAATTATACAGAAATGGGAAGAGTTTCTTTGAGGATTATAAGTGAAATGATAAAAGCAGCCGAGGCAAAAGCCAGGGCTGCTTGGTTAGTTAGCGATTATAGTTTGTTTACGTTTGCAGCTTGAGGTCCGCGAGCACCTTCAACAACTTCGAAAGATACTTCTTGACCTTCATCTAAAGACTTGAAGCCTTCAGTTTGAATAGCAGAGTAGTGTACGAATACATCGTTTCCGTCTTCGCCTTCGATGAAGCCGAATCCTTTTTCAGCATTAAACCATTTTACTTTACCGTTTTTCATAAAAAAAATCCTCCTATTGACTAAACCATTAGCCATCTTTAATCACCATTTACAACGATTATGCTTTACCTATACTACTGTTCCTAACCTTGTTTAAAGAGACGGAAAAGTTGCTAAAAAAGTATAACACGATGCAGAACGGCTATTCTTAACTTAGCATTATACTTAAAATATGTCAACAATTTCCGTTCCCTCTATTTTCCTCTATTGTTTCATTTTCTCAGGCAAGCTCTGGATTGAGTTGACGACAACATCAAGCTTTGCTTCGATCCGATTTAGTAAGAATAAGGTTACTACAATTGGAAAACCAACATCGCTAATAATTTGGGAAATCTCATCCATCTTATTACCCTCCCTTCCTTTTTATTAGAAATTTGTGAGCGTTCATTTCATCAATAGAGAAGCATTGGAGAAGCTAGACTCTTTTTTACGAAATTTCATTCTCATGCTAAAAAATAGTTCATATTAAAACAAGGCCAGCAGACTTCCTGCCGGCCTCTTCTGCAATTAGACAAATTCATAGGATGTTACGGTGCGTTCTACTAATCTAGCTTCTTTTACTGCCACATAGCTGCCATTGCTGCCTTGAAATACATCTGATGAAATCATTTGCTCCATCGCTGCTCTTACTGCATCTGGATCGATCGGCTCTTTCGGCTGATCAATTGAAATTCTGGCCTGCTTGTCTAGGTTTGTCAGAAAGGTAAGCTCCAATGTCTTTTCCATGCCTTTTTCCCTCCCTTCTTTTGTTTAAAGTTGATCATTATTCTACGATTGTGTAGCTGTCGTTTCTTGTTATTGAAACGATTGGAGTGTCGGTAAGAGTGCCTACAGCTTGTGCTGCGGATAGTAAACCATCTGCTGTTGCTTCTTTTTTGATGTTTGAAAAGGTTTTGGATTTAAGGATCGGTTCTCCTTTTTCATTCAAACCTGTTTCAAACGCAAGCTTTAACTTGGTATCAACCATAAGTGCTTGTGCCATTGCCATCACCTCCTTTCACTTTCTATATAAATAAAAAGCAGTAGAAAGGACAGGTAGCAGGCAAAAGTTTTTTAATTCATTTCGCTCAGGTTAATAAAACAAGCCATTCTATCACATTTTCATAAGATATATAGAAGCCGGACAAAGGAGGTGGTTTGATGGACTTATTAACATTCCTGAACCAGAAATACGTTATGCTAATACCGGCTCTTTGGGTTATTGGAGCTGCTTTAAAAAATACCCCTATTATCCCGGATTGGACGATTATTTGGATTTTATTTCTATGTTCAATCACGATTGGAAGTCTAGCTCATGGCTTTACGTACGAGTCAGTGGTAAATGGGATTATAGCTGCTGGTATAGCTGTTTTTGGGCATCAAATGTTGAAACAGACTTTGGAAGGAGGCCTGATAAGAAAACAAAAGAAGTAAGGAAGGAACAAAATCAGCTTTCTGCCAATTGATCATGCCAGCTGCTGCTGGCATATTGGCTACATATAGAAAAGAATAATTAATTGTGGATCTGACATGGTTATCGATACTAAAGAGAGAAGGATATATAAGAGGATGAATTGTTTAAAGAGATAATTTCACCTTAACCAATGTAAATATAGAGAAAAACATTGCAGAAAGGAAAAAGCACCCCTCCAGAGATGCTTTTTCCAGCTTCTATATTATTGTTTAAACAAAAGCAGTTATAGTTTAAAACGTGAAACAACGGTCTGCAGATCTTCAGACAATTTCGCTAATGACTCTGCTGAAGTTGCAACTTCTTCCATTGTTGCCAGCTGTTCTTCAGTTGCTGCGGACGTTTCTTGAGCAGAAGAAACATTGCGTTCAGATATATCTTTGATTGTAATGATTTGCTCGTTAATCTTATCACTAATTTCCGATAACGTTTCAATTGATATATTGACTTCTGCCACTCTTTCAATGACATCTCCAATGGACGTAAATATTTCCAAAAAGGCAGCATTGGCATTCTCTGTATCTGTCAGCCCTTCATGAACTTGGGCATTTCCTTCTTCCATCGCAATAACAGCCTGCTCTGTTTCTCCTTGAATGAGATCTACCATCTGCTGAATCTGATCTGCAGATTTCTTTGATTCTTCAGCCAGCTTTCTTACTTCATCTGCAACAACAGCAAAACCTTTGCCATGTTCACCAGCTCTTGCTGCCTCAATTGCTGCATTTAACGCTAATAAGTTCGTTTGATCGGCAATGGACGTAATCATTCCAACGAAATTGCTGATTTCTTCAGAACGAGTTTTTAGGGCCGTTATATATTGAGTAGCATTTCCAACAGATGTGTTGATATCCTTCATTTGCTGTACCACGTTTTTTACAGCATCTGTACCTTTATCCGTCAATTCAGTTGCTTTCTCTGTCGCAGATAACATCTTTTCACTGCTTTGTGATATTTCTTTTATACCTGATGACATTTCACCAACAGATAGGGAAATTTCTTGAAATTGATTCAGCTGAAGTTCTGTTTCTGCTACATTTGACTGCGAAATGTGCGCAACCTGCTCCGAAGCAAGTGTGCTTTGTTCTGAGCTTGCTGCCATTTCTTCACTGCTGGCAGCTACTTGACTGGAAGTATCCCTAACTTGTCCAACTAGCAATCTTAGTTCATGTACCATTTTATTTAAAGATGTAATAAAGCTTCCAATTTCATCGCGGTTTTTAACCTTTATTTTCCCTTGGCTTAAGTCTCCCTCAGCAACCAAATCAATCGTTTTTGCGGCAAGTTTTATCGGTTTAGATATGGATGCGCCAATGAAATAAGCAACAATAACACCAAGAATAATTGCACCAATACTGCTAAAAAGCACAATCATCTGTATTGTACTGACAGCTGCAGCAGTTTCCTCCGTCTGTTCAGATAGCAGATTCTCTTCAACTTTTACCAAGCTGTCTGCTGTAGTGATAAATTCTTCTCCAGCTTCCTTTGCAGAAGTTTCTGCCAATTCCATATAAGCAGCTTCATTTTGCTGAATTTTTAATGTGATTTGCTCTTCAGCAATCTCGTAAAATTGTGTATGCAGTCTATCGATTTCTTCAACCAGCTGCTGTGATTCCTGATGGTGAGCACTCTCTTTTAAAACGTCTATGTAATGAATTAGTCTCTTGCGGGCACTTTCAAAGTCTTCCAGGTAAGAAGAATCCCCTGTGAGCAAATAGCCATTAATACCATTCGCCTGATTATATAAGTCTATTTTTAAATCTTTTACAGTCAGTGCAACCGGCACTCGATTATCAATAATTTCTTCGTACTGTTTATTTACATGTTCAAGCTCATAATTGGATAATCCCGCTACAATACCAAATAGCAGAAATACGATGAAAAATCCTAACAGCAGCTTCTTCGCTACAGTCATTTTCATTTTCTTTCCTTTTTTCATCATCCTCTTCCTCTCGTGTCGAATAGTAGGTGTAAATAGGATATTATACTTATAAGTTACCATAGAATAGGGCTAAACGTCAGCTACTTTTAGCCTATTTCATAGAATGGCTAAAATGTTTGTCTTGAAAAAGGAAATAGTTAATGAAGAAGAGCCTAACAGGGTTAAAGCTGTAAAAAATAATTGCTGTTTTCTCTGCATGGGGTGTAAACCTATTTTTATGTAAAAAAAATGCCGCCAAACTCTTAGAGTTCAGCGGCCACTATGCAGACCAAAGATCTATTAGGGAGGAGATCTTACAATGTTATTGTATGCATGATCCTTTTACTGGCTTGGACAAACATCCCTAGGTAGAATCATCATTTCTTTATTTTTTTAACATTGGACTTACACTTGTTTTTTCAGGATGCTTTCATATTGTTTTGCTGTACGGATTTCTACTGTTAATTGCCCTTCCGCCATGACAGTATGAATTAGAAAAGGGGCACCTGCTGTATTTTGAAAGCGGAAATCAAGACCTCCATAAGAAACAGTTGCATCTCTTCCGACTGGCACATATCCAACCGTAACTGAATGATTATGCTTTTCAACATATTCAACAGCCAATTGATCAACTGCATTAAATAAGGTTGAAGAAGTTTGGCAGATCCCTCCGCCAATACCCATAACAAGTTTGCCATTTACAGCTTCTTCAGCCGGCTGATAACCATGTGCTTCGTCACTTGGACCTACTGTTGAATTGAATGAAAAAATATCATCCTTACCGACAATAACCTGGTGAATTGCTTCTGTTGAGAGTTCAATATTTTTTGTTCTTCCTGCCACATTAGGATTAAAATGTGTTGTATAGGAAGCAATGACAACCTCATTTAATTTGCTGGCGTCTTCCTCAGCATAGCCGCTTGCTGTCGTATATAAAGGAAGCTCTACCTCACCGCCTTTTTCTGAGGCAGCTAATATCCGTTCGACAAGTTCTTCTTCTTCAAGAATAACTCTTGGTGTTCCTTTAATGATTTGCCCATTAGCACCTATTTTATCAGGATATATGCGCTGATCATAACCACTCTTTTCATCAGTGCCTCGAGCCAGCTCTTTCGCCCACTTTTTTAATTCTTTTACATAGGCTTCCTGATTATCACTATAGCCTAATTCTTCAGGATCTATTACTCTAATTTCTTTTTCTGTATTTGGATCAATGATTGAAATATGAAGAGGTTTTTCAGCCTCCGTTTCTAACTCCTCCTTTTGCTCTGCTTTTGGCTGTGCGGCACGTTCTAAATCTTCAATTTTTTCCTCAAGCTGAACAATTTCCTTTTTTAATTCCTCTTCCCTGGTTTCCTGTCCTGAACACCCGCTGAGAATGACTAATCCGAGAACTGCAAATAAGCTGTAAAAACTCCATTTTTGCTTCATGTTTCCCCCTGCATACATGTAAAATTTAGATTCATTTATATGTATGGGCCGAAAAGGAAAGATATGTAAGAGTTTATAAAGATTTTTTCATTCTAAAAAGTTAAAGAACCAGTTTATAAACTAGGAACCGTTCATATTGATTTTTCTTAAACAAGGCAGATAAATCTATTTCCTGCTTTAGCTCAAAACATGGATGTTTTTCTAGAAAATCCACATAATCACTGTCGATATAATAAAAAATCAATTCGATATCTCGCCAGCTTTCTTCTGCTGAAAGTAAGATATTATTGACCACCTTTATAAAGATCTGCACAGTAAAAGGATTAAAAAAGTAAAAACGATTTTGAGAAGGAAGGATTTTGTAATCCTCTGCTAATGTACATTCAAAGTGTATTTTACCACTCGATTTAGCTTTCTTCATTTTGTAGCTATCGGCATTCAAAAGTGCCTGCTGATAAAATTGTTTATTCATTTCAATTCCTGTCGCTGCATTTTGAAAATGGAAATGAGTATAAAAATTTAATCTGCCCTTCCCACAGCCATAATCAACTAAATGATCAGAAGGAGAAAGCTGATAATGCTTAAACAATTCATCTAGAGCACGATAAGGCGTCGGCTCATAGCGGTGATAATGAAATGAAGAAATAACACTAAGCTGCTGATCTGATGTTGAAATATTTAGTTTTGCTTCATACTGTTCTTCCTTTAACATATTTGTATTCACCTATCTTTATCATATGGAAAAGGCTGCCCATTATGTAGGGCAGCCTTTTGCTTATTCTGTATCTTCTTCAGTACTTGATTCTTCTTGATCTGTGGATGTTTCATTTGTCTGCTCTTCATTATCATTAGAAGGCTCGGAGTCATCCTCAGGAGCAGTATAGTTATATTGAGAACGGTCAATTGCTTCGAAGCCCTCTGGTTCATAAAAACGAAGGAGGTCTCCGTTAACGACCTTGTCAGATAACGCAAGCTTATTCTCAACAACTGCCTGCATTTCTTCAGCTTCTTTTAGGCGAGCTTCATCTTCAATCAATTCACCTGTTTTGGAATCATAGTATTTACCTGAAATCGACGTAATGGTTGAGCTGACAAAATCACCATTTCTGAATGGTATGACATCGTCATGTCCCTCTGACAATAAGTCTGTTCCAAATTGCAGATAATCTTTTGTATCGACACCAAGTAAATGCATCAGTGTAGGCATCAAGTCAATCTGACCGCCATACTCGTGATTTATTCCGCCTTCCATTCCTGGAACACGAATGAATAACGGCACACGCTGCAGGCCAGTTTGTTCAAATGCGCCAACTTCATGACCTAACACTTCTTCCATTGCCTTTGTATGGTTGCTAGAGATTCCATAGTGGTCGCCATACATAACGATCACAGAGTTCTCATACAGCCCTGATTCTTTAAGATAATTGAAAAACTCTTCTAAAGCTTCATCCGCATAACGAGCTGTACGGAAGTAATTATCCACTGACTTATCTCCAGTGGTGTGAGGAGCAATGGTTGCTTTATCCTCAGCTAATGGATATGGATAATGGTGTGAAACAGTAATAAATTTTGTATAGAAAGGCTGTGGCAATGATTCAAGCAGCTGTTCAGACTGCTCAAAAAACGGCTTGTCCATAAGTCCATAATCAGCCATATCTTCTTCATTCAGGTCATAGTAGCTGCTGTCAAAAAAGTGATTATATCCAAAAGATTTATAAATCTCATTACGGTTCCAGAATGTGCCAGAATTACCGTGGAATACAGCAGATGTGTATCCTTTCTGACCTAAGATCCCTGGAGCTGATTGATAAGTGTTCATGCCTTTTGTTGTAAATGCAGATCCTTGCGGAAGTCCGTATAAAGAGTTCTCAAGGATAAATTCTGCATCAGCTGTTTTTCCTTGTGCTGTCTGATGAAAGAAGTTATCAAAGTAAAGAGTATTTTTATCCTCAGTTAATGAATTTAAAAATGGTGTTACTTCTTCACCATGCAGTTCATAATTCATAAGGAACGTCTGAATAGATTCAAGGTGAATATAAATGACATTCTTGCCTTCAGCAATGCCAAAGTACTCTGGATTAGGTTCTGCATAATTCGATGACGTAAAGTTTACAACTTCTGTCGTATCGTTGCTGTCGGCCATTACACGCTGTGCCGAAGCTTTTGTGCTTTGAACTGCATCGTAAATTGTATAGTTGTACATACCTAAATACTTAACTATATAGTTACGGTCAAATCCTCTTGTTAATAACTGCGGACGATCTGTTTCTGCTAAGCCAAGATTTGCACATGAAATCGCCAGTGCCAGTGAAAATACTGCTGCAGCTTTGCGGCGGCTCATATCCTTCATTTCAATCTTCGCAAATTTAAACACAAGCATTAATAATAAAAATGCAAAATCTGCAAAGAATAACAGGTCATATGGTCTAAGCAATGATAATACACTGCTGCTGACATCTCCAAAGTTTTGAGTCTGCGTTAAAGTCGGCAGTGTAATAAAGTCGTTGAAGAATCTGTAATAAA
The DNA here is from genome assembly GCF_018582665.1 of Cytobacillus gottheilii. Classification (NCBI taxonomy): domain Bacteria; kingdom Bacillati; phylum Bacillota; class Bacilli; order Caryophanales; family Bacillaceae; genus Cytobacillus; species Cytobacillus gottheilii. Next base: position 2,093,123 of record NZ_CP071709.1, on the reverse strand, counting down.
CAGTATTCGCATAAAGTAAAAACGACATAAAGAAGTACAGCACCATTAAGGTTATATACTTTTTGCGCCCTTTAAAAAAAGAAGCAATCCCCAAGAACAAAATGGAAGATCCTAACGGGTTTAAAAATAACAAAATCTTTTGCAGTGTATTTTCTATACCAAGTTCAAATTGTGTTAATTGTACAAAATATGTTTTCATCCAAAGGAAGAACACAGCTAAAAAGAAAAAGCCAATATATTTGCTGAAAATACTTTGACCTTTACTTAACATGTTGTTCATTTCTTGCACCTACCTTCTAGCACACTATTATAGCATATTAGCATTCTATTTTATATATGATTAACTTCCCTAACCAATAAATGGTTATTTTATCCTGTGTCAAAACAATGACCACAGTTATATAACTATACTCCGATTTTTTATTAAGTCAAGTATCTCCAATTAGACAGAAATTTATCAATAATATTGCAATAACAGATGAACAATTTCCACACGCTTGATCGATACTTGTATTGTGCCCAAACTCTAGCTTAGACGATACAATGGATAAGGAACTGGAGATATTTAGTATAAAACAGCATTATTGGATTGTCCAATCATTTCCATTCGACAAAATCGGCGTCCTGAGATGCTGGTGGTTTCATCAGGCTGAGTTTGCTCTCATCACACACAAGGACGGTTTTCTGCTTTTGCAAGTCTGCTGGCTCACATATAAAAAACCCGAACAAATAGACAGATAATCAATAAATCGTCTAAACTGTTCGGGTTAAACATAGTCTGAATTACTTACTTTTCAACCTGATTTACTATCAGTTTTTAGCTAATTTTGGCGAAAACTTCTGCGGTTCTTCAGCTGGTTCTTCTGCCTGTTTAGAACGTTTAATGAAGAAAGCTAAAATGAAAGCCACTGCCGCAATTCCAGTCGCCACTAGGAATGCATCATTAATGCCTTCTAGTGTAGCTTGCATCGTAATTTGCTGCTGCAATTGAGCTGCTGCTTCAGCTGTCGGTTGAGCATCGCCGCTTTGCTGCATAGCATCCGCTGCAAGATCTTTTGCATAATTCTCACTTTGTGTTGTCATAATTGTGACAAGCAAAGCAGTCCCAATCGCACCTGAAACTTGGTTTAAGGTATTGTTCATCGCAGTACCATGCGGATAAAACTTCGTTGGCAGCTGATTAAGCCCGTTTGTTGAAACTGGCATCATCACCATTGACATCCCGAACATACGAACAGAGTTCATGATGACAAGCTGCGTGTACGTGATATCCATCGTTAAATTACTGAAGAAATATGTTGTTACTACGGTAATTGCTAATCCAATAATCGCTAATACACGACCGCCAAATTTATCGAATAAACGCCCAGTTATAGGTGACATTAACGCCATAACCAATGCACCTGGCAGCATCATTAAGCCTGCATCTAATGGCGTAATACCACGGATGGTTTGAACATAAATCGGTATTAATAGCATTCCTGAGAACATAGCCATATTCATTGTCATTGTTATAACAGAAGATAATGCAAACATCGGGAATTTAAAAACGCCAAAGTTCAGCATTGGAACAGTCTGTTTGTGCTGACGGATAATAAATGTAACGAGTGAAACCACTCCGACAGCCAGTGGAATAATAACATGCAGACTATCCCAGCCTTTACTTCCTGCAGAGCTGAATCCATATAAAATCCCGCCAAATCCTGCGCTCGATAGGATAACAGATACAATATCCAAACGAAGATGCACTTTTTCTTTCTTATCTTTTAATAAGAAGAAACCAATTAGCAATACAATCACTGCGATTGGGGTTACAAAGTGGAAAAGCATTCTCCAATCATAATTTTCAACAATCCAGCCAGATAGTGTTGGCCCAATTGCAGGTGCAGCCATTAAGATCAGACCGAAAATCCCCATAGCCGCTCCCCTTTTTTCAATTGGAAAGCTAACCAGCATTACATTCATTAATAACGGCATCATGATAGCCGAACCTGATGCCTGCAGCATTCTTCCTGAAAGCAAAATTGGGAATACATCGGCGATTCCGCATATTAAAGTACCAATTGTAAATAAACTCATGGCAACTAAGAATAATCTGCGCACTGAATATTTTTGAATTAAAAACGCAGTCATCGGAATTAATACTCCATTGACGAGCATAAAGCCAGTCGTTAGCCACTGTACAGTTGTTGGTCCAATTTCTAAATCTTTCATAATAGACGGCAAGGCGATATTTAGCAGTGTATTATTTAAAAAAGCAATAAATGCACCAATCATTAAAACTGCAATAATGCCGTACGGAGGCCGTGTGTTTGAATTGTGTTTTTCTTCCATTGTTTTCACCTCTTATTGTACTGTTGGTACATTAATTTGTACCTTTGTTCTACATCATAGGCAATATCATATAACACTCAATCACTTTATGCAATCAAAATTTCTTCGATTTCCTAAATTTATTTTTTCTGACTTTATAGAGATATTATTAACCATTTTCCCTGGAATTCTCCTTTTAATAGTGTGAAAAGCAAAAAACTCACCATTTTAAAAAAAGGTGAGTTTTTATTAGGTCTTTCATGAATGATTAGCATAAGGTGCCTTCTGATAGAAGTAATTTGGCTTCTTAATTTTATTATCATAGGAAGAATGAAAGATATGGGTAGAAGCCGGGGAAATTGGCGGTATAAGCCATGTCCAGTCTCCTGTAACCTCTCTTTTCTGATCGGCTTCTATTTCTTCAAACCGCTTAAATTGCTTAGCGGCCGTATGATGGTCCACAATGCTGACACCATTTTTCTTGTAAGAGTAGAGTACAGCTGCATTTAACTCGACTAGTGCTCGATCCTTCCATAGAGTTGCATTTGTTTTAGTATTCAATTCAAGCAACTCAGCAACTTGTGGCAGCACATTGTACCGTTCAATATCAGCTAAGTTTCTTGCACCAATTTCAGTGCCCATATACCAGCCGTTAAAAGGAGCTGCACTGTACTCAATGCCGCCAACCTCCAGCTTCATTTCAGAAATAATCGGTACTCCATACCATTTTAAGTTTAAATCTCGAAATTCCGGATACTCTGGATGCTCTATCTCTATTTCTTTAACAAGCTCAAGAGGGACTTCTCTCCATCTTGGCGTCTGATTATTGATTTGAACGACAATTGGCAGGACATCATACATACCATATTTAGGCTTCCAGCCAAGCTGAATACATTCCTTTGTAAATGCAGCGGAATGAGGATCGCCGGTTATACCTTTCTCTAAATCATATCCAGCATATCGAATCAGCTGATGATTCCATATGCGGAAAGCCTGGTTTTTCTCCTTTTGAGGAAAAATCGTAATGGTAGGACGAATTCTTCCCTCATTTGTTGCGTAAGTAATATGGTCTATGAGAGCAGCTAACATTTCCTCTTCATTTTCAATGTTTCTTTTATCAATGACCGTGAGCTGTTCCCAAAATAACCTGCCAATACAGCGATTGCTGTTTCGCCATGCCAGTTTTGCTCCATAAGTTAACTCTTCAGCAGTGTGTTTGTATGTACCTGTATGATCAATACTCTTTTCGATTTCCTGGTGACGAAGTTCAATTTCTTCTCTGCTTTTGCCAAGTTCCTGATAACAGAGGTGAATAAACTCTTTTGCCTCTGTTTTTAGTTCATTACTCAAGAGTGAACCTCCTTTTAATGATACTTCATATATATACTCATAGAATTTACTGATATTAAGAAATCTTGATGCATGGCAAAAATAAAAGGACAGCTAATGTCTCAATTTGAATCTCTCAAATAAAACGCTTTTTCAAACATAATCTGCGTTGCTATTCATAAATTCAATTTTCTACAAAAAAAACTGCTATAGTCAGCAGTTTACCTTATTTTATATAGTATTATTAGCTTTGCTGGCGGGACCGCCTGGGAATCGAACCCAGCTGACCGCTCACGGCGGTCACAGATGGTTTTGAAGACCACGGGGGACACCAGTACCCCATTCAGCCCCATTTCTAAAGTTGAGAATATGTAAGCTCTTAAATTATATTTCGTCGATATACTGTAACATGGTACTATGTTTTTCGTTATCTTTCAATAGTAAATACCTTGTTGTTTCTATTTAATTGTTACATTCTTATGAACACTCAAATGACTGAATATAATGAATGTGCTGGAATGGCTTCTTGTCTGATAGTAAAACAAGGTTTATAATAGGATCAGAATATTTCAGTGTAGGTGAATGCAATGCTTGAAGGCTGGTTTTTATGGTTTATTTTATTTTGGATTATCGTTTTACTCGGGTCATTTGCGATTGGCGGCTTTTTTATGTTCCGAAAATTTTTAAAGCGCTTGCCAAAAGAAGACGGCAAGTCCGATATGGATTGGGAAGAACATTTTGTAATGGAAACAAAGCATTTATGGAAACAAGATGAAAAAGAGCTGCTAGAGGATCTTGTCAGTCCCGTTCCAGAGTTATTTAGGGATGTAGCACGCCAGAAAATCGCTGGAAAAATAGGAGAGCTTGCTGTAAAAGAGAAAGCAAAAGTGATTAATCAGGATTTGGTTATCCGAGGATATATTTTAGCAACACCAAAAAGGGATCATAAATTTCTCCGCAAAAAACTGGATGAAAGCCGAATTAGTACAGTCCCTTATGAACATTTATTCTAATCAAATGTATAAACAAAAAATGCTCCGGCACATGCTGGAGCATTTTTTGTTTAATTTGGAAGAAGGACAATCTATTACCGGATGAGAATAAGCCGTTCTTCTTATCAGACCGCATTTTTCCCTAATAAAAGAGTGTTCTGCAGCTTCTTAAAATTGATATACATCGCAATACGCCAAGGTACAATCATAGCAAAAGCTAAAATCCAAAACATACCTCCAAGCTGACCAACATCAATTGATGCGCTTAAAATGGACTTTGCCGCAATTCGTATGACAAGTAATCCAATTAAAATGAATATAAATGCTTTAGAGCGGATTAAATATATATCGTTTTCCTTAATTTCAAATTTAGATGTTTTAATCAATAAGATTGAAAATAACATACCTACTAAGATGGCTTCCAGCATTTCAATTGGAGTAACACGGAAGACAGGAAATATAAACATCAGCGCACCAGTACTCATAAATAATGGCGGCAAAATAATTTTTCTAGCTGAAGCAGGTTTTTCAGCAGACTTCATTCGGATAAACATAGCAAAAATGGCCATGAGCACTGCACCTATAGAAGAAACAACTACCATGTTCATACAGAGACATCCTTTTTTCTATAATTTTGACTATCTTATTATATCTCATGTTAATAGAATGAGTCATCTATTATGAGAATTAATTACGAATTTAGAGTTGAAAATGAAAAAAACGGCACCTTCAAAAGATGCCGATTCAGTGTTCATTCAATTTAAAACTCTTTCTACCGCATCCAAAACGCGTGATTCGTCAAATGGCTTAACGATAAAATCTTTTGCGCCTGATTCAATTGCTTCCACGATCATTTTCTGCTGCCCCATTGCTGAGCACATAATGATTTTAGCTGCAGGAAATTCCTTCTTAATTTCTCTCATTGCTTCAAGACCGCTCATCTCAGGCATTGTGATGTCTAAGGTTACAAGATCCGGCTGCAGTTTACGGTAAAGATTGATTGCTTCTAATCCCGTTTCCGCTTCGCCTACAATTTCATGCTGCGCCTTTTTTAATATGTTTGAAAGCGTAAGTCTCATAAATTTCGCATCATCCACTATTAAAATCTTTGCCATTGGTGTTTCCCCCTCGATACGGCGACGGTAAGTTCAATTATATGTAAAATACAGCTGTCTACTTGAGAATTACATAATCCAATATACCTAATTTAATCAAAAATATCAATTCAAAGTAACCGACAATTTTTGCGGATAGATAAGCTGAATGTTCAATTTTACTATTGTCAGTGGTTTTTCACTCACTTTTAAGCCCTATTAAAACCCTTTAAATCCGCCTGTTAAAGCAGTGAAATAGGAAATAATCATTGTCATCCAATCAAAAAATAAAATGATCCCCATAACAATCATAATATATCCGCCGATTTTCATCAATTTCACATTATGTTTTTTAATCCATTGCAATTTGCCAATAAAAAACGACATAACAAAAAATGGAACAGCGAAACCTAATGTATATGCAATCATATAAAATATACCGGAACCAGGATTTGTTGCCGCTAACGCAATAACTGATACAAGGATTGGCCCCATGCATGGTGTCCAGCCAGCTGCGAAAGCAAGACCAATTAAGACAGAACCGAAATATCCCGCTGGTCTGTTCTTAAATTCAAAACGCCTTTCCTTCATTAAAATTTCTGGACTGATAATACCGACAATCATTAATCCAAACACAACAATAAATATTGCGCCAATCTGCCTGATCAGGTTATTATACTCTCTGAAAAACTCACCAATAAAAGTAGAACTAAATCCGAGTGCAATAAAAATGATAGAAAAACCAATTAAAAAGGCTATAGTATGAAAAAGGCTTCTCTTCTGCAGCATAGCATTATCATTTTTCAATTCCCCTACAGACATCCCGGTTATGTAGGACAAAAAAGCAGGATATAAGGGCAAACAGCACGGTGAAATAAAACTTAAAAAACCTGCACCCAATGCAAGAAATAAATTAATATCTGTCATCGTAACAACTCCCGATCATATAGTGATCATGTTCTATTCTAGCAAAAGCACCAAGAATAGTAAGGTTTAAATGTGAACAATTTATGTCATAACACCATTGCTCAAAAAAACACAGAATTTCAGCATGTAAGCTACCCGTAATTCTAACCCATTCTCTAAATAGATGTCCATATATTTCTATGTTTCAAGTATGTAACTAATGTTATTTTGTTTAGACATCCTAAAGTTTTACAAAAGTTTCTTTTGAATTAATTACCAACATTCGTTATACTAGATAGGAGCTAACAATTTTTGTGACAATTTCTTGAGTTTTACATGGGTGGTTTGTGATGTCTGTACTATTTGCTAAAGGTGAAATTGATATGAAGGGATTTCCAGCCGTGAATAAAAATGAATTGCTTGCATTAATCGAAAAAAAACGTTCAGAATTAATTCAAGTAGCCATGTCAAACGGGTTAAATTCTACGGATGCTATTAAATTTAGTCAAGAGCTGGATGCCTTATTAAATGAATACAATCGAACCTTTCTAAAAAAAGCGTAGAATGCAGGTCACCTCTCATGGCACCCTGCATTCTTTTTAATTTTAATTACCTTATTAAGTTCCTACTGCATCTTCCACAATTTCCGCTGACCCATTCTGCAATAAATACATTTTGTGATAAAGCCCTCTTTGGGAAAGCAGCTCCTGGTGATTGCCCCTTTCAACTATTTCCCCCTGGTGGAGAACCAGAATCTGTTCGGCATCTTGGATCGTTGATAATCGATGGGCAATTGCAATTGTTGTTCTGCCCTTTCGCATTTTGTTTAGCGCAAACTGGATGGCTTCTTCTGTTTCAGTATCAATATTAGCCGTCGCTTCATCTAGAACCAAAACCTTTGGATTAGATGCAATGGTTCTGGCAAAAGCAATTAGCTGACGCTGACCGCTGGAAAATGTTGACCCTCTCTCTACTACCTTATGATCATATTTGTCCTCTAATTGCTGAATAAAGTGATGCGCTTGGACAAATTCAGCTGCCTTTTTAATTTCTTCATCTGATAGTCCATCATTATATAGACTAATATTATCTTTAATAGTTCCATAAAAAAGGAATGGATCCTGCAGGACAAGGCCGAGCTTTTTGCGGATCTCTTCTTTCCCGTAATGCTTAATGGATTGTCCGTCTATCAAAATATCTCCGCGCTCAAATTCATAAAATCTCATCATCATATTAATGATTGAACTTTTTCCGCTTCCTGTATGACCAACAAGTGCCACCGTTTCTCCAGGTTTGGCTTTGAAGCTAATATTTTTTAGAACATCCCGTTTGCCATCATATGAAAATGAGACATTGCGGAATTCTATTTCACCATCTGTAACTTGCAAACTGCTGTTATCAGGCTGATCAGGAGCAAGCTCATCTTCATCAAGCAGTTTAAAAGCGCGTGATGCCGCAATAATCGCTTGCTGATACATAGACAGGCGCTGCATGATATTATTAACAGGCTCAAAAAAACGATCTAAATAACTAACAAACGCATAAATAACGCCAATTTCAACATGACTATTTAACGAATCAAAACCAAAAAAGCTTAACACGATGATTAAAGCAAGTGCGTAAACAAGATCGATGGCTGGACGAAGCAGCAATCCATCAATCTTTATATTGCGTATTCCTGCTTTATAATGCGCTTCGTTGATTTCCTCAAATTCGTCCCGCATTCTTTTTTCCTGCTTAAAAACTTGAATAATAGCCATTCCCTGCAATGATTCACTTAACTTGGCATTCAGCTGACTGAGCCGTTCACGCAAATCCTGGTAAAAAACGGAGCTGTATTTCCGATATGCTGCCATTATCATAAAAATAAGCGGCAATATAATAAGGCAGAATAGAGCAAGCTTCACATTCAGGATAAACATAGCAATAAAAATCCCAACCAGCAAAAATCCGCCTTGAACAAAGGTCACTAGAACACTGACAAACATATCCTTTATCGCTTCAGTATCATTTGTAACACGCGAGACAATACTGCCCGCAGGTGTTTTATCAAAATATTTTAACCCAAGAGCCTGTACCTTACTAAAGACATCAATTCTCAGCTGCTGTATGATTTTCAAAGCGATTTCCTGGAATTTCAGCAGCTGAAAATAAGAAACAATTAAGTTCATGACTTGAAGACCTAAATATGCAGTCCCAAGTATAATTAATGGTTCCGCAACCAGATTCTGAGGACGCAAATAATCATCGATGAAGATACTCACTAGAATTGGGCCTAAAATATCTCCTGCCGTAGTTGCCAGCAGAAGGAGAAAGGCAAGGATAATTGTTTTTTTATGCGGTTTTGTATAGGATAGTAAACGAAATAAAATATTTCTCTGTTCTTTCCCTGTTAAAACTGGTATTTTTTCCATCTCGCTACCCTCCGTACTCCACAAGTTCTTCTAATTGCTGACGTAAAAACATTGTTTTATACCAGCCTTCTATTTCCATCAGCTCTTCATGTGTTCCGCGCTGAATGATGGTTCCTCCATCCAATACAATAATTAGATCAGCATGCTGAATTGCACTTAAACGATGAGCCGTTATGATCGTTGTTTTATTTTCTCTTTCTTCCTTTAATGAACTTAAGATTGCTTCTTCGGTCTTAGCATCAACTGCTGATAACGAATCATCCAGCACTAGAACTTCATGATTCATCAACAGAGCCCTGGCGATTGAAATCCGCTGCTTTTGTCCTCCTGAAAGCGAAACGCCACGTTCCCCTACGACCGTCTCATATCCGTCTGTAAATTGCAGGATATCCTCATGAATATGAGATAGCCTTGCAGCATCATAGATTCGTTCCGTATCTATCTTTGGACTTGTAAAAGCAATGTTCTGGGCAACAGTAGTGGAAAATAGAAAATGCTCTTGCGGAACATATCCAATCGCTGCCCTCAAGCTGTCGAGTTTATATTTCTTAATTGAAAGGTTATTAAAAAGAATCTCACTCTTTTCCCCTTCAAATTCCCGTGTAAGCAGTTTTAATAAAGTTGTTTTGCCTGCACCTGTTTTCCCTACGATTCCTAAAGTCTGCCCCTTTTTAAGTTCAAAGTGAATATCTTTAAGGACGGGAACATTGGCTCCCGGATATGTAAAAGAATCAATCTGATAAAGAAGGTTTCCGCTCGGTACCTCTGAGCTGGCATCTGCATCTTCTTGAATGTCTACTTTCTCTGCCAATAATGCTCTAACACGGTCATATGATGCTCTTCCACGCTCTACAATATTAAACAGCCATCCGAACGCAAGCATTGGCCATACCAAAAGACTCAAATACGTTGTAAAAGAAACAAGTTCTCCAATTGTGATTTCCCCTGCAAGAACAAATCGTGTTCCAAAAGCGATGGATAGAAAAAAAGACACACCGACAATAATGCTGATGGTCGGATCAAATAAAGCGTCCACCTTTGCAACTGATATATTCTTATTTACAACATCCTCAGATTGTTTGCGAAAATCTTCTATATCTTCTTTTTCCTGACCAAATGTTTTAATGACCTTAATACCAGAAATACTTTCCTGTGTTTTATCATTTAAATCTGAAAAAGCTCCCTGTGCTTTGTGGAAACGTTTATGAAGCAAGGTTCCATACCAGCTGGTTAAAATCGCCATTAACGGCATTGGAATCAGCGCAATGAGAGTGAGCTTCCAGCTGATTGTTGCTGCCATAGCAATGATTACAGCTCCTCCTGTAGCCAAAGAATCAACTAATGTTAATACTCCAGCACCGGCTGTCTGCTGAATGGCCGATAAATCATTGGTGGCATGTGCCATTAAATCACCAACGCGTTTCTTCTGATAGAAAGCTTGGGACATCTTAGTAAAATGGTGATAAAGATTGTTCCGCAGCAGCCTGGCAAGCTTAACAGATGAACCAAAAATCATGATCCGCCAAAAATACCGCAGCACATACATGGCAAGTGCACAAACTGCCAAAACACCGATCCAAAAAAGAATAGTCTCAGCAGTGAGCGTATTGCCAATGATATGATCAACGAAAATACCAACAATTCTCGGCGGAACCAGCTGAAGAACCGCCACAAATAATAGTAAGATAATACCTGTAATATACGCCTTTTTTTCTTGTTTAAAAAACCACATTAAATCCGTAAAAACCCTCATATGTTGTCCCCCACGTTCTTCCATAATAACCAACTTAGTTTATCAAATATTTAAAAAATAAGAAAGATTAAATTTAAATCCAAAAGCTGTTTGTCGGTAACAACCTGAAACCTTTTCCCTGCTCAACCGTAAGATAAGATAGCAAGAAATTCATTGAAAGGATGCGGGTAAAATGAAACGACTCGTACAACTTTTGTTCATCAGTATCCTAGCAGCAGTTTTAAGCGGATGTTCATTTTTAGGGGAAGTAAACAATTCGTTAGACTATATAAATGAAGCAACTGCACATATAGAGACACTAAATTCCTTTGCCGAAGAAGCACCAGAATTGCTTCAGGAGGCAGTAACGGATTCTGCTGTTCAAGCTGAACTTGAAGAACAGCTTCTCCATGTTAAAACAGAAATTGAAGAATTTATTCAGCTTACAGACATTCCCTCCCTAGCAGAAGATCTGCATGCAGACTTTGTTCAGAAAAATGAGGCTTTATTGGCAGAAATCAATACCCTTTTGGACAACGGGAACCTTGTGATTACCAATATTGAAAACTCTGAACTATTTACAACCATTCAAGAAGCGAACGAACTTTTTACAAGAATTGAGGACTTAGGTCTTTAAGGTTTTCTCCAATATGCACCAATAGAGCCATCGATAATTATTGAGCTTGGTTGCGAGGCTTTCAGAAGTTTTCGGTTCGGAACTTGGTTGCGAGACTTTCAGAAGCAACGTTTCGGAACTTGGTTGCGAGACTTTTAGAAGCAACGTTTCGGAACTTGGTTGCGAGACTTTTAGAAGCAACGTTTCGGAACTTGGTTGCGAGACTTTCAGAAGCAACGTTTCGGAACTTGGTTGCGAAACTTTCAGAAGCAACGTTTCGGAACTTGGTTGCGAGACTTTTAGAAGTTATCGCTTCGAAACTTGGCTTCGATGCTTTCAGAAGTAACGTTTCGGAGCTTGCTTGCGAGACTTTCAGAACTTAACGGTGTGGAACTTGGTTTCTAGGAACTAAGTTTCGGATTTCCTGCGCAGCTTGCCCATGCACTAGTAAACGCAAAAAAGACCACTTATCCTGAATTTTATCTCAGCAGGATAAGTAGTCTTTTTGTGCAAATTTTGAAAGTCAAGCCAATGAAAGATTAACGATAAAGAATGATCTATCATATCTATAGCAGGAATAAGTCTTCTTCGCCATCGTTTCATTTTTAGAAAAGGATTAGATAAACACATCTAATTCTAAAGCTCTAGTGTTTACTTCCCTTGCTGCTTATTCATCGCATTCATCATTTGATTAATTTTCTTCTGTGATGGTTTCATACCCATTTGCATCATCATCATTTTTAGCATTTGTTCGTTAATTGGTGGATTTTTCTTTAAGTAGCTCATCATATAGCGTCGAGCAATGAAAAACCCTAGTGCCACACCTGCAAGCAATGCAAGTACGCCAACTAGAATATACATACCCATTCTTTCTTCCTCCTTCGTGTTGTCTATCATACAGTGTACTAGACCAAAGGCTATTATACAATATTTGCTGTTATTTTTCTCTTATTTAGACGAATTTTCTTTCTTTTATAGGCTTTAACCATCCATAGCGGCCATGTTCCATATCGATAGCAAGAAAAGAGCCCTCATATTTACGCAGTACTTCAAAAAACATAGTCTCTGCATCATAGTTTCCTCTTGCTTCTATTGAGAGATAACGATCATGAATGGTTAATGCTGCACTGCTCTTTTTTCCATCAATGATATAATTCCCTGATTTGTCCATTTTAAAATTCATTTTTTGCTGCATTTCTAAATGAATATTCTGGTGCAATCGCAGACCTGGGATAGGTTTAGTAATATATTGAATTTGCTTTGCTATGATTTTGTTTAGCTTTCCAGCTGTGTTTTCATATTCCTCAAATAACTCATAAAACATCCGTTCACGACCAAAATAATGCGTGGCAAATTCGTCTTCAATTAGATATATTTGATAATCTCTCATAAGGCCCTCCTTATGGGACAAACCTTTTTGAGTCATTATATCTTTATGTCAATAAATTTACTGTCTGAAAACGTCGCAAAATTCCACTACTTTTGTCGAATGAGTTATTCTTGAAGAGATATATTCATTCGGTATTCAAAAGAAAGAGCGCTTTAATACTATAGCGCTCTTTCGACTATTTAAATGTTATTAGTTTTGAAGCAATGCTTTCACACGAGCAACAACATTTGAAACGGTAAATCCGTATTCTTCCATAATTTTCTCACCAGGAGCTGATGCACCAAATTGATCGATGGCAAGCACATCGCCTTCATCGCCAGTATAGCGATGCCATCCAAGTGATGATCCCATTTCAATAGCAAGTCGTTTCTTTACAGTTTTCGGAATTACACTTTCTTTATATTCCTTTGACTGTGCTTCAAAACGATCCCATGCAGGCAGGCTTACTACAGATGCATAAATCCCTTCATTTTCAAGAGATTTTTGAGCTTCTACAGCTAATCCGACCTCAGATCCTGCAGCCAATAAAAGAACGTCCGTTTTTTCATTATTTGCTTTAGAGATCACATATCCGCCTTTTGATACACCTTCATAGGCGTTTTGATCTGTATCTTTTATTGTCGGTAAATTTTGACGAGTCAGTACTAGAGCTGTCGGCTTGTTTGTTGATTCAACGGCAATCTTCCATGCTGCAGCTGTTTCATTGCCATCAGCAGGACGAATGACTGAAAGATTTGGCATTGCACGCAAAGCTGCAAGTTGTTCTACTGGCTCATGTGTAGGACCATCTTCACCAACTGCAATACTGTCATGTGTGAATACGTAAGTAACAGGCAGGTTCATTAGTGCAGCAAGGCGAATCGCTGGGCGCAAGTAGTCAGAGAATACAAAGAATGTTCCTCCAAAAACTTTTACTCCGCCATGCAGTGCCATTCCGTTTAATGCAGCACCCATGGCAAACTCACGGACACCAAACCAAATGTTTCGGCCAGCAAAGCTTTCTGGTGTAAAATCTTCTGTTCCTTTAATCATTGTCTTATTAGAACCAGCTAAATCTGCAGATCCTCCAAAGAATGTCGGAAGGTTCTGAGCAATTGCATTTAATACTTCTCCTGAAGAAGCACGGCTTGCAAGGCTTTTTCCTTCTTCATAAACTGGCACATCTTTATCCCAGCCTTCTGGAAGTTCATCGTTGATTGCTAATTGCAGCTGGCTTCCTAGCTCAGGATACTTCTCTTTGTATGCAGCAAATAGGTCATTCCATTCCTGCTCTTTTTTCTGGCCATGCTCAGCAACTGCTGCTTTAAAATGATCATAAACTTCTTCAGGCACATGGAAATCTGCTTCAAATGTCCATTTATACGCTTCTTTTGTTAATTTCAGTTCATCTGCTCCAAGTGGTGCACCATGTACATCAGATTTACCTGATTTATTCGGAGAACCAAAACCAATGACTGTTTTTACTTCAATCATCGTTGGACGGTTTTCATCACTCTTTGCTTCTTCAAGTGCCTTAGCAACCTCATGAAGATCATTGCCATCGTTGACACGGATGTACTGCCAGCCATAAGATTTAAAACGCTGCTCAACACTTTCAGAGAATGAACGATCTAAATCTCCATCCAGCGAAATGTCATTTGAATCATAAAGAACAACAAGTTTACCTAACTTAAGATGACCTGCAAGAGATGCTGCTTCAGCAGATACACCTTCCATTAAGTCTCCATCTCCACAAATACTGTATGTATGATGATCTACAACATTAAAACCTTCTTTATTATAAACAGCTGCCATATGACGTTCTGCCATTGCCATACCAACTGCCATTGCCACACCTTGTCCAAGAGGTCCAGTTGTTGCATCTACTCCTGGTGTATGACCGAATTCCGGGTGGCCTGGTGTTTTGCTTCCCCATTGGCGGAATTGTTTAATATCCTCCATTGACACATCATAACCGGATAAATGCAATAGGCTGTATAGAAGCATTGAGCCATGTCCAGCAGATAAAACAAAACGGTCACGATCAAACCATTTTGGATTTTTCGGATTATGATTCATAAATCGAGTCCATAATGTATAAGCCATTGGTGCAGCACCCATTGGCATACCAGGGTGTCCGGAATTAGCCTTCTCTATCGCATCAATGGATAATGTTCGAATAGAACTAATTGATAAAGCATCTGTTTGATTAAACATAAATTACATCCTTTCGAGAAAAATATCTTCTCTTTTAATATATAGACATTCGAGAGGTAAGACAACTGATAGAAACCAAAAACACATGATATTTCCTATTTTGTCACAATAAAACTTGCATTATGTAACAGGAAAGACAAATGTTCATCCATTCCTTTAATAAATGATAACGCCACCAATTTAATAGAAAGAAAAGAAGGAACACATGCCAATAATGGTGTATTCCTTGGTTTTCTTATAAATGAGGCTGGGACAAAACAAAATAAATCTTTCTAAAACACGAACTTTCAATATCTTGGTTTGGGTATTTAAACAAGTCCGTTCCACTGCGCTGCGGACCCTCGCTTTCCGTGGGGAGGAAGCTGAGCCTCCTCGGAGCAAGCTCCTGCGGGGTCTCACCTTTTCCTCTATTGCCCACAGGAGTCGAGTTCCTCCGCTCCATTTCACTCATGCTAATAAAATACATTTTATAATCGTAAAAAAACCGAATGATTAGAAAGATGACTTCCTAACCATTCGGTTCTATGGAAGTGTTAAATACTTATTCCCCAGTCTCATTTAAGCAATTTAATGCAGTTTGTTATTGTTCTTTTCCTGCTTTAGTTTCTCAGGTGTTACATCATTTCCTTCTGGATCTATGATTGTTACGCTCTTGAGTGTATTAAACATGGAAGAGCGGAATGTCTGCAAATATTCTTTGCGCAAAGCTGATTGCTCCTTTGCTTCTGCTTCCGTTAAACCAGTTGTTTTCGCCTTATTTGCTAGAACATTTATGCGGGCGAGTTTGTCCTTTGGCAGCATATGGACAGCTCCTTTACTATTTCTTTAGCATAAATGTCATTTTATTAGAAAATAGTTAAATTGACAAGGATGAAGTCTTACTCGTATAGAAAGAGGCTTCCGAGGTGAGAAAACGCGGATTAAAGGTTTTTTCCGATAAGTCCAGTACATACTGTGAAATTGTTTACTATTTCGCTGGACAATATGAAGATCTAAAGATTTATTGTTCATTATTAAGTTTATCTATATATTCCTGATAACGCCTATGTACAGTAGCTTTTGATATATTATATCCAAACCCTCTTAAGGTTGCTGCGATTTCAGAAAATGTTAACTCATTTTTACGTAAGCGGACAATTTCAGAGATTGGCACTTCAATACGTTCTCTTCCTGCGTTTTCTCCTTGATTAGCTAAGTTTTTTTGGGGCTTATAGCCTTTTTCGATCGCTCTTTGCATTCCGCGTTTAATTTTTACATTATGCAGCTTTCGCTGATATTCCTCAACCATTCCCACTATTTTCAATACCATTGAGTCTGATTCTGAAAGCTGTAGTTCCCCGTTATGCGAAACACTAAATAACTTAATGTTTTCTTTCAGAATACAATGAAGAATGGCTATTTTGGCATTTCCCCTGCCAAGCCTTGTTTCATCCTGAATTAAGACTGCCTGAATATTCTCTTCTTTGATTAGCGATAACAATTCAAGGATTCCTTCTCGCTCAAGGTCATATCCGCTTGCCTTTTCTTTTATAATTCTAGCTGGAAGAAATCCGTTCTTACTTGCAAGATGAAGCAATTCCTCTTCCTGCCTCTGCAAAGATGATTCCTGAGTATCTTTATTTGTACTGACACGGCAGTAAATAATTGCATTCATGTATTGCACCTTCTTCTATTAGTTCCTATTCCTATTCACGGCTGGCCAATTCTGTTATATATTGATCTTCATCAGCTTTTACCGGAATAGAAACGGTATCACCGGGATGAATTTTTCCATTTGTAATGCCATTATGAGTTTCCATCCATTGAACAAATTCAGCAGTAGAAAAATGATGCTCCTCTGCAAATTGTTCAGCAATTCCCCATAACGAGTCATTTTCATTAACAGTTACAATCATATATTGATCGTCTTCCTGATCTTCTAGTTGAAAAGAAAGAATAAGTGATCCTGCAATACTTAAAAATACAAGAATAATAGCATAGCAATAAGAATTCCACAATTTTTTCATAACCTTCACCTCATAAAGAATGTATGTTCGTATTCGTTGAGTTTATTATAATACGAACATTTGTTTTGGTCAACAGAAAATTCGAACTTATGTTTGTATGTGTTTTAAAAGAATGGTATAATCAGGACAAGATATTAATAAAGGGTGCGTGATCCAATTTGAAACTATCAAAAAGACAGCAGGATATTTTGGAATTTATTAAAGATGAGGTCCGACAGAAAGGGTATCCGCCTTCTGTGAGAGAAATCGGTGAAGCTGTTGGACTTGCTTCCAGTTCTACAGTGCATGGCCATTTAGCCAGACTTGAAAGCAAGGGATTAATTAGAAGGGATCCTACAAAGCCTAGGGCAATTGAAATATTGGATCTTGAGGAAACTCATATCCCGAAGGTAAATACCATTAACGTACCTATTGTCGGAAAAGTTACTGCCGGTCAGCCTATTACTGCAATCGAAAATGTTGAAGAGTACTTTCCCCTTCCAGAGCGTCTTGCACCTCCAGATGAACATGTTTTCATGCTGGAGATTATGGGTGATAGTATGATAGAAGCTGGCATTTTAGATGGTGACTATGTTGTAGTTAAACAGCAAAGCACAGCTAATAATGGTGATATTGTAGTCGCAATGACTGAAGATGACGAGGCTACTGTTAAACGTTTCTTCAAAGAAAAAGACTATTTCCGGCTTCAGCCCGAAAATTCAACTATGGAACCAATCATCCTTCGTCATGTTTCAATTTTAGGAAAAGTTACTGGTGTTTATCGTCAAATGCATTAATATGGCAAACAGAGCATGCAGAATACCTGCATGCTTTTTCTTTTATCTGCTAAAAGGTATATACAAATATAGTATCCAGCTATTTTTATCGTTGTTTCCGACCTGACAATCGCCTTTTTTCATTGCCACGATATAAAAAATCACCAAACCGAACTTTTGTTCTATGCGTGGGATTCAATATACATGCCGCATCACCTATATAGTTATCTGAAAATTCGTTATAATTAACCATGCTATTTTTGGAAAATTCCTATATACTGGTAATACAACATGATTCTAACTAAGGTCGCTTCAAAAAATCTCGGCTTTAGGAGTGTGAAGGGCTATGTTATTGAACATGTTACTTTCTTTCTGTATCGGTGCATTTGTCGGTGTAGCAGCACATATTCAAAAAAACGGCAAGCTGATCAAGCCGCGCAAAACAAAACGATTTATCTATCTGGGATTTTTTGAAGATGTTATTATGGGGTCATTAGCGGCTGTACTAGTGGTTTTATCTGCAAATCCTAAATCTGTCATAGCAGTTATTGTTACTGCCATGATCGCTGGATTAGGCGGAGAGGCTATCCTAAAAGGATTGGACTTATTAAAGCTGCGAGAGAAAAAAGAATAGGCGTGCAAGTCTTTTGCACGCCTCATCCTTTCTAACGTCGATGCTCTACAAGGTCAATAACACCTAAAACTACGTGTGCAAGTCCAAATCCAAATAATGTGTTAGCCATCATTTTGTTGCTGCCACGCTTTTGCTTAAGTGCATATCCAGTAGCTGTTACAGCCGTACCTAGTGCAGTTGGAATCATACCTTCACGAATGTTCATGTATTTCCCTCCACATCGATGTTAGTAGGCGTTATTTCTTTCACCCACAAATAGTATCGGCTTTCTTCACCTTAATCACTCATGTAAAATACTCCAATTTTGCATTAGGAAAGAATTTCTCCATATAAGCGTATAAGCTTTTTTGAATTTCCTCTTGTTCGTCTTTCTGATAAATATACTTGCCTATTCCGTATTTTCCCCATTTGTAGCGGCGTTTTTCCTCATCTAACTCCAGCTTTGTCATTGGGTAGTTTTTCTGAATGACCTTTTTTGCAGGCTTGGTAAACCGGTGCTGGATAAACTCAAATGTAATATCCTTTTTCGCATCCTCGGGTAATTCATCATGAAGGCGTTCAAACATATGATAATATCCGTCCTGCCATCCTTCGTGCAAATAAATTGGCGCAACGATAAACCCTAGAGGATACCCTGCTCTGGCTACCTTCCCCGCTGCTTCAATTCTCTTTGCCAGCGGTGATGTGCCAGGCTCAAAATTTTTAATAACATAATCGGCATTCACGCTAAAGCGAAACCGGGTTTTTCCGTTGTGCTCTGCATCCAGCAGATGATCAACATGATGAAACTTTGTAACAAAGCGAAGTTTTCCATGTTCTGACCTGCCGAAATGTTCAATAGCTCTTTTTAAACTATGTGTCAGATGATCAATTCCAACAATATCCGATGTACAGGATGCTTCAAACCGTGTAATTTCTGGTGATCTTTCTTCCATATACTTATCAGCTGCATCCAAGATTTCATCCACATTAACGTAAGTACGAATATACGGCTTACTTCCCATCGTCGTCTGCAGATAGCAATAATGGCAATGACCCATACAGCCAGTGGCAAATGGAATGGCATATTCCGCAGATGGTTTCGAGGTATCAAACTTTAAGGTTTTTCTAATACCAACCACTAATGTGGATTTCGCCACTCTGTATTTTTGAAAATCATTCTCTCCTGGTAAATTGCGGATCTGATTATGAGAGGTTGTATAACGGATATCGAGACCCATTTCCTTAAATCGATCGTATAAAGTTTCTCCTAAAGGATAATCAAGTGCATTAGGCTCAAAATAAACGAGCTGCGGCTTAAAAGGTCTCATCATATAATCCATTTCCTCCATCTATATTCCCGAAGTATTCCTGATAAGCAGCCTCTGCTTCTTGAGGTGTTGAATATACCGCCATTTCATTTGTCAGCGGATAATACGTTTCATATACAAAGACAGCTAAAGATTGAGGATCTTCGGGATTATTAACAACAGCAGCTTCCTGAATATTTGCCACATCCTGTGTGTGCGGATTACGATAAAAAATATAAACAATGTCTCCCGCTTGGTATTCATTACTATATTGGCTGTATTCCAAATTGATCACCACTTTCGAAATGTATACACTCATTTTGCCGATCAACAGTGGAAATTATGATTTCTATATAGTGGAAATAGTTTCTAAAAAGCTTTCGGGTAAGGATGAAGCCAATGGTTTATACTAACGATGCTAAATAAATTGGAATGGAGATGAATCTCATGGATTTACATGCGTCTAACCAAACTGAGGCAGCATTGCTGCATTATAAAGAGGGACTTGGCACATTTACAAAAAAGATGCCTGAACTTGCTTCTCACTTTTATGCTTTTACTGAGGAATGTTTTCGCGAGGGAACTCTATCTCAAAAAGACAAGCAATTAATCGCTCTTGGGATCAGCCTTTACTCTCAGGATGAATATTGCATCATTTATCATACAAAAGGCTGTCTGGACCAAGGGTGCAGTGAACAGGAAATCTATGAAGCAATTGGCGTTACGGCGGCATTTGGCGGCGGCGCTGCTATGAGTCAGGCAGTTACACTGGTTCAAGATTGCATCCAAGACTTAAATAATCTTACACAATAAGTACTGATGCATAACGGAAAAACGAGCCACTGCTGACGGTGGCTCGTTCACTTAAAAATCTTCTATTTCGGCCTTTTTGTTCGACTTTGCTGCATCAATCATAAGCAAGATGGCGGTGATGATATGCATCACCATTCCTATTACAGGAATAAACCCAACAACAGAGGTAACAATGCCTAAAATGCTGCCATGTTTCTTTTCGCCTTCATTTGCACTGAATACAAGTGTCACGATGTGTAGTACCAGCATGACAAATAACGGTGTCCATGCCGTACTTAAAATTAATAATCCTCCCAAAAAAGGAATGCCCAGCGCCGCTTCAAAACCACCAGTTATCCACTTTAAAATCGTAGAGGTTTTCATTACTTTTCCTCACTTTCCTGTAAATGATGGATCACATTATAATCTTTGATGGACCACTTATCTTCTTTAAAAGTCATATTATTAAGGCAAGCATTCTCTAAACGAATTTGATTAAATAGCTCAGCATCTAATGCGTTCGCAGCTAGGATTGCATGAATGACTGCACCATGGGCCACAAGCAAAACTTTCTGATTCGGATATTCCCTGCTGATTCTCATTAATCCTTCCTGCAGCCGGGTGGTTAACTCCTCCACTGTTTCCATATCTGTGTAATTCTTATCCGGAAAATGCTGCTGACGCTCCTCCGGTGTCATGCCTTCAGCTTTACCAAAATGCCTTTCCGTGAAATCCTCCATTACTTTTAATGGTACCCCAACTTGATTCTGAATGATTTCAGCTGTTTTCTTTGCTCTTGAAAGCGGACTGGTTAGAATAATGTCCCACTTATCTTGGTTTAAATAGGCAGCACACAGCTCAGCCTGTTTTACTCCATTCATATTTAAAGGAATGTCTGTGCTTCCTTGTAATTTTCCTTCTGCATTCCAATCAGTCTGTCCGTGCCTAACAATACATAGAACTGTCAAAAGTAATCATCTCCTCATTTATTTCTTTTTTATGTAAAATTATTAGATATGATGAATTGTGTCACACTAGTAAAATCTTCATATAATTTTAGCATAAATGAGGCATAATAATATGTTCAATTTCTTAATATGTAAAAGAAGTAGTCAATAGCCTTCGCTACAATTTTACTTCAAGGTATGTTTTAATAAGAATATAACAATTAATGAAGGGGGAGAGAGTTTTAGTGATTAGGGAACATATGAATGACATCTTTACACCATTTCTCAAACAAGCTTTAGATGCAACAAATGTCGGGGTGGTAATTACTGATCCTGAAAAAGATGATAATCCGATCGTCTATATTAATAAAGGCTTTACGAACCTAACCGGCTATACCGAAGAGGATGTTCTTGGGAAAAATTGCCGTTTTCTCCAGGGAGCAGATACAGAACGTGCTGTTGTTCAATCTATTTCGCAGGGCATCAAAGAAAAAAAGTCCATTCATGTGGAGCTTATCAATTACCGTAAGGATGGTACACCGTTTCGTAATGAATTAATTATTGATCCAATATATATAGATAATACCGATCGCACTTTTTTTATTGGCGTGCAAAAAGATGTTACTGAACAATACGAAACGAAGCTGGAGCTGGAAGACACACTTAAAGAAGTGCAAAGACTTTCCACCCCTATTGTACCAATTACAAACTCCATTTCGGTTATCCCTCTAATCGGTTCCCTCACATTTGAGAGAGTTGAAGTCTTATATAACGAGATTTCGGCTTCAGAAATCATTAGACATAATCAAATTGTCATTATTGATTTATCAGGACTCGCCTTTTTTGATGATCAATTCGGAATCAATATTGGAAATATACATAAAATGCTTAATCTGCTCGGTATTGAGCTCGTTCTTACTGGTTTTTCACCTAATATGGCAGTTTCCACCCAAACATATATCGAACAGTTAAGGAAGATTAAAGTCTATAAAGATATCAAAAGTGCATTGGGAAATCTTGCCGTATAATGAACATGTTTATCTTTCTTTTATAAGTGTATATAAATAGTAAGCATATACTACACACGATAAAAGGAGGCAAAACCATGTCAGTCTTACAAAAAGTCGCACTAGTACTCGTGATCATCGGAGCTGTCAATTGGGGGCTCGTTGGTTTCTTCCAATTTGACCTTGTTGCCACAATCTTTGGCGGACAAGAAGCCATTGCTTCACGTATTGTATATGGATTAGTCGGTATAGCTGGTTTAGTATCCATTGGGCTGTTGTTTAAGCCGGTAACAGCAGAAGAAACAAATCGTTCATATCGAACGAATCACTAATAGAAAGAACCGAGTCGGAATAGCTGGCTCGGTTTTTTTCTGAGTCAAAAAAGAACATATACATGAACCTGGACTATCATAATTGTATATTTCTTGCTAAACTCCTATTATCTGATTAAAGGAGTTAAAACATGTCTATTAATATACATTTTGAAGTCAATACCATCGAATATACTGTCTTAGATGAAAGAATATCCTATGATTATAGCTATTGGAAACCCTTGATGTCTGTTTTTTTATCCGCTAGCGATGAAATCCAAATACATTGCTGGAGCTCGGATCAGGATGTATTAGACGAGCTTTACACAGAGCTTAGTACCGAACTAACATTTAGAGCAGAACACAACATGTCAATCTTCTCAGGAAAACTTACTAAACAAGTGAAAAAATATATAATAACAGACTATCTGACACCTTCTAAAAGATTAAAATGGTTTTCTGTATTTCTTAGCAAACATGGTCATTCTACCTTTAATGCAGAGCATTATGGAACTGAATTCATAGGCTATAAAATAGATACATCCACATTGGAAGAAATAAAAAAGATCCTTCCAAAAGAGATATCAGTTAACACTTGGGTGTCTGAGGATGACCAAAACTAATTCATTCTTTTAACATTAGTACTCTTTAAGTATTTTTACATGAAAGTGGCTACCGAATGAAAATAAAGCCACTATTACAAATTGGACTTAATTCTCAAGATATTTATAATTCTCCTTCTCACCTTCTGGCGGGTTAGGTCCAAGCTGCATGATTCTGCTTGTGCCTTCTCCATAAATATAAGTAGAGTTTGGTTCATCCTCAAATACAATATATGCAAGCTGTTCGCCTTTAAGCGATGTTTCAGTACTCATTTCTTCTATCTTTGCTTCCTTGTATTTAGAAGTAACATATTCTTCAACCCTTAACTGTAATTCATTTAATTCTTTTTGCTCTTGGAAAATGTTATAACATATCAAGGCTGCAACAATGATGATAAGACTAGCTAAAAAGGCAAAAAACAATAACACTATTTTGACTTTTGTACTCAGCTGATTTGTTTGATTCATAACTGCCTCCATTTGAATCAAATTGTACCCTTCTGAATCCTTTAAAAACTTAGATACTTTATATAATTTTTAAACAATAGTAAAGACCCCATCAAACAGCAATAGTATTGGGGTCAACTTTTAAAATTTTTACATCTTGGAAAGAGCTGTGAATAAAACACTATCTAGGCTAGAAAAATATTTGCACGAAATCTTATTGGTCTTTAAGCTTATCTGCTTGTTTTTTCAGCCACTTTTCTCTAGAAACCAATCCCCAAAGACCAAATCCTGTCGTTAGAACAATTAGAACAAGGTAGAACCATCCCATAGAAATCCCCCTTTTCATCTTCTAACCACCTTAATCTTACAGCAATTCCCAAATCCATTCAACCCATCATAATTATTTTTCGAAATTTTCCACCTATTAATTACTCCAAACGACGTTTCTTCTTAAAGACACCCCGTTAATGTCTAACATTTACGGGGTGTCTTTCTAGCTTATACTTTTTTAAGGGTTATCTTTTGGTCATGTTTAATTTATACTGCAGATGATGTTCGCTGGTATACGCACAATTGGATAACCAGCTTCAGTTGGTGTAAGCACTAGCTCAAATCCATCAAACTGGCTAATAAATCCACATGCTGTTTTTAATACTGTGCCATTGTATCCTAGATAATTTACCTCAACAAAGCTTCCTGCAGGGTTGTTTGCAAAAAAGTTACGAAGCTGTGCAGTGGTCATACATGCAAGAGGATCTAGTTCTGGATCTAGTATTTGCTCAGATTCAACCTCTATTTCTTGTACTGATTCCATTTCTAGTTCGATTGCTTGTTCTGATTCTGGTTCCAGATCTGTAATTGGAAATAGCATTGGATTTCTCCAAGCTGGAGGAAAAGGAGCCTTTTTCCCATTTCGCAAAATAGGTTGTTTACTTTGTTTCCATAATCTCCTTTTTTTCATATAGTTTTCAATCTTCAATACAAATCACCTTCCTTTTCTTAATATGTTTTATACTATTAATATTTAAAGTTTTTTGTCTGTGCTTGTCCCCTTGAATTTTGCCTCAAAAATAAAATGAGTCATTTTTACATTGTTTGGCAGCTAGACTAAAATAATAGTCTATGAAAATTGGATGTTTTTCTTTATGAGTACCCTATTTGAGTGATTTATTAAAACAAACTAAAGTCTAGTGGAATAATGGATATGTGTATGGGGATTAAATAGAAAAAGGCTAATATAAGAAATTCTTTAAAGAAATATGTAATAGTATCCTTAAAATAAAACACTCTGGAAAAAGGCGGAAAGATTATTGCATAGTTTGTTGGGGGGGAATTTGTGCGAATATGAATTTGACTTATTGTTCAAAAATAAAAACCCCTTGATGCTATACGCATCAAGGGATTCCACTTATTAATACATTTGCAGGTATTGCTCGCGCTCCCATGGATGAACTTGAGTGCGGAACATATCCCATTCAATTTCTTTTGCTTCAAGGAAGTGTTCAAGGATATGCTCTCCAAGAGCATCAACCATGATTTCATCCTTTTTAAGGTTATCAAGTGCGCTTGCAAGTGTTGATGGAAGATCAACGATACCTTCTGCTTCGCGCTCTTCTTTGCTCATAACGTAGATGTTGCGGTCTACTGGAGCTGGAGGAGTTAATTTGTTTTTCACGCCGTCTAAGCCAGCTTTTAATAGAACAGCCATGGCTAGGTACGGGTTAGCAGCAGGGTCTACGCTGCGGACTTCTACGCGAGTACTTACGCCGCGTGAAGCCGGGATACGGATTAGCGGTGAACGGTTTCTAGCAGACCATGCAACATAACATGGAGCTTCATAACCAGGCACTAAACGCTTGTATGAGTTAACTGTTGGGTTTGTAACAGCTGTGAAACTAGGTGCATGCTTGATAATACCAGCGATGAAGTTGCGAGCTGTTTCGCTTAATTGCAATTCGCCATTTTCATCGTAGAAAGAGTTTTTACCATCTTTAAATAAAGAAACGTTACAGTGCATACCAGAACCGTTTACACCGAATAATGGTTTTGGCATGAATGTAGCATGCAATCCGTGCTTACGAGCGATTGTTTTAACAACTAGCTTGAATGTTTGAATTTGGTCACACGCTGTTAGGGCATCAGCATATTTAAAATCAATTTCATGCTGTCCAGGTGCAACCTCATGGTGAGATGCTTCAATTTCAAAGCCCATTTCTTCAAGCTCAAGTACGATATCACGGCGGCAGTTTTCACCTAAGTCTGTTGGTGCAAGGTCAAAATATCCTCCGTTATCGTTTAGCTCAAGTGTTGGTTCACCAGCTTGATCTAATTTGAATAAGAAAAATTCAGGCTCAGGTCCAAGATTGAAATCAGTGAATCCCAGCTCTTCCATTTCACTTAGAATTCTTCTTAAGTTATTACGAGGATCTCCATCAAAAGGAGTTCCATCTGGGCTATAGATATCACAGATTAGACGTGCAACTTTTCCTTTTTCAGCTGTCCAAGGGAATACAACCCAAGTGTCAAGATCAGGATATAAGTACATATCAGATTCTTCAATACGCACGAATCCTTCGATTGAAGATCCGTCAAACATCATTTTGTTATCCAAAGCCTTTTCAAGCTGGCTAATTGGAATCTCAACGTTTTTAATAGTTCCTAAAATGTCAGTGAACTGCAAGCGGATAAACTTTACATTTTCCTCTTCTGCAATACGTGTAATATCTTCTTTTGTAAATTTTGCCACTGGTTTTTCCTCCCTTAATGAATTACAAGTTTAATATTTTAATGGAAAAAGCGGGACATATCGCCTTGGCGGGTAGAAGTCCGGTTGAAACGGCCAGCTTGCATCAATTCTTTCCTAAGCAGCTTTCTCAATTCAGTATCCGTTAACTCCTGTCTCACTTTTTCTTCTTGCTTATTTAGTTCCCCAGAAACGGTTTGATCTTCTTTCACTAAAAACAGCTGTTTGATGCCAGCCATATTAATGCCTTGATCAATTAAATCTTTGATTTCTAATAGTTTGTCAATGTCGTTTAAAGAATATAATCTTCTGTTTGTGTCAGTTCTTGCCGGAGAAATCAACTGGTGTTCCTCATAGTAGCGGATCTGACGCGCTGTAAGCTCGGTCAGCTGCATGACGATTCCAATTGGAAAGAGCGGCATGGAGCGACGAATTTCACTTCCAGTCAATCGTCTCTCCTCCTTTATTTGATTTCATGTGTTTATTATATGTAATGTTAGATTTCCTGTCAACACAATGTTATATTTTATGACATAAAAATTTTAACACATGATATTTACACATTCTCTTTACCTATTATGTTTTCCTGCAAGGACTGTTATGCTTTGGTTTTTATTCTTTTGGATGGTGTGGATAGATTGGTTTCTTTTTTACTGTCGGAGCTTTTTTTGTCTGGCGGGCACTTTGGGGGCGCGTTAGTTCCCTTCAGACTCTGTTTTCTCTGCTGACGGGCTCTTTCGCGTTGCCTTAGTTCCCTTCAGAACCTCTTTTTCTTGCTGACGGGCTCTTTCGCGTTGTCTTTGTTCCCTTCAGGCTCTCTTTTTCTTGCTGACGGGCTCTTTCGCAATGCCTTTGTTCCCTTCAGGCTCCCTTTTCTCTGCTGACGGGCACTTTCGCCACAACTTAGTTCCCTTCAGGCTCTATTTTCCCTGCTAACAGGCACTTTCCCCACGCCATAGTTCCCTTCAGCCACCATTCTATCCGCTGACAGGCACTTTCATCACGCTTTTCTAATCCCATCATTTAAGATCCCACATTATGTATGAAAAAAAGACAGCTGCACGGCAGCTGCCCTTCAAACATTCCCTTTTATAATGAAATTAAACCTTTCTCGAGCAATCGATTCAATGCAATGCAGACAGCCATTTTTACATGAGAGTATGTTAGTCCGCCTTGAACATAGGCTGCGTATGGCGGTCTGATAGGACCGTCCGCAGTTAGTTCGATGCTTGCACCTTGAATAAATGTGCCGGCTGCCATTATAACATCATTTTCATACCCGGGCATGTAGCTTGCGTATGGGGTTACATGCGAATTGATTGGTGATGCAAATTGAATGGCCTGGCAAAAGGCAATCATTTTGTCAGGATCATCGAATTGGACGGCCTGAATTAAGTCTGTTCTTGGTTCATCCCATTTTGGTGTGGCATTCATGCCGAACTTTTCCAAAACAGCCGAGGTGAAAACCGCACCCTTTAGCGCCTGCCCGACAACATGCGGAGCAAGAAAGAAGCCTTGATACATTTCTTGAAGGCTGTATAAGGAAGCTCCTGCTTCCGCACCAATTCCTGGAGAAGTCATTCTGTAGGAACAAGCCTCGACCCAGTTTTTCTTGCCGACAATATAGCCGCCTGTTTTTGCCAAACCGCCGCCCGGATTTTTAATCAATGATCCTGCCATTAAATCGGCTCCAACATGGCATGGCTCCTGCTCTTCTACAAATTCTCCATAGCAGTTATCAACAAAAACGACAACATTCGGTTTGGTCTCTTTTACAAAAGTGATCATTTCTTTGATTTGCTGAATTGTAAAGGATGGTCTGGTTGCGTAGCCTTTCGAGCGCTGAATACCGATCATTTTCGTATTAGGCTTAATCGCTGTTTCTACAGCCTGATAGTCAATGTTTCCTTCATTCGTAAGTGGAACACTATTATATGAAATGCCAAAGTCCTTTAATGAGCCGATCCCATCGCCTCGGATTCCGACGATTTCCTCTAATGTGTCATATGGTTTTCCTGTTATATATAAAAGTTCATCGCCAGGACGCAGTACGCCAAATAACGCGATTGAAATGGCGTGTGTTCCTGAAATGATCTGCGGACGGACAAGTCCTGCTTCCCCGCCAAACGTTTGCGCATAAATGGCTTCAAGTGTATCTCTGCCATGATCGTCATATCCATACCCCGTTGAAGGGATAAAGTGCGAATCACTGACTTGATGATCCTGGAAGCTTTTTAAGACGCGATATTGGTTTTCGTCGATCCGCTCGTCAATTTTCTTTAGTATAGGTGCAATTTGTTCTTCAGCTTCCTTTACAATCGGCTGAATTTTTTCTTGAAATGATAAATGTTGAAACATGGTGTTCTCCTCTAGATTTTATATTGTTTTAAGCTGCCCGCTATTTGATGGTCAGCCATGTAAAACCCTTTACACATATATTCTTGTGTTTCTTCATTAAAAACAAGCTCGCGCAAGACGGTATCGTTTTTCAGCTGCGACAGAAGCTTGCCCTCACTTGAAGGAACAGATACATGGTATTCTTCCATCATCTGCAGCATATGCTGTTCGATTTTTTGTTTTAAGAGCAGTCTGTCTTCCCCGTCTAAAGCGCTGATTTGAATCATATCTCTGCCTGAAGTTGGCACAAAATCCGGATGGACAGCATCCCTTTTGTTATAAACCGTGATTTGCGGAATTTTTTCATCCTCAAGTTCTTCAATCAGCTTTTGCACTGTTTGTTCATGCTGAAAGTAATCCGGGTTTGACATATCAACGACATGAAGCAGCAGATCAGCTTCCTTCACTTCTTCGAGCGTTGAGCGAAAAGCAGCGATTAACGCAGTCGGCAAATCTTGTATAAAGCCAACCGTATCTGTCAGCAGTGCAACAAAACCGCTTGGCAGCACAATTTTTCTTGTCATTGGATCTAATGTGGCGAAAAGCTGATTTTCTTCAAAAGAGTCTGCTTCGGATAGCCTGTTAAATAATGTTGATTTACCGGCATTTGTGTAGCCAGCCAGTGCAATTTGAAAAACTTTATTTTTCTTCCTTCGTTCTCTGTACCGCTCCCGGTGTTTAACAATCGAATCTAATTGCTCTTTAATATCATCGAGCCTGCGACGAATATGACGGCGATCTGATTCCAGTTTTGTCTCACCAGGTCCTCTAGTTCCAATTCCGCCCCCAAGTCTTGAAAGCTGTGTCCCTTGTCCAGCAAGGCGTGGAAGTATATATTGAAGCTGAGCTAGCTCGACCTGCAGCTTCCCTTCACGCGAGCGGGCGCGCGTTGCAAAAATGTCTAAAATAAGCTGTGAGCGATCAATAATTCGTGCTGACACATTGGCAGATAAATTCCGGACCTGACTTGGCGAAAGCTCATCATTAAAAATAATCAGATCGGCTTCCAGCTCTTCCTGCAGAACAGAAAGTTCTTCAACTTTGCCTTTGCCGATATAAGTAGAGGGGTGCACCCGTTCTCTTTTCTGCGTTAATTCAGCAAGCACTGTACCTTTTGCTGTAGAAGTCAGAGAAGCTAGTTCTTCCATTGAATATGTAAAATGCAGATCATCCTCTTCTGTCTGGCAGCCTACGAGGATTACTTTTTCACGTTCATTCTTTTGTTCCATCTGTCTCCTTCTTTCCTTTCGATTCTGTGAATATCATATCAGATTATTGTTCTATTCACTAATCCAGATTGTAATTTATGTTTACATTCCCCTTGTCACAGGCAAACATGCAATAAATCTTGGATCTGCTTGGTTTTAAAATAAAAAACTTTTTTTCTGTAAAAATCAGTTGTAAAACACATTATACGTGGTAAAATTTATATGTTTGCACACAGAGATATTACAGCATAGAGGAGAACGAAGATGGCTTGGGATGTTTTAAGTATGATCGGTACGATTGCATTTGCAGTAAGCGGTGCCATTGTAGCGATGGAAGAAGAATATGATATTTTAGGTATTTATATATTAGGAATTGTGACTGCTTTTGGCGGCGGGGCAATTCGAAATTTGCTGATCGGTGTACCTGTCTCAGCCTTATGGGAACAAGGAATGTTTTTTCAGATTGCCCTGCTTTCCATTACAGCTGTCATGCTTTTTCCGAATCGGTTATTAAAACACTGGCAGCGGTGGGGCAATTTTACTGACGCGATTGGCTTATCGGCATTTGCCATTCAAGGAGCGTTATATGCAACAGAAATGAATCATCCGCTCAGCGCTGTGTTGGTTGCAGCTGTTTTGACTGGAAGCGGCGGCGGCATGATCCGTGATGTGCTGGCGAGAAGAAAACCTCTCGTCCTCCGCTCGGAGATTTATGCTGTTTGGGCCATTTTGTGCGGATTGGCAATTGGCCTCAAAATAGCAGCCAATTCTTTTGAACTGTATGCATTATTTGCAATTATTACAGCACTGCGAGTTCTTTCATATACTTATAAATGGAAACTGCCGACAAAACGGCTGGGAACATAGAAAAGCGAAAGTCGCTTGCCCAGCCCCGAGTGAGTTCATTCTATAGAAAAAGACATGAGTGAAAAAAATTTCAGCTCATGTCTTTTTTATTACAAATATTTTCTGCTGCCTACTTTACTTCCTCGATTACAAGATCATTACTCCTGATCGTCATCAGTTCATGGCGGTCATATATATTTTGCATTAATAAACGCATAGCTTGGGTGCGGATGGATTTTTCAATCACATTCCGCACATAGCGTCCATTCGAAAAACTATTAGAACTATATCCGTTTTTCACATCATACAAATGTTCTCTTAATTTCTTTTCTGCTTCATGACTTAATGTGTATTCTTTCTCCTTCAGCATTAAATCAGCAATTTCCATCAGCTGATCAATATTGTAATCTGGAAAGTCTACAACAAGCGGGAAACGGGAATGCAGACCAGGGTTTAAGGTTAAGAAGAAATCCATTTCCCTTGAATAACCTGCTAAAATTAGGATAAATTCATGCTGTTTGTCTTCCATATGTTTTACAAGTGTATCAATAGCTTCTTTTCCAAAATCCTTTTCTCCTCCGCGCCCAAGTGAATAAGCTTCGTCAATGAACAAAATACCGCCTAATGCTTTTTTAACTAGATCCCTTGTCTTCTGGGCGGTATGGCCAATATATTCTCCTACAAGATCCGCTCTTTCTGCCTCAATCAGATGCCCTTTCGATAGCACATTCATTTTAAGAAACAGTTTGCCAATCAGTCTTGCTACTGTCGTTTTTCCTGTGCCTGGATTGCCTTTAAACATCATATGAAGTGCTTGTTTTCCAGCTCGCAGGCCTGCTTCTTCTCTCTTTTTATTAATGTATATCCAAGCATAAATTTCTTTTATTAATCGTTTCATCTCTTCCATGCCAACCAATGCACCAAGCTCTTCTTCTATTTCCTTTAGCGCACTATGCTCTGCAGGGAGCTGCTTTGGTGCTGCTGGTGCATCCGGCAGTTCTTTTGTATATGTTTTCTTTTTTTGCGAATTTAGAACGATGCTGATTTGCCCATTATTTTTTAAGCGAATCGGCTGATCCAAATGCCTTCACCTCTCATTCTTAGGCACAGATGTAAGTTGTATGTGTAAAGGTCCATTGCCTGAATTAGAGGAATTTCAGATTACACTTGAACCTGAAAGAATTCCCTCCGTGCGAAAAGGTTTTGGTGTGATGTCTGATCTAGTTTTATCATAAACTTTGTTTATGTATATTCGGTTAAACGTAAAATCATTAGTACAAATTGAAACTCGGCCAATATATTTGTTCAAGTAAGGAAAAGTTGAATGCAGGAAAAGTTGTTGTGTACAGAAAAAATGGCGGGGTGAATTTTTAAAAGATAAAAAAAAGACTGCCGCAAAAGATGAAAATTGATTTGCGGCAGTTTTTTCGTTGTTATTTTTGGCCTTCCATATCAAGCTGAACATTTCGCTGTGGAGCGAAAGTGGAAATAGCATGCTTATATACAAGCTGCTGCTTGCCTTCTGATTCAAATAAGACAGTAAAATTATCGAAGCCCTTCACTTGCCCCCTAATTTGAAAACCATTTAGAAGAAAAACGGTTACATTCGCATTATCCTTGCGGAGCTGGTTTAAAAATTGGTCTTGAATATTAATGGATGTTTTCATCATGTATCCTCCTCTTTTATCTCTAGTAATATGTATTCGATTTAACTCCAAGCTTTCCTTCAATATGGAAACAAATTTCAGCGAATTTTTTTTGCCATTGCTCTTCCTTTAGAGCGTTTGTCATATCAAACCATTCCACATCCATTTTGTTTCTAAACCAAGTCAGCTGCCTTTTGGCATATCTTCTTGAATTTTGTTTCAAATTATCAACAGCTGTTTCAAGTGTTGCTCTGCCTTCAATATAATCATAAATTTCTTTATAGCCTATTGCCTGAATAGATGGATAATTGCGGATTCCTTTTTCATAAAGACCTTGTACTTCCTGCAGAAGCCCTTCTCTCATCATAAGATCTACGCGGCTGTTAATGCGGCTATAAAGCAAATCCCGCTCCATCGTAAGACCAATGATAGAGGTATCATATAGTAATTCCGGCTGCTGTTTTTCCTGCCACTGTGACACAGGAATTCCCGTACAGTGGTATACCTCCAGCGCTCTAATGACACGCCTCACATTATTGGGATGGATATTTTCCGCACTCAATGGATCAATCTTCTCAAGCTCTGCATATAGAGCGTCATGTCCTTGTTTCTCTGCTTTTTTTTCAAGTTCTTTTCGAAATTCCTCATCAGATGGAGCATCTGAAAATTGATAATCATAAATAACAGACTGTATGTACAAACCTGTTCCGCCTGCTATGATCGGCAGTTTGCCGCGCGATGAAATTTCATCTATCTGCCGACGTACAAGCTGCTGAAATTCTGCAGCAGAAAACGCTTCATCAGGTTCTTTAATATCAATTAAATAATGAGGGATTCCTTCCATCTCAGCAGGACTGATCTTTGCCGTCCCGATGTCCATGGATCTGTAAATTTGCATCGAATCGCCGCTAATAATTTCACCATTATACTTTTTAGCAAGCTGAATGCTTAAGTTTGTTTTACCTGATGCTGTTGGCCCAATAATTACTAGAAGCTTCTGTTTTTCATTCAATATCGTTCACACTGCCTTTTTAAACTAAATGACCGATTTATTGGTCTATCCTAATCGTACCATATCAGCCGCTGGTTTTCAGAGTTAAACGTATCTATTTTGTGCTGAGCCTTGAACATCTAACCATTATAAACATTTTAGCACTTGTTTATGCGCCGCTTCATTACAATTCATGAAAAATTTTCACAATAGATTACATTTCATTAACGTTTCAATAACAAACACGGGTTTTACCATCTATCCGTGTTATTTTATGTGAAGGCTACATAGATCTTCAAAAGAAAACAGAATTGGGTGAAAAAGATGTTATCTTCAAGTGAAATTGGAATTGATTTAGGAACTGCTAATATACTTGTATACAGTAAAAATAAAGGAATTGCTTTAAATGAGCCTTCTGTTGTAGCAATAGACACATCTACAAATAAAGTGTTGGCTGTTGGACACGAAGCGAAAGAAATGATTGGAAAAACGCCTGGCCGTATTGTTGCCATCCGCCCTTTAAAAGAAGGAGTAATTGCGGATTATGATACAACCACAGAAATGATTCGGCATGTGATGAACAAAGCGTCTAAAAAACTAGGTTTTGCGATCCGCAAACCAAATGTGGTTGTCTGCACTCCGTCAGGTTCTACGAGCGTGGAAAGAAGAGCCATTCATGATGCAGTCAAAAATGCCGGCGCTAAAAAGGTGCATTTAATAGAGGAGCCTGTTGCTGCTGCTATTGGTGCGGATTTGCCGGTGGACGAGCCAGTTGCCAATGTAATTGTTGATATTGGCGGCGGTTCAACTGAGGTCGCGATTATTTCCTTTGGCGGCGTGGTGGCTTGTCATTCAATCCGAATTGGCGGCGATCGTCTTGATGAGGATATCATTCAGCATGTCCGCAAAGAATTTAATGTTTTGATTGGAGAAAGAACGGCAGAACAGATAAAGATTGAAATTGGACATGCCTTAATCGATCATGAGGAATTGACGATGGATATACGCGGGCGGGATCTTGTAACAGGACTGCCAAAGACGATTACATTAACGTCCTACGAAGTTCGCGATGCAATGAAAGAATCATTGCTTCATATTTTAGAAGCAATTCGTGCGACTTTAGAAAGCAGCCCAGCTGAATTAAGCGGCGATATAGTCGATCGCGGTGTCATCTTAACAGGCGGTGGTGCCCTTCTAAATGGAATTCAAGAATGGATTTCTAAAGAGATCTTTGTGCCTGTCCATTTGGCGCCAAGTCCGCTTGAATCAGTGGCAATTGGCACTGGAAGAGCTTTAAAGTTTATTGATAAACTGCAGACTGCAGTGAAATAAGTTTTTTGAAAAAGAAAATGTCCGGAGATTGCTTTAGCGGGGGTATTCGGGCATTTTTCTGCTTTTTTGTGAAAATTACATATGGTAATGATGCAATTTTGAAGCTTTTTATTAAGAATATATAGTTTTGCTTAATGAATTTACGCGCTTTTTGGGTTTCTATTTAAATATTTGAGGCTTTTTACTAAGTTTTGGGGTTATTTTGATAGATTTGTGGACCTTTCTAGCTATTCTATGGGTTTTCCTTATGAATGCACAGGTTCTCTAATTAGATATTTGTGTTTTCCTATCAAAATCCTTTCGTTTCCTATCAAACTTTTCTGCTTTCCTATCAAACTCGGCGGCTTTCCTATCAAAATTTTCGGTTTTCCTATCAAATTCCGAGACTTTCCTATCAAACCCTCAGAATGACTACTCTCTCATAAATTTTCCATAGTAAAAAAAGCAGCCAGATAAGGATCACTCACCTTACCAGGGCTACTTCTTTAATCAATTACTGGTTACATCACACGCTTAAACATCTTTTCCAGCTCATAAACCGAATAATTAATAATGATTGGTCTGCCATGCGGACATGTAAAAGGATCGTTTGTTTGGCGAAGTTCATCCAGTAAAGCTTGAATTTCGTCATTACGCAGGTGATGGTTTGCTTTGATAGAGCCTTTGCAGCTCATCATAATCGCCGCCTCTTCGCGCAGCTTTTTGACATCTACTTTTTTCATGGAAAGCAGTTGTTCAATCATGTCTTCAATGATATCCTGTTCATCACCAGGCGGAAACCATTGCGGATGCGCACGAACGATGTAGCTGGTTGGTCCGAATGTCTCAAGAAATACTCCGACTTTTTCCAGCTCATGCTGATACTCATTTATCTTAAGCATTTCGTCTGTTGAATACTCAAGTGTAATCGGGATCAGCAGCTCCTGCAATTCTTTAGCGACTTGTCCAACTTTTTCTTTAAAAAATTCATATTTTATCCGTTCTTGAGCGGCATGCTGATCGATAATATATAAGCCTTTTTCATTTTGTGCAAAAATGTATGTTCCGTGCATTTGCCCGATCGGATACAGAGGCGGCACAAGTGGTGCTGCACTCTCAGTAGAGAATGATTCATCAGTCTGCTGAACGACATCAGTTGAAACCCATGCTAGTTCTGGAACTTCTGCAGGAATAAATTCTTCAAGTGCTTCCGCTTCTCTTTCTATAGGTCTATCCTCAGCAGGTAATCTCTGCTCAAGCATGGCAGGTACATTCTCATACTCTGAATGAGAAACAATTGATTCCGGCTCTTTCTCTTTTACCAGTGATGCTGAAGCTTTTTCCGGCAAATGATCAAGCTCTAAAAAAGTCTGCTCGTCTTTTGGCTTAGGCACAGCAATCGGTCTGGAGTATCCTGCTGGTATGAGCTCCTGCTTTTTAAATACATTTTGAAGCGAAGTTTTAACCAGCTCAGTCAATTCATTTTCCTTGCTGAGGCGCACTTCCATTTTCGATGGGTGAACATTGACATCCACAAGCTGCGGATCCATAACGATATTCAGAAGCACGATTGGATAGCGTCCAATCGGAAGCAACGTATGATACCCTTCCTGAATGGCTTTCGCCAGTGAATAGTTTTTAATAAAACGGCCATTAATCATGGTCGAGATATAGTTTCGGGATGCACGGGTCACTTCTGGCAAAGCTGCATAGCCACTAATGGTGAAATCCAATGATTGTGCCGTCACCGGTACCATTTTTTTGACGATATTGAGACCATAGATCCCAGCTAAGACCTGCCGAACATCGTCTTTCCCGTTTGTATGAAGCAGTTTGCGTTCATTATGAATCAATTTAATCGAAACTTCAGGATGTGAAAGAGCAATCCGGTTAACGACATCTGTAATATTGCCAAGCTCTGTATGAATGGTTTTGACATATTTTAAACGTGCAGGTGTATTAAAAAACAGGTCTGTTACACTAATATCTGTTCCTTTTCTGGCAGAAGCCTTTTCCATCACTTCTACCTTTCCGCCTGATAAAACTAGGCGTGTTCCTGCATCGCCTGTGCTTGTTTTCAGCTCCACATTGGAAACAGAGGCGATACTTGGCAAAGCCTCTCCTCTGAAACCAAGCGTTTTAATGCGGAAAAGATCATTTTCATCTTTAATTTTACTCGTCGCATGGCGATGGAATGCATTTAAAACATCTTCCTCAGCAATTCCTTCGCCATTATCAATTAATCTGATTTTGGCAAGTCCAGCCTCTTCCAGTTCAATTTCAATGATGGTGCTTCCTGCATCGATGGCGTTCTCCAGCAGTTCTTTGACAACAGAGGCTGGCCGTTCGACAACCTCACCGGCTGCGATTTTATTTGAAAGGGAATCGTTCAGCTGTATGATTTTTCCCATCTCATGCACCTCCTCAGCCTTTTATTTTTTTATGGAGCTCATATAGCTCATTAAATGCCTGCATCGGCGTCATTTCAAGAATTTCAATTGATTTTAAGTGCTGCAGAATTTTCTTTTCTTTTGAAGACAGCTGGGTCTGTTTTGGTTCTGGCTCTTTTTCATCAAAAAAGGACAGCTGTGCTAATGGCTCATGCGCCTTTAAAACAGGCTCTTGTTTCGTTTCTCGTTGAGGCTGATTCTGCTGATCCTGATGCTGCTTTTCAAATCCAGCTAAAATGGTATTGGCTCTGGCAATTAGTTCGTCTGGAAGCTCAGCAAGCTGTGCAACATGAATTCCGTAGCTTTTATCAGCAGGACCTTCCTTAATTTTATGAAGAAAAACAACTTTGCCATTTTGTTCAGCTGCACTCACATGAACATTTTTCAGTTGCTGCAGTTCTTCCTGGAGAACTGTTAATTCATGATAATGAGTAGAAAATAAGGTTTTCGCACCAATATGCTCATGAATGTATTCAATCATCGCTTGTGCAAGCGCCATGCCATCATAGGTGGATGTGCCTCTTCCGATTTCATCAAATAAGATTAAACTATTTTGTGTTGCATTGACAATGGCATTTTTTGCTTCAAGCATTTCAACCATGAAGGTACTTTGGCCTGAAATCAAATCATCTGCCGCTCCAATACGCGTGAATACCTGATCGAAAATCGGCAGCTCAGCACTTTCAGCAGGAACAAAGCAGCCAATTTGCGCTAAGATCGCTGTCAAAGCTATTTGTCGCATATAAGTGCTTTTCCCTGACATGTTGGGACCGGTAATCAATAAAATTTCTCTTTCCTGGTCCATAAGACAGTCATTTGGCACATACTCCTGTGCCTTCATCACCTTTTCTACGACTGGATGTCTGCCTTCCTTAATGTAAACTCTTCGTTCAGCTGAGAAGTACGGACGCACATAATGCCTTTGTTCACTGATGGCAGCAAAGCATTGGAGCACGTCCAATTCGCTTACCGTTTTCGCCAGAGCCTGCAGTCTCGGAATATAAGTTTTAATTTGCTCTCTAACCATAGCGAACAATTCATATTCCAGCTCAACTGATTTTTCTTCAGCTTGAAGAATCAATGCTTCTGTTTCTTTGAGTTCTGGTGTTACAAACCGTTCTGCGTTCGTTAATGTTTGTTTTCGTTCATATAAACCTTCTGGCAAATGCGGAAGGTTTGCTCTTGTTACTTCTATATAATAGCCAAACACGCGATTATAGCCGATTTTCAGCGATTTGATGCCCGTTTTTTCGCGCTCCTGGCGCTCAAGCTGTGCAATCCAGTTTTTCCCGTTTCTGCTCGCATCTCTGTATGTGTCCAATTCACCATGGTAGCCATCGCGAATAATATTGCCTTCTTTAACGGATAATGGCGGGTGATCCACAATCGCTTGTTCAAGCAGATCTGTTGCTTCTTCACACGAGTCAAGACGTTCCGCCAATTTCTCCGCTTCTTCTGTTGAGAGGTCGTGAACCATTTGTTTTAAATGTGGAATCTGCTGAAGTGATTTTTTGAGCTGAATCAAATCACGGGCATTTACATTTCCAAACGCTACGCGTCCTGCAAGCCTCTCCAGATCATAGACCTCTTTCAGCTTTTCACGCAGCTCTTCACGTTCAAAATAAGCAGAAATCAATGTGTCTACCAAATCATGTCTGCGTGTGATTTCTTGTTTATTCATTAATGGACGGTCGATCCACTGCTTCAGCAATCTACCTCCCATTGCTGTTTTGGTTTCATCAAGCAGCCATAGAAGTGACCCTTTTTTCCCTTTCGAGCGAATCGTTTCGGTCAATTCTAAATTGCGTTTTGAGTAATAATCAATTTTCACATACTCATCAATATGGTAAACTTCGACGACTTGAAGATGATCAAGACTTCTTTTTTGTGTTCTGTGCAAATAGTTCAGCAGTCTGGAAGAAGCTAAACGAAGTTCATTTTTCTCCAGTTTTTCTAAAAGAGGAACATAATGACCCTGCTGCTGATCATCATTTTCTATTGAAAATGTAATCTGGCTGCGTTCTTTGATTTTTGCTTGCCATTCTTCTGAAAAATCACTTCCAACAACGACTTCTCTTGCTCCAGAGAGAAACAGTTCATTTAGGACTGTATCAAAACCGCCGCTTAAGAAAGCTGCTTTCGTTTCTCCAGTTGACAGGTCATTACAGACAAACGCAAATGTTTGGTGATCAAAAGCGGTGATGCTCGCGATGTAATTGTTTTCTTTGTCTGTCAGCCCTTTGCCTTCCATCATGGTTCCTGGTGTAATCAGCTGAACGACTTCTCTTTTCACAACGCCTTTCGCTTGCTTAGGATCCTCGGTCTGCTCACAAATCGCCACCTTATAGCCTTTTTCCACAAGCTGTTCAATATAACCAGGAGCAGAATGATACGGCACTCCACACATTGGAATTCGCTCTTCTGTTCCGCCTTCACGGCTCGTTAGTGTAATTTCAAGTTCTTGTGACGCACGAATGGCATCATCAAAAAACATCTCATAAAAATCGCCTAAACGAAAAAATAAAAAGGCATCCTGATAATCTGCCTTTACTCTTAAATATTGCTGTATCATTGGCGTATACGTTAAAGCCATAATATCCTCCACGGTCTGTTAGATTGCTAGAATATCGTTCATGTTTCATATAAGAAAGCATGTGTGTTCTATGCTTTGGTTCAAATTTTTATTCTCTTTATTATAACATAATTTTTTTTGCGCTTTAGGAAAAGTGTTCAAACCATCCCCTTCAAATTACTGGTTAGAGAAAATGATTTCGCT
The DNA here is from genome assembly GCF_018582665.1 of Cytobacillus gottheilii. NCBI lineage: Bacteria > Bacillati > Bacillota > Bacilli > Caryophanales > Bacillaceae > Cytobacillus > Cytobacillus gottheilii. Next base: position 2,052,983 of record NZ_CP071709.1, on the reverse strand, counting down.
GTTGAACCAGAAAGGCTGATTGGAGATTTTGCCTTTGCTGCTTATGTTTTTGGATGGCAGTATTAAAAAGAGAATGTTTAAAGGAATAGCATACGTGGTCGATTTTTCGCGGAGGATCGATATTTTTAGGCGGAGAAATTCCGGTTACTATGAAAAATAGGGCTAAAAAAGCAAATATAAACGGAGAAATTCCGGTTAAGTCCTAAATATGGGGCAAAATTTAATGATTTTGCTCATATAAGCGGAAATTCTCCGTCTATTTTACGGGAAATGGAGGCATTTCCCAGAATAGACGGAATTTCTACGCTTATTTTCCGAAAGACTATTAAATTCGCAAAAAAAACACTTGGGGCACCAAGTGTTCAGACTGTAGACAAACTCGATGAAAATCGAGTTTGCCTACAGTCTTTTTTGTTTTAGAATAAAAGGAGAATAAGGTTAGAGGTGATGAAGATGCTTTCCAAACATAATTCAATTCAACGTGATCAGCTTGAAATGGTTGCGTTAGATCAACTGGTACCTGAAAACCATTTAGTACGAAAAATGGAGGCTGCAATTGACTTCTCCTTCATTTATGATTTAGTAAAAGATACATATTCAGAAGTAGGTCGTCCAAGCATTGACCCGGTAATTTTAATAAAGCTTACTTTTATTCAATATACCTTCGGTATTCGGTCCATGCGCCAAACCATTGAGGAACTAAAAACAAACATGGCTTATCGCTGGTTTTTAGGATATGGATTTTATGATAAAGTTCCTCACTTCTCTACCTTCGGTAAAAACTATGAGCGTCGTTTTAAAGATACTGATCTATTTGAACAGATCTTCTATCGAATCTTAAAAACGGCCACGGAAAAGAAATTAATTAGCGCTGAACATGTTTTTATTGACTCGACACACGTAAAAGCAAGCGCGAATAAACATAAATTTGCGAAGAAAGTTGTGCGGAAGGAAACACGCGCATATCAAGAACAGCTTCAAACAGAAATCAACGATGACCGTGAAGATCATGGGAAGAAGCCATTTCCACCTGATAAATTTGAAAAAGAGGAAACAAAAGAGATCAAAGAAAGTACCACAGACCCAGAAAGTGGCTACTACGTCAAAGACGAACGCACTAAACAGTTTGCTTATTCGTTTCATGCCGCCTCTGATCGCAACGGATTTATCTTAGGAAATATAGTTACACCAGGAAACATTCATGATAGTGGAATCCTTGAGCCTTTAGTTGAACGAGTGATTGATAGAGTTGGAAAACCTGAAGCCGTTGCCGCAGACGCAGCTTATAAAACACCTGCCATCACGAAGTACTTAATTGAACATGAAATAACACCTGCACTCCCTTATACACGACCACGTACAAAGGATGGATTCTTCCGAAAGCACGAATATGTTTATGATGAACATTTTGATTGTTATATTTGCCCAGCGGGCAAAATTTTGAACTATTCAACTACCACCAAGGAAGGCTACCGTGAATACAAATCATTGAAACAGACTTGTGCCACTTGTTCATTATTGCACCAATGTACACAGAGTAAGAATCACCAAAAAGTGGTGACCCGGCATATTTGGCAGGAATATGTGGAGGAAGCGGAACATCTTCGCCATCACAAAGATGTAAAACCAATATACGCAAAGCGAAAGGAAACGATTGAACGTGTTTTCGCTGATGCAAAAGAAAAGCATGGAATGCGTTGGACAACGTTAAGGGGACTTAAAAAATTGTCGATGCAAGCGATGCTTACTTTCGCGTCCATGAATTTAAAGAAAATAGCCAACTGGACGTGGCAGGACCCAAAAACAGTATAAATCTGAGGATAGGATAGCTGCATTCTGTCCTCTAAAGGAATAAAAATAGAAAAAAACTTCAAAAGGGGTTCGGAATGAGACCATTCCGAACCCCTTTTGTCTACAATCTGAACACTTGGGGCACCAAGTGTTCTTTATGAAAAACCTAACTTTCCGTTTGCAAAGCTTCTGTTACAGTGTTTTAATTATTTATATACTTCTCAAACACATAGCCAAAGTCTTTAACATTATATTTTTTACGGCTGTTCATGAGCCAGTTAAAGGCTGTTTCATTGAGCACTCTAAAATTATCGTTGATGTTGCTTTGTTCGCTGGATGCATAGCGGCTAATCGTTGTTGAAGCGATATTTAAGCTTTTCTCAGCATACCCCATTGAAATTTCGTTTTCGGTGCAGATTTCTGAAATGCGAATTAATGCTTTATACAGATCTTTTAATTCTTCAATATGCTTTTTATGTACATCAATTGAGAAACTAATGCCGGCCATAACGAATTTAATTTCGACATCTAAATCGACGGTGCCGGCGGTTTCAAGCATGACATTTGAAATCGTATTCTCTCTATAGCTGTAGCGCTTTAAAGATCTTTTTTTACTGATTGCACTGGTGCCATCTAAGTGAATTAGCGCACGATTTGTAAAACAATACTCATCCGTTTTGGACTTGATGAGAAAGTAGATTTTTTCATTATCTTCATGCAGGATATAATCGTCGGCGTCAACCTTGTCGTAATCAGCTGGTCCGATAACGGAACCAATATCACTTAAACCTAAAACATCTGAAGCTACTCTTTTGAACATGTTATCAGCCTTCCTAAGTTTGATAGAAATATTTTACCATATTCTTCTGAAAGAGATAACAGGACCTTTTCCTCATTAGATCCCAGGGGTATTCATTAAAACCACTCTCCAGCCATCTGGATCTTCAATTGTGATACCGCCTCGTCCCCAATAGGGATTTTCCGGCAAAACCTCTGTAAACCCCATATCATTCAGTCGAGCAATAGCAGTTCTCCATTCATGGTGATCAGGCATATAAAAAACAAGCAAATGTTCCTTCGTCGGTTCCGGCAGCTCCATTTTCTCTTCCGTTTGAATAAATTCAAGATGGTACGTCTTATCTGGCAGTCCAATCATTAAACCTTCGTATCCCCCGTGGTTAAAGTCTCCTAGCTTTTTCAACCCCAAGCCATCAATATAAAAATGCTGGAGCTTATTAAGCTGATTAGTCGGTCTAGCCATACGAAATTGCATAGCCTTCATAGATCCTTCCCATTTTTTTCGGGTCTCTATTTCATATGGAAAATCAGGATGTTTAAAGGTCCCATTCTCTTTCCCTTCAACAACCATTTTAAAGGACGAAATAACAGCATGTCTGTCAGTCGGATACCAAGGCCTTCCTTCTTTTACAATCACGAGCACTCCTTCACGATCGCCGAAAAAAGCAAATGTTTCACTTTCCTTCATAAACTGATCATAAATATAGGGTTTTAATTCAGCCTGCATGTCTTCTACACTTGAAACAGGCATTCCAACTTCACCTACATCCTGCCATCTTCCTTTTTCTCCATTGTGCAAAGGAGATCTGACAAGCATTTCTATAATATTTCCATCTGGATCGGTAAAATAAGCCTGCTGCCCTTCCCAGTTCATCCGATATTCCCCTTTTTCATTGGCAAGCAAAGCACTTACATGACCAAGCTTTTCAAACATATAATCAAAATGTTCATCGTTAGTTCGGAAGCAAATATGATAAAAAGGCAGATTTATATTTTTTTCAAAAATAAGTTTTGTGCTTCCAGCTTGAACGGCAAACGCGTTTTCTCTTTCCATTAAAAGTTTCATTTCAAGAATACCATGATAAAATTCCTTCATTTTTTCTAAATGGAAACATTGTACTTTAAGCTGCAATATTTTCATATGTATCATTCCCTCCGCTTTATCTGCTTTCATTATATAAAAATGACTTCCTTAAAAGCTCAGTCAAAAGATGTAGAAATGATCGGCAGATGGAGGGAACTTTTTACTTCCGCAAAAAAGAAAAACTAGGAAGTAAAACCTCCTAGTTAATTTTTATTCTTCTTCTGTTCCTACTAAGAAATCAGGATTTAATTCTTCAAATTCTTCGTCGTCTACATCAAAGCCCCACTCGTCATCATCGCAGTCGCAGGATTCTGGGTGAACAGCGACACATACAGTAGTTTCGCCGATCACTTCTGCAAGAAATTCTCTTTCTACATTTACAATGATTTTGTTTCCATTTGGTGAAATAGCTGCTTCAATGCAATTTGGCTGTTGAAGAACTTTTGCAATTACTTCTAAATCATCAAGACAATCAGGGTCACGGTATTTTACTTTAATGACATCTGTATACTCCACACGTTCAGTTACTACTTCTGTCTGTGTATTATCACTATAAGAATACCAAACGTTGATGTCATAGCTGCCGCAGATCTCAACTGTTTTCCCAACCTTTTCTGCTTCATACTTATGGTTTATAATCCAGCAGCCAAGGATACTTGACGGTTGGTGTTTAGGGCAGATTGTATGATTGGACTGTGTAAATTTACGTCCTTTGGCAACGACTGCCTTTGTAATTATCTCTCTGTAGTCTCCCATTGCGAGCGAACCCTCCTCATTCATTTTCAATTCATCCTATGCGGGATATTAGACTAGTGTGCGACAATTATTGAGGAATGTTAGGTAAAAGTATTGGCATGATTTATCCTATGCCGAAAGCGGGCGAATGTGCCGGGTCAAGTCGTTTCTGCAGTCATCTTTTCCATAAATCATATAGCATTCATCACAAAATGTGCGTTTTACTTGATCAAAATGCACAGACAGCTTGGCTTATTCTTCAATAGTATATATTAAAGAAAAGGGGGTGAGCAGATATGCCAGATCAAGAGAGATCTAATTTCAGAGTTTCAGTAAATGGTGAAGAAATGACAGGAACAGATGCTCAGGAGTTTGCACAAAACTTGGCAACGAATTTAGCGGGGACTTTCAGCAATTTCTTCTCAGGACTGTTTGGCAACATTACTGGAGGACAAGGACAAGGAACAGGTTCAGCTAATCAAGAAAATCCTCTGTCTAATTTAAGCAATATCCTAGGTGACGATCAATCTGGAAACAATCCATCCAATCCATTAAATCTAACAGGATTAAATTTAAACAACATGCTTCCAGTTTTTGAAACATCAGATGATAACAACAAAATTAAAATGTCCTGGAACGGAAACACTTTATTTGACTTAGACCTTACAAATCTACAAAACTCAGGAAATAATAACTCAAATAATTCCTAACTATTTAAGGAGGTGAATGATAAATGTTAACAAGAGGATCAAACAGATGCAGATTTGACCATGACGATAACAACCGTCCAGCTGTGAGCCCAGCAAACGAGAACAGCGCAGTAAGCACTGGAGATGAATTTGAAGCATTCACATTTGCAGCTCAAGCGAACGTTCAAGCAGATGTAAATCCGCAAGTACCTGTTTCAGTCGGCGGTTTTGCAATCAACGCTTCTTTAATCAATGTCCCAATTCTTTCTGCTCAATTCAATATTGCAAACGCTGGAGATTCCAGAGCAGTTGCAGTAAAAGTAAACAACCAAACTCAAGGTAACGAAGCTTAAGAAGCATAAAAATATAGATTATCCAAAAATGAAGGGGGGGAGTACAAATGTTAAATGCTAGTTCAAGTTCAAATACAAATGCAGTTGGACAGTCAAAATCTGTAGAAATTAATCCCGATGTACTCAAGGAGCTGGGAATTCCGCAGGAGCTGCTTGATGTTGCAGCTGAAGCTGGGATTCCGTCGATTAATAATCATGCAGCGGGCGGAAAAGGCGGCCGAGCCATCAGCTTAACGTATGTTGATAATTATTCAACCTTGCTTCTTGTTTACACCTTTCTCCTGAATTTTTTGGATAGTCGCGAAAATGATAATGGAACAAAAATACTAAATGAATCGCTTCTCGCCACTTTGAATAGCGCCCTGATCGAACAGCAGGAATACCGTAAAGAATTCCTCAACGCCGTTGAATTGCTTCGACAATAAGAAAAGCGGAGGCGGCTCGAACAGCTGCGACAAGCATAAGGCAAGCTGGCCGGAAGGTTGTACTTTAACCTTTTGGACAGATTGACTTATGACCTCGAGCAGCTAGCCGCTGGAGCTAGACAATAAGAAATGCGGAAGGCGCTTGCTCAGGGACGACAAGCTTAAGGCGAGACAGACGAAAGGTCGTACTTTGACCTTTTGACTGGATTGACTTAAGACCTCGAGTCCCTAGCGCCTGTAGCTAGACAATAAGAAAAGCGGAGGCGCGTAGGTGCCTGAGCTAATAGAAGAAAAGCCAATCATGATCCCGCCACAACCCGCGAATCATATTTGCTTCTCCTTTAAATAGATAAAAACCTGGTTTCCATATGGGAACCAGGTTTTTGGTTACTGCATTTCGATTTGCCAGCTGCAGCGCCTAGCCCCTCGAGGGGTCGGGGCTGAGCAAGGCGCTTTCGCATTTCGGTTTGTCCAGCTACAGCGCCTAGCCCCTCGAGGTCTTAAGCCATGTTGTCCTGAAGGTAAAGTTCAACCTTCATGCCAACCTGTCTTAAGCTTGTCGGGGCTGAGCAAGGCGCTTTCGCATTTCGTTTAATGATGGCTGCAGTTTGTATTTTTGATTTGAGCACCCGTTTCTCCGCTGAGAAGGTTGCCCCCAGTGGATAAGATGACTTCATCTGTAACTTTGTTTGAGATGGCAGATGCCACTGTCTGCAGAAGGTTATTCACGTCCAGCTGTGATTGTTTGAATTCTTGTACAACTGGGATGCTATCAAGCTGTTCTTCAATGGATGCAATTTTGGCTTCTGTTTTTTTGTGAGCCTCTTCTTTGCCAAAATGCTGCAGGTTTACTGCTTGCTTTTGTAACCCTTTAATTGAAGTCATTAAGGTTTTTACTTTTTCATTGCCATGAATTTGTGCTTCAGCACGTTTAAAGAATTCTACTTCTTCTGTATCTGCAATCATTCTTGCCAGCTCTTCAGCACGCTTTATAATATCATCTTTTGTATATTTAGCCACCTTAGTTCACCTCTACCGTTTCTTGTTCTAAAATCATGTCCCCATTTAAAGACCAAGTTTTTGCATCGGTTATTTTTACTTTTACAATCTTGCCGATCGATGTTTTTGGTCCTCTAAAGTTGACTAATTTATTCTTTCTTGTATAGCCTGCTAAAATATCCGGGTTATTCTTGCTTTCCCCTTCAACAAGAACTTCTACAATCTCATCTTTGTAGTTCATCATTGATGCTGCTGAGAATTCGTTTACAAGCGCATTTAAACGCTGCAGACGCTCTTTTTTCACTTCCATTGGCACATTGTCTACCATTTTTGCAGCAGGTGTACCTTCGCGAGGAGAATAAATAAATGTATAAGCAGCTTCAAAGCCCACTTCGCGATATAGAGATAACGTTTCTTCAAATTGCTCGTCGGTTTCATTTGGGTATCCAACAATAATGTCTGTTGTAAAGGTTGCATTTGGAATCGCAGCTTTAATTTTACGAACTAGCTCTAAAAATTGCTCTCTTGTATATTTGCGAGCCATAATTTTTAGGACATCTGTCGAACCTGACTGTACTGGCAAATGAATATGTTCAACGAGGTTGCCGCCTTTTGCGAGCACTTCAATTAAACGGTCATCAAAATCACGCGGATGGCTTGTTGTGAAACGAATACGCGGGATATCAATCTTGCGGATTTCATCCATTAATTCGCCAAGACCATACTGAATATCGTCAAAATCCTTACCATATGCATTTACATTTTGACCAAGCAAAGTGATTTCCTGGTATCCCTGCGCTGCAAGCTGGCGCACCTCTTGAATAATATCTTCCGGACGGCGGCTCCGCTCTTTGCCTCGTGTATAAGGAACGATGCAATATGTACAGAATTTATCACAGCCGTACATAATATTAACCCAGGCTTTAATATTTCCGCGGCGGACCTTCGGCAAGTTTTCAATAACATCGCCTTCTTTTGACCAGACCTCAACAACTAATTCTTTTGATAGATATGCTTCTTTAAGAATGTTTGGCAAACGGTGAATATTGTGTGTGCCAAAAATCATATCTACTTGTGTGTATGTTTTTAGAATCTTGTTTACTACAGATTCTTCCTGTGACATACATCCGCAGACACCTAGTAAAAGATCTGGATTGTTTTTCTTTAAATGCTTCAGATGGCCAAGTTCACCAAACACTTTATTTTCAGCGTTTTCACGAATAGCACAAGTGTTTAATAAAATAACATTTGCATCTTCCACAGTGTCCGTTGCTTCATAGCCAAGAGATTCAAAAATCCCGGCCATGACTTCTGTGTCATGCTCGTTCATCTGGCATCCAAATGTGCGGATATAGAACTTGCGCCCTTTACCCATATGATAAAATTCTTCAGGAATATCAAAGTCTTTGTGGTATTTTACTTCTTCTTTTCCCCGTTTTTTCGCTTCCTTTAAGGAAGGCGGAGTATACACTGTTTCAAAATATTTGCTGTAATCCTTTTCGGATTTTTTGTCCGCTGGATTAGCTGCTGCAATTTGCTGTCCTTCTAACCTTTGTTTTTCGTTCATTATGGAACTCCTTTCATCTATCTCAATACTTGTCCAATAAACCCTTCGCTCATAAGTTCATTGTGCTTTTTAAACTTCTATGCACATTATTATAGTATAAAGCCTATAAGGCGTTTACACAATAGAATGGAGTTTATGACTTTAGATTATAAAGTTATAGGATTGATTATGCTGTGATGAAGATTACAGTGCTTAGTTGTCATTAAAATACCCCCAAGTCCTGTTCCATTTCTTCATTATGCTTATTCCTTTTCAATGTGCATTCCATTTTCGCAACAAAGTTCTATAAAACAACCATCAAATATGCTCTGATACAAAGTTTCACATTCTTATCATAATGAATTTAGATAGACAAAATAAGTTTTATGCCTAAAGTACATAGGATGCTATAGGTGGTGAGAAGATGGGGCGTTTGCAAGTAGTGGGACTGCTGCTAATTGTGACCGGTGTTTTTGTGGCGAGTAATATTTATACGTTAATTCCGATTTATTCGGAAATTGCTCAGGGAATTCATGCTTCTGAAGAACAGATTATATGGGGAAGCAGTATTTTTACCGTCTGTTATGCGTTCGGTTTGCTTTTATTTGGACCATTATCGGAACAATACGGCCGAAAAAAAGTAATTGTTTCCGGACTCTTGATGTCTGGTCTTTCTACTTTGCTGGTAGGATTATCTTTTAATATCGAAAGTTTATTTATCTTTCGCGGTGTACAGGGATTCTTTCTCGGAAGCTTTGCACCGGTAGCGTTTGCCTATATATTTGAACTATATTCAGATGAAAAACAAAGAACATTAATTCTGTCCCTTATCAATTGCGGATTTTTAGTTGCGGGGATTTTTGGGCAGATTGTCAGTTCTGCTCTTACTCTTTTCTATGGGTGGGAAATTGTTTTTTATGTTTTTGCGGTTTTTTATATCGCTTTATTCGCTTTTAGCAATAAAGTTCATATTAAAACAGCCGTTTATCCTGGGCAAGGTTTTCATATTTTCAAAGTGCTGACCATTCCATTTTCCAATAAACAGCTTTTTAACAGCTATCTAATTACGTTTACCCTGCTGCTTTCTTTTATTGCTTTTTATGACAGTTTGGGCAGAATGCTTAGTGCAGACGGTTTTACGGATGAAGAGCTGATCATCATCCGAACCATTGGATTAGCCGGAACCATTCTTGCCGTATTTACAGGGAAAATCATTGAGAAATTACGCTTAAAGATGACAATGATTATGGGCATTCTCTTATGTCTTAGCAGTTTATTGCTGTTTATTTTATTCAGCGAATATCCTGTTATGATTACGGTGCTATCCATTCCATTTGTTGCGTCTATAGCCCTGCTGATTCCTTCTGTTATTTCTTTTATAGGCAGCGCGGCAAAAGCGCAAAGAGGATTGGCAACTTCCTTCTATTCGTTTTCCCTTTTAATCGGGGCCAGTTTGGGTCCTGTGCTTGCTGCTCACTTATCGTTTACGTTTGTTATAACTGTCCTTCTTGCTTTTTTCTGCTGTAATTTGTTTCTGGTACTAAAAATGTAAAAGAAAACCGCCTCAGAAGAAGGCGGTTTAAAGATGGTCACATAAATTCCGCAGCAAGTTTGTCAAAATGCACCTGATCAAGCTTTAAATCAGCATGTGCAAGCGGCGTTTCGGAATAACCATTTATAAGTTCCTGATAGGATTTTTGTTCTGTGTTTTGATAGATAAGCCCTGTAACGAGTCCATCATGCTTCATAAGTGTTTGCATGGCAAGCTCCCGATTAGCAGGATCATAATCTTCAATACCTGAGAGTTTTGTCAGATTCTCCTTGAACCAATCATAGGTGTTAATTTTGTTATATGTCACACATGGGCTAAACACATTGATTAATGAAAAGCCATCATGCTTAATCCCAGCTTCAATTAACGCTGTTAAATCTTTTAAATCGGTAGAAAAACTTTGGGCAACAAACGTTGCTCCTGCTGTTAATGCCATTTCCATAGGAGAAATAGCAGGTTCAATGGAGCCTTGTGGCGTTGACTTTGTTTTAAAACCTGATGCTGAACGAGGTGACGTCTGCCCCTTAGTCAGACCGTAAATTTGGTTATCCATGACAATATACGTCAGATTGACATTACGGCGGATCGCATGAATTGTATGCCCCATCCCAATCGCGAATCCATCTCCATCACCGCCAGAAGCAATAACGGTTAAATCTCTGTTCGCCATTTTCACTCCTTGAGCAATTGGCAGGCAGCGGCCGTGAATTCCATGAAATCCATAGGAGTTAATATAGCCGGAAATACGTCCAGAACAGCCTATTCCTGAAATTACAGCTAAATTCTCTGGTTCAAGGCCAACGTTTGCAGCTGCACGCTGAATAGCAGCCTGCACGGAAAAATCACCACAGCCAGGGCACCAGTTTGGTTTTACATTGTTGCGAAAGTCTTTAAACGTCGCCATTTAGAACAACTCCTTACATGCAGAATGAATTTCATGCGGCAAAAATGGATTTCCGTCATATTTTAAATGATTATGAACCTTTTGCGCATAGCCGACATTCATTTTCAAGATATTTGCCAATTGCCCTGTAGCATTATTTTCAACTACAACCACTTTTTTCGCAGATTGAACAAGAGGCAAAAGTTCTTCTGCAGGGAATGGATGAATAAGACGGATATGAGCATGATTCACCTTAAAACCGTCTGCTTCTAATCGTTCCTGTGCTTCTTCAATTGCCCCTCTTGTGGAATTAAATCCAACAAGCAGCAAATCAGCTTCTTCATGTGGTGTATTTTTATAAACTGGTGTATTGAAGCGGATATTCTTTATCTTGCGCAGCCTTTTATCCATCTGTGCTTTTCGGTTGGCTGGCGATTCAGATGGTTTTCCTGTTTCCTCATGCTCTACACCTGTTACATGGTGGATGCCGTGCTTCATGCCAGGAATTACCCTTGGTGAAACACCATCCTCTGTTACTTCATATCTTTTAAAATACTCTTTATTTTCAATTTCAGGGAGTTCGTCACTAAACAGCTTGCCTCGGCGTATTTCTACCTGGCTAAGATCAAGCGGCTCAACCGTCTGTTTTCCTAACGAAAGCTGTAAATCGGTTAACATTATAACTGGACATTGATATTCTTCTGCCAGATTAAATGCTTCTGCTGTATCGTAGAATGCTTCCTGCACTGTGCTTGGAGCCATGACAATCTTTGGAATCTCTCCATGTGTTCCGTAAAGCATTGCCATTAAATCGGATTGCTCCTGCTTTGTCGGCAGACCTGTCGATGGACCGCCGCGCTGAGTATCAATAATGACGAGCGGCGTTTCAGTAATTCCTGATAAGCCAATGGCTTCCATTTTCAGCGAAAGGCCAGGTCCGGCAGAGGCTGTTAGTGCACGCACACCAGCATAATTCGCTCCAATACACATCGTAACAGCCGCGATTTCGTCTTCTGTTTGAATAACAGAACCGCCTACTGCGGGAAGTTTTTTAATCAAATATTCCATAATCTCAGAAGCTGGCGTGATTGGATAAGCAGCCATAAAACGCACACCAGCACTTAGTGCGCCTAATGCGATAGCATCATTTCCAATCATAAATAACCGTTTCTGGCCATCTGCCTTTGCCAGCTCCATTATGCCTGTTTGGCCGGATAGAGCTTCTCTCATCGCATCAAAGCCAGCTTTAATGGCTTCCATATTTCGATCTACGACACTTTGCCCTTTTCTTCCAAAAATCTCTTGAACTACTTCTCTAAAAAGCTCTGTATCTATGTTTAATACTGCACATGTTGATCCAACCGCAATCATATTTTTCATTAATGAAGTGCCCAATTCAGTTGCAAGACTCGTAAATGGGATCGAATATAGAGAAGCATTTGTATCTTCTGGTTTCAGCGGATCAAATTTTGCATCAGCAATAATGATTCCGCCATCATGCAATTCCTGATAATTTAAATCAATTGTTTCTTGATCAAAAGCAACCAGGATATCCAAATCATCTGATATTGACCGTACCTGGTACGTGCTAACGCGAACTTTGTTGTTTGTATGGCCGCCCTTAATTCTGGATGAAAAGTGACGATAACCATATAAATAATAGCCTAAGCGATTCAACGCAATCGAAAAGATTTCACCTGTGCTTTCAATCCCTTCCCCTTGCTGTCCCCCAACTTTCCATGAAAGCTGATTGATCATGTCCTGCACCCCTTTTAATATTATTAATAGGTATGTATATTTATTCAATATATAAAAAATATGCATTTGTTCATTACCGTCATATGCAGATGAAAATTAGCGGCACAGACTGTACTAAACGCTTTCAATTCTAGTCTTAAGCTTATAAAAAAGCAAGACTTTCTATGCAAATAACAGCTGATTTTCTCTTATTTTCTAAAAGAATATTAGTATATTTTCTGTATTTTCTGCGAATAAACTAAAATTGAATTTTCGGGACGGTTTCTATCATTCTCACATTATTTATCTTAAATCGGCATGCGGCTAACGAAATTTTGAAACAAAAACTGTTCTAGTTGTGTTTGTGAATAGTATTTGCTCAATACATTGATAAGATAATCGTACTTGGATGCCCGCTCAATACCAGTCACAATATGTTCTGTTCCATCAAAGTCTGAACCAAAGCCTACATGGTGTTCTCCTCCAAGTGAACATATATAATCAAGATGGCGGAGAAGATCATCGATGGTGGCGGTTGTCGCCCCTGACAGGAAATCAGCAACAAAGGTAAGCCCAATCACACTATCCTTTTGAATGAGCGCCTTGATTTGATCATCCTTTAAGTTTCGCGGATGCTGACAAAGAGCATAACAATTCGAGTGAGAGGCAACCGGAAACTGTCCATATTCCATGACATCCCAAAATCCCTTTTCCGCTAAATGTGAAACATCACACCAAACGTTTCTTTCATTTAGTACAGCAAGGACTTGTCTGCCAAACTGTGACAGCCCGCCTGCATTCTCCTCTAATACTCCATCAGCAGCACAGTTTCTGTAATTCCAAGTTAAACCAACACTTGTGACACCAAGTCTAAGCAAGGTTTGTAATTTCACGATGTCTTTGCATATAGCATCACAGCCTTCGAGTGTAAGAAGTGCACCGACTTCACCTTCTTTTAGCTTTTGAATATCCGCTTTGCTTTTGACTAGTTTCATATGAGGATTATCGTGAATAATGCGTTCATAAAACATTTCAATCATTCGCAGTGCAGCAATAAATTTCAATTCTGGATGTACTGCTTCAGGGACATAAATCGCAAAGCATTGCACTTTAATGGGTGAGTGTTTAAGCTCATGCATGTTAACTTGCAGACTGGCATCATTTTGAAAATTAATTTTTGGATTCATTAGCATTTTACAAAGAACATCACAGTGAGCATCAAATATAGTCATATGTGTATAGCCCTCTCCTTTAAGTTTGTTTATTTCACAAACAGTTGATTTAATCCTTCTATTTTAATAGGAAACAACGTCTGTTTTATATAACTCTTTTCTTCCCTTGTGTCAAAAAAGCCTGCTTGCGTTAGGCAAACAGGCCACATCCATATGAAGTTTTCTTTATCTCGGTTCGACGATCAGTTTGATCGCTGTTCTTTCTTCTCCTTCAATGAGAATATCTGTAAATGCAGGGATGCAAATTAAATCCACTCCGCTAGGTGCTACAAATCCGCGTGCAATCGCTACTGCTTTAACCGCTTGATTCAATGCACCCGCACCAATTGCCTGAATTTCTGCTGCTCCTCTTTCACGCAGCACTCCAGCAAGCGCACCAGCTACAGAATTGGGATTAGATTTTGCTGAAACTTTTAATATTTCCATTCCTAGCTCCTCCTCATTTTTTCCCCTCTGTATGCCCCCTTAAAGACACATCAGGTATATAAACCATTCCATTGCTACTATATTCATTTATGAAAACACATATTCCGGCTTGGACTAAAAATTGAAAAAAAGTATTGGTTTTTAGAAGGATTGCAGAAGATTAAATAGGTAAGAAGGAAAATGCTATATTCGGATCCATAAAAAAACCGCACCTTCATAGGTACGGATTTTTGCTTATGAATAAAATGGGTGATCATCATTAATAAGGATTGGCTGTATTTTTTTCGCTTTACCTGTTTTTTGATCTAAGTCGATTATTACCGCACTAAGCTGCGAGCGTCCTGTTTTAGGCACTTCAAACCTTACTGGCAGTCCGGTAAGGAATCGTTTAAGAACTGCGTCTTTTTCCATTCCCAAAACAGCGTCATATGGACCAGTCATGCCTACATCCGCCATAAAGGCAGTTCCTTCAGGCAGAATTCGGCAGTCTGCTGTTTGCACATGGGTATGAGTACCAACAACTGCTGAGACTCTTCCATCCAAATACCAGCCCATTGCCTGCTTTTCACTTGTTGCCTCCGCGTGAAAATCAACGAAAATAATTGAGGTCCTCTCTTTCGCAATTGCAATCAGCTCATCTGCTTTCTCAAATGGGCAATTATTTGCAGCCATAAAAGTTCTGCCTTGAAGACTAATCACCGCTATTTCCTCATTATTGTATTTTAAAAACACCATGCCCTGTCCCGGGTTGTTATCTGGAAAATTAGCTGGCCTTACTAAATATTTGGCTTTATCTATGAACTCAAAAATTTCTTTATTGTCCCATGTATGATTGCCAAGCGTAACTGCTTGTGCGCCGGTTTCTAAAAAGCTCCGATAGATTTTCTCTGTGATGCCTCTGCCGCTTGCAGCATTTTCTCCATTGATAATCGTCAGCTGGGGACGATATTTTTCCTTTAATTTGGGTACATACTCGCTGATCATATCTCTTCCTAACGAGCCTACCACATCTCCTACAAACAAAATTCTCATTTTTACACCTTCTTAATATGTACTTGCTCTTTAAGTTTAGCACACTTCTCCCTGCTTTTATGCATTTCATCTCACTATCTTTTTATTAGTTTAGAAATCAACATATTAAATCGCTGCAAAGAATATACTAAAGCTAAAATCTCAGGTGCTTTTGCATTTATATGTAAGCACAAAAAAAGCGATGCATACGCATCGCTTATTTTGCATATTCAACAGCTCTCGTTTCACGGATCACTGTTACTTTAATATGTCCTGGATAATCCAGTTCTTCCTCAATCTTCTTGCGGATATCTCGAGCCAGTCTATGTGCTTCTAGATCATCTATTTGCTCAGGTTTAACCATTATGCGAATTTCGCGGCCAGCCTGAATGGCAAATGATTTCTCAACCCCATCATAAGACTCAGAAATTTCCTCGAGCTTCTCAAGGCGACGGATATAGTTTTCAAGTGTTTCACGTCTTGCTCCTGGGCGTGCAGCTGATAGGGCATCTGCTGCTGCGACAAGAACAGCAATGATGGAAGTTGGTTCTGTGTCACCATGGTGAGACGCGATACTATTGATGACGACTGGATGTTCTTTATATTTTGTAGCAAGCTCAACACCGATTTCAACGTGGCTTCCCTCTACTTCATGGTCAATCGCTTTACCGATATCATGAAGCAAGCCAGCACGGCGTGCCAGTGTTTCATCCTGCCCAAGCTCTGCTGCTAACATGCCAGAAAGCTGTGCAACTTCCATTGAATGCTTTAGAACATTTTGACCGTAGCTTGTACGGAATTTCAAGCGTCCAAGGATTTTGATTAAATCTGGATGCAGTCCATGTACACCAACTTCAAACGTGGTTTGTTCACCGATCTCGCGGATATGTTCATCTACTTCACGGCGTGCCTTGTCTACCATTTCTTCGATGCGTGCTGGGTGAATTCGGCCATCCTGTACAAGCTTGTCTAACGCAAGTCTTGCAGTCTCACGGCGTATCGGATCAAATCCGGAAAGAATAACCGCTTCTGGTGTATCATCAATGATTAAATCAATACCAGTTAATGTTTCAAGTGTGCGGATATTTCGTCCTTCACGTCCGATAATTCGGCCCTTCATCTCATCGTTTGGCAGATTAACAACCGATACAGTTGTTTCGGCAACATGGTCAGCTGCACATCTTTGGATAGCTAGTGACAAAATTTCTTTCGCTTTCTTGTCAGCGTCTTCTTTTGCTCTAATCTCGCTCTCTTTTACCATTATAGCGACTTCGTGAGACACTTCCTGCTCTGTTCGCTCTAAAATGATGGACTTCGCTTCTTCGCGAGTTAACCCAGAGATGCGTTCTAGCTCTGTTTGCTGCGCTTGTACCATCTTGTCCACTTTGCTTTCCATCTCTTCTATATGCTGTTGTCTTTTGCTAAGAGAATCGTCCCTCTTTTCTAATTGTACTTCACGTTTATCTAACGTTTCATCCTTACGGTCAAGATTCTCTTCTTTTTGCAGTAAACGATTTTCTTGTTTTTGCAGTTCATTTCTGCGATCACGAACTTCACGTTCAGCCTCTGTACGAAGCTTGTGAATATCATCCTTGGCTTCAAGCAGGGCTTCCTTTTTGGTCGCTTCAGCTTCACGCTTAGCGTCTTCTAAAATCTGCTCAGCTGCGTCTTTAGCACCTGCGATCTTTGCTTCAGAAATAGATTTACGAACAAAATAGCCAACAAAAGCACCGAGTATTAGGCCAAGCAAAATGGAGATGATTGTTACTGGTTCCATCATTTCACCTCCTCTTGCTATGAACTTTTTGTTACGTTTCTAAAAGTGATGCTTGTACATAATGTTAAGTTAAATGTACAGCACTGCGGCTTCTAAACGCTTTTCATACTTTATAAAAAATGTAAAATATACAATTTTAATTGTAAAGCTGTGAAAATTTATTGTCAAGTGCTGCTGGTCCTTGACAGAATGATAATTTAAGTATTTTCGCAGTTTTTGAAAACTTTGTTCGTGTTTCAGTAAAATATAGACTTTTCTGCAGCCTTTTGGGTCACTTCTAGCCTAAAAATTTTGATCGTGTTCATTGCTTTTATAATAGGAATAAAAAAGCTCAAGCAAATGAAAAAGCGGACAATGTCGAATCGACCTTGTCCACTTCTTTAGCGTCTTAAATTAAGTCGAACTCTTCTTGTTCTTTTTCCTCTGTCACTGTGTATTCAGCATCTAAACCGTAGTGTTCGCGAATTTGCTGCTGAATTTGCTTGCGAATTTCAGGGTTTTCTTTTAAGAACTGCTTCGCGTTCTCACGGCCTTGGCCTAAACGTTCCTCGTTGTAGGAATACCATGATCCGCTCTTTTGAACAATATCAACTTCAGAGCCAAGATCAATGATTTCTCCTTCTTTAGAAATCCCCTCACCGTACATGATATCCACTTCAGCTACACGGAATGGAGGAGCAACTTTATTCTTAACTACTTTAATTTTAGTCTTGTTACCGACCATTTCATTGCCTTGTTTTAATGTTTCAGCACGGCGCACTTCCAGACGAATAGTAGAATAGAACTTTAAAGCACGTCCACCTGGAGTTGTTTCAGGGTTACCGAACATAACACCGACTTTTTCACGAATCTGGTTAATAAAGATAGCAATCGTTTTGGATTTATTAATAGCACCAGAAAGCTTACGAAGTGCCTGGGACATTAAGCGAGCCTGTAAACCAACGTGGGAGTCACCCATTTCCCCTTCAATCTCAGCTTTTGGTACAAGAGCCGCAACCGAGTCAATTACTAGAATATCTACTGCACCGCTTCGGACAAGAGCTTCAGCAATCTCAAGTGCCTGTTCACCTGTATCAGGCTGAGATAATAGCAGTTCATCAATGTTTACACCCAGCTTTTGAGCATATACCGGATCAAGCGCATGCTCAGCATCAATAAATGCAGCCTGTCCGCCTTGTGCCTGAACCTCTGCGATAGCATGAAGTGCAACAGTTGTTTTACCTGAGCTTTCAGGGCCGTATGTTTCAATAATTCTTCCGCGCGGATATCCGCCTATTCCAAGAGCAGCATCAAGCGCCAAGGATCCGCTTGGGACAGCAGATACTTTTTGATCTGCCTGTTCGCCCAGTTTCATAATTGAACCTTTACCAAATTGCTTTTCTATTTGCTTTAATGCCATTTCAAGTGCTGCCTGACGATCACTCACTCAAAATTCCTCCTTTTATATGAATGAACGAAACTGTTCATTTATCTCATCTCGAATCTATCTCTACTATAAACGTTTTTTATCCGTTTGTACAGCAAAAAGTCGAACATTCATTCGTTTTTTTTATTTCCAGTCTTACAGGCAGAAATCATATTTTCGAGCTGAAGAATGCCGTTTTTCTATCATAATAAGGATTAAAAAAGCTAGAAGCTGCTTTTATCTGAATTTAAGCATTACAGCAGCAGTTTCTACTATAATACCGGTTTATTAAAAAGAAAAGGAATGCAAATTTGCACTCCTCTCTCCTTATTACTCCTGAATATAGCTCAGCAAAAAGTGACAGCCATATTTTATGCTTCTTATGCGATTGGCTGCTCTTGAGCCGCCTAAGTTTAACTTTTCCACTCTGGTCTTTTTCCCTTTTTGATAGAGACCAATATAGACTGTGCCAACAGGGTGTCCTTCTAATTCATCTGGTCCGGCAACGCCAGTAAAACTAATGCCGACATCTGCATTCATCAGCTTTGCTGCATTTTCAGCCATCTCAAGCGCACACTCACTGCTTACAACACCACACGTTTGAATCGTTTCTTCTTTTACTTGTAAAATATTAGCTTTCACTTCGTTTGTATAGCAGACAATTCCGCCTTTTAACAGGCTGCCAGCACCAGGGATCGATGTGAACTCCTGCTGAAACATGCCTCCTGTTAAACTTTCGGCTGCGGCAATGGTCAATTCCTTTTCTTTTAGGAGCTTGATCAGCTCTTCCATAAGTGAACTGTCGTCATAACCGTAGATAAATTCGCCAACCCGTTTTCTGATTTTCTCTTCTGTTTCATCAATTAGCTGGTGTGCTACTTGCAGGTCGGCATGTTTTGCTGTAATCCTTAGTGTAACTTCTCCATCTCCGGCAAGCGGGGCAATGGTCGGGTTGCTTTGGCCATCAATCAGATCTTCAATTTCAGTTTCCAGCATAGCCTCTCCAATGCCGAAAAAGCGTAAAACCCTTGAAGCAATGACCTCGTAAGATCCAAGTTTTGAGCGCAGAGACGGGTAAGCAAATTTAAGAAACATCGGCTCCATTTCCTTTGGAGGCCCTGGAAGCAGCATATAGAAGCACTCATCTTTTTTATAAATCATTCCCGGTGCCATGCCATGCTCATTTGGCAGCACTTCTGAACCCTTTAAGATGAGGGCTTGCTTTTTGTTATTCTCTGTCATTGGACGTCCGGTTCTATTAAAATACTGTTCGATCGACGTAAGTGCATCATCATCCATTTGCAGAACTGTATTCAGGTGACGGGCAATGGTTTCCTTTGTTAAATCATCCTTTGTAGGTCCGAGTCCGCCTGTAAAAATAATAAGATCAGCTCTGTTTTCAGCTATTTCAATCGCTGACTTCAGTCGATCTGGATTGTCTCCGACAGCGGTGTGAAAATACACATTAACCCCAATGTCTGCCAGCTGTCTGGAAATAAACCGTGCGTTAGTATTCACAATCTGACCGAGCAAAAGCTCGGATCCAACCGCAATAATTTCTGCGTTCATGCCGTTCCCCCCGGTTGCCTTTTATTTTGAGTTAACAAATGCCTGTTTATTTTTTGCGAAATAATCCCACCCTGACCACACTGTGAAAATTAAGGCAATCCAAAGGGCAATCATATCGAATGGAATCGAAAACATTTCAAAGATAATATTATGCAGAAGCAATGCTGAAACAGCAATAATTTGAGCCCATGTCTTTATTTTGCCGAGCATGTTTGCAGCAACAACCTCACCGCCGCCAGCTAAAATAAGACGAAGTCCTGTCACAGCAAATTCACGGCTTATAATAATAATCACAATCCATGACGGAGCAAGGTGCAGCTCAACCAATACAATTAACGCTGCCGAAACAAGCAGTTTATCTGCTAGCGGATCTAAAAACTTTCCAAGATTGGTGACTAAGTTGTATTTTCTGGCTATATAGCCATCAATCCAGTCTGTCGTAGATGCGATGATAAAAAGCAGTGCACCAACTAAATGCGTAACAGGCAAATGATCAACGCCTAGGAGCGAAATTTCACCCCATGAAAAATCGTAAACCATAATAATTAAAAACAAAGGAATTAACAGTATTCTAGATATCGTAATTTTATTAGGCAGATTCATCTTAAACCTCCAGTAGTAATAACTTCACCATTTTAAAGCATGAGAAAATAGCCATCAGATTGATGACTATTCAGTATCCGCACTGTTGCGGATGGTAATATCCTGCCGCACAAAATCACTTGGTGAGACAGCATACTCAATTTTCTCATCATTAATGTATATTTCTGTGTTAGAAGAGTTTCCAATAACGAGCACAGCTGCCTCTTCTTTTGTCAGATCGACGGTTTTCGTTGAGTTTGCTTCATCTCCAGCTACCAGCATTCCCTGAAAGAAGGAATAATCTTTGCCGTTTTTGATATTCACCCAAGTTTCACCTGTGGAAACAAGCTTCAGTTCGAACTTGTCCGTATTTTTCAACTCGTATGTTGTATATTGGCCATTCGTTTCTGCAACCGTTACTTCTTGGGCAGGAGGTTCTGGTTCTTCAACCGGTTCTTCAACCGGTTCTTCTTGCTCTGCATCTTCCCCAGTGCCATCTTCGGCTTCATTTTCGCCTGAACCATTATTTTCATTGGTATCCTCAGGCAGGTTATTCTCCACATTTACACTTGGAGTATTCTCAGGTTCAGCAGGATCTGTTGCATTATTTCCGGAAAACTGTTCATAGAAATAATAAACAACGGCAAATACACCGACTACAAATACGGCGATTAACACCTTCGGAAGGATTTCAAAAAACTTTGAAGTGCCTCCTGAAATATCTTTCCTTGTCTGAACTCTTGATAGTTTTTCTGGGATATCCTCATTCATAGCAGTTGGGATATCACTTTTAAATTCCTCAAAGAGCTCTTCAGGATGCAGGCCAACAACCTCTGCATACTGTTTAATAAATGCTCGAACATAAAATTTACCCGGCATGACACTATAATTGCCTTCTTCAATGCCAACTAAATATCTTTTTTGAATCTTGGTTGCCGTCTGCAGGTCATCAAGACTCATGCCCTTTGCGAGACGGGCTTCTTTCAATCGATTGCCTAGTTCTGTCATTTTAAACACCTTCCAACGTACTAAAAATCAAAGTCTCCAAAAGCAGATTCAGAGAACATACTGTTTTTGTCCACTACATCATATTTAATTTCTTCGTTTGGCTCATGACGCAGTTCAATAATATAATCAAAGTCATTAAGGGTATATTCTGTATTTTGCACAAAAATATCCGGATGCTCAATCACTTTAATAGATGGAAGCCTCATAATTTCTCTGACCAGCTGCCAATGACGCTCATTGGCACGGCGTGTTGAGACTATTCCATCGATGATGAATAAATTATCTGCATTATACTCATCATCAATCAGCTGATTGCGAATCGTTTGCTTTAAAAGGGTGGAAGAAACAAATAGCCAGCGTTTATTCGCACAAACACTTGACGCAACAATTGACTCTGTTTTTCCAACACGCGGCATGCCCCGAATACCAATCAGTTTATGCCCCTCCTGCTTAAACAATTCTGCCATAAAGTCAACCAAAAGACCAAGTTCCTTTCTTTCAAAGCGGAACGTCTTTTTATCATCAGCATCTCTCTGTATGTATCGCCCGTGACGAACCGCAAGGCGATCACGCAGCTTTGGCTCCCGAATTTTAATTACTTTTATTGTATCCATTGTATGTAAAATTGACTCAAGCCTGACGATTTGCTCGTCATCCTCTGCTAAAATTAGCAGCCCTCTTCGTCCTTCATCTACCCCATTAATTGTCACAATATTTATGGACAGCATCCCCAAGAGCGAGGAAATATCCCCGAGCAGACCCGGCCTGTTTATCACAATTTCATATTCGAGGTACCATTCTTTCTTTTCCACAGAAAAAACCTCCTAAAACTAGCCAAGCATCTGAAATAATAAGATTTTTAATAGATCCTTTTTATGCCTCTATTTCATCTAGCTTCTATAATATATGATTTCCAATAAAGATGAAAGGAAAAACGCTAATGATAAAAGGATTATTAATAGTTGTAGGTTTTCTGCCGGAAGACATATAAAAGAAAAAAGAGAGGATGCCCTCTCTTTTTTTCAGCAATGCATTACTTTGTGCCGTTGTTTTCAACAAGCTTAACCATCATGTTGGCAATCGCATGTTGTTCCTGTTGATCAGCCACAGACCATAGATCCGCTAAGATGCGTTCCTGGTCATTTTTAGGTTCAACTTGCTTAGCCAGATAGTCACCGATTTCGAAAGCAACGTTATTTATTGTATCTTTGCCCATTCCTTGATGCTCACCTTGATGAAGACGATCAGCAAGGAAGTCCTTCCATTGTTGCCAATTATCAAGTACTGACATGTCAAATCCCTCCTTAATGGTAATACAATACTATTTTGCATTCAGAGGAGAGAAAATATTCATCAAGTACAATAAGGAATAACGGATAAAATGACAACTTTTTGACAAGGTGGTCTTATGTATACCAGCCGCCGTTGACAGCAATCACTTGTCCAGTTATATAGGATGCTTTTTCAGATAGTAAAAATTGCACCGCATCTGCTATATTCTGGGCAGTCCCAAGTCTTCCCATTGGAATATCTTCTTGGATGTCTGCTATATCTTCTTCAGAAAAACCAGACATCATATTTGTTGAAATAGCTCCTGGCGCAACTGTATTTACACGGACCCCGCTTAAAGCCAGCTCCTTGCTCAGCGCTTTCACAAAAGCTATTTGTGCACCCTTAGCAGCCGAATAAAGAACTTCACAAGCACTGCCTGTCTGACCCCATATCGAAGAAATAATTGTAATGCTTCCTGAGCCCTTCGTAATAAGCTTAGGCAAAAGTTCTTTTGTTAATAGCATCGGTGCAGTTGCATGCACATACATCATGTTCTCAGCATCCTGAGCTGTAATATCTGTAAACAGCCCATAATGCGCAGTTCCGCTCGTAATAACAATTTCATCAAGGGAGAAAATGTCTGCAGCAATTTTTTTATAGCCTCCGCTTTCAGAAAGATCCGCTTGAATGGGGATATATTCCCCGCCGTATGCAGCAAATTCCTGCAATAAGCTTTCAATTGGCGCAGCGTTCTGATTATAATGCAAATACAATGAATAGCCATTTCGGGCAAGCTCCCGGCAGACTGCTTGACCAATCCCGCCGCTCGCACCGGTTACTAATGCAAATTTTTTCATATGTAGTTCACTCCAAAAAACATCATCATAGGTATTCTAACATAAGATTCAATTGAAATGAGACTGCATGAAAACATGCTTATTTGGCATGCGGTATAAAACAAACAATTGACTATTTAACAGCTGTCATACGCAATTCTCCAGACAGTCAATTTACACTTCTGAAAGTACAAAAAAAGGGAGTTTCCTCCCTTTTTAGTACAGCTCTTATGCTTTTGGCAAGACTTGAAAAACGGTAAAGCGATCTTCTTCAATAAATCTGGAAGCTGCCTGCTCTACATCCTCTAAAGTAATGCTTTCAAGCATTGGCACGACTTCAAATAGCTTCATGTCATTGAAAGCATATCTTGTAAATTGGTTTGCAATGTATTCTGGCGAGTTAATCGCTCTTAAGAATGCACCAATCTTTTTCTTTTTTGTACGCTGCAGGCTTTCCTCTGTCAATTGTCCTTTTTCTTTTGCTTTTAAAAGCATGGTTTCAAGCGTCTCGGCTAAACGATCTGCATCTGGAGTGTCTCCGCCCACCATGGCAAATCCAAAGCCTTGCTCTTGCGTGTAATCAAAGGAAAATGTGTCATCGATAAGCCCTTTACTATAAAGCTCATTGTAGTTTTCTGAGCTTTTACCGAAAATGATATCCAGGAGAATATTTAAGCTTAATTCGTGCTTTAGCATTTGCTCACCGTTTTGAGCGGTTTCATGACTTTTTATTCCTACAAGACATTTTGAAGTCTGCACATTCATCTTCATGACTCTTTTCTTCGTGTCACTAGCTGCAGGTTCTTCATCAAATTTGCGCTGAATCGCTGGCTGTTCCTTATAATCCTTTGCATTCTGATTGGTGCGCACCAAATTCATGATTTCATCAGGATCAACTGGTCCAACGATAAACAAGAGCATATTGCTTGGGTGATAGAATGTATTGTAGCACTCATATAACATATCTTTTGTAATATGTGAGATCGATTCAATCGTACCCGCAATATCAATCTTCACCGGATGTGTGCTAAACATATTTTCAATTAGGCCAAAGTAAAGGCGCCAGTCCGGATTGTCATCATACATTGTAATTTCCTGGCCGATAATCCCCTTTTCCTTCTCAACCGTAGCTTCAGTAAAATAGGGCTCCTGCACAAAATCAATTAAGGTTTCTAAGTTTTTTTCTACATTAGATGTACTTGAAAAGAGGTAGGCGGTTCTTGTAAAGGATGTAAACGCATTAGCAGATGCTCCTTGGCGGCTAAACTGCTGAAATACATCCTCTTTTTCTTTTTCAAATAGCTTATGTTCAAGAAAATGAGCAATTCCATCCGGAACTTTGACATATTCATCTTTTCCATGAGGCAGAAAATGATTGTCGATTGAACCATATTTTGTTGTAAATGTAGCAAACGTTTTATTAAAGCCCTTTTTCGGTAAAATATATACATCCAGGCCATTGCTTTGTTTTTCATAGTAAAGATCTTCTTGCAGCTGATTAAACGTTAGTTTTTCCATTAGTTTGCCTCCCCCTTTCCATATAAGAAATAAACGGTATCCAATTCACATTTTTCTGCTGCTGCAACAATATCCTCTTTTGTAACAGCATCCATGCCTGTGAGCCATTCATCCAGCGAAACGGAATGCTCGGAAACGACATTATGATAGAGTACTTCTATTGCCCCCCGAGCGGTGTCTACCGTTTCAAGCAATTGATTTTTGATGACCGCTTTGGTTTGATCGATTTCAGCTTCTGTAAATTCACCGTTTTTCATTGCCTTCATTTGTTCTTCAATAATGCCGACTGCTTGATCATATTTGCCGTTATCAATCCCTGACATTACCATCATCAAGCCTTTATGACTTTCCAGCCTGCTTGCTACATAATAAGCTAAACTGGCTTTTTCCCGCACATTTAAAAACAGCTTCGAATGTGAAAATCCGCCAAAAATGCCATTGAAAATCTGCAGAGCATAATACTCTTTTTCTCCATAAAGGATGTTTGTGCGATAGCCAATATTCAGCTTTCCTTGCTTTACATCCTGCTCTTCCTTCACCGTATGCGTATCCGCTTTCTTGATTGAAGTTTGACGTACGTCCATAACTTGCGGTGTACGATCAGAAAATTGAAGCAGTTCATTTGCATATGCTGCCACTTCATTTTCATCAATATCACCAATCACATATAGATCCAATTCATCTTCTTTTAAAGCCGTTTCATAATAGGCATATAGACTTTCAGGTGTGATCGCATCAACATCATCAATTTGTCCATGCACATGTAGAGCATAAGGTTCCTCTTTGCACATTTCCTGAACAAGCCGATAGTTAGCATAACGCATTTTATCATCGTTTACAGCCTGAATTCTCTGCTTTAATGATCTTTTCTCATTTTCTACTGTGCTGGCATCAAAAGCGCTCCCGCTTGTGTTTGGAGAAGTAAGTATATTAGCCAGAAAATCAAATGCCTGTTTTAATAGTGGCGTTTGATCTGATAGAAACTTTTCATTGGCGATTTCAAGAGAAAAACTCATCACATGGTATTCGCCTTTTTTGGAAAGGTCTGTAAAAAGGGATGCACCATAAAGTTCATCTAAGTATGATCGAAGCTTAGCTGTTGTCGGATATTTCTCACTATTGCTTTGCAATACATGAGGCAAAAGCGATCTTGCTGTCACCGTCTCTTTTTTTAATGGAGATTTCATTTTCCAGACAATCGTATTGGTTTTAAATTTTGCGGTCTTCACCGTATGCAGCTTAAAGCCTTTTAGCTGCTGTACCTTTTCATCAATAACGCTCATGTATCTTCCTCCTTTATATAGGCTCAGTTTCTCCATAATAAGTTAAAATTTATCATCTTAAAGATAATAAATTGCAATTATACATAACACAGTGTTTACCAAGCACAGGTTTTGAACACATCTTTTCTTATTATATGTACAAAAGCGAAGAGATATTTTCTGCTAACCTCAGCATTGTCTTTTTATCATATGCTAAACATTTCCACTGTTCAAGGAATAGGGTTTTGGACGGCGTTTTGAAGTTTTTTAGGGGAGGTTGAAGCGGTTTTTTTAGGGCTTACAAAAAGGAGGGAATCATGATTTTAAAACGCGGATTATTAAATTAAACCTATTTAAACAGGCGGTGCAGTGGTACTGCTGTTCCACGCTTTCTACGGTGAAATATGTGCGGTGTTAAGGATTCTCGCCCTCAAAAACACCAGGATTACAAATCTTATAAATAAGCGGAAGAATTCCGCTTATTTCTTAAAATCACTTAAAAATGGCTTAAATAGACGGAGAAATTCCGACTATCTAACCGAAAAACGTGCAAATAGGCGATTTCCCCCCCATTAACCGGAAATTCTCCGCTTATTTGGCCCGAAAATAGCACAATTTTGAAAATAAGCGTAAAATCTCCGCTTATTTTCCACTCCACACAGATTCCTTCATCTAAATAGGAGGAAGAAAAAATCTTCCGATTGCCACCCATTTGTAGTTGATTACTAAAAACAAAAAAGCCGAATGATTAAAGAATAATCATCCGGCTATAATTTATTTGACTTACTTATTATCTGCTTCCTTTAATATAAGGCACACCAGAAGCTTTAGGTGCATCGGCACGGCCGATAAATCCTGTAAGTGCTAAGATTGTTAACACATATGGTGCGATTAATAAGTAGACATTTGGAATGTTTTCCAAGAACGGCAAGCTGTTGCCAATGATGCTCAAGCTTTGTGCAAATCCAAAGAATAGAGCTGCACCCATGGCACCAAGCGGATGCCATTTACCGAAGATCATCGCTGCAAGAGCCATGAACCCTTGTCCGCTGATGGTAGCATGTCCAAAATCGGATGAAATAGACTGAGCGTATACACCGCCGCCAATTCCTCCAAGTGCACCAGAGAGAACAACCGCAATATAGCGGATTTTCGTAACATTAATCCCCATTGTATCTGCTGCCATCGGATGTTCCCCGACTGCACGAAGACGCAGGCCAAATGGCGTTTTATAGATGATATACCATGCAATCACCGCAACGAATATGGCAACAAACGATGTGTAGTAGGTATTGGAGAAGAATAATTCACCAATAACTGGTATATCGCTCAGCACTGGGATATCAATTTTACTAAATCCTTTTTGAATGATGTCGGTTTGTCCTTTATCATAAAAGAATTTAACAAGGAATAAGGAAACTCCGACGGCCAATAAGTTGATCGCAACACCAGATACCGTCTGGTCGGCACGGAATGTAATGGAAGCCACAGCATGAATAAGAGAAAATAATGCTCCAACAGCCATTGCAACCAAAAGGGATACCCAAGGAGTCCAAGCGCCAAGTGCATCAACAAAGGTTAAGTTAAAAACAATCGCTGAAAAGGCGCCGATAACCATTAAACCTTCTAACCCAATGTTTACAACGCCGGAACGCTCTGAAAAGGTTCCGCCTAATGCAGTGAAAATAAGTGGAGCTGCCCATAATAATGTGGACGGAATAATGATAACTAATATATCCATGAAGCTCACTTACTTCACCCCCTTTTTACTAATACGATCAATAAACATGCGAATCATGTAGCTTGCTGCGACGAAGAACACAATTAATGCGATAATGATGTCTACGAGTTCATTCGGGACCCCAGCTTCAAGCGGCATGTTTAGTGCCCCAACTTTTAAGCTTCCGAATAAAATAGCAGCTAAGATAATTCCGATTGGTCCATTTGCACCAAGCAAGGCAACAGCAATTCCGTCAAATCCAACCCCGGTAAAGCCGCCCTTTGTTGCTGCATATCCAAATGTTCCAAGCCCTTCCATTGCACCAGCAAGACCTGCAAATGCACCAGAGATGACCATCGAGATAATGATATTCGATTTTACGTTCATTCCCGCATATTCAGACGCGTGCTGGTTAAATCCTACAGCTTTTAACTCATAACCTCTTGACGTTTTCTCAAGAATGAACCACATGATAAATACGCAAATAAGTGCGATAAAAATTCCCCAGTGAAGACGGGAGTAGTCAGTTAAACTTTCAAAAAACGGCGATCGAAGTGAAGCACTTTGATGAACTAATTCTGTTCTGTCACTTGATTCAGATAGTACAGAACGAATGATATAGTTAGTTACATGTAACGCGACATAGTTCATCATGATTGTGACAATAACCTCATGAACTCTAAATCTCGCCTTTAAAAGTCCAGGGATAAATGCCCATAATGCCCCTGCCGCTGCACCAGCTAAGACTGCCAATGGTAAGTGAATAACTTTAGGCAGTTCAAACGCAACCCCAACCCAAACTGCTGCAAGCCAGCCGACAATTAATTGCCCTTCAACCCCAATGTTAAATAGGCCTGTTCTAAAAGCAAATGCAACGGCTAAACCGGCTAAAATGTATGGTGTGATTTGTCTGATTGTCTCCCCTGTAAAGTAGGAATCACCAAAAGCACCATTCCATAAAGCTCCAAAGGCTGCAACTGGGTCATAGCCAGTAATGAGCATAATAATTGTTCCTACTAGCATTCCCAGTAATACAGCGATAATTGGAACAATAATATTCTTTGTGCGATTAGACATCTGCATGCTGCACACCTTCTTTCTTCTGGTTCGAACCAGCCATCAGCAATCCTAATTCTTGTTCAGTAGTTGTTTTAGGATCCACGATAGCGACAATTTCTCCTTCATATATAACAGCGATTTTATCACTTACATTTATTATTTCATCAAGTTCAAAGGAGATTAAAAGAACAGCTTTTCCGTTGTCGCGCTGTTCAATCAGGCGCTTATGAATAAATTCAATTGCTCCAACATCAAGACCGCGTGTTGGCTGAGCAGCGATCAGCAAATCAGGATTACGGTCGATCTCACGGCCAATGATTGCTTTCTGCTGATTTCCGCCTGATAATGCACGCGCTAATGTATACTCACTAGGTGTACGAACATCGTATTCTTTAATTAAGCTCTTCGCTTTTTTATAAATTTCTTTGTAATTTAAGACTCCGCCTTTAGAAAATGGACGCTTATAATACGTTTGCAGCGCAATATTTGCACCAATCGGATAATCTAAAACGAGTCCGTGTTTATGACGGTCCTGAGGAATATGGCCTGTACCAGCTTCAGTTACTTTTCTTGGCGGCATATTGATAATTTCTTTGCCGTTCAGCTTAATTGAACCGCTTTCAGACTTTCTTAATCCTGTGATCGCTTCGATCAGTTCTGACTGACCATTGCCATCTACTCCGGCAATTCCTACAATTTCTCCAGCCTTAACTTCTAAATTCAGGTTATTAACAGCAGGCAGGCCACGCGAGTCTTTTACATTCAGACCATTAATTTCAAGTACACCTTGCTCTGGCTTCGCTTCTGTTTTTTCCGTTTTAAAGGTTACTTCACGCCCAACCATTAAGCTGGCAAGATCATTCGGGTTCGTTTCACTTACATTTACAGTACCAATCCCTACACCCTTTCGGATTACGGTAACACGATCACAAACTTCCATAATTTCTTTTAGTTTGTGTGTAATAAGAATAATAGATTTACCTTCTTTAATGAGCGTTTTCATAATCTGAATTAATTCTTTAATTTCTTGAGGAGTTAATACAGCTGTCGGCTCGTCAAAAATTAAAATTTCTGCCCCGCGGTAAAGTGTTTTTAAAATCTCTACCCTTTGCTGCATACCTACAGAAATATCAGAAATAGTAGCCTGTGGATCAACAGCAAGGCCATACTTTTCAGAAATTTCGCGTACATCCTTTTCGGCTTTTTTAATATCAATACTTCC
Organism: Cytobacillus gottheilii; assembly: GCF_018582665.1. NCBI lineage: Bacteria > Bacillati > Bacillota > Bacilli > Caryophanales > Bacillaceae > Cytobacillus > Cytobacillus gottheilii. Next base: position 2,022,492 of record NZ_CP071709.1, on the reverse strand, counting down.
ACGTGATGTTGTTTCTTTGCCTAAGATAATGTTTTCCGTCACAGTGAATTTATCGACAAGCATAAAGTGCTGATGCACCATACCAATTCCCAATTCATTTGCAATGTTAGGGTTGGTGATTTGAACAGGTTTTCCATTCACTCTAATTTCGCCTTTTTCTGGCTGATAAAGACCGAATAGAACGTTCATTAACGTTGATTTACCTGCACCATTTTCTCCTAATAATGCATGTATTTCTCCCTGTTTCAGCTGCAGCGTAATGTTATCATTTGCTACGATGCCTGGAAACTCTTTTCGGATGTTAAGCATCTCGATCACGTATTCCATCTTTTTCACTCCTCACTTTATTAAGGGGACATTTAGTAGTTAGAGGTCAGACCTTGCCGCCTCATATAAAAACCTGGCCTGCGCCAAGTTTACTTCCTTATTTCATTTAGTTGTAAACAGCTAAGTGAAAGGCAGAGTAAAGATCGAATTCTGACCTTCAATTAACTTTTTACTGTTTAAATATTGGGACAACTTTGTTTTTTTCCTTAAAAAAGGAATAAGCGGCGAAAACAGGCTACCGCTTATTCCTTTGTTGTATCATTACTCTGCTGAGAAAGTTTCTAATTCAGCAAGTGTGCCAGGGATTGTTAAATCACCAGCTTTGATTTTTTCGATCCACTCATTTACAGCAGTTTCGATGTCTGCTTTGTTTTCTAGTTCTTCGTTAAGAGGAGCTAGACCAACACCATCTTGAGCTAAACCGTAAGTTGTTGTTTCGCCGCCAGGGAAGTCCCCGTCCATTGCATGTTTAGCAACGTCTTGAACAGCTACGTCAACGCGCTTCATAGCAGAAGTCAATACGATATTATGCTCTTCTCCGCCTGCTTCAACTACACCTTCAGCTGTTTGGTCAGAGTCAACACCGATAGCCCAAATTTTTCTTTCAGGATCGTTAGCTTTTAAGTCACGCGCTTCTTTGAATAAACCGTTACCAGTTCCGCCAGCTGCGTGGAAAATTACATCAATATCAGAAGAATACATTGTTGAAGCAATTGTTTGTCCTAGTTCTGCTTTATCGAATGCACCAGCATATTGAACATCAACTGTGATCGCAGGATCTACAGCTTGTACACCAGCACGGAAACCAGCTTCGAAACGCTCGATAACTTCAGATTCCATACCGCCGATGAAACCGATTTTGTTTGTTTCAGTTGTTAGTGCTGCAGCAACACCAGCAAGGAAAGAAGCTTCCTGCTCTTTGAAAAGAACGCTTGCTACGTTAGGCTGATCCACAACAGCATCAATGATTGAGAAGTGTGCATCTGCTTGCTGCTGTGCAATTTCATCAACTGCACCTTCCATCATGAAACCAATACCGAATACTAAGTCAAAATCTTGGCGAACAAGGTTGTTTAGGTTTGTAGAATAGTCTGCATCAGATTGAGATTGCAGGTAGTTGTATCCGTCAGTTCCTTTTTCAAGGCCGTTTTCTTCACCAAATGCTTGAATACCTTCCCAAGCTGATTGGTTGAATGATTTATCATCAACACCACCGACATCTGTTACCATTGCAACTGTAAAGTTGTTTTCAGTGCTATCTCCGCCACCGTTATCTCCGTCGGTTGCTTCGTTTCCTTCACCGCCGCCACAAGCACTTAAAAATGTACCTGCTGCTAGGACTAGCGACATTGCTAAACCAAATTTGCGCTTTTTCAACGTTTGTACCCCCTAAAGAAATTGTTTTTGATATTAGTAGTATATCCAAGGCTCATGAATGATATTGAATCAGACCCAAATCAGATGCGCTTCCTGAGCACATGAAAGCTAAATTTGTCAGCTCTGAAATAGTTGACCGAGTAAAGGATTGGCTCGTCCATTTCATCATAATGCATTTGCTTTAAGACAAGCAGTGCAGTTTCAGGATCACATTCTAATATCGGGGAAACTTTGTCGTGATAACCAATGGGTTCTATCTGTGCAATGGCATATGTAATCTTCCGGCCAGCATCTGTTCCCAGCACATCCAAAAATGACTCCTTCTCATGTGAGAAGGTATCTGGAAGGATTTTTTCAGGCACTTTGTCTATACAATAGACGACCGGCTCACCATTGGCGGTTCTTACCCTTTCGATCACAGCAATTTCTTCCTCAAAAGAACATGAAAAACGACGAATATCCTCCTCAGTTGGCCCTTGGGTGACTGAGCTTAAAAAAATGGTTCCCGGCTTCATGCCAGCTTGCAGTATCATGTTTGTGACACTATTCAGCTGTTCTATTCCAGATGTAAACAGCGGCTTTGCATTCACAAAGGTTCCCACTCCATGGCGGCGGATAATGATATTCTCTTCTTCAAGAATTCTTAGCGCCTCACGCAGTGTCGCTCTGCTGACACCGAGCTGTTTCGCAAGGTCAAATTCAGATGGGAGTTTTTCTCTTTCTTTATATAACCCTACCTCAATGTCCTGCTTTAAACGATCGATGACTTGCAAGTATAAATGCCGGTTATCTGACTTAATAGACATGCAGTGTTCCTCCAACCCATTTTCTCAAGACATCAGACCTCTGATGTTCAATCATTCCTACTAATCGAAAATACTATAACACTTTTTACCCAATAAAGGAATAGTATTTCATGAAAATGTCGAAAAAAGATGAATAGATTTCAATTGTTAAAATTGCCTAACATTTACAAAGGAATATCCTGGAACTACTGCCATTTTGACATCGTTTACATTTCACATATCAGCCAATTTCACCTGATGATTTTAGAATTGAGCAATAAATATAAATGTAAGCGTTTTTAATAGTATGTCACATTTAGATGTGGTAAAGGAGATGTAAAGAGGGTTTGTCGAATGTTGACGAGCACTACAGCCGCATGGCTTTTTCAATTATTATTAAGAAGAATTCCTCATATCGGGGAGCTATGAATTTTTTAGTAGAATGAAAGCAAGGCATGACAGGAAGACTAACCGTTCTTCATAGTACTAACTGTTTCCTCTGCTGCCCTCTTGCGCTTATAGAAGGAGTCACTACAATTGATTTTAGTCAATAAAAAAAAGGAAGTGTCTCATATCGAACACTTCCCTCTTCTTTAGCTTTATGAACTTGCTTCTTCTCCCGGTTTGCCGAGAAGCACTGATCGTGGCTTGCTTCCTTCGTACGGCCCGACAATGCCTCTTGCCTCCATTTCATCTATGAGGCGGGCGGCTCTTGTATAGCCTACTCGAAATCTTCGCTGCAGCATCGATACGGACGCTGTCTGCATTTCAAGTACTAGCTCCACTGCTTCATCATATAATTCATCGTCCACTTTTTCAGTTTTTTCAGGCACATCCTCAGGGATCATTTCCTGCTGATATTGTGCCTTCTGCTGTCCAATGACAAAATCAACAATTTCTTCGACCTCTTCATCTGATAAAAATGCACCTTGTACCCGAACAGGCTTTGAAGCACCAACAGGCAGGAACAGCATGTCACCGCGGCCAAGCAACTTCTCTGCGCCACCCATGTCTAGTATGGTCCTTGAATCAGTCATAGACGAAACAGCAAAAGCAATTCGAGAAGGTATATTTGCTTTAATAACACCTGTGATAACATCAACAGACGGCCTTTGTGTCGCAATAATTAAATGTATGCCGGCCGCTCTGGCCATCTGAGCAAGCCTAGTAATGGCATCCTCTACATCTGAAGAAGCGACCATCATTAAATCGGCAAGCTCGTCTACAATTACAACAATATATGGCAGCAGCGGCTGCTGTCCATCTTCCTGTGCATTATGCCGTTTTACATACTCGTTGTATCCTTCAATATTTCGAGTTCCGGAATGAGAGAATAACTCATAGCGTCTTTCCATTTCACTTACCACTTTTTTCAGTGCCTGTGAAGCTTTTTTAGCGTCTGTGACAACAGGTGCCAGCAAATGGGGTACACCATTATATACATTTAATTCAACCATCTTGGGATCTATCATCATGAGTTTTACTTCATGAGGTTTTGCACGCATTAATATACTGGTGATGATTCCATTAATACACACACTTTTTCCGCTTCCAGTCGCACCAGCAACGAGCAAATGGGGCATTTTATTAAGTTCAGCCATCACCGCTTCACCCGTTATATCTCTTCCAAGGCCTATTAAAAGCTTCGCATCTGGTTTGTCCTTGCCTTTTGTCTCGATGACTTCACGGAGCGATACCATAGCCACCTCCGAGTTAGGCACTTCAATCCCAATCGCCGATTTCCCTGGTATTGGAGCTTCAATTCGAATATCCTTTGCAGCAAGTGCAAGTGCCAAATCATCATTTAAGCTGACGATTTTACTTACCTTTACACCCACGTCCGGATGTACTTCATATTTGGTTACAGCTGGTCCGAGATGCACTTGTGTGACCCTGGCCTTAACACCAAAGCTCTGGAAGGTGCGTTCAAGTTTAGCTGCATTTGCATGAATAAGCTCGTATTCGCCGCTTTGATCTGTTTGATTCGGCAGCTTTAATAAACGCATCGGCGGAAGCTGATAATCTTTGTTCTCCACTTCTGTAAAAGTAATTTGCGGTGGCAATGGATCTTCTTCCTCATTTGCTTGAGCAGTTTCTTCTGTTATAGCTGCAGATGGTTCTTCTTCCTGAATATATGCTCTTTCTGCGAAACTGGAAATCATAGGCTCTGGTTTAATGTCTTCCTGAATATTCTCAGACATTGAATTAATCGTTATAACAGGATCTTCTTCAACTTCCTGCTGTTCATTTTTTTCAGCTTGCTTCTGATTCTTTCTTTCCGTTCTTTTATGCTTTTGACCGCCAATCCATTCTTTAAGATCATCAATAAACGCCAGCCATTGTTTTTTTATAAAAGAAAAGATAGAAGTCATCATTTTTCCAACTGTTTCGCCGAATGTTTTGCCTGTTAATAAAATAAAACCGATAATAATCAGTAAAAAGGCGATAATTCTTGATCCGGCTTCATCAAATAAAAAATAAAATAGTGCAAATAGTATCGCCCCGACCATCCCGCCGCCAAGCTCATCTGTGCTTGTTTCGCCTGCACTTTCCATCCAAAACAATTGCCATGTGTTTGAAATCACACTCGGATTATCAAATTGCCCTCCGTTTGATAGAAGCTGAAATAGCTTCACATGGCTTAAGAGCAGCAGTGATGCTACTATAAAATAGATTCCAATCAGTCTTCTATTCAGTAAATAGGGTGTTTCTCTTTTCCACATTAAGTATGCAGCATAAACAGCTAACCCTAATAGGCAAAGCATATACCATTCTCCCGTAAAAAATCGGAAGAAAAGAACGGTGGTCTTGCCGACGGCACCTAAACCTGCAATGGAAATGACAGCAAGCGTTAGCAATGCAAGGGCAATCAGTTCAAACTTAATTGTTCTTTTTACCGTGTCTGTTGTTTTTGAGCGTCTTCTCTTCTTTTTTGCCATCATATCACCTTATTTTTATAGTTATTACCATGATAAACCACTTTGCTAGTTTTTAGGCTAAATCTTGATTATTTTTTCCTTAGCAAGTATTTCACTATGTATGAAACGAGAGAGCAGCCATAAAGGCTGCTCTCTGTTTTTCCAATCTATTATAGCATATTTAGGAATTGCTAGGTTATGTTAGCGTAATTTTTGTACCAGGCATATAGGCATCGTTCATATAATGGTTTGGATCGCTGCTCATGACACGAAGCACTCTGCATTCAGGTCCCTCAAGTTTTTCAACAAGCAAAGGAATTCCATTATGAGTAACAACCTTTTGAGTATTGTATGTGCTTGAATCTAATGGGAAAATGAGTTCCTCTGGCATCATTGTATATAGAATCATTGAACAAGACCCTCACTTTCGTCCTTGTTCATATCAATTAATTCATTTAATTTTTGCAATGCTGGACCTACACCGCCAACACTATCAATTAACCCATATTGCACGGCATCAGATCCGACGACATTTGTTCCAATATCTCTTGTCAGATTGCCTTTTGCAAACATCAAATCTTTAAATTGCTGTTCTTCAATATTAGAATGCTTTGTTACGAAATTAATGACACGATCCTGCATCTTATCCAGATATTCAAAGGTTTGCGGTACTCCAATTACTAAGCCTGTCAGGCGGATAGGATGTATTGTCATCGTTGCCGTCTCGGCGATAAATGAATGGTCACAGGAAACAGCGATCGGAACCCCAATTGAATGGCCTCCTCCCAATACAATCGATACAGTAGGTTTTGACAAGGAAGCAAGCATCTCAGATATCGCAAGACCTGCCTCTACATCACCGCCGACCGTGTTTAAGATAACTAGTAATCCTTCAATTTTCGGATTTTGCTCAATTGCAACAATTTGCGGAATTAAGTGTTCATATTTCGTTGTTTTATTTTGAGGAGGCAGCTGAAGATGCCCTTCAATTTGTCCTACAATCGTTAAGCAGTGAATTTTCGAGTCTTGAGACAGCTGCGGTACATTGGTTTGTCCTAGCTGCTGAATTTTTTCCATTAATGGTGATGGTCTGTCCTCTTTTGGCTGCTCTTGGCCTTCATTGTTTTGCATTTGGTGATCCATCCATATTTCTCCCTTCAAGCAATATATGGATAGTATGAGCGGTTCTTGGAATTTCATTCTGATATAATGACATTCCTTTAGGAGCAGAAAGGGACTGCCGCTGATTGGGTCTGACAAACAGCAGTGAAGAGAAAAAAACCCGGCAGAAAGAGCTGCCAGGTTTCCTATTCGTTTATGCTTCCATTAAGATCGGCAGAATCATAGGTCTGCGTTTTGTCTGATCGTATAGGAATTGGTAAAGATGATCGCGCATATCCTGTTTAATAGATGACCAGTCAAATGAAGATTCAGCCAATTTCTTTTCAACAACCTCTTTGACAAGCTGAGAGGCGTCAATAAGCAGCTGTTCTGATTCCCGCACATAAACAAATCCTCTTGTGATGATTTCTGGTCCAGCCGCAATCTTTTTTTCCTTTTTGTTTAGCGTGACAACGACAAGGAGGATACCATCCTGTGATAACAGTTTGCGGTCTCTTAAAACGATGTTCCCAACATCGCCAACACCGCTTCCGTCGATTAATACATTCCCTGCAGTAATTTTACCGGCGGTACGGAACATGCCGTTTTTATATTCAAAGCTTTCTCCTTTATCCGGGATAAAGATATTGCTTTTTTCTACGCCGCATTCTGCCGCAACCTTAGCATGGGCTTTAAGCATTCTATATTCGCCATGTACAGGCATAAAGAATTTAGGATTCATCATATTAATCATAAACTTCAATTCTTCTTGACTGCCATGACTAGAGGTATTAAATGTTCCTTTTCCGGAAATAACATCTGCACCAGCTCTATAGAGCATATCAACAGTTTTAGAAATAAATAGCTCTGTTCCAGGAACCACTGATGCAGCAATTAGAACTGTATCACCTTTTTTTATATTGATATGACGATGAGATTGCTTGGCCATTTTTTGAAGGACTTCAATTGGTTCACCTTGAGAACCTGTCGTCATTACAACAACCTGCTGATCATCATAACTTGAGATTTCTGATAAAGTAATGATCATATCTTCATCCACTTGCAGATAATTCAAAGAAATGGCGATTTGATAGACTTTCTTCAGGCTTTTGCCGGCTACTGCCACTTTTCTTCCTGTTTCAGCTGCAGCATCAAATATATGCTGCATGCGAACTAAATCTGACGCGAAGGTTGCTGCTACAATCCTGCCTTGTGCTTGTTCAAAGATGCTGATTAGCTCCTTCAATACGATCGCCTCAGACTTTGTGTAGCCTGGTTTTTCTGCCTCGGTACTATCAGAGAGCAGGCATAGTACCCCCTCTTCCCCAATTCTGGCCATCTTGCCGATGTCAGCTTTGTATAAACTTGAAGCCGCTTGATCAAATTTAAAGTCTCCTGTATAAACAATGGCACCTTCAGATGTATGTATACTTATGCCGACACTGTCGGGTATGCTATGGGTTGTCCGAAAAAAAGAAACCTGCGCAGATTCAAATTCCAAATGAGTTTCAGCCTGAATTTCAATCAGCTGTGCTTTGCCTTTAAATTCATTTTCCTTCAATTTTGCCTGTGCTAAAGCCAGCGTTAATTTCGTTCCATATACAGGCACTTGCAGAACTCTTAAAATATACGATAATGCCCCGATATGATCTTCATGTCCGTGCGTAAGAAAAATTCCGACCACGCGATCTTTGTTTTGCTCTAAATACGAAATATCCGGTATCACGATATCGATCCCCAGCATTTCATTTTCAGGATACATAAGACCCGCATCGAGAACATAAATATCCTCGTCCACTTCCACTAAATACATGTTTTTGCCTAATTCTCCGACTCCCCCGAGTGGTGTAATCTTGATGCTTTCATTCTGTCTGTTCAATGTATGTTTCCTCCTATATTTCTTTAGCCGACCGTAATCAGTTATCCATATTATACTTGAACAATGAAAATGATGACAACCAGAATTATGCAAATAGTTAGGAATCCTGATCTGAATTTTATGAAAATAATAGAATTTCCGCATCATTAGTACATTTCACTATGCACTTTTACAGGTATTAAACTGATTAACATAATACTGTTTCACAGTCTTAGTGGTTATTAGATAGGATATTAGAAATAGATGATCCACTCTAATCGCTTATAAAATCATTATTCGATTATATAAAAAACCCGAACAATTCAGCAGATTATCTGGAAAATATCTGCTAATTGTTCGGGTATATCATTGGCAGTATGACTTACATTTCATTCTCACGTTTTTAGATCAGTTCTGCTAATTTTGCTCTTTCTTCCTGAGTTAATGGAACCATTGGCAAACGAACGGAGCCAACATCAAGTCCGCGCATTTGTAAAGCCGTTTTTACTGGAGCCGGACTAGGGGCTGCAAAAAGAACTTCCATGACAGGAAGCAGCTTTTGATGGATTTTTGCTGCTTTTTCGTTTTCATTGTTTAAGAACGCATGAACCATTTCTTGCATTTCATCTCCAAGAATGTGAGATGCAACTGAAACAACCCCAGCTCCGCCAATTGCAAGTACTGGAAGTGTTATGCCATCATCCCCGCTGTATAGAGAAAAATCATCGGCTGTGCCGGCAATGATTTCTGTCATTGCATTTAAATTTCCGCTCGCTTCCTTAACAGCTGTGATATTTGGGATCTTAGAAAGGCGGATAATCGTTTCAGGTGTCATATTAACAACTGATCTGCCTGGAATATTATAAACCATCACTGGAAGTGCAGTGCTTTCAGCAACAGCTTTAAAATGCTGATATAAGCCTTCCTGATTTGGTTTATTATAATATGGCGCAACGATCATAACAGCATCAACGCCGATTTTTTCTGCTTTCTTTGTTAAATCAATCGATTCGTACGTGTTGTTGCTGCCTGTTCCGGCAATGACTGGAACACGCTTATCAACAACCTTGACAACATGCTGAAACAAAGCAAGCTTTTCTTCCTTTGTTAATGTAGGTGATTCCCCAGTAGTTCCAGCAATAACAAGAGAATCTGTACCATGCTCTATTAAATGATTGACTAACTGTGTTGTTTTTATAAAATCTACATGGCCTTTGCTGTCAAATGGTGTGACCATCGCTGTAGAAACTCTTCCAAATTGAATCATTTTTCCACTCCTTCGTACAGTTGCTTATAGATCTTTTTTTTCGTATTCTGCTGCGTCTTTTTCTAGATGGAAGGCACCGTGCAGTGCATTCACCGCTTTTGCCAGATCTGCTTGTTTTACAAGCACCCAAATGGTTGTATGGCTATCTGCAGACTGAAGGATTCTAATGCCCTGCTCTGATAAAGCTGTAACAATTTTTGAAGCTACACCCGGTACACCCTGCATTCCAGCTCCAACAACAGATACCTTTGCACAGGCTTTTTCAAAATTTGGTTCGTGACCAAGATCCTTTAAAACCGAAATTGCACGTTCTGTCATTTCTTCCGTAACTGTGTAAGTAACTCCGTTAGGATAAATATTAATAAAATCAACACTTATTCCTTCATTAGCCATTGCTTTAAATACTTCTGATTGCAGGTTGTATTGATCTTTTTTAGCGACCACTTTAATTTGTGTGACGTTTGGAACGTGAGCAATCCCGGTTACCGGACGCTCTTTAATATCTGTTCCCCTGCTGTTGCGATTAATAGTTGTAACAAGTGTTCCGGGGCTATCACTATAGGTAGAGCGGATTCGTATCGGAATTTTAGACTGCATGGCAATCTCTACAGCACGGGGGTGTATAACCTTTGCTCCTTGATAGGCCATGTTGCAAACCTCAGTATAGGTAACTACTGATAATGGTCTTGCTTTTTCCGCTATACGCGGATCGGCAGTCATGATTCCTTCCACGTCAGTAAAAATATCAATCCATTCAGAATTTAAGGCAGCACCCAATGCAGCAGCAGATGTATCGCTTCCGCCTCTGCCAATGGTTGTGACATCGCCATTCTTAGCTGCTCCCTGGAAGCCGGCTACAACCACTGCATCATGATGCTCAAGTTCGCTCAGCAGACGCGCACACTTCATATCAATAATTTTAGCATTTGTATGATCATTATTAGTACGGAATCCAGCTTGGGCACCTGTAAGAGATGTAGCTGAGATCCCTTCCTGACGAAGCATATTTGTAAATACAACACTTGAAATGACTTCACCGCATGATAATAATAAATCGGTTTCTCTTTTATTAATCAACGCTTCACCTGACTGAACAAGCGACAGCAAAGTATCCGTTGCATATGGGTCTCCCTTACGGCCCATTGCTGATACAACAACTATCGTTTTATAGCCATCTGCAATCGCATTTTTTATATGCCTTAAGGCATGTCTGCGGCTTTCTTCATCTTTAACAGATGTTCCGCCGAATTTTTGCACGACGATTTTCATCTAAACACCTCTAATGTTCTCTTAGCTTTTGAAGTTTTTATTTAACTAACCCTAATTTAATCAGGCTTTCTGCTATTTGAACAGAATTCCAGGCAGCGCCCTTTAATAAGTTGTCAGATACAACCCACATATGGAAACCTTCCGGCACATCTATATCCTGACGAATACGTCCGACAAATACATCATTGCTGCCAACACAATTAGCAGGCATAGGATAAATTTGTTCCTGCGGCTGATCTTGAAGAACCACTCCCGGCGCTTTTTCTAAAAGAGCCTGAATGTCAGCAACAGCAGCATCCGCACTGTCAAGCTCAACATAAACGGACTCAGAATGGCCCGTAGCTACCGGCAAACGCACGCATGTAGCCGCAACCTTTAAGTCTTCGCTATGCATGATCTTTTTTGTTTCATTGATCATTTTCATTTCTTCAAAAGTGAAACCGTTCTCTGTGAATTTATCAATTTGCGGAATTGCGTTAAAAGCTATTTGATAATGCTTCTTGTCACCCTTTACTGGCAGGATTTCTGGTGTAAAAGGTTCATTATTTAAAATCGCTTGTGTTTGCTGTGTTAATTCCTCAACAGCAGCAGCGCCAGAGCCTGAAACAGCCTGGTACGTTGATACTATTACTTTTTTAAGACCGTATTTTTCTTTCAATGGCTGCAGAGCTACAACCATTTGAATAGTCGAACAGTTTGGATTGGCAATGATGCCTTTGTGATTCAATAAATCTTGTTCATTTACCTCTGGCACAACTAAAGGTACATTCTCATCCATGCGGAATGCACTTGTATTATCGACCACAATTGCACCATGCTCAACAGCTGCAGGAGCAAGCTCTTTTGAAACACTGCCGCCAGCGCTAAATAAGGCAATATCCACACCTTGAAAGCTTTCCGGCTTTGCCTCTTCCAGTTTATATTCTACCCCTTTAAAAGAAACTGTCTTCCCTGCTGAACGTGCAGATGATAACAGTGTTAGTTTACTGATTGGAAAATCTCTTTTTTCTAATGTTTGCAGCATCTGCTGTCCTACAGCACCAGTGGCACCAACAACAGCTACATGAAATCCTTTTTTCTCGCTCACTTCGTGTTTCCCCTTCCGTCTCCATATATTTCATCTTCATTTAATAAATCGTGGGTAAAAACCGCGAAAATCCAATACAGCATAAACATCATTCAAAAGCTGTATGGTTTGATTAAACTCTAGAGATCGAGTTCCACTTCATTTTATCATATTCACTCATTAAAGAATAAGTTTTTATTATGTTAGGATTAGCAATGTTTTCTGTGGTTTTGGATCTCCAGCAGTATGGTGGATTGAACGTTTTTATACCACTTCTTTTAAATGTCGGAACTTCATAAGAATATGTGGAGAAAGTTTTGCGGGTTTTTGTATTATAGAGGTACTTCACATTTAAATGGAACTGGAGCAAGCTCCTTCTGCAGCAGACTTGCTCCCTTTTTTATTACACTAGTCTTTATAGCGTTCAACGATCACAGGCTGAAGCTGTTTTCCTTCAATGGCGGATTCAATTGTTTCAGAGATTAGAGTCATTCTTGCGACCATAGAATTTGGTTTATTCACTGGATCATCTTGGCCATATGGAATAAAATAAATATTTTTCGTTGCCATTAGTCTCATTAAATTAACACCATTTAAACCTAAAGCATCATTTGTGGAGATGCCAAGAACGACAGGGCTGCCATTTCGCAATGTCGCTTTAGCCGCCATCAGGACAGGGGAATCTGTCATGGCATTTGCAAATTTGCTCATTGAATTTCCAGTTAATGGTGCTACTACCATACAATCAAGCGGCAGCTTCGGACCAAGAGGTTCAGCAGCAACAATCGAGTCAATTGCCTTGTTGCCTGTTAAATCTTCGATACGCTTTACCCAGTCTTCCCCTTTTCCAAATCTAGTTGTTGTGTTTTTCACCGTAAAAGTAACTACTGGAATAACTTCCGCGCCAGCATTAACAAGTTTCTCGATTTCAGGAAAGACTGCATCATACGTACAATGCGAGCCTGTTAGACCGAAGCCGATGCGTTTTCCTTTTAAGCTCATGATTGCTGCTCCTTTCTTGTCTGTAATTCTTCTCCTATTAACTGAGTTAATACATTAGCCAAAATCTGACCTGCTGTTTTGGGCGCCACAATTCCCGGTAAACCTGGAGCCAGCAATGCTTTCACTCCACGTTTTTCAGCATATCTGAAATCGGTACCGCCCGGCTTTGAAGCCAAATCTATGATTAATGTATGAACAGGCAGTTTGGAGATAACAGAAGCTGTTAAGACAAGATGCGGGATCGTATTAATGCAGATATCTGTATTTGCAACAGCTTTTTCAATGTCATCCATATGAAACGGAGTCATTCCCATTTCAGTAATTCTAGCAATATGTGCACTCTGTCTCGCTCCAACTTTTACTTTAGCGCCTAAGGCCTGAAATGTTCTCGCTGTGCTCATACCTGTACGTCCAAGACCCAAAACGGTAATTTCTGAGCCATGAATGGTAAAATCAGTATGCTGAATCGCCATCATAATGGTTCCTTCAACAGTGGGAATTGAATTATAGATGGCTACATCATCCCGCTCAAAGAGCTTCACAAGTTTGCGATTTGCCTTTTCCGTAATTTCGGTTAAATAATCATTCGAAATACCGGAGTAAATCGTGCAATGGGAAGGAGTCTGGTCTAATATTTCTTGATTTAAATAAACCTTTTCATTTGAAAAGATGGTTTCGACTTTTCCTTCCAGACTTGTTCCTGCAACAGGCAAAATAATGTGATCTATATTCGAAAAATCAACTTCATCAAGTTTTTCCTTTGCCGCTCCGGTAAAAGCGTGATCCAATTGCTCAAAGCCAATTAAGGATAGCTTTGCATCCAGCTCGGTTAGCTTGCGAATAATTTCCAGCTGCCTTGCATCTCCGCCGATAACTGCGATTTGTAATCCTGTCAGCATGCAACACTCACCTTCTTTTAAAGAATCCATATAGACTCTTTTACTGAACTACTTCAACATCTTATGTTCATAAGAATCATTCGGTGAGTTTTCCAACATAAAAAGAGCGAATAACTCCATGCGGTTATTCGCTCTTTTTCTTATTCAGTTCCATCAGGAATATCAATTATGATCATGTCATTGCCGATTTTTTGTATATGGCTCCAAGGTACACGCACCTCCGTGCCTTGCCGCTTAAATCCAAACCATTTAACATTCGGAATAAGCAATGCCTGTATTTGCCCTGTGGTTTCATTAATCTCTAAGTCTGTTTGACCCAGTACACCAAGCCGTTCAGCTTTTTTTACATCGACAATCTCTTTGCCGCTAAGTTCACTCAGTCGCATGCGGAAGCCTCCAATTATTAAGTCTTCGTATTCTTTGTACTATTTTATTGACCAAGTTCTCTATTTAGAAGTGATTTGCCGACCCACATTGTAGAAAATATAGGTTATGGTAAAACGTGAGGGTGGAATATGTGCTTTTAATAGATCAGCAGCCCTCTTTTTCGTTGTAATGATGGATAAAATAAGCGGACATTTTCCGCTTATTTCTAGAAATGAGCTTTTTTCGGGGAAAATAAGGGGAGTTTTTCCGACTATTCATTATAAAAACCCTTGATTTTCTCGTATTTTGAGGTAATAGTCGGAATTCCTCCGTCTATTTTAGCTAATTTTAGCGTTATTTTATAAATAAGGGGAATTTCTCCGCTTATATTTTGGCCCGCTTTTTCATGCTAAGCACCTTTCAGAAGTGAAAAAGCTTAGAGAAGACCATCTCTAAGCCTGTTTGATCGCTATTTGATATGCCTGTAATCCACTATTCTGCAAACTGGCATCTGGCATGGCTCAGTTTGGTTCATTATTTGGCAGTTCCCCGGCAGGCTAGGATCCGCATCTGCCTTATTCTTAAATCGATGGGTAAAATAAGCGGAGATTTTCCGCTTAAATCTAAAATTGAGCTCTTTTCGGGGAAAATAAGGGGAGTTTTTCCGACTATCCCTAATATAAACCTTGATTTTCTCGTATTTTGAGGTAATAGTCGGAATTTCTCCGTCTATTTTAGCTAATTTTAGCGTTATTTTATAAATAAGGGGAATTTCTCCGCTTATATTTCTCCGCTTATTCATGCTAAGCCCCTTTCAGGAGTTTAGCATGAAAAAAGCTTAGAGAAGTTCATCTCTAAGCTTTTGAATATACAGTCATACTATTGTTATGTGGATTTATCGAATTTGCATCTTACAACTAATGCCCGGGCTTATAAATTCTTAGGCAGTTCCCCGGCAGGACTAATCAGCGCGACTGAGAACTGATTATTAAAAATGGTTTGAGCCATTTCATCAACAGAGGATTTTGTCACGGCATCAATTTCTTCCACGATTTCATCCAATGTGCGGTGACGGCCTAAGATTAATTCATTCTTACCGTTTCGGCTCATGCGGCTGTTGGTGCTCTCTAGGCTCAGCATTAAGCTTCCCTTCATTTGTTCCTTGCTATTGCTTAATTCTTTGTCGGTAATGCCTTCTGCCTTTAATTTTTCCAGTGTTTCCTGCATTGTATCATAGAGAACATCAAGCTGATTTGCACCAGTACCTCCATATAATGTAACAATGCCGCTGTCTTGGAATGCAGAATGATAAGAGAAAACGGAGTATGCTAACCCTTTTTGCTCTCTTACATCCTGGAAAAGTCTGCTACTCATGCTTCCGCCTAAAATATTATTTAATACGATTAGGCTATACATATCTTCATGGCCAACCTGCAAGCCTTCAAAACCTAGACATAGATGTGCCTGCTCGGTTTCTTTTTTCCGTGCAAGACGATTCGGATGGAAGGAAGGCTTCTCCGTCGTTCTTGCTTTTTTTGAAGCTTCATAGGAACCAAATAGTTTTTCTACGTCATTAATAAAACTTTCGTCTATATTCCCCGCAACGGAAATAACCACATTTTCAGGAGTATAGTTTTCATACATATACTCTTTTAACGTATCTCCATTGAAGGTTGCAAGTGTGCCTTCTGTTCCTAAAATAGGATAACCCAGCGGATGATTTTCATAAATTGCCTGACTCAAAATATCATGTACAATGTCGTCCGGCGTATCCTCATACATTTTAATTTCTTCATAAACTACATTTTTTTCTTTGTTTAACTCTTCATCAACGAATGTTGAATGGAAGAACATATCTGACAATACGTCCAAAGCAAAATTAGCATGTGTGTCTAATACTTTCGCATAATAGCAAGTATACTCTTTTGAAGTAAAGGCATTAACTTGTCCGCCAATGCTGTCAAATGACTCTGCTATTTCTCTGGCTGATCTTGTTTTTGTACCTTTAAAAAACATATGCTCTAAAAAATGCGAGATTCCATTGTTTTCAGCATGTTCATTTCTTGAACCTGTTCCAATCCAAACGCCAATTGCGACGGATCTGACAGTCGGAATATTTTCTAGTACAACTCTTACCCCATTTTGACAAGTATATTTTTTTATCAAAATATTTCCTCCTGTTCTTTGCTTGCTGTTAGCTCCAAACCGCTAAATAATTGAGGGCACCTTCCGCTTTATTACAGTGCTGCAATTTGTGCGGAGATCTTAAAGGTCCTTTGTATTCAACTGGAGCTTTTGCTGCCGCACAGGTCTGACCCCCTCAAACCATTTACAGTGCATACGGTATTAGTTTATATCATTATAGTTACTTTTTCCAAATTGCTGATTATTATTTTTGTTCTTCAGCAAAAATTCTGCGCTCGTCCAGGAGCTGAGACACTGTGCCGATTTCGAGATTTTTGCTATTCAGCCCTTTTATAAGACGATCGAGAGAGTCTGCTGTTGACTTCGTTGGATGCATTAAGATCATTGCTCCATTATGCACCTTGTCCATTACCCTTTTGATCAGTACTTCTGGGGCGGGTTTCTGCCAATCAATTGTATCAACTGTCCACATAACCGTTCCTAATCCTTCTTTGGCAGCTATTGATACGATTTCATCCCGATAACTTCCGCTAGGGGGAGCAAACCAGCGAACTTTTGTATTTTTTTCAGAAATGGCCTCAATAACGTCATTTGTCTTTTTAATTTCCTCACGGGCTTTCGCAGCCGAGACATTTTTCATATCAGGATGTGTATAAGAATGGTTGCCAATCTCATGTCCTGCCGCCGCAATCATTTTAGCGAGATCAGGGTTATTCTGCGCCCAGCGGCCTTCTAGAAAGAAACTGGCAGAAACATGATGTTTTTTTAATGTTGCAAGCATATCAGGCAGATATTCGTTTCCCCATGCAACATTTATAATAAACGACACCATTGGTTTATCAGGATGACCTTTATAGACAGGTGAAGGAGGAAGATCACTTAAATGAGTTTTAGGCGGTATTTGATCATATACAAGCTTATCCTCGTCAAATACATTATCCTTCTTCATTTTTTTATATGATTCCTCTATATTCACTTTTACCCCATTTAACCCAGGCAAAGCCTTCCAGACACGATCAATTTTTGCATCTGCAGGAGCAATATTATATTGCTCTGCTTTCTCTTTAATTTCATCCAGCAGCGGTTTTGTTTGACCTGTAACTGCAATGCTTTCTGTCTTTAGATTTGCAACATATGTAGTCGTCAATGAATTATTAACTATTAGAAAGGAAATAAAACAAATGCTGATCAGCATTACTAATTTTTTCATTCCACACGCCTCCTCAGTACAAAGTATGTTTTGAGCGGACAAGGTAGAACGAAGAATACGTGCATACATTTAGTTTTATCTCATAATCTCTTTTTACAGTTACATAGCCAAGTGGTGTTAAGTAGCTCTTCATCTCGTGCAACAGCCAGACAAGTTTTCCATCCAGTAAGGGAGGTAACACCAACTAAAGCCAGATGAAATCAAAAGTGCTGCTTGATTATATGTAGGAAAAAGCCAGGGAAATTCCCTGACTTTCATAAACAATATTCATTATAGTTTCAATAGCTTATTGCTGTGCCTTTTCCTGTTGTTCACGCTGTTCGCGCAGGACAGCTTTTCTTGATAAGTTCACACGGCCTTGCTTATCAATTTCTGTTACTTTAACAAGAAGCTCATCACCAATGGAAACTACATCTTCCGTTTTGCCAACACGCTCTTCTGCCAATTCAGAAATATGAACAAGACCATCCTTGCCATTGAAGATTTCAACAAATGCACCGAATTTTTCAACTCGTTTAACTTTTCCTAAATACATTTGTCCTACTTCTACTTCGCGTACGATATCTTCAATAATGGATTTAGCCTTTTGGTTCATTTCTTCATTAATAGAAGAAATAAAGACTGTTCCATCTTGTTCGATATCAATTTTAACGCCAGTTTCTTCAATAATTTTATTGATTTGTTTTCCGCTTGGCCCAATTACATCACGGATTTTATCCGGATTGATGTTAAGCATAAGAATTTTAGGTGCATATTGAGATAGCTCTTGTTTTGGCTCTGCAATCGTGCTTAACATAGAATCTAAAATCTGCATGCGGCCTGTTTTTGCTTGCTGAAGTGCTTCTTCCAGAATTTCACGGGATAGCCCTTCAATTTTAATATCCATTTGCAATGCCGTAACACCTTTTGATGTACCCGCTACTTTAAAGTCCATATCACCAAGATGGTCTTCCATTCCTTGAATATCCGTTAAAATGGAATAATGATCACCTGATTTAATTAGACCCATCGCAATACCAGCAACTGGTGCTTTAATTGGCACACCTGCATCCATCATAGCTAAAGTGCTTGCGCAAATACTAGCTTGAGAAGTTGAACCATTGGATTCTAAAACTTCAGAAACGAGACGAATTGTATATGGAAAATCTTTTTCAGACGGAATAATCGGTTCTAATGCTCTCTCACCAAGTGCTCCATGTCCAATTTCACGGCGGCCAGGTCCACGAATAGGTCCAGTTTCACCTACACTGAAATTAGGGAAATTATAGTGGTGCATGAAGCGTTTTTCTTCTTCAATGCCTAATCCATCTAAAATTTGCACATCACCAAGTGCTCCAAGTGTACAAATGCTGAGTGCCTGTGTTTGCCCGCGAGTAAACAGACCAGAGCCGTGAGTACGCGGAAGTAATCCTATTTCAGAAGAAAGCGGTCGGATTACTTCTAATCCACGGCCATCTGGACGGACTTTGTCTTCTGTAATTAATCGTCTTACTTCACCTTTAACAATCTTATCAAGGATTTGTTTTACTTGCTTAAGCTGATCATCGTCAGCTTCTTTTTCCTCGTATTGAGAAACAACTTCAACTTTTACTTCTTTAATAGCAGCTTCGCGTGCATGTTTTTCTTGTACTTGGATCGCTTTAATCATTTTTTCTTCACAGATGCCGCGTACTTCCGCTTCAAGCTCTTCATCCACTTGATATAGAACGATTTCCATTTTTTCTTTGCCGATTTCTTCAGCAATTTTTTCCTGGAAAGAAATCAAGCGTTTGATTTCTTCATGTCCATACATAATTGCTTCAAGCATTGTTTCTTCAGGTACTTCATCCGCACCTGCTTCAACCATGTTAATCGCATCTTTAGTACCGGCAACAACTAAATGAATATCACTTTGCTCAGTTTGTGCAACAGACGGATTGATGATGAATTTACCATCGATTCTTCCAACTGTTACTCCAGCAATTGGTCCGCCAAAAGGAATATCAGATACACTTAATGCTAAAGATGATCCGAACATCGCAGCCATTTCGGAAGAGCAGTCCTGATCCACACTCATAACCATGCTGACAACTTGTACATCATTACGGAAACCATCAGCGAAAAGAGGACGGATCGGACGGTCAATTAGACGGCTTGCAAGAATTGCTCTTTCACTTGGACGGCCTTCTCTTTTAATGAAGCCTCCCGGAATTTTACCAACAGCGTATAAACGCTCCTCATAATTAACCGTTAACGGAAAGAAATCTAAGTTTTTCGGTTCTTTTGAAGCAGTTGCTGTGCTTAATACAGCTGTATCGCCATAACGAACTAATACAGCACCATTTGCTTGCTTTGCAAGCTGGCCAACTTCTACAGTCAGCTTACGACCAGCCCATTCAAGGCTGTAGACATGTTTATCTTGTCCCATATTTGTACCCCTCTCTGCCATTTCACTTACAAAGGGAGGAAAACTCCACCCATAATTTATCGAAAAGCAATATGCTTAGCTTAACATTCATTAAAGAAAGCGTTAGCACCTAGCGCAGCCTGTGAAGCTTAAGACGAGGCAGACAGAAGGTCGTCTCCTTGACCTTTTGACAGAACCCTCATATGGCTATAAAAGGACTTAATGCTGAAGCTAAACACTATTTAAATCAACCACAAATCAGCTTTTATAAAACAATTATACATTCACTAGTATGCACACTTTTTTTAATCTGTAAAATGTAATCAGTTATGTATTGAATATAAAAAAAGCAGCTTTTTTTGCTAATAAAAAAGCGGGAAAAATCCCGCTTCTCTGAAATAAGACATTAGAATATAAAGCCGGACATAAGTCTGCTTTATAAGCATTCTTATTATCGGCGTAAACCAAGCTTGTTGATTAACACACGGTAACGCTGAACGTCTTTGTTACGAAGGTAAGTTAGTAAGTTACGGCGCTTACCTACCATTTTAAGAAGACCGCGACGAGAGTGGTGGTCTTTCTTGTGCGTACGTAAATGATCGTTCAAGTTGTTGATTTCTTCTGTAAGGACAGCGATTTGAACTTCTGGAGATCCAGTATCACTTTCATGAGTTTTGTACTCAGCGATAAGTTCGTTTTTACGTTCTTTTGTGATTGCCATCCGGTTCACCTCCTAATAGATATCCCCTGTTACTGAGCAAGCGTCGGTGACTCGACTTGCCAAGCAAAGGTTCTTTTTTAATACGTTATTAAGAATACATCTTTTCCTTTTAAAATGCAAGGATAATCGACGTTTTTTGTCACGAAAAGAGTTCAGGCTGAATTCTGCCAGTTAGATTTTAATCATATTATGACTTTATTTTAATTCTTTCAGATAAACGGCAGCTTCTTCTTTATCCTGATTAATTTGCTTAACGAGTTCGTCGATGCCAGCGAATTTCTTTTCGCTGCGCAGATGTTTATGCCATTCAATGGTAACAGTCTTCCCATATATATCCTCGTTAAACTCAAATATATGAACTTCAACAGAAGGCTTTTTCATTTTTTCATTATGAAAGGTTGGCTTATAGCCAATATTGCATACACCTTCATGCCATTTGCCCTCTATTTGAATATTAACGGCATATACACCAGTTGGCGGTATTAAGCAATCTTCGGAGTGCTCAACATTTGCTGTCGGAAAGCCAATCGTCCGGCCGCGTTTATCACCGTGAATGACTGTTCCCGATGTAGTATAGAACCTGCCAAGCAGAGCAGGCAGTTCAGCTGTTTTCCCAGCAGCAATCATGCTTCTTATTTTAGTGGAGCTGATTTTGCCTTCCTCCCATTCAAGCTTCGGAACAATCGCTGACTGAAATTGACCGCGAGAATGAAACGGCAGTGTTTCCATCGTTCCTCTGCCCATTTTTCCATAGGAGTAATCAAATCCAGCTGTTACGCAGGTAACATTTAAGCCAATTAAATAGGAATCAGCAAATTCCTGGGGCAGGAGACTTGCAAATTCCTTTGTAAAATGCACAACAAATAAATAATCAATCCCAAGATGTTCAATTAACGAAATTTTCACATCCAGCGGGGTAATATATTCAACATGCTGTATGCTTTTTCCCAGTACAACTGAAGGATGGGGATCAAAAGTCATGACAGCACTCTTAATTCCCTTTTCTTCTGCTGTCTTTTTTGCTTCAAGAATCACTTTTTGATGGCCAAGATGAACACCGTCAAAAAAGCCTAATGCTATAGACAGCTCAGGAAAATCGCTTTGCTTTAATTCATGTGGATGATGAATGTATATAACTTTCACAAAAACTCACCTTTTCTATTCAAGCGCCGAAATGACTATTCATTGCGCAAAACTTTTGCAGGCTTTATTAGACCGTGCTTTTCGGGATGATTCATATAGATTGCCAACGCTCTGCCATTTTCATCTGAAACGAGAATAGGGCCGGCAATCGTTAAGAACTCCTCTGGCGTCTCAAGAACAGCGCCATTTTTCACTTTCATTGCTAATGTATCATTTATTTCATATTTCGGCAAATCAGAAAGTCCCGTCTCAAGAGGATAGAGAGCTTCTTCGATTGTACCGTTTTCGGCTTTTTCTTCAATCTCTGCAAGTGTCAGGCAATCAGATACTGTAAAGCTTGCTGACTGGATTCTTGAAAGATCTGACATATGCGCAGGAAGACCAAGCTTTTCACCAATCATCACAGCAAGTGTTCTAATATAAGTCCCCTTTCCGCAAGACACACGGAAGCGAAAGGAAATTGTCTCTCCAGTGAAAATCTCCCGATCATCCAATAGCTCAATACTATAAATATTCACCTTTCTCGAAGGGCGCTCTACTTCAATTCCTTTGCGTGCATATTCATATAAACGTTTGCCATTCACTTTTACAGCTGAATACATTGGCGGTGTCTGCGTAATCGTTCCTGTCAATTCATCTAATACTGTCAAAATTTGCTTGCGAGTAAATTCCTCAGTGATTATTTTCGTTTCGACCATTTCACCTGAACGATCTTCAGTTGTGGTTGAAAACCCTAATGTCACTTCACCCTCATACGCTTTTCCTGCATCTGTTATGTATTCTGCCACTTTTGTGGCCCTGCCTAAGCAAATCGGCAAAACTCCTGTTACATCCGGGTCAAGTGTTCCTGTATGACCTATCCGCTTCATTTTTAGAATTTTTCTCAGTTTAAATACACAGTCATGTGATGTCATGCCTTTTGGCTTCCATAAGGGAATGATGCCTTCCATTGCAATTCCTCCTAGTAAAAGGATAATTATTCATAAAAAATGGATAGACAAAAGTGTCTATCCATTTTTAACTCATGTTATTCCTTATCATCTGAACGTTGTTCATCTTGAATTTGATGAAGCAGCGATTCGATGCGATTTCCGTAGTCAATTGACTCATCGAATTCAAAAAGAATTTCCGGTGTTTTGCGGAGACGGATTCTTTGCCCAATTTCTGAACGAATAAATCCTTTTGCCTTCGCTAAACCTCGCAATGTGTTTTCTCTTTGTTCCTCATCGCCAAGTACAGAAATATAAACAGTAGCTTGTTGAAGATCACCTGTAACCTGAACATCTGTTACCGTTACAAATCCAATGCGCGGATCTTTAATCTTTCGGCCGATGATTTCGCCAAGCTCTTTTTTCATCTGTTCCCCAACTCTGTTTGATCTAAGGCTCATCGTATTTTCACCTCTTATCCTGCAGCATATCAAGTTACTCGTTGTGATCATGCTGTCTATCTATAGCATTTAACACTCTGCAGAAAAAATTCATTGTTGTGCAGGTGTATTTTCAGAGCCATTCTATATCCGTAATCGTCCGTTCAATTTCAGGAAAAGAATCAATGTATTTCAGGGCGTTATCAAGCTCTAGTTCAGTATATTTCTTTGCAGAGGATACTGCTACAATCGCTATTTTTGTCCGCTGCCATACATCCTGATAATCTACCTCTGATACGGATATATTATATTTCTGCTTTAATCTTGAAATAATCCTTTGCAGAACGGCTCTTTTCTCTTTAAGGGAATGTGCATCATAAATAATACATTCACAGGCTGCTAAGCCAATGATCATTTACGCTCAATTTCTTCCATAACAAATGCTTCAATGACATCCCCGTCTTTAACATCATTAAAGTTTTTAATCGTCACACCACATTCGTAGCCTTGAGCTACTTCCTTCGCATCATCCTTGAAACGTTTTAAAGCGTCAATTTCACCTTCGAAAATAACAACGCCATCACGGATTAGGCGAATGCCGGAATCACGAGTGATTTTTCCATCAGTTACATATGAACCAGCAATTGTTCCAACCTTAGACACTTTAAATGTTTGGCGAACTTCTGCCTGACCAATGATCTTCTCTTCAAATTCAGGATCAAGGAGACCTTTCATTGCCAATTCGATTTCTTCGATTACTTTATAGATAATGCGGTGTAAGCGAATATCTACATTTTCAGCATCAGCAGCACGTTTTGCATTATTGTCAGGGCGTACGTTAAATCCAATTACAATCGCATTAAATGCTGCAGCTAGTGTGATATCTGATTCATTGATCGCACCGGCACCTGTATGAAGAATGCGTACGTTAACACCTTCAACATCAATTTTCTGCAATGCAGCTACTAATGCTTCAGCAGAACCTTGAACATCAGCTTTTACAACGATGTTTAAATCTTTCATCTCCCCTTGTTTCATATGTTCAAACAGGTTATCAAGACTTACACGTGTTTTCTCGTTGCGCTGAGCCTGCAACGCTTGTGTTGCACGTGATTCCCCGACACTGCGGGCTGTTTTTTCATCATCAAAAACAACAAAGCGATCGCCTGCTTGAGGAACATCATTTAGACCTGTAATTTCAACCGGTGTTGATGGACCAGCTGTTTTTACACGGCGGCCAAGATCATTCACCATTGCACGAACACGGCCAAATGTATTTCCAACAACAATTGGATCTCCAACTTTTAGTGTTCCATTTTGAACAAGCAATGTTGCCACAGAACCGCGGCCTTTGTCTAGCTGTGCTTCAATAACTGTTCCAACTGCATTGCGGTCAGGGTTTGCTTTGTATTCCTCAACCTCACTGACAAGTAAGATCATTTCAAGCAAGGAATCAATACCTTCACCCTTGATAGCTGAAATCGGTACAAAGATCGTGTCTCCGCCCCATGCTTCAGCAACAAGTCCATGTTCAGTCAATTCTTGCATAACACGATCAGGGTTTGCTGCTTCTTTGTCCATTTTGTTGACAGCAACAATAATAGGAACTTCTGCAGCTTTCGCATGGTTAATAGCTTCAACTGTTTGCGGCATAACACCATCATCAGCTGCTACTACTAGGATTGTGATGTCTGTAATTTTCGCACCGCGTGCTCTCATTGTTGTAAACGCAGCATGCCCTGGTGTATCAAGGAACGTAATTTTTTTGCCGTTTTCTTCGACTTGATAAGCACCAATATGCTGAGTGATCCCGCCTGCTTCACCAGCAGTTACCTTTGTGTTTCGGATGGAATCAAGCAATGTTGTTTTACCATGGTCAACGTGTCCCATGATTGTTACAACTGATGGACGCTCGATTAGTTCTGCAGCTTCATCGTCTCCGAAATACACTTCCAGATCTGTTGTATCAATTTTAATTTCTTCTTCTACTTCAACACCGAATTCACCAGCGATCAATTCGATCGAATCTTTATCAAGATCCTGGTTAATCGTTGCCATAACTCCAAGCATGAATAATTTTTTAATGATTTCAGAAGGTTCCCGGTGAAGTTTTTTTGCAAGTTCTCCTACAGTTAAGGAATCTGTGTAAGTGATTTTCGTTGGGAGTTCTTTTACTTTTTTAGGAGCAGGAGCGACTGGGGTCTGCTGCTGTTTGCCTTTATTTTGATTCTTATTTTTATTGTTTTTGCCATTGTTTTTATTGTTGTTATTATTATTGTTTTTGTTAAACGGTTTGTTTTGCCCACCCGTTTTTGGTCCGCGGTTTTGTTGATCATGATTCGGTTTTGCCGCTGGTTTGCCGCCTTTTTCGCCACTATTTGAAGGCTGTTGTTTGGTCGGCTGGCTAGGTTTAGCCTGTTTTTCTTGCTTATTATTAAAAATACCGTCTAGTTTTTTTACTGCATCGTCTTCAATTGTTGTCATATGGTTTGAGACCTCGATGTTCATATCTTTTAGTTTTGTAATTACATCTTTACTGGAAAGATTATGTTGTTTTGCATATTCATAAACACGCATTTTACTCATGTTTTCACCCCCGCTAGAATTAATCGAGCAACGTTAACAGTTTTTTCGCAAATCCAGCATCAAGCACAGCAACGACAACTCTTGCTTCCCTGCCAATTGCATGCCCAAGTATCTCCCTGTTTTCCACCATTCGCACAGGAACATGATAGGTCTTGCATTTGTCTGTTACCTTTTTTGCTGTGTTGCTAGAGGCGTCTGCCGAAAGCAATACAAGCTTTGCTTTGCCACCGCGGATTTCCTTAATGGCAAGCTCTTCACCTGATGTGATTTTACGTGCCCGATTGGCCAAGCCAAGCAATGACATCCACTGATTTTCTCTCATCAGGATTGCCTATTTTCTGTCTCGATGATGCTTAATAACTCATCATAGAGCGCTTCATCAATTGTTACTTCTAAGTGATTTGCTAAAGAGTTCTTCTTTTTAGCAAGCATTACAGCTTCTTTTTCTTTTGAAAGGTAGGCGCCACGACCGGATTTTTTTCCCGTCAGATCAATGGAAACCTCACCCTCCTTGGAGCGAACAATGCGAACGAGCTCTTTTTTCGGTCTCATTTCACCCGTTGCAACACATTTTCGCATTGGAACTTTTCTGCGAGTATTCAAAGGTCATTCACCTCTATTAATCTTGATCTTCTTCAAAGCTGAAGTTGTCATCATCTTCGAAGTCATCATGATCATAGCTCAGTAAAGTATCTTCACGTGGAAAGATCCCCGCTTCTCTGGCATCCGTTTCAGACTTGATATCAATTTTCCAGCCTGTCAGCTTTGCAGCTAACCTTGCATTCTGTCCGCGTTTTCCGATCGCAAGGGATAACTGATAATCAGGTACAACAACAGTTGTTGCTTTTTCTTCCTCGTTCACAATAACATCCAGCACTTTAGAAGGGCTTAATGCGTTAGCAACAAATACAACTGGATCTGCTGACCATTTTACGATATCAATTTTCTCGCCTTTTAACTCGTTCACAACAGCCTGTACACGAGTACCTTTTGGCCCTACGCATGAACCAACTGGATCTACTTCAGGGTTATCAGAATGAACCGAGATTTTTGAACGGTCTCCCGCTTCACGTGCAACAGACTTTAATTCGACTGTGCCATCATAAATTTCAGGTACTTCGATTTCGAATAAACGCTTTAGAAGACCAGGATGTGTTCTTGAAACGAAGATTTGTGGACCTTTTGTCGTTTTCTCAACCTTTGTCAGAAAGACTTTAATTCTGTCATGGGCTTTGTAATGTTCATTCGGCATTTGCTCGTTTGCCGGGAGGATTGCTTCAATTTTCCCTAAGCTTACATAGATAAATTTAGGGTCTTGTCGCTGGACAATACCTGTCATGATATCTTCTTCACGATCGATGTATTCAGAGTAAATAATGCCACGCTCTGCTTCACGGACACGCTGTGTCACCACTTGTTTCGCTGTTTGTGCAGCGATTCGGCCAAAGTCTTTTGGTGTTACTTCCATTTCGACTATATCTTCAACCTGGTAGTTTGGATTGATTTTTTGTGCATCTTCAACAGAGATCTCAAGTCTATGGTCAAATACTTCATCTACCACTTCTTTTCGGGCAAATACACGCATTGTGCCAACACCCAAATTCAAGTCGATCCGAACATTTTGTGCCTGATTAAAATTTCTGCGGTATGCTGACACAAGTGCCGCTTCAATTGCTTCAATAATCACATCGCGAGAAATACCTTTCTCTCTTTCCAGCAATGTTAGAGCATCTAGTAATTCACTGCTCATGAGATTTTTATCCCCCTTTAATATAATGACAGTCTAACTTTCTAAATGGATCATAAGTTGGTGTCTTATGAAAAAACGACGGCTAAACGTGCACTTGCTACCTTATTAAAAGGAATTTGTACCGTTTTCTTTCTCGTCTTAATTTTTACTTCTACTTCTATCACATTTCCATCATAATGAGTTAAAACGCCTTCAAAAACTTTTTCTCCGTCAATCGGCTCATATGTTTTTATGTACACATTTTTGCCGATCGCTCTTTCAAAATCTTTGTCTTTCTTAAGAGGGCGCTCAGCTCCAGGTGAAGAAACTTCAAGAAAATAGTTGTATGGAATCGGATCTGTTTCGTCCAGCTTTTCGCTTAGTCGCTCACTGACCATTCCGCACTCTTCGATATCAACACCTGTTTCTTTATCAATGAAAACACGGAGAAACCAATCTTTTCCCTCTTTCACATACTCAATATCAACTAATTCTAATTGAAGTTCATCCAAAATAGGATTAACTAGCTGCTCAACCTGCTGGGCAACTTTGCTCACTCACTACCCCTCCTTTAACACATACATCTCAAATCGGGTCATATTTCCCAATCGAAATTAAATATATACTACCTAAAAAATAGCGTACACAACACGAAAGAGTGGGTTTCCCCACTCTCCTTTGCGAAGTTATCCGTAGTATTTCCAATAAAACTATACCATAACCAGAAAATTAATGCAAATGACTGGAAAAGCGCAGGGGGCTTACCCAGGGGCGACAAGCTTAAGGCGAGCCGGCTGGAAGGTTGTTCTTTAACCTTCTAGACGGATTGACTTAAGACCTCGAGCCCCTAGCCCCCGGAGCTGGATCTCGGAAAAGCGGAGGCGGGTCGCTCAGCCCCGTCAAGCATAAGACGAGCTGGCATAAAGGTCGTTCTTTGACCTTTAGGACAGATTGGCTTATGACCTCGAGGGGCTACCCGCCGGAGCTGGATCTCGGAAAAGCGCAGGGGGCTTGCCCAGGGGCGACAAGCTTAAAGCGAGCCAAGGTCAAAAGTCTTTTATGTACGGTTTTGTACCTGCTTATTGTTTAATTCTAGTCATAAACAGATAACCAATAACTGAAAGCAGTCGTATCTTATCTTTCTCTTCAAGCTGATCTGATAGCTCAACAATATCGTTTTGTGAGTCTCTAAATATTTTCGTATACTCGTGCGGAAATAAACCATTATAGAATCTGGCCCATTGCTTGCCCTCTACATCATACCATTTAAAATCCCCAGAAAATCCTGAGGCTTCAATAACTAGCACATTCTCATTCTTTTCGTTTATAATCTTTCCTTTTATATTGAATAATGCCTTCAATTCTTCCTGTATGTATGTACCTAGCTTTATATTATTTGGATCATATATGGACAGCTTAACCTGCTTCAGCCACCCTCTTTTATTGAATGTAAATAAGGTCTTCCCATCTGAAGATTCAAATCCATAGCTTTGCGTGAATATTAAAGTAGCTTCCTCGCTGAACAAATATAACGGATACAGCCACCATGGTGTATTAATCGGCTTCAGCATTCCAATAAACTCTCCGTTCTTTTCGAAAAGAAGTAATCTCGGAATGATGCCAGCGTCCTTTTTTATCACCACATGATTTAATTCTGTTATCCTTCGCTGAGAATTAGGAATGTTAACTTCTTTAACTTTATTATAATGAGAGCGGCTGATCATTATAATAGAAACAGCGAATCCGAGCGGCAGAAGAAAAAAGGCTAACTCCAGCCATTCACGCTGCGTTTCTGGTGTCTGGAAAATGAGCCAGCCGATAAAAACTAATAATAGAAGAAACAAAATAACATATCCCAGCTTTTCACGGCGTTTATATAGATCTGAGATCAAAACAATACACTCCCTTTCTATACTTTCTTGCTTCTTTTATCAATTATACGTTCAAGATACTTAGTAAGTTTCATTTTCTATAAACTGAGATTATTACGGATAACCTTTCAAAACACAAAAAGGACCGCCAAGTGTGATGAGCGGTCCTTTCTTCTATAATATTTATCACCTTAAAACAAACTCAGCTGATTCTGATCAGGCAAAGCTTCCAGGCAGCCATGATTATCTAGATATTCAATAATTGTTTTCGAAACTTTACCACGCTGCTGTAAGTCTTCCTTCGAGAGGAATTCGCCATGCTCGCGTGCATTTACAATATTAAAGGCAGCGTTCGTTCCAAGTCCAGGGATCGAGTTAAACGGCGGAATCAAAGCATTTCCATCGATCAGAAACTCGTTTGCACTGGAATTGTATAAATCTACTTTCTTAAAATGAAACCCTCTTTCGTTCATTTCAAGAGCCAGCTCTAAAACAGTCAGCAAGTTTTTCTCTTTCGTTGAAGCATCTAAGCCTTTGGCATTGATTTCATCAATTTTAGCTCGAATTGCCTGTGAACCTTTAACCATTGCATCGATATCAAAATCTTCGGCACGCACAGAAAAATATGCTGCATAATATAAAAGCGGATGATGCACTTTGAAATAAGCAATTCTCACTGCCATTAATACATAGGCAGCAGCATGCGCCTTCGGGAACATGTA
This sequence comes from Cytobacillus gottheilii, assembly GCF_018582665.1. NCBI lineage: Bacteria > Bacillati > Bacillota > Bacilli > Caryophanales > Bacillaceae > Cytobacillus > Cytobacillus gottheilii. The sequence goes on along the minus strand of NZ_CP071709.1, from coordinate 1,992,375 downwards.
TTTGATCTTCTTACAAGAATCTATATACCATTCAGGCACAGTGTTTTTGCGCATTTCTTCTTCCATATCATCACTGAGCCCTTTTCCTTTACGGACGGATTCCATGATTTTGAAAGCGAAAGCAGGCTCAAGGCCTTGATAGATCAAGTAAACCATTATATCATCACGGCAGCCGATTACTTCACTCAGAGTACAGATGTCATTGTGAATAAGCTCTTGCGCATTGCCGAGCCAAACATCAGTACCATGGGAAAGTCCGGAGATCTGTACGAGTTCAGAGAAGGTAGTCGGCTTCGTATCCTCAAGCATTTGTCGAACGAATCTTGTACCAAACTCAGGTATTCCCAGTGTTCCGGTTTTACACATTATCTGCTCTTCTGTTACACCGAGAGACTCTGTGCCGCTGAATATTTTCATGACTTCAGGATCATCTGTAGGAATCGTCTTTGGATCGATTCCGCTTAAATCTTGAAGCATACGAATTACCGTTGGATCATCGTGTCCTAATATATCTAGCTTAAGCAAGTTGTCATGGATGGAATGGAAGTCAAAGTGCGTTGTTTTCCATTCAGAGTTGCGGTCATCAGCGGGAAACTGAATTGGCGTAAAATCATAAATGTCCATATAATCCGGAACAACGATTATTCCGCCAGGGTGCTGACCGGATGTCCGTTTTACACCAGTACAGCCAGAAGCCAGCCTGTCGATCTCCGCTCCCCTTAATGTAAGGTTATTATCAGATTGATAAGCCTTTACATATCCAAATGCCGTCTTATCTGCAACCGTACCAATTGTACCTGCACGGTAAACATATTCATCACCGAAAAGCACCTTTGTATAGTTATGTGCTTTAGGCTGATATTCACCGGAAAAATATGACAATAGGTAAGCTTTTGAGATCATCTCCAGCTTTTCCCCTGTCCCACACCGTACGTGACCCTTTCGGTGTCATACGGCGCTCCATCGTCTTTATAATTACGATCATCTAAACCACTAACGCTTGGAATCCTACAACCTTGCGCAGTGTATTAAGTTTCTTTAATGCTTTGGCGTCTAATGTATGGACATGATGTGAATAAATTGGGTTATTCATCGGATATTTTGTATGGATAAGCATATGATAGTCTTTTTTAATAATGACTAAATTGTCGTACTCATCAGTACCGCCCATCTTTGTTGGCTTGATATGGTGGCATATACAGTTGATCGGCAGAAGGCGTTCGCCTGTTATGTAGCACCTGCCTTTTTGTGCGACATATTTACTTATCCGATTGTTTTCATACAAAGTTGATTTAGATGAATAGTTCCCTCTTCTTAAAAGTTCAATTTCAACTGCGGTCACATGTTTAAGCTCTTTATGAATTCTCTGGCGGTCTTCTTTTGAGTATATCGTGAAATCAGGATCCCTTTGACCTCTTATTTGGTGTCTAATTGATTCAATTGGAAGTACAAGCAATCCATTACTTTTAAATCGCTGGTATTTGAAGTCCCCATAGAATTTCTCAATTACAGCATTCTTCTCTGTCGTCGAAATTAAAATATTCCGTTTCAGCAGCGTTTTAATCTTAAAGTGTATGGTATGCCTTATGTCATTGAAATCTATGGACACCCTCGTTGCAATTTTATAGTAATTATGAATCCCTAAAGTAAACGAGTTGAGATCCAGTATTTTTTTCGGTGTAGGACTTTTCCGCAGATGGCTCAGTTTATGTTGATAAACTTTTGTCACTTTGGTTTTTGCCTTCGGTGACATTTTTGAGTTTACAATATATCCCGTCTTTGCTGTCCCTTTCCGTACTGCCCGAAAGCGTACGCCGAGAAAATCTGTTCCACTCTTTCGAAGGTTTGTGATTTTACTCTTTTTAGGGTTCACATCCAAGTCTAACCGTTCTTTCAACCATTTTGTTACAGCAATAAATAGCTTTCGAGCATTTTCGTAAGAGTTTGTAAAAATTTTAAAATCATCGGCATAGCGAACGATATAACAAGGCTTTAACCTTGTTTTCTTTAAAGCATCTGTGCGATTCCTTTTCAGCTTATACTTTACTCTTGTCAGCTTGGTTTCCCATTGATTAGAAATCCACCAATCTAACTCGTTTAAAACGATGTTAGAAAGGAGCGGTGATAGTATACCGCCTTGAGGAGTCCCTTTTTGAGGTTTACCTTCACCTTCAATTTCGGCTTTTAACATTTTGCTTATAATGGAAAGCACCTTTTTATCCCTTATTCCAATTGCCCAAAGCTGTTTGCTCAACTTTTTATGATTGACGTTATCAAAGAATCCCTTTATATCTACGTCGACTACATAATGCTGATGACTATGATTGACCATGTGGTAACACCTTGCTAAGGCATCATGCGTGTTCCGGTGTGGTCTGAATCCATAGCTTGAAGAATGAAATTTTGCCTCCACAATAGGTTCAATAACTTGTAGAATCATCTGTTGAATGAGTCTATCTTCTATTGTTGGTATACCTAGAGGTCGCTTATCACCATTTGGCTTTGGAATCATCACCCGCCTTACCATTTGGGGTTTGTAGTCTAGCAGCTTCCTTCGAACCATTCTTATGAGCTTATCTTTATTCATCCTGTTTAGATGTTTAATGGTATGACCGTTTGTTCCTTTGGTTTTGCTTCCAGTATTGCTCTTCATATTTCGAAAAGCGAGAAGAATATTTTCTTCTGAAGTGATTAAATCGTACAGCTTATTAAAATATCTTCCCTTTTTACTTTCAGCATACAAATGGTCAAATGTTTCTTGAACATTAAAATATTCATTATTTCTTAGCTTTTGAACCATTAAGTCAGCCAACTAATCACCTCCAACAAGGCTTTCGTTTCTATTTAGTCATACAAGAATACTGACTTTTGTAGGATTTAGATCGTAAAAGACGACTTAAGCCCTTCCCTTAGAACTGTTTTTCCCTCGGACCTATTTGTATATTTGATCGTCATCAGCAGTTCCTGCAAGCGGTACTACGGCTTTACTGCCACTTTGGTAAATCTTCATTATACTCATTGTTGAGCTTTCTGAAGAAAGACTCTCAATCAGTGTGTAATCACCTAAAGTCTCCAAAGCTTCCCACGTTCCGTTAACTCTATCTATTCATTCTTCCGTAGGTTTCCTCTAAACTCCGTCTAGCTTGATAGCCCCTATAAAGCTATATGGATTTTCATAACCTAACGCTTACTCATCCACACTAGAAGGTCCTATTAGACCCCTAAGCATTTCTACTTAGTGACATTTACGAAGAGTCAGTCGAGGATTCGTCCAGATAACTCTATCCATTCTAACCATAGAAGATTTGTAGACACCCGGCCTATCATTTACAACCCTATAAAAGGATGTTTCCACACCATAAAGTGCTAGGGTAAACTTCAGCCGACTTTAGCGGGCTCCAAACGATGTCAACTAATTACAATGTATCCATCGCTTGCCGCAGATTCAGTGAGTGTGTTTCAAGGCGTTACCCTATCATTCCACACTTCGAATTAACAGTTCTCCTAGCAAAATCGCTAGTGACCAATCTTTTCAATTGGCAACGTGGCGCACTCAAATCAATATCGGGTACCTTATCCCCTTTAAAACCAAGGAAGGTTTCAAACGGTATATCATGGCCATCTTTTTTAAAGACACCGCCGCAATTTGGGCAATCTTTATCAGGCAGGTCAAAGCCTGATCCCACCGAACCATCGTCAAAGAACTCTGAGGTTTTGCAGTTCGGACAAACATAATGAGGCGGCAGCGGATTCACCTCAGTAATTTCGGTCATGGTTGCAACAAACGAAGATCCGACAGATCCCCTTGAACCTACCAGGTATCCATCATTCAGCGATTTTTTAACAAGCTTATGTGAAATCAGATAAATAACGGCAAATCCATGACCAATGATACTTTTCAGTTCTTTTTCAAGTCTTGCCTCAACAATTTCAGGAAGCTCGTCTCCGTAAATGCTTTTGGCCATATCGTAACTCATGGTCCGCATTTCTTCGTCGGCGCCTTCGATCTTTGGTGTATACAGATCGTCTTTAATCGGTTTGATTACATCGATCATATCCGCGATCGCATTTGTGTTTTCAACGACAATTTTTTTCGCCTTTTCTTCTCCCAGGAAGGAAAAAGAATCTAGCATCTCGTTTGTCGTCCTGAAATGTACATCCGGCAGATTATGACGATTGAGCGGATTGGCACCGCCCTGTGAGTTCACGAGAATTTTGCGGTAAATTTTATCATTGGGATTTAAGTAGTGAACATTACCGGTTGCTGCTACTGGAATGTTCAGCTTTTCACCAAGTTCTACTACCTTGCCGATGATTTCCTTTAACGCCTTTTCATCGCGGACAAGTTCAAGCTCAATTAGGTGTGAATACACTTCTTTCGGATGAACCTCTATATAATCATAAAATTGTGCAGTATCTTCTACTTCATCTGGCGATTTCTGCATCATGCCTTCAAATACTTCACCTTTATCACAGCCTGAACCTACTAATAGTCCTTCCCTGTACTTCTGCAGAAGGGACCGCGGCAATCTAGGCACACGATAAAAATAATCAATATGAGAAATGGACACTAGCTTAAACAAGTTCTTTAAGCCTGTTTCATTTTGAGCGAGCAGTGTGCAATGGTATGGACGAGCTCTCTGAAAAGCATTTCCTTTTCCCATATTATCATTGAACTGATCATGATATTCGATGCCTTGATTTGCTGCATCTTTTAACATTCTTAACAGCAGGTATCCTGTCGCCTCAGCATCGTAAATAGCACGGTGATGCTGTGTTAACTCAACATCGAATTTTTTCGCTAATGTATTTAAACGATGATTTTTCATATCTGGATAAAGAAATCTTGCCAGTTCAAGTGTATCAATAACAGGATTAGGAGATTTCCCTAAACCTATTTTTTTGTAGCCGACATTAAGGAAGCCCATATCAAAGGACGCGTTGTGAGCAACAAGCACTGCATCCCCAGTCCACTCATAAAACTTTTTCAAAACGTCTTCCACTTCTGGCGCATTTTCAACCAAGTCATCGGTTATTCCTGTTAAATTAATGGTTGTTGCCGATAATTTATGGTGAGGATTTGCGAATGATTCAAAGCGGTCAATAATTTCTCCACCGCGAATCTTCACAGCTGCGAGCTCGATAATGGTATCGTAAACAGCAGAAAGACCGGTTGTTTCTACGTCAAATACCACAAACGTATCTTCCGCAATCAGTCGATGTGCATCATTATAGGCAATTGGCACACCATCATCTACAAGATTAACCTCAACGCCATACAATATTTTAATATCGTTTTTCTTTCCGGCACCAAAGGCTTCCGGGAAAGATTGCACAACCGCATGATCAGTAATTGCAATTGCTTTATGCCCCCATTTTTTCGCCTGTGCAACAAGTGTGCTTACTGATGTTACTGCGTCCATCTGGCTCATTGGTGAATGCAGATGGAGTTCAACACGTTTTTCGTTTTCGGGTGCAGTATCCTGTCGCTGTACTGGTTTGATTTCATTGATATCATTGCCAATCATAACCAGGTCACGAACAAAGGTATCATTTTGAATGCTGCCTCGGACCTTTAGCCACATTCCTTTTTGCACCAGCTGGAATAACGCTGCGTCTTCTTTATCACGAGAAAACATTTTAACCATGATTGAACTTGTATAATCCGTAATTTTGAAGGTTAAAAGTGTTCGTCCGCTCCGTAATTCCTTCGTTTCGGCCGCAAAAACATACCCTTCTACTGCTACTCTTCTTTCTTCATCTATAATATCAATCAGCTTGCGGTAATCAGCATCATCTTTAATGGTTAAGCCAATTGAAAGCGGACCTTTAAGTACTGGTGTGTCAGAGTTTTCAGCTTCCTGCTCCTTCTTCTGCATTTCCAATGCAGCCTGCAAGCCTCTTTCCTGATCTTCTTTTTGCTTCGCTTCAAGGAATTTTTCATATTCATCATTTGATGCAGACTCTTGCACAGCAGTATCAACTGTTAGCAAAGGAAAGCCAAAGGATTGAAAAATATTTGAAAGCAAAGCGGCATACTTGCTTTTAATCGACATTCCTTCCATTTCATTACGAACAGAAATGGTTACTTTGCTGCCTTGAACGGCGGGAGTTTGCTCATTCAGCAGTTTCAGAAGAGGCGGAGATATTCCTTCCAGCTCTTGAACACAGTTGTTCCAGTAATCAAGAATCGATTGTTCTGTGTATTGCTGATTGACTGCTTTGATCGAAAAGGACGTATGAGCGATATAAGAAAAATGCTTCGCAAGCTGTGCAGATAATCTGCTATAAATAGTACATGGCAGAATGTTTTCAAATACGAATTGAAAATGCCATTTGCGTGCCTTTTTCTCAAGAATAACCTTTTCGAGTTCAGCATTTTGAAAATATGGCAAAAGAGCATCTTCTGTTAACTCAAGCTGCTGCATTAACAGCAGAAACTGCTCTTTTTTAGATTTTTGCTCTCCCAACAGTTCACACTCCTCTCAAAATAGATTGTCTCTGTTAGCTTCGGACATTTTTCGACGGTCTTCATTATATCACATGTCCTATATTCTGAATGTATTTTTTATACTGGTAAAATGATTTCATTGACTGAGAATATTAAAAACAGGTTCCCAGAAATGGGAACCTATTTACGACTACTCTTATGGCTATATACTTATTTTTTCAGTTCTTTTGCAATTTCTTCAATTTTTGCCAGCAGTTCTGATTGGTGCACTTCGTACATGTCTCCGGTGCTTCTTACTTTGATTTCTACGATGCCTTCAGAAGCTTTTTTGCCTACTGTGATTCGAATTGGCAAGCCAATTAAGTCTGAGTCAGCGAATTTAACGCCCGCACGCTCGGCACGGTCATCGAAAAGAACATCATAGCGAGCTGCTTTCAGCTGTGCGTAAAGTTCTTCTGCTAATGATACTTGATCAGCATCTTTCGTATTTACTGCGATAACGTGTAAATCATATGGAGCTACTTCCATCGGCCAAATGAAACCTTTTTCATCATTATACTGTTCAGCAACAGCAGCGATTAAGCGTGAAACACCAATTCCGTAGCAGCCCATAATCATTGGCTGGTTTCTTCCGTTTTCATCTAAATACATCGCATCCATTGCTTCACTATAACGAGTTCCCAGTTTAAACACATGTCCAACTTCAATTCCTTTTGCAAATTGAATGATGCCTTTTCCGTCTGGAGAAGGATCTCCTTCTTGGATGAAGCGGATGTCTTCATAAGCAGATACTTCAAAGTCCCTGCCAGGATTCACATTTTTGCAATGGTAATCTTCTTCGTTTGCACCACAAACCGCATTTACAAGCACTTCAACTGCCTGATCTGCAACGATCTCCACATCTTTAAGACCAATAGGACCAACAGAACCAACTGGTGCATTAAAGACTTTCGCGGATTCTTCAGCTGTTGCTAATTCAACATCACTGACATTAAGTACATTTTTCAGCTTAATATCATTTACTTCATGGTCACCGCGCACAAGGACTGCCACAAATTTATCATCTGCTTTGAACAGCAGCGTTTTAATGCATTTTTCAGGAGAAACGGATAAGAAGGAAGATACTTCTTCAATGGTTTTTTGATTTTCCGTTTTCACCTTTTCCAGCGGCTGTACTGCTTCTTCACTCTTTTTATAAACAGCAGCAACTGGTGCCATCTCGATATTTGCAGCAAAATCTGATTCGTTCGAGTAAGCAATCGTATCTTCTCCGATTTCAGATAACACCATAAATTCATGTGTATCCTTACCGCCCATTGCTCCTGAATCTGCGATAACCGCTCTAAAATTCAGTTGCAGGCGTGTGAAAATGCGATTATAGGCTTCAAAAAGCTGGTCGTACATTTCATCCAGGCTTTCTTTGGATGAATGGAAGGAGTATGCATCCTTCATAATAAACTCACGGCCGCGCAGAACCCCAAATCGCGGGCGTTTTTCATCACGGAATTTCGTTTGAATCTGATAAAGAGCAAGCGGCAATCTTTTATATGATTTCACTTCATCTCTTACCAAGCTTGTAATTACCTCTTCATGTGTTGCTCCTAATGCAAAATCACGTTCATGACGATCCTTCATTCGCATTAATTCTGGTCCATATGTATACCAGCGTCCTGATTCCTGCCAAAGCTCTGCCTGCTGCATGGCCGGCATCAATAATTCAACCGCGCCTGCATTGTCCATCTCTTCACGGACAATTTGTTCAATCTTTTGCAGCATTTTGCGTGCTAAAGGCAAATAGCTGTATATGCCGCTTGCGTTCTGTCGGATATAACCTGCTCTTAAAAGAAGCTGATGGCTCTTAATTTCTGCATCTCCTGGAATTTCTCTTAGTGTTGGAATTAACGTCATACTCTGTTTCATCTAATAGCACCTCTTTTATTATCATAAAGAAGGGTTAAATTCCTTCCCCAAAGCTTAACTGAACGCTTAAAAAGGCGAGGAATCTAACCCATCTCAGTCTTAATTTTATATTGCCGGAAGGCCTTATGCTCCCGTTTTATAAAAAGAATCTCTGAATATCATTCCATGTAACAACGATCATCAGCAGCATCAGAAGGGCAAAGCCTACAAAATGAACCATTCCTTCTTTTGTGCGGTCCAAAGGTTTTCCTCTGACTGCTTCAATTGCAAAGAATAATAATCTTCCTCCATCTAATGCAGGGATTGGCAAGAGATTCATAATACCTAAGTTAATACTTAGAATACCTGCCCATTTCATAAGGTTATAGATCCCTGTTTGAGCAACCGTATCAACTGAAACATAAATGCCAACCGGTCCTGATAAATCATCAATTGAGAATTGGCCTGTCAGGATTGTACCAAGGATAACAAAAATTTGCTTTGTCCAATTATATGTTTCCTGTGCACCATAGACAATCGATTTTAACGGTGACTTTTCCATAGGCTGATAAACGCCTATTACACCGCGCGATCCTGCCTCGTCCTCTTGAAGAGCAGGTGTAACAGGAACGGTTAACTCTTCGCCATTACGGGCAATGTGAAAGTCAATTTCTTCATTAGGGCTTTCGCGAATAATTTCAACGATATCTTCCCATGTTGATACTTCTGCGCCATCTACACTATGGACGACGTCTCCTTGCTGCAGGCCAGCTTCATATGCTGCACCATCAGCCGTTAATTTACCTAAAACAGGGTCACTCGTTGGCATTCCCTGCAATAAGGCAATAATGACAAACACAACAAAAGCAAGGACAAAGTTCATCATCGGTCCTGCAAAAATCGCCATTGTACGCTGCGGCAAGGTTTTTGAAGCAAATTGGCGATCATAAGGAGCAATTAATGTTTCAACCGAATCTTCGATAATGACAGCTTTTCGATTAATAGAGAATGTTTGCAGTAATTCCTCTGCCTCACCTTCGACATAGCCTTTAATAAACAGTTTATGTTCTAAATCAGCTTCTTCAACCTCGATAATACGAGCATCCGGATGCTTATCTTTTCTATTAAGAACAATTTTTTGAACTTCATTTTTGTCATTAAAAAGAAGCCCTACTCGATAACCTGGTTTAATTTCAACCATTTCTGGGTCTTCGCCAGCCATCCGGACAAAGCCGCCGATTGGCAAAAGGCGAATGGTATATACCGTATCATTTTTTTTATGAGTGAACACTTTCGGTCCAAATCCAATTGCGAATTCACGGCAAAGGATACCTGCTCTTTTGGCAAAGATCAAATGGCCTAATTCATGGAAAAAAACCAATGCACCAAAAATAACGATAAAGGCAATAACTGTACTCAAAATTTAACCACCTTTTCTATCACGCTCACTAATACTTGCGGAGACGTATTTTAAATAAGAGAAGATACATATTTTCTCGCTTCGGCATCAGCTGATTTTATCTCAGCAAGACCTGGATTAGCAATATGCTGATGTGCATGTAATGCCCGCTCAATATACTCCTCAATTTGAAGAAATGAAATTTTCCCTTCTAAAAAGGCGGCCACAGCTGCTTCATTTGCAGCATTTAAAACGGTTGGCATACTGCCCCCCGCTTTACCAGCATCATAGGCAAGCTGTAAACAGCGGAAGCGATTGAAATCCATAGCTGTAAAATGCAGCTTTCCTATTTCAGCTAAATTCAAGCGATTGGCTGAAGGCAAAGGCAGTCGATCCGGATATGTCAGCGCATATTGAATCGGCACCCTCATGTCGGGCGTGCCAAGCTGGGCGATCACACTGCTGTCATGAAATTCAATCATTGAATGGATGATGCTTTCTTTATGAAGCAGAACATCAATATTTTCATATGGCATCGAAAACAGCCAATGAGCCTCTATTACTTCAAGTCCTTTATTCATCATAGAAGCAGAGTCTATCGTGATCTTTGCACCCATTGACCAGTTTGGGTGGTTCAATGCTTGTTCGACTGTTACATTCTGAAGTTCTTCCCTAGTTTTATCGCGGAAGCTGCCTCCAGAGGCGGTTAATATTAGTTTTTCGATATTCTTCTCTTTTTCACCTTGTAATGCCTGAAAAATGGCAGAATGCTCACTGTCCACCGGAAGCAGAGCCACACCATTTTTTTTAGCGGCTTCCATGACAAGGTGCCCCGCTGTAACGAGCGTTTCCTTATTAGCTATCGCAATCGTCTTTTTCTCTTCGATTGCTTGGAGAGTGGGTTCTAAACCAACGCTCCCAAGGACTGCATTTACTAATACATCTGCTTTATGATAAACGGCAACTTCCGTTAACCCTTGTTGTCCATATGTAAAAGATATGCCTGGAAATTCGCTTTTAAGAACTTCCATATCATTTTTTTCTGAAACTGAGACTAGTTCTGGCTGAAATTCAACAATGATTTTTCTAGCCAAATCTAAATTCTTACCGACAGAAAATGCCGATAATCTAAATTCATCCGGATGTTCTTTTAAAACATCTAGCGTTTGAGTACCGATTGAACCAGTAGCTCCCATTAAACTTATATGTTTCAATTTTACCTCTCCTATCAAAACCAGGCTGGCATTTAAATAAAATGCAGTAAATGAATTAATGGCCAAACAAACAGCAAGCTGTCAAAGCGGTCTAGAACCCCGCCGTGTCCGGGCATAATTTTCCCAGAATCCTTCACCTTATAATGACGCTTAAAAGCAGACTCTGCTAAATCTCCAACTTGTCCAAAAATTGATAATACTATAGTCATCACGATTAACTGAACTGGCGATAGATTCATATCTGTAAAAATCATGAATAAAATAGCTACGATAAGCGCACATGCAACTCCGCCGAGCGAACCTTCAATTGTTTTGTTTGGGCTAATTTCCGGCCACAGTTTTCTCTTCCCGATCGCTTTTCCAATCAGATATGCTCCTGAATCTGTTGCCCACATTAAAAACAAGGAATAAAAAATAAAAATTAGACCGTTATCAGCAAATCTCGTTTCAATAAAGAAATGAAAACCTACACCTATGTATAAAACCGTTAAAATCACAAACCCCGCATCATCAAAATGAAACTTGTTCTTCGATACAACAGTATAGGAAAGAAACAAGAATAGAAACAAGATGATTATATCAAAGCGGGAGCTATTCCAATCAGTTAAGATATATTGATAATCAGCCGGCAATAAGATGGTCCATAATAATAAAGTCGATAGAACTCCGGGTATAGACCAGATATGTAAATTGCGCATTCTTAACAGCTCATGAAGACCAACTGTAGCGATTATATACGTAAAAACGGTAAGAGGAAGTCCTCCAAAGATGACGATAGGCAATAAAATTGCGACAAAAACCACTGCTGAAATACTTCTTTGCTTCATTGTTTATTCAACATCCTTTATTATACTCCTCCAAATCGTCTTTGACGACTTTGGAATGCTTCGATTGCATCGGCAAGATGTTCTTCTGTAAAATCTGGCCATAATACATCTGTAAACCAAAATTCTGAATAGGCAAGCTGCCACAGCATAAAATTGCTCAAGCGAATTTCCCCGCTTGTTCTAATTAACAAATCAGGATCACTTAGTTCACACGTCATTAAATATTTAGAAAACAGCTCATCATCCAGCTGATTTTCATCTATTATACCACTTTTAATATCTTTTAAGACATTTTGAACTGCATTGATGATCTCAGCTCGGCTTCCATAATTCATCGCAAAATTCAAAATGAGACCGTCATTATCTTTTGTTTCATTCATAGCCTTTTCAATTGCATTTAAAGTATGCTTAGGCAATAACTGTTTATCGCCGATCATACGCACTTGCACATTTTCCTCTATCAATTCCGGCAAGAAGGTGCCCAAAAATTCTTCCGGCAATTTCATTAAGTATTCTACTTCTAACTTAGGACGTTTCCAATTCTCAGTTGAAAAAGCATAGAGGGTCAGCGTATCAATCCCAAGCAGATTTGCAAAACGGGTTATCTTCCGGACTACCTTCATTCCTTCATGATGGCCAGCCACTCTTGGCAGTGCTCTTTTTTTAGCCCATCTCCCATTTCCATCCATAATGATGGCGACATGCGAAGGCACTGCACCTTCCTGTATTTTTTCTGCCCGTTCTCTCAAACTGGAAGAGCTGATATTATTCTTCCAAAACTTCATCTTATCGAACATATATATACTCCTTTAAAATAGGTTACTTGCCTTCAGTGAACTCTGTGCCATGGTCATGCTTCCTAAAAGGAATTGATGATTACTGAACTTCTGAAAGGAATAATCCTATTTATTATAGGCTAAATTCATTCTCAAATAAAATAATATATAAAAACGCTGAGATCATAATTATGTATAAACTGCTTAACATTTCAAAGCTCATCTAATCATACCAAAAATTTTCCGTTTTATCTTTAAAAATTACGCTTAAATGAAGTTTTCTATTCATCATTGTTAAAAAAATACATGAAATGCTTTTAAATTAGAGTACCGAGCCGTTTTTCACATGAATTGAACGATCTGGCAGGACACATGCTTTTCCCCCATAGTGTAAAAAAACCCCCTAAAAATAGAGGGTTTTAACACTATTTGAGAAGTGATTAAACTTCCATAATCTCTTTTTCTTTATCTTTTGTAATATTGTCAATTTTGCTGATGTAATCATCAGTTAATTTTTGAATATCATCTGAGTAACCGCGAAGATCATCCTCTGTAATCTCACCGTTCTTTTCATTCTTTTTAAGCTCATCGTTGCTGTCGCGACGGATGTTTCGAACTGCAATTTTAGCTTCTTCAGCTTCTTTCTTAACAACTTTCACTAATTCCTTACGACGTTCTTCTGTTAGCTGTGGAATAGCTAAACGAATAATGCTGCCGTCATTTGAAGGTGTTAAGCCAAGATCAGATTTTAAAATAGCCTTCTCAATTTCTCCAAGTACAGATTTATCATATGGCTGAATAACAAGAAGACGAGCTTCTGGAACTGATACGCCAGCCAGCTGATTAATTGGAGTTGGAGCTCCGTAATAATCTACAGTAACGCGGTCAAGCAAGGAAGCATTCGCTTTACCTGCACGAATTCCCGCTAATTCACGTGTATAAGCCCCAATTGCTTTTGTCATACGCTCTTTAGCATTATCAATGGTTTGCTTTGTCATTATGATTTCCCCCTTACAATTGTACCAATTGGTTCACCCATTACAGCACGATTAATATTGCCTTCTTCCATGATTGAGAACACAATTAGTGGTATATTATTGTCCATACATAGAGAGGACGCTGTTGAATCCATAACAGCCAGACCTTCTTTTAGAACATCAAGATATGATAGTTCATCATATTTCTTTGCATTTTTATCAACGCGCGGATCTGCTGAATAAACTCCATCAACGTTATTTTTGGCCATAAGAATTACCTCTGCTTCAATCTCAGCAGCTCTTAGTGCAGCCGTAGTATCAGTGGAGAAATAAGGATTGCCGGTGCCTGCAGCAAAGATCACAACGCGTTTCTTTTCAAGATGACGAATCGCTCTTCTGCGAATATATGGCTCTGCAACTTGTCTCATTTCAATGGATGTTTGTACTCGCGTCTCAATTCCCATCTGTTCTAGGCTGTCTTGAAGAGCAAGTGAATTCATGATTGTCGCCAGCATTCCCATATAGTCTGCATTGGCTCTGTCCATGCCCATCTCTTCACCAATTTTACCGCGCCAAATATTTCCGCCGCCTACAACAACTGCGACCTCAACACCAAGCTCAGCCAAATCCTTGACCTGAACTGCAACCGATTTAATAACGGATGGATTTATTCCGAAGCCTTGCTCACCTGCTAAAGCTTCACCACTTAATTTCAAAACAACACGTTTATATTTAGGCGCGCTCATAAAAACCTCCACATTCTTTTTCCGCTAAAATTTATGCTTTATTAGAAAAAAGTCTTGAAAAACAGGGAACACAAAGTGTTCCCTGAGTTTTCAAGATTTGCATATAAGCAAATTATTTTTTCACTTGGCTCATAACTTCTTCAGCGAAGTTATCTTCACGTTTTTCGATTCCTTCTCCAACTTCGAAGCGAACGAATTCACGGATTTTACCGCCTTTAGATTCAACAAACTTGCCTACTTTTTGATCTGGGTTTTTAACAAACGCTTGATCGTTTACACAAACATCTTCGAAATACTTGCTTAAACGGCCTTCAACCATTTTAGCTACGATGTTTTCTGGCTTGCCTTCATTTAACGCTTGTTGAGTAAGAACTTGACGCTCGCGCTCTACTTCTTCAGCAGATACTTCATCACGAGATACATACTTAGGGTTTAATGCAGCAATGTGCATAGAAACGTCTTTCGCAGCATCTTCATCAGTAGTACCTTCTAGAACTGTTAACACACCAATGCGTCCGCCCATATGAAGGTAAGCACCAAATGCATCATTGTCTGTTTTTGTTAATACAGAGAAACGGCGAAGAGATAACTTTTCACCAATCTTAGCGATTGCGGAGTTGATGTGTGATTCAACTGTTGCACCGTTTGCCATTGTTTGAGTTACTGCCTCTTCAGCTGTAGCAGGTTTGCTAGCAAGAAGGTGGTCAGCAAGTTCTTGTACTAAAGTTTGGAAACCTTCGTTTTTAGCAACGAAATCAGTTTCAGAGTTTACTTCAAGAAGAACTGCTTCGTTTCCTTCAACTTTAATAGCTGTTAAACCTTCAGCAGCGATACGGTCACCTTTTTTAGCAGCTTTCGCGATTCCTTTTTCACGAAGGAAGTCGACAGCTTTTTCCATATCACCATCAGTTTCTTGAAGAGCCTTTTTACAATCCATCATACCTGCGCCAGTTTTTTCACGCAGTTCTTTTACCATTTGAGCAGTAATTGCCATTATGAAATCCTCCTTAAAAGTTGAAGTATGTAATTTTATCATTTCCATTTATTCTTGCTGTGAAACGAGATTAGTAAGATTCGCAAGAAAAGATGGCTGAATCTCTTTAAAAAAAGGTGATAAAAGGGTGCTCCCTGTTATCACCTTTTTAAATGTAATCCAGTGGATTATCCACTTTTCATACCGATAACGGCAGTGCCTCAGGGAAAAGGTCGTTCTGTCAAAAAACGAATCTTTTGTCCAGAAGACCTTTCTCCATGTCTGGGCGAATGCCGTTTACAGTGTTTGATTAAGCAGTTGTAACTTCTTCGCCTTGTTTAGCTTCAAGAATAGCATCTGCCATTTTGCCTGTTAATAGTTTAACAGCACGGATTGCGTCATCGTTTGCAGGAATAACAACATCGATTTCATCCGGATCACAGTTTGTATCAACGATACCAACGATTGGGATGTTTAATTTATGTGCTTCAGCAACAGCGATGCGCTCTTTACGAGGGTCGATGATGAATAATGCATCAGGAATAGCCTTCATGTCTTTAATTCCGCCTAAGAATTTTTCTAAGCGCTCATGCTCTTTATTAAGCTGAACAACTTCTTTCTTAGGAAGTACTTCGAAAGTTCCATCTTCAGACATTCTTTCGATATCTTTCAAACGTGCAATACGTTTTTGGATTGTTTCAAAGTTTGTTAAAGTACCACCAAGCCAGCGCTGGTTCACATAGTACATACCAGAACGGATTGCTTCTTCTTTAACAGAATCTTGAGCTTGTTTCTTTGTACCTACGAAAAGGATTGTTCCACCGTTTCCAGCAAGTTCCTTAACGAAGTTGTAAGCTTCTTCAACCTTCTTAACAGTCTTTTGAAGGTCGATGATGTAGATGCCGTTACGCTCAGTGAAAATGTATCTTTTCATCTTAGGGTTCCAGCGGCGAGTTTGGTGACCAAAGTGTACACCAGCCTCAAGTAATTGCTTCATTGAAATTACTGACATTTGTGTTTCCTCCTAATGGTTTTGATTTCCTCCGCTCATATCATCTTCAGCCGCCAACTGTTTGACAGCACCATTCGGCTGAATCAATGAACGTGTGTATTAACACCATTTGTTAATATAGCATAATCATGTTACATATTCAAGTTATTCTTATTGTTTTTCGTGAAATTTCAACAATAATTGTATCTCTGTTTTTCCTTTATTAAGTTTTTTAGCAATCTCATCGTTTGTAAGTCCTAGATTCTTTAAGACCAGAGCCTGGCTTAACAGAGTTGGCTGCTGGGTTTGTGTGGTATCATTTATCTCTTCGGCTTCTGAATGAATGTCCTTTTCAGCATCCGGTTCAACATTCTGATTTGCAGTTTCGTCATTTATGGCTGCTTTGCCATTCTCGCTTGCTGCTTCGTCTTTAATATCTGCTCTGCTATTCTCGCTTGCTGCTTTATTTTGCTGATAAACCTTCGCAGCCTGATACATAGATGCTTTTCCAATTCTAGCTTGAAAGGCTGGAGGATCTTCTAAATCTTTTTGGGGCTCTGCTCTTTTATTCTCTGTTTTTTCAGGAGATGTTTTGGCAGGAGCTTTATCTGGCGTATGCAAATCAGAGAGTTTTTGTAAAAACTCATCATTTTCTTCCTTCATTTGCGTTAAATAGGTGGAGATGATTTCTTCCATTTCCTCTGTGGCTTTTGCTTGATTTTTTTCGCTTTCAATCAGCCGCGTTTGTCTCATATACAAATTAATGATTGCCACAAAGGCTAATATATTTAAGAAAAGACTTATAACTAATAGCATTACTGTCATCTTTTATACCCTCTATCCGCTATAATCAATTAGTTTCCCTTTATAAGGATGAGATTCTTTAACTGTTTGATCTTTTTTCTGGTGCTTGCGTTCAGATTGTTCCTGCTGCTGTTGGCCTTTTTGATCTTTGTCCGTTAGAGATACACTGTTCGCATCTGAATTTGCTATTACTGAGGTCCTTTTTCGTTCTTCTTCCTTTAAGGCTGCTTGAGAGGCTATATCCTGCATAACCTGGCCTCTTTGCTGAAGCTGTTCCTGCAGTTTGCCGGCATCCTGGGTTCTAGGAAGTGCAACCTGCATTTCAATTGCTTTAAGACTCATGGACTCACTTCCTTTGTTTTTGTAATTGTCATTTACAAAAAGGATCAGGTTAACCAATAAGTACTTTTCGTTCGTTATGTAATGAAATAAAAAGTGGATTTCAAGCAAATGATGCTATTAAAAGCGCATTTGTTTGAAATCCACTTTTAAAAATGGGCTTTACTCTTTAGGTTAGGACGTATATTGGATATCCATTTTATATAACTTTATCCAAGCTTTTTCTCAACTTAAAAATAGCCTTCGAATGGATTTGTGAAATACGGGAGGTCGATAAATTCATTACTTCGCCAATTTCAGTCAATGTTAATTCTTCTTTATAAAACAGACTCAGCACAAGCTGTTCTTTATCATTCAAGTTTGTAATTAATTGAGTCATTTCGTTTAGGGCTTCATCTTTTAACACCTTTTGCTCAGGTATTAATGCTTTTTCATCTTTAATCATATGGGAAAAGCCTTCATGATCATCATCACTTGGCTGTTCATCAATAGATAAAAGATTCGAAAAGAATTGTTCATTGATGGATGAATAAACATCCTCAACAGGCATATCCAGCTCTTTAGCCACTTCTTCGATACTTGCATTGCGCATTAGCTGCTGCTCTAACCTTTCGGAGGCGGCCTCTATTTTTTTCGCCTTTTCTCTTGTACTCCGAGGAAGCCAGTCTTCTTTTCTTAATCCATCAATAATGGCTCCTCTAATTCGGAAAGAAGCATAAGTGTCAAATTTTAAATCCCTAGCAGGATCAAATTTCTGCAGGGCATCATAAAGACCCATTAACCCAAGGCTTTTAATATCGTCTCTTGATACACTTTTGGGCAGGGTAACAGATATGCGCTGAACATGATAACTGACAAGCGGCATATATTTCTTTACAAGATAGTCACCAGCTTCTGGATCACGGACATTTACCCAATTCTGCCAAGACATTTGCTCCTCAGTCGTTTGATGCAAAACAAACCCTCCTCGGGACACTTCCAGTTCTTATTGATCATGATTGTTATAATAAGCGGCTAAACCGCCATTGATCGAAATACTAAATATCTTTTGTTCCTTGATTAACAGTACGTATATTTAAAAGTGAAGTTTCAGGATTGAATTCAATTGTCCTGCCGCTGCTTCCACCTGTATCTTCAGAAATAATTCTAATATTTAATCGTATTAACTCTTTCTTGACCGCCTCGACATTGCGAGGACCAATGCGCATTAAATCACTTCCGCCGGAAAACTTGAACATTTGTGCTCCGCCGGCTAATTTAGCGCGAAGATTTGTTTTGCACGCTCCCATTTTTAATAAAAGAGCTAAAAGTTCAATAATGGCTGTGTCTGCATACTTGGCTTTATTAATCTTCTGTTCTCTTGCTAAGGAAGATTCCGGCAGCATAACATGTGCTAAACCTGCAATTTTTTTAATTTCATCATAGATAATGACACCGACACATGAGCCAAGTCCTGATGTTCGAATGATTTGTGGCGCTTTAACGGTATTCATATCAGCTATTCCAACTTTAATAACTTCGAGCGTACTAGTCATGATCTGATACTCCTAATGCTTGAAAGATGATTGAAAAGGAATCTGGATCAGGCAGCAGGAAAAAATGCCCTCTTACCTCCTGTTTTTCCATTTTCTGCTCTTCATTAAAGGCCGTATCAATGACGATCGCATAATCACTCACTTGAGAAAGCTCAACAAGTCCGAAGCTGACGATAGCACCAACCATGTCAATGCTTAAGGCAGGTACAGATGGGTAGAGAGAAAGTTTCGTAAAATCAGATAGGCTTGATAAATAAGAACCGGAAAGAATATTTCCGAGTTCCTGCAATGCTGAAAGTGCTAATTCATTTGTTTGCCATTCCTGCAAATCGAAGTGCTGGTCATCCAGCATGTCCTGAATAAAAGCAGTAGCCTGTTCAATCGGAAGCAAAAAGAACATGCTCCCTGGTGCCTCTCCCTCAATCCGAAGAAATACGCCAGCAACAATGTTTTCAGGACCGCCGGCCATATCCATCATTTCATCAAAAGTTACAATCTTGACATCTGGCACCGTCATGTCGATTTTTTTATCCAAAAGGGTGGACAGAGCGGTCGCTGCATGTCCTGCCCCAATATTACCAATCTCTTTCAAAATGTCCAAATGAACAGATGAAATAGTATTCATGTAATTCATCATTCTTCTGTGTTTCCGCTTAATCCAGGTATATCGTCTACATTTAAAACTTTTTCCAGATCGATTAGAATAAGAAGCCTTTTTTCAATCTTCGTAACTCCTAATACATAATCAGCTTCCACATTTCCGACAACCTCTGGTGAAGGTTCAATAGAGTCCTCAGAAATATCAATGACGTCATTAGCAGAATCAACGATTAATCCTACTTCCATGTCATTAACAGCCACAATAATGACGCGTGTATGATCATTGTAGCCTTCTTCCTCTAAATCGAATCGGCTTCTAAGATTAATAATCGGCGTTACAATTCCACGAAGATTGATAACACCTTTTACATAATTGGCCGTACCCGGAACTCTTGTAATATGTTCTACTTTTTCAATTGAAAGCACCTGACTAACCGGAATTGCATATTCCTTATCTTTTAGCTGAAAAACGATCAATTTTAAATCAGCTGTCATCTCTTCAACCATGCATGTCCACTCCTCTTATTAACCCCTTAACATCAGCTTATATTCATGATGGGAAAGCACTTTTAGCACTTTTCCAGTATTCACTTATTGCACGTATAGTAATAAGGTGTATCCTTAAAATTTTGCGGATTACGGTACGTTTCCTTAGCGATTTTAATAATTTTCCCGCTTGAATAACGCACCATCCGCTAAAGCTTTATGCTTATTTTATTAGTGCATTGCAATCTACAATTAATGCTACTTGTCCATCTCCAAGGATTGTTGCGCCAGAAATGGCAAAAACATTTGATAAATAGCTGCCAAGTGACTTTAGCACCACTTCCTGCTGGCCGATAAAGGAATCAACAACTAGTCCAGCCATTTTATCTCCTTTTCGAACAATGACTACAGAGTAAAATTCATCACCCTGTTCTGAAACTGGCACTTCAAAGATATCCTTCAAGAATAAAAGAGGTACAACCTTGCCTCTAAAATCAATTACCTTTTGGTTGTGTGCATTGAGAATATCTGATTCTTTTACAATCGCTGTCTCAATAATAGATGATAGAGGAACAGCAAACTTCTCTTTTTGAATTTCCACAAGCATGACCGAAATAATGGACAATGTTAATGGCAATTGAATTGAAAAAGTGGAACCTTGGCCGAGTTTCGAATCGATTGTCACAGATCCGCCTAAAGATTCAATTGTGTTTTTAACAACGTCAAGACCTACACCGCGGCCAGATACATCAGATATTTTATCGGCAGTAGAGAAACCAGATGCGAAAATAAGCTCAAAAACCTGCTTATCTGTCATTGCAGCTCCAGCTTGTTCAGTGATAATTCCATTTTTCAAAGCTTTTGCCAATACTTTATCTCTGCTGATGCCTGCTCCATCGTCATCAATTTCAATAAAGACATGATTTCCGCTATGGAATGCTTTTAATACAACATTTCCTTCTTCGTTTTTTCCTTTTGCTTTTCTTTCCTCTGGTGTTTCTACGCCATGATCAAGTGCATTTCTGATTAAATGGACTAGCGGATCACCAATTTCATCGATAACTGTACGATCTAATTCAGTTTCTGCTCCAATAATCTGCAGATTGATTTTTTTATTTAAATCACGCGCAAGCTGACGGACCATCCGCGGAAAACGATTGAAAACTGTTTCAACAGGAACCATTCGCATGTTAAGAATAATATTCTGCAAATCACCAGAAATTCTGGACATATGTTCAACTGTTTCCTGAAGCTCCTGATTATTTAAATCCCGTGAAATCTGCTCAAGTCTTCCCCGGTCAATTACAAGCTCTTCAAATAAGTTCATCAAAATATCTAAACGTTCAATATTAACGCGAATGGTTTTGTTGCTCGATTGCTTCGCTGACGCTTTTTTATCATCCTTTTGAGCTTCAGGTGGAGCTATATCTACAACTTCAGCTAAGACAGGAGTATCTTCAACAGTTGTTTGTGTGGAGTCCTCCACATCAGCTGCCTGCTTTTTCAGTTCTTCTACGGAAATAGCATGAACATCTGCTTTTTCTACCTCTGAAACTTTCATTACTTTCTTCTGGATGTCATCAATTGATTCTTTCGTCACAATTGTTACGGTAAATTCATGATCAAATTGTTCTTCTTCAAGCTGATCTGCAGAAGGACTTGATTTAATTACTTCACCCGTTGTTTCCAAGACTTCAAATACCATAAATACACGTGCAGCCTTTAAAAGGCAGTCTTCACGCAATTGAACAGTAATTTCATAAGCATGAAACCCTTGCTCATTTGATTGCTCGATCACTGTTAATTCAAACTCATCATAGCTGCTCTTTGCTGCACTGAATTGTGGAGGTTCTGCTATTGCAACAGCCGTTTCAGCAGCTGCCAGAGCTCCAGCAGGGCTTTTCCCTTGCTCAATTAATTTTAGCTTCTCAACAACAGAGGAAACATCGCGTTTTCCATCTCCGCCGCCTGCGATCGATTCGACCATTGCCTCAAGATCGTCAACAGATAAAAAAACAACATCCAGTATTTCTGAATTTACTTTTATCTTTTGATTGCGAATGGCATCTAGCACATTTTCCATTTGATGTGTCAGACTAGCTAAATCCTCATACCCCATTGTTGCCGACATCCCTTTTAACGTATGGGCAGAACGGAAAATATCATTCACGATCTTAAGGTCTTCGGGATTTTTTTCGAGTTCAAGCAGTTGTTCGTTACATGCTTGTAGATGTTCTTTACTTTCTTCAATAAATACTTCTAAATATTGGCTCATTTCCATGCGAATGCACTCCTTGGCATTATACATATTTGATTATAGCTTCAGCTATAAGGTCTACCTTTTTTACTTCATCAACTAGATTAGTGGCAATTGCGGATTTAGGCATTCCGTAGACGATGGATGATTCCTCCGATTCAGCAATGGCTTTTACATTTCCCTTTTCTTTTAGGGCCATTAAACCTTTTGAACCGTCAGATCCCATGCCGGTCATAATAACAGCTACCTTTGCAAATCCCTCAATCATGCTCACAGATTCAAACATGACATCAACCGATGGTCTATGACCATTCCTGGCTTCTGCCTGATTCAGCTTTGCCTGCAATGAAGTTCCTTTCTTCATAACCTGCAGATGATAGCCTCCTGGTGCTATATAGGCAGTTCCTTTTTGTAAGATCTCTCCATCCTCTGCTTCCTTTACGGTTATTTGAGATAGATGGTTTAATCTATTTGCAAGAGAATGTGTAAAACCTGCAGGCATATGCTGCACAATGACAATAGGTGCAGGAATGGCGGAAGGTAATCTTGTGAGCACAGCCTGCAAAGCCCGCGGACCTCCAGTGGATGTGCCTATACAGACAATTTTACTATCTGTTGGTTTCCACGAAGACTTAAAACCATCCTTTTGCCCTAATATCTTTGTTGGTTCTATTTTACTATAATTTTGCGGTGAATTAGTAGGTATTTTCTTTTCCAGTGGATATTTCACCAGCTGCTTTATATTTGCGCTGCTAACCGAAACAACCTTTTCTATTAATTCCTGCTTTATTTTGTGCAGATCTAAAGAAATGGCTCCGGATGGTTTGGCAATAAAATCAATTGCACCATAGGCGATTGCCTGTATGGTATTTTCTGCCCCCTCCTTCGTCGTACTGGAAAGCATGAGAACGGGTACAGGATTTTTTTCCATAATTAGCTTTAATGCATCTAAACCATTTAATACGGGCATTTCTACATCCATCGTGACAACATCCGGTTTAAGCTCGATGGTTTTTTTGAGCCCATCTTCTCCATTGCGTGCCGTACCGATGATATGGATCCGAGGATCTTCAGTGAGAAAATCTGCAATTAATTTTCGCATAAAAGCAGAATCATCAACAATAAGCACATTTATTCTCTTCATTAATCACACTACCTTTCAAAGAGAAGACGCCTTAAGTTTGCAACAAAATTGGTTTTCTTTTTCATAGACTGAATATCATCAATTGGCTTTATAAGCAGGTCTGCAACCTGTTTGATTCCCTTTGCTGCCGGTGACCTATCATTATAAAGGACAAGAGGAATCTGTCTTTTTACCGCCATTGAGATGTTTTGATCATCAGGGATCGAACCAAGAAAGGCCGTTTCAATTCCTAAAAACTTCTTAAGGGCACCATTTATGCGCTGAAACGTTTCCTTTCCTTCTTTCTCGTTTTGTACCCTATTCACAATAAAATGAAAAGGGATACGGTCATTAAGCAATTTTACATGCTTAACTGCTGCGTATGCATCTGTTATGGAAGGAGGCTCTGTCGTAGTTACAACAATTATATCCTCAGCAGACAGAATAAATTTGGATGAGTGCTCTGAAATACCTGCTCCCATGTCGAAAAAAACAAAATCATATTGATAGAGCAGCTGCTGGAATTCATCCATAAACCGGCTCATATGCATAGGATCAAAATCAATGAAATGTGAAAGACCCGTTCCACCAGCAATATAATGAAGCGATTGCGGGCCAGAGACAATGATTCTTTCCAGCCCGACATTATTTTGAAAAAAATCAGCAATGGTGTACGGTGGAGAGGTTCCCATGAGAATATCAATATTGCCCATTCCAATATCCATATCAATCAGCAGGACTTTATATCCATTCCCACTTAGCGTAAGAGCCATGTTTAAGGATATATTTGATTTTCCTACTCCGCCTTTTCCACTCATAACCGCAATGGTACGCGTCTTACTTCCTTCACCATTGTTTTCAACTCTAGAACGAAGCTTGGCAGCCTGATCATACATTAGAATCTACCCCGATTATTGTTTTAGTAATAGCTTCTGGTGTAGCATAGATCAAATCATCTGGTACATCCTGGCCATTTGTAATATAAGCTGCGCCTTTTTGATGCTTATAAATAAGGTTAAACATTGCTCCATAGCTCGAAGTTTCATCCGCTTTTGTAAAAACAAGCCTATCGATATGGATATTTGAAAATTGAGTATATATTTCCTCCATATCACGCTGCTTTGAAGTTAATGAAAGGACAAGATATGTTTCCATATCATGTTCAAAGTCGATCGTCCGCTTAAGATCTTCAACATATTTCTTGTTACGAAAATTTCGTCCTGCAGTATCAATAAAAACAAGATCATATTGTGAGAACTTTTCAGCAGCAATATTAAATTCTTCGAGTGAATAACACACTTCAAGTGGTACATTTAAAATTTCCGCATATGTTTTCAACTGCTCAACTGCTCCAATTCGGTACGTGTCAGCTGTAATAAAAGCTACTGATTTTTTATGAGTCATCACACATTCTGCTGCAATCTTTGCAAGTGTTGTGGTTTTCCCGACACCTGTTGGGCCAATTACATTCACATATTTTTTCTGAAAAGAAATGCCTCCAAATGGGATGTTTGTTAACTTTTCATTCATTTCAGACTCAAGCCACTTTTCTACAGACGATTCTGCACTCTCGCCGCTTGCATACCATTTTTCAAGAAGTTTTTGTTCAATTGAAAAAATGACTTGCTGATCAATTTCCTGCTCGTTTAACAGGTTATGTACGCGAAGCAGTGGAGCGGGAAGATGGGCTGTGTTTTGATTATGTTCTTTGCCCATCGTTCCTACCAGCTTTTTCAAATCGTTCAATTCTTTAAGAATAGGGTCATTATTACTTTCATTCACTGGTAACTTTTGACCTTCTATTGTGAATTTTGCCATGTCCTTTTGATTACTTTGTTTATTTTTGATCATTGGTTTTTGTTCTTTTTCAGGCTTTGAATCAGCAGCTGCCAGCACTTCAATATTCTGTTTCTTGAAGAAACCTAAAAACCCACCTGTTTGTATGACTCTTGAATTTAAGATGACTGCATCGTTACCCAGCTCAGCTCTGATCTTTTTCATCGCTTCAGGCATGGACTCTGCAACATATTTTTTTACCTTCACTCAGCATTCACCACCCCTACACTTTGCACTTCAGCATTTGCTTCAAGTTCATTATAAGAAAGGATTGGAATTTGCGGAAAATACCTTTCCGTCAACTGACGCACATACATTCTTACTGCTGGAGAGCAGAGAACAATTGGCGTCTGTTCCATTAAAGATAATTGTTCCACTTGTGAGGCAATTGATTCAAGGATCGATTGCGATACACCTGGATCTAATGATAAGAAAGATCCATGTTCCGTTTGCTGGACAGCATCAGCAATCAATTTCTCAACCTTGCCGGAAAGGGTAACAACTTTTAATGATTCACCAGGCTGATAATATTGGCTCGTAATTTGGCGGGCCAGCGCCTGGCGGACATATTCCGCGAGGATGTCCGTGTCACTTGTAGACTTTGCATAATCGGCAAGTGTCTCAAATATAATCGGCAAATTGCGGATTGAAATATTTTCTTTTAGTAACTTTGCTAATACCTTTTGAACTTCTCCTACCGATAAAGGACTTGGTGACACTTCTTCAACAAGAATCGGATAGCTTTCTTTTAAATGATCGATTAGCTGCTTTGTTTCTTGTCTGCCTAACAGATCATGTGCATTCATTTTAATCATTTCAGTAATATGTGTAGAGACAACTGAAGGAGGATCGACTACCGTATAGCCAAATATTTCAGCCTGTTCCTTCATTTGTTCTGAAATCCATTTAGCCGGCAAACCAAATGAAGGCTCGACTGTATCAATTCCCTCAATAGAGTCATCTTCAATGCCTGGGCTCATGGCCAAATAGTGATCGAGCAGCAGTTCGCCGCGTGCCATCTCATTGCCTTTTATTTTTAAGCGATATTCGTTTGGCTGCAGCTGTATGTTGTCACGTATACGGACAACAGGAATTACAAGCCCTAACTCAATAGCCAGCTGTCTTCTAATCATGACAATCCGATCGAGCAAATCACCGCCCTGATTCGCATCTGCCAACGGAATAAGACCATATCCAAATTCGAATTCAATTGGATCAACATTTAACAGATTTACCACACTCTCAGGACTTTTCATTTCACTCGTTTCAATTTCTTCTTCCATTTCCTGAAGCTGTTCTTTATTTGTTTCAGGTACACGAGATATCATGTATCCTCCTACAATAAGCAACCCGCTAATTGGAAGGGTAAGAAAAATGCCAATCGGAGTGAAAATACCCAGCAAAAGGATGGTTCCTCCTGTAACATATAGCATTTTCGGATAAGCGAAAAGCTGTGATGTAATATCTTTCCCGATATTTCCATCTGAAGCTGCTCTAGTCACAACAATACCAGTAGCGGTCGAAATTAATAGAGCAGGTATTTGACTTACTAATCCGTCCCCGACTGTCAGCATCGAATACGTTGTTGCTGCTTCGGCAATAGGAAGGCCGAGTTGAACCATACCAATGACAATCCCGAAAATTAAGTTAATAATTGTAATTATGATTCCTGCGATGGCATCACCTTTAACGAACTTACTCGCACCATCCATTGCTCCATAAAAATCTGATTCGCGGCTTACTTTCTCCCGTCTTTCCTTTGCTTCTTGTTCAGAAATCATGCCGGCATTTAAATCAGCATCAATACTCATCTGCTTTCCTGGCATTGCATCAAGGGTAAATCTTGCGGCTACTTCCGACACCCTCTCTGAACCTTTTGTAATGACAACAAACTGTATAATTACAAGGATCAAGAATACAACCATTCCGACTAATATATTGCCGCCCGTCACAAAAGAACCAAATGTTTCGACAACCCTTCCTGCATCACCTTCTGACAGAATAGAGCGCGTAGTTGAGACGTTTAATCCAAGTCTGAACAGGGTCATCAGCAAAATTAATGAAGGAAAAATTGAAAATTCAAGTGCTTCCTTCATATTCATTGCCGTTAATAATACCATGAGCGCCAAGGCCATATTCACAATGATTAATATACTTAATAACCAATGCGGAAGCGGGATAATGAGCATCGCAACGATCATTATGACACTCAGCAGCACCGTTAAGTCTCTTATTGCCATTTATTCTCTCTCCTAACATTACAAACACGAAGCAATCTCAATAGGGTTATGGATCTCCTATTAAATTTTGTGCTTAATTCGATAAACGTAAGCAAGTATTTCTGCTACCGCTTTAAAAAACTCTTCAGGAATTGCTTCCCCAATTTCTGCTTGACTATACAGCGCTCTTGCCAGCGGCCGATTTTCAACAGCAGCAACATCATTTTCTTTGGCAATGAGCTTGATTTTCTGTGCTACAAAATCTACCCCTTTCGCAACTACAATGGGTGCATCTGAAACAGCATCATCATACTTTAACGCAATGGCATAATGGGTAGGGTTTGTAATCACTACATCTGCTTTTGGCACTTCCTGCATCATTCTTCTCATAGCCATTTCTCTTTGCTTCTGTTTTATTTTCGATTTAATGAGCGGGTCCCCTTCAGAGTTCTTATGCTCATCCTTTATATCCTGTTTTGACATGCGGATATTTTTTTCGAAATCGTATTTTTGATAAAAATAGTCTAGAACAGCGAGAAATAACAAAGCAAGAACTGCAAATAAACCCATCTGTACGGTCAGACTGCCAATTGTAGCCATCGCAGCTCCGATTGACTTCTGTGATAAATAAAGAATTTCATCAATCCGCATCCATAATATCGCGAAAGCCACAACACCAACAAAGCCAATTTTCAACATTGATTTAAGCAATTCCACTAGTGCCCGAACAGAAAAGATTCTTTTAAAGCCTTTAATTGGATCTAACTTTTCAAGCTTCGGCTGAATCGCTTCTGTTGAAAAAAGGACACCTACTTGAGCATAATTAGCAATAATTCCTCCAACCATCGCAACCGCCATGATCGGACCGAGAAATATAACAAGCTCTTTTAAAACATCCAGAAAAATTACTTGAATTCCTTCTTCGGTTAAATCAAGCATGATATATTCCTGAAAGGAGTGTCTCATAATATAAATCAAAATATTAATCAAATAGGAACCGGCAAAGAATAAAAATAAAAAAACAGCCAGCAGCACTAGTGCCGTATTGATATCCTGACTTTTTGCTACCTGACCCTTTTTACGTGAATCCTGTTTCTTTTTTGGGGTCGCTTTTTCCGTTTTTTCACCTGCAAAAAGCTGAAGGTCCAAGGATAAAAGCTTCATGTCATGAGCCTCCAATCAATTCCATCAGTCCGCGCATGGTTGTTAAAGTTGCTTCAAAGGCTTCCGAAACGACAACCATCATTACACTCATGACAACGACTAAAACAATAAAACTAACTCCAATTTTTAACGGCAGTCCAACAACAAATACATTTAGCTGCGGCACAGTCCGAGCTACAATGCCAAGTGCTACATCAACAAGAAATAAGCTGCCGACAACAGGAATTGACATTTGAAAAGCGATAATGAACATAGAATTAAAAGCTCTAATGACAAATTCAGCCATATTAGCATTGCCAAATGGAATAAACAGCTGATCGATTGGGACAAACTGATAGCTGTGATAAATGCCATCAAGGAGCAAATGATGGCCATTGACCGATAATAGAAAAAGAAGAGCTACCGTATAAAGGTATTGACCTGTCAGCGGACTTTGTGCACCAGTCTGAGGATCAATCACATTTGCGATCGCAAAGCCCATCTGAAAATCAATAAATCCTCCAGCAATCTGAATAGCAGCCATCATTAAATAGGCAATGAATCCAACCATTAAACCTACTAGAGCTTCTTTGATAATTAGCATAAAGTAATTTGCATCGATCTCAAATTCAGGGATGTCCATCGTATAAAACATAATCCAGGCCATAAAGAATCCCAAACCAATCTTATGAGAATTCGGAATGGACCGATAAGAAAAAAGGGGCATCATTAGAAAAAATGATGTAACCCTAACAAGTACAAGTAAAAATGCAGGGAAAGATGGTAAAAAATCTAACATGTTAACCTACATACCTTGTTAAATTTGTAAAAATTTCATTTGCATAGGATATTAAGTGACTTAACATCCATGGCGCGAAAAAGATTAAGCCAACAAAAACGGCAACTATTTTCGGTATAAATGCTAATGTCTGCTCTTGGATTTGCGTGGTCGCCTGAAATATACTGACAACCAACCCGACAACTAGCGCCAAAATAAGCAATGGTCCGCATATTAATAAAACTGTCATTACACCGCGCTCGGCAATTGAGATTACTGCTTCTGGCGTCATTTTTTCACCTGCTTAAAAACTTTGTAGAAGAGATTTTACAACTAGATACCAGCCGTCTACCAATATGAATAATAGAATTTTAAATGGGAGAGAGATCATCACTGGCGGAAGCATCATCATCCCCATCGACATAAGCACACTTGCTACTACCATATCAATGACAAGGAATGGAATAAAAATCATAAAACCAATTTGAAAGGCTGTTTTGATTTCACTAATGGCAAAGGCAGGCACGAGCGCGGTCAGAGGGATATCCTGAATTGTTTCCGGTGTATCTGCTCCTGAGTATTCTAAAAATAATGCAAGATCCTTTTGCCTGGTATGGGCACTCATAAACTCTTTAAAAGGAACAGCAGCAAGTTCGTAGGCTTCTTCTAAGTTAATTTCTTCGTTAAATAATGGCGTCAGCGCCTGTTCATTTACCTCATGAAAGGTTGGGGCCATAATAAAAAAGGTTAAAAACAGAGCTAATCCAATAATTACTTGGTTTGGTGGCATTTGCTGTGTAGCAAGCGCCGTTCTGACAAAGGAGAGAACAATCACGATTCTTGTGAAACATGTCATTAATATCAGAATGCTT
This sequence comes from Cytobacillus gottheilii, assembly GCF_018582665.1. Lineage (NCBI taxonomy): Bacteria > Bacillati > Bacillota > Bacilli > Caryophanales > Bacillaceae > Cytobacillus > Cytobacillus gottheilii. The sequence goes on along the minus strand of NZ_CP071709.1, from coordinate 1,962,130 downwards.
GGCGCTAAAGACAAGACGGTCAACAATAAGACAAGCCTTACAGATGTCGAGACATTTTCAGGCGAACTGCCATTAAATATTTCCATAAACTCATTCATTGGTCGTCAGATCCTTTCTTCTTCATTTCATCAAGGATCTTTTTTCTGCTTTGCGCCATGTCATCCATTTGTTTTTTTAGGATCGTTTGAAAGCTGTTCCCTTTCTCTTTTTGCGATTGAGGATTTCTCAGAGCATTTATTGCCTTTGTCACAATATCGCTTGGCTGAACAAGCTGATCCATTTTGCTGTTATAAATTGAGAGCATTTGGCTGTATTCGTCCGGATCATTAATTTCCTTCAGAACCTGAATATTCTCACCAACACCGACAATAAGCAATGATTCTCCAGCTTTAATAATTTGAATGGATCGATTATTGCCTAAAGAAGTTCCTCCTAGGTTTTCCACTAATTGTGTTGATTGGAAGGTCCTATTTCTCTTATTGATGACTTTTAAAAGTGCATATAAGAGACCGACAACAAAGATGGTTGCAGCAATCATTTTAAAAACATCCCAAAAGCTAAATCCAATATTGTCTGCTTCAGCAACTTGCCCTGGAGTTTCTGTTTCTGGCTCTGTTTCTGCACCTGTATCTGTTTCTTCTTGTTCCTCTGTACTTTCGGTCTTTTCACTATCGCCCTTTTGTTCTAAATAGTCCTTCACACTTTCAATTTGCTCAGCTGAGGCTGTTATTGGCAGCCCCAGCACAGCAAAGATGAAAAGAACCGGCATGACGATTTGCAGTCCTTTTTTTAACAACGCTTTGCACCCTCTATATGTTCTAGTCTTTATCCTAACGTTTTTGAAATTGCTTCGATTACACGATCAGCCTGGAATGGCTTAACAATAAAGTCTTTCGCGCCAGCTTGAATGGCATCAATAACCATTGCCTGCTGACCCATTGCAGAACACATGATAATTTTTGCGTTAGGATTAATTTTTTTAATTTCTTTTAATGCTGTAATTCCGTCCATTTCAGGCATTGTGATATCCATAGTTACTAAATCAGGAGATGTTTCTTTATATTTTTCTACAGCCTGTGCACCGTCTGCAGCTTCTCCTACTACTTCAAAACCATTTTTCGTTAAAATGTCCTTAATCATCATTCTCATGAATGCTGCGTCATCTACTATTAATATTTTGTGCGACATTTCCAACATTACCCCCATTATTCTAATTGTTTATTTCAGTTTTTTAATTCTGTCTGTCTGGCTGATAATATCTGTCACCCGAACTCCAAAGTTTTCGTCAATAACCACTACCTCACCTTGGGCAATTAAGCGGTTGTTGACTAAAATATCCACCGGTTCACCAGCAAGCTTGTCCAATTCAATAATCGATCCTGCGGAAAGTTCTAAAATTTCTTTGACAGAGCGTTTTGTTCTTCCTAGCTCCACGGTAATCTGAAGCGGAATATCCAGCAGCATGTTCAGATTTTTAGTTTCTGCAGGCTGATTCTGGTATGGATCGAACTCCGAGAACACAGCAGGCTGAACGTTGGGCTGAATGCTGCCCTGAAAGCTTGTGCCAATATGCTGCGGCGGAGCCTGGTAGCTTTGCTGCTGCATTTGCTGGGCTTGCGGCGGAGCTTGATGCTGCGGCATCGGCTGAGCTTGAGGTACTGGCTGTTGCTCTGGCTGCATTGTATACTGTGCAGTGTGTTGTGATTCATGAACAGTCTCTTGCTGTTTGTTCAACTCTACAGCAGCAGGTTGTTCAGGACTGCTTGCTGAGTCTGTTTCAGAACCTGGATTCATTAATTCATGGACCAGTTTCGTTCCGAAGCTAAGCGGAAGAAGCTGCATAATATTTGAATCAATCAGATCACCAATTTTTAAACGGAAAGAAATTTTAATTAATTTATCATCGGGCGGAATTGTTTCCATACCCTCGCCATCTGGTAAATTTAATAAATCGATAGTTGGTGGTGAAATATCAACCTTTTTTCCAAAAATCGTCGACATGGAAGTGGCAGCAGAACCCATCATTTGGTTCATGGCTTCCTGCACAGCACTTAATCGAATTTCATCCAATAAGTCAGAAGGGTTTTTCCCATCTCCACCAAGCATTAAATCAGCAATAACAGCCGCATCTTCTTGGTTAATGACCAATAGGTTACTTCCTAAAAAACCTTCCGTATAGCTAACTTGAATGGCCACATATGGATGAGGAAATTCCTCAATTAGCCTTTTTTTAAGAATGACGGAGACAGTAGGTGTTGTAATATCTACCTTTTGATTCAATAGAGCAGATAAAGCAGTAGCTGAGCTGCCAAAGGAGATATTTCCGATCTCTCCTAAAGCATCCTGTTCCATAGGTGAGATTAACTCATCAATATTTAATTCAGCAGCTTCTTTTTCTGAAGGCTGATCACCATCTGTTCCTCTTAAGAGTGCATCAATTTCATCTTGTGAAAGCATGCCATCACTCATCATTCTCTTCTCCCCCTTTCACAATGTCCAAAATTTGCACAGCAAGCTTTTTGTTTATCTTTCCTGGCTGACCTGTAAATTTAGGAACGTCACCAATTTTGATTATTAACGGCTGGTCAATTGTCCTGTCTAATTCAATGACATCACCGATATCAAGCATTAGGAAGTCTTGAACGGAAATATCTGAGCTTCCAAGCTCACTAATAATCGGCACCTCTGCCCGCTGGATATTTTTCTCAAGCCGTTCCAGTTCCCCTGGCACCCGATCCTTTTTCTCAGTCTGCATCCAATAGTGAACAGATAACCTCGGAATAATGGGTTCTAGGACAACATGCGGAATACAAATATTGATCATACCGCTTGTGTCACCTATTGTCGTATTCAATGATATAACAACTACCGTCTCATTGGGAGATACCATTTGCAAAAATTGCGGATTTACTTCAAAATCCGACAGAATCGGATCAATCTCTGCAACCGTACTCCAAGCTTCCTGCAGGTTTTCAAACGCTTTTTCAAATGTATTAGACATTATTTTCGTTTCAATTTCCGTTAAATTGTCAACTTTGTTTAAGCTGGTGCCGCGCCCGCCCATCATTCGATCCATCATAGCATAGGCGATGTTTGGGTTAACCTCTATTAAAACTCTTCCCTCAAGCGGCGGTACTTCAAATACATTCAGTATCGTCATTTTCGGGATTGAGCGGATAAATTCTTCATATGGTATCTGATCGGCTGATGCTACTGAGATTTGGACATATGTTCTAAGCTGAGCAGAAAAGAAGGTTGTTAATAATCTTGCGAAGTTCTCATGTATTCTTGTTAAACTTCTGATTTGATCTTTTGAAAAGCGCAGAGCTCTTTTAAAATCATAAACCTTAACCTTCTTTTCACTCTGTTCCTTTTTCAGCTCGTCAGCATCCATCTCGCCTGTCGATATAGCCGACAGCAATGCATCAATTTCATTTTGCGACAAAACTTCACTACTCATGTTCCCACCTCCATTTAGAATGTAAGTAGATGATTTCAATTATTTATTGGAGGAGGGATTCTGTAATATAGACTTTCACGATTTGTCCCTCTTGCATTAATTCATTGACCTTAGCTTTTAAATTTTCCTGCAGGGAAAGCTGACCGTCTTTTCCTTGAACTTCTTCCGCGTTCATATCAGCAAGTTCCTGAATAATAATATTTTTCACTTGAAAACTGCGCTTTTCCAGTTCTTCCTTTGCCTTTTTGTCATCGGTTTGAACCATAAAGGAAATTTTCAAATATTCACCGCTTGCTAAGTTGGTCGTAATCTCCGGAATTTCAACTGAAGCTTCAATGACCTCATCAATGGAAGGTTCCTTTTCTTCTTCAGGTCCTGCATTAAGATTTGTGACAGTAAAATACACAATAGCCCCAACAAGCGCTATGGCAATAAGTATAAATATCATGATCATTAACAGTTTATTATTCTTCATCTTCATTGCCTCCCGCATGCTGCATTCCTGCAAGGCCTATTGTTTTATATAGTGATGTTATCATAGCATATACTTGTTCTTCTGATTCTTTTACAACATACTTACGTCCATTTGTGAGCATTATCGTTGTATCTGGAAAAGATTCTATTGTTTCAATTAACAGGGCATTAAGTATAAATGATTTTCCATTTAACCGAGATACTTTTATCACTTTGATTTTCAGGGTTAAAGACGAGCTGCCTTTAACCCTGTCCCTCCCTTAATCTATCGTTTTAGGTTAACAAGTTCCTGCAGTATTTCATCTGAAGTTGTAATGATACGTGTATTGGATTGGAATCCGCGCTGTGCAGTAATCATTTCTGTAAATTCTTCGGAAAGGTCAACATTTGACATTTCAAGTGACCCGGCTGCGACAACTCCTCTACCTTCACCTGCAACATTAATATTGGCAACACCAGAGTTAACAGTCTCTTGGAATAAGCTGTTTCCTGCTTTTAGAAGACCAGATCCGTTACTGAACTTAGCAATAGCAAGCTGGCCTAGTGTCCCAATTTCACCATTTGAATATACACCATTAATTTCACCTAAAGAACCGATATTAAAGCTTTCCAGCATACCAGCAGTGTTTCCGTTTGGATTTGCCATTGCTGTGATAGAACCAGGCTGATTTGTTAGACCGCTAAAATTTAGCGTTACGTTTTGTGCAGGAGTAAATCCACTCAATGCAATATTGGAGTTCGCCTGATTCGGAAACGTAATTGCTTGCGGAGTTGCAGGACTAGGCTGTGCAGGATCGACATTTCTATTCCACAATTGAACAGTCCAGTTGTTGCCCGTTCCTTTAAATTCCAAATCCAGAACCTGTGCATCACCATTTGCATCTACAACTTTAATTTGCTGTACTAATTCATTTGCTCCACTTGCATCTGATGGCAAATTGCCTTCAAGGGTAATTTCATCTGTTACCACAGCAGGAAGCATTGCATTAACATTGACTGTGATATCACTTAAAACACCATTTTCATAAGACTGAACCTTTAAACCGTCTGCATTCACAAGAGTGCCGTTATCATCTAAATAAAAGTTTCCTGCTCTTGTGTAATATTGTGATTGACCTTGACTTACAACGAAATAGCCATCTCCATCAATACCCAAGTCCAATGAGCGTCCAGTTGTTTGTAAGCTTGAACCCGTGTGAATGGTATCAATTGTAGCAAGAGTAGAACCAAGACCTACCTGCATCGCATTTTTACCACCGCGGTTTTCCTGTGCTGCACTCGCGCCTGCAACCGTCTGGTTCATTGTGTCTTTAAACGTTACACGCCCTTTTTTAAAGCCATAGGTATTCACGTTTGCTATATTATTACCAATAACATCTAACTTTGTCTGAAAATTTTTCATCCCGCTTATTCCTGAATACATTGAACGTAGCATGTTTTTTTCTCCTCCCATATTACCTGCGTCTGTCAGTCGGCAGGTGTTGGCTTCCTTCTTAAGGTCCAGCCATTTAGTCCATTACAATTGTTCCAGTAATATTAGTAAAAATCTGTGATTCGGCTTCTGTCCGATCCATGGCGGTAATAACGGTTTGATTGTTCGCGCTAACGATTAGAGCTGCATCTTTCAGCAATACAAGTGCTTCTTTTACACCCATTCTTTTGGCTTCTGACACTTTACTTTCAATGCTTTTCCACTTTTCATCGTCAATGGTAATGCCACGCTGCTGCAGTCGTTCTTTAGCATGTTTGCTAATCAATAACTTCTCATTGGCGCCTAATGCTGATTTTAAATGCTCTGTAAAGGGCTTCTCAGCGGCCTTTTGCTGTAGTTTCTGTTGTGGCTGCGGTTTTATAACCGGCTGGGTATGAATCGGACGAAACATATAGTTGCTCATCCAATCGCTTCCTTTTAAGATTCAATTTTTACAATCTGTGAAGAAGAAATAGCTGTTTTGGCTTCATCATCAAGCTGGAAAGATGTTTTGCCATTTTTGAAGGACACAGACTGAATAGAAGCGATATGCTCCTTTTTATCAGCATCCAGATATGTTACTGTTTTGCCAATCATCATGCTTGCTTGAAGCATCGCATTTTCCTTCGAAGTTTCATTTACTTGTGAGATGTTAGCTGGAGTCAGTTTAGTTCCATCTTCAAGTATAAAATTCACGCTATTATCCTTGAATTGAATGGAAGCTACTTTTCCAGTTCCTTCTTCAATGACTGGGACATCATTTTCACTTTCTGTTTCAGATACTTTATGCCAGCTCACTTCTTTTCCAATAAAAGCATTGTAGGAGATCATCTGGCTTTGCTCCTGCATTTTCAGAAAGCTTTGAAGTGTTGTATTCATGTTTGTCATTTGCTCTAATGATGAAAAAGTAGCCATTTGCGCAATAAAGTCTTTATCTTCCATTGGGCTTGAAGGATCCTGGTTTTGCAGCTGTGCCATTAAAATCTTCAAAAAGTCATCTTTTCCTAACACATCACTGCCCGTTTTTTTTGTTTGATTTTGATAGTTTGACAGCAATAAAGCAGAATCAATAGAATTTGTCATTTTCTCACCTACGCTTCCGTATTCAATAATGCTTCCTCAAAGGAGTCTCCAAAGCTATTTTCAGTTTCCTGCTGCTGTTTATCTGGCTGTCGAGACTGCTGGCGCTCTTGTTCAGATTGCTGTTCTTTATGAAAGAATCTTTCCTGCTGATTCATCTGCTGGGTAATCTCCACTTTCTCTACTTGAAGATTCTGCGCAGAAAATGCATTTTTTAATCCGTTTAAGTTCGCATCTAGTGCTTCTTTAGCGGCTGCAGTTGAAGTTAGTATTCTTGCAATCATCGTCGAATCTTTTTGGATTAATTCAATTCTTAAAGCACCTAGATGCTCTGGATTTAATTTAATAAATAGTCTTTGAGTTTCACCATTTTTCATTAAATGACTTTTGGCCAGAATTGACTCAAACTGCTGCATGAGCTGCTGTGTGGAAACTGGTTTTCCGTTTTGACTCAACATTAGGGTCAGTTGTTCAGGTTTTGCCATTTGCTGGAATTGCAGAAAACCAGCAGATAAACCTTCCGTTTTTGGTTTAAACGTCTCTAAGCCAGTTGCATTTGAATTAAGCTGGTCTGACAATTCTTCTGATACTCCAGAAAATAATTTAAAGGCCATTTCACGATTAGCTGCTGATTTTGTACTCATCAATTCCTGAAGCCCATCATGAAAACTTTTTAAGAAATCCTTTAGGTTTACGTCTTTCCCAGCGATATCCTGATGTGCAGATAAGAGGTCAAAAAGCTTAACGGCTTTCATTCCCATCAGAAAGTCTCGATCACCACTTCCATTAAATGAAGCAGACTTTACTGCAGCCAATTTTTCAAGCATCTGCATAATAGCCAATTCCATGTTTTGAAGTTCTTGACCTTCCTTACCTTCCATTTCGATATCCAGTTCAGCGTCAGCCTCTTCAGACGCGCCGCTGTTTCCTTCTTGTTTAAACGAAGCTAATAACTTTGTGAGAAGTTCACCAAGTTCCTCTAATGTAATCCCCATCTCTTCTGAAAGAATTTGCAGTAGTGACTGATCGGACTCCATCATTATTTTAGAAAAAAGCTCTAGACCATTTTCTAAATCGAGAAGCTGATCAGTATTAAACAAAGCGAGAAATTCAGCCAATTCAGCTTCCGTCATGTCTTTTACGCCATTAAGATTGTCTTCGTTTGATTGAGCGGTTATTTTGCCTCCCATTAAACCTGCTAGCATAGAAGTAAAGCCTTCAGCTCCATCCCCAGCTGCAAATTTATTGCCGGAAGCTTTTAAACTGTTGATTAATCCTAATCCTGCAACTTGCATTTTTTCACCTCCCTTCTACGTGGAAGCAGAATTACTCAGCACCATCCTCGTTTTCTTTTGCAGCTGTCAGCAATCCTGTCATTCGTGCAGCATTTGCCGGATCTAAGTTTTCCATAATTGATGCCAGCGTATCCGGTTTGACATTTGCTAATATGCGCACTGCTTCAGAATCTTCCATTTCTGTGATAATTGGAGCAGCTTTTTTGGCGGAGATCGTTTCATAGGTTTTAATAATGTCCTTAAAGGCCCGTTTATTTTCATCCCGAATTGCTCTAAGTTCATCTATTTCCTGCTGTAATCTTTCCTTTTCAAGCTGTGCTCGCTCTATATCAAGGTCCTTTGTTTCCAGCTGTCCTTCAAGCTGTGTAATTCTAGCTTCCCTGTCTTTTATATCGGCTTCAAGCTCAAACACTTTGTTTTCAAATTCTTCCATACTGGCATTTTGATCTTCAGTAAAGAGAGAAGAAAGAATAGGAATTTTTTGTCCATATTCTTTCGTGACTTGGAAAACGTTGTGACCAAGTAAAGTGAAAACAAGCAGCATAACTGCAAGCGCAAAAAGCAGGGGAATTAGAAACCAATATAGAAACTTTTGAAACTTGCTTGTTGTATTTTGATTTCCTTCAAGTTCATTCTTTTTTCCCATTCGACCACCTAATTTCCTCGATTGACGAAATGCTGTATCGAAATATCATCCATTTGTCTGCCCTCTAGCTGTTTTAATTCCTCATAAAAATGTTCTTTGCTTTTTTCTTTTATCTTTTCGTATTTTTTCACTTCTATATTTTTTTCCATTAATCGATCCTGAAAATAATTCATTTGACTTCTTGTATTCATCACCATCTTTTGAAAATGATGAATGGTCTTTTCCAGGTTGCCTACAAACTGCTGATGATGTCTGATTTCTTGGACAGGCAAACCGCTTAGTAATCTTTCTGATTGCAGGGATTCCAAATCCTCTTTTTTCTTAAGCAATTCATAAAGCTTCTCAGCAGCATCTTCAAATCGTTTAACAGATTGGTTATAAAGCTCAAATGCTTCATCTTTTTCACGTTCGCGGATGGACAGTACTTTATTGAATTTAAACTGAAACTGCACTTGGGTCAGTCTCCTTTCCCGGTAATGCGATAAAGTTGCTGAATGCTTTCGTCAATCGATATTTTTTCATGTGTCCTCTGTTTTAAAAATGCTGTAATCAGCGGATAAAGTCTAATGGCCTCATCGATTTCTGCAGATGATCCTTTTTTATATGCCCCAATGTTTATCAGATCTTCTGAATTGATATAAATACTTAAGAATTGACGCAGCCTTTCAGCTGCTTGCACATGTGCGGGTGCTGAGATCTGATTCATGACCCTGCTGACACTTTTTAATACATTAACGGCAGGATATTGACCCTTATTGGCAAGAGCACGATCTAAAACAAAATGCCCATCCAAAATTCCTCGCACTGTATCTGCAATCGGTTCATTCATATCATCACCATCAACAAGCACCGTGTAAAATGCCGTAATAGTTCCGACTTCATTAGTACCCGTTCTCTCAAGGAGCTTAGGCAGAATCGCAAAGACAGATGGTGTATACCCTTTAGTCGTAGGAGGTTCTCCAACTGCCAGTCCAACTTCACGCTGTGCCATTGCTACACGGGTGACTGAGTCCATCATTAGCATAACGTTTAAGCCTTTATCTCGAAAATACTCGGCTATGGCTGTTGCCGTATATGCACCTTTAATCCGCATTAATGCAGGCTGGTCTGAAGTAGCAACAACAACAATAGATCTTTTTAACCCTTCAGGTCCCAGGTCTTTTTCAATAAATTCACGTACTTCACGGCCACGTTCACCTATTAGAGCAATGACATTTAAGTCGGCAGTTGTATTACGCGCGATCATACCGAGCAGGGTACTTTTTCCTACACCGCTTCCCGCGAAAATACCTACACGCTGTCCTTTTCCAACAGATAGCAAACTGTCAACCATACGTACTCCAACTTCAATCGGCTCATGGATCGGCGGCCTTTTTAGCGGATTTGGCGGATTTTGATCAGTAGGGACACTAGTTAGCCCTCTTGGCAAACTGCTCTCATCAAGCGGTCTTCCTAATGAATCAATCGCCTTTCCAATTAATGCAGAACCAACTTTAATTTCTAAGGGACTGCCCGTTGCTTCCACTAAACTGCCAGGTGCAATTTCATTAAGTTCTGTATAAGGCATTAGGATGACATTTTCACCTTTAAATCCAACTACTTCAGCCAATATGGTTGATTTTTTCTTTTTTCCAATATGGATATAGCAGACATCACCGATAGAACTTTCTGGACCTTGAGATTCAATCATTAGCCCCACCACACGATTTACTCTTCCGTATCGCTTAAAGCTGTCTATTTCATCAAGATAATCCAGTGCATCATTCATCTGCATTAATGGTCACTCTCCAATTTTTCAAACAGCTTGACCTTTATTTCATTTAGCTGACTATCAACAGCAGCATCTATTCGGCCGCTTTCAGACTCTATTACACAGCTGCTTTCAGGCAATTCGTCATTTGGAAAAATGTACAATTTTGTTTCTTTCGGAAACACAGCCATTAGTTCATCCTTATGGTTTACTAGCAGCTCGTATTGTGTCGGGTGCACATGAAGCTGAACATCACTTTGTTCCCTTGCTTCTTTTAGAGCACGTTTTACATATGAAATATAATGTTCTGCATTTCCCGAAAGGTCTTCGTTAATAATTTTTGAAGCAACCTTGATGCCGATCTGCAGAATCGTCCTTTCAGCTTGATCTACAGTTGATTCATAGTCTTTTTTGCTGAGATCGACTGTCTGTTGAGCAAGGGCTATATACTCTGCATAATCGTGATAACCTTGTTGCCTGCCATCTTCATAGCCTGCACTATACCCTTCAGACTGAGCTTGCTCAAACAATGCCTGTTTTTCCTGCTGTAGAGATTCCCGCTCTGTTTGCATATGCTCTTCCAGCCTATTAACTTCTTCTCTGGCTGCATTCAGCATTTGCTCTGCTTCCATTTTTGCATGGGATAGGATCTGCTGAATCTCAGCTTCTGTATGTGCATGGTTTCTCAGCTCAGGGCTGCCTTCTGTATTTTCAAATGTTTTAATTCTAATGATCTTTTGGTCTTTTTCAGGGATGTCATTTATAGCCTTATATAGTCTAGACAATAATGTCATCTCCTCCGCCACGGGCCACGATAATTTCACCGGACTCTTCTAGTCTGCGGATGATGCCGACAATTCTTGACTGTGCTTCTTCAACTTCACGCAGTCTTACAGGACCCATGTATTCCATTTCATCCTTAAACGTCTCAACCATTCTCGAAGACATATTGCTAAAGACAATTTCTTTAACTTCGTCACTGGATACTTTCAGCGAAAGCATAAGATCTTCAGTTTCACAATCACGGATAATTCTCTGGATAGCGCGATTATCGAGTGTAACAATATCTTCAAAGACGAACATTCTTTTCTTAATTTCTTCGGCTAATTCAGGATCCTGAATTTCTAATGCATCAAGAATCGTTCTTTCTGTCGCACGATCCACACCATTTAATACATCTACAACCGCTTCAACTCCGCCTGTCTGCGTATAATCCTGTGTAACAGTTGCTGAAAGCTTTCTTTCAAGTATTTGTTCTACTTCGTTGATGATTTCCGGTGATGTGCTATCCATTACAGCGATCCTTCTTGCGATATCAGCCTGCATTTCCTGAGGCAGTTCTGAAAGAATCTGTCCCGCCTGCGCTGAATCTAAATAAGAAAGAATCAATGCGATTGTCTGCGGATGCTCGTTTTGTATAAAGTTGAAAATTTGTCCAGGGTCTGCTTTGCGGGCAAAGTCAAATGGACGTACCTGCAATGAAGAAGTCAGTCTGTTGATAATGACTGACGCTTGTTCTGTACCAAGAGCTTTTTCTAAGACTGTTTTCGCATAGCCAATTCCGCCTTGTGAAATATAATCTTGTGCTAGTGCTATTTGGTGAAACTCCTCAAGGATTTCTTCTTTTGCCTCTGATTCCACTTTTTTGACCCCGGAAATTTCCAATGTGAGTTTTTCAATTTCTTCCTCACTTAAATGCTTGTATACCGATGAAGCAACATCAGGCCCAAGGGAGATTAGCAGAATGGCCGCTTTTTGCTTGCCTGTTAATTCTTTTTGTTCATTTCTTGCCACGATTTAGTCCCCCCTTAGTCTTCTGCGATCCAAGTTCTTAATAGTTTAGCAAAGTCTTCCGGCTTTTCTTTTGCCATCTTTTCTAATTGCTTGCGGCGTAAAGTACCTTCTGTTTCAGTCTCTTCGTTCACGTCCGGAACATTAAATGTCCTTTGTTCAGCAAGAACCTCTTCTTCTTCAGCGATATCATTCGCTTTCTTTCTAGCTCGAATAAAGAGGAAAATTAAAACGGCGATAATTAAAATTAATAATCCGCCTATAGCATAAACCCACCATGGCAGGCCAGCTGCTGCTTCTTCAGAAAATTCCACCTTGCCATTAAACGGCTGAACAGATACAAGAATTTTATCTTGCAATGCTTCGTCGGTGATTTCTCCTTCTACAGAATCTTTATTGATTGTAGTTCTTACAATCGTTCCTAACATTTGGGTAATATCATTAATTCGTTCCTGCGGCAGTGAGTTAGGGTCATCAGCAGTAGGAGGCTCAACCATAACCTGGATGCCTAAATCTCTAATTTTATAAGGACTTTCAACAATTTCTCTGCGAATTTTATTCACTTCATTGTTAATTGTCTCTTCAATTCGTTCATAATCGCCATTTCCTTCAGCACCTTCTACATATGTGGTGCCTAACGCATCTGCTGGATCTTCTCCTTGCGGAATTCCGCCAGCTTGATCTCCGTTCCCAGTGAAGGTTTCTGTAACTCTCTGCGCACTAATCGCGATGCCTTCCATATTTTCTTCATCAACAGGCTCAACAAGGTTTTCTTCTCTGTTTTCCTGGGTAAAGTCAATATCAGCAGTAACAGAAACAACCACTTTGTCTGGTCCCATTAATGTTCCAAGCATGCTTTGAACTTGTCTTTGCACATCGCGTTCAATTTCTTTTTTGATCTCATGCTGTGCAGCAAAAGTAGACCCTGGAGAATTTTCATTATTTTTTTGATCAAAGTACTCAAAATATTGGTTAGTGATGACGATATTATCAGTAGGTAGGTTTGGTACACTTTTTGAAACAAGATGATACAAAGCCTGGATTTGTGAGTCCTCAAACTGATAACCAGGTTTTGTATCAAGCACGATAGAAGCAGATGCTGCTTCTGTTGAATCATTAACAAAGATGCCTTTCTCAGGAAGGTTAATCATAACCTTTGCATCGTTAACCCCATCGACCCCTTTGATTAACGTTGCTAACTCCGTCTGCATAGCATCCAGCTTCAATACATTAAATTCATTTTCTGTCATTCCAATTCCAGCGTTCTGGCTAAAGAAGGAATAATCTATGCCGCCTGATTTAGGCAGACCTTCAGCAGCAAGTTCAACCAGTAACGTATCAGCCATCTCTTCTGGTACTAAAATGGTCGTACCGTCATTAGCTATTTCAGACTGTATACCCCTTGCCGTTAAGTTCTCTTTAATTGCCCCTGTTTCCGATGGCGATAGATTGCTGTATAAAGGAACGAAACTTGTAGAAGTTGCCCAGATTGAACCGGCAATTATTAATATAATTAAAAGAATAGAAGAACCGATATATAAAGTTTTTTGCTTTTTTGAACGCGATCTCCAAAACTCTTTTAATTTTGTTATGAAATTTTGAAACGATTCTTTCATCATTACCCCCCGATGGTTCCGCCATAGCCTCTCAGAAAAAATTCATTATTCATTTCTATTTTCTTAAATTCATGTCTTCTCAGAAGCTATAGCTGTATATGCATTGTGGGCGCATAGTCCAAATAAATTTTATTCTTTTCTATTAAACTTGCATTCTCATCATCTCTTGATATGCTTCGATCACTTTATTCCGTATTTCAAGAGTAGCTGTCATTGTTACACTCGCTTTTTGTGAAGCAATCATGACTTGATGCAAATCAACGTTTTCTCCGCGAGCTAATTTTTCAGTTAGTTTGTCAGATTCAATTTGTGTTTCATTAACTTTATTAATAGAATCCTTAAGGACGGACGCAAAATCCTTCTGCGCTTCGAATGGTGTAGTACGATTCACTGTTGTATTGTTTATGTTTTGTACAGATTGCGACACGGGCGAAAATGTTACATTATTCATTTAGCAATCCCTCCTTTACTTCCCAATCTCTAATGATTTCATCATCATATTTTTAGACGCATTAAATACGGTTACGTTCGCTTCATAAGATCTAGTTGCACTCATAAGGTCAACCATCTCTCTAAGTGGATCCACATTCGGCATCTCCACATAGCCATCCTCATTGGCATCTGGATGAGTAGGGTCATACACCATTTTAAATGGCGTCTCATCTTCTACTACCTCCGTTACCTTCACACCGTTTCCTATTCCAGTTTGACTGGATCGTCCCATTGCTTTATTTAGAAATGACGAGAATTGTCCTTCTTTCGGCTGCAATACGACTGATTTCCTGCGATATGTTTCTCCGCCATTCAAACTTCTTGTTGAATCAACATTTGCCATATTAGATGAGATAACATCCATACGAAGTCTTTGAGCGGTTAAGGCAGAAGACGTATTGTTCATACTATGAAAAATTGTCATGATTATCTGCCTCCCTTAAGAACGTTTTGCAGACTTGATAATTTACCGCTCATCCGGTCAACAAGCGCATTATAGTAAATTTGATTTGTGGCTAAATCAGACATTTCTTTGTCAATATCGACACTGTTGCCTGATTCGTTATAAGAAACGTTTCTTTGTGACACAATTCCGTTTGCAGCAGCATTTGTTTTAAAATCATAATGCCTGGCATCCGTTCGATATGCTTTCTGAGCCCCTGCCATCGCTTGATTTAAAGTGTCTTTAAAGCTGACATCCTTCGCCTTATAACCCGGTGTATCCACATTAGCTATATTTTGAGAGATCACTTTTTGTTTTTGTGATGAGTAATTTAACGCACCTTCAATCGTCGAGATCGTACCTGAAAACAAGTTCAATTTTGCCACCTCATATTCCTTAATCAATAATTATCTGAAAAAAACACATATTCTCCGACGAATTACGACAATTTTCAACTTAAATCTTATTGTAATGAATTTGAAATAATAAGTCTATGTGCATTATGTTAATTTTAGTGATTCATTCGGACTATTTTCATTAATTTTTGTATAAGACTATTCTCTCTTATCATAAAAACGCAAAGCGCGCTATTTGTCGAATTATAGGCATACTGCGATTATATGATGTAATAGCCACAAACACAATATAGGAGTTTTTACTCAAATGGATAAAGTTACACCTTGTTATAAGACTAACCTACTATTTTTCAACTAAATATACTTTCACTGGTTTTTCGTAACAAATGAAATATAAATAGAAATAAATAGAGACTGGAACAGTATTTACCTCATCTTGAAATTGAATGTTCCTATAGAAAACCAGTAATAGGCAGATAAAAACCCGAACTATAGTTGAAAGAATAAGGAAAAACTTTCTTATAGTCCGGGCTGGATTTTAATTTAGGAAATCCCCGATTTGAATCGTGCATTGTTTTTAACTGTATGGTCTACAATCTTGATAGTATAAAAAAAAAGCATCCAGTTCAACTGGATACTTTTTGAAGTTTTTAGTTTGACTTCAATTTTTCAAGCTCGAATAAGAATTTATCGTTAAGAACCTTGATGTAAGTTCCCTTCATTCCTAATGAACGTGACTCAATAACACCAGCACTTTCAAGCTTTCTCAAAGCGTTAACAATAACAGATCTAGTGATGCCGACACGGTCAGCAATTTTAGAAGCTACAAGTAATCCTTCATTTCCATTTAATTCTTCAAAGATGTGCTCGATCGCCTCTAATTCACTATAAGAAAGTGAGCTGATTGCCATTTGAACAACTGCTTTGCTTCTAGCTTCTTCTTCAATTTCTTCAGCTTTTTCACGAAGAATTTCCATTCCAACAACTGTTGCACCGTATTCAGCTAAAATTAAATCATCATCATGGAATTGTTCTTGTACACGAGCCAAAATCAATGTTCCAAGACGTTCCCCGCCGCCAATAATTGGTACGATCGTCGTTAAACCTTCACGGAACAGATCTTTATTCTCCACAGGGAAAGCTGTATATTCGCTATTGATGTCTAAGTTTGATGAAGTTTCTTGAATGCTGAATAAGTTTTTTGTATATTCTTCAGGAAATTGACGCTCTTCAAGCATTTTTTTCATACGCTCATTTTCAATTTGCTGATTAGCTGCATAGCCTAAAAGCTTACCGCGGCGGCTAACAACAAAAATGTTCGCTTCAATGACTTCACTTAGCGTTTCAGCCATTTCTTTGAAATTAACCGGTTTCCCAGCAGCTTTTTGAAGCATTGCATTAATCTTTCTTGTTTTTGATAATAAATCCATTCTTACTTCCTCCTATTTGCTAACACAATTAACAATTATCATATTTTGAGGCTGTTTTCAGGTACATTTTACAGTTTCTCGAAGAACCTATGTTTGTACATATTGCTGGAAAAAGCCTAGCTAAAAACTCTTCATTAAATCCTATTTCAATGCAGGAGTGTTTTCATAATACCCTTACTCTTTGCTTTAAAAACGACTTACAGGATAAATTGGCTAAGGTCCTTATCACGTGAAATGGCACCAAGTTTCTCTTCAACGTATTGAGGAGTGATTGAAATCTTTTCTAAAGTAACTTCCGGCGCTTCAAAGGATAAGTCCTCAAGCAGTTTTTCCAGAATGGTGTGAAGTCGTCTCGCACCGATATTATCTGTATTTTGATTCACATCAAATGCAAATTGAGCAATCCTACGAATAGCATCGTCAGAAAATTCAATTTGTATACCTTCTGTTTCCAATAAAGCTTGATATTGTTTAATCAGCGCATTATCCGGCTCAACAAGGATTTTAAAGAAATCGTCAACAGTCAGCTTTGTCAGTTCAACACGAATCGGGAAACGCCCCTGCAATTCTGGTATCAGGTCAGAAGGCTTCGCAATGTGAAATGCTCCTGCAGCCATGAAGAGTACGTGATCCGTTTTCACGGAGCCGTATTTGGTCACTATTGTTGATCCCTCTACAACTGGCAGGATATCTCTTTGCACACCTTCACGCGATACATCCGCCGAAGAACCTCCGTTATTTTTGCTGGCAATCTTATCGATTTCATCAATAAAGATGATCCCTGATTGTTCAGCTCTAAAGACGGCTTCCTGGCCAACCTCATCCATATCAATTAACTTCTGAGCTTCCTCATTTGTTAAGACTTTTCTTGCTTCTCTTACAGTCAGCTTACGCTTCTTTTTCTTCTTAGGCATAAAACCGCTTAATGCATCCTGCATATTCATGCCCATTTGCTCCATTCCTGACCCTTGGAGCATATCAAACATTGAAGGCTGCTGTTCTTCAACCTCCACAGTAATCATTTCGTTTTCAAGTTCGCCAAGTTCTAGCTTCATCTTGATGACTTTTCTTTTTTCTTGCAGGGAAATATCTTCACTATTAGATTGTTCCTGTTCAGCTTGTTCATTTCCGCCGCCAAAAAGCATCTCAAGCGGATTTTTATAGGAAGTATTTTTCTTGCTGCTTGGCACTAATAAAGATACAAGTCTGCGATTAGCATTTTCTTCTGCACGCTCTTTCACACTTGCCATCTTTTCCTCTTTGACAAGCCTTACAGAAGTTTCAACCAGATCTCTTACCATTGACTCAACATCACGGCCTACATAACCAACTTCGGTAAACTTTGTTGCTTCAACTTTTACGAAAGGTGCGCCAACTAATTTAGCCATCCGTCTGGCAATTTCCGTTTTACCTACTCCTGTTGGCCCGATCATTAAGATATTTTTCGGACTGATTTCGTCACGGAGCTGATCATCTAACAATGCTCTGCGATAGCGATTGCGCAATGCAACAGCAACTGCCTTCTTTGCGTCCTTTTGCCCAATAATATACTGATCCAGCTTATCAACAATTTGCCTTGGTGTTAAATTTGTTCCTTTTGCCATATTGAGCACTCCTCTCTATAATTCTTCTACAACGATATTATGGTTTGTATACACACAAATTTCCGCAGCCGTTTCAAGAGATGCTTTAGCAATTTCCTTTGCAGTTAAATGCTCACCTGCATATCTTTTTAAAGATCTCCCTGCTGAAAGCGCATAATTACCTCCAGAACCAATGGCTAAAATGCCGTCATCCGGTTCAATGACTTCCCCTGTACCTGATATAAGTAATAAACCTTCTTTATTCATTACGATCAGCATTGCTTCAAGCTTTCGGAGTACTCGATCACTTCTCCACTCTTTTGCAAGCTCAACAGCTGCTCTTTGCAGATTGCCATTATATTCTTCAAGCTTTCCTTCAAACTTTTCAAATAATGTAAATGCATCAGCAACAGATCCAGCAAATCCGGCAACCACTTTTCCATTAAAAAGTTTTCTCACCTTTTTTGCTGTGTGCTTCATTACTACAGCATTTCCAAATGTAACCTGTCCATCACCAGCCATGGCACATTCACCATTATGCTGTACAGCAAAGATTGTTGTTGCATGAAATTGAGACATCCTAATTCCTCCTTCTGGAGAGTCATTTATTTAATAGGGAACAAGCGCCCATTAAAAAGATCTATATTCATTAATAACCAAAAAACGAAACAGTTATGACAAAATTTAAGCTCTAGGATGATGAGTCATGTAGGTATTCCGCAAATATTCATTTGTTACATGTGTATAAACCTGTGTAGAAGATAAGAAAGCATGTCCTAATAGCTCTTGTACAGTCCGCATATCTGCTCCATTTGCCAATAGGTGCGTAGCAAAGGTGTGGCGCAGCATGTGAGGGTGAATCTTTCCATTTAGAGACGATTTCTCGATCAACTTATCAAGGACATTGCGAATCCCTCTTTCACTGATTCCCTTCCCTTGATAATTTAAAAACAAATGATCATCTTCTCCGCCTTTTTTCAGCAATTCTTTTCTGCCATTATGTATATAAGCTTCCAATGCTTCCTGAGCAAAGCTGCCAAATGGAATATAACGATCCTTGCTTCCTTTCCCATGCACAAGTACGGTAGAAATGTGAAAATCTAAGTCTTTCAATCGAATCTTTGTACATTCCCCTACACGCATGCCAGTTGCATATAGAAGTTCAAGCAGGGCTTTATTACGCTGCCCTAAAGCTGTATCTGTTTCACAGGCTTCGAATAATACCTGGAGCTCTTCTTCATAAAAAAACTGCGGCAGCCTTTTCTCACTTTTAGGGATAGACACTAGTGAAAATGGATTTTCCACGATGATCTTTTCCCTAACGAGAAATTTAAAAAAACTGCGTAGGCATGAAATTTTTCTTGCTACTGATTTTCTTTTCAGCTTCTTATTGTAGAGGTCTGTTAAAAAAATTCTCACGTCACTATATTGAACTTGGCTGATTGTTTCAATTCCTTGTTCAGACATGAACAAAAAAAATTCCCGAATATCATAATGATAATGCTCGATGGTATACTGTGAATAATTTTTTTCGATTTGTAAATATTCAATAAATAGATCTAAAGAAACGTTTACATTCAAATAAATCACCTCGCAAGAGCTACTAAATAGTATCACACATCAGCAGCTCTTGCAAGAAACTTTACAAATTTTTCACAAAGTTCTGAATTGTTTGTAATGCTCTATTTGCATGCTGTTCATTTCTTTCACTTTTCCCTTTAATCTTCACTGGTAAATCAGGGAATAATCCAAAGTTTGCATTCATCGGCTGGAAGTTTTTCGCATTAGCAGTTGTGATATATCGTGCCATGCTGCCAATCGCAGTCTCGTGCGGGAACTCAAGCGGCTCTTTCCCTTCAACCATTCTTGCTGCGTTAATTCCAGCTACTAGTCCGCTAGCTGCTGATTCAACATATCCTTCCACTCCAGTCATTTGTCCCGCAAAGAACAGATCAGAACGATTCTGGAATTGGTATGTTGCACGCAGAACTTTAGGAGAATTAATAAATGTGTTTCTGTGCATCACACCATAACGTACAATTTCAGCGTTTTCCAAACCTGGTATTAAACGAAGAACTTCTTTCTGCGGTCCCCATTTTAAATGCGTTTGGAAACCTACAATATTATATAAAGTTCCCGCTGCATCATCCTGGCGAAGCTGTACGACTGCATATGGACGTTTTCCTGTTTTAGGATCCTCTAAACCAACCGGCTTCATTGGACCAAATAGCATGGTCTTTTTACCGCGGCCCGCCATTACTTCGATTGGCATACAGCCTTCAAAAAAGATTTCCTTTTCAAATTCTTTTAAAGGAACCGTTTCTGCAGATACTAATGCCTGATAAAACGTTTCAAATTCCTCTTCGGTCATTGGACAATTTAGGTATGCTGCTTCACCTTTGTCGTAACGGGATTTTAAGTACACCTTGTCCATATTGATTGAGTCTTTCTCAATAATCGGTGCTGCAGCATCATAAAAGTATAAGTAATCTTCACCGGAAAGCTGCTTTAGCTTTTCTGATAATGCAGGACTAGTCAGCGGTCCAGTTGCGATAACAGTTGGACCTTCTGGAATTTCGGTTACCTCTTCCTGAATGACCGTTACATTTGGATGATTCTTCACTTGCTCTGTGACACGGGCAGCAAAGTCATGGCGGTCAACTGCAAGTGCTCCCCCAGCTGGAACTGCACTCTGATCTGCAGAGTTTATGATCACAGAGTTTAGATTTCTCATTTCTTCCTTTAATACCCCTACTGCATTAGTTAAATTGTTTGCACGCAAAGAGTTGCTGCACACTAATTCTGCAAATTTATCTGTATGATGAGCAGGTGTCTGTTTAACCGGTCTCATTTCATATAAGCGAACTTGGATTCCACGATTCGCAATTTGCCAAGCTGCTTCACTGCCAGCCAAACCGGCGCCGACTACATTCACAATTCTATTTTCCAATTTCAATTCCTCCAGTATATACAATCATGCTAATGGTTTATAACTTCTAAAAGTTGAACTCACACCGCTTTAAAGTGATAAAGTATGTAAGATGGTCATAGAAACGATTTATTGAATCATCATGTAAAGGAATAGTTACTGTAAACCTTTGCATTTGACATGGATTTAGCGTCCTTATGAATAGTATACGATTAAGATCGTCCTAAAGTTTCGTTTTGTCAGGATACGCTCATTTTTGCTATAAAAAGCGTTTAATATTCTTTTTCAACAGGATAATGTTAAATATCCAATCTGCATTGTACAACACGAAAAGAAAAAAGGAAAGCAAGAGCACTCTTTTTTCAAATAATCTCCCCAACAAGGACAATATAAAGGTTTCAGCCTCCTAAAAAATTGAAAAGAGCAGGCGTTTGCCTGCTCTACTTTTGTGGTTCTTCTTTATAATCACATTCCACACATTGTACTTGTACGCCTTTTTTAAGCTTCTTTTCCACGAGAGTGTTATCACATTTTGGACAGCTGCGCGCAAGCGGCTTATCCCACGAAATAAAGTCACACTCTGGAAAACGGTCACAGCCATAGAAAATCCGTTTCTTTTTACTTTTTCTTTCTATTATATTACCTTCCTTACATTTAGGGCACTTTACACCAATTTCTTTAACAATTGGTTTTGTGTTTCGGCAGTCTGGGAAATTGCTGCACGCCATAAATTTTCCGTACCTGCCCATTTTAAATACCATTGGGCTGCCGCACATCTCGCAATCTTCACCGGCAGGTTCATCTTTGATCTCAACGGATTGCATTTCCTTTTCTGCTACCTCTAAGTGTTTTTCAAAATCACCGTAAAAATCATCAATAATTTTTACCCAGTTTACTTTGCCTTCTTCAATGTAATCAAGATCCTGTTCCATTTTAGCTGTAAACTCAACATCCAGGATATCAGGGAAAAACTCGAGAATAAGTTCAAGTACGATCTCACCAAGTTCAGTCGGGATAAAACGCTTATTATCCAATGAAACATAACCCCGTTTTTGAATCGTGTCCAAAGTTGGAGCGAATGTAGATGGACGGCCAATTCCCAATTCTTCCATTGTTCTTACGAGTCTTGCCTCTGTATATCTTGGCGGCGGCTGTGTAAAATGCTGCTTTGGTTCAATATCTTTTTTTAGAACCTCATCTCCTTCTTGGAGATTTGGCAGCATATTATTCTTTTCTTCTGACTGATCATCAGATCCTTCTACATATACTTTCATAAAACCTTGGAATTTCACTTTTGATCCTGTCGCTCTAAAAATCACTGGACCATTATTTAAGTCAACACTCATTGTATCCATAATAGCAGGAGCCATTTGACTTGCAACAAAACGTTCCCAAATCAATCTGTACAAACGAAGCTGATCACGTGATAAGAAGTCCTTCATACTGGATGGTTCCTTTAATGTGCTTGTCGGTCTTATCGCTTCATGGGCATCCTGTGTATTCGCGTTTTTCTTTTCTTTCTTTTTATCAATTGATAGATATTCTTTTCCGAAGGTTTGTTCAATATAATTTGCCGCTTCGGTTTGAGCAACCTCAGATATTCTTGTTGAGTCTGTTCTCATATATGTGATCAAACCCACAGTACCTTCTTTGCCCAAGTCTATTCCTTCATACAGCTGCTGCGCAAGCATCATGGTCTTTTTTGCACGGAAGTTTAGTTTTCGTGCCGCTTCTTGCTGAAGAGAGGAAGTTGTAAAAGGAACAGCTGCATTTCTTTTTCTCTCTTTTTTTGTAACAGAGGTGACAGTAAAGCTGTTGCCCTTCATCTTTTTGAGAACATCCTTTACAGCTGCCTCTGAACCTAATTCAACCTTTTTCCCATCTACTCCGTAAAAGGAAGCCTCAAAAGCTGTTTTTCCTTTAAGGAATTCTCCATCAATTGACCAATATTCTTCGGGAATGAAATCCTTGATTTCTTTTTCACGGTCAATAATTAATCTTACAGCAACAGATTGAACCCTTCCTGCACTTAGCCCTTTCTTGACCTTTTTCCAAAGCAGCGGGCTAATATTGTAGCCTACAAGTCTATCTAACATTCTTCTCGCTTGCTGAGCGTCAACCAAGTCCATATTAATGGCACGCGGATGTTTAAATGATTCTTTGATTGCATCCTTTGTAATTTCATTAAAGACGACTCTGCAATCTGAAGCTATATCAATATCAAGACTATGTGCTAAATGCCAGGCAATTGCTTCTCCTTCGCGATCCGGGTCAGCTGCGAGATAAATTTTCTTAGCCTTTTTAGCCGCTGTTTTCAATTCTTTCAGAACAGGGCCTTTGCCTCGAATGGTGATATATTTAGGCTCAAAATTATTTTCTACATCTACGCCCATCTGGCTCTTAGGCAAGTCTCTGACATGTCCCATCGAAGCTTTTACTTTATATTTTTTACCGAGATAACGCTCGATCGTTTTTGCTTTTGCTGGTGATTCCACTATTACTAAAAACTCAGACATCTATTGTCCTCCTTAAGAGGGGTGAATTTATCATTATCGTCATGATTCCCTTATTGTTCATTTTTTTGAATCTATTTTAGCTTGCAATTTTTTTAAATCTACAGGAAATATTCATATTATTTATCATATTATTCAGCTTTGTCAAATTTAAACAGGGTTGTGCTTAAGCTGATGAGTCCTCATTTCATCAGAATTTCTACTACTTATTAACCTATTATCCATCATAATCGTTTTTATTTTTTATGAAATCGGTGACAAACATCTGTTGCAAAATGTATAACAGTTTTTATAGAAATTCAAGCTTTTTACACAAATTCCTTTATTTTTAGTTGTTTTTATTTATAAAAAAGCTTTTTTCACACTTTTTAAAGAATAAAATCCATACAAGAAATAATTGAGAATTACAGAAATTCAATTGTATCTTAACTCTTCCAGAATGTCCTCTGCTCTGATAATGAGCTTTGCACCTTTTTGAATAATCTCATTTGTTCCCTCGTAAGCGGGATCGGTTATATCTCCAGGAATGGCGAAAACATCTCTTCCTTCGTTCAGGGCGGTACTTGCTGTGATGAGAGAACCGCTTCTTCTTTTTGCCTGTACAACAAGTGTAGCCTTAGATATCCCGCTGATAATTCGATTCCTTTGCGGGAATTGCCATCTGGCCGGCTTAGAATCAGGAGCATACTCAGAGAGCAAGAGATGGTCTTTCATTATATGCTCTGCCAAGGAAGTATTCTCTTTTGGATAAATATTAAAAAATCCACCTGCTATGATGGCAATTGTTTGTCCGCCTTCCTTAATAGCTGTTTCGTGTGCAATGGTATCGATTCCTGCTGCTAATCCACTAACAATTACAACTTTTTCGGAAATTAGTTTAGGAAATAAACATTTTATTGCTTTTTGACCATAGGTGGTCGCCTCCCTAGACCCAACCACAGCAAGGCAATCATTATGATTTAACAGAGATCTATTACCTTTAGCATATAGTACCCATGGCGGCTGAAATGTTTCCTTTAATCTTTGAGGATAACATTGATCTGCTATTGTAATTAGATTTATATGATGTTGGTCATAGAGAGAAATTTTTTTAAGGATCACATCTGTGTGAAGGTCAAATAAAGCGGTGTTGAATAATTGAGAGGATTTAAAAAGAGAAGAGAAATGTTGCAAGAAATTCTGTTCATAAAGATCTGATAATGTAGGGTTTACTTTTATCATATGATAAATAGTCTTCCAGCCTATGCCTCTGCATTGCTGAAGATGGGATAATCTTCTTGTGAATTCGTCCATTGTAAGCCTCCTGCTATTTTTTTATGATGCAGAAATAGTCCTCCATGATTTTGGAGGACTATTTCCTATTGCCATATTATTAATGTGTCTTACATTGTTCGTAAAGACCTTTTTCTCTTAATACTTTAATTAAAGTTTCACCCATTACTGATGGAGTGTCTGCTACTTCAATACCGCACTCATTCATAACACGGATCTTTTCATCAGCTGTTCCTTTTCCGCCAGAAATAATCGCGCCAGCATGGCCCATTCTTTTTCCTGGTGGTGCAGTACGGCCGCCAATAAAGCCAACAACAGGTTTTGTCATGTTAGCTTTTACCCATTCAGCAGCTTCTTCTTCAGCAGTACCGCCGATTTCACCGATCATGATAACCGCTTTTGTTTCAGGATCTTCATTGAACGCTTGTAACACGTCGATAAAGTTTGTTCCATTAACAGGGTCCCCGCCGATACCTACAGCTGTAGACTGGCCAATTCCTGCTTGTGTTAGCTGGTGTACCGCTTCATATGTTAAAGTACCAGAACGGGATACAACACCAACATGGCCCTTTGTATGAATATAGCCAGGCATAATGCCGATCTTACATTCATCAGGAGTAATAACACCTGGGCAGTTTGGTCCAACTAAACGTGTTTTCTTTCCTTCCATATAACGTTTAACTTTCACCATATCCAGAACAGGAATATGTTCTGTAATACAAATAGCAAGATCGAGTTCAGCATCAACTGCTTCAAGAATTGCATCTGCTGCAAAAGGAGCCGGAACATAGATAACAGATGCATTTGCACCAGTTGCTTCCACTGCTTCACTTACTGTGTTGAATACAGGTACTCCTTCGACCTCAGTTCCACCTTTACCAGGAGTAACACCGCCGACAATTTTTGTACCGTATTCAAGCATTTGTTTTGTATGGAAAAGGGCTGTTGAGCCTGTGATTCCTTGAACGATTACTTTTGTATCTTTATTGATAAAAACGCTCACGTTAATTCTCCTTCCTGTTTTCCGGGTTATCTTTTATCACATTTTAATAGTGTATAAGTGTTGTTGGCTCGCTTTCTTAAATTACTATTTTTCAAAATATATAAGACTGATTTCCACTCCAGGGTACTCGCTTTCCGCGGGTGAGCGCTGAGCCTCCTCGACGCTAACGCGTCTGCGGGGCCTCACCATTCTCACTTCTCCCGCAGGAGTCTCGTACCCTTCCGTTTCAATCGCCCAGCATATACTTAAAAAATACTACTTAAACTAAGTTTAATAACATTCTTTTTAGAAAGCAGCATTATCACTTTATCCGACTAGGGAAACGATTTTTTGTGCTCCGTCAGCCATGGAGTCGGCTGCGATTATATCAATATCTGATTCTGCAAGAATTTTCTTGCCAAGCTCTACGTTTGTTCCTTCTAGACGAACTACTAGAGGTACGGATAAACCAACTTGTTTTGCAGCTTCCACTACACCTGTTGCGATAATGTCACATTTCATAATTCCGCCGAAAATGTTGACAAAGATTCCTTTTACATTTTGATCAGAAAGGATGATTTTAAATGCTTCTGTTACCTTTTCAGCTGTAGCGCCGCCCCCAACGTCCAGGAAGTTTGCCGGATCGCCGCCGTAATGTTTAACAATATCCATCGTTGCCATCGCAAGGCCGGCTCCGTTAACCATACAGCCAATATTTCCATCTAAGGAGATGTAGCTTAAATCGTATTTTGATGCTTCAATTTCTTTTGCATCTTCTTCTTCTAAATCTCTGAAATCTACAATTGCCTTTTGACGATATAAGGCATTTGAATCAAAATTAAGTTTCGCATCAAGTGCCATTACCTTTCCGTCACCTGTTACAACAAGCGGGTTGATTTCAGCAATTGAACAATCTTTATCAACATAAGCGCTATATAAGCCCATCATAAATTTAACAGCCTGGTTTACAAGCTTAGCAGGAATATTAATATTAAAAGCAATTCTGCGCGCTTGGTAAGCTGTTAAGCCTACAACCGGATCAATTTCTTCTTTGAAGATTTTTTCAGGAGTCTCTTCTGCTACTTCTTCAATCTCAGTGCCGCCCTCTTCTGATGCCATAAGTGTAACGCGAGAAGTTGCGCGGTCTAAAACAAGACCCACATAATATTCCTTTTGAATATCGCAGCCTTCTTCAATTAGTAAGCGTTTTACTTCTTTACCTTCAGGACCTGTTTGATGTGTAACAAGTGTTTTTCCTAAAATTTCAGATGCATATGTACGGACTTCGTCAAGGTTTTTCGCTACCTTGACACCGCCGGCTTTACCCCTTCCGCCAGCATGGATTTGTGCTTTTACCACACAAACGTCTGTGCCAAGTTCTTTTGCTGCTTCAACAGCTTCCTCAACCGTAAAAGCAACCTTTCCATTTGGAACTGCTACCCCGTATTGTCTGAGGACTTCTTTACCTTGATACTCATGTATATTCATTTCCCATCCTCCTATCAAGCTCTTCAAAATTAGACTGCGCTTTCATTTTATAAAATGACACTAGCATTGTCTAGCATTATAGATGAAATATTTAAATTCTTTACAATTTTAATGCACAAAAGACTTTTTTCCTTTAAAAATCATCGTTTAGCCTTTGAAAAGAAACTTGCAATATTTTAGTAGAATAAGATTATTCAGTTTTTTTAGAAATTAATGGTTCTCTTATTTTGTTTTGGTAATCATGCTTTTTGGAAAAATTAGTAACAAAGCCTGGAAAACCTTTTTTTAAATTCTTCTAAATCAGACTGCCTAAAACCATTTAATCCGAGACAATAGAAAAACCCAAACAATATGACAAATATAACTGCCAATTGCTTGAGTTTAGTCAAGGTTCAAGAATTAATAACCTCTGCTCTTTTTCCCGGCTGCTTTGTCTGCACGATAGATAAATGCAAAAACTTCGGCTACTGCCTGGTAAAGATCTTCTGGAATGTTTTCATTAATATTTAGGTTTCCAAGCAGTTCTACTAGTGAGGCGTCCTGCTGAATGGGGATATCGTTTTCCCGTGCTTTTTCGAGAATATTTTCGGCAATATAGCCGCTGCCTTTTGCCGTAATTTTTGGAGCACTTTCGCTATTTTGATCATACGAGAGCGCCACTGCTGTTTTGCGTTCATGTTCTTTTTTCATATTCTAATATCCAATCCGCTGAATTTAGGCTGATTTTTTGATAGAAATGATGTTTGGACAGGCTGCTGTTTATTATCTATACTCATTTTGAACTCAAGAGCAGAAAGTTTATAGCCATGCTCCATCAGGCGCTCTTTTAACATTGGAATAAAAGGCTGAACGACCGACTTAATATCCGGTGTATCATTGATTACAGTCATGTTAATAACCCTTGTCTGCACATGCAGATCAACAACAGTCTCATTTAACGAATCGAGGTTCAAATAAAAAAGGATACGGCAATGATCCGGATCAATTTTTCCTTCAGTTGTTTTTCTCCCGCTCCACTGCATCGTCACATCATTCGTTTTCCCTAAAAATGAAAAGGGAATTTGGTAAACATATTGCTGTATAGGTCCTACTTCTTGGGAAAGCAGCTGAAAACCTGTAATTCTATTTATTACCTTATCAGCTGCGTCTTTCAATGCCGGGGAAAAATCCTCACGCAAATTGCTCAGCAGGAGGGATTTAATAGAATCCAAGCTTTTCACACCTTCATTATCAGGGTTTTTGATCACCTGCAGTGCGTCATGTTCATGTGAAAAACCTAAAAGTTTCACTATACTTTTCATCTGATCTCTAATCAGAGCAGAATCTTCTGCCGGCACAGAAGATTCCTGAGGATTATTCATTAGTGGTGTCTGTTCTCTGTCAAGCAGCAGTTGTCCTGCTCGAATCAGACTATTATTCAGCTGCTGATTTTGGTTTAGAATACTTCCCAAGTCCTGTACATCTGTTAAAACATGCTGCAAAGCAGGCTGAATCACCCTGTGAAGTGCTCCCGCTTCTAAAGGCAGCTGTATGGCATTTGATCTAACTCCATTTAGCAGGTTCTGGCGCGCTTCCTGCTGGGGACCCTGGTCTGGCATCAACGCCTGCAGTTTCGTCAAATTCATAATAAAATGATGCCGCTCTGAAGGTTGATTACTTCTTACTATGTCGCTTAATACCGATGTGATCTCCGCTTTTCCTGCAGGCAGCTGCTCAGAGATTGTCCGGATAACGCTTTTTAAACTATTTTGCTCATTACTGTTCTCAGGCAGCACACCAAGTGCTTGAAGCTGTTTAAAAGCTGCACTTGCTCTGCTGGGATCGGGAGCTGTCAGCCATTGCTTTAACACTTGCGATATAAGCTCTTTCCCAGCCTTTTCCTGAAAGGATTCTGTCAATTGTTGTAAAGATGTTGTCAGCTGCGCATTGCCCCTTGCTGCCGGAGTCTGTGACAGCTCTTTTTGCAAATTTTGCAGAAGTGATGTTAATGACTCTTGTTCGAAAACAGCTTGCAAGGATGAAAACACTTGCTTTGTAAACGGCAGCTGCCGAGTAAACATCTCTTTTATTGCATGCAGCCCGCTGCCGGAAGGTTCGCTGTTTTTCAGCCACTCTGCAACCTGCTTGAAGGTTTCAGCCGTCAGCGGAAGCTGTTCTTTTGTAAAGAATTGAAGCAGAGCAAGATGATTTTTAGTAACAGGCAGCTGAAATTGCTGCAAGAGGCTCTCCGGGGTAGCAGTTGGCATTCTTCCATTTAGCCCTTGGCCTTCAAGAACTTTCAAATGCACGGTACCTTCCCCATTTTGCACCTGAAACCAATAGCGCTCATTAACAGCAAGCGGAGTTTCCAGTTGTGCGATAACCTTTTGACCGCCAATTTGCACTTCTGCTGTCTGGTTTGGATAATGCTTAATGATTTTCCCGCTTACAATCTGACCGGGTCTAAACTGTGCTGTTTTGTTACTGATGTTATGATCATTCTTCATAAAAAGGCTCGCGATCCCCATCTGCCCCATTATGTTCACCCTCTTATCTGCTTTTTGCTAAATATTCCTTGATCGGTGCAAAGCTTTTTCGATGAATATGTAATACACCGTGTGTTTCAATCCCTTGTAAATGTTCCTTTGTTCCATACCCCATATTGCTTGCAAAGCCGTAGCCGGGATGTTGTTCGTCTAAAGCTTTCATCATATTGTCTCTCGTTACTTTTGCCACAATGGATGCAGCTGCAATGGAAATAGATCTGCCATCACCCTTAATTATAGCCTCATAAGGATAGGGAACATTCAATTTTACGGCATCAATCAGCAGAAAATCCGGCTGTGTCTTTAAAGTGCCTACAGCGGTTATCATCGCTTTTTTTGACGCTTCATATATATTAATCCTATCTATTTCTTCTACCTCTATAACGCCAATACTGACCGCTTCAGCCTGTTCCATTATCGCATGAAAGAAGCTCAGTCTTTTTTGCTCGTTAAGCTTTTTTGAATCATCAATCCCAGGGAGATAGAAATCTGCAGGCAAAATGACCGCTGCCGCTACAACTGGCCCAGCAAGCGGCCCTCTACCTACCTCATCAACACCAGCAATCAGCTCATATCCCTGACTATGATATTTTTCTTCAAAAAAGGTCATTTCTTTAAATTTGTCGTGCTCTTTCTTTTCCAGTGCTCTTCTTTTACGCCATGCACTGATTAAGGACTGAACTCCCTTGCGTTCATCCATCGAGAGCTGCTTTAGGTATGGATCGTTCTCTTCCTGAACGTTTATAAGCCTATTTTTAATTTCTGCAATACTTTGTTTCATTCTGCTGCTCCTTTTAAAGCTCTTTCGTTTTTTATCGGTTTGTACGGCAAAAAATAAAGGCCTTCTTTGTCAGAAGACCTAATTTGCTTTATTCTGCTTCTTGATTTAATTCAGACGGCCACTCTAGAGAGATTTTTCCAAATTTCTCGGAACGAAACTCCCGGATGACAAGTTCGGTCACTTTGTCATAGTCAACAGCGCCTCCACCCATCAGACAGCCTCTGCGCTTTCCAATTTCATCGAATAGCTCTACAATATCTTCTGGGATTTCTTCAAGGCTAAAGCGGTCTTTCAGCTTTGAAGGATATTTTTCAGAAAAGAAACGCAGTGCATAAACCGTTATATCCTGAAGGTTTAAAATAGTGTCTTTAATAGCTCCAGTCAGCGCCAGCTTTAAGCCTACATTTTGATCTTCAAATTTTGGCCATAGTATCCCTGGTGTATCAAGCAGTTCCAGCTCTTTTCCTACCTTAATCCATTGCTGTGCCTTCGTGACACCAGGCATATTCCCTGTCTTCGCAATATTTTTTTTAGCAAGCCGATTAATGAGCGTCGATTTTCCGGCGTTCGGAATGCCTACGATCATCGCGCGGATAGCACGAGGTTTTACACCTTTTGCTCTTAAGCGGTCAAATTTTTCCTGAAGTGTCTCTTGTGCTGCGGCTGTAATATCCTTCATCCCTTGCCCAGCCTGTGAATTGATCGCAATTGCCTTAATGCCTTTGCTTTTAAAATATTCAATCCACTGCTTTGTTGCATGAGGATCTGCCATATCCGCTTTGTTTAATAAAACAAGCCGCGGTTTATGCTGGATGATTTCATCAATCATCGGATTTCGTGATGAATAAGGAATACGGGCATCAACAAGTTCAAAAATAATGTCTACTAATTTAAGCTTTTCTGTTACTTGTCTGCGCGCTTTTGCCATATGGCCGGGAAACCATTGAATTGTCAATGTGTTCACCTCTTTCTTTTAAGCTATCTTCCTCTAGGTGTTAATTCACTAAACGTACATCTTCAATCGGCCAATAAATGACACTCGCTTTTCCGAGCACTTCTTCCATTGGCACAGCCCCTATATGTCTGCTGTCTTTGCTGAATCTCCTGTTATCCCCCATGACAAATAAATGGCCTTCTGGTACGGTTGTCTCCCCAATTTTGTCTTCAAGGGTAAATGGCTCTGTTAACGGTCCATCAATGACCTTGGCCCTGTATTCGTCCAAATATGGCTCCTCATAGGCTTCTCCGTTCACATAAAGGGTATCATCCCTATACTCCACCGTGTCGCCTGGCAGGCCAATTACACGCTTGATATAATCTTTATTTTCTGGTGCGTGGAAAACGATAATATCAAAACGGTCAGGTTCTCCAATTGTATAGCTAAATTTATTTACGATCATCCGATCCTGATCATGCAGGGTCGGCATCATAGACAATCCATCTACTACGATGGGCGCAAATAAAAAATAGCGGATTACCGCCGCTAAAACAACCGCAATTAATAAAGCCTTCGTCCATTCCCATAATTCATTTTTCTTTTTCGCCATATTCCCACCATCTTTCAAAAAGTTCCTGTCTAAAATAAGTACAATAAATATCCTCAACTTATTGTACAACTGTTTCTCCACATACACACGATGGGAAGCTCTATTTTTATATTATTTAACATTTATGTAATATTATCAAGAAAAGCGGAAGGCGTTTGCTCAGGGACGACAAGCTTAAGGCAAGATGGCGTAAAGGTTGTTTTTTAACCTTTAGGACAGATTGACTTAAGACCTCGAGTCCCTAACGCCTGCAGCTGGATCATAGAAAAGCGGAAGGCGTTTGCTCAGCCCAATAACTATTAAGTTTTTCTATTGAAAAAGGAGCTTGATAATCAAGCTCCTTTAGCATTTTAACATTATCGGATTTCTTTAATACGAGCTTTTTTACCGCGAAGGTTACGCAAGTAGTAAAGCTTAGCACGGCGAACTTTACCGCGACGGATCACTTCAAGCTTCGCGATCTTTGGTGTATGAACAGGGAATGTACGCTCAACGCCTACACCATAAGAGATCTTACGAACTGTGAAAGTTTCACTGATTCCGCCACCACGACGCTTAATCACAACACCTTCGTATACCTGAACACGCTCACGAGTACCCTCAACAATACTAACGTGTACACGTACAGTATCACCAGGACGGAACGCAGGAAGGTCAGAACGAAGTTGTTCTTTTGTGATTTCTTCGATTAATTTTTGCATCGTTTTCAACTCCTCTCGAACAGACGCTCATGCACAACATTTCTATTTGCAGCGGAACATCGTTATAAGACCTCTGCTAAAACTTGTTCAGCCTAAGTCACAAAAATTATCATAGCATATTTACAAAGTAAGTTCAATGCTATTTATCCTCTTTTTTTATTTCATTCAGCCATTTTTTATGTGTTTCCGATAATTCAAGGTCATCAAGCAAATCAGGTCTTCTTGTATATGTCCTTTTCAAAGACTGCTTTACTCTCCATTCCTCAATATGGGCGTGATTGCCTGATACTAAAACGTCTGGGACTTTTAAACCTCTGAAATCTGCTGGTCTTGTATAGTGGGGATGCTCAAGCATTCCTGTGCTGAATGAATCCTTCTGATGAGATTCCTGATTGCCCAAGACACCCGGAAGAAGTCTAACAACGCTATCAATGATCACCATAGCCCCAAGCTCGCCGCCTGTTAAAACAAAATCACCGATTGAAATTTCGTCTGTAACAATATGCTCTCGGATGCGCTCATCATAGCCTTCATAATGACCGCAGATAAAAATCAAATGCTCTTCAGCTGCCAATTCTTCCGCTTTCTTTTGATTATACCGTTCACCCTGCGGACATAATAGGACCACTCTAGGCTTGGCTTCACTAGAAGATTTCACATCCTCCACCGCGTCAAAGATCGGCTGCGGCTTTAAAACCATGCCCGCTCCCCCGCCGTAAGGATAATCGTCCACTGTTTTATGTTTATTATCAGCATAGTCTCTGAAGTTGATTACGTTGTATTGTGCAGCTTTCTGTTCCGCTGCTTTTTTTAATATTGAATGACCAAAAACACCTTCAAACATTTCTGGAAAAAGCGTTAAAACATCAATCTTCATTATGAAAGCAGCCCTTCCATCGGCTCTATAACGATTTGCTTCGTTTTTACGTCTACACTTTTCACAACATCCTCAATATAAGGGATTAAAAGTTCTTTACCGCCTTTTCCTTTAATGACCCATACATCATTTGCACCGGGAGAAAGGATCTCTTTAATTTTTCCAATCTCTTCACCGCTTGTTGTTGTCACTTCACAGCCAATAATTTCATGGTAATAGAATTCGTTATCCTCTAAGGCACCAAGCTGATCCTCAGAAACCTTCAGAATGCCGCCTTTCATTTTTTCAATTTCATTAATATTTTCATACCCCTCAAATGTTAAAAGGTCAAAATTCTTGTGTTTTCGATGTGATTTTATAGTAAGCTCAATCGGTTCTTTGGCTTCAGGCATAAAAAGGGTAAGACTATTGCCTGGCTTGTAGCGTTCATCTGCAAAGTCCGTTTTCGATATAACCCTTACTTCTCCTTTAATTCCATGAGTATTAACAATTTTTCCTACATTATAGTATTTTTGCATTTTGATCACCTCTAGCGAATTTCATCTACAATCCCGTCCTTGATGATAATGTATTTCTTTTCCTTAAAAGAATCCCATCGATCGCCTTCTTTTATCTCCAAGAGCGCTTGTACTTCGTCTGACTTTATTTCACTGCCTAAAGGTAGCATATGTAATTGCTGTATTTGAAAATCAAGCAGTTTTTCTTTTTCAGCCCGCTTTTGAATTTCCTTCTCAAACTGATTTCGCAAACTGCCGACCTGATATTTTTTTGTTTTTTCCAGCTTTTTCATTTCAAAATGAAGCTGGTCGATTTCTTTTAGCAGCTGCTGGCGTTCTGTATCATATTCTGTTTCCAGCTGTTTTTTTGTCGTTTCCGTGAGCACCTGTTTTATAGTCACCGTCTGTATGAGCTTCAATGTGATATCGCCTCCTAGTCAAACTCGCTATTATTATTATAACTGAATTTAAAGGAAACCTGTCGTTTGGCAAGCCTGGAAAAGCAAGACAGGGACTTAGCTGCACTTCTATTTAGTCGAAATCAGCAACTGTACCAGAACTTTCAGCTCAGCGGCTATTTAATTAATTTTAAGTAAAACAGAAAACTATATTGTCTCTATAAGAAAAAAGGAGGGTTTCCCCTCCTTTTTTCTCATTCTCTAGTCTAGCTTCAGTGGCTAGCCACCCCGAGGGGCAAAGCAAGCCGCTGCAGCTGATCTATAGTTATTCTGTTATCTCTAAGTAGATTTTCTTTTGCTGTGATGATGCTGCTGCGTATACAACAGTTCGAATTGCTTTTGCAACCCGCCCTTGCTTTCCGATGACTTTGCCCATGTCATTTTTGTTGACTGAAAGCTGGTAGGTTATTCTGTTGTCTTCTTCAAGAACATCTACTTGAACTTCATCCGGAAAATCAACAAGGGGTTTAACGATTGTTTCGATCAGCTCTTTCATCTTGCAACAAATTACTTGCCGTGCTTAGCGTTATGGAATTTTTCCATAATGCCTTCTTTAGAGAATAAGTTACGTACTGTGTCAGATGGCTTAGCACCAGTTTGAAGCCATTTAAGCGCTAGCTCTTCGTTGATATCAACGATTGCAGGCTCTGCAACTGGATTGTAAGTTCCTACTGTTTCAATAAAACGTCCATCACGAGGAGAACGAGAATCTGCTACTACAATACGATAAAAAGGAGATTTTTTTGCTCCCATACGTTTTAAGCGAATTTTTACTGCCATTTTAATAAGCACCTCCGAATAGTTTCACACAAGATAGTATAATATCAAGTTCTAATTAGTTTGTAAAGTGTTTTTTCTTTACATACTGTTTTTTTACGTTAAAAAGGCTTAAACGGAAGCTTAAAGCCGCCTTTTTTCTTGCCTTTTTGCTGCATTCCTGTCATCTGTTTCATCATCTTTTTCATTTCATCAAACTGTTTCAATAAACGATTTACTTCAGGGACAGTTCTGCCGCTTCCCTTCGCAATCCGCTTTCGTCTGCTCGAGTTGATTGTTTCAGGATGCTCTTTCTCTGCTTTTGTCATCGATTGAATAATCGCCTCAACATGCGTGATTTGCTTCTCATCGATTTTCATTTTGTCTAATCCCTTAATCTTGCCGGCTCCAGGCATCATTTTCAGAAGATCATCGAGAGGTCCCATATTGCGGACCTGTCCAAGCTGTTCAAGAAAATCATCTAGTGTAAATGATGCACTGCGCATTTTCTTTTCCAGCTCTTTTGCTTTTTCCTCATCAACATTTGCCTGCGCCTTTTCAATTAAGGTAAGCACATCGCCCATACCTAAAATACGGGATGCCATCCGCTCAGGGTGGAAAGCCTCCAAAGCATCCAGCTTTTCCCCTAAACCAACAAACTTAATCGGTGTATTGGTAACGGATCGAATCGAAAGTGCAGCCCCGCCTCGCGTGTCTCCATCAAGCTTTGTTAATACAACGCCCGTTAAGCCAAGCAGATCATTAAAGCTTGATGCAACATTAACTGCATCCTGCCCTGTCATTGCGTCAACGACAAGGAAAATTTCATCCGGTTTCGTCAGCTCTTTTATTTGCGTAAGCTCATCCATTAATGCTTCATCGACATGCAGACGGCCTGCCGTATCAATGAGGACATAGTCATGATGATCTTCTTTTGCCTTAGCTATTGCCTGTTTGGCAATTTCAACAGGACTCACTTGATCTCCCAATGAGAAAACAGGCATACTTAACTGTTTGCCTAGCGTTTCCAGCTGCTTAATTGCTGCTGGACGGTAAATGTCTGCTGCAACAAGCATTGGATTCCTGTTGTACTTTTTGCGCAAAAGATTCGCCAATTTTCCAGTAGTGGTTGTTTTACCGGCACCCTGCAGACCTACCATCATAATCACGGTTGGCGGCCGGTTTGCGACAGCAATTTTGCTTTGCTCCCCGCCCATAAGCTCTGTCAGTTCCTCTTTAACCACTTTAATGACTTGCTGACCGGGTGTTAAGCTTTTCATTACTTCTTGCCCAACAGCACGTTCGCTAACTTTTTTGACAAATTCTTTGACCACTTTAAAGTTAACGTCGGCTTCAAGCAGTGCAAGCCGCACATCACGCATCATTTCTTTAACGTCAGCTTCCCCGATTTTTCCTTTGCCGCGGATTTTTTGAATCGTATTCTGCAGTCGGTCGGCTAAACCTTCAAATGCCATATATGCCGCCTCCTAATCTAATTTCTCAAGCTCTGCAACCGCTTCACCGATTGTTTGCTTTGAAGGATTTTCTTCAGTTAAAAGTTCCTTGATTTGTGCAATCAGTTTATTGCGCTCTTGAAATTTTTGCAGCAATAGCAGCTTTTCTTCATATTCTTCTAGCATTGCTTCTGTACGTTTAATATTATCATAAACAGCCTGACGGCTAACCTCGTACTCTTCAGCAATTTCACCGAGAGAATAATCATCCAAATAATACAAGGACATGTAGCTTCTTTGCTTTGGAGTTAGCAGCGACTGATAAAAATCATACAAATAATTCATTCTCGTCGTCTTTTCTAACATAAGCATACCCCCTTGTTAAGTGAAAAGCCTTTACATGTTCAGTTTACATAGTTCAAAGTAGTGTGTCAAGAAAAAGCCAAGCAAATCAAGCATAAGAGTTAAGACACAGATTACTGCGGATTCAACCTTTTGCAAAGGAAATTTGCCGACTGGAAAGCATGAAAGAAGATCAACTGGACTTACACTTAACTTCATGAAAGCTAAAAGGTTAACCCAGTCGTTTAGTCTGACCGGGTTAACCTTTTACAAAATAAAGTGTTTTTCTTTCTTTTTATCTTTTCTTTCTATTTTTCGCATCCAAAAGCCGGTTCATATTTTCCGCTCGTTCGTCTGGCGTCAGGGTCTTCGGCTTTGGCTTAAGTTTCTCATTTGATTTTTCAGTTTGAGCCTTTGCAGGTGCCTCAGCTGCTGGTTTAACTTCTTTCTTATCTCCAGTTTTTTTAGGCTGTTCCCGCTTTTGCTGAATTGCTGAAGGCTGGACATTTTCTTTCTTCTTTGTACGATTGCTCCATTTTTTCAAAAGCAGGTAATGCAATCCAAATCGCCTGATGGCAATTTCACTAAAAAAGAGCAAGAAAGCAGCTAGCAGCAGCATTTTACTGATTGGCTGAGTATCATAAGCAGCTTTTGTAAGCGGCCGGAATGCTTCCTCAGGCTGTTCCAGTTTCTTGCCTCCCGTTTCCTCAGCCAGCTTTTTCAGAACATCCTCATTTGTACCTTGTATTAGATATTCATCCGAGTAAGGAATTGTAAAGCCTGTTTGAAAGGCATGCTGCTGCCCAGTTTCATCTGTTTGTGCAATTGATAAAAAATACATGCCAGACGATTCGGGAACAACAATTTCATATTCTCCCGGCGCTACAATATTTGTACTGACATCGACTTCATCCCCGTCTTCAGAGATAATCGATGCTTCAATCGGCAGAGATTGCTTCGACTGCGATTCTACAGTTAACACTGTATTTTCAGCTGTTTTATTAACTGTAATATTAAAAGGTTCAGACTCAAACTGCGGCAGCGTTTTCGTTACCATTTCATTTAAAAACTGCGGCCATTTCCCCCATCTTGCCCAATCGCCAGACCACTTTCCAGTGAGGTCAGATGTAAAAGCGATACTTTGCCCCATCCCATACCTCCACTGAGCGAGCACAGGATCCTCTTTCTCGCTTAATAGCGGCACCATTGCCCGGTCTTTTGCTGTTGTGGCAATGTAAGCATTCATCTGCGGCACTCCATCATTAAACAGCCCCTGCCAATCAGGATATGGCCCGATGGCAGGATAAAACGGCTGGTCTTCGATATAGGTTCTTGTTGCCATGACTGTCTCCCGAGATAAAATACTTGGAATAACAGAAGAATCGGCAACATCATAAAAACGCCCAGTTCCCAATGAAGCTAATTCTTCCAGCAGGGCACGATCCGCATCTCCGCCTAATGCAACAGTTGATAGTGTAATATTGCCCTCTTTTCCTTCTTCAATTAAGCTTTCATAATCATTATTTGTCGCTGATTGGCCATCTGTCAGTAAAATAATGTGTTTGCGCTGCAGCTTTAATTCTTCCAGCTCTTCATAAGCAATTTCTAATGAACTGTATATTTCTGTACCGCCACCAGGTGTGACAGAGCGAATTTTATCGACTGTATCTTCTTTATCTTTTAAAGGTCCAGTTTCAACAATTTCCCAAGGTCTGTCATCAAATGCTATGAAACCAAGGGTATCTTCGTCCCTGAGAAGTTCAACAGATCGTGCAGCCGCTTCCTTGGCTAGTTCGAGTTTATTTCCGCTCATGCTGCCTGATCGGTCCAATACGATCATCAAACCAAGTGAAGGCATTTCTTTCTTTCCTTTAATATCCATATCAACAGGGAGCAGCTTTTCGATTGGTGTTTTAAAATAACCGCCAAGACCAAAGCTTTCATCTCCTCCAGCCATCACAAACCCGACACCAAATTCTCTGACTGCCTGCTCTATTAAAGACATCTGCTGCTCAGTAATTGATGTAGCTGCTACGTTATTAAACAAAATAGACTGATATAATAAGTATCCTGATAGTGACGTAGGCAGCTTTTCAGGTGTCAGTACATCTGTTTCAAGACCAGCATCCTCAAATACAGATGGCAGCTGAGAAGTTTCTTCATTCTGGACAATCAGCAGTTTTGGGGCTGCTTGAACAGTGGAGATGGCATGCATGACATTGTTTTCTGTAAAAGTGTCGCCCGCTGCTGCTACTTCCGCCTTAAATACATTCATCCCGCCCTCTGCAGCTTGGTAGCGGAAGCTGTATAAATTTGTTCCTTCTTTAACGTCAACCTTTTCCTGAATGACCTCCTGATTGTTGACAGAAAGGCGAATGTCCGCTTGTTTTTCGGTATTGCTGTCAATCGTTACCGTAATCGGAACTTCTTCCCCCAGATAAATGGAAGGAGAAAGAGCTACATTCGATACTGCAAGGTCCTCTCCTGTCACACTCGGCAGCGGCATATAATCAATTTCAATTCCGCGGTTTTTCAATAATTGTATAGCATTCTCACTGTGACCGGATGTTTCATTTCCATCTGAAAAAACAACGATCCGGCCGCCTGCCTGATTGGGGATCATGGTAGAAGCAAACGAAAGGGCATCTTCCAGGTTCGTTTCGGCAGGATTAAGCTTTCCATTGTATTGTGTGATACTGGATTGATCTGCACTGCGATTTTGTTCAAGAACGATATCTTCCCCAAAAGCGGCAACGGCATGCTGATCGTCTGCTCCTTTATTTGCTGCAGCCTCCTCAATCCATCCTAATGAGATGGAGTCGGCATCCTTTACACTGGCAGATCGATCTGTCAGAAATACAACTGTTTCTCCTTTTAAAGGAAGCAGCAGCTGAGGAATTGCTAATGCACCTATTAGCAACACAAACACCAGGCTTCTAATAATAGCTATTAAAGAAAATCCTCGCTGGCTCGATTTCATTGCTTGTCTCATATATAAAAAGATGAGAAGTGCTGCAGGAATCAGCAATAATAATAGATACGGATATTTAAACTCGATGCCCACGCCTGTATACCTCCCACTCGATTGCTATGAAAACAAGGGCAATCAGCGCGAGCCAGAACCATAATGACTCATTAACACTTGATGCTTGTTTTGCCTCTAGCGTTCTTGCATTTAACGTAAACGATTGGCCAGATGTGATCTGCTTCTCTCTTTCATCAAGCGCAACCGCAAAATGATAAATATGATCTTGAGACACAGCCTGATAGGAACCAGGCTGGACTGGTGCTCTAAAGCTTTCATTTTCTAAATTTAAAGAATACAAGTTTTCATCTTCAATATTAAAAATATCAATACTTTGCATAGAACTGCTCACATTCAGCCATTTTTCTTCTCCAGGCTGGTAATACCCAAGAAAATCTGTTTCTTGAGAAAGCCATTCGTATGCATTAAATAAAAAGATTGGAAAACCTGGATGCAGGGGCCAATCTGAATCTGATAATGAAAAATTGACAATTATTAAAGGCTGTCCATTATGACTTCCTTTTTGAATCAGCGGATGGTTCCCGCTTTGCATGATTGTTTCCCAGTTTCCTTCAAGAGGTTCTGATGCTTGCCCAATATAGAGGGAGTCATGGTCAACGTATTGCAGCAGCTGATCTTCCTGTATAGTTATAGCTTCATTCAGTTCTGCTTTCTCTGCTGAGGAGTGAAAATAGATTGCTGGCAAATTCGGCAGCTCTTCCAATGTATCTCCTTCTGCGAGAATGATACCCTGCCCATTATCTTGATCCCATTCTCCAACGGCCGCTTGAATCACCTCGGCCCCAATGGTTTCAAATCCCCGTACAGCAAATGAACTGGTTTCACCTAAACTATAAACCTGCGGTGATCCGCTTGATAAAACGGCGGTCAGCTGATTATCGGCACTGTAGGAATCCTTCGTAGAGATGACCCCTTCATATAGCGGCAGTTCTTTTAATTCACCAACTTGGATGATTTCCCTTTCTCCAGCTTCAATTTCGACCGATTGTTGAAATAATTGCTGTTCTTCTCCCAGAATGGAAAACTCTGCATTTTGTACTTCATTACTTTGATTTTCAATGACAGCGACGCCGCTAGTCCTGCCCTCCGTATAGGTTACACCAAATGAAATTAATGACAGATTCACATCATTCTCTCCTATGTTATGCACCTGCACATAACGTTCAGGAAGTTCATCGGCTGCCAATTCTTCTTCGACATTGTCAGAAAAAACATGAATAGCACTACCTTCTCCTGCCAGTGAATTAGCCAGGCGCAATGCTTCATCCATTGATTCGTGATCATAGGTCAATTCCAGAGAAGTAATCACTTGTTCTGCATGACTTTTATTGCTTTCTTTGTTTAACAATATCTGAGGCTGCTGACCTGCTTGGATGATCGTAACATTTTGTCCATTCAGAATATCTGTAATTTGGAGCATTTCATTTTTTGCAGCTGTAAAGCGATCTTTTTCCTGAAAATCCGCTGACATAGAGGCTGATGTATCAATCACAAAGATGACGTCATCACCAACAACGGCATTTTGCTTGAAAACTGGGCCTGTTAAGGCAAGCATCAGCAATAAAAGTGCTAAAATCTGCAGCCAGAACAATAGATTTTGCTGCATTTTTTTCAAAAACGGCGAAGCCTGCCACTCATTCAGCGTCTGCTGCCAGAGCATATTTGATGATACAGACTTTTCGGTATATTGCTTACGGAAAAAATAAAATAAAATGACGGCACCTAAAAACAGGATCAGTGAGAAATAAAGCGGACTTATAAACTGCATATATGACACCTCATCTCATAAGCCCTTTTGCCGGAAGGTCTGTAAATAAAATTGTCTGCAGATCACGGTCATCTGCTGCCAATAAATAATGACCTCCATACTTTTTGCATAAAGATTCTAATTCTTTATTATGTTGACGAATTCTAGTCTTGTATTCTGTTAATATGGCAGAATTCATACTCACATTTACAACCGTGCCGTTTTCAGCATCCAAAAGCTTTAAATCGCCTGAATAGTCCGGAAACAATTCTTCTGAGCTTAATACTTGAATCAGCCAGAACTCTTGCTTAAGTGCCGCAAGCTGTTGAAAGACCTCTTCCATCACAGACAGAGGTTCGAGACCATCTGAGATCAGAACGGAAAGCTGCTCTTTCTTGCTGATCACCTTTGGCAAGGCTGTCCAAAATGCTCCAGATACTCCTTGGGCCTGCAGATGCAGAATGTCTAAAAATACTTTTCTGCTGTATATGGCTCCTCTTTTTTTCACAGGCTGAATATATTCACCAGATATTGCTGCAAAATAAAGCCGATCATCACTTGATAGAACCGTATATGACAATGCAGCAGCCAGTTCGCGGGCCATTTCCCATTTCTTCTCTGCCTTTTGCATTGAAGCAGTACCGTCTAAATAGATGCTGATTGATAATTCCTGTTCATCCAGAAACCGTTTTATATAATGCTTTTGAGTTCTCCCATACACATTCCAATCAATTTGCCTGACATCATCACCAAGCTGATAGGCTCTAAAATCTGAAAACTCAAGAGAAGAACCAAAGCGTGCTGATTGCCTTGAGCCTGCATGCAATCCTCTTTTCTTCGTCTTAACAAGCAGCTTCTTTTTTTGAAGCTTCCCCAGATAGCTGTATGTTTTACTCATTACTGAATCTCTCCAGCTGCCGCCAGGATTTCTTCAATGATCTCATTAGGAGCCACTCCGTTTGCTTCTCCTTCAAAATTAAGAATCAGGCGATGACGCAAAACCGGGAAGGCAGCTTGTTTCAAATCGCCAATGGACACATGATAGCGACCAAGACACATTGCCCGAGCTTTTGCCATTGATATTAAGCTTTGTACACCACGCGGCCCGCTTCCATATTGCACATATTTGCGAACACTTTCACTGGCATCCTCTGTATTAGGATGGGAAGCTGAAATGATTTTGACAGCATATTCAATGATCTCATCCGAAACAAGTATTTCTTTAGCAAGCTGCTGAAGCTTGATCACTTCTTCTTTTTTCGCTACAACTTGCAGCTTTTTCGTTACTGGTCCAGTCGTTCTTTTCACAATTTCTAGCAATTCCTGCTTCGTTGGGTACGAAACATTTACCTTACACATAAATCTGTCCGTTTGTGCTTCAGGAAGCGGATAAGTTCCTTCCATATCAATTGGATTTTGTGTTGCCAAAACAAAAAATGGCTTTTCCATTTGCTTCGTTTCGCCCATAATTGTAACCGTTTTTTCCCCCATCGCTTCAAGCAGTGCACTTTGCGTCTTTGGTGTCGCCCGGTTAATTTCATCTGCTAATACAATATTGGCAAAAAGCGGCCCTTCATGAAATGAAAACTGCTGCTTTCCATCTGCATCTGGCTGCAGGAGCATCGTGCCTGTAATATCTGAAGGCATAATGTCCGGTGTAAATTGGATACGAGAGAAAGATAGGTCCAGACATTCTGATATCGTTTTGATCAGCATCGTCTTTCCTAAACCAGGCAATCCCTCCAACAGGACATGCCCGCCTCCGAAAATACTCCAAATCACATGATCAATGACTTCATCCTGTCCAACGATAAAAGATTGAATTTCTTCTTTTACCTTCAGATACATTTCACTTGCTTGCGCGAAGGTTTGTGCTTTTTCTTCAATTGCTGACATATTACCACTCCTAGCTCGGATCAATATTTGTAAAATAATTTTTAACAATATCCTCTAAATCTGCCGGCAGCTTATATCGATCCGCACTTTCCCGATATGCCCGTTCATATTCCCCATATACTTCACTATAAGGGCGGATATTCCCCTTTAATACAGGACCATCTGCTTCAAACTGCTGCGATGGTGTCCCCTGGCCAAGCTTTCCGTTATCGGTTTCTCTATTAACCTTTCCATCAAGAGATTGTGGTACGGTAAGCAGTTCACGTGATCCCTGTCCAAGGCCCGCACCGCTGCCTGTTCCGGAGCCCGAACCAGAGCCTGAACCAGAACCTGAGCCTGAGCCTGAACCTGAGCCTGAACCGGAACCAGAACTTGAGCCTGAACCTGAGCCTGAACCGGAACCAGAACCTGAGCCGGAACCTGTTCCTTCCCCATCACCTTCACTATCTCCTTCACCATCCCCTTCCCCTTCCCCTTCACCATTTGCCCCTTCTCCATCTTGAGAATTAGGAGCTGTTCCTTCTCCAGTGCTGGCATTTGATGATAAAGCAAGCTGAGATGCAGAAAGACCGCTGGCTGCCAGCTGTTTCTGAAGGGCAGTGCCAGTATTTAATAATGAGTTTTGGGCGGCAGCAAGCTGATCTAAAAACTCCTCAGATTGAAGCAGCTGTTCCAGCTGTTCTGCTGCTTTAGCAAGTTCCTCTTCTGAAAGCTGTTCATTCTTGTCAGTAATACTTTCTAATGCCTGCTTTTGTTGCTCAGATAGCTTGTCATAATTATCATTTAAGCTTTTCAACTCTTTTTTGATCTCTTCTATATTCTTCTGATCCAGCTTTTCACCAAGACTGGCTAAATCATTCTTTTTTGCATCTTTTTGAAAGTTTTGCAGTGCAGTTTGTTTCTCCTTTGCCTTCAAAGCTTGTAATTCCATATTTTTCAACTGTTTTTGCATTTCCTCCATTGCTTTTTCGGCTGATTTTGTTTCAGCGAGTTTTTCTTTTACTTTTTCCAGTGATTTCTTAACCTCTTTATTTTTTTCTGCATCTATCTTTTTCTCTAGTTCCTTGTTCATTTCGGATGCCAGTTTGATCTCTTTTTCCCGTTCTCCGGCAGCATCCATTTTGTCATTAGGGAACATGT
Source organism: Cytobacillus gottheilii (assembly GCF_018582665.1). NCBI lineage: Bacteria > Bacillati > Bacillota > Bacilli > Caryophanales > Bacillaceae > Cytobacillus > Cytobacillus gottheilii. The sequence goes on along the minus strand of NZ_CP071709.1, from coordinate 1,917,293 downwards.
ATAACAGTGCTGCACATAGGAACATAAGAGCAGCTGCCGCCAGCCAATTTGGATAAAAAAACTTTTTCTTCCTTTTTAAAACGGAAGATTCCGCATGCTTCATTTTTTCCACTGCATCAGCAAGCTGGAGCTGAGCCAGCTCCCCGGATTCATTTTGGAAGGAATAGGCCGAAATTACCCGGTCATCCGGAACATAATGATTAAAAACGAGCGCAGCCTGCTTATCATCCGGACGTTTTAAAATGACTCGAACGAAAAGGGCAAGAATAAAAAGAAAAGCAAGACTATAAATGTAGTACCGTAAAAAAGGAACGGTCATAAAACGTGCAGCTATGAACAGCACCAGACTCCCGCCTGCAGCAAATATCGATAGCCATTGCAGTTCTTTTAGCGTAAGCAATAAGAATAGCTGGTTTTTTACAGGCTTCAGCAGTTTAGCAAATTGCTGGCGATCTTCCATCGCAATCAGTCCTTTTCATTTCATTTCCATTAACCTTTTTTCATATTTGGACGAAGCTTCTTAATACTAAAGAAAATTGCTCCTGCTGTTATAACTGTGTACGAAATCAAATAGGCTGCCCATAAAGGAAATTCAATGCCCGTCACATTTGTGATTTCGTCAATGATTTCTGGCTCAAACGTACCAAACAGAGCAATTGCCGGATTTAGCATCGCAGCAAAATAAGCAAAAGGCACATGCTGTACATTGGAAGGATTGCCGCTATAATTATAGCCAAGCTGCATAAGCAGCAAAGTCAGAAAAGCGGTACCGCCTGCCAAAAACATCGTTAACCCATATGCGGTAACCATCGAGACAATCGTTTTGCGAATGAGAGTAGAAAATAGCACACCAAGACTGCCAAATGCGATAATGGTAAAAACATAGAATGCAATGGTTGTCAGCATTTGAGCTGGTGAAATGCCTCCATACAAAAAGACGAAGCTGTATAATGGCAGGCTTGCCACAATCAGCAAGAGCAAATAGGAAATAGCGGAAACAAGCTTGCTTAAAATGATGCTTGTTGAGCTTTGTGTAGTGGTCAGCATCATATTTAATGTTTGCCGTTCACGTTCACTGCTGATCACTCCTGCAGTCAAACCGGGAGTAATAAATAAAATCAAAGCAAGCTGCAGCATACTTAACAGCATAAACATCATTTTGCTTTCTTCCGGTTTAAACAACCCAAAGCTATTGGAAAGCGATTGAATAAAAACGAACCCAATAATAATAATTCCAAGCGCCAATAAATAAAATAATATCCCCAGGTAGCTTTTAAATGAACGGAAGCGCAGCTTGAACTCTTTATTTAAGACAGGATTTATGACGAAATTTTTCACGACATTTCAACCCCCTTTGTAATTTCCATAAAGATATCTTCCAGGTCAGCCTCTTCTTCAGCAAAGCTGGTAATCGGCAATCCTTTCACCATCGCATTTTTTAGTAATGCCGTCTGCTCTTCAGCGCTGCCTTTATAAATAAAGCGGATTGTATGATCATCGTCCATTAACTGTACATTTGAGATAAACGGATCATCCTCGAAAAAGGACACCGTTTCGCGCAGGCTTGATTGTACTTTGACAAAAATGATTTTTTCTCCTCTTAACTTATCTTGAATATCAGCGACCGATCCTTCAGCTACTAGCTTTCCTTGATCAATTACACCGATTTGGTCACACATTTCGGCAAGCTCAGGCAAAATATGTGAGGATATAAGAATCGTTTTGCCCATTGTTTTTAACTCTTTTAAAATCTCCCTCATTTCGATGCGGGCACGGGGATCTAATCCGGAGGCTGGTTCATCTAAGATCAGCACTTCAGGATCATGAATGAGACAGCGCGCGAGGCAAAGCCGCTGCTTCATCCCTCTTGAAAGCAAGTCAACATATGAATCTCTTTTATGCGATAAATTAACAAGTTCGAGCAGCTGCGGAATCAATTTTTCTCTTTCCTGATATGGAATTCCATAGCTCGCTCCGTAAAAATGCAAATATTCATCTGCCTTTAATTGGTCATAAACACCAAAGAAGTCAGGCATATAACCAATTTGCTTCCTTACCTCCCGAGGTTCCTTTTGCACATTATAGCCATTTACATAGGCAGTTCCAGAAGAGGGAGCTAATAGTGTTGCAAGTATAGAAAAAGTGGTAGACTTTCCTGCTCCGTTTTGACCGACAAATCCAAAAACCGTCCCTTTTTCAATTTTTAAATTCAATGAATCCAGCGCTTTAAAGCTCCCGTATTCCTTTGTTAAGTTCATAATTTCGATCATGGGGCTACTTCTCCTTTAATACTGATATTCGGCATTTGTACATAAGGATCTCCACCCGTGTTTTTCGTTAATTTCAAGACGATCACTCCTTCTGGAGATACAAATTCATTCACACTGTCACTTTCCTTTAACGTGGCTGTTTTATCTGATTCCAGCGGCAGCCATTCGTCTGAAGCAGCGTTTAAAAGCGAATATTCAATTGTTGGATTTCGGAAAGCAAGCTTTAGCTCAGTCAGTGTCACATCTTTTCCTTTAAGCTGTTCGGGCAATTCGATCTTATACTCATATTCTCCATTATCAAGATTAACCTCATAATCTGTTCCATACATCATTTCTTCATAAATATGTCCTGAGATTGCCTGAAGGTCCGTCTTTAAGGTCTCTTGCTTTAAAGTGAAGGCACCAGTTATGTTTTGCTGCACATCTGCTGAAGAGAGGATCATGTTGATATTATTTTGCTTTTCATCCTTATCAGCTACCGTTACATCAATGACAGACTGTGAAGTGATTCCGGCAATCACCGGCTTTGCTGCTTCCATATGCTCATTTAATACATAGTTGACGGCTGAATATTCAAGCTGCTCGCGCTTCACCTTATCAATATCTGATTGATTATAGTTGATTCCGCCGTATCCATTTGAAGTTGGTTTCGTTAAAATGGATTGATTAATTTGTTTATTAACCTCCAAGGTTTCTCCTTTTTTCAAGGCACCAAGCTTAATTTTCTGTGAACCCGACCAAATAAAGACCTCTGAAAAATCATAATCATAGTGATTAGTGATTGTCCCAGTTAATATTTTGTCTGATAATGTTAATTCAGAAGCAAATCCGCCTTCAGCAGTTTGATTTGCTTTGCCATAAATGGTTTGTGTGGACCAATAATCCATCTTTGGAAAAATGACAGAACTGGTTTTTACTTGCTCAGCGAAGATTGCACCCCGCATTGGATCATAAAGGGAATTGCCCCCACCGCCGCCGCTTACAGGACGGAATGCTCCGCTAGGATATTCAATGGCATATTCACCGCCTGTATTTGATAGCAATGTAGCCGCCTGCAAACCTGATAACTGATTGTTTTCCTCGTAGTAAACGCCCATTTGGTTTAACTGTGCCTGAGAGATCCGATCCTTTGCCCCGATTGTAAAAATGACTGCTGCCATTAGGATTGAAAGGGCAGGAATAACCCACCAGGAATGCTCCCGTTTATCCATTTTACGCAGGACAAAATACAAGATAGGTACAACTATAATGATATAGACTGCCAGTAACCCAATAAGCTGTTCAATTGAAACAGTTGATGCAGGGAAATATTCATTCGCTTCTGCAAACTCCCAATATAGCGAATCATAAAAGCCTCCATGCATGTTTGCATTCGATATTTGACCGGCATCACTAAACTTTAATAAGTTTACAAACCATGTATCATAGTCCTTCCAGGCAGAGAGAGGTTCATCCCCGAGTGAAAAGCTGCTTTGCAGGATCATACCGCTGCCGTATAGTGATCTTACAACAGCAGGCAGCTCCCCATTTTTGATTAATACTTCGGCACCTTCTGCCACTTCGCCTGTAAAAAACGGAAGTTCATTAAAAGGCATTTCTTCAATAGATGATCCAAGTTTTAAAAACTCCGCGGAAGCATCTGCCTCCTTATCAGGTTTCATTGGCAATAGTTCAAATAATTCACCGTAAGTGGCTTGTGCATCTGGCGCAGCTCCCGCAATGAGCGTGCCGCCCACTTTGATCCATTCTTTTAAAGCGGTTTGCTGAGCGTCACTAAGCTGTGATAATGAATATTCATCAACAATCATGACATCAATAGATTCTAATCCCATTGCTTGTGCTGGCAATATGTCTGGGTTTAATTCTGCCATTGTCGCAGATGATGTAGTCCTTAGCTCCTTAAGCCGGTCGTAGTTTTCGCTTAATACGCCAATAAATGTGGTGGCATCATCAATAAACTTCGGCTTAACGGCTTTATCGCCTTTATATGTAAGCTGTTTCCCATCCTTCCAGTCACCTTCAAAAACATGAATGGATGGTTCATTTTGATAATAGGATTGATGATCCTCTGTCATGCCAGGAAGTGATAGTTGAAATGTTCTAGTCTCTCCTGCAGGCACTTCAATTTTTACAGGAATAGACCCTCCCGAGTTGTAGGAAGGATAAAAGCTAACTAGCACACTTCCGCTAAAATCCTCTCCTGAATTTTCGACATTTAGAACAACTGGAAAGCCTTCTCCCCGTTTCACTTTTCCATCAAAACCTTCGTCAACCGTAATGGTTAATCCGGATTCTTCTGCAGCAGAAACCTGCTGCGGGAAAAGATAAGAAAAAAAGAATAACGAACATAATAGCAAAATCAATATCTTTGTTTTTTTCATCTGCATACCCCTCCATAGCTATCTTCAATAATATAGACGTTATAAATTGCAATTAGTGTTCATGTTTTTACAATTTTTTCATCTACATAATAGACGAAAGGAAAAGGATATACCCCTTCACTTACTGGGAAGTTTTTTTAATTGTACTGTTTATATAAAACTTTCATTACAGCCAGGCTCTCAAAATTTGCGACCTATAAACACAAAAAAACCCGAACTATTTTACAGATCATTAAAAAAATCTGTTAATAGTTCGGGTCATCATTTTTGAATAAAATGATATTTGAAGTGTTTATTCTTCTGCTTTTTCAACGTTGTCGGCGAATAGGCCATAGACGTATTGCTCGGCGTTAAATTCCTGAAGGTCGTCCATTTTTTCACCTAGTCCGACGAATTTAACCGGAATGTCGAGTTCATTGCGGATGGCAATGACAATTCCGCCTTTTGCCGTTCCATCCAGCTTTGTTAGCACAATACCTGTAACATTTGTTGCTTCCTTAAAGGTTTTGGCTTGAAGCATTGCATTTTGGCCTGTAGTGGCATCAAGGGCCAGTAAAACTTCATGAGGAGCTCCTGGAATTTCACGTTCGATGACTCTTTTGACTTTTTCCAGCTCTTTCATCAGATTGACTTTGTTTTGCAGACGTCCAGCTGTATCACAAATAAGGATATCAGCCTGGCGTGACTTCGCCGCCTGCACAGCATCGTACATTACCGCAGCAGGATCAGAACCTGCGCCTTGCTTAATGACCTCAACGCCGACACGCTCTCCCCACACTTCAAGCTGCTCAATGGCCCCTGCACGGAACGTATCCCCGGCAGCAAGCACCACTTTTTTGCCTTCGTTTTTGAATTTATGAGCAAGTTTACCGATGGTTGTTGTTTTCCCAACACCGTTTACACCAACAAAAAGGATAACCGTTAATTCGCCTTCTTGAATATTTAAAGCAGAAGATGAGTTGCCTCCCTGTTCATAAATCTCAACCAGCTTTTCAGAAATAACATCTTGTACTTCTGCAGGATCCTGAATGTTTTTCCGCTTCACTTCGAGTTTTAGCTCATCGACAAGCTTCATAACAGTATCAAAACCGACATCCGCTTGTATTAATATCTCTTCAAGCTCTTCAAAGAAGTCTTCATCTACTTTTCGGTAACGAGCAACAAGATCATTCACCTTGCCTGAAAAATTATCACGTGTTTTCGTTAAGCCTTCTTTAAATTTCTCTGTTACACTGTCTGTTTGTTTCGTAATCTTCTCTTTTAATTTTTTGAAAAAACTCATTTGGTCACATCCTTTATTGGTTTTATATATGTATGCCGGGGAATTTCCCCGGCTGAACCTTAGATTGGAACCATTTCCCGTGATTCATCAAGTCTTACAGAAACAAGCTTAGAAACGCCAGACTCCTGCATGGTAATGCCATACAGTACATCTGCAAGCTCCATTGTCCCTTTGCGGTGTGTTATGACGATAAACTGTGTTTCACCGCTATATCGTTTTAAATATTGTGCATACCGATGGACATTGGCTTCATCAAGGGCAGCTTCTACTTCATCGAGAATACAAAATGGAACAGGTCTTACTTTTAAAATTGAAAATAATAATCCAATGGCTGTCAGAGCCCGTTCACCACCTGATAATAAACCAAGATTCTGCAGCTTTTTCCCTGGCGGCTGTGCAACAATTTCAACACCTGTATTCAAAAGGTCTTCAGGATCGGTTAAGCGCAAATCGGCTCGGCCGCCGCCAAACAGTGACTGAAACACAGATTCAAAGTGAAAACGGATGCCGTTAAATGTTTGCTCAAACCTTCTTTTCATTTCAATGTCCATTTCATCAATAACCTGGTATAACGTATCTTTTGCTTCCTGAAGGTCGTTTTTTTGCTCTAGCAGGAATTCATAACGTTCAGACACACGCTCATATTCCTCAATTGCACCAAGATTAACGGTGCCGAGCTCATCGATTGACATTCTAATGAGGCGAACCTTTTTACGAGCCTCTTCAGCATCAATCGTTAGCGGGTAAGCTTCTTTCGCAGCATCAAACGATAATAAATATTCTTCCCGCAGATGAGCAAGGCGTGTTTCAAGCTCAACATCAATTCGATTGAGCTTCACCTCATCATCTTTCAGAGCAATACTTAAGCCTTTATGCGTGCGTTTCAATTCTTTCGCTTCAAGCTCCAAATCCTCAAGCTCTGTCTGCAGCTTTAATCGTTCAGCTCTTCTGCTTGCAATCAGACTGACCGTTTCATTTTTATCCTGCAGCTTTCGGTTAGCTGCCTCTTCAAGCTGAATTTCTCCTGAAGAGCTGTTCGTCATTTCTGATGATAAAAGCTTTAAATCATCCTGAATCAAGTTTAGCTTATCTGAGGATGAGGTCCATTCGTTTACAGTGTGATTCAGCCTTTCAGCTGCACTATTTAGCTGTTCACTTTTCGCTGCAAAAGTAATCTTTAAGTCACTGATTTCAGCGAGCAGTGCTTCTTTGGACGTTTGGTCTGTAAATTTTCGTTCTGTTAAAAGACGAATCTGTTCATCAAGCTCTGCTGTTTGAACTTCGAATTGCTGCAGCTCCTGCTGCAGGATTTTCTGCCTTGACACAAGATTGTCTTTATCCTCACTATACTGTGCCTTATCGAGATCATAGATGGATAAACGTTCATTTATCCTTTTTTCCTCATATTCAATCTCACGGAGATCCTCTTTCATTCTTTGTTCTTGTGAACGCAGATGCTCTCCCTTTTCTTTCAGAATCTCCAATTGGTCTGCCTGCTGCTGTACATCATGCTTTAGCTTTTTGACCAGATCTTCCAGCGAAGCAGTTTTTCCTTCCATATCAGTGATCCTTGCTTTTAGTTCCTCTAACTCGCTTTTTCTGCTTAAAATCGAAGAATTCTTTTGCTTAATAGCCCCGCCCGTCATAGATCCGCCTGGATTTACGACATCTCCATCAAGTGTCACAATCCGAACCCGATAAGATAGCAGTTTAGCCAGTTCATTGGCACCTTTTAAATCTGTGGCAATGACTACATTTCCAAGCAAGCTTTCAATTGCTGCAGCATATTTGCTGTTATATTCAATCAAAGATGATGCTTGTCCAACAAAAGCATCGTGACCAGACACAGCCTGCTGCTGATTAGCCTGCAGAAACTTCGCCTTCATAACATTCAAAGGCAAAAACGTCGCACGTCCATATCCATTGCCCTTTAAATATTGTATCGCACTGCGGCCATCCTGCTCGGTTTGAACAATAACATGCTGCATCGCTCCGCCTAATGCAATTTCAATGGCGGTTTCGTACTGTTTTGGAACGGAAATCAATTCAGCAACAGCACCTTCAATGCCATTTAGTTTGTTTCCTCTTGCTTTTAAAACTTCCTTTACCCCTTGGAAGAAACCGGAATAATCATCCTCGAGCTCTTCAAGCATCTCTTGTCTTGATTTGCCCTGCTGTAAATATTGATACGCCTGATAAAGGGTCTTCTCTTGCTTTTCATAATTGTTTTTTACTGCTTCAGCCTTTTTCTGTGCTTCGCGGAACAGGTGAATTTGTTCTTCCAGGGCTGCATGCACTTCACTTAGTCCGTTTTCTGCCTGCAGTTTACGTTCGGTGATCAGTGAGCGTTCTTCAATGAACTTTTCATTATCAAGTTCGAGTTTTTCATTTCTTGCATCCTGCTGGCTTAATTGACGAGAAATCATTTGCATTTCATTTTTGGACGCAGCTTGTTTATTTAAAATCTCAATATATTCACTTTTTAATGATTCAATAACCTGTTCGTTATCTTCTGCAAAAAGCTTTAGCTGCTCCTGTTTCTCAGTCAATTGTTTCTTAAGGAGATTTGCTTCAGATTGCAATTGATCCTTAGCTGCCTGCAGTTCATCTTTTTGAACTTGTAGCTGAGCAATTCTTTCTGTTAGTTCTTCAATGGATTTTGCCAGCTGTTCTTTATTTTGTGAGGCATTTTTTTTCCGTTCCTTTAATACTTCTTTTCGGCCTTCAAGCTTTTCCAGTTCCTCACTGGCATGAAGGAGAATATTTTGCAGATCATTGACAGACTCATCCAGAGCTCCGGCATGATCACGCATCTGCTCAATTTTAGCTTCTTTTGCTTGAATGGCACTTGTCAGCTGCAGTTCATCCTGCTGCTGTTTTTCAAGCTGAACGGATAATCTCTGCCATTTTTCATGTAATTCCTCGATTTCATAAACTGTCAGAGCCACTTCAATCTGTTCAAGCTCTTCCTTTTGCTGCAAGTAATCTTTCGCAATAGAGGCTTGAATTTTCAGCGGTTCAACCTGTCCTTCCAGTTCATGCAAAATATCGTTAACCCTGTTTAAATTTTCCTGAGATTCGAAAAGTTTGCCTTCTGCTTTTTTCTTTCTCGTTTTATATTTTAAAACGCCGGCAGCTTCCTCAAAAATCGTTCTCCGCTCTTCAGGTTTGCTGTTTAATATTTCTTCAACACGCCCTTGGCTAATAATTGAAAACGCTTCTTTTCCTAACCCGGAATCCATAAACAGATCAACGATGTCTTTTAAACGGCATGGCTGTTTGTTGATAAAAAACTCACTGTCGCCAGAACGGTAAACACGGCGTGTAACACTGACTTCATTGTATTCGATTGGCAGAAAATGATCTTCATTTTCTAATGTTAAGCTAACCTCGGCGAAATTGAGCGGTCTTCTTGAATCACTGCCAGAAAAGATAATATCCTCCATCTTCGCTCCGCGCAGTGACTTGGCCGACTGTTCTCCTAAAACCCAGCGAATAGCATCAGTTACGTTGCTTTTTCCGCTTCCGTTTGGGCCGACGACTGCTGTTACTCCAGGGACAAAATCAACCGCAATCCGCTCGGCAAATGATTTAAACCCTACTATATCTAGCCGTTTTAATAACAAGTTTGCTCCCCCTAGCCTCTCCATCTTTCATGCTGAAAAAATCTGTTTAGTTGATATGGTTTTTTAAAACCTGCAGAGCCATTTGGGCAGCATGCTGTTCTGCTTCTTTTTTTGATCGTCCTGTACCTGTGCCAAGCTCTGCTCCATTTAAAGAAACGGTTGAAACAAATTCCCGGTTATGAGCAGGACCTTTTTCCATTAATATCTTATACTCTATTGCTCCTGAACCATCACGCTGAATCAGCTCCTGAAGCTGACTTTTGAAATCCATCACATGTGAAAAAGCTCCAGCATCAATTTTCGGGAATACCGCCTTTTCAAGAAAATCGACAACCGTATCAATTCCCTGATCTAAATATAAAGCCCCAATGAACGCTTCAAATACATCCGCAAGCAGTGCAGGTCTCGATCTGCCGCCAGTCATTTCTTCTCCCTTTCCGAGAAGAATAAGCTCTCCAAATGAAAGTTCATTCGCAAAAGCAACTAATGAAGGCTCACAGACAACAGCTGCTCTCAGCTTCGTCAGTTCTCCTTCGCTCATCATTGGATATTTAATATAGAGGAATTTTGAAACAGTCAGCTCCAAAACAGCATCTCCCAAAAATTCAAGCCGTTCATTATCTTCATAAGGCTTTCTGCGATGCTCATTCACATATGAAGAATGTGTAAATGCCTGTTTTAACAATTTTTCATTGCGAAAAATAATCCCTTTATTTTCTTGAAACTCTTTAAACCTTTTATCATGTGCGCGTGATGTTTTTTTATCTTTCTCTTTATTGTAATAGCGCATTTTTGCATCCACCTTGTTCCATAATTTATATTTTCCAGGAAACAGCCTGTCAGTGATAGTTTGATTTTAAGCGAAAATGAAAAAAAACACAAAGAAACTTGGAAAGCTTATCAGCTCCCAAGTTATGGTAATATCACTGCAGAAACGTATTTACTGTCCGATATTACCTGTTAACCGCTACCGTAAACACTTGCCGATCGTCAAGCCTGCTAGGCGGACAACAAGAGTTTTACTTCACTTGACTTTCTATAAGTACAAGTAACAGCGGACAATAAACACAATTGTAATGGATGAGGGAGATGCTCTCCCTCATGCCATTTCAAGAAAAGACGATTACTGCTGTGCTTGTATGTAGTTAACAGCGTCACCCACTGTAGCAATCTTTTCAGCGTCGTCATCAGAGATCTCCATATCGAACTCATCTTCCAATTCCATTACTAGTTCAACTACGTCAAGGGAATCAGCGCCAAGATCATCCTTGAAAGAAGCTTCCAATTTCACTTCGGATTCTTCTACACCAAGACGGTCAACGATAATCTTTGTTACACGTTCTAATACTTCTGCCATGCTTGTTCACCTCCCCTCAAGACATTATAGAGTATTTTAATCAATTAATAAACGTCTATCTTTATTTTTTCAGTGCTATTATTGCAAACTTTGTTGTGATCGCTTAAATGTACAAAGATTCGTTCAGAATAAACACTTTCCTGCTGGCAGGTGCTGAGCATGATGTTCGTACCTTTTTTTCAACCAGCCAGGCATGTCTTTATGTCTGTTCCTAAAGCACCTGAAGAAGTACAAATCTCTCAAAAATAGGCGGAGAAATTCCGCTTAAATCGTAAAATCACTTAAAATGAGCTTAAATAGACGGAGGAATTTCGTCTAACTAGGCGAAAAACGTGTAAATGGACGATTTTTATCACCATAACCGGAAAATCTCCGCTTATTTCACTCGAAAATAGCTCATTTCTTGAAATAAGGGAAAAATCTCCGCTTATTTTTCGCTAGTTCAACATAAAAATAGTTCCTTCTTATGAAGGTCATGAAGAAGGACTCTAATAGTGATTTTCTAAGAACAGCATCGCACCATAATAGTTACATAACCATAACCATTCCGCCGTCAATATGAAGGGTTTGGCCTGTCATATAGCGGCTGTCTTCTGATGCTAGGAATGTAACGACATTCGCTATATCAGACGGCTCACCAAAACGTGCAAGAGGGATCTGCTTCAGCATCATCTCTTTAACATCTTCAGCAAGCTGATCGGTCATATCTGTTGTAATAAAACCAGGAGCAACGGCGTTAACAGTAATTCCTCTAGTCGCAAGCTCCTTGGCAGCAGTTTTAGTTAAACCAATTACGCCAGCTTTAGCAGCCACATAGTTCGCTTGTCCGGGATTTCCGCTCACTCCTACAATCGAAGAGATATTAATAATTCTTCCGCTGCGCTGTTTCATCATTTGTCTTGTTACAGCTTTCGTGCATAAGAAGACACCCTTTAGATTCGTATTGATGACATCATCCCATTCATCTTCCTTCATTCGCATCAATAAGTTGTCTCTTGTAATCCCAGCATTGTTAACCAGAATGTCAATGGTGCCAAATTTTTCGATCGCCGCTTTTACCATATCTGTTACTGACTCACTGCTTGCTACATCACATTGGATTGCGAAGGCTTCAGTGCCCAATGCTTTAATCTCATCAACTACTTCATTGGCACGCTGTTCACTTCCAGCATAGTTAACAACTACATTGGCACCCTGACGTGCTAATTCCAATGCAATCTCTTTCCCAATGCCGCGAGATGCTCCTGTTACGATTGCCGCTTTTCCCTGCAATTTCATTGTGCTTCCTCCTTTAATGCTTCCAATGCTACCAAACATGATTCTTCATCAGATACAGCATAAGTTTTAACTGATCGATCAATTTTTTTCACTAAGCCGGAAAGAACTTTTCCAGGACCAATTTCAATAAATGTATCAACACCTAATGCAATCATTTCCCGAACTGAATCTTCCCAAAGAACAGGAGAATAAAGCTGCTCCACTAAATTAATTTTAATATCTTCAGGTGAAGTCATTGCTTTTGCATTTACATTAGCAAGTACCGGAATCAATGCCTCTTTTACAGCAATTCCATCAATGACAGATTTAAATTTCTCTGCTGCTGGCTTCATTAATGATGAATGAAACGGCCCGCTTACTTCAAGTGGCAATACACGCTTTGCGCCAGCTTCTTTTGCTTTTACAGCGGCCAATTCTATTCCTTTTTTTGAGCCGGAAATAACAATTTGACCAGGACAATTTAAGTTTGCCAGCTGAACAGCGTTGCCCATAGCTGAAATTTCAGCCGTTACTTCAGCAAGCTTTTCACGATCAAGCCCTAAGACAGCTGCCATGGCACCTTCGCCATTTGGCACAGCTTCTTCCATCAGTTCACCGCGTTTTCGAACCGCAGCCACTGCATCTTCAAAAGAGATCGCTCCTGCTGCAACTAAAGCTGAATACTCTCCCAAACTATGACCCGCAACATAGTCTGCTGTGATGCCTTGTTTCTGAAAATGATGCAGGATTGCCATGCTAGTTGTTAATAAAGCCGGCTGTGTATTTGCTGTTTGTGTCAGTGTTTCCTTTGGACCTTCAAAAATAATAGATGAAAGTGAGAAATTCAATGCAGTATCAGCAGCATCAAAAATAGCTTTCACTCCTTCATCTGTTTGGGCTAAAGCTTGTCCCATTCCAACTGTCTGGGACCCTTGTCCTGGAAATACAAAGGCGATTTTTCCCATAGTAAACCTCCTAAATCATCAATCGATCATGATTGATTCTGTTCTAATACTTCTTTAATTGTAGCAGCCACATTGTTCTGCACCATATCTCTTGTTTGTCTGACTGCGCTAAACAGAGCGTCTGCATTTGATGAACCGTGCGCCTTAATTACAGGGGCTTTTAGACCAAACAATGCCGCGCCGCCATATTCTGCATAGTCCATCTTAGATTTTAATTCACGCAAATCAGGCATGATTAGAGCTGCAGCCATTTTACTCTTGAAGCTGCTCGTTAAAGTGGTTTTTAACATTTTAAAGACCGACAGCGCAGTACCCTCAATTGTTTTTAAGACCATATTGCCGGTAAATCCATCAGTTACTACTACGTCTGCAGCGCCATCAAGCAAGTCACGCGCTTCAACATTTCCGATAAAATGGATTTCGCTTTGCTGTTGTAAAAGGTCGAAAGCTGCTTTGGCCAGTTCATTTCCCTTTTTTTCTTCTGTGCCAATGTTTAAGAGTCCTACTCTCGGTTTATGTACTCCCCGCACTTTTTCTGCGTATATCGACCCCATTACCGCATATTGCACTAAGTGCTCAGGTTTTGCATCTACATTCGCACCAACATCAAGAAGAACAAATCCTTCTCCGCCAATTGTCGGAAGTGTTGGTGATAAAGCAGGCCGTTCAATCCCTTCAATTCTTCCTACGATGAACAATCCTGCTGCCATTAAGGCACCGGTGTTACCTGCTGAAATACAAGCATCTGCAGCGCCATCTGCAACCTGCTGTGCGGCAACTACCATTGAGGCTGTTTTCTTTCGTCTCACTGCTCGAACTGGCTCATCTGTAGCTAATATAACATCATCTGTATGTATAATTGAGATTCGTTCATTTAAGGATAATAATGGTTTGATCTGCTCTTCATCCCCAACAAGGACGATCTCGATATCATTATAGGTTTCAACAGCTTTCAATGCACCAAGGACGATTTCCTTAGGCGCATGATCGCCTCCCATTGCATCAATAGCTATTTTCATGCTCATTCATCCTTTTGCATTATTTTTTGATCTAAACATATCAAATTCACCTTTAAATACGTGTTCAGTATTCACATAGCAGTTTACTTCAACTGCTGTACGTCCTGTATCATGGTCTATGTGAACAACCTTTGCTTTCGCAACAACCCGCTCGCCTTCTTTAACGGCTCTGGTAAATTGAATGTTTGCTTTAGCAGTTAAGGCAAGTTCGTCATCAATTACAGCAACTGCAAGGGAATTGGCTTGAGCAAACAGATGGTGGCCCCGCGCTATGTTATTCCTTTGAAAAACATGCTCCCGTTTTACATCAAATAAAGAAATAGCTGTATTATCCAATTCGATATCGATAATCTCACCAATCACTTCTTCGATTGGCAAAGAGCGGACTTCGTCATCAAAACGATTTTCTGCCACATTCTTAATTCGCTCCCTTAATTCAGGGATCGACAATTCAAGCCTGTCCAAGCGGATGGTCTGGACACTAACCGAAAATTTCTCTGCCAGCTCCTCATCCGTGATAAAGGGATTTTCTTTTATTGTATCAGCCAATAATAGCTGTCTTTCTTTTTTATTTCTCCTCATATCATCACACCGTTCGAGATATTAAGACTAGGTACTAATAGTAGTATATAATTGATCGCTGCTTATTGCAAGAAAAAATAAGCTTTTTACCCTTTTTGCTCGTGAGGTCAGTCTAATTTTTCGCCTTCCAGTACACCGCTATTTTTCAGATACTGTCTAAGGTCTGCATATTCACCATCCTGCCAGAAAAACTCTGACTGAATCAATTCTGCAGCATCATTTCTGGCTGTCTCCAGCGCGCGATAATCATGAACCATGTCAGCAACCTTGAACTCGGGCAAGCCGCTTTGTTTTCTCCCAAAGAAGTCACCAGGTCCGCGCAGTTCCAAATCTTTTTCGCTTAGAACAAAGCCATCGTTCGTTTCGGTCATAATTTTCATCCGCTCTTTGCCAACCTCAGATTTAGGATCGGCAAGTAAAATACAATAAGATTGCTGGTCTCCCCTTCCAACTCGTCCGCGGAGCTGATGGAGCTGTGAGAGGCCAAATCTTTCGGCATCATAAATCACCATCATGGTTGCATTGGGAACATTAACACCAACCTCTACAACGGTGGTAGAAACTAGGATTTGCACTTCATTCCGGCTAAACGCCTGCATTACGGCATCCTTCTCATCAGAGTGAAGCCTGCCGTGCATTAAACCTGTATGGTATCTGCCTTGAAAATACTGCATCATTGTTGCATGCACATCGATGGCATTTTGAACATCAAGCTTATCTGATTCTTCTATGAGCGGGCAGATTACATAGACCTGCCTATTCTTTGACAGCTCTTTCTCCATAAAACGCAGGACACGATCAAGCATGTCTGGTTTAGCCCAGTAGGTTTCAATTGCCTTTCTTCCAGCAGGCATTTCATCAATAATCGAGACATCCATTTCGCCAAAAGCAGTAATGGCAAGTGTACGCGGAATCGGGGTTGCTGTCATAAATAGGACATCAGGGCTTTCCCCTTTTTCTCTTAGCACTCGGCGCTGATTCACTCCAAAGCGGTGCTGTTCATCGGTAATAACAAGTCCAAGGTTCTTAAACACCACTTCCTCTTGGATGAGGGCGTGAGTGCCAATTAAAATATCAATTTCGCCATTTTTTAACTCTTCAAGGATTTCTCTCCGCCTTTTTCCTTTAATTGAGCTTGTAAGCAATTCACATTTTACACCTAATGGCGCTAGCATTTCTTTTAATGATGACGCATGCTGATCGGCAAGTATCTCAGTTGGAACCATTAGCGCTCCCTGAAAACCAGCTGTTTTACTTGCAAACAATGCAATCGAAGCCACAGCTGTTTTACCTGAACCAACATCACCCTGCAGGAGACGATTCATCCGGAATGGTGACTTCATATCTGTTAATATTTCATTCACTACCCTTTTCTGGGCATTTGTCAGTGAAAAAGGCATGGAATCTATATAATGATTGAGCTGGTCTAAATCATATGATTGAGCAACACCGTTTGAATTCTCTCTCTCCATTTTTCGCAGCGCCTGCATTTTTAACTGAAAATAGAAAAACTCCTCATAGACAAAGCGTCTGCGCGCTTGTTTTAAGTCGTTTCCTCCAGAAGGAAAATGCATGATCTGCATGGCTGTTTTACGATCCAGAAGCTTATAAGAAAATAAATAACGCTCTGGCAGCAGCTCAGATATATATTCACCGTATTGGGAGAATGCAAGGTTTATAAATCGCCTCAGCCCTTTAACAGTAACCTTCCCTTTTACACCATACACAGGTTCAAATTCTTTTTCACTCGCATATGGACCTGCATGCAGTTCATTAACCGTAATCATTTGGCGATGCTGATCCCATTTTCCAGTCAGTGTAACAGTGCTGTTTAAAGTAATTTTATTTTTTAAATATGGCTGGTTAAAGATGACGGCCTGAACAAGTACTCTGCCAATGAGCACTCTAAGCGTCAATCTTGAACGTTTTTTGCCATAGTACATTAAACTCGGTTCACTGTGAACAATTCCTTCAACAGTGATTCGCTCTTCATGCTTTATGCTCTCTAAATCTTTCAACCTGTAGTCTTCATACCTGTATGGAAAATATTCCAGCAAATCAGATACAGTCTGAATGTTCATGTCAGCGAGTGCTTCTGCAGTCTCACCGCCAATCCCTTTAACGACTGTTACTGGCTGTTTTAAAATGTCATTTACCATTTCGCAAGCGGGCACTTTTGTGCAGATGTTCCCTGCCGTGCAGCCGCTGAACCTCCCCGACCTTTTATCATACATTATTTATCTTTCGTTCATTCTTTTATAAAGCATACCATAAATACAAACAGCCGTTCCATTTTTAAGATGAAGTTCACTTATGAGACACATACCCCTTTTGGGTGCAGTTCGTTTATCCTTTCTTTGTCTGCGCTTTACAGAATTATAAAATGCAAGTTTTCATATGAACATTACAAAAACATACTAAGATGAGTATCCGTGTTTCATATTCAGATGCTCATTTAGGTATATGAAGGCATAAAAAAACGGCAGCCTAGTCAGCTGCCATTTTTGTTTTTATTCAATTGCAAAAATGAAGGCATATAACGGCTGTTTCCCATCATGGACTTCAATTTCAACTTCACCATATTGTTCTTCTACAAAACTTACAAGACGGTCAACATCTTCTTGAGATGCATCTTCACCCTTAAGAACTGTAAGAATTTCAGAATCCTCATCAATCATTTTAGCAAGAAGGTCTGTTGCAGCTTGGACTTTGTCTTTGCTTTTAACAACAATTTTCCCTTCTTCAATGCCCATAAAGTCATCTTTGGCAATTTCAAGGCCATCAATGCTTGTATCACGGACAGCAAATGTAATTTGACCTGTCTTAACATGCTGTAAAGCATCTTTCATGCTTTGCTCATTTTCCGAGATCTCTGCACCCGGATTAAAAGCAAGTAAAGCAGACATACCTTGAGGTACTGTTTTAGAAGGCACAACGATTGCTTCTACTTCTGAAACTTGAGCTGCTTGTTCAGCTGCCATGACAATATTTTTATTATTTGGCAGAATGATGACTTTTTTAGCATTGACATCTTTAATCGCCTTTACGATGTCCTCTGTGCTCGGATTCATCGTTTGCCCGCCTTCAATTACTGCATGAGCACCAAGGCTTTTAAATAGATCAGCGATTCCGCTACCCATTGAAACGGTCACAATGCCATATTCTTTTTGTTCTTCCGGTTTTTTCGCTGCAGGAGCAGATGCCGGTTCATCGAATAAGAGATTGCTATGCTGCTGGCGCATATTTTCGATTTTCATATTGATTAAGCTTCCATAGCGCTGGCCGTAAGTGAGACAGTCGCCTGGCTGTTCAGAGTGAATATGAACTTTTACTAATTCATCATCTGCAATGACCAGCAGCGAATCGCCATATTTACTTAAATCCTGGCGGAACTTCTCTTCTTTAAAAGGCTGCTTAGAAAGCTTTTCATCTTCGAATTTCACCATAAACTCAGTGCAATATCCATATACGATATCCTCTGTGTTCATGTGGCTTTGTACACTCTTATGATGCTCAGCGCTAACAAGCTCATCCATTTTCGGCAGGCTTTGTGGGGCTTCAGGCAGTTCTTCACCCTTTAGCTCAGCTAAAAAGCCTTCGTATACAAATACAAGACCTTGACCGCCGCTGTCAACAACGCCTACTTCTTTTAGCACAGGCAGTAAGTCTGGAGTGCGATTTAATGAAGCTTTTGCTTCTTTTACAATCGCTTCCATAATGACAATGAGATCGTCCTCTGTTTCAGCAACAGCAACTGCTTTTTTCCCGGCATCCTTTGCCACGGTTAAGATGGTACCTTCAACTGGCTTCATAACCGCTTTATACGCAGTGGCTACACCAGTATCAAATGCTGCAGCAAATTCTTTTCCGTTAATTGTTTCTTTTTGTTCGATTGCTTTTGAAAAACCACGGAATAATTGAGATAGAATAACACCTGAATTTCCACGGGCACCCATCAATAATCCTTTTGATAGAGCAGTTCCTACCTTGCCAATATGGGAATTCACATTATTTTTAACTTCCTTTGCACCAGAAGTCATCGACAAATTCATATTTGTTCCAGTATCTCCATCCGGAACAGGGAAAACATTTAATGCATCCACCAATTTTGCATTTGCAGAAAGGTGGTTAGCACCTTGCAGAATCATTCGCGCAAATTGTTTTCCATCTAAAACTTTAGTTGACACAAATCTTTCCTCCTCACTACGGGTTAGTTACACGAACTCCCTGAACGAAAATATTTACTGAGTCTGTACTAAGGCCGACCGT
Organism: Cytobacillus gottheilii; assembly: GCF_018582665.1. Classification (NCBI taxonomy): domain Bacteria; kingdom Bacillati; phylum Bacillota; class Bacilli; order Caryophanales; family Bacillaceae; genus Cytobacillus; species Cytobacillus gottheilii. The sequence continues at coordinate 1,898,285 of NZ_CP071709.1, read as the reverse complement.
CTTGTCCAATGTATACTTAACCTTTGATTGAACATTGTGAGCAACCTCGGAAATTTTCGTTCCATAACTTACTATAATATACATATCAATATGTACTTCATCATTTTCCTGGCGAACGACGACTCCGCGTGTAAAATTTTCTTTGCGCAAAATATCGGTTAAACCATCTTTTATTTGATTTTTGGATGCCATCCCTACGATTCCATAACAATCCACAGCAGCTCCTCCTGCGATTGTAGCGATTACATCATTTGAGATATCAATTTGCCCAAAATTCGTTTTTAATTCGATGGACATAATTCGTTCCCCCTTTTGGAAATTGCTTTTCGAAAAGTGAAAGTTACAAGAGACAGATTTTCCGCTTTTAAGCTCTTCACACTATTCATACAGAACATTGTACTATATGAACACCATATTTAAAAGTTATACTTTCCACTTCTTATTATAGCTTGTCTAATAAAATTGTATGTCAAGGAATTTTTCTTGAAAGCAATGAGTTCAGCTATTGCAAGGATTGTAAATGTATGATAAATTATTAAAGTATCTTTTAATGGCCGGAAACAGATTGCTGTTTTCTCATTAATACAGATGGATCTAACAAATTGCAAATAAAGCATGAAGGATCTTTCAGCTTTGGTTAGTAAGGAGGGAAATTACATGCCACGCAAATGTGTTGTAACTGGTAAAAAGACAACTTCGGGCAATGCTCGCTCACATGCTATGAACGCTAACAAGCGTACTTGGGGCGCAAACCTTCAAAAGGTTCGCATTCTTGTAGACGGTAAGCCTAAACGTGTTTGGGTTTCTGCAAGAGCACTTAAATCAGGTAAAGTAGAACGCGTATAATAGGAAAGCTTAAGTTGGACAGCTTCACTGCTGGTCATCTGGCTTGATTAATATGCGAAAGGACATCTTAATAGATGTCCTTTTTTCATTTTTAAAGGAGCTCTGCATTTTAGAGGAATTTTCTAATGTACTTATAGTTCCATATACTCGTATTCCCTGCTGTGAACAGAAGTCGGATGTTAATCGGCTCTCTTCACCCTTTTTTTCGTTTCTGCCAGTCTTAACCATGCTTACAAAGATTTTAAGGATAGAAAAAATAAAGCACCCTGCAAAGGTGCTATAAGAAGTAAGAGTGCTCTTGCTATGATTATCCTTTTTTAAATGTTCCCAGCATGGCGCGGACAATCCCGCCCAAAAATTTTGGCAGTTTAATTGTATAAAATCTCATTCTTTATGTCCCTCCTCACAAGTCATGCCTTGCCCATCGTTGCTTTTTTGCTGTTGCCGCTTGCTGCCTCGCGTTAAAAACAAATCATGATATTTATAAATCATTGCTCCTTATCACCATTAATATGCCTTGTTTATAAGAAAAAGTACCAGAATCATCAACAAGTTCATTACTAATACATAGTGTCGAGCTGATCGGAATATGACAGTCAGTTAATGGATATTTAAATCCTCTGAGAGTTAGTCCATCAACTTCCCCAGAGATCGGTATAAAAGAAATATATTGATAATCACTGTCAGTTTGAATGGAATAGGTTCCTGGTTTCGTCATAAATATTTTATTCTGAATATCTATGATCTCAACTGGTATCTCATCATTATTATTTAGAGGCTTAATTAGCAGCTGAACATTCGCAAAAAAGTGGTCCATTCTTCCGCCAGTTGCACCAAATAAACGAATTTTTCTAGGATTTTCTGAAAGAGCCCAGTTAAGTGCATGCTCCATATCTGTTTCATCCTTTTCTGGCTGAAAGCGATGAATGCTCTTAACATTTTCTTCTATTAATGCCCCTTCCTCTTCTGTAACAGAGTCAAAATCACCGAAAGCGCGATAAGGCTGGATATTCTGCGAAAGCAATGTAAAAACACCTTTATCAACACCAATCCATAGATCCTCTTCTGATTTGTATTTATCAAACGATGGCAGCCGTTCAAGCGGACCTCCTGCAAGAATATTAATATTCATTTTATCCTCCTTAGTGACTTCTTTGTTAAAGCAATTTATTAAACTTCTAAATAGGTATTCCCTGTAGGACATGCTCGTCAACACATTTAACGCAAAAATCTTCATTAGGAAAACCTTTGAACTAAATAACCGTTTCAGATTAGCCATGCGAAATCGTACAGGCTGTGCTCATTCTTTCACTATGTGAAAAAAGCCAGCCTATTATGGCTGACTTTAGAGGTAATCTCCTATACACGCAAGGCTGCAATCGCTTTTGCACGATCCTTCTCATTGAACACGGCTGAGCCAGCTACAAGTACATTTGCTCCTGCTTCAACACAGAGTTTAGCTGTTTCTTCATTTACCCCGCCATCTACTTCAATCTTAAGATCAAGTCCGAGTTCATCAGCCCAATTCCTGATAGCCTTTATTTTTGGCAGTACAGAAGGAATAAACTTCTGTCCGCCAAATCCTGGATTAACGGTCATCAATAAGACCATATCCACATCTTCAAGAATCGGCTTAATCATCTCTGCAGGTGTAGCAGGATTTAATACTACTCCTGCTTTCACTCCATAAGATTTAATGAGCTGGATGGTGCGGTGTAAATGTGTACATGCTTCCACATGGACGGTAATATAGTTTGCTCCAGCTCTAGCAAAGGCTTCAATATATTGATCTGGATGTTCAATCATAAGATGAACATCCAGCGGGAGGTCGGTAATCGGACGGATCGCTTCCACTACAAGCGGCCCGATTGTAATATTCGGAACATAGTGCCCATCCATTACATCTACATGTATATAGTCGGCTCCTCCTGCTTCAACATCCTTGATCTCTTCACCCAGTCGCGCAAAATCTGCAGATAAAATGGATGGAGCTATTTTCACCATAACTAATACCTCGGCTTTCTATCCTTTATTTCTTCTAAAAAACTTGTATAATGCTCATATCGGTATTGAGGCAATTTGCCCGATTCTGCTGCTGCTTTAACAGCACATTTCGGCTCCTTAATATGAAGACAGCCGCGAAACTTACATTCTTCACTTAGAACTTCAATATCAGGAAAACAGTAGTTTAAATCTTCTGCTTCAATCTCCATAAATTCCAGGGAACTAAAACCAGGAGTGTCTGCCACATGGCCCGCTCCTACAGAAATAAGCTCAACATGTCTGGTTGTATGCTTTCCGCGTCCGAGATGGGTTGAAATATCATCCGTTTTCAGCTCAAGATCTGGTCTTAATGCATTAAGCAATGATGATTTTCCTACACCTGATTGCCCCGCAAATACGGAGATCTCACCTTCCAGCAAAGGAAGCAGTTCCTTTATGCCTTCTTCTGTTTCAGATGATGTCAGCATCACTTCGTAGCCTGCTTTACGGTAATCGTCTGCATAGGAATAGATTAATTCTTTTTGTTCACCTGATGTTAAGTCCATTTTCGTAATGCATATAACGGGTCTAATACGATTGTATTCAACTAGAACAAGGAAGCGATCAAGCAGGGCTGTGCTGAAATCGGGCTCAACCGCTGAAAACACAAGAATAGCTTGGTCAACATTTGCGATCGGAGGTCTCACTAATTCATTTTTCCGCTCTTTCACTTCTAAAATGTAACCTTCTTGATCATTTTCTGCCTGATAGACAACTTCATCGCCAACAAGAGGTGTAATTTTATTTTTCCGAAAAACACCTCTGCCTCTGCATTGAATAACATTTCCCTCGTTCAGTACATAATAAAATCCGCTCAGCGCCTTAATAATTTTTCCTTCAGGCATAGCAGCACTCCTTACTCTCATTATTCAGGATATGGCACCGTTTTTTCCAGCAATACACTATTGTCACGGATGATTTTATAACCTGCATTTGTTCCATGGGCAATATTGAGCTGTATACTTATTCTTTTATTCTCAGTGATGGTAAACACATCGGCTGCTTCTGTCATGTTTCGATCCGCATCCTCAATGTAAAGCTGGATTTCCTGCTCAGCTCCTTCTTCTAATGGCTCATACGGAATATCCACTTCCTCAATCACCTCTTGAAGCGGAAGTTCTTCGACACCTTTAGATAAGACCACATTCACAGTACTTCCTTTAGCCAATGCAGTACCAGCGGCTGGCTCTTGTGAGATCACAAGCCCTGCCGGAACACTTTCATGGTACTCTTCTCTTGCTACACTAACCTTTAAGCCTGTCGATTCAGCATATTCATCAAGACCTTTGTTATTATAACCGCTTAAATCTTTTAATTGTAACGGCTTTGGACCAATACTGACGGTAAACTCCAGTTCAGTATCTCCCGGAACAACGAGGTCACCTTCTGAGAAATTTTGGTCTATAATGGTGCCAGCTTCTTCATCGCTGTTCACTTCATTTTTTATAATATCCTGGAATTCTTCATTCCTCAGCCTCCGCTCAACCTCTGAGTATGGCTGGCCGATATAATCTTCTAATTCATATTGTTCTTTTCCAATACTTTCATAAATATCGATCTCTTTTCCTTCTTTTGCCATGCTGCCTGCTTTTGGATCCGTTTTAATGACTAGTCCTGCTTCAACTTCTTCATCGTTTACTGTAATTGTTTCACCAATGGTAAAACCTGCAGCAACGAGCTGATCAATCGCATCATCAATACTTTCCTCCGTTACGTCAGGCACTTCAATATCTTTAGGAGAAAGCAGATCCGGCAAGACAAATACGGCTAACAGACCAAGAACAATTAAACTAAAGAATATCGATATTAAAATGATTGGCCACTTGCTCTTCTTTTTCTTTTTTTCTTTTTTGGGCAGGCTTCCTGCTGTATCAGCATGCGTTTGCTTTACAGCTGTTTCCCTCCCATGGACAAGCGTTTCCTCTGTCGGCGGATACATTTTATCAGATGAGATAACAGGTATCGCTTTTGTTGCATCATCATCTTGAGCAATAAGAAACTTAGGCTCATTTGCACGTTCCGGATTCAGCGCTGTAGCAAGATCCTCTTCCATTGCTTCAACAGAATGATAACGATGAAAAGGATCTTTTGCTGTTGCCTTTAAGACAATATTTTCCACACTTTGCGGGATATCAGGATTCCATCTGCGCAAAGATGGTGTTTCTGATTGCAAATGCTTTAAAGCGATGGAAACAGCAGATTCACCAGAAAAAGGAAGCCTGCCAGTAAGCAATTCAAACATCACTATTCCGAGCGAGTAAATATCTGATTTATGATTCGCCATCCCGCCGCGGGCTTGTTCTGGAGATAGATAATGAACAGAGCCAAGAACTGAATTGGTTTGAGTAATGCTAGTAGCGCTTAACGCCATGGCAATTCCAAAATCAGTGATTTTTATATTGCCATTGTTGTCTATGAGAATATTGTGCGGCTTAATATCACGGTGGATAATATGGTTTTGATGTGCATGTGAAATGGCACTTGTCAGCTGTTTCATAATTTCTAACGCATCATCAATGCGAACAGGACTTGCTTTTTGTATGTATTGCTTTAATGTTTGTCCTTTTACATACTCCATCACAATATAATAGATATTATCTTCTTCACCAACATCATAAATGCTTACAATATTAGGATGTGCCAGGCTTGTAGCAGACTGTGCCTCACGATGAAAGCGTCTGATAAACTCTTCGTCATCAACGAAATCGAGACGAAGCATTTTTACGGCTACATCACGGTCGAGGATCATGTCATGAGCAAGATAGACATTTGCCATGCCGCCTCCGCCAATCATATCCAAGACTTTATAGCGGCCGCTGATTCTTTTTCCAATCATCACAATTCATCACCCTCTTCCAGATACATCATCAAATTCAATGATGACTAGAGTGATATTATCTTCGCCGCCATATTGATTTGCAAGATCAATCAGCTTTTCTGCCTGTTCCTCAAATGAGACATCCTGCAGTAGTATTTCATTCATTTCCGCTTCAGATACTTTATTTGATAAACCATCTGAACAAAGGAAGAGCTTATCTCCCTCTTCGAACATAATCGTCATAAGATCGATTTTAATGCTTGGTTCTGTTCCCAGTGCTCTTAGAACCACATTTTTCATTGGATGATGCTCGGCATCTTCCTTCGAAATCTCACCTTGACGAACTAATTCATTGACCAGCGAATGATCATCAGTCAGCTGCTGAAATCCGGTTTCATTTAAAATATATCCCCGGCTGTCGCCAACATTTAGAACGGTTGCAAAACGGTCTGTACAAATGGCAGCTACAACGGTTGTGCCCATGCCTTCACACTCTGCTTCTGCCTGTGCATGTTCAAACAAGATGGTATTTACTTCTTCAATGGTTGATTTCAGCCACTGTTCTGCTTGTTCAGCGGTCTGGATAGCAGGAGATTCCTTAAAACGGTCACCAATATTCTCAGTGGCCATAAGGCTTGCGACATCGCCTGCGCGGTGACCGCCCATGCCATCTGCTACGATGGCCAGGCGCTGTCCGCTGGCATTTTCATAAATGCCTCCATTATCTTCGTTATGCTGCCTTACCTTACCTCGATCTGTCTTAAATACAGCCTTCATACGATATCACCTCGTCTCTTCAGTTCTCTCCTTCGCACGAAGTTGTCCACATGCTGCATCAATATCATGTCCTTGCTCACGGCGAATGGTCACATTCACTCCATGTTGCTTTAACGTCTTTTCAAATTCAAAGATTTTCTCTCTAGGTGTTCTTACATAGTCTCTTTCAGGCACATAGTTAACCGGAATTAAATTCACATGACACTTTACGCCTTTAATTAACTGAGCCAGTTCTTCGGCATGTTCCACGCCATCATTCACACCGCCAAATAATCCATACTCAAAGCTGACACGGCGACCAGTCTTTTGGATATAATAGCGAATTGCTTCCATAAGATCAGGCAGTTTGTAGGCTCTATTAATCGGCATTAAACGGCTTCTAATTTCAGTATTCGGAGCATGAAGAGAAATAGCAAAGTTGATTTGCATGTTTTCATCAGCAAATTTATAGATTTTTGGTATGATTCCGCTTGTTGAAACGGTAATATGACGAGCACCGATGTTTAAGCCCTGATCATGATTGATGATCTTTAAGAAAGACATCATGGAATCATAATTATCAAATGGTTCACCAATTCCCATAATAACAACAGAACTTACTCTCTCATCCGTCTCATCTAATGCCTGTTGTACTTTTACGACCTGAGCAACGATTTCTCCTGCTTCTAAATTACGTTTTAAACCGCCAAGAGTTGAAGCACAGAATGTACAGCCGATTCTGCAGCCAACTTGAGTCGTTACACAGATAGAGTTTCCGTACTCATGTCTCATCAGAACGGTTTCAATGGAATAGCCATCGTGAAGTTCAAATAGAAACTTAATTGTTCCGTCAGATGATTGCTGCTGAATTAGCGTATTTAATGTTGTAATGGTAAACTGTTCAGCCAGATTTTCGCGGAGTGACTTTGATAAATTCGTCATATCCTCGAACGTTGTTACTCTTTTTGTATAAAGCCAATCAAAAATTTGTTCAGCTCTGAATGCTTTTTCGTTATGATCCTTTAACCAATCTCTCAGCTCGTGCAGCTGTAAAGAATAAATGGAAGGTTTTTGTTCTGTTGCTGTTTTGTCTTTTGTTGCTTGTACCATTTATTGCACCTTCTTTCTTAGACTTGCTATATAAAAGCCGTCTGATCCTATATCCTGCGGCAGTATTTGCAGCTCAAAATCAGTTACTAAAGGCTTAATTGCCTCTGGCATTCTTGATTTTAAGGCTGCATCCGCTTCAAAATCTTTATGTTTTTGTAAAAATGCTTCAACTGTCTTTATATTTTCTTCCTTGTCAATTGTACAAGTACTATAAACTAGGATACCACCTTTTTTTAATAAAGGGGCAGCAGCGGTTAATAAATTCATTTGGATGTTATGAAGATTAGAAAGATCTTCTTCTTTTTTTGTGTACTTCATATCAGGCTTTCTTCTCATGACACCAAGCCCTGAGCAAGGTGCATCGAGGAGAATCCGATCAAAGCTTTCTGCTTCAAAATGCTCTTGGACTGTTCTGCTATCCATTGCTTTAGCCGTAATGTTCTCAAGTCCAAGCCTGCTTGCATTATCTTTTATAAGTTTTACTTTATGCTCATGAAGGTCTAACGAAACGAGTGTTCCGCTATTTTGCATCCTTTCAGCAATATGAGTGGATTTCCCTCCTGGAGCTGCACATGCATCAAGAATCTCCTCATCCTGACTGGCGCCAAGTGCGTAGGCTGCAAGCATCGAACTCTCATCCTGAATGGTCAGATAGCCTTCTTTAAATGCATTTGAACGGGCTAAATTCCCGCGTTTGCACTTAATGGCAACGGGCAGAAACGGACTTTCTTCTACTTCAAACCCTTCCTCAAGCAGCATGTGAAGCACTTCTTCCCGTGTTGCTTTAACTGTATTAACTCTGGCTGTTTGCAGCGGTGCGGTAAGATTCAGCAAACACATTTCTCTTGTTTTTTCGATGCCCAGCTGTTCAGCCCAGCGTTTGACCAGCCAAACTGGATGGCTTGTTTCAATGGAGATTCGTTCAATTGGATCTGTAATAGAATCAAGTGAACGAACACCGCTGCGCTGAAAATTCCTTAGTACTCCATTAACGAGACCGGCAATTCCCTTATGGCCACGCTTTTTGGCCAATTCAACAGCTTCATTTAAAGCAGCATGATCCGGAATTTTGTCTAAATAAACAAGCTGGTAGACCGTTAAACGAAGAAGCTGAATCACCCAGCTTTCAAGCTTTTTACTGTTTTTAATAAAAGGCTGTAAAAGAAAGTCTAGCGTCATCTGGCGCTGTAATGTTCCATAGGTGATTTCCGTCAGCAACGCTGCATCCTTTGCATTTAATTCATTTTTGTTAATCGCATTATTAAGCAGAAGATTGCTGTAGGACTGGTTTTTCTCAATTGCTGTTAATAGCTCAAGTGCTGTTTCACGCACATTTTTCTTTGACGTCTTTTTCATGAATGATCCCCTAATACAAACCCTTTTGTCAGCTTCGTGCCGGCACCTCTTAAATATTCTCCTGCATCCATTTTTTTCTTGCCAGAAGGCTGCAGTTCAACTATTTTAATCGCAGTTTGATTACCGGAAGCAATCGTTAATCCCTGATCATCTGTTGCTAAAATGGTGCCTGGAGCACAAGTTTCAGCGATTTCCACTTTCTCAGCTTTCCAAACTTTTAAAACTGCTCCTTCTACGGTTGTGTAAGCAACTGGCCATGGATTTAGACCGCGAATATGATTGTAGATTTCTTCACCATTTTTCGTCCAATCAATCTTTTCTTGCTCACGCTTAATATTGGAAGCAAAAGTTGCCAAAGCATCGTCTTGAACGATCGGTTCTAATTCACCGTTTATGAGCTTTGGCAATGTTTCGGAAAGAAGTTTGCAGCCAGTCTCACTTAATTTATCGTGAAGAGTTCCAACATTATCGTCTTCTGTTATAACGACTTCTGCTTGTGTTAATATATCGCCTGCATCTAATTTTTCAGCCATATACATGATGGTAATGCCTGTTTTTTCTTTCCCCTGCATGATTGCATAATGAATCGGCGCCCCGCCGCGAAGTTCCGGCAGAAGTGATGCATGAACATTAATACAGCCAAATTTAGGGGCTTCCAGCAATGCTTTAGGTAAGATTTGGCCAAATGCAGCCGTTACGACTAAATCAGGCTGTAAATCCAAAATAGGCTGCAATTCTTCAGGATTGCGGATTTTTTCAGGCTGATATACCGGGATCCCTCTTTTTACAGCTTCTGCTTTAACCGGTGGAGGAGTCAGCACTTTTTTCCTGCCCACAGGACGGTCCGGCTGTGTCACCACTGCAATCACATCATAGCCATCACTTAAAAGCTGCTGCAGAATAGGGACTGAAAAGTCTGGAGTTCCCATGAAAATAATTTTTGTCATTCCTCTTCCATCCCTTCAAGTTCGTGTTCTTCTATATATCTTGAAACCTTGGATGTAAACAGAATGCCATTCAAATGATCAATTTCATGCAGGATCGCTCTTGCTAAAAATCCTTCTGCTTCAAGCTTATAAAATTTACCTGTCCGATCCTGCGCTTTAATCTTTACCGTTTCCGGTCTTGACACTTCTCCATATAACCCAGGAAAACTTAAACAGCCTTCCACATCTGTAATTTCGCCTGCTGTTTCTACGACAACAGGATTGATCATTTCAATGGTACCTGTTTCATCATCAATATCAACAACGGCCACTTGGATATTCAGTCCAATTTGCGGGGCAGCGAGTCCTACTCCATCAAATTCAATCATTGTATCATACATATCGTTTAGAAGTTTAGTTAATTTTTTATCAAATACTTTAACAGGTTCACACTGTTCCTCTAAAATCGGATCAGGGTGCATAACGATTTTTCTAATTGCCAAAATGTATTTCCTCCAACTCTATCGTAACGCGTATCTTACAGCGTTTTGTTCAATTAACGTGCATTACATACTGTTTTTCTCTAGTTTTCACAAATTTCTATAAGTTCATAAGTGTTTCTTTGAAATCAAGGATATAACATAATGAAATAGCAGGGATTTCCACTCCATGGTACTCGCTTTCCGGCGGGGCGGGTGCTGAGCCTCCTCGTCGCTACGCTCCTGCGGGGTCTCAGCTCCCCACTCGTCCCGCAGGAGTCTCGCACCATTCCGTTCCAATCAAAGAGTAGTCTGCTGATCGTCTTTCTCTTTAGAAACAGTAATCGTTTTATAATCACTACATTAAAATATACGGGTTGACGTCAATGGATATTTGCAGGCCGCCGGTGGCTATTTCTTGCTGGTATTGGTCAAGGACCGTTTTCAGCGCGCCATTAAGCTGTGGTTCCCGTTTGTATTTTACCAGACATTGATATCGATATCTATTGTTGATGCGGGGGATAGGCGATGCTACCGGTCCAAGGACAACTGCTTCGTCTGATAGCTTTGCTCTCACCCATCCTGTAATTTTTTCTGTCACTGCCACTGCTTTCATCAGCTGTTCATGGCTTACAGTTATTAAGGATATATAATAGAAAGGCGGATATTTATGAATTTTGCGGATCATCATTTCCTTATCATAAAAACGGTCATAATCCTGTGTACCAGCAAGTTCTACACTGTAATGCTCAGGTGTGTACGTTTGGATGATAACCTCCCCTTCCAATTGATGCCTGCCTGCTCGCCCGCTTACTTGCGTTAAGAGCTGAAAGGTTTTTTCGGAGGAGCGGAAATCAGGCAAATGGAGCATCGTATCCGCTGAAAGAACGCCTACAAGCGTGATATTAGGAAAATCAAGCCCTTTGGCAATCATTTGTGTGCCAAGTAAAATATCTGCTTGTCCCTCTTGAAATTGGTTCAGCAGTTTTTCATGTGCTCCTTTTCTGCTTGTTGTATCCACATCCATTCGGATGACTTTTGCTTCAGGCAGAACCTTCACTAGCTCTTCTTCCACCTTTTGGGTACCTGTGCCAAAATAGCGGATATGTTCACTTTGACATTCCGGACAAACAGATGGAACATGGTCCTCATGTCCGCAATAATGACATTTCATTTGCCTGCTATATTGATGATATGTTAATGAGATATCACAATTTGGGCAATTGATGACATAACCGCAGTCTCTGCACATAACAAAGGAAGAATGACCTCTTTTGTTTAAAAATAGAACAGTCTGTTCTTTCTTTTCAATCCGTTCTTTTAATTTATCAAGCAGCACCCTGGAAAACATCGAACGGTTCCCTTCACGCAGCTCCTCTCTCATATCAATAATCGTAACAGCTGGCAGGGCTTGGTTGTTCATCCTTTTTGGAAGCTTGAGCAGCTTATAGACATCTTTTTGCGCTCGTGCAAATGTTTCAAGAGCAGGTGTTGCGCTGCCAAGCACGACTGGACAGCGGTATGTTTTCGCCCTTTCAATCGCCACATCCCGTGCATGGTACCTCGGGTTTTCCTCCTGCTTATAGCTAGTTTCATGTTCTTCATCAATAATGATTATGCCTAGATTTTCAAAAGGTGCAAAAATAGCTGAACGTGCTCCAACCGCAACACTGACTTCTTTGCGCTGAATCTTCCGCCATTCATCATATTTTTCTCCAGCAGAAAGGCCGCTGTGTAAAACAGCTACCTGATCGCCGAATCTGCCTTTAAATCTAGTAACCATTTGCGGTGTTAATGAGATTTCAGGAACGAGTACGATCGCTTCTCTGCCCTGTTCGAGCACTCGCTGAATCGATTGCAGATAAACTTCCGTTTTCCCGCTTCCTGTCACACCATATAGAAGAAACACTTCATGTTCATGCTGTTCAACAGAACGCCAGATTGGAATAATTGCATTATGCTGCTCCTCTGTTAAAGAAAGTGGAACCGTACTGGAAAACTGGCGCTCGGCAAAAGGATCCCTGTACACTTCTAAATATGTTTCAGACAGCATTCCTTTTTTCACAAGACCTTTGATGACAGCCGACGACACTTCTAATACGTCTTCAATTTCTTTTTGGAATATAGGTCCTTCCTGTTCCTGAAAATAGGATAGTACCTCTTTTTGTTTTGCTGCATTTGCTGGCAGCGATTTTATCCAATTTTCCAACTGGGCACGATCTGGACAATAGATGGCCTTTAATTTCTTCTTTTTCACACGTTCTTTTACTTCATATATAAGTTCAATGCTGCCCTCTGCTACCGCTTTTTGCAGCGTGCGCATAGATGCATGGCTCGTTGCTTCTTCCCAAGTGATACTATCACGATCTGAAAAAAGCGGCTTTATAGAAGGATCAAGATTTTCAATTACAGCGATCCGCTTCAGCTTTTTTTCATATTTTGCTTTTAAAGCAGCTGGAAGCATCGCTTGATATGCTGAAATCTTATAGCTGAGAGTGTGATTTGATAGCCAATCTCCGAGGGAAAGCAATTCCTTATTTAAGATTGGATTAAGATCCATTGGCTCGATCAGCTCTTTTAATGACTTAAAGTCTGATTCTGCCTTAATACCTACAACGAAGCCTTGTATTTTTCTTGGCCCGAATGGGACGATCACCCGCATTCCAGGCTTAATGATTTCTATAAGGTGTTCTGGAATCAGATAATCAAAAGGCTTGTCCGTTTGTTTGGCTGGAACATCTACAATGACACTTGCAACATTCATTCTCCATTTGCTCCCAGCAGAAGGCAAGCTTCCTCTAGAATTTTCATTGCGACCGTCTTTTTATCGAGGAGCGGCAGTTCAATTACACTTCCGTCCTTTTTATAGAGAGTGACAATATTCGTATCTGTTCCAAATCCTGCACCTTCTGTTTTCACATTATTGGCAACGATCATATCAGCATTTTTCTTTTTCAGCTTTTTGGAGGCATATTCCTCAAGATGATCTGTTTCGGCAGCAAATCCTATTAAGAGCTGACTTTGCTTTTTTTGTCCAAGTTCATACAAAATATCTTTAGTTCGTTCAAGCTGCAGCACTTCTTCTCCGGGCTGTTTTTTAATCTTTTGATCAGCAGCATATTTAGGTCTGTAATCAGCCACTGCAGCGGTTTTGACGACGATTTGCGCATGATCATATTCCTTTAGTACTGCTTGATACATTTCTTCAGCACTCTCTACTTTAACAACCTTAACACCAGCTGGAGGCTGAATGGAAACGGGTCCTGAAATAAGAGTCACATTCCCGCCAAGCTTTTTAGCAGCTTCTGCAATAGCATAGCCCATTTTCCCTGATGAATGATTGGTCAGATAGCGGACCGGATCAATTTTCTCACGGGTTGGCCCTGCCGTCACAACAATATTTTTACCGGACAAGGGTTTTTTTTGACTAGAAAAATATGAATTCATATGTTCTACAATTTTCTCCGGCTCTTCCAGTCTGCCTTTCCCAATATATCCGCAAGCAAGATAGCCTTCACTTGGTTCAATAAAGGAATAGCCAAAGTCAGCTAATGTTTGGATGTTCTTTTGCACTGCCGGGTGAGCGTACATATGAACATTCATGGCTGGTGCTATCCAGATCGGTGCTGTTGCCGCCAGCAATGTAGTCGAAATCATATTATCAGCAATGCCGTTTGCCAGTTTTCCAATTATGTTGGCTGTAGCAGGGGCGATTAAAATAAGGTCAGCCCAATCCGCAAGATCAATATGTGCAATCACTTTTGAATCTTTTTCATCAAATGTATCGTAATAGACGTCATTTCGCGACAATGCTTGGAACGTGAGCGGTGCAACAAATTTTTGGGCTGAGTCGCTTATGATCACTTTTACGTCTGCTCCCGCTTGTGTAAGCTTGCTAGTGAGTGCTGCAGCTTTATAAACAGCAATCCCGCCAGTCACACAGAGCAGAATCTTTTTTCCATTAAGCATATTCGTTCCCCCCATTTAAACAGTTCGCCATTCTTTCTTCTATTATCATCGAACAGTGGATTTATTTCATCAATTTCATGCCTTTCGCAGAAAAAGAGAAGAAATATGCTGCTGAGTCATTTGATTTCGAGCGTGAATATTTCTTCACACTCACCAGCTCGCTTCTATCTGCATTTTTCAAAAAAGCCAATAAAAATAACAACCTTGTTTAGAGGTTGTTATTTCGAGGTTTTCTTTGCTGTACGGTTAGACTGCTACGAGAGGCAGCCTGCATGTTCAACATTATTTTATAACAGCAAGACAGGTTTTACAATCAATCCGTACTGTCTTCTTTAAGGCGGTAAAGCAGTTCGTCTGCATTAATTTCTTCCAGCGCTTTTCCTACATTCTTATGAGAAATGTAGTTGCTGAGCTGGTACTCTGGATTTATCTGAAGCTGGCGAGCGCGTTTCGCTGCTACAGATACTAAGGAATATTTAGAATCAATTTTAGTCATTAAAGAATCAATAGATGGATCAAGCATGTTTATTCTACCTCCAGCATTTTAATATATCTTGGCTCTACTCGTTCTCTGCGGCAATGTTCTGCCACAACAATTGCTTTAATTCTTTCACAAGCGAGGTCAATTTGATCATTTTCAACCACATAATCGTACAAATTCATCATTTCGATTTCTTCTTTTGCCGCATTCATGCGATTGTTGATCACATCAATGGTTTCTGTTCCTCTTGTCACAATTCTATTTTTTAATTCTGACAGGCTTGGAGGAACGAGAAAGATGAATAATCCGTCTGGGAATTTTTCACGCACTTGGCGTGCACCTTGTACTTCAATTTCAAGGAAAACATCCTTGCCCTGATTGATCGTTTCTCTCACATAATCTACAGGGGTGCCATAATAATTGCCGACAAACTCAGCATATTCCAGAAGCTTGTCATCTTTAATCAGCTGTTCAAAATCTTCTTTTGATTTAAAAAAGTAATCCACGCCATCCACTTCGCCTTCGCGCGGGTTTCTGGTTGTCATGGAAATGGAGTATTCAAAAGCTGTGTCAGGCTGGGAAAAAATTTCTTTCCTGACTGTTCCTTTGCCGACACCTGATGGACCGGATAGGACAATTAGCAATCCTTTTTCATTTTTCATCCTGTTCTATCCTTCCTCTACAATTTCATCGCGATCATATAATCTAGCCGCAACCGTTTCTGGCTGTACGGCCGATAGAATAACATGGTCACTGTCCATCACAATGACAGCTCTTGTTCTTCTCCCGTATGTCGCATCTATTAAAGATCCCCGATCACGAGCATCTTGAATGATTCTTTTAATAGGGGCCGATTCAGGGCTGACGATGGATATAATCCTATTGGCAGAAACAATGTTTCCAAATCCAATGTTAATTAATTTGATTGACATAGTGTCCTCCAATCATCAGTTATTTATTTTTGCCGTTTACGGCCGTTCATAAACAACTTCTATTCAATATTTTGAACTTGTTCCTTCATTTTTTCAAGCAGACTCTTCATTTCTACCACTTCGGAAGCAATGTGGGCATCATTTGCTTTAGCGCCGATCGTATTGGCTTCACGATTCATTTCCTGAAGCAGGAAATCCAGCTTTCTGCCTATAGAACCTTCTGTTTCAAAGGTTTGTCTGAATTGATGAATATGACTTTGCAATCTTGTTAATTCCTCATTTATATCGGATTTATCTGCAAATATAGCGGCCTCAGCTGCAATTCTCGACTCATCCAATTCGCCTGACAAGTATTCTTGCATTTTCTTTTTTAAGCGTTCCTCATACTTTAATACAACAGAAGGTGCATATTCTTTTAATTGCGATATACAACTTTGCAGATGTGAAAGCAAGTTAAGAAAATCCTTTTTCAATTCTTCGCCTTCTGCCATCCTCATAGCAACAAGCTGCTGGCATGCTTCCTCAACAGCTTCAATAAACAGGGGCTCGAATTCATCTGTGGATACTTCACTTTCTTCTATGTACAAAAACTCTTCTCGCATTAAATCTTGTACTGCAAGGCCTGGAAGATCGTATTTTTCACTGATTTTCTTCATGTTTTCATAGTACTGATGCAGCAGCGGCCAATCAATCACCATTTCCTTAGCGGAATCGCCTTCTTTTGTCACTGCTGAAAATATTTCTATTCTACCACGTTTAATCGATTTTGAAAGCCGTTTTTTAACTTTTTCCTCAAAGTGTACATATTGCTTTGGCAAACGCATCATATATTCTGCAAATCGATGATTGACCGTTTTGATCTCGATCGTAATCGTAAAAAGGTCATGTTCCTTTTTACTGCGTCCGAAACCAGTCATACTTCTGACCATTTATATACACTTCCTTTATAAAACAACATTCTAAATATGTATGTATATCTGCCAAATTGCTGGCGGTAATCTTGTTAAAATAAAAAAGAAGGTAATAGAGCGCATCTCTACTACCTTAAGGATTATATCATACTTTATTTCTTTTTACTTAGCAAAAATGAAAAGGCAAGTAAAAATGTTGGAACCGCTGATAAACCTAAAATCATTAGCCAATCCTTCGCCTCAATTGAAACGGTATGGAAAATTGGCTGCAGCGGCGGATAATAAATAACAGCAAGCATGAGCAGAACTGAAGAAATAACGGCCCAGACTAAGTATTTATTGCCAAACGGATTACGCGACAGCACGGACTTTTCACTGCGGCAATCAAACACATGGATCAGCTGTGCCATAACCAATGTTGCAAATGCAACAGTTTGTGCATAGGCAAGATGGTCAGGATGTGCTTCATAAGCAAACATAAAGGCCAGCAGCGTCACAATCCCTATAAGAAATCCTCTTGAGACAACCTTCCAGCCAAGACCTCTTGAAAAGACACCTTCTTTTGGATTCCGCGGTTTCCGCTTCATTACATCATCCTCAGGCTTATCAAGTCCCAGAGCCATTGCCGGCAATCCATCTGTGACAAGGTTAACCCATAGTATCTGAATTGGAACGAGCGGCAGCGGGAGGGCAAGCAGCATCGCAAAAAGCATTACTAAGATTTCTCCAACATTTGATGCCAGCAAATAGCGAATAAACTTGCGGATGTTTTCGTAAATATTCCTTCCTTCCTTGATTGCTGACTTAATTGTTGCAAAGTTATCGTCAAGCAGCACAAGTGAGGATGCTTCTTTTGCTACATCTGTACCTGTAATCCCCATCGCAATACCAATATCTGCAGCCTTAATCGCTGGTGCATCATTGATGCCATCCCCTGTCATCGCAACAATATGTCCGCGGTTTTGCAGCGCTTTAACAATTTTTAATTTGTGTTCAGGCGAAACACGTGCAAACACTGTGACATCTTCAACCACATCTTCAAGCTCTTCTACTGACATATCTGCCAGTGATTTTCCTTCCATAACTTTCGAAGATCCTGTTAAAATACCAAGCTGCTTCGCGATTGCAGTCGCCGTAATTACATGATCTCCAGTGATCATCACGGTCTTAATGCCTGCTTCCTTACATTCCTTAACAGCTTGTTTCACTTCAGGACGCGGCGGATCAATCATCCCCTGCAACCCGATAAAGGTTAAATTCTTCTCTGCTTCACTTTCTTCTAAAATAACTGTGTTTGCAGGTACCTCTTTAAATGCAATTGCAATCGTTCTTAGTGCATTCGAAGCGAGCTGCTCAATGGCATGATGAATGTTTCCTGCCATTTCCTTAGACAGGAGCTGACGTCTACCATTCCATAAAATTGAATCACTGACACCTGCTAATACATCCGGCGCCCCTTTTGTTACGATAAATTGGCGGCCATTTTGATCTTTCACAACAATACTCATCATCTTTCTTGTTGAATCAAATGGAAATTCGTTAATAATACTGAATTGGTTTAAAAGACTGCCGCGGTTATATCCTGCTTTCATGGCAGCAACTAATAATGCACCTTCAGTTGGATCACCATCAACAATATATTCCTTTTCCTTCTGCTTTACTTCTGCATGATTGCACAGCATACCAAACATTAGCATTTGCTGCAGAGTTTTATCATCCTTTGGATCTATCCTTGATTCATTGCGGTAAAACTGGCCTTGCGGCTCATAGCCAACTCCGTCTACTTTCCACTGCTTACCGCCGGACCAGATATCTGTTACGGTCATTTTGTTCTGCGTCATCGTTCCTGTTTTATCAGAACAAATGACAGAAGCACAGCCGAGTGTCTCGACCGCAGGAAGCTTTCGCACAATCGCCTTTTTCTTTATCATCCGCTGCACGCCTAAGGACAGAGCGACCGTTACTATGGCTGGAAGCCCTTCAGGAATGGCTGCTACCGCCAAGCTGACTCCCGCTAAGAACATCGTATATAATTCCTGACCCTGAATCACCCCTACTGCCACCACTAAAACGGTTAACAGAAGCGCTGCCACAATCAGAATTTTTCCAAGCTGCTCGAGTTTTCTCTGCAATGGAGTAATCATGGTTTCAGCACTCTGCAGAAGGTCTGCAATTTGCCCCATAGCCGTTTTCATTCCTGTCCCGACAACTAGTCCTAATCCGCTGCCGCGGGTGATCATCGTGCCCATGAAGGCCATATTTTCCATATCACCGATGCCAATGTTGGCTGCTTTTATACTGCCAACTGATTTAGAAACAGGAAGTGACTCTCCAGTTAACGCAGATTCTTCAATTTCCAAGCTGTTAGATTCAATGATTCTCACGTCAGCACCAACACGGTCACCTGAGGTAAACTTCAGTAAATCACCTGGCACTACTTCTTTTGAAGGAATCTTAATCCATTCACCGTCTCTTAATGCCATGACCTGCGGTGCTGATAACTCTTTCAATGCATCCAGCGATTTTTCTGCTCTGCGCTCTTGGTAAAATCCTAAAAACCCATTCACGATGACTATGGCAATGATGGCAATCGCATCAATATATTCACCGAGCAATCCGGAAATAAGGGTTGCTGCCAGCAAGACAATAACCATAAAATCTTTAAACTGACTAAAAAATAAGAGCAAAGCGGATTGCTTTTCTCCTTCTTCTAATTCATTATATCCGTATTGTTTGAGTCGTTTCCTTGCATCATCTTCAGTTAAGCCTTCCTTCATACTGCTGCTTAGAGCCTGCTCAACCTCTCGCTCATTCATTTCATGGAACTTCATCCGGACATCACACTTCCCCCTTATCTAATCACCAGCATAAATTGTACAAACCAAAGCTCTCATCAAAGCATATTCATTCTTGTCCAAAAAAATGCTATGATTATTAGAAAAGCGGAAGCGGGTTGCCCAGCCCCGACAAGCATAAGGCAAGATGGCTAGAAGGTTGTTCTTTAACCTTCTGGACAGATTGACTTAGACCCAAGAGGGGCTACCCGCTGGAGCTGGACATGTAGAAAAGCGGAAGGCGCTTTTCTAGGAATAACTAATAATTTATACATATGAATAGAAAATTACTGTAGAGGATGTTTTGCATGTCTTTTGATGGTTTATTTACAAGGGCGATGACAAAGGAATTGTCAGAGTCATTAACAGGCGGAAGAATCAACAAGGTTCATCAGCCATATAAAAATGAGATTATATTAATGATCAGAGCGGGCGGAAAAAATCATAAACTCCTGCTTTCAGCACACCCAAGCTATGCACGCGTTCAGCTCACAAACGAAGCATACGATAACCCTTCCACTCCCCCAATGTTTTGCATGCTGCTGCGCAAGCATCTGGAAGGATACATTTTAGAAAATATTCACCAAGTTGAACTGGACCGGATTATTATTTTTGAGGTTAAAGGAAGAAACGAAATCGGCGATGTCTCAAGCAAACAGCTGATTGTAGAAATTATGGGACGCCACAGCAATATTACGCTTGTTGATAAGGAACGGAACATGATCTTAGACAGCATTAAGCATGTATCCTTTGCCATCAATAGCCACCGTGCCCTTTTGCCTGGCCAGGAATACAAACTTCCGCCTGCACAGCATAAAGCAAATCCTTTTGCTGCAGAAGAAGATGATATTTTAAGAAAGATCGATTTTAACAGCGGAAAAATTGATAAACAGCTTGTTACAGCTTTCAGCGGCCTGTCACCTTTGCTTGCTAAAGAAGCATTGTTTCATTCAGGACTTGCAAACCGGACGACCATACCAAAAGCTTTCATGACACTTATGAAAAAGGTGGAAGAACACGCCTATTCACCTGCTATTACCGTAAATGAAAACAAAGAAAACTTCTATTTATTTTCGCTCGAGCATGCCAACGGCAAATCTTATCATTACCCATCTTTAAGTGCAATGCTTGACCGTTTTTATTTCGGCAAAGCGGAGCGCGACCGGGTAAAACAGCAATCAAGCGATCTGGAACGTTTTATGCAGACGGAAAAAGAGAAAAACGAGAAGAAAATTAAGAAGTTAGAACGCACATTAACCGAAGCTGCAAACGCAGATCAGCATCAGCTTTTTGGTGAGCTTATTACGGCAAACATGTATAGCATCGAAAAAGGCATGAAAAGCGTTGAAGTGATCAATTATTATGACGAAAACGGCGCAACCGCTGAGATTCCGCTAGATCCTAAAAAAACACCTTCTGAAAATGCGCAAAGCTATTTTAAGAGGTACACGAAAGCGAAAAACTCCATTGCTATCGTGCATGAACAGATTGACAAAGCAAAGGAAGAAGCAGCATATTTTGATAGCCTGCTGCAGCAAATCCAAACAGCCTCCCCAAGGGATATCGAAGAAATACGGGAAGAGCTGATGGAAGAAGGCTATATTAAACAAAAGCAAAAACGAAACGGCAAGAAACAGCAAAATGTCAAACCGACCCTAGATACATACACAGCTGGGGATGGAACAGAAATACTGGTTGGCAAAAACAACAAACAAAATGACTACTTAACGAACAAACTTGCTGGCCGCGATGAAATCTGGCTTCATACAAAGGATATCCCTGGTTCACACGTCGTCATCCGCACCAAAGAGCCTAGTGACGAAACGATCCTTGAAGCGGCTGTCCTTGCTGCATACTTCAGCAAAGCCCGCAGCTCCAGCTCTGTTCCAGTTGATTACACACGGGTTCGCCATGTAAAAAAACCAAATGGAGCTAAACCAGGTTACGTGATCTATGAACAGCAGCAGACTGTTTATGTGACACCTAGTGAGGATGAGGTTTTGCGGTTGAAAAAATGATTAGGGGTGTCGTGTGAAATAGAGTATGGGTAGAAACGAACAGTCCTAAACAAGTAAGAGCGTCTCTGATTATAAGCAGAGACGCTCTTCTTTTTGGCTAGACCTCATTAATTTTTCTCTTCTTGCCCTCCAGATGATGAAACCAGTGAAAAATAAGCGGAGATTTTACCGTTATTTCCAAAATCGAGCTATTTTCGTACAAAATAAGCGGAGATATTCCGGTTATTTAGAATAAAATCGCCTATTTTCACGTTTTTATGTTAGTTAGTCGGAATTCCTCCGTCTATTTTAGCCAATTTTGAGTGATTTTACGATTTAAGCGGAATTCTTCCGCTTATTTATGAGATATGTAATTTCCAACCAAAGCATTTGTGTTTGAAGAAAACGTCACATACCAGTTTGCTTAATCGCAAAATTCCTCTACTCCTCAAAACCCATCAATAACAGCCATCACATCTTTTAATATATCAATAGATTTCGAGGGTTGACCATCTATCTCTAAAGCGTGATTTAAATGGTCAGCGAAAAGAAATATTTCAATAGTCATTAAATTTTGAAATTTATGTTAATATAGTTGTATAGGAGGTGCATTTTGTGAATAAAAGAAAAAAAACATTGATATTAACTTTTGTAATGGCTTTTCTTGCTACAGCTATTGCATTACCCATGCTAAGCGCATTAGGTGTCCCTTCATTCAGTGTGGTATTGGTTTCTTTGTTTGGAGGAGGGAATATTTGGGCTTTAATTTTTTCACTTATTTTAATCCTCTCAATTGGTCTTGGTGTAGGAAAGCTTACTAAAAGTTTTACCTAAAGAGCAGAATCAAATTAGCCCCCAAAACGCTAAGGTGAAAATTATCTTAGCGTTTTTTATATTAATTATAAAAAAAGAGAAGTTTATAATAAGTTCCACTTATACTAACACGTGCTACAGTTAAACAACCCCCTTATATCAAAGAAGAAAAAAGCTTGAGGCTGCTAACTTTCCTCAAGCTTTTTTGTATACGATTATATTGTTTTTCACCTTGTTATTCGCCCTGCAAAAACCGTAAATTATTTATGAAGCCTTTTTAGATTTCCCACGTTATCAGAACTGCTTAACAAGCATTAACTTTCTTATGACTGAACAGCCTTCCCCCAAGCTTCCGGGTCTTTTCTCCATTGTGCCAGGCTGTTCACATCTTTTTCTTCAATATGACCTTTTGCCTCGGCCAATTCTGCTAGTGTTTCAAAATCACTTAATGCATGGGCAGTTACGCCAGCAGCACCCAGCTTTTCTGTGCCAGCTGTCAGTCCATATGTAAAGATTGCAGCAACACCAAGCACTTCAAGTCCTTCTTCGCGCAATGCTTCGACAGCCGTAATTGCACTGCCTCCAGTTGAAATTAAGTCTTCAACCACAACGACCTTTTGGCCGGCTGTCGCTTTGCCTTCAATTTGTTTGCCTTTACCATGTCCTTTTGCCTTTGAGCGCACATAACACATTGGCAAATCCATCAGGTCACTTACCCAGGCTGCGTGCGGGATGCCAGCTGTTGCTGTGCCTGCGATTAATTCCGCTTCTGGGAATTGATCTTCAATGATTTGTTTCAAGCCAGCTGCAATTTGTTTGCGCACTGCTGGATAAGATAATGTTAAACGGTTATCACAGTAAATCGGTGAGCGCAGTCCAGAAGACCAAGTAAATGGATCGTTTGGACTTAGAGCAACGGCCCCAATATCCAGTAAGCTTTGCGCAATTTCTTTTTTCATTGTAGTACGCCCTCCCATTGTGATTTCATTTGTTTATATTTTTCAAGCGGATTAGGATCGTTCGTAATCGACCTGCCAACAACGATCGCTGAAGCACCAGCTTCTTTTGCAAATGCAGGGGTAGCGATTCTTTTTTGGTCACCCTGTTCATCAGCTGCGGTGCGGATACCAGGAGTTACGGTTAAGAATTCACTTCCGAGCAGCCTTTTAATTTCCTCTGATTCAAATGCCGAGCATACGACTCCATCTAAGCCTGCTTCTTTCGTTAAGCTCGCATATTGTAAGACAGATTCTTTCAAGGTGGCTGAAATAAGCTGCTCTTTTTGCATTTGTTCTTCAGATGTACTTGTCAGCTGGGTAACTCCAATTAAGTGTGGACGTTTTTGGCCAGATAACGTACCTGCCTCTAAACCAGCAAGTGCTCTCTCCATCATTTCCTTCCCGCCGGCAGCATGAACATTCACTAGATCGATCTGCAGACGAGCAAGGCGTTCCATCGCTTTTCCTACTGTGTTCGGAATATCATGAAGCTTTAAATCCAAGAAAATCTGGTGACCTTTTTCTTTTAATTCCTGAACAATCCTCGGCCCTTCCTGATAAAAAAGCTCCATCCCTACTTTTAAAAACAGCTGTTCATCGTTGAACTTTGAAAGAAAACTGTTCACTTCTTCTTTTCCTGTAAAATCAAGCGCGATGATAAGCGAGTTTTTCATGTTTGCCCCAGCTCCTTCCTGTACATTCTGAAATATGATCAAATCCTAATTCCTGCAACAATACTGGAAGTTCTTCAATGATCTTCGGACATACAAATGGATCGACAAAGTTGGCTGTTCCAACGGCTACTGCACTTGCACCTGCATAAAAGTACTCAATCACATCTTCAGCACTCTGTACTCCGCCCATGCCGATGATTGGCAGTGATACATGCTGGCTCACTTCATGAATCATTCGAATCGCAACTGGTTTAATAGCTGGACCTGATAATCCTCCTGATTTATTCGCAAGGATCGGCTGAGCTGTTTTCAGATCAAGACGCATGCCCAATAAGGTGTTGATCATCGTTAATCCGTCAGCACCGCCGTCTTCAACTGCTTTCGCCATCTCCACAATGTTCGTCACATTAGGGGAAAGTTTGACGTAAACAGGGACTTCCGAAACTTCCTTCACCTTTTTTGTTAAGTTTTTCGCCACCTCTGGGATCGTACCAAAGGCAATGCCGCCTGTTTTCACATTTGGACAAGATATATTTAATTCGAGGGCATGCACATTTTTCGCCTTCGATATTTCTTTTGCAACTTCTACATAATCCTCTTCCAGCGAACCAGCAACATTAGCAATAATCGGAACATCAAACTGTTCAAGCCAAGTCAGTTCTTCATTCAGCACTCTATCCAATCCCGGATTTTGCAGTCCGATCGCGTTGAGCATGCCTGCTGTTGTTTCTGCTACACGAGGAGTTGGATTGCCAAAACGCGGTTCAAGGGTTGTTGCTTTGATCATGATCGCACCAAGCTGATTTAAATCATATAACCCGCTGTATTCTCTGCCAAAACCAAAGCAGCCGGATGCAGGCATGATCGGATTTTTCAAGGAAAGACCTGGCAAGCTGATTTCTAATGACTTCATAGAACAACCTCCCCTGCTTTAAAGACGGGACCGTCACTGCAGACTTTTTTATATGTGTAGCCAGTTGGATCATCTGCTGTATGGCAAACGCAAGCAAAACAAGCACCAATGCCGCAGCCCATCCGCTCCTCAAGCGATAAGTAAACCTTTTTATTTTTACCATAAGAAGTTTCCAAAGCTCTTAGCATCGGAGTTGGTCCGCAAGCGTATAGGATATCAAATTTTACACCCTCGTTTGCTATAACATCAGTAACAAATCCGGCTGTTCCATAGCTTCCATCAGCCGTTGCAATATAGGTTTCACCCAAACTATTAAAATACTCTTCGTAAAAAACTGCTTCTTTATTTTGGAAGCCTAAAATATGTGTGACAGTGAAGCCGGCAGCTGTAAGACGCTTTGAAAGCTCATAAAGCGGAGGAACACCGATACCGCCGCCAACCAGCAGAACAGTATCTCCTTGCTCACTCGCCTCGACTGGAAAACCGTTCCCTAATGGGCCCAGTACATCTACAAAATCTCCTGAACTACTTTCAGATAAAAGCTTCGTTCCTTTGCCTTCTGCACGGTAAATCATTGTAAATTCACTAGTGTCCTTGCTGATGCTTGAAATACTGATCGGTCTTCTTAACAGTGGGCCGAATTCTCCGCCTGTTTTCAAATGAACAAATTGACCTGGTTCGTTCATTTCGCGGACAAGCTCACCACTAAGGGTGAGCTCATAAATATCTTTTGCTATTTGAGATTGGCTGACAACCGTGCATAGCTCCTGTTTGATCATACGAGCACTGCCTCCTGTCCTGCCTCTGGATGACTCATTGCTTCTGCAGAAAAGTTCATTGATTCAATTACTTGTAAAATCGCTGAAGCTGTATCAAGAGAAGTTAAGCATGGTACACCATTTTCAACTGACTCGCGGCGGATTCGGAAGCCATCACGCTGTGGCTGCTTTCCTTTTGTCAGCGTGTTAATGACAATTTGTGCTCCGCCATTCCGGATGGCATCGAGCAGGTTTGGACCTTCAGAACCAATTTTGTCTGTTACATCAACTGGGATGCCGTTTGCTTCTAACACTTCAGCCGTTCCGCTTGTCGCCATGATTCTATAGCCGATTGAAACGAATCTTTTCGCAAGCTGCAGTGCCTCTTCCTTATCTTTGTCTGCAACCGTCATTAACACTGTACCAAACTTATGAATGTTCATACCGGAAGCAACAAGGCCTTTATACAATGCTTTTTCAAGTGTTGTATCCTTACCCATTACCTCTCCGGTTGATTTCATTTCAGGTCCGAGTGTAATGTCTACACGTCTTAATTTAGCAAAAGAGAAGACCGGAACCTTTACATATACGCCTGAACGTTCTGGTACTAGTCCAGTTGAATAGCCTAGTTCTTTTAACGATTCTCCCAGAATGACTTTTGTTGCTAGATTGGCCATTGGCACATTTGTTATTTTGCTTAAGAATGGAACGGTACGGCTTGAACGCGGATTGACTTCAAGCACATAGACCTCTTCTTTTGCGACAACATATTGAATGTTTAACAATCCAACAATGCCTAATCCCTTTGCAAGCTTTTCTGTATAAGTGATTAGTTTTTCTTTCACAGCTGCAGAGATATTTTGCGGCGGGTACACAGCAATGGAGTCGCCTGAGTGCACACCGGCTCTTTCGATATGCTCCATGATTCCAGGGATCACCACTGTTTCTCCATCACAAATCGCATCCACTTCGATTTCTTTGCCTGTTAAGTAGCGGTCGATTAACACAGGATGTTCAGGATTTACTTTTACCGCGTTTTTCATGTAGTGCAATAACTCTTCTTCTTTATAAACGATCTCCATTGCTCTTCCGCCGAGAACGTATGATGGTCTTACAAGCACTGGATAGCCAATTTCAGAAGCGATCAGAACCGCTTGCTCAACCGACTTTGCTGTTTTTCCTTTTGGCTGCGGAATTTGCAGCTCTGTTAAGGCTTGTTCGAACTTGTCGCGGTTCTCTGCACGATCCATATTTTCAAGAGTTGTACCTAAGATTTTCACGCCTCTTGCCACTAATTGATCGGCAAGGTTAATGGCTGTCTGACCGCCGAATTGAACGACTACACCTTCTGGCTGTTCAAGATCAATAATGTGCATGACATCTTCAATCGTCAACGGCTCAAAATATAGCTTATCTGAAATACTGAAATCAGTTGAAACCGTTTCTGGGTTGTTGTTGATGATAATCGCTTCATAACCTGCTTGTTTAATCGCCCATACAGCATGAACGGTTGAATAATCAAACTCGATTCCCTGCCCGATGCGGATTGGACCTGATCCTAAGACAATGACACTCTTTTTCTCTGTTACAATCGATTCGTTCTCTTCTTCATATGTGCCGTAGTAATATGGTGTTTCTGATTCGAATTCAGCAGCACATGTATCAACCATTTTGTATACAGGCATTAATTCTTGTTCTTTTCTCCATTCGTATACTTCCAGTTCCGTGCTATTCCAAAGCTTAGCAATCACTGAATCGGCAAAGCCCATTTCCTTCGCTTTTTTCGCAGTATCATACTGGAAAGGATGATCCTTTACTTGTTGTTCAAAAGCAATGATTTTTGAAAATTTATGCAGGAAGAACAGATCAATTTCACACCACTCATGAATGGTTTCAATTGTGATTCCGCGTTTCAATGCTTCACCGATATAAAATAAGCGCTCGTCACCAGCTTTTCTAATCCGTTTTTCTAAAAGGGCATCATCAATGCTGTCTGCATCATTTAATGCCAGATGAAATACATTAGCTTCTAATGAGCGAATCGCTTTTAGCAGAGATTCCTCAAACGTGCGCCCGATTGCCATAACCTCTCCCGTTGCTTTCATTTGCGTTCCCAGTGTGCGGTTGGCCGATTCAAATTTATCAAATGGCCAGCGCGGAATCTTTGAAACCACATAATCTAATGCTGGCTCAAAGCTTGCATATGTTTTTCCTGTAACTGGATTCATCATTTCATCCAGTGTCAGTCCAACAGCAATTTTTGCAGCAAGCTTTGCAATTGGATAGCCTGTAGCTTTTGAAGCAAGTGCAGATGAACGGCTTACCCTTGGATTTACTTCAATGATGTAATAATTGAAGCTGTAAGGATCTAGGGCAAGCTGCACATTACAGCCTCCTTCAATCTCAAGAGCACGAATGATTTTTAAAGACGTATTGCGCAGAAGCTGATATTCTCTGTCACTTAAAGTTTGGCTCGGTGCAACAACGATCGAGTCGCCTGTATGAACACCGACTGGATCAATGTTTTCCATATTACATACAACGATTGCATTATCATTTGAGTCGCGCATCACTTCATATTCAATTTCCTTGTAGCCGGCAATGCTTTTTTCAAGCAAACACTGTGTTACAGGACTATTTTTTAAACCGCTTGTAACAATTTCAATCAGTTCTTCTTCATCCTGACAAATTCCGCCACCAGTGCCGCCTAATGTATAGGCTGGGCGGACAATAACAGGGTATCCAACACGCTCGACAAATGTATAAGCTTCTTCGAGATTGTGGATAATATCGCTCTCTGGGACAGGCTCTCCCAGTTCATGCATTAAGTTTCTGAAAAGGTCACGGTCCTCTGCTTTTTCAATTGCTGTTAGCTTTGTACCGAGAATTTCAACGCCGCACTCTTCCAGCACGCCGGATTTTGATAATTCGACTGCTAAATTGAGTCCTGTCTGTCCGCCTAAAGTCGGCACAAGTGCATCTGGTCTTTCTTTGCGGATAATTCGGCTTACAAATTCAAGCGTAAGCGGTTCGATATAAACGGCATCTGCTATTTCTGTGTCTGTCATGATTGTAGCAGGATTGGAGTTTACTAGAATAACTTTGTAGCCTTCTTCTTTTAAGGCAATACATGCTTGTGTTCCTGCATAATCAAATTCTGCAGCCTGGCCGATTACGATCGGGCCTGATCCGATGACGAGAATGCTTTTTATATCTGTACGCTTTGTCATTTGTTTACACCTTCCAATTTGTCAGATTCAATCATTGCTAGAAATTGTTCAAAAAGTCCATTTGCATCCTCTGGTCCTGGTGAAGCTTCTGGATGGTACTGGACCGTAAATGCCGGATAATCTTTATGTTTTAACCCTTCGATCGTACGATCATTTAAGGCAATATGTGTCACTTCTAATCTTGTATTCTTTAAAGAGGTCTCGTTCACTGTATAACCGTGGTTTTGAGAAGTCAGTGCCACCTTGCCTGTCGCTAAATCTTTTACCGGATGATTGGATCCGCGGTGTCCGAACTTCATTTTCTCTGTATTCGCTCCACAGGAAAGGGCAAATAATTGATGTCCAAGACAGATGCCAAACAATGGAACCTTGCCAAGCAAGCCTTGGATCATACTAATTGCTTCCGGAACATCCTTTGGATCTCCAGGTCCGTTAGAAAGCATGACACCATCAGGGCTAAGATTTAAGATTTCCTCGGCTGTAGTATGATACGGAACAACAATCACGTCACAGCCTCTGTTGTTCAATTCACGCAAAATGCCGTGCTTCATTCCGTAATCAACCAGCACAACTCTTCTGCCGCGGCCAGGACTTGGATAAGCTGTTTTGGTAGAAACCTGCTTCACTTGGTCTGTTCTTAGTGAAGTGGAGCGGAGCTTTTCGATCACATCTTCTGGATTTTCTTCTATTCTGCAGATAATTCCTTTTAATGTGCCGTATTTGCGGATGATTCTTGTCAGTTTTCTCGTATCAATTCCTGAAATGCCAGGGATATTGCGCAGCTTTAGAAAATCGTCCAATGAGCTTTCATTCCGCCAGTTGGATGGGAAGTCAGCTGCTTCCTTGACGATTAACCCGTTGATTGCAGGGTTAATGCTTTCAAAATCATCGCGGTTAATGCCATAGTTTCCGATTAAAGGATATGTTAAGGTTACAATCTGGCCACAGTAAGATGGGTCTGAGAGTATTTCCTGATAGCCTGTCATTCCAGTATTAAAAACGACCTCTCCGCTAAGCATTCGTTCTCCGCCAAAGCCTTCTCCGATAAAAATCGTTCCATCCTCTAAGATTAGTTGTCTTTTCATGATGTCACACGCTCTCTTTCCCATACAATTTTTCCTTCTGAAATCGTCATCGCTGGATAGCCCGTGCATTCCCAGCCTGAAAATGGTGTATTTCTTCCTTTTGATAAAAAGGTTTCAGGATTGATCTCTTCAGTTTGTTCTAAATCCAGCAATACTAGATCTGCTGCTGCTCCAGCTTCTAGCGTGCCAGATGCTAACCCAAAGGTTTCAGCTGGTTTTTTTGTTAGAAAATCAATCAGCTGCTGTAAGGATAGAATTCCTTTTTGAACTAAGTGTGTATATAGAAGCGGGAACGCTGTTTCCAAGCCTACAATGCCGAATGGTGCCAATTGCATGGATTCCGCTTTTTCTTCACTTGAGTGTGGGGCATGGTCTGTTGCGATAAAATCAATTGTACCGTCTAAAAGCCCTTCAATAAGTGCCTGGCGGTCTTCTGCTCCTCTCAGCGGCGGATTCATTTTATAATTTGTATCCAGTGAAGGAATATCTTCATCACACAGAAGAAGGTGATGAGGAGTTACCTCCGCTGTTACTTTAATGCCTGCCCGCTTTGCATCTCTGACTACTCGGACAGACTCTTTTGTACTGATATGACAAACATGATAATGACAATCCGCTGCTTCAGCGAGCAGAACGTCTCTTGCAATATGTACGGATTCACACACAGAAGGAATGCCATTTAATCCATTTTTTTCAGAAAAAATCCCTTCGTGGACAGATCCTTTATTAATTAAGGTATTTTCTTCGCAATGAGCCACAATCGCCATGTTGACTGCAGCTGCCTTTTTCATTGCTTCTAACATCATTCCGGCAGATTGAACACCAACACCATCATCTGTAAAAGCAAATGCTCCAGCTTCCTTCAGTGCTTGGAAATCGGTTAATTCCTTTCCGGCTTCTCTTATTGTTATCGATGCATATGGCAGCACCTTCACGGCAGCACTTTCAGCAATTCTTTTTTGCATCCATTCCATTTGTTCCTTGCTGTCTGGCACTGGACGCGTATTTGGCATAGCTGCTACAGTTGTAAAACCGCCTCTAGCAGCAGCGTTTGTTCCTGTTTCAATCGTTTCTTTATGCTCACCGCCAGGCTCGCGCAAGTGGATATGCAAATCAATAAAACCTGGGGATAGGACTAGGCCGCTTGCTTCAATCGTTTGCTCGGCTTCGCTCTTGATCTCTTTTGCGATTTCGGCAATCTTTCCATCTCTGATCAGCACATCTGACTGCTCGCGCTCTCCTTCTTTAGTTAGCAACTGTGCATGTTTGATTAGAATTGACATAGTTTGCACTTCCTTTCCCATTTTCAATTGATCTTTTTAAAACAGCCATTCGGATGTATACACCGTTTTTCATTTGCTTAAAGATTCTTGAGCGTTCACATTCTACTAGAGAATCTGCAATCTCAACGTCGCGATTGACGGGTGCTGGATGCATAATGATGCTTCCTTTTTTCATGCGCTTCTCGCGCTCAACCGTTAATCCATATACATGATGATAGTCTTCTGCTGTCATACCTGTTTGATCAGCATGTCTTTCGTGCTGAATTCTCAGCAGCATGACTACATCTGCCGTTGCGATTGCCTCATCAATATTTTCGTAGCTGCACTCTTTCATCATCTCTTCATCAAACCAAAACTCCGGTCCGGAAAAAACCACTTCTGCTCCTAATCTGGTTAAGCTTTCTGCATTTGATCTTGCCACTCGGCTATGACGGATGTCACCGATAATTGCTACCTTTAGACCAGCAAATCCACCGAATTCCTGCTTAATAGTCAAGAGATCCAGCAATGATTGTGTAGGGTGATGCCCGCAGCCGTCGCCGCCATTTAAAATCGCTACATCCGTTTTACCTGTTAATTGATCAAAATAGCGATCTTCTTGATGGCGGATGACGACGGCATTGACGCCGATCGCTTCTAAGGTTTTCACGGTATCATATAGTGACTCACCTTTTGACACACTCGAAGTGCTTACTTCAAAGGGTATGATATCAAGGCCTAGCCTGCGTTCTGCTACTTCAAAACTGCATTTTGTTCTTGTGCTGTTTTCAAAAAACAAATTTGCCACAAAGGTTTTATTGGCAGGTGTCCATGTTCCTCCCTCAATAAAGTGCTGGGCGTCAGCTAAAATGATTTCGATCTCCTGATTTGAAAGTTCAGTCATGGTCAGCAAATGATTTTCCATGGGTATAACCCCTTCCTGTTCCTCTTGATATAAAAATAAGCACCCTGACATTTTTGGTCAGGGTGCTGAAGAGTTGAAGGTTTTAGGCATACGGGTATACTTCCCCTGATATACCTAATGTGCTTCAACACCCTTGTAAGCCTCTCTGGACTTTTCTTAAAAGGCGTTATGCCACATCATCATTGTGAGATTCGTTTTCATCTAAATCCGCCATTTTCTCTCTGCCTGGAAGGATCAGGTTTAATACCACACCGCTGATTGCTGCAAGTGCCATTCCTTCAAGTTCAAAGTTTCCAATGGCGATATGTGCTCCGCCAATTCCTATAACTAAGATGACAGATGAGATGACAAGGTTGCGGTTATTTCCAAAGTCAACTTTGCTGTCAACAAGCAGTCTTAATCCAGATGAAGCGATAATTCCGAACAGCAGGATCGATACGCCGCCCATTACTGGAGAAGGAATGGATGAAATTAATGCAGTTATTTTTCCAATGAAGCCGAATAGGATTGCGAATACCGCTGCTCCAGCCAAAACATATACGCTGTAAACCTTTGTAATCGCCAGCACACCAATGTTTTCTCCATACGTCGTTTTCGGCGGTCCGCCAATTAAAGCGGAAATCATTGTAGCTGTTCCGTCTCCTAAAATGGAGCGGTGTAAGCCTGGATCTTTTATATAGTTCTTGCCTACAACCTTACCAAGGACAAGCTGATGTCCGATATGCTCTGAAATTGTCACAATTGCTACTGGTGCCATCAGGAATATTAATGTTGAAGTAATGCTGATATCATAATGCACGATCGGGAAAATAAAATCTGGCATCTCGATCCAAGCTGCTTCTCTTACTCCTGTGAAGTCAACAATGCCGATTATCACTGAGTATAGATATCCGACGATGATTCCTAAAAGGATGGATACCATTCCAAACATGCCTTTGCCGAAGATTGAAAACAAAATTGTTGCTGCAAGAGTTACAATGGCTGCTGAGAAGTGAAGCAGACTGTATTCTCCTGATGCAGGGTTATTCATGGCCATGCCAACTGCTGTACCTGCTAGAGCCAAACCAATTACGATAATCACCGGACCAACAACAACTGGCGGTAAAATATTCATAATCCAGCGGAAGCCTGCTTTTTTAATGATTAAAGCCACTATGCCGTATACGAGACCAGCGATGAAGGATCCGATCATCGCTGCGCCAGGTCCGCCAATCTCATGAGCCGTGGTTAAAGGAATGATGAAGGCGAAAGACGAGCCAAGATAGGCTGGTACTTGAAACTTAGTGATTAAGAGGAAAGCAAGCGTCCCTATACCGCTTGAAATAAGGGCCATCGCTGGGCTTAAGTCAACTAAAATGGGTACAAGTACGGTTGCACCAAACATGGCGAATAAGTGCTGTAAGCTAAGTGTAAGCCATTGAAATGGTGATGGTTTATCTTTAATATCTAGAACTGGATTTCTCATAAGGCTCTCTCCCTTTACATTCATTTAAGTAAAAAACCCTCTTTGCGTTAGGCTGCAAAGAGGGTATAAGAGCACAGCAAAAGAAAGACAATTCTCTTGCCGGTTCCCCTTTGTCAGCCTCACGGGACTGCTTTTAAAAAGGGTATGAAATTTTTAATTGTTGTTTTCGTATATGCTGACTTGATCGCTTTCATCGACTTCTTTTAGTTCCACGACAATTTTCTCCAAGCTCGATGTCGGGATATTCTTGCCGACAAAGTCAGCTCTGATCGGCAGCTCGCGATGACCGCGGTCAACAAGCACTGCCAGCTGAATGGAAGATGGTCTGCCTAGGTCAATAAGTGCATCTAATGCAGCTCTCACTGTTCTGCCTGTGTATAAAACATCGTCTATAAGAATAACCTTTTGATCTTTTATATCGATTGGAATAGAAGATCCTTTAATAAGCGGCTCTTCATTATCAGTCTTCTTCGTTAAATCATCACGATATAATGTGATATCCAATTCACCAACTGAAATTTGTGCTCCTTCAATCTCTTCGATTCTTTTAGCAAGCCGGTTAGCTAAGTATATTCCTCGAGTTTTGATCCCGATTAATATGCAGCCTTCGATCCCTTTATTTTTTTCAATTATTTCATGAGCAATTCTGGTTAATGCTCTGCGGATCGCTTGTTCATCTAAGACAATTGCCTTTTGCGGCATTATATTCACCCCATCTTGTCTTATCTTTGTCCAAACAAAAACCCTCTCACTGTACGGCGAGAGGGTAGATTTGCAGAATCCTTGCACACATATTTAGGGTGCAATTTTCCTAATCCGACTCCTTCTCAGCCTCACGGGACTGTCTTAAAGGACTTATTCAACTGTGTTTATCATATAGCAGCTATCGAATTTTGTCAACGGTTATTTCTTAATGAATCAAGCAGTTCAGTATAATCTGCAGGAAGCGGTGCTTCAAACTCGATATATTCACCCGTGCGGGGGTGATCAAACCCTAATACACCTGCATGCAGGACTTGTCCATTAAAATCAATCGTTTTCCTTGGACCATATTTCGGATCGCCAGCAAGCGGGTAGCCAATATATTTCATGTGAACACGAATTTGATGTGTTCTCCCTGTTTCCAGCTGACATTCAACGAGAGTGAAGTTCTCAAAACGTTCGAGTACCCGGAAATGAGTGACAGCATGCTTGCCTTCATCGACAACCGCCATGCTTTGACGATCTTTAGGGTCACGTGCAATTGGGGCATCAATCGTTCCATGGTCATGGGGAATTAAACCATGCACAACCGCTTTGTATTTACGGGTAACCGTTTTTTCAACAAGCTGATTGACAAGACTTTCATGAGCCATATCATTTTTAGCAACCATCAAAAGGCCAGAAGTATCTTTATCAATTCTGTGAACAATTCCAGGACGCATTACGCCATTAATGCCAGAAAGATCTGTACAGTGCGCCATTAATCCATTCACAAGTGTTCCCGTTTGATGACCAGCCGCAGGATGTACAACCATCCCTTTTGGTTTATTAACGACAAGAACATCCGAATCTTCAAAATAAATTTCCAGATCCATTTGCTCTGCTACAATATCAAGCTCTTCAGGATCAGGCAATGAAATTTCAATCTGATCATTCAGGCTGCATTTATAATTTGTTTTAATGGTTTTCCCGTTAACAAGCACCAAATTATCTTTAATCCACTGCTGTACTTGTGTTCTGGACCATTCTTCATTTACATTTGAAAGAACTTTATCAATTCTTTCTCCTACTTGTTCTTCAAGAACGATGTGTTCCACTTTTTCCATCTTTTTTCTCCTTCTTAGCTGCTATTTCCTCTAAGATCATTTGCAGCATTAACATTCCAACACCAATACATAATGCGGCATCAGCTACATTAAAAATAGGGAAATCATAAGAAAAGATATACGTATTAACAAAGTCTACAACTTCCTGATGTAAAACCCGATCAATAAAATTTCCTATTGCTCCGCCAAGCATTAATGCTAAGGAAACACCTAACAGATGGTTTCCTTTTGCCGCTTTTTGCATGTAATAAACGATTCCTATAATGACAATAACGGTTATGATATAGAAAAACCACATTTGCCCTTCCAGTATGCCCCAAGCAGCACCAGGATTGCGATGGGATGTTATATACAGAAAATCTTCAATAATTTCAACACTTTCACCAAGCTCAAAATTTTTGACAATCAGCCATTTTGTCAGCTGATCAAGCGCAATGACAAATACTGTAATTATGTAATAAAACACAAAGGCAACCTCCACAATTCATATCGTTACCTTAGCATTTTAGCATAAACAGCCTGAAAGCAACAGTAAGCATTCTTTAAAAGAGTGCTTTTCGATAAAATTTCCCCAGGCTTGTGTAATCGTCTTTTGACTTGAGGGTTGGAATTTCTTTTAGCAGTTCTGTTGGCAGAAGTTCTCCCGAAAGCTCGCACATGCCATAATTGCCTTGTTCAAGTTTTGCAATTGTTCTTTCAACATCGTGCAATTCTTCAAGAAGGATAGGTTTAATTAGCGGATTACTGGTACCATTCATTAGCCTTTCTAAAAGTTCTTGTCTCGTGTTACGGAGTTCTGAATAAAGATCGTTAATGTTTGCATCCATATCTTTTCCTCCGTTCATTTTGTTTCTTATATTATTTTCCGCATGCACGAGCATGACACGGGAAAACATTTAACATAAGGAACAACATTTGACGGAGGTGGTAATAATCAACAGAGAAGATAGATGTATATATGACTAAATTAAGAAAGTTGCGATTTGAAAAACCATTATTGTAGAGGCGGGTTTTAGAAGTAGTCCGTTTCTTTATGCTGCTGCAGACCTATGCTTTTCGCGGGAGGAACCTGTGAAATAAGCGGAGATTTTTCCCTTATTTCGAGAATTGGGCTATTTTCGGGCAAAATAAGGGGAGGGTTTCCGACTATCTTGAAAAATATCACTCATTTGTATGTTTTTCGCGTAGTTAGTCGGAATTTCTCCGTCTATTTCAGCACATTTTCGGTGATTTTGTGATTTAAGCGGAATTCTTCCGCTTATTTTGATGTTCCCTCCTGCCCTGAATAGGAGGAACCTGTGAAATAAGCGGAGATTTTTCCCTTATTTCCATAATTGAGCTATTTTCGCTCAAAATAAGGGGAGCTTTTCCGACTATCTTGAAAAAAATCGACCATTTGCATGTTTTTCAGGTAGTTAGCTGGAATTTCTCCGTCTATTTCAGCACATTTTCCGTGATTTTGTGATTTAAGCGGAATTCTTCCGCTTATTTTGATGTTCCCTCCTGCCCTGAATAGGAGAACCAGTGAAATAAGCGGAGATTTTACCCTTATTTCGAGAATTGGGCTATTTTCGGGCAAAATAAGGGGAGCTTTTCCGACTATATTGAAAAAAATCGACCATTTATATGTTTTTCGGGTAGTTAGTCGGAATTTCTCCGTTTATTTCAGCACATTTTCCGTGATTTTGTGATTTAAGCGGAATTTTTCCGCTTATTTTGATGTTCCCTCCTGCCCTGAATAGGAGGAACCTTTGAAATAAGCGGAGATTTTACCCTTATTTCCATAATTGAGCTATTTTCGCTCAAAATAAGGGGAGGGTTTCCGACTATCTTGAAAAAAATCGTCCATTTGCATGTTTTTCAGGTAGTTAGTCGGAATTTCTCCGTCTATTTCAGCACATTTTCCGTGATTTTGTGATTTAAGCGGAATTCTTCCGCTTATTTTGATGTTCCCTCCTGCCCTGAATAGGAGAACCAGTGAAATAAGCGGAGATTTTACCCTTATTTCCATAATTGAGCTATTTTCGCTCAAAATAAGGGGAGGGTTTCCGACTATCTTGAAAAAAATCGTCCATTTGCATGTTTTTCAGGTAGTTAGTCGGAATTTCTCCGTCTATTTCAGCACATTTCCCGTGCATTTGTGAAATAAGCGGAATTCTTCCGCTTATTTATGAGGTTAAGTATTTCACACGTTGCTGGGAAGGCACTATGTGTGTTGATTTACAGCACAAAAGAAGCTGAGATGCGCGCTCTTGCTCAGCAGTTATAACAACAAAGTTTGCATCCAATATTTTAAACATAAAAAAATCCGAATGATTAGAAGGTGTTTTCCTAATCATCCGGATCCAATTCAAGGCTGAGCACCAGCCTCTGTTTAGTTTAATTTATGCCAAATGGCTATAGTTGTTTTTTACAACATCTGCACAGCGTGTGCAAAGTGTAGGGTATTCTTCGTTTTGGCCCACTTCTGGAGTGACCGTCCAGCAGCGTTCACATGTTTCGCCTTCTGCTTTTGAGACAACGATAGCTGTGTTCTCAAATTTAACTGCATTTTCTGGCGCTTCATCGTATGTGCCGGCAATTTCAAAGCCTGAAACAATAAAGAGCTGCTGCAGGTTTTCGCTGATGGAATCAAGCAATGCTTTTACTTCATCGTTCACATATAACGCAATTTTAGCTGTTAATGATTTTCCGATTACTTTTGCATTACGAGCTTCTTCAAGCGCTTTTAATACGTCGTCGCGCAGTTTCATAAATGACGTCCATTTTTTCTCCAGCAATTCTGCATTTGGCAGATCAACATATTCCGGCATATCAGTTAACTGAACACTTTCTTCCTGAACATTTGGAATAAAGCTCCACACTTCATCTGCTGTATGAGAAAGAATTGGCGCAGTAAGCTTCGTTAACGCAATTAAGCTCTCATATAATACAGTTTGAATCGCACGGCGATCCTCTTGATCTTTTGCTTCGATATATAAAACATCTTTAGCAAAATCAAGATAGAATGCACTTAGATCTAACGTACAGAAATTATTGATGCTATGGTAAATGGAAGCAAATTCATAGCGGTCATAAGCTGTTACTGAATTTTTAATCAGCTTGTTCAGCTTCACGAGCATAAATTGATCTACTTCACGAAGATTTTCATATGCTACTTTATCTTTTGCCGGATCAAAATCAGCAAGATTTCCAAGTAAGAAACGGAATGTATTACGGATTTTACGATATACTTCTGCGACTTGCTTAAGGATAGGATCAGAAACACGGACATCTGCCTGATAGTCAACAGATGCTACCCATAAACGGAGGATGTCAGCACCTAACTGATTCATTACTTTAGCAGGCACAACGACATTTCCTACAGACTTACTCATCTTTCTGCCTTCTCCATCCAGAACAAATCCATGGCTCAATACACCTTTGTATGGTGCTTTGCCTGTTACAGCAACAGCCGTTGATAATGAAGAGTTAAACCAGCCGCGATATTGGTCAGATCCCTCTAAATAAAGGTCTGCTGGTCTTTGCAGGTCTTCTCTTTCAAGCAGAACCGCCTGATGGGATGATCCTGAGTCAAACCAAACATCCATAATATCTGTTTCTTTTGTAAATTGGCCATTTGGACTTTCTGGATGAGTAAATCCTTCAGGAAGCAATTCTTTTGCTTCTTTCTCAAACCAGATATTTGAGCCATGTTCTCTAAATAATGCAGATACATGGTCGATTGTTTCATCAGTAATGATCTCTTCGCCATTTTCCGCATAAAAGACTGGAATTGGCACACCCCATGCACGCTGACGGGAGATACACCAATCGCCGCGATCACGAACCATGTTATATAATCGAGTTTCTCCCCACGCTGGAACAAACTGAGTATCATTAATCGCTTGAAGCAGTTCACTTCTAAAGTCTTTAATTGAAGCAAACCATTGGGCTGTTGCACGGAAAATAACTGGCTTTTTTGTTCTCCAATCATGCGGATAGGAGTGTGTGATAAATGAGATCTTCAGTAATGCGCCAGCTTCCTGCAGTTTCTCAGTAATTGGTTTATTTGCCTGATCATAAAATAATCCTTCAAAACCAGGTGCTTCATCTGTCATATTCCCTTTATCATCGACAGGACATAATACTTCTAAGCCGTATTTGCTGCCGACATAAAAGTCATCTTCCCCATGTCCTGGAGCTGTATGAACACAGCCTGTTCCGGCATCAGTCGTAACGTGTTCACCAAGCATGACGAGCGAATCACGGCCATACAAAGGATGCTTCGCTAATACGTTTTCCATTTCGGCGCCTTTAAATGTTTTAACAACATTATGCTGCTCCCATTCAAGCTCACTTGCAACAGATGATAATAAGTCTTCTGCAATAACAAACTTATCTCCATTGGCTTCCACAACAACATAATTTAATGTTGGATGAACAGAGATTCCCAAGTTTGCAGGAATTGTCCATGGAGTCGTTGTCCAGATGATGATTTTCGTGTCAGCATCTAGAACGTCTTTACCATCTTTTACAGGGAAAGCCACATAAATGGATGGAGAACGCTTATCTTGATATTCAATTTCTGCTTCAGCAAGTGCAGATTCTGAAGAAGGAGACCAATAAACTGGCTTTTTGCCTTTATAGATATAACCTTTTTTGGCCATGTCTCCAAATACTTTAATTTGCTGTGCTTCATATGCTGGTTTTAATGTGATATAAGGATTTTCCCAATCCCCTCTGACACCTAATCGCTTGAATTGCTCACGCTGGCTGTCAATTTGTTCGTATGCATATTCCTCACAAAGCTTACGGAATTCAGCTACCGTCATTTCCTTGCGTTTTACACCTTTATTTGTAAGCGCCTGTTCAATTGGAAGACCATGAGTATCCCAGCCTGGCACATATGGGGCATGAAACCCGTTCATTGATTTAAAACGGACAATAAAATCTTTTAAAATTTTATTTAAAGCATGACCAATGTGAATATCTCCGTTTGCATATGGAGGTCCATCGTGAAGAACAAACATTGGACGATCCTTTGTTCGCTCCTGCACCTTCTCATAAATGTTCATTTCTGACCATTTATCCTGCACTTCCGGTTCGCGCTTTGGCAAGTTGCCGCGCATCGGAAATTCTGTTTGTGGCATTAATAATGTATCTTTGAATTCCATCTCTGTTTCCTCCTGTCATCTCTATCGACCATCATTACCTTTTTTCGGGGTAAAAATCCGCTGAAACGCAAAAAAACCTTTTCATCCCATAAAGGGACGAGAAGGTTTTAATTCCCGCGGTACCACCCTTGTAGACAGAGAAAACAGTCTCTATCCGCTCAATTAGCATTCATAACGTGAATGAACCGTCCCGCCTACCAGCTTAAAAGCGTTCAGCAAGGAACTCAAGGGTGATTTTCTTAATCTCAGCTTATGCCAGGCTTCCACCTCTCCCCGGCTCTCTGCAAGCGTCCATAATAACCGCTTATATAAACAAATGAGATTTGTACTGTCCCTCTCAACGATTTAATATAGATGATTTTGTGATAAAATTATATGCGATATCCTCTTATTTCGTCAAGCGTATGAATCTTCTTCTTCAGAACTTTTTAATTCAGTTGCATCAAGCTTATATTCTAAGAGATGATCCCAATCATCATTATTAAGCATATCAAGCTGTGCTTCAATTAACATTTTAAAACGAGTGCGGAATACCTTCGACTGTTTTTTTAATTCCTCTATGTCAATGGCAATTTTTCTTGCTTTAGAGAGAGACTCATTCACGATGCGATCAGCGTTTTTCTCAGCTTCTTTAATAATCAGCTTCGCTTCCTTCTGTGCATTACGCTTAACTTCCTCTGCAGCTTCCTGTGCAACAACGATTGATTTGTTTAATGTCGTCTCAATGGTGTTGAAATGGCCAATTCGCTCATTTAAATCATTTAGCTTTTCTTCGAGTTCTTTTTTCTCACGAATAATTAATTCATAATCTTTAATAACGTTATCAAGAAATTCATTTACTTCATCTTCATCATATCCGCGGAATCCTTTACTGAACTCTTTATTATGAATATCTAACGGTGTTAATGGCACTGTTGCCACCTCCCAAATCAATTGTTCTTTTTATGTACTTGATAAGCAAATATTCGACACACTTTCGCAAATTCCTGCAAGATGCTGAATTATTTTTGCTTGCCTGCTACAATTCGCCATTTATCCTTTTTTGTTTTTCCTTCGATGCCCATCATTTTAGCGCGCCCAAAACCCCTGGCTGAAATCATATCCCCTTCTCTGCACTCAAAAGAAGGATTTTCAATCACGGTCCAGTTCACTTTTACCAGTTTTGAACTTATAAAGGTTTGTGCTTTTTGCCGTGATATATTAAAAATGGCGGCAAGCACTGCATCCAATCTTAATGAACTGCATGTCAGAGCAGATTCTTGCCACTGTTCTTCAGGTGTTTTAGCATCTGATAAAGGGATTTGCTTTAAGTTTATGCTCGCTCGTCCAATTGATTCGAGCTGAAGACTGATATATGACTCAATTTCTTTCGACACAATCAGCTGGACCACATCATTCTGAATAAGAATATCGCCAAATTTGGCTCTCTTTAGTCCAAGTGACATGAGACTGCCGAGAACTTGCGGATGCTCAATTGTAACAAACTTCTTTGCATATTCTACCTCAAATAAGCTGATTTGAAAATCCTCTTCTTCAATTTGATGATAATCAGGATATAAAAATGCGCGCTTTCTTTCAGCACCGCTGTATCCGCCAAAGAATGCATATTTGATTTCAGCGTTCTCTCCAATAAGCGATTTAACGATTTGCTGTTCGCGGGGATCCAGAAAATCGGTCAGCTTTCCTGCATATGTACTTTCAACTTGATTTCTCCAATTCAGCACCTGATCAATAAATTCTTTTTCCTCTGGCCTGAAGTGTTGATAAATGCTCATTTAAAAACTCCTTACTATGTTAAGAAAAAATAAATAAGGACTTACAAAGTAAAAAAGGACTATAATAGCCCCAGTTTACAATACAATCCATCTATATAATTGATCGATGCCTGTTACAGCGAATCGAAGAACAAAAATGGCAACAAGAGGTGAAATATCAAGCATGCCAATAGGAGGAATAAACCTTCTGAACGGCTCTAAATACGGTTCACATATTCTCGCTAAAAACTGTCCAATCGATGATTCTCTTGCATTTGGAAACCATGACATTAAAATATAAATAATTAATGCCCATGAATAAATACCAATTAAATTTGCTAATATTTCAAACAGAAAGCCCATTCCTATTACCACCTCGTATTATCGAATTCTTGCTCTTGCATTAATTGAGAAATCGTGCCTGAAACCTCTACATTATCAGGAGTACATAGGAAAATATCATTTCCTACTTTTTGAATATCTCCGCCAATTGCATAAACGGTTCCACTCAGGAAATCAATAATTCGTTTGGCTTGATCTCTCTCAATTCGCTGCAGATTAACAACAACGGCTCTTCTATTTTTCAGCTGATCTGCTATATCCTGTGCTTCCG
Source organism: Cytobacillus gottheilii (assembly GCF_018582665.1). Lineage (NCBI taxonomy): Bacteria > Bacillati > Bacillota > Bacilli > Caryophanales > Bacillaceae > Cytobacillus > Cytobacillus gottheilii. The sequence goes on along the minus strand of NZ_CP071709.1, from coordinate 1,855,373 downwards.
CATAAACACGCGGTTCGACGAGGACAACTTTTGATGATTTTTGCACACTTTGCAGACTGACTACGTTTTGCTTTTGAACAGACTGCTGCTTTTGCTGAGAAGGCTGTTTAGCAGGGGCTGCTTCCTCTTCGAGCATATCCTCTTCTCTATCATCATATTCATCATCTAAAAAGAAAAATGTCTTAAATTTAGATTTAATGCTCATCTCTTCATATACCTCCTTACCTTATTGACCCACTAAAGCGGTTCCTATTCTGATCATTGTTGCGCCTTCTTCAATAGCAATTTGATAATCATTAGACATTCCCATTGATAGTTCTGTGCAAGGCGCATAACTTTCTTCAAGTGCCTGAATATCCTGCTGAAGCTCTTTCAATTTTCTAAAGCAGCTGCGCAGCAGGTCTTCATCTTCCGTGAACGGTGCCATTGTCATAAGACCAGCAACACGAATATTGGAAAATGGCTTTAATGAAGCAATAAAGGGTTTAACCTCTTCAAGCGGCAGGCCATGCTTTGACTCTTCACCCGAAACATTGACTTGAACTAAACAATCAATGATATGATCGGCTCTTTTTTGTATTTCTTCAGCAAGTGAAAGCCGGTCAAGCGAATGAATATAGGCTGCTTTATCAATGATGTTTTTTACTTTTTTTGATTGAAGTGAACCAATAAAATGCCATGTAGGCTTGTCCGCTAATACCTCCCATTTAGCCAGGAGGCCATCATCACGGTTTTCGCCTAAATCTGTAATACCTGCATCAAATGCTTCCTGTGCACGTTCCAAAGAAACATATTTTGTCACAGCAATGATTTTAATTTCTTCGCGATTGCGTCCAGAGCGCTCGCAGGCTGTTTCTATCTTTTGCTGAATTTCCCGTAAATTGTCTTCTACTTTCATGGTATTGCTCTTACTCCTCCTTCCAGCCCATAAAACTGATCATTCTGCCTGTCTTCCCGCTATCTCTGCGGTGAGAGTAAAATAAGTCAGCATTACAGCTGGTGCAATAATTCGAAATAACAATATTCTTTTCAGCCAGTCCGCTATGAATCATGACTTGACGGTTTAATTGTTTTAAGTCTAATTGATACTGACCTTTTGAAATCTCTTTATATGCTGGTGGCAAATGATCGTTTTTCCACTGATTTGCAGCTTTGATGACCCTGTCATCTACTACATAACACTGTCCGCAAATTGATGGTCCGATGACGGCTTCTATTTCATTTGCCGGAATTCCATCGTTTTTAAATACGGTAATCATTTTTTCAGCTATTCCATGCACTGTACCTTTCCAGCCGGCGTGTGCAATCCCAATTGTTTTTGTTTTGCGATGCAGAAAGTATAATGGAACACAATCAGCATAGCATAATGTCAGAAGAATTCCTTGGTCATTTGTATAAAATCCATCTGTATGAGGAAAAGAGCTATCATATTGCATGGCTCCGAGCCCGGCATCTTTAGGTGAAACTTTTGCCACATTAACCTCATGTGTTTGATCTGCTCCAACCCAATTGGAAAGAGGAAAATCCAGCTTACCACCAAGATGCTGACGATTTTTCATAACAGTGAGCTGGTCGTCTGAAACATGAAACCCCATATTCAGCCCTGTAAACTCCCCTTTGCTAAAACCGCCATTTTTGGTAGAAAATCCAGCAGTAAGTCCGGGAAAATCGGAAACCCAGTGTTCAATTGTTAAAAACTCATCAGTGTGTTTAATAAAAGGCTCCATACTCATATCCTCATTTTTTCTCTAGTTTACCATAAGGAAGGCATTGTTTACAGTTTTATGTTGCTTTATCCTTCATCTTCTGTAAAACTGTATTCTGCTGATTTATATCGGACGAGTATCACATCTTCACCAATTTTAATGATATTTTTCCAAGGTATAACAATGTCTTCGTCTTTTCCGAAGAAGCCCAGCATTCTGCCGCTTCCTCCCACGATGACAGCTTCAATTTTGCCGCTGTTTAGATTGATATCAATATCGCCAATATTCCCCAGCCTTTTTCCATCTGAAACATTAACCACATCTTTCAATTGAAAATCAGATATTTTGATCATAAAGGTCATCTCCCGCATTTATTCTATAATTTAATATATGATGCATAGATTGAAAATCATGTTAGGAAAAAAGAAAATTGTAGGCAGGGGTTAAAAGAATGAAAGAAAACTTGCCGATTGGCAAGCCTGTCAGGGGAAGTCAGTGGCTTAGCTGCACTTGTGCTACATTAATTGAGCACCTCGGTCGATTATCCCTCCAAGCTGTTCATTAATCATTTCTGAACATACGAAAAAGCCTGCCATTCGGCAGACTTAACTTTGAATATTTTTGTTCATTTGTTTAATGGCCGCTTTTTCTAAGCGTGATACTTGAGCTTGAGATATTCCGATTTCTTCAGCAACTTCCATTTGCGTTTTTCCTTGGAAAAATCTTTTTCTAAGTATGAGTTTTTCTCTTTCATTAAGTCTTCGCATACCTTCCATAAGTGCAATTTCCTCAATCCATTGGATGTCTTTATTCCGCTCATCACTGAGCTGGTCCATCACAAAAATAGGATCTCCGCCATCATTATAAATTGGCTCAAACAAGGAAACGGGATCTTGAATGGCATCGAGGGCAAATACAATGTCCTCATGCGGTACATCAAGTTCCTTTGCAATTTCTTCTGCTGTTGGCTCTCTAGATGTTTTGCTCATAAGCCGTTCTCTTACCTGCAAGGCTTTATAAGCAATATCCCTTAATGAACGGGAAACGCGAATAGGGTTATTATCACGCAGATACCTTCTGATTTCCCCAATAATCATTGGAACAGCATAAGTGGAAAACTTTACGTTTTGACTTAAATCAAAATTATCAATAGATTTCATTAGGCCGATACATCCAACCTGGAACAGATCATCCACAAATTCTCCCCTGTTATTAAAACGCTGGATGACACTTAATACAAGCCGTAAATTGCCATTTACGAGTTTTTCCCGGGCCGTTATATCTCCCTCATGCATTTGCTTGAAGAGTTCTCTCATTTCTTCGTTTTTTAATACTGGAAGTTTTGATGTGTCTACACCGCAAATCTCTACTTTATTTCGAGTCAATTCTTTCCCTCCTCACAGGAGTTGCTGTACAAAAAACAGTATCTCCTTGAGAAGGAAAAATATGCATGATGAAATAGAGCACAAAAATTCAGAATTGACAAAGCTTGCTGCTAAAGGATTTTTGAGGAAAAAAGGACAAAATTTATAATTAGTTCCAGCTCCTAGCGCCTTCCACTTTTCCTTTGTCCAGTTCCAGCGCCTAGCCCCTCGAGGTCTTAAGCCAATCTGTCCAGAAGGTTAAAGAACAACCTTCTAGCCAGCTCGTCTTAAGCTTGTCGGGGCTGAGCAAGGCGCTTCCACTTTTCCTACACCATTTTATTAAATTCTTTTTTTAGTCTTTTGATGATTCTTTTTTCCAGGCGTGAGATATAGGATTGAGAGATGCCCAGAAGGTCCGCTACATCTTTTTGGGTCATTTCGTCGCCCGCTCCAAGACCAAATCTTAGCTCCATAATTTGTTTTTCACGGTCTGTTAGCTGATGCAGGGCATTTAACAGCAGTTTTTTATCTACATTTGCTTCCAAATCTTTTGTAATGATATCGTCATCTGTTCCCAGCACGTCGGATAGCAATAACTCATTTCCGTCCCAATCAATGTTCAGCGGTTCATCAAATGAAACCTCTGATCGAATTTTATTGTTTCTTCTTAAATACATTAAAATTTCATTTTCAATGCATCGGGAAGCGTATGTAGCTAATTTGATTTTCTTTTCAGGGTTAAATGTATTTACCGCTTTAATCAGTCCAATAGTACCTATGCTTATTAAATCTTCAATATTAATGCCTGTGTTTTCAAATTTCCTTGCAATATAAACCACAAGTCTTAAATTACGCTCAATTAAGATGGAGCGGGCTGCCTTATCACCATTAGGCAATTTAATCAATAAATGTTCTTCTTCTTCTTTGCTCAATGGCGGCGGTAATGCTTCACTTCCGCCTATGTAGTAAACTTCATCAGATTTGAGGCCCAGTTTAATCAGCAATTTATACCAGTAATAGGATAATCGAAGTTTTAATTTTTTCATGATTTGTCCTCCTTCTAAATTGTGTTTTTCTGAGTATAGTATATAAAGCGTTTTAACTATATTATCCTGCGCGTATTTCTGCAGATACTTGTTTAGCACTTGCCATCATTTTAGGGTGAACAATACATTGAAAGGCATCGTCGCTCGAAAGCTCCTGCATGGTAAACGAGATTAGTCCCCGATTAACTTCCAGAACTTCCTCCGTCTTTCGGAACTTGATGCTTTCTGGTTTTACAGCGATTATAAGCTGGTGATCCTGACCGACTACTTTATATGGAATAATTCTCATCCTATGCTCCCACTCAGCAGAAACGGTGTGTTGCCCGAGTACAACCTTTTCAGGGTCTTCAGCCATTGCCTGTATTTCTTCAGGAAAATCTCCTTCGTTTCCTTTAATAGAAATAAACATAACAGGCATTTTGGAGATTGGATCGTATAATTGATTTCCACTGTCAATCAGACCTTTAAAGCTATACAATTTGCTGTTCAGCATAATTTCTACATCAATTAAGGAATCATATTGAATTTTTACCATTTCAAATGTTTCGATGTTTTTTCTGGAAAAATGCCAGGCAAGCGGAAAACCAATTAGAACGAAGAGCCAGCTAATCGGATCTCCAAATCCTTTTACACTCCCAATCATGACTGCAACCGACAGTTCAAAGTCAAATTGTACAAAGTAATGAGCTCCAATCAGGACGCCGCCAATTAAAAAGGTGGTTAAATAAAAGGTCATTAGACCGCTGAAGAAAAACTTCAATCTCTTATAGCCAAATGCCGTATAAACCATAAAGACTGAGAATAGTAATTTCATTAGCGGATGTCCTGCTACTGAATGTATAGGCGTAATCACTAATAAAATAATAATTGAGCCAATAAGACCGCCTGCTATCAGTCTCCACCATTTCACATGACGCTTTAAGATGATAGCGGTTAAGTAAAGTAATAGTGTGTCGAATAAAAAGTTTAAAGCCCAAATGACATCAAGGTAAATCGCCAATCATATCCCTCCTATAAGTCTGATGCGGGATCATTTGGGATCGTAAGCAACCACTCAATAAACTTAAAGCTGCAAAAGATAATTATTTTCCCAGTAAGTATTATCCTTTGACCACTATTAAATCTGTTACGAAAAAGTATAGCGCATCTGTTTAGATAAAGATGTCACTTCCTGTAGTGAAAACTTGAGAAATTTTCACTATAATTTTCGTTTTTTGTCAATATTTCATATGGGACAAGTATTTGTTCTAAATATATATATTAAAAAGGGGTTAATAGAGTTGATTTTTAAGAGAGGTTCAGTAAATTATTTTTTTACAATATAAAAAAACCCTCAGCCTTTTGCCGAGGGTTTAATCTGCTATATTATTTATCTTCTGCGATTGCGATTGCGCAAGAACGTTGGAATATCTAAAGTGTCTTCCGCGTTGTTTGATGTTGTGCTGCGGACAGGTTCTTGTTGAGGTTCTTCACGCTTTGGCTGTTCGCGCTTCACAGCTCCTGTACCTGCACCCATTGCAGGTTGTTTCTGCTGGCCAAATGAAGGTCTGCTTGGTTTAGGCTGTGCCGCTTCTTCATTAAATCCAGTTGCAATAACCGTTACGACAATTTCATCTTTTAGGTTTTCATTAATGACAGAACCGAAGATCATATTCACATCATGATCAGATGCAGAGGCAACAATATCTGCTGCTTCTTGAACTTCGTAAAGGCTTAGGTTTGAGCCTCCAGTAATATTCATAAGAACACCTTGTGCTCCATCAATAGATGTTTCTAATAATGGAGAAGAAATCGCCTTTTTAGCAGCTTCTGTTGCACGGTTATCACCTGAAGCAATACCGATACCCATTGAAGCAGATCCTTTATTGGACATAATTGTCTTTACGTCAGCAAAGTCAAGGTTAATTAATCCAGGAACAGCGATTAGTTCTGAAATACCTTGAACCCCTTGACGAAGCACATTATCTGCTTCACGGAAAGCTTCAAGCATTGGAGTGCTTTTATCTACAATTTCTAATAAACGGTCGTTAGGAATGACAATTAACGTATCGACAGCTTCTTTCATCGAAGCGATTCCGCCTGCAGCCTGTGTTGATCTTTTTCTTCCTTCAAAAGTGAAAGGTCTTGTTACAACACCAACTGTTAAAGCTCCTAAATCTCTAGCGATTTGAGCAATTACTGGTGCAGCTCCTGTACCAGTTCCTCCGCCCATACCAGCTGTAACAAACACCATGTCAGCACCTCTAAGTGCTTCTTCAAGCTGTTCTTTGCTTTCTTCTGCAGCCTTTTTACCAACCTCAGGATTTGCTCCAGCTCCAAGTCCTCTAGTAAGTTTACCGCCAATCTGCATTTTGATTTCAGCTTTCGATAGGTTTAATGCTTGCGCATCTGTATTTACAGCAATAAAATCAACACCTTGAACACCATGTTCAATCATCCGGTTAACCGCATTGTTACCGCCGCCGCCAACGCCGATGACTTTAATCGTTGCTAATGAATCTAAATTTGTATCAAATTCTAACATGACAAATCCTCCTAAATCGATATCCCCGAGAACACCATTTCGTATGTGAAAAGCCTATTCGAAAAAGTATCCGAAGAACTTTTTTACTCTCGATGTAATTTTTTCTTCCGGCTGCTTCTCCGGCTTTGCTTTTGGTTGCGGTTGTTTTTGAACTCTTCTTTCCTTTGCTTCAGTGCTTGCGACCGGAGTACTCATCTTCCTGCCCTGCACCTTCGCATTTTTATAAGCGAATTTTATCAACCCGACCGCGGTTGTATACTGCGGCTCCCTTACACCGATATAATCAGGTATGGCGATCCGTACGCGGTTTTGGAAAATAACTTGTGCTAATTCGAGTATACCTTGAGAATTGGCAACTCCGCCTGTCAGAACATATCCCCCAGGGAGATCATATGCCCCAAGGCGCTTTACTTCATGCTGAATTAAATCAAAGATCTCTTCCAATCTAGCTTCTATAATATCAGATATTTCAAGCTGATTAAATTGCTGATGCTGATCACTTCCAATAATCGGTACACTAAATACTTCCTCTTCAGAAGCATGATCATAGAATGCATAGCCATGTTTGATTTTTATTTTTTCAGCGTCTTCTGTTGAAGTTCGCAAGCCAATTGAGAGATCCTTTGTTATATGATCACCGCCAACTGGCAATACACTTGTTCCTTTTAATATGCCCTGCTCAAATAAGGTAACCGTTGTTGAGCCGCCTCCTATATCAACTAAAGCAACTCCAAGGTTCTTCTCATCCTTTGAAAGAGCAAATGCTCCTGCTGCTAGAGGCTGCAGGCTAATGTCCACTATTTCCAGACCAGCACGCTCTACACAGCGCAATGTGTTATGTAAAATTGTTTTAGAGCCAGTGATAATGGTACCTTCCATTTCAAGCCTTACACCAATCATACCACGCGGATCACTTATTTCATCCAATCCGTCAACAATAAATTGTCTGGGAATAACATCAATGATATCTCTTTCTGGAGGAATGGATACAACTTGTGCTGCATCTATTACTCTTGCAACATCATCATCTGATATTTCCCTATTTTCACTTGAAACAGCCACTACGCCATGTGAAGGCTGCAGCATAACATGATTGCCAGTAATCCCCACTATTACGCTTTTAATCTCCATGCCAATCATTCTTTCGGCTTGTTCGATTGCACGTTTGATGGAATGAACGGTTTCATCTATATCAACAATGGAGCCTTTTCGTAAACCTTCAGACTTTACATTGCCAACACCAATAATATTTAAAGAGTCATTGACCATTTCACCAATGATTACTTTTACACTGGATGTACCGATGTCAAGACTTACATATATTTCGTTGCTGTTCATTCTCTGGCACCTCCTTTTGCAAATTGTTTCTTTTGAACAACAAATAATTTTTTTAGGTTTCTGATGTGCTGATCTGCTATTAAGGGAACTCGTTTTCCGCAGAGCCGATGCTGAATCCCCTTATGTTTTAATCAGCACAAGTTAATGTTTAATATAATTCATCTGCTTGTATAAAGCATCGAATAATAACGTGAATTAAAAACTATTGTAATGTAATTTTTCTTCTTTTAATAAATATAATATAAAAAAGAGGGATTAAAGCAGATCAGCCTCTTCATTTATATTAATTTATTTACAATAGAATACTCTACTAATTCGTCAGAAGTTAGACTATTCCCTTTTTTAAAACTTAATTTTTTTCAGTTTTTTCACGGGGTACAGACCATTTTGTAAGCAGGATTCTCCTGATGACAGCTATGTTTTGAAATAGCCTTACACCAAAGGCGAATACAGCGGCTAAGTACAAGTCTACACCAAGATGTACACCTAGGAAAGCTAAACTTGCTGCAAGGATAATATTAAAGAAAAAGCCTGAAACAAAGACCTTTTCATCGTAAATATTCTGCAGCTGTGCCCGTATTCCTCCGAATAGTGTATCAAGGGCTGCTAACACAGCAATCGATAGATAATTAGAGTACTCGGCAGGGATTCTGATATCTGCCATCAGTCCAAAGAAGACACCTATTATAAGGCCTAACACAGGCAGCCACATTATGAATTTCCTCCTTTGTCGGCCTCTACAGGTTCCATGTCTCTAATACGAATACTATCTTCATAAGCAGGAATAGTAATCATGCTTTCGGGTTTTGAAATCTTCACCCGCAAATTATCAATAAAAAACTCCTCAGCCGATTTGGATACTTGCATACGGTTATAAAGTTTTTCCGCAACCTGCCTATTTTCTGCAATTACTTTGATTTCAATCGGAAAATCATTTAGGGAGAAGCCATTTATTTTTGTTTCTCCATTGATATCACGGATTACCGTCGTGTTTATAACACGCTGTCCTCCGATCGAAACATATAATGCATCGTACATATTCAGCTCATTTAATAACCTTTTAAGCAATTCAGGAGACACGGTTGTGACCTTGTTTCCCATTAGCAATTCCTCATAAACTGGTTCTATGGTTAATAAAATGCCGAATCCTTCAATGTCACTTAAGCCTGCCTCTTTCTTCAATTCCTCCAGCGTTTCACGCAATGCCAGCTCTTTGCTTTGTTCACGTTCTGATTCATATTGAGAAAGAATTTCCTCTTGAGAACGTATTTCCCTTAACAAATTTACTTGCATCTCTTTTTCTTTCTCGAGATCCTCCCTAAGCTGCCACGTATCCCTAGTGTCACGGACCGCTGGCTCTTGCAGGGTATTAAATTGCAAGGCAAGCATGAAGCCGACAATGATTGCAATAAAGGTAAAACTTATCCATTTTTTGTCCACGTGTTTACCACCTTGCTTTCACACCAAATTTATGTGGACATTCATTTTTAATTTACTGATGTTTTGTGCAGCGATCCGGAAACATATTTATTAAGATCCGAAGAGGTAAGCTGAATAGTATGTTCATTCAAGGTGAAAATCTTAGCTTCCGTATATTGGCTCCATGATAATTTCTTGCTTCGTTTCTAATGAAAATAAAATATTATCATTCACTAAACGATCTTTCACTCCGCCTGTTAAATTTAAGGCTGAAGCCATAACATCAGCATCTCCGATTGCAGTGATCACAAATGGTGCAGGATGCTGATAGCCGTCAACTTCAATGACAGGTCCATTGCATAGAATATACGAATTTGCTTTCAGCCTTTGGCCATTTATTGAAATAGCCGATGCACCTGAAATATATAATTCATTGATCACTCGGAAAACATGATGTTCATGAACAATATAATTATTAATATTCTCTTCATTAGGATCATAGTTTCCGTCAGAAAGCTTAACCTCTACACCTTGTCCTTTTACTTTTACTTTACCAAGAAACATCCGGTATTTTTCAGCATCTTCAGCCATGTTAAAATAAATCTGTTCTTCCTCAGCGAAGCCTTTTTCAATTCCTTGGATCGTATCTTGGTTCGCATTCAGTTCTCTTTGCAATGAGCGATTTTTCTCTTCCATTTCTACTATTTGGTTACGGAGATTAAGATCTCTTTCCCATTGTTTTGTAGAAATATCAGCCGCCTCATTTTCATTATTGGTTAAACGGAATGAAAAAGTTAATATAAACCCTAACACAAGAAAAACAAGAGAAAAAATGACTTGTCTACCTTTCACCTTCTGTTTCCTCGTCAACTTTCTCCGCTCCTTCTTCTTCAAAAGCTCTAAAATAAGAGCCAACTTCTAAATCAATAATTCCCTTTTGATTGGCATCCAGCTGACTTACGATTGAAGGATAATGTGCCATCTTTTCAGAAAAACTTCTAAGTGTCGCACTCACTTCAAAGCCATCGTTCATAAATAACTGTACGTGAAAACGATCCGTTTCCTTTGGGCTATAATGGACTTCTGAAATTGAATTTTGAATTTCGACAGGCAAGACTTCTAATTCCTGTATCATTAAATCAAGAACTTCGCCTTCATCGAATCCAATTAGGATCGGTGCATTTGCGGGGATTTCACCTGCTTGTCCTTGAATGGTTTTACCGTTTTCTAATACAGGCTTATATGTCTCCCCGTTCATTATGTATGCAATTCTTCTCAATTCATCGACCACAATGTTTACCGTGCTGGGCAAACTGGTTGTAACTTGTACATTTTTCACTTCAGACAGCGCCTTTAATTTCTCCTCAATCTCCTGTTCATCAATCTCCCATATATTCGTAGTCTGTGAAATGCCGCTATTTTCAATAACTTCAGCATTGCTGTATATAGTATTGCCCTTCACTTCAATTTCTTTCACATGACTCAGCGGTGATTGAAAATATATAACGAATACAATTAAAATAAAAAATAGGATCAGCAGAAAAATAAGTCTGCGATTCGCTTTCTTTTTCCGCTGCTGTTTTAGCTTTGGAATACGATCTTCAAGTGAAACTAATTTTCCATTGCTCATTGATTTTCACCTCTCCAATAAACCATATCCTTTATTCCAAATTGGAATTTTTTCATCTAAAGAGAGGGATAACGGCATATATTTCATGCCGTTATAACTGCAAATTCCAATAAATTATTATATCACAAAATATGGAATAAGGGAGGAATATCCCCCTGTTACTTTCGTCCTATTATTTCTACTTCTGTCTCAAGTGATACACCGAATTGCACTTGGATTTTGTCTTTTGCAAATTGGATTAGATCCAGTACATCCTGTGCTGTAGCACTGCCGGTATTCACAATAAAATTACCATGCATATCTGAAATCTGCGCCCCGCCAATTGAATAGCCTTTTAGACCTGCCTCTTCAATAAGCCTTCCAGCATATTTTGGCAGCGGGTTTCTAAAAATACTGCCTGCGCACTTATAGTTCCATGGCTGAGTTTCTTTGCGATAATCTTTGTTTTTCTGCATCTCCGCAAATATTTGATCCTTATCTCCAGCTACTACTTCAAAAACTGCTTCAAGCACGATGCCAGGACGCTTTTTTTGCAATACAGACGTTCTATAGGAAAAGTCCATTTCTTCATTTGATAACCATTTCATACTTCCATCTTCAAACAATATGTGAGCACTCTTTAGAATTTTAGATATATCAGAACCATGTGCACCAGCGTTCATATATACTGCTCCGCCAACAGAACCAGGTATTCCGCTCGCAAACTCAAGACCTGAATAGCCCTTTCTGCTTATTTGTGTAGACAATGCAACGATTGAATAGCCTGCTCCAACCTTTAACTCTGAGCCCTGCAGATCCATGTGATCAAGTCCGCGTCCCAGTTTAATAACAGCTCCTTCAATCCCTTTATCCGAAATAAGCAAATTAGAACCTCTTCCAATTGCCGTCCATTTTATATTATGTTTTTGAATAAGCTCCATAATCTGTTTTAAGCTGTCAACTGAAGATGGTTCTATATAAAGATCAGCTGGTCCGCCAATTTTCATTGTTGTATGGTTTGCAAGCGGTTCATTTTCTTTGATTTTGCCTGCGTTTAATGTCTGAAGCTCTTCGATAAATTCTTTCATACAAACCTGCCTTTCTTTTGCTGTTTTTCCTTATTAGTTTATGCAGTTATTGGGCTACTTGCGCTTGGCAGTGCTTAGCTCATTCATTAAACGATAAAGCTTGCCAGCCGCATCTGGCATACCAAGTTTTTTTGAGTTTTTCTTCATTTGCTCAATCTTCTCATCATTAATTAAAATCTGATCGATTTGCTCCACTAATTTTTTCCCAGTTAGATCCTTCTCCAGCAATAGTTCAGCTGCTCCGTGATCACTTAAGGCCCTCGCATTTTTTTCCTGATGGTTATTGGTTACATAAGGACTAGGAATTAAAATGCTTGGAATGCCCAAGGAAGTGAGTTCAGCCAGCGTCGTTGCGCCAGCCCGGGTAACCGCTAAGTCAATGCCTGCAAGCACTTCTGGCATATTATGAATAAAAGGCTTGATGATTACATTTTCAGGATTTCCAACTAGCTCCACTTCTTTTTTGACATCATCGAAGTGAGCGTCTCCAGTCACATACAATAGCTGATATGGCTTTGAACCGAATTCAGCAAGTGATTTAACGACTGCTTCATTTATTGGTCTGGCTCCCCTGCTCCCGCCAAAGATCAGAACGGCAGGTGTTTTCGTATTTAATCCAGCAGAAAGCCTTCCGCGAATTCCATCTTGGCCAAGTACTTCAGATGCCCGCGGATTGCCAGTAAATACGACTTTTTCTTCAGGAAAAAATGCTTTTGCTTCTTCAAAGCAGACAGCTACTTTGTCAACATACTTACTTAAAAATTTATTCGTTAAACCTGGTACACTATTTTGTTCATGAATAATCGTTGGAATGCCTAATTTAGCAGCTGCATAGACTACAGGTCCGCAAACATAGCCGCCAGTTCCAATCACAACATCAGGCTGAAAGTCCTTTAGCATTTGCTTGCTGTCTTTTACGCCTTTTAAGAAGCGCATAATGGTTTTCACATTTTCCATTGAAAGCTTGCGCTTAAAGCCTGTTATATGGATCGACTTAAATGGAATGTTTTCTCTTGGTACAATTTTGCTTTCTAAGCCTTTTTCCGTTCCTATGTATAGAAATTGTGCATTTTTATGCTCTTTTCGAATTTCTCTTATCAAGGCAAGCGCAGGATATATATGCCCCCCTGTACCGCCGCCGCTTACTGCAATTTTCATGATTTCACCTCAAAGTTATTTGTTGTCTCACAATGTTGTATGGTCTTAAAATTTGAAGGAAAGAAAAAACCACATCCTCCCCTTTACCCTATTCTACTATATTTAAAACACTATGAAGAAATGGAAAACATAATGTCATGCAAATGTAATGAATTTGGAAAAAGGGAAGCTGCATCCTTCACGGTGCCGATACACTCAAATGTACATAGTTTCTTGTGAGTTGTAAATTGTTTTCTGTGATAAAAGGCATATTTCTTTCTTAAACAAAAAGAAACCCTGCAGCAAGTACAGGGCGAGTTCAATAACGTGCATATCGGCTAATATTCAGCAGAACACCGATTGCCATTAGCATTAATGTTAAGGAAGAACCTCCGTAGCTCAAAAATGGCAGAGTGATTCCGGTAACAGGCATTAAACCAGTAACAACACCAACATTGATCATTACCTGAATTGCTACCATTGCAATGATGCCTACTGCAAGAAAGCTTCCGTATAAATCAGGTGCCCCTAGAGCGATGCGAATACCTCTCCATAATAACAAGGCAAACAATAAAATAACAAACGATCCGCCAATAAATCCAAGCTCTTCTGAAAGAATGGCGAAAATGAAATCTGTTTGCGGTTCAGGCAAGTAGAAGAATTTCTGCCTGCTCTGTCCAAGTCCTAGCCCAAACAATCCTCCCGGGCCAATAGCGTATAAGGATTGAATAATTTGAAAGCCGCTCCCAAGGGGATCTTCCCACGGATCTAAAAATGAGGTGATCCGCTTCATTCGGTATGGTGCTGAAAGCACAAGAGCCACAAAGCCTGCAACACCAATTAAGCCGAGCATAACAAAGTGGCTAATCCGGGCACCAGCAACAAAAATCATCACTACACATGTACCCATCATGACCGTGCCTGTTCCTAAGTCAGGCTGCATCATGATCATGGCGAAAGCTAGAAAAGCAAGACCGAGTGAAGGTGCTAACCCTTTCTTAAAGGACGTAATCAGTTTTTGCCTCTCTGATAAAAACTTTGCCATAAAGACAATCATGGCCAGCTTCATAAACTCAGAGGGCTGAACAGAAAATGCACCGACCCCAATCCAGCTCCTAGAGCCATTCCGAACATTTCCTACCCCAGGAATCAGAACTAGCACTAACAGAACAAAACATACAATAATAATAAGCTTTGCCCATGTCCTCCATGTCCAATAATCAACATTCATGATAAAAAACATAGCAACAATACCTGCTACCGCAAAAAGCAGCTGCCTTTTCGCAAAAAAGAATGAATCATCAAATTTATAATCCGCCCAAATTGCACTTGCACTGTATACCATTGTCAGTCCAACCGCAAGCAAGGATAAAGTAATGATGATCAGTATTAGATCTGGAGTCGTTTTTTTTGTCGGCAATGCAAACACCTCTAACGGAAGTATTAGGGCTGCAGGAATGATTGCCGAAATCTGCGGGTATAACAAGTTGAAGATTCAGCAGACAAGCCCTTTACTTAAGCTTATGCACCGCATCTATAAAAATGTCTCCTCTAACTTCAAAAGTTTTATATTGATCCCAGCTTGCACAAGCTGGTGAGAGCAAGATAACATCTTTAGCTTCAGACATATCAAAAGCGGCCGGCACAGCCTTTTCAACATTATCGACACGTTGAATCATTTTTATTCCAGCTTCCATTGCCGCTTTCTCAATTTTCTCAGCAGTTTGTCCAAACGTTACAATCCCCTTCACTCCCCTTAGGGAAGGCACAAGCTCGTCAAATTCATTTCCTCGGTCAAGTCCGCCGGCAAGCAGAATAATCGGCTCATGGAAGGCAGCTAATGCATTTTGGGTAGCTAGAATATTTGTTGCCTTTGAATCATTGTAAAATGATCTTTCGGACACCTCGCCAACATATTGAAGACGATGCTTAACACCAGTGAATGTAGTCAGCACTTCAATAATCGCTTCATTACTAACACCCGAAAGCTTAGAAGCGGCAACTGCCGATAAAATATTCTCTAGATTATGGGCTCCAGGCAGCTTTATATCCTTTACTTCCATAATCTTCTCTCCATTGAATACAAGCCAGCCGTCTTTTGAATATGCACCGTGATCAAGCTCATGATAAGGCGAAAAAGGGATCAACTCAGCATTAGAACCTTCTCCTACAGCAATAACCTCCTCTTGATCATTGTTGTGAATGAAATAATCCTCTGCTGTTTGATTCTTTGTGATGAGTGCTTTTGCATTTATATACTCATCTCTAGTGCCATGGTAGTCAAGATGTGCATCATAAAGATTCGTCAGAATGGCCATCTTCGGTTTGAATTCATCGATGCCCATAAGCTGAAAGGAGGATAGTTCAATGACGATCGTATTCTCCTTCGTTGCAAGTTGTGCGACTTCAGAAGCGACTGTTCCAATATTCCCAGCTATAAGCGGCTTTTTCCCGCCAGCGAGCATCATTTCATATATAAGTGTAGTTGTAGTTGTTTTCCCATTCGTACCTGTTATCGCGATAAAAGGGGCTTCGCTGATTTGATAAGCTAACTCCACTTCAGTAATGACCGGAATGCCTCTCTCAAAAGCACCTTCGATCATCGGGTTATAATAAGGAATTCCTGGATTTTTGACAATTAATTCAAAACCTTCATCAAGCAGATCAATAGGATGTGAGCCGCATATAACCGTAATTCCCTGCTGAAGCAAACCTTGTGCTTCTGGGTTCTCAGAAAGCGGCTTATAATCATTGACAGTCACAAAGGCGCCAAGTTTATGTAAAAGCGAAGCTGCACTTACTCCGCTTTTTGCCAGTCCAAGAACTAATATTTTTTTATGAAGATAGCGATTGACCTGTTTCACTTTACATCCACACCTCTATATAAATTCCAAGGACTGCAAGCAATAGCCCGACCGTCCAAAAGGTTACAACAACTCGCCACTCTGACCATCCTACCAGTTCATAATGATGGTGAAGAGGGCTCATCTTAAAGATTCGTCTTCCCGTTGTTTTAAATGATATTACCTGCAGGATAACGGATAGTGTCTCTATAACAAATACTCCGCCGATAATAATCAGGATAAATTCAAGCTTTGTTAAAATCGCGATGGTTGCTATCGCACCACCTAAAGCCAGTGATCCTGTATCTCCCATAAATACCTTTGCAGGGTGAGCATTAAAGACAAGGAATCCTAACACAGCACCTACAACCGAGACTGCAAAAATGGAAATTTCAAACTGAGACTGACTCCAAGCCAAAACTGCAAATGCACCAAATGCAATAGCCGATGTTCCAGATACTAGCCCATCGAGACCGTCTGTTAAATTAACTGCATTTGAAAATCCTACAAGCCAGAAAATAATAAAGAAAACATAAGTCCATCCCATATCAAAAGAAAAATCCGTTAATGGAATATGAACAACAGTCGAAAACTCATTCTGCTGGAAAACAAGATAGAAAACGATTGAGATGATAATTTGACCCAGCAGCTTTTGCTTCGAAGTCAAACCAAGGTTCCGTTTCAGCGCAACTTTGATAAAGTCATCTAAAAATCCAAGCAGACCAAACCCTAACGTAACAAGCAGCAGCAAATACGTTTTAACAGTAGGCTCGGAAAATTTGCCTGTCATCACCAGCGTCGTAACAGTAATCGATAACAGAATCATAATTCCGCCCATCGTTGGAGTTCCTGTTTTCTTTTGGTGTGATTGCGGCCCTTCCTCGCGAATGCTTTGACCAAACTTCAATCTGCGTAAAAATGGGATAAATAAAGGCGATAATAACACGGTTATTAAAAAGCCCATTAATATAGTGAAAAAAATAACTTGCTCCATCATATTACTCCTTACCTCCTAGCCGGCCGTCTTCATCCAGTTTGGCAAAGAGCAAATGAAGCTCCTCTTTATACTCAAACTCATTGGGTATTACAGCACTATTTACATGATTCTGAGTCCAGTGTGCTGGACTTCCTGCCATGCTTTCTGTTTTTTGTTTATAAAGTTCAATCATATCCAATAAACCTTTCATTACATTATTCATAGATAAGAGCGATAAATGTTTCCGTATAAAATGCGGTATATTCAAAGAAGCTTCCCAAACCTCTGCCATTGCGCCACTTTCCAGTGCAATCCTGTCTGCACTTGTTCCGCATGAATCATAAAGACCTTTAGGCAGTCGATGGTCTGGTGAACGTGACACATGATTAAAAGAAATATCCTCATTTGCAATGTCCGTTTTGTTTGGAAAGAGTTTTGCATCGCCACGATATGTTAAAAACATTTTATCGCTCCTCAATAGCCTTTTTGGCTTCAATGCGGTCATCAAAATCAAAGGTTTTATCCCCAATCTGCTGATACGTTTCATGCCCTTTCCCTGCAATTAAGATGACATCCCCAGCACTGGCTTGACGAACTGCATATCGAATCGCATCCCTTCGATCAGGAATAATTTTATAATTCTCTCCTGTCGCGCCAGCTTCCATATCAGCCAGTATGGCATGTGGATCTTCACTTCGCGGATTATCAGAAGTGAAGATTGGATCACTGCTGTAGCTGCATGATATTTGCGCCATGATCGGACGTTTTGTCCGGTCACGATCACCGCCGCAGCCAACAACCGTAAAGATCCGTTTATCTGCAAATTCACGGATTGTCTGTAACGCATTTTCTAAGCTGTCTGGCGTATGTGAATAGTCGACAATAACTGAAAAGTCCTGCCCGGCATCCACAGTCTCAAATCTGCCTGAAACACCTTCTACTTCTTCAATCGAAGCAAGAATGCTTCTGATTGGGATTCCAGCTGCCACTGCTGTACTAATCGCAGCTAATACATTATAAACACTAAATTTGCCGATTAATTTCATATTCACATTGTAATTTCCTAATGGGCTTTCCAGGGTAAAGCTAGTTCCCCCTGCCTTTATGGAAATGCTATGTGCTTTAAAATCGGCATCACGGTCTATTCCATATGTAAGAATATGAGCAGACGTAGATCTTATATATTGTTCTGCTGCTGCATCATCCGCATTTAACACAGCATATTTCGGGGAGTTCTTTTGAAAACGGCTGCCCAGCTGAGCAAAAAGCAAACCCTTTGCCCGTTTGTATTCTTCCATAGTGCCGTGATAATCCAAATGATCTTGTGTTAAGTTTGTAAACACAGCAATGTCAAAATCACAGCCATGAACTCTGCCCTCATCAAGAGCATGTGAAGATACCTCCATTACTGCAGCAGATACATTTGCACCCACCATCTGTCTAAATGTCTTTTGCAGTGTTAAGCTTTCTGGAGTCGTATTTTTCGTTGGGAATACCTCATCTCCAACCTTTGTATACATCGTCCCGATTAATCCTGTCTTTTTCCCATGATCCTGAATTATTTTTTCTATTAAGTGACTTGTCGTCGTTTTACCATTTGTTCCGGTAATCCCAATCAGCTGCAGCTGATGTGTGGGATGCTCATAAAATGTATCCGCAAGAACAGACAATGCCCTTTTTGTATTTTTGACCACAATAACCGGGACAGTTAATGTCAGCTCACGCTCGGCAATGACGGCCACAGCTCCTGCTTTTACAGCTTCAGCAGCTAAGTCGTGTCCATCCACTGTGTATCCTTTAATACAGACAAACAAACTGCCTTCAGTTACTTTCCGATGATCATTTTCAATAGAAGTAATTTCGATAGAATCTTCATTATATGTCTGATAAGGCTGCAGCGCCTCCAGCAAAGTATGTAATTTCATGTTCTTCCAACCCTCTCAATACCGTAGTACTTCGTAAAATAGCCTTTATATGTAATCCTTACGAAAGATGAATAAACCTTATTCCACTTAATAAGCTATTCTCTTACCCATCAAAAGAGAATTAGCGATTTATATTTTACATGAAAACACAATAATATGCTATTTGTTATTTATAGAAATCGAGAAGACCACGTTGAGAAGAGGTGAAAAAACGAACGATCGTTACTATTATCCTACCTGTTGGAATATGTTATCCCTTCACTATTGATCGGTTATCAAGGTATATGCTGATGGCCCAGTTGTTTTAAAATAGAGGTTTTTCTCTGCTTACATAAAAGTTCATTCGTTGCAGAGAAAGCTATGTCACCCTCTCTACTTACCTTTAACGTGGAAAAAGGGCGGCGCAACCCCATGGAACGCCGCCCGAATCACTATGTCTTTACTGTGATGAGTCAAAATACAGCCTAATTGTTGATCCTTCCTTCAGCTTAACACCAGGTTCTGGTGATTGCTTAACGACTTTGTCGCCGCTGCCGCTTGCATCAATTTGGAGGTTCACATATAGTTCGCGGATTTCCCGCTTTGTAATGCCAACTAGGTCTGGTACCTCAATCATCGGGGTATCCGGCCAAGTTAACTCTTTTTCAACCTGTTCTTTCCTTGGCTTTACGCCCATCGCTCTTAAGCTATCTCCGATAATATTACCGACAATTGGCGCTGCAACGACACCACCAAACTGAACCGTTCCTTTCGGATTGTCTACTGCTACATATACAACAATTTCAGGATCATCTGCAGGAGCAAATCCAATAAATGAGACAATATGGTTATTTTCGAGATAACGGCCGCCTTGTGCTTTTTGAGCTGTTCCTGTCTTGCCGCCAACGCGGTATCCATCTACAAATGCCTTTTTACCAGATCCTTGAGCAACGACCGTTTCAAGAGCGTGTCTGATTTCATCAGACGTTTCTTTAGAAATAACTTTTCGTTTTGCCGTCGGAGATTTTTTCATGACAGCTTCACCTGTGGTAGGATCAATAAGTTCCTTTGCAATGTAAGGCGTATATAGTGTGCCGCCATTAATTGCAGCAGAAATAGCTGCTACCTGCTGAATTGGTGTTACAGATACACCTTGGCCAAAAGCAGTTGTTGCCTGCTCCACTGGTCCGACACGATCGAGATTAAAGAGTATTCCTCTTCCTTCACCTTGCAGATCAATTCCTGTTTTTTGCCCGAAGCCAAAGTCTTTAATATATTTGAATAACGTATCTTTTCCAAGTCGTTCACCGAGCTCTACAAACCCAGGGTTACATGAATTCTGAACAACTTCTAAAAAGGATTGACTTCCATGACCGCCTTTTTTCCAGCAGCGCAGCTTTGCACCGCCTACCTCTACAAAACCGGGATCATGAAAATGATCTTCTTCCAGATCGACTTTGCCTTCTTCCAGAGCAGCTGCTAAAGTAATAATCTTAAAAGTAGAACCTGGTTCATACGTACTCCATATAGGCAGGTTGCGGTTATACACGTCTGGTTCTACATGTCTGAAATTAGTCGGATCAAAAGATGGCCGGCTGGACATGCCAAGAATTTCACCTGTATTTGGATCCATTGCGACTGCAATCAGTCCATCGGGATTATAGGTGGCCTCTGCAATATCCAACTCACGTTCCATAATGGTTTGCACCTTTGAATCAATTGTCAGCATGAGATTATTGCCATCCACTGGCGCCTGATAATCATCAGCCATATCGTTCATTCGCTCGCCTTTTGCATTTGCATAAAATTTAACTGAACCCTTTTCACCTTGTAATTCCTTATCATAGTAAAGTTCAAGACCCATTAAGCCTTGGTTATCAATACCGGCAAACCCTAAAACATGTGATAAATAATCGCCAAAAGGATAATGGCGTTTTGAATCCTCGCCAATATATACGCCTTCAAGTTCTAATGCACGAATTTCCTTTGCTTTTTCATGAGAAATTTTTCTTCCTTCTTTGATTCTCACATTTGACTCTCTTTGTGTAATTTGTTTATAAGCCTCTTCCTTTGACATATTCAAGACACCTGCCAGCTTTTCTGCTGTTGCAGCTGGATCTTTTATTTGCCTCGGTACAACATAAACTGTTGGTGCACTTACATTTGTTGCAAGCGCTACTCCATTTCGATCGACAATTTCACCTCGTTCAGGCTCAAAAGGGATGTCCCTGCTCCACAGCTCTTTCGCTTTGTCTGTCAAATCATTTCCAAGAATCATCTGCACATAACCCAGCCGTAAATCTATTATAAAAAACACTAAGATTCCGACAATCAAAGCAGCTGTAAGCCTTTTACGCACTGTTACATTTGATACACGCATCTTTGAACGAACCTCCTTCGTTTATGGCTCGTTCAAATATATGCTTGTACACAAACAAATAGAACGCACCATCATATGATTGGTGCGTTCTGCTTCTTAATCTGTTACAACTTCTTCTTCCTCTTCAACTTGTTCCTTAGCCATTTTTTCTCTTTCATATTGCTCCAGCGGTGTCTCAAATTCAACGATTAAGTAATCCCCTTCAGCAAGAACAGATCCTGAGGATAAATTTTGCTTCATGACATAGCCATTGCCAACTGTATTCAGCTTTAGGTTTGCCGCTTTTGTAAACTTGAGCACATCTCTAAGAGACCAGCCCGTCATGTCAGGGACAATTGTTTTCCCATTTGTTTTGAGAATAACTTTTTCACCTTCTAACATGGAAGATGTTTGGCCGGGGAACTGTCCTTCCACTGTTTTTCCATCTCCAATTATGACTGGTTCCAAGTCTTGTTCCGTCAGTTTCTTTTCAGCTTCCTTAACAGACATCCCGATCAAGTCAGGCGCCTGACTGCTTTTTGCTTTAGGCTGCTCAGTTGGTTCAATGTTTAAATATTGTAAGCTGCTTTGCATAACCGGTTTAAAAATTTCAGCAACCGGCTCTGCTCCATTTGTACTTTCATCAATATCGGGCTGCTGAACAGCAACATACATAACAAGCTCAGGATCATCTGCTGGTGCCATGCCCAGAAAAGAAAATACATAGTTGCTATGTCCGGTTAAATAGCCGCCGCCTTCCGGATTAGGAATTTGCGCTGTCCCTGTTTTACCTGCAACCTCGTATCCATCAATATTAAATCTGCCGTATCCTGTCCCATTTTCAGAAGAAACCACCGTCTCTAAGATATTTCTGACTTCCTTGGCAGTTGCGTCAGAAATAGGTGTTCCAACATTTTCAGGACTTGTCTTTTGCACAGTTTTTCCTGAATTCGGGTCAACAACCTTGCTGATGACATGCGGCTTTTTCATTGAACCATCACCTGCTACAGCAGTTGCCGCCTGCATTTGCTGTATGGGCGTAAAGGCTGATCCTTGTCCAAAACCGATCGAAGCTTTTTCCAAAGGCCAATCATACTTTATAAGCCCGCTCGTTTCATTTGGCAAATCAATACCTGTTGGCTGATCAAAACCAAAATTTGTTAGGTACTCACGAAACGTTTCATAGCCAAGCTGTTCATTTACAATTTTTGCGAACGCAACATTGGAGGAGCGCTGAACTCCTTCCAGATAAGTAATATCGCCCCATCCACGCCCGCCGTTATGGTCAGGAATGGCAGGTGATCTTTCTGTCACTTTATAAGAACCAGATTGATAGGTATTATTTTTATTAAAGACACCTTCTTCTATTGCAGATGCCAATGTAAATACCTTCATTGTTGAGCCAGGTTCATATGAATCTTCAACGGCTAAGTTGCGCCAGGTGTCTTCAATTCCTTCTCTTGTTTTTGGATGAAATGATGGTCTCTGTGCCATAGCTAAAATATCGCCCGTCTTTGGATCTGCAACAATACCGATCATTTTCTTAGGACTATATTTCTCGTCTACCTTACTCATCGCGTCTTCGAGGAAGATTTGAATGGACTTATCTAATGTTAAATATACATCCTGACCATTTTTGGCCGGTTCAATGACTTCATCACCATTTGGCAGCAAATAACCCCAAAGATCTGCTTCATAGCTAAAATGGCCATTTGAGCCTGTTAATAAATCATTTAAGCTTTGTTCTAATCCAAGCATTCCCACTGTTTCAGTGCCGCCATCTTCCTTTTCCTGTTTTTCAACATAACCAATTAAATGCGAAGCGAAAAGGCCATTCGGATAAAATCTTTTAGTATCCTGAATGAAAGAGATGCCAGGAAGCTTAAGATCCTCTATTTCTTTCTTTTTTTGAAGAGTGAGATCGCGGCCGGCAGTACCGAATTCAACCTGCTTTAGATCACTTGACAGTTTGCTATAAATCTCGGATTCTTTCATATCAATTAATCCAGCAAGCTTTGCAGCAGTTTGCTCTGGATTTACCACATGTCTTGGATGTTCATCGTCTGTTGTTAATTCCTCGTCCAGGATCGCCACAAGTTTATAAGAGTTGGCATCTTCTGCAATAACCTCGCCATTTCTGTCATATATCGTCCCTCTTCTGGCTTCAAGAGTTTTTTCTCTTTCGTATTTAGATTGTGCTTTTGCAGCAACAGGCTGTCCGCCCGCCTCTCCAGTCACTTGAATGGACATAAACCGAAACAGTAAGACAAAAAAGAGCAGACTGAATATTATAAATAATATCACTGCTCCAGCATTAATATTTCTTTGCTTTTTAATCATCAGTCACGCACAGCCTTAACATTTTTTTCGTTGAATGTTAAACCAAGCTCTTCTGCTTTGGCTTTAATTCTTTCGTATGTACTTAATTCAGCCACCTGCATGCTAAGATCTTTATTTTGTTCTGTTTGGCCTTGAATCGCTGCTTCTGTCTGCTGAATATTCTTGTTCACTTCATAAAGTGCTGATTGATTTGAAACCATTGTTACTGCACCGATACAAACTGCACCCGCAAAAAGGATACCAAGTATTTTTTCACCTGGAGAAAACAAGGTTTGGCGCTGAACAGATTTTTTAGGTTTTTGTACCTGCTGCTGTCTTTGCTGCTGTTCTTGTTGAATTTGTCTAGCTAGATTACTCATAGTTTCCCTCCTGTTTCTCTTATACTCCGTATATTTTATAGTTTTTCAGCAATTCGAAGTTTCGCAGAACGAGCACGATTATTTTGTTCAAGCTCTTCATCTGATGGTAATTGCGGTTTACGTGTAATTAATTTGATTATAGGTTTATATTCATCTGGAATAATGGGCAAACCTGGCGGCAAATCTGGTGTCTCACTCGCTTTTTTCAATGTCACCTTGCAAATACGGTCTTCTAGTGAGTGGAATGTAATGACACTAATTCTGCCTCCCGGATTTAATAGCTCGATTGCTTGCTGAAGGGATTTTTCAAATACCCCTAATTCATCATTTACCGCAATACGAATAGCTTGGAAAATTCGTTTGGCCGGATGTCCGCCTTTTCGGCGAGCAGGAGCAGGTATGCCGTCTTTTATAAGCTCAACAAGCTCTGCTGTCGTTTCAATGGGTGCTTTTTCTCTTGCAGCTTCAATTTTTCTGGCAATTTGCTTTGAAAATTTCTCTTCACCATACTTAAAGAAGATTCTAACAAGATCGTTATAATCCCAATGATTAACCACATCATAAGCAGATACATCTGCATCTTCATCCATGCGCATGTCCAGCGGTGCATCATGATGGTAGCTAAAGCCGCGTTCCGGTGTATCAAGCTGTGGAGATGACACTCCGAGATCATAAAGAATTCCGTCCACTTTCATGACGCCAAGCTTTTCTAACTCTTCCTGCAAAAAGGCAAAATTACTTTTAATAATCGTAATTCGATCTCCGTATTGCTTCAATTTTTCCCTTGCATGCCTGATGGCTGTATCATCTTGATCAAACGCGTAAAGTTTGCCTTTTTCAGAAAGCTTGGACAATATTAGCTCACTGTGTCCGGCCCCTCCTAGTGTACAATCAACATAAATTCCATCGGGGTTAATGTTAAGCCCGTCTACCGTTTCATTCAGCAATACAGTAGTATGTTCAAACATAGCTGTTCATCCTTTCCAATCCTGTTCAATCTAGAGCAAGCCTCTGTGATTTTTAAATATCAAACCCAATCATATTTTCTGCAATTTCAGCAAAAGATTCCTCTGAGTCTGTAAAATATTCTTCCCAAAGATTTTTGCTCCAAATCTCAATTCGATTGGAAACGCCTAATACGACACATTCTTTTTCCAATTTTGCATATTGCTGAAGCGGGGAAGTGATATTTATTCTTCCTTGTTTATCTATTTCACACTCTGTGGCACCTGAAAAGAAAAATCGGGTAAACGCACGGGCATCTTTTTTGGTAAGGGGCAGACCTTTTAGTTTTTCTTCAAGCTGCTGCCACTCGTCCATAGGGTAGCCAAATAAACATTGATCTAAGCCTCGCGTCAAAACAAAGGATTCTCCTAAGTGTTCACGGAACTTAGCAGGTACGATTAGTCTGCCTTTTGTATCAACGTTATGATGGTACTCACCCATAAACATACCCACTGCACCCACTTTCTAACACAAATGTACCACAATCCCCCACTTTCCTCCACATATTTTTATTAATTCTCTCCACTGGCATGATCTCCTGCTGGAAAATTTTTATTTTGGGATTTTCCGTTCGCGGTTTATTTACAATTTCTCAGCGTTTCTTATGGGAAATTGTCTGAATGGGATTGCTGGTGTGTTTTTTTGTCATTAGAAGGCTTGCTGCTGAGTTGATTTTCGCTGCAGGGCAGTCACTTTTATCAAAACTTGTTTGAGAAGCAGTTAGAAAAAAACACTGGATCTCTGCCGCCTACTTGCTTGGCGAACAAAAAAAAAGACGGTCCCGGCAAAATTTGGGATCACGTCTTATTAAAGCACCATTTTATAAATGAAACTTTTAATCTTTTCCAAGGTATTGCTGATCTTCGTATAATTCAAAAATGTATTTATCTGACTTGTCCTCTGGCCATTCTTTTTTAGAAACCAGTGAAATAAACGGAGATTTTACCGTTATTTCCAGAAATGAGCTATTCTCGGGAGAAATAAGCGGAGATATTCCGGTTAAGTTGAATATAATCGCCCATTTACACGTTTTTCGGTTAGTTAGTCGGAATTCCTCCGTCTATTTAAGCTCATTTCTAGTAATTTTACGATTTAAGCGGAATTCTTCCGCTTATTGCCTTAGATTTTCACTACCACATGGCTACCGTCAAATGGCAGCGGATGGTTAAGGATTTGCTGGAAGAATTCCAATCCATACCGGTTCATGAAATATAGCGCGTTCCATACTCTTTCCTGCGGAGCTCCATCTGGCTTAAGAGCTGTTCCTGTACGGTCATATTTATTTATGATATGGCTGTGCTGCAATTGGATATCTTCTTGAATCTTCTGCTGCAGAAATTGAATATGTTCAATTACCTTCTGTTCATTCTTTTTAAGCAGCTGCACTACACCTTTTGTATCTGTTTTGGCATAATCCTCAATACATCGATAATGTTTATTTACATCAGCTTGTAATGAAGCAAATAACGAATCTGCCTGATCACTTTGTATCGATTGAAGAAAAGCTTTTTTCTGTTCTTCAATCCCATTAGCCAGCACATCTTCTAAGCGAACTTCGAGTTCATTGAGATCCGTTTCGATATCACGTTCTAAAAGCGTAAAATTTATTCTCGGAACGAGCGGTGGCATTTGAATTGAAAAATGCCGGAAAGCTTGCTGAAGCTCTGCCCAATAAGCGATCTCACCAGGACCAGCAATAAAAGCAAGTGTTGGGAAAAGCAGCTCCTGTGTAATGGGCCGTGTCACCACATTATTGCTTAGTTTCTCAGGTGATTCTTCTGCAACTTGCAAAAGCTCTTCAAGTGAAAATTGAATTGTCTGTTCCTTATCGGAAAACAGAGCAGATTCCTGATGATATTCCAGTAATAGACGGTCATGCTGTTTCTCATCATAGTAAAATAAATTAGCAGCATGTGCTGTAATATCGATACTATTGCTGATTCCTGCATTCTTCAAGTTCTCCTGCTGCATAAACACAGACTGAGTAACTTCTTTGCTCAAGCGGATTTGCTTCTTTAAGATTTCCTTCTGAAGCTGGCGGAACTGCCTGTCGCCGGAATCAACTAAAAGCAGTCCTGTATCTTTGAACATAGCCATAATAATATAGGCGAACAAATCAACAAAGGTATCTGATTTTTGAATAGCCTCATCCAGAATGATCATTACATCCTTCGTAAATGCTGTTTCTCCATAAGACTCCAGAATACCGTCGACCCATTCACGGCAAATGTTCTGATCAAAAGCAATATTTGAGACCATTTTTTTCTCTAATACCTTTTCTGGGTATACGACTTTATTCATTTTAGCGCCGCTCTTTGTAAAAATATGATTGACCTCAGGATAATCATGGTCCTCTCCGGCAATCCAAAAAACTGGAACAACAGGAACCTGAAGTTCTTTTTCCTTCTCTTTTGCAAAGGCAACAATAGATAACACTTTATGTATACTATAGAGAGGACCGGTCATTATGCCTGCCTGCTGACCGCCAATGACAACGGCACTATTATTTTGCTGTAATTTTTTTAAGGATATCCCGACTTGTTCAGAGGCAGGAAACTTCCCCATAAATTGTTCAATATAGGAAGCTAATTCTTCCCTCATAAACGACCTGCCTTCAAGTTCGTGTATCCGCTTTTCATAGCTTTGAGATTCATTATAACGATAATCAAAATAAGGGCTAATACGATCTGATTGTATGATATACTCTGTTGCAAACTTGTTTGCCGCAGGCAATGAGAGATTTAACATCTCCATTTTAAGAAACTTCCTTTCTGGAACCAGTTTTCATTTAATCTTATTGAGTATAGCATTGTCTGAATATAAAAGAAAAAAACTTTGCTTACTCACTTTAATTTATTTTAAGACACGAAAAAAGAAACACGCTTGATCAGTCCTATTGCCATCAAGACGATGTACGCTGTGAGAAATAGGAGGAAATTAAAGCGCCAAAACCCCCGAAAAACAAGGGTGAAATTGATTTCATGCTTCACACGCCAATGAATGACAGTAAATAAGGCTGCAATCAGAAGGAGAAGCACGATAATCATCCATAAAAATGACTGCTCCCAAATTGCCAAAATTAAAAAATGTACAGATACGATTAAAAAGAATGTGCTAATGTCCACGGCTGCTTTCACAGCCAATTTGTGACGCTTCGTCAATTGCTTCGCAGCAATAAACACAATTATGTATCCTACTATAGGAAGTGTTACGAAAGTTGCTAAAATACCCGATAATACCGCATCCACTTTTTTCCCTCCTGCCCCCTATGCATTTAGGAGCAAATGTCTCTATTTTTCTGCCCCTGTTTCTTTCCCTTTTATACTATTATAAAAAAGTTCTATAAGATGCGCCTCATAATGCAGGTCTCTTGCTTCTTCAAGCAAATAACCTAATATGGCGTCCACCTCTGTTCTTCTACCCTGCTCTAGGTCTCTATACATGGAAGAATAATTAGCAGCTGTTTTCTTGCTTATGGTCTGAACATGAAGAAACCCTTTTTCTTTGTCTCTGACTTGTAAAATGGTACTCACTTCTTCATAAAGCATCGTGAAGATTTTAAAATAATATGGATTTTGAATAATATCCCCATTTTTCACCTGAAAAATAGCTGTTAGCGGATTAATCACCGCATTAACGAGCAGCTTTTCAGCAAGCATCTCTTTGTAATCTGTAAACCACTCAAATGGAAAATCATTTATTTTTAGAAGATCATTTATATTTAGTTTAAAATCTTCACTGCCGGAAAACATAGCGATTTTTGTCACTCCGGCACCAGTATGAATCACATGATTTCCAGCAGCCTTTAAGCTCCCATGTTCAACGGTTCCAACATATATACTTGCTTCTTCAAATTGATGCAGCCACTTGAGATGCCCCATTCCATTCTGCAAAAACAAAAAAGAGTGCTTCGCCTTTTCTCCCTTTTTTAAAAACGGCATTAATGCAGGTAAATGATATTGCTTAACTGCGACAATTGTCATTTCCTCTTCTCCCTGCCACTCCTGGAAAGACCGGGACTTTAGTGCAGTTGGAAGAGTTTGTCCATCCTTCTCTAATTGAAGCCCTGTTCCTGAAATAAGGGCAGCTTGTTCCTGTTTATGTACATATAATGTGACATCATGTTCCTTGCTTAAATAATGGGCAAAAAGCAACCCAATTGCTCCGCCGCCAATAATAGCGATTTTCATAAGTATCTTCCATTCTGTGCATTTAGTATTAGTTTAACAGAATTATTTAACAGTTGTTATATCAAAAATAGAAAACTTAATGCAAATGCCCCTTCCACAGCACGGAAAGGGGCAGGCAATTATACCGGGTACACTGGATGTTTTCTTACGCTAAAAGAAACTTCCTTTGTTTCATATAAAGCGAATCTGGTAATTAAAACGTTTCGAAGATCATGCGGAGCCACAATTTCATCAATTATGAGTTCAGAAGCAAGACTATAAATATCAATATGCTCTTTATATTCCTGCTGTTTCTCTTGAATAAATTTCACCTTTTCCGCTGGATCTTCAATTTCATTAATTTTATTTGAATAGACAGCGTTAACAGCCGCTTCAGGTCCCATTACGGCAATTTGAGCCGTTGGCAATGCAATGCAGCAATCTGGTTCAAATGCAGGACCGGCCATTGCATAAAGCCCTGCTCCATAAGCCTTACGGACAATTACCGAAATCTTTGGCACCGTTGCCGAACTCATGGCGGCAATTAATTTTGCACCGTGGCGGATAATACCTGCACGCTCTACCTTTGTTCCAATCATAAAGCCTGGTACATCTGCAAGGAAAAGAAGCGGAATATGGAAGGCGTCACAAAGCTGGATAAACTTAGCTGCTTTATCTGCTGAATCAACAAACAATACGCCGCCTTTAACCTTGGGCTGATTGGCAATGATTCCTACTGTTCTTCCATCCATTCGGGCAAAGCCTGTAATCAATTCTGGCGCAAATAACTTTTTCATTTCAAAAAAACTGCCTTCATCAATGAGTACATCTATACATTCATACATATCGAATGGTGCATTTTGATTAACAGGAATGATTTCCTCCAGATCCCTGCCCATTTTCGGCTGAACAGGCTCTCTTAATCCTGTTTTTTCTTTGAAACTTGCAGGAAAATAAGATAAGTATTCTTTTACACGCTGAATAGCCTCTTCTTCGTTTGCAGCAAGCACGTCCCCACAGCCACTAACACTGCAATGCATGCGGGCGCCGCCCATTTCCTCTAAAGTTACCTTCTCACCGATTACTTTTTCAGCCATTCGAGGAGAACCTAGATACATGGATGCATTTTTATCAACCATCACGACAATGTCACAAAAGGCCGGAATATAGGCTCCACCGGCAGCTGATGGTCCAAATAATAAACAAACTTGCGGAATCATCCCTGATAGCTTGACTTGATTATAAAAGATTTTTCCTGCTCCGCGCCGGTTCGGAAACATGTCAAGCTGGTCGGTGATTCTTGCACCAGCAGAATCTACCAGATAAAGAATGGGCACCTTAAGCTTTTCAGCTGTTTCTTGAATGCGGATAATTTTTTCAACGGTACGCGCTCCCCAAGATCCCGCTTTGACAGTTGAATCATTAGCCATCACACAGACTGTTTGGCTGTTGATTTTTCCAATGGCGGTCACAACTCCATCAGCAGGCAATCCTTCTTCTTTACAGTTTGCGAATTTGCCATCCTCTTCATATTGCCCACCATCAAACAAAAGCTCGAGCCGCTTTCTTACAAAAAACTTATTTTGCTGCTCCAATTTTTGATGATATTTCTCACTGCCCCCAGCCTCTATTTTTCTTTTCTTATCTTTTAAGGTTTGTGCAAATGTCTGTATATTACTCATCTTCTTCCTCCTTTAATCTTTAAAACTAGGAAAAATTTATTCCATTACCAGAAGAACATCCCCTTCATTCACAAAATCACCGATATTTGCTTTTACCTCTGTCACTTTCCCGCCTTCAGAAGCTTCAACAGGTATTTCCATTTTCATGGATTCAAGCATAATAACCTCCTGTCCTGCATTAACCTCATCCCCCACTCCAATAAAAACATTTAAGACCGTACCCGCCATTGCTGCTTTAATTTCTTTCAAATCAATCTCCTCCTAATTGAAAGTGCTTACATTTTAATGGTGTTTAAATATGAAGTTGAATAATTGCCATTCTGATAATCTTTTTCATTTAAAATATGTGCAAATAGTGATGCATTGGTTTTAATGCCAGTAATTTTTAATTGATCAAAAAAACGAATGGCTCTCTCAATCACCTGTTTCCGTGAGTCCCCTGAGATAATACATTTTGCAATCATTGGATCATAAAACGGGGTCACCGCTGATTGAGACACATATCCATAATCGACCCTGACCCCTTCAAAGTCCGGCCAATCCAGCTCTTCAATTTTTCCTGGTGAAGGTAAAAACGTAATAGGATCCTCTGCATATAATCGAAATTCAATACTATGTCCTTCAGCAAATATGTCAGATTGCTGCAGCGGGAGGTTCTTTCCGCTTGCGGCAAGCAGCTGCCATTCTACTAAATCAAGACCAGTAATTTGCTCGGTAATCGGGTGCTCTACCTGCAGCCTTGTATTCATTTCCAAAAAGTAAAAATGTTCATTTTCGTCCACAATAAATTCAATTGTACCTGCATTTTTATACTGAACAGCTGCCCCAGCCTTAAGTGCTGCTTCATACATCCTTGTTTTCGCATCTGCTGAAAGTGAACATGCGGGAGCTTCTTCAATTACTTTTTGGTTTCTTCTTTGAATTGAACAATCTCTCTCAAATAAATGAACAAGATTGCCAGCTTCATCTCCAAAAACCTGTATTTCAATATGTCTGGCATTTTCGATATACTTTTCAAGGAAAATGGTTTCGCTGCCAAAATAAGCTTTTGCCCGTGTCTTAACCGTTTGAAACGACTTAACGAGCGCTTGCTCATTTTCACACTTCACCATGCCAATTCCGCCGCCGCCCCCACTCGCTTTTAGCATCACAGGATATCCAATCTCAGCTGCAATGATACAGGCATCTTCCAAACTGGAAACTTGATCACTGCCAGGTACAATGGGTATACCTGCCTTTTCCATGGCCGATCGAGACTGAATTTTATCCCCCATCAGCTCAATTGTTTCTGGATCAGGTCCAATAAAAATCAACCCTTCCCTGTTAACAGCTCTTGCAAATTCAGCATTTTCCGATAAAAAACCATAGCCAGGATGAATCCCATCCGCTTGCTCCTCCTTGGCTATTTCGATGATCTTCTCTGCATTTAAGTATGATTTATTCACTGGCGGCTCACCAATGCGGACAGCTTTCGTTGCATAATGCACATAAGGCAACTGCTGATCAGCGTCTGAATAAACAGCAATTGTTTCAATTCCTAATTTATGGCAAGTGCGCATGATTCTGAGTGCAATCTCTCCCCTGTTTGCAATTAATATTTTTTGCACAGCGAAACTCCTTTCAAAAGTTTGATCATACTGCATAATAAGCGTCGCAATATTATTTATTTCTACAATCTTCTGTTTATTCCTTCTTTAATCGTGAAAACGCTTACTATTTATTTATATGATGTATGGGTTCTATAAAGAATTGCACATTATTTCCATAGATCGAGCACTGAGTCATATAGCCGCATCAGCTTCTGCGGGTTTCACTTTCCCACATCCTCCTACAGGAGTCTCGCACCATTTTGGCTCGCTTCTACTTGTATCTTTAAAATATATTCCAGAAAGTAAAAAGGCAGAATTTTTCGTTTTATTAGTATATAATAATATTAGGCTAGTGCATTGTTATGGATAGCAACCAACTAGTCACTTGTTTATTTTAAAACAAAAAAGATTGTTATACATTTTCAGTCAAGGGGGATTTTAAATGGCATACAAGGTTGAAAAATTAAAAATAAACTACAAGACATTAGAAGAATTTAAAAGATTTAAGGAATATGGATTGCAGGAATTATCTATGGTTGAGGACCTTGAAGCAAATATTATTGAAAATGACAGTGCTTCTCCCTTCTATGGCATTTATTTTGGCAGTCTTTTAGTTGCGCGAATGAGCCTATACAGAGTAGAAGCAAAATTTGACCGCTACTTTGATCCGCCACAAGATTATTTGGAGCTCTGGAAATTGGAAGTGCTTCCAGACTATCAGGGAAAAGGATATGGTCATGCCTTAGTAGAGTTTGCAAAAAGCTATGGCTTGCCTATTAAAACAAATCCTCGTGTTAAATCACAAGAGTTCTGGGCGAAAATGGGCTTTACATCTGTTCATTATGATATGGAGCGTGATTTGGGTGAAAATCCAATTGTTTGGTATCCTAGCGGAGCAGCTGAACAGGAAAGATAAGAATAAAAGGGGCTGGAATGACCCATTCCAACCCCTTTTTTATGGCCTTTATATATAAATGGATGTAAATTCTATACCTTTACATTTTTCTGGCGGCCATCTTCTTTTGTAACCACCATTTGTCTTGCTCTTTCCATAATTTCAATTAGTGCATTATGATCTTTTTCAATGTTTGATAACTCTTCTGTCAGCTTTTCATTTTCGGCAGCAAGGCTGTAGGTTTGGTTTTCCAGCTCTTGAATACGTACTTTATAACTTTCAACTTCTTCTTGATTATTTGTCATTCCGGCTTTTTCATATAAAGCTTTTAAATGTTGTACTAATGCTTCAAAATCAAGCAGCTCTGATTGAACTGCGGAGATGTTTTCAGCAGGAACAGGATTTATCGTTCCTGCAGTATCTGGTACTTCTGCTTGTGTCATCTCCTGTGGGTATTTTTTCAGCTCTTTACGCTGTTTTTTGGCTAATTCAATTCCTGATTTATATTGCTTTCTGACATAGGAATTCCAGCGAAATCCGCAAGCGGCCGCTGTTCTTGATAAACGCTTTCCTACTTCTTCAAATGCTAAAAGCTGTGTTCCCCCTTCTCGAATATGACGAAGCACAACCTCTGCTAACAGCAAATCTTCATCTTGTGACCATGCATCCTGCCGTGTTGAAGACATCAGCAAATCCCTCCTAGTGTTTTTTCTTCATTTTATGCATCTGCTAGAAAAGATAGACTGATATCATGTTAGATTCTAAACATTTCTTTTGTAATGAACATGGACGATCTGCTCAAATGCTCTTCCATTTTTAATGGTAAGGATAAAGTTGAATGAATGAAAAAACTCCTATTGAGTGAAAAACTAGCAGTCCACTTCAGGTTATGTGCATTTGAAAAGTTTTGCACCATAAAGGAGCAGCCAATGGTGATAAGAATCAAAATAGGTCAAACAATAGCTGTATTTCGAGCTAAGCAATATAGTGAAAAATAACAAAAGCACAAGAACATAATGTTCTTGTGCTTTTATTGTAAAAGAAATTAGTTGTTTACAACTTCTTTTCCTTTGTAAGTTCCGCAAGCTTTGCACACGCGGTGAGCAAGTTTCATTTCACCACAGTTTGGGCATTCCACCATACCAGGAACCTGTAATTTAAAATGGGTACGACGTTTTCTTTTTGCAGTTTTAGAAGTCCTTCTAAAAGGTACAGCCATTCTTCCCACCTCCTTAAAGATAATTAAGAAAGTTATGAAGGCCAGATCATGCTGGTTTCTTCAAATGCTTCTTATTTTTCTATCTTCCTTTATGTATCGGAAGAAGAATCGTTTTCGTTAAAAAATTGAGCAAGGCCGGCAAGACGAGGATCAATGCTATCCTTCTTTTCCTGCTCGTGGATGACTTCCCAATCTTTTCCGGATTGAGGAGCTCCTTCATCACCGCTATCTTCGCAAAATACTTGCATAGGCACTTCTAAGATCAAGATTTCATGAATGATCGGCATTAAGTCGACCACATCTCCCTTGAGCTGATAAACCTCTTCTTCTTCCATATCATATCCGATATCTTTCAAAAGAAAAGTTTCAACAGTACTAACATCAATTGGAAGCTTCACATCCACTAATGTCCGGGAGCATGGCAAAATCAAATGCCCTTGAATCTTCAAGTGAAAAGTCACTTTTGCTGAATCAATGTCAGCACGTCCTGTAACATGCATCGGCGAAGCACGTCTAATGTTCGGATCAATTTTCATGACTTCATCGACATTAACGATTTCATCAATCAAAAAGTCCTTGCTACGATTTTTTTGTAACTGACTTAAAGTCCATTTCATACGAATCACCCCAAGGCAACAAAGGTAATTATAGCTTTCATATAATTATTTGTCAATATTTTTTCTTTACACTATAATGTAGACATTATCAGCGTATTTGAAACTAAAATTTAAAAAATTCTTTTTAAACTTCCTGCATTTAAATGATTTTGAAGGAGGCCAATCTATGGAAGCTGTTGGCGTTGTTGTTGAATATAATCCTTTTCATAATGGACATGCCTTTCATTTGCGTGCCGCAAAACAAACTTCTGGGGCAAATATCGTCATTGCTGTCATGAGCGGCAGTTTTCTTCAGCGCGGAGAACCTGCATTTGCTTCTAAATGGACAAGAGCTGAAATGGCTTTGCGTGCTGGAGCTGATATTGTGTTTGAACTTCCTTATCAATTTGCTGTTCAGCAGGCTGATACGTTTGCTGCCGGGGCAGTGTCGATTTTGGAAGCTGCACGGTGTAAATCCCTTTGCTTTGGAAGCGAATCAGGAGATATTTCCCAGTTCCATCATGCAGCAATGTTCTTTGCTCGGCATGAAAAAGAATATCAGGCAAGCATCCGTCAGTTTTTAGTAAAAGGTAACAGTTATCCAAAAGCAGCATCACTGGCTGCGCAAGAACTTCAAAAAAATGCGGGTACACTTGATTTGTCCCAGCCAAATAATATTTTAGGCTATCAATATGTAAATTCTATTATAAAACAAAATGCATCCATAAAACCACTCACTATTAAAAGAAAAAATGCGGACTATCATGATCAGTCATTCACCTCAGATGATATAGCAAGTGCAACCAGCATCCGCAAAGCACTCTTTGCGGATGGAGGAAGCATAGAGGATATCGCACCATTCGTGCCACAATCAACCTTTAACTTAATGCTATATTACCAAAAGACATACGGTACATTTCATCATTGGGAGCTTTACTGGCCCCTGCTGCAATATCGGCTGCTGCATTTAAACGCTCATGAGCTGAGTACCATCTATGAAATGGAAGAAGGGCTTGAGCACCGTTTTTTAGCAGCTGCTTTAAAAGCTGATTCTTTTCATCATTTTATGACTTTAATTAAAACAAAACGGTACACATGGACCCGTCTGCAGAGAGCTTGTGTACATATTTTAACGAATTCATCTAAAGAGGACATGAAGGGACATGAAAAAGCTGATTATTTGCGGCTCTTAGGCATGACAGCAAATGGGCGCTCTTACTTAAATAAATATAAAAATGATTTAGGACTTCCGCTTGTATCCAGGGTTTCCTCGAATCAATCTGCTGGACTTGCACTTGATATTAAAGCATCCCGGGTATATGGATTAGCCACAGGTTTAATAAATAAAAAGGCATTCATTTCACAAGACTTTACACAGTCTCCGATTATACTGTAGGTATTTTTTGAGTATGCGGTTTCTTATATTCGTTAAACCCGATCTATATGTAAAAAAGAAGCCTTCTGTCTCTCAAAGAGTCAAAAGGCTTCTTTCTTACTTTTCTTCTAAGGCCATTAAATACTCAATTGCATCATCAAAAGTATCTACAGGCACAATTTTCATTTTAGTATCAATATCATCTGCTGCAGCGGAAGCTTCTATGTAATTGGAATTTTCCGCATTGTTTTCGTTTGGAGCAAAAAAGATTTCTGCACCCGCCTTATCAGCTGCCACTACTTTTTGTTCAATTCCGCCAATGCGCCCGATTGTACCGTCACTGCTCATCGTACCAGTACCAGCAATCTCATATCCTCTTGTTAAGTCTTCCTCGACCAATTGATTGTAAATCTCTAAGGAAAACATAAAACCAGCTGAAGGTCCTCCGATATCTGAACTATCTACAGTTACTTCTGGTTCTACTTTTATTTCTTTGTCATCAACGAGCGATATGCCAACGCCAGGTTTCTTTGTTTGCGGCAGAAGATCAACTGTTAATGCTTCATCTTCTGTTCTGCCATTTCGTTCATATGTAAGCATAATTTCGTCGCCTTCCTCTTTTGAGGCAACAAGATCAATAAATTGCTGTGATGATTCAAATTCTGTACCATCAACAGCATATATGCGGTCAGCTGGCTCTAAAATGCCGTCTGCTGGCATATCCGGCAATACATTTAATACATAAACTCCTCTGTAATTAAACTCAACCGGCAAACTGGCTTTTTTATAGGCTACTTCAATTGCTGACAATTTTGATGAGTCCATTAAATATAATTGACGGACATTATACTCTTCATCTGTTTCGTCTTCAGCACGGATGTCTTCAACAGGATGAAGCTCCTGATACTTGCTCATTTTCGCAATGAGGTAGGCATAAATATTTGCTTTGCCCATTCTGACTGTTGTCAGCATAAAACTTCCTTCTTCTTCATAGCCGTTCTCAACCTCAATGATAGGCTCTAACTCTTTTGCCATACCCGGTTTGGATACATAATAAGGAAGATGGTAAAAGGAACTTAGCATGATTATGATTGCAACGATTATAAAGGAGCGAGTATAAAAGCGTTTATTCATTCTTGTGCAGGCTCCTTCCAATTAGAAATATAATTTTTTATTTCAATGACTTGCTTAAGCATTTCTTCCTCGCCAATTTTAATAATTTCTTCAATATTTGTAAAAGCTTTTGCACTAAACATTTCAACCCTAGGCTTGATCATAAAGTCAGAGGCAATTTCACGATGCATAACCAGTTCCATTTGTAAGATATCCAAGCTTTGCATTATGACATCATAAATGGATGTGATTTCCGTATTCACTTTCACATGTGAAACATCTACGGCTATGACAATATCAGCACCCATTTCTTTTACAACAGACACCGGTACACGATCAACGACACCACCATCAACAAGCAGACGTCCATTCACTTTTTCAGGTACAAAGATCCCTGGTATTGAAATACTTGCGCGAACAGCTTCTGCCACTGGACCTTCCTGAAAAACGACCTTTTCACCTGTAAGCAGGTCTGCCGCAACAACCCTAATCGGGATATTTAATTCCTCTAAACGCTTATTATGTGTAAAAATCCGAATAAGCTCTTTTACTCTTTTCCCTGAAATAAACCCCATTTTTGGAACGGTAAAATCAAGATAATACTTTCTCTTAAATCCTTTAGAGAATTTGTATAGCTTTGTCAGCTCTAATCCAGAAGCATAAAAACAGCCAACCATTGCCCCCATGCTGCTTCCAGCTATCATATCAACCTGTATGCCTTCATCCTCTAACACTTTCAAAACACCTAAATGAGCAAAGCCTCTCGCTCCGCCAGATCCAAGTGCCAGACCAATTTTTGGACGACTCAAAGGATTCCCTCCTTCAGTTACCATGCTTGTATATTCTTATGGTCTATTTTTCATATGTATGAGTATATTGATTAATATGGTAACTAGAAAAGCGGAGGCGGCTTGCCCAGCCGCGACAAGCATAAGTCAAGCTGGCATAAAGGTTGTTCTTTAACCTTTAGGACGGATTGACTTATGACCTCGAGCGGCTAGCCGCCGGAGCTAGACAATTCGAAAAGCGGAAGGCGCTCGCCCAGGGACGACAAGCTTAAGACAAGCCAGGCGAAAGGTCGTTCTTTGACCTTTTGAATGGATTGGCTTAAGACCTCGAGTCCCTAGCGCCTGAAGCTAGACAATTCGAAAAGCGGAAGTGGCTTGCTCAGACCCGACAAGCATAAGACAAGCTGGCATAAAGGTTGTTCTTTAACCTTTAGGACAGATTGACTTATGACCTCGAGGGTCTAGCCACTGTAGCTAGACAATTCGAAAAGCGGAAGTGGCTTGCTCAGACCCGACAATCATAGGACAAGCCAGACTTAAAGGCGATACCAGTAACTAGGTTAGGCACTTATTATTTTACACATTATTTTATCATTAAATGAAATGTGTTGCACATTATGTTCACTTAAGTAAGGGAGGATCTGCACTTGTTTCGTTCAAAATTAAAAACCATTGTTCTTGCACTTTCTGTAACGATGATGGCAGTTTCGCTCATCTCATTTCCGCAGGAATCAGTAGATGCTTCCATAAGAGGATTAGATATGTGGTGGGAAATTGTTTTTCCTTCACTTCTTCCTTTTTTTATTGTTTCTGAAATGCTGATTGGATTTGGTGTTGTCAAATTTATCGGGGTTATGCTTGAACCGCTTATGCGCCCATTATTTCGTGTTCCTGGAGTCGGAGGCTTTGCCTGGGCAATGGGAATGGCCTCGGGATTTCCAGCTGGAGCAAAACTATCTGCCAGACTTCGCCAAGAGGGTCAATTAACAAGAATAGAGGCAGAAAGACTCGTCTCCTTTACAAACTGTTCGAATCCCCTTTTTATTTTTGGTGCTGTTTCTGTTGGTTTTTTTGGAAATGCTAAGCTGGGTGTCATTTTAGCTCTCGCCCATTATCTTGGGAATTTCACTGTAGGTATACTGATGAGATTTCACGGTCACAAAGAAAATAAGAAATACAAAGAGAAACAAAAAGCTCCATCAATCCGAAAGGCTTTATCTGCCTTACATAAAACAAGAATAAATGACAATCGTCCACTTGGTAAATTATTAGGAGACGCAGTGATGTCATCCATCCAGACTTTATTAATGATTGGCGGATTCATTATATTATTCTCGGTAATCAATAAAATGCTCTTCCATGTTGGCATAACAGCATTTTTAGCTAAAGGGATTGAAATGATGCTAACCATGCTGCATTTTCCAGTCGAACTTAGTCTTCCGCTGATCTCTGGCCTTTTTGAAATCACTTTTGGCAGCCAAATGGCGAGCCAGGTAGATGAGTCAACATTAATGCATCAAGCAGTTATTGTCAGCCTTGTTCTTGGCTTTAGCGGTTTTAGCGTCCAAGCTCAAGTGGCAAGCATACTTGCTCAAACAGACATTCGTTTCAAGCCATTCTTCTTTGCGAGAATTCTTCATAGCTGTTTTGCTGCTTTTTACGCTTACCTTTTATGGAATCCAATCTATGTTCGCTTTTACAGCAACGAGCCAACCTCTAATGCCGTCCCGGTTTTCAATTTTGGTGATGGATTAATGTCTCAAAAAATACTTAATTCCTTAGCAGAGATTGGTCCATTAATAACGATTTTTGCCTTAATGCTGTATACAATTATTCTTGCCAAAAGAACGCTGGCAAAATAAATAAGCCTCCCAATATGGGGGCTTATTCTTTTGAAGCAAACTTTTCTTTCAGTGCTGATTCCACACTGGCTGGAACAAGCTCTGAGACATTGCCATTATACTTAGCGACCTCTTTGACAATACTTGAGCTTAAAAAAGAGTATTGATTGTTCGTCATCACAAAAAATGTTTCGATTGCATCATCTAAGACTCTATTCATAGAAGTGATTTGCATTTCATATTCGAAATCGGAAACCGCTCGCAATCCTCGGATAATCGCACTTGCCTTTACGCTTTTAGCATAGTCGACAAGCAGTCCCTGAAAGGAATCTACCTTTACATTCGGAATATCGCTTGTCACTTTTTTAATTAATTCGATTCTCTCTTCTACTGAAAACAATGGGTTTTTAGAAGAGTTATTTAATACGACCACATGCAGCTGGTCAAATACCTTAGCACCTCTTTTTATAATATCCAGGTGTCCATATGTAATGGGATCAAAACTCCCTGGACAAACCGCTACCTTCATCAATATACCCCCAATATGTACACACTTTATGTGCCAACTATGGAAAACAAATCATGTAAACTTGTTATAGGAACGAAATAAGGAGAAACAAACAGTACTAGCCTCGCCTAAATTCCTGAATTACCTTTTATAGATTGAAATCGATATCATTCCATAGTTTTCGTGCTTATATTGCACAAAGCTGCCAATCTGTTCCGGTAAATGAACATCCGAACCATGCTCGCAAATGATCGTGCCATCTTCGGCAAGCAATGCTTCTCTATCAATCAGTTCAATCAGCTTGACCAGCTGCTGCTTCTTGTATGGTGGATCTAAGAATATATAATCAAATACAAGCTCTCTTTTTATAATTGCCTTTAAAGCTCTTTCAGCGTCATTGCGATAAACTTCACTTTGTTCTGTAAATCCGCTGGATGAAAGATTATCATGAATGGTTTGTATTGCCATCCGTTCCCGGTCTACAAAAATAACTTTGTCCACACCTCTGCTGATTGCCTCAATCCCAAGTGCCCCGCTGCCGGCAAATAAATCAAGGCAAAGTCCTCCTTCAAAATATGGACCAATTATATTAAACAATGCTTCTTTCACTTTATCAGTTGTCGGCCGGGTTGTATTCCCTGGGACAGGCTTTAAGCTTCTCCCTTTCTGCGAACCAGAAACAACTCTCATATCATCACCACTGCTACCATTATTGATTTTTTTTCTTCCCTATCCTACCATATTTGCCGATCGCAATCCAACCAATATTTTGAAATCGTTATCATTCCTCGTAGTTTCGTTATTATTTTTTATTCTGATGTGTATATTGAACTTTATTGTGGAAATACTGTTATTAACAGCATCTATTCGATGATGCTGTTGCCAACCGCGGAGAAGACTTACGTTTCCCCATAAGTTCTTCCTCCGGTTTCTCCTCTCCCTTTGCCTTCTATCCTTAAGGATATAGAAGGACCCTGCAGAAGTCTGCAGGGTTTTCTTTTTATTAATTGCACTATTAAAAATGGAATGACTACTGAGCAGCTTTGATTGATATTTCAGAAGCACTTTCATCTATTTGTATATTAAATATTGAATCTAACCACTGCTTCTCCATATAAATACTTCCGTACATAGCTGTTAATGGATTTTGCAATAAGCCATAATTATCTTCATTTAATATAAATATGTTTTTGTTTAAATAAAAACGATAGCTTTGTTCTTTATTTTGGATTAAAACGGTCTCTTGATCAGGTAAATATTGAACGTTGTATCCATAATACTCCATCGTTTCCTTTAGTGGAAACAATCTTCTTGTTCCTTCATAGATGACTTTGTTATCTTTTTCTTCCCCATTGACGATTAATTTGCGGTCATCATAATAAAATAACGGAATAAAATCATCACTCTTGCTATTGAGAGTATAGAAGCTTGTCCGAAAGCCCATTATTTTTGTTAAAGCCTGATCAAGTTTTTCTGTTGTCAATGCATCCGGCTCATTATGAACAGATGAGAAAAAGAGATCGAGCTCATTTTCCGTCATTTTTTCATTCATTTCTGTTAAAACAGCTTTCCCTCTCGCTGTTTGTGCTTCTTTCCCCAGTGAATAAGCAATAAACACATCTGCAAGCCAGTTTTCTTTAAGCTCCAAGGAAGCAAATTTATGCTCAAAATAATGAGTTAACAGCTTAAGCTGCAAAGCCTCGTCAGTGATGCTCTTATTCACAATGATGAAGGAATCCTCCTCAAACTCCTTATGCTGATCTGTTACAACAATCGAATGCCGTTTAAAATCATTAAGTTCACTAATCACTTTAAAGGAAGATGGCTCAAAAATTGAGGAATCAGCATAATAATTGAAGCCTGCTTTTGTTTCAAAGTAGTTCAAAGGTGCTGCCTGCCAATATAATGCAGTAGCATCCCCGCTTCCTGCAAAGGAAAAGAAATCAATATATTCTTTCTCAATGTGACCCTGCAGCGGTAAACCCGACATCCACGAACCTGCTCTATTTACGGATTCAGTCACTTCCATTCTTGTTTCAGAAAGGACTATATCCGCTAGGCTGACAGTCCATTGATCTACTAATAAGGAACTGCCTCTTTTCCCAACCGGAATGGTATATGAAAAATTTAATTCGCCATTCTCACTGGTATAAAAGTATGGCTGATCTCCTTCAGCCTTACATGGATTGCCATCTGTATTTGTACATTGAAAATT
Organism: Cytobacillus gottheilii; assembly: GCF_018582665.1. Lineage (NCBI taxonomy): Bacteria > Bacillati > Bacillota > Bacilli > Caryophanales > Bacillaceae > Cytobacillus > Cytobacillus gottheilii. The sequence goes on along the minus strand of NZ_CP071709.1, from coordinate 1,812,366 downwards.
AAACAGCTTTTGAGGGACAACTGCTTCATATCTCTCTCCCTCTGTTAATCCGCTGATGGTTTGTTGAACCGATAATTCATTGCCTTTCGTATACACTGATAATTCCTGTTTTATATTGGATGATTCAGAACTGTCTGGGTCTTTTTGTTCAGAGAATGCTTCCCATTGCCAGAAAAGCATACCGCTAATAGATGCCGACAGTATTAGAAATATCAATAGAAATGCTCTCCACATCGTCATTCTCCTTTAAAAATTCATGCTGATTATCCTTGAAGCCTTTACATGACTCTGTCTAAAGAGTGCTATCACAACAATTTTCTACAAAAGATCCTTTTTATAAAGTGTATCAAAAACAGGGACATACGTCACAAGAAATTTATCGTTTTTTAAATAAATTAATCCGTTTGGCACAATCTGATTTTTTAGGTAAACTTGTATAGGGAAAATTGATTATATACTTTAAAATAATAAAAGTGGAATACAACGAGAGAGTAATGGAGGAATAATCATGATACAACGTTTTATTGAGCTTGGCGAAGGATATTCTGACCTTTATGAACTTCTTGAAATTGCGGAAGTTAATAAACATCGTTTAGCTAAATTGATGGCATTTCATACAAATGTGAACCATAAAGAGGTAACCTCGCTTGCTGTTATATTAAACCCTGCTGCAGAGGGGAAATTTCAGCCGCTGTATATTTGCCTGGAAGGCATACCAAATCCAAACATGAAAGCAAATAAACGCTATGACCTTTTTAAAGAGAAAGCAGAGGAACTTGGACAAACCATTTTTGAATTAAAAGTAAAATCATCCGCAGAATTTGCGGAGAAAGAATTATTTTATCAATATTTGATCGGTATCCTCCGTTTAAATCACTACATTCCACCGCTTCAATAAAATTCTGCAAGAAAAAAGAGCACAAACATGAGAGGGCGGGATTAATTCCCGCCTTTTCACATTAAATGCCCATCTTATAATCATATTCTTTTGCTTTATCCGGCTTTGAGTTTTCAAACTCCATTTTTAAAAATGGTTTATATGAGGGTTCGGCATTTTTTACAAACGAATATGCATTTAGCTTATTAATTAAAGCTTCTGTTTCATCCATGTCACAGTATAAAACAACGTATTTGAGCCTTTTTGACACAAAGTGGACATTCCCAAATCTTCTTAACATTTTGGCTTGTTTAAGTGAATAAAGCCAAACAATAATCCCTTGCCTTTGACCTAGCATATATTTCCCTCACAATGACATTATTTTCTATAGTCTAGCATAAAAAACTTTTATTGTTCAATTTGTTATAGAAAAGAAAGTAAAAAAACAAGAGAAGCAGCAATGCTTCTCCCAATTAATGCATCTATTTTATGCTGAACAGCCGCAGCTGCCGCCAGATCCACAGCCTCCGCCACAGCTGCTGGAAGAAAAATATGGACTTCCTGTTGGTACTTTCACGCTTTGTGAGACTGACTTTCCAATCAGCATGCCGATTTCATCCAGCAAGTTCTGCAGCTGATTTTCGGCTAAACGAAACTGTGCGACATTCTCATCCATATCCATGTCCCGTTTAACTTCACGGATCGTCATCATCACTCTTTTGTATTCAGGATGATATTTCCCGAAACGCTGTACTTCTTCGTACAGTTCTTTCAGTTCTACAAAGGCAGCTATTTTCCGCTGGCTTTCTTTACTGTTTTTCATGATATTTAAACGTGTACGGTATTCCTCTGCAGCTTCTGATTGAATAACCATTAGAGAGAGTTCATCCGAAGCATCTAATATTTCCAATGTTTCTAAAGTAGCAAGCATCTTTAGCTCACCTCCAATCCATATTTTATCATGAAAAAAAGGAAAGCTAAAGTGTTCAGGATTGAATTCGTACAGTAAATTCTTTTTTCAGTTCCTCATGATAAGATGTATTATCATTTTTTAATACGTTCAGTTGAATAGTATGAGTACCTGCAGGCAGGTTTTTAATGATAAATGCAGCGGATGTGATGTCCTTTTGTTTGCGACCATCTACAAACAACCCGATCTTGGCCCTATTTTTTCCGCTATCCGCCCGAAATGAAACACCTGGGATAATGCACTCAACATACACATTCATTCCCTTCACTTGGTGTCTGACAAAGAATTGGGGAGCAGTCTCCATATTAGCAGCCTGGACAGATCGTCCATCCTCTCCACCCTCAAATATATGTAGAGGCTCAACAACAAGTTTCGTTTCAGGCTCTGGTATTTCATTACCGCATGCGGATAATAATACGGTATAAACAAGTATTAAACAAAGCTGTCGTATGATTCTCATTTACGCTTCACTCCTTTGTGCCTTATTCTTTACAGGAGTGAGGGATTTTACTCTTTCTATTCAAAAAAGCTCCCTTAAATCTAATGTTAAAAGCAGTGATAATCATGTGCTCAGAAACTTGTCTAAACACTTGAAGCAAATTGCTGATTAAAATACAGGCTAAAAACATAGTCTCCTTGCTGAGAAGACTATGTTTGAGAGTTCATTGCCTGAAACATGCCCATCATCATTGAAGCCATCTGTACACCATTATTAAATTTTTCAACATGATGAGGAATGGTTTTTCGATGGTAATGCAAAGAAGCAATTTCAAATGCCTGCAAATCCATTGGATTTCTCGATAGTTTTCGATACCAATGAGGCTGTTCACGAATGAAATTTCTTAATTCCTGATTTTGTTCAATATATTCAATTACTTCTTTTCTCACTCCAGCCACACTCCTTAATCTTTTCGAAAGCCAAATGGATTTGGCGGAGGATTATTACTTGCTCCGGATGACTTCCCGTCCGTTACCCCTCCTTGGAAGTTCCCAATAACACCTTGAATTGCAGCTAATGCCTGACTAATATTTTGTACATAAACCTGCATTTGATTGGCATCCATTTTTTTCAGAGATCCCAAAAGAGTTGCCATAAAATCCATTTTCTTATCATCGTTTGTATCTTCTTGCTTTTCGTTCTCCTGTTCTGAATTCCACCTAGTGTCTTCTTCACCAAGCAGATACCAGTCTTCATATAATTCCTGCCATGTATGCTTTCCAGATCGAACATCCTTTACAAGTTCCGGGTGTTCTTTAACAAATAACTTAAACTTCTCTACAGAAGGATGAAGTTTTTTTTCCGCCATTTTTCTCACCTCATTCTGTTACAAATGCCTATAATACGATATGTATCCAATAAAAATATGTGAATGCATTGCTGTTTCTTTTTAAAGGTACTGATTTCATAAATGTATTACTGTTCATTTCGTTTCGATAGAGCATAAAAAAAGACAATTCTGCCAGAAGAATATCTTCCAGCAGAATCGTCTTACTCTTGCCACTTTTCAATGAAGTTTTGTGTATAGTGTTTTTCGTATACTCCCACTCCCAGGTGAGTGAACTTATCGTTTAATAGACTTTCCCTGTGCCCTTTGCTGTTTAGCCAGCCTTCTACGACTGCAGGTGCATCAATATAATTTGCCGCTATATTTTCCCCTGCAGATAAGTATGTAACCTCTCCGGCTTCCAAGCGATCAGATAATTCTCCATACCTCTCTGATGTATGTGAGAAAACCTCCGTTTCAAACATATCGATACTATGACCAAGTGCCACAGCAGCAGTTTGATCGTCCCATTCTAAAGGTTCCATACCATGACGGACACGTATAACATTAGTGATGTCTAAAATTTGAAGCTCTTTCCCTCTATTTACTTGATCATTGTCCTCTGCCTCTGTTCCTGCCTCAAGTAATTCTCCTCTGTAAACCATTTCGTATGGTCTTAATTTAAGAAGTGTTTCTGTATTTACAAATCTCACACTTGATAATGTACCGGTAAATTTATCTATATACAGCAGAGCGAACACATCACCAAGCCGAATAATTGGCCGTGTATTCAGATCTTCTTCTGATAATTCAAAACGATAAGAGCTGTTATCATATTCGATGTTGACATTTGTATCTGCAAAAACGGAAGCATATAATTCAGAGGCAGCCTGACCAATTTTGAAAGGTTCAACATCTGTTTCGCTGCCAGTAGCAAAAACAGTAACTGCCTGCTCATCCTCCATGCCTACCTGCATATAATTATGATCATTTATTGCATAAATCCACCATTCATAATCGTATAGTGAAGGATCAACTCTTTGCGGTTCACCGTATAATTCAATAAGTTCTTGCTCCGATTTCCCAATTAAGGCAGCTAACCCTGTTTCCGGCATTTCAATCCCAGAATTGGTTTCATCAGAATCTACTAATGCCTGTTTTTTCTCAGGTTCAGTATTTTCTTCCTGTATCAGGATCTCCTGTTCTTCACCTGTTGAATCAAAGTAAAGCCAAATAAGTAAAAATGCAGCTATAAGTGCTAGAATTCTAACTAAATTTCGCAAATTTCATCCTCCCTTCTATCATTTTCTCTATCATTATATGTTTGTCCTTTAAAAATAGTATAACATCAAATAAATTCTTTAAAAATGTTATAAATATTTCCCCTTTTTCAGTACAGGACTATTTTTATTGGGCATTTCCATTAAGAATGCTCTTTAAAACTTGAATAAGATAAAATTTTTATAAGGGTTAAGGTAGAACCCATTTGAATTAATGGTACCACAAAATTGTTGAAGGATTAGGTTTTCTCATTCATTGACGTTGCAACTTCTGCTTTTTTCTACTATTATTAAGTTTGAGATAATTTTGTAGGAATGACGCATTTTTCCTTGCTATTATGCACGGAACGATTGTAGGAGGGGAATCGATATGAAGTTTGAAAACATTGGATTAGATAAACTAAAAGCAGACTTAAATCGGCTGGACGAGGTTATGCTTTCATACGGTTTAGTCCGTGAAGGCCAGTGGGATTACGAAAGAGTTACATACGATCGCAAATTTGAATTAAAAGATGGTGTTTATTATTTGCGCGTTTTCGGTTATGCTGCTGAAGGAGATGTAGGCGCTCACAAAGCCCTTATCCAGATTATGACACCGCTTTTAGGCAAGCATTATTATCCGCATGGCGTTGAATATGGTGAGGGAGAAACTTTTCCTAAAAGCCTTGTCAGCCAATGTGAAAAAATCCTTACAGATATTAAAAATGAAGTTGAGAAATTTGCACAGGCTTAACTCTTTACATGTGTCGCATTTTTGAGTGATACAAACAAAATAAACCAGACGACTAAGCAGTGCGTCTGGTTTTTTATTGCTTTTTTTCATGCATATATCTTTTTATCGCTATATCCACCTTTTCTACATTCACACCTGTAAAAACCCGTATCTCCTCGGCAATCTTTTCTTGAAGCACCGGCAACTTTTGTATAACAGATGGTGTATTGACCACCGTAATATTTATTTTAATTTGTACTTTTTCCTTATCAGGATATGAAATATTTAGAGCTTCTCCAATCGGTGATGGAAAAATGTTTGTAAATTGCATGCGTTTATACATTTCTACATGCTCGAAATCATCAATATTTGCTTCAACTATTGTATTTATGATTCCTTCTGCAATAGCGTTCCGTTTTTTCAGCAGCCCTTCTTTTTCGCTCAACTCCCATCATCTCCTTCTTTACTATTTAGCTTTCTATAAATAATTCAAAAAATCATCAAAAGGTGACGGTTATAGTGTATAAATGATAATGATGTACTAATTACCATTTTTACTCTTTCATACTTTACCTGCAAACTCTCCCTCTAATAGAGGAGATCTTTTAGTCAGCTTGCAGCGTTTTTCGACACAATAGAAAAAACCCGAACGATTAGGCAGAAGAATAAAGCAAATTCTTTCTCCCAATAGTCGGGCTGATCTTGTTTGTAATTGTACTATACAGTGAATAAGCTGTTTTTGTAACTTGATTAAAATCCTAAAATTGCCTTAATAACAGAAGTTGTCTCCCCGCCATGATAAAATACATAAAGCAGTAAATAGACAGCTACACCAGTAATGGCAGTGAAAAACCAAACTATACTCGTAATGGGACCAAGCTTTCGATGGCGGGCCAGTTTATTTTTATAGCCGGTATATAAACTGATAATCCCCAGAACTGCACCAATTGTGGCTAACGTAATATGAAAGATAAGAAAGATGGTATAGTAAATTTTAATATCATCTGGACCGCCAAAAGCTGTATTTCCAATAAAGATTGTTCTGCTTGCATAAATAATAAAGAATATAACCGCAAAAAGCCCGGCTAAAAACATTGATTTTTTATGAGCTTCCAGTTTTCTTTTGCTAATTTGAACCCAGCCTATTGCAACCATGATGGCACTGAGAACTATAAACGTTGTACTGATTGTCGGTAAAATCGGCAATGAAAATTCCATAGTAACTTCCTCTCTGGCTATATATGTATACATAAAGCAATAACTAACAGACACATTGCTCATTCTATTAAAATATAGCGCACTTTTCAACAGTGATACAGTCTTTTTGGATAAAATTCAGTAATTGTTCATATTATTTCTAGAAAATGTGATTTTGTTAACTGATATCTTTATCATAACCACATTTAAGAATCATCAGCAAAATGGAAGAAAAAGCACACATAATAGAGTATAAAAAAATAAAACTGCCCTATAAACTAAGGCAGTTCTACTTCGTTCTCTTACTCAATCGGCTGTGGATTTAAGAGCTTTTCAGTGTGCGGGTCTGTTTCCTCTTGTTCTTTCTTGTACCAGCTGAAGAATACTAAGGCAAGTACATACCCATATACAATTTCCTGAATGATTTTCATTATAACTCCGCCAAGCTGCTGATCATGGACAAGAGACATGGAACTAAACATCTCTGGGCCGCTTAAATCTAAACTGCTTAATAGAGCAGGTGAAACACATAGAGCGAGTGCCTGTCCCCATGCTGCAGGGTCAGAGTACGTAGCATACATCGGTGTATCAGCAAAGATAATTAACGCGCATGCAGGTGTCAGCAGGACACCATCTGCAAAAATATAACCGACCTTTTTAAGTCCGCTCAGTTTTTCCTGCTCTGGAAGCGGATTAATTAGCGGCCACCACATAATAATCGAAACGATAAACAAAATGGCTGTGTAGCCTTCATGCAGCCAGAAATTAATTTTTATCGTATCGAAAATGAGAGGGATATGATAAAAGGAAAATAAACCATTGAATAAAATCAAAGCTACGATTGGTTTTGTAAAGAAATTAAAAGGTTTGCCAAAAAATTTCTTGGCTAGCAGTGCTCTCCAGACCCATTTAGGAATACCTAATATGAAAAAGATTGGAGTAATTAAGTAAAGCACAGCCATCTGAATCATATGAGCATAAAACATTAAATGCCCCATTAAGTCTAAAGGAGAACCTTTAATGATATACAGCAAAATGATACCTGTTGTAAAATAGGCGGCTTCTTTTCTGGTTAGAGGCTCACTGGTTGAAAATTTGCTGCGGAACTTTGTCATCAGAAGGAAATAGATCCCTAATACGACCAGCAGCATAACAAACAGTGACGGACTCCACAGTGCATTAAAGCCAAAAATATCTAAACTCATTTGTATTCACCTCTGTTCAGATTCTATTATAGTATATTATTTCACCGCGCTCAACTCGAGGTTTAAGCAAATAATAGAAAAAATAGAAGGAGATTCACCATGATAGTAATCGATCTTTTCTTAAGCATAAAAAGAAAATCGGCTAATAGCCGATTTTCAATGATTTTACCACCAGATCACTGTCATAAATGCTAGCACAGTGATAAAGCCGACGAATACGCCAGAGTATAAAAATAATGCAGGTGCTTCATGTCCTTTGTGGCTCATATGCATGAAATAATACAGTTGAAAAGCCACTTGAACAAAAGCCAAGACAAGGATAAAAGGTACAGCAAATGATGCAGAAAATCCTTCATATCCAACTGCAACGAATGCTACTAAAGTCAAGAAGATCATCAGTGCAAAGGTAATGATTTGATAGCGCATTTCCTCTGCATTTTTTTTGCGGCGATATTCAATGTCTACTTTAGGGTTTCCTGAATTTAACTGTTCATTTGTCATCAGTTTATCCCACCATTCCCATTAAATATACGACAGTGAAGATAAATACCCATACAACGTCGATAAAATGCCAGTAAAGACTAGCTACATAATATTTTGGCGCGTTGTACAGATTTAATCCCCGTTTGCCATTTCGAATCATTAGTGCAATAAACCACATTAATCCAAAAGCAACGTGGGCACCGTGGAAACCTACAAGCGTATAGAAGGCAGATCCAAATGCACTGCTGGTAAATGTATGGCCGAATTCATGCACATAATGATTAAACTCGTAAATCTCGAGTCCTAAGAAAACTAGACCAAGAAGAACAGTGATTGCAATCCAAAGCTGCATCTTACCAAAGTTGAAGTTTTTCATATGATACATAGCATATACACTTGTCAGCGAGCTTGTTAATAGAATCATGGTCATTGCAAAAACAAGCGGCATCTCAAACAAATCTTTTGCTAGAGACATTTCACTATTTGGAACTTTATCTTTTAAAGCAAGATATGTCGCAAATAAAGATGCGAATAAAACCGTTTCTCCGCCTAAGAAGAACCAAAAGCCAAGAAATTTATTTTTCGCCTCGAGGGTTTGTTTTTCAGGCGACGCAGGCCATGTTTCATTTGTGAATTTTTCTTCTGCTTGCATTATGCCTTTACCCCCTTATCATCATCGTCAACCAATTCCTCTTTATGAATATGGTATCCATGATCATCTTTAACTGAACGAACAAGCATAGAACCTAAAGTGATTAATAATCCGATAATTAAGACTGGAATGCCCCATGTGTTGCCTTCGTCAGCATGATACATGGCACCAAACGCTGCCACGAATAATCCAGATGACATCACAAACGGAATAATTGAATTGTTTGGCATATGGATATCACCTAATGGTTCAGCAGGTGTCATTCCTTTTTTGCCTTCCATTTTTTCAATCCAAAGTGCATCTAATCCGCGCACTAGCGGCAGCTGCTTAAAGTTATAGAATGGCGGCGGTGAAGGGATTGCCCATTCAAGTGTACGTCCATCTCCCCATGGATCACTGCCAACCTTTTCGTTTTTAATGCTAGTCATAATAATATTAATTAAAAGAATAATCGTTGATACTGCCATAAAGAACGCTCCAACCGTACTGACTGCATTGGCTGCATCCAAACCTTGACCTTCATTGAAAGTAAAGATACGGCGCGGCATTCCCCATAATCCTAAGAAATGCTGGATAAAGAATGTTAGATGGAATCCAATTAAGAACAGCCAGAACGTCCATTTACCCATTTTTTCATTAAGCATTGTTCCAAACATTTTTGGCCAATATAGATGTGTTCCAGCTAATAGTGCAAACACAACCCCACCAACAATAACATAGTGGAAGTGAGCTACTACGAAATAACTGTCATGATATTGATAATCCTGTGCAGCTGAAGCAAGCATTACCCCTGTTACTCCACCCATTGTAAATGAAGGAATAAAGGCAACAGCATACATCATAGGAGTCGTAAACTGTATGCTTCCTCCCCACATCGTGAACAGCCAGTTGAAGATTTTAATTCCTGTAGGTACAGCAATTGCCATCGTTGCTACAGCGAAGATCGCATTCGCAATTGGACCCATACCTGTTGTAAACATATGGTGAGCCCATACCATGAAGCCTAAGAAACCGATTAACACGGTCGCAAAAACCATGGACGAGTAACCGAAAAGACGTTTTCTTGAGAAAATCGCAAAGATTTCAGAGAAAATCCCGAACGCCGGAAGAATCAAAATATAAACCTCAGGATGCCCGAAAATCCAGAAGAAATGCTCCCAAATAATCGTATTACCACCCATTGTTGGATCAAAGAAATTAGCTCCAAACATACGGTCAAATAACATTAGGAATAAACCGATTGTTAATGGAGGGAAAGCAAATAGAATTAATGCAGATGTAACAAAAGTTGCCCATGTAAACATTGGCATACGCATATATGTCATACCAGGTGCACGCATATTAATAATCGTTACAAGGAAGTTAATTCCCCCAATTAACGTACCTGCCCCGGATATTTGCAGCCCAAGTACATAGAAATCAATTCCATGGCCTTCTGATGCAAGTGATAAAGATGCGTAGGAAGTCCAGCCTGCATCAGGAGCGCCGCCTAAAAACCAAGAAAGGTTTAAGAATACGCCTCCGAAGAAAAATAGCCAGAATCCTAAAGAGTTTAGAAATGGAAACGCAACATCACGCGCACCAATTTGAAGTGGCATAATGGCATTCATAAAAGCAAAAACAAGTGGCATCGCAGCCAAGAAAATCATCGTAGTTCCGTGCATAGTTAAAATTTCATTATATAGTCCCGCACTGACAAAATCATTATTTGGTACGGCAAGCTGAACACGGATAAACATTGCTTCTAATCCACCAACTAAGAAGAAGAATCCGCCAGCTATTAGATAAAGGATCGCGATTTTTTTATGGTCAACTGTTGTCAGATAGTCCCATATAGTAGCGCCGAACCCCTTTTTCTGAGCTAAGGTACTCACAATTTTACCTCCCTTTTAAACAAATCCCCTTTTAATCTTGAACTTTAAGACCCGTTAAGTATTGTGTAAGTGCATCAATTTCTTCATCGGATAAATCACCATAAGTATCGGTCATTTTGTTTCCAGGCTTCAGACTTTCAGGATCATTCAGCCATTTTTTAATGTTTTCTTCATTATTTTCAAGATATCCGATAATATGTTCACGGTCACCAAAGTTTGTTAAATTCGGTGCCATACGTGCTGCTTCAGGAGTTGTGTTAGCTGGAGTAACAGCGTGACATCCGATACAGCTATTGTTGAAAATTTCCTGACCTTGCTGTGCAGTTGCACTTTCAGCAGCTACAGGCTCAGTAACAGATTGCATATTGCCTACCCACTGATCAAATTGATCACGAGGAATCGCTCTAACCTTGAAATCCATTAAAGCATGTGAAGGTCCGCATAGCTCAGCACATTTCCCGTAGAAAATATTGTCTTCCATCTCACCAGCTTTATCTCCATCAAATGAAAGCCAGAATTTATTTACGTTGTCCGTATTCGTATCCATCTTTCCGCCAACAGCTGGAATCCAGAATGAATGCTTTACGTCAGATGCAATCAAATTGAAATAAACTCTTTCATCAGTAGGAACGACAAGCTCTTGGCTTGTAATGATTTCTTCGTTTGGATATTCAAATTCCCACCAATATAGGTTGGCACGTACATTTACTGTCGTAACATCAGTCTTGCCATCCTCATTTGTTTCTTCCATTGGAGAAACGTCAGCTAAATCAAATGTTGCTTTAACAGTTGGCACTGCTAAAACAAGAAGGAGAAGGATCGGGATAACAGTCCAGATAATTTCAAGCTTGTGACTTCCTTCAACCTGTTTTGGAATACTTTCATCCTTACGGCGGAACTTAAATAGCACAATAAGGAAAATTGCTGTTACAACAATGATAACACCCACCATGATCACTACGCTTAACAGCATCAAATCATACTGCGTACGAGCAACTTCTCCTGCAGGCTGAAGCGTCGATAGAAACGGTTCTCCACAGCCGGACAGTATTAGCGTTAGCATCGCAAACAGAAAAATAAAACTAAGACGCCCTTTTAAAAGCCTTTTCATAGCTAAAACATACCCCTCTTTCGTATAAAATTTCTTAATGTTGATGATAAATATGGATAAATCCTCTCTTCATGAAACTAAGGAAAGAGAAAATTTCCTAACAAAAAATAAATAATTATATAAGTGTGACAATTACCATAGCTACAAACAGGATGGTCAGATATTGTATGGAGTATACGAACATTAAAGTTGCCCACTTAATGTCGTCTTTAAATTTGTTTGCATACACTCCAACAGCAATCCATCCTAGATTCAGTAATGTCGCAAAAGCAATAAATGGTGTTCCTAAAGCCGGAAGAAGAAATGGAAGCGGAATCAATAAAATGATCCACACATATGTATGTATCTTCGTTACCTTAAATCCTTTAACAACAGGAAGCATCGGTACACCTGCAGCCCTATACTCTTCTGCTCTTCTCATAGCTAAAGCATAAAAATGCGGCGGCTGCCATATAAACATAATCAAAAATAAAACCCACGCCATTGGATCTAAATTGGCATCAACTGCAGCCCATCCGATTAAAGGCGGAACCGCACCAGAGATGCTGCCAACGATTGTGTTTGAAACAAATCTTCTTTTTGTCCAAAGCGTATACAGTACAACATAGCTAAAAACGCCAACTAAACCAATCAAAACAGCTGTTTTCGTTGTCAGCAGAAGCAGCAGAGTTCCTCCTGATATAAAGGCAAAACTCATAATAGCAACCATAACCGGTTTAACTTTCCCTGTTACAGTCGGCCTGGATTTTGTTCTTTCCATCAGGTGATCAATATCGCGATCAATATAGTTATTTAAACTGCATGAACCTGCAATAATTAGAGAAGACCCAACTAATGTAAAAAACACAATATCAAGATTATGGAAAAACCCTTTTCCGGTGAAATGCAATGCAAGCCATATTCCGGTAAAAGTAGTAATCGCATTAGAATTTACGATGCCGACTTTAATCAGTGCCATAAAATCCTTCCACACTGTCGTAGACGGCAAACCGTTTTTCAGGCTTCCTTCATTCCCCTCGATTCCAGCTTCGCTGAAAGCCCTCGAGTTAGCCATAAATTCTCCTCCTTTATCTTATATTACAAATACAACAACGTATAAATGCACCATCATCTACTATATAGCATTATTGCTCACTTTGCCATATTTGTAATAAAAATTGAGAGAATGCTTAAAAATTATATAGAAAATAGTTTTCCACTACGTAAATAGTGTTAACATCCATATGATACCGTTACCTTAAACACTCTTTTGTTATATTAAATCACATTTTTTAGCTATTTTGTGAAATTTTTTTGAAATAATTATGAATAATTTGTGTCAAAAAATAAAAATTATTAATTATTTGTTGCTTTTCTGCGATAATATATTGTAATTACATATGCAGCTTCTTAAATGAGATTTTTCTTACCAGTTTATGCTCACTATATGTAGAAGCACGGCTGCGAACACGTAGCTGGTATTCCTCTGAAGAACAGGACAGTTACGTATTCAGTTAAGAAGGAATCCACTACTTTCTTACTACATATTATGTATGCGCTTTATTTTACCCTTTACTACAAAACTATGTATCTTTTATTTTTAAGAAGCAGGAATCAATTTTGTTTAAATTACTTAATCGGATTCCCAAAATTACCCTCATTTATATTTCTAGCAAAATATGTGGTAACTTTCAACCATTTTTCAATTAAATAAAAGAACTGCTAGAATTACGGTTGTAAATATCTTCCCCATCCTGTACTATCAAAAAAGTGAACTTAATATACAAATACCTTTTAATTCAAAAGACTCATTTGATATGATAAACAGTAGACAATTATTAAGAAGGTGAAAAATTTTGCAGAAAAAACTTAAGTGGTTTGCCGTTCTGACTACGCTCGGAATGCTTCTAATACTACTAGGCGGGGCTCTCGTAACAAAAACCGATTCAGGTGAAGGGTGCGGCAACTCGTGGCCATTATGCCACGGACAGTTAATTCCTTCCGAGATTACAATGGAACTAGTGATCGAGTTTGCACATAGAGCTGTAACAGGCAGTGTTGGCATCATGGTGCTTGTTCTATCGATCTGGTCATGGAAAAAGATTGGACATATCCGTGAAACAAAATTTTTATCATTGGCTTCCTTTATTTTTTTAGTGTTACAAGCATTAATCGGCGCTGCTGCTGTTAAGTGGGGCCAATCTGATTTTGTTATGGCGCTTCATTTTGGCATCTCTCTTATCTCATTTGCTGCCGTCTTTTTGCTGACATTGCTAATTTTTGAAGTAGATAAGAAATTTGAAGCTGAAAAATTAATTATTGATAAGCGTATGAAATTTCATATGATCGGCATTACCATATATAGCCTGTTCGTTGTTTATACAGGTGCTCTTGTTCGCCATGTGGATGCTAGTTTGGTATGCAGAGATTGGCCGCTATGTGTGAACGACGGCTTCTACATGCCAGAAAGTTTTCATCAGTGGGTACAAATGGGGCACCGGGCAGCAGCTGGTCTCATCTTTATCTGGATTGCGTATGTAACGTATATCGCCATTAAGCATTATAAAAATCAAAAAGTGATATACGGCGGATGGATTGCAGCATTCAGCCTTGTGTCACTGCAAGTAATTGCCGGTGCTCTGGTCGTTATTACTAGATTAAATTTAATTATTGCTTTGGCTCATGCTTTCTTTATCACTTGTCTATTCGGGGTTCTTGCATATTTCATTTTACTGTTATCCAGAAATAAACATAATACAGTTATACTTAAAAATACAGAAAATCAAAAAAAAGCAGAGTCTAAAACTACTATACCGCCGATTACCATTCCATAAACCAAGAATTGATGATGAACGCAACAAAAAAACTCGCCGATTGGCGAGTTTTTTTGTTACTCTTTGCTTATTTCAATTAAAAGATCTCCTGTTTGAATGGCTTCACCATTGCTAACATGAATTCCCTTTACGATTCCAGAGAATGGAGCTTGAACCGTAGTTTCCATTTTCATGGCTTCTGTAATCATTAAGTGGTCACCTTTTTGAACTTTAGCTTCTTTTTCTACCAACACTTTAATTACAGTTCCAGGCATCGACGCACCTATGTGCTGTTCATTATGCGGATCTGCCTTTGCTTTTACAGCGATTGTTGACTTAATACTCTCATCCTTAATAATAACTTCACGCTGCTGTCCGTTTAATTCAAAATAAACAACTCTTGTTCCATCCGGCTGCGGTTCTCCTATTGAAACTAGTTTTACGATTAACGTTTTTCCAGTCTCGATTTCTACTTCGATCTCTCCCCCAAGCTCCATTCCATATAAGAATGTTGGTGTATCCAGAACGGAAATATCACCAAACTGCTGATGCGTTTTAATATAATCCATATAGACTTTCGGATATAAAGCATATGCAATAGCATCAAAGCTTGTTACTTGACGGCCGATCTCTTTAAAGAGCTTTTCCTTCAAGGCAGGGAAATCTACATCCTCCAGCAGCTCTCCCGGTCGGACAGTAATTGCTTTTTTGTCTTTTAGGATGACTTTTTGGAGCTGTTCCGGAAATCCTCCATACGGCTGTCCCAGATACCCTTCGAAGAGCTCCACGACCGAATCTGGAAAATCCAGTGAAAGTCCTTTTGTTAAAACATCTTCTTCTGATAATTTATTTTGTACCATATATAAAGCCATATCTCCAACCACTTTGGAAGATGGTGTCACTTTAACGATATCTCCAAACATTTCGTTAACCCGTGAATACATCGTTTTCACTTCATCCCACTTATCACCAAGGCCAACACCTTTTGCCTGCTGCTGCAGATTGCTGTATTGCCCGCCAGGCATTTCATGCTCGTAAACTTCCGTATGAGGAGCTACCATGCCACTCTCAAAATCATGGTAATATTTACGGATATCTTCCCAGTAATGTGCTAATTGTTCTAACGCCTGTATGTTCATGTCAGGCATACGTTCTGTACCTTCTAATGCATAATAGAGGGAGTTTGCACTCGGCTGTGAAGTTAAGCCAGCCATAGAGCTTAAAGCAACATCAACAATGTCAACTCCTGCTTCAATCGCTTTTGCGTAAGTGAATATGCCGTTTCCGCTCGTATCATGAGTATGCAAGTGAACTGGTATATCAATCGTTTCTTTTAACTCGGAAATAAGTGCATATGCTGATTGCGGTTTAAGTAATCCCGCCATATCCTTGATGGCTAAAATATGTGCACCCTGCTGCTCAAGCTCGCGAGCTAAGGACTTGTAGTAATTAAGGTCATATTTAGTCTTAAGCGGATTAGAAATATCCCCAGTGTAGCAAAGAGCAGCCTCTGCAATTTTACCTGTCTGCCGAACGGCATCTATCGCTACCTCCATACCCTTAACCCAATTCAAGCTGTCAAAAATACGGAATACATCAATTCCTGCATATGCACTTTTTTCAACAAATTCTCGTATCACATTATCTGGATAGTTTTTATATCCAACTGCATTGGAAGCACGAAGCAGCATTTGCAGCAGGACATTAGGCATTTGTTCTCTTAACGTCAGCAGTCTTTCCCATGGATCTTCCTTCAAAAACCTGTACGCGACATCAAATGTGGCTCCACCCCACATTTCATAAGAGAACATATTGGGAAGAAGTTTAGCTGTCGGTTCGGCAATATGCTTTAAATCGGTTGTCCTTACACGCGTAGCAAGCAGAGATTGATGCGCATCTCTAAAAGTTGTATCCGTCAGAAGAACTTTTTGCTGTTCTTTTATCCATTTTACCAAGCCTTCAGCACCGCGTTCTTCTAAAATTTGCTTTGTGCCCTGCTGATAAGGTTCATTATGTTTTACTTTCGGGATTCTTGGTGCTTCAAAAGCAGGACGTTTGCTCTTTTCAACTCCTGGAAACCCGTTAATCGTTACATTGCCAATATAAGAAAGCATCTTTGTGCCGCGGTCTTTTCTTTTTGGAAAAATAAAAAGTTCTGGTGTCTGATCAATAAACGACGTGTCATATTCACCTTTTTGGAATTTCTGATGCTTTACAACATTCTCAAGGAACATAATATTCGTTTTTACACCGCGAATTCGAAATTCCTGAAGATTTCGAATCATTTTTGCAGATGCCTGCTTAAATGTCATCGCATGTGTAGAAAGCTTTACAAGCAATGAATCATAGTGAGGAGTGATCACTGCTCCCTGGTATGCATTGCCGGCGTCAAGTCTGACACCAAAGCCACCGCCTGATCGATAAGCCATTAGCTTTCCAGTGTCAGGCATAAAGTTATTGAGAGGATCTTCTGTTGTCACCCTTGACTGGATGGCAAATCCTGTAATATGTATATCGTTCTGCTGTGGGATTCCAACCGTCTCACCGTGCAAATCATGACCCTCAGCAATCATAATTTGTGATTGAACAATATCAACACCCGTAATCATTTCAGTGATTGTATGTTCAACCTGAACACGGGGATTTACCTCAATGAAGTAAAATTTATTTCCTGAAACAAGGAATTCGACTGTTCCTGCGTTAATATAGTCAACATTTTTCATGAGCTTGACAGCAGCTTCACAAATATCATTTCTTACATTTTCGTCTAATGACACACATGGCGCTACTTCCACTACCTTTTGATGACGGCGCTGCACGGAACAATCTCTCTCGAACAAGTGCACGATATTTCCATGCTCATCCCCAATAATCTGCACCTCAATATGTTTAGGGTTTTCGACAAACCTCTCTACATACACTTCATCATTTCCAAAGGCAGCTTTTGCTTCTGATTTAGCACGATCGTATGCTTCTTTTACCTCGCCGGCACTTTTAACAATTCGCATCCCGCGTCCGCCGCCGCCTAAAGAGGCTTTAATGATAATTGGATAGCCGTGCTGCTCTCCAAAATGCTCAACTTCATCAAAGCTGGCAACTGGCCCGTCACTTCCCGGAATGACAGGAATGCCTGCCAGCTGAGCTTGAGTTCTTGCTTTTACCTTATCGCCAAACATATCTAAGTGCCTTGAATGAGGACCAATAAATTTAATTCCTTCTTCTTCGCAGCGCTTAGCGAACTGAATATTCTCAGATAAGAATCCATAGCCTGGGTGGATCGCATCCACATTACTTTCTTTTGCAATCTCAATAATGCCTTCAATGTCTAAATAGGCATCAATCGGTTTTTTCCCTTCTCCAACAAGGTAAGCTTCGTCTGCTTTATATCGATGATAGGAAACAGAGTCCTCTTTGGAATAGACAGCAACTGTTCTAATATTTAGTTCGGTACAAGCCCGAAAAACACGAATAGCAATTTCTCCTCTGTTTGCCACCAAAACTTTGCGAATACGCTGATCCATAAAAAACACCCCGACTTTGTTATAGTTTTCTTATGATTTATTTTACTTGCGCCCGATAGAAGCACCGCTAGAATATAGCGGAGCACTTTCAGGCACAGGGTTTTCAGCTTTATGTTTATATTTTTCTTCATATTTTACAAACATTGATACATTTAAAAGGACACCAATTGCAATAGACATTTGCAGCAGTGAAGAACCACCATAACTTATAAACGGCAAAGTAACACCTGTTAGCGGGATCACCCCAGAAATGCCTGCTAAGTTTATAAACGCCTGAATTCCAATCATGCTTGAAATCCCGATCGCAAGCAGACTTCCAAATGGATCTTTGCATTTCATTCCTATGTAATAGCCCCTCAGAACGATATACCCTAAACCCAGCAGCACAAAACTAACACCAAAAATGCCTAACTCTTCAGCAATGACTGCCATAATAAAATCAGTATGCACCTCTGGTAAATAGCCTAATTTTTGCACACTCTCACCTAAACCCAGACCTTTTAATCCGCCCATTCCTAAAGATATAAAAGAGTTTGAGAGCTGGTAGCCGTGTTCGGATCCAAATGGATCAATGAAGGCTTCAAATCTGCCAAGTCTTTTTTCAGAGAATATTTTTTCTCTAAGCAACAGGACGATCGGCACTAAAATGGAGATGCCGATTAAGCCAAGTTTAAAAATATTTTTGTAATTCATGCCAGAAGCAAAAATAATTGTGGCAGCAATTAAAAAGATGATTGCTGCTGTACCAAAATCAGGCTGCACTGCAATTAACATACAAACCAGTATTAAATAAGCAAGCGGCGGTGCTACCCCGCGGTTGAACTCATTTATGTAAGGCTGCTTTTTTGCATAAACAGCTGCCAGGTAGATAATGACACTTAGTTTGACAAATTCTGCCGGCTGCAGACTCCGTGTTCCTACTTCAAACCAGCTCAGTGCATTTCCTGCAACAGTTCCAATTATGAAGAGGCCGGATAGCCCAATAATTGATAAAAACACCATTGGAACAAGAATCTTATTGCTCATAAGTGCTTTGTATGGAAATAAAGCTACAACAATGAGCACAAAAGCAGAGATGATTAAGTTCGTTTTTTGTTTTTCATAGAAAAAATCGCTAGACTGCCCATAATATTGGACTGCCATGACCATACTTGAACTGTAAACCATTACGAGACCAAATATACAGAGCAGCACAACCACAGCTAGTAGAGTGTAATCATAAGATTTTAATATTTTTTTAAACATTGGTCCTCTTCCCTTATTTTCTAGGTTGTCATAGTTATTCGACTTAAGTGTAGGATTTCCTGCCTGCATCATTAGAAGAGAGCAAAAACTAGCAATTCTGTTCTCTTTTAATGTAACATACTAATTAATAATATTCTATAATTATGTCATACTATTTAAGTTTACTGTTACAAAAAACTAACTGGGAAATACAGTGTTTTTTAAAAAGTTGCAGGTGTAAAAAAACTCAAACATCACAATGAATGTTTGAGTTCTTTCAGTTATTTTTTAACTGATGCTTCATGCAGAGCTGATAGCTCACGTTCTAATTCACCAAGTATAGCTTTCCCTTCCTGATCGTCTATTAAGCCTAAACGGACAGCAAAATCTATCTCTCGAGATAAGCCAAACATCTGCGTGTCAAGAACTTCCTCATACAAAGGGCACTGAGGCATTGTTAAATTGTCCATTTGGACCTTAATTAGTTTTAATATTTTATCAGCATCTGCTTTAAGCAGTGCATTAGCTTTCTCTTTATGATCCATAATCATTTCAGAAGCCAACATCAATCCCCCCGTTTCCGAGCGACTATCCTATCTATAAATTCTATACTTAACCTATAAAAAAAGCAAGAATAATACGGACAAGCTTCCGTTAATTTGTCTTAAAAATTTATATAGTCTCAAATAAGCGGATTAAACACTTGAATCTTTCAACTTTCCTGCCAATTTGAAAAAATGACAATAAAAGAAATTAGGGGTATAATTTTATCCATATGTAAGCGCTGAACAACTGGGAGGGAATTGTAATGGAAAATATTATATCAATTAGCGGAAATGTAAAATTTCCGATAACATTAGATCCAGGTGTTTGGATCTTTGATGACCGCCGCGTGGATTTAAATACATATTTTGATGAAGCCATTGAAAAAACGGATGCACTGGAAGAATACACCAAGTCTATTTCAAAGCATTGGGACAGAGAAATCATGGAAGGTGCCATTTATCCGCCTACACTAAAATCAGAAAAAAAGTTTGAAAAAGAAAAAGTTTTGACTGGCACCTTCGGCATTCCGTTAGCCCCATTTATTAAAAATGCAGAGCCTAATGAAGATGCTTCAAGTGTCATTATAATCAGCCGTAACGGAGAAGAGCAAGTGTCTTTAGAAGATGCAATGGGTATGATTCTCGGATTTTCAAAAGAAGGAAAGCCATTGAAGGAAGACGGACCTATTCATGCTTATTTTGGTGATGGCAGCAATTCTAATAGTCCATTTAAAAACATTTCATCATTCCAAATTAAGTAGCTCCAGCAAAGGAGAATCACTAAAAATCATGTCAAAAAGGCAAAAGCAGCCCTTTTTGACATGATTTTTTTTAGAGCAAATCGGCAGCCAGCTGAGCCAGACCAGATCTTTCTCCCTTCACGAGTTTTACATGACCAGAAACTGTCTGATCTTTAAAACGCTCCAGCACATAGGTTAATCCGTTATTATATGCATCTAAATATGGATGATCAATTTGCTCAGGATCCCCCATTAGGACAATTTTACTTCCTTCCCCTACTCTTGTAAGAATCGTTTTTACTTCATGCTTGGTTAAATTTTGCGCTTCGTCAATAATAATGTATTGATCTGGAATACTTCTCCCGCGGATGTATGTCAGTGCTTCCACTTCAATTGAACCCATTCCCGCCAAAATGGCATCGAGCTCACCTGGCTTTTTGACGTTAAATAAATATTCCAGATTATCGTAAATCGGCTGCATCCAAGGTCTTAACTTTTCTTCCTTTTCTCCTGGCAAAAATCCTAAATCCTTGCCAACTGGAACAATGGGCCTAGCAACAAGAAGTTTTTTAAAGTGGCCATAGTCCTCTGTTTGCATTAGTCCCGCAGCAAGCGCTAATAATGTCTTTCCTGTTCCCGCTTTTCCAATAAGAGTAATCAGCGGAATATCTTTTTTCAGCAGCAATTCCAAAGCCATTGTCTGCTGTACGTTTCGCGGCTTAATTCCCCATATATGTTCAAAGTCAAAAATCAGCTTTTTAACTTTTTTGCCAGAAGAATCAACCATCCCAAGTGCTGATGAAGAAGATCCCAACGCATCCTTCATAACCAGAAATTGATTTGGGTAGAAGGGATGATTCACAATATCTGCAAGTAATAGCTCACCTTTTTCATAAAACTTATTCAACTCTTCCTTTTGTACATATACCTCTAAAAACCCAGTATAAATATGGTCGTTTTCAATTACCCGATCACTTAAGAAATCTTCGCTCATTAAACCAATTGCATCAGCCTTTACACGAACCAATGCGTCCTTGCTTACCAGGATCACAGGTTTGCCGTTTCCTTTTGTTTCTTCTTCAAGAGAGAGATTTTTGGCAACAGCTAATATGCGGTTATCATTTGTTTTTTCTACAAAAATTTCTTGAAGCTGATGAAATGATCTGTGATTTAATTCAATTCGAAGGCTTCCGCCGTTTTCGAGCGGAATTTTCTCATGAAGCTTGCCATTTAATCTCATGCTGTCTATGAGCCTCGATACCTGCCTTGCATTCCTGCCTATTTCGTCCATATATCTTTTTTTAGAATCGACTTCTTCTAAAACGACTGCTGGAATAACCACCTCATTTTCTTCAAAAGAATAAATGGAAAATGGGTCTTGCAACAAGACATTTGTATCTAACACATAAATTTTTCTCAATCCCGATGCCTCCTGCCCTCGTAGCCATAGTATTGTGCAATATGTTTTGCTGATCCCATTCACACTTCTTGCTGGAAAAAGGAATGGGACAAATTGAACTTTGGTAAACTATATGTTTTTCTGCATAAAGATAGAAGATATTTTACACAATAATCAAGAAAGGTTCAGATTAAATCAGGCTTATTTCACCCATAACTAAATATGGTCTAATTCTAACATTGGAGGTAAAGGTAATGAGGTATATTCTTTTTTTACTATTTGCCAGTCTTTTATTAACTGGATGCGGAATGAATAATGACCAAAATAATGCTTCTGGTCTAAACCAAAATACTGGTCAAAATGCAATAAATGTTCGGAACAGCACCATACAGGAAACAGATCGTCAGACAGGGCAGGAAATCTCTAAACACCTTGTCGATCTGGCTACAAGCTTACCTAACGTAAACGATGCAACCGCCATCGTCCTTGGCCAGTACGCAATCGTTGGGATTGATGTTAATCAAGATCTTGATCGTTCTGAAGTTGGTTCGATTAAATTTTCAGTTGCTGAAAGTTTAAAAAAAGATCCGCATGGTGCAAGAGCACTGGTAGTAGCTGACCCAGATATTAATGCCCGCTTGCGTGAGATTAGAGATGATATTGGAGCTGGCCGGCCGCTTCAGGGCATCATGAATGAATTAGCAGATGTTTCCGGCAGATTAATACCTGAAGTACCGGCAGATATGGTTGATCCGAATCCGCGCAACGCTACTGAAGAGCCGGATAAAAGACTTAATAATAATCAAGAACAAAAATTAGAACAGAAACAGCAGGAACAATCTAATCATTACAAAAACGGAAAAGAATCCAAGAACAGCAATAATGAAAATAACTAGGTATCATTTAACATGACAAAAAGAATCCGACGATAAAAAGAAAAAGCTTATGTATGGAATTTTAGACTCCTTTGTAAGGAATTCAGAATTCCGGCCTAAGCTTTTTTCATTGCATCCATGACCTGATCATCCAGCCGGGAAGCTGCTTCCAGATCATATGTCTTATCATAATGAGGCTGTACTGTCATTTTCGCTCCGTAGAACATCACATCCCTAACCTCATCAATTCGCATTGAAACCAGTGTCAGTTTTAACGGCAGATGATTAAGAATATCTTCTTTAATGGTCGTTTTTCCAGCTATTGAATAAGCAGATTCATCAGCAATAATGTGAACAATGACCTGATTATTCTCTTTTATGTTCTGGATGATCCTCGAATGGCTTTCAACTGCAAAATAAATTGTTTTTTCATTCTTTGCCATTATCCACGATAAGGCATGTACATTTGGGCCGCCTGTCTCATAATCAACTGTTGCCAAAGTAACAAAACGCTCCTTTTGCATTTCTTTGAACAGCGGCTCTGTCAATTGATTTTCAACTCTGTTAGCCATGATGAAGGCACCTCCTCTTTATCACTATCATAGTATGTTTTTAATACTTGTTTCAACTTTCACCCCTTTTTCAAAAGGAACCGCCAAGGACGTGTAACCACTTTATTACTTCCATCCCCTCTTTTGCTGAGATAATTAAATTCGAAACAGAAGTTGTGTTATATTATAATAAAAGAAAGAACTATTAACTGAGGTGTAATATATGCGAGTTAAATGTGTACTATGTGATAAAATAGAATCCATTCCAAACGATTCTGCTGAGGCGAAAAGATTACGCAATCGCCCTATTCATACATATATGTGTAAAGTTTGTGAGGACCGCATTGCAGAAAGAACAAAGCAGCGTGCTGCCACGGGGAATTTCAGGCTTTATAAAAGCCCTAAAAGTGATGATGAATGGTAGTTCGATCTAAAAACCCAAACTTCTAACAGATTCCAATCCAACGGAGTAGGATTGAATGAAGAGGGTATCAAAAAAGCCAGACGCTTATAGCGTCTGGCTTTTTTAAAAATCAATGCATCATAGCTGAAAATACAATTATTCTGCACTGGCTTGCTGCTTCTTTTCCTGATGGAGCCTAATTTTATAAATAATTAAAATTAAGGCAGCAACCACAAGGCCTTCTGCAACAGGCAGGAAAACACCTAAAAAGGTAAGCAGGGTACAGCCAAGGATCAGAAATGAGTAAATCACAACTGATTTCCCCAGCGGGAGCTTTTTTGCAAAGCCTAGCTTAAAGACTAAAATCGATAAGAGGACTATTGTAATATACAAAAGCCACATACCTAAATCAGGGTTTTCATGGACTTTAAATAGAGCTGCGAAAAAAGATAATCTTTCTTCAACCATAACTTCTCGCCCCCCTCATAAAGCTTAGTTTGTTTCTGCTAGTTTCTTCTTCTTCGCTACACGCTCACGCTCGTTCTTGTCTAGAATTTTCTTGCGCAAACGGATTGATTCAGGTGTAATTTCACAAAGCTCATCGTCATTCAAATATTCCAATGCTTCTTCAAGCGTCATGATGCGAGGCTTTTTCATTGTTGCTGTCTGATCCTTGTTCGCTGAACGAATGTTTGTAGCTTGTTTTACTTTTGTAATATTTACAGTAAGATCGCTTTCACGGTTATGTTCTCCAACAATCATACCTTCATAAATTTCAGTACCAGGCTCAACAAAGATCACACCGCGGTCTTCTACTTGCATGATACCATAAGTGGAAGATTTGCCGCTTTCCATAGAAACAAGCACACCTTGACGTCTGCCACCTACTTGCCCAGCAACAACTGGCTGATAGCTGTCAAATGTATGGTTTATAATTCCGTATCCGCGTGTTAACGTTAAGAACTCAGTTGTATAACCGATTAAGCCGCGAGCAGGTACATTAAAAGTTAAGCGCACTTGGCCATTTCCGTTATTCACCATATCAAGCATTTCACCTTTACGTGCTCCAATCGATTCCATAATAGAGCCTGTATGCTCTTCAGGAACATCAATTTGTACACGCTCAATTGGCTCACATCTTACGCCATCAATGTCACGGATGATAACTTCCGGCTTAGATACCTGAAGCTCAAATCCTTCTCTGCGCATATTTTCAATTAAGATAGATAAGTGAAGCTCACCACGGCCGGAAACGATCCATGCATCTGGTGATTCTGTATTTTCAACACGTAAGCTTACATCTGTCTGCAGCTGCGCACGCAATCTTTCCTCTACTTTACGTGAAGTGATGTATTTTCCTTCTTTACCCGCGAATGGGCTATTGTTTACAAGGAAAGTCATCTGTAAAGTAGGCTCATCAATTCTTAATACCGGCAATGCCTCTTGATGCTCAACTGGGCAAACTGTTTCCCCAACGTTGATATCTTCCATTCCAGATACAGCAATTAAATCCCCAGCTTTTGCTTCTTGAACTTCTTCACGCTTTAAGCCAAAGAAACCAAAGATTTTCGTTACACGGAATTGTTTAACAGAGCCATCTAGCTTCATAAGAGCTACCTGCTGACCAACCTTCATTGTTCCGCGGAACACACGTCCAACTCCGATTCTGCCGACATAGTCGTTGTAATCAAGAAGTGCAACTTGGAACTGAAGCGGCTCTTCACTGTTATCAACTGGTGCTGGAATATTATCAACAATTGTCTCATATAGAGACTGCATGTTTTCATCCTGCTTTGCAGGATCTGGATCCACACTAGCTGTTCCGTTGATAGCAGATGCATAAATAACTGGGAAATCAAGCTGATCTTCGTTTGCATCTAATTCAATAAACAAATCAAGTACTTCATCAATTACTTCTTCAGGACGAGCAAAGTCACGGTCGATTTTGTTTACAACAACAATCGGTGTTAAGTTTTGCTCTAACGCCTTTTTAAGCACGAAGCGAGTTTGCGGCATACAGCCTTCATAAGCATCAACGACTAGTAATACGCCGTCTACCATTTTCATGATACGCTCTACTTCTCCACCAAAGTCAGCATGTCCAGGTGTATCAAGAATGTTTATGCGTGTATCTTTGTACTGGATTGCAGTATTTTTAGCCAAAATGGTAATACCGCGCTCCCTTTCGATATCATTTGAATCCATTGCACGCTCTTCTACATGCTCGTTTGTTCTAAATGTACCAGATTGCTTTAAAAGCTGGTCAACAAGCGTCGTTTTACCGTGATCAACGTGCGCGATTATAGCAATATTACGAATATTTTCTCTGAGTTTCAAAAAATTTTCCTCCTAGCCTATTTATCAAATAATAGCTTTTAGCTTCATTTTTATACGATAACTGAAACATTATACCATAAACAAACTAGAAAGCTAAAAGCTTTTTATGTAAAATATTTATTAAGAATAGCTTTTATAGAGTATTACTAGAGTTTTTCCATCATTGTATGGTAAAAAGAGAACAGAAAGCATCTAATTGAAAGGGTAAGCAAACATGTTTTTGATGCGGCCATCGCCACAGACAAAACAGCCCTGCGGAAAGGAATGGCGATAATGAAAAAGATTCAATGGCCTTTATTAGCTTGTGCGGTCGCCGCTGCTATATGTATTGGAGCAATTGGAATTGCCATTAGTGAAAGAAGTATATTAGGCATTCTAGCATGTATTGCTGGTTTATTTGTTGTAATGGGTTTTGGCTTCAAGACAAAAAAGAAAATGCGCGAAAAAGGATTATTGTAGCGTTTAAAAGGGCGATCCAAAGCGGACGCCTTTTTACGTGTTGCAGGTTTGTAAGTAGAAAGTATAAAAAATTTAAATTTCATCCTAAATTCATAAAAAACTAAACAGCTTTATTAGTTTCCCTACAACTTTTAATAACTGAAAAAAGTGCAGCAATATCTGCTGCACCTCCTCCATCACTTATTACGCTACATCATCGTCGGTTTGACAAAAATTAAATACTGGACATCTTGCTTGTCTTTTTCAAGCTTGAATTGTTCATAGCCGCATTCTGATAAGAAAGAAATCCACTCATTTTCCATGATCGGAACACCCGCATAAATTGCTTTATGACCCTTATCCTTCATTTCATCCGAGAGCTTGTCTAAAATCCTTTCACCAAAGCCTTTTCTTCTAAATCCAGAATGAACAAGCAATGTTCCAAGCCAAGGCTTTTTATTTGAAGGTGAAGACTGAGTGTGGTGAGATACGGAAATAGGAGTTCCGCCCAGTTCCCATACTCTCCATTCCCCTCCTGCATACTCATGATCCTTCAAAAAGGTTTCAAGAGTCCTATCTCCTAATTCAATTTCCTTCCACTTTGAACTCTGTGAAATTAAACTTTCGAAGAAGGGATAATCTGATTTTCCAAGCATTCTCCATGAAAGATTACCATTTTCCATTATGAAGATAATCCTTCATGATCTCATCATGCAATTCTTCATTGGCAAAAAAGACAGAGCCGCCTTCGAGCATATTAAGTTTTTCTCCCCTTAGGTTTGTTGCACGTCCTCCAAGCTCTTCAATGATAATCAACCCTGCCGCAAAATCCCAGGGAGCGAGCCTTAACGTTAAGTATGCATCAATCCGGCCAGTTGCCACATAAACAATTTCTAAAGCAGCTGAACCATATGAGCGTGTACCTCGGGATTTTTTTACAAGAGGTGTTAAAAGACTTGAATCAATCCGTCTGTTTTCTGTCACCCAAGTTGCATTTAAACCTAAGATTGATTCAGCTAGTTTCGTTTTGCGCATCTGAGGAATTTTTAAGTCATTGAGGTATGCCCCCTCACCTGAAATGGCATGATACAGTTCATCATGAACAACATCATAAATGAGGCCGATTTTCCCAACTCCATCTTCAAAGATTCCAATTGAAATAGCAAAATTACGCTGCTGATGCACAAAGTTCATCGTGCCGTCAATAGGATCAATGATCCACACAATGCCTTCTAATGACTGAACATCATCTCCAAAGCCTTCTTCTCCCAAGATACGGTGATCCGGAAAGACACTGTTAATTTTTTCGATAAAAAAACGCTCTGTTGCCTGATCTATATCCGTTACTAAATCATTAGCATGTGACTTTGTCTGAATGGTTAATTCTTTAGAAAAAGAATCCTTTATTCTATCACTTGCTTCTTTAATCCACTTTTTTGCATATGTATCAATCTTTTTTAAATCTGTCATATAGTTAACATCCTTTTCTATAGGCTATTTTATTTTATCTCCAGATTGTTATTTCAAGTTGTTTAAAATACTTTTAGCTTAAAATAAGCCTGCAAAATATTCAAGTTTCACGAATATAACAACTGCACATTGATTGCGAAGTTCATGTTGGTTTTAACATCAATAAACGAACTCCCACGAATGATGGAAGTTCGTTTTTAATCCTGTTGTATAGATATTAAGAACATTTTTCCCCATTTTCCCCTTCTTAACTACATTTTATAAAGCTTTTAGCTTGAGAAGCTCATGTCTGATTTTTTCAAGCTTCTGCTTTGTTGTTGTTTTCAACTTGTCATTCTCGCTTGTCATTGCATCAAATAAAGTAGCCAGCTCATAATCAAGTTCCAATCTTAATACTGCTGTTCTTTCCTTTTCGCTTTTTTTCGTTTTGGTTGAATTTACAAGTTGTTTCATTAGACAATACACCCCTTCCAAGTTATCAACAAAGTTTTTCTTAAAAGATATTCAAGTCTTAAATTTTCTGATTATTTTTACTATTATCTTATGCTCTGTCTTCTGAATTGCAACAAAATTGTGCGATAACCTACCTTTTAATCTCATGCATTCTATTTCTTCTTTGCCTGCAGATTATGCTACAATATTTGACATAGTAAGAGGAGGTTTCAATATGACATTTTCAGGTTTTACAAATGATGATTTTTCGGTCTTCACTATAGATGGTCTTGATGAACGAATGGATGCTCTAAAGACTACCATCCGCCCAAAGCTAGAAGATTTAGGCAAACACTTCTCAACGGTGCTATCGGCCGAGACTGGACATGAGATTTTTCCGCATGTTGCCCGTCATGCCAGAAGAACCAAAAACCCGCCAAATGATACTTGGGTTGCATTTGCGTCAAGCCCCCGCGGTTATAAAATGCTGCCTCATTTTCAAATTGGTCTT
This sequence comes from Cytobacillus gottheilii, assembly GCF_018582665.1. Taxonomy (NCBI): domain Bacteria; kingdom Bacillati; phylum Bacillota; class Bacilli; order Caryophanales; family Bacillaceae; genus Cytobacillus; species Cytobacillus gottheilii. Next base: position 1,783,502 of record NZ_CP071709.1, on the reverse strand, counting down.
TGGGAAACACATGTTTTCATTTGGTTTGCGATGATTTATGAAGCTCCAAATAAAGAAGAATACGGTAAAAAGCTAGAGGATCATCTTGATAAACTTTATCATGAAATTCCAAAAGATTTTGTTTGGTCAGGCGATCATACGAAGCCTGGAGTTTACAAACACAGTGATTTATCAAAAGATGAACTTAAAAACCTATTTATCCGTCTGCAAACTGTCAAAAAAGCTGAAATTCTCTGTGGCGTTAACATTAGCCGTGAGGATGCTATAAAGATGAATGGCAATGACTTTATCACAGCTGCAGATCATGTATTTAAAAAATTATTACCCTTCTATAAAATGGCGTAAACATAGTGAAATGGTACATTAAAATACAAAAAACCTCCCAAGGGAGGTTTTTTACTTTTTCATTTTGACTACATTGCCAGCTTCAGTTTCCTTAGCTGCTTTTACTGTACGAAATGGGGAATAGCCGCTCATTTCCTCAAAGTCATTGCATAGATTTCTTTCATCAGATTTTCCTGGCACAATTTCTTTAAAGCGACGGTATGACTTCATCAGTTCTTCACGTTCAATCCCTTTTTCGTATGCTCTTTCAATGCTTTGATAAAATTGGATTACATCAATAATTTCTTCAGTCTTCCAATGATGTTCAATCGGATATTGATATTCCAAAGGTCATCCTCCTTACGTTTTATCTCCTGCTGATTTTACTCTAAGTAGAATGCCAGCGCAAACATGTAAGCTTCTTTTTTGTGATGCTTGTAAGGGCTTTGCTCTGTCTAAAAATATGGAATAAAATGTTTTTAAACAAGATTATAAATTCTCCAATGAAAGAATGTTTATTTTATCCTTTTTACCCGAAAACTAATGGGGTATGAAGTTTCTATGCAAAGGCGATGAATAATGCTATAATGCAGATGTTTTATTGCAAATTAGAATTTAAAGAGGTGTGGAAATACATTGTCTCAAACTGAAACACCGTTATTTAGCGGCTTATTGGCACATGCAAAAAAGAATCCTGTACAATTCCATATTCCCGGTCATAAAAAAGGGACAGGAATTGACCCTGAATTTAAAGAATTTATTGGAGAAAATGCATTATCTATTGATTTAATTAATATTGGACCTCTGGATGACCTGCACCAGCCTAAAGGCATGATCAAGCAGGCACAAGACCTGGCAGCTGAAGCTTTTGGTGCTGAACATACATTTTTCTCAGTACAAGGAACCAGCGGAGCTATTATGACAATGGTTATGTCCGTCTGCGGCCCTGGCGATAAAATTATCGTACCCAGAAATGTTCATAAATCAGTTATGTCTGCCATTGTTTTTTCTGGTGCCACTCCTATTTTTATTCATCCCGAAATTGATACTGAGTTAGGGATATCTCATGGTATTACAACAGATTCTGTAGCAAGAGCTCTTGAGCAGCACCCTGATGCAAAAGGATTACTTGTTATTAATCCAACGTATTTTGGTGTATCTGCAGACTTAAAAAAAATTGTTGAAATATCACATTCATATAATGTTCCTGTTCTTGTCGATGAAGCACATGGAGTTCATATTCATTTTCATGAAAGCCTGCCGATGTCTGCCATGCAGGCTGGAGCAGATTTAGCCGCAACAAGTGTTCACAAACTTGGCGGTTCCATGACACAGAGCTCTGTTTTAAATATGCAAGGTAATCTCGTTTCACATAAGCGCGTACAATCGATTTTAAGCATGCTAACTACCACATCAACTTCATATCTTCTTCTCGCTTCATTAGACGTTGCCAGAAAAAGACTTGCAACGGAAGGACATGAACTAATTGAAAAAACAATTCAATTGGCACAGTCCATTCGAAAACGCATCAATGAACTCGATCACCTATATTGTGTAGGAGAAGAAGTATTAGAGACACATGCTGCTTATGATTACGATCCAACAAAGTTAATTATATCTGTAAAGGAACTGGGAATTAACGGCTTCGATGTTGAACTATGGCTGAGAGAGCGATATAACATCGAGGTTGAAATGTCTGACTTGTACAATATTTTATGTATTGTCACCCCAGGAGACACAGAGAAGGAAGCTGATATTCTAATCAATGCTTTAAGAGAGTTATCGATTGAATATCACGGAAAAGCTGAGAAGATTAATACGACTCAAGAGGTACTTTTGCCTCATATTCCTGTCCTTGCTTTAACTCCGCGTGACGCTTTTTATGCGGATACAGAGCTTGTTCCATTTGATGAGTCTGAAGGCAGAATTATTGCTGAATTTATCATGGTGTACCCTCCTGGCATTCCAATTTTTATACCTGGAGAAATCATCACGACCGATAACCTCCGTTATATTAAAACCAATATGGAAGCAGGATTGCCAGTTCAAGGGCCAGAGGATTATGACTTTAAATACTTGCGGGTTATTAAAGAACACCGGGCAATTCGATAAAAGATAAAATGCATTTTAATTTCGGGCAGACTTTGATCATGAAGCCTTTCGAATATGTAAAATAGCCGCCCATCTGATTGGGCGGCTTTTATATTACTTGCTAAAAAACTGGTCGTTTTCACCATCTATTTTCAAACTAACTTCTTCACTGTAAAGCTTTTTGACTGCACCAGCCTTACGGTTTCTTACTTCTCTTGCTGATTAGGCGGGTCACATTGGCAGCTTCCTTTTGAATATAATACAGTCACCTTTTCATCCTCGAAATGTTCGATAGTTGAATTACAAGTTTGGCATACGATTGTACCCATCTGCTCATCTCTCCCTTAATATCATATTCATTTATTGAAAGCGCTTTATCTATTATCTATAATAATATGACACTATTTTAAAATCAAGATCAAATTGTATAACACATTTAATTATTTTACATTATTGTATGTCATAATAATTATTAATACAGCATATATGAATGACTTTTAATTGAGCAGACTGTTAATGAGTTTAATCAAGGGAACGAAGATTTGGATGTTTGGAGAATGCATAGGGAAACTGGAGATTATTACAATGCGCAAAGAAAGTTAGTGTTAAACCCGAACGACTCTGTATGCTTTTTTCAACTATTAGTCGCTCGGGCTTAATGTAAAGTTTTAGTACAATCATTTAAAATTAGTGTTCAAAGGAACTGAGAGACTGGCATAAAAAAATGGAAAAGCAGGATTGGCCTATTTGCAAGCCTTTCTTCACACAAACATCTGTGTTCTCACTTCAACTGGTCCAATAAGGTTCAACTTGATAAGCGCTTCGCAAAACACCATCTTTAACTAACATGTGTTCCTGGGATCGCATCTTTGAAAAATTGAACAAGATCTTCTGTTTGATTTGTGGTTTCAATTTTGAATATTTTCTGCAAGGAATGCGAATCTTCGAGGTCAAGCGGATCAAGGAGGATCGAACGGCCAGTTTGCATACAGGTCACAAGAGGTTTTTTATAAAATAGATTTGTATAAACGATAGCAAAATCATAACGCTTTAACTTGGTTGCAAAGCCGGCAAAACGTACAGTTACATTTTCATGTTCATCATAAATTTTAGAAAAATTGTCCATATGGCACCTCCTTTTTTTTCAAACTATTTAGAATACTATTGTATTGCGAACTTCTCATTTTAACAACCATAATTATTAATCGTTAATAAAGTTGTCATATGTTTTTATTCAATGATAGAATATTTAAGGGCATGATCTTAATACGTCGCAAGTAAACTAAATGATTATACATACTTTGAGGTGTCAGATGAATAAAAAAATTGTTGTAATCCTTTTGCTATCTTTAGCATTTACACTTATTTCGCCTTTCGTTTTTAATGCATTTGTTGCAGACAAACCTGCTGAGCTCCCATATAAAGCTGTTTTTGGTGCACCATTTCCTTATTTAGGACAAGTAAAGGAGCTTCCGGAAGATACTGCCTCCTATCCTGTCATAGTGGAGTTCAATTCACCATTTGAGGAAGAGACAGACTTTAGCGTTATTCCTTTCGCTTTATCTCTGCTTTGTTTTTTTCTGCTTTTCTTCTCTATTTATACCATCATCGCAAGATTTATGGACCGGAAGCCTGCAGAAAAGGAGCCTAAATAAGGCTCCTTTTTTATAATTATTTAATTGTCTCAGGATCTGCAATAATATATCCTTTTGCCTGCAGACCTGTCACAATGTCTTCCATAGCTTCCATCGTCCACTGCCGATCATGCATGAGTAAATTTGCACCGTTGTTTAAATAGGGGCTATTGACCATGATATCAGCAATTGCTTCTTTTGTTTGATACTCCTGCTCCCAATCATACCCATATGTCCAGTTCATGATGGTCATATTTTCTTCTGCAGCTACCTTTTTACTATAGTCTGTATTAGAACCAAAAGGTGCTCTGAAGAATCGTGGTCTTTCTCCAGTTATTTCTTCAACCATATCATTAACCTTTACTATTTCTTGCTTTTGCTCTTCTTCTGATAGATCCTTTAAATTGTTGTGTCCATATGTATGATTCCCAATAGCAAATCCAAGATCATAAATTTCTTTTATGACATCTTCCTTTTCAGGAGAGTTAATCAAATGACCGTTAACAAAAAAGATTGCCTTTACATCAAGTTTTTTTAGAGTCTGCGCCATCTTTAATGCATGTGCATCCGGTGCATCATCAATGGTTAAAAGAGCTACTTTTGGATTCGCATCTGAAATAGGATCTACTGTCCATGTATTTTCATTAATTTGATATTGTTTTTCAACTTCTTTACTTTCTGCTTCTTGTGAGCCTGCTGCAGACTGAGTTTCTTCCTCTTCTTCATTCATTCCCTCTGCTTGTTCTTCTTCTTCACGATCCTGTTTCTCTAGCTCAGAATGGTTATTGCTTTCCGTCTGCTCCTGCGATGCTTGTCCATTCACCTCTTCAGCAGAATTGGATTCATTATCAGTTGCACAGCCTTGTAAAAAAATGAATGTCAGAAGCAGTGCAAATATACTTTTTATTCTCATGCTGTCCCTCCTCGCTCCTAATTATAAACTAGTGCTTTTCAATTTCAATGAAGACAAATCTTAGCTGACTCAAGAATGTACAGAACTTCTTTACGAAGATCTGGAGCGCATAACTAAAGAAATATACCCTAAACATTCTTTACTCAAACCACTACGGCCATAATGGCATGAAAAGAACCATACACCGCTAAACTTACCATCGTTGCAACAAATGTCTTTCGTGTGGATTTTATAATATAATGGCCAATGATGACAGCAAGATAAAGAAACACAAAAAACATTAACGCTTTAAATACTAATTGATCATACTTCGAAAGCCATTCAATAAAGGTAAACCCGCTCCATATAATGAGCTGTATGATAACTGCTGTATAAACCTTCACACCATCATCACCGCCTTTTAAATACACTAAATTTATGGATTTTCTAGAAATTTAAAGTTAACCTTTACTCCTCGCAAACAGGGCTTAGCAAGCGCCTTCCGCTTTTCTATTTGTCTAGCTCCGTCGGCTAGCTGCTCGAGGTCATAAGTCAATCTGTCCAAAAGGTTAAAGTACAACCTTCCGGCCAGCTTGCCTTATGCTTGTCGCAGCTGGTCGAGCCGCCTCCGCATTTCTTCTGTCCAGCTGCAGGCGCTAGGGACTCGAGGTCTTAAGCCAATCCAGTCAAAAGGTCAAAGTACGACCTTTCACCTGTTTTGTCTTAAGCTTGTCGTCCCTGAGCAAGCGCCTTCCGCTTTTCTATTTACTCTCCCCTTTTTTTGATAATGAAAACCTGGTTTATTTGAAATATATGTTGAAGGTTTTGCTTGTATTTTTCATTTATATAACATTTAGGTGACATTTGCGGTTTCGGCAGTAGACCGTGATAAAATACTTATGTATAGAGGGCAATTTGTAAGATTTCGGAAAAATTGTGTGTAAAGTGAGGCAGAGAAATGATGAAAGGCATGCTTTTACTTTTATTTAGTGCTCTATTTATCTTAACATCCTCCTCTTGCAGTAAAGCAGAGTCGCCTGACCTGGAGATTAATGAAGATATACAACAAATACTGTTCTTTTCTGACGAGGCAAATTATCGTCAAGAAGTGGCTTATTATGATGCTATCATTGAATTAAAGCAAAAATACCCAGAAGCCATAAAAAATATGAAGATTATTTATGAAAATAAAAAGCAATATTTAGATCAATTTGAGTTAGAGCGCAGTCCAGCGATGGTTTTAGTATATGAAGATCAGACACTCGTAAAGGTAGATGGAATTGTAAAAAAAGATCAAATTATAGAACCAATTGAAAACGCACTTGAACAGTATGAATAAATATATAGTTAAAAAAAGACTTCTATACAACTGAAGTCTTTTTTCAAATCCTTAATAAAAAAGATCCTTCTCAATTGAGAAGGATCTTTTTACTTTATTTTACAATGTGAATTGGCATTCCAAGAGCTACTTCTGCAGCTTCCATTGTGATTTCACCTAAAGTTGGGTGAGCATGGATTGTCATTGCAAGGTCTTCTGCAGTCATTCCAGACTCAATCGCTAAACCAAGTTCAGCAATCATATCAGAAGCATTTGTACCAGCAATTTGAGCACCGATGATTAACCCATCTTCTTTACGAGTTACAAGCTTTAAGAATCCGTCTGTGCTATCTAGTGCAAGTGCACGGCCGTTAGCTGCGAATGGGAACTTCGCAGCAACTACATCGATTCCTTCATCTTTTGCTTGCTTCTCAGTATAACCAACTGTTGCTAATTCAGGCTCAGAGAAAACAACAGCAGGAATTGCTAAATAGTCAATTTCAGCGTTGTGGCCAGAGATAGCTTCAGCAGCAATTTTACCTTCGTAAGAAGCTTTATGAGCAAGTGGAGGACCTTCAACGATATCACCGATAGCATAGATATTGCTTACGCTAGTACGGCATTGCTTATCAATTTCGATTACTCCACGATCAGTCATCTTGATGCCTACTTGCTCAAGACCAAGCTCATCTGTGTTTGGACGGCGTCCAACCATTACAAATACGTAGTCAGCGTCTACAGACTTCTCTTCGCCGCTCACTTCATATTTAACTGTAACGCCAGTTTCTGTTTCTTCAACACCTTTTGCAAGTGCCTTAGTAATAATTTCAGCACCCTTTTTCTTAAGGTTGCGTGTTACTAGAGATGACATTTGTTTTTCAAAGCCATTCAGAATATCATCTGCACCCTCAAGAATTGTTACTTTCGTGCCAAAGTTTGCATATGCTCCGCCAAGCTCAGTACCTACGTAACCTCCGCCAATTACAACAATGCTTTCAGGAATCTCTTCAAGAGCTAATGCACCAGTAGAGTCAAGAACACGCTTTGTGTATTTGAAAGTTGGTAATTCGATTGGACGTGAGCCAGTAGCGATAATCGCATTTTTAAAAGTATACGTTTGAGCAGAGTTATCATCCATTACACGAAGTGTGTTAGCATCAACAAAGTATGCTTCACCGCGAACGATATCTACCTTGTTTCCTTTTAAAAGGCCTTCAACACCGCCTGTAAGCTTCTTAACTACGCTGCCTTTCCATTCTTGCACTTTTGAAAAGTCAACCTTAACGTTTTCAGTCGTAATTCCCATTACAGAAGAACCTTGTGCCTCTTCATAACGGTGACCAGCAGTGATTAATGCTTTGGAAGGGATACATCCAACATTCAAACATACGCCTCCAAGGTTGCCGCGTTCAATAATTGTAACTTTTTGACCAAGCTGTGCTGCACGAATAGCTGCAACATATCCCCCTGGACCTGCACCAATGACTATAGTATCTGTTTCAATCGGGAAATCTCCTACTACCATTTGTTACGCCTCCATTAACAATAGTTCTGGATCATTAAGTAAACGCTTGATGTGGTTAAGTGCATTTTGAGCTGTTGCACCATCAATCATACGGTGGTCAAAGCTTAATGACAATGCTAAAACTGGTGCAGCAACAATTTCGCCATCCTTCACAACAGGCTTTTCTGCGATACGGCCAACACCAAGAATTGCTACTTCAGGGTGATTGATTACTGGAGTAAACCATTGTCCGCCAGCTGATCCGATATTAGAAATTGTGCATGAAGCACCTTTCATTTCGTTAGGTGCCAGTTTACCATCACGAGCTTTGCCTGCAAGTTCATTAATTTCGTTTGAAATTGCAAATGGTGATTTACGGTCAGCATCTTTTACAACTGGAACAAGCAAGCCTTTTTCAGTATCAGCTGCGATTCCGATATTGTAATAATGCTTGTGGATGATTTCGCCAGCTTCATCATCAAGTGATGTGTTTAATGCTGGGAATTCACGTAATGCACTTGTTAATGCTTTTACTACATACGGAAGGAATGTTAATTTGATTCCTTTGCTTGCAGCTACTTCTTTGAATTTCTTGCGGTGAGCAACTAGTTTTGTTACATCAACTTCATCCATTAAAGTAACGTGTGGTGCCGTATGTTTAGAGTTTACCATAGCTTTCGCGATTGCTTTACGGATTCCGCTCATTTTTTCGCGAGTTTCTGGATATTCTCCAGCAGGAACAGCCGCAGCTGCTGCAGGTGCTGCAGTTTCTTCTGCTTTAGGTGCTGATTCTTGAACTGGAGCAGCTGCTTGAGCTCCGCCATTTAAGAATGCTTCGATATCATCTTTCTGGACACGGCCGTTCTTTCCGCTTCCAGCGACTTGACGAATGTCAACACCTTTATCACGAGCAAATTTTCTAACTGATGGCATTGCAATAATGCGGCGGTTTGGATCCACATCAGTTTGAGAAATTGCTACACCTTCTTTTTTCTCTTCTTGAACTGGAGCTTCTTCTTTCTTTACTTCCTGACCAGCTTCAGCAGTTGCTTGAACTTGTGCTTCTGTTTTCTTGTCGGCAGCAGGTGCTTCATCATCGTGATCACCTTTAAATTTCAAGTCTTCATATCCTGGAGCGTCGAAAGAAATTAGAACTTCTCCAACTGTTGCAACAGTACCTTCTCCAACATGAATTTCTTCAACTTTCCCTTTAACTGGAGATGGAATTTCTACTACCGCTTTATCATTTTGAACTTCACATAATACATCATCTTCTTGAACTTCATCGCCTGGTTTAACAAACCATTTTACGATTTCGCCTTCATGGATACCTTCACCGATATCAGGCAATCTAAATTGAAATGCCACTGAATTCAACCTCCTATTGATTTACTTTCTATTTCATAAAAGGGGGTAACCCCCCCTGCCAATTAGAAATTAAGTACTTTATTAGCTGTTTCGATAATATCTTTGAAATTTGGAAGCCAAACCGTTTCAGCTTGCGGGAACGCAAACACTGTATCTGGAGCAGCTACACGCAATACTGGAGCTTCAAGGCTTAAAATTGCACGGTCGTTGATTTCAGCAACAACATTCGCTGCAATACCAGCTTGTTTCTGAGCTTCTTGAACAACGATTGCACGGCCTGTTTTCTCAACAGAAGCAATAATTGTTTCAATATCGATTGGGCTTACTGTACGCAAGTCAATAACCTCAGCTGATTTACCATCTTTTTGAAGCTCATCTGCTGCTTTTAATGCTTCATGTACCATTGCTCCGTAAGTCACGATTGTTACATCTGTACCTTCGCGCTTAACTTCAGCAACACCCAATGGGATTGTATATTCTTCTTCAGGTACCTCTTCACGGAAAGAGCGGTATAATTTCATGTGCTCTAAGAAAATGACAGGGTCATTATCACGAATAGCAGAAATTAATAGTCCCTTTGCATCATATGGAGAAGAAGGGATTACCACTTTAAGACCAGGCTGCTGTGCCATTAATCCTTCAAGGCTGTCAGCGTGCATCTCAGGAGTATGTACGCCGCCGCCAAATGGTGAACGAATTGTTACTGGTGCGTTGTAGCGTCCGCCAGAACGGTAGCGCATACGAGCAAGCTGGCCGGAAATGGAATCCATTACTTCATAAACGAAACCAAAGAATTGAATTTCAGGAACTGGACGGAATCCTTGTAAACCAAGGCCAACTGCCAACCCGCCGATTCCGGATTCAGCTAGAGGCGTGTCGAATACGCGATCTTCGCCGAACTCTTTTTGCAGGCCTTCTGTCGCACGGAAAACTCCGCCGTTTACGCCTACATCCTCACCGAATACAAGTACATTCGGGTCATTGCGCAATTCTGTGCGCAAGGCATCAGTAATTGCTTGAATCATAGTCATTTGCGCCATGGCTTACTTCGACTCCTTTTCTTTATAAATTTCATATTGTTCTTTAAGGTTTTGAGGCATTTCTTCGTACATGATCTCCATTAGATCAGTAACTTTTTGCTTAGGAGTATCATCAGCAACTTTAATTGCATCTTTAATATCTTCCTTCGCCTTTTCGATCACTTCGTTTTCCATTTCTTCATTCCAGATGCCTTTTTCTTCTAGGAACTTACGGAAACGGACAAGCGGATCTTTTTTCTCCCACTCATTATCAAGGTCTGATGTACGGTAGCGAGTCGGATCATCACCAGCCATTGTGTGCGGGCCATAACGGTATGTTAATGTTTCAATTAATGTTGGACCTTCGCCATTAAGAGCGCGCTCACGAGCATCGCGAACAGCTGCATATACAGCAAGAGGATCCATTCCATCAACCTGAATTCCAGGAATCCCTGCAGCTACAGCTTTTTGAGCAATTGTGCCAGCAGCAGATTGCTTTTCTACAGGTGTAGAGATTGCGAAACGGTTATTTTGAACAACGAAAATTGCTGGAGCTTTGTATGCACCCGCAAAGTTGATTCCTTCGTAGAAATCACCCTGAGAAGCACCGCCATCACCTGTATAAGTGATTGCAACAGCTTTCTCACCGCGTTTTTTCATACCAAGCGCTACACCAGCTGCTTGAATATACTGAGCACCAATGATAATTTGAGGAGCGATTACATTTACACCCTCAGGGATGTTTCCACCTTCATAATGTCCTCTTGACCATAGGAAAGCTTGAGATAAAGGTAAGCCATGCCAGATGATTTGAGGAACATCACGGTATCCAGGAAGAATGAAATCTTCTTTTTCAAGAGCAAATTGAGAAGCTAATTGAGAAGCCTCTTGGCCAGCTGTAGGTGCATAGAAACCTAAACGGCCTTGTCTATTTAATGAAATTGAGCGCTGATCAAGAATGCGAGTATAAACCATACGGCGCATTAATTCCTGTAATTGCTCATCTGATAACTCAGGCATTGCAGATTCGTTAACGATCTTGCCCTCTTCATTTAAAATCTGTAGCGTCTGAAACTGTTCTTCCACTTTTTCGCGTTGCTTTTTCGCATCGAAATGTGTGTTCTTCGTTTTTGAAGCCATCAAAGTCACCCTTTCTTTTTTTAAAAAGACGTCATTCATATGAGTAAAAATACACAATTTATAGGTTGCCCAAGTTTGCCGCAGTTTAGATTACAATTTGTCAAATAAAGACGAAAAAACATCCTGCAAATGATAATCTTCGTGCGCAGCTGTTTAAAGGAAACCCTTTCAGCAAAAAATAATAAAGCTTCTCTATTATTTTCCCACAGATGAGATGTATAAAAACGTCTTTATTTTTTCTCCCATTACCATCTTATTCTGTATCAATCCTTTTTGCAACAAAATTGATACACGCCTCATACGATTTATAGTTTAATATAATTATCGATATCTAGTCAATCAAATGAACTATTGTTTTTTTTGATTGAATAACTTTTTTAAGTGTATTCCAAATAAAAGGAACTGTATCACCCGATAATCATCATCTGTATTATAAAAGAAATAAATTTATCTCGTGTTATACTAAAGCATCAATAGGAATTATTTTTTCCATATAATAGTTTTTCGTACAACATACAAATTTCGACAAGATGAAAGAAACAACTAAATGAATCATCCTAACACTCTTTCCTCTACATGACACTTTACTCACCCTAAACAGGAAATTCCGCTTGCTTCTTCTTTGTTCAAGTCATTGTTTTATTCACAGTTAAGAAGGCTATTATCTCTCCGGCAGGCAACAGTGCTTTAAAATCGCACTCGCTCCTCCCAGGAAAGATGTTCTTTAAGGGTCAATAGCGGTTTAGTTAAATTCCTATATAAATGCACAAAAAAAACCGGAACATTATGCAGATATTAAGGAAATATCCATCTAATGTTCCGGGCTTCTTTATTTGACTGATATACTAAGACTTTTTATTATCTTATTCATCTTCTGTATTTACATTTAGTCCAGCTGCCTGATAAAAAGATAACTTTATTTCATTATAATCAGCTGTTTTTTCATTGAATTTTTTATTCGTCTCAAGGACCTGCTCATATGAATCATTAATTAAAGTAATCTGCTCTTCCAATTGCTCTAATTGCAGATCTTTTGTTTTGAAAAGCTCATACAATTGTTTATCATTATTTAATGCTTCGGAATATTGATTATACAACGTATCATGCAATTCATATCTGTCCATCATCGTATCGTATAATTGCTGTGCTTCACTCTTCAACTCTTCTTCTTCCATCTCTTCAATAAGATCAGGGATCTTTTGAAACTCTTCTTTAGAAGCGTCGATGCTTTGTTTTTCTTCGTTCATATGCTCTTCACGCTGATCGGCAGATGCGAGTGCTTCATCTGATAACTTTTGAATTTCTTCAAATTCCTTCATACTTAAGGCAATAATTTGATCATACAGTTCCTTTTCTTGCTTTTCCAGTTCAACAAGCGGGGTTTGCTGTTCTTCAAATCCTTTTTCGGCCGCAACTGCATCTTCTAGTACAGTGTGCATTTTTTCAGCTGGTGTTTCAGAATTCAAACAGCCTGATAAAAGCACCATACTCATCAATAGGACACTGATCCACATTCCCGATTTTAATTTATTCATCTATAATCCCCCTAACTTCATTCCTTACTATATCTACTGTTGGTATATTTGGCAAATACTCTGGTATCAATTTTACAATATAAAGCTTGTCCTATCACAATCTATGCTGAACTCTTTTCATTTATTCCTTAGGCACGGGCCTACACAAACAGAACACATCATACATAGGCTATATTAATCGTCCGATAATAAATATTAAAAAGCACTGCAGATGTGGACGATATTCTACTTTAGGGAGGTTATCCTTCATGTATGGATATGGCGGATACGGATATGGTTGTTCTTACCCAGGTTATGTAGCTGGTTCAGGCTATGGCAAAGGGTTTGCTTTGATTGTTGTATTGTTTATTCTTTTGATCATTGTTGGCTGTTCTTGCTGGAAATTCTAAATCATTTTTACGGGAGAGAGCTCTTAATTGAGCTGTCTCCTATTTGTTCCACAATTTTTATATGATAAACATCAACTGTTTTATTAACATTTGCTGTTTTGTTTGATAGACTATTTTCATACATAAGTTCAACAGGAGTGAAGTACATGATTACAATGACCGATATCATACGTGATGGACATCCGACTTTAAGAAAAGTGGCAGAGGAAGTACAGCTTCCACCTGCACAAGAAGATAAAGAAATTTTATCGAGTCTTTTAGAGTACGTTAAAAATAGTCAGGATCCTGAAATTTCTGCAAGGTACGGGTTACGCGGAGGGGTTGGACTTGCAGCACCTCAAATTAATATTTCAAAACGAATGATTGCTGTGCATACTACCGATCCAAACGGAGAATTATTCAGCTATGCTCTTTTCAACCCTAGAATTATCAGCCATTCAGTGGAGCAGTCCTATATCACTTCTGGTGAAGGCTGCCTGTCTGTGGATGAGAATATCCCAGGGTTTGTGCCGCGCTACGCCCGCGTAACCGTGAAAGGATATGACCTTGATGGGAATGAGATTAAGCTAAGGCTAAAAGGTCTTCCTGCCGTTGTATTTCAGCATGAAATCGACCATTTAAATGGCATTATGTTTTACGATCATATTGATCAGAATGAACCGCTTAAACCGATTGAGGATGCCATTCCTATCGAGAGATAAAAAGAAAACTTGCCAGCATGGCAAGTTTTCTTTTTGTGTTTAGATTAAATTCATCTCTTTTAAGCCTTTCCAAATGCCATCCTGATCGACATCAGCTGTTATGTATTTTGCAATTTCCTTCAGCTGTGGAACAGCATTTCCCATAGCAACACCGTTTCCGACCGTTTTAAGCATTTCTATATCGTTTAAACCGTCACCAAATGCATATACATCTTCCATTTTAAACCCAAGCCGTTCGATCATTTTGGCGATTCCTTCCGCTTTTGATCCTCCAGCAGGCAAAACATCAATAGACAAATCATGCCAGCGAATAAAATGGAATTCTGGGAAGTCCGATACATATCCAGTTTCTTCTTTATTTTTGCAGAACACATTTACTTGATATATCTCGTTTTCCTTGTAGAAGTTAGTATCAAGGGCTGGATGAGGAAATTTTAAGCTTCCCATGCTTTCATCTATATATGAATGTTGTTCAACATTGGATTTCATCGTCTTTTCATTTAAAAAGACAAGCGGATGCCCCAGGTGTTCCGCATTTTGCAATAATTCTTCAATTTTTTCTATGTTTAGTGGATTTTTATAAATCGGTTCATTTTCAAAGACTACGTATTGACCATTAAAGCTCACAAATGAATCAATCTCCAGCTCTTCTCTTAATGACTCAAACATAAAAGGAGCTCTTCCAGTTGCAATAGCAACAAAAACTCCATTCTCCTGAAGCTGTTTAATAGCCTCTTTCGTTTTTATTGGCAATTTTTTTTCATGATCAAGCAAAGTCCCATCAATATCAAAAAAAACTATTTTACTCAAATGTCCAAACTCCCTCTCTTTTTTAGTACTGTATCCATAATATTTGTACAGCCTTAATTCTTAATTCTTCCTAAATAAATGCATGTATCACTTTTGGCAGTGCCTGACGCTATATGATAAAAGTGATGATATGTACGAAAACAAGGTTAAAAGGTTTCACATTACATATATGAATATGTTCGATTATTCTATGTCTTAACCGTTTTGGCCCAACCGAGCTACTCACAATTACAGCAGACTTTCTGAACAAACCTTTCACGTAAACACTACCCCCATAACCCTGCTGTGTCAATTAACGTTTTTTATATTCATAAATCAGGCACTTTAACATCATAATAAAAACATAGACTAAAGTAGACGGAAGCCTGACCGCAGACATTATATCCTGATATATAAGATATGCCATAAGCACTAACATATTTTTCTAAAACAATGACATGTTCGCTTTACAAAGGACAAGGATCGTATAAAATAGAAATAAGGAGATGATCCACAATGTTGAAAAAGCTAAGGAAAAAGCTATTGAAACAGTGGAGAGATATGCTTCGTAAAAAAACAATCGCTTAAATTTGAGCCCTTCAAACTTGCGAAGGGCTCCTTCATTATTGTAAATTGGTTATCAGTACGTTTTTTTACATACTTTTAATTATATGCCATAATGAACCTATATATTGGGTATTGAAATAAATATAAATGAATGATAAATCCCTAAAAGCATGCAGTGCTTCCTTAGGAGATTATTGATTATAAAAAAAATTAAAAGCAATATTTCATTTGCCGCTAAGAAAGTTACCTTTCTTATCATATAAAAAAGAACACCGGATGAAGGAGAGAATGTTATGATTTACAAAGTTTATTTTCAAGAATTAGCAAAAGAGGTTCCCGTTCGCGAGAAAACAAAAACGATCTTTGTAGAAGGCGAATCAGAACGAGACGTCCGTTCTAAATTAAAGAAACGCCCATACAATATTGAATTTGTTGCAGCTGTGGATGGTTCGTATCTTGAGTTTGAAAAACAAAACGAAGACTTTAAAGTATTGGAGATTGAATAATATATGAAATTTGTAAAAAATGATCAAACAGCTGTTTTTGCTCTTGGCGGTCTAGGCGAAATTGGCAAAAACACGTATGCTGTACAATTCCAAGATGAAATAATCTTGATCGACGCTGGAATAAAATTCCCTGAAGATGAACTTCTTGGCATTGACTACGTCATACCAGATTATACGTATTTAGTTAAAAACGAAGATAAAATTAAAGGGTTATTTATTACGCATGGACATGAAGATCATATTGGCGGCGTTCCCTATTTATTAAGACAATTGAACATTCCTATCTACGGCGGCAAGCTTGCATTAGGCCTTATTCGAAACAAGCTTGAAGAACATGGTCTATTGCGTCAGGCTAAACTTCATGAAATTAAAGAAGACGATATTATTAAATTCAGAAAGACATCTGTAACCTTCTTCAGAACGACTCACAGCATTCCTGATTCATATGGAATTGTTGTGAAAACACCTCCTGGACAAATTGTTCATACTGGAGATTTTAAATTTGATTTTACACCTGTTGGTGAACCAGCAAACTTAACAAAGATGGCTGAAATTGGCAAGGAAGGCGTATTATGTTTATTATCTGACAGTACTAACAGTGAAATTCCAGAATTCACGATGTCTGAGCGCCGTGTTGGCGAAAGCATTCATGATATATTCAGAAAAGTTGAAGGAAGAGTTATATTTGCTACCTTCGCATCAAATATTCACCGTCTGCAGCAAGTGACGGAAGCGGCCGTTGCAAACGGAAGAAAAATTGCTGTTTTCGGACGCAGTATGGAAGCAGCTATTAATATCGGACAAGACCTTGGCTATATCACTGCTCCAAAGGATACGTTCATTGATGCACAGCAAATTAACCGTTTGCCGGCAAACCAAGTTACGATTCTTTGTACAGGAAGCCAAGGAGAGCCAATGGCTGCTCTTTCAAGAATTGCAAATGGCACACATCGTCAGATTCAAATTAATCCAGGCGATACAGTGGTCTTCTCTTCTTCTCCGATCCCTGGCAATACAATTAGCGTCAGCAGAACTATTGACCGACTGTCCCGTGCAGGTGCAGAAGTTATTTATGGCAAACTTAGCGATATTCACACTTCCGGTCATGGTGGACAAGAAGAACAAAAACTTATGCTTCGCCTTATTAAACCTAAATTCTTTATGCCGATTCATGGTGAGTATAGAATGCAAAAAATGCATGCTAAATTAGCTGTTGATTGTGGTGTAGAAGAAGAAAATTGCTTTATCATGGATAATGGTGAAGTATTGGCTTTAAGTGATGATACCGCTCAAGTAGCTGGTAAAGTGCCATCTGGTTCTGTTTATATCGATGGAAGCGGAATTGGAGATATCGGCAATATTGTACTGCGTGACCGCCGTATCCTTTCTGAAGAAGGACTAGTTGTAGTCGTTGTCAGCATTAACATGAAAGACTTTAAAATCGCTTCTGGCCCTGACCTGATTTCCAGAGGATTTGTTTATATGAGAGAATCCGGAGATCTAATCAATGATGCTCAAAGCTTAATCTCCAAGCATCTCAACAAGGTGATGGAACGGAAAACGACACAATGGTCTGAGATTAAAAATGAAATCACAGATACACTAGCACCATTCTTATACGAAAAAACAAAACGACGTCCAATGATTCTTCCTATTATCATGGAAGTTTAAAACAAAAGGCAGAAATCACATCAAAAGTGATTTCTGCCTTTTTTTCGATTAACCGAGAAGTTTCTTTTCAAATCGGTTGATATCTATATCTGCTCCAATGACAATCATAATGTCATTATACTGAATTTTTTCATTCGCCTGAGGCGACACAATGATCTCTTCTCTTCTTTTAATAGCAACTATGTTAATGCCGTATTTTGCGCGGATATCTAAATCTATAATAGTATGGCCGCTAATTCGCTCATTTGCAACGATTTCAACAATGCTGTGCTCATCTGAAAGCTCTAAATAATCAAGAACATTATTGGATACAAGCTTATGTGCAATTCGGCGTCCCATATCTCTTTCTGGATGTATGATAAAGTCTGCACCAATTTTGCTAAGTACCTTTTCGTGATAATCATTTTGCGCTTTCACTGTTATTTTCTTAACGCCAGCCTCTTTCAGGATTAATGTGGTTAAAATACTAGCCTGAATATTATCACCAATCGCAACGATTACGTGATCAAAATTGCGGATTCCAAGGCTCTTAATGACCGTTTCATCTGTTGTATCACCGACAACTGCATGTGAAGCAATCATTGAGAACTCATTGACACGATCTTCATCCATGTCTATTGCCATAACCTCCATGCCTTCCTCCGCGAGCGCCTTGCAAATGCTGCTGCCAAAACGGCCCAGACCAATAACAGCAAACTCTTTCTTCATTGAAAATCCTCCACCTATTCACAGATTTATATCATACCAATCATTCTAGCACACACAAACCACCAGGAAAATAGTTTACATACGCTAAATTACTGCTTACGAACCAGCATGAGCTTAGGAAGCATAAAAAAAGCTAAGGAGCTCTGCAGCTTTCCTTAGCTTTATGTTTTTAACCAGCATCAAGCATATTAAATTGGGCTTTCACTAATTGATGATAATGACCCTTTTGCTCCATTAATTCATCATGTGAGCCTTCTTCTAAAATTTCACCATGATCTAGTACAAAAATTTTATCAGCATCACGGATGGTGGACAGTCTATGGGCTATAATAATCGCTGTTCTGCCTTGCAGAAGCTTTTTAAGCGCAGTTTGAATACGCACTTCTGTTTCAGTATCAATACTGGCTGTTGCTTCATCTAAAATTAAGATGCGCGGATCAGCCAGTAACGCTCTGGCAAAGGATAGAAGCTGACGCTCACCTACTGATAGAATATTTCCTCTCTCCTCAACCTCTGTTTCATATCCATTCGGAAGACGCTGGATAAAATCGTGTGCTCCTACTGCTTTTGCAGCATCAATTACCTGCTTCTCTGTGGCATCCGGCTTTCCAAAACGGATATTATCCCCGATGGTTCCTGAGAAAATAAAGGTATCCTGTAACACAATGCTAATTTGGCTGCGCAAATTGGCTAAGGACACATCCTTTAAATTCACACCGTCAATTTTAACTGTACCTCCAGTTGGATCATAAAACCTGCTGATTAGGTTGGCAACCGTTGTTTTACCGGAACCTGTATGGCCAACTAATGCGACGGTTTCGCCAGCGTTCATTTCTAAATTAATGCCTTTAAGAGCCTTTCTTTTTTCATTGTAGGAGAAGACAGTATTTTCAAATTCAATATGCCCTTTCATTTCTTTAAACGAGATGGCATCAGATTTCTCAGCTACAATCGGCTTTTCATCTAAAAATTCAAAGATTCTTTCAGAAGAAGCCATTCCCATTAATAATTGATTATAGACCATTCCAAGTCTTCCAATCGGTTCCCAGAACATGCCTAAATAAAAAGCAAAAGAGACAAACTCACCAATTGACAATGAACCGCTTTGAATCAGGGATGCACCAAACCAGATCAGCACCGCAGTACCGATAGCATTTGTCAGCTCGACAAGCGGGCGAAACATGGCATTTTTTCGCGAAGCTGTTTTCCAGCTTGAAAAATTCTCGGTATTAACTCCGTCGAAAAAAACCATATTTTCTTTTTCCTGTGTAAAGGATTGTGTCACACGAATGCCTTGAATACTTTCATTTAAATGGGAATTTAATTTTGATTGCTTTAATCGGACGGTTTGCCACGATCTTCTTATATTTCTGCGCAAGGAAGTAGAAATAAAGAACATGATGGGCAGGATCACCATAACCGCCAATGTAAGCTCTGGACTGAGCGTAAACAGAATAACAAAGATTCCGACGAGAAGAATCATGTCCATCAGCAGGTTGATAATTCCATTTGTAAATAATTCTTGAAGTGAATTGATATCATTGAGAATTCTTACTAAAATGGAACCCGCGGATCGCTGATCAAAGAACCGATGTGATAGTGTCTGTACATGTGTAAATAAATGCTTCCGCAAATCGTAAATCACATTCTGCCCCAGCGTGTTCATCCATTTTATACGAAAATAGTTTGCTCCGTAGGATAAAAGGTATAAGGCAAGAATCACACTAACCAGGGTTGTTAACAGTGACGCATCCTTTTCAGCAAGCGCTTGATCAAGTGTGTATACCCCGATTAAAATCGGAATGGCCAATCGGACAGCTGTATTTATCATGACCATTATAATCGATAATGGCAGTAATTTTTTTCGGTATGGTTTCAAATAGCTGAACAATCGGAGCATCTGCTTCCAGTTAAATGGTTTTTCAATTACATCCTCTGATGAGTATTGAAAACGTGATAGAATGGCTTCTTTCTTTTGTTTATTCATATGCACACCTCCTAGCCTGTTTGTGACTGTAATACAGTTTCAAGATCCTTATATTGAATATTATATATTCTTTTATATGGTCCCTCTCTTTGAATCAATTGTTCATGAGTACCTCTTTCAGCAACCCTGCCCTCTTCAAGAACAATAATTTCATCTGCATGTTTTAGCGATGAGATACGGTGAGCGATAATGAAGGTTGTTCTGTTCTTCATTACTTCTTTTAGAGCCTTTTGAATTTGGAACTCTGTTTGCATGTCAACAGCACTAGTGGCATCATCAAGGATTAGGATGCTTGGATCCACGCATATGGCTCTTGCAATCGCAATCCGCTGCTTCTGGCCTCCAGATAACCCCATTCCCCGTTCACCGAGCATGGTATCATAACCCTCCGGAAGTTCCATGATAAAGTCATGCGCCTGCGCACGCTTAGCAGCATCGATAATTTCATCCATTGTTGCATCTGGTCTTCCAAACGAGATATTGGCCTTAATGGAGGAAGAAAATAAGAAGGTCTCCTGAAGAACAAATCCGATATTATGCCGAAGTGATTTTAAGGAATACTCTTTTACATCTTTTCCGTCAATCAGCACCACTCCCTCACCTGGCTCATAGAAGCGGGTCATTAATTGAGTTAATGTAGTTTTGCCGGCACCTGTGGATCCGATAAGCCCGATCACTTTGCCAGGTTCAGCAAAAAATGAAACATTATTTAATGCCTGTTTATCTTCAGATGAATATTGCAGTGAAACATCTTTGAATTGAACTTCTCCCTTAAATCGTTCTACCTGTACAGCCTCATTGCCATTCTCAATTTCATTTTCACTTTCTAATATTTCAAGCAGTCTCTCTCCTGATGCTTTTGCTTGAGAAAACAGATTTACGGTAAAGCCTAAATTCATAATCGGCCACATAATATAGCCAAGCAAGCTATAGAAGGCAACAAGTTCTCCCAATGTTAAACTATCGGTAATGACCAGGTATCCCCCATAAGCAAGTAATAAAACGATACTCAAATTGCCGAGCAGCTCCATCAGCGGAAAATACTTTGCCCATATTTTAGCCGTAAATAAGTATTTCCCTTTGTATTCACCATTGGAATTATTAAATTTATCAATTTCAAAACCTTCTCGGGACAGGGATTTTACCGTATTGATACCGCTAATGTTTTCCTGCACCTTTGTATTCAGCCTTCCAAAGGATTTACGAATGCCTCGAAAAGCTGGATGAACTGCTTTATCAAATTTAAAAGTGACAACAGCCAAAAATGGCAAGGTAATCAGTGTGACAATGGTTAATGGAATAGAATAATACAGCATAACAGAAAAACTTATTCCTACTAATAAAATAAACCTTAATAATTCGGCAAACCCAACGGATAAGAAAAAGCGAAAACCTTCTACATCCGCAGTTAGCCTTGACATTAAATCGCCTGTTTTTGCATTATCGTAGTAACGGAACGGCAAAAACTGCAGTTTTTCGTACAGCGCATTCCTCAGCTTATAGACAGAGGAAATTCCAAACAGATCACCTGTGTATTGATGAATATAAGTAGCAATCCCTTTGATCACCATAATCCCCACAAAACCAAAAGCTAAAATGGGTATCCAATCATATTGACCTTTTAATACAACCTCATCAATTGTCAGCTGCAAAATCATTGGATAAACAACGGTTATTGCCGTCACAACAAATAAAAACACGATCGACCAAATAAAATAATGTTTATAAGGCCAGTAATGTTCCTTCAATTTTTTAAAAGTCTCCAAGAAGCCCCCTCCTTCACACAATTAAAAATTTTCAAAAATTAAAGAACGTAATACTAAATATAACGGGTTTCGAAATAAATTACTACCCCTTTTTGTGGAAAGATTAAGAAAACTTGAACTGTGTATGTTTCTCATTTAATGGTGCAGTATTTTCTCTTACCAACTGTATGATAGCTCATTTATATTTTCTACTCACTTCTTTAAAGTAGGGTGTGTTTAGGAAAGATTCAGCACCTACCCTTTGCATTCGCGATATTCTTGCGTTAAAATTGGTATCTGATATAATCCCTATGTATTAAGGAGTGTTATAATTTGGATTTTTTGAATGATATCAGCTTACAAATTAACCAGATCAATTGGGAACAGATTCTTCTCTCACTTTTAACGATTCTCTTAAAGGTGGCGGCGGTATTTATCGTGTTTGCCATTGTGAAGGCAGCAGGCAACAAACTTATTGCAAAAATGTTCAGCAAGATTCAGCTGAAGCAAAGCATTTCGGTTGGCAGAGCAAAAACTCTTGAAAGCTTAACTCAAAACATACTGAATTATATTTTACTATTTGTCTTTATTGTTACCGTACTTCAGTTATTCGGCATTGAAGCAACTGCGATTCTAGCTGGTGCAGGTGTACTCGGATTAGCAATTGGATTTGGTGCTCAAGGACTGGTCAGTGACGTTGTAACTGGGTTTTTCATCTTAATTGAAAAGCAGATTGATGTCGGTGACTATGTAACGATTGGCACCTTTTCTGGAATTGTCGAACAGGTAGGTTTGAGAAATACACAAGTGCGCGGTTTTGACGGGGCATTGTATTATATTCCAAACCGTACCATTACAACGGTCAGCAACCATTCCCGCGGTACTATGAATGCATTAGTTGACATGATTGTAACGTACGAAAATTATCTTGAAGAAACGATGGCAGCCATTCAAAAAGCGGCAAAAGAATATGCAAAAGATAATGAATTAATTTTAGAAGGTCCCAATGTAATTGCTGTACAAGCACCAGGCAGTTCGAAGCTAGTCTTGCGTGTCATTGCTAAAACGGTGAATACGGAAAAAGGAACTGTTGAAAAAGAATTGCAAACCATCTTCAGCAACACGTTAGAAGAAATGAAGAATCATCCAGCACCTAAGCCAGGTCAATAAACGATCTTGCGTACATTTAAAAAAAGCTGCCGAATTTTTTCGGCAGCTTTTTTATACCCCTTTATATCTTAAGTACTTCTCAATTAAAGTGATTGCGACATCAATAGCTGATTCTGAAGGATTCAATTTTGCGTGATGCAGACCGTATTCAGAGTTCGTTCCTAGCCAGAACATAAAGCCTGGAATCTCTTTTAACATATAGCCAAAATCTTCACCTGTCATGGCTTCCCTGCATTCGATTACTTCCATATCAGTATTATTTTCTGCAAACTTCATAAATTCAGAGGTTAAAGCAGAATGATTATAAACCTGGTGATACATACTTCCGTAATCAATAACAGCTTCACATTGGAACCCCGCTTCTGTACCTTTTACAAGACTTTCGATTCTATTTTTAACAATCTTCATGGATTCTGGGGATAGGGTACGGATCGTTCCTTCCAGCCTTGCATTTTCGGCTATGATATTTTGAACTGTTCCTCCTGTGATCTTACCTATAGTAATAACTGAACTATCAAGTGGATCCACATTACGGGAAATAACCGTTTGAAGCTGGCTAACGAGCGAACATGCAGCGATAATCATATCATTTGTCTGATGCGGATAGGCAGCATGTCCGCCTTTTCCTTTTAGATCAATAAAAAGCTCTGATGTATTTGCAAATAACAGCCCTTCCCGGGTTGCAATGGTTCCTACAGGGTATTCAGGTGCGATATGGAGCGCTAAAACCATATCTGGCCACCATTCCTTCATTTCATCTGACTCCAGCATAGGCTCTGCCCCTCCAGGACCTTCCTCTGCCGGCTGAAAAATAAATAAGAGATCATCATTAATACGTTCATGAACAAGGTTGCTGATTAGACCCAAAGCAATCGCCATATGAAAGTCATGTCCACATGCATGCATCATTCCTTCATGCTCTGAAGAAAATGGCAGATTTGTATTTTCAGTGATTGGCAAGCCATCAATATCTGCTCTATAGGCAATTGTTTTATCTGGCATTATTCCTTTAATCTTTACAAATAGGCCTGTTTTCCATTTCTTTATTTCGATATGTTCTTGTGGGAGTGATTGGAGATAAGAAAGGAGATAAGCTTGTGTCTTAAATTCTTGAAATCCAATCTCGGGTATTTTATGGAGATCCCGTCTAATTTGTATGTACTGATTAGCAGTGTTCAAACCCAATTCCTCCAGTTACTTGTATTCTCATTCTAAGTAAAGGTAATTAAGATTAGCCTTATAAAAAGCTATTGAAGCAGATAAGTAAGAAGCGCGGAAATTAGCTCCGCGCTTTATACATTTCTTATAGTTGTCTAAGTTCTTGTTTAATTTCTGTTTTTGATTTTGTTTTTTCATCAATTTCTTTGATGACTTTTGCAGGAGTACCTGCAACAACTGTATATGGAGGAACATCGTCAATAACAATCGCGCCTGCTGCAACAACCGCACCTTTTCCGACTGTTACTCCCTCAAGCACAACAGCATTTGCACCAATGACAACGTCATCATCCACTACAACTGGTTTAGCAGATGGCGGCTCAATCACGCCTGCCAATACAGAACCAGCTCCAATGTGGCAATTTTTTCCTACAGTGGCTCTTCCACCTAGGACAACATTCATATCAATCATTGTTCCTTCACCAATGACTGCTCCAATATTAATAGAAGCACCCATCATGATAACCGCGTTATCGCCAATTTCAACTTGATCACGGATGATAGCACCAGGTTCAATACGCGCTTTAATATTTTTCATATCCAGTAATGGAATGGCAGAATTTCGGCGGTCATTTTCTACAACATAATCTTCTATTTTACCGGAATTCGCTTCAAGGCTTGAGCTGATTTCGCTCCACTCGCCAAATACAACTCCGCTGTTGCCGTTTATAAACGTTTTAGCAGAAGCACCAAAATCAATGCCTTCTAAATCACCTTTTACATACACTTTAACAGGTGTAGACTTTGTGCTATTTTGGATAAAAGAAATAATCTCGTTTGCATCCATCATTTTCATGTAAAAATCCTCCTAAATTCAATAACAATATGTATACAAGCATTACTTTAACAAACAAAAGGATTGAAAACAAGCAAGAACATCAAAGAAATAACCTTGATTTTAATGACCTTCTTCCGCGATATGTTCTTTAATGATTTCCACAAAAGCCTGAACCTGTTTCAGCTGAAAAGCCGATTCGTAGCCAAGCAGCCATGTATCACGTTTGATAGGTTCACTATGATCATCTAGCAGCGGTATTTTAAAAATGTTTTCTTCCTGTCCATCCAGCGTAATCGCAGGCAAAATTGCATAGCCAATGCCATTGAAGGTCATTTGCTTGCATGTTTCAATCTGGTCAACAACAATTGTACGCTTAGGAGAAGTTTTAAATTTCCGCAGCCACCAGTCCTGTATTTCCTGATAATAGTTAGAATCACTTTTGAATTGAATAAACGGCCGGTCTGTTTGAAAGATTTGTTCGGGGCTTGTAATTTCTCTATCCACGAGATAAAGACTATCTTTAAATAAATGCATTTTAACACCTTTCCAATCAGGTGTGCCTCTGATGATGCCGATATGTGCTTGATCATCATATAATGATTTCAAAATCTCACTGCTCCATCCAGTTATTAGCGAGATTTTTGCTTGTGGATATCTGGTCACAAATTTTTTCAGCACCTGCGGCAGCCAATTCTGTCCGACGATAGAAGCCACTGCAATTTTTAAAGTTCCATAGACTTCAGAATTCAGTGCATGTATGGATTCCCGCACCTTTTCTTCCCCATCAATTACCTCATTTACAAAGGTAATAATCAGTTCTCCTGCTGGTGTTAAGGACAATCCTTTAGGTGAGCGGACAAACAGCCTGCTTCCCCATTCCTTTTCAATATTCTGCAGTCTTTGTGATAAGGCAGGCTGAGAAACAAAAAGCCTTTCAGCCGCTTTTCTCATATTCATTTCTTGCGCTAGAACAGAAAGCATATGAAATTCGGATAATGAAGACAAGTTCACCACCCTCTCTATAAGTTGTACTTATACTATATAACAAATGCGATAAAATTTCATTAATGCATTTTTCAAACCGGCAGGATTCTTGATGGCAGCAAAAAACCGAACGTTTAGACAGATCGAAAAAAATCTGCTATTCGTTCGGTTTCAAAAGGCTGCAAAACATTTAATCCAGCTTACGATATATCTTTTTTGGGCAATGCTAAAATAAATGCAAAACTAATAATGGCAAATAACAATACAACCATATAAACGGAATGAAGGGATAATGTGAGCCCTTCCTGCAAAATGCTTTTTACATCTGGCAGCAGAGCATTTCTTTGTTCTTCATTTAAAAGCACATTAGCAGCATCTAATGAAGAATCGTTAAGCTCTTGATTGCCGCTGCTTTGAATATAATCAATGAGCCGGCTATTCAGGATTCCGCCTAAAAGGGCTGCACCAATTGTATTTCCCAGGTTTCGCATAAACATATTTGACGCTGTAGCTATTCCCCGCTGCTGCCAGCTTACTGCAGTTTGAATGGATACAATAAAGCTAGTGCTTGTTAACCCCATGCCTGCTCCAACAAAAAAGGAACCGGCAGCGGCCCATAGCGGACCTGCTTCAGGTGTAAGAGTAACAAATAGGATACTGCCGCCGATTAAAAAGAACCCGCCTAAAACGGACGTTTTCCGGAAACCAATTTTTAAAAGGAGCTTCCCTGCCGCCGCAGAGGCAATCGGCCAGCCAATCGACATGGATGTTAAAGCAAAACCAGCAACTATAGGCGATCTCTCCATAACACCTTGTACAAATGCTGGAAGAAAGCTTGAAATGCCAATGAGCATTACACCTGTTGTGAGCGAAGCCATATTGGCTATAAATATAGGGCGATTCTTCCAAATACTTAATGGCATCATAGGTTCTGCTGCTTTGTTCTCCTGCAGAATAAATAGAATAAAACAGGCCAGTGAAACTGTCAGAAGCCCTATTGCCTGGAAGGAAAGCCAAGCCCAATTGGTTCCTCCTTCAACAAGGACAACCATAAGAGCAGTAATTGAGATCGTTAATAAAAAAGCTCCTGGATAATCAATCTGATGCTTTTTCTTTTCAATATTTTCATGCAGGAAGAACCACAATCCAGCAATCGCCAGGATTCCTAAAGGGATATTGACCCAGAATACATAGCGCCAGCTGACAAACTCAACAAGCAAGCCGCCTATGGCTGGACCCATAACCGCTGAAATTCCCCAAACGCTTGAAAGATACCCCTGAATCTTCGCTCTTTCTTCCTTTGAGTAAATGTCCCCTACAATCGTCGTTGCAATCGGCATAACGGCACCCGCCCCGAATCCTTGAATAAGGCGGAAAATGATTAAACTAGTCATGGATTCTGCAAAACCGCATAAAATGGAACCAATTAAAAATATGATAATTCCAATAGATAATATCGGTTTTCTGCCAAATAAATCTGAAAGCTTTCCATAAATTAGAACTGTTACAGCATTCATTAATAAATAAGCTGAAAAAACCCAGCTATACAATGAAAAGCCGCCTAAATCACCTACTATTGCAGGCATGGCAGTTGAAACAATGGTCGCTTCAATCGCCCCCATAAACATAGCAAGCATAACCGACGCTAAAACAAACGGCCTATGCGTTTTCCTGCCTGACGTTTTTGCATTTTGCATAACTTCACCTCCATCAGGCTTAAAGCGCTTTCAAATATTTCCTCACAAAAATGGGCTGCTTATATGAAGAAGCAGCTAACAAACGCGATCAGCTAAATGAAGATCAAATTTTTTTTTAGATTTTATCCAATCATAAAAAACTGCTCAGAAAAAAATCAAATTAACGATTATTTTTGAGCTGACGCCGAAGCTGTTTATTCCACTGATCGAGGATCGCTCTTCGTGTCAAAATCCCCTCGAAAATCTGCTCATCATTTTCAATGCAAATGAATGGATGATCGACCAATAAAGCAAGTGATTGATGAAAGGATGCATCAGAATTCAGACGAGGGATATGCTGATTCATAACTTCCTCTACTCGTTTTTCCTCTAGCTTCTCAAATTCAATTCTTTGCAGACCCAGAATTGACTCCATAATAAGAGGTGTACTGATCAACCCGTGTAATTTGTAATGCGGATCCAGTACAGGAATGGCTGAATAGCCGCTCTTTGTTAAAACAAGCAGAGCATGCTCTACATTGTTTCCGATCTGAACATGAGCCACTCGTTCAGATGGAATCATCAGATCTTTAATGTTAATATGTAAAAATTCACCACTTTGAAGACTAACCATACATGAAAACTCCTCAATGAATGTTATATCTTCATCTTATCATAAGTTCAGAAACACCGCTTCTATTTTATGCAGGATGAATAATGAATTCCAGTGATCTTTTTCTAAAAGAGCTGGGACAAAACAAAATTAATATTTCTGAAACACGAATATTTAACATCTTGGTTAGAGTATTTAAACAAGTCCGTTCCACCTTCGCTGCGGACTCTCGCTTTCCGAGGCGAGGAAGCAGCCTCCTCGGCACGCCTGCGGGGTCTCAGCCTTTCCTCTATTTCCCTCCAGAGCCTGAGGGTCCTCCGCTCCATTTCACTCATGTTAATAAAAAATATTTATTAATCCTATAAAAACGAATGATTAGAAAGACAACTTCCTAACCATTTGGTTCTCTGGGTGTGTTAAATACTTTTTTCGCGAACTCAAAATAATTTTACCCTTTGCTCGTATGAATATCCCTGCATTCATAAGAGCAGTTTTGACAGCGATAGATAACATTTTGATTAGATTGTGCTGTTAGCACCTGATCCAGTTCAGCTTCTGTATGACATTTTGGACATTGAACCTTTGGCAGCATCTTTTTCACCTCACTGTTTATGGTGGCATAATTCACCCATTTTCATGTATTTGCTCTATGTAAATTATGAGAATGAAACCATAGAAAAAGGAGCCATAACGGCTCCTATGTACAATCGTACTTATTGAATAAGATCAAATACTTCGATGGTAATCATATCAATATTATCAAATTGATATCTCTTTGGCTTTTCTTTATCATTGTATACTTCTAATTCATACGTCTCATTTTTAGGATGATATGTTACTTGGCACTTTTTCTCACCATTCACTTCGAAAAATCTTTGCATTGGCTCGCCACCAACTGATTGTTCTTGAAGATTTTTCAGACGTGTTAAAATTCCTTGAAGCTGTGACATTTTCTCTCTCCTTTCCAAACAAAAACCTTTTCTGCTATAGGTTTCTCTTCTGGCATATTTCTATCCTGAAGGAAATTCAATCAGAATTTTTAAAACGGTACGATCTACATACCAATATTAACAGAATAAAGTAAATAGCTGTTAATATACAAGTAAAAGATTCGTATTCATTAAAACAAAATTATTCCGGCAATTCAAACGATGCTTCATTTATTGCATTTCTAAAAGGAACATCATACAATTGTTAAGAGTTTCAGCCTTTGCAGCTGCTGCAATTGTTACACTTTCATTGTAAACTGAACAACATTTATTTTGCTCTTATCCATCACACTTCATACAAAAAACGGAGGGTTAGAAATGACCAATATTATTTTTTATACACAGCCTGACTGTCCCCCTTGTGAAATCACAAAAACCTTTTTAAGGGAATATGGTTTCTCTTTTGAATTAAAAGATATTAAATCAGATTCAAGAGCAAGGAAAGAATTAATGGAGGTATATCAATCTTATTCGACACCAACACTTGTCATAGGTGAAGAAGTCATTACAGGTTTTAACCTTGAAAGGCTTATGGAAGTTCTAAAGATTGAGGAAAAATAACCATCCGGGATAACTTTTTGACCCCGGATGTTTCATGGATCTATTTATAAAGTATTCCATTTTCATTTGACAGCAACCAAAGTCCTGTCTTTATCCCGCTTGAAAACGGTGCTATTCCTGTTTCCGCCAAAATGGGCATTAATGTATATAACTGTTGAAATCTGTTCTGGTCTTGGTTTTTTTGCTCGCCTTCTGACTCTCCTGGAAGCTCTGAAGGATCAATATTATATAGAAAATCAGACACTTTATAGCTGTCATCCTCAACTGTCAGAATAACTCCATCATAGCGGTCCTCATATGTCACAGGACCTTCGTAGACAGCAGGAAAAAATTGATAGACATACAAATGCCCGTTTTCTTCTGCTATCTTTGTTTCCTGGTTATATGAGAAGTCGGGAATATAA
The DNA here is from genome assembly GCF_018582665.1 of Cytobacillus gottheilii. NCBI lineage: Bacteria > Bacillati > Bacillota > Bacilli > Caryophanales > Bacillaceae > Cytobacillus > Cytobacillus gottheilii. The sequence continues at coordinate 1,753,221 of NZ_CP071709.1, read as the reverse complement.
TAAAAAGGGTTATCTGTTCCTAAAGTAAAATATAAATCATTCTCTTCATAGAGATTTTCATCTAAAAATAGCTTCTCAGCAGATTGAGTAAAATATGGTGCTAAAATCGCTCTTACTTCCTCTAAGGAACGCTCTTCTCCGCCCAATGATATCTGTGCCTCAAATGCATTTTGAAGGTGTTTGAAAACTTCCTCTCGATCGGTATTAGCATAGGCGGTCATTGAAAACATGGATAGACATAATAAAAGGCAAATACATAAACTCTTACCTAGCCTGTACATCATAATCCCCCTTTTTCCCGGCATAGGACCTCTAACCCTCATTTTACCAATAAGATCATCGCTTATTACACTGAATCGTGCCCAAAATACTGACAAGATACGCTGACAATTTACCCTAAGTGACATTTGTCTAATCACAGTTTGACAGTGAGAGATGCTGAAAGAATGGCTAAGAGCACTCTATTTATCGTCTAAAAATAAAATAAGGACCTCTATAGGTCCTTACCAATTCAATGAGAATGCATAATAGGCAATTAAAATGATGGTAATGGCTGCTGCAATCATATAAGTAAGAAAGATTGGATTCCGCAAATAAGGTCGCTTTTTCACTTCATCCGGAATACTTCCGTCGTTTCCGGAATCGTGTGCCTTTTGTTTAGTCAGCATCATAGTTGACACAAGTCCATAACCCAAGATACCAATACTAATTCCCAGTAAAATTAAAATAAACGTGCTCATGATACTCCCCTTCCGAGAAAGCTGCTTATACTATTAACGTTCCTCGGAAGAAAAAAAAATATTCTTTCACGACAAGATTAAAGGAGTCCCTCGTGTTCAAATAAAAAAGAATAAGATATATCAATAAATACATACTCGTCTTCTCTTAGCGGATATGAAAAGGTTCTAATCATCTCCCCTGTCTCAATGTCCGTGTAAAGATCAGACAGAATTCCTTTTTTTATGCTTTTCATTTTCATAATATTCTCAAGGAAATATGGGCGCCAGCTCCAATTTTTGTGCAAATATTCATTTTGCACCTGCCAATGGTTATCACTATAAAAGATATTTGGTGATTGCTGAAAACCTTCATCATCGCAAATATATAATCGAAAGGCGATATTTTTTAAGCGCTCTGCCAGCTCCATTAGCAAATCATTTTGAAGCTGGTTCTTATTTTTACCTACAAATTGCTGCATGCGCTGATTAAATTGATCTGTAAACTGATAAAAAGATTCAAGCTTTTTCTTTTCATAGGAGATAAATTGATGGCATTTTTGCCGAAGCTTTGTTTTTAAAATATCTCGATCGATGAAATCTGGTGAAGGCTGCTGCAGATAGAATCCTTGATAATACCTACCACCATTTCGCCATGCAAACTGCAGCTGAAACTCCATTTCAATATTTTCAAACAGCAGGGTAGCTCCAATCTTCCGTGATAGTAAAGAAATGCTGTACAGAATATCATGAAAGCTCTGCTGAACAGTATTTGAACGCAGCGCCTTTAAATCCACCTTTAAAATATTCGGTGCCAACTGACCAATTCTGTCCAGCTGAGTACTATCAGCACCTAATTTATCCACCGCTATTTTAATCCCATAGGTTTTATAATAATTTAAAAGATGATCAAGATGATCCATAGTTCCTGAATAATTCTTTTCTGTTATTTCAATAACAATTCGGTTTAGGGAAAAGCCTTTCTCCTGATATTGCAAGAGGATATCTAAAAGCTGCTCTCCATGATCGTACATGATCAAATCTGCATCCCGATTAATAAACAATAAGACATCTTCCTCAAGAGAAAGTGATTTATCAAGCGCCTTTTTTAAAACAGCATTATCAACCTCAAGTCGATATTCTTCTGGAATAGTCTCGTCTTGAAAAAAGGGTCCTAAGCTTACAACCTCTTGTTCACTTCTGTACCTCCCTAACACTTCATAGCCAATAATTCGATGTTCATCCGCACTAAAGATCGGTTGAAAAAAGGGGAAAACACATTTTACATTTGCAATGATTTCTAATGGGTCCATGAAAGCCCTCCTTTCAATCAATAATTCATAATTATACCATATATTTCTTGCCTTATTATAGAAGCAATTAAGAGCCAATTTGCCAGCAGGTTACACTTATAGATCTTACACCACATCACAAAATAAAGATAAGCAAAATAGAAAGAAGGTTATATGAATGCGTAGAATCTTTTTGGTCCTAATCCTTCTTATCCCTTTGCTTGCCTGCGGACACAAAGAAACAGCCTCTGAGGAGCTGCAAAAGCCTAAAGCCGAACAGCAGAACAAAGAGCTACACCCGCAGCCTATGGGAAATAAAAAAACAGCTCAATCCAAAGAAAAGATCAGCTTAAATGTGCCTTTAATCAAACAGAACCCTGAGTTAAAATACGGCTGCGAAGTAACAAGCTTAGCCATGATGCTTCAATATGCAGGTGTTAAGACGAATAAAATGGAATTGTATAAGAACGTAAGTAAAGATCCAGATCAGCTTGTTAAAAATAGAAATAACATAACTCATTGGGGAGATCCAGGTAAAGGTTTTGTAGGGGATATGACGGGCCGTACAGCAGGATATGCGGTATTTGATGGTCCAATTGAAAATTTAGTGAATCAATACTTGCCTGGTCATGCTGTCAATTTAACTAAACAACCATTTCAGAAAGTGTTAGATCATGTCGGTAAAGGTTATCCAGCCGTCGTATGGACAACTGGCGACTATAAGCTTCCAGACCGGTGGGAATCATGGAAACATCATAAGCAAACCATTAAAACACCATTAGACCTGCATGCTGTAGTGTTAACTGGATTCGATCAGCAGCATGTATACCTTAATGACCCACTCTCCGGAAAAAAAGGAGTAAAAGTCAACAAAAAACAATTTGAAGCCTCCTGGAAAGCCCTCCAATCAAGAGCAATTAGCTACTGGTGACAAGAAAAGCGGAGGCGGCTTGCCCAGGGACGACAAGCTTAAGACGAGCCAGGCGAAAGGTCGTTCTTTGACCTTTGGACTGGATTGGCTTAAGACCTCGAGTCCCTAGCCGCCGGAGCTAGACATCAAGAAAAGCGGAGGCGGCTTGCCGCTGAAGATCGACAATCAAAAAAACGAGCCGGTCTCTGGACCGGCTCGCTTTCTTAACGAAGAAGTCCATCAAAATGGATATTGATTAAGATGCTGACCACCATCCATTGTCATGCATTCTCCATTAATATATGCGGCGTGTTCTGAAAATAGAAAGTAAGCAAGCTCGGCAATTTCTTCTGGTTTTCCAAGTCTCTGCAGAGGAACACTTGAGATCGTTCTATGAGCAGCTTCCTCTGATTCCCAGAGCTTATCTGCTCCTCCAGTTCGTTCAATTGGCCCTGGGGCAATTGCATTAATGCGCATTCCATATTTCCTGCCCCATTCAACCGCAAGCGTTCGAGTGAGCGATAGTACACCAGCTTTAGCAGCAGCGGAATGAATTACTCCTGGTCCTGCGTCCCAAGCGTATGTAGCAACCATATTTGTAATGGCCCCTTTCATTTCTTTATCAATCCAATACTTCCCCACTTCACTGCAGCAATAAAAAGTTCCATTTAAAACAATATCGATCACAGCTTTCCAGCCATTGGCACTAAGCTTTTCTGCTGGACAAAGAAAATTTCCCGCTGCATTATTAACAAGAAAATCAATTCTTCCAAAAGCCTTGTCTGTTTCACTTACCATACGCTTAACATCATCCAGTTCTCTGACGTCCATTTGAACCGTAAGAATCTGTCCTGGAAAAGTTTCTATTTCCTTTTTTGCTGTCTCTAATCTATCAGCATCTCTTCCAGTAATAACAACATATGCTTTTCCCTCGGCAAACCGTTTTGCCATATATTTTCCCATACCGTTTGATCCGCCTGTGACAATTACAACCTTTTTTTCCAATAGACTCCCTCCTCAAAATGAATGAGTATTCATTATCGATTTTATCATTTTAATGCGGAATATTCTAACTATTTTTGTCATGTAATAGAATAAAAAGAAATGTAAAACCTTCCATATAGACTTAGCAGTTAATTTCTTTTGTTTAGAGATATAGTTTGTTAGTATTATAGAATGAACAAACAAAGATAGGTTGGAACACTTCATGCCAAAAAAAATGACAAGAAGAGGATTTCTGCGAAAATCATTTGGAACACTATTTGGTGTCGCCGCAGCAGGGACAGGCGGCTACTATTACGCACATGAAATCGAACCAAAGCTTTTGAAAACAGAGTATGTAACCATCAGCAGCAGCAGCATCCCTGACAACTTTTCTAATCTTAAAATCATCCAGTTTAGCGACACACACCTTGGTTTTCATTATGATATAAATGATCTGGAGAAATTGGTTAATAAAATGAATCAGCTTGAGCCTGATATTGTCTTATTTACAGGCGATTTAATGGACGAACCAAATATGTATCCTGAAACCCAAGCAATTGTGCCTGTCCTTAACAAACTGCAAGCATCAATTGGAAAGTTTGCCATCTATGGAAACCATGATCATGGCGGATATGGAACTGATATCTATAAAGATATTATTGAAGAAGGCAACTTCACCTTATTAAAAAATGATCAGCGTAAGGTTCAAATAGGCGAACAGGCAATCTATATATTGGGGATTGATGACGCTATGCTAGGGAAACCGGATATTCAGACAGCAATGAATGGTATTCCAAACGATGCCTATACGATTTTATTGTCACACGCCCCTGATTTAGCAGAACATGCAGCCGAATTTGGTATAAACCTGCAGCTGAGCGGCCACAGTCATGGTGGTCAAATACAGCTCCCTTTTTTAGGTGCACTTGTCAAACCTCCACATGCAGTCAATTATTATGAAGGTTTTTATACTGTCGGCACTGTCAACCCTCTCACCTTATATGTAAATCGCGGTATTGGTACAACACGACTGCCTTTTCGATTCCTATGCAGACCCGAATTGACCGTTTTCACCTTAAAGAAAGCATAAAAAAACGCAGAATCCAATCTGCGTTTTTTTATGCAAGCATTATCTGTTCATCATAATGTTCTCAATCTCGTTTGCCGGAAGAGGACGGTAATAATAATAGCCCTGTACATAGGCACAATCTGCCTCTAATAAAAATTGAGCCTGTTCTTTACTCTCTACTCCTTCGGCAATAACATCCATACCCAGACTTTTAGCCAAGTGGATAATGGTCGTTGTAATCGCGGCGTCTTTATTATTAGTCATAACATCCTTAACAAACGACTGATCGATTTTTAAAACATCAATCGGAAATTGCTTTAAATAGCTGAGTGAAGAATAGCCGGTGCCAAAATCATCTACTGACACCATAATCCCTAATTTCTTCATTTTTTTAAGAATCGGAATCGCAGCAGCTGTATCCTGCATAGTTCCTTCTGTAATTTCCACTTCCAGGAGATCTGGAGCAATATTGTACTTCGTGATCGCATGACGGATGGTATCTACAAGATTTTGGTCTTGGAACTGACGCGGCGAGATATTAACAGCTATTCGAAACTCCCTGTTAAACTGTTCTGACCACTGTTTGATTTGACTGCAGGCTGTATCAATCACCCATTGACCTATTGGCAAAATTAATCCAGTATCCTCAGCGAGAGGAATAAATTCTGCTGGAGAAATAAGACCAAATTCCTTTGAATGCCAGCGTAACAATGCTTCAAAACTGACAATTTCATTCGTGGCAAGCTCCAGCTGCGGCTGATAATACAAAGTCAGCTCTTCATTTTCTAACGCTTTGCGTAAATGAGTCTCTAATTCGACCACATTCCGATGAATAGTATCCATTCTGCCTTGATAAAATTGAAAATGCGCTTTGCCTTTTTCCTTAACTCTGAAAAGTGCTTCGTCTGCCGCTTTAATCAAACTCTCTGCATCTTTCCCATCAGCAGGATATAAGCTTATGCCTATACTTGGCGTTATATAATATTCACTAGAATCAAAGTAAAAGGACTTTTTAAAGCTGTCTAAGATCTTTTGTGCAAATTTATTTGCATCCTTTTTGCTTGTATTAGGGAGCAATAGGATAAACTCATCACCCCCTTGACGATAAACAGAGTAATCCCGGTATTCAAACTGACATAATCTTTCTGCGACCTTCTTTAAAATTTCATCCCCTACTAAATGGCCAAAGGAATCATTAATAAATTTAAAACGATCTAAGTCGATATATAGTAATGCCGTTTCACTCTTTTGGGCAATTTCTGTTTCCAAATGCTTGTCCAGCCCATTTAATAAGGCTCTTCGATTAGGAAGACCAGTCAATTGATCATAAAAAGACATGTTAGCGATCATTTCCGCATTTTTTGTCAGCTGAGAAAGATCGCGAATAATGGCATATATTCCACTTACCTCCTGATTTATGACGATAGGCAGCATTTTTAAGTGGACATCAACGACCTCGCCTTTTTGATGGACAAAGCGGCAATCAATTGTTTCAGAAGCAATTCCAGTTTTTGTTTTGGACAGTACTTGCTGAAAATGGCAATCATCATCTTCATAAATATAATCGGCTATAAATGTAGAAATAAATTGTTCATTTGAATATCCTGTAATCATTTTTCCAGCAGGATTTAAATCAATGATTTTCCCGCTCATATCAAGGGTTATTACACCATCAAGGTTATGATCAACAATGGACCTTGCCCTCTGCTCACTTTCGATCAGCTGATTCTTCTCCAATAAACTGATCGTGATATCTCTTGTAACAGAAACAACGTATTTAACAATGCCTTCCTCATCCATGACTGGAGTTAAAATTGATTCACCGATTACCTTACTGCCATCAGCTAAATCCACTTCATCCGTAAAAACCATGGTCTCTTTATGCATTGCGGCTTTTTTATAATTCATTTGCAGAATTTTTGCTTCCTTAGCCGGCATTACCTCTTCAAATGTTTTGCCAATATATTGCTCTGATAGTTTCGCATGTCTCATCGCTGGTTCATTAGCGAACAAGTATGTAAAACCATAATTTTCGTCTGCCTTCATTATAAAAACCATATCATTTATATAATAAAAAATAATTTCATAAATAATCTTTTCTAATTTTTCACTTGTTTTTTCTTTATCTAGCTCTCTCGCCAGCATATTTTTATAGTGCTCCATCTAATCATCCTCACGAAGTGTATACTGACTGTTTCCTGTAGTCTATTTTACATGATTGTGATAATAAGAATATATAAATCGCAAAAAATTTCATCATTTTCTTTTCATATATTGCAATATAGTCTTTTGCCAATCATACACATATTGTGAACACTCAACAGAGAGGATGTTAGTTTTGTTCATTCATATTGTACAATCTGGAGAAACCTTAAATACGATTGCCTTAAATTATCGTCGAAGTGTACAAAGCTTACTCGAGGCAAATCCTGCCATCACCAATCCAAATTCTATTTATATCGGCCAAAATATCATCATCCCCGGTTTGCCGGACCCGAACACCATCCCATATAGAATTATTGTTTCCAAAAACAGCAGAACTCTAACCCTTTTAAGAAATGGAATCGTACAAAAAACCTTTCCTGTCGCCATTGGAAAGATGCTGACTTCGACCCCCTCCGGCAACTTTGTCATCGTAAATAGGCAGCCAAATCCAGGTGGTCCCTTTGGTGTTATGTGGCTGACATTGTCTAGAGCAGGATATGGAATACATGGGACAAATAATCCAAGCTCTATTGGAAAAGCTGTATCAAAAGGCTGTATTCGGATGTATAACAGCGATGTTCTTGAATTAGCCAGTATTGTCCCAAACGGAACAGCCGTAACGATTCAGCAATAACCCCTTGAACTTTACCATCCACCCTGCTGTTAAAGAAAATGATCACTTTACCTTTGAATTTCTTTTCAAGATTAAAGCAACGGGGTATAATAGAAATATACCCCTTATAATTATGGAAGGAGATTAATATTTTGAATTCAGACAGGAAGCACAATCCTCAACTGCAGCCAACGGTTGATAACCTCTCACAAGCTATCTTCACGGTTAATCGTCATGCTAAAACAGCAACAAACCCTAAATTTCTATACAAATTGAAGCAGGTTGCTCTCCAAAAAATGATTAAAGAAGGTTTGGCAGAAAAAGTTGGATTGCATTTTTCAGCAAATCCTAAATATAGCCAGCAGCAGTCTGACGTATTAGTGAAATGCGGCAGCTACACGTTTCATCTACCGCCTTCAAAACAGGATTTTTTAGATCTTCCGCATCTAGGTAAGTTAGATCAATCCATTAGAAATCCCCGTTCTGCGATTTCGCTAAATGCCGCAAAACAGCTTCTAATCCTTTATACTGGATTGGCTGAAAACGATCCAACTTCTCGGCCGCAAAAAAAAGAATATGCCAAACCTGTATTTAAAAAGCTTGGTCAAAGTTATTTTTAAGCAAAAAAAAAGCAAAGGTGCGTTCCTTTGCTTTTTTATTTTGTTTATTAAAAGGTTAAGGAATACACCGTATTACAATGCATGCTTATCAATTAATAAAACCAGCTCGGCAATTTCAGGTTTGCTGACTTGAGCATCCGCTCCAACCATTTGCCCTTTATGACGAAGATCATCTGTAATAAGAGAAGAAAAAATGACAACAGGAAGCTTAGACAGCTTGGAGTCCTCTTTAATTCTTCTTGTTAGATGGTGACCATCCATTTGCGGCATTTCAATGTCCGTAATAACCAGCTGAACCTCATCTTCTATTTTTTTGCCTGCAGCAGTAATTGACTCTAGGTAACGAAAAGCATCTTGTCCATTTTCAAAGAATTCGACTTGATCAAAACCAGCTTCTTTTAACGTATCGTGTAATAAATTACGCAATAGAGGGGAATCCTCAGCAACAATCAGCTTTTTATCTGAACGCTCACGTTTGCCGAGCTTTTGAACTCTTTGAATATTGATGCCTGATTCAGGATTAATTTCAGTAACAATTTTTTCAAAATCCAACAGTAAAACCATTTCTCCATTTAGCTTTATAACCCCTATAATTGGACTGTTGCTGCCCTGATACATATCAGAAGGCTTCTCAATTTGATTCCAGGATATCCGGTGTATTTGCGTTACATTGTGAACATGAAACACAATTTTTTGCTTATTAAATTCGGTTACAATAAATTTATCAGTTTCAGGATGATCAGAAGCTGGCAGACCTAATGCCTTTTCAACATTTACGACAGGCAGCACTTCTCCCCTCAGCTCAATAATTCCTTCTACATTCTGATGTGCATGAGGAATTGGAATAATGGGTGCTGGGTTAATAATTTCCTTTACTTTAATTACGTTAATTCCAAATTTATTTTTTCCAACTGAAAATTCAACGATTTCCAATTCATTCGTTCCGCTTTCTAATAAAATGCCTTTTGTTTGATCCATGGCTCAATCGCCCTTCCTGAGTATTAATGTATGGTGTAGTAGTACTTATGATTTAAATATTTATACCTATTAATATACCATGAATAGTACTTCACTTTTATTAATTTTTTATGGAAGAAATGATTCCCAATAACCACCACTAATAAAGAAAGCCATGATCGCTGGCAAATACAAGTACGAATTTTAGAAAAGCATAAAATAAGCAGGCGATAAACGCCTGCTTAAACAGCTTCTTGTTTAATTCTTGAGTGAACAATTAATCCTATAACCGTCAAAATAATGAGTGAGCCCAGCGCAAGTCTGCTGGCAATATCTCCATAGTCAGCAAACACTAAAGTAATCGTTCCGTATAAGAATGGACCAACAATTGAAGATACTTTTCCCGAAAAAGCAAATAATCCAAAAAACTGGCCTCTTTTGTTTTCAGGTGTCAGTTCAACTATATACGATCTTGTCGTTACCCACATAGAACCTAAAGCAACACCAAACATACTTCCTGCGATCCAGAACATCGGCTCATTGACAGCAAAAGTTCCAATGATCAATGCAACTAGAAGGATAATCCCAACATACTTTACTGATTGATAAGATCCCTTTGCTTTTGTAACATAGCCAAAAATAAAAGATCCAATAATACTGGAAACCGTTGAAACTAAATAGAGCAAAATGAACTGTCCAGTCGAAAAGCCGATAATGGCTTTTGCATATACAGCCATCATTGCGATCGTTGTTGAAATCGCATCATTTAAGAAAAAGTATGCAATCATAAACGTAAAAATCGCCTTATGCGCCTTCATTTCCTTAAATGTTTTATAAATTTCTTTGTACCCTGATACAAATGAAGCTTTCTTTACATCTTTTACTGGAATCGGCTTATCTTTTACAAAAAAGAATAATGGCAATGAAAACAATAAGAATAAGATGGCAGTAGGAATGAATGCCCGATGAAAATCGCTATCTCCGACATATAAATAAACCGTTAATCCTATTAACGTACCAATATACCCGACCGCTACTCCAAATCCTGAAATTAAAGGAATATCTTTCTTCTCGCCAAGATCTGAGATCATTGTGTCGTAAAAAACCAAGCTGGAATGGAAGAAGAATTTAGCTATGACAAAACTGACAACAACGAGCGCTAAGCTAAGTGGCAGTCCCCAAATACTTCCTTCAATTTGCGAGCTTGCAAAGACGCCCATTAAGAAGGTTGCAGCTACTGATATTAAAGTAAATATAATGACATATTTTCTCTTTTTGCCTGTTCGGTCAATCATTACCCCAAAGAGCGGTGAAAATATGACCAGAAAGAAACTGGCGACTGCATTAGAATAAGAAATAAAAGTACTGGCTATTTGATCTAAAACCTCGTTTTCTCCCACAACCTCCTGCAGGTAGAACGGAAAGAAAATAGTATTGATATTAGATGAAAAAATAGTATTCGCGAAATCGTATAATGCCCACGAAATAATCGGCAGCGTTAAATACAGCTTCCATGAGCTATGCTGTTGTTTATCCTGAACTGCTTTTTCTGAACCCATTCGTAAAGCTCCCCTCTGAATTTATAAATTGTATATTCTTAACTATGTATAAGTACATTTCTCTTCACCGGCTAATATTTCTGAATCTTAGCGGATTCATCTTATCAGTGGTAAGGAATATGATGTCACCCTCCTTTTCTACCATATATATTCCATAAAAAGAGCATATACCCTTTTAAATAAATATATCGTTTACGTAAATTTTCTTATGATATATTGTAAATAAAAAAATGAAAGCTGTACTGCATCATTAACAGACAGCTTTCAACGATAAAAGTATTTTTATTTTTTTAAAACAACGGTGCCTGCAATGAGGTCATGCAATGCTTGCTTTTTCTCTGTAAAAGCAGCGATTATATATCCGATCAGTAAAATACCAGACAGAAAACTCATAGCCGCATAACGCCCTAAGGCTCTCCAGAATGAAATTTTTCTGCCTTGTATATCACTAACCTTTAGTCCAAGAAGCTTTTTCCCAACTGTTCCCTGCCATTTAGAAGCATGCAGACCAGCAAAGTAGGCAATTGATACAATATATGAAATAGCGATGATTGCAAACAAAGACACAATATAACGAATAACGAGATCCATTTCCTGTTCTGCTGTTAACGTCTCGATATATGGATCGTTCAGCAATATCATAACGGCATCAGATGTGCCAAGTGAAAGCATAAATATCACAATTCCAAGCATCGCTAGCGGGATGCCTACTATTAAACTGTCAATGAGATAAGCTGCGAAACGTATCCAGAAACCAGCAAATTCAGGATGAGTGTGCAGATTTTCTTTTTCTAGAGTTGCATTCAAATCAATTTCCTCCATTCGAAAGTTTACCATTATTATTACATTATATATGTTAAGGGTAATCTTACATGATTTCAATGTTTTTCAATGTCAAATATCTCATTCAAAAGTATGATAATTATGTGAACTTACTCACAATATTATAGACTTACATTTAGTGCAGACATACAATGAAGTTAAGGTTAAAGCTTTAACCTTAATATAAGTAAAGAGGTGTATTGGACCAATGAAAGGAACAGCAATCCTTTACCGTGTGGACCAGTCAGTAACGATTATTGAAGATGTTGATCAATCAGTATATGAAGACATAAAGAAACAATGCGGATGTGAAAATTGCAATACAAAAATTGAAAATAAGATGATTAATTACGGAACCATATCCCCAGCTCTTTGGCATGAAGATGAAGTAGATTGGGATTATGGTTATTAAATAAAGATCAATTTAATAGATAAAGCTCAGCCTGGTGAAGTGTCTCATCAGGTTTTTTACATAAAATGAACAATTAAACACTCCATGTAACTTTAAAATGCTACTGTTATACACTTTATCAGAAATCCTCCCGCCAATTCTGGATAACCTTCTTCTTCTAACAACTCCTGTAAAATGCAATTTTCCTTTTATCCTAATAGCAGTTTGGCTAAAACTGCACAATTATTCTTTATTTGCTTTCACTGTCAGATAAACTGCGTTAAAATATCATTAATTAAGCGTGAGGTGAAATCATTGGAACATTTGATCAATCAAAAGGTAAAAGAAATCGAAATTTCAGGGATTAGAAAATTCTTTAATTTAGTGGCCGATACAAAAGATATGGTATCTTTAACGATTGGCCAGCCTGACTTTCCAACTCCAGATCATGTAAAAGCAGCTGGGAAACAAGCGATTGAAGATAACTTTACTACATATACTCATAATGCTGGTGACTTGAGGGTGCGAAAAGCAGCTAGTGCTTTTGTGAAAGAGAAATACCAATTATCCTATCAGCCTGAAGATGAAGTAATCGTTACAATCGGAGCGAGTGAAGCGATTGATATTACATTCCGAACAATCCTGGAAGAGGGATGCGAGGTTATTTTACCAGGTCCAGTATATCCTGGGTATGAACCAATCGTTAAATTATGCGGGGCTGTTCCCGTCTATGCCGATATAACAAAAAATCAGTTCCGATTCACAGCTGACTTAATTAGAGAACATATCAGCGACAAAACACGCTGTATCGTTCTTCCATATCCATCCAATCCAACAGGAGTCAGCTTAACAAAAGAAGAACTGACCGAAATTGCTGAACTTGTACGGGGAAAGGATATTTTTATTCTTGCCGATGAAATCTACAGTGAGCTTGTTTATGGAAAAGAACATTTCTCGGTTGGCACTATTTTAAAAGAGCAGACCATTATTATTAATGGCTTATCCAAATCACACTCTATGACAGGCTGGAGAATAGGCTTGCTGTTTGCTCCAGCATCCATCTGCAGGCATATCCTTAAGGTTCATCAGTATAATGCAACTTGCGCAACCTCTATTTCACAGATGGCTGCACTTGAAGCGTTAACAGCTGGCAAAGATGATGCACTTCCAATGAGAATACAATATGAAGAGCGCAGAGATTATGTATACAGCCGGCTACAGGATATGGGTCTTGATGTGGTAAAGCCTGACGGTGCATTTTACTTCTTTATTAAAATTCCTGCTGTTTCTCTTAACTCATTTGATTTTGCTCTGGATCTTGTTGAAAAAGCCGGTGTTGCAACAGTGCCAGGCAGCGCCTTTTCCTCCTATGGAGAAGGGTATATTAGGATTTCTTTCGCCTATTCATTAGAAACCTTAAAAACAGGGTTAGATCGAATTGAAAATTACTTAAAAGCAATTTAAAAAAACTGCCAATTGGCAGTTTTTTTGATTATCCTTTGAATTTCCCGTTATTTTTAGCTGCTTTCTCTTTCTTTGCTTTATTGTGGTGCTCCTTATTAGCAGCAGCACTTCCTAATTCATGAGCAAATTCCGTATCTGTAACAGCTGAATCGAAGCCTTTTTTATTTTTCTGATCTGGTCTATTTTTGCTGGCTTTTTTCACCATTATTAAGAACCTCCTCTTTTGTTGGTCATCTTATTTTAGGCCTGTAGAGGTTCTTAAATACCTAAAATAACTTATTGCCAGTATTTATATAATGCTTGTGTACCGCTATTTTCTTCTCCCTTTTCAGCAAGCTCGGCATACATTTTTTTAGCTAAGGACAATCCTGGTGTCATCATGCCCATGCGCTCAGCTTCTTCCAAGGCAATATTCATGTCCTTAATAAAATGCTTGATATAAAAGCCAGGTTCAAAATCACCTTTCGTCATACGAGGAGCCAGGTTCGATAATGACCAGCTGCCGGCAGCACCTGCTGAAATACTCTTTAAAACTTGTTCTGGGTTCAAGCCAGCTTTTTCAGCATAAACAATCGCTTCACTCACACCAATCATGTTGGATGCAATGGCAATCTGATTACACATTTTTGTATGCTGCCCCGAACCTGCTGGACCTTGATAAACAATATTCTGACCCATTAATTCAAGAATCGGCTTTACTTCATCAAAGTCTTCTTCTTTACCGCCAGCCATAATGGTCAGCCTTGCTTCCTTTGCCCCTATGTCTCCGCCAGATACTGGGGCATCAATCGCCCTTATTCCCTTTGCTTCGGCTTCCTGGAAGATACGCTCTGCTAAAGAGGGTGTTGATGTTGTCATATCAATTAAGTATGTATCCTGCTTGCCATTCGGAATTAACCCATTTTCACCTAGATAGACTTCTTCCACATCATGCGGATAGCCAACAATCGTAATAATCACGTTTGCTTTCTGAGCAAGATCTTTAGGCGTTTCTGCCCATTCTGCTCCCTTTTCTAAAAGTGATTCTGCTTTCTCCTTGGATCTTGTATAAACAATTAATGGATATCCGGCTTTTAACAAATGTCCTGCCATGCTGCTTCCCATTACTCCTGTTCCGATAAAGCCAATCACTGTATTTTCAATGTTTTTCAACTTTTTCATCCTTTCATACTTTTCTTCTATTTTACCATTTATCCTAGAAGGGTTTAAACTGAAAGGAACTTATTACTTTTTACGTATACATTATATTTGAGACCAAAACTGGTTTAGATATGTTTTGGCGATTACTTCCTCATCTGAAATCATTTCAACAGAAATGGCATGGCCGTTTACAATCATCTCTTCTATATCAAAGACATGTAAATCTTTTAAGAGAGGAAGCGGGTTCATATAAATAAAATTGCCGTTCTCTTCATCAGCAGCAATCAATCGGCCAGATGCCACTTCTTCTGCTCCGTACATGATTTGTTCTTCTCCTATTGCTGCTGCAAGCTCCTGATTATGAATGGTCACTCTCACTTTGTACATTTCTTTATTTTCAAGCATTTTTTCATTCATTTTAAAGCGAAATTGCAGTTCATTCTCTTTTGTCAGCATCACTTCCGCATGCTGATTGACAATGGATTCCGGTGAACCAAAAGAACAAGCATTAAGAATCATTGATGTTAACAAAATAGTAAATACCCATCCAATTTTTCTCATGTTAAAATCCTCCTTTTTCAATAAACTGTCCTTATAAAGGAGGATTTAAACCATTCAAACAGCAAAAATGCTGAATAGGTTTACGGTTTTAATATTTATACAAAAAAATAAACTGACCAAATAGTTGGCCAGTTTAAAAAGGGGGGAAAATGAGAAAAATTTCAGCTTGCTTAGCTTACTAAGAGCTTACCTCTCTATTCCCTTTATTGTTTTTCATAAACTTCTTTTAATAAAAATAGGCACTTTCTTTTCTTTAAGCCATCGTTGCAGTTTTAACAGCTTGAACAACTTCTTCAGCGGTATTCATCTGCAGAGCTTGAGATGCTAAAGCTTCCATTTCTGTTCTGTTCAGTTTGCTGATAAGCGAACGGGCTTTAAGAATGGAAGTAGCACTCATTGAAAATTCATCTAGACCTAAACCTAATAATAATGGAATAGCTGTTTCGTCTCCAGCCATTTCTCCGCACATGCCTGTCCATTTACCTTCTTTATGAGAAGCATCAATGACCATTTTAACAAGACGAAGAATCGCAGGATTGTATGGCTGATACAGGTAAGATACCCTTTCATTCATACGGTCTGCTGCCATTGTATATTGAATAAGATCGTTTGTGCCAATACTAAAGAAATCAACTTCCTTAGCAAATTGCTCAGCCATCACAGCTGTTGATGGGATCTCAACCATAATACCGATTTCAATCTCATCTGAAATCTTAACGCCTTCAGAAACAAGCTTTTCCTTTTCTTCTAAAAGAATCGCTTTAGCGTCTCTAAATTCATCAAGAGTTGCAATCATTGGGAACATGATCTTTAAGTTTCCATATGAACTAGCACGAAGAAGTGCGCGCAGCTGCGTTCTGAACATATCTTGTTCTTCTAAGCAAAGGCGGATGGCACGGAATCCAAGGAATGGATTCATTTCCTTCGGCAGATCAAGATAAGGAAGCTCCTTATCACCGCCGATATCCAATGTGCGGACAACAACCGGTTTCCCTTTCATGCCTTCTAGAACGGCTTTATACGATTCGAACTGTTCTTCTTCAGTTGGCAGGTTATCCCGGCCCATATATAAGAATTCAGTACGGTATAGACCAACAGCTTCGCCGCCATTATTCACAACACCTTCTAAATCTTTCGGTGTGCCAATATTAGCTGCAAGCTCTACATGATGCCCATCAGCAGAAACGGTCTTTTCATTAACAAGCTTCGCCCACTCAGCCTTTTGCTCTTCGTATTTGCGTGCTTCATTTTCATACTCAGCGATCACTTCAGGAGTTGGGTTGATATGTACAAGCCCTTTAATACCGTCAACAATAACAATATCACCATTCTCAATATCTCTAGTTGAGAATTTTGTTCCTACAACTGCAGGAATCTCCATAGATCTTGCCATAATGGCTGAATGCGAAGTTCTTCCGCCGATATCAGTTGTGAACCCTTTAACAAATTCACGGTTAAGCTGAGCCGTATCAGAAGGTGTTAGATCTTCTGCGATAATCACTGCTTCTTCACTGATCATGCTTGGATTAACAATTTTAACATTAAGTAAATGTGCAAGAACACGTTTGGTTACATCGCGAATATCCGCTGCACGCTCTTGCATATATTCGTTATCCATCTGTTCAAACATTGTAACGAACATATCAGAAGTTTCCTTAAGTGCCACTTCCGCATTCACTTGTTCACTCCTGATTTTATCTTCAATCGGTGAGATTAATTCCGGATCACTCAAAACAAGCAAATGAGCATCAAAAATCGCTGCTTTATCTGCACCAAGCTGTACATTTGCATTATCTCTAATTACTTCCAATTCACCCTTAGATGTGGAAAGAGCTAATTGAAAACGTGCAATCTCTTCAGCAGTATCATTGACTGTCTTTTTCTCAAAAGACAAATCAGGTTCAACTAAGCGGTATGCCTTTGCAATCGCAATACCGCTTGATGCTGCTATCCCCTGTAAAAAGCTCATTATTCAGCCAAACCTTCTTTTTTCAATGTTTCTTCTAGTGCGTTTAAAGCATCTTGCTCATCAGCACCAGCTGCACTAATTGTGATGTCTGCACCTTGGCCCACACCTAAAGACATAACACCCATGATTGATTTAAGATTAACTTTTTTTCCTTTATATTCTAAGTTGATGTCAGAATCAAATTTGCTTGCAGCTTGTACAAGCAATGTTGCAGGACGTGCGTGAATTCCAGTATCTGCGATTACTTTAAATTGTTTTTCGACCATTTTGTTCAGTCTCCTTTATCATAAAAAAATAGTGAATTTGAGTTGTCTCACTAACTTAAATAGATAAGACAATAAATCATATTTATGCAGGCTGATTTTTCGGTCAGGCCTGTTAGACTATCTCTGTCTTATTTTTCCCCTAGAAACTTTATTCATGTATGATAAAACAAAGTTTTATATCACTATACATTTAAGTGTCAGACAACCTATACCTCAAAAAAAAGAATAGCATTTCCCCTCTTTTTATACAATGGAAATGCTTTATTTTTTAAGGTTTACAGAGAGATTTTTTACGTTAACCGCTTTCATTTTCCAATGATTTCTTTTTTCATCTTTACAGTATTTAGTCCTATTCTCATTTTCATGATTGTACCTTTTAAAACCACTTCATGATCATAGCTGCGGTCCAAATATAAGTCGGTCAATTCATTTACTGATCGAGCAAGCACTTCAATAACCTGCCTTAAATCTTCTTCTTTGTAAGAAATTCGATCTTCAAGCAGTTCCTGAATAATCTCCTGTGACAAACTTTTCACACGCAGCGCCTTCTCCAGCTCCCGTTTCATTTCATCGCCAGCCTTTCATTTTTTTTACAATTATATGAAAGCTTGTGCTCTGGAATGTCTGCAGCAGATAATTATTAAAAAATGCCTGTTCACTTTGAGAAAAAATTAACATTGGATATAACCCTGCAGGATGGTTTGCATTCTGCAGGATTGTGAACACATTAATGCTATTTCTTGCTGGAGAATTTCGATAATACTTTACTCTTTATAGAGTTCGAAGGTATTTTCCCTTCTTTTTCAAGCTGCTTATGAATTTTTTTCATTTCTGCCTTTTTCTTCGTTATATATTCTTTAAAAACCTTATACTCTTTTTGTGTACCCAATTGATCGCCATACCTAACCTTTTCATAGATCGAAATAAGTTCTCTGCTATCTGTAATCCCAATTCTTTGAAACCACTCACCAATGGCTTCATAATCGTTTCTTCCTAAATGGAGCTTGGCCGCATACTTTTCAAACTGATAAATTTCCTTGCGAATGACATGATCAGGTGCAGAAGTATTCCACTGTATCTTACCTTTAGGCACCTTCTCATCAGCTGATGTTGTCATAGAAAAAGCAGTATTTTCAGCAGATTGTGCAACAAGCTGTGCTTTCGACTTTTTAATGACAAAATAAAATAAAAAGATGCAAGATGCTATGAATAAGATATAAAAGAGGATTGTAGGATCAAAGGGTTCTCGAGCTGATTTTTCAGCAGCATCAAAGATAATATCATTCTGCAGATCCTGAGTTGTATCTTCAGGCAGCCCTTGAAGCTCCACATCCGCCTCTCTTCCTTCAGTCCACATAAACAATGGAGCCGCCAGAAGTCCCCCTATAGCTGCAACTCCCTCTAATAGCAGATTGAAAAGCCACTTAATTACGCTCATACCTGCAGTAAGCAAGCCTGAAATCACCGTTATACCGCCAATAATATAGAAGAAATACTTGGTGAATTGCTTTTTTTCTTGCTGTTCTGTTTCTGCCGGCATTAATCTTCTTATAAAACCGCCAATTAAAAAGACGGCAATCTGAAGAATAATGATCGTTACAATCTGACTGCTGTCAGCAGTTGTTTCCATTTGAGCGACAAATAGCAGGACTCCTCCAATAACAAAAGTCATTAATAGCCAATATCCCGTCTGTTCACTATCCTTGTTTCTGATGGCCACAGTTGAACGCCAAAACAAAAGCAAAGACAGGCCAATCAGCAGAATGACAGGAAACCCGAATAAAATTCCGGTCAGAAGTATATAGGGTAATACTACGATGAAAAATAGGTTGTTTCCTTTGTCCGAATATTGCTCTGACAGCCATAAATACAAGAAGGCAGCAGGCACAAGTATCAGTAATAATAAACCTAAAGAAAAATAGTCATTTGCCAGTGTGTAATAAACACAAATCAGCATGCTTCCAAAAAGAATTTCAGCCAGTATTAGAATGAAATGATTCAACAGGGAAGATTTCATGATAACACCACTTTTCTTTTCACGATCGTCTTTTTATGAATTGCTGCATTTTCACCCTGAATCAGCAGATCATAAATCGATACCCCTCTTTGAGCTAATACCTGCAGTGAATCATCATACTTTGGTTCTCTGCCCCCATGTAAAAAAAACGGCTGAACAGAAAGGTGGCGAGTATAAAAAGACAGCATTTTTTCATAAGGGTATATGGAACCATGTGTATCTACGAGTGCGAGCATTTCTAAGACCTTCTGCAAATGCTCCTTGCCGGTTCCCGCAGAAATGTAATAAAAAGGTGTATTGCCAGCCTTCCGGATATTAATACACAAAGAGAAAGGGATATTCTTTTGCACAAAATAATAGGCTAAGTCAGCTGTACTTTTTAATAATTCCTCTATTTCTCCGGTAATTGAATGGCGATCCGAAATATTAATAGAAAGATTCCAGCCTGTTTCTGCCACCTTATCAAAGATTTTAGTCTGTAATACCTGCTTTCTCGCGCTCGCTTTCCAATGGATCCGATTAAAGCTGTCTGAACGATTATAATCACGCGTTCCAGCTGGAGCTAATAAATCTTCAAATAAGGAATAAGGAGCTTCGGACTCTCCCTGCCGATCTGTCATCAAGGCGTTTTTATTTTTCACATTCAAGGTCTGTGGATAAACGAGTGCTTCTTGCATCATCAGCTGGTTATATTCAAGTACGGTTTCCCCTAGACCAAAAAAGTGAGGAATATGGATCTCCATCTTTCGGATTTTAGCCATTCCTCTGTTTCTGGCAATAAAGGGAATTTTAATTATATTGGTTTGCCTGAAATTAATCGAAAATGGAATGCTAATCTCGTAAATGGACAATCTTGGCACATATGATTCATCAGAAGGTGAAACCACATCATCAAAATAGACCAGCAGCTCGCCTTTCAATATAGGAACGCCTTGATTTTCAAAATGCAGAACCCATTCACCGCTTTCCTCAGTAAAAAATTTGTCTCTGCGCTTTTGATCATGAAAGATAAGTTTTTTTCCAGCAAGCTTTAAATACTTCGCATTACTATAGCTTAAAATGATGAACATTACGGCTGCGAAAAATACCGGCCATGAATGAAAGTAAAGTGATGCAAAAAATAAGATAATCGCTATTAGCCCAGTAACTGAAAAATAATGATCCTCAACGGTATATTTCCTCCATTGCTTCATTAAAGACTACCTGTTTCTACAGGTACTGGCACTGATTCAAGCACATCCTCCAGTACATTTGTCATTGTTTTTGTTAATGACGCCTCAGTTGACAGAATTAGCCTATGTCCGAGGACAAATGGAACCATGTGTTTAATATCATCTGGTGTCACAAAGGTTTTATCCTGAATATAAGCACGTCCCTGTGCCGCTTTCATCAAGGCTAATGCAGCACGTGGACTTGCCCCCAGATCAATATCTGGATGTTGCCTTGTTTTTCGTATCACTTCCAGTAAATATTCTTCTATTGCTTCATTTATTTTGATTTGCTGTACTTCATTCTTCATATGCATAATTTCTTCATGGTTTAAGATCATTTCAATCACTGCAGCTGATGATCCTGCCCGGCCATTTTGCAGTATTTTCTTTTCTTCCTCCAAACTCGGATAACTCATTTCCAATTTAAATAAAAACCGATCCATTTGTGCAGCAGGAAGCTGGAATGTCCCTTGCTGTGAGTCCACTGGATTTTGCGTCGCTATCACCATAAATGGTTCTTGAACTTTGACAGATATTCCATCGATCGTCACTTGTCTTTCTTCCATAACCTCCAGCAGGCTCGACTGTGTTCTTGGCGTTGCGCGGTTAATTTCATCCGCAAGAACAATATTGGCAACAATTGGACCAGGGCGCAATTCAAATTCGTGCGTTTTGGGATTGAAAAACTGTATGCCTGTTACATCACTCGGAAGTACATCTGGTGTAAACTGTATTCTGGAAAACTCTCCATTTATACATCTGGAAAATGACTTTGCAAGCTGGGTTTTTCCCGTACCTGGTACACTCTCCAGCAGGATATGGCCATTAAAGAGAAGCGCAATGGTTAATAATTCTGTTTCTTCTTCCTTCCCTATGATCACTTTCGAAATTTCTGATTTTAACTTTGCTAATTTTTCCATAAGCCCTCCTTGAGAATTACCTATTAAAGTTTATAACAGTTTCCTTATTATTCTGAAATTATTTCGAAGTGAATCCCTCAGTCTGTTTAAAGTCAATCCACCAGTGCTGGCAGAATAAAAAGTTCCTCATTTTTTATTTATTGTAAACAATTACTAGTTCTAATTTTATATTAATCTATTAATTCCGAAAATTAAAGTAGATTTGTATATTTTTTGAACTTGTTGAATTTTACTTTTATTTTCGATATTATTTTAGGAAAATTAAGACATGAGAAAAAGAGGAGTGGTTTTAATGATGAGATATAAACGCGATGAAGGTTTTCGCTTTCAATTTCGAAGTCCGATTCCCGGTTTTATTCAGAAACCGCAGCAGGATAGTGAGCCTATTGCCATCCTTATTCCTGATATGAGTCCTAATGGCCTCAAATTGCATGCTGAAACAAAACTCATGTCAAACGAATTATACGAAGTGCATTTTACCCTCAATGATCAAAAGATGCGCATTCTCGGCACTATTGTTTGGATTAAACAAATAGGAAGCATTTATACGTACGGTCTTCAAGGAATCAATGACAAAGAATCGATGAAAGCAATTGTAGAGGGCTTAAAAGTATATTCAAAAAAGGCTTATCAGCACATTAAAGATAGATAAAATACCGGAAATTCGAAAGGAAAACTTTTGAACGTCAAGCATATAAGAGAAGTCGTTGTTTGATGGTTCTTAAACTGTATTCCAAAAAAATCTTTTCCGGATATTCCTCCAAGCTGCTCTTTTTTAATCACGGTTTGTATTAAAAAAACGGGATGGCTTCCATGCAGTACACTGCATATAGGAGACCTTCCCGCTTAAATCCTTTTCCATATTTAGCTTCTTGGTTCTGAAAGATAGTGATATAAAACATCCCCGCTTCTTTGAGCGATTCCACGAAAGTGTTTAAAGTCCTCTCGATTTACAATAATGCTTCTAATGGGCAGAAAATCCTCTTTTTTCACATAGTATTCTGATAGCTCTCCATTTTTTAGTTTATCTAAAATCTCATTGATATACTGTGAGTCCATCTTTAACACTCCTTAACAATTATAGGCAATCGCTAATGAATTAACGAAATATAGATAAAATTCTTTACGAATTGAATATTATAGTGCAAAATATAAAATAAATCTACATGAATTTGGCAGGAAAAGGGGAGAAGCTGTTGAAAAAGGCTGAAGTTGGAAACATAATTGAATTCCGTGAAGGCTTACAGGGAATCGTCGAGAAGGTCAATGAAAATTCTGTTATTGTTGATTTAACTTATATGGATAATTATCGCGATCTGGAGCTGGAACAAAGAACAGTCGTCAACCATAAAAATTATAAGATTGTAAATGAATAATTAAAGCTTAAACATACTAAACAAATAAAACAATGGAAACCCTGTCATTATGGCAGGGTTTCTCTTCGTATCCCATAGTTGAAATATTGATTAAGCTTCATCTTTCCCCTGCGATAATTCTTTAAATGATTTTACTTTTCCATGTGGATGCTGGTCTTGCTTTCTTACTGTCCAGGCACGTTCTTTTTCACGTTTTTGCTTTGTCATTTCCAAAACCTCCTTCCTATGACCGATGCATGTATTTTTCCAATTCAAACACTTCGTTATACTGTTTGTTTGTTCCATTTTTTGTGGATTTGTCATAATGTAATCATTCGCAAGGCTTTCGCTAGAGGCTGAAGTGCGTTAAAATAAGGATTGGTTTTCTTTTGAGGAAAGGAGGTTATACTATCAGTGACTGACATATTCCGAGATATCCGGCTATTATTCGCACTTATTCTCGCACATGGTCTTATGTACTTTACTTTTTCCGATCGGGGTGTGTTTTGGTACATATTTTCAGCCACTATGCTTTTCTTAATCAGCTATGCGATCTTAAATGAAGATGTTGAAGATGAGGAGCCCTTTTGGACATATCTTTTCTATGGGATTTTGTCTGGTATTCTATTGTTTGCTGTTTTCTGGACAGGCTTCCATTTAATGCAGCTAATTGGGCTGCCTATTGAAAAAAGTGCCGCTAGGCTTTATCGTGATTTTTCGCCAGCCAACCTTTGGCACTATATTATTATGCTGCTTATTATCGTTCCTGGTGAGGAACTATTTTGGAGAGGTTTTGTTCAAAAAAGGCTAATGCGCTTTGCCGGAGTCTTTCCCAGTATTCTAATCGCATCGCTGCTTTATGCTTCTGTTTCTCTCTATTCTGGTGAAATTATTCTGCCTTTAGCAGCATTAATTGGCGGCTTGTTTTGGGGAATTTTATATGTGTGGAAACGCAGTATTCCAATGCTCATTGTCTCACATTTAATATTTGATGTATTTTTATTTTTATTATTTCCACTCGTATAAGTTAAGGATTTTCTGCAAAATATCGTTTTTTTTGTAACCTTATATAAAAAAAAACGTCATATTTAGTAGAACATATAATTACGACACTAGGAGGACTTACAACCAATGAAACCATTAAAGCTTCTATTTATGAGTGTATTGTTTGCTCTATTACTTGCAGGCTGCGGCACCGCAGATCAGGCAGAAGAACCTGACAATAGTGCAGCAGATACGAATACGGAAACAGAAGAACATCAAGACCATACAGATAGCACACAAGGCGATGATGCATCTGATGATTCAGAAGCAGATGAACCTGTAGAGGATTCAAGCGAAAATGACAGTGACCAAGCAAACGAAAACGACCAAAGCATTCGAGTAATGGAACAAAATCTTCAATATGAGCAAGATGGAGAAATGAAAGAAGAAACTGCATTTCTTACCAAAAGCGATAACATGGCTTATTCCCTATATGTATTGCCTGAGTATGAGCTGACAGGTGAAGAGCCAAATAAAGATGTTCTTTATTTTAAAGAAGATGATCTGCATTTTATGAGAATTGAGCTTATTCCTGAAGGCCAGGAAGAAGCTATGCTCGAGGAAAATACAATTGCCCAGCTTGAAGCTGTCAGTGAAGATGTACAATCAGTAGAGCTGCCTCAGGAAGATGCCTTCCAAAACGCAAAAGGCTTTGCAGCAGATAATGGTGAAGATGCTGTTTCAGCTTATATTGTTCACAATGATCAAGCTGACTTTAAAATTTCGATTTACTCCAAAACTGGTGCTCAGCATCAAGATGCCTTTTTAAAAATGGCTGCAACAATCATGGAAGACTAATATTAGCACGTTAACTTAATAATACGGCAAAAAGGTCATATCCTCTTGGATGTGACCTTTTCTTTTCTTTCTCTTAGCTCCCTTTATGATCTCCGCGGAAAGGTTTCATCCATAAAACAATAATAAAACCAAGGCTCACATATCCAAACAGTGGATACATATAAGAAAGTAAAGTCCCATAATTAATCATACTTGCAATATAACTGATTATAAAAATAAAAGAGACAGTTATGATCGCCGGCATATTGATATATTGCCTAATTTGTCTCTCTAAGCCAAAAGCATTTCCAACAACAGATGTTAGAATTTCACCGTAAATAACAAATACGAAAATCCAATAAAACGAAGCAGCCAATGTTTTCATCACAACTGCCATAGGAATATTATAAGATTCTAAATCGGGAAGCATGACCAAGGCAGCATGACTGGATAGAAGAATTACTGTTAGTGCCGCACCTCCCAAAATGCCTCCCCATTTAATACTGCTATCATCTTTAATATCAGAAGCAACAGGAACTAGCACTGCTTGAGAAAGCGCTAAATTTAGAGCTGTATATGAGAAAGGAGCAATCACTGCCTTCCAGCCGTCATCAGCATATGGAATGTATACGAGATTTCCCCAAAAGTCAGGCAGCTGCATGGAAAATAACATCAGCATAAAGCTAAAAGCAATCATCATCGGTACCACGAGTACGTTAATTGCGAATAACCCTTTAATCCCACGTACAATGGTCAGCAATGAAATGGCAATCGTGATGAGGACACCGATATTTTTTGGTATACCGAGCTGTTCTTCAAATACTGCACCTGCTCCCGATAACATAACTGCACATACACCTAGTAGCATGATTAGCATAAAAACATTTAAAAATGAACCTAATACTCTGCCAAACAAGTATTCGTTTAATTCCTGATATGATTTTGCTTGGATACGAGCCGCAATCCGCATCATTTTAGAGCCCATAAAAATAAAAATATATCCGCTCATTAAAATTCCTATTAAGCCAAATAAGCCGAACCGTGAGAAAAACTCAACGATCTCTCTCCCTGTAGCAAACCCCGCACCAACGACTGTTCCAACATATACAGCAGCTATTTGAAAGGCAGCAGCCCAATTTGTTTTCACAAGAATCTCTCCCTTCCTATTCAAATATATGTTGAAAGGGACAAACAATGACGAGCATTTCTTCCTATGTTAAGAATATCTGCTCTCCCCTACTGTACATTCTTTGTAATCTTCAACTACGTCACATATACAAGGCAGGAGCGCTTTAATACAAACGCCAAGTAACTGCATGAAATAAATACCAGAATCAAAATGCTTGAAAGTCAGTAAAGGTCAAATTATAATAAAGTCAAAGATAGTCAAAGTCAAAAGGGGGAACTTATTATGAACTGTCAAAAATGTCAGCAAAACACAGCATCCATTCAAATGGTGTACCGGGTAAATGGAAATAAAACAAAGCTTCAGTTATGCCATAGCTGTTATGAAGCTGAAAAACAAAAGGCACTCCCTGCTTTTGGTCCATCATCACAATATTTTTCAGGATTTAACGGGATGCCTATAGATTCATTATTTAATCAAATGAAGAAAAATGAAAATATATCTGATACACAAAAAGCTAGCCGCCAGCAAAACAGGAGCGGTTTTATTGATCAAATGGGACGAAACTTGACTCATATGGCAAAGGCAGGACTTATTGATCCGGTCATTGGCCGAGATGAAGAAATTAAACGAGTAATAGAAATCCTCAATCGCCGCACCAAAAACAACCCAGTTTTAATTGGAGAGCCTGGTGTTGGGAAAACTGCCATTGCTGAAGGTCTTGCACTGAAAATCGCTAATGGAGAAGTTCCTAAAAAACTAGAAGGTAAAGAGGTTTACTTGCTTGATGTTGCTTCTCTTGTCTCTAATACAGGAATTAGAGGACAATTTGAAGAAAGAATGAAAAAGCTAATTCAAGAGGTTCAGCACCGTAAAAATATCATTTTATTCATTGATGAGCTCCACCTCTTAGTCGGTGCAGGATCTGCAGAAGGCTCAATGGATGCCGGCAATATTCTGAAACCTTCCCTTGCAAGAGGAGAACTGCAGCTAGTTGGTGCAACTACATTAAAAGAATATCGAACAATTGAAAAGGATGCAGCCTTAGAACGAAGATTTCAGCCTGTTCATGTAAAAGAGCCATCCATTGAAGAAGCCATATCGATTTTACAAGGATTAAAAGCAAAATATGAAGAATATCATGAAGTAACATTTAGCCAAGAAGCCATTGAGGCATGTGTCCGTTTGTCACAACGCTATATTCAGGACCGTTTCCTTCCAGATAAAGCCATTGATTTAATGGACGAGGCTGGTTCTAAACTCAACCTTGAATTAAAACACCAGCCACATGAAGATCTGGAAACACAGTTAAAAGAAATTCATATGCGTAAGGAACAGGTTTTAAAAGAGGAAAATTATGAAGAAGCCGCCAAACTTCGAGAGGAAGAGCTACAACTCGAGAAGAAGCTCAATGACCCAGCTAAACCTGAAAAGTTAACAGTTGATTTGTTATTGATCCAGCAAATTATTGAGCAAAAAACCGGCATTCCAGTCGGACAGTTATTAGACGATGATAAGTCTAAGATGCAAAATCTAGAACATAACTTAACGAAAAAAGTTATTGGTCAAAAAGAAGCTGTCACTAAAGTAGCAAAGGCAATCCGCCGCAGCCGTGCTGGTCTTAAACCTAAGAACCGTCCAATTGGCTCATTCTTATTTGTTGGACCAACAGGGGTTGGGAAAACAGAACTGACTAAAACCCTTGCTGAAGTGCTTTTTGGAACGAAAGAAAGCATGATTCGTCTTGATATGAGTGAATTCATGGAAAAACATAGTGTTTCAAAAATTATAGGTTCACCTCCAGGCTATGTCGGATATGAGGAAGCTGGACAGCTTACTGAAAAAGTGCGCCGCAATCCATATAGCATTATTCTCCTTGATGAAATCGAGAAAGCTCATCCTGATGTTCAGCATATGTTCCTGCAAATACTTGAAGATGGACGATTAACAGACAGTCAGGGCAGAACGGTCAGCTTCAAGGATAGCGTCATTATTATGACGAGTAACGCTGGTATCGGCCATAAAGAAACAAAGGTTGGTTTTGGCGCACAATCAGCTGTAAATGAAGCAACTATTTTAGATTCTTTAGGAGGATTTTTCAAGCCTGAGTTTTTAAACCGCTTTGATAGCATTATTGAATTTAAATCCTTACTGCCTGAAGATTTATTGAAAATAACTGATATCCTTCTTGCTGATCTAATTCATTCATTAAAAGAACAGCAAATAGAACTGCAAATTGATGACACTGTGAAAGTAAAGCTGGCAGAATTAGGCTATGATCCTAAGTTTGGGGCACGTCCGCTCAGAAGAGTGATTCAAGATCAGCTCGAAGATGTAATTGCCGACTTTATCATTGACCAGGAAGATTGCAAACGTCTGTATGCTGCTCTTGAGAATGATAAAATCGTGATTACAGCTTAAACATTTCTTTTTATACTAATAAGGGCAGGCGCCATAAATAGCGCCTGCCCATTTCATTTCTTACAAAGCTTTATCGTCCACTGCAGATAGCCATTGATCAATTTCACTAACAACTGATTGAACACAGCCATCCTCAAATGGAGAGATTAAATTTGCCTCTTTCACAAGACCTGTGAATGGAAGGCTACCGCCCAGTTTGCAAAGATGTAAATAATCTTTCCAGGCTTTTTCATGGTTTTCTCGTGATCGTTTCCAGAATTGGAAGGCACAAATTTGTGCGAGTGTATAATCAATATAATAGAAAGGCGAATTATATATATGACCCTGACGCTGCCAGAAGCCGCCGTTCTCTAAATATTCATTTCCATCATAATCTCGATGAGGCATATACTTCTTCTCAATTTCTCTCCAAGCATGCTTTCGCTCTTCTGGTGTCGCTTTATAGTTTTCGTAAACCCAATGCTGAAATTCATCAACTGCAACACCATATGGCAGGAACAATAAGCTTGAGCTTAAATGTGAAAACTTATATTTATCTGTATCCTCTTGAAAGAAATTCTCCATCCACGGCCATGTAAAAAACTCCATGCTCATTGAATGAATTTCAGCTGCTTCATAGGTTGGCCAATTATATTCCGGAATCTCAAAATGACTGCTTTCGTAAACCTGGAATGCGTGACCTGCTTCATGTGTAAGTACATCTATATCTCCAGAAGTTCCATTAAAGTTAGAGAAAATAAATGGCGCCTTGTAGTTTTCAATATATGAACAATAGCCTCCGCCAGCTTTCCCTTTTTTCGCAACAAGGTCCATTAAACCGTTTTCGTTCATAAAAGCGAAGAATTTACCTGTTTCTTCTGAAAGCTCATCATACATCTTTTGTCCATTGGCCACAATCCAATCTGGATCACCTTTTGGAACAGCATTGCCTGTGCTGAAAACAAATCCCTCATCATAATATTTAAGCTGATCAACACCAATTCGTTCGCGCTGGCGCTCTTTTAACTTGGTAGCAAGCGGTACAATGTATTCCTTGATCTGGTCACGAAAGTTCTTTACCATTTCCGCATTATAATCCGTTCGATACATGCGGTGATATCCTAATTCTACAAAGTTTTTATAGCCAAGTTTATGAGCAATCTCTGTCCGCAGCTGCACGAGTTCATCATAAATCCTGTCAAGTTCCTGTTCGATCCCACCCAGAAAACCAAACTTTGCTTCACTTGCCTTTTTCCGCATTTCACGATCTGTTGACTCTGTATACGGATCTAGTTGAGCAAGGGTTCTTTCTTCTCCCTCAAAATCAATTTTGGCAGAGGCAATAAGCTTTGTATATTCAGATGATAATTTGTTCTCTTTCTGCAAGTAGGAGACAATTTCAGGTGAGAACACTTTTAACTGAGCATCTGCCAGATCAAATAGCTGATTCCCCCATTTTTTCTCGAGCTCACCTCTGAAAGGTGAATTTACTAAAGCCTCATAATACTTTGTAATATGTCCTTCAATCTGCGGCTGAACTTCATCCATAAATTCTTGCTCAGCCTTATAAAACTCATCATTTGTATCAATTGAGTGCCGAATATACGTCAAATTAGACATCGTGCCCAGATCATTCCGAATTGTATTGAAATCCGTCATCGCTTTATTCTGCTCTTCAATTGATGCAGCATTTTTAAATTGTTCTATTGCAGCTTCTAATTTCTTTCCTGCATCCTCAATATCCGGCCGAACATACTTATAATCTTCAAATCTCACTTTTAAGCACCCCTTTATCATTTTAAAAATTCTGAATGTTAAGCTGGTTCTGAGACAGTAATTTGGTTACTTACCCGCTAGTCTCCTATATGTAATGTAGAGTTCTTTGTCTTTGATCTCTATCCTACAGCATAATTTATTTCGACAGCAGCAGTGAAATTCCTTTATTATTACCTTTTTTCTTGTTCTAAATATTCGCCTAACGTTCTAGATCGCTATGATTCTATTATTTTTAGTTAATTCCCAATTTTTTATTCAATCCAACGTTTTCCTGCTAAAATAAAAGTAAAAAACGAGCCCGTCTTCCTGACTGAGCTCGCCATCGATAATTAATACTTTCCAACTGAAAGTCCTACGCGCTTAAGCAGCTCAATAGCACTTTCTTTTTCTTCTTCACTCAAAACAGACATAATCTCATGTATTTTCTGCTCATGCTCAGGAAAGATGCTTTCAATAAATTCTTTCCCTTTCTCGGTAATTTGTGCAAAAGTTACTCGTCGGTCATTAGGACAAGCAACTCTTCTTAAATAATCCTTTTGCTCGAGCT
This sequence comes from Cytobacillus gottheilii, assembly GCF_018582665.1. Taxonomy (NCBI): domain Bacteria; kingdom Bacillati; phylum Bacillota; class Bacilli; order Caryophanales; family Bacillaceae; genus Cytobacillus; species Cytobacillus gottheilii. The sequence continues at coordinate 1,722,510 of NZ_CP071709.1, read as the reverse complement.
TATCCACAACATAAGTTATGCTGCCGCTCGCCAATAAGATCTTTCCGCCAATTTGCTGAAGAGGCTGGTCGCCTTTATGGTATAAAAGTTCCAAAACGGCAAATTCAGTCGGATTCAAACCATATGTTTGTATTCTTTTATTTACCTGCTCATTAATTGAACGGTATGCTCTTGAAAGAACAATAAATAACTTCAGCGATTGGCTTATATTCTCAGAACTCATTTACTCCAATCCTTTACAAATTAATAGACAAAATTTCTTGAAATCAAAATAATTATAAGGAAGCAAGTTCTGCATGTCAATTTACTGAACCTGATTCATCGGACTTTTTACTTAGTTGTAAGCCTTTCTATTTCATTCAGCGTAATCGTCCAAAAAATGGTATAATAAAAAATGAAAATCTATGAAAGTTCGGAGTAAGCATATGACGAATAAATATCAGAATATCGCCATTTATTGTCTTATCGTATTATTGCCCACATTGATCGGTGTTCTATATTCTTTATACCAGTCAGCAGATGAGGAATACCATAATAGGCAGGAAGACACCTATTGGATTGCATCTGTTCATCAGAAAAGCTGGGATCAATTTATCTCAGAGACGTTTACTATGTTAGAAATTTTATCCGTATCGATTAGAACTGATCAATCTGCAGATCAACTGGAGAATCTTTTACAGGAAGCTCATCGAATGGATCCCCGTTATGGAGGGATCTACTTGCTCAATAAAAATGGAACCATTATTACAGGCTCAAATTCATACTTAGAAAATGCAGATCTATCAGAAACAGAATATATTAAAGAAATTACCAAAACAAAAGACATAATCATTTCCAATAAAGAAGAAAAATTAATAAATGGACAGAAGGTAATTGGAGTTGGGAAACCCATTTTCTCTGAGAATGGGGAGATAGATGCCATTCTTATCGCACATCTGCGTAGTGATTATATGGAAAATATTATGAAGGTATTAACTCCAAATACAAGCTTAGCTTTATTAAATGCAGAGGAAGAACTTATTTTCGATATTCAATCAAAGAAAGAATTTTCACAGGAAAAGCTTTCTGTTCCCCTTGAAAGCCTGCCATGGGAATTAGAAGTGAAAATGCCAAGCAAAGATACAGATCATATTTATAAACAAGTAATGACCTCCCTGGCAAAATATCTTATTATTACTCATATCATTTTTGTCTTTATTCAGTACTTTATGCTTAAAAGACAGGCTCAGCAAGAAAAGAAAGAAAATGAGCTGCAGAAATTGGAGCTTGTGGGGACTCTTGCAGCAAGTACCGCTCACGAAATTCGCAATCCTCTAACCGGCATAAAAGGACTTGTTCAATTACTAAGTGAAAAATATACAAACTCTACCGACCAATATTATTTTTCAGTCATTAATGATGAGATTAATAGAATTAATGAGATCGTCAGTGAGTTTCTAATTCTCGGGAAACCAACAGCACAAAAAAATGAAATAATGGATTTAAAGCAAATTATTAAAACCCTTGATCCTTTAATTCGTTCTGAAGCTCTTATGAACCGAATAAGTTATCAGTGTGAGCTTCCGAATCAGCCTATATATGTGGTAGGTACAAACGATCAAATGAAGCAAGTCATTTTAAATATCACTAAAAATGCATTTGAATCAATGGAAGCTGGGGGTAGTTTGACCATTAAATTATCTGCCAAGAACAGTAAATGCCAAATTAAAATCATTGATACAGGCATGGGCATATCTGAACAAGCAATTAAAAAAATCTTTCAGCCTTTTTATACATCAAAGGATATGGGTACTGGACTTGGTCTCGTCGTTTGCAGAAGGATTATTGAATCATTTGGAGGCGAAATCTTCATAACCAGTAAAGAGAACTATGGCACTCAGGTTGATATCTTTCTTCCGAAGAAGGAAACTCCCTCTGATGTCTAACGAATTGAAGCAGAGCAAAAGCAGCTCTGCTTTTTTTTTCACCATCATGCATTCATTTGCATATGATTTCATTAAGTTTTCAAGCCCTTCCTTCAATAATGCTGTGCCAATGCATTTATAAAGGAAGGTAATGGAAACATAAAGTTATTTGATTGTTATTGTAACCGGTGAATTTTAGTTTCTCCAATCTTCTGTCCTTGTATTGTTTTTACTGATTTGTGAGAGCAGATGTTTTGATTGCTCTTTTCTTTTGAGGATATTATGATAAAAGAATCCTGCACATTTCTAATGCACGTTTATGATTTAATCAACACTGAAAATTATCTTAATATTCTTTTTCTCATTTTTCACATTAAATACCTTTGACACAAAAGGAGAGGTGAATTAAATGACTGAAGTCATCTTTGGAAGTGTACTCTCCGCATTATCAACAGGAGCTGGGGCCTTTATTATTCTGTTTATGCGCGGTTCAGTAACACATCGCTGGCGTGACGTATTGCTTGCATTCACAGCAGGCATTATGATGGCTGCTTCTACTATGGGGCTTATACCTGAAGCACTTAGTCTAGGGGGCTTTTTACCGTTGGCAATTGGAATCATTTTAGGTGTCTTTACATTGACATTACTTGAAAAAAGGATTCCTCATATTGATTTAGAGCATTCAAAAAGCGGTATCGAATTCGATGAAAAAGCACTGCTCATTATCTCGGCTATCACCCTTCACAATATTCCTGAGGGATTATCAGTAGGTGTAAGTTATGCATCAAGCACAGAAGATACCGGAAACTTGATTGCATTTGCCATTGGCCTGCAGAATGCACCAGAAGGTTTTCTTGTTGCATTGTTTCTAGTAAATCAAAAAATCAGTAAGTTAAAAGCGTTTATTATTGCGACATTAACAGGAGCGATTGAAATTGTATCTGGCTTGTTAGGCTTTTTCCTTACCGCTTATGTTGCCAACCTCGTTCCTTATGGGTTAGCGTTTGCAGCAGGTGCCATGCTATTTATCATTTATAAAGAACTTATACCGGAAAGTCATGGAGATGGGAATGAGACCACTTCCACCTATTCCTTTATCACTGGACTTTTATTTATGATTTTATTAATACAGTTATTTTAATTTAAAAATTTGTACGGCGCCAATCCAACTATGCTAATGAGAGGTAAGTGGCGCCTCGCATATACATATTTCATATATTCAACTCCATATCATACAGAGACTATACAGCCGGTTTTTTCAAATTTAAAATAAGCTGTTTGAAAAGAAGTCTAATTTCTATTCTTCGCTCTTTTTGCCGCTGCAGATTATATTGGTATTCTAGTATAAGTTTATCCAGCTCTTGACTGTGTCTAATTGTTATTTCGCTGCTTATTCCATGCTTGTCTGCAGATTGAATCATCATTTCCCTTTTCGCTTGAATTTCGTTCAACAACTTTCTCCTATAAAACAACCTTATTTCCTCCTATTTCTTTTCTACATTATCATTTATTTTTTTATGACCACTTGAAGAATTATTACAAGAATTTCTAATATTGTAAATAGATTCGCAATATTAGACATTATTTTTTCAAAATAATTGGCAATCGACAGTTTTTACACCTATTTTTAATGCTGATTCGACATTTTTCCATCATCTTCTTACATTTCTTTATAAAAACTACATTTTAAATTTACATGTTCTACATATTCAAATAAGATATAAACAAATAGGATGAGGAGGAAGAAAATGAAACTGAACATTTCCTGCCTGCAAATGGATATTACTTTCGGTGACCCCCAGGCGAACTTTGAAACTGCCAACAGAATGATTATGGACGCATGCTTATCTGGCACTGATATTATTGTTTTACCTGAACTGTGGACAACTGGCTACGACTTGCAAAACCTTCCACAGCTGGCTAATATCCAAGAAGCAATCTCATTTTTACAAGAAGCTGCGGTGAAGAATGATATTCATATAATTGGCGGGTCTGTTGCCAATCAGAATGGGCAGGACATTTATAATTCAATGCCTATATTGGCAAAGGATGGACAGCTTATTCACACATACAGCAAACTGCATTTATTCAAGTTAATGGACGAACATCTTTATTTGAAGGACGGACATGATACTGGTCTATTCTCTTTAGAAGATCGCACGTTTGCTGGTGTAATCTGCTATGATATCCGTTTTCCCGAATGGATTAGAAGACATGTATTAGAGGGTGCGGAGGTTCTATTTGTATCTGCTGAATGGCCGCTTAAACGACTTGATCACTGGCGTGCATTGCTGATTGCCAGAGCGATTGAAAATCAGTGCTTTATTGTAGCCTGCAATCGCTCCGGAAGTGATCCTAATAATCAGTTTGCAGGGCATTCCATGATCATTGATCCATGGGGGCATGTGATTGCAGAAGCAGACTTAGGCGAACAGATCCTGCAGGCAGAAATCGATCTTGATCAAGTTCAGCAAGTACGAAAAACCATTCCGATCTTTTTAGATCGCAAGCCTGATTTTTACTAAACGAAACATCAAAAACTCCTACAGACAATACTCTGAGGAGTTTTTTTATGATATTCAGTTAAGTCTTGAAATCAGCCATGCAAACGGATTTTATTCGCTTTTTGCCCACATTTCCTTTGGATTCACTTCATATATGCCGTTATCCCGGTACATATATTGATTTATAATAAATTCTCTCCGAATGGTTGCATAGTCTTGGTGATATTTTTTTATATATTCATTTACCTCTTTTTCCTCATATTTTTCCCCTATTTTAAATCCTTGCATTATATGTTCAAAAATAATTAACTTCTTCTTTCTTTGTGCTGGTATTGATTTAAGCGTACCATCTGCTGCGAAAAAGTTTTTTATGACCTTGGCTGCCTCATCATTTGCCATTAGGGTTAATTCCTCCTCTTCTTCTAACATTTTCACTAATGCCTTTGCCTGGTGCTGAAGAACAGATTCATTTAAGTAAAAGTAAATTGTGTTTTTATCTCTCCGCTGATAAACAAGATTAATATCTTTTAATTTATTTAAATGATGTGTAATCGTCGGTGGTGTTAACCCTAGTTTTCCAGCGATCGCTTGCCCATGAAGCGGTCCTTTAGCAAGAAGATGTACAATGCGGATTCTTGTCGGGTCACCCATTGTCTTATGAAATGCTACGATTCTGTTAAGCTGCAACGTTCGATCTCCTTTCTGCTTATTTTATAATTATCTAATTAGATATATATCAAAATAAAAGATATACGTCAATAAAGATTCATGAACAGCTTAATTGCGCAGGCCACTTTTTGACAATTCCTTTTTATATCAAACACTGTCCTGCACACCAAAAAAACAGCCCGCTTACCTTAGGCAGGAAGAAGGCTGTGTTAAATTTGTCATTTAAAGCACAGGAAACGTTCTTAAGGAGTACGAAATCAGCCAGCTGCAGCTGAACGAGTATTTAGGAATCCCTTAAAACATTGAATGGTTTGACCAAAAAATCTTTTAACCACTAAATATCATTACTCTTTTGAACAATAGGCAAAAGAACATGAAAAGCTGTTCCTTTTCCAACTTCACTTTCAACCTCAATCCGGCCACTATGCTCCTCTATGATCTTATAGGTGACCATTAAGCCTAACCCTGTCCCTCTCTCCTTCGTTGTATAGAATGGCTCTCCAAGCTTCTTCATTTTGTCATTGTCCATTCCTGCTCCTTGATCAATGATAGAGACTTTTATGAGTTCATCTTCAATCCTCTGAATATGTATACAGATAAAACCTCCATCAGGCATTACTTCTATCGCGTTTTTAAGCATATTGATAAATACTTTTTTCAATTGATTTGGCACACAGGTTATATTGATAGGGTTTTCAGAAAACTGTTTAATAAATTGGATGTTATGTAAAACCGCTTGAGCAGAAAGCAAGTCAAGAGTTTGATTCATAATAGAACAGATATCTTCTTCTGAAAAACATAGTGCCTGCGGTTTGGAGAGGAACAAAAACTCATTAATAATAGATTCAATTCTTTCTAATTCCGTTGTAATAACATTGAAGTACATGGAAAAGTCTTCTTGAACAGAACCTTCCAGCAACTGAATAAAACCTTTTAAAGCTGTTAGCGGATTACGCACCTCATGGGCCACTCCAGCTGCAAGTTCACCTAAAACATGTAAGGTTTCTGACTTTCTAAGCTGCTCTTCAAGAATTAGCCTTTCCGAGATGTCTTTCAGTGCCGTGACATTAAGCTGTGAAAAGACCTGATGCAATGTTGAAAATTCAAAGGTTTTTTCTATATCATTCTTTTGCTTTAATTTAAATGTTCCTGAAACACGGCCAATTCGATCCTTCAATTCTTGCCGCTCTAATTTGCAGTCCTTACATGAATCTTTGATAAATGAACCAATGACTGTATCTTGATCTACACCAAGCATTTCCTTAGCAGCAGGATTCATATCAACAACCTCATATTGGTCATTCCATAAAACAAGTCCCTCCAGTGAGCCTTCAAACAGGTTCCTGAATTTATTTTCACTCTCCGCGAGCTCTTTATCCCTAAATGCACGGTCTTCTGCAGGATAAAAAATAGCCAAATGACAATCATCCAATATATTCTGGTTAAGTTTTATTTTTAATGGCATACTCTCACCACTAGGTGTAGTAAATGTCACTTCCCCTTCAGCTGATCCATTCAGATATAAAGCATGAAAGGTAGCGTAATAAGCTGGATCTTTGCATATAAAATCGTCTAATTTATACTTATGCAAATCCGCAAGGCTAAGTCCCAACATTATACACATAGCAGGGTTGGCAGAGATAATCATACCCTCTTGCCAGAAAAGAATCGGATCTGAAGATTTCTCATAAAAGATACTGAATAATCGTTCCTTTTCGGCAAGAACTTTTGTAAATTCATTGCTGCTGCAATTCTTGTATGAAGTGTTCAAATTTCCCCCTCCTATGTACGGCAGTGAATCGGCTTTCTTTCATCCTAAATAATTCTACAATGGAGATAAAATACCTCTTTTCTGCCCTTCTGTTTTTATAAGATTGATTTCCAAAATGATTAAAAAACGGTTCCAACAAAATTGTCAGAACCGCTAAATCACCCTAAATTTTAAATTTCATTATCATTACATTAAGCTGCTCAGCGAGTTCGGACAAAGATTCCACACTATCCGATATCTCTTCCATTGAATGATTCGTCTGGGTAACGGATGCACTTGTTTGTTCAATGCCAGCTGCCGACTGCTCGGAAACAGCCGCTATATTTTCAATTGAATGGTTCATACTCATAGAGCGATCAGCCACCACTTGAAGACTGTTAGAAATATCTGTCACATTGGACGACATAATATTGACTGCATTATAGATCTTTTGGAACGTTTCACCAGTAACCTCAATTTGATTCGTTCCTTCTTCCACCTGATTGTAGCCTTTTTCTAAAGATGCAACAACATTTGATGATTCTTTTTGAATATTCGTTACGATGCTGGTTATATCCTTAACTGAGAATGATACCTGTTCAGCTAATTTTCTTACTTCATCTGCCACAACCGCAAACCCGCGGCCATGTTCTCCAGCTCGCGCCGCTTCAATGGCGGCATTTAAAGCAAGCAAGTTGGTCTGATCAGCAATTTCCTGAATTACTTTAATAAGTTTAGATATTTGCTTTGTATGATCATCCAGCCCATTCACTCGCTCTACCGAAGCTTTTACAATATCATTGATCGCAATCATTTGCTGCTGTGACTCCCGCATGAGCAAGTCGCCTGATTTTGTCATATCCAGCACTTCTGCTGAAGCACTGCTGATTTGTTCTCCACTTTTTGTGGCTGCATTAACCTTTTCTAAGTATTCTTCCATCATTTGGGCAAGTCCGGTCGCAGAGTTTGCTTGTTCTTCTGCTCCTCCTGAGAGCTCCTGCATAGTTGATGCCACCTGCTGAGAAGCGGCTTTCACTTCACCGGCAGCCGTATTTAGTTCTCCGCTGCGATCTGTTACATACTGGGAGACCGAAGTAATTTCTTTGATGATGTTCTGCAGATTATCCTTCATAATGTTTGTTGCCTGGCTTAATTCTGCAATCTCGTCTTGGCCGTCATATTCCAATGATTGCACATTTAAATTCCCTGCAGCAATTTCATTGGAAACATGGACAATTTGTCCGAGCTTTCTGGAAATGATTTTTCCAATCATTATGAGACTTGAGATTGCCAGAAAAGCAGAAACAACAATAGAGATTCCTAATACAATTAAAGTTAGCGTTAAGCTTCCCTTTGCCGCTGAAATGGCATTTGCTTGCTGTGTATGTAAGTTTTCATTTAACTCATCCAAAAGGGTCACAGTATCTGCAATTAGATTATCAACCTGCAATTTACCAAGGCGGTATTCACGCACATTCATCTGTTTCACTGCTGGTTCAATTTCATCTAGAAATGCGGAAGTAATAGTTTCGTTGTTTTGTATCACTTGATTGAATAGTTCCTTATTGCGTTTTTCCGTCAACAGCGGTGAAATAACCTCCGCTTGCTGATCCAATTCTGTTGAGAGTTCTGAAAAAGTTGTAAGATGCTTAGGGTTACTATCAATAATATAATTTCCAATGGTACTCCCTTGTCGATGAAAAACGGTTGTAACTTCAGAAATATTGACTGCTCTTTCGCCAGCTTCTTCAACCGTATTCATTTTAGAGCCTGCTAAGGTTAAAAGAACAAACGTAATGATCGTTGAGGCAGTAAAAAGCCCGATTGTTGTGAATAAAACCACGCCATATTTCTGACCCAGCTTTAACTTTTTCCACCAATTGGAGCTCATTACTTTTTGCATTTGCTCCGTAATTTTTTCACCGCGTTTTTTTTCCATTTTCTTCTTTACTTTCTTTTTAGAACCTTTTAGTCCTTTCACCACATTCCCCTCCTGGTCGTCTCCGAACTACTATGCCAATAGAACTATATTTATATAACATTTTTACTATTATATAAATTCATTATAATCCATAAGATTCACCTTTTGAAGAATAGTTTTAACAAAAACAATATTATTACTTTACAAACAATTAACAAAATGGGTACATACACCTATACATTGGATAAAACTAGTAATACAACTTGGATTTACCGCTACTCTGTCTGTTTATATCGTGTTAGTTTGGGTAAATAAATATTGGTTTTTAGGGGGTCTTTAATAGAGGAGGATTTATGGAAAAAAGAAATTTCTACTTTGATAACGCGAAGTTTATTTTAATTTTCTTCGTTGTATTTGGACATCTGCTCCGCTCTTTTATTGAAGATAATGAAACAATCTTTACAGTATATAAAGTGATTTATTCCTTTCACATGCCTGCATTTATTCTCGTTTCAGGCTTTTTTGCAAAAGGATATTATGAAAAAGGCTATATACAAAAAATTGCCAAGAAGTTAATTCTGCCTTATTTGCTTTTTCAAGGCATCTATTCGCTGTTTTATTATTATCTGTACAACAGGCCGTCCATTGATATGGATCCATTCAATCCGCATTGGTCCCTGTGGTTTCTCATTTCCTTATTCTGCTGGAATATAATGCTCTTATTGTTTTCTAAGTTTAAACCCGCCTATGCCATTACAGCCGCTTTGTTCATTGGATTGGCAATCGGCTATGTGGATTGGGTTTCCAACTATTTAAGCTTATCAAGAACCTTTGTATTTTTTCCTTTATTTTTAGCAGGTTACTTTCTTAAGAAAGAGCATTTGGCTCTTTTAATGAGACCATCAGCAAGAGCTTCTGCAATAGGTATATTTGCAATTGCAACAGCACTTTTTTACCTGTATCCAGACATTAACTATCAATGGCTGCTCGGAAGCAAACCATATGCAGAAATGGGTGCAGCTTCGTTTACTGCACTTCTAACCAGACTTGGATTCTATCTACTAAGTTTTCTTATGGTTTTTAGCTTTCTTGCATGCGTGCCAAATGGACAATACTTCTTTACTAGACTCGGCAAAAACACCTTATATGTGTATTTATTGCATGGCTTTATCGTTAGGCTCTTTAGAGAAAGCGACCTGCAGAATTACTTTAACGAGCCTGAGCAATTCCTCATGCTCGCCAGTATCTCACTGCTGCTGACTTTATTGCTGTCAAGCGGGCTTGCAACCGCCCTGACACAGCCTCTGATTGAGCTTAAAACCGCCAAACTGCATACGTTAAAGGTCCGGCTTACTGCAATGCTTAAATTTTATCGGAACAAACGATTTAATTAATAATTTGGGGCTGAGTTTCTCTCTATAAACTCAGCCCTTTTATAATTCTGTGTGAGTGAGTATTTCGTTTGACCAGCACCTCCCTGCCATTTTATAATAAATAATCGACGCTTATGTTACATACCACGTCCCAGTAGCTCAGCAGGATAGAGCGACAGCCTCCTAAGCTGTAGGTCGTAGGTTCGATTCCTATCTGGGACGCTAAATTGAAACAGCCGTGAACCCTTGGTGTTATTGGGTTTGACGGCTGTTTTGTTTTTGAAGCAAACGTTCTCTGCTTTATAATTGGGGTCGGATTGGGGTATGTACAAAAACATGTTCAATTTTATGGCTATACAAGATCCCCACCAATACTACCTTTCAGTGATAGTGAATCTTGAACAATAAAACTGGACAACTTTAATGGATACTGCACAATATTAATCACCTTCACAACATCTTCCTAAGTATTTTCATTCACACAATTACCCTGCCTTTAAGTAAAAATACTTCATAATAATTATTATCCTAAAACATTCTTAATCTTTCTAAATCTGGAAGTTTTAATATCAACACAAGTGCTTTTTTACGTTATAATAAAGAAAATTCACCATTGAGACAAGCTTCTAAGAGCTTAAAGAGACTAAACTGCATTCTCATCTAATCTAAACTAGCTACAGAGCCTAATTACTATTATGCAGCTTCTTGAAAGTCTAATAAGAAAAATGGAGGGATTTATGTTGAGCACGATCTCATTAAAAAAGAAAGCAGCTGGAATCGTTTTAGAGAAAAAGAATCTTAAAGGTGTTGTGGCAAGAGTTGGCCTTGTTTTAGATATTTCTGGCTCTATGCGAAGATTATACCGTGAAGGAGTTGTTCAGGAAGCCGTCGAACGCGTTTTGGCTGTTGCCAGTCAGTTTGATGACGATGGGGCATTAGATGTGTGGGTTTATGACAACGAGTTCACCAGATTACCAGCTGTAACAGAAGAAGATTTTGCAGATTATGTTAATCAGCAGATCCTAGCAAATGACTCAGTCCATAAGTTCGGCAGAAACGACGAACCAAAAGTCATGGAAGATGTCATCCAAAAATATATAAATGAAGAACCAGGCGATGATCCTGTTTTCTTAGTATTTATAAACGATGGAGGCTGTAAGCCCGGTATTAAGAAGTTTATCGTAGAATCATCTGTTCAGCCAATTTTCTGGCAGTTCATCGGAATTGGAGATTCTAATTTTGATGTATTGAAAAAATTGGATACGATGGAGGGAAGAGTTGTTGATAATGCGAATTTCTTTCATTTGAGTAATCTGGAACATGTATCTGATGAAGAATTATATGACCAATTATTGAATGAATTTCCGCTTTGGATTAAAGAAGCAAAAGAAAAGAAAATCTTGCGTTCATAACTGCTAAACTATTAGACAAGCAGTGTTAATATAAAATATGACAACAAATAAAGATAGATCATACATTTTAAGCAGCGAATGTATATCTAATAAGAACAAACTAAGACAATCAGCCCTGCCAATCGGTAAAGTTGATTGTCTTAACTTATTTATATAACTCCTATAATCTTCTTCCATTCAGCACTAAATTCAGATACTCTATTTCATCAAAGGTGAGGTTTTTAGCAGCTGCTTTCTTTTCCCATTGATCTGATGAGAGAATTTGATTCTCGCGTGCTCTTTTATAAATGGATGCCGCTTCTTTCCACTGCCAGTCTGCCCAGTTTGGTATCATTCCGGATAACTTCCTTTCATTTGCAGTAGCATTTTGCCCTTCCTGCAGATAATCTAATGGATTGACTGCATTCGACTTCGCTGCGTTCCATGTCCCTCTATGCAGTTCAAAATGTAAATGCTGCCCAGTCGACTGTCCTGTGTTCCCCATAATTCCTATTACCTGTCCCTGTTTAACCGTTTCCCCTTGAACTGCTTTTCTGCTGCCTTTTAGCATATGAGCATATAATGTTTCCCATATTTCTCCATTTACAGTGTGCCGCAGAATGATACATTCCCCGTAACTTGGTGACCTATATGATCTTGTAACAGTCCCAGCAGCTGCTGCAACGATCTCATGAGTTCCAGAATCTGCAAAGTCAACCCCATGATGATTGGTTCTGTTTGGCGGTCTAAATCCAGAAGTAATTCTTCTTACTGTTGTTGGATAAATAAACATAAAAATCACCTACCTAATAGTAAGATATTCTTTGATAGACCTGCCCGTGTGGACAACCTTTGCTATTTCATTCCAGTTTGTACACTTTCTCTCAGACTAGTTCATGCAACTAGAAGCTATAATAACTGCTGAAAGGAGATCATGCTTCAAATTTTATAATCTTCACAAATACGTCGATTTTAAAGCTTCTGACTCATATTCCATATTATAAAATGATTTTAATACCATAATTAAATGGAGATGATTAAATGAAGTTGGGACATCGTAAATCATTTGCGTGTTATTTATTAATAAGTTTGCACATTTTTTTAGCAGTTGGCGCTCTTATCGGTGGTGGTGCACTGCTTATCTTTCCTGACGGCTCAATTTTATCCTTGCCCCTTGAAATACTGCAAAACAGTCCTTTTCAGAATTACTTCTTACCTGGACTAATCTTATTTAGTGGATTTGGTATTCTCCCTATAATAACTGCACTTTTTCTAAGCACAAAAAAACCTATAAAAGCATTTGAAAAGCTTAGTATCTATAAGTCAATGCACGGATCGTGGAATTTCTCTTGCTATATTGGATTAATGTTAATCATATGGATTATGGTACAAATATTAATCATGCAGTCTGTTGAATTTATTCATATCTTCTATATCCTCCTAGGATTTTTCATTATTATGTTTACCTTTCTCCCCTCTGTTAAATCGTTTTACTTAATCGATTAACTGTAAAAAATGCATTTCTATGAATATTTCTCAAAATCAATAACAAAATATACTTAGTTTAATACTCACTAAGGAGATCCTATTATGGCGGAAAATCAAATAAAGCAATTTGATCAAATCGTAAAAATGGGCGAACAGGCACAAAAAGCATTAAATGATTATTGGTTAGAATTCTCACTATATACATCCTTTGAATATTGGTTAATGGTTTCTATATTAATCGTTCCACTTATCATTTTATTTTTTAAAATAGATAAGAACCAAATCTTCCTAATGGGGTTTTATGGTTATAGTGTTCATGTCATTTTTGGGTATGTTGATTTATACACTAAAAATTCCGGTTTTTTAAATTATCCCTTCCCTGTCATCCCTATGCTTCCAGGTATATCACTTGATTCAAGTTTAGTCCCTGTTACATTTATGCTAGTCTACCAATGGGTCGTAAATCATCAAAAAAATTATATTCTTTATATGGGTATAACTTCAGCATTTCTTGCATTTGTATTTAAACCGATTCTTGTTGCTTTAGGGCTTATTAGGCTTTATGGCAACACTAATTATTTTCACCTCTTTCTTGCCTATCTATTGGTCATTACGATCGCAAAATTTTTGACAAATGTATTTTTGTGGATGGAAAAGAAATTTAATAATGAGACAACAGATGCCCAGCATGAATAAGTTAGAACCCGTCCTTTCGAAGGAAAATGAAATACATTAAATATTTCAATTCACCTTAACATTGATGATTTAATTCTGTAATTCCCTTGGTATAACAGTATTTTCCAGCCTTTCAATATATCTTTCCCTTTCGCCTCTCCTGTATTTCCGTTCAATAATCCTATATAATAAGATGCTGATACGCTATATAAGGAGATACTCTTGATGAAAACAATTCTTACAACCTTAAATGCAAAATATATTCATACAAACATTGCGATCCGATATTTAAAGGCATATGCTGAGCCTGAGTATCCAGTTGAGATCACTGAATATACCATTAAAGATCCAGTTATGAATATTGTTACTGATCTGATTTCCAAAAAGCCGAAAATCATTGGTTTCAGCTGCTATATATGGAATATTGAAGAAACCATTAAAGTGGTTAAAATTTTGAAGAAAATAGATCCTGAAATTCAAATCATTGTTGGCGGTCCAGAGGTTTCATATGATGTTTTACATTGGATGGAAAACGTTAATGAATTTGATTATATTGTTCTTGGTGAAGGAGAAGAAACATTTAAACAGCTACTGAAAGAACTGCATGAGGATCTGCAGCTGGAAAATGTGTTTGGCATTGCATTTAGAAAAGATGGCAAGGTCAAAATCAATCCGCAGCGAAACAAGCTGGATTTAAAAACACTTCCTTCTCCCTTCCGTTTTGAAGAAGACCAAAAAGATCTTTCGAAACGGGTCATTTATATTGAAACAAGCAGAGGCTGTCCATTTAGCTGCCAATTCTGTCTCTCTTCTATTGAGGTTGGTGTTCGCTATTTTGATCGCGAAAAAATAAAAGATGATATCCGTTATTTAATGCAAAATGGTGCTAAAACAATTAAATTTGTTGACAGAACATTTAATATCAGCAGAAGCTACGCAATGGAAATGTTCCAGTTTTTAATTGATGAGCATTTGCCTGGAACTGTTTTTCAGTTTGAAATCACGGCAGATATCATGCGTCCAGAAGTCATTGAATTCTTGAACAAGGAAGCTCCTCCAGGTTTATTCCGATTTGAAATTGGTGTGCAGTCAACCAATGATTTTACAAATGAACTTGTTAAACGGAAACAGAATTTCGCTAAGTTATCCCGTACGGTCACTATGGTTAAAGAAGGCGGTAAAATTGACCAGCATTTAGACCTCATTGCAGGTTTGCCTGAAGAAAATTATGACTCATTTAAGCAGACATTTAATGATGTTTTTGCTATGAGACCAGAGGAACTTCAGCTAGGGTTTTTAAAAATGCTTCGCGGAACAGGTCTCCGCTTAGACGCTGAAAAGCATAACTATATCTATATGGATCATTCTCCGTATGAAATACTCGGGAATAATGTGTTAAGCTTTGATGAAATTATTAAAATTAAACAAGTAGAGGATGTGCTGGAAAAGTACTGGAACGATCACCGCATGGACTTTACAGTGGAATATTTGGTTTCACATGTATTCCAAACTCCTTTCGACTTTTTCCAGGAGTTCGGAACTTATTGGGAACAAAAAGGCTGGTCAAGGATTGGCCACCAGCTCGAGGATTTATATAAACGCCTTTATGAATTTTTGGAGAATACACAAGTCAAGCAGCTTCCTATTATTGAAGGGTTAATGAAATTTGATTACCTGTCTAAGCAAAAATATAAACCAAGAAAACCTTGGTGGAAGCAGTCATTTACACAGGATAAACGTTCTTCTCTATATCGTTCAATTATTGAAAATCCTTCGATTTTAGGCAATGAGTTTAAAGAGCTGGAGCTCACTGAAAAAGAGCTGTATAAACATACGATGCTTGATACACTATCTTTTCGTCTTGAATCATACTTTCATGATGAAATCATTGATGAGACACCATCAGCGATGCTTGTTTACTTTGATCCAAAAACAGAAAAACCGTCTATTTTTTATACAGGTATATAACAAAACAGCCTAGCTCTTTGCTAGGCTGTTTTTGATATCATAAACTGCTATTATCAGTCTTTCTCTTTTGTATCTTTTTCTTTTTTGCTCATATGTGGAATATCAAACATTTTTGATGCATTCATTCCTCCGCTAAATTCGATGCCGAATTCCACATTTGCATTTTCTGTTTTATTAAAAGTATCACGCTGTTTTTTCTTCATTCGCCTTGTTTTCCCTTTTTCGAATTTCGGTTTGCACCCTTCATGGGATTCTCTCCAGAACTAAATTCTGCTGAGAATTCTGTTTCATGCAAATTTTCTTTTGGTGTTTTGCTGTATTTTTCAACTGCATCAAATTGTGCTTTGCGTTTAGCCATGTGCTGTATCCTCCTCATATATTAGCTTTGTTACCTCTATATTGTGCTACTTTTGGCAGGAAGACATGCTTTTTGTGTGAGAAAACTTTTTCGATTCGCAAGCTTTTATATTTAAAAGTGAAAAGGTCCTTTCATTAATTAATCAAACGTGCGCTTTATACCCTCTTCAAAATCAAAACAAAACCCGACCGCCTAGACAGCTCCTTAATTAAAGGTTCTGCTAATCAATCGGGTTTATAAAGTAATTTAATGTTTCTGCTTCATTCTATTATCCAATAATCACTCGCTCTTTTGGATAGTGATAATTTGGTTTTGTCATTTTGCCGCCAATGATGAATATGAAGGATGTGAGTCCGATCCTTCCTATAAACATTAATAGCATAATCACCGTTTTGCCAATTGAACTTAGTTCAGGTGTTATGCCCATTGAAAGACCTGTTGTACCAAATGCTGAGGAAACCTCAAAGATGATTTCAATTAACTCTAAGTGCGACTCAGTAATGCTTAGAATCATGACTGACAACAAGCACATCCCCGAAGCAAGAATAGTGATTACAAGAGATTTTAATATATCAGCTTCGTGAAGCTCTCGGCGGAAAATCTTCACTTCCCGATTTCCTTTGGCAAAATGATAAATAAATAGGATATTTAAAGCAAAGGTTGTTGTCCTAATTCCTCCGCCTACAGAACTTGGTGATGCCCCAATAAACATTAAAAAACTTAAGATCAGAAGGGTTGGCATCGTAAACTCACTCACATTCATGGTTGATAACCCGCCGCTTCTAGTTGTTGCTGATTGGAAAAAAGCATAGAAAAAGCTTTTATGCCAAGGTATATCTTTCAAGTAATGCTGAAATTCCAAAACCAATATGATAACAGTTCCAAAAATCAGCAGACAAGCATAGGTAACGGTTGTCAGCTTTGTAAATAAAGAAAAGCGATATGAATAATTTAGCTCAGAACGCTTTGTAAATAAGTATTCCTTTACCTCAATTAATACTGGAAAACCGATAGCACCTAATGTAATTAGAATGATATTAATCAGTTGTACAAAATAGTCATTTGCAAATGGCACTAAAGAATTGCCTGTAATAGACATTCCTCCATTGGTTGTGGCACTGACAGCAGCGAATAAACCATGTAAAAAGGCTTCTTCCCATGTTCCATAATATTTCAGAAAATGAAAACCTAAAATAAAGGCACCTACTAGCTCAATAACAAGAATAATCTTAATAATTTCGCGGATTAAGTTCACTAAGCCTGATAATGCAAACTGATTATGATCGGCCATGATTAAGCGTCTGCTTCTCAGCCCGATTTTTCTTCCTAAAAGAATCCAGAAAAATGTCCCTAATGCCATAATGCCTATGCCGCCAAATTGCAAAATCAACATAATGACAAAGTATCCAAGTAAGCTATATGTTTCCGATATTTCAACGACCGTTAAACCTGTTACACTAACGGCACTAACCGCTGTAAAAACTGTATCAATAAATGCAACCTCTACCCCAGGCAAGTGAACACCAGGCAAACGCAATAGGGCCACCGCCACTGATACGGCTAATAAATAATAACCCGATATTACTTGTGCAGGCGTACGCTTATTCAGCCAGCCCCGCAGTTTTATCCACATTTCTAAACGTCCTTTCAGCCTTGTCTACCAACTATCATAAAGAATTCAGCCTAATTTTAAAAGCAATAATAAAAACTTCCTAGCGAAAATACATTATGTCATAATAAAATCACAATGAATTGATATTTAATTCAATCTCATAGTATCAGCTATATAACAAAGTATTTCCAAGACGTTCAATTTTAACTAAAAGATATCCTTTAGGTCAAATGAATAGGCAGGTGCTATTTTATCATGTTATCAGCACATCTGGCAGAAAAAATTATAACTGAAGTAAAAAAACTGCTATCCGAAGATATTATTATTGTGAGCAAGAGCGGCACGATCATGGCAAGCACCGATAAAAGAAGAATAGGAAATTACCATGAAGGTGCACTGCTGGCAGCAAAAGATGGAGAATCCCGCATCATTACAAAAGAGGACGAAAAGCACCTCGCTGGTGTTAAAGCAGGAATTAACCTGCCTGTGTTTTTAAATAATGAAGTCATCGGTGTCATCGGAATTACGGGTTCTCCCTCTGATGTTTCTCCATTTGGTGTCATCATTCAAAAAATGACTGAGCTGCTCATTCGGGAAAATCATTATTCCGAACTATTCCAATGGGAAACGCGTGCGCTCGAAGGATTTGTGTTTGAATGGCTGCAGCAAAGAACCATGGATGCATCCTTCTTAGAGCGGGCACGTTTATTAGAAATTAATCTTGAAAGCAAAAGACAAATCATCCTGCTCCAGTGGCCTCAGCATATGGAGCCTCTGTTACGAAATAAATGGGTGCAGCTGCTCGAATGGCCGGAAAAGAAAAGCAATGACCTGTTTGTGCGCTGGGGAAATGAACGGATGATTTTATTGCTTGAGGTTACCGAAACCATTCAATCAAGAGAAAAAATTAAAAGATTTATCCAATTTAGCAATAGCATAATCCCTGGACTTCATGCCGGTGTGGGAAGGGCTGTTGATGGCATCCATGTAACTCAATCGCTGCAGCAGGCAGAGCGGGCATTAAAATCAATTGTAGATGATCAATATTTCTGTTTTGATGAAGATTTAATTCTCGAACTGATTCTTGACGAATTATCTGCTGAAACAAAGAAAGATTATCTTGAGAAGACCCTTTCCCCAATCCTAGAAGAAGAGGACTTGTTGATCACAATGGAAGAACTATTTCGGCAAAATCACTCTCTGAAAAAAACAGCGGAAGCCCTCCATATTCATATAAATACCCTTCATTACAGAATAAATAAAATAAAAACTTTAACTGGATTAAGCTTAAATCAAATCTATGATGCGTCAGCACTTTATTTAGCTTTTTTAATATTGGAGAAATCTACAAAAAGTTGAGCAAATAACCTATAAATTTCATTTGTTTATACATAGCAGGTTAGCACCTGCTTTTTTTATACTTAAATAAGGTAGAAGTTACAAAGGAGAGGGTAATATGATCCAGCCGGAAGTAAAACAGAGGCTTATTCAGATAGTCGGCAGTGAAAATTTCGAAGATTCAAAAACAGAAAGACTTGTTTATTCATATGATGCAACTCCTAATTTTCAAGCAATGCCAGACGCAGTGGTGAAACCAAGGAACACAGGAGAAGTTTCTGAAATCATGAAAATCTGCAACGAATATGCAATTCCCATCGTACCAAGAGGTTCGGGTACTAACTTATGTGCCGGTACATGTCCACAAGAAGGCGGTATTGTTCTTCTCTTTACACATATGCGCGAGATTCTGGAAATCGATGAAGATAATTTAACAATGACCGTTCAGCCTGGGGTGATTACACAAGATCTTATTCAAAAAGCAGAAGAAAAGGGATTCTTTTATCCTCCAGATCCAAGTTCAATGAAGATCTCAACGATTGGCGGCAATATAAATGAAAACTCCGGCGGCCTTCGCGGCTTAAAATACGGTGTTACGCGAGACTATGTTCTTGGACTTGAGGCTGTTTTGGCAAATGGCGATATTATCCGTACGGGAGGCAAATTGGCAAAAGACGTGGCAGGCTATGACCTTACACGATTGCTTGTTGGCTCGGAAGGAACTTTAGCGATTATCACTGAAGCAACCTTAAAGCTCATTCCTATGCCGGAAACGAAGAAAACCATTTTGGCTCTTTATCATGATATGGAAGCAGCAGCGCGATCGGTTTCGAAAATCATTTCCGCAAAGATTATCCCTGCCACATTGGAATTCTTGGATCGTCCAACATTAAAAGTTGTTGAGGATTTTGCACAAATCGGCCTGCCGACAGATGTTGAAGCAGTTCTCCTTATTGAACAGGATGGATCAAAGGAAGTTGTTGAAAGAGATATTTTAAATATAGCGAAGATTTGTGAAGATGAAATGGCCATTTCTGTTCAAGTAGCACAAACAGAAGCTGAAGCTGAAGCACTTCGCACCGCACGCAGAGCAGCCTTATCAGCACTTGCTCGATTAAGCCCGACAACAATTTTGGAGGATGCAACTGTTCCAAGATCTGAAATTGCCAATATGGTAAAAGCCATTAACGAAATTGCCCTAAAGCATAATGTAACGATATGTACATTTGGACATGCAGGAGACGGAAATCTGCATCCTACCTGTACAACAGATGCGCGTAATAAAGATGAAATGGAAAGAGTTGAAAAAGCATTTGAAGATATATTCATAAAAGCGATCGAATTAGGCGGTACCATCACAGGCGAGCATGGTGTCGGTATTATGAAAGCGCCTTATTTGGAGTTAAAGCTAAAACCTGAAGGAATAGCTGCCATGCAGGCAATAAAAGCCGGCCTAGATCCAAATAACATTTTAAACCCTGGAAAAATGTTTGCCAAAGATAACCGTAAAAGAGTGGTGGTAGCAAGATGACTACAACAAAAGAACAGCAGGAGATTCAAAAGCACTTTAAGGAACGAATGAATGAGGATGAATTATTAAACTGTATGAGATGCGGATTCTGCCTGCCTTCCTGCCCAACTTATATTGAATCAGGGTATAAGGAATCACATTCTCCAAGAGGCCGGATTGCCTTAATGAAAGCAGTTGTGGATGGAATCATCGAACCGGATGAAGATGTGGAACGAACACTTGATTTATGCCTTGGCTGCCGTGCATGCGAGCCGGTTTGTCCATCTGGGGTTAATTACGGGCATTTGCTCGAGGAAGCACGGGATATCATCAATCAGAATAAAAGACATTCTCTTCCCGTCCGAGCACTGAGAAAAACTGTCTTTGAAGGCTTATTTCCACATCAAAATCGTATGAGAATGGCTGTAGGTTTACTTGGTTTTTACCAGCGTACCGGACTGCAGGCCCTCACGCAAAAAACCGGACTCATGAACCTATTTCCAGCCCATCTGGCGACAATGGAAAAGGTTCTGCCAAAAGCGCCAAGTCTAAAAGAAATGAAATCTCGTCCAACAGAGCTGAAGGCCACTACTGAAGTGAAAAAGAGAGTAGCTTTTTTCTCAGGCTGTTTAATGGATACGATGTTTCTTGACACAAACAATGCTACCTTAAAGCTTTTGCAAATGGCTGGCTGTGAAATTGCTATTCCAGAGGAACAAGCATGCTGCGGGGCACTGCATGGACATAGCGGAGAAAAGGACACAGCAAAGAAAATGGCCAAAAGAAATATCGAAGCTTTTGAGGACTTGGGAGCAGACTATATCATTACGAATGCAGGCGGCTGTGGTGCATTTTTAATTGATTATGACCACTTGCTTAAGGATGATGACCAATGGCGCGAACGAGCACGTCAATTTACAGCAAAAATTAAAGATGTAACCGAAATACTTGTTGAAATGGATTTTCACGTTCAAATACCTTTGTCTATGCAAAATGTAACAGTAACTTATCAGGATTCATGTCATTTGCGCAATGTGATGAAGACATCTTCTGCACCAAGATTATTGCTTCAATCAATAACAGGTGCTCATTATCAGGAAATGCAGAAGGCTGACAGCTGCTGCGGTTCTGCAGGGATCTATAATATTATTGAATCCGAAATGTCCATGAAGATTCTTGACAGTAAAATGGAGCATACGAAGAATACAAATGCAGCTATCGTTGTGACAGCTAATCCCGGCTGTCTGCTGCAAATGAAACTTGGCATTGAAAAAGAAGGATTATCAGATCGTATGAAAGCCGTTCATATAGCAGATTTATTATATGAAGCAGCAACCTCACAAATTTCTTAAAAGAATGCGAAAATTTTACCACTCATGAAAAAGCGATGTTTATAGAAACTAACTATTACAGAGAGAAATCATCCCTCTGTTGAAATATATAAAATCGACCTTTAGGAGTGGATATGAATGGCTAGAAGCAGCAATAAATTATTAGTACCAGGAATCGATCAGTATTTAGATCAAGTGAAATATGAGATTGCACAAGAATTTGGTGTTCAGCTTGGTTCTGATACGGTTGCCCGTTCTAACGGATCTGTTGGCGGCGAAATTACGAAAAGGCTTGTAAAGCAAGCTCAATCTCAATTATCTGGTAAATAAAATAAATATGGAAATAGTCCGGTTCCCTTACAGAACCGGACTTTTACATGTGATTTGTTATAATTTTATTGCACATGCAAAGTTTTCTTAGTTTCCTGCTCATCTTGAGCGGAGCTTTTATATAACCCTACAGTTAGACCGTTTTCCTTAGCGAGTTTACGTTCACTTAATGTTCCATAGATGACTTCCATATCAACCTCTGCTGCTTCTGCAATTTCCGATTTCACAGCCAATAATTCGCTTTGCAGCTGATCATATGATTCATTATCACTTTCACCATTTTTAACCGCTGCTATAACAAGGGGCTCATTGGTTTCAAGGTATCCTTGTTCATTCATCTCTACAATCACCATTGCTGCAACATTTTTTATATGAGTGTTTTTCCACTCTTTAAGGTTGTCCATTACTGCTGCTCCAGCCTGGTTAAAAGGTACGATATCAATAACGTTATTCTCGCTGTTTAATTTCATTTCAAGGCTTGATTCAGTGTCAATTGAAACATATGAATATGTTTTTGTATCATGAATAAAAGGAATGGCGATCGAAGTTATGATGGCAATAAGCAGGGTTGCGATCAGGACTGCTCCTCTATTGAGTGCAGTGAAATAAGAGCTCAAGCTGAACCTCCCTTTTCGCAATGTTTCTGGTGAGGTAAATTCAATTTCTTCTCCAATTAAATAAGATTGACCTTTATTGGAAGTTTTAACAAAGTCTCCATCGGGTGTTAAAAGTGTGATGGAGTCTAAATCTATGTCTATAATGACCCCTTTTTTCATGTCTCAAGCACCCCCTTAATATAATCTCTTAAGTAAATATAATCGCCAAGAAAAATCAGACTGACAGCAATTATATATTTTCGGTTGCGCTCAATTGTTTTTCTGCTAACGTCCAGCTTTTTTTCAAGGTCTTTAATGGGCAGTTTTTTCTTCTGAACCAGTGCTTCGCTCATTTTTTCATCAGCAGCAATAAGTTGTGCTGCATGTATAGCATTTCTGCGGGCATCTGAATGTTTAGGTGAAAGATCTGCAAGCTCAGAAAACAAAATTCCAAACTCCTCTAAAACCTTTTTATAATGGAGAATTTCCTCTCTTCTAGCTTCCGTATCGGATTGCTGCTTAAACTTTCCCAATGAATAATGATCCTGACTGAATGGAGAATCACCATCTTCAACCGAACTATATGAAGTATCTGTATATTTTGCCTGCTGTCTTATGTAGTCAATCACTCTTCTTTTTATCAATATTTCAGAAAAAGATAAGAGCGACCTCCCCTTCTTTTCGCTAAACTGGTTTATGGCTTCATTGAAAGCGATCAGGCCAATACTAAATTCATCATCTGATTCATGGATATATCTTTTGCAAACAGAAGAAACCGTCTTGGCAATGAAAGGCTTAAAAGCCTGTATCAGCTCATTTTGAAGTTCAGCATCTCCTTGTTGTATTTGTCGGACTGTATCCTCTAACGACTGTTTACTTTTTTTCCAGGACAAGAGACTTAGCATTGGTCTCACCTCATTCCAAGCAATATTATATCATATGGATTTGCTTTTGGATGACATGATGGAAACTGACAAAACTGAAGTTCCTATCCTTAAACAACTATATTATTTCGTTCCGAACTTTAAGACTTTGGGGGTACTTTTGAAAAAAGTTGGCTTGGACCGATAAAAGATTATCCCGCAATACGCAGTTTTTTCTATTTCTTGTCCGGTCATTCTAAAAGCAGCAAAAAACCCGAACCTTAAGGCAGATAATAAAATACAAATATCTGCTAATTGTTCAGGTTAACGTCTGCTGAAATACTATTATCTCAGCTCGTATCTACATTATGTTTTCGTTCTTTCAAGATCTAATCTATGACGTATATTTTTATGAACATATTTGAATGCATAATGAATTTATACAGCCTTTTTCATTCTCGCCTTCCGAATACTTAATATAATCCAACGAATAATAAGCCCAGTAATCACGCCAGGAATCACCCCCATCATTGGTAAAAAAACCGGACCAAAAAAAATGCCAAATAATCTTACTTCTGTTGAATACATGAGTCCCACTGTGACAAAATAGGCAGAAAAAACAAATGGCAGAAAAGATAGCTCCTCATTCTCTGGCATCGCAATTTTATATGCATCCCACATAGCAAACATATACAAACAAGGGTAAAACATGAGCCACTGGAAATCCATTACTTCCACTGCCTTATCCATCTCTCCCAAGAAGCTATACATTATGCCTGCATTAAAATTACTATAAACATTTATTAGAAATTCAAGTACAACAAATAATGTACCTTTCCATAAATGCTTTGCTAATAATTGGCTAAAGCCTGGTAAGGCGATGCTCCACAAAACAGCTTCAAGTTTTCCCATTTTTTTCATTCATTATCACCAGCTACGTTTGTATACTGTTATGTTGCTCCGGAATAGGCTTAATTATCATGAAGATTCCAGTTAATTTCCTAAAATAATAAAATTTTAAAGGTATATTCTAAGATTGAGCTTTCTTAAATTAAAAAACTCCTTTCAAGCTAAGTGTTTAGAAACACTAACTTGAAAAGAGTTTAGTTTAAGGTATTTTACATCTTGTTCTAAATAATCCTATCAAAGATTATCATTGTTTTTCTTATTATCATCGGTATCTTTTACAATCTTCAGCAGTTCTTCCAGCATGTTTTCCATATCTTTTTTTGAATAGCTTTTATCGTCTTTTACAGGCAGTTCTTCTTCTGCCGGCTGCTTTTCTTCCAGTGGCACTACTGCCCTTTCTTCCAATAGATAAGCTGGAATCAGCTGTCCATCTGGTGTTGCATACACTTTGTTTAATCTTCTTGTCTCCTTGTCAAATAAGCTATATATAATTGGGATAACAAATAATGTTAAGAATGTGGAGCTAATTAAGCCGCCAATAACCGTAATTCCCATCGGCTGGTTAATTTCCGCTCCCTCACCTAGCCCTAGTGCAAGAGGCACTAACCCTAAAATAGTGGTTAGGGCTGTCATTAAAATCGGGCGAGCACGATCCTTTACAGATGTAATAATGGCATCATAAGTCTTCATACCTGCTTCTTTTCTCTGATTAATGTAATCGACAATCACGATGGCATTATTAACTACGATTCCGGCAAGCACAATTAATCCAATAATAGCCGTTAAGCTTACAGGTGTCCGAGTTATGGTTAATGCAATGGCCACACCAATTACCATTAAAGGCACAGTAAATAAAATAACAAAAGGATATTTCAATGATTCAAACTGAGCTGACATCACCAGATAAATAAAGATGATCGCCAATACAAAAGCAAGAATCATATCATCAATGGAAGACTCAAGCAGTTCTCGATCTCCGCTAAAGACAATTTGTGTCTCTTCAGTCAAATCAAGAGCTTCAATCTCTTCATCCACAAGGTTTGAAAATGCGCCCATATTTGTATCTGCATTATATTGAACATTAAAGCCAATCGCATCCTGCTGATTAATTCTTCTTATATTAACAGGGCCTTCTCCTTGTGTAATTTCTGTTACATCGCTGAGCGGTATATATGTGTCATCCGGTTTCTTGATCAGCAATGATTTCAAGTTATCGAGATTTTGTGTCACTTCTCTATCATATTCAACATAAACACCATAGATATCAGAGTTTTCGGTTACCATCTGTGTGGCCATATTGCCGCGTGTAACATCATTTACAGCCATCGCTATTTGTGCTGGTGCCAGCCCTTGCTGAAGAGCTCTTTCTTTATCAACCGTAATTTGAATTTCTTCAACCGTATCCAAGACATCGGTAGAAATTTCAGTTACATCATCAAGATCAGACAAGGCATTATAAATTTGCTCTGTAGCTTCATCTAGGCGAGCTGAGTCTGTATCACGCACATTAAAGGATAATGTGTTCGGAGCTGAACCTGTTGATGATTGCAGACTAAATGAAAGTTCGGCACTCTCATTTGCATTTTGAGCAGCACTTTCTAAACTGCTTTTCACATCGTCAGCAAATTCAAAGGTTGAACGATCTCTTTCCTCCAAATCTTTCATTTTAATATATACTTCTGCGATATTTGGGCTGCCTGATCCTCTAAAAGACCCTTCCTGGGTTGTTCCAATTAATGAAACATACGTATCTACATCTGTCTCGCCTTCAAGCTCAGCCTCTAATGCTGTAATGACCTTTTCTGTTTCAGACAAGGCTGTACCATTCTCCAATTCAACTCGAATGGAGAAAAAGCCTTCATCTGTATTGGGCAAAAACTGAGTGCCAACTGTAGAAATGCCGTATCCTCCTGCAGCTAAAAGCACTAAAGAACTGATTAAAACAAGGGCACGATTTTTTAAGGACCATTTTACTGAACCTTCAAGCCATTTTAACAGTGCAGATTCTTGTCTTTTCGCTTCAACATTTTCTTTTGGCGCTTTCAAAAGGCGGCTTGCAAGCATTGGTACAACGGTTAATGCAACAATTAACGAAGCAAATAAACTGAATGAAATGGTTAACGCAAATTCAGTGAATAGTTCGCCAATAATCCCTGTAATAAAAGCAACTGGCAGGAATACAGCAACAGTTGTTAACGTAGATGCAGTAATCGCTGTTCCAACTTCCTTTGCTCCGTCTCTTGCTGCTGTCTTAGGATCTTTCCCCATCGAAAGGTGGCGGTAAATATTTTCAATAACGACAATTGAATTATCGACCAGCATCCCAATTCCGAGAGCAAGTCCTCCTAAAGTCATAATATTCAAGGTGAAATCTGAAAAATACATCAGCACAAAAGTAAAGATGACTGAGTAAGGAATCGCAATTCCAATGATAAGCGGACTTTTTACACTTCGTAAAAAGAAAAACAGCACTATCATTGCAAGTATTCCCCCAATGACAAGGGAGCTGGATATATTGCTGATCGCCAGCTGAATATAATCACCCTGATCAAACAAAATATCTGCTTCGATATGGTCAAATTGCTCCTTTTGCAGCTGTTCATCTAATGCTTCTGTAAATGCATCAGATACTTGAGCTGTATTGGCATCCGATTGCTGAAGAACACTAAGCAATACAGACGGTGCCTCATTGGTTCTTGTGATGGTCCGATCATCCTGATTTACGAGTTCTACTTCACTAATATCAGCCAGAGTTATCTCGTTTCCTGATCCATCTGCTGTAACCGTTAAATCCTCCAGCATCTCAATTGAATTAACAGTACTAATAATTCTCGTTGTTAATTCTTTTCCATTTGTTAAGATGGTATCTCCAGGAAGCGAGATATCATTTGCCTGAATTACATCCACAACATCAGCCTGACTTAACTTATATTCTTCAAGTTTTTCCTGATCAAGCTGCACCCGAACTTCCTTAATTGCTGTACCGGATGTGTTTACACTGGCAACACCATCTACTTTTGCCAGTTCTAGATTTAATTGATCAGCAAGTTCTCTTAAAGTTTCTTCATCTTCATTTGCACTTAAAGATAGTTGAATAATGGGAAATTGAGAAGGATCAAACTTTAAAAAACGCGGCCGTTCCGCATCTTCTGGCATTTCGGTCTGATCTAATCTTTGAATGACTTCTGTTTGAATCTCATCAATGTCTGTTGTCCAGGAAAATTCCAGCAAAGTCATGTTGGCGCTTTCCTGTGATGTGGTTGTCATTGTTTTTAAGCCTGGCAGCGTGCTCAAGCTTTCCTCTAATGGCTTTGTCACTTTGTCTGCTACCTCTTCAGGACTTGCTCCTGCATAGGTGGTTACAACAACACCAACGGGCGGATTAATATCCGGAATTAATTTAAGCGGTATATTAAGAAGTGAAACTCCTCCTAATACAAGCACTAATATCATTGTTACGATCGTAAATATAGGTCTCTTTATGGAAAACTGACTTATTTGCACCAAATGTCCCCTCTCAAGTATGTATCATAGTCTACCTTTACTATATAAAAAGCTAGACTATAGATGCAAGGAACAGGCAATTAACAATTGTAGCGATTTTATGACAAATATAAAACTTGGTTGATTGGAAAATCCTGCAAGGACGCAGACAGAGGCTTAGTTATTTTATAAAAAAGAGACTGAGAGCTTCTTATGAGCTCACAGCCTCTATTCTTAGTGAAACGATTTTCCCTTTAACTGTTCTTTTTAATCGTAAGTCCCGTGATTCCATAAAGGATCGTGAGCACTGGAGATAACAAGCAAAAGAACGCAAATGGCAGATATTCCATTGTTGACACATCTAAAACACCTGTTAGGAACACTCCGCATACACTCCATGGAACTAACGGATTAATAACCGTCCCTGCATCCTCCAATACACGCGATAAATTTTTGAGGTGCAGGCCAGCTTTCGTAAATGCGTTTTGAAACGCACTGCCTGTTAGCAAAATGGACAGATACTGTTCACCTATTGTTATATTAATTCCAATGGCTGTACAAGCTGCCGCAGTAATAAGAACAGGAACCTTTTTCAAATGATTTTGAATGCCTTTTAATAAGGCTGGAAGGATCCCAAGCTTAATAAATAGACCTCCTAACCCCAGAGCAAGCAATACAAGAGAGATAGAGAAAAACATGCTCTCCATACCTCCTCTGTTCAAAAGTGAATCAACTTGTTCTACCCCCGTATCAGATTGGAATCCTGCAAACAGAATCGTCATTAAGGCAGAAAAAGAAAAATCATTTTGAACGAAAAAGGCCAAGGCTGCCGCTGAAATCACTCCAGCTGAAAGAGTTAAAATAGAAGGCACCTTTTTGATTGCCAGTAAGGCTAAAATCGCAAAGGGAATGAGAGAATACCATTTAATAAAGCCTAAATCCTTTAACGTCTCTTTGAATAAACTTATGGTCTGAAAATCCGCAGAGGCTTCCTGTGGTGAAAGAAATGCAAAAAAGATAAAGGACAATGCAAAAGCAGGAATTGTTGTCCATGCCATGTTCTTAATGTGTTCAAATAAATCCACTTTTACAATCATAGATGCCAAATTCGTTGTATCAGACAGCGGGGACATTTTATCGCCAAAAAAGGCACCAGAAATAACTGCCCCTGCAGTTATAGCGTCTGATAATCCTAAAGCACTGCTGATGCTCATAAACGCTACGCCCAAAGTCGCTGCTGTCGTAAGCGAGCTGCCAATGCTTAAACCAATTAGACTTGTAACAATAAAAACAATTGCATAATAGAATTGGCCATTTACGGTCTCTAAAGCCAAATAAATAAAAGTAGGGATCGTTCCGCTTGCCATCCAGCTGCTAATTAGCATGCCAATGAAAAAGAAGATAAAGATGGCGCCAATTCCAGATTTTGCTCCTTCAAATATTCCTTCTTCAATATTTGAAACTGACACCCTTTTGCATAAACCATATAGAATCAATGTAATGATGGCGAAGATAATGGGAATATGAGGAGTTACCTCTAATCCGATAATCGAATAACTAACTCCTCCTATCACCAAAATGGTGATGATGATTGCTTCCCAGACTGATATCTCTTGTGCTGACTTAACATGCTGCATAAAAATCCCTCCACAATACATTCAAGCATTTCCTTTAAGTGTCCTATAAAACGACTAGAGATAGATGCACTTGTACTTTCTTATAAATTAGCTGCTGTGTCGTATCATCAATAATGCTTCTAATTTATACTTTCCGAAAGTGCAAGCAAAAAAAGCCGAGCTTTTTCCCCTGTAAAAATAGGGACGAAATAGCTCCGCGTTACCACCCTAATTGATAAATATGGATTTCCAGATGGAAACCATTATTTTATCCACTTCATTCGTTAATGTCATTTTTTCACAGTTGTACTTGGAAATAAAGGCTGCCTGAATTTTCACCGTCTATTCAGTCTCTGGCTGCTGCACACCCATAATTCTACTCTTTGCTGCTGACATAGCTTATTCACTTTTTCACTTAAACGCTTTTAGGTATTAAAGTATTATTTAATAATTAAACTATATCTGCTCCCTTTGAATGTGTCAAGAATTTTTTAAGGAATACAAATTTGCATAAAAAAACCGAAAGAGGCTGGGAAAAACGAAATTAATCTTTCTAAAAAACGAACATTCAATATCTTGGTTTAGGTATTTAAACAAGTCCGTTCCATTGCGCTGCGGACCCTCGCTTTCCGTGGGGAGGAAGCTCCTGCGGGGTCTCACCTTTTCCTCTATTGCCCACAGGAGTCGAGTGTCCTCCGCTCCATTTCACTCAGGCTAATAAAATACATTTTATAATCGTAAAAAACCGAATGATTAGAAAGATGACTTCCTAACCATTCGGTTCTATGAGAGTGTTAAATACTTATGTCCCAGACTCATATATAGTTTGGTTCAAAGCTCATGTCCAAACTCTTTATTTTACGACTGAGTGTCCATTGGATTATATAATGCTACATCTGGATTTTTTTCCTGGAACCAGCGTAGTGCGAAATCATTTTCAAATAAAAATACGTACTTGTCATATCGATCTTTTACAAGTAAACTGCGTGAACTGGAGAGGTTTTCATTTATTTCTTCTTTTTCAACCCAGCGCGTGATTTTAGAACCTAAACGTTCCATAAACACTTCAGTATTGTATTCATTTTTCATGCGATGTTCGAATACTTCAAATTGCAGCTGTCCTACAGCACCCAGCAGGTATTCATCTGTTTTAACCGTTTTAAATAGCTGAATGGCCCCTTCTTGGACAAGCTGTCCAATGCCTTTATGAAAATGCTTTTGCTTCATCACGTTTTTTGCTGTTACACGCATGAATAACTCAGGCGTGAATTGCGGCAATCGTTCATATTGGAAATTATTTTTTCCTACTGTCAAGGTATCACCAATTTGATAGGTGCCTGGATCATAGATCCCTATAATATCTCCACTTACAGCTTCATCTACCGTGCTGCGATCATCTGCCATAAATTGAGTCGATTGAGCTAACTTGATCTGTTTGCTGAGACGTGGAACATTTACATTCATGCCTCTTTCAAACTTACCAGAACAAATGCGCAGAAAAGCAATCCGGTCACGGTGAGCAGGATTCATATTGGCTTGAATTTTAAAGATAAATCCTGAGAAATCCTCTGACAATGGATCAATTTCTCCCTCAGTTGAATTACGCGGCTGCGGAGATGGAGCAAATTGCAGATAAGACTCTAAGAAGGTTTGCACGCCGAAATTTGTCAGTGCAGACCCAAAAAATACAGGCGTTAATTCCCCGTCTCGGATGCGCTCTCTAGAAAATTCATTGCCTGCTTCGTTTAACAGCATAATTTCTTCTAAAGTCTGTTCATATAAGCCAGATTCCTTTAAATTGTGGGCTCCCGCTATCTCTCCTTCATCATTCAGAGAAATAAAGCGCTCATCCTCTTCCACACGGAACTGTTCAATCCGATTATTGAAACGATCATAAATGCCTAGGAATTCTTTTCCCATTCCAATCGGCCAGTTCATTGGATATGATTCAATTCCCATTACTTCTTCAAGCTCTGCAAGAAGTTCCAATGGTGTTTTTCCTTGGCGGTCAAGTTTGTTAATAAATGTAAAAATAGGAATACCTCTCATACGGCAAACCTTAAATAACTTTAGTGTTTGAGCTTCTATCCCTTTTGCAGAATCAATGATCATGACTGCACTATCAACAGCCGTTAATGTTCTATATGTGTCTTCACTGAAATCCTGGTGACCAGGTGTATCCAAAATGTTTACGCGGGCTCCATTATAATCAAACTGCATGACACTTGACGTAACAGAAATTCCACGCTGCTTCTCAATTTCCATCCAGTCACTGGTTGCGTATTTACCAGTTTTCTTTCCCTTTACAGTTCCAGCATCTCTAATCGCTCCGCCAAATAACAGAAGCTTTTCCGTTAATGTTGTTTTGCCTGCATCCGGGTGGGATATTATAGCAAATGTTCTTCTTGATAAAACTTGATCTTTTAAATTTTTAGACATGTATCTTCCTCACAACTTTCATTTGTCATACCCTCAATTGTATCGTCCGCCGCAAGAGTTTGCAATCCTCTTTTCTTGTCAGTGTTTTTCTTGATATTCATATGCTTATCCTTTAATTCAAAGGGTATAATTCTACAAGTTTGTTTCTTCGGTCACTGGTATCTCTATTTTAAACATATTCACATGTTGTCAGTCCGTTTGTACATAATACAAATATTGCAGCTTTGAATACTTTATTGAGGTGATATTATGAATTTCATTTGGGGCCTTTTCGGAATCATTGTTGTCCTTGGCATCGGCTTCCTTTTATCAAATAACCGAAGCTCCATCAAGCTCAGAACTATTTTATCCGGGTTAGCGATTCAAATTCTCTTTGGCTTTCTTGTTCTAAAATGGGAAACAGGAAGAAGTGTATTAAACTGGTTAACAATGCGGGTAAATGATATTATCAGCTATGCAAATGAAGGAATTAACTTCTTATTTGGCGGCATTTTCACGGAACAGTCTGGCATTACTTCCGTTTTTGCTTTTCAAGTATTACCGGTTGTTATTTTCTTTTCGTCTTTAATTTCTGTACTCTACTATCTAAAAATTATGCAATTTTTTATTAAGATTCTGGGTGGAGGTCTTTCTTGGCTCTTAGGAACTCGCAAAGCAGAATCTCTTTCCGCTGCAGCAAATATTTTTGTGGGACAAACGGAGGCACCCCTTGTTGTCAAACCGTATATTGCCCGCATGTCTCAATCTGAGCTGTTCGCAGTGATGACTGGCGGACTTGCATCCGTTGCCGGCTCGGTTCTGATTGGATATTCATTGCTTGGCGTTCCATTAGAATATTTAATAGCTGCCAGCTTTATGGCTGCCCCTGCCGGCCTTGTAATGGCCAAGCTAATCTTGCCAGAAACAGAGGGCATAGAAGAACCGAAGGAATTTGAGATGGAAGATGACAAAGATGCAGCCAATGTCATTGATGCTGCCGCAAAAGGAGCAAGTGTCGGCCTTAATCTTGCTCTTAATATCGGGGCAATGCTTCTTGCATTTATCGCCATTGTTGCTCTGCTGAATGGTCTTTTAAGCGGAATCGGCAGTCTATTTGGATATGGAGATATTTCAATTGAGATGATTCTAGGCTATGTCTTCTCACCGCTTGCATTCGCAATCGGAGTACCATGGGACGAAGCTGTTACAGCCGGGAATTTCATTGGCCAAAAGCTTGTTCTAAATGAATTCGTTGCATATTCAGCTTTTGCACCTGAAATCGATCAGCTGACAGACAAAACCGTTGCCATTATTAGCTTTGCTTTGTGCGGATTTGCCAATATTTCCTCTCTCGGCATCCTTTTAGGCGGACTTGGAAATCTGGCACCTAATCGCCGTGCAGACATTGCAAAGCTTGGCATAAAAGCTGTTATTGCCGGTGCACTTGCTTCCTTACTTAGCGCAGCAATTGCTGGAATGTTATTTTAAGCAGTCTTTTAATTCAGCCTGAAGAATCATATATAAAAATAAAAAAGGTAATTGCTTCTGAATTTGCAATTACCTTTTTTGTATTTATTTTTTTAAATAATAAACAATCGATTCGTACGGCCGAAGCTTTATCTCAGCAGACGGCTCTGGAGAGTGCTCATAATTTGAGAGCAGTATTTCAGCCTTATAGCCATCAATATTTATTTCATCCGGAAGCTTAAATGATGCCGAATCAGCATAAAAGTTGTTGACTACAAGCAGTTTTTCATTCTTGCCATTGCGAATATAAGCAAATATACGCTCATCATTTTCAGCCAGCAGCTGGTAGTAACCTGTTGTAATAATGTCATACTGTTTACGAAGGCTGATTAGCTTTTTGTAATGATAAAAAATGGAATCTTCATCTTTTAATGCATTTTCTGCATTAATATTTTCGTAATTTCCCGCCACATTAATCCATGGAGTGCCGCTTGTAAAACCTGCATGAGGCTGACTATTCCACTGCACTGGTGTACGAGAATTATCCCGTGATTTGCTCTTGAGGATCTCAATGATTTCTGCTTCACTTTTCCCTTGCTGCTGCATGAGTTTATACATGTTAAGAGATTCAACATCTCGATACTCATCAATTGATTCAAAGCCTGGATTTGTCATCCCAAACTCTTCTCCCTGATAAATATATGGCGTTCCTTGCATCATATGAATGGTTGTCGCAAGCATTTTAGCTGATTCAAGGTGATACTCCTTGTCATTACCATAGCGTGAAACGACACGGGGCTGATCATGGTTGCACCAGAAAAGAGCATTCCATCCGCCGCCTTTATGCATACCTGTTTGCCATTCAGATAAAATTTGCTTTAGTTTAATAAAATCAAAATCCGCTAGAGCCCATTTCTCGCCATTAGGGTAATCTACTTTTAAATGATGAAAATTAAATGTCATGCTTAGTTCCGTCTGGTTTGGGTTTGAATACTGAATACAATGTTCAATACTAGTAGATGACATTTCTCCCACTGTTAAGGAGTCATATTTTGAAAAAACGTTTTGATTCATTTCCTGCATGTATTCATGAACTCTTGGCCCATCTGTATAGAACTTACGGCCGTCACCTGGCGGAATGGACCCATCATCATCGGCAAAGCTCTGATCCTTTGAAATAAGGTTGATCACATCCAATCGAAAGCCATCAACACCTTTCTCAAACCAGAAGTGCATCATATCATATAGCTTTTGCCGCAGTTCTTCGTTTTCCCAATTTAAATCTGCCTGTGTAACATCAAATAGATGCAAATAATATTGGCCCGTATGTTCATCAAGATTCCAGGCAGAACCTCCAAACTTAGACTGCCAATTATTTGGCTCTCCTCCATCCTCCTTTGGCTCTTTCCAGATATAATAATCTCTGTAAGGATTATGGCGAGATTTTCTCGCTTCCTGGAACCAGTCATGCTCCGTCGATGTATGATTGACAACAATATCCATAATTACTTTAATGCCGCGTGCATGAGCTTCCTTCAAGAGACTTTCAAAATCATTCATTGTCCCATATTCAGCTTGAATACGGAAATAATCGCTAATATCATACCCGTTATCTCGCTGAGGAGAAGCATAGATGGGTGTAAGCCATAAACAATCAATACCAAGCTCCTTTAAGTAATCGAGCTTATCAATAATTCCAGGCAAATCTCCTACTCCATTTCCAGTCGTATCATTAAAACTTTTCGGATAAATTTGATATACTACAGCTTTTTTCCACCATGGTTCATTCACTATTCATCACACCTGTTGTTAGTTTTATTGTTTCACCAAGATATTTTTCTGGTAAAGAATGATTCTGTAATGTTTTTAAACAAGCCTAAAACTCAAACTTGTATATACATGTTTCTGTTTTCGCTTTCATTTTAACTTGTATAAACATCTCAGTCAAATCATTTGTTACAGCTGATTCAAATCTCTGATTCTTTTTTATAAAAAAAGGGTTTTCTACTTTTTCCTGAGCTGTGGTGAACAGCCTCTAAGGCGGTCTGCCTCCAGCAAGGCAGCAGCTTTCGTCTGTCATCAAATATCTATTCTGCTCTGCTTTTGCCATCTCCAGGCATATCGCTAAAATGCTGCTTAGCACTATTAAAAAGAAGCGCCTTTAAAAAAGGAGCTTACTTTTAATAGCAGCCTATTCATTTTTTATCCATCTAATAGTCCTTTCAAAACGTCCAAAGCAAAAAAGCTCAAAATAATTTTGAGCTTCCAGCATTATATTGTGAATTGTAGTATTTTACTGGTTAATCGTTTTGACAACGGCCATTTCTTTACCAAAGCGATCTCCGTAATCGATAAACCCCAAGCTCTCGTATAAACCATGTGCCCCTAAATTTTCGGGATGATAGCCTACAACGAGCTTCTTTGCGTTTGGCAGATTGGACATTTTTGAAATCATTATTGAAGAAGCATCCTTACCAATGCCCTTACCCTGAAATCTATGATCAATCATTATTCTGTAAATCCAGTAACCATCAAGTTCTTCCGGTTCCGTATTATACATTAAAAAACCTGCAACTTGATCACCATAATATATAACAAACGGTCTTAATGACGGTTCAAATTTAGACTGCAGAATCGATATTGCATTGTTTTCTATAAATTTCTCTTGATTCTCTGTTATCTGCAATGAACAGCACTCATACCAGTTTTCTGCTGTTAATTCAGCCAATCTTACTATTTTGTCAATACTCAAAATTTATCCCCTTTCTAATATGGGGAACTGCTAATTGTTAATTAGACGTTACCCCGTTAGTGCATGCTGTATAAGTCATTAATTTATTTTTCATAATGAACGCCTCCTTGAACAATTGCTTTTTTTTTAATACTCCTCTATCCTATCACAGTTCCTTATAAAAATTACACAGATTATATGCACTCAAGCTCATTTCAGCATGACAAGATCTGTACAATGTAAAAGGACTTACATTTCGGGAAATGAAAAGGCTCAAATCACGAATGATCTGAGCCTGTATATCTGTGCTTATATTAATTTAAATTCTCTAAACTAAACTTAATCTTTACTTAAAGAATTCTTTGGTTTGTCTTTAGGTTCATCTTCATCACGCGTTAAATCTCTTGCAGAGTTTTTAAACTCTTTTAGAGTTTGTCCAAAAGCACGGCCAATTTCCGGCAATTTTTTAGGACCAAAGATAATAAGTGCTAATACTAATATAAGAATTAAACCTGGAATACCTATATTTGATAACATAACAACAACTCCTTTACTTGCATCATAGACGAAGATAAACAGAAATTCAAGTAACCCAGTAATACTCCAGTCTCAAAAACACCTTTGTCAATGGCAGGCAAACTCCTGAAGCTTCTTTTGATTCCAGATCCCCTTAAAAATAAAAAAGCAACATAGCTTCTGCCATGTTACTTAGCAAAACGGTGTTTTCCAATTTCACCTGTAACGGTTTGAGCTCTTAACCAGGTGCTATTCGTCAAATCCGGATTAAAGAAATAAACAGCTTCATTATTTCCTTGTCCCTCTAAAGCTATTGCCTCATTTACTGCCTTTTTTGCCTCTTTATCAGCTGGTTTATTGATACTTCCATTGTCGACAGGCTGAAACTGTCTCTTTTCATAAATCACTTGCTTAACGCTATCAGGAAAACGCTCATCTTCTACTCGATTTAAAACAACTTGAGCCACTGCAACCTTTCCTTTATAAGGTTCACCTTTTGCTTCAGCATGAACAAGCCTGGCAAGCAAGTCTTTCTCTTTCTTGGATATTGTATTAGGAATAATTAATTTATCTTCAGAATGAATAGCTTCTGCTGACAAATGATTAACTTCTTTTAATTCCAGCTCTGATACGGAGAATTTCAGTGCCACATCATATAATGTTTCCTGATCCTTAACATTGTAAATCGTAACAGAATCCAGCGTTTCAGCATTTATTTTCTTTGGTTCAGTAAATGTATATTGGAATGAGACCATGACAATAGCGGCAATCATGCTTAGAACAAATTTTTTCATTCGTTCTCCTCCATTCATTATAGTCTCGGAACAACAGAAACTACTGTAACACATTGTTCAAGAACGGGACAAACTTAATCTTTTCCATGGTTAATCTGGTAAAATCTTGTTCCGTCATTCTTCTTGCTAAAACATTAAAAGCTTTTTACTAGAAATTTCTTATTTTTTTGCTATAATGAAGACGTAATGTGGAACGCTAACCATTTTTAAACAAATACTTTACAAGTATGTAAAGACTGAGACTTTTGAATATAATTTCATATCGTTTTATGTAGGGGAACCGCTCTGCGGTTGAGATTTCATTATATAATGATAACCCTTTGAACCTGATCTGGCTGATACCAGCGTAGGGAACATAATGTAAAGCAATATTATGCTTATTTATTATGTCCCCTGGCTGCAGCAGCCAGGGGTTTTATGTTTATAAGGGAATTGTTCCATACTACTCATATGACATTAACTGAGATCTTCACGGAATGATCTTCACAATGAGGAGGATATTATGAAAAAATGGATGTTAACTGCATCGTTATTAATGGTTTTAACGGCTTGCGGAAATAACGAAGATACGGAAAACAACAGCACCAATGAGGCGGAAGAACTTGAAGAAGTGACGGTTGTTTTGGATTGGACTCCAAATACAAATCATACTGGACTTTATGCAGCCGTTGAAAATGGCTATTTTGAAGAAGCAGGACTTGATGTCGACATTATTTTGCCTGGTGATGCTGGTGCAGATCAATTGATTGCTTCGGGCAAAGCAGATTTTGGAGTCAGTTACCAGGAAAGTATTACACAAGCAAGAGTTCAGGGTGTACCGCTTGTTTCGATTGCAGCTGTCATTCAGCATAATACGTCAGGCTTTGCTTCTCCTGTAGAAAAAAATATTGAAACTCCTAAAGATTTTGCAGGAAAAACATACGGAGGCTTTGGATCTCCAGTTGAAGAGCAAATCCTTGAATCTCTAATGAGATCTGAGAATGCAAGTGCCGATGATGTTACGATCTTAAATATTGGCAGTGCAGATTTCTTTACTTCAGTTGAAAGAGATGTTGATTTTTCTTGGATCTTTTACGGCTGGACTGGGATTGAAGCAGAATTACGCGGTATAGATTTAAATATGATCTACCCTACCGATTATTCGGAAAATCTTGATTATTATACACCTGTTCTTGCTACTAACGAGGATATGATCAGCTCTAATCCTGAAATGATTGAAGCATTTTTAGAAGGAGCTTCAAAAGGGTATGAATATGTAATTGAAAATCCAGCGGAAGCTGCTGACATTCTAATAGAAGCAGTTCCAGACCTGGATCCTGAACTGGTTAAGAAAAGTCAGGAATGGCTGGCACCGCGTTATCAAGATGATGCAGATCAATGGGGAGCACAAAAACTAGAAGTATGGGAAAACTACGGTAATTGGATGTTTGAAAATGGATTGCTCGATGGCGAACTGGATGCAGAAAAAGCATTTACGAACGAATACTTACCAAAATAGGGGGAGAAAATCTTGGCTAATTCTTTAGTAAGCATACAAATAATTCCAAAAACTAAAAATGGGGAAAATGTCATTCCGTACGTTGACGAGGCGATTGCCATTATTGATGCTTCTGGCATCAAATATGAGGTACACCCTCTTGAAACCACTATGGAAGGTGATCTGGATCAAATTTTTGCGGTTATTAAGAAAATGAACGAAAAAATGATTGAGATTGGCAGTTCCAATGTTATCTCTCAAATCAAAATACTATTCCAGCCAGATGGCATTACAATGGATACGTTAACGGAGAAATATAAAGGATGAATACTGCTTTAAAGAAAGGATGGAGACCAATACTTGTTCTCCTCCTTTTATTCTTATTATGGGAAGGGATTGTCAGGTTTATTGAAGCACCATCCTGGCTAGTCCCTGCACCAAGCCTGATTTTTCAGGAAGCATATAACGGCTGGTCTCAGTTTGCACCTCACCTGCTTTCGACGACCAGTTTATCACTATATGGCTTTGCGATTGGTGCAGCTGTTGGGCTTGCCGCTGCCTTTTGTCTGCACATGCTTCCTTTTGTTAGAGAATCAGTTTATCCGCTTCTCATTCTGTCGCAAAACGTGCCAGTTATAGTTCTTGCCCCGCTTTTGGTCATCTGGTTCGGTTTTGGAATTCTGCCGAAAGTCATTGTCATTACGCTTGTCTGCTTTTTTCCTATTACGGTTGCTGCACTCGATGGGTTTAAACAAACACCTGCAGACTTAAAGCATTATATGAAAATGGCTGGAGCAACTAAACAGCAGCTTTTTTGGAAGTTAGAACTGCCTGCCGCTTTACCGGGCATCTTTTCCGGAATTAAGATCTCGGCAACTTATAGTGTAATGGGTGCAGTGATTTCAGAATGGGTTGGTGCCAGAATGGGAGTTGGTGTTTACATGACATTAGCGTCTTCTTCCTTCCGCTCTGATCGAGTGTTTGTTGCCATCTTTGCCATTATGATCCTCAGTCTTTTATTCTTCTTACTCATTAAACTTGTTGAAAAGCTGATGGTTCGCTGGAAATGGAAGGAGGATAAAGCAAAATGACCGTACTATCTTTAACAAATCTATCAAAGCGTTTTGGTTCTAATCATGTTTTAGATGGACTGGAATTGCATATAAAAAAAAGTGAATTTGTCTCGATCCTAGGGCCTTCCGGCAGCGGAAAAAGCACGCTGTTTCATATGATTGGCGGATTGCTGACTCCTGATGAAGGAACAATTGCTTTAAACGAAGAAAAGATTAACGGAATAACGGGGAAAATCAGCTATATGCCACAATCTCCATCACTGCTGCCTTGGAGAAGCATTTTAGATAACACGCTCTTAGGTCAGGAGCTTCAAGGAAAAACAGATGAAAGCCGTGCAAAGGAAATGCTGAAAGTAGCTGGTCTCGGAGAGTATTTAAACGCATATCCTCATGAGTTATCGGGAGGAATGAAACAAAGAGCAGCTTTTATTCGTGCACTTTTAAGCCCGCAGGAATTAATGCTTTTAGATGAGCCTTTTTCTGCATTGGACGAGCTGACACGATCTGATATGCAGCAATGGCTTTTGCAAATATGGGAAAAGCATAAACCGACCATCCTTTTTGTTACCCATAATATTGAAGAAGCAATTCTTTTATCAGATCGAATTGTTATTTTATCTCACCGTCCTGCCAAAATAAAAGAAGAAGTGATTGTTCCTTTTTCCCGTCCTCGAAATGAACAATTGCCATTATCTGAAGAATTTATTCACTTTAGACAGAAGCTGCACAAATTATTACAAGAAGAAAATAAGCAATCCTAATAAAAACAGGAAATTTCACCCAGTATAAAATAAACACTTCTTCCTATTCCTTAATTTGGAAGGTAGATTTAATCTATTAGTATACCTATCAGATGGGAGGAATATAGATGAAAAAAAGATTACTATGTTTGCTTTTAATTCTATTCGCCTTCACACCAACGATACAAGCAGAGAATCTCACAAAGGACGCTGAAGGACCCGGCGTAATAAAGCCTGATGCAGAAAGAATGTGCTGGTACTGTACAGAATACGAGTACTTTGGCGGTAATGGAATTCCTTATGGAAAACGCTGTATTGATGGTTATTGGAGCCCCATCTGTCTGGAGTTTTAAACCTCTATACATAAACGCTTAGCCTTAATCTGCTAAGCGTTTTTCTGTGATCAAAAATGTCAGTCTTTATTAAGAGCATAAAATCAATTTTGATCAGCCATATAGAAATCAATCAGGAACAATCATTCTAACCATATTTATAAACGCTTTCCCTTCGTCCCCTTCCAGTCTATACACTTGCTCGCTCCCCAGTGTTTTAATAAAATATTGTTCTTTTTCCTCCCACAACTTTATTTTCAGCTGCTTATTTTCTGAAAACACAAGCATAATATCAAACTTTGCAGCCGATACAGGTACATACTCTTCCTCCTTAGCATGGTTGATCATTTCAGTCACAATCATAGAATAGGAAGGATCCTGTATAATGGATTGCCCCTTTGTATACGAATATTCAATGGCCGAAAACGCAGAGTCAGATAACGACGGCGAAACAACAATATATTCAATATTCTCAGCTTTTAATGTTCCGACAGCAACCTTATCTTCCAAAATATCATCGGCAAAAATCATAATATAACTGAACAGAAAACAAGCTGAAATGGCAAAAATAGCGGTTAAAAATCTTGGGACAATATGGCGTTTCTTTTTCCTGCTGTGCTCAATAGCATGAAAGATGCGGTGGCGGGTTTGCTGTTTTTGTCTATTTGATCTATAGATCTTATTTAATTCGTTAAAAGGTTCATCCATTTGAGAAGACTTCCTCATAACGCTCCCCCTTTTTCTCCAGCTCCTTTTTTAAAGATGCCAATGCCCGTGATGTTGTGATTTTTACTTTATTTTCACTCCAATTCAAAATGGATGCTGTATCTTTAATGGAAAACTCTTTGATTTTCCTCAGTATTAACACTTCCTGATAGCTAAGCTTCAGTTTTTTTATCGCTGTGTATAAGACTTCAATTTTTTCGCCTTTTAAAACGATCTCCTGAGGGGTTTCACCTTGAGACCCAAACTGAAAATGTTCAATTGGGATAAATAAAAATCGGTTTTTCTTTCTCAGGTAATCTATCGCAATATGACGTGAAATTTTAATCAGCCATGTGAAAATATGTGATTCTCCGTTAAATTGATGCATGTATTTGTACGCTCTGATAAAAGTATCTTGTGTGAGATCCTCCGCAGCTCCTTTTTCATGTACGAGAAGGAAAATATAGCTATAAATTTTATCACTGTATTCATCATAAATTTGTTCGAATGCTGAATCAGAAACTGAATTAACCAAATGGAAGCCTCCCCGTTTCTGTTATGGTTCCTGTAAAAATAAACATAATATTATGAATACTCAACAAGATACTACTACATTACCAATGATCGTTATGAAAATCCACCTATTTTTTACATTTTTCCATGCTATTGTATCTTTTTTCCTGCAATACCTTAGCCACTTAATACGTTTGCCTTGTTTTAATAGGATTCGTCAATAATAGTACGAACGAAGTGTAACCTTTTTATTTTCAATCTGGCAATAACTTATTCAGCAAAAATATCAGGAAGATCGGCTTAACTTTTCTTACTTTCTAAACACTAGTGCTGATCGACCTACCAACCTCTCTCCTGTTTCTTCCTTCCTGCCTGCTGTTTCATTTTTTATACCCTATTCTCCCTTTTTCTCATTTTTTCCATATTGTAGAAGCTTCCCAGATGATTTTTTGCTATTTCTGGGCATGAATGTCTATTAATTTGTAAAAAGGTTGTTTATTAAGTCCCGCTGCCAACACATACAGCTGTTCCCATTGTCTCATTTTGTATTTATCGTTTTATAATTCGATATATTCTGACAACTTATGCGGTTTTTTTTCGATAAAGTCTTTGTATCGGCAATTGCAGGTACAAGAAAGGGGTGAAATGAGTTTGCTGCCGTAAATAAGTATTTACAGGAGGGAAAATAATTTGAAGAAAAAAAGAGGTTTTCGGTGGTTAAGTATTTTACTTACAGCTATTCTGATTCTTCCCCTTATGCTTCCAACCAGCATTTTTGCTGAGGGGAATGGGTCACCTCACACTTCATTTAGAAAGGCAGCCGTAGAATCTGTACAAAAGAAAATCAGCAGCTCCTTATTAAAGCAATTCAGTAAAGAAGACGAACAAGTAACATTTTTACTGAAATTCAAAGAACAGGCAGATCCTGCAGCTGCAGCTGTAAAAGCTGGAAAGAATGCTGTCAGTCAAAATGCATCTCCTGCAAAAGCAACTTATATGAAAAGATCGGCTGTTTTATCCTCTCTAAGATCGACTGCAATTGAAACACAAGGTTCCGTAACAGACTTTCTTCATAAGCAAGAAGAACTTGGAAAAGCCAAGAATGTACAATCTTATTATATCGTCAATGCAATGGCGGTTACTGCAACTAAAGATGTATTAGAAGAACTGGCTAAATTCCCTGAGATCGAAAAAATCCTGCCAAACGAAACAAGACAGCTTTATAAGCCAGCAAAAGAAAAGCAAAAAGCATCTCTTCAGGTACAGCCAGCAAAAGATGCAGAGACAAATGCAACAGAGTGGAATATTGATCGTGTTGGAGCACCTGCTGTATGGGAAATGGGAGTCGACGGTGCTGGTACTGTCGTTGCCTCTATCGACACTGGTGTTGAATGGAATCACCCTGCTTTAAAAGATCAATATCGCGGAT
Source organism: Cytobacillus gottheilii (assembly GCF_018582665.1). NCBI lineage: Bacteria > Bacillati > Bacillota > Bacilli > Caryophanales > Bacillaceae > Cytobacillus > Cytobacillus gottheilii. Next base: position 1,678,726 of record NZ_CP071709.1, on the reverse strand, counting down.
TTGATCCTGCTAATCCAAACCAGGCTTCACATGAATTTAACTGGTTTGACGCAACAGCTGGACAGACAACTCCATATGATGATGATGGACATGGAACACATGTCACAGGAACAATGGTTGGAGCAGAACCTGATGGAAGCAACCAGGTTGGTGTAGCTCCTGGTGCAAAATGGATCGCTGTTAAAGCCTTTACAGCTGATGGCGGCACAGATGCTGACCTGCTGGCAGCAGCTGAATGGATTTTGGCACCAAAGGATGCGGAAGGAAATCCACACCCTGAATACGCACCAGACGTTGTTAACAATTCTTGGGGAGGTGGCCCTGGTCTTGATGAATGGTACTTGCCAATGGTTCAAGCTTGGCGTGCAGCAGAAATATTCCCAGAATTCTCAGCAGGTAATACAACATTATTCAATCCAGGCGGACCTGGTTCTGTCGCTACACCAGCGAACTATCCTGAATCCTTTGCGACTGGTGCAACAGACATCAACAATGGATTAGGCAGTTTTTCTCTATTAGGTCCTTCTCCATATGATGAAATTAAACCTGATATTTCTGCTCCAGGCGTAAATATTCGTTCTTCTGTACCTGGCGGCGGTTATGAAGGCGGCTGGAACGGCACATCAATGGCGGGACCGCATGTCTCTGCAGTTGTTGCTCTCCTGCGCCAAGTGGATGCAAGTCTAACCGTTGATGAAATAGAAGAAATCCTCATAACAACTGCTACACCATTAACGAATGGCACATATACAGAAGTTCCAAACAACGGCTTTGGTTATGGGCTTGTTAATGCTTTTGATGCCGTTTCATCTGTCATGACTGGACTAGGCACTTTAAAAGGTCATGTAGCAAAAGAAGGTAACGATGAAGAAGCACCAATAATTGAACATACTGCACCTGAAGAAACTTTTGCGGGAATGGATTTAGCATTACAGCTGCAAGCATCTGATAATGTCAGCATTTCGCAGATTGAACTTCAATACTTAACAGAAGACGGCAGCTACAGCACGATCCAAGCTGAACGCGTTTCAGGAGATTATCAGAACGGAACGTATGAAGCTGTCATTCCAGGAGAAGCAATTGCCGAGCCATCTGTGTCTTATAAATGGAATGCAACAGACTTCGGCGGAAATGGTGTTGATTCAGACACATTTGAAGTCTCCGTTGTTCCAGGAATTACAACAGGCTATAGCCAGGATTTCGAATCAGCTCCTACTGGCTGGACATCATACGGTGAAGGGAATAGCTGGGAATGGGGGGCTCCTGATTCGGGTCCTGGAAGTGCTTCATCAGGTGAAAATGTCTATGCTACTTCATTAGCCGGCAACTATGAAAACAATGCAAATATGACATTGCTGATGCCGCCAGTTGACCTGCCAGAAGGCAATACTTATCTGCAATTTAAGCAATGGCATAATCTTGAGCGTAATTATGATTATGGTCATGTATTTGTTTCAACAGATATGGAAAATTGGACACAGGCTCTTCGTGTCAATGATGTAACAGCTTCTTGGACTGATGGAGAGGTTGATTTAAGCGAATATGCAGGACAGCGGGTATATATCGCATTTAACGTTACTTCAGATGGTTCTGTTCCACGTGAAGGCTGGTATATTGATGATGTAGCTCTTTCATCTGCACCTTTAGAATCTGCATCTAAAATCAGTCTTGGTGTAAATAGAAATACAACGAGCCCTAGCGGCAGCAGTGTTGCTCTAAAAGATAAGAAGATTGATCCAAATAAAATTCTGCCTGCTTTCAGCAAAGAATATGACCAAGAAAAAGGCGGTAAAGACGCAGCTCCAGTTCTTCTTCCGATCAGCGCCAAAGTAAGTGTTTTAGAGTCTGGCCGCTCTGTAACAACAAATCCAGCAGATGGCTCCTATTCTTTTTCACATGCAGCCGGTGAATATACGGTTCTTGCAGAAGCATATGGCTATCAGTCGGCAACACAGACTGTTGTCATTGAACAAGATGGTGAGACAACAGCTGACTTTGTTCTAGAAGAACTTGCACAAGGAACCGTTTCCGGTACTGTTACAAATGAAGCAACTGGTGATCCTGTTGCAAATGCAACCCTGCTGTTAGTTGAAGATGGTGCAGTCTCACCTGTTACAACGGATGAGGATGGACAATATAGCCTAACTGCTTATGAAGGTGAATATACGTTAAGAGTAATGGCTCCTTCCTTCTATAGTCAGGAAATTTCCGTAAATGTTTCAGGAGATGTAGAGCAAAATATTCAGTTAAAACCTTTTATCGGCTTTGAAGGTGAAATTGGATATGATGACGGTACAGCTGAAAATGCACGTGCATTTTATGATCCTGGTAACGGCTGGGCTGTGAAAATGTCTTTAGCTGAAGGACATGATCAAGCAATGGTAACTGGAGGCTTATTCCGTTTCTGGGATACAGAATGGCCAGTCCCTGGTGGAACTGACTTCCAAGTAGAAGTGTATGATGCAGACGGCACAGATGGTGCTCCTGGCACAAAACTCGCCGGTCCATTTGATGCAACCGCATTGCGTAATGGAGAATGGACACATGTTGACTTAACGGAACATGGCATTACAGTAGATGGCGACTTTTATTTAGTCTATATCCAAAGCAATATAAATACTGCCTCACCTGGCCTCGGAACGGATGAAAATGGTCCAAATGCTGAAAGAAGCTGGCAATTCGTTGACGGAGCATGGTCACCTGTTCCTGCTGAGGAAGGAAATTACATGATTCGTTCTGTTGTCAGCTATGAACTAACAGCTCCTGTTATTACTTCACCTGCTGATGGTTCGTTCACAAAGAATAATACGGCTGTCATTGAAGGTACTACCGCTCCAAATGTGACAGTTGCCATTTTCAATGGTGATGAAGAAGCAGCTCAAACTGAATCTACAAGTGAAGGAACGTTCTCTGCTGAAGTGCCTTTAACACAAGGTGAAAACACGTTTACGGCGAAAGTAACAACAGAAACTGGTGCTACAGATGCTTCCCAGCCTGTAACCATCATTTTTGATGATACAAAGCCAGAACTGGTTATTACAAGCCCTGAAAATGACTCAAAAACAAATAAAGAAACGGTGACAGTAGAAGGTACAGTATCTGATGATCACCTTGACTGGGTTAAAGTAAATGGCAAAAAGGCAAAAGTTGAGGATGGCCAATTCTCCCTAAGACTTCTTCTTGAAGAAGGAGAAAATGACATTAAGGTCATTGCGCAAGACAAAGCAGGCAACCGCATCAGAAAGAATGTCACAGTTGATGCGAAGTATACTGCACCGGTAATTGAGAATCTTGTGCCGGCAGAAAATCTTGAACTAAAGAAAGGCGAATCTGTAAAAATTGAATTTGAAAGTGAACCTGGACTAGATGCTACCTTCAGCATCAGAATGCCTTTAACGAACGCTGGAGCTCAACTTTCAAATGCTACAGAATTGCCTATGATGGAAACATCTGATGGTCATTATGTAGGCTATTACACGGCAACTTCAAATGTAAAAGCACCTGGAGCAGAAATTGAAGTGAAAATTACTGATGATTATGGCAATGAAAGCCGTGAAGTAGCAGATGGAAAACTTTGGATTAACTCTAAAATTAAGTCAAAAGGCAAGAAGAAATAAATCTTTTCCTAAGTGTTTCTTGTAATTAGCAGCAAAAAAGCATGCCTATTCATACTTGGCATGCTTTTTTGCATATAAGAAACAAGGTAAACCCGCAATACCTTTGCCTCAATTAGAAGTTAAAGCAAGCAGCTCCTACGATGATCAATAGGATGAATAAAACAACGATTAATGCGAAACCTCCGCTGTATCCGCCGCCATATCCACCGCCGTAACCGCAGCCGCCATAGCCATATCCGCCATAACCATACATATTAAAGTCCTCCCTTTTTTTGTATATAATTCTTGTTAAGCATTAATGTTTAATATTAGTAGCCGTATCCGCCGTAGCCCCAAGAAGCTCCAATGATAATTAATAAAATAAACAATACAACTAGCAGAGCAAAACCTCCGTTGTATCCGCAGCCTTCTGACATAGTCAATTACCTCCTTTGTTTGTTTCCATATATCCTATTCATTTTAGAGAAATTGTGCGCTAGACGAATACACATTTTTGGTGAAATTAACTATTCACCCTTCTAAAACCTTATTATGATGCTTTTTTCCAGCTCAAAAAAAAGAGTAAGCACTGCCTAAAAAGGGTGCTTACTCTTTATTTGGGTTTTCTTTTTTTATATAGTTAAAAATTTCTCCTGATTCAAAACTGGTTACCAGCCGATTTAACCAATCATAGTAGTCAAGAGCTGCAGTTAACTTTTCTATATCCTCTAATGCCTCCAGCCTAACTTTTTCATCAGTATCAACGTCATTAACAATACTTTCCAGTTCTCTTTTAGACTTTTCCATCGTAGTAATGCTCATAGTGATACTTGGTCTCCATCTAATTGAAAACTGATCAACAAATGTCTGGTGCCAATCACCTTCTGCTTTGTATAAGTCCTTTCTTTCTCCTTTGCGCCATACCTTTTCAACCATTTTCAATTCCATTAAGCTTCTTACGGACGTGCTCATACTGGTCTTGCTCATGCCAAGCTCTTCCTTCATTTCATCTAAAGTCATTGGCTGATTCTGAAAATACATTAGCCCATAAAGCCTGCCAATTGAATCACTTATTCCATATAAATTCATATTTTTTGCAATTGTTTCTATAACACGTTCACGAGCAGCAGTAAGCTGTTCTTTTTCATTCATATTTATTCACATCCATTACCTAACTTAATGAGATCCATCTTCGAGTTCGCCTATTTTAGGTTAAATCCCTTTCAATAATAGACCTGCAGCTGAAAACATTCTTCAGCAGGAGTGTATCAGCTGCGATTTCTTACAATTTTTATAGAGTTATTTCTAACATTCAAACATTCTTAATATAGATTATCATTTTATAAATAAAAGTAAAGATGGGACATATTTAGCATTGGGGAGTAATTTAGAGGATTTATAAGCATATACTCAATACAGTGCATACAGTTTTTTCTGTACAAACTTTATGCATGTATACAGCAGAATATGCAGTTTGCCATGAGTATTGCATTCATTCTACAATTAAAAGGTCTTATGACACAGGAGAAAAGAACGGGGTGAAAACATGAATGAAGAAAATGCAAAGATAAGTATCCGAAATGTATCGAAAATATTCGGAAAAAACACAAAAAAGGCCATTCAGCTATTAAATAATGGCGCAAACAAAACAGATATTCTTAAACAAACCGGTGCAACAATCGGGGTAAATCAGGCTGCTTTTGATATTTATGCTGGTGAAATCTTCGTGATCATGGGTTTGTCAGGAAGCGGAAAATCCACTTTAGTCCGCACATTAAACAGACTGATTGATCCAACAATTGGCGAAGTGCTGATTGATGGAAAAGACATCACGAAAATGAAGAAAGATGAATTAAGAGAAGTCAGAAGGAAAAAAATAAGTATGGTTTTCCAAAAATTCGCACTTCTCCCTCACCGCACTGTCCTTGAAAACGTTGAATATGGATTAGAAATTCAAGGAATCAATGAAAATACCAGAAAAGAAAAAGCGATTGATGCATTAAAGTTAGTAGGATTAGATGGTTATGAAAAGCAATATCCCAGTCAGCTTAGCGGCGGTATGCAGCAGCGTGTAGGTTTGGCTCGGGCACTTGCAAATGACACGGATATCTTATTAATGGATGAAGCTTTCAGTGCACTTGACCCATTAATAAGAAAAGATATGCAAGATGAATTGCTTGAGCTGCAATCCTCGATGTCAAAAACCATTGTCTTTATTACACATGATTTGGATGAAGCATTAAGAATCGGAGACCGCATCGCACTGATGAAGGACGGAGCTGTTGTCCAGATTGGGACACCAGAAGAAATATTAATAAATCCTTCCAATCAATATGTTGAAAGATTCGTAGAAGACGTTGACCTTTCAAAGATACTAACAGCAAGTCATGTAATGAAACGGGCTGAAACCGTACAAATTGACAAAGGGCCGCGTGTTGCAATTGAAATGATGAAAAAATTAGGAATTTCCAGTATATACGCAGTCGATAAAAAGAAAACACTCCTTGGTGCATTAACAGCTGATGATGCCCAAGAAGCGATTACGTCAGGGAAAACACTCCAGGAGATCATTAAACGAGATGTTCAAACCGTGGCAGAAGATACCCTTTTAACAGACTTATTCGAGCAAGTGTCCCAAGCAAGTATACCAGTAGCAGTTGTTGATGTTAATGGTCGTTTAAAGGGGATTTTAGTTAGAGGAGCAGTCATTGGAGCACTTGCTGGAAATAATGAAGCCATAAACTATCTACATAATACCGATGGCGATGCTCTGTTAAAAAAGAATGAGAGTTTAGAAGAACAGACAAGTAACTTCAAGGAGGGGTTATAATGGAAGGTTTGCTGCCAAAACTCCCGCTTGGAGATTGGATTGATGCATTTGTTGACTGGTTAACGGTTACGTTTGAATTTATTTTTGATGGAATTACTGTCGGGCTAGAAGGAATTGTTGATGGCTTGTTAGCAGGTTTAGAACTGATCCCATCTATTATATTGATTATTTTAGTAACAGCGCTGGCTTGGTGGCTGGCTGGGAAAAGTATTGCCTTGTTTACACTGATCGGACTATTCTTAATTGAAAACCTCGGTTATTGGGAACCCATGCTTGAAACTCTGGCATTAGTATTAACTTCGGTATTCATTACAGTTATTATTGGATTACCAGTAGGCATTTGGGCATCTCAAAAGAAAACTGTCAAACAAATCATTACCCCAATGCTCGATTTCATGCAAACAATGCCAGCCTTTGTTTATCTCATCCCTGCCATCTTTTTCTTTAGCATTGGAGTTGTCCCTGGTGTTGTTTCATCTGTCATCTTTGCAGTACCTCCTACAATCAGACTTACCATATTAGGTATTCAGCAAGTTCCAGCGGACATAATTGAAGCGACCGAAAGCTTTGGTTCAACAACAGGACAGCGTCTTATGAAGGTACAGCTGCCGCTTGCAATGCCAACGATTATGGCTGGTATCAATCAAAGTATTATGCTTGCCTTGTCCATGGTCGTTATCGCGTCAATGGTCGGTGCCCCAGGACTTGGCGCAGAGGTTTATCGTGCTGTAACCCAGATTCAAATTGGAACAGGATTTGAAGCAGGTTTAGCGATCGTCATCATTGCCATCATTCTGGATCGTATCACGCAGAATATTGGAAAAAGAAAAAAAGTGAAAAAATAATTGTTAGAAATAAATCAATGCAAATACCCCTAACATGTTAGACATTACTCTAAGATGTTAGGGGTATTTTTGGTGTTTAATCCAGACCTTGTCATTTGCCTTTAATCAGCTGTTTTTCCCCTGTGCTGCTGCTCTGATTACTTCTGATAGTATAAAAAAGCGGCAGGCAAATGATCTCTTGCCGCCGCTAACATGTAAATTACTCTTGATTGCTTTCTACTAATTCGCCTGCTTTGTTTTCTTTATCCTTAAGTTCATATGTCAGCTGATCGATACTGCTTCGAATGTTGCCTTTTCCAGCAAAGTTCTCCAGCAGTTCCTTTACGTCAATGCCTGAAGAAGCTTTTAACGTTTCCTGCATAGTAGACATAAGATTTGTTGCATAGCCTGTAACTTTATTTGCTCCCCCATTTGCGCTGTCACTGCCAGTATCAACAACTGTAATTTTATCAATATTGGATAATGGGCTGGCAAGCTCCTTCGCATATTCAGGAAGCATCTTTAAGACCATATCCATAACCGCTGCCTGGCCGTACTGATCGAATGCTTCGGCAATCTTGCGCTTCGCTTCTGCTTCGGCTAAACCTTTTAGGCGGATAATTTCTGCTTCTGTTTCCCCTTGTGCTCTTTCAGAGTCTGCTTTTGCCAAACCGTCAGCTCGAATTCTTTCAGCTTCAGCACGTGCTTCTGCTTCGACTCTATATTGATGTGCATCTGCATCTGCCATTTGCTTGCGTTTACTTGCTTCTGCCTCCTGTTCAACTGCATAACGATCTGCATCTGCTTTTTTCTTAACTTCTGAATCGTATTGACGCTCTCTTCTTTGGATCTCTTTTTCTTCTAACTCAATTTGCTTTTGACGCTCAATGATCTTAATTTGCATTTCCTGCTCAGTAACTTCCTGCTTCGAGCGCGCTGTTTCAAGGTCATATGCCTGGTCAGCACGGGCTTTGGCAATATCCTGCTCTCTTCGGTACTCTGCAATTTTCATTTGATTTTCTTTTTCTGCTTCAGCAATTTCAGTTGCACGCTGAAATTCTGCCCGCTTTGCTTCCTTATCAGCCTCAGCCTGCTGAATTCTTGTTTCTTTTTCAGCGATTGATGTAGCAATATCAGCATCTCTTTTTACTTGTGCAATCCTTGGTTTACCTAATGACTCAAGATAACCATTTTTATCACGTACATCTTTGATCGTAAACGAAACAATGATTAATCCCATTTTAGCAAGATCCTGTGATGCAACACGCTGAACTTCTTGAGAAAACTTGTCTCGATTTTTATATATTTCTTCCACTGTCATGGAACCTAGAATAGATCTTAAGTGACCTTCCAGCACTTCTCTTGCTTCATTTTCACGGTCTGCTTTCTCTTTGCCAAGGAATTGTTCAGCAGCTGTAGCAATTTCTCCGATGGATCCGCCAATTTTAATAATTGCTGTTCCATCAGCCATAACCGGAACACCTTGCTCTGTATATACTTCTGGAGTTGATACTTCAAGCTTGCTCGATAGCAAGCTTAATGGTTCAGCTTGCTGGAATACCGGAAGAACAAATGTACCGCCTCCGCGGATAATCTTAATTTTATTTCCTGATTCATCAACATGCACATTCTTACTTCCTAAAAAGCTTCCGGTCACGATCAGCGCTTCATCAGGTCCAGCCGTTCTGTATTTCGTAATAAAGACACCGATTAATGCAATTAATAAAAACGCTACAATTCCAATGACAATCCAGATTGCATAATCCATCATTTTAGTTCCCCCTTATCGATCCCTATTCTATTTTCCGGCACTACAAAAAGTACACCATCTTTAATATCTACTACTAATACTTTTTCGCCTTCTCTTATGACACCATTATGAAAGCAGGCAGCTGGCTTTGAAATTCTGCCGCTATAGCTTTCAATTAAAATTTCTCCGTAGCCATCCTCGGGTATGGATATTAATACGGTCGCAATTCTTCCTCTTAGTGAATCCTCACTATATGCGAGCGATTCTTCAGCAGAAGACAATGGAATAAGTACAAATACATTTAAAAGCGTATCCAGCCCCAAGGCAATCACAGCCGATATCACCATTATGAACAAGCTATTTAAGGAAGTCAGCAACTCAAATAAATAACCAGATGCCGACATAAAGGTAATAAAGGCCAGTATCAGAACTGGATGCAATATCCCAAGTGCCTCCCCAGCTCCTTCAAGCATGTCACCAAATAAAACATATAAAATGATTAAGCTTCCTGAAATAATAAGTGCATAAAGATAAATCGTCTCAAGCGAAAGGCCAAAAATCTCCATCTACACCACCCTGTCTATAGCAAATTAATTAAGTTATATCCTCTCTCCTCCTCTCTGTTTCCTGTTTCCTGTTACCTGTAATACGGATGAATAGGGAAGAGGTTTCAAAATAATACAAATTTTTCAAATGTATTGAATGATTATTCTAGTGCTAACTTCAGTCATCAAACTTTCTTATCCTGCATATTTTATTTCATGGCAATTGGAAATATAATGGAGGTATATATTGAATGGCTAGATCTGATAAATATACACAGAAAAAAAGTCCTTTTTGGCTAATTATTCTCTCACTGCTCTTTTTATGTATAGCTGCTGCAGCCTGTATTTATTACTACGCAAGAAGTCAAATCGTGATTGAGGCACCAAAAGAGAACTTGGGTGAAAAAATTATCATTACATTACCAACTGGAAAAAATATATATACGTTTGAGAATTTAATCGTTGAGGAAAACGGGAAGCTTCTTTATAAAGGAGAGCGCAGCACACTTGATTTAACAGGTGGGGTTGTTGTCTATGAAAATTGGGAATGAAAAATACATTAACCTTATATCTCTTAAATTGGGAATCAGTTACCCAAGCTTTAATGACGATGGCAGCAAATGATGTGGGACAACTTCAGTTTTAATTAACCCACTTGAAAAATTTAAAAATGAGGAGATCTGTCTTGAAATTATTCAAAAGAGCTATTTCACATACGACCGCTTATTTTAGGTCTGCAATTGGCATCAAGAAACAAATGGAAACACCTTTTAAAACAATCGCCCATAGAGGTGCATCTGGTTATTGCCCGGAAAATACTCAGGCAGCCTTTGACTTGGCGGTTGAAATGGATGCTGATTATATTGAACTTGATCTACAGCTTTCAAAAGACGGAGAAATTGTTGTTATTCATGATTTAAAACTGGATCGCACAACAAATGGTAAAGGCAGGGTCATTGATTATACTTATAAAGAGCTCCGTCAGCTCGATGCAGGTTCTTGGTATTCCAATGAATTCGCCGGTGAAAAAATCCTTACTTTTGAAGAAGTGCTCAACTTATATAGGAATAAAATTGGTTTACTGATCGAGCTAAAAAAACCTTCAGCCAATCCAGGCATTGAAGAGATGGTTGCTTCCATTCTTAAGAAACATAACTGGGAGAGCTGGGGTAAGAATCAAATTATCATTCAATCTTTCGAACAAGCTGCCATGAAAAAAATGGCTTCACTTCTGCCTGGTTTGCCGATTGGCGTATTAGTCAATTATCCGATTAAGAAAAACGAAGCAGAGGAAATTGCCCGATATGCTGAATATCTGAATTTAAAATGGACCTTAGTCAATAAAAAACTATTATCCTATCTTGCAGCTCATAACTTAAAAACCTTTATTTGGACCGTTCGTACAAAAAAAGAGCTCGAGCAGATTAGACAATATTCAGTTGAAGGAATTGCCACAGATTACTTAAAACTGTTTAAATAAATTATGAAAAATACTCTCATATTGCAGAAAATAACCCGCTTTTAAAGCAGGTCATTTCTGTTTAATTGAGAATTACAATTCTTTACGATTTTCGAAAACATATTAATAAGCCAAATGCTTTATCCTCAAGTCCCGCAATAGGTAACATATGGCTGATCTGTAGCAGCTGGAGCATTTTTATACTTCTGGTGTATTGCTCTTGCATGTGAATATGGCTGTGAGAGAGCTTGCAGCAGTTCAGTCATAACTTCATAATCCCCACTTTCCTCTGCAGCTTCAAGCGCTTCTTCAACTAGATGGTTTCTCGGAATTACAGATGGGTTATGTTTTTTCATGAGTTCCAGGACTTCTTCTTCGCTATTAGCTTGTCTGCTTAACCGGTTCTGCCACTTTTCATGCCAATTCATAAAATCTATTTCATTAAATAACTGATTTTCATTATGAAGATGAAACGTAAGTGCCAGAAAGGTATTGGTAAAATCAGCATGATGTCTATCCATAATTTCCAATAACTCTTTAATCAGGTCCGCATCTTCTTTTTCATCATGAAATAAACCTAATTTTTTTCTCATTCCTTCAAGCCATTTCATTTCAAATGCAGCAGAAAATCCCGAAATTGCCTCTTGTGCAAGTTCAAGCGCCTTTTCCTCATGATCATCAAGTATTGGCAGAAGTGATTCAGCAAAACGAGCCAGATTCCAAGCTGCCATATATGGCTGATTACCATATGCGTATCGGCCTTCTCGATCGATTGAACTAAATACAGTCGAAGGGTCATATTCATCCATAAATGCACATGGCCCATAATCAATGGTTTCTCCGCTAATCGCCATGTTATCCGTATTCATTACACCATGAATAAATCCAACTAATTGCCAATTGGCAACAAGCTCTGCCTGTCGTTTTATGACTTCTTCCAAAAAGGACAGATTAGGGTTTGAACTGTTTTTCACACTTGGATAATGCCGATCAATAGCATATGATGCTAAAGCCTGCAGATCCTCCTTATTCCCAAATGCAGCCGCATATTGGAACGTACCGACACGCAAATGGCTAGAAGCTACTCTTGTTAAAACCGCACCTGGCAGGAGCCTTTCCCGCTGAATATTATCACCTGTTAAAGTAACAGCCAGACTTCTTGTTGTTGGGATTTGAAGAGCGTACATTGCCTCACTAATAATATATTCTCTAAGCATCGGACCTAGCGCCGCCCTGCCATCTCCACCTCTTGAAAATGGTGTTCTGCCTGAGCCCTTTAATTGAATATCTAAGCGCTGTTCTTCTGTTACTTGTTCACCCATTAATAAGGCTCTTCCATCTCCAAGCATATTAAAATGGGCAAATTGATGACCAGCATATGCCTGGGCAAGCGGTTCGGCGTTCTCTGGAAAGCGGCTTCCTGCTAAGATTTCCGCCCCATCCTCTTTTTCCAATAAATCGGAATCCAGCTGCAGGGAATCTGCTAATGGTTTATTAAATATCACTACTTTTGGATCAGATACAGGATTTGCATCCATCTTTTTATAAAAGATAGGCGGTAAGTTTACATAACTGTTATCAAAATTCCATCCGTACTTATCTTTCATATCAATCACCTTCCTTTGTTAATCTTTCTGCATGTATGTATTACATTTTCCTCTTCCTTTAAGGAATTATCCGCATTTTCATCATCATATCATGTAATTTTTTTATATTGGAGAAAGATGCTTATCCCCCGTCCTAATGAAGGGGGATAAATGCTATTATGCGAGCGGATGAGGAGCAAATTGTGCTAAATATTTTGCATCTAAACGGCTATGCTGCGGAAGAAGATAAGCTGATTGTGTTGCTCCTTCTTTTCTTAACGTATTAAGGGCATCAATCATTCCCTTTGAACTTTCCATGCCTATTCCATGTCCGAAAAACGAATCTCCGCCTAAATAAATGCAATTTTCACCGGTCCAGACAGGGTGATCGAAATCTGGATTATAAAAGTAAACTATATCCCCCGGGATATAATCTCTGCCTTCCTTTGTTACAATCCCTAAGTCGTGATCATAATTCCAGTCCCATACAAGCAGCCCCTGAAATAAAGTATTAAATCGGCTTGTTGCGATCGAAGATAAGACCGCTTTATAGCACATTAAGACAATAGCAGTCGTACATTCAAATGCATACTCCCTGCTGTTTTTATAAACATCTATAATGGCATCTGATGGAAGAACAGCTGGATTTAATAAGTAGCCATATTTAATTTTTTTCCAAATGGCAGGATTAAATTTTGAGGTTGGAAACGGCGCAAATTGAACTTCACTCTTATGCAAATCCTTGGCAGCTTGGATAATATTCTCTCTTAGCGTTATTTCAAAGTAAAGTTCATGAAGTGTTTGATATTGATGGACAGTCGGACTGTTTTCAAGAGCAAGAACAATCTCACGCTGTATCCCCTGGAATTGGCTAATATCCGGCTTGCTGGCATAGTTAATGATTACAGACAACGGGGTACCCTCCTTTATGCCATGCTGCTAAAAACATGAATACTTTTATAATTTATGGGTTTAAGGGAAGAAGGGTTCCACTGAAAATGAGAATTCGAATGGAATCTAGCATAACTCCTTCAGATGTTAAAACGCTCTCATTTTGGGTAAAGGTAGAGTAAAATATGGAGGGAGAAGGTAACCATGAACAATCACAAAAAATATGATCATCCTGAACAATATAAAACCGATAAAGAAAGCCTCTTTGATAAATTTGAATCAGAAAAAAATGTCGACCCGCTGCCTGTCGAAGATTTAAACGAAGAAGTGAAAGAAGAAGAAGAAGGAGAAAAAACAAAAGACAGTTCTTCAACACAGAAAAAATATGAAGCTGATTTTAAAACGATTAAAAAGAAAAAAATATTCGGCGGTGATTAGAAGTAATATTTCCAGTAAAAACAATTAAATCCAGCACTGGGAGTCAGTTCTTAAAACTGGCTTTTTTTTCGTGCAAATCGATATAACTTCTAGTGAATTAACTTTGACAAGGAAGCTAGTAAGTGCTAATTTTAAGAATGATAGAGAAGTTTTTAAGATTACGAGGTGTTTTATAGTGAATAAAGAGGTTATTAAATTTATTAGACAAAGCTATAATATGACGCAACGTGACTTTGCACGCATTGTCAGCTGCAGTTTTTCCCTAATCGCTTTAGTAGAAGTTGGCAAAAGAAGAGTCACCGAAGACTTGGAACATAAAATTAAAATGGCATTTGACATAGATGATAAACAGCTTCAGTCGATCACTTCCCTTATTTCAGAGTTTAGCAAAGGAATTCCACCATTTATGTAAAGGCTGGTAGTCCACGAAGAAATCACTAAATCCAGCCCTTTTCTTCTGCGCTAGAAATGGCCTCAATTCTGTTTTTAGCATGCATTTTGCTGATAATTTCTGACATATAATTTCTGACAGTGCCGTTTGATAGAAAAAGACTTGCTGCAATTTCTTTTGTTGTTTTGCCTTCAGATGCCAACCTTAATATTTCCTGTTCCCTGTGTGTTAGAGGATTTTCATTTCTCATGGCTCCAAAAATTAACTCTGGTGCATACTCTTTTTTTCCTTTCATGACATTGCGAATGGCTTCCGCTAATTCATCACTTGAACCATCCTTTAATAAATAGCCAGAAACATTTGCGTTTAACGCTCTTTCTAAATAACCTGGCCGGGCAAACGTAGTTAAAATAATCATTTTACAGGGATGATTTTCCTTATTTAAGGTCTCTGCCACTTCAAGACCATTTTTATAAGGCATTTCAATATCCAATAAGCAAACATCAGGATGTAATGAATAAATCTGCTCTAATGCTTGTCTTCCATTTTCAACCTGACCTATCACTTGCAGGTCCTCTTCAAAATCTAGCAATGTCCCCAGTGCACCTCTTAACATGCTCTGATCTTCAGCAATTACTATTTTTATCATCTCTATCCCCCCGAAACGACTGGAACATATATTTGAACGGTTGTTCCTTTGTCATTTTTCACTTGCAGTTTTCCTTCTATGAGGCTTAGACGTTCTGCCATCCCTTTTAATCCATTACCATCTGAAGGCGTTCCAACCATACCTCTGCCGTCGTCCCTGATGGTTAAGAACAAGCCCCCATCATCCTTCATGATATCCAGCATGCATTTTTTAGCTTGACTATGCTTTACGATATTTGTTACTGATTCGCGGACACACATGCTAAGAATACTTTGCAAAACGATTGGAATTGTATTTACATCTGTTCTTTCCTCTACTTCATACGTGATGCCAGCTGCATGTAAAAGTGCCTCTGCTTCAATTATTTCTTCTGCAAGGGTTTTTGTTCTCATTTCGGAAACAAGCTCTCTTACTTGCATTAAGGCAATTCTTGACGTTTTGGCAATCTCTAAAGCTTCATCTCTTGCTTTTTGTGCATCCTTTTCAGTTAACTTGCCAACTAATTGGGCTTTTAACGTAATCAGTGATAATGTGTGTCCAAGCGTATCGTGTAAGTCTCTGGCAATTCTCAGCCGTTCTTCTTTTTTGACTAGTACTTCAATCCGCTCATTTGCCTCTTCCAGCTTTCTTTCTAATTCCAGTTTTCGATACATGGAACGAATGCCAAATGGACTGGCTATCATAATCACAATAAACATAAACAAGATATAATAACCATTTGATAGAACATATGGTAAATGCATCAGGATCGGAAACAAAAGAGTAATGGTTAAACCACCCAATGCATAATAGAATGTGCGTTTCTCTGGAAACCAAGCTATAAAATGAGCCGTGAAAAATCCCAGGAAAAGAAAGTTCAAATTATAAAAGACTGATAATATAAGAATAATCAGCAGCTGGCCAACGATCCACTGATGAAATATATGTCCCTCAATTAAAAAATAAAGCTGTCGATAGGATATGAAAAAAATAAACAGCAGAAGATAACCAATAAACATTTTCCAGCCTTGTTCGGTGCTAATATAATAAAATGGCATGATAAAATAGATAAGGAAGACATATGGAAAATAACCATATCTTTTTGGAAATATTTCAATCTCCCTTATCTTTTTTAACATCTTAGCCCACCGCCGCTTCTTGTTTTTTCCTTATATAGATTGATAGTATCATAAAAACTGCCAAATATGCTGCTAGAATCACGACATTACTCCATTCCGGAAGTTCCCCTTTTACAAGGAGCCATGCCCCATTTCCATAGTTATAAGCAGGAAGATATGTTGTAATATTTTGAATGAATTCAGGGAGGATATCTATAGGCATCCAAAGTCCGCCTGTAATGGCAAAGCCAAGATAGAGAATATTACTGATTCCTGATGCTGTATCCACTTTTTTCATATTGCCGATTAAAGTTCCAATTGCAAGGAATGGTAAAGAAGCAGCTAAAATCCATAAACCGCTTGATATCCATTCAACAGCACTTAATTTAACTCCATTTATAATTGCACCAGCTAAAAAAATTATGACGATGGAGAAAACATGGATAAAAGTCTGACCCGCCATCTTAGAAATAAAATAGACACTGTCAGATAACGGTGTGATCCGCATAAACATTGACCATCCTTTAGCCCTTTCTTCAACTAGCCGAATCCCCAATGTCATGATACTTGTTCCCATCACACTGAAAACAGTCATCGACATTAAATAATGTGCCTGCCATTCCTCTTGGTTGCCTATTCCAGTATTAAATATTTTCGTAAAGAGTGTGTAAAAAAGAATAGGCATGAATAACGACCAAAACACATAATAAGGATTACGTAATATTCTAATAATCTCCACTTTACACTGCGTTATTAACATTTTCAATGACATCTGCTCCTTCCTGTGCTGTCAGCTGTTCAAAAGCCTCATCCAGCCGGCCGCTCTCAACCAGTATGTCCTTTACATCAAGCTTTCTGTTAAATATTTCAGCTACCACGATGTCACTATTTTCTGAAACAAGATAGCAGCGGTCACCTTTTTGATAAACTTCCGTTACAGCAGGAATGGACCTTAACTCTTCATACGAGAGCGCATTTTGACCTGGCACAAACGAAACGGATTGCCTCGATAATTTTGACTTTATTTGTGCTGGTGTTCCATCTGCAATTACCTTTCCTTTTTGAAAGAGGATAATTCGATCAGCAGCATCATCTGCTTCCTGTAAATAATGAGTTGTGAATACAACTGTTTTACCTTTATTCTGGAGCTCCTTTACCGTATTCCAGAATTTGCGCCTGCTGGAGATATCCATGCCCACAGTGGGCTCATCAAAAAAGAGCAAATCAGGGTCCCCAGCTAGCGCTAGAGCAAATGATAATCTTCTCTTCTGACCTCCTGAGAGCTTATCTGCTCTTTTTTTCATATCCTCCTCATTCAATCCAGTTAGAGTAACCAGTTCATGAATGGATAGAGATTTAGGGTAATAGCTCCTGAATAGCTGCAGAATTTCACGCACTGTTAAAGCATCAATGACGCTCACCTCTTGAAGCATTGTGCCAATTCTCTCTCTTACCTTTTTTTCTTTCGGCGGGGATCCAAATAAAGTGACCGTTCCGCTGCTCGGCTGAAGCAATCCAAGCATCATCATAATAGTTGTCGTTTTCCCGGCACCATTCGGACCTAAAATGGCAACTATTTCTCCCTTTTGTATCGTCAAAGTAACATCATCAACAGCCTTCATCTCTTTAAACTTTTTGGTAACTCCATTTAATGTAATAATTGTCTCCATTTTTTCACACCTCCATTGTCAACTTCATCCTACAACAATGCTATGAATGCCATTAGTGGATATTGTCATTTATTTGAGATGACAATTGTCATGATCTATTGACAAAGTTTTATTGCAATTTATTTTTCATATAAAAAAACCCCCAACAGTCTGTAGGGAGCATCACATACGATTTCATTTTTTTGCGAGCATTTCATAAACATCATTCATATTTTGACAGCCTAATGTTTCAACGTCTTGGCAATATTTTAACCACAGCTTGGCGGTTAGTATGGCATCCCCAAGAGCGTGATGGCGATTATATACCTCAATTCCATGCCGTTTACAGCAATCTTCCAGCTTAATGGAGCTTTCTTCTTGTTCCACAAGCCGATATAGAAATGATGTATCAAACAAACGATGCCTAAATGGGGTTTTGAAATTCGCCCAGCATACCTGCTGCATAAATTTTTTCTCGTGACTGCTATGATGAGCAATAAGCGGCAAATCTTTAACATACTTAAAAAAAAGCATTAAAGCATCCGAAATTTTAGGAGCATCTGCTAGGTGTTCTTGTTTGATTCCAGTTAACAAAACGATTTCTTCTGATAGCGTTTTAGACGAATGAATTAGCGTGTAAAAGGACTCATTTTCTAAAAGTTCCCCATTTTGTATTTTCACTGCTCCAATTGAAAGAATTTGATCTCCCTTGTCAGGGTAAAATCCAGTTGTTTCAATATCAAAAACGACCGCATTTAACCTTCTGAGCGGCATGTTCATGATATCATTAGCAGCAATCTCCCGCTGCAGCTGCCTTATATATGCGAGATGCTGTGAATTCTCTTTAGATAGGCCTCCAAAAAGATTCCTAATCATTCTCCATGGTTCATTCGCCATTTTTACACCTTCTCAATTAAAGCAATGACATATTGATGAAGCTGCTTTGCTTTTTTTAAAATATGCTTTAGTTCAGCTCTTTCGACCTTTGATAATTCCGTGACATTCAGATAATGAGCATCTTCATATGAGCTGACAAAAATCAGCCTATTTACACGAATTTGAAGCAAAGCCTTATAGGCAAAATAATATTCTTTCAGCATACTCGCATATTGTTTATCTTTAAGTAAAATCAGCATCCTTTTCTCAGTCGGAGATTCAAGAATTCCTTCCTTAACAGCTAGTATTCGAATAGCATTTACAAAGGGTATAAATGCTGAATATTTTAGATCAATACATCCATGATATTTCCCTTTTTCCTCTACGATCAATTGCCCAAGAGGACCGATTGTGTTTTTGAAATGCTGTACATTTTCCATCACCCGTTTAATCAGATTAGGATGCTCTTGACTGTACTCATGAATAAAAGACTTTAAGTCTTCTACTAATTGATTCTGTCCGATCAAAGCTCTGGCATCATAAAAAATTTGCAAATTGCGTATATCAGCCCAGTTTGCCTCTTCCATCCAATGATTCAGTTGTTTTTCCCATTCTTGATGAGACTTGCACCATAAAGGATTGCTGCTCATTACATTCCCTTCACAAAACGGATAACCAACCTCATTAAGCCCAATAGATATTTCCTCACCTAAATGGAGAAAAAAAATATTTGCCTCTTTTGTATCCTCTACATAAATAATCCCATGGTCTTGATCACTGAAAAGCCCCTGTTCAAATCTCCCGCCGCTACCAGTAAGGAAAAAGGCAAAATGACATGGCGGTTCACCAATCTTCTCTATAGCAAGACGTGCAACATTTCCAATAATATGGTCGTGAAATTTATTTAACATATCTGTATTTTGGAGATTTTGATTCACTTGTTTGTTTTTCCAACTCTTTATATCACGATAACTGGAGAAAGATGTTTCCAATCTAACCCTTCCTTTTTAAAGCATTTTAAATTTCGTATAAAACTTACCCTTTTTTTATAGCTTAACAAATCGAGTAATACCAGGTTTATTAATTAAGGTAAAATAGCGTCCATAATCGCAATTGATTATGGACGCTGCCAAGGTTTACTTATTTTTTAAAAATTAAGAACTCAATTTCTTATTTTCTTCTGCCAGAAATACTTCTGGATAGCCATAGCTTCCATGCTCACTCATATCAAGACCCATAATTTCTTCTTCTTCCGTTACACGAAGGCCTCCAAGTGCTTTTTTGATAACAAAAAGAACTGCAAACGATACTGCAAATGCAAATGCTCCTGATACAGTAACACCTAATGCTTGAACACCAAGCTGTGTAAAGCCACCTCCATAGAAAAGTCCTGCCTGACCAACCGATGCAAGCTCTGGAGTTGCAAAGAACCCAGTAGATAAAGTTCCCCATATACCGGCTGCTCCATGAACAGAAAGTGCGTAGATCGGATCATCAATTTTTCTCTTTTCAAAGAAACGCGCACTATAGAATACAAGGATACCAGCAACTAAACCGATCACAACTGCTGCCCATGTATCTACGAAGGCACACGACGCTGTAATGGCTACTAGGCCGGCTAAAGCTCCATTAAGCAAAGTCGGCACGTCAGATTTACCTAAAACCATCCAAGAGATCAGGGCTGCTGCAACAGCTCCAGCACCTGCTGCTAAATTTGTGTTAAGAGCTACAAAACCGAAAAACCCTCCATCAACAGAAACAGTACTGCCGGCATTAAAGCCGAACCAGCCTACCCATAAAATTAAAACTCCTAATGCAGTATACACCTGATTATGACCAAAAATGTTATTTGGAGAGCCATCTTTATTGTATTTACCGATACGAGGTTTCAATAAAATGGTTGCCGCTAAAGCAGCCATTGCACCTGTTAAGTGGACAACTGTTGAACCTGCGAAATCTTGTTTACCATGTTCCGCCAGCCAGCCGCCTCCCCAAATCCAGTGAGCAACGACTGGATAGATAATTGCAGAAAAGATTATCGTGAAGATAAGATATACAGATAATTTCGCTCTTTCTGCAAATCCTCCTAAAGCAACCGTTATGGATATTCCCGCAAATGCTAATTGAAACACGAAGAATACAGCTGAAGATAACCCCATTCCCTCAAGTTCCTGACCTGAGTAGAAGAAATTCGAGAACCCGACTAAGAAATTTGCATTATCTCCGAATATAAAACCAAATCCTACTGCCCAGAATACAAGTGAAGCAAGGCCGAACGTAACAATTGTTTTACCAGCAATATGCCCTGCATTTTTCATTCTTGTAGAACCTGCTTCCAGCATAATGAATCCGCCAATCATAAAAATAACTAAAATTGCACTAATCATGACCCACAAGCTGTTCATTAAAAACGTGGCATCCATTCTTTTTCCCCCTTTATTTTATGTTATATTTACTAACTATTTCATGTTAGATTATATAACATTGATTAATTAACTCTTATTTTACTCGAAAATAAAAAGAAGTCAACACGAAATTTTAAATTTTCCGAAATTTATGTCAGAATATCTTCCATGACTTTTTTTCATCTACATACCTCCCTTAATTGCGGGTAAAATAGAAGTAGCAATTCATGATTATAAAAGAGGATTCTTTTTTCATAAAAGGCTTCTAAGCTTGAGTAATGATGAATTGTGACTACCTTGTTGGGAGTGATGGATCATGGCAAGAAACAAACTTTTAGTACCCGGTTCTGAAAATGCTTTAGAGCAAATGAAGCAGGAGATTGCAGGGGAGTTTGGTGTACAGCTTGGTGCAGACACGACCTCAAGAGCAAACGGTTCTGTCGGCGGCGAAATGACCAAACGTCTTGTCGCATTAGCGGAAGAACAGTTGAAAAATCAGCAATAAATAAAAGGGATGCCAGTAATGGTATCCCTTTTTATCATCCTCATTGTGGTATTTGATCTTTCTCATTTAAAATACTTTCTTCTAAGTATTGCGATTTATCTCCATAGACATTTGTTATATGCGTCTCTCCCCATGCACATAGCAGATCCAAAATGGATTCCAGACTTTCTCCATATTCACTTAGTTCATATTCAACTTTTGGCGGTATTTGGTTATAGACAATACGGTTAATAACTCCGTCTTCTTCAAGCTCTCGCAATTGCTGCGTGAGCATTTTCTGCGTAATATTCGGCATCAGCCTTTTTAACTCACTTGTCCGTTTTTTACCGTGTGTCAGATGACATAGAATCACACACTTCCACTTACCTCCGATAACCTCAAGCGTAGCTTCGACACCAATGTTATATTTCTTTTTCTTCATTTTCTTTTCCCTTCCTTCTGATAGGCACCAAAAGGTTCCTATCGTACTTTTTAGTTTCTATATTACAAAAAAGTACGTTCTTCTCTTTTTAAAACTTATATCCCATAATAGCTTTTGCACACCGATCCATACTATACCACTTTCATAAGGAGTGGAAAATACAATTCAGGAGGAAAATGCATGAAAAAGAAAAATAATCAATTCGCTTTGTTAGCATTGGCTATAAGCGCCTTTGCTATCGGAACTACAGAGTTCATCAGTGTGGGTCTTCTTCCTCTCATTGCAGAGGATTTAAATATAAGTCTTCCGATCGCAGGATTAACAGTATCCATTTATGCGTTAGGCGTTACGATCGGGGCACCGATTCTAACTTCCATAACTGCAGCAATTCCCCGCAAAACATTGCTGATTTGGATTATGATCATATTCATTATCGGCAATATCATTGCTGCGACTGCTGCTAACATCGGAATTCTGCTGATCGCACGGCTGATTTCAGCCTTTTCTCATGGCGTATTCATGTCAATCGGCTCAACCATCGCAGCTAGTTTAGTTTCACAGGACAAAAGGGCTGGCGCTATCTCGATCATGTTCACTGGGTTAACAGTAGCTACTGTAACTGGTGTCCCATTCGGAACATTTTTAGGGCAGCAATTCGGATGGCGGCTTGCATTCATTGCTATCGTTGTAATCGGTATAATCTCGCTGATTTCAAATTACTTCTTAATCCCAGGCAACATGCCTCGCGGAAAAGCAATAAAATTAACTGAACAGTTCAAGCTATTTAAACAAAAACAATTACTGCAGCTATTTCTCATTACAGCTTTAGGTTATGGCGGAACCTTTGTTGTATTTACCTTTTTATCACCGCTTTTGCAGAACGTAACTGGTTTTAAAGAAAATACAGTTGCTCTTTTATTATTGGTTTACGGTGTTGCTATTGCTATCGGAAATATGACAGGCGGAAAGTTAGCTAATAAAGACCCTCTTAAGGCACTGTTTTTCATGTTTATCATACAAGCAGCTATATTATTTATCTTGCCATTTAGTGCACCATATAAAATAGCAGGTTTAGTGACGATCATGTTCATGGGTTTATTCGCCTTTATGAATGTTCCCGGTCTCCAATCCTATGTTGTGGTTCTTGCGGAACGATATGTCCCCAGTGCAGTTGATGTAGCATCCGCTGTTAATATTGCTGCCTTTAACGCAGGAATTGCCATTGGTTCCTATGCAGGCGGTCTAATATCAGATCATATGGGTTTAATCCATACAGGCTGGGTTGGCGGAATTATGGTATTAGCAGCAGCAGTATTGACTGGCAGTAGTTTAAAAGCAGAAAAGGCCTATCATATCAAGGTAAATTACTAGTCCAATTCAAGAACTCTTTAAAACATAGCTTTTCTTTGAATTTCAGGAGGTGATTTTTCAATTTCCTTATAAAAAAGCCTTGAAACCGAAAGATTTAAACATATATATAATTGATATTGGAGGAAAAACAAATGACAGCAAAAAATTTACAAGATAAAACAACTCTTCATAATGGTGTTCAAATGCCTTGGTTCGGTCTAGGTGTATTTAAAGTAGAAGAAGGTCCTGACACAATTAGTTCAGTGAAAGCAGCCATTAAGAATGGATACTTAAGCATTGATACGGCTGCGGTTTATCAAAACGAGGAAGGCGTTGGAGAAGGGATTCGCCAAGGATTAGCTCAAAGCGGATTGAAACGGGAAGAATTATTTATCACTTCTAAAGTATGGAATGCAGATCTTGGCTATGAGGAAACATTGGCAGCTTATGAAGCAAGCCTCCAAAAGCTTGGATTAGATTACTTAGATCTTTATTTAATACATTGGCCAGTTGCCGGAAAATACAAAGCTGCCTGGAAAGCTCTTGAAGAGTTATATAAACAAGGACGCGTAAAAGCTATTGGAGTAAGTAACTTTCAAATTCACCACCTCGACGATTTAATGGCTGAAGCTGAAATCAAACCAATGGTGAACCAAGTTGAATTGCATCCGAAATTAACTCAAATGGAATTACGCACCTTCTGCAAGCAGCACGATATTCAGATTGAAGCATGGTCACCATTAATGCAAGGTGAGCTATTGTCTCATCCTGAGCTGATTAAGATTGCTGAATCACACGGTAAATCTGTTGCGCAAGTGATCTTGCGATGGGATCTTCAAAACGGCATCATCACCATCCCTAAGTCAATTAAGGAACATCGAATTATCGAAAACTCAACTATTTTCGATTTTACGCTTACACAACAAGAGATGGAAGCTATTAATGGATTAAATGAGAACAGACGAGTTGGACCTGATCCAGACAACTTTGATTTTTAAGATAACCCTTTTTTCAAAAAGCAGAGAAAAACCCGAACCATTCTAAATTGGTTCGGGTTTTTTCGGCTGAAGCTCAAAAAACTCATTTTATTTAATAAAAATTCTTAATTTTGTTCATGCAGAGTGAAACTAAATTTCCATTTTCTCGTATATATAGCAACAAACAAATGATAAAGAGGTGTTTCTTATGAAAAAGAAAAGAAATCGTAAAAAGGAGACCTATTTTGATGTAGCAATCGAGCTGATTGAACCTCTTTTTGTCCTCTTCCGTTACTTAATTCGCGGTGCGTTAAAGCTTCTAGAATAAATATGTACCACTTTTGACACATATTTAGTTATTATTTACTTTTAAAATAGCGTTCGTAATGTTAATATTGTGGCAATCAAGACTATTTTCCTAAAGGAGTGTTTAGCATGTTAACTTTACAATCTCCAAATGACCTAGTCGGCCAACAGGAATTAAGAGAAAGAATCGATTTTCTTCGTGCTAAACTAATTAAAACCGGCTTGGAAAATGGTTTCCAACATGTCCAAACGATAAAAATCAGTCAAGATCTTGATGAACATATTGCACAATATCAAATTTATTATCAGCAAAATTCCCGTCAATAGCTTTTAGACTTTTACAGATTCTAAAAGCTGCTTCATATAGTCCATTACTTCTATTTTCATATCCTCTCTTTGCAGAGCATAATCGATTGTAGCTTTTACATACCCAAATTTGTCCCCAATGTCATATCTTTCGCCTTCAAATTCGAAGGCAAAAACCTCCTGACTTTCGTGCAGAACATTGATCGCATCCGTTAATTGCACTTCCCCTCCAGCTCCAGCAGGAAGATTGGCTAAAATATCAAAAATCTCCGGTTTTAATATATATCTGCCTGAAATGGCAAGATTGGATGGAGCTTCCTCTATTAACGGCTTTTCTACTAGCCTTTCAATCGCTAAGGCTTCTTCTTCATGATCTTTGTTTCGCGGCTGAATAATCCCATACTTATGAACTTCTGTCCAATCAACCCGCTGAACACCTACAATGGAAGAACTGTATCTGTTAAACATTCGAATCAATTGCTGAAGGCACGGCTCCTGAGAATTAACAATATCATCCCCAAGCAAAACGGCAAATGGCTCATTGCCTATAAATCGGCTTGCACAAAGGATTGCATCCCCAAGTCCTCTTGGTTCTTTTTGGCGGATATAATGAATATTAGCCAAACAAGATATTTCCTGAACCGTATTTAACATTTCCAGCTTCGACTTTTTAAATAACGTTTCTTCCAGCTCATAAGATTTATCAAAATGGTCCTCAATTGCCCGCTTTCCTCTTCCTGTCACAATAATGATGTCCTCAATCCCTGACTGTACCGCTTCTTCAACGATAAATTGGATCGCCGGCTTATCGACGATTGGCAGCATTTCCTTTGGCATTGCTTTTGTAGCAGGCAAAAATCTTGTTCCAAGACCAGCAGCAGGTATAATCGCTTTTTTAACACTCATCATATTCCTCCTAATGAACCATTATAAAAACGCTCGCAAAAATTAAAATTGAATAGCACACCCATTTATATGCAATTTCTTCAATTACCTATATGGTTCCTGCTTAAAAATTATTCATTTACAATTATTTAACAAACAGTGTCTTAACATTGAATTTACAAGGATCTTAAAGAAGCTTTATATTTGTGCTTTAACATAGGGGTATAGTTATTCTTAAGGAGATGATAGCGATGCTTGAATCATTAACAAGATTAGTGGTTTTAACGATCATCTGCGTGCTTGTTTAAGGGGACCGCTTTTTCTATCTGCATTATCGTTCAGTTTTTCCATTATGGCTGAAACTTGACGACCTTCATATGAACATACTTTGCATGACTTCCACACTATCATACACTTACATAAAGCCTTTCCTGCTATTATACTTAACCTTTTTAAAGCACTTCGTAGAAAAGTGCTTTTATTGTTCGATTAAAAGTAAATTCATTTACAAAATAATTTTTCATTCCGCAAACGGCTTATTCCTCTCATAAATGGCCTCAAATTTCGACATTTTCATTTCTAGCAAGGTAAAACTATTCTGAATTATGGCGCTCTATAAACCTATGATTATTAACAACTTTCCTCTTTCTTTATTAATCTGCTACCTGATTAATATATATTTCCAATTTGCTCTATTCAGCTAAAAGATCATTAACTTTTTGTAAATATCGTAAAGATTCCTTTAATCAAAATACTGAATTGGTATAATATGATTTACCGCTAGTCACAAATGACTCATTTTTATATCAGGGAAGGAATTTTTAGATGATAAAAATCAACATACTTGTCACAAGCGATTTGCACGGAAATGTCTTACCGATTCATTATGGCAGCAATGAGTATTCCAAGGTCGGTCTTGCAAAGATCTCAACCCTAATTAAAAGAGAAAAAACAGAAAACAAACATACGATTTTATTAGACAATGGCGATCTCATCCAAGGTACACCTCTTACATATCATTACGCACGCTATATGAACCATAACAAGAACCCGATGATCATGCTGTTGAACGAACTTTCTTATGATGCCGCTATTCTAGGAAATCATGAGTTTAATTACGGTATGGAGATATTAAATCAGGCTGTAGAAGAAGCCCATTTCCCATGGTTATCAGCAAATATTATCAGCAAGGCAACAGGGAAGCCGTACTTTGGAAAGCCGTATTTCGTAAAGCAAATAGAAGACCTGAAAGTAGCCATTTTAGGCCTGACCACTCACTATATTCCAAACTGGGAAAATCCTGAACATATTAAAAATCTAACCTTTCATGAAGCTCTCGAGACTGCACGTGATTGGGTGAAGTTCATCCGTGAAAACGAAAAACCGGATCTATTGATTGTTTCCTATCACGGCGGCTTTGAAAAAGATCCTGTTACAGGAGAACCAACAGAAGCTTTAACAGGAGAAAATCAAGGATATCGAATCTGCACTGAGATTGAAGGTATTGATGTATTAATCACAGGACATCAGCATCGAAAGCTTGCTGGAGAGATAAACGGAGTTACGATTGTTCAGCCTAGCTTTAATGGACAAGCATTAGGAAAAATAACCATTACTCTTACCAAAGAGAAAAATAATTGGGCAATTAAAGACAAAAAAGCCATACTGCTGGAAACAACTGAAGTTGAAGCAGATGCTAGAAGCATAGATCTTATTCAAGTTTATGAAAAGGAAACACAAGCATGGTTAGATCAGCCCATTGGAAAATTAGATGGTGATATGACGATTCCAGATCCATTAAAAGCCCGGTTAAAAGATAATGCACTTGTTGAATTTATAAACAAAGTACAAATGGAAATTGCCAATACGGAGATTTCTAATACTGCCCTTTTTAATAATGAATTAAAAGGTTTTAAAGAGAAGATCACAATGAGAGATATCGTATCGAATTATATTTATCCAAACACATTAACTGTCATTCGTATCACAGGGCAAGATATAAAAGATGCGCTTGAAAGAAGTGCTGGTTATTTTATGGTCAATAATGGTGAGGTCGCTATTAGTCCTTCCTTTAGCACACCTAAGCCTCAGCATTATAATTACGATATGTGGGAAGGAATTGACTACATTTTAGATATATCAAAGCCTGTTGGGAACAGGGTCATTAAATTGAAAAAGGATGGCTTCGATATTGATTTAACAGCGGAATACGATGTTGTCATGAACAATTATCGTGCTGCCGGGGGCGGAGATTATCATATGTTTAAAGACAAACCCGTCATTAAAGAGATCTCTCTGGATATGTCCGAGATTCTTGCTAATTATATTCTTGAAAGAGGCAAGATTGAAGCTTCGGTAAATGAGAATTGGAAAGTTATTTGGTAACTGCCAGGAGAACAAGCTAATATTGCTTTTCTAGATTAGCATCTGCCTCAATTTTTTCTTGTATTGTAAAATAAACTTTACGGAAGACATAAAAAAGAAGTCAGCTCTGGTTGATTGCCAAAGCTGACTTCTTTTTTAAAATATCAGGAGCTTTTATAAACCTCTAAGGCTTTTTCAGAAGGTTTTATTCTGCTGCCATTGCTTCCGCTTTCGTTCGATGAACGGTTCCAAACGGATGGTTAGGCGGCGCATATATTGAATATAACTTTAGCGGAACATTTCCCGTATTCGTAAGGTTATGCCATGTTCCAGCTGGGATTAAAATAGCTGAGTCATCGAATACATTTCTTTGAAAAGGTAAATTGTCTTTAGTATTTCCCATTCTCACTAATCCTTGCCCCTGTTCAATTCGTAAAAATTGATCCACATTCGGATGCATTTCTAATCCAATATCTCCCCCAACATCAATACTCATTAAAGTCACCTGCAAATGCTTCCCTGTCCAAATGACTGTTCGAAAGGTATTATTCTGTTTGGCCGCCTCATTAATATTGGTTACATATGGTCTAAAACCGTAATCCTGTATCTCCCAATTCTGATGAAATGGAGCTACGCGATACGTTTGCTGTTGATTCCAGCAGTTATACGGGTAATAATAATACATCTGGCATCCCCTTCTTTTTTTCATATCATATGCATCTTTTGAAAGGGCGGTTAAAATGTGAACCTTATTAATACCTATTTAGCTGCAGTGTCAGCTTCGTGTAAGATCAATAAGTCTTCAAATAATGTATCTCCTATGAGTTCTTTGATTTCACTTAACTTTTTCTCGCTTGCATTCATTGGCATCATATGAAACTGTACAAGCGTTACTACCTTTTCTGTAAATTCCCTGCTGTAGCCTAATTGATTTAAATAAAAGGCAGCCAGCTGTGAGGATACATATTCATGCCCGATGAAGCTGGCATATCTTGTTTCTTCTCCTTTATAATTGACAAATGATTTACAGAAACCTTTGCCAAGATCATGAAAAATGCTGGCATATAACAGCCCAAGCCTATTGCTCCCCTTATAATATTCGTAAATATGTTTATACACATAAAAAATATGCCTGCTTACGGAGAAGGAATGATATTTGGAATCATGAGGAAGATGGTTAATGATTTGAAATTCCGGGATCAGCTGCATTAATTTATCCATAAACTCATCATGAGATAAAGCGCTATTTAGATGTTCTTCCAGTGCCGTTTTGTGATGGTCGGCAAATAACCTTTTAGGTTCATAAATAGTATGTACCTCTTTCCAGCCTTCTTTTAGTACTGGAATATGAAGGTTTTTATACATCCGATTGATCACTTCTTCACCAACTGTTCGTTCTCTTACCTTATCTCTCTCATAACAATTATCTATATGTGTGTTCAGATAATAAACCACTTTTTCATCCGCTTTAATCTCATGCTGTATCAAATGTTTCCTGCGTTTTCGGTTTAGATTAGTAGAATCATAGATGACATTCTTTCCCTTTGAAAGGCAAGTATTCGCTCTGCTATTTAATTCTTCAAAAAGTTTCTTATGATCTGCCTGAATGTTCTCATCACCATGCATTTCTTTTCTTAGTCTGTCAGAAGACAGCACTTCAGCAGCATATTTAATAGACAACGTTTCTGCCAGTGTACTTTTCCCGCTCGCCGGAAGCCCGACCAGCATGATAAACATAGCCATTATGATTTCTCCCCGTTAACAAAATCACTATAATTTTTATAAATATGCTCTTTTATATCTTCTTGTTTTAGCTTGTTGTCGTATTGTTTAAAAACAAGATATTTATATTCCTGCGGTATATTGCTTGATGCATGAATAGCAAATGATTTACGATCTTGAGTATTGCTTAGTGAAGCATGTAAGTACTCATCTACTATATACTTTAGGTTTAACAGCTCTGCATCCAGCTTCTTTTTGAAATCTTCAATTTCATGTCGGAATTCTTCCGGCATTTTTAGGATTAGTTCATCTATTTTCCCATCTTTCCAGTATTCCGTCTTCATCTTGTCAGAAAGACCGTATGCAATTTTATGAATATCCATATAACGGTCGCCTTTTACTTTAAGTCGTTTGCCGCTGGACCATCTTAACACCCAGCCTTCGTTATTATGGTCAATAGTTGCCTTTAATCTGACCGCTTCTTCTAACGTTAACTTCTTCTGCTCTGTTACCTTCATCCCCAATTGAGTCCCAAGCTGCAAAAGCTCATTATAATGAAAATCTTTACCAGAAAACCGATCAACTGCACCAATAATGATTAAGTCAGACATACCGCTATAATCTACTACCACTCTCGTTGATGGATCAATTATTTCAACTAATAACGTCGTTTCATCCGGTATCATGACATCTGCATACTTTTCATCCCATATTTTTTGAGCTATTTGGGCTTGAACTGACTCAAAAGATCCCCTTGTTGCCCAGTATGTTTGGCCATTTATTTTATAGCTTATCCCCAAAGATCCGTCCAGCTTTACTGTAAATTCAGGTGTTTCATCAAAAGGAATATCAGCTTCATATTCAGGAAGTTCACCATAATTAAAAAACTTCGGAAACGGTCTGGCCAACACTTCATTACTTGATTCATTAATAATTAACCCCCTGCATGACAAAGTAATGTCATTCCAGCGCTTTTCATATGTCGTGTTTTCTGTGTAATTTAAAATAACAATGTCCGGAAATTGAGGATGAATCCTCCTTGATACAAACCGACCTTCTACTTCCTTCATATATAATTGTTTAGAAAACATAATAAACACCTTCAGTATATTATTTGTGAATACTCTGATTACTTAGACCAACATAAAAAGGATATTAAAATTCCAAAAAGATCTATATTTTCCCTATTTTAACTAATAATTATATAATAGTATATATATCTAAGTTAATTAGAGAGATTTTGGAGGTATAATAATTGTTTCATAAGAGTTATCTTACTAGGTTATTTAATAATATTATACAAGCATACATTTTTAGCGTTTGGACTATGATGGGATATCTTTTTGTTATTAACCTACATGATCAGAATTCCTTACCTGCCCTCTCCGCTCATTTTTTAATTTTCAGTTTTGCTGCTTTCATCCTAATGATCCCTTTTGCAGCATTATTGATCACCACAACCGATTATTCTTCCAGATTTATAAAGGCAAAAATAGCTTCTGTCATTTTGAAAATAGCTTCATACCATATTCCTGTTATAATTGTTGTTTACCTTCTAAGTACAGATAAAATATTTGCTGCCAACCTGCTATTTGAGATCCCTGTCCTGGTCCTTCTGATTGTAGAATATGGTTCCAAACGAATTAAGAATTCTTCTATCTTACTTTTTACTTCCTTAGCAGTTGGTTTAACGCATATTTTATTGGTTATCATAGGAATCTTGGTGATTGGTGTTAGCGTTGTTGAATAGTTGTTCGACCATCTGATCTAAATTAGAGCTTATATTTATTGTGCATTTTTCAGTAAAAAAATAAATTTAATGTAATATCTGGATGCATTGAACGGATTATTGTCGCAAGCCCATCTAACACATTCTATGTATTATAAAATAAATATGATCTTTCAGAGACAGATCATGTATATAATATTTTAAAACCAATGCATACTATACAAATTTAATACACAAACTACCTATCGTAATCTATATCCTTACATAAGGAGAAAATTATGAAATTTAATAAGATAGGGAGTGCTATGATGGGCATTTTAAGTGGAAACCCCAAAGATGAACCTTTACATTATGGTGAAGTATTTGCTATGTTCACCCATCTTTCTGTAAACAACGGTATGATTTCTGGTTACCAAACCATGATTAATCACGCTGGCGATGGCGACCTAAAGAAACTAATGGAAGAAGCAATTAAGAGTCTGCAGGCTGAAAACCAGCAGTTAGAAGAATTATTAAAGAGTAATGGTGTTGGACTGCCTCCTGCACCACCGGCTCGTCCGAATGCAAATTTAGAGGACATTCCTGTTGGCGCAAGATCCACTGATCCAGAAATCAGTGCAGCTATTTCGGCAGATACAGCAGCAGGTTTGGTAGCCTGCAGCCAAGCTATTGGACAAGCAGTTAGAGAAGACGTTGCAATGATGTATGGACAGTTCCATATGAATAAGGCACAATTTGGTGCAAAGATGTTAAAACTTAATAAAGAAAAAGGGTGGTTGATTCCTCCACCACTTCATTATCCAAAAGGAACAGAATCATAATGACAAGGCGCCTCTTTTGAGGTGCTTTTTTATTTTTACTTAAATGGCAAGAAAACAAATGTTACTTATACTGCTGCTAGCAAGCAATTAAGGGAAGGTGCTTACTTAAAACGGAACGAAAAGAACCTATGTGAATTCTTGGGAAGAAGTTCAAATGAGTGAAATGCCTTTTAGTGTTCATGTAAAGATTGTTTCATAACTGTTCTTAAATTCAGTCAAAAAAGCCTAGAACCATTATGGCTCTAGGCTTTCATATGATGACCCCTGATTGAGTGTGGAGCAGAGACCACTAGCCTTTCAAGTTATTTATTTAAGATAGTAATCTCTTTAACAGTATCACCTTCATAATCAGATATACCCAGAATCTGATTAGATTCAATATCTTCAATATCAGCCTCTTCTCCATTCTCGAAGGTGATTTTAGTATTTTCATCTATATTAAAAACTTTTACATAACCCACATCTGCTTGCTTTGCTACATAGCCCTCATTTATTGTCCATTCAGTAACATTAAGATGCAGTTCATTGTTTTCCAAGCTTTCAAACGTACCATACACTTCATATTCATTTTCACTTGAACAACCTACTAGGATCACAAATGTTAACAAAATAATACAAATGATTCTCATCTTTTACCTCTCTCAACTATTGTTAGAATCTTCTATTTATTGGACTTGTATAAAGGTTAAAATTATATTTTCCTATAGTCAAGTGCAGCCAACTTATTGTTGCTCAATTGGTTGCCCGAACGTTGCGCATACTTTTATTTTAAAAAAATAACGCTATCCCCATTTGAGTAGGAATAGCGTTATACCAATGTTTAGATTATGATTCCGACTGGGTTCGAACCAGCGACCTCTACCCTGTCAAGGTATTCGTTAAGTCAGACGGTAAGTCATCGGTAAGTCAGGCGTTGGTATATTACGGTTTTGGACACGTACAAGTCATTCGTTAAGTCAAATTATACGCGATAGGAGCGTTACCTTGCAAGACTTTATTCCGCAACCTCCACGCCAACCACATTCGCCATGTCAACGCGGGCTACGCCGTCGCCAGCCTCCGACTTCAATCGCAACTGTTGGCGCACCTGGTCAACGTAATGCACGCGCCCACTTTCTTCTATAATATGTCCGCCGTCCCATACCGCCAATTTGACCGCTAGGTTATATTCCATCGCGTATGCTATCCGCTCGTCAAATTCGTTGCGTTGAAACTCGTCGATCAACGGCCGGTCGACCTTGCGCATTTCTGCGTCTAACTGTTTTAGCGCGCCGACATGTTCCGTCATGAAAAACCCTTGCCACTTTATTAGTCCTCTATCGCGATTATACCGAATGTCCATTTCGCTCACCTCGCGATAATTATACGAGAACATTCGTTCGACTGTCAACAGGCGCAGGCAGTCGCGTTATGAACCGGCCGTAGCCGTCTTTACTCTTAATGAGGTTCAGCGAATGGTAACGAGGCAGCCGCAATAAATCCTCTTCGGTAAACGGATACAGCTCGCTTTTTAGTTCCTCGTAATTCTTCTTATCGCAACCGCTAATCAGCATATAGCTCGCGTTAGCCGAGCGCAGTTCGTCGCGAATATGTTTGATCTGATTCAAGTAGTGACAGCTGATTATCGGCTTTAGTCCGAATTTAGCCAGGCGCGACAGGCGCTGTTTCAGCAGTTGTTCCGTGTTCGCTACTTGATATAATTCGTCGATTACGAGATTCACTTTTCGCTGCTGATCACGGTCAGTCACGCGCTCGCTCCGCACTTGTAACGCGAGATAAAGCTTCGTCATCCAGTAGGTCGCGTAGACGTCGCGCTCGTCGTCCGTGCTGAACATGGTTTCCGGCATCTTAATGCAAATGAGCTGATTACGCTGCAGCTCGTCGACCAGATTAACGTTGTCGGCCGTGTCCTTTTTCAGCATCATTTCGAGATATGCGTTATCCTTCAAGCGATTCAGCCGCGATATAATTCCTTCTACTAGGTGTAATTTCGTGCCGACGACTGCGCCTTCCTTATTACAATCGTCCAGCTCGCGCATATATTCGATGTACTCCGCCATGTTTTCGTGCTGATCCGAGGGTACTTGCGCCAAGTATTTATAGCGCAATTCATGGCGCTGTAGCACGCCGAACACGTCGCGAATGCTCCCGCCGCTAATAAACACGGTCAAGGCCGCGCTAGTTAAATAACGGTTCATCCGAGCGCTCAACGGCGTGTCATCTGTATTAATCGAATTGACTAGCGTTATTAATTGCGTCGTCTGTTTCTTGGCGTTCACGTATCGCGTAAAAGTATCGTCGCTGTACGGAATTTCGTTATAGCCGAGGCCTTGTATTGTCGCAAAGTCGTCGCATTCTATTCGCATAACTTTGTCGTCGGGGAATAGCGCCGCCACTTCCTCGCTCAATTCGCAGTTTTTGATGAAGTCGATCATTACGACGCATTCGCCGTTGTTTAAAGCATCGTTCGCAAGGTTGCCGATTAGAGTCGACTTGCCCGCGCGAGTTGGTCCGATAAGCACTAGCGTCAGTTGCTTATATTCACGATCAGTCGACAGGTACGCGTCTTGCTCATGTCCTCGATAGGTTGACGTACCAATCCGCATGACGCCGCGCCGTAAATCATCGGGCACTTGCGTTTCTTGCGTTTCAACCTTTTCAATAAAGTCGTGACCTTCGAGCAATTCACGACCAGGCAACGCAATAAAGTTCTGCGCCTCTTGGTCGCCGATCTTGCTGACGTCTGCGCCGGCAATGCGATAGTCCGTAAAATTAAACGACTTGCTGTGCGGTTTAGCAACGAGTTTGTTATCGTCGGCAATCGCGTCAAAACTTTGCGTTAGTGACCGCAAGTTATTGGCACGGCGCAGTTTGTCGTCGCTATCGCTCATTAACATAATCTGCGTTTCGAGCACGGTCGCCGTCGCTTTCTTTCGCGTGGACTCGCCGATTTGATTGCCACCGTTTAAGCGCTCTAACATGCCCTCTAGCACGTTGTAATCGCCGCCCTTCCTTTTACCCTCACCGCCACTTAACACGCTAGTAACGTCGTCTATAAGCGTCGATAACACACCAATTGTCGTCTTTAATACGTAGCCTGCGCCAAACTTATTACGGTCGGTCGGCAAGCCGCGTTTAACCTTTCGCAAAGTGTTCTCGTAAGTGCTGCGCCAGGTAAATTGCGAGGTAGGTACGAAGTTATAAAATATGCCGACTCGATCGCCTTCCTCTAGCACGTCAACTACGTTTAGATTCGATTGCAGTAAATCGTTATTGCGTCGGTCCGTCGCCAGGCTCAACGCATCCTCTTTCGCATAGGAAAGTGAGGCATACTTTGCGTCAGGACTGAACGAAGGCAATTCGTCAACTTGCTCGATGGTAATGTTAGGCCATGCGTCAGTCGCCCGCTCCTTCAACACGGACATGTAGCGCTTCGGCACGATAAAGTAAAATTCAACGCGCCCCTTTTCGATGTATATATAATAGGAAACTTTTGCGCTGGCTTCGTATGAGAACCGTGTGCCTACGAGGAAATCACGACCTAATAGACGCACGGCTTTCGCTTCCTCTTTGCGGACATTCTGCGCGATATTGCGATGAATAGACGCAATAGCTTTCGCAATTTTATGCGTGTTATTATTCTTGATCGATTTGTTCGGGCGTAGTTTAAGGTAGACATATTCCGGCTTGACGACCGTTAAGATATCGCTAAATTTTGCGCTTTTCATCGATATACAACGCCTTTCTGCTGGCTTTTCGTAAGATACTCTCTACACTTTCTTGTAGCCATATGTTATTACTGCTCTCTTCTTCGGTAATCTCGTAAATCTCAAAGCGCGCAAACACTTTACTCTCCCCGACTGTGGTCTCTCCTAATTCAATCGCAAAATCAAAAGGCATCGGATACGGCGCGGAATATACTGAGCTCCCATCTTCATTTATTAGTTTAATTGAGTAATACAACCAATCTTTCATTTCAAGCACCTCCGTTGTTTAATAACGCTCTTAGAAGTATATTTGCGACAACTAACACGCCAGCCCATCGTCCGCCATCGCGCCAGCCGCCGATTTTCAATAGAATCATAATCGCTGAGCCTACGAGGGTAAATCCCGCCAATAAGTCGGCGACTACATCAAGGGCGCCAAGCGCTACCTCCGTTAATATTTCGCCCGTCTTTTCGCGAATGCCCGTGCTCCAAAAGAATCGCGATAGCAAGCCTTGCGAATCGTGATTACTCATTAGCGTTGGTATTAAGCCAGGCGCTACGTGGTCGCCACTTATATTCGCTAACGGTTCGGCAAATGGCGTCGGGTCCAATACATTACCTTCCGCGTCCTTTAATCCAAAATGCAAGTGAGGCGCCGTGGAATTGCCGGTATTGCCGCTAAGTCCAATGAGTTGGCCCGCGTTTACCTTGTCGCCGACTTGCGCTTTCACTTCGCTCATATGGCCGTAAATAGTCCGCGAACCGTCATCGAGTTTGACCGACAGCCCCTTGCCGATTGAATCACCGCTAGTAAATACGCGATCCACAACGCCAGCACCGAGGGACCTCAACGGCGTACCTTCGGGCATAGCGAGGTCGATTCCGCTGTGGGGCTGCCAATTACGCACGGGCGACAGTTCGCCAAACTCGCTAGATAGTCGAAATTTCATCGTCATGTTAATCGCCTCCTATGACGTAGCGATGCCGTGGAATACGTCGTCGACTTTATCCATTGCGTAAGGCAATCCGAGCAACATGAGGTAAACGAGAACGTGCGAGAAGAACGTTTTCTTAGCGCTGTCAAAGTCGCCGTTGCCGACGCTTTTAATCGCATCGAAGCCGCCTTTAAAAACGATGACCCATTTGCCGATTCCGATTATTTCGTAATAAAGACTCTGAGCGCCTGCGTCAATTGCGCTTGCAGCTAGCGCATAGTCAAAGCCACCGCCAGCGATTAAGATAACGACAGTCGCGCCGACAACCTTGTAGACAACGCCATACTTTTCGAAATGGCTTGGCGCAGGACGTGCCGGCTCGTTTCGCAAAAACTCACGGACAGACATCGTTTGTACTTTTTTATTTTTTCGCATAAAATCGCCTCCGGACGTGCATATTTTCGCAACCGACCGCATAAGCTGACGTAAACGCGCGTCGGCTACCTGGGCCAGCGTCTAACCTAATTTTCGACCACGAATTTAATAGCTCCGTTTTGACTCTTAAAACCTTGCTGCGTCGCGCCCGATCGGTTAGTAACCGCTGTGGCCGGCGCTTTTTTCGTGCCATTTTCCATGTCGCGTTGGATAAGCCGTTTAATATACCCGCTGAAATTCGGGTATTTGTCCGCGTACTTTTTCATTTCGAGTTGATCCGGGTCCAGGACGTTGAAGCTGACGGACTTGTTTACGATTTGTTTTGACATAGCGACCACCTCCGATTGATAACCGGTTAGGAACTACGTAAGAAATAAAGGAGATTTGCGTGCTAGTAGCGAAGTAGTTGCTAACCTGTTAATACACTATATGGGCGTCTGCGTATTAAATGCACGTCCGCTTAAAATAAATTTTACGAGGTCGAACATATGCGATGTAAATTGAAGGATATACGGAAGGAACAGGGTTGGACGCAAAAGTGGCTCGCCCAGCAAATCGGCGTGAGCGATAAAACCATGAGCGAAATTATAACGGAGAAATCGGTGCCTACGCTGCAGACTGCGATAAGGATTGCGAAAGTGGTTGGCGTGCCTGTCGAAGGGATATGGACGGAGGATTAACGAAAAAAAACGCCCCAACCGCGGGCGATAAGCCGTTAGTCAGGGCGTGTAAAATTCGATTAAGCTATCGTTTTTATCATAAACGTAAATAAAGTACGAGTCTAATTCGAGCGTCATTTCGCCGCGTCGTTCAACTAACGCAGACTCCACAGCGTCGGCAATTTCGTCGGCATCGTGCGATATGTATTGGTCGGACTTGAGTGCGTCGATTGTTACGGCGATTGCCTGGTCATCGTAATTCATGCGGACAGTAGTCGCGTTGTACTCCGTGAGTGCGTCCAGCAAAACCGCCTCGTCTATTTCTGCGCGTTCTTCGATCGTCATGCCGGCCGCTGAGATTGGAGTAGTCGGCTCTCCGCTTATCCAGTTATTGACCGCAAGGTATACGCCAAATAAACACGCGATAATCGCTAGTACCGTAAAGACTCGGCTATTTACCGGCATCTCTTTAAATTTCGCTAACATTCGTTTTACCACCGCCCTTTTTCCTAATTATAGCATGTTTCACAATATTATGTATACGCGCCGACAAACAAAAAGATTCGTCTGTCTGCGCAATTATTTCGTTACTTCCCGCTATCCTTATCGCCGAATCCTTTGCCGACCGACGGATTGCTGACGATACCGGCGAGCACCAGCACGGTCAGAATTGCGTCAACATATCCGTTAAACTTTTCGGGCGTAATCGCAAGCCCCGCGTCCTGTAGAACCATGCCGAACAATGCAGCCACCGCGACCCATAGTCCGTAATTCTTCCACTTCGCCATATTACTTCGCCTCCTTTCCGCCGTTAAATAGACCACGCTCGACCGCTACATAGAACAGTCCAATTGCGTCGCTGTCCGTTAGCTCTCCGTTTAAAAGCTTCGTACGCCACGATGGATCGATCGCCTTGTCGCCGTGTACGTCCTTGTCTGACCAGCGTTTTAATACGACCGATGTTGCATTCGCCATTGCGCTTGCTGTCGGTTTATACAAATTCGCCGCCTCCTTTGGTTTCGTTGTTTCTGCCGTTGATTTCTTCGCTAAATTGAATGCCTTTGCGATTCCCGCCGCGTGACCTTGCGCCAATGCTTCGATAAACGACGCTTCCTTTAACCTTGCAGCATCTGCCGCCTTGTCGATAAACAAGCATTCCGTCAGAACCGCCGGCATCTTAGACTCGCGCAATACGTGATAATTCGCTTTCTTCTTTCCTCGATCTGTAACGCCAGGAATACGCGACATGACTTCGCTGTGAATCGCGTTCTGGATCGACGCCTCTTTAGTGCCCGCCGTAGTGTAAACGAAATCCTCATAGCCGGTTCCGCCGCCCGCGTTAATATGAACGGACAGAAATAAGTCGGCTCCCCAAGCGTTAGCATCATTCGTTCTCTGCGACAATGACAGCGTTTGGTCGCCCGTCCGGCTAAGTTTCACGGTCACCCCGTCGTAGTCTGCGATTAGAATTTCGCTAATTCGCTTGGAGATTGACAGCGTTAAAACTTTTTCGAGTAGACCGTTGCCGATCGCGCCAGGATCAAGTCCGCCGTGCCCCGGATCGATATAAACTTTAACCATTATTGACCGCCTCCCATTTTATTTTTAATGTCGCGTAACTCGTCGATAACGACGTCGTACTTTTCGCTAAACTTATCGAGCAATTCGTGCAGACGTCCCTCGCGCTCTTTGTTCGTTTCTTCCATACGGCTTTCCCGTTCCTTATTCGCCCGCATTACATAAACAAGGAGCCATACGAAAAGAATCGCGAATGGACCCTGAGTTAAAAAATATTTAAGTGTCTCTGCTTCCATTAAAGCGCCCTCCTTTCGATGTAAAATAAAAAAGCCCGCTCTTAGCCGACTAGAATTGACCTTACTATTTCGCGCAGGTTTCCGACGTCAGGTACTTTGTCTATCGTCAACCTTCCCGCCAATATTGACTCCGCGTAAGATTTAGCGAGTGCAATCATAACGACCTCGCGTAGGTTTTGAAAATCAGGTACATCATCAATTGTGCGTAATCCATTCTGAATTAAAAGAACGTAATCTTTTACAATTTTACTTTCCGTTGTAAACATTAAGCGCCGCCTCCCGAAATCATTATCATCATTTCGAACAGCTCTGCGTTTGACTGTGCGCTTTCTAACCGTAAATCTTCGATCTGTACGCTTAGTGGCTTCGCAGGGACAATTGGATTATCCGGCGATTCCGGATTATGATACTCGAAGATAGGTTCCTTTGTTTCTAGATTAACGCCTATTAATCTACCTTCGCGAAAATCTTGCGCGTATGCTCCGAATGGCAATTGAATAACATCGACCGTTTCAAGATTGCGCTCTGATAGCGAAGTATAGGTTTCTACGTCCTGTTCGAATGTTGTTGCGCTAACAGCGCCGCTACGATCTCCTGTGTCAATGATCAAGTTTCCGGTTGATTTGTCGTAATAAACTTTTCTACCAATCTGCATCTTTTTAGAACCTCCTTTTACTCATACGCGATCCAATCGTATGCTGAATTTGCGTACTCAACATTGAATCTAAATCCATTTCCACTGAATGTAGCGCCGTTTGAGACAGCGACTGTAGGACTGTTGGAGCCGTCATTAACTTTCAAGAGACTTAAAACGCTAATGACTCCGTTATTGTTATACCGATACGGGTATGGCGCAGTGGTCGGATTGAATGCTATATAATAATCAAAAAACATGTTGTTTACCGAAGTGTAGGCAATTACCACAGAAGGCGTAAAATCCAAGCCGGCAACCGTTAATTCAAAAGTACCTTGCGAAGAAAGTGAACCTACCGCCCATTTCTTGCCCGTTTCAATTTGCCCTATCTTACTCGCCAGTGTCGCAAAGGTATCACTTGGGCTAGCTGATACCTCCATCGCAGTTATCGCCGAAGCAATCGCCGCCTTTCCTTCACTGGCTGACTGAAAAGCCTGATTTGCTCGATCCATTGCGGTTTTGACCGCCCTAGGCGTTGCTGCGAGTATCTCGCTCGTACTTATAACGCTATTTGACAGTTGTACGTGACCAGCCGCTGTAATAGATGCTTTTTCCTCTTTATGCGCTGTCAACTCGTTTTCAATTTCGGAGGTGTCAACATCCAATTGATTCGCTGGCACCTTTCCGTTTGGGCCGAGCGTTGCAACTTTTGCGTCGATAATGTCCCAGTTTTCGTTAAAAGATTGACGAGTGACATTTTCGTTACCTAACGGCTTTTTAATACCAACTCGTGGCGTTAATTCCGGCATATGATCGCTCCTTTTCTAATTTTTCGCATAGAAAAACGGAAGGCCGACGATGGCACTTCCGTTAATTGTTACCGCGCAATTTCCTCCGATTGCGGGCTAAACTAAAATCGTGTTCTTGGATACAATAAGACCGCCACTATCGGCAACATACTTAGTAGTTCCTTCTGGAGTGACCTCGTTACTCATGTGAATAGTACCGCTTGCCGCTTTCATGGAAACTACATTAGCTGTCCCATAATTATTCCAAGATGTTACGACACCACCAACTCCTGTAGTACCAATAGCCATTTCTGTTTTATTGCTTATCGTACTATTTCTTACATAAACTTTGCCGTTGTAGCCAGCTAAAATACCTCTAGAAGCTACATTAACACAAGATATATAACGAATATCCGCATTCGCATCTTCCACATAAACCCCTGCATATCTTGTGTAGTCTGCATGAAATGAAGTGCATTCTAGCCCATGAACTATAACTTCACTCAACAAATGTACATTTCTAACAGATACATACTTTACCTTGCAATTTGTAGGAGTAGCTGTATCCCCGATAATCGAAAGTTTTCCTTTTCCTCTAATATCAGAAATAATAAAACCATCTGTTGTCGTTCCTGCTAATACAGTAATTGTAAAGTTATGGTCAATCATCCGAGGTAATAAATCTACTGCTCGTTGACATGTTTTAACAGCAGTTGCTTGTGTTAAACCTTGATTAGAGTCACTACCATTCACAGCATCAACATAAATAACTCTGTCTGCTATCGATTTCCAGTTTTGTGCAGGATAATCAAAATCGTTATATTGACCTTTATCAATAACTTTAAGTTGCCAATCTATACTATCGCTAGCT
The DNA here is from genome assembly GCF_018582665.1 of Cytobacillus gottheilii. Taxonomy (NCBI): domain Bacteria; kingdom Bacillati; phylum Bacillota; class Bacilli; order Caryophanales; family Bacillaceae; genus Cytobacillus; species Cytobacillus gottheilii. The sequence continues at coordinate 1,636,511 of NZ_CP071709.1, read as the reverse complement.
ATAAATCTATTACGGTTTCCTGTTATTTCTATATCACAAACACCGTTAGTTCCCTCAAAACGACAACCGACCCACTTGTTATTGCTCCCTCCACACAGTATACGTCTATCCACATATTGTGATTCTAATTGCATTGAATAGAACTTGTGGTTGTCACCTGCTTCAATATTGAAATATTTTGAACCGGAATAGTTAGAGAACCCTCCAATTTCAAATCCTCCACCAAAAATACTGACTTCATTCGCCCATCCAACTCCTGGATATACCGGTCTATTGTATGAAATTAAACATTCTGCGACTTTGGGTGTAAAAATATCAATATAAGCATTGGATTTCCCGTTTGAGGTATCATGAAGAAAACCATCTTTGAACCCTCGGATAAAAGGATTAAATATTTTAGACTTCTTCACCCCGTAAAAACGCCATCCTGTTCCTATTAAAACATCAGCAGCATTTCCGCCAACATTATAAGGGAAGTCCCTTGTGATTTTCGGATTATGAATTACTTGGTCTACACCTGATTGTGTTACAGCCGATCCAGTTCCTGTGTATTTTAATGAACCATAAAAAATAATAGAAATGTTACTTTTATTAATAACCCAATCAGTTGCATACTCAAACATGCCCATAGGTATAATTAACGTTTGCCCAGATTGTAAAGAATCCATTGCATCTATTAAGGCTTGCGAATTATCAAATCCCGAATCTGCTTTAGCACCAAATTGTTTGAGGTTAATTGTGTCAGGGAGTTGCTGCTCAGTTTGTGTCAATTGCGCGGTAACTTCCCCAACTTCTTGCGACACCGTATCAATTTTATCGTCTTGCCCCTTTGTCACTGCGTCAATCTTACGAAAGTTTTCGTTCAACTCTTCGCGCCTAAACGCGTCTGTTCCAACCCAATCGTTAAGTCCTAAATGGTCCGTTCTATTTGTAGCCATTAATTGACCGCCTCCTCTAATTCATTCCACGTAAAGTTCCGCGCGCCTAATGAATCCCAAGTGTACAACTCGCTATCAAACTCATTCCAGCGAAGATAACGATACTGATATTCGACGAGTATATGCGCAGGCATAAGGTCGCGTAGCACTTCTTGGAGCGTATCCATATTCGAAGGAACTCCCGTTATATCCGTAAACTCAATAACTACGCGATATTCACTCGGATATTCACGCACAATAACGGAACCGCCGGAATATGCGCTGCATACATCGGCAACTTTTTCTCGCGTTATCGTACCTGCCCCACGTAGCTTCGACTTAATCGCAGACCGTCTATCACTTGCGCTAGGGATAAATAAAGTCTCCAATTCGTCCCACGCTACGCCTTCAACAGTGCTGAACGATACGTTGTTCTGCCGAAAAGCATCGTAGATCGTGTAATCCAGCGCAACAGGCAGTCCGCAAATCCGCTCCCATTCCGCCAGTCCCCACGTCGCTGTATCCACGAAAAATTGGTCTAACACGTCTGAAATCTTCAAATTTAAGCGCTCAAACTCTACGGATTCAGCTCGCAAGATAGCACGTGATTCACGGTAATCCTCGTATTCTTTCGGCACATAATCGAACAGGTCTCGCTCAATGTTCCGTGTTATATTAGTCCCTAAAAACTTCACGCAAACTCCACCGCCCCTATAACGGCAACCGCCCCGTCTTGGATCGTTAAATTGCCCGTAACACCATTAATTACTAAATTTGCGTAATCGAGAACGGCCGTTACGTCTAAAAGTAAACTCGCAATCTGCGAATATCTTACGATTGGGTCAACGAAGGCAAGTTCCTTCAAGTAGTCTCGCAGCAACGATTCGAACTCCGCCTGAGCATCCGCCAGTTCAGCGCCATCCGCCAGCGTCAATGTTGCCGATACGTTTATTGGCGTTTCTGTTGCGCCAACCACCTCGACTGTTGCGCCGATTGGTCTAACACTTTCGATGTGTGCAATCGCAGTATTTACAACAGATTCCGGTGGTGCTGTTTTATCTACGTCTAATAGAACAACTTTTACCGTTCCGGGTCCGTTTGCTAATGGGTACACTTTCGCATCGCCAACGCCCGCAACTTCCTTCGCCCACTGTTCGTAGTGATTCGCGTTTCCTGACGTTGCTGGTCTGCGTACACGACCGAAGTATCGCGTTAATAACGATTCATCCGATTCGGCGTCTGTTCCACCGTCAAAGGCTTGCGAGTTAGTGACGGACGATACGCCGGATACATTGTCGAGTACAATTGCGATTTGACCTTGCGCCACGTTTCCATTTACTCCGGCCAGTTCCGCCACCGTTTCAACAGTGAGTGTACCGTTTGAAATCACGCCTACTTGCGTAGTAACAAAGTAAATCGGATCGGATTCGTCGGTGCTTAAACGCGTTCCCGCTTCGACCGTGATTCCGTTAGTTCCCGTGAAGGTTACTGTGCCAACCGCCGCTGTCGCAGGCTTACGAGTAAGGCCCATCTCGTTCGCACGTAAATCAAGTTCACGCGAAGGCATGTCAGGACTTGCGAATCCGAACGTCAGCACGCGATCAAGAGCTACGTATGCTTGTGCTAACTCTAATGCTGACGGTCTTGTCATGTCCCACACAATTGCCCCTTGCCGCTTGTCAATTTCATCGTCAACCGAGGCTAGCAACCGTTCATGTATAGTGTCTTGTGTTTCGTTAGTAAATCGCTCACTAATCGCCATTTAGCGTCACTCCTTCCGTAATTAATGTGCCGTCAATCGACGTGACGGTAAAACTGACGTACAATTGATCGCCCGTTCGCTCGATGTTAAAACCGCTAACACTCTCGATTCGGTCGTCATAAATCAACGCGTCAGTGATGATTTGCGGTATTTCCGACTGCAATAACTCGGCAGTCACATCGCTACCAATTAAGTCTTCAATTTCGCAGCCGTACTCGTCGTCATAAATCAGAAAGCGATAGCGTGCTGTACGAATAGCTTTAGAGATAAATTGGCGTAATGCTGTTTCGCCATCAATAAAGCCGTCGATTGTGCCTTCGCCGAGTGCGTAGGTTTTCGACGGAGCTGGCACGTTATCAATTTCGACAACTCTTTCTTCCTCTGGCAATAAAGGCGATAAAGCCATCAGTAAATCACCGCCTTATCTAAAACGAAGTATTGCTGGCTGTTTTTGGCGCTTAGTACGATGACACGATCGCCCTCGATCAGCGAAGTTGATACGCCAAACCCGACCATTATATCGTCCTTATCTAATTCGAAATTATCGCCGTCCAATCGAATCACAATCGAAGGAGGCGCGCTAATGACTGTGCCGAGTTCTACGTTCACGTCCGTATTGTGTCCGTGCCTGCTCATTAACTGAATAATTCGTGCAGCTCCGTTACCCTCTAACTTACTCATTACTTGTAGCCTCCTTCTCGATTTCAATTGGCGGTAAATCATAGGTTGCCGATAAAACTAACGCCATGGTGTGTGTGCCATTTGCGCTAAACGTATGCGTATCGCTAGAAACATAGTAACCGCCGATGATTTCCGTCATAGATTCGCGCACATAAACCGCTGACCCCGATATAACTTCGTCGATGCCTAGCGCGTCAACCGTTGCCTGGTCGTCGATGACTCCACGCTCTTTCAGTAGTGTTTGCGCCCGCTGCTCTACTTGTGACCGCGTAGCCTTTTCGTCCATGGTTTCGACTTCTTGCATGACGCCATAAAGACGTTGTAAGCCTGCGTTTTTCTGCGTTACAACGATGGAGTCCTCCTTGCCGCCGATAACTTTTATCTGCGTGATTGTGTCCTCGATAGATTGCGAGTAACTTGCGCTAACAAGGTTCGATCCATTTTCAATCAGCCAACGCGTATTTTGCTCTGATGCAGTCATTAGGTTTAACTTGCCGTCCTTACTCGATAAGAAAAAGCGCTTGCCCGTCTGCTTCTTAGTTAGGGTTAGCGCCATTAGTAAAATGTCGTATAAAGTTTTCGTTCGGCAGTTAAGTCGGGGAATCACGTAACCCGTATCGCTAATTTTGCCTATTGGTATACCGAAGTCGGAACATAGTCGTCTAGCAATATCGGAAGCTTTGACGTTGGTAAACTTGCGTGTTTCCTTAGATTTTACAAGGTAAACATTTTCGTCATAAGCCGTAATGTTCAAGCGACCGCGATCGTCGATATTTGATGCGAATAATACTCCGCGAAATAATCGTGTCCCGTTATTGCTAAACTCAATCGCTTTGCCTGGCGCAAATGTAACGGCTTGCTTACGTCCATCTAGCGTGTTAATTAAAGTGACGTCCAGTTGGCGGTTTGGCTTCTCGCTACTTCCGCTCCATGTAACAGATTCGACTAATTGCGTGATGTCTTGGCTGTCGTATATTACGCTAATACGTGCTTCGCTCACGGAATCACCAACTTTTGTCCCGGACGAATCAAGTCGGGATTCTTGCCAATTAACGCTTTATTTTTCGGATGATTATATATCGTCGCCCACCTCGCACCGTTATTATAAATCGACGGTTTCGCTGCGATCTTCCACAAACTGTCGCCACTTTTAACGGTGTATGTTTTTGGCGCAGGAGATTTAGATGATGGACGTTTAGCCTTCGTAGTTGTTGTGCTGTTTTTAGTTTCGCCAACTTTTCGGATTGTCACGTCGGTATAAACCTTTAGCGAAATGGTAAAGTAAATATCGCCTGGACTACCGGCTCTTTCCGGCTCAATATCTAAGTCACGAATAAGAACACGATAACTAATCGGAGTGCCCGTCACGGTAAAACGGATAGGCTTGCGATTGTCTCGCAGTCGTTCCAGCGTTTCAATCGCGTCCCACGGCTTAGGAATATTAGAATACTCGCAATAAGTCGGGTTATACTCGCGAGGAAAGAAAGAGGAAAACGTAAACTCTTTCGGAAGACGATCTCCTATAACTGTCACTTCACCCGCACGGCTGACAGTAACGTCCTCATAGCCGAAAGGACTTCGGATGCTCAGTGATTCGGGATTGACCGGAAATCGAACGCGATCGACTCCGCGCATAAGCCAAAATTGTAACGGATTAGCCATGACCCATCTGCGCCCCTTCCGATTCGATTAATAATGCGAGTTGCATAGCGATCTTTTGGATGTCGCCTTCTTCGCGAACGTGGAACGTATTGCCCGAAATATTTATTCCGCCGCCTGCACCGCCACGCTTACGTCTGTACTCCGCAGCTTCTCCGCGAGGTAGGATCATTTCGCCTTTGTGTAGCGAGTAATTTGCTCCGTCGTAAGGAACGTAGTTTAGACCGCCGTTTTTCTTAGGAGTATATCCGTTCTTACGGTTATTTAAGTGGTCCTTGTAACCGAGGATATTACTGTCGTTTTTACCGGTAATTGCGTTGATTGGCTCGTTAATAATAAATCCGACAGGATCGGCCATTAATTTCGCGAACCACGATTCGGACAATGACTGTTTAACTCCCGAAAGGATTCCACCTCCGATTGCGGTACCTACTTTGATCGCAATAGGTAAGATATTTTCGATTGAAGCTTCCACACCCGCAATTACAATTTGCATTAGATCGGCAGTCGTTTTAATAATCTTGTCACGACCTCCTTCATCAAGCCATGTTAAGAATCGTTGATATATATCTTCGATGACGAATTTAACTTGACCAAATAAAGTAGTCTGCGCTTGGAATTCCGGGTTACTCTTAATTGATTCGAACCACTTGCCTAGTCCGACCATTGCTGATGTCAACCCGACCATGATATTTTCGAGAATCTTCGCGCCGGTTTCCTGGAATGATTCAAACATCATGGCTCGATTTAACTTCTCACGAAACTCTTCCGGTGTGAAAAAGTTCTTAGCGTCCATAACTTCGTCAACTGTCGCCATGTTCGATTTCAATCCATTAAGGAAATTCTTCATAACGTTAAGCGCCGGAGTACCCATCGTACGCAAGATAACATTCGCGGACTCCTTAATCTGGGCCCAGACACCGAGCGTCGTTCCACCCATTTCGTCGATTAAGTGTTGCGTCATGCCAATGCTATTGAAATACTTGTCGAGTTCGCGAAGTTGGTCATCGAGTTCCATCTTTTTGATTTCGTTCATGACCTTTTTCGGCATCTCGAAACGTCGAACGATTGAAATGGCGTCCCCTGAGAACAACTCACGCAAAGCAAACACGGCACCTTCGACCCCTTGATACGGATCGATTGCAGCCATACGTTCCGCTAACGACCACATTTTTTCGAGCTGTCCCATATCTTTTGATGCAGTCAGAAACGACTTCGAGTTTCCTAACATTGATTGCGAGTCCATGATCGGCGAGTCAATCGCATAACTATCGACTAAGTCCATGTATTGCTTGCCGAGTTCCTTATCGTTTAACATAGCCGCAATGGTAATAGTGGATTGCTCGTATTTCGCCGCCTCACCGACGGTCTGCTCGAATATTTTTTGCGCACCATTAACAGCCGCGTATGCCGCCGCCAATCCGCCTAAGCTTGACGTTAGTGATCCTATCGACCGCATTGGCGATGTAATTGAACGGCTTAGCGTTGACATTGAACGTGATGCCAGATTGGATGAACGCGTAAACTGACCAAGCGAGTTACGTAAACGACCTTGTGCGTCGACGAAGTTACCCGTCGCATTGTTCGCTTGTTGCGTTTGACGCGTGATACTGCGCAGGGCATTCGAAAATTGCGAGCCGTTAAGACGCAGAATAGCTTGTAAATTAAACGCCATCTACTTGTTTCCTCCCTTCTTCGCGAGTTTAGATTCCGCCTCCATAACGAGTGATTCAGAAGCATACATAAATTTACGGTATCGCCACGGTAATTGGTACACCTCGTCAGGGCGGTAGTGGTGATTTTGAAAAAGGCGGTGTAACATTAACGCTTCGCCGCCCGCCTTTATGAGTTTTTTACTTCTTCGATTTCCTCGTCAGTATCTTCCGCATAGCCGCTTGCGCGTAAAATCTCGTCTTGTAATAGCGTGATTTCACCGGCAAGTAACGCCTTATAAACGCAGTCGCCTGCATCCTTAGCGCCGTACTTTTCGAGTAATTTCGCGTTGCCGAAATCAGGGCTAACGCAAGCCGTTGCGATAAGTAATCCTTTGAAATCTTCCTCGTTGACTTCTGCTCGTTTGTTTTTACCTTTGCCTACGTGGTATGTCGCCTGTTCGCGAAGTTTGTTTATCGTCTGACCGTCGATTGCCTTTACGGTAAAATGTGTATTTAATCGTTTAATGAAAACGTCGTTTTCGATTTTAAGTTCTGCTCCTAATAACGCTTCTAATGCGTCCATGTTCGTCATCCTTTCGTTATTAAAGGCGAGCAAGCGCCCGCCTTATTAAGTTAATCGAGATATTCAAATCCGCTGAAAGTGAACGGCGTTTCTTCTTCAACAATTGAACCGTGCTCATATGAAAGCAACGGAATTGAATCGAACTGTACACCTTTCAAGCGAATCCACTGTTTTCCTTCGTGGTTTTCCGGGTCATCTAACTTCATAACTAATTCCGTAATGAACGCGCCTTGTGTGTCATCAGCAACTTGCGCAATTCGTTTCACAAATGCACTTGTAATCTTGTAACCTGTCATTGAGCCACTGCCCGTCAAACTGACCGTTTTGTGACCGATCCAACGTGTCCCTGCACGACGGATTTCTTCTTTACCGATCTCGACATTAGCTTCCGCCTGCGTTACGTTGGTAAGCCACGTACCGCTTTCGTCAAACATTTTACCGAATGAGCCGTTGAGCGTTTTGGATGCGTCTAACATTCGTTTCACCTCGCTTTATTAAACGTTTATTGTTAAGAAAATTCGTTCCATTGAATCAATCTCACGGTATCCAATCGCAAGGAATACTTGGTCGCCGACACTTTCCCGTTGAGGGTCCAAGCTAACAACGATGTCCGTTAAGACATTGCTGACTTCAAGCGTTTCAAGATACGCCTTAATAGCGTTAATAAGCGCCATTTGACCATCTTCGTTGTTGTCGAGTTTTCCGATATAGCTGTCACGTGCTGTTTTTTCAATGTCGGTCGCAACCGCTTGTCGCGCACGGATATTGCGGATTTTCTTCTTACTGGACGTAATGCCTTGCTCAACCTTAACCTTTTCGCCGTCATGTACGAGCACAAGCGATCCAGCTTGCAGCGCGGTCACAATTTCGCTGTTACGCAAGCGCTTTGTTACATCGTCTACGGAAACGGTTGTGTACGTAATTGACTGATTAATCGGCGTACCTGCGACTAGTCCGGCGATAAAAGGTGCGTATTCAGCGCTAGAATAAGTGTTTTCGCCAATTGTTACACCGTTAATTAAATTAACGACATAATCGTCACTGAAACCGATTGATCTCGCATTTCCTACTGTTGGGTCTAAATCGTCGGCCACACTTCCGCCAGCAACAAACATAAAGTGTTTCTTCTCTTCGCGATTGTCCGCAACCCATGTCGCTGTGTTGCCCTGTTCTGTTGCGTCATGCTCTCCGTCGAAAACGAACACATTAAACGGACGCGCTTCGAATGCCTCGCGCATTTCTACGTAGTCAGTCACAGTTGCTTCGGCTGGCATCGTGTAAACAAGAACTTGCTGTGCGCCGCCTGATAACGCAAATTTGATCGATTGAATGTTCGCCTGACCAAAAAGTAGAATTGCGTCGCCTTCCCCCTCAATTGTGTAAAATGTCTTAGCTGTCGCCTGCCCTGTATAGGTTTTTAGTGGAATCGCAACTATACCTCTAGCACCGCCGGTAATTTGAGCGTTCGCTGCTTCTTTAAAGTTAATATAAAGACCTGGACGAATCGGTAGAGCCGTCGGGTCCCATTGTTGAAACGACATTTACTTCACTCCTTTTTACCGAAAATATGATTGCCGTTTTCTAGATCATCAAATGTAAATCCGTCATTTTCTTTATGAATGTCATTAAAAACTGACTCTCCGTTTTCTATCGCATCGAAAGTAAAACCGTCATTGGGATTATTCGGAGTGTTCTCGCCTTCAATGACATCAAATGTAGACGCGTCACTTCCCGCGTATGTTGTTGCGTCAACATGAGCGATTTTAATGAATTCAGTTTGCTTACGCGCTTCACGTAAATGAGCCGAAAGCACACCGATAATCGCCGATACTGTGCCGCTTTCCGTTTTGAACGGTTGCGACAAATTAAAAGACTCCAGCCGTAGAAAACGGTCGGAGCCTAAAATCGGTATGACTAAACCGCTATTCAATTTGCGTTCAAGCGACTCGGTCTGCTGCATACAAGTAAAGTCATTTTTCGCAAAGTAAACGATTTGAAACGTTCGGTCGAGGCGATAATGGAATCCGCTTTCGCTAGTGCTTTTCGTGTCGATATAACGGATTACCAAAGTGTCTGCAGCAGGCTCAATCGGAACTTGCTGATAGTGAATGTCCGCTGTCGGAAACAAACTTTCAATGTAAGCCGCAATTGATTCGACTTCTTTAATTAGCGATGCCATCTTACCACCCCGCCCTGTTTAATTCTTCGCGAATCTCTCGCTCTAGCATTTTCTCCCACTCGCTCTCACGACGATCTGCAGGCTCACTTAGAAACTCTTCGACCGTTCCTGGATGGCGTAGTTTCTTGCCCGCATCCGCCATATGTCCTTCGTGAATGTAATATGCGTAATTGAATTGCTTGCTTGTCATTGCGTTCGCTTCGATTTCGACACGTTGATCTAAGCCAGCCCCTTCGACTTTACCGCTGATTTGACGGCGTAAGTTTCCGGTATCTAACGGAGCGACGTCAACCGCTTCACGTACCCAATCGTTTTTAATATCCTTGATTGCTCTCGTGGCTCCGCGTTGTGCCGCCTCTTGCGACCGTTCAAATAACTGAATTAACGGCATTAAATCGATCTGAAATGCATTTCTTCCTACTCTCGCCATTACACTTCAACCTCCGTCAGCATCGCCTTACCGTTCATACCGCGAGTTCTTTTAATATTTATCGGGACGTAAGTGCGTTGGTTTCCGGATTCGTCTGTGTAAAGGATTTCGTCGTCCAATCGAATGTCAGCGAATTTATCGAAGAATATCTGCGCCGAGCTAACGACTTCCTCGGAAAGAACTTGCGTTGCTCCCGACTGTTGCGAGGTACGACGCGTCAGCTTTGCGCCCTCTTGTACGCGACATTTAATCGTAAATTCAGTCGGCGGTGTGAGTTCGTTGCCCCACCGATCGACTTCGCCTTCTCGACGAATCGTGACGGTTTGTTTCAATGGCATAATCGGCATCTATAACACCGTCCATTTCACGCTACGACCGCCAAGTTTCTCGCCGTTCGCTTCGCCAACTAATTCGTAAACTTCGCTGGGTATTAAATGATCGATAGGCCGCTTCGCCCAATCTTTAAACGTAAACGAAATGCCCGAAATCGAAAACGCCGCGACGCCTTGCTGTTGCAACTTATTCGTATCATTAAACGCAGCACCGAGCACTGCCGCAAATAAATAGACGGCTTCATCCGGTATCGTTTTTCCGCTGAATTTGCGTTCAAGCGTTCGGTTGCTGACGTTTAATAACGCAGTCTGTCGCGTTTCATCTGCGTCGAGATAGTCCTCGTTATCGAGCGTATTTAATTGGATATATTCGAGTGCTTCCGCTAAATTCCACGCCATACTATCGCCTCCTTATTTTCCGGAGGTTTTGCGTGCTGGCGCGCGTTTAGGCTTCGGCGCAACTTCCTCCGGTTGTGGCTGTGGTTCAGGTTTGTCAACGCGCTTGGCGTCGTTCATTTTGTCTAACACCGCGATCACTTTCGCGTCAGTAGTCGAAAAGCTACCGCCATCAAAAGCGTGTAGCTCTCCGTCTACGTAAAACTTTAACTCGCGGTATTTGGAGTTATATACCGCCAATTACTTCGCCCCCTTGATGCGCGCATGAGCCGCTTCTTGGAAGAACTCTAGCGTGTATTCGCCGACGATCATTCCTTGTAGGTAGTCACCTTTCTTACCAAGATATTCGTGCGAGAATTCACGAGATTGTAACGGACGGATAGTCGCGCGGTTTTTGTCTACGATTAGAACTTCGTCAGCCGCTAAGTTATCGTTGATAGATACAGGGAACTCACCGAAATCAGTCGTTAAGAAATTAACTACAGTTCCGCGAGTGTTTTCGCCTTGGTTTACGCGAACAAGGTCTTTGTCAAACTTGGATACAACGCGCTTTTGCTTCGCAGGTACGATGATCTCGTAAGATTGACCGTTTTTGAATCCGCCTTTTGAGTAGATAGCTTGGAACGCGTCACCAATTGCGTCAATTGTTAAATCCGCACCAGCTAGGTCGAATACGTTTGATTTAATAAGGTTTCGTAGACCGTCCATTTGACGCACAACGCCATTTTCGTACTTGATTCCGTTGATAAGCGCCTTTTCAAGTTGTAACGCAAGTTCAAGTTGCTTTTTCTGCTTTTCGTACTCGTACATGTCGTCAATTCCGTAAGAATTAACTGCCGCAGCTGTACCGCTGATTTCCACTGTTTCGTCGAAAATTTGCGTGATGTTGGATTTTCTAACGCGTGGCTTATAGCGTCCTTCTCTAGCGTCAGAGCCTTCCGCGCCTTCTACGAATTGAACTTCGACCTTTGCTCCGCTTTCAACTGCGCCTGCAGTCGTGTTAGCATATCCACGAGTAACCGTTAAATCGTTTCCGCTTACCGCAGTAACTTTTAGCAACTCTTCGCCGATCTTAACAACGTGACCAGCACGGAAAGCTTCGCCTTTTGCAACGGAAATAGTTGTTGCGATTGCGTCAGCTGCTGCAGTTGCAGTTGATTCGTCTGCAAACATTTCATCCTCGAACCAGTTGTGCTCAACTTGCGTTACGGAATTTCCGAAACCTAGCATCGCAAGCAATGGCGTTTGATGTGGGTTTAAAAGTAAAAGCTGATCCACTACCGATTCTTTCTTACCGATTAATTCACCTGATAAAATTTTAGACATTCGAAATGTCCTCCTTATAAGTTAGTTTTGTAAATTAAAAAGACGTCAGCCGGCGTTTATTTGCCTAACTCACGTCTAAGTTTTGCGTATGCAGCTAAATCTTCGGCTCTGCCGCTGGCTCTCGCTTTCTCCGCCGCATCCTTTAATAGTTGGTCTGCGGTCTTTTCAGCCTGCTTTTCAGAACCTCCGTTAAAACTTTCGCCAATTTGAGGCGCCTGTTTCTTTGCGACAAGAAACGGTTTATTGTCAACGAGCGCTTTTACGGCTTCATCCATTCCGACAACTTTTCCGTCATCGCCGATTGTCACGGCCGATAAATCAGCGAGATTAAAAGCGTCGTCCAGATAGCCGATTTGATTGCTCGTAGCAACCTTAATAAATTCGTTGCGAATCTTTTCCGCCTTTACACCTTCGCGCATTTTTTCAAGTTCAGCCGCAAGCGACTGCTTTTCCTCTTCGTGCTTCTTGGCGATTTCCGCTAGGCGTTCATTTTCGCTTAATTCCGCAAGGCGTTTTTCTTCGAGCGCTTTTTCGTACTCGGTTGCCTTCGTCTTGATTTCGTCGTAGTCTGCGAACTTGTCGAATTTCTTTTTCTCGCGTTCAAGGCGTTTTGCTATAAGCTCGTTTACCTCGTCCTGCGTAAAAGTTTTCGCTTCTTCGACTGCTGGTGTTGTTTCTTCCGTCGTTTGTACCGGTTCGACTTCCGTTTGGATTTGCGTGTTTAATTCTTCGCTCATTTCGTACCTCCACGTTTAAAGTCCGAGTAGACTATTAGTTGTTTTCTTCGCCGTTTCTTTTTACGTCTTAACGTTCGGACAAATTGATTAAAGACCGTTTAACTCGCGCAATTCTTCCGGCAAATACTCTAGCCGTCGAATCGGCGTTACTACGTGCCTGCAATTCGGATGAAAGATGTCACGTCGCGGTAAATTGCCGATATACGGATAATCGCCAGGCGCATCCGGCACTAACTTAATAACGCGCCCTTCCCACATGCGACACATATCTTTCGCACCGTGTCTGCTGATAACGCCATATAAAGCACCATCCGCCATGCCTTGGTTAATCGCCGCTTCTCGCTGTGCTGACGCCATTTTCGTTTTGACGACCATATCGACGTAAGTTGTCGGCTTCCATCGCCGATTGCCTGCGTCAACAATGCCCGTTTCAATCGACGCGCCTAATCTCGCGCGCAGTTCGTTTGTGATACCGCGTCTAAGCGACGGAGTGGCGTTTATTCCTTGCGTTAAGTTCAGCCGTAATACTTCGCCCGTCACTTGCCTTATCGCCGTTCTAACGCGCCTCTCGACGTTCTGAGTGACTTGTAATAAATCGGCTTGCGTGTCGGCAACTGCTGCCCGGACCAATTCACGATTGAGTCGATTAAACTTTACGATTGTTCGCGCCTCTTCTAACGTGCTCGCCGCGCCCATCGAAACAATTGTCAGCGCTACGCCGTCAGTGACTGCGACGGGTATATTCTTCGTGATCCAGTCGGACGAATTGCCGTTAAGCTCCTTTAGGATGTCGGCAATGTCCGCTTGAAGTGCGAGTATGTTGGCGCGTTGCATATTCGTCAGATCAAAACGCATGAGTTCGAGATTGATAGACTGCAAAGCCTGCTCGTAATAACGGACTAGCTGGCGAATCTCGTAATCGTAGGTTGGCGTAGGTATCTCGCGAAAATTCGCCATTACTCGCTAACCTCGTTAAAAATGCTCGCTTCAACTGTTCCATTCGCCGCCACTTCGTCATTGTCAATTCGCGCGCTAATTTCGCGAGCCTTTTCGTCGTCAACGTTATCCAGACGTTTAATTGCCGATTGTACGTCGATTGTCGGCTTGTTGACTGTGCGAATCTGCATGATTTCGGCCATTTCCTTTTCGTTGCGAGGAATGCCGTCTTGCCAGTTGATTTTCGGATAAACAGGCGTGTATTTGTAATCGCCATGCTCTACGTCCATTAGTTGGCAGATATAGAGAACATCTCGAATCACCTTGTCGTAGTGTGTACGAATCCGTTTGACCTTCGAAAGTATTGGCATGAATCTCGCCTTAATTGCGCCGCTGTCCGTGTGTGACGTTCCTGTGCCGCCAGCATTGTCGCCGAGGACTGTACCGAATAGCCATTGCGGCGTTTCCGAGTTTTGAAAGACTAGCGCGATTAGCGATTCTAATTCCTTAAATGCTGCGTCAAGCTTGCCGTCCCACGTCATGTAGCCCGGCGTGACATCGCCTTCTGCAATCGGAATATAAACGCCGCCGAGTCGCTGTGAGCCTTCTGGACCGCCTTCGATTTCCGGTCCGTATGCGTTCGGATCGCTGTGCTTCCATAGGATGTAGTCTATTTGCGTGATTCTATCGTTTATAGCCGTTAATAGCGTTTCGATATTCTCGATACCGCTAATTCCCTGCCATTCGTCGTCGACCGATTTATACGGCGCATGCTGCACGAGCATAATCGGAACGCCCGTTTCAACTACGTCTGTTTGTCTACCGGTCGGCACGCGTTCGCCAATCTTGTAAACTTGCAACGGATAGCCGTACGAGTTATCGATGCCGCCCTCAAATTCGTGCAATCTATAACGCTCGTATTTTATAAAGCCGGGCAAGTGGCGCTCGACGTTTAAAAACGGCACATCTTCGCGTTTCGATACGACATATTCGACGGTACAGATATTGACCGCCTTGTACGACTTCACATTACCGCGCGATAATTCGGGATAAACAAATTCCGCGTTGACATGCTCGATAATCGGCTCGGCGTCAAACTGCGCTTGGTATTCCGCAAATGCTTCCGGCGATAAAAGGTTGCGCACTTCCGATAAGTCCTGGCGATAGCCGTAACGCACCTTCACCCATGAGTCGCCGCGATAACCGTTGCCGATTACGCTTTCGTGTACCAGCTTTACGAGGTCGTTTTCCTCGACGTGTCGATTAACCGCTTGTTGTTCTTCACTTTCGTCAGGCTTTCCGCTTTCGAACGAAGGAGGCTCGCCGACTAACAAATCGGCAGGCTTTGTAACCAGAATATCGGCGAGATTAACCGCGATATACAATGTGTTTAGCTGTGGAGCATGTGGCGTGTCGCCGAGCAGTTTGATCGCCCGCTGATATACTTCAGGCAGCCGATTTTGAAACACTTTTTTCAAGCGTTTATAGCGCGATATACGTTCACGGTCGGCCGGTGGCGGAAACTCTTCGCCAGGCTGAAACGCGTTATACGTATAGACCGTCGTGTGTTCTTCGCGCTTTTCTATTTCGCGTTTGCTGAACGGGTTTAGCAAAATCCGCCACCTCCTACTTTTCGTCGTTTAGTAATTCGTCCAATTCTTCGAGTTCTTTCGCTAAGTCGTCGTTGCTTCGTGTGCCGCTTCCGTCGTCGTTCGAAATGACTTGCTTTTCCGTTAATAAGCCGAAGCGTTTGAGGTATAAATCAATCGCTTTGACGGACGGCTGTGATCCGTTAATCAGCTTTAGCAACTGGCTGTATACCTTGCTTCGATGCTCGCTAAGGAAATCGTCGGAAATTTCGTTTTTGTAATCGATAAAATTCTTATTACGGGTGCGCCATAAATAAAGCGTCGACCGGTCGATCCCTAGTTCGGTCGCGATTTCTTCTTGCGTCATCTTTTCATCAGTGCTCCGCAAGTCATTCTCGACGAGCATTAGCGCTGCCTTCTGCTGATTCACCGTTAATTTTGCTTCGAGTTCTCTTTGTCGCGGGGTTGCCATCGCGTATCGCTCCTTTCGTTACATATGTTTTGGTTTCGCTGTGATTACCGCTTTCGGCCGCTTAACGACCGTTATTGCCATCTGCAATGCGTCGGGACCGTCGTCGTGCCAACGTGAGCCGTAGCGTTCGAAATGCTCGATTAACACCGAATGGCTTGCGTTAAAGTTAATCGTGCCGTTTTCTATGTCGGGCAGCATCGCCTCGATACGCAGCTCCTTGCGTTGTCGTTGCTGAATCTTTTTGACGCGTGTATGCGCAGGGTATCCGATGTGTTCGAGCCGCTTTTTCAATTCGTCGATGAAAAATTCCTGCGCCATCTGCGATTCCGCTCCGATAAGGTCCGGTTGAAACTTGCCAACCCTTCTCGTGATTTCATCGAGAAACTTGTCGGGATGCAGACGCTCGATAAACGCATCGATTACGTATATTTTTTTCGTCAGCTTATGTTTAGCGACAGTAATAGCCGCCGAGTAGTCGCCTTTTTGCTTACCCATCGCGAAGTCAATGCCCATGCCGAAGTAATACTCGGAGTGAGGGAATCGCTGCCCGTCGTCGTAATATTTGAACCGGTCGGGATGAAATATTTGCGATTCTTCGTCGAGTGGATTATTCATAAATTCCGTATTGAACGCTTTCGACCCGTAGTTCACCTTTTCGAGAAACAGATGCGTCAACGGAAATCGATCGGGCCATAAAACGTCGGCGCCCTCGTCCATTTCTGCGCGATGAGCTTCGTAAAACCGAATGGCAGCACGCGCGTTAGGCGTTGGCGTTTCCTCTGTTGCGTTTTCCATTTCCGCAAGTTCTTCGCCGGTCGGCTCGTACTCCTTGTAAATGCGCTCGAACTCCGTCCATAAATCCATACGCTTCGGCCATTCGATAATCGCCGGAAACTTGTTCTTAATGAAGTCGCGACGCTCCGTTAGTACATAGTTTAAAAGCGAGTCTACGTGAACCAGCGTTCCCATAAAAATAACGGCGGTCTGCGTTGGATCGTACGCCGGCATTAAGTCCTGGTTCAGCCAGTCCTTCGCTTTTTGACGCAGCTCTGGCGTGTTGTTTGAGTCCCGCGACTCCAAATCGTCCAGCAAGATTAAGTCGGGACGCTGCGATCCATTACGGAAACCACGGATTTGCGTTCCGAGCGACGTTGCTTCCATCTTGATGCCGGTCGTCGTCAAGAACGCTTCTTCGCTGTCCTTTTCGTTCCGCGTTTTCTGTTCGTGTAGCATAACACCAAAGTCATCGCGCAGCTTTAAGTTATATTTCAGTTGGCCCGCGACCCACTTGATGAACTTCTTCGAGCCGGCGTTTGTTTCCGAAATTATAAGAATCATTTTACGCTTGCGATACGCGATTTCATGAACCGGAAAGGCGTTCGACAGGTACGCCGACTTTGCGTGTCCACGCGAGGCCGCCCATGCGATACGAGCCGTTCTATTGCGGTTAGATACCGAGTCAAGGATGCGCGATAGCTTGGCGTGAAAGTCCGGCGCTTGCTCCATGTCCACTTTCGCAGTTGGCACGAGGTTGTCGGGATTGCCGGGATTGCGCGCTTCCGAAAAATATTCGTAAAAGAAGTACAGCATGTCGACTTCCGCGCGATGTATTCGTTTTAAACGCGTCAGCTCCGCCTTATCGCGTCGGAAAGTATCGATATGATAATCGGTCGCCTTGCCGGCTTTGATCGCCGCAGCCAGCTTGCGTACGCGTTCTGCGAGCAAGTCAATACGTTCCTGGCGCGCTGGTCTGTCGAGCCACGTTCCGTTGATATATGCGATAAGACATCGCCTCCTTTGCGTTTTATTTGCGAAAATGCCGACGCCCCGAGTTCGAAAAATTGTGCGGTAGTTTTTAACGCCTGTTTTGTCGAATTTGGCTGGCCGGCTTGGGGGTTTCGACAAAAAAAGTCGAAAGTCGATCGTTTGTTCGCCTATTAACGCTTTAATACGTTGAAGTTACGTTGAACCGACGTGCATATCTATACAGGCGTATACACCCAACGTCTGTATAACGATGTATACGTCATACATTTCTAGTTTACATAATAGTAACTATCGGAACCTCTTGACTTTCACAAACCGCGCCATACCTACGTTTACCGACTGCCCCGTATTATCGGTTATGCACGATTTTATACATCGTTGATATAGCGCTGTTTACAAAACGTATACATCCGTTATTTCCCGGAATAAATGCATACGCGAATAGAGCGTCAATCATGCGAAAATGTATACGATCCTGCATGGCGTCGCGTTACTGCGGTGAAGTATTAGCGCAGGACCCCCTGAGTTTTGGCAAGGCGCTTTCGCTGGCGGCCCCTCGCTGATATTATGCGTTGCACATTGTCGCTAGCCATACGCAATCCATACCGCGTTCCTTCTTATATAAATGTACGCAGTCCTGCCGATTCAACAGCGTGTGCCACAACGTAAAAAAGACGCCCTACTGGACGCCTTCTGCGGTGCTGCCTTCGTTATTCTCTTCGATCCATTTCCGCACTTCTTCCGGTGTCAATCCTAGCGATATAGCTTCGTACATTAGCGCCATCCATTCGTCATCCATTGCGTCACACCTTCCGTTGGTTATGCGTTTATTATAGCGCAAGGAAGGCGAAAAGGGCAACGGATAAGGTGGCGAAAGTTACCCGGTACAGAAATCGTACCGGCGTGTATCTCTTTGTTATTCCTTATCGCTTACGCTCTTTTTTATGCGATAAAATACATGCAATAATTAATAGCGTCATATATGAGCGTTAGCGAATATATGCGCAATGTTTATAAGTATTTATTAATAAGGCTATATTAGTAAAGATATATAGAGTACAGTTTTCGTACTACCCCTAGTACGATAATCGTACTAGGGCGGTACAGAAATCGTACTACCTACCGTCAGAACCAATCGGCCATGTCCGGTGTAGCCTGCGCGCTATCTTTCTTCGCATACTTTTTCGCCAACTCTTCGCCAAACTTGCGATAGAAATCGCCTTCGTCCTCAATCGGCGCAATAAATACGTAGCAGTTGTTGTCCCAGCCGTGGTCATTCTCGTGCGTCACGCGCTTAATCAATTCAAGGTGTTCCAGCGCCTTCAACGCGTTGCTGACCGTTCCCTTCGACCCGATGCCCGTTTCGCGCATGATCGAATTCCAGCTCGGCCAGGCGTAACCATAGTCGGCATTATATCGCTGCAATAAATACCGATAAACGCGCTCGGCTGTCGGATTAAACTTCGGATGCCTAACGTAATACATGCAGACGGCTGCCGGCAATGCCGCAAAGCCTTTCGTTGTCTCAAACGGTAATGCTCGCTTTTGTTCGCTCATTTACTATCGCTCTCCTTCGTTCACTAATTAGCGCGTGCTAATGCGCTTTCGCAGACGCCTTTCTCGCGTCGTATTCGTCAAGGTAGCCTCTTAGTTCGTCGGTACGGTCAAAGACCCACATACGGTTGCCTGTGCGCTTGTGTAGCGCGGTATATTTGTAGCGAAGGCCGCTCGCTTTAAGAAAGTGCATTAGCGTCGTTGAATAGCAGTAAAAATCGTTCACTTAAATCGCCTCCGTTAAATTAAAAATCGCAAAATAAAAAGCCCGCAATGGATGCGAGCGTTAAAACTTTCGTCTATAAGGTATAACCACAAAACAACGTAAAAGTAAGCCATTATTGCGGAATTTCTTCGTTGTCCAGCCGTTTATTTGCGATTTCAACGTATTCCTGCTCGCGCTCAAAGCCGATAAACTTACGATTGGTGCAGACCGCAGCTACTGCGGTGGTGCCGGAACCCATAAACGGGTCTAGTACCGTACCGTCTTTATTGCTCGAGTTTTCAATAAAAATCCGCATTAATTCAACCGGTTTCTGTGTCGGATGTTCTCTACTTCTAACATTGTCTAACTCTATAACGGTTTTCGTTCCAATATTATTGATATACTTAGCACGACCTTTCCGGAAAAATAGAATATATTCTGCGTTTTTCATATAGTACTGCGAAGGTGTTACATTGTTCTTCTTCCAAATAAGGATATTATGCAACTTAAACCCTAACTCCACGCCTATATTCAACATTTTTTGTAAATTCAAAACATTAGTCATTGTGTAAAAATGAGATCCTGTCTTTAACACCCGATAAACCTCTGTCATCCAATCTTTCATATCTACCTCATTGTAGTTAAAAATTTTGCCATCATTCTTCAGTAGTATTCCACTAGGCTGACCCGCGTTCTTCTTCCTGCCTCCGCTTATACAAGGGTATGCAGGGTCTGTCACTACTAGGTCAACGCTCTCATCAGGCAGCATACGCATGCCCTCGATGCAATCACGCTGGTATATCCGGTTCAACTCTAAACTACCGATCATTTCTTTCGTCATTTAACCGTCTCCTTTTTCGCTAAATTAGCGCTAGCAAAAGCGCCCTCACATATAAGGGTGAAATTTCCGCCAAAAGTAAGCCATTCCGTCAATATTTGCGCAACTTTTTTCGATTTTGCCGCGTCTGTGACCGATAATCTCGTCCGTCCGTGCCGACTTCCTCCGCCATTGTGAACGATACTTGATCGGCTTCCCTTCGCTCGATTTGACGGTCACTCATAATCGGCGCTTCATTATTACGTATCTTCATGCGGTCGTCGTCCGTCACTTCCTCGTACAAACACAACGTCGCCAGCCGGTCGAGCGCGCCACTGTCGGGCCGTTTGCCGGTCGCCTCGACGTATTGGTCCGTCAGCGCTTCGATTGCCTTAAAACGGGCGTCACGCGGCAGATTGCCGGCTTTTGTTCGCGTCCATAGTTCGTTAATTTTCTCGTTAAATTCAACGTTAGTCATTCGATGATTCCTCCCCGTTATTTAAGCTGTAGCCTTCGCCATACCTCGCCCACTTTTCGAACACGCGCGCAACTTTCGCAAGCGCTACGTTAATCAGCCGATTGACCGTCTGTTTGCTGACGCCGAGCATGTCGCCCGCATCAACTTGCGATAAATCTTCCTCGTAAACCAGGCGCAATGCTTCGCGTTGTCGATCCGTCAAGCCTGCGCGTTCAATCGCCGTTGTC
This sequence comes from Cytobacillus gottheilii, assembly GCF_018582665.1. Taxonomy (NCBI): domain Bacteria; kingdom Bacillati; phylum Bacillota; class Bacilli; order Caryophanales; family Bacillaceae; genus Cytobacillus; species Cytobacillus gottheilii. Next base: position 1,615,809 of record NZ_CP071709.1, on the reverse strand, counting down.
AGGTCGGCTAGAATCACAACCGCGTCGTAATCGCCGGCATATTGGCGTTCGAGCAAGGCGTGATAGTCGCCGAGCAGGATGCGCAAGCCGTCTGCGTTATCTAGCGCCGGGTATTTCGATTCGAGCGTGCGCTCCTTTGCGTGTGTGTCGATTTTTACCGTTCCCATTTATCCGCCTCCCTTGTATTAATCCGTCGCTTTGCGTTATAATATCGGCATACAATCGCAAAAGGACGTGTTATCATGCCGTTTCAACCGTTACATATTCCGCGTGCTCCGATGCCTACAGTCACGCTAGATAAAGCGCTTAGACTTTCGCTTGGTCGCGGAACCATCGTTGCATTAAACATTTCGCCGTCTGATTACGTCGTGGTTAGCGTTGACGTCGAAAACAAACGCCTAGGAATCGCGAAACAGGAACTTGCCAAGGTTCCCGGAGCGACAGCCGTAAAAATGGATAAGCGTGGCTATCTCGGAACAGCCATCGGCAGACTTGTCGCTAGTAAACTCGGCATGTCAGAATCAGATTTGCCGATCAGATTCGTGTCCGACGGACAAGTCGACGAAGGCACCGTTCACTGGCACGCTTTCCAGGCGGAATAGCTACGGGCAATTGCTTATTTTGTCCGCAATAATTCCTTAAATATCGCTTCTAGCACGTTTACGACGATACTGTTGCCGGCCATCGCGTATAACGTTGCGTTTCGCTTGCCTTCCCGCGTCGGAAACTTCCTGGCCACGCTGTCAAAATCTTCGTCGCTAAAACCCATCAGCCGCCATACCTCACGTTCAGTTAAGTACCGATAACGCTTTGGCGCTAATTTAATGATGCCAGCGTTAGGACAACGGTCTTGGCGCTCAGTTATCGTCCAGCAATGCGTGTCTATGACGTCAAGTGTTCGCGAATATCCTGCGATGCCGTCCGGGTTTATTTCGGCTATTTTCGAAGTCATCGACGGCACCGTAATCATATATTTTTCGTCGTTTACATCGCGTTCTAAGAATTCGTCAATGTGTGCTGCGGGCTTTCGTTCTAACGCGTTAAAATCGAAAGAGTTGCCGTCAAGCGTGCTAATTGCGAATACTCGCTCGCGGCGTTGTGGTATGCCGAAATCCATTGCGTTAAGAACGTCGAATGAGGTGCGGTAGCCCATTTCGTTAAGGTCCTCGATATAATCGTAAAATGCTCCGACCATATCGCGATCCAGTACGCCTTTAACGTTCTCCCACACGATGATCCGCGGACGCCATACGCCCATGTTGCGGACTATCTTCACTGTTTCGCCGAGCAGCGATGACTTTTCGCCTTCGCCGCCGTCCCTTGCGCCCCAACGCATTCTTGCTCGCGAGAAGTCCTGGCATGGCGATCCATGTACGAGAATGTCCGGCTTTAAATTGTAGCCTACGACCGACTGCGGCTTGTGCCGATGGTCATACAGCGCGTTATAGGCCCGAACGCGTCTTTCGTCAATCTCTACGTAATCTATCGCCTTATGGTCGATTCCTAGATTAATCAGCGCTTTACGAGGCGCACCAATGCCGCCAAATAATTCGAGTATCTTAATCAATCGACCGCCTCCATTTTCGCAACTATTTCGTCAACCTTCGCGTATAACTCTTCCAGCGTCCCATCGTTCACAATCTCGTAATCCACCGCGAATCCATTTACGTGTTGCTCCGTGTCGTGAGCGAAGTCATGAACCGTGAAATTGTCGCCTGCCGCAATCGCGCGATCCATTCGCAACTGATCCGGCGCTGTAACGCGAATAATCGTAAAGCCCTCGGCACGTAATCGATCGTACTCCGCAGGCAAGCGCAAGTCCGTAATGACTACGTTAGCGCCCCGATTGTCAACTTCGCTATGCCACCAAATATGCGAGTTGACCAAGCGCAAGCACGCGTTAATCCAAACGTGCTCGGCGCCTTCGATCGGTAAGTTACGTATGCCCTCCCCGAAAATTTGGTAAGCACGGCGCGGCTTTGGCTCGTCGGGAATATGCGGAAACAATTCGTGCAGCAACGATTTCATGCGCGTGGCAAATGCGAACCGTTCAAACGCGTGCTCCCGCGCCAAGTAGTCGGCGACTGCGTCCTTGCCGGCGCGTATCGGACCACATATCGCAAGCTTGCGGACTGGAAACTTGGTCATCGGCTAGCACCGCCAATCGCTTCGATAATCGCGCTTAGTTGCTCGGCGGTAAATGTGACGCCGCTGACCGTTGTGCGTTCGTCAAGGTAGGCGATGTCCTTCGTGTTGGATTCCGTCTGCTGTGCGAAAGTTTCGACGTTGCGCTGCGTGTCGGATAGCTGCGATTCTAGCGACGTGACGCGGCGCGCTAGATTCGCCAACATGTCGATGACTTGCGGACTGGCTTGCGTGGCGTCTACGGTTGGTAAGTCGTCGTTGGCTGACGCGGCTTCGATCGGTTCAAGTACGTTATATTCCCTGTGAGTAATATACGTGCAAACCTTGTCTTTTACTTTTCCGTAGTCCTCTACAGTTACGGAATCATCGTCTGATTCTACAACGTTTAAAACATCTCCGTTAGCATAATCACCAAACGTGAAGTTCGCATTCCTAATTAGTATCTTCTCGCCAACCTCTGCCTTTCGCTCGACTAGACGGTAGCGTGCGCCATCAATGCGGACGATGTTCGTTGGTTCTAGCGTTTTATAATTTCCGAAAGATAAGATGTGCTCGTCGCCTTCGTCATCAATTAACGTTACCTCGCCGTTATCTTCTACGTAAATTGCTTCGTATACTTTACCCTGCGTAAAACAATTGGGAAATTCAGTCACGACTAAATCGTCGATATACGCTAAGTTGTTCGTTTCAACATATTCACGCTCGATCCCGCCAATTGATTCGTCTGCGATATAGTGCTTAGCAGTTAAGTTCTTCATTATTCCGCCTCCTCTTGATCTTCGTTAACATTCGCGAGAATTACATAGCTATCGCACATCCAACCGTCTTTATTTAATAGCGTAATTTTACCTTCGATCTTACATCCGATAACTGTTGACACTTGTAACTTTCGTAAAATAGAAACGCAGATATTTGCGATTAGACTTTTCATTACCTCGCACCTCTTTCGATAATTTTTACGTCGACCTGCTGCCGACCAAACCGTATTGCCTCGCCGTGACTTGCCGTTAAATAGTCGAGCTTGCGCCCTCTGATCGCGCCACCTTTGTCAAGCACAATCGCACGCTCCGTCCGCCCGTCAGCAAAGCGCAGCTCAACCGTTGACCACATCGGCAGCACCGAAGGGTCGGCGGCTATTACTCGCATGCCTTCGTAGTGCGTCCGCTGTGTGACGTCGATGCCTTCCGAAGTTATTCCGCTACAGCCAACGCATTCCGCTGTGTACGCCGTGGTCTCGAACGGTTGCCATGCCGTTGCGTTTAGGCGTTCAATAGTCTCTCGTTGTTCGGCTATAATCGCGCGATAGTCCTCGGTTTGCTGACGCCAGGTCTGCGCGTTTGGTGCGACGATGGGCGCTAGTTCCGCTGACTCGACCGTTGGTGCGCCCGTTAGTAGATTCATAGTTATGAGTAAATTTGCGAGTATACTGATAGAATCATCCTTTCGTTAGACTGCGACTTTTCCTGCGATGTGAGGATGCGGGTCATACCCGACAATCTCGAAATCTTCGAATTTGAAATCGTCTATGTCCGTTACCTGGCGATTAATATTCAGCGTTGGCAACTGACGAGGCTCGCGCTGTAGCTGCGTTGTTATCTGATCGATATGATTCGTATAAATATGCGCATCGCCAATCGTATGAATAAACTCGCCGACCTGTAAGCCAGTTACATGCGCGATCATGTGCGTTAGGAGCGAGTAGCTTGCGATATTGAAGGGAACGCCGAGAAATACGTCACCGCTGCGTTGATACAGTTGGCACGACAGCTTTCCGTTTGCTACGTAGAATTGGAAAGCGAAGTGACACGGCGGTAAAGCCATTTCGTCGAGTTCTCCGACATTCCATGCGTTTACGAGCATCCTTCTGCTATTCGGATCTTTGCGAATTTGCTTTATTACAGTAGTTATTTGATCGACAGTATCTTCCGTTAACATTTCTGAACCATCGTCCCAACGATAATCCCACACCAATTTCGCAGGTTGCCATTTGCGCCACTGTTCTCCGTAAACTGGACCGAGATTGCCGTTTTCGTCAGCCCATTCATTCCATATTCGCACGCCATTATCCGTTAGGTATTTCGTATTTGTATCGCCTGAAACGAACCAAAGCAATTCGTGTGCGATAGACGACCAGTGAAGTTTTTTCGTAGTCAGTAACGGAAAGCCTTTCGATAAGTCATACCGCGATTGCCAACCGAACACCGACAAGGTGCCAGTGCCGGTTCGGTCGCTTTTCTCAACGCCGTGGTCGAGTATGTGCTGCGCAAGTTCAAAGTATTGTTTATCCGCCATTTATTCGCCCGCCTTTCGTACATATTCGAAGTCATTATCGCGAAGAACGCCGTGAAGCACGTTACCAAGTCGCGTCACCATGTCTTCGTCCTGCTCGGTATAGCCAGCTTCGTGAAATACTGCGTGAACTATTTCGTGTATTAAAACGCCGACCTTTCGCTGTACTGGCATGTGTTCTTCCAGCTTGATCGCTGTGCAATCGTATAGTACATGGCCGAGCAACTCGTGACCGTTGTCGTGCAGGCCAGCGTGTTCAGTTACGAAATAATCAACGGAGCCTATACGTACCTTTGTCGGAATCATTCGTCGCCCTCCTTCAAGTCCGCTTCTTTTACGAAAACGCCATCAATCATGCGCCCCTTGCGGTCTTTGATTTCGTCGTAAGCCATTGCGATGCATTCATCGATATCAATTCCGAGTTGTAGCGATAGAATCGTTAGCACTACGTACACATCGCCGATTGAGTCCTTAATTTGGTCCGGACGTGCTTTCGCCATGCCTTCGGCTAGCTCGCCAAGTTCCTCGAATAGTTTCAGCATTTGCTTATCGGGATTTGCCGTGTGTAAATTGCGGTCGACCGCCCATTGTTTAATTTGCGTAGTTACGTTCATTCACTCGTCCTCCTACCAGGATAATTCGTCGGCATGTTGCGCTAGTCTGCCGCGGAAATTTTTCGTTAGTTCTACGACTCCGCAATAAGGTTCATCGCGAAAATGTTCGATATAAGGCGCGAATCCGCTTTTCTTCGGGTCGGGCAAATCGCACTGACCGTCGTGTCCGATCATAATTACGTTGCAGCTATCGTGAATCCTCGTTAGAACCTTCTTCAGTTCGCCGCGTGTGAAGTTTTGGCATTCGTCGATTATGACGGTGTATTCCTCCATGTTTGTGCCACGCGCAAATATGTGTGATTTCGGATAGACCCATACGTGGCCTGACTTTAGCGCGTCGGGATTCTCTTCGTCGTACACAACTTTCGCTGGCACTTCGTTAATTTTCAACAATGCATCGATTAACGGTTGATGATACTCGCTTTCCTTTTCGGACTGCTTGCCCGGACGGAAGCCCATCGCCTTTTCCTGTACCGGTGCGAATACGTAAATTAACGGCTTGCCGAGCAACTTGGCGCAAGCAACGGCGAGCGTCGTCTTGCCCGTACCACTTTTCGCGTTGACGATCGTTAGTTGATTATCGAAAATCGAATCGACATAAGTGCGCTGCTCGTCGGTAAGTTTGTCTGCGAATCCGAATAGCATATTATTGACGGGTAATGGCATCGTTATTTCGCCTCGCTTTTCTCTAATTTGTATAGATCGCCGCGTTTTCCTTTTACGTGATAGCCGTTGTTGTAAACTTCGTTGAAGTCCGTTACTTTCGCGTCGTAGGTTTTTGGCGGGCCGTCTTTTATAACTTCCGTTAGTGCAAAACATGTAAAAGTCAGCAGAAACACAATGATTAATAGACCCGGGAATGATTTTTTATCCACTCCGCTATTCACCCAGTCCTCAATTTCGACAAATATTCCGAGCAACAACAATAAAGCAAAGCCTCCTATAAGTGTCAGACCAAATAGATAAATAAACCAATGCGTCGTTACTGCGAGAATTTCCACGCTATCGCCTCCTTATAGTTCGTCGAATCCATTGTCTACCTGGCTAACTTTCGTATACTGACGCGATTTCTGTTCGAAGAAGTCCGACTTGCCGTGGTCTACTTCCTCATACGCTACGATCCATCGCAACGGATTTTTGCGATAACCTTCAAACGGACGGTCGAAGCCGAGTTGATTACAACGAACGTTTGCGTAAAACTTGATGTAGTCCTCCAGGTCTTTCATCGAAACTCCGTCGATCTTGTCGCCGATGATGGTGCGTCCCCACTCGATTTCCAGTTCGGCTGCCTTAACGAATGTGTCACGTACAAAGTCCGCAAGTTCTGGCGTGTTTAGTTCGGGGTTTTCCGCGAGTATTTCCTTGAATATTTTTACGAATAGGTCGACGTGAATCTGTTCGTCACGATTAATGTAGTTGATCATCGTACTTGTCGCGACCATCTTCTGATTACGCGCAAGGTTATAGAAGAACGCGAATCCGCTGTAAAAGAATAGACCTTCGAGCACTACGTCGTATACGATTGATTTCAGCAAGTTTTCAGCCGTTGGGTCCTCCGCAAACTCGCGATAACCTTCCGTTACGAAATCGTTACGGTCACGCAAAGTCTGTTCTGAGCGCCAATAGTCGAATACTTCGTCTTGCTTCGCTTTGTTTACGATCGATGATAAAACGTAGCTATACGAGTGATTATGGATAACCTCCTGTTGCGCAAGGATTATCATTAATGCGCTTAGCGATGAGTCCGTTAGATAATCGGCGACCTTCCCCGCGTAGTCAGTCTGAATCGAGTCAAGCAACGCAAGTAAGCCGATGATTTTAAGGAACGCGTCTTGTTCATGCGGTTCTAATTTCGTAAATTGTTTCGCGTCATGCTGCATATTAACTTCGAATGGCGTCCAAAAGTTCGCCAGCATCTTCTTATATTTCGGATATGCCCACGAATACCTTACGTCGTCCCAATTCAGAACGTTCGAAGATCGTCCGTTGATAATGCCCGTTGAGCGATTCGGCGCGTCTGCATCCATTATTTGTCGCTTGTTTATCGTCATTCATTCGTCCTCCTGTCGTTGTAAAGGTAAAGCAAGGCGGGCAAAACCCCCGCCATTAACTCGAACATGAATCGCAGTCCTCTATCTCGGAGGAGGTTGAGCGTAGATAGTACGACGTCTTTAACTTTTCGCGCCATGACGTCATATGCAAGTCGAGCAATTCCTTAGCCTGTACGTTTTGCTGAACGTAAATGTTAAAGGAAACCGCCTGGTCAATGTGGCGTTGTCTTGCTGCGTTCTGGCGAATCGACCACTTTTGATCGATAAAATACGCCGATTTGTAATACCACGTTGTTTCTGTGTTTAAGTCGGGCGCTGTGACTGGAATGCGATAGTCCTTCTTCTCTTCGGAATAAAACTTGCCAAATATCGGATCAATCGTCGGAGTTGAACCGGCTATCAGTGCCGTGCTTGCGTTAGGTGCGACCGCTAATAGGTAGGCGTTTCGAATGCCCGTGCGGATAACTTCCGATGAAAGCTCTGCCCAACGGATGCTATAAGCGTGAGCATTTCCGTCGTTTTCCGGCAAATATCCGCGATTAACGAAATACTCTCCTGTCGACCATTCACTGCCCTCAAACGCAGGATATGAGCCTTTCTCTTTCGCTAATTTAGCGCTAGCTTTAATCGTGAGATACGCAATATCTTCGTATAGCGTGTCCGCAAATCTAACAGCTTCCTCGGACTCCCAACGAATACGTTTCAGCGCAAGTAAGTGATGCCATCCAAATGTTCCGAGGCCGATTGCGCGATATTTCATATTAGTTATTTGTGCTTGCGTTACGGGTAAGTCATTTATGTCGATTACGTTGTCAAGCATGCGGACTTGAATCGGTATTAACCGCGCAAGAATGTCGTCCATTACTGCTCTTGCGAGATTGATAGACGATAGATTACAAACGACGAAATCGCCCGGTTCTTTCTCGATGATGATTTTGCCGTCTTTCGTATACTCTTCGATGACCTTTGTCGCCGATTGATTCTGAACGATTTCCGTGCATAGATTCGTACAGTAGATCATGCCGGCGTGCTTGTTAGCGTTCTTACGGTTTACTTCGTCGCGATAGAACATAAACGGCGTGCCAGTTTCGAGCTGCGAACGCAAGATACGTTTCATTATTTCAATCGCCGGCACTTTAACTTTGCTCAACGCGTTTTCTTGAACGCATTCCTCGTATTTATCACGGAAAGAGCCAGCGCCGTCTTGCTCGTCGAAATAGTCTTCTAGCGAATAGCCCATAACCTTGCGGACCTCATGCGGATCGAATAAGTACCAATCGCCGCGTTTTTCGACTTGCTCCATGAAGATGTCCGGAATACAAACGCCTGTGAATATGTCATGCGTACGCTGTCGCTCGTCGCCGTTGTTTAACTTCGCGTCAAGGAACGAGTAGATATCTTTATGCCAAACGTCAAGATAAACGGAAATTGCTCCTTGTCGGGTGCCAACTTGATCGACGCTGACAGCCGTATTATTCAGCTGTTTCATCCAAGGCAATACACCGCTGCTCGCGTTCTTGTGACCGCGAATGTCCGAGCCTTTCGAACGTATCTTTCCGAGGTAAACGCCAATGCCGCCTCCGTTTTTCGATAGATTCGCAATGTCTGTGTTATCGTCGTAGATCGACTGCAGACTATCGTCAGTTGTCGCGATGAAACACGAGGATAGTTGACCGCCAACCTTGCCCGCGTTTGTTAATGTCGGCGTGGCTACCGTCATATACAAGTTGGACATCGCCCAATACGCTTCCTTAACGAGTTCTAGGCGTTTGTCTTTCGCTTCTAACTGCATAAGCGTCATGGCGATAATAAGGAAACGCTCTTGCGGTAATTCGAAGATGTTCTTATCGTAATCCTTCGCCAGGTAACGGTCGCTTAACGTTTTAAGTCCGATGTAAGTAAATAGTTTGTCGCGTTCGGGGTCGATAACTTCGCCAAGCTCGCGTATTTCTTCTTTCGTATATGTTTCGAGTAATTTCGCTTCGTAGACGCCCTCGTTTGTTAGCGTTGTAATCAGCGAGTAGAAGTCGCCGTACTTACTGAATGCGTCATAAACACGATTTCTTGCCGCCTGCTTGTAAAGCGAGCGAAGGTGGATATATGCTGCCACAAACGTCCAGTTCGGATTCTCCGCGTCGATAAACTCAAGCGCTGTGTTCGTTAATAGTTGCGTAATTTGATCCGCCTTGTATTCGTCGCGACTCTCGATCGAACGGATGACTTTCTCCGTATATTCAGCGACATCCAGCTCCGGAAATCGATGCGTCGCCGACTGGATAAACGCAAGCAATCTCGGCTCGTCGAACGGCAACTTGCGTCGCCCATTGTTTTTCGTAATTAACGTCATTTACTTCGCTCCAATCTTCGATTTAATGTCTGTGATTGCTTCCGCGACCGTTGCGCGCCGAGCATGGCGTTCAGCTTGCCGTTGGTCGGCGCGTTGGATTTCACGGTCAAGTTCGTGCAACTCTGCGTTAAGTGATTCGAGTAGCTTTTCGTAGGTGGCTTCGAGGGTCATTTCGCAACAGTTACGAATTTATTGTTAAAGCGCTCGTAGTCGACGCCGTAGTATTCCTTGTAAGTCTGCGGTGCTTTGCCGTTGTATTGCGGCTTAAATTCCGTTCTACTTTCGCGTGCCTCTTGTCTGCGTTCTCTACGTGATTTCATCATAGTTATTCCGCCTCCCCTTCGCGATTAAAATGAACGTTGGTAATTACTGATAGGTTATAGATTGAAACCGCCTTGCCTTCTTTATTCCAGAGGTACAACGACCTTCTTTCGATGTCCCAAGAGTAACGGTCAACGCCATGTATTTCGTCGATCTGACCGTTATTTAGCGAAACTACTGCGGTTTTTATCTTGCGAAAATTACTTTCCGACTCTTCTTCCGCCTGAACCAGCGATTCCCAGCGCTTAATTATTCCTTTGCTTTCACTTACATTAACGGCAGTCCAAATCGTCAATACCACGACAATAAAAAATACAGCGATAATTAATCCGATCATTATTCCGCCTCCTTAATAATTCCTTCGTTAATCAGATATGCAAGCCCTATCGCAGCCGCATCACTTTCGTCCGGCGTAGCAAACTCGCCATCATAGCCGGTCCAGCGCCGAACTGCGTCAGCTACTTCGTGCTTCTCCGCCTTGCCCGAGCCGACGACCGCCTTCTTAACGGCTGACTGCGAAATGGCTGGCGTTGTAAAGTTAATGCCGAATTTATGCAACGCTCGATCGACGCCCGACCATGCGGCGAAAACTGGATGATTCTGTCGCGACGACCGCCCCTGGAAATCTTCGCGAATAATGACGTCAAAGCCGTTCTTTCCGATGTGGTCTGCGATAAACAACGTCGCCCACGATTCGACGATGTCAGCGCGCAAGCCGTGCGTTTGTGACGTGTTCGTTTTGACGTGTGATAGTGCGGTGATGGTCGGTTTGTTGCGGCGCATTTCGATGATAGCTACGCCCGGCAACGATAAGGACGTGTCAAAGGCGAGGACTCTCAACGGGCGTCACCGTCCCAATCGTTGAATAGCTTAATAGATACCTTGAAATCTTGATCGAATTTTAATTCCGCCGCAACTTCGTCCTCATATCGTTTTACAACTGACTTTGCGAGTCCCACTAAATCCACTGCAAATTCTTCATAATTACGCCATGCAGTGCCAACTTCGTACATTAATATAAATTTTCTTCGATTAAAAAACGTCTTTCTTTCGTTCTTAGTAAAGATACGAACAACCCATTGTCTGAGACCGAAGGCAACGTGCGTGTCAATGATGTCCACTTTGTATTCGCCGATGTCCGTTTTTACAGGGTATTTGGAGAACTTATCCGCCATCACTCCGCCTCCTTTTCGCGCACTTCCTTAATGAACTCGAACGCGTCATAGAAAGCCGCTTTCTTCCACGCTGGCAAATTCGACCGCTGCGCCCGTCTGACTTGCGCCTTTAGTAGCTCGAACTCCTCGTCGTCCATTTCTTTCGCAATAGCTGTCTTGTAATCGTTATATTTCCAACCTTCAAGTTCGATAGCCGGCGGTGTTTTGGTGCGCCATGCCTTCGTCACTCGCGCAAACTTGTCGAGTAATTCAACGCGTGACTCTTTCGGAAAATAACGACCGAAAGCCTTTGTGCGTCCGAATTCGTATTCCCAATCGGCGCCATACGTTAAGTGATAAACGATGATCGTATAATCTAGGTCGTACATTTCGTTGTAAACGTGCGTTTGCAATTCGTGGTCGAGTTTCGCTTTGTCCTGCTTCTTAAATTCCGTATAGCTCTTTTGAAACGACTTGACTTCAAGTCCCACGCGCAAGATTTCGCCGTCGTCCGTTATATAATGAAGGATTCCGTCAGGTAATCCATTCAAGCCGAACTTTTCGCCGTTGTGTTCTACTTCGTGAATCTTTTTAACGAAGTGCTCAAACGCTGGCTCGCCGCGATCTGTTCGCTCGAATCGGAACCGTGGCGCTTTGCCCGTCAGCTTTTCGAAGTGACGTTCCGCGAGCATAACTTCGCGCTGAATGTACGCCCCAACTTGCGATCCAAGTCCCGTCCAGTCGCGTTGATTACGGTTTGGCGGTCGTTCATCTTGACCCTTACGTCCGTAAATCGCTTTGGCGTAAAGCTGGCGTTCATCCTTTCCCGCAGAACTTGGCGCGAATGTTGGTCGCTTTGTACCGTCGGGTCCGTACAAATACTTTTTCCAGCCGTCCTTTTCTTCGAGTTGTTCGTGCAAAACACGCGCATACTGCTCATAGAACTCCGCGTCCATTTCGTCATCGTATGGCTGCGGGTAACGGTGAAACTCGTCGAGAAATTCGATAAAGTCTTGCGCTATTTGTTCTGCTAATATTTGCGTCAATTACTCGTCCTCCTTTGTATTCTTCCGTTCAAACATTACTCCGCGAAACAGTACGCCAACCACGTATATCAATATGCTAACGGTCATCGCCTCAGCGAACGTTACTGTTACGCCAATGATCGGCAAGCCTGCGTAGAAAATGACCGCTGGTACTGCGAAGCCAATTGCGACAAGTAGCGTTAATAAGAAAAACGATGCGATGACGCCAAGTGCTGCGAGTGTCATTTCTTTCATTCCGATTCCTCCTTATTAGGCAGTTTTTTCTTCATAATCAAGACCGCCAAATTTGTAATACATCGACTCGAGCTTTAGTTCTATTAGATACTCCTTGAACTCTGGCCGAAAAAGTTTTACTAGATCGCGAGGAAAATACAGATAATTGAATGACCTACCGTCGCGCTTGCGATCTTTTCTTGCTCGCGGTGCAATTCCATATATTTCGTCTATTTTCGCAATAAGTTCGCTAGTTTCATCGTCATTCAGCATATTAGAATAAAGATGCATCGTGTTTCTTGTTTTGTGCCAGCTTCCGTCGTCTATATACCAAAGAAATAAATCTTCTTTGTCTAACGTTTTAATTAGGTCGGTATAACTAGCGTCAGCGACTTGTGTTATTCTTTCGTCAACGTGCGTGTTAAACTTGTAAATAGTTTTGGTGCCTCCGTACCCTGACTTCTGAGTACCGATTTCTCCGAATGTGAAACCTTCTTCTATGCACATTTTTCTTTTAAAATTAATAACGTTCAAATCCGTTGAGGTAAAACTCATGCTCGCGTTTTTATAAGGCTTTATAATGCAACCATCGCCTAATTTGCCGTTTTTCGCCATACGACTAAAACGCACTGAACCACTCCTCTTCGCTAATTTTTTGCTGCCATCTTTCCGGATATATTTCGATGTCACAAGAAACTGGTACACGCAACTTAACCGCTTGCGCCATAACTTCGCGAATCTTATAAAGGTTTTCTCGGCTGATATTTCGCGGACAGTCGTATAGAACTTCGTCGTGAGTCTGGCTGAGAATATACACGTCCATTTGCGGTAGTACGTCCGCAAGGTCGACAATCGCCTTCTTTAAAATCGACCCTGCGCTCGCTTGTATTGGAAAGTTACCGGCTTGCCGCTGTGCTCCAAATACACGGAATCGCTCTTTCGATTTAACGTCCGCATGCAGTCTGCGTTTACGACCGAAGATGTCCGTTACAAATCCTTGCTTCATTACTGTCGCGTGCTGATCGTCCATGTAGCGCTTGATCCCCGGATAACCTTTAAAGTAATCGTCGATGATTTTTTGCGCTTCATTTTTCGAGATTTCCAACGTGTCAGCAAGTTTGCCAGCGCCCATTCCGTATACAATCCCGAAGTTTACTATTTTCGCTTGCTTACGGAATTTCTGATACGGTGAGCCGTCGGTATCTTTATTCGCTTCAATCTCTTCGTAGGTGTAACCGCTGATTAACGCAGCTGTTGTCGAGTGAATGTCGCGACCTTGCTCGAATGCTTCAATAAGAATCGTTTCGTTAGCCATATGCGCCAGTACACGAAGTTCAATCTGCGAATAGTCAATCGATACAAGTATTCGGTCAGCATCCGTCGCTAAGAACAAGTGGCGAATTTCTGGCCGCTTTGCCGGTATCTGTTGCGTGTTAGGGTCTTTACAAGTGAATCGTCCAGTTGCCGCGCCCCAAGTGTTATGCCACGGATGAATCTTGCCGTCGCTTTTAACTTCCTTCGGCAACTTTTGCGTAAAAGCAGACCGTAGTTTACCAATCTCCTTGTATTCGAGAATCATAGGCACGACCGGATGCTCGCGCTTGATCTTTTTCATGAAACGGCTATTCGTCGACCCTTTGCCGTGGTCTGTAAGTTTCAAGTCTACGAAAAGTTTCTTGCTTAGTTGTGCTGGCGAATTCAAGTTAATTTCTTCGCCAAATTGCTCGATTATTTTTCGCTGTAACTCTGCTTCTTCAATCGCCAGCTTTTCGTCAAGTTTGGCCGCTGCTTCTCTATCGAATCGAATACCGCGCAAGTCTGACTTAATAAAGTGGCGACAAACCGGCATTTCAACCTCGAACAGTAAACGCTTAATGTTAGCAAGTTGTGGCGAATTTAGATGCGTCATAATCCAGTCATATAACGCGAGTGTCTTTTCCGTATCGCCTGCCGCGTAAGGTAAAGCGACTTCTAATGGAACATTGTTAAATTGCACATTCGGAAATAATTCGTCAAAGTTGTCGCTCGGCTGTTTCAGCCAGTCGGTCAGCAAATTCTTTAGCCTGTGATCGCGATTTTCATCGAGTGCCATCGCCATTATCCGTGTATCAGCGTGCAAAGCGTCCGCTAAGTTTAAGCCGAATTTTACTTCGAACCATTTACAGTCGAACGGCGCGTTGTGCATCACGATTTTTGACGTCATTAATGGCACCGCAACAATTCCGAGAACATCGTTAGTGCTGCAGGAGTTTAGCTCGCACTTTTCCGTATGATTTAACGGCACATAATAACTTGCCTGGCGAGTACTAACGGAGAACCCCGCAACGTTGCCGCGCCACGGGTCAAGCGCTCCGTTATTTTCGCCAAATGTTTCGCAGTCAAACGCGATTACTTCAGCCGCTTTAATATCGTCAGCCATTTTCGTCAACTTATCGAGCGTGTCGACTAACACGTAGTTTGCCGGCGTTTTAGCGACCAAGTCGGCCAGCTTTTGATCGCGTTGCTGTTCCGCCAATTGTGCGTATAACCGCAACGCTTCCGCCTTGCTAAATCGTTTGCCAGCGTCGGAGGGCGACCTGCTTATCGTGCCCTCCGTCATGGCGTTCTTGACTGCGATTAGCCGCGCTTGGTCGGTATCGCTGTTTTTCATCGCGAGTATGCGCGCCCACGCTTCGTCCATCGTTTCGCTCGCCGCCTGCTTGCGCTTGGTTGCCGCCTGCACACGCTCTGCTGCCGTGCTGTCGTCAGCTTGCGTTAAATTAAGCCGTAATTTTGGCGACATGTGACCACCGCCCTTTCGTCGTTGTCTTTCTAATCGATCAACACTTTTCGCACGTTCATCCGTTTGTAGAACGCCAGGACTACTTCCTCGCCGCCATCGCGCGCCCAATCTCGCCAGCAGTCGGCGTCGCAAAACGTCAAGTCTGCGTGGTCGTCGTCGAGGTGTAGCTTTCCTTGCGGAATGTCGGCGTTACAATTGGCGCATTTATTCATCGTCAAAGCGCGATTCTGCTGGCGCGATTAGTTCGAACCAATGCGGTCTGCATCCGTACTTATCGCCACATTCATCGAAATACACATTCGCTCCATCTTCCGCAATAATAACGATTTCGCCTTCTTCATTTGCGCCGGTATCTTCTATTACGCGCACGATATCGCCCTTCTTGAACTCGTTCGGCTTGCGTCCAATTTTCGCCCAGCGTGCGATTTCTGCTTTGCGTTCAGCTTCCGCTTTGGCTTCGGCGATTTCTTCGTCGGTTGCGCGGACAAGCTGGTATGCGTCAGCCCCGTAAAGTTGATCGTCAATTTTCGGAATATGCTCGACTTCGTAATCGTGCGTAGGAACATCCGTACTAATAATCATTACGATTGTGCCTTCGAGTCCTCGCACGGAATGTACAATCTTCGCATAATCGCCGACCTTCAACGGCTCGACCTTCGGCGTAGCTGGCGCATATACTTTAACGTTGGCTGGCGTGCGCCCATATTCTGAGTCGTTATTATAAACCGATATTTCGTCATCTTCATCGTCGATAATTAAATCGTAGGCATCGACTAGGTACGGCTTTCCGTTTGTCACGTATCGAGACGTAGCTTCCGTAAACACCACGACATCGCCCGGCTGTGCTTTGCGGTCAACTAGCGTGTACTCGGCGCCTTCGTGCGTGATGGTGTCGGCGTTGATCGGTTCGAGTACGACGTACTCCTTCGTTAAGACAAACTCGTCATCCGGCTCAATTAGTACGTGTGCATGCTCAAAGTTGGTTTCCGGATTGCTTGCAGTCACTTTACGAATGTCCCCGTTGTTGTAATTGTCCGCGTAATACGCATCTACGATTTTTACCAGCTCGCCGACTTTAGCTTCGCGCTTAACTTCGCGATATTCAACCGCTTGCTCGCCGCCCTTGCCTTCGAGCGAATCAACGCGCTGCTCTAACGTGCTTACGCGCTCGTCGAGTGATGTCGTTGGGTTGGCAGACGTTTTGCGATAGGCTACGAAGTCCTCCTGGTAGCCAACGATATTGTTGCCAACGTCTACGTAATCATGACCGGAATGACTTCGCGTATCTATTACGATGTAATTCTCGCCTACCTCAATCGTTCCCCAAGAGGAAATTGTCGTTACTAAATCGCCAATCTGCGCCTTTCCGTCAACCTTCTCGTACACCGCGCCGTCATACTCGACCTTCGTAATTTCGCCGTTTACCATATCGAGTGTTTTTACGTTCATTAATTTCGCCATTATATCGCCTCCGCTTCGTTATTTGTTATTACGCTTTGCAACGATTCGATGCCCGTCGATAAACGCGTCCATTTCGCATCTATCGAGTCAGCACCGACCCAATACTCGCTGATCTCGCGATTGTCAAACATAAATACCTCACCGTTCAGCACCGCGATAAACTTGTCGCAGTCTTGCTTATCGTAAGGCTTGCCGTTGTTCTTCCGCGCATAGCATACGATTTCGCCGTTTCTGTCGCCGCGAACCCGCGCGCTTTTGATCTGCACCGTCTGCCAGTCCGTTGTGCCTGGCGCCCTTACCACGAGGTCGAACGGCTCCGGAGCGACTGGCTCCGACACCGACCAACCGTTGGCAAGTAAGGCAGTTTGCGCAAGTAGTTCGCTATGGCGGCCTTTCGTGATTGTTTCATGCGCCAATTAAACCGCCTCCTTAAAAGTTGTATTTCGGTTCGCCGCCGTCAGCTTGCGCGCCCAGCGATAAGCCAATCAGCGAAATATCGAAGCCTGCCTTTACAAGCGCTTCAATTTGCTCCTTCTCATCCGCGATATAAGGAGCGCTAAAGAATTGCGACATATCGATTTCAGCCGGCGCTTTTTCGAAGTTAGCACGCTGCACATCGTCCAAGTCCTCTTCCATATCGATAACTGGCGCAAGGCTTACGACTGTGCCCGTGCTTTCGCCTGTTTTCGATAGTTCGAACGCTATTTTATCCTTACGCTTGGCGTACTTTTCGATCGCCGACTTGACCGTTGTATGCTGTTTAGCGCTTAGGTCGACCGCAATGACTTCACCACTTGTCAGGTCAAAGAACGCCATTGCAAAACGCGACTTCGGCTTATACTTTTGCGCCTCTTGCGAGTGTGCGTCGGTCCATTCCTGCGATAAGTCCTTGTGGTAACGGAAAGCTTTGTCCCACGGCGTCAAGTTATCGATCGGGAAACCCTTCGGCGTCTTTTTCGACGGCTTGTCGGCGCAAAATGAATCGACTTGGTTGTAGATGCCGTAGCTGTAAAACTGAAAGTAGTCCTTTAAGCCGATAAGCTTGACGATGTAAGTCGTACCGGACTTTAGCGATGAAAACTTCGCACCTTTACCGCCGTTGCCTCCTTCGTCATTTAACGCTTCGTCAGCCGCGTCGCCAACTAAAAACTGCTCATTTACGTTTGTCATTCGTTTTCCTCCTTGCTATAATTTCGAACGCCGGATAATTCCCACGCCCGCTGGCGATTATTTACGGCGGAGTGCCACTTCCGCATCTCTTAGCTTTTACGCTATTTTTACGACCCGGCGATCGATTCCACACGGAGCAGCCGCGCTTCATCCAAATGTTTCCGCCAGGCGTGACGGCCAGCTGTTCCGTCCTCGTAAATAACCGCCAGCCGACGCAGGCTGACCGCCTAACAGCGAGGTGCCATTGCCAGTCAGTCCACTCGGCTACCTAATCCTAGGCTAAAACCGTTGTCCTCCAAACCCTTCGCTCGGACCGGTGTGTGCCGACGTATAGTGGTACGTCTATGCAGCGTTTTATTAGGTACGCGGTCAACCACAACTCATGCGTACGGGTTTTTCGAGAGCACAGCGTCCTGCACTCATCGCAAGCCAACGAATAGCTAGTCGAAACTGAAACGGCGATTATGCATCATTTCAGCGACAAACTTACTTAACGACCGCCTCGAAAGCCTCCGATGAAAGCAGGCGCTAGTTTCGCGCCCAGCTATTTCCGTAAAATGCAACGTACATTGCTTCGATTTCCTTGCGTTTCCTTTTTCGCTTGACTTGCGCTAGATTAACGACAGTTGCGCTCATTCTTCGCCCGCCGCCTTCCACGTAAGCGCGATGATTAGGACGAACGCGATTATGCCGCTCCATACGATTGCTTCGATCATAAGTAAACCGCCGCCTTTTCTTTAATTTCGTTGAACGCTTTGGTCGCCGTGTCTAATTCGAACTTCACGCGGTCAACTTTCGCCTGGACTTCCGCAATTTTATCCGACAAGCCGGCGCGAACCTTTGGCGACTTGGCTTTCGCATAACTAAGTTGATGCGTAGCAAGTTCGAGGTTCAGCTCGGCTATTTCGATAGATAAAACGCGTTCCTTGCGTTTATATTCGCGTTCAGATTTCGCAAACTTGCGTTGGATGAACAAGCGAACATCTTCCGCAAAAAGGTCGGTGTGTGAGTCTTTCGGGCTTTCTTTAGGTTCTTCCTCCGGGAATTTATAAACGGTGATTATCTCGTCATCTTCTCCTAAGATTAATCGCGTTTTCGATTTGTAATGATCGAAGGCTCTACGAATTTTACCGTCTGGATGCGTTAAATCCCCTTGGTAAAACGCTGTTTGCATCAGTTGGTTTAAGTGATTTGACGCGTGCTCTACCGTGACTCCTAACCGTTCAGTAGCTCGAAAACATGCGTGCTGTGTAACTCTATACTTCTTCATCCGAGTCGCACCGCCTTGATTGACGGAAGCTTGTCGCGGTCGACGCCGTCTTTAACTTTGCGAATTAATTTCGCGTAAGCATCATTTTCGGTTTTATTTTCGCTCGCTTGGGAATAATATTTATTAATAGCATTAGTTTGGCGCATCATATACGACCTCCACTTGCATATTTTGTCGAATTGCGTTATTATTTGACTATAGTCTATACGAATTACCGTATAGCAGTTATAATGAGATTGACCGGAATAGGACGTAATGCTTAAACGCCTTATTCCGTCAAATATCAATAGGCGCATCTAAGCTTTTTGCTTAGTAACATATTTCGCTGCCAGGCGATGTGTAGCGTCAAATTGCTTGTAAATATTGGCGATAGTCACCGAATTTATTAACGTCGTAGTTTTTCGCTAGTTTTTTCAAGCTACGTTTTACAACCTCGTGATGCATTCCGAGCGCTTTGCCGAGCGCGTTGACGGATGCGTATCGAGGGAGCGCTTCGACGATTGCCGTCGTCGTTGCGTCAATATCTTTGGTTAGGGAGTCGATCAATTGCCGTTGGTCGGCTTCCGTTGTTTTTACGACTTCTTGCTCGACGTTTGCCGCGTCGACTAATTCAAGCGTCGTGTTTTCGTCATCATCTAGGTGAATCGCGTTAAGGTGGACTTGCCGGTCCGTGTTCTTATCGCGAAGAAAGTTAGCGCGCATGTTTCGAAATTTCCATTTAAAGTACGCTTCGAAACTTCGGCTGCCGTCGTAGTTACCGACGGTGTACATTACGCAATCATCGAATATCTCCTGCAGCTCGTGTTCGTCAGCTCCGATTGATCTTGCGACGGCTTGGCGATAGTCACCCTCTTTCAGAAACTTTACCGCCAGCGTTTCGTAAATTTGCGTGAACACTGCGTCACTCTTCGTTTCTTGGTACTCCATTATTAAGTTTTCTACATTCACTTTTTACCACTCCTCTTCGTTTCATATAATAATACCCGCAAATATTTCAGTTCGCACAAAATCCTTAAAACTTTTTTGTTTAACTTGTCTGTATGTATATAATACATGAAATATATGTTAATTCTTCCGATAGTACACCATCTTGTTTAAAAACTTTTTTGTGTACTTTCGAAACATAACAGAATATTTAAATAAAACACCCCCACTCTATTGAGTGAGGGCTTGATTGTTTATCCGCCTGGTCTTACGCCTGGTCCGTCAAATGTTGTAAAAACAATTTCTTCATCTTTTGGTACTTCTTTATTTTCGCTTGCTGCCACATTAGACAACGGTAGAATAAACATCAAAATCGCTAAAGCACTGATAATTTTCTTTTTCAATTGTTACATCCCCTATCTTTAAGTTAATTAGATTTTTGAATAGGCCAACAGCAGCTCCTGTGTGACTGATTTCGTGAATCATTGCGGAAGCGAAAAATAGGTTACCAGCTTGTAGAAATTCCATAAAACATTCAGTCAATCCATCTGCTGATTTTTTAAATAAAGAATAGTAATATTTACAAAAGGTGTCGCGCGATTTTTCTTTTTCTAAATACGCAATTTCCTGGTCATTTATAACCTCCTCATGTCTAATTTTTTTAAAGATGTTGGTTGATTTGTCAAATGAATCGTGCTCGACTGAACTCTCCAACTTCAAGAATGCTTCCGCAAAGATCAAGTTATTTTCTGCGATTTCAATGAGGTCTGTTTGACTGCTGTTAAGAACGCTGATACTTTTCTTGATGTTTTCAATTGCTTCTATCTTGTTTTCAAGCATCAGCGCCATGCCCATATAATAATACCCGTCTGATTCAAGTTTCGCACAAATTCTCGAGTTAATTAATACGTTTGCATAGAATTTGCATTGTTCTAAGTAATTCATATGAAGAAAAACAGGTGCATAGATTTCGCACATTCTTAAAGTGAAGCATTCTCTTAAAAATGTTTCGCGATTACCTACAGATGAAATTTTATTTTCTAACAACGACAGATTTTCAGACATTATAAAGAACTTATTTAAATGAAATAATCCGTACGTTTTAAATATATCGATCAAAACTAAAAGAACTTTATCTGTTATATCACGAATCTTTTCAATTTTCGCATAAAATTCCTTGCCATTTATCTTATAAGTCATATAATCCAACTGGATCGCGTATACTTTTGAGCATTCGCCTAAAGTTTCTGGTGATTTCTTATGTTTTGTGACTAGGTATTTCAATAGTGGGATATTTCTAGTTACAGACGCATATTCAAATGCGTTTTTTGTACATTCTGTGGAAATCTCTAGGTGACACCATTCGAAGATTGTTTTAGTAGGATTCTCAGGAGTAAGGATATAAGATAGTTTTAGTAAATTTCTAAACGAGGGTGATTTTTTTCCGCTTAGAATTTGATAGAAAAATGACTTAGAAACGCCTAACTTCGTATATACTTCTTTGAATGTGAGTGTGGGATGTTCATCGATTAATTCTTCAAGGATTGCGGGAAAAGTGTGCATAGCTAATCTCCTTTAATAAAAAGTGTGGTCAAAGTCCGCAACGGTTGTTATAATTTACTTGTTTCAAGTATATACTTAATGTCTACTTTTGTAAACATTTTATTCTAAATTTTAGGAGGTGTGCAAAATATGATTAGTTATGAACCATTAAGGGAAACGCTTAAAGAACGCAACATGAAGATAAGCGATTTCCGCGGTAAGATACTAAGTTCTAAAACACAAACTTCTATAGCTAATGATCAACCGGTAAATTTGAGTACAATCGAAAAGCTTTGCATCGAATTAAAAGTTCCAATCGAAAAAGTAGTCCGCATTAATTATAAATAAATTACATAAACGAGGTGAAACACGACGCCACAGGTCGGAAAGTGTTTGCTTCGAGAGCGCCGATTAGCGCAAGGATTAACGCAGCAACAATTATCCGAGCGAACTTCCGTCGACAGTAAACAAATCGGCGACTATGAAAATAACCGCTACATAATGAAGGTATCAACCGCAAAAGTCTTCGCGGACCTATTACACTGTTCCATCGAAGACCTTTACGAATGGCACTACGACTAACTCTCGAAAGTCAACACGTTACGTAACGGGTAAGAGGCGTTACTTACCCAGCGACGGACTCCGTGGTTTCACGGACAACAAACGCCGTTCTTCCGACCGAGCTATCGCATCCCTCAACGCATTCACTCCGTATTTCACGAGCGCCTCATTCGCATCTTTCACGCCATCACTTACATACGCCTGCTTAACGCGCATGCCCCTAGCTTCTGCCGCAATTTGCCGCCTTAACTTTTCGCCAGCCTTATCGTTGTCAGTCGCGATGATTAACTCGTCGATCGGCAGCCGCCTCAATACGTCCGCCTGCACTCGACCGAAACTCGCTCCGCCGACCGCTATTGCCGTATAGCCAGCTTGCCGCCAGCTTAGCGCATCGACTTCCGCTTCACATACGACCACTTGCCCGCCATTGACAAGTTCCGCGCCGTATAATAGTTCGCGAACCGGAGTAGCGCCGCGCGTATACCAAAACGTCTTGCCGCGAATGCTCCGAAATTTAACCGTCCGCAGCCGGCCTACTTCGTCGCTCCACGGAATCACAGCCGCTCGGCTTTTCGCATCATATTTGACGCCCGCCTGTCGCTGTATTTCAGCGCTAATGCCCCGCGATTCCAAGTAAGCATAGTCCTCCGCATAGCCATCAAGCATGTTCGCCACCAACGGTTGCCGCCGCTGTGCTGTCCGTAGCTTAATCGGCTTCAAGCGAATGTCCTCGCCAGGCTCAGTCGCAAATCCATACGTCGCCTGCAGATATTCCTCGGTTTCCTCATACGATTCATTGCGAAGGAATGCGAGCAGTTTAACGATGTTACCGCTGGCCCATTCGGAGTCATAAGCGCCGCTGTCCGCCCATGTGCCGGCTGGATATTGACCGTAATCGCTTAGTCGTACGAAGAAGCTCGGCGTATTGTCGTAACGGAAAGGACTCGCCGCGATCAGCTTATCGCCGGTCCATGTGGCGCGTGTCCAGTCGTATTGGCGTAGTTCCGATTCGACATCGATAATCATATCCGACAAAACGAACTCCCTCCTTTTATATAACGAATAATCTCGCTTGTATAGTGGTAATTCCTTACAAATGAAACCGTTACGGTCAGAAATCGAAATGTGACGCGACTGCCACACCTGTGTCAATTTCGCGAACTATTCCGAAGTTCGGAAGATATAGCACTTCGACTTGCGTTCCTTCGCCGCCGTTCCGTCCTTTGCCGATTTCAATTAGACCGCTGCCGTCAAGCGTATCTATGCCGAAGGTATTCGTCGCATCTTCGAGCACCGCTTTCGTTTTCTTGATTTCCGCACGCTTTGGCGGCCGCAACTCGCGGTTGCCGTCCTCGTCCGTATCGTCGCGTACTTCCTCAGCTTGCGTAATAATATGAAGGGTAACGCCGGTCTGTCCGGCTAGTCGGCGCAGGCGCTTCGACGTATTGGCGACATCGCCGCCGGCTACCTTGCTCGTATTCGCTTCGTAGTCCATAAGGTAAATTGGATCGACGAGCACGACGTCGGCATTAGTCGCCTGTATGTCCGCTTCAAGTTGGCGTATGTCGCGTTTGTAAAAATCAACGTCGTCAGCCGCTCGTACCGTTATATTGCCCGGCAAGTATTCACCTTCACTCATTCGCAATAGAAATACTTCGAGGCCTGCTTCGAACTCTTCCGTCAAGCCGCCCGTTATCAGTTGTTTGTTTTCGAAGCCGACTTCGTAGTCCACGCCGTTGACCTTATCGACTGCTACGCCCGCCCTAGCGCTGATTGACGAGTAAGCACGCGCCATCCATTCGAATCGCGACATTTCCATCGCCCACACAAGCACGTTCGCCCCTTGCGCAGCCGCTTCGATGATTTCTTCCATTGTAAATACGGACTTTCCGCGACCCGACCGACCGTACCACGTATACATGTTGCCGCTCAAATAGCCGCCGATTTGCTCGTTAATCTTGGCGAATTTCGATCGCCATATCTTAAATGACTCGCCCGCCTTGCGCTTGCGATATTCGTCAAGAAACGAAAGGCCGTCGGCTTTAACGTCCGTTCCCACTTTACTCCGAACGCTTGTTCTAATTATAGCCTGTTCCGCTTTTTCACGCAATAGTTTTAGCACTTCGACGCCGTCGGAATTTTCATTAAGCGTTCTACTAAGCCAGCTATCGCGGTTTTTCTCAATTTCTTCTTCTGTCCCGTTTACCATCGCAATAATTTCTTGCTTGGCTGCGTAGCTTTTTATTTGCCGCGTTAAATGATCGTAGCTGTCGTTTATTTGCGGCGCATACCACGATTCGAAGCCGGGCACTTCCGCCGCCACTGTCGCATAGCTTGGCGCTTGGCCGCGATTCCGTTCGGCATAGTCGCGAATAAAACGGTAGGCTTGGCGCTCGCTGGCTGACGGCAAGTCGCGTTCGTCTATATTGAAGCGCGTCAGGGCTGACGGGTCGTTGGCGTCGATGACTTTTGATAATAGTAAGGCTCCGTATTGCAAACGTAAAACCTCCTTTCCTTACGAGTTGATTAACTCTGGATTTTCGTAAATGTTTCCGATGACTTCAAACCCAAGAGAAGCGCACATATCTTCGAATTCGTAATAGTCAATGCCATGAGTTCTTTCCTTATAATCAACATTATGAAAAAGATATCCTGTTCCAATTTCATCCCATTCAATAATGAATTTTTCACCTTTCCAAGGGCACCAAACAATATCCCCCTCATATATCTCTTTGCTGTTCTTGTCTTTTAGGCCTGTGTAGTGCATTAATGCCCAGTCGTTTATATCGGTAAAATACGGCGGATCTGTTTTTTCGTGATCTTCTACATACCAAGCTTTACCGTTATCTAAGAAACCTATTTTATTAATTTCAATCCATTTAGACTCTGTAATATCCCAAGCTCTAACCTTTAGCTTACGCATACCTAAGCCTCCTTTAATTTTCGCAACTCTGCGTCAATCTCCGCAAGTCTCTCGTCCTTGTCCACGGCTTCACTCTTCGCATACCAACTTCGCCTATCCAGCAGATTGTCGACTTGATCGGCGCGCGCCTTTCGTTGAGCCCTTCGCTTATCCGCTTCCTGTGCCGATAACTCTCGCGCCGTTGGTTTCGGTGGCTCTTTTGGAGTCGTTGCTATTTGTCGCCAGCCTACAACCGCCGGCTTGACCGGATTGGCTCGCAAGTATTCGTCAGCCTGCCCGGCGTCCGCTACGAGTTCCAAGTCGCAGTCCGTCGCGACCATAAATTCGCCGCTGTCTAACGCAGTCAAGTCGTAGACCCACTCGTCGTCCGTATGTTCGGGCGAATGGTAGCGAATATATTCGTAGGTTTCTACGCGAAACAGACGTTGTCCATAGCCGTCAATGCGCACAATGTCGCCGAAACTGATTGCGGGTTTATCGCTCATTGGTTGTCGCCCTCCTCCGATTCCGTCGCTCCTTCAAGCGATTTACCGCGATAATAAATGTCATAAATGCCACCCTCTATTAATTCGGTATAAAACGCGTTGTAATCTAATTTTAAAATTTCTTCGCCATTATCTACGACAACCGTACCGTCTGCTCTAACTACGTAAACGCTAACGACTTTCGCGTTTTCTAGTTTACTTAATTTCGCTTCCTCCGTTTTCTGATTGCAACCCGCTAATATGAAGACTAACAGTACCGCGAAAATATATTTCTTCATCATCGTCGCATCCCCCTTTTCGATTGTCCTGCGAAAGCTAATACCGCACATTGATCACGCATCCTATCGTACAGCCTCGCGTCAAACACTTGCGCCATGTCCTCGATTGGCAAATTCGACGTGTAAACGGTCGGCAGTCCGTTGGCTGTTCGATGGTTAATAATCGCGTGTAAATACGATCTGAACGCCTCGCTCGCTGACCTCACACCAATATCGTCAAGAACGGCGAACGGCGCCTGCTGTGTGCGTTGTATGACCGTTTTGATAGCCGCCATTGCCGATTCATCGTTCGTCATGGTTGCGAGATTATATTGCGTTTGGAACTCGTTGACATCGAGCCAGTGCGCCGGTCGCTGTAACGCTTGCTGACCGCGCTGAATGCTTCCGGTATAATGAGCGACTAGCCATTCGTTTAAAATTGCGGCAGCAGTCGTTGTCTTGCCGGTTCCGGGACTCTCGCTGAAAAGGTACAGCGACTTTATTCGCTCACCCTCCGCGTCAAATTGTCGCTCAAACGTCGCCACATACGCGTCTACATTTTTGTATACATCCGCTTGGTCGGCGCGTGCTGGCGAGCTGGCAACCGTCACCATGCGATAGTCTGCCGGAACGCCCGCCGTTGCGACCCGACCGCCTCGACCGCTAAGACCGTGGAGACTCACGAAATGCGGACACGTGGCTTGGCATTGCGCTTGGTTAGCGACTTTACAGCGCGAGGCGAGCAGGCATTTGCTTGCGTGGTTGTTCGTCAAATTGCGTCACTCCTTTCCGTTAAAGTCCTATTACTCGCGAGTGTCGTCGATGATTCGATATTCTTTAGGCTCTACGCAACCTGGCGACTCTTTCGTTAAGGCGAATCCCTCACTATTGAACCCGTTAACAGTTTCGACCAAATCGTTAAAATTAAGATGAATTCTATCACCAACGCGAACCTCCGTCGGATTCGGCGCGTCAGTGTATTCCGCCGGCACTTCGAGGCCCAACGCCCTTCTTAACGCGATTGCCTTTCCGATGTGAGCGTTAAAGCAGTCGTTTGGCGCACACTTGGCGATGCCTCGTAATTTAACCCCTGGTTGGGCGTCCTTATTAAACGCTAAATGACGTACCAAAACTACGACTGTGCGCTTTTCTTTGTTTACGACAAATTCCGGCTTATAAAAGTGTTCTCTATACGTAATATTACCTTCGGAGTTATCACGGCTGGATGATCGACCATATTCCGTAAGCTCCGCCACGTCAGCCTTCGCCTGCTCTACGATTGCGTCGCGATGCTCTTGCGTTGTGATTGGCGTTAGTTTGCTGGCCGGCTCCTTTTGCGTCAACTCTCGCTTGGCGTCCTCGTAGCCTTTCGCTAATGCCGCTAGTCGTAATTCCTCGATTGCTTCGCGCGCTTGCTCGACAGCCTTTTCGTAGCGCGATTCGATATCGTTCTTCATTCCGTCAGCCTCCGTTTCGTTTTCGATGATAACTTCGTATTCACCCTCTGTAATAACTATCAAACTATCCTCCGTGTAAACTCCTACAGGGTCGGCGTCCACCACGGTTAAAATACTGCCTTCCTCGTAAGCACCGCCAGTAAAGAACGGTTGCGTAATCAATATCCGCTCGCCTACGTTAGCCTTCCGCTTTTCTGTACGTAAATTTGTCATTTTAACGCCTCCCCGTTTTTTAGAACCATCCGCTTAAATCTTCGTTCGTCTGCGCTGACTGCGCCGTTTCAACCGCCTGCCTACGCTGTTCCTGCGCAACTATCCTCGCCCAATCCTGCGTTTTATACGTCCACCACCAGGTAAAATTGACGGTCGGCCATTGCGGCGTGCAACGGTGATTGGCGAAACAGTGGTCGATGAACGCCTTGACGGTCGCCGGCTCGTACTTGCGTGGCTTAGGACTCTTGCCGCCTTTTGTCCCGATTAGGCCGCCGATCAAGCCGCGTTCAGCCTGCCAGTTGCGCGCCGGAGGGACGTATTCCGTTCCGTAGACCGCGAGGTGCTTGTCGGATAGATACGCTAGGAAGTCGTTGGTCGTCCACTTGTCGACGGGCTTTTCGTTATATTTCTTCGCTGGCATTGCGCAACGCCTCCCGTGCGATATCTCGGCACCAGTGTTCGTGATAAAGTTCGCCGGTGTCAGCGACGTCCTCAAGCGCTAAACGTAACCGCTCGACCTCCGCGATAAGGTTTGGAATATCCTGGCGTGCGTGGGCGATGAACTTAGCGTTATCCCACTGCTCGTTACTTTCCATTTCGACAAGTTCTCCGTCGACGAACGTTAAGCCTTCGGATGTGTCAGCGATACACCATCCGTCATTTCTGTCCGCAGTTACTCCGTTTTTGTTAGTCGCTCCTAAATCCGTAAATATGTTTACGCCGTTCATCTGCGTCCATGGTCCAGCCGTCGCAGCGTTGGCGCGCGCTTTGATTTCCGCTAATTGTTCGTTGGTTAGCATCGTTTAGTCCTCCTTTACTTCCATAACGCCGTTCTTTACCGCGATATAATCATCAGCCACAAAAACCGTTTCTCCCGTCGTAAGAACAATTACGACATTCGAGTTTTTACCTTCGGGCAACTCCGCCACTTGAACAATATTATCCACGCGAATCAACCTTCTACATCCGTTTACTGCGCATACCTCGATCATATTTCCACCGTCCTTTCGCTTGATTCTCGACGTTTTAGCTCCGCCGAGTGATTCGTATTCCGTGACTATTTCCGCTTCTATTTTGCCGACTCTTCACGGAGTTTTCGCAGTCTATCGGCCGCCGCTTGACGTTGTTCTTCCGTCATGACTCGCGCCTTCTTCATCGACACTTGCTTGTCGGATAGCACGCCGCTGACTGCTTTCGGAGTCGTGCCGTCAGCTTCCGTTTCTAAGACGTTTAACTCCGTAAGTTCTGCGAGTTTTCGCATGTGTTTCGGCACGGTAGAGTAAACCTTCCAAGCGTTCGTTGCGGCTTCGAAAACCAACGTAGTTTCTTGTTCTTCGCGACTGTACGCCATTATGCGTTCACTCCTTCGATTTGGATGCCGAGGGTATTCAGCGCAATTTTTATTCCGTCGGCTTTGCCTTCAAGATATTTAGCGTGGGCATACAATGGGTAGGAGTCCGCTTTTTCCAAAAGATCGATATAAGTTTCGAGTAAGGTTTCGTGGCGCTCCGCTTCTAGTTCTTCGGGCGATTTTTCGATTTGGTAGCCGTTGACTAGGGCGGACATTAGTACGTCAAGATTATCGTATGAGCTATGTGCAAAAGCGATTAATTCGTCCATTCGCGTACCGTATACCATCGTTTTACGGTGACGTCCGATTGTGGCGATTATTTCTGCGTTTCTGTAATACGGCTTAACTTCCTCCAGGGCTTCCGCTACGTTGCGCGGTAAAGATACTTGCGTTGTCATTTCGTAATTCCTCCTTTGCGTCCGTTTCGCTTCGCTACACGTCCGCTATTTATTTAATACCTTTTCGCGATAAATTAATTAAGATATCACAGCGACACTGTAATGAAATGGAAGTGGCGCAATGTTTTATCTAGTTATTACTTAGTTCTCGTTATATATTAGTTCTAGTTTATGTGACCGCCAGCCGTGTTCCGCTCAATCCGTGTTCGGCTCGGCGTCACTCGGCTCCTTATCATCGTCGAAGATAGTCAGTCCGCTAATCGGCTTGATCGTGTACCTTACGTTGTCCCACGTCTGCTTTTCGTGATCCCTCGCCTGAACTTTCACAACTAACTGACGCCCTTGCCAGCGATACTCGCATAGCGCTTTAATGCGACGGTTGGCTGTTTCACGCTTAACGTTTAGCCGTTTGGCTATAGAAAATTGTGTCGGAAAGCACTCGCCGTCCTTATTCATAAACGCTGCGATGACGCAAAGTGTCTGCCACCGTTCTGCGCCCATGTCGGCGATCAGTCCGCTATGAACGGCTTCGACGTACATTTTTAGGAATATGCGCGTTTCTTTTTCGCCACTTGTTGCGGAGTATTCCGATTGCGTTTCGATAGATATGAGATTCTTGTCGTTCATAATTCCCTCCTCACACGGCTCATAAAAATCTAACCGACTTGCCCTAATCTCTTAGTTCCTTTTAACTCTTTGTAGTCACGGAATAATTTCGGTGGATTGCCCTTATGGTGGCCCGACAAACTCTCTACTTCCTTTAGTTGAAGCGTTACCCTGGATGGGTTTACTTCGTCGAAAGAAAGATAAGCCACCTCACAACTAGCGATATTAACCACGGCTAGAAAATCGTAATCAGATGATGCGTAATAGCGTTCAGCGCCTTTAATTGCTTGCGACCTCTTCGGATATACAACGATCTTATCCTCAGCCGGAGTTGCTGTTTTAACTTGGAATTTCACAAACTCTCCGTTTAACTCGCCCAGCAAGTCGTATGTCAGCGTATCTCCACAAGGAACACTTACGTTAAAACCACGAAGTAATAAGTCCGCGATTACTATTTGCTCGCCTGCAGCTCCGATTGTATGAGTTTTGTACATCTCTTTCGCCTCCTTCCGTATATAAAATAATAAGCGCGACCAATTATTTTCGGACAATACTGCGCTAACTTTTTACCTTCACAGAATAATACCCGACGAAATTCTCCGTCGCACAAATTAAACAAAAAAAATCGCCAACCCTTCGGAATATCCCGTTAGATTGGCGATTCTATTATCGTTTTCTTTTTCTCGGTTTGTTTAATTTCCCACTGATCGTATTCATTGCGGAATATTTTCCGTGCTGGTCGTGTAAGGATTGGCGAGACAGGTGTGTATACCGCATTACCATACGCAAATCATTATGCCCAAGCAACAGCTGTAGATGACGAATATCCCCGCCTGCTTCCAGAAACATTGTCGCTGAGGTATGGCGAAATAAATGAGGATGTACGTTCTTTTCTATTCCCGCTTGCTCTGCGTATTTATTCAATCTCTTTCGAAAATGGTCACGAGTCAATTGCTCACCGTAGTTTGCGAGAAATATATAATTGCTGTCAAAGTCGGCAATATTTTCGTTTATCAACTCTTTTAATAATCGCAAAGTTATCGGCTGTAACGGCAACGTCCGCGCCTTTCTACTTTTCGCGATTGTTGCTGGAATAGTAACGCTCTTATTCGTAAAGTCTACGTCGGCGCGTCTTAGCCCTAACGCTTCACTTATCCGGCACATACTATCGATAAGTAAATGCATTAGTACGTAGTCTCTAAACGCTGAGTATTCGCGCTGATTAGGAGTCGCTATCAATCGCTTTAATTCTTCGGAATTAAGGATAACGATTTCCTCTTCTGGCTCACGAACGTTTTTAACGCCCTCCATCGGATTATGTACGATAAGCTGTTCTTCTTCCAAACAGTTAAACATTACGCGCAGCGTTTTTAGTCGCGTATTAATTGACGACGGCAATAGTCCGACGGTCATTTCGGATTCCTTCTTATACTTATGTCCATCGAATCTAGTCCATTTTTCTCGCATATAAACGACATATTCCCGAATAATTTCGCGATCGATTTCTGTCATCGAACGCTTTATTTTATGTCGGTCCAGATATTCGATGAAGAATCCGTAATTGTCCTCGTATTGACGGATCGTGCTGTCCGCACGACCTTCCGCTTTCTTTATCGCAATAAACTTTGCGAATAAGTCATCGAGCTTGTTGACGGAGCTTCTTACTTTGGTTCGCGTACTTTTTACGCGTTTTCCTTGGCGCTTGTCCATTAAAACAACGTCCTCCTGTTCGTATTATACGAATGAGCACGTGTCCACTACCCTACGCGAATTAGTACCGCTACCTTGCGTTTAAGTCACCGTTTAAGTCACCGGAAATAAAAATACGGCAGAAACGCGTCATATCAACGTTTTCTACCGTAGGCTTTCTAAAAGATGATTCCGACTGGGTTCGAACCAGCGACCTCTACCCTGTCAAGGTAGCGCTCTCCCAGCTGAGCTACGGAATCGAATATGTAAGGACAATAATTAATATAGTATTTTTATGCATAAAAGTCAATAGTTTCTGCTATTTTAACGGTAAAAATAAGTGTCCGCCACTGAAAATAAAATTTGTAAAAAAGATACAAAAACACTTGAAAACAGAACAAACGTTCTGTATACTATAATTAAAAGTATAAGGCGGGATGAAAAGTGAAAGGAATTTTGTTTCGTTCTATGGAAGAAAGAAAACCAGTTGAGATCATTTATATGTCCAAAAACAATACATTCACACAAAGAAAAATATTTATTAAAGA
Organism: Cytobacillus gottheilii; assembly: GCF_018582665.1. NCBI lineage: Bacteria > Bacillati > Bacillota > Bacilli > Caryophanales > Bacillaceae > Cytobacillus > Cytobacillus gottheilii. The sequence goes on along the minus strand of NZ_CP071709.1, from coordinate 1,583,992 downwards.
GTTAAAAGGCAGCAGTATTCTTGCTTATTGCTTAACAAGAAAACAGCTGCGCATTTTTAATCTCAATAATATTATGTCTATTTTACCTGAAAGGCCGTCACGTCAGATTAGCTGAAAGACTCATATTCTTCAGCATGAGTCTTTCAGCTTTATAATATAAAGAGAATTTCCCCTTCTCCCTCTATTTTTCCTCACTACTTCAAGAGATTATTACCTCTAAACAAGATTATCCCTTTACTGTTCGGGTATAGTTTGTATAATTACATCGAACTAGAGAGAGAGGGAATCATATGAAAAAACCATTATTACTTTTATTTTCGGCATCCTTTTTATTTATAGCTGGCTGTGGCGACGACGAAGGTGACGAAGTTATAAACTCAGCAGAAGAACATGAAAATACTCCTTCATTGGAGGAGCAAAAAGCAGAGTCTGATCTTGGTGAAGAACCAGGAGGGCAAATCACTGAACATGTTGGCTTGGGAGATCCTCGAGACTCTTTTAATGAAGCATACGGTGAAAATGAAAATAATGAGGAAATTGCCCGTTATCAAGGTGACTTTATGATTGTTAACTTTGAAAATGAACGAGCGATAAGCGTTGAACTTCAATTTGCTGATTTTGCCGAAGAAATGACTGACGATGAAAAGCTGACATTTATCGAAGGCAGAATCCCCATTGATGCAAAGGAAATGTCTCGCAATACAAATGACCAAAACATAAATGAAGAAATCATTGAATATCAAAGTGAATTGCTTGTAGAGCATATAAGTGAGGAATCATTTGAAGGTAATGATCCTGGCACATTTACTGTGGTACTCACCTCAGATGAACACGAAATCATTAATGCAACCATGACGATTGGCACTGAAGATTAATGTGAAACCCAATATGCTTTAACTAATCAAAAAAGGAAAGCCATCACGGCTTTCCTTTTTATTTTATGCAGGTTCTGCTTTCGTTTTATTCCCTTTGTTGACAACTAACTGAAGTACAATCAGAACAATAAAGATACCTAATCCAATAATATCTGAAATACCTTCAGGATAGATCAGCAAGAGACCGCCAGCAATTCCTAAAATTCTTTCCATCCAATTTAATTTACGGATCCAATAGCCGATAACTCCAGCACCAATGGCCATCATTCCTGCTAAGGCTGTGAATACTACCCAAATTAAGTAGTACCAAGTTGTATCAATCATCAGAAGTTCCGGTGAAAGCACAAACATGTAAGGAATAATAAAGGCGCCAATTGCAAGCTTTGAAGCGTTGAACCCTGTTTTTATCGGATCGCCTCCAGATACTCCTGCCGCCGCAAAGGCTGCTAAGGCAACTGGCGGTGTAATATCTGCTACGATACCAAAATAGAAAACAAATAAATGTGCTGCTAAATCAGGAACACCCAGCAGGATAATTGCTGGAGCAGCAATCGTTGATGTGATAACATAGTTTGCTGTTGTTGGTGAACCCATCCCAAGGATAATGGCAGCTACCATTGTAAGGACTAAGGTCGGAATTAATAGTCCGCCAGCAAAATCCAAAATGCCATTTGCCATTTTAAGACCCAAGCCAGTTTTAACTACTACCCCAACAATAATACCAGCAGAAGCAGTTGCAGCTGCCACTCCAAGCGCTGTGCGCGCACCATCAACAAGTGCATCAATAAATCCTCTAAACGTAATGCGTGTATCCTTCCTAATGGCACTTACAGCAATTGTGATGACAATTGACCATAAAGCTGCTCGGATAACACTCATACCTGACATTAATAGAACAATAACCGCTAAGATTGGGAGAAGTAAATAAATCTTCTTGAAAACTTCCTTGCGGTTAGGCATTTCTTCATCTTTTAATCCCCGCAAACCTACTCGTTTTGCTTCAAAGTGAGTCATGATCCATACACCTGCAAAATAGAGCAATGCAGGTATTGCTGCCGCTTTTGCGATATCCCAGTATGTAATTCCGCCACCGATAAATTCAACCATTAAAAAGGCAGCAGCACCCATAATAGGAGGCATAATTTGTCCGCCTGTAGAAGCTGTTGCTTCTACTGCTCCAGCAAATTCTTTTTTATATCCCAATTTTTTCATCATAGGGATTGTAAAAGATCCGGAGGTTACAACATTTGCAACTGAACTTCCGCTGATGGTTCCTTGAAGGGCACTAGAGAAAATAGCTACCTTCGCAGGTCCACCTGTACTTTTTCCTGCAATGGATACAGCCAAGTCATTGAAATATTGACCAACCCCTGTTTTAACAAGGAAAGAACCGAAGAGTAAAAACAGGAATATAAACGTGGCTGATACGCCCAGAGGTGTACCGAGAATACCTTCTGTTGTAAAGAACATGGTCTGTACAAGCCTGTCTAAATCCAAACCGCGATGGGCAAGGAAACCAGGCATATATGGTCCATATAAAGCATATCCGATAAAGACAATGGCAATAATCGTAATCGGCAATCCAACTGCACGTCTGGTCGCTTCTAAAACTAGTAAAATGGCCAATAAACCTATGTAGAAATCAGTGTCCGTTAACCGTCCAGCTCTCCCTACTATTTCTTCAATATTGAGCGGCCAATATGCACAAACAACTACCGCTAAAATGGCAAGAATAATATCATACCAAGCTACCTTGTTTTTTTTCAGCGATTTCTTTCTAGCTGGGAAAAGAAGAAAAATCAGTGCCAAAGCAAAACCTAGGTGAATGGATCGCTGCAGCTGTGCTGTCAGCATGCCAAATACTCCAGTATACAAATGGAATAATGAGAAAGCTAAGAGTCCAAAGAAGACGATCCAGCCAATCACACCGCCAAGACTTCTTGTACCGGCTTCGGGATCATATTTCTCTAGTAATTGCTGCTGTTCTTCCTGTGATAATGTTTCTACCTTATCCGCCAAGCATATTCACTCCTTTCAGTACTTGAAACAGATTTAATTTTTCTGCTTCAATGCGTATCCACGTGCCTGGTTCAACAAACTGAGACAACGGATACTCCTTATTTTTAAAAATAATCGTATGATTCGCCCGAACCTTTCCTACTCTCAGATCAAAATAGGGAAAAACTCTATTCATATTTTTAATATAATATTTCCCATCCTTTTGTTCAAATACTTCTCCCTCAGCTGCATTCTCAGGCATACCAATCGCAAAATCTTCATACATAAGCTCATATTGTTTAATTTCATGATTCTCATTGATTGTATAGCTTTCAACTACATCTGACAAATGAATGGAATGGGTGTACTTCATTTTAAATTTGCCTTGCTCCGGTAATGGAATAAAGGCCAGAACATCTCCAGTATTCTGGTATTCGAATACGAGTGCCTGCCTATAGGGAATGAATAAAATGACCACGATGGATGTAATGACGAGGAATACCAGGAAAATACTCCATATGCCTGGTTTTTTTACTTTCATAACAGCCCCACCTAATCAAAGGTTTATTTGGGCCTTCACCAAGCTGTGAAAACCTCTTCTTTAAACGGGTTTGACCGCCAGTTTGCCTGTCTGCGGGCAATCCTGACGGCCAAAAGACCTGATGACGTTATTTATTATTCTGCTTCAATGCCTTGTTCGTCATAATATTTTTGTGCACCAGGGTGAATTTCAATTCCAACACCATTAACTGCATTTTCAGCGCTAATTAACTTTCCTTTGTCGTGCGCTACTTTATCAAGATTCTCAAAAATAGCCTTTGTTACATCATATACAACATCTTCAGAAAGATCATTAGATACAACAAGCATCGCTTGTACGGCTACAGTTGGAACAGCTTCAGACAATTTATAAGTGCCTGATGGAACTTCATCCTGAATATAGAATGGATAAGCCTCAATTAATGCATCAATCTTGTCTTGTTCGATCGGAACAATGACAATATCTTCAGTTGCAGATAAACCTTCAACAGCTCCTGTAGGAGTTCCAGCTGTTACGAATGCTGCATCAATTGTACCGTCTTGGATACCTGCAGTAGATTCATCAAAAGATAAATCCTGCTTTTCAATATCTTCTAGTGTCATGTCATGTACTTCAAGAATTTGCTCTGCATTTAGAGCCGTACCAGAACCAGGCGCTCCGATTGAGACTTTTTTGCCTGCAAGGTCTTCAACTGATTCAATGCCTGCACCAGCAGTTGTTACGATTTGAATCGTTTCTGGATATAACGTTCCAATAGCACTTACATTTTCAACTGCTTCTCCTTCAAACATTTGCTCTCCATTTTTTGCATAAGAAGCAATGTCTGTTTGTGAGAAAGCAATTTCAGCATTGCCATCACGAATCGTGTTCATGTTTTCAGCAGATGCACCAGATACCTCTGCATTTGTTTGAATGTCTGTAGCATCTGTAATGATCTCAGCAAATGCTCCGCCAAGCGGATAATATGTACCGCCCGTTCCACCTGTAACTAGGCTCATGAAATCTGGAGTGTCTCCACCATCTCCGCCGTCTCCGCCATTCCCTTCATCACTTCCGCCGCCGCATGCAGCAAGGAGCATTGAAAGAGCGATTAGCAATACAAAAGGAAACATAATCTTTTTCTTTTTCATATACAAACCCCCTCAATTTTAGATTATATCCTAAATAATAGTACAATTAAATTTATTGAATTGTCAAATAATACTTTGCAGCTAAAACATTTTAATAAAACTGCTTTTTCTTGGAAGAAAAATGAAGCGCACAGCAAGTGGCGTTTTAAGCGTTTTGGCTGTATATATGATAAAATACCGTGAAAGGCTTTACATATTATGACGGAGGGGAAAGTTATCATGGAATACCCAAAAGGAACAATCAAAGACCTTACTTTTTCCAGTAAAGAATTAAACGAGGATATGGAGCTGCTCGTTTATCTGCCCAGCTCCTACTCGCCTCTTTATAAGTATTCGGTGTTAATCGCATCAGATGGAAAAGATTACTTTCAATTTGGCAGAATCGGGCGAATTGCTGATGAACTTATAAGCAAATCTGAAATTGAAAATGTCATCATTGTTGGCATCCCATATAAAAGCGTTGAGGATCGGCGCAGAAAATATCATCCCGAGGGCGATCAGCACGAAGCTTATGTTCGTTTCCTGGCTCATGAGCTTGTTCCATTTATTGATAAAGAGTTCTCCACTTTTCAAATGGGAGCAGGACGCGCACTTGCTGGAGATTCGCTGGCAGCAACTGTTTCACTTATGGCGGCATTACAGTATCCAAATACGTTCGGCAAGCTGATTCTCCAATCACCTTTAGTGAATAAAACAATTATAGATGCAGTTGAATCCTTCGATCAGCCTCATTTGCTGGAAATTTACCATGTAATTGGCACAGAAGAAACGGAAGTGAAAACTACATCCGGAAAAGTAGAAGATTTCATTACACCTAACAGGGAATTAGAAAAAGTAATCAAAGCAAAAGGCTTTCCATATTTTTATGAGGAATTCGAAGGCAATCATACATGGAAGTATTGGCAGCCTGATCTCAAAAGAGCACTTATTAACATGTTCTCCTGATTTCCGTTAGTCTGTTAGTCCTGAGGTTAGACCGTTTTATAACGGTTGTTGTTTCTGGTCAGATTCTTAATTATAATGAATTTAGAAAATTTGTTATAATAGTGAAAACACTGTTTACATTCTAAGTATAATGGAGGTTACATTATGACTACTAAATTCGGAATCGTAATCTTTCCGTCAAAAAAACTGCAAGATCTTGCTAATTCATACCGTAAGCGGTATGATCCGCATTATGCATTAATTCCTCCACATTTAACATTAAAAGCCTTTTCGGCAGAAGACGAGCAAATGAAGGCTGTGTCTGAGACACTGCACAATATAGCAGCGGAAACAAATCCATTTCAGCTTTCCATTAGAAAAGTCAGCTCATTTCAGCCTGTCAATAATGTTATATACTTAAAGGTAAATCCTACTGAAGAATTGAATCTTCTTCATGAAAAAGTGAATGATAACATCATTGGGGACAAGCCTGAATTTGCATTTGTCCCACATATCACAATTGGCCAAAAGCTTTCAAACGATGAACATTCAGACGTGTTCGGCTCCTTAAAAATGGACCGAGTTGAACACGAAGAGATTGTTGACCGTTTTCATCTGTTATATCAGCTTGAAAATGGATCCTGGAGTGTTTATGAAACTTTTCGTCTCGGAAAGGAATAATAAGTAATGGAAGTCAAAATCGCTCAATCTGAGGAGCAGTTTCAAGATGCTCTTTATGTACGAAAAAAAGTGTTCGTAGAAGAACAGAATGTATCTGTAGAAGAAGAAATTGATCAGTATGAAAACGAAAGTACACACTTTGTACTTTACGACAATAATCAGCCTGTTGGTGCTGGAAGATTTCGTATCCTCGATGGCTATGGGAAAGTTGAAAGAATATGCGTGATGAAAGAAGCACGTAAAGGCGGATCAGGAAAACAAATCATGATGAGCATTGAACAATATGCAGCTGATCAAGGTGTAACGAAATTAAAGCTGAACGCACAGACACATGCGATCCCATTTTACGAGAAATTAGGATATGAGGCAGTTTCAGAGGAATTTCTTGATGCAGGCATTCCCCACCGTACAATGGTGAAGCCCATTTAACAGAGGAGCCTTCAGTCTTTTAGATTGAAGGCTTTTATTTCTTAATGTCAATTTTCACATTGCACAGTAAACGCTGCCTTATAACTCCATCCCTCCCTCCACCTTCCACCTTTGCCTTTTTCGATATCTATTCGGCGGCAGACCAGCATACTCTTTAAAGGTCTTTGAATAATAGTTTGGATCTTCAAATCCATTTGCATGAGCTACTTCACTTATTGTTAATTCTGTGTGAATTAACGTGTTTTTCGATTGCTCAAGACGGTACTGCTGCAAATAACGTTTAAATGGAATTTCATGATACTTGCTAAAAACGGCGCTTAAATAATTGGGTGTAATTCCTAATGTATCAGCTGCACTGCTTAAAGAAAAAGCCGTGTTTGTATACTGATCATTGATTAAATCAGCTGTCAGCTTTCCATAATTCGCTTTTTCTTTTTCATTCTTTGCAAGCTTCATGAGCGATTGGGTGAAAAGGATCATTTCTTGAATAATCGTATATAAAATCGGATGCTCTAAAATAATGCGGAATAATTTAAGATATTTTTCTTCAAGATCCGGTTTCTGCTGAAAATCATACTTCTTCATAAATCTGCGTATTTGCGCTAAAACACTCGTCAAGTAGATCCGTATTAAATCCTCCTCATAATAGCTGCCTTGAGCAGATAATGTATAAAGAAAGTTTTTAATACTTGAGATATCATGGTTTTCAAGGCTGGTGATCCATAGCTGTTGATCTTCTGGAGTTAACAAAGGGTCTAAATGCTTAACAACAAGGTGCTTGCTTACGTAAAATATGTGCTCAAATCCTTTATAAAACCGCTGGTTCAACGATTTCTTCATTTCTGAATAGAGTTGGTTTAAGGTTACAGGCACACCATCATAGACGGCTATATTGATATAAGTGTCATTGATAGAGTTCCATTCTCTCATGATGGTTCTTGCTCTGTGTTCAAACTCTGTTATTTCCACAAAATCTGATACACAAATAATTCGTTTTGTTAACGGATACATTTTTAGATTCATAAAGCTGGAAATGTCATTTAACCATTTATATAAAGAAATGATATCTTTTCTATTGTCTGGCTCAATCAAAAAAAATAACTGATTCTCTTTCGGAAAAAGGTTTTTACTACTAGAAAATAGCTGCATGTAAAAATGATCTGAATTCTCACTTTCGCTGATAACCAGCTCATCCGAAACACGTACAGTTCTTGAAGTATTTATTATTTCTTTTAAAAGTTCTAAATCAACAGGTTTTACAAATAAATGAGTCACTTGCAGTTGGATTGCTTTTAAAGCATGTTTAAATAGGGGTTCAGCTGTCAAAGCATATAAATCTGTTCCCTTTTCCCTCAAATATCCTAAAAGAGAAAAATCATTGGGCTGTTGAATTAATTCCATTTCAACTATGATGATGTCTGGTATCATTTCTTCTTTCTTCTTATTTAATTGAACCATCGATTCTAAAATAATGACTTCTACCCTATTCAATAAGTAAGATTGCAAATACCATTGCAGACCTCTCGCCTCATTCTCATCCCGATCAATAATGAAGATGTTCATTATTAATCACCCACCTTATAAAATTTATAAAACGCATATTATTCCAGTTATATATGTTCATTTTAATAAAAAACCGGAACAACTACCAATTGTTTTTATTAAATTCTATATTTTCATAAAATTATCATCATTAAAATAAATAATAAGAACACTTACTTAATAAGGATTTTTTCACGCAATATCTATAAATTCAAAGGAGAGATGATGACATGATCACTAATAAAAACATACAAGCTCCAAGAGGAAATCAATTAACCTGTAAGGGCTGGGAACAAGAAGCTGCTATTCGGATGCTTATGAACAATCTGGACCCTGAAGTAGCTGAGAATCCAGATGAACTTGTGGTATATGGAGGAATCGGAAAAGCAGCCCGCAACTGGGATTGCTATGACCAGATTATTGCATCTTTAAAGGTATTAGAAAATGATGAAACGCTGCTTGTACAATCAGGGAAGCCTGTTGGTATTTTCCGAACACATGAAAATGCCCCTCGTGTATTAATCGCAAACTCAAATTTAGTTCCAGGATGGGCCAATTGGGAGCATTTTTATCAGTTAGAAGAGCGAAATTTGATGATGTATGGCCAAATGACTGCCGGAAGCTGGATCTATATTGGAGCACAAGGGATTTTACAAGGCACTTATTTAAGCTTTGTGGAAGCTGGAAAAAAGGTGTTTGGAACATCTGACTTAAGAGGAAAATTTATTTTAACTGGCGGTATGGGCGGCATGAGCGGAGCACAGCCCCTGGCAGGAAAAATGGCTGGTGCTGTTATTTTAGTAGTCGAAGTCGACCGCAAACGGATTGATCGAAAAATAGCAGAAGGATATTGTGATTACTTAGCAGAGTCTGTGGACGAGGCTCTTAAATTAGTAAAAGAACATTGTGAAAGGCAACAACCTGCTTCCATCGGGTTAGTTGGAAACTGTGTAGATGTGCATAGAGAATTGCTCAACCGCAAGGTCATTCCCGATATTGTGACAGACCAAACCTCGGCACATGACCCGCTCAATGGATATGTCCCTAACGGAATGAGCATAGAAGAAGCATTCGATCTGCGCCAAAAGGCTCCAAAAGTTTATGAACTGAAAGCAAAACAAGCAATGGCTGAGCATGTTCAAGCGATGCTTGAGTTTCAAGAGGCAGGTGCCGAAGTCTTTGACTATGGAAATAATATACGAGCCTATGCCAAAGAGATGGGTGTCGAGGATGCTTTTGATTTTCCGGGGTTTGTCCCTGCTTATATTCGGCCGTTATTTTGTGAAGGAAAAGGACCTTTTCGCTGGGCTGCATTGTCTGGTGATCCAGAGGACATTTATAAAACAGATGCATTAGCCAAAGAAATGTTTGCCGATGATGAAGGCTTAACAAACTGGATCGATATGGCACAAAAAATGGTGAAATGGCAAGGCCTTCCTGCCCGGATTTGCTGGCTCGGTTATGGCGATCGCCACCGCTTTGCCTTAAAGGTAAATGAAATGGTGGCAAATGGCGAACTCAGTGCACCAATTGTATTTGGACGCGATCACTTGGATTCAGGTTCTGTTGCATCTCCTAACCGGGAAACAGAAGGAATGAATGATGGATCAGATGCTGTCTCTGACTGGCCCATTCTTAATGCTCTTATTAATACGGCTGGCGGAGCAAGCTGGGTCAGTGTACACCATGGCGGCGGAGTTGGCATGGGTTATTCGCAGCATGCAGGTCAGGTTTTAGTTGCGGATGGAACCCAATTAGCTTCCGATAAAATCAACCGTGTTCTTGTATCTGATCCGGGTATGGGCGTTATTCGCCACGCTGATGCAGGTTATGATCTTGCTATTCAAACGGCCAAAGAGAAAAATATTCAAATACCAATGCTGAACAAAAAGGATGATCACAATGGCTAAACTCATTATAAATGCAAACGAGATTATTACTTTAAAAGGATCTGATAAGCGTCCCCGTACAAAGGAAGGTATGAGCGAACTGGCTATTCTCGCAAACGGCTGTGTTCTAATTGATCAAGATCAAATTGCAGCAGTTGGTACATTAGAAGAGTTACAACAAGACTATTCACACCTTTTAGAACAGGCAGAAGTAATTGATGCAGCAGGCAAGGTAGTTATGCCGGGCCTTGTTGACTGTCACACCCATTTAGTGCATGGCGGCACCCGTGAAAATGAATTTAACATGAGGTTAAATGGTGCATCTTATATGGAAATTATGAATGCTGGCGGCGGTATTCATTCAACAGCAAAAAGCACCCGTAATGCTGGTTTTGAAGAATTATACGATAAAGCCTATCGTCATCTAAACGAATTCCTAAAGTATGGTGTAACTACCGTTGAAGCAAAAAGCGGCTATGGCTTGGATTGGGAACATGAAAAAAAACAGCTTGAAGTCGCAAAAAAACTTCAGGATACCCATGCTGTTGACGTGATCAGCACGTTTATGGGTGCCCATGCTGTTCCAAGAGAATTTAAAGGCCGTGAAGATGAGTTCGTAGATATTATTATTCATGAAATGCTACCTAAAGTTGCAGAAGAAAAACTGGCCGAATTCAATGATGTTTTCTGTGAAAAAGGAGTGTTTACGCCAGAACAATCGCGCAAAATTTTAGAGGCTGGAAAGCAATATGGATTAACACCGAAGATCCATGCTGATGAAATTGAGCCTTATGAAGGTTCTGAGCTTGCAGCAGAAATTGGTGCCATTTCGGCTGAGCATTTGCTCGTTGCATCGGATGAAGGCATCAGAAGAATGGCCGAAGCCGGCACAATTGGCGTTTTGCTTCCTGGTACCGCTTTTTTCCTTCGTGCTCCTTTCGCACGCGGCCGGCTGATGATTGATTGTGGTGTTCCAATTGCCATTTCGACTGACTTTAATCCTGGCTCCTCCCCTACCATCAGTTTGCCATTTATTATGAATCTGGCTTGTATGAACATGGGTTTAACACTGGAAGAAGTACTGACAGCTTCGACGATCAATGCTGCTTATGCCATTAATAGAGGGCATCTCATCGGTTCTCTGGAGACTGGAAAAAAAGCAGATATTTTAATCTTAAATGTTGCCAACTACAAGCAGCTGCAATACCATTACGGCATGAATCATACACATATGGTTTTGAAAAATGGTGAAATTGTTGTAAAGGATGCTGTGCTGCAATGACAAATTTATATGAATACATTCAAAAGTCTTCAACCGTTTGGGTGCGAGAGCAAGGCAAAGACTTGAAAGTTAAGGATTGGATCATACCAGCCTGGGAGGAAGACCGGCAAGACTGGGATGCCGTAATACTTGGTGTCCCCCTCTCCCGCTCCTCGATCAGCGCTTCTGCAGCTTCTGAATTTCCTAATGCCTTCCGAAGTGCTTGGGAGCTTTTTACTACCTATTATTTTGAAGAGCAAGTTGATTTTCGCGGGCTTAAGGTTGCCGACCTCGGGGATGTCAGAATGCACTATACAGATATTTTACAGTGCCACAAAAACATAGAAGCTGCAATGCAAAGTATTCAGCACCATTTCCCAAATTCTTTTTATACATCAATTGGTGGTGATCATTCTATCACGGCACCGATTGTGCGTTCATTGAACCTTGAGAATCCTGATAAATCCATTGGCATTGTTCAGCTAGATACGCATCTGGATTTAAGGGATTTAAGCCAGGGACCAACAAATGGAACGCCTATTCGGCAGCTTGTTGAAGACAATATCGTAAAAGGTGAAAATATTTATAATATCGGTCTTCACGGTTTTTACAATGCTCCCTCTTTAATAGAAGCAGCACAGAAACATAAAGTTAATATGATCTCGCTTAAACAGCTGCGCAAACAGGGAATTTCAGCACTTTTACAGGATGTTATGGAACAGCTGCAGAAAAAAGTGGATATCGTTTACCTTACAGTAGATATGGATGTTTTAGACATTTCTTATGCACCAGGCGTGCCCGCTTCAACACCAGGCGGAATGCGTACAGATGAACTTTTTGACCTTCTTTTTGAACTGGGCAAATATCCAATCATACGAGGAATGGATTTTGTATGCATCGACCCTCAACGAGATAATAAGGTCCTTTCCACCGTAAAAACAACAACATATGCCGTGTTAACAGCACTCGTATCCAGGTATATTCATATGAAAACAAACTAGTTATATAAATCATAGAGCATGTGCACCAGGTGTCCATGCTCTTTTCTATTTCCAATTCAATTAAAGAATGCTAGAATTATTGAAATTGTCTATTTTCTCAGAAAGGAAAAGAACATGACACTACAGCAGCTTAAATATGTAATAGAAGTAGCAAGAAGCCGTTCGATCAACAAGGCTGCACAGCGACTCTTTATTAGCCAGCCTAGTCTTTCAAATGCATTAAAAGAGCTTGAAGAAGAATTAGGCATTACCATTTTTCACAGATCAAATAAGGGCATTTTGCCAACCCCTGAAGGATCCGAATTTTTAGGATATGCAAGGCAGGTTGTTGAACAGACAGAACTCCTTGAAAATCGATATACGAATACCCGCTCTCCTCAGCAGCATTTCTCAGTGTCCGCTCAGCATTATGCTTTCGCTGTCAGTGCTTTTGTTCGACTGCTGACAGATTATGAACGGGAAGAATATGAGTTTAGCTTCCGTGAAACGAAAACATATGAAATTATTGATGATGTCAAAAATCTGCAAAGTGAAATTGGTATTTTATATTTAAATGATTTTAATAAAAAAGTCATTCAGAAGTTTTTAAGAGAAGGTAATTTGGTTTTTCATGAACTGTTTGAAGCAAAGCCGCATATCTTCATCAGTTCAAAAAATCCGCTTGCGCAGAAAGAGTATGTGACCTTGGCTGATTTGCCTCCCTATCCATATCTCTCTTATGAACAGGGCGATTTTAACTCATTCTATTTTTCCGAAGAAATTCTGAGTACCCTTTCAAGACCAAAAAATATTCGAGTAACAGACCGGGCCACCTTATTTAATCTCCTGATCGGTCTAAACGGCTATACGATTTCAACTGGAGTCATCAGCCATAAATTAAATAGCAAAGACATTGTAGCAGTTCCATTACTAGTAGATGAAGTCATCAATGTTGGCTATATTACCCGTAAAGATGTGACCAACAGTACTTTAGCCAATATTTATATTCAGTATTTAAAAGAAACAATTCAAGAAGAACTAATGCCGTTATAGTTTAAGGCTATAACAAGGAATAGATTTATTGTGTTACTTTATAATAATTTCAACTGCTATACTTACTTCAATACCAAAATATTGAAAGAAAGAGGGAGATCACATATGTTGAAAACACGCGTCCAAGCTCCATTCAGAGCAGATCATGTAGGAAGTTTATTGCGCCCGGAAAGAATCCATATTGCAAGAAAGGATTATCAAAATGGCAGCATTTCAGCACAGGAATTGCATGCAATCGAAACAGAAGAAATTAAAAAAGTCGTAGATAAACAAATTGAAGTAGGGCTGCAGGCTGTTACTGATGGAGAATTTCGCCGCCGATTTTGGCATACTGACTTTCTCGAGCATTTAAATGGTGTCGAAGGCTATGTTCCAGATAGCGGATTTGCATTTAAAGGAGAAGAAACGGAAAGATATGATGTTCGTGTCATTGGAAAAATCTCCTTTAACGAGAATCACCCTCACATTAAAGACTTTGTTGAATTTAAAGAAATTGTTGGGGATCGCGCTGTTGCAAAGCAAACAATTCCTAGCCCCAACCAGTTATTTAACGCTGGTATTCGCAACCTTGAGATCTATCCTGACGTTGAAGAATATGCAAATGACATCATCGTTGCCTACCGTGATGCCATTAAAGCCTTCTATGATGCAGGCTGCCGCTATCTGCAGCTTGATGATGTCTATATTGCTGGTCTAAATGCTGAGAATATTCCATTCAATGATAGTGGTTATTCCCGTGAAGAATTAATCAGCCTAGCATTGCGTGTTATAAACGGCGTATTAGAGGATAAGCCGGAAGATCTTGTTGTAACCACTCATCTTTGCCGCGGAAACTATCGTTCGAAATGGGCATTTGAAGGCAGTTATGCTAAAATTGCACCAACCCTTTTTGCTAAAGAAAAAGTCAACGGATTTTTCTTAGAGTATGATGATGATCGTTCTGGCGACTTTGCTCCATTAGACTATATTCCGAATGATGGGCCAAAAGTGGTTTTAGGTGTTTTCACTTCAAAACATGGAACCTTAGAAGATAAAGAAAATATTAAAGCTCGTGTTGAAGAAGCAACAAACTATGTGCCGCTGGAGCAGTTGTGCATTAGCCCGCAATGCGGATTTGCTTCAACACATCACGGCAATATTTTAACTGAAGACGAACAATGGGCAAAACTCAAATATATTGTTGATATTTCTAAAGAAATCTGGGGATAAATAATAAAAAGCGGACAACGTTAATCGTTGTTCGCATTTTTTTTTGCTCATCCCCTGCCACCTTCTAATTTGCCGTGATGACACTTCTCTTATATCTCTCATAAAAAATCTAACCAATTCACATAATAATTGTAATCTGAAAAAGGCGGTTATCACCAATGGAATATGTACATATATTGTTTGTCCTCTTAGTTGGATTTATCGCATTATTTATTATGGCAAAAATACTCGGAAAAACCCAAATAACACAAATAACCCCCTTTGATTTTATCTCGGGGATTGTTTTAGGGGAACTTGTCGGGAATGCGCTATATGATGAAAATACAAGTATATGGCAAATGCTTTATTCCGTAGGCATATGGACGATCCTCATTTTAACGACAGAATATATAACACAGAAACATAAAAGCACTCGCAAAATGCTTGAAGGTGAACCTTCTATTGTTATAAAAAAGGGAAAGATAGAATTTGACGTGTTGAAGAAAAACCATCTAGATTTAAATCAGCTACAGCACTTGCTGCGCACAAAAGATATTTTTTCAATCAGAGAATGCGAATATGCCATTTTAGAGACAGATGGTACTGTGAGTGTTTTGAAAAAGCCGGCATTAGCCGTTCCAACGATAAGCGATTTTAAGATGACATTGCCTTCTGTTGAAATACCAATCACTTTCATCTTAGATGGAGAAGTCATTTTCGATAATTTAGAGGAAGTAAAATGGGATTTAGAGAAGCTGAAAATGGAGATTAAAAATGCTGGTGCAGCATCTGTTAAAGATGTTCTAATTGCAGAATGGAGAAAAGGAGAAGGACTATATGTACAATTGTACTAGTCTTCTCCTATACTACTTCATTAAAGAATCTGCCTTTGCCTGTTAACTCACTATATAGTCTTTCCGCTTTTTCGTGCGGAACAGGATTTTTACTTTTCTCATTTTTTGAAGTTGAAAATACTTCCTGCCTGCCTAAATTTTCATTTTCTTCAAAGGTTTCTAAATGGTTATGAACCTTTTCCACTCGCTGAAAACGGAATGGATCAGGTTTCACTTTTAAATCCCGTTCAGCATATTGCTGATATTGCGTATGATTAATTGGTAAGATATATCCCATGACACCTGCTCCTTTGCCTTTTTATATCAGTACCCTTGTCAGCGGAAATATAAACTATAAAAAGCCCCTTTGCATCTTACCCATAATTCCTATAGTAT
Source organism: Cytobacillus gottheilii (assembly GCF_018582665.1). Taxonomy (NCBI): domain Bacteria; kingdom Bacillati; phylum Bacillota; class Bacilli; order Caryophanales; family Bacillaceae; genus Cytobacillus; species Cytobacillus gottheilii. The sequence continues at coordinate 1,568,272 of NZ_CP071709.1, read as the reverse complement.
ATTTTATGAATCAATTATTCATAGAATGAAAGAAAAGTTGGGTCATAAATGAAAACTGCGCTATTTAATGAAAGAATTATACAAATTGATCAAGTTGCCCGCGAAGAGCTCGTGTCAATCTCTAACCAAGCTAAGCAAGGTCAATTGACATGTCCAGTATGCGGAGAAAAGGTCAGATTATATTTAGGTATTTATAAACAGCCTCATTTTTATCATTACAGTAATACAGCTAAAGAATGCGAAGATCAGCTCCAAGCAGCGTCATCTATAGACGAGTCTGCTGCCTCAGTGGAAATAAATGGATTTACGCTTCCTCAGTCACGCTCCATTACAGCTGAGCCTTCTGCTGTGACAGGATTTAAAGAAGCCTATGAAATAAAAACAGGAACAGAAATGCTTCAGCAGCCAAAGTCTGCAATCCACTCCAATGCCTTTCTTGAACAGCTGTCGAAAACCGGAACTGCTCTTGATCCAAAGCAAGCGGAAGCTGTTTGCTTTGATGAAGGTCCCCTCCTCGTTTTGGCTGGTGCTGGAAGCGGTAAAACAAGGGTATTAACCGCAAGAGCTGCCTACTTAATACAGGAAAAGCAGGTTAGCCCAAATCAACTGATGCTTGTCACCTTTACAAGTAAAGCAGCTGCTGAAATGAAAGCAAGACTGCTGACATTTCCAAGTATGAACAAAAGTTCAATTGGGCAGATGGTTACCGGCACCTTTCACAGTATTTTTTTCCGGATTTTAAGCTTTCATGAACGTGACATTTGGTCAGGTGATTCCCTGCTTGCAAAGGAATGGCAAAAAGAACAAATCTTGAAAATGGCTGGCCGGGAAATGAATCTGGATGAAAAGGATTTTTCCTATGATTTAGCTCTCCAGCAAATAAGCTACTGGAAAAATTCTTTGCAGACACCTCAATCCGCTTCTGCAGAAAACGATTGGGAAAAAACAGTGAAGGACCTTTTTAGAAAATATGAGCAATACAAGGCAGAAAAACAGTTGTTTGATTTTGATGATATGCTGACAGGCTGTTACCGGCTTTTTACCGAAAATCCTGATTTAGCACAGAGATACCAAGAACGATTTCATCATATACTCATTGACGAATTCCAAGACATTAATACAGTTCAATATGAACTCATTAAAATCCTATCCGCCAAACATAAAAATGTATTTGCAGTTGGAGATGATGATCAGTCCATTTATGCGTTTAGAGGCAGCAGTCCGCATTTTCTGCTTCACTTTGAAAAAGACTATCCACAGGCAAATGTCATCTCATTAAGTCAAAATTACCGATCCAGTCATGAGGTAGTCAGTGCTGCAAATGAAGTCATTAAGCTAAATAAAGAACGCCGGCTCAAAAAGATGAATGCCCAGTATAAAAGTCTAGTCTCTCCTATTGCGTTTTTTCCTTATGATGAGGAAGAAGAAGCAGCCATGATTTTTACTGACATAGGTGAGAAGCTAGAAGGAGCTTTTAAGCCAGAGGATATTGCCATCCTGTACCGGACACATGCCGGCAGCAGGGCGATCTTTGAAAAGCTGGCATATTCGAGCTTTCCGTTTAAAATTGATCAGGATGCAGAATCCTTTTACGATAAATTTATCATTAAAAGCATGCTTGGTTTTTTAAAATTATCCATTGATGAAGAAGATCAGGAAGCAGTAAAACTGATATTGCCAGCATTATTTATGAAAAACCAGATCCTTCAGGATATGAAAGCTAATAGCATATTAAATGATATGACTTTGCTTGAATGTTTTGCTCATGTGAAAACAGGCTATTCCTTTCAGGAAGCAAAGCTAAAAAAGGTAGTGCCCGTGATACGATCCTTAAAAGGGCTCTCACCATTGCGAGCTATTGAAATAGTAGAAAAAGAATTAGGATATAGTGATTTTATTAAAAAACGGGGCAATGAAGGCAATAAGCTTGAAAAAGGGTCTGATGAGTTAAAGGATTTAAAAGTAGCAGCGAAACGCTTCAAGCATATATCAGACTTCTTGGAGCACGCCGACCATATACGGGCAATGAATAAAGAAATTAAAAAGCAAAATCGCACGCTCGAAAACGCAATTACACTCAGCACTATTCACCGTTCCAAAGGCTTAGAATATAAAGCTGTCTATATTTTAGGAGCTGTCGATGGCTCTTTGCCTCATGATCATGCATTAGAAGCGTATCGAAACGGAGATTCCCTGCCGCTCGAAGAAGAACGGCGTCTCTTGTATGTCGCCATGACAAGGGCACAAAGCAGCTTAGCTATATCGGTTCCGCAAAATCGGCGAGGAAAAAGAGCGAATACTTCACGGTTCTTGACTTCATTACTTAAGAAGTCCCGCTAAGAAGGTGTTAATAAAAAAGCCTCTTTTCTGAATGATTGTTGATCTTGTTAATCACCGTGCACTTTTTTATGAAGAAACCAATGAAATAAACGGAGATATTACCTTTATTTCAAGAATTGAGCTATTTTCATGCGAAATAAGGGGAGATTTTACTGTTATGTAGAATAAAATCACCTATTTACACATTTTTCGGTTAGTTAGGCGGAATTTCTCCGTCTATATAACCACATTTTAAGTGATTTAACGTTTTAAGCGGAATTCTTCCGCTTATTTTTAACTCTTATGTTTTAGTAAAAATCTCCACTGTCAATTTAGTACTATGCTTGTTGATTGAAACAACACTTAGTTTCAGCACACCCACCCAGCCAAAAATGCTAGTACCTAAAGTAGGGATTTTGTATATATAAGTAATAACCACAAAGTATGCAAAAACTGCGTTAAAAAAAACAGCTAGGATGCCAATCCAACAGGCCCTAGCTGTTTTGCTATGGATTTTTTTGATTATTTTTTATTCATCATTTTGCTGATTGTATTAAAATCAAGCTGCTTGCCGTCTGCCACAATTGATTTTACAATTTTGTCTTCTGTTTCTTTAGATACAGGCTTATTTGCGATTTGAGAAACTCTTCTAATTACACTTCTTACTGTATTTTCGTCTTTGAAATTTGCATTTTGCAATGAACCCGCAAGGTCAAGAACATCCTTCATATTGACGCCAGTTTTCTTTTCAATATTTTTAAAGAACTGATTATCCATTCTTAATATTCACGCTCCTTCTTAAACTACTTTATATAGTATGAAGAAAGAGCAAAAAGGTGTATGACGCTGTAAAAATTATAAGGCAAATGCCTGTAACAGCATTTGCCTTACCTTTTTTATTCCATTAGAAGCTAGCACCAACAATAATTAGAAGGATAAACAACACAACGATTAGTACAAAAGTGCTGCCGTAGCCGCCGCCGTAGCTGCCGCCACCGTATCCTCCGCCGTAGCCATAGCCGCCACCGCAAAATCCGTAACCCATCAATATCACCTCACATTGTTTGTTCTCTACAACGTATGTAAAACAACTATGAAGTGTATAGGCAAGCTACTAATTAATTAGGAAGTTTTTTTAGTCCGGCTTGGAAATTAGGCCAGTTACCCTTTTGGCTTAAAGAGCAACGCACCGATAAATCCAAAAACAATCGCAGCTGAAATACCAGAGCTTGTAACCTCAAACATGCCCGTTAAGACACCAACTAATCCATGCTGCTCTGCTTCCTGCATAGCACCATGAACAAGGGAATTCCCAAAGCTTGTAATCGGAATCGTTGCACCAGCTCCAGCAAAGTCTGCCAGTGGTTCGTATAATCCCAGGCCGTCAAGTACTGCTCCAATTACAACAAATAGACTTAATGTATGGCCAGGTGTCAGCTTAAATATATCAAAGCAAATTTGACCAGCGACACAAATGAGCCCTCCAACTACAAAAGCCCAAAAAAACATTGGCAGCATACTCACATCTCCTTTCTAATTCATCTCGATTGATACTGCATGTGCAATACATGGAATACTTTCATTCTGCTGAAACGTCAGGGGTGACAGTAAAGCACCCGTTGCAACAACTAATATTTTTTTATACGTGCCTTTTTTCATTTCATTCAGAAGATAACCGTAGAGCACGGTCGCAGAACAGCCTGCACCGCTTCCTCCTGATTGAACTGGCTGACCCTCTTTATAGATCAGCAGTCCGCAATCCTGAAACTTTTCCCGGTCGAGCGTAATTCCTTTTTTAGAAAGAAGGTCATATGTTGTTTCTTGCCCTATTTTTCCTAGATCTCCTGTAACAATAAGGTCGTAATAGGATGGATCAATCTGTAAGTCTTCAAAATGAGCGGAAATAGTATCAGCTGCAGCAGGAGCCATAGCACCACCCATATTAAAAGGATCTGTCAGCCCAAGATCAACGACCTTTCCAATTGTGGCAGATGTCGTGACTGGCACACCAGTTTCACCTTGATTTGCTTTCAGAATCCCAACTCCAGCTCCAGTTATTGTCCATTGAGCAGTTGGAGGTTTTTGACCGCCATACTCCGTAGGATAACGGAATTGCTTTTCAACTGCTGCATTATGACTGGAAGCTCCTGTCAGGATATGATTTGCACCATTATAATTAATAATAAAGGACGAAAGTGCTAATCCTTCCATTGATGTTGAACAGGCTCCAAAGATGCCCATATAGGGAATGCTTAATGTCCTTGCCCCCAAGCTTGTCGGTGTAATTTGATTAATTAAATCCCCTGCAATCATAAATTGAATATCACTTGTCTGCAGATTTACTTTTTGGATAGCAGTTTGACTTGCTTCCTCAAGCAGGATCCGATGAGCTTTTTCATATGAATCCTGACCCATCCAGAGATCATCATGGAGAATATCAAAATCGTCTGCTAACTTGCCATTGGCTTCAAACGGACCGCCTGAAACCCCAGTTGCAGCAATAACAGGGCGATTCTCAAAAACCCAGGATTGTTTACCCTTCAGCATCAGATCACACCCCATCGAATTAAAATAGTCTTAATTAAAGCAATGACAAATGCTGAAAATACTCCAAATAATAATACCGAGCCCGCCAATTTAAACATATTGCCGCCTACTCCAAGTACAAATCCTTCTGTACGGTGTTCTATTGAAGCAGAAATGACCGCATTGCCAAACCCAGTTACAGGCACTGCACTCCCTGCTCCCGCATATTGACCGATTCGGTCATAGACCCCAAACCCTGTCAGAAGCATGGCGATAAAAACCATTGTGGCAACTGTCGGATTGCCAGAAGTTTGTTCTGTAAAATTAAAAAAGTATATATAGAATAAAGAGATCGCTTGTCCAACAATGCAAAATAAGCCACCTACCCAGAATGCCCGCAGACAGTTTTTTAAAACGGGCCGCTTTGTTTCATGCTGCTGCTCCAGCTGCTGATAGCTTTTTTGCTCTGGTGTCTTTTGCGCCTTCTTTCCCATGAAATCAGCTCCCTTTTATTAAGTCATTTCTTTTTTCAGCTTAATAATCTTGTCAAACTTCTTTTGTGCCTTTTCTTCACTGTAGTCCTTGTCTTCCTCCATCTTGTCATGCAGCTCGACAGCTTCAAGAAAAATCTTGAAATCACTTGAGACGATAAAATCTTCATCCGGGTAATCCTCTTCAAGCATCTTATTTAATTTCTCTTCTATCTTGACCATATGAAATCGCTGCAGATGCTTAACTTTATAAGCAACTAGAATTTCCTTTTCACCCTTAATAACGGCGACATCAAATAATTCCTCCATATCTTCAACATCTTTTTTCACCTTGTTAAGCATGTCGATGTCATCGCTCTCTTTGCTGCCAATGATAGCTGGAGTAGGATGAATTTCTCTTATTAAAGACATTGGTGAATTTTTTGAATCATGATGGCTGCACCCGCTCATGATGACGATGAAGAAACAAAAAAAGATAATTTTTTTCATAAGCGATCCCTTTCCTAAGTAAGTATCATATCTATATTGTTTCGGATAAGAATATAAATTATGACAAAAAATGTTCATCCTATTATTGGCATTCACAGCTATCTAAAGAAAAAAACAGCCATGCCTGCTTGCCATTAGAAGACATCTAATCTTGCAAGAAAAAGCCCATGAAAAAAAGCCAGCTTATTCAGCTGGCTTATATCCTTAATATTTCTTTGTCTTTTTGCCGCAGCCGCAGCCACTATTTTTCTTCTTGGGCTGCTGCTGAACTGGTGCTGCTTTAACAGGTTGCGTTGCTTTTTTGAACATATAAATGCCCCCTAATGATTAAATTGTTCCTGCTGTTAGTTTATGTGCACATACTTTCTATTGTGTGAAGTAAATGCCTACCTTCTCTTAGTCTTCCAGCCATTTTTGCACAAGCACTTCAATTATGGATGCCAATCCTGCCACAGCGAGCACTAAAAGCAAGGGAAATGCAATGCTGTGATAAACAAAAAATAAGGAACATATAAAAATGGAGCACCACACCCCTGTACACCAATGGCAGCTTAAAAGCTGACCGAAGAACCCTCTAATTCCCCTATTCTTTGGAACCAAATAGGTTTCTTTCTGACCAAACTCATCTACTTCCTCCACTTCATTGAAGAACGGCGACCGGATAAACTGCGTGATTTGATCGTAGACCAATAACCGTGTAAGACGAAAGCTAGCCAGGACAATGATGAATAATTCCAGCCATGTCAATTCCATCATAACTCCCCTTTCCAAACTTATAAAAAAGCGCCTATTTTTCCCATAACAAGGCTTTTGCCCGTGTCCTAAAGGGCTCCCTCGCAATATGTTATTAATGTAGATCACAAGAAATATAAAGGAGGAAACAAATATGGGTTGTGGAAAGAAAGACGACTTCAAAGGCCAAAGCTGTGTATGTGAAGTAGTTCGTGCTATTAAAGATATTCAAGATAATGCAGAAGATACGTGCGAATGCCCTTCCAACTGTTTCTTAGAGCCTCTTGGAGCCATTTCACCAAGTAATAATAAAAAGAGAAAAAGTCCTGATACTCGTGTTTTCGTATTAAAAACTGCTGATGGGTCACCATTCCACGCGTTCTTTACAAACAGAAGTGATTGTGCATGCGTTTCAATCTTCTTCCGCGTAGAGGATGTGTTCGATAACTGCTGTGCTGTTCTTCGAGTACTTGAGCCAGTTTCAGAATGTGAAGGGCAAGGCGGCAGACCAAAATTCGAAACAGTAGATATCGTAGATGATTGCTGCATCGATTTGAAGAAAGTATGCAAAGTTGATGGCTTCCGCAGTACAGACGATTGCATTACAGTTGACCTTAGCTGCTTCTGTGCAGTTCAATGTATCGCAGACGTAGATCTTGATGTTTGCGAAGACTAATTAATATGCAATTAGAGCCAGCCGAATGAATCGGCTGGCTTTTTTTACATCTGCAGGCAGTCATTTTTAGTTATATAGAAAGGAACTTTGTAAAATTATGCTGATGCAAGCCCGCAGCTCATTCGTAATTGCTTTTTGGACATTGCCTTGATCATTGCAAGCGATTATCTCATGCCGATCATCTTAACTGAAATCAAATCAGCTATATACATTTTTTCAACATTGCTATCGAATGTTTTTACTTCAATTTCGAAGTCAGTTTTATTGATAAGAATTCCTTTTACTGAAACATCAGTACATTCGAAAATACAAGCTACTGGCGGCAGCTGATGTGGAAAGTGATCTAAATAGTGCAATCTTTCCATTATATTCATTTCTTTAAAGCTTTTTACTCTCTTAAAAGAGGACCTTCTTTCTTTTGAAAACGGATTGGAATGTCCTCTTTGCTGTTCTTCATACTCTTCTATTACTTCTTGTTTATTTTCAACTGGAGCCACTTTAACATCTGACAGCTTTGTTTCCTTAAATGTATCAACTTTAGCATTTGATTCCTGTTCTTCAAATTGCAGCTGCATTTCTTTTACAGCAGGTTTTGATTTCTTTGATGAGAAAACACTTTGCATATTCACTTCAGGATAGTGGATATTCGGCTGATTGATATATAGAAGCGGTTCTTTTTTATCCTTAGCAAGCATAAACTTCCCTCCTTCTTTCACTCATTCATCGTATTATATGTATGCTGAAACTAGGCGTTCTTTTCCACTTAAAAATTTCTTCAAGTTTTAAAGTGTTAATTATCGGTTAAATGTAAAAAAGAGGCTGGGACAAAACGAAATTAATATTTCTAAAACACGAATATTCAATATCTTAGTTTCGGTATTTAATCAAGACCGTTCCATTTCGCTGCGGACCCTCGCTTTCCGCGGGGAGCAAGCTGAGCCTCCTCGTCACTTCGTTCCTGCGGGGTCTCACCCTTTGCTCTGCAGCCCGCAGGAGTCGAGGGCCCTCCGCTCCATTTCACTCATGAAATAAAATATATTTTATAATTTTTAATAAAAAACCGAATGATTAGAAAGATGATCTTCCTTACCATTCGGTTCAATAGGTATGTTAGTTACTTATGTCCCAGCCTCAAAATTCTCTTATAAAATGTGGAACCCAGAATCTACATGAATGTTTTCTCCAGTAATCCCTCTTGCTAAATCACTGAATAAAAACAAGGCAGTATCGCCAACTTCTTCTGGCGTAGTTGTTCTGCGCAATGGTGCTTTCTCTTCAATTTCTTTTAATATAGAATTGAAATCACTTACACCTTTTGCAGAAAGTGTACGAATAGGACCAGCTGAAATGGAGTTTACACGGATGCCATCTACTCCAAGATCGGATGCTAAATATTTTACACTTGCATCAAGAGATGCTTTTGCTACACCCATAACATTGTAATTTTTAATTGCACGCTCTCCGCCTAAGTATGTTAACGTTACGATGCTGCCGCCTTCTGTCATAAGACCTCTTGCTTCTTTTGCAACAGCTGTTAAAGAATATGAACTGATATTATGAGCAAGCAGGAAGCCATCACGAGTTGTATTCATGTATTCACCCTGCAATTCTTCTTTATTGGCAAAAGCGATACAATGAGCAACTCCATGAATGCTGCCAGCAGCTTCTTTGATTTGTGTAAAGCATTTTTTAATATCGTCATCACTTGTTACATCACAAGGTAACACAAGGGAATCTGCTCCCTCTAATGATTCTGCCAATTCACGCACACTCTTTTCAAGACGCTCGCCTGCATACGTAAAAATTAATTTTGCCCCTGCTTCATGCAAAGATTTTGCAATTCCCCATGCAATACTGCGTTTATTAGCTACACCCATAACAACATATGTTTTATCTTTTAAAGAAATTGTCAAATTAAACAGCCTCCATTACTATTACATGATATTAATACCTAGTCCTAATTTTACATGAATTGTTGTAAAAAGAAAAGGGCAAAAGGATGATTCGTCTTAGCATTGTATGTATTTTAATAAAAAAACCCGAATGATTAGATATTATCTTCTAATCATTCGGGTATCACTGAGTTGATTAATTACGCTCGCGTGATCACTTGTGAATACATATGTTTACACTAGCTCCAGCTCACGTTTTAGTTCATCTACATATTCTTTAGAACCTGTAATAATCAGTCTGTCATTCAGATGAAGCTCTGTATCTCCATGTGGGACGATGGCATCTTTTCCTCTTAGGATTCTGACGAAGATAACATCACCCGTAAACGGAAACGTTCGAAGCAGCATGCCGTCAAACTGAGGATTCAGTAACTTGACCTCATATAATGCTGTTTCCTGGTTCGTCAGGATGTTGATTACACCAGGTGATTCAATCAGAGAACGCAATAGTGTTTTGGTTGAAAGAATGGTCGAGAATACCTCAACCTCCTTATAACGCAGTAAATCTTCCATTTGCGGACTTTCTGTTCTCGCAATGACACGATTAACGCCTTTTTCCTTAAATCCTGTTGCTAGCTCAACATTAATCTTTTCATCCCCAGTGGATATAACAATAATGTCCGATTCTAATATATCAGTATTTGCCAATGAATCCATTGTAAAGTCAGGAATCTCATTGATATTAAATACTGAATCAGCAATTTGCTTATCAGCTTTCTCTTGTTTCTTATGATACAAGCTTGTTTGATATAAACCGGATTCAAGTTCTCTTGAAACAGGCATAGTCAGCTGATTTGCTCCAACAAACGCTACTCTTAATTTCTTTTCTTTTTGTGTATCAACCGGGAAAACCTTTTTAAATACAATAGGAGTAAATATGCTTGTGATTACCGCAACTAAAATAAGTGTTCCTGACATTTCAGCGGTGATCACACCCATGCGCTCTCCAATTGTAGCTGCTGCAATAACAAGCGAGAGCGTAGACGTTAATAGAAAACCGGATGCAATCACTGTTTTCATGTCATACCATTTACGCAAGTACAAAATCGGAATCAATTTTGAAAGCAGCAAGGCGATTAGCAGCAGCGGGATAAGCAGCAGCATTTTCTTGTCACTGAACAATGCCCAAATATCGAGATCTACCCCAACCATTACAAAGAAAATCGGAATCAGAAAACCATACCCAAATGAATCGAGCTTATGTACCAATTCTTGATTTGGAGATAATAGCGACACAAGCACTCCTGCTAAAAACGCCCCTAAGATATTCTCTGCACCGACTGTTTCAGAGAGGGCTACAAGGAAGATGATTAAAGCGAAAACTGCTCTTGTGCCGATTTGTACAGTTCCTGTTGACAAAGATTCAATAAAGCTGCGATTTTTAAAGCGGCTTCCAATGAAGTATAAAACGACTCCAGCTGCGAATAAGACAAGAAGCAGCCATGTATTGCCTTCCCCGCCATCATTAACGGAAACAAATACTGCTAATAAAATCATTGTCACTAAATCCGCAATAACAGCGACTAGTAAGATGATCTGGCCTATCCCTGATTTCATAATATGTGCTTCCTTCAGAGTCGGCACAACTACACCTAAAGAAATCGTTGAAATGATTAAGGTCATCAAGAAGGCATTATCAATAAATCCAGCAAGGACGAATAAATACGATAGCCCTAGTGATACAACAAAAATTCCAATAAATACGATAGTGGCTACTGAAAAAGCATTGGGTTCGAGCTTGCCGCTAGGCAGCTTTTCCCTTTTTTTCTTTGTGGAAAACGCACTGAAATCTATTTCAAGTCCGCTCAGAAACATTAAAAATATGAAACCAAGTGTTGATAATGTTTCTAGCCACATATCCTCCTGTACAATATTAAATCCGCTTTTCCCGATAATGAGTCCCATTAAAATTTCTGCAACTACTACCGGAAGAACATTAAATTTTAAACGATGCAAAATAATAGGTGTTAAAAATGCAACGATAATAACAATTACTAATGATGCAACAGATGCACCGTGTTCCATCAAATCCCTCCCTTTATTCCAATAGCCTTTTAGCCATGAATTCTTTGTAAGCAAAATGTACACGCCAATCTTAACAATGATAGCGCATACAGTGCCAGTGAAAAGTTTCATAAACTTAAATAAACATTAAAATGACCTTATATAATGGATTTTGTTTGCTGAATACGTCAGCATCTGCGCCTCTAATCAAATATAAACTTATGTTGCCCCTATCTAATGGATAAATGATCATTTCAGCAAAAGAAAAAGCCGGGAAAATCACATTCCGGCTTTATCATGTCCGTATATAGTTAGATTGGTTCCAGACATAACCCTTTTCTATTGTTCACCTGCATTATGCAGCAGTCTTTTAATATCATCAGGCAACGGTGATGAAAATGAAAGAACCTTCTTCAAAAAGGGGTGGTAAAACGTTAGATGACAGCAATGCAGTGCCTGTCTGTTGATCTTTGCTACGCTTCCCCCGTATAAATCATCTCCAAGAAGCGGGTGGCCTAGAAAAGATAAATGAACACGAATCTGATGAGTTCTGCCAGTATCTAACATGAGCTGTACATGAGTAAATTGATCATACCTTCTCTTTACTTCGTACCGAGTACGTGCAAAAGCACCATCACTTCTGACTTCTCGTTCAATGATACTTTCCTTCTTTCTCCCAATTGGCTCCTCAATGATGCCATAGTCGTCTAAAGAGCCCTCTGCCAGTGCTTCATATGTTCGCTTTATCTCATGAATCTTTTGCTGTTTGCTCAGAAGATGATGAACATGTCTGTGCTTTGCAATAAGCACTAGACCTGACGTGTCGCGGTCAAGCCTTGTCAGAATATGGACGGTGGATTGTAAACCAATGTCCTCATAGTAGCCAATAATGGCATTAGCCAGGCTTCCGGCGGGATGCTCACGTGAAGGGATCGTACTCATGCCTGCCTTTTTGTCAACGACCATAACATAAGAATCCTCATAAACAATTGAAATGGGCAGCCTTTCTCCCTTTAACCCCTCACTAGTGGTTTCATTAGGGAATACTACCCTCACACGATCCTGTTCTTGTAAAACATAACGGACATTTTCTATTTCTTCGTTTACAAAGATAGAACCGCCGCTGAATTTTATATCCGTTAAAGCTGATTTGGAAATCCCTTTTTCGAAAAGAAATTGTTTCAGCATTACTCCGCTGCTATCCTTTTCAATTATCCATTCTAATTCAAAAGATGCCACAACATCTTGCCTCTATTCATCTGTTTTTTCAATCTGCTACAAAAGAATCATGAACTCGTTTCCAGAATGGAAACGGTCTAAACCTTGCAAACCGAACTCTTTCTTCCGCCACTCTGAATTGTATTGATTTGACGTCTTTATGCAGTAAGGAAAGATGATCAATCGTTATTTTAAAATCTTGTTCATTCACTGGCTTTAACATGCAAGTATGGTGTGCTGGCAAAACTAGTGGTGAACCGACTGTCCGGAAAACCTTATTATTAATAGACGCCATTTCCGCCAGCTGAATGGCAGGCAGTGATGGATGCAAAATCGCTCCGCCGAGCGCTTTATTATAAGCAGTACTTCCAGATGGTGTTGAAAGACAGAGACCATCTCCCCTAAATCTTTCAAAATGCTGCCCCCGTATTTCTACATCCATAACAAGAGTTGCGTCATCTGCTTTAACTGTAGATTCATTTAGGGCCAGATATCTTGTTTCCTTGCCGCCATTCTGATACCTTACAACCGTTTCAAGTAACGGATACTCTACTATCTCATAAGGAGTTTTTGCAATGGCAATAACGAGCTTTTCAATTTCTTCTGGAACCCAATCCGCATAAAAGCCCAGATGACCAGTATGTACACCAATAAAAGCTGTTCGGTCAAGCCTGCTGCTATATCTGTGGAAGGCATACAATAAAGTGCCATCACCTCCAACTGAAATAACAAGATCCGGCTCTTCTTCATCATAGATTAATTCGAAATCAAGTAGATAGGATTTCATTTTGTGCATCAGGGTATTGGATTCAGAATTCCCTTTAGAAGTTATGGCAAATCTCATCGTCTAAAGCACCTCTTTTACATTCATTTGAGGATCATGCTATCTATTTACTACTGCTTTTTCTTATTGCGAGTAAAGAATGCTTGCGCTTCCTGTATCTCACCTTTAATGGCTGACATCTCTTCATCTAAGCGAAAAGCAGCCTCTGCTGCTCGCTGGAGCCTCATCTTTAAATCGTCTGGGAAAAGTCCTTTATATTTATAATTCAATGAATGCTCAACCGTTGCCCAAAAGTTCATGGCAAGTGTCCTTATTTGAATCTCAGCTAAAATTTTCTTTTCGCCTTTGATTGTTTGCACTGGATAAGCAATGACGACATGGTAAGAACGGTATCCGCTTGCTTTTTTGTGCGAAATATAATCTCGTTCTTCAACAATTTCAAAATCATTCCGCAGCCGCAAAATTTCTACTACTTTTCTTATATCATCTACAAACTGGCACATCATCCTTAAGCCAGCAATATCCTGCATGTCTGATTCAAGCCGATCCAATGGGATACCCTTTTGATTTGCTTTATCTAATATACTTGCAATGGGCTTTACCCTTCCAGTTACAAATTCAATCGGAGAATGATCAGAATTCATCTCGAATTGACTTCTCATTCCTTTAAGCTTTACTTTTAACTCATCAACGGCCTGTTTATATGGAGCCAAAAAAAGATCCCAATGCATAAATACCACCCTTTTAGAAAAGCGTAAGGCGCTTGCTCAGGGGCGACAAGCATAAGACGAGCCAGGTAAAAGGTTGTTCTTTAACCTTTTGACTGGATTGGCTTATGACCTCGAGCCCCTAGCGCCTGAAGCTAGACATTAGAAAAGCGTAAGCGCCTTGATCAGCCCCGACAAGCATAAGACGAGCTGGCTAGAAGGTCGTTCTTTGACCTTCTGGACAGATTGACTTATAACCTCGAGGGGCTAGGCGCTGAAGCTAGACAATAGAAAAGCGTAAGCGCCTTGCTTAGCACTATTCAAGCTATTGACGCTTACCTCTAGACATCAAGAAATAATGAATTCTATATCTTTTATTCTTGAGTTATACCTTGAAAAATACTTTCAACTTTTTCTACCATAACTTCACCATAATTGCTGTTGCCGGTAATATTTTCGATAAGGTAGGAAAGTTCTTCTTGGAATGCAGTCAATAAAATCTCCGTTTTGCCGTTTGTCAATTTTACTGCAGCTTCAGTTTGATGAGCTTTCTTTAAATCACTCCACGAATGCTCTGGGAGTACTAAATATGTATAATCGTTATCCACTTCCAATATGTAAACAAAAGCCAAGTGATCAGAGTCTACTAACATTTGTTCCATCGGCTTTATGTTAGAAAGGTCAATCTCACGATCAATGGATAAAACAAGTTCGTTAACTTCTTCTTGATAATGTACAGCTGAAATCGTCAATTTATTTTTCATTATTATACCTCCAGACTCCCCCCTATTTTATCATATCCTCCACAAAAAACTAAAGAAAACTTGACGATTGGCGAGCCATAAATACAAGGACAGCACAATAGTATTTAATGGGTGACAGTCATTGCAGTTTTGGCTTTAGATTGCCATAATAATGAATATTAGCAATGAAAGGAACTGAAATATGGATAAACATATTGAAATTGAATTTAAAAACCTGCTGACAAAAAGTGAGTTTGATTTATTGAAATCATCTCTGAACTTTACTGAAGGAGATTTTCAAACTCAAACAAATTATTATTTTGACACAGCCAATTTCCAATTAAAACAACAGAAAAGCGCCTTAAGGATCCGGGAAAAGAATGGACACTATGAACTTACTTTAAAACAGCCGCATGAGAATGGTTTATTAGAAACAAATGATATATTAACTAAAGAAGCTGCTGAAATAGCAATTAATGCCAAAAGCTTAAACCAAACTGAATTTTTACACCATGAACTTTTCTCGATCTTGACTGAAAATGGCATTTCCTTAGAAGATATAACCCTTTTTGGCTCATTAAAAACGCTCAGAGCTGAAAAAGAATATAAAGGCGGACTGCTAGTACTGGACAATAGTTACTATTTAAATGAAGAGGATTTTGAGTTAGAATATGAGGTAAGTGATCGAGCAAATGGCGAAGTTATTTTTAAGGAGCTACTTGCTGAATATCGCATTCCTATGAGGGAAACAGAAAATAAGGTTAAACGTTTATATAACCGAAAGACTTCATTATAATTCTATAAACTGCCAGTTCGTATATTTTATACTTCTATTGAAGGAGATCGCATACAGATGAATGTCAATCAATTAAAAGTAATGCTTGAATTGCAGGCATTGCAGAATTTTAATGCCTCTGGCTCGTCTAAAGGTGAGGATTCATTATTCAATGACCTTTTAACCAACTTCTTATCAAGCGGCAGTACATCTGCACTGCAATCGCAAATACCAAATACTCTTGGCGCAGTCGCTTCTCTTGAGCCGCTCGCAAACAAGAATTCCTTGATGAGTACGTCTAATAACCTCATGCCTCTTAGCTTATCTAAGCTTTCAGGCACAAAGACAAATGGAAGCTTCAATGATCTGATTGAAAAAGCCTCAGAATTATATAATGTACCCGTTAAGCTAATTCAATCTGTGATAAAACAAGAATCAAATTTTAATGCAAATGCAGTAAGCCATGCTGGTGCTTCCGGTTTAATGCAGCTCATGCCCGGCACTGCTAGGGGGCTGGGTGTGACAAACATCTTTGATCCTCAGGAAAATATTTTTGCTGGCACTAAATACTTGAGGCAAATGCTGGATAAATATGATGACAATGTTGAACTTGCATTAGCAGCCTATAATGCAGGACCAGGCAATGTTGACAAATACAATGGCATCCCTCCTTTTAATGAGACAAGAAATTATGTTAAAAAGGTTACTAACTCGTACTTTGCTTAAAAGATAACTAAACATGATCTCTTTGTAAAAAATAAGCCTGCTGACTTTGATTGCAGGCTTATTCCTGTCTTTATCCACAATTATTCTTCAACTTACAATCCCATTGCTATTCTCCAGCCTAAATATGCACGAATTTAACATTATCCATATATCGCATTCTAGTCTAATTCATTCCCAAAATGCGGTTTGTTTGAGATATCTTGATTACATTGATAAAATATAAACAGATATCTCGATAAACATGTTACACCTATTTGTAATCATATTTACATCTATACACCACTTTTAATATATTCCAGCAAATGTACTGCGAGACGATAATGTGGCTCATGCTGTGTCTATCATTCAGGCATTGAGCTAATTTAATAAAGGGAGTAATGAATATGACAGGAAAAATGCAGACACCATTTGACATAATCGGTGAAGATAAGCTTCATCAGCTTGTCGACGCTTTTTACACTAGAGTTGCAGAGCATCCTGATCTCTCTCCTATTTTTCCAAAAGACTTAGAAGAAACAGCCAGGAAACAAAAACAATTTTTAACTCAGTATTTAGGCGGACCACAAATTTATACAGCAGAGCATGGGCACCCTATGCTAAGAGCCAGGCATTTGCCTTTTGAAATAACGCCATTGCGTGCTCGTGCATGGGTTTCATGTATGCATAATGCAATGGATGAAGTAGAGCTGACCGGCCCATTAAGAGAGGATTTTTTTGCCAGGCTTAACCTGACTGCCCAGCACATGATTAATACTCCAGATAAAGATGAAATGAAAGGTGAGAGCTCTTGAACAATCATGAACGATTTGAAACAAAGATGGCGTCTCCCCATTGCCATGGCAATGAAAAGAAACCATTGGAATTGTACATGTTCCTTGATCCTTTATGTCCTGAATGCTGGGCGTTGGAGCCGATTATAAAAAAGCTGACGATTGAGTATGGACGCTATTTTTCCATTAAACATGTATTAAGCGGCAAGCTGGCTGCTTTAAATATGGGCCGCAAAAAAAATTATGAAAACATCGCAGAGCTTTGGGAAAAAACAGCGAGTCGATCTGGTATGTCCTGCGATGGGAATTTATGGTTTGAAAATCCAATCTCCTCTCCATATTTGGCCTCTATTGCCATTAAGGCGGCAGAGCTGCAAGGAAGGAAATCAGGCATTCGCTTTTTACGGAAGCTGCAAGAAGCACTGTTTCTAGAAAAACAAAATGTTTCCAGCTTTGAAGTGCTAAAAGATTGCGCTAGAGATACTGGGTTAGATGTAGTGGAATTTGTCGCTGATATGCACTCTGAAAGTGCGGCAAAAGCCTTTCAATGCGATTTGAAAATCACTGCTGAAATGGAAGTTGAAGAAATTCCAACGCTCGTCTTTTTCAATGAAAATATTGAAGAGGAAGGGATTAAAGTAACAGGTTATTATCCGTACGATATTTACGAACAGATTTTAGAAGAAATGCTTCCGGAGCAGCCGGAGAAATCTCCTTTGCCTGATATTGAAGATTTTCTTGCTTACTTTAAACTTGTCGCGGCAAAAGAAATTGCCGTTGTCTATAATATGACTGAAACGGAAGTAAATAGAATAATGAAAAAGCTGCAGCTTAAACAAATAGCTGAACCTGTGCCGGCAAAATACGGACATTTTTGGAAATACTGTGAAAAAATTTAAGTTATGTCTTTCTGACATAGCTTTTTTTTATAAATAGAACTTAACTAAGCAAGATATTTGCTGGGGATTTAACAGAATCGTGACATGGTTAAAAGGAGAGATTAAAATGAAAAAGCCATGCTTTTTTGCACGGCTCTTCATATACATAAACGAACAAAGGGGATGGGAGAAATTTTTCACGATCAAACAAAGGGGTATATGTTTGCTTGTGATTAACTTCACAACCATAATATATCATGTGGAACAATTAACATCAACCATTTTGTGCTTCTTTTCACATTATTGTCAAAAATTCAAAACACATATCAAATTCATTTTTTCTTGGACAAATTCATAAAGTAGAATAAATTGTATTTCCGTTTAAGTTATCTCGTAATAGGAGGTGTAAAGATGAAAAAAATCCAACTTTTTTCAATCCTGGCAGTATTGATTTTTTGCTTTTTTCTAAATGTATTAGGTTTATTAAAGCTTGTTCCCCTTTTTATTACTGCACCTCTATTGTTTGCTTCATTAATAACATTCATATCTTTCTTAAATAACAGAAATCGATTTAAAGGATTCTAACATATTGCCATAGCTATATGATGGTTTTTTAAGGCTTCATTGCCCACTTTTATATTAAAGCTAAAAATAAAAGGCAGCCAAAGCTGAACGTAGCTTAGCTGCCTTTTTTAATTAAAGTTTTTAAGATAGAAGTTCTTCCATCTCATTTAGTTTTTCTTCAAAAACTTTGCATGCATCTTCAATAGCTTGCTTGCTGGTCATATCCACACCTGCTTTTTTCAGAACCTCAATAGGATAATCAGAGCTTCCAGCTTTTAAGAATTCGACATAGCGATCGACTGCCGGCTGTCCCTCTTCTAAAATTTGCTTGCTTAGTGCTGTAGCGGCACTATAGCCTGTAGCATATTGGTAAACATAATAGTTGTAATAGAAATGAGGAATTCTTGACCATTCAAGACCAATCTCTTCGTCAATAATGATATCTTCTTCCCCGAAATATTTCTTATTTAATTCATAATAAGCTTCAGTCAATGATTCTGCTGTTAATGCTTCATTGTTTTGAGCCTTCTCATGAATTAAATGTTCAAATTCGGCAAACATCGTTTGACGGAAAACAGTACCTCTGAATCCTTCAAGGAAATGATTTAGGAGATACAGACGCTTCTTGTCATCATCAAATGTCTTAAGCAAGTAATCATTTAAAAGAGCTTCATTGCATGTGGATGCAACCTCAGCAACAAAAATTGAATAATTTCCGTATGGATATGGCTGGTTTTTTCTTGTGTAATAACTGTGTACAGAATGACCAAATTCATGAGCTAGAGTAAACAGATTATTTACATTATCCTGCCAGTTCATTAGTATATATGGATTTGTCCCATAAGTTCCTGATGAATAAGCACCGCTTCTTTTCCCTTTATTCTCGTGTACATCCACCCAGCGGTTTTCAAAGCCCTCTTTGAGCACATTTAAATAGTCTTCTCCTAATGGTGCAAGCCCCTTTAAGATATGCTCCTTCGCCTCATCATATGAAACCTCCATCTTTACATCCTTTACTAGAGGTGTATAGAGATCATACATATGCAATTCCTCTAATCCAAGGACTTTCTTGCGCAGTTTTACATAGCGGTGCAGCAGGTGAAGGTTATCATTGATTGTGCTGACTAAGTTATCATAAACACTCTCTGGGATATTATTATTGGCAAGTGCTGCTTGTCTTGCTGATTCATATTTCCTGATTTGAGCATTAAAATTATGGTTTTTCACATTTCCGCTTAAGGTACTTGCAAAGGTATTTTTAAACTGTCCATACGTGCCGTATACTGCCTTAAATGCATCATGGCGCACTCGTTGGTCATCACTCTCTAAGAAGCGCACGTAACGACCATGTGTGACCTCCACCTCATTGCCGTTTTCATCTTTAATAGCCGGGAATTCAAGATCGGCATTATTCAGTGCTCCAAATGTATTGCTGGATGCCCCAAGCACTTCTGACGCTTGTGCAAGCAAAGCCTCCTGCTCGGCTGATAACACATGTGGACGCTGTAAATTAATTTCATCAAGAGCTTGCTTATAAAGCTTGAGCTCTTCTTTTTCCTCTAAAAAGCCCTCTACCTTTTTTTCTTCAATGGCAAGAAGTTCTGGCACAACATAAGCCAGTGCAGCGCCTGCTTTCGAGTATACAGTTTTAATTCTGTCTTCCATTCCCTGATACTTCGAATTAGTTGTATCCTGATCATATTTCATATGAGCATATGTATAGAGCTTGCTTAATCTTGAAAGCAAATGATCTTGATACTGAAGTGCTTCATACAATACGTCTGCACTTTCACCAAGCTTACCTTCATACTTGGATGCATCAGGTATTAAAGCTTCAACTGCTTTAAATTCCTTTTCCCAAACCTCATCTGTCTCAAAAATATCTTCTAGCCTCCAAGTATCTTCAACTGCAATTTCACTTCTGGCCGGCAATTTTTGCACAGCGGCAGTTTCATTTGTCATTGTATTGTCCCCTCCAGTAAATAATGCGATAAATAGTAATGGTAATTTTAACAATAGCACTATAGGTTACTTCTCCTTTACTGCGAAAATTCCTGCTATTTTCCGATATTTTTATCAGCGTCTCATCCTATTCTGTGCTAAAAGACTGTATTTCATTTATCAAATTGGTTTTGACTGGCTTGTTTCATTATATATTTTCCAAATCGCTTGTTTAAAGATTGATCATATTGCACTTGTTCATTTTGGCTATAAGGAAATACAAGTTTATTAGAAACAAAATATCCTCCCTGGTCTGTTTTGGAGATTATATATAAATGTTCTAATAAGCTGAAATACTCCTCAACAGCTCGAAACTCCTCAGATTCATCGAAAAGAGGGAATCTTCTCACTGAAATACTTTTACTCCGAACCCTCTTATAAAAGGAGGTTTTGGCGTCGCTTATCGTAAATGTCTTTTTCTTCATTATTACATCCATCATTAGAAACGTTTGCCATTGCAAAGGTGGTGTGGAAATATAGGGAGAATGAAAAACAGGAAGACCAATTTCTGAAGGAAGTTGTGATGGAGAGATACGATGATTATATAATTCGGCTAACATTGCTTTACTGAAAGAGCTATTTCTAACTGCTGCAAAGTCTTTTTGCTTTCTGATGACAGATTGCCATTGCTGAAAAGATATAGATGATGATTCGTTTGAAAGATGGAGTAATGTAGAGAGATCAAGATTTTTGAGCGGTTTAATTTGCAGGTTGACGAATGTGTTTTTCGTGGAATATGGAAGCGGGTTTTTAAGAAAAACAAAATGCATTGTGTTTGGACAAAACGCTAGGATTTCCCATGACTTCCTTTCATATAGTGAAAGGAATAGATAATTAAATGAGGTAAGTGCAATTCTGTTGTGATCGATCCGTTTGATTTTGTTAGCTCCTATGATCCAGATTGGGATGATGCCAGCTTGGAGATAGGACTGGGTTCGCTTGTAAAACAAATCCTCTGAAATCGGCGAGCACTGAAATTCAATGGCAAATGATTGTTCCTTATATATAAATCCTATATCTGCCCTCTGCTGAATTTCATGATAATAATATTCCATTACGGGAGAGACTCCTTTTTGCCGCAGCCAATTGTATAGCTTAATTTTTCCATTCAAATGATATTGTGACTCATTTTCATAACTTTCCGGACACCTCGAATGCATATGATGAGCAAAGTGCGGAATGCGTTTTGTGCCAGCTTTTAATAACAATGATTCCGAACACTCACGGCAAAAGTAAGGTCCCTTCTCCTTGAGAGATATAGCCTCGGCTCTAGTGTATGACCTAAAAAGTGAAACAACTTCCCCTGAGCTGTTTACTGCAGTTAACATCATTCTTCCTCCTTTCTTTCTAGTAGGTATTCATGAATCATACATCTAACTCCTGTATGTTTGAAAAATTTATGGATAATTATGTTACTGTCAGAGTATATACAATTTTTAAAATGCAAAAAAAAAAAAAAAAACGATTTCAATATTGAAATCGTTTTGGTTATTTGAAATATTTACGAAGTTCTGCAAAAACATCACTTTCAATAATCGTTTTTCCGTATTCAGTAATACGGTGGATTGTTACTTGCGTTTCGTAACCATATTCAAGCATAATGCTGAGAAGATTGTCGATATCTTCTTCATCAAACAATTCTTCGTCAAAATCAAGAAATAAATAGTAGCTGCCTTCAAAAGAATATAATGTTGTTTTGATGGAATCAAGCTCTGATTTTTTTGACAGAGAAATAATGTCTTCAAAGTCTTTGAAGGTTATTAGAAATTCCAAATTGCCTTCATACTGTTCATTTTCTTCAGTAGCATCTTCAGAATTAAAGTGATGATCAAGCATCTCTTCAATTCTTTCATCAACCGGAAGATCCTGCGCTTTTTCATCTGGAACAGGAAGCTCTAATTTTTGGCCATCTTTTGAGAGCTGTGCCCTTGTGACAAGTACTTCTAAGCCTTTATCCAGCGCCTGAACTTGTATCCAAAGCGGACCTTCTGCAAAGAAATCTTCTTCCCGATGAACCTCATCCATCATTTCCCAAAATAATTCTTCACTTCTTTCGCGGTTATACCAGATTTCCTCGCGATCAAAGCCTCTTTCCTCTATATCAATGTAAGAAATGTAAAACTTAACTGTATTATCATTAATACGTTCAATTTCCATACAACAACTCTCCCTTCTGGCTATGGTTGAAGGGACTAAAGACCCTTAAATAGTTACTTTTTCTCCATATACCCAGTATAGAACAGGTTAATCTGTTTTAACCATTCTTTTAGAGCAAAGGCCTACGATTAAGTCCAAATTATGTGCCTTGTACTTATATTTTATGATAAAAACAGAATAAAGGGAATTAAAAAAGCATGATTCATTAAAAACCGTTATATGCCTAATTCCTCTTTTTAAAAGTGGTTAATGTATTTTAACAGAAATATAGCGCATCTACAAGAAAAGAGAATTGTGGCATTAAAACGGGTGATCCAGTGTGTTTCTGCGTTTATAAAAAACAAATAAAAACCTTCTTTCATCAATTGAAAGAAGGTTTAAAAATTTAATTAACAAGTCGTTGTGCTTCACGAAGCTGATACGTACGTACCTTTCTTGGAAGGAATCGTCTAATCTCGTCTTCATTATAACCAACCTGTAAACGTTTCTCATCAATAATAATTGGGCGTCTAAGCAGGCCGGGATTATCTTTAATCAATTCAAATAAATTTTGAAGAGGCATCGTCTCAAGATTAACATCTAATTTTTGGAACGTTTTTGAACGAGTTGAAATAATTTCATCTGTTCCGTCCTCTGTCATTCGAAGAATTTCTTTAATTTCTTCAATTGATAATGGCTCAGAAAAAATATTTCTTTCTTTATAAGGAATTTCATGCTCCTCTAACCATTGTTTCGCTTTCCTGCAAGATGTGCAACTTGGTGAAGTGTATAATGTGACCATTTTACAAATTCACACTCCCTTAATTTAGACATATTATTAGATCTATTGTTAGATTTTTTTCTTGTTTATAAAACTTGGAGCTTTGTAAATTAAAATCACTTTAAAAAAGTAATTTGTATTATCTATTATACACTAATAGAAGCCCATTGGATATAAGTTTTTATAAACACCCTAAAAGTATGAGATAATCTTTTAGGTTAAACAGTAAATTCTCTGTTACACTATATAAGACGATTGAAGCGTGAAAAAGTTTCATTTTTCATTTAAAACGATAAAACGTTCACAAAGTATTCACATTTCCACTTTTAATTAGGGTAGTTTATATTCAATAGGTACCCCTTTTTACAAGTTTTAAACTTAAATTCACTATTATTTTCTCAATTAAAGCTATTAAATTGAAAAAAGGATTAAACGTCACTGAATAGTTTCACTGCTTGAAAGGGCTTTCCCTGAGGAGTAAAGCTAACTTTCACAGCATGCATGCCGCTATTCCCAGCATATCAAAGTTTACTCATGAGATGAGTATCTATTTTTTAAGATCAGAAACCAAAATAAAAACCGAACGATTTAACAGATAATGATAAGAAATCTGTTAATTGTTCGGTTTTATCGTGATTTGAAACGCTTATTTTAAGAAAACATTATATTCCACCGGTTATTTTATAGGCGATCAAGGACGTTTTTTCCGCTCTCTCCTTCATCAAAGGTCAGGACTTCATCTACTTTCTGGTAAGACTCTCCATAAAATTGCTTATCCTTATATGTGTGAACAAGTTCATAGGTTGTCTTCATTGCTTCAAAAATAGTATCTTCAGATTCATTATTCGGTGCCCAGTAGAGGATTTCCATTGCATTGATTTCTTTCGTAGCCAGTGATCTTCTGCGATATCCAATAGACTGTGCATGTTTAAAGCCTTCACGCTTATAGAAACGCAGGCGCTTCTCTGTATCCGTATCGTCATAATTAACTGGTTCAACCTCTAAAATGATTGGCTTCCCTTTATCCTTCATCTTGGCAAGCAGCTTTTTGCCAAGGCCCATCCCCCGGGCATCCTTGGATACAAATAAATAATCAATAAAAACAAAATGGTCAAGTTCCACATACATCAAGACATGATGTGGTCCTTCATCTTTATGATAAATTTCTGACTGTTCATCAAGCAAAGTTTCCATATGCTCTTTTGATTTCATTTCTTCAATAGGAAAATATTGATTTAATTTTTCATACCAATGCATGGATCTTCTCCTTTTTTTACCTAGTACAACCTAGGCGAAGTATTCTTTCCAGCATGATAAGCTCCCAGCTTTCCGCTCATTTATTCTATATACCGTTTAAGCATTCGATCGTTATGAAGTAACGAATCAAATGAAGTATTCGTAAATAACAGTCAGTTCATGCATGATTTCAATGAAAAGAAACATTCTCTTCAAATCGTATGAGGGTAACGATATTAAATGAAAACTGTTCAATTATAAAGGATACATTTTGAGAAGAAAGGTGGAGGTTTATCTTCTAGATCTCTGCATGCTGCTTTATCTGCCTCTTGTCTACTGATTAGCTGCAGCAAAAGATTTAAGGTACTGGAAGTTTGGATGATGCAAGCCTTTATCGCTTGGCTCTTTCATCATAACGTATTAAAATAGTTTGTCAAATGACACAATAGACTAAAGAAAAAGCAGCCCGATTATCAGTTGATAAACCTACAATCGGAACTGCTCCCTTATAGGTCATACCTTATTGAAATACTTGCTAGTCTAAAGGTGTATAATCCACATTTTCAGTATACGAATTTCCAGCATTCCATAATAGAAATTCATCTATGCCGTTTTCATTCAAAGCTCTAATTTGCGCTTCAACCTCTTCTTTTCCATATTCCAGATAATTTCCACTCCCTAAATAGGAAGCAGTAAAATCCTGAAGCCATGGCCTTGAGACTGGGGAAGATTCTAGTTCACCAAGCTTTTTATTCTCAAGCTTCGCATATTCACTTACCAGTTTATATGGCTCTAGATCAGGTTTTGCAATCCCAAAATAAGATGTCCAATGACTTGGATAAATCATAGAGGAAATGACATCAACATTTTCAGAAATCTTAGAGAAATTTTGCCCAATCCCCGGTGCCTCCGGCAATGTTGCTGAATAGCCAAAGATATCAACAGACACCTTCACAC
This sequence comes from Cytobacillus gottheilii, assembly GCF_018582665.1. Classification (NCBI taxonomy): domain Bacteria; kingdom Bacillati; phylum Bacillota; class Bacilli; order Caryophanales; family Bacillaceae; genus Cytobacillus; species Cytobacillus gottheilii. The sequence continues at coordinate 1,542,807 of NZ_CP071709.1, read as the reverse complement.
CATAAGGTTTTAACTTTTCTTTCGCATAAGCTACAAAATCAGTTACAGCACTAACCCTTTTTTGCACGTTTTCAGTGGACTCATCCGTATAATCGCCATGATTGTAGCTTAATTCATTATCTCGAGTCTCAAACCCTTCTGGAAAACGCACATAATCAAATTGGATTTCCTGAAAGCCCATCTTTGCCGCTTCAATCGCCAAATCTACATTATAATCCCAGACTTCCTTTAAGAATGGATTTACAAAAGACTCCCCGCGGCCGTTTTTCCATACTTGATTACCATCTTTAAAAGACCATTCAGGTTTTTTGTTAGCAAGCTCCGTATCCTTAAACACAACTACCCTTGCAATCGGATAAACTTGATTTTCTTCCAGAGTATCCATCATTGTTTTAGGATTCTTAATATACGGCTTTCCAATCGGAGAGTAAGGGGAATTTTCCTCTGGTATGTAAGTTAGATTACCCCAATCATCTTTAATATCAATGACCATTGCATTCAAATCACTTCCATTAATGAGATTGATTAATGTGTTAAATCTTTCCCCACCTGCAGAATGCCCTGTAACATATACGCCTCTAACAGCATCTGGATAATTGAACGTATAACCTGAATCAAATTTAAACCTATTGATAACTTCTGGCAGCTCTTTTTTCAAGTCATAGAATTCTTTTTGCGGCATCATTCCGTTCATTTTGACAGAATCCTCTTCCACAGCAAAAGAATGCTGTGGTGATAGATTTAAGACCAATAGAAATACGATTAAACTAATAACACTGAATACACTTTTATTGTTCATAGCTGTTGTCCTCCCCTCCTTCTCTCCGTACCCTTTCATACAGTTTATCAATCTTTCGACAAGAAATTAATACATTTATAGACAAAATTTTTTATTAAATGCATTTTCCTTTTAATTGAGGGAAATGTTAAAACTAATACAATTAATTGAAAATTTATAATAGTAATTACATTAGTTTTAGTGTATGATAGTAAAAAGCAAGTTAGTGGATAAAAGGACTAAAGAATAACTGAATATTTTATTTATACTGTTAATTAAACAACTTTATAATTAACATATGCTTCAACGTCCTTCTATAAAAAAAACGATCCCTTAAAAAGAGATCGTTTCGAGTTTAATGCTTATATTGTGCTTGATATTGCTTTAATTCCTTTTCAGAACAATACACATAGTGGCCAGGGGCTACTTCGCGCATCTCAATCTTTTCATCTGAAGCATAGTTATGAACAGCTGGATCATATGATTTACGCTTACGTGTACGTTCAGATTCAGGATCTGGAAGTGGAATAGCAGACAGAAGCGACTGCGTATATGGATGAATAGGGTTATTGTATAAATCTTCGGCAGAAGCAAGTTCAACAAGCTTCCCGAAGTACATTACTCCAATTCGGTCACTTATATATTTAACCATTGAAAGATCATGGGCGATAAATAAGTACGTAAGTCCTTTTTCACGCTGCAGCTTTTTCATTAGGTTAACAACTTGAGCTTGAATCGAAACATCCAGTGCAGAAATCGGCTCATCAGCAATGATGAATTCAGGATCTACTGCAAGTGCACGAGCAATTCCGATACGCTGTCTTTGACCGCCGGAAAACTCATGCGGATAACGGTTGGCGTGTTCTTTATTCAAACCAACTGTTTCTAATAGCTCATAAACCTTTTCCATACGCTCTTTCTTTGAACTTGCAAGACCGTGTATATCAATGCCTTCAGCAATAATATCAGCTACAGTCATACGAGGGTTTAAAGAAGCATAAGGATCCTGGAAAATCATTTGCATCTTACGGTTGAACTTTTTCAGTTCTTTTGCAGATTTTTTTCCATGAACATTTTCGTTTTCAAACAGCACTTCACCGTCTGTTGCATCATATAGACGAATAATGGTACGGCCAGTTGTTGATTTACCGCAGCCAGATTCACCAACAAGTCCTAAAGTTTCACCTTTGTAAATATCAAATGTGATTCCATCAACGGCTTTAACCATATTAGGTTTTCCCACATTAAAGTGCTGCTTTAAGTTTTTAATTTGTAAAAGCTTTTCAGCCATTGTTATTTACCCTCCTTAACAAGAACAGGCTTCTCAAAGTTAGAGGATAATTTGCGTATACGCTTCATTACAGATTCAGGCGGATTTACCTGCGGTGCATCCGGATGAAGCAGCCATGTTTTTGCAAAATGAGTTTCAGAAATTTGGAACATTGGCGGTTCTTCTTCAAAATCAATTGCCAATGCATATTGATTACGAGCGGCAAATGCATCACCTTTTGGCGGATTTGTTAAATCCGGAGGTGTTCCTGGAATTGCAGCCAGCTCTGCATCATTGTCGTTCTCAAGACTTGGCATTGATGCAAGCAAGCCCCATGTATATGGATGACGTGGATCATAGAAAATTTCATCAACCGTTCCCATTTCTACAATTTGTCCAGCATACATGACAGCAACACGATCAGCAACATTTGCTACCACACCAAGGTCATGCGTAATAAAGATGATTGAAGTATCCATCTTATTTTGCAATTCTTTCATTAAATCAAGAATTTGCGCTTGAATTGTTACATCCAATGCTGTTGTTGGCTCATCGGCAATTAAAAGCTTAGGACTAGCTGCCAAAGCAATCGCAATCATTGCACGCTGTCTCATACCGCCAGAAAATTCGTGAGGGTACTGAACAACACGTTTTTCCGGCATTGGAATACCAACTAGACGCAGCAATTCAGTTGCACGTTTTTTCGCTTCTTGCTTGGACATGTTTTGATGCTTAATAAGAACTTCCATAATTTGAGTTCCAACACGCATTGTTGGGTTTAAAGAAGTCATTGGATCTTGGAAGATCATACTGATTTCTTTTCCGCGGATATTTTCCATTTCTTTTTCTGACTTTGGAACAATGTCATCGCCATTAAAAAGGATTTGTCCGCCGGTAATTTGTCCAGGAGGCATTGGAATTAATTTCATAATCGTCTGGGAAGTTACACTTTTACCAGAACCAGATTCACCAACAATAGCAAGCGTCTCACCTTTATGAAGATCAAAGCTCACACCACGAACTGCTTGAACTTGTCCTCCATAAGTTTGGAATGAGACTTTTAAATCTTTGACTTCAAGTATTTTTTCCATATTCTCACTCCTATTTACGTAATCTTGGATCAAGAGCGTCGCGCAAGCCATCGCCAACTACATTAAATGCAAAGATAGTTAAACAGATAAAGATCGCCGGGAAGAATAAACGCCATGGATAGTAACGCAATGCAGGCAATCCATCATTAGCCATTGTTCCCCAGCTCGCAAGCGGCGGTGTTAAACCAAGTCCAAGGAAGCTTAAAAATGCTTCAGTAAAGATAGCAGATGGTACAGTTAACGTCATGGTAACCAAGATTGGTCCCATAGCATTTGGAATTAAGTGTTTACCCATAATTCTTGTTGTATTTGCCCCTAGTGTCTTAGCAGCAAGCACGTATTCTTGATTTTTCAGCGAGAGAACTTGTCCACGTACAATACGTGACATGTTAATCCAGCCGGTAATCGTCATGGCCAGAATCATTGTTCCTAAACCTTGACCTAACACAACCATTAATAGAATAACTAATAGCAAATATGGGATTCCATAGAGAATGTCGGCAAAGCGCATCATAAATTCATCTGTACGACCGCCTTTATAGCCGGCAATTCCACCCCAGATAACACCAATACATAGGTCAATTAGAGCTGCTGCAACACCGATAAAGATCGAGATGCGGGCACCTTCCCATGTACGAGTAAAAACGTCACGGCCTAAATCATCTGTTCCAAACCAATGCTCTGAAGATGGTGCCTGGTTTTTGTTAGCCAGATCATTTTGCTTATAATCATATTCTGTCATCATTGGACCAAAGATCGCCATAAAGATGAGAATTGCTAATAAAACTAAACCGAATAATGCCAGTTTATTTTTACGGAAACGAACGAAAACATCTTTCCAAAAGGAGAGGCTCGGTTTCGATATCTTTTCAGCATCTTCCAGCTGGGTTCCAACTACTTTGAATTTATCTTTTGATATTTCCATGGTTTACTCTCCCTTCTTCCCGCCGGCAAGCTTAATGCGTGGGTCGATGATTCCGTATGCAATGTCTACAAGGAGAATAGATACAAGTAATAGAATACTATAGAATACCGTTACACCCATAATAACTGTGTAATCCCGGTTAGAGATACTTGTTACAAAGTGTGCACCTAGTCCTGGTAAACCAAAGATTCTTTCAATAACAAAGCTACCTGTTAAAATACTGGCCGTAAGCGGACCCATGTATGTAACAACAGGAAGCATAGCATTACGAATCGCATGCTTGACCGTAATTGCACCACTACTTAAACCTTTGGATTTAGCTGTTTTAATATAATCATTTGCAAGTACCTCCAGCATGCTCGAACGAGTTAAGCGAGCGATAAATGCCATTGGAGTAGAAGCAAGTGCAAGTGCTGGAAGAACTGTGTACATAAACCCTTCCCATCTGGCAACAGGGAATATGCCCCATTTGATTGCAAGGAAATATTGCAGGAATGATGCCATTATAAATGATGGAACAGATATACCTAGAACTGCGACAATCATTGCTGTGTAATCCTGCCATTTATTGTGTTTCAAGGCAGCAATAATTCCTAATAAAACACCAATTGCAACTGCTAAAAAGATCGCTTCCAATCCTAATAGAAATGATACCGGGAAACCTTCACTGATCAAGTCATTAACTGTTTGACTCTTATACTTGAATGACGGACCAAAATCCCATTTTAAGATTCTTAGTAAATACTCTCCGTATTGAACGTACCATGGCTGATCTAATCCATAGTGTGCATTTAAGTTTGCTTCAATTTCGGGAGGTAACTGCTTCTCAGATGTGAACGGGTTTCCAGGTGCCATGCGCATAAAAAAGAACGTTGCTGTAACAATTAGCCATAATGAAATAAGCATGTACAACAAACGCTTCCCTATATATTTAGCCATTGACAACACCTCCATATTAATACTTTTTATAAGAAAGACCACAACTACAAAACAAAGTAAATTTGTCATTTATTGGTCGAATTTGCAGCTTCAAGTTACAGAAACGAAGGTATATGGGAAACTTGATCCCATATACCTTTCGTCAAATTACTATCGATTATTCAAAATATGCCCATTTGAATTGAGCATCTCCAAGACCAGAAATTGCAACATCTTTTAAGTTTTCGTTTTGAACCCAGTTATTTGTGTAGAAATAGATAGGTGCTACAGGCATTGCATCCATAAAGATCGCTTCAGCATCTTTTAATAGTTGCTGACGAGCATCTGCATCTGTTTCTGTCGCAGATTGAGCAAGTAATTCTTGGAACTCAGGATCTTCCCAGCCAGTATCGTTGTTACCGCCATCAGCATCACGATAAGCTTCAAGGAAGTTGATTCCGTCGTTAAAGTCACCTAACCAGCCCATACGAGCAACTTGGTAATCTAAAGCATGTACGCTGTCTAAGTATACAGCCCACTCTTGGTTGTTAAGTGTTACTTCAACACCAAGATTTTGAGTCCACATATCTTGGATTGCTTGTGCAATCTTTTGGTGGCCTTCAGATGTGTTGTAAGAAAGAGTAATTGCAGGAAGTTCAGAAGCATCACTATAACCAAGCTCTTCTAAACCTTTTTCTAAATATTCTTTCGCAGCTTCCATATCGTTATCAGGGAAGTAGCCTTCTTCGTTCTCTGGGAACATTGTTGGTGGTACAAGCGCCATTGCTGGTAGCTGTTCACCTTGTGTAACATTGTCAATTAATTCTTGACGGTTCATTGCGTGTGCAAATGCTTTACGGATATTTGCATTGTTGAATGGTTCAACAGTTGTATTAAATTTGTACAGGTAAGTTCCTGCAATTGGTTCAGTAATTAGACGGCCTTCATCTTTTAATGCAGGAAGAGCATCTAGTGGAAGTGCACCAGTTGGAGCTCCTGCCCAATCAAGTTCACCGTTATCAAACATAGATAGTTCTGTATTTGGATCGTTAACCATGATCATTTCAATTGTGTCTAATTTTACAGCATCTTTATCCCAGTAAGTATCGCTCTTTTCAAGAACAATTTTATCACTGTGAGCCCATTCAGTCATATGGAAAGGACCGTTAGTTGTATAATCATCACCAGCATCGTTAGCCCACTCAGCATTTGCTTCAGCTACTTTGCTGTTAAATGGTAAGTAAGTGTAGAATGCAGTCAACTCTAAGAAGAATGGAGTTGGATTTGCAAGAGTTACTTCTAAAGTTTTCTCATCAATTGCCTTAACGCCTACATCATCAAGTGAACCTTCGCCAGTATTAGCTGCTTCAGCACCAGCGATGTAGTTTAATTGGTATGCATACTCAGATTGGTTAGCTGGGTCAATAGCCCATTTCCATGCTGCTTCAAAATCGTTAGCAGTTACAGGGTCACCATTTGACCATTGAGCTTCACGAATTTTGAAAGTGTAAACTGTTTGGTCATCTGAAACTTCCCAGCTCTCTGCCATTGCTTCTTCAGGTGTACCTTCTTTGCCAATACGAGTTAATCCTTCCATTGTTTGGCGAAGTACAGTACCAGAAGTTGAATCCTTAGCTAAACCTGGGTGTAAAGAAGGTGGTTCAGTATTGATATTAACACTTAAATTTTGTTCTACATCAGATCCGCCGTCGCCGCTATCGCCGCCATCAGCGTTGTCATCGCCGCCGCTACATGCTGCAAGGAACATGCTTAGTACAAGCAAGATGCTGAAGAGAAATGAAAATCTCTTTTTGTTCACGGTAAAACCCCCTATTATTTTTCCCCAAACTGTACTTGTACAAAAATCTCCTAAAATACAATTGTCCTCCTGACATATATTGCTGAAATAGTCTGTCTTTTTACATTAAAGAAAAAAGCGCAAACCACTTCTCTCGTCGTAAAATAAGTTAACCTATGCTCAAAGATTGATTATCCTCTATATTCTGATAATTATATCGAAATATAAAAGTTAATACTAGTTTTGGAGTTATAAGTATGAAAAACTTACATCAGAGTTTGAGTTTTGCAAAAAATATGCTGATAGACAATCAAATTTTATTGAGAATGTAACATTTTTGTAAAGAAATTGTTTGGTGATTTTTATTATAAGTATTTTATTTCTTGATTGCAAGTAAGTTTTTAGTAGGAAAGTTCTACCATAGGTCTTAATTTGCTGAAAAATATTAATATACTAACACTTTGAAGATTAAATTTTTTTTACGAAAAGGGTCATTTTTCGACAAATCTCTCCTTCTCCTCTATTCAATAAATTGAAATGAATTTTAAAATGGGCAAAATATCAGTCAATGCATTTGAATTCAAATTAACTTTCTTATATAATAATCTTATTAACTAATAAAAGAATGGCTATGATGAAGAGTAGTACATTTACTGTCTGGTTTTAAGAGATCCTGTGGCTGGTGGGAACAGGAATCCGGGTAAATAGAATGGACTTTGGAGCTTAAGTATAAAGAATCAATTTCTTTATTTTACGTATTGTCTGCGTTATTAGGCAGCCTGCAGTTTTGCGGGTACAGAGTGACTCATTTTGAGTAATTAGGGTGGCAACGCGGACCATTCGTCCCTAAATATTAGGGACGAATGGTCTTTTTGCTGCCTTTTTTTCTCTTCTCATCCATAATTTAAGGAGGAATATAACATGAAAACTATCTTTTCAGGTATCCAGCCAAGCGGTACCATCACGCTTGGCAACTATATTGGTGCACTCAAACAATTTATTGAACTGCAAAATGAATACAACTGTTATTTTTGCATTGTTGACCAGCATGCCATAACAGTTCCCCAAGATCGTCTGGAACTGAGAAAAAATATTCGCAGCCTTGCTGCACTTTATATTGCTGTAGGTATTGATCCAGAAAAGGCAACTTTGTTCGTCCAATCCGAAGTTCCTGCACATGCGCAAGCAGGATGGATGATGCAGTGTGTATCTTACATTGGTGAATTAGAAAGAATGACCCAATTTAAGGATAAATCAGAAGGCAAAGATGCAGTATCTGCTGGATTATTAACATATCCCCCATTAATGGCTGCTGATATTCTGCTTTATAGCACTGATTTAGTTCCAGTTGGAGAAGATCAAAAACAGCATTTGGAATTAACAAGAGATTTAGCAGAAAGATTTAATAAAAAGTATAATGATATCTTCACTATTCCTGAGGTTCGTATCCCTAAAGTTGGGGCAAGAATTATGTCCCTCCAAGAACCAACGAAGAAAATGAGCAAATCAGATCCGAATACAAAATCGTTTATTTCGATCTTAGATGAACCAAAAGTGATTGAAAAGAAAATTAAAAGCGCAGTCACAGACTCTGATGGCATTGTGAAATATGATAAAGACCTTAAACCTGGTGTTTCAAATCTATTAACGATTTATTCCATCTTCACTGGAAAAGAAATTAGTGATATTGAAGCGATGTATGAAGGGAAAGGATATGGAGATTTTAAAGGTGATTTAGCACAAGTAGTTGTAAATGCCTTAAAACCAATCCAAGATAAATATCATGAATTAATGTCTTCAGAAGAACTGGATATCATTTTGGATAATGGAGCAGATAAAGCAAATATAGTAGCTCAAAAGATGATTAAAAAAATGGAAAATGCGATGGGACTTGGAAGAAAACGCAGATAAATAATTCTTCTTATATCGAACATTCCTATTCTAATTTTTAGTTTATAAACAAGAAAAAACCTTCGACATTCATCGAAGGTTTTTTTATTAATTCACTCTCGAACCATGCTCAATCTCCCATAATTTTTCAAAGAATGGCTGTCCTTTTATTAAATTTTCACAGAATCTTTCATGCTTTTTTGACCAGCCATATTTGCTCTCTTCAAAAAGGTGATCCCATGCATGTTCAAAATTCATGGCTTGAATGTCAGAATAAATTTCCGGTCTCCATTCGGTATACCAATATCGAATTTCCGCTTCGTTTTTGGAGGAGTGCAGCTGATCCAATGCCATAAACAAAAGCTGTTTAAGCTGTCTTTCTTTTCTTGTTAGCCCTGCCATTAAGTCAGGTGATGGAGAAAGGATATGAAAACCTTTTCCAGCTGATGATGAAAAAGAGTAAGAAATTGTATCTTGATCAGCAATCATTTCATATGCAAGCTGTTCCTGTCTTGGAATAAGACGGCTTTTTCGGATTGGGATACTATATCCTATTGTATCAACGGCAAGAATGCCTGTCCCATCTGTGACAACAAAGCAATATTCCAATTGAACGCGCTCATGGTTCTTTCTCAAATACGCTTTTTGATAAATATCATCAAGAAGCTGCTGTGGAATGTCTGCGAGATCATTTTCAATATAATTGAATAATACAGAGTCAACCTTCAGCAATGGCACTTGATCCAGAAGTTCAACACCATCGTCCTTACGCCATTCATGAAAATGGCATACATTATATCCGTTCTCTTCCCCTTCAAACCAATTCACCCAAACATCATGAAGATATAACATATACTTACCCCCACTTCACTAACTATTTGTCACTCAGTATGGGCATGTAATAGTAAATTTATTCCTACAATAAATATAGCCATTATAGATTTAACTCAATTTAATCTAATATATTCTGTTGATTGATCTTCTATGACTTAACATTGCATATTCTCCTTATCCCTCATGTAAGACCCTTTTAATCCTATGCAAAGGACATTGGCTTTTCCAAATCCCTCCATATAATTTTTCTAAGCAAAATTGAAAAGCCGTTTTTAAACAAAAAAACCACTGACATTAACACTGTCAGTGGTTTTGCCTGCCTATTCTAATGTCTTAGGATCGAGTGCATCTCTTAATCCATCACCGATGAAGTTAACACTTAGTACTGTTAACAGAATTAAGAATCCCGGGAAGAATGGATACCATGGAGCTGTTAGCATTACTGTATAGTTCTGAGCATCCTGAAGCATGTTCCCCCAGCTTGCAGTCGGAGGCTGTATTCCCAATCCTAAATAACTGAGAGCCGCTTCTGATAAGATTACCCCTCCAACAAGCAATGTAGCTGCAACTATGATCGGTCCCATTGCATTTGGAAGAATATGTGTAAAGATGATTTTATATGATTTAGTTCCTACTGTTTTAGATGCAAGGACAAACTCTCTTGATCTTAGTGATAAAAACTCTCCTCGCACAAGTCTTGCCGTCCCTGTCCAACTGGTTAAAGCAAATACAATGATTAGATTTTGTAAGCTAGATCCGAAGATTGTTACAATTGTAATTAGTAGGAAGATACTTGGAATAGAGATGATTACATCTACAAAGCGCATTAGAACAGCATCTACAATTCCTCCAAAATAGCCAGCTAGAGCTCCCACTGTAATTCCAATAACAATTGCTCCTAATACCGAACCAAAGGCTACTAGGAGAGATACTCTGCCTCCATAAATTAACCTTGTAAATATGTCTCTGCCATAACGGTCAGTTCCAAGCCAGTAATCCGCACTTGGAGGCTGTAATTTGGCAAGCAAATTTTGCTGATCATATGGATGCGGAGAAATGATTGGCGCCAGAATTGATATTAATACGATGGCGAGCAAAAAGATTGCTCCAACAACCGCCAATTTATTTTTCATAAACTTTCTAATAAAGATTTTCGTTAATGTATCTGGTTTTTCCATTAAATTGGGGTTCAGTTCTAATTCTTTTTGTGATATTTCTGGATTAACTTGTGACACTGTAACCCCTCCTTTAATACTCAATTCGCGGATCAAAGACCGCGTATAGTATGTCTGCTAATAAGTTCCCAATGACAACAAAGACTGCTGAAATAACTGTTAATGCCATAATGACTGGATAATCCCTCTGGAAGGCTGATTCAATGAATAAAAGTCCAATTCCTGGCCATGCAAATACTCTCTCCGTAATCGCAGCTCCGCCAATAAAGGATGGAAGCATTAGACCAAAAATCGTAATGATTGGGATCATCCCATTTCTAAGACCATGTTTTAAAACTACTTTTTTCTCTTTAAAACCTTTTGACATTGCAGTTCGGATATAATCCTGTTTCAATACATCCATCATTGAAGAACGTGTGTATCTTGTTAGTGCAGCCATATCTGCTACTGCTAACACAAAAGCCGGAAGAATTAAGTGATGAATTCGATCCCATAAACTAAAGTCGGCGTTTAATGTCGCTACCCCACCAGTTGGAAACCAGCCTAATGTTACGGATAAGAACATGATTAACATTAATCCGAGCCAGAAATTCGGTGTCGCTACTCCTAAGAAAGAAGTCACAGTGACTGTATAATCCAGCTTGGTATAAGGCCTCATGGCCGAATATATTCCAAAAGGTATAGCAATTAAAATTGCCAGAATAGTTGAAACCAGCATCAGTAATAAAGTATTTGGCAGCCTGTTCATGATTAATTCACTTACAGGAGTTCCCCGCTTAATGATTGAATCTCCAAAATCACCCTGCGCCATATTTCCAAGCCACGTAATATATTGGATATGGATGGGTTCATCTAGTCCATATCTTTCTCGAAACGCTTCTTTATCTGAAGGTTTCATGGATGGATCCATCATTAATGATGTTGGATCTCCTGGTGCAGCTTGAATGATTGCAAATGATAGGATGGTAATTCCAAATAGCAAGGGAATAGCCATTATTGTTCGCCGAATAATATATGAGACCATCGCCTATTCTCCTTCTCTTAATAAATTATTATTTATCCTAAATACAGTTATCACATATAACCTGTAGGGTTTTCAGTATTTAAAAAGCTTGTCCGCGTGTTTAAATTAACAGCTAATTTTTTTATTTTCCTATACTCAAAGATAAAGAAAGGGAAGGGTATTTCCATTCCCTTTCTTCAGTAAAACGAATTACTCTTGCTCTAACCACCATTTGTTAATTTTGTAAAGTTGGTTTTTCGCATGGAATTCATAACCTTGTAAGTTTTCAGGCAATGCACGGAATTCTTCAGGGTAGTATAAGAATGTGTATGCTTGATCTTCTGCAAGACCTTGCTGAACTTGACCGATTTGTTCTTTACGCTTTTCTTTATCTAGTTCTTGTAGAGATTGGTCCATAAGAACATCTAGATCAGGATTAGAGTATGCAGTAAAGTTTAATCCTGCTTCAATTTCTTTCGTATGGAAGATTCCGCTTGGATCTGGATCAGTTCCAAGGCTCCATCCTAATACAATTCCTTCGAAGTTCCAAACGCCTGGGTCGATATCAGCGATTAATGAGCTGAACTCAACGATTTGAGGAACGATTTCAATTCCTACTTCTTTTAATTGCTGCTGAAGAATAACAACGATATCTTCACGCACTTTATTACCTTGGTTTGTTTTTACTTCAAAAGAGAATCTTTCGCCGTCTTTTTCTAAGATGCCGTCATCGCCAGGAGTCCAGCCAGCATCTGCAAGCATTTGCTTCGCTTTTTCTACATCATATTCAAACTTTGGTACATCTGGATTGTAAGCCCAGCTTAATGGACTTTCAGGTACGTGTGCTACTTCACCATATCCAGCCATAACTGATTCAACAATAGCTTCACGATCGATTGCATGTGTAATTGCTTGACGAACTGATACATCTTGGAACATTTCCATACGCTGGTTAAGTCCTAAGAATGTGTAAGAAAGAGCCAGGCCGCTTTCTAAACGGATACCTGCAGCATCTGCAAAGCTTTCAACTGTTGGTACGTCAGGCTGAGCAACTCCAGCATAATAATGAATATCTCCAGCTTGAAGCTGTGCTAAAATAGCATTTGCATCTGGAACAATTTTGTATGTTACTGAATCTAAATATGGACGTCCATCCCAATAATCTTCATTAGCTACAACTTTAACGTACTCGCCATCTCTCCACTCTTCAAACTTGAATGGACCAGAACCGATTGGGTTCTTTGTATTAAATTCATGCTCACCAAGTTCAGGAATTGGAACGTCTCCTAAGATATGCTCAGGAAGGATACCGAAACCTAGACCAACAACTGGGAATTGAGCATCTACTTTGCTCATGTTGAACTGAACAGTGTAATCATCAATTTTCTCTACAGATTCTACTGCCTCAAAATAAGATTTACGAGGGCCATCATATTCTTCGCTTAATGGAATGTTGTATGTGAAAACAACATCATCTGCATTTAATGCTTCACCATCATGGAATGTTGCGCCTTCTTTAAGTTTGATTGTATAAGTTAAGCCGTCTTCTGCTGCGTCAACTTCTTCAGCAAGACCGCCGTCAGTTACTGGATTGAATTCTAAATCTGATCCAACTAGGGAATCAAAGATCATACCTTCAATGTCAGAGCTTGATGCATCACTTGAATATAAACCATTAAACATTGTTGGTGCACCAGATGAACCAATGATCAAATCGCCGCCTTGTACTGGCTCACCGCTTGGTTCTGCTGGAGCTTCCGGCTCTTCTTCTGGTTCAGTATCTGCTGCATCATTGCCTCCTCCAGAACATGCCGCAAGAAACATTGATAATACTAAAAGAACACTAAGTAACCATGCTTGCTTTTTCATTCATCTTCCCCCTAAATATTATTTGTGAATATTGCAAATCTTTAGAAACGGAGTATGCTATTGCAGCAACGCCCCCTTTCAAATATTTTTGAAAACTTATGTTTATTTCCCTATATAGAGGGAAAATAACTAATGGTATTTGTTTTAAGTAAGTTAATACAAATGACATGCAACAAAATGATCTTTTTTCACTTCTCTAAATTCAGGTACTTTCTCTGAGCACATTGCTGTTGCTGCAGGACAGCGTGTATGAAATACACAGCCTGCAGGAGGATTTGCCGGACTAGGCAGATCACCTTTTAAGATAATGCGCTCCCTTGGTGCTGTGCCTTTCTTTCTCGGAGTTGGAACAGCTGATAATAGAGCTTGAGTGTATGGGTGAAGAGGCTCTTCATAAATATCCTTTTTCGGAGCAAACTCCATAATTTTCCCTAAGTACATAACCCCAACACGATCACTAATATGACGGACAACACTTAAGTCATGTGAGATAAATACATAGGTTAGTCCCATTTCTTCCTGCAGATCTTTCATCAGGTTAATAATTTGAGCTTGAATCGACACGTCAAGAGCAGATACAGCTTCATCTGCAATGATTAAGTCTGGGTTTAGTGTCAATGCTCTGGCAATCCCGATTCTCTGTCTTTGCCCTCCGGAAAACTCATGTGGGTATCGGTTAATGAACAATGGATTAAAACCAACACGGTCCAATAGTTCATCAAGTTTATCCTCACGTTCTTTTCCTTTATACATGTTATGAGTTTTCATTGGTTCTAATAAAATTGATTTTAATGTTTTCCTTGGATTTAATGATGCATAAGGATCCTGGAAGACCATTTGAATATCCTTACGCACTGTTCTGCGCAATTCTGATTCGCTCATTTTGCTAATATTTCTGCCTTTAAAAAAGATATCTCCAGCAGTAGGCTCGTATAGTCTTATTAGTGTACGGCCAGCAGTAGATTTTCCACAGCCCGATTCTCCAACAATCCCAATGGTTTCCCCTTTTTTAACTTTGAATGACAATCCATCGACTGCTTTAACAGAACCCACATTGCGCTGAAGAATTCCCGCTTTAACAGGAAAATGTTTTTTTAGATCATTCACTTCTAAGATATAGTCTGAATCTGTAATAATGCTAGAATTAGAATCTTTTTTTGTTAATGTACTCATGAAGTAGCCTCCTTATCTCCGTGCAAGAAACAACGTACCTTCCGTGAGCCGCCTTCAACATCCATTAATGCTGGAAGTGCGCTTCTGCATTTATCAAATGCATGCGGACAGCGTGGAGCAAATCGGCAGCCTTGTGGAAAATGCTCGGGTGGCGGCACATTTCCTTCAATGGATTGCAGTCTGTCTAAATCATCATCTAATGAAGGGATGGAACCCATTAAGCCTATTGTATATGGGTGAAGCGGTTCATCAAAAAGATCTTCTACCATTGCTTCTTCAACTACCTGTCCACAATACATAACGACTACTTTATCGGCCACCTCTGAAACGACACCAAGGTCATGTGTGATCAGTAGAATGGAAGTATCGTATTTTTTGCTCAAGTCCTTCATTAAGTCTAAAATTTGCGCCTGAATTGTTACATCCAATGCTGTCGTAGGTTCGTCAGCAATTAGAAGTTTTGGGTTACAGCTCATCGCAATTGCGATCATGACCCTCTGCCTCATGCCTCCGCTCAGTCTGTGAGGATACTCGTCGACTAAAGCTTTTGCTCTTGAGAATCCTACAAGTTCTAACATTTCAACCGCTTTTGTCCTTGCTTGGCTTTTATTCAATTTCTGATGATACATCAGCACTTCTATAATTTGTTCTCCGATTGTTAAAACCGGATTTAATGATGTCATTGGCTCCTGAAAGATCATTGATATGTCATTTCCGCGGATTTTACACATTTGATCATCTGTAAGTGTAACTAAATCCTGTCCATTAAATAGAATTTGACCATCAACAATTTTACCTGGCGGACTAGGAATGAGCCGCATAATGGAGAGAGATGTAATACTTTTTCCAGAACCGGATTCTCCAACAAGTGCTACTGTTTCTCCTTTTTGGATTGTTAAATCAACACCATCAACGGCTGGAATATTGGCCTTTTTTTTCATAAAGTGTGTTTTTAAATTTTTGAGTTCTAATAGTGCTGTCATAATATCCCCCGTCCATCTTTAAAAAATAGACTCCGATAAATATATTAAAATAGCGTTTTTCTATTTTTTAGAATATATTAATTTCGGAAATTTTCAGATTAATTATCTGTATATTATTACAAAAACATTACGAGTTCAAGAAGTTTTTTTAAAATTCTTCTTTTTTCATTAATTTAAAATAAATTTATTATTAAATACATTGCGAATAAACCAATAATGACAACGCTTTCCAGATTAATTAAAAAAAGGAGAATTTTTTCATTCTCCTTTTTGGTATATTACTCAAATGCTTCTGTATCAGCATTCCAAGCAGATATAAATTTATCAGCGGGTTTTGTAAGGGAATCTAACAAGGTAATTTGATTATTTTCTGCATATTTACAAATAATTACATAACCAGCTGCATATCCAAGCATGTCTGGCACATTTCTTTTTCCAAATAATACATGATCATGAAGCCTTTCTTTTTTCTTCTTCGTTAAATATGGTTTAATAAACTGTTTCCAATAGGCTTCAATTTCTTTTTCCGTATAATATGTGCACCAGTCAGAAACATAATCTTCACCGCAGCAGATCTTTACTGTGTGTTCTGCCAAACCCTCTAATACAATGGAATCCAGCAGGGTAAACTCGGAAACTGCTTTCTTTAATTTATTCATTCTGCAGACATGATGGTATTCATGTACGAATAAAGCTTCAAGTTCTTTGGGGTCTTCTGCAGGCGATAAAAAGAGAAAAACTTTATCTTTAAAAGAAACGCCTGACTTTCCAAGCTGATGTCTCACAAAAAGGGATTGCCTTGCTTCAACAGGGAAAATATAAATGGGGATATCTGGTCCATTCCATTTCCTTTGATACATTTTAAATAGCTCATTCACCTGAAGCCATACATCCTGTTTTTGCAATTTCTGAACATAATCATAGGTTTTGCGGTTAGGAGTATACATGCCAAAGCTCTTTAAGTACTGATATAGCTTTTCAGGCTCATCTTCATGAAAAAGCGGCATAATCTTTTTGATGATGTCTAATGGTTTATCAAAATGCTGTTCCAGCCATACGCTGGTGTTTATAATCCCAAGTCAATCGTCTCCTTTACTTTCCTCATTCAATAGGTTATGAAAGAACGAATGTCTTGGTTCATGTGTGCCATTTATGCAAAAAAGCTGACTCCCATTTTCAATAGAGTCAGCTTTCGCTTATTTTTAACTAAATTTTTTAAAGACGATGGTTGCGTTATGGCCGCCAAATCCTAGTGAATTACTCATAGCTGCTTTAATTTCTTTTTCTCTTGCCTGGTTAGGCACATAATCTAAATCGCACTCTGGGTCAGGTGTTTCGTAATTAATGGTAGGAGGAAGAATGTTTTCCTTCATTGCCATCAGTGTGAAAATAGCTTCAACACCGCCAGCTGCTCCTAATAAATGGCCAGTCATTGATTTTGTAGAACTTACAGCCAATTTATAAGCATGGTCTCCAAACACTTCTTTAATGGCTAATGTTTCGAATTTATCGTTATAATCTGTGCTTGTTCCATGGGCATTTATATAATCGATATCTTCTGGAGTTAAGCCTCCATCATTAATTGCTATTTTCATCGCTCGTGCTCCGCCTTCTCCGCCTGGCGCAGGAGCTGTTATATGATATGCGTCGCCAGTTGCGCCATACCCAACAATTTCTGCGTAAATTTCCGCTCCTCGTGCTAATGCATGCTCCATTTCCTCCAGTACAAGGATTCCGGCACCTTCTCCAATAACAAACCCGTCACGATTTTTATCAAACGGTCTGCTCGCTGTCTGTGGATCTGGATTCGTTGATAAAGCAGTATTTGCACAAAAACCGGCAACAGACATCCTTGTAATTGGTGCTTCTGCACCTCCAGTGATCATGGCATCAGCATCTCCGCGCTGTATGACCTTAAAGGCATCTCCGATTGAATTTGTACCTGTTGCACATGCTGTTACGGTACAAGAGTTAAAGCCTTTTGCACCTAATGTAATAGAAACCTGCCCTGTTGCCATATCTGGTATCATCATTGGAACAAAAAATGGGCTGACTCTGCGGTATCCGCGATTTAAAAAGGTTTCAAACTGATTTTCAAATGTTTCCATTCCGCCAATCCCTGAACCAATCCATACCCCAATACGTTCCGCATTCTGATCATTGATTTCAAGCTTAGCATCCTCTACAGCCATTAATGAAGCTGCAATGGCATAATGGGTAAACCTATCCATTTTACGTGCATCTTTACGATCTATAAATTCTTCAGCATTAAAATCTTTTACTTCTGCTGCTACCTTTGCTGGATATTCATCTGCATTTAACCTCGTTAATGGTCCGACACCTGATTTACCTTCTTTAACATTACCCCAAGATGTCTGTGCATTATTCCCGAGTGGTGTTACAGCACCAATTCCCGTAACGACAACTCTCCTCTTGTTCATAAATAATACCGCCCCTTTAAATGTTATTGTGATTAAAATTTATCTTCCCCAGCGAAGTGCAATTGCACCCCATGTTAAACCGCCGCCAAAACCGACCATAACAATCAGATCGTCATCTTTAATTTTTCCGGCCTCCAGCTCTTCTACCATTGCAATGGGAATAGAGGAAGCAGAGGTATTTCCGTATTTTTCAACGGTCATTGACATTTTTTCAACCGGCAGGTCAAGGCGTTGACGAGCAGCTTCCATAATTCTTATATTAGCCTGATGAGGGATTAAAAAGTCAACATCTTCCTTTGATAATCCTGCTTTTTCTAAGACATTAATACAGCTTTCACCCATTTGTCTTACTGCAAATTTGAACACCTCTCGGCCGTTCATAACAATATTCTCATCTTGGTAAAGGTACTTTCCGCCAGATCCATCAGCTCCCAGTTCAAAAGATAAAATTCCTCTTCCTTCTGAGACCGGTCCCATTACTGCTGCACCTGCTCCATCTCCAAATAAGACAGCTGTATTCCTGTCATCCCAATCTGTAATTTTTGAAAGTTTCTCTACACCGACAACTAGGACGTATTTATAGGCGTTAGTCTTAATGAATTGCTGCGCTGTGATCATGCCATACATAAACCCAGCACATGCTGCACTAAGATCCATAGCTGCAGCTTTTTTAGCACCAAGCCGTTCCTGCAGCATGCATGCTACACTTGGAAAAGGCTGATCTGGTGTTACTGTCGCTACAAGAATCAAATCAAGTTCTTCCGCTGTTATATTCGCATTTTTTAATGCTTCTACTGCAGATTGGTAAGCTAAATCAGACGTATCTGTCTGGTCATCAGCGATCCTTCTTTCACGAATACCTGTGCGTGTTCGGATCCACTCATCAGATGTATCTACCATCTTTTCAAGATCACTATTTGTTAAAATTTTTTCAGGTAATGCTCTGCCGAGACCTAGTACACCTGCATTCATATTTTCCACTCCCAACATAATGGTCATTGCAATCCAATATTTAATATTATTATCAATTATTATGACTTGGTACTAATTTTATCAAAAACAGGGCCACTTTTGCAACTAATTGATATGAATGTCCATACACTTTGAAATTAAACACATATACTATGACTAAAAGAAGATCTGTATGTAGAATTCTTTAAAACCTTTTATATATTTTTAGTTTGTGCTGTTTTCGATTATTTCAGACTCATTCTAGTAAAAAGCAATGAGTGTAGGCGGGGGGAGACTCAAGTGAGTGATAAAGACAAAGAATTTAGACAGGACCCTTTCTCTCAGTTAATGTTTGGGAGCAATAGACAAGAGCGTTCTGTAAAGCAGGACTGGATTTTAGGCAGAAGAAAAGCTGAAGACATAGAGTTTAAAGAGGATAAAGAGGCTAAAGACGTTAATAGCGCTGCACAGCAAAAGATTGAACAGATCCTTGAAAATGTTGATTTGGATGGGTTAATGAATAATCTTGGCACATTGATGTCATCTGTTGGTGAATTGAAGCCATTGATGAAAAAAGCCGGGCCGCTACTGCAAAAGTTTTTAAATAAAAAAGACTAATCAAATCACATTTCTCCTGGAGTAAAGAGGAAACCTTAAAAGCAAATATACTTCGTTGTAAGTTGTCCAGTGCCGGTTATTTTCCTGCACTGCTAATGTAAAATGCAAAAAAACCGGCATCAGCCGGTTTTAGTCTTCTTTTAATGCATCTTCTTTTCCTAGCTCGTACGCCTCATTCATAACTTTTGTAAATAACGACATAAATGGCTGAATCATTTCCATAGAAAGCTCTACTCCAGCCTCTTCAAGCTGCTGCTTCGCTTCCGGTAAGTACTTCATTGCGATCGCCATAAATTCCATCGTTTTATCATTTGATTGCATAGTTAGATCCTCCGTTTTACTGCTGCTCATTATTTGGCAGCTTTCCTGTGCTTTTATACTGATTGATTGCTTGGTTCATTTCTTCTTTAAAAACTTGATCCACCACTGGACTAAACTTACCTAATGAAATGACATCATCTTGAAAATCAAAAGATAAATTCCCTGATGGCAGCTCTCCATTGTTAAACTTATCAGCAACAAGCTCATATAAGACATCGACATGCTGAATGGTACTTGTTAACACCGTTGATTCCCCAAGATCACTCTGATCCGAGATATAACCGATCGCATATTGCCCGTTTTCTTTTATTTTTTCGATTATCGGGACATTGTAGCCATCTCCAGCAGGGTAAATAACATCCGCACCTGTATTATTTAGCTTCCCCAGCATGATATTGGCTGTTTCATGATCGTCCCAGCCTCCGACGTATTCTATTTTAACATTAACATCTTTATTTTGGAATTTTGCGCCTTCAGCAAATCCCTTTATTTCAGGCTGCCATTCAAAAGCCGCCAACACGCCAACCGTATTTGTTTTTGTCATATGACCCGCGACCATTCCACCGAAAAACCCCATTGCGTATCCTTCAAATCCTAGGCTTGTCGTATTCTTGTTTTTTGCATCACCATTAAAGCTGACAAACTGTATATGAGGATAGTCTTCGGAAAAATCATTAAAATATTCAGCATACTCATTTCCATGCCCAAAAATAAGGTTGACACCTTTTTGATCAAATTCCTCTACTGCACGCTGGACGATCGCTGCAGAGTTCATCCCCTCTTTATAATAAACCTCAATATTATAATGAGATTGAATCTTTAGCATTCCTTTATAGCCTTTTGTTCCCCATACTTGATCGTTCACTGTGTCAGGCACTAATAAACCAGCCTTCTGCAATGTTCCTGGCGACATAGCCTGTCCGCATGAAGATAAAAAAATAAGGCACAAAAGAAGGAACCCGAATTTCTTGAATAAAAGATGCATCTCTTCTTTCTCCGCCTCTCATTTGGAAAGCTGCAAAACTTTCAATCTAGGTGAAATTTTCCTGCACTAGTCCTATTTTACCTTGCTATGACGCTGTTTGAAAAGATTTTTTTCCAATATCACTTATACAGGCTTCTTTATACTTGATTTTTCACTGCAGAGTATGCACAGCTATATACGGTTGAATACAATATGTTGCTTCTGTTTTTTTATGCCCTCACATTTCTCTTCATCGGATTCGATTTCATAAATGTGCAGGTGTTCTGGAAGCTTTGCTTCTCTCTCTGTATGTCGAATGTATTCTTTTTCAATCTCTAAGAGTGCAGCACAGTGCTGCCATTGCCCAGCAATCTTATTTCGAACGAACCAATCTCCAGATGATCCTTTTTCGAAGATATCCAATATCGCCTTAATGGTATACTGAACATAAATAGCATCCTCTTGCCATTCGCGGCCACTGATCGTTAAAGTGCCAGCTTGATCTGCTTTTTTTAAACATGCCTGTTGAAAGGCAAATTCTTCAGGCTGCCATTCACCATAAATAGTCGGCAAAAAGATGAAACATATCTTATTTTCGTGTTCCTTAAAAGCTTCTTTTATTTCTGATCTGCAGATATATTGATTTATCTCCATCTGAACTGGCAATAATAGCGTAATCTCTGTATCTGCTCCTGCCGCACTTTTTGCATGTTCTATCCATTTGCCATACATCTCTTTAATTCTTTTCGTGTCATTGCGCAAGTACAAACTATAAAAGTCAAAAAAAATGTGTTTTGGCATCTCGCTGCCAAATGGTTCTTTTAAGTCATCCCATTCTAAGAAGTTTGCATTTCTTCCTAGCTCAAGACGCTTGTTTTCAAGCATATCATCAGCGAATAAGTCTGATCTTACTGATGATATGCTATAACCTTCATCAAGCAGCCCTTTAGTGAGATGAAAACCAATAAAATCAAAACCGCCATATATGATTACTGAATCATTCATATAAATCCTCCCAAGTACATCCTTACTGTAGCGTATGCACAAGTTTCACAGCACTTTCTCATATTTTTTAAAAAAACCGATCATTTGCGTCCCCATCAGCTGCATTTTCTCAGGAACAATATAATAGACGGATATCGGCGCTTCTTCATCCTTCCATTTTACAGAAAGCTGTTTGAGCATATTTGATTGCTTATACGCTTTTCCCCCGGATAATACATGAATGATTTTTACTGGTGATTTTAGGTTTTCAATTAAATATTGTTCATCATAGGTATTAACCAATTCAATGACTTTACTGCTTTCCGTTTTATAAGAGGCCGCAAGTTCTTTTAATAATTTTTTATAAAAGAATTTATGTTCTTTCTCTTGGTTAAGGTGGTTTTTTACAGATAATATAGGATTAATAAATACCGCTGAACGGATTTTGTCCCCCATCACGTCCATTAACTTTAATGCGGCCAAAGCCCCCATACCTTCTGCAATTATATGAATTTTATCATTAAGAATTTCAGTCCGTGTCACATAACCATACAGGCTTTTCGCCATTTGAACCGCTTCATTGCTTCCCCAGTTTCTTCCGAATAAATTGGAATAAAAGATCGTATATCCTGCTTCTTCAAGTTTGTGAATTAATGCTGCTTTTCCTTCATTTTGAGTCCAAAAACTGCTGTTTTCGTCTACGAAGTGCCTTTCATCCCCGATAATTAATATACCGAAACCACTTGGCTTATCAGGGTAATGAATCATGCTCCATTCAGTATCCATCTTAAAGTTTCGGTGTTTCATTTCCAAAAACTCCTTTTATTTTTCGTTCATATTCAATGTATGCTTGGATAGTTGAATTGGAATGGGATATTACCTATTTTTGGAGAATACCAAAGCATCATTAATCTCTCAGCGGCTAGCCACTTGAGGTGTCGGAGCTGAGCAAGGCGCTTCCGCTTTTCTTTGTCCAGCTGCAGCGCCTAGCCCCTCGAGGTCTTAAGCCAATCCGTCCAGAAGGTTAAAGAGCAACCTTCTAGCCGTCTTGTCTTAAGCTTGTCGGGGCTGAGCAAGGCGCTTCCGCTTTTCTCTGTCCAGCTCCAGGCGCTAGGGGCTCGAGGTCATAAGCCATTCCAGTCAAAAGGTTAAAGAACAACCTTCTGCCTGGCCTGTCTTATGCTTGTCGCCCCTGGGCAAGCGCCTTCCGCTTTTCTCTGTCCAGCTGCAGCGCCTAGCCCCTCGAGGTCTTAAGCCAATCCGTCCAGAAGGTTAAAGAGCAACCTTCTAGCCGTCTTGTCTTAAGCTTGTCGGGGCTGAGCAAGGCGCTTCCGCTTTTCTTGCCACATTCAAGTTTATTATTTTGGGTTGTTATGGTAAGATGTAAAGGGATTCAATTATGTAAGAGGTGAACTATTGATGAAGTATTTGTGGACTTTCATTTGGACATTTCTGCTTGTTCAAATGCTATCGTATGTTGCGGGTAATATGCTAGGCGCTTCTTATGATTTTCAAACTAGTGCGATCCTTGCAGTTGCAGCAACTCTATTAATTTATGTTATTCCTGCCATCATTCCAGACGAGCCTGCAGAGAAAAAAGCGATTCATTAATTGTTAAAATATCGTCAGCCTGTTTTCAGGCTGACGATATTTTATTTGATAAGATTTTTCATTTTACGGCTACTGTCAGTTTATTTTCCTCCAGAGCAATGACAACGTCACTTTCTTCTTTTATCGTCCCAGAGATAATTTCCTTTGCCAGTGCTGTTTCTACATTTTTTTGAATATAGCGTTTTAACGGTCGAGCACCATAAATAGGGTCATAGCCATTTTCAGCAATATATTCAACTGCATGATCCGTTATTCGTAAATTCACTTGCTGATCGGTCAATCTTTCTTGAAGTTCATTTAGCATATTTCTTACAATTCCATGTAAATCGGCAAGCGATAAAGGTTTAAAGAGAATAATCTCATCTATGCGGTTGATAAACTCTGGTTTAAAGTGATTTCTAAGCTGATGAAGTACATTATTTCTAGTTTCTTCTATAATATAGTCATTCTCTCGCACTTCATCGCGTTCCAGTAAGAAATTTGAACCTATATTGGATGTCATAATAATCACTGTATTTTTGAAGTCAACCATTCTTCCTTGTGAATCAGTAATTCGTCCATCATCTAACACCTGCAGTAAAATATTAAAAACTTCAGGATGTGCTTTTTCAATTTCATCTAATAAGATGACCGAATACGGTTTTCGTCTTACTGCTTCAGTAAGCTGTCCGCCTTCTTCATAGCCAACATACCCTGGAGGAGCACCAACTAATCTTGACACTGAATGTTTTTCCATATATTCCGACATATCAATACGAATCATTTGATCTTCACTGTCAAATAACACTTGTGCCAATGCTTTGGCCAGCTCTGTTTTACCTACTCCTGTTGGTCCCAGAAATAAGAAAGAACCGATTGGACGATGGGGATCTTTAATACCAGCACGTGCTCTAATTACTGCATCAGACACAAGCTGAACTGCCTCATTTTGGCCAATAACTCTTTCTTGTAAGATTTCCTCCAGCCGAAGCAGCTTCTCACGTTCTCCTTCTACTAGCTTTGCAACAGGGATGCCTGTCCATCTGGCGACAATCCCTGCAATTTCTTCCTCTGTTACTTCTTCCCGTACCAGCTTATCTGATTGTCCTTCATTAACTTCCTTCTCAAGGATCTTCAATTCTTTTTCCAGCATTGGTATTTTCCCATGTCTTAATTCAGCAGCGGTGTTTAAATCGTATTTATTTTCCGCATCTTCCAAGTCACGTCGATGCTTTTCTAATTGTTCTCTTTTCTCCTGTAATCGTTGAATTCCTTCTTTTTCGAGCAGCCATTTTGTCTGTATGGTTTTTGCTTTTTCTTTTAAAGCAGAAAGTTCTTCTTGCAGGATAACAAGCCGTTCTTTACTTACGGCATCTTTCTCCTTTTGCAGTGCAGCTTCTTCAATTTCCAGCTGCATGACTCTTCTTGTTACCTCATCTAGCTCAGTTGGCATTGAATCCATTTCCGTACGGATCATTGCACATGCTTCATCTATTAAATCAATCGCCTTATCTGGCAAAAATCGATCTGTAATATAGCGGTCAGATAGGGTGGCAGCAGCAATTAGAGAACGGTCATGAATATTTACTCCATGATGAATTTCAAACCGTTCTTTTAGCCCTCTTAAAATGGAGATTGTATCTTCCACATTAGGCTCTTGTACTAAAACTTGCTGAAACCTCCGTTCAAGTGCTGGATCCTTCTCAATATACTTGCGATGCTCATCCAAAGTGGTTGCCCCTATACAATGCAGTTCTCCTCGGGCAAGCATGGGCTTAAGCATGTTGCCGGCATCCATAGCACCCTCTGTTTTTCCTGCGCCAACTATGGTGTGAAGCTCATCGATAAACAGCAGTATTTTCCCATCGCTCTTTTTCACTTCATTTAATACCGCTTTTAGCCTTTCTTCAAACTCTCCTCTAAACTTTGCTCCTGCGATTAAAGAGCTCATATCAAGTGAAAAAATCGTTTTGTCTTTTAAACCTTCTGGAACATCTTTTCTGACAATCCGCTGTGCAAGTCCTTCTACAACTGCTGTTTTCCCAACTCCCGGTTCACCGATCAATACCGGGTTGTTTTTGGTTTTGCGTGATAATATCCGAATAACATTGCGTATTTCCTGATCACGGCCAATGACTGGATCCACCTTACCTGCTCTTACCTCTTCGACAAGGTCTCTTCCGTATTTTTTCAGCACATCATAAGTTGCTTCTGGATTTTCCGAGGTCACGCGCTGATTCCCCCTTATTTGGTTAATGATTCCCTCTAATTTACCTTCTTCATTAATTGATTCTCTCAGCAGTTTCCCTGCTGCCGATTTCTTCACTTTTAACAATGCCAACAAAAAATGTTCGGCAGATAAATACTCGTCTTGCCACGTTTTCATAAGGTTTTCTGCTTCAGCTAATACTTGTTGCAGTGTATTTGTAATATATAATGTTCCTGCCTTAATTCCGCTGCCGGAAACTTGTGGTTTTGTTTGTAGTTGATTTTCAATATTATGGATCAGCTGATCCGCATTAATGGATGCTGCTTTTAAGATTGATGAAGTTAATCCTTCTGTTTTTACAATAAGTGAATAAAGCAGATGCAGATCATCAACTTCCTGATGTTCTTTGCGAACAGCTAAGTTTTGCGCACTTATTAACCCTTCCCGAACATGCTGTGTCATTGAATTTATATCCATCCGCACATCCTCCTTTGACCATTATTGACCTTTATTTTATTATATCCGTTTTTTTACATATGTAAAGCCATTCAACTTTTCATTGAATGGCTTTTGCTGTGTTTTAAGGTTTGCGTTTGTATGTCCATATCCGGTTATGATTTGAGTTTTCAGGAAAATGATCACCAGCTTTTAGTTTGATCATTTGCGGGTTGTTGACATTGCTTCCAGTTTCGCCGACTTCTATATAGATCCCATTGTTAGGTGCTGCCTGACCTGCTTTAAATTGTCGATTTTGTCCCAAAAGAATAACCCCCTTATTCAAATAAGTCTTTATTAGTATTGCCTTTATGTCTTATTCAATTTAGTAAAATTATTTCCATTGAACTTCAAGCTATTGCTTTACTTATATACTGTTTTTATTGTTTAATGAAATGGTGTCATCTTAATACTGGAGGATAACAATGTGACTGATTTTATTACTTTGCTCAAATATTTATTCCTTGGGTTACTTCAAGGCTTAACTGAGCCCATTCCCGTTTCATCAAGCGGACATGTAGAAATTGCTGCTTATTTTTTTGACTTAAATATTGTAGGAATGAGCTTTGCTATTCTTGTCAATACTGCCTCTTTAATTGCTGTCCTTCTCATCTACAGAGAAGATATATATAGGCTCGTCAAAAATGGTGTGCTCTATTTAAAAACGAAGGACCAAAAGGCAGAAGCGGACTTTCGTTTTATTATTTATTTAATTGTTGCAACAATTCCGGCAGGTGTAATTGGTGTACTATTTGGTGATTATTTAACAGGCAATATTAAAACCGTTGGTATTACATTGTTAGTTACAGGGGTTGCCCTCTGGATCATCAGAAACCTGCGGGGAAGAAAAAATGATTCAACCATTACTTTAAAAGATGCAATTATTGTTGGTCTTGCACAAACAGTAGCGTTAATTCCTGGTATAAGCAGATCAGGAGCTACCATTGTAGCTGCAATGGGGTTAGGCATGAAGCAGGAAACAGCCTTGCGCTTTTCCTTTTTAATGTATATTCCCGTTAGTGTTGGGAGTGCTATATTAGGCTTTAGCGACATGCTGAACGATCCGAATATTTCTACCCTTGCTATACCATATGTCATAGCGTTTATTGCTTCATTAATTGCCTCTTATTTTTCTTTAAAATGGTTTATGGGCATTATGGCTCGAGGCAATCTGAAGATCTTTGCTTTTTATTGTTTTATCGCCGGGACACTCGTTTTAGTATTTTCCTGATTAGACCCAAAAATGCTCAATTCCTTATAACGGAATTGAGCATTTTTTATAAATAGGCTTATAATAATTCTGATAAAAGTGCTTTTTGAACATGCAGACGATTTGCTGCCTGATTAAATACTGAAGAGTTTGGACCATCAATAACAGCTGCTGTCACTTCCTCACCTCTATGTGCCGGCAGACAATGAAGGAAAATTGAATCCTGCTTGGCTAATGCCATTAGTTCTTCATTTACCTGATAATCTTTAAAGATCATAAGTCGTTTTTCGTTCTCTGCTTCCTGTCCCATACTCGTCCAGACATCCGTATAAATGACATCCGCGTTTTTCACACTTTCCTCAACATCGTAGTTTACAGCAATCTCTGCACCGCTCTTCTGTGCAAATTCTTTGGCCAGCTGTAATACAGTCTGTTGCGGTTCGTAGCCTTTAGGACAAGCAATAGTCATATTTATCCCCAATTTAGCGGATGCGATTAATAAAGAATGTGCAACATTATTTCCATCACCGACATAAACAAGCTTGATTCCTTTCAGACTTCCTTTCTCTTCAAGGATTGTTAACATATCGGCAAGTGCCTGGCACGGATGGTAAAGATCTGTTAACCCATTTATCACAGGAATGGTTGCATGTTCTGCCAGTTCTTCAATTAATTTATGGGAAAAAGTGCGGATCATAATACCATCAACGTAGCTCGATAGCACCTTTGCAGTATCAGCAACACTCTCTCCTCTGCCTATCTGCAGATCGCTGCTGTTTAAATAGAGAGCATGCCCGCCTAATTGCAGCATCCCTGCTTCAAAAGATACTCTTGTGCGCGTCGATGATTTTTCAAAAATCATGCCGAGTATTTTACCCTTTAAAAGCGTGGGGTCTTCCCCTGAATAGATACCTTGCTTTAATTGCTGTGCTTTCAATAGAAGACCATTAATTTCCTCTGTGCTAAAATCAGCCAGTGTTAAAAAATCTTTGCCTTTCATATTTAGATTGATTTCATCTGCTATAAGTCCTGTCATGATACATTCACTCCTTCACTTACTTTTAACCCGCTTCTCAGCAGCCATTCATTCATACTCGTTACTTCCCACTCTGTATTCTTTAACGCCTGTAAAAAGGCTTCCAATGATTCTTTCTTCGAGAACGAAATTAATCTGTTCTTTACAGCAAGCTCCCTCTCAGCCGCAGCATGATTGCCTTCGAAGGGATTATACAATGCTATAGCTTTATCATGACTCCAATCAAAAGCATTTGCAGGAACCATTTTCACACCGTAACTGCTGCATTCATCCGCAAATTCTTGTATCACGGAAACATCAGCAGAAATGATTACTTTTTCAAATCCAGGTTTTAAACTCGATTCGAATGCCTTTCTTAATGCCTCTGTGATATCAGAAGCTAAGGCAATCCCTTCACCAGTTGATTTCATTTCCGGTCCAACAAAACTATCCAAACCTTTTAACGCATAATTTGAAAATACAGGATATTTAACACATACAAAGGGAAATTGGTATGCAGGGAATTGATCTTGTTCCATGTCATATTTCCCAAGCAATATTTTTGTCGCAATTTGTACGATTGGAACACCAGTTACTTTGCTGACAATTGGCACTGTCCGGCTTGCACGCGGGTTTACCTCCAGCAGATACACCTGTTCTCCGTCTATAATATACTGAATGTTCATTAAGCCTTTGTAATTCAGTTTTTGGACAATCTGTTTTGCGTAAGTAAGCATCTTTTCCTGTACTGCTAGTGACAAGGTTTGCGGAGGCAGCATTGACATACTATCGCCTGAGTGAACACCTGTATGTTCAATATGCTCCATGATCGCTGGTACATGGATATGAACTCCATCAGCTGCTAAATCAAGCTCTGCTTCCTTTGCTTCAAGGAAACGATCCACTAAAACTGGATAGACAATCCGTTTAGAATGCAAGTAGTTTTTATAGCTAACACCATCTCTGATTAACTCCATCCCTTTTCCGCCGATTACATATGAAGGACGAAGCAGGACAGGAAAACCAATCTTATCTACTGCAGTATCCAGCTCTTGCTTTGAATGAACCAAATCTCCGTCAATATGAGGGATCTGCAATTCATCGAGCAGCTGGTAAAATAATTCCCGGTCTTCTAGTTTTGCTATTTCTTTTGAGCTTGTGCCTAGTAATGTAACCCCATAGTCTTCAAGCTGTTCTGCCAAGTTCAATGCAGTCTGCCCTCCTAGCTGAACAATAACTTGTTCAATCTGCTCAGCTTCGATTACATTAAGAACATCTTCTAGTATCAGCGGTTCAAAATATAAGCGATCAGCAGTCGTATAGTCGGTACTCACTGTTTCGGGATTATTATTAATCATGATGGTTTCAATTCCGGCATCTTTTAACGCATAAACACCTTGAACAGAGCAATAATCAAATTCGATTCCCTGTCCGATCCGAATAGGACCGCTCCCAATAATAAGCACCTTAGGTTTATCGCTAAAGGTTTGTTCATTTTCTCCATAATAGCTTGAATAAAAGTAATTGGATTGTGCTTCAAATTCAGCCGCACACGTATCAACCATTTTATAAACAGGTAAAACACCGAGTTCTTTGCGCAAAAGGCGAATGTCTGCTTCTTTTTTGTTCCAGGCAGAAGCTAAGAATGTATCAGAGAAACCTTTTTCTTTAAAGAATGCAAGGTCTTTCTCTGTTACGGTTTCAGCTGACGTTCCTTTAATTTGTCCTTCGATCTTCACTAAACGTTCAAATGCAGTTAAAAAGAAATAATCCATGTTGGCTGCTTGATGTAATTCCTCTGTTTTCATACCTCTGCGAAGCAATTCCATCATGATAAAGAAGCGCTGATCATTCTGCTCTTTTAAATATTGGAGTAATAAAGAGGTTTTACACTGCTGCAGCTCTGGTAAAGATAATCCAATGCAGTCCAGCTCCAATGAATGAACTGCTTTTTGGAGAGCACGTTCAAAATTCCGATCTATTCCCATTACCTCTCCTGTCGCTTTCATTTGTGTGCCAAGTTTTCGATCCACATATGGAAATTTATCAAAAGCCCATTTCGGAAATTTGACAATGCAATAGTCCAGCGCAGGTTCAAAGCTTGCAAACGTATCTCCTGTTACAGGATTAATCAATTCTGATAATTGATAACCAACTGCCAGCTTTGCAGCCATTCTTGCAATTGGGTATCCGGTTGCTTTGGAAGCCAGGGCTGAAGAGCGGCTGACACGCGGATTTACTTCAATAAGATAGTATGACTGACTGTTAGGGTCTAGTGCGAATTGGATATTGCATCCACCAATAATGCCCAATTCCGAAATAATTTTGATTGAGGCAGTTCTCAGCATCTGATATTCTTCATCTGTCAATGTCTGAGAAGGTGCAACGACAATTGAGTCGCCAGTGTGGATACCGACTGGGTCAATATTTTCCATATTGCAGATTGTAATACACGTATTACTCGAGTCACGCATGACTTCGTATTCAATTTCCTTGTATCCTGCAATGCTTTTTTCAACGAGACATTGACCTATCGTACTTTCCTTCAAACCTCCTGCAACAAGAGGTTTCAGCACCTCCATACTATCAGCAATGCCTCCTCCAGTTCCGCCAAGTGTATAAGCTGGACGAACAATAATTGGGAAGCCGATCTCCTCAGCAAACTTTATTGCCGCAGCTACATCTGTTACCACTTCACTATCTGGCACAGGCTCATTTAATTTTTTCATTGTTGCACGAAAAGCTTCTCGATCTTCTCCACGTTTAATGGAGTCGATACTTGTGCCCAATAGCTTAACATTAAATTTGGTTAGTACACCTTGTTCATGCAGCTGAAAAGCAAGATTCAGTCCCGTTTGCCCTCCTAAGGTTGCAAGCAGGCCATCAGGACGTTCTTTTTCAATAATTTTGGTTAGACTAAGAGCAGTTAGCGGTTCTGCATAGATACGATCCGCAAACTTTTCATCAGACATGATGGTTGCGGGATTATTGTTTACGAGGATAACCTTATATCCCTCTTCTTTTAATGCTGCACATGCTTGTGTGCCTGCATAATCAAATTCTGCAGCCTGCCCAATCACAATCGGGCCTGATCCAATCACAAGGATCGACTGGATACTGTTGTTTTTAGGCATTTATATAACTCCTCTTCTTAAGCGTAGTCAATTTCAAAAACTCATCAAAAATGTATTCTGCATCAGACGGCCCTGGATGTGCTTCAGGGTGAAACTGAACGGTTTGTATAGGCAGCTCTTCGTGTACAAGGCCCTCAACAGACTGATCATGTAAATTGATAAATCTTTTCTTAAGACCAGTACCGTGTAAACTGTCTTCATCCACAACATAACTATGGTTTTGTGAGGACATAAATACCTTTCCTCTTTCCAGATCAGCAACCGGATGGTTTGCCCCGCGATGACCAAATCGCAGCTTTTTGGTGTTTGCACCTAGAGCTAGGGCAACCAGCTGATGTCCTAAACAAATTCCAAGCGTGGGATAGTTTTGCACCATTTCCTTAATAACAAGTAGCTTCTGTTCTAATTCTTTTGGATCTCCTGGACCATTTGAGAGGACTATTCCATCTGGTTTAAGATTATGAATGTCATTGATGGATGCAGAGTATGGAATGGTTGAGACCCGGCAATTTCTTTTCAGCAAACAGTCGACAATCGATTTCTTTGCACCATAGTCAATGACCACAATATGCTTCTTTCCATCTCCAAAATGTTCAATATCAGATGACACTACCTTCCTTACCTTTTGATCCTTTTTTAAAGAGCATTTCTTTTTATCAAGGTCAGCTTCTTTTGTCATAACAGCTCCCATTGTGCCATGAGCTCTTATTTTCTTGACAATCGCCCTTGTATCCATGTGCCCTAATACCGGTACATTCCATTTCTCCAAATATTGTTTAAACGTATATTTGGCTTTGTAATGTGATGGCATTTCACTGTTCTCATAAATAATAACCCCCGCTGCATGCGGTTTTTTGCTTTCAAAATGGTCTTCATTGATTCCGTAATTTCCAATTAGCGGATACGTAAAAACAATGATTTGATCTTTGTACGAAGGATCACTGATCACTTCCTGATAGCCTGTCATGCCAGTAAAAAAGACTATTTCCCCTTTTACCTCATGATCTAATGAATGGGACAGCCATTCTCCTTTATAGGTCTCTCCGTTTTCTAAGTGCAGGTAACCTTCCATGTGAACACCTCAAACGATGTATTTTTATTAATAAACATTTATTTTTATGCATAATGAACAAAAAATTGGCCTCTGTTTTCCGCAGAGATAAGACGCTGGATTCTTTTTAAACTTTTGCGTGCACTTCATTTAATACTGCTTTAACAATGTACATTGCTTCATCAATTTGTTCGTAAGTAGCGGTTAATGGGGGCAATATGCGAATCACATTCTCACCGGCTGGAAGCAGCAGTAAACCCTTCTCCCGCAACTGTGCTAAAATCGGTGCAGCTTCTTTCCTTAGCTCTATACCTGCCATCAAACCTAGCTGCCGAACATCCGCTACAAAAGGATTGCTCAGTAATTCTTTTAATGAATTCTTTAAGTAATCAGCCTTCTCCATTACTTCTTTCAAAAAGCCAGGTTCAAATATAGTCTGCATTGTCACTGTAGCCGCTGTAACCGAAATTGGATTGCCGCCAAATGTTGATCCATGGCTGCCAGGTCCAAACGCTTCCTCAAGTTTTTTACTTCCTATGACAGCGCCAATGGGTAATCCGCTTCCAAGTCCTTTAGCAACCGTCACTATATCAGGCGTCAGATCAAAATGCTGGTAAGCAAAAGGCTTTCCTGTTCTTCCCATTCCTGTTTGAATTTCATCTACAATCAGTAATGTTCCATTGCTTTGACATAGATTCTGCAGCTCCTTCAAAAACTCTTTTGCTGCTATATGGATGCCTCCTTCTCCTTGAACAATCTCAAGCATAACAGCAGCTGTGTCTTCATCCAATTCTTCAGTTAGTCCTGCTAGATCATTAAATGACACATGTTTAAATGTCTGAAGCAATGGGCCAAAACCAGTTTGGATTTTTTTCTGACCGGTTGCAGACATGGCTGCAAATGTCCGCCCATGAAATGAGTTTGAAAATGTGATAATTTTATTGCGTCCTGTCGCTTTTCTAGCCAGTTTAATGCCAGCTTCATTTGCTTCAGCACCGCTGTTGGAAAAGAAAACAAGGTCGAGACCTGCTGCTTCAGCCAGCAGCTTGGCAGCTTCATCCTGTTTACTCTGAATAAATAGATTGGATACATGCCAAAAGCTATTAAGCTGGTTTTCTATTGCCTTTTGCACATTGGCAGGACGATGTCCTAAGTTGCAGACACCAATCCCGGAAGTGAAGTCTAAATAGTTATTTCCGCTTTTATCGATTAATCTGCTTCCTTCAGCTGAAATAGGTTCCACTTCCCATTTTGAATATACCGGAAAAAGATAACTCATATTTGCAGCTCCTTCCTATTTCTGATTTCTGTACCAAGCCAACTTTGACCGTCGTAAAATCCTGTTTTCCCCGAAACAATACTGATTGTATTTAGTCCTTCTTCTAGAGCTGAAATGGCGGATTTTACTTTTGGAATCATCCCTCCAGTTATTTCTCCGTCTTCTATTGAAGAATTGATTTGTTCCACCTCAATACTTGAGCAGTACTCTCCGCCGATTTTTATGCCTGGTACATCCGTGACAAAAATGCATCGCTCAGCACCCATTGCAACCGCAACCGCAGCAGCAGCTGTATCGGCATTTACATTAAATTTCACTCCATTTTCACCCAAAGCAATAGGTGTAATGACCGGTATAATTTGAAGAGCTAATATGCTCTGAAGAAATTCTGTATTTACATTTTCTATGCTGCCGACATATCCCAATTCTTTTTCATTTAAGTACGTTCCCTGCAGCAGACTAACATCACTTCCATTAATACCTAAGGCTTTAAGGCCGCTTGTTTGCAGCAGAGCTGTCAACTTTCTGTTTGTCTTGCCTGACAAGATCATTTCAGCAGTTTCTAATACTTCTTTTGTCGTTTTTCTCAGTCCATTTACAAATACACTTTGAACTTGAACAAGTTCAAGCATTTTATTAATATCTGGACCTCCTCCGTGAACAAAAATAAACTGATAGCCTTCGGATTTTAGTGATTTTACATTTTGCAGAAAAGATGGAGATAACGAATCCAATACACTGCCGCCGCACTTGATCACAATCTTTCTCATCTGATCTTACCTCCTACGTCCGATAGCTGGCATTAATTTTCACATAATCATAGGATAAATCACAGCCCCATGCTTTTCCCAAACCTGTTCCCTGATGGAGATCGACGGTAATTTTAACTTCTTTATTTTTCAAGTAGCCAGTGGCTTCTTCTTCAGAAAAAGGCTGTGGTTCACTTTTTTGCAGCATTTGAATATCCCCTATTCTGATATCAACCATACTGTTATCAATAGATACTCCACTTTGACCTAAAGCGCCGATGATTCTGCCCCAGTTAGCATCAGCTCCAAACATGGCAGTCTTAACGAGGTTTGAACCAACAATTTGTTTAGCCGCTTTTTTTGCATCATCATCATTAACTGCACCTGTCACTTCAACTTCAATTAGCTTCGTGGCACCTTCACCATCCCGTGCAATTTGCTTCGCCAAATTTTCACATGTCATTGAAAGCAGCTGAACAAAAGCTTTCCATTCTGGATGCTGAGGAGATAAAGGAGAATTATCTGCTTTCCCGTTAGCCATGACCAGAACCATATCATTTGTTGAGGTGTCTCCATCAACGGTTATCTGATTAAAGCTATGATTGGTTACTTCCTTTAGCGCTTCATGCAGTGAACCGCTGTCCACCTCTGCATCGGTTGTAACAAATGCAAGCATTGTAGCCATATTCGGGTGAATCATGCCAGAGCCTTTCGCTGCGCCTCCCATTGATATCGTTTTTCCGTCAATCGTAGTAGTATAACAGCAGGACTTCTGCACTGTATCTGTTGTCAGTATCGCTGTTTGAAAGTCTTCTGCACAGCTGCCGGTTGAATCTGGTGCTAATTGTTTTATGCCCTGTTCAATTTTATCCATTTGCAGAAATTCTCCAATGACACCAGTAGAGGCTACGGCTACATAATGGGAAGGAATGCCGAGGTGTTTTGCTCCATATTCTCGCATCTGCAATGCATCCTGATAGCCTCTTTCTCCTGTACATGCATTTGCACATGCACTATTGACAACAACCGCTTGAATTAATCCTTCTGCCGCAATACTGTCTTTGGTCACATGCAGAGGTGCTGCCTGCACCATGCTTGTTGTATATACGGCTGCTGCTTGAGCAGGTTTTTCACTATAAATAACGCCTAAATCTTTTTTAGAGTATCTAAGGCCGGCATGGACTCCCGCTGTTTTAAAGCCAATAGGCGAAACAATACTGCCGCCTTGGACCTCACTGATCTTTTCTGCTGATTGTGACAAAGCTTGCATAATACATCCTCCTTATGGATAAATTGGCACAAAATTCAGGCCTGTATCTTCATTCATCCCAAACATAATATTTGCATTTTGGACTGCCTGACCGGCAGCACCCTTCACTAAATTATCAATTACAGAAATAATCGTTATCCTGCCTGTGCGCTGATCTGCATGAAGACCGATATTGCAATAGTTAGAAGCTGCTACCTCCTTAACAGCAGGAAAATGATTTTCAGGAAGAATATGAACGAATGGTTTCCCGCTATATGTATCATGGTAAAGCTCCAAAATATTTTTTGTTTCAAATTCAGATTGAAGCTGCGCGTAACAAGTGGCCATAATCCCTCTTGTTATAGGCAGCAAATGTGTCGTAAATGAAATTGGCCTCGTGTCCTCATTCCATATCTGCAGTTGCTTTTCAATTTCTGGAATATGCTGATGCTCATTCATTTTATACACACGTAAATTCTCATTTGCTTCTGCATAGCTTGACGTTCTGGCTAATCCTCTTCCTGCTCCTGACACCCCTGATTTGGCATCAACAATAATACTCCCCATATCAACCAAGCCTTCTTTTACAATTGGACCTAATCCAAGAAGTGTTGCTGTCGGATAGCACCCAGGATTTGCAATTAATTGTGCCGTTTGTATTTCATTTTCATTCCACTCACTTAATCCATAAACCGCTTGCTTTATAATAGACGGATCTCCAGCTCTTTTCTTATACCACTTTTCATAGGAATCAGGATTTAGTCTTAAATCTCCAGATAAATCAATAACCTTAATATCCTTCTCCATCAACTTTTCCGCTAATGCACTTGAAGCGCCAGAAGGTGTTGCTAAAAATACAACATCTGCTTTTGCTGAGATTTCATCAAGATCAATTGGCTGCAGCTTTTCTTTCATTACAGGAAACAGATGGGGATACTCCTTCCAGATAGGCTCTTCAGATGAAGTCGAATGAATAGAATGTATGTCGAATTCAGGGTGCTGGTGTAATATCCGCAGCAATTCTACACCGCCATATCCTGTAGTTCCAATAATTGAAGCCTTCATATAATCTCCTTCCTAACCGTTTCATTGTTTATATTTACTCATTTTATTGTATATTTATTAATTGGTGTATGCTTATTATAAAAATATTAATTCTGAAAATCAACCAATATCTCAAATGTATTGTTATTTTTTTATATAGTGATAGTATAAATAGTAGCTAAGTATTACTTGCAATAGAGACATTTATCCATACTAATATTCTTAACTGCTAATTTTAGCCTTTCTAAATGTGCCAAAAGCGCTGTTATTTTAGAGGAGGAGTCAAAGACCGATGTCTACTACACACCTTTCACCTATACTCCAAAAACTTACTGCTTCAGCTTCGTATAAAGTTAAAATGAATAAGGGAGAGTATCTTTTTCAAGATGGAGAGACAGCAAAGGGACTATACTTACTTCTAACTGGGAAAGTGCAGATTACTAAAATCATTCCTAACGGGAAAGAGCTTACACTTCGAATGAGCGGCAGCGGAGAAATCGTTGGAGATATGTCCATCTTTTGTGCACAATCTCAATATACGCATAGTGCCAAAATTATCGAGGATGGCGAAGCGGCTGTCATTCCAAAAGCTGAACTAAATGAATTACTGAAGAAAGATCATCAACTGACTCTTGAGCTCTTGGAATGGATCAGCCTTCAAAACCAAATAAATCAAACAAAACTTAGAGATCTGGTTCTTCATGGGAAAAAGGGTGCACTTTACTCTACGTTAATACGGTTATCTAATAGCTATGGTGTGGCGAATGGAAAAGATATTCGTCTAGATTCAAGTCTAACGAATCAGGATTTGGCAAATTTCTGCGGCACATCACGTGAAGTCATTAATCGCATGCTCAGTGACTTGAGGAAAAATAAGATTATCTCGATTAATAAAGGCTATATAACGATACATAATCTGTCGTTTTTAAAAGATGAAATCGATTGTGAAAATTGTCCGATTTCCATATGCAGCATCGAATAAAAGCATCCGGCTTCTTCAATAAGCCGGATGCTTTTCTAATACATATAGAATCATTATGATAAAAAATAGAGCTGAATTGATGATTTCATAAATACCAATTCTCATTACTGAGCGTTTTTTCCCATATAGATAGATGGCTCTAAATAAGCTCGGCAGATAAGCGATCGCAACGGGCGGCTCGCCCAAAATGAATATCGCCAAGGGAATGGCGATGTGGTAGCCCCAAGATAGCCGCTTATATGTAATATTGGATTTTTCACGAATCATGGTTTTCACATATAACGTGCTGCCCGTAAAGAAAAGCAGCGTACATATAGTGATTAATATACTTAAATCTCTCACATACCCATTGATTAATATAGAACCTGCCAGCCCAGAAAGAGAAAAAATCATGATGGCACATAGATCATTTAAAAATGCCCTGTCTTGATTTTTGGATGAAAAATACATATTTAATAGCATAAACGGAATAAAGAAAATACCTAGCCAAACAAGCTTTGGTTCTTGAACTACAGGTATGATCAGCAAGAGAAATGCACTAGTAAAATAAACAGCTGCCCAAACCATATGCTCTTTTTTCTTTTTTCTTTTAAACAGCAATAGAAATGGATATGTCCCTAAATATAAGAAAAACCATCCTGCAAATAGCAGAAGCATTCTCCAATCAGAATCTCCGGCTGCTGCAACACCAAGCCAAAATGGAATTATGAGCATCGCCCACGCTCCATGCTGTTTTGGTAAAAATAATTTCATTCCGTATCTCCCCCCTGTCTCGTTATCATAAACGATTACGGAATGAAGCTAAGTGCTGTATATCACATATCCGTCAGATAAAGCAGAATGTAATTAAATCCGTTAATAGTGGTTAGATGCTTTTACAATTAAATAGAAAAACGGAGCTCAATGATCAAAGCTCCGTTTTACCATCCTCTATTTTCTTTAATAAATACGATACTAGCCATTCCACACCAGCTTGATCTTTTATATAAAAACCATTCAATTGCAATTGTTTATCCCAATAAAATGGTACCATTATGTTTGACAGCTCATGGAGCAGCTGGAGATCATCGACCTTGCGGATTAGTACTGCCTTCGGAAACTCTTCATATTTATGTCCCTCAAGTAATATGAGGTCTGGATTGAGACAAGTCGCCATGGCAATTTTCTCATCCAGGGACCATTCCTGCTTTTCTGCATGAAGAATCAGCCTTCCGTCTCCTTCAACAAGAGCAGCTGCTGCTCCAGCTTTTACATGCCTGAATGAATCCTTATCTTCATCTAAGGAAGGCTTTCCTCCATGGCCATGATGTTTGATGACAACTGTTCTTTTTCCATTCGCTTTAAGACGGCGAATTACTTGCTCTATGAGAGTCGTCTTTCCGCTATTTTGATATCCAACGATTTGAAAAATAAAAGGTTTTTTTTTTACCATGGCCACTCGCTGCCAGTAAATTCTTCAAGCATGAGGACGTCTACTTCATCTCCGCTCATGTAGCCCCTGCTGCCACCAGGCAGAATCATTAAGGCATTTGCTCCAGCAAGGCTCATAACGATATTAGATTTATCCATACCGCTTGGTGCAGCGACAAGCTTGCCATCTTCCACACTTAAAATCGCCCTGACAAAGCGGGTGAATGGATTAGCTTTTGGGAAATCGGCTGTTAAAATAGCCTTCTCACGTCTTAAATGAGCTTTTTTAGAAAACAAAAATGTACGAATAATCGGACGCACAAATAATTCAAACCCAACATAGCAGGCGGAAGGGTTGCCAGAAAGCCCAAACAGAAGTTTTCCATCCAGTTGGGCGACAGTTGTTACACTGCCAGGTCTCATTGCGACTTTATTGAACAATACCTCAGCTCCAAGTTTCTCATAAATAGCGGGCAAGTAATCAAAATCACCGACTGATACTCCGCCTGTTGTAATAAGGAAATCACTCTCGTGCAAGGCATTCTCTACAGCAGTAAAACATGTATCAAAGTCATCCGGCAGCTTGCCTAAATACGAGGCATTCCCGCCTGCTCTTTCAATTTGAGCGGTAATCATTAGTGCATTGCTATTGCGGATTTTTCCAGGTTCAAGGTCATCTTCTACCTCTAATAACTCAGAGCCTGTTGCAAATAAGGCAATTGCAGGTTTTTTTGCAACGGGTACTTGTGCATATCCAAAAGTAGCCAGCACAGCTTGTATACCGGGATTAATTAAGGTCCCTTTATGAATTAATACTTCTCCCGTTTTAGCATCTTCCCCTTTAAAGGACACATTTTCACCTGTTTTTAATTTACGCTTGGTGGACATATAAGTCTTACCATCTTTTTCGAATGATTTGGATAGTTCAAGCATTAAGACTGCATCACAGCCTTCGGGCATTTGGGCACCTGTCATAATCCGAACCGCTTCAAAAGCTGCTGGTACCTTGTTTGTAACATGACCAGCACCAATATGATCAATAACTTCAAATACTATTTCATTGCTCTGTGATGCTTGAGCAGTATCCACTGAGCGGACAGCAAAGCCATCATATGGTGCGCGATCAAAGTGCGGTACATCGTGTGTAGCCTTTATATCATCAGCTAAATATCTTCCATTACTTGTATAAATAGAACTATATTCTGTTTCACCTTTTTTCTCATATTTCATTACCCTCGAAATAGCCTCAGCAATTTTGATTGGGTTTCTTTTGTCCAGCAAAATGATCAACTCCTATGTACTAAACATCTGTAGCATTTCCATTCTAATTACTATTATAAATCTCTTATTGAGTGAACATCATGATTTAACTCACACTTTTCCCTTCTTTATAGGAAGGATCATAAACTTTTTCATTTTATGTGATATAAATCACTAAATCCAATTGAAAGGATTAGTAAACTAAAAATACCCCATATCAAGGAGGATACACAAATGATTGTATTAAATGAAGAAAGCATTGTAAAAGAAATTGTGAATGAATACCCAAGGACAAGTGATATTTTTAAACGCTATCAGATCGATTTTTGCTGCGGAGGCAACAATTCCTTACTACATGCAGTTGAGAATAAAGCAATATCACTGCAGCAGCTGATGAGTGAATTACATGAATCTGTACAAAACGAGCAAAACAAACAGGATCAGCCTGATATTTGGACAAATTCGAGCTCTGAGCAATTAATTCAGCATATTCAGGAATATTATCATGCTGAGCTAAAGGAGGAGCTTCCGGCACTAAGCCCTTATGTAACAAAAGTTTCCCGTGTGCATGGAGATCGTAAACCTGAATTAAAAAGAGTCTATGAGCTATTTTACGCATTAAAAAAAGAATTGCTTGAACACACGGAAAAGGAAGAGCAAGAAGTCTTTCCTATTCTTATTCAACTGGAACAAAACGAAGGAAATCCTGCAGATCAGTTGCAATCCTTAATAGACGAACATAAAGAGGTTGGTCAGATTTTAGCGGAGCTACGCTCAGTTACATCCAACTTCACGCCTCCTCATGATGCTTGCGGAACATATCGGCTTGTTTACAAACGTCTTGAAAAACTAGAGGAACAGACATTTATGCATATTCACCTTGAAAACAATATTTTATTTCCAAGATATTCATAATAAAAAGTGAGGGGATTTCCATTGATGGAATCCCCTCTTTTCTTATTACATTATCTTCAGTCTTATTGCCGTCTATCCGCCGATATAGGACATTTCTATTTTTTTGCGATTAGCTGCAGTTTCCGCCGTTCTTTCATCGGAATATCTATCTTTTCGTCCATCCCAGATAGAAATAATGCGCTGGCGTATTTCTTCATCACTGGCACCAGCTCTCATGAATTCCTTCAGGTCGTGGCCATTGCCATTAAATAAACAAGTAAAAATCTGTCCATTCGCAGATAATCTTGAGCGTGTGCAGCTTGAACAGAATGATTCAGATACAGAAGTAATAAAACCTACATCCACATTTTTATCTTTATAACGATAGCGTTTCGCTACTTCGCCAAAATAATCCGGATCAACTGGATCCAATAAGAAATGTTCACTTAGAAGATTATATATTTCTTGTTTGGTCACAACATCGTCCATTTTCCAGCCATTTGTGCTTCCAACATCCATGTATTCAATAAAGCGAAGCTGAAGTCCCTCTTCCTTACAAAACTTTGCCATAGGTACAATTTCTTCGTCGTTTAAGCCTTTTTTTACAACCATATTGATTTTTACACCTAATCCGGCTTCTTTTGCAGAAGTTATCCCTTTTAAGACGGGTTTTATTCCTACTCCCCGGCCATTGATTTCTCCAAAAAGTTCGTCCTTCAGGCTATCCAGACTGATATTTACTCTCTTAAGTCCTGCATTCTTTAAAGACTCTGCATATTTCGGCAGCAAAACGGCATTAGTTGTCAGCCCAATATCGTTTAGCCCTTCAATTTTTGAAAGCATTCCCACAAGAACAGGAAGATCCTTCCTCATAAGCGGCTCCCCGCCAGTTAACCTTATTTTTTCTACCCCAAGATCAACAAATATTCTCGCAAGACGGTCAATCTCTTCATAGGTTAATAATTCACTCCGGGGCAGGAAGGCAAAGTCAGGTCCAAATATATCTGCAGGCATACAATATGTGCAGCGAAAATTACAGCGATCTATTACAGATATTCTTAAATCACGTAAAGGTCTTTTTAACTGATCCTTTATGATTGTTTTTGTCATTCTAGTCAACTCCATGATTGCATAATATATTCAGGCTGATGTTCACCGAATAATTCACACAATTGCTGATTACAATAGCGGATTTCACAAACTATGCTGCTCTATCTGATAGTTTTCCTATTGTTATTACAACATAAATTTATTAGAAAAGGTGAAAAACCTCATAATTGTCATGATGCTGTCATAATTTATCCAAAATCATCATCCAAACACGCCATTTTTCATGATTTCATAAAGCTTTCACAGCTTTACAAATTAACAACCGTTATAATAAGAAAAGCGGAAGGTGCTCGTTCAGGGGCGACAAGCATAAGACGGGCCAGGTGAAAGGTTGTTCTTTAACCTTTTGACTGGTTCGGCTTATGACCTCGAGCCCCTAGCGCCTGGAGCTAGACAATAAGAAAAGCGGAAGCGACTTGACCAGCCCCGACAAGCATAAGACGAGCTGGCTAGAAGGTCGTTCTTTGACCTTCTGGACAGATTGGCTTATGACTCGAGGGGCTAGTCGCTGGAGCTAGACAAAGAAAAGCGGAAGGCGCTTGCCCAGCTAAGAAAAAATATAAGACGAGCCAGATCGATTTGATATTTTATAATAAAGGCGGTTTATTATTATGCCTCAAACGGTTAAAGCTACTCATTCCATAGAAATTAAAGAACTTTTAAAATTAGCTTATAGAACATTTCATAGTAAAAAAGGGGAATTCCTTTTTCAAGAAGGTATGCCTGCAAAAGAACTATACATCATTAAGTCTGGCCGAATTCAGATCAGCAAGATTACGGCAGATGGAAGAGAACTGGCCCTTAGAATATGCGGAGAAAATGATCTGTGCGGTGAGTTGACCTTGTTCACTGACTCTCCTACCTATTTATTAAGTGCGTTAGTTCTAGAAGAAGGAGAAATTGCTGTGGTCAGCAGTGATACCCTTGAGAATGAACTGTTTCGCAACAGTGACCTTGCTTTCGAGTATATGAAATGGATGAGTGATCATTTTCGCCGAACACAAACAAAGTTCAGGGATCTTGTTTTAAATGGCAAAAAAGG
The DNA here is from genome assembly GCF_018582665.1 of Cytobacillus gottheilii. Classification (NCBI taxonomy): domain Bacteria; kingdom Bacillati; phylum Bacillota; class Bacilli; order Caryophanales; family Bacillaceae; genus Cytobacillus; species Cytobacillus gottheilii. The sequence continues at coordinate 1,499,098 of NZ_CP071709.1, read as the reverse complement.
TGCTTTGTATTCAACACTTATCCGAATGACAAATAGCTATGGCATTACAAATGCTGATGGCAGTATTTTAATTGACTTGCCATTAACCAATCAGGAATTAGCAAAGTTTTGTGCAACTTCAAGAGAAAGCACAAACCGTATATTAAATGAATTGAAAAAGGATCACATCATATCCATTAAGAAGGGTAAAATTACCGTTCATAATCTGCATTACTTAAAAACAGAAATCGGCTGTGAACAATGTCCTGCTGTTTATTGCAATATTGAATAAAAGCTTGCTGAAACGTACAGTTGCACTTTACCTCTCTAAAAGTATAAAAAACAGGGACTCTCATAAGCCCCTGTTTTTTACTTTTTAAGATATCGTTATAACCTCATACTCAGCAGCCAATTCAATGAAATGCGGCATGCCGCTAATCCTTCCGGCAATTAGCTGATTTTCGAGGTCATAATAATCTACACATGTCTTGCATGCCAGCACGTCTACTCCTTTTGCTTCAAGCTCCTTTAAATGCACTGAAACATAAGAGCTTTCCGTTAAGGTAAAAACACCGCTGTTCATACAAAACACCGCTTTAGGAAGGTCATCTCTCTGCTTAATCAGTGTAAAAAAAGTCTCCAGTACCGTTTCTCCCAGTTCCTTCTCACCTTTTCCAAGCTGATCTGAGCTAACTAAAATGACTTTATTCTTCATCATTAGTCACGAACACCTAAAGCAATCTTTGCATATCTGGACATTTTATCCTTTGTCCAAGGCGGATTCCAAACAATATTTACTTCTGTTTCTTTTACTTCAGGAATATCAGCCAATGCTGCTTTTACTTGATCAACAATGGTTCCTGCCAGCGGGCAGCCCATCGATGTTAAAGTCATATCAACCGTTGCTGTTCCGCTTTCATCTAGATTTACATCATATACTAAACCTAAATTGACAATATCTATACCAAGTTCTGGGTCCACAACAAGCTCGAGGGCACCCATTATACTCTCTTTTAATTCATTATCCACTTTATGACACACTCCTTTGGACATCTTTGCCTTCATCATACCAAATCACGAAAGAAATTGACAATCTTACAATTTGAATATGATTTTACACGAATTTTTTAAACCAATCTACGGTTGCAAGCAACCCTTCTCTGCTCACCTTATGGCCTGCCCTTTGATCTGTAATAAATTGAAGTTTTTCCGGAAAACTGCCGTACATTGGCAGCAAGGATTCAAAAAATTGATGAGCTGGTGCATATGGAACTGTCTGATCCTTAACTCCATGCCAAAATAATAGCGGTCTGCCATTCAGCTTTTCAGGCTGTCCACTTAAATCAAATTCTTTAATTTGAGAAAATAGCTGTGCAATCTCTGCTTCACTGAGCGGTATATTTACACCCTTTTGTTTAAGGTGCGTAATTTGCATTTCAGCAAATTTTTCATAATATGGCATGCCCATTAAACTGACAGCAGCTTTAATCCACTGATACGTACTGAGAGCACCAAGTGTTATAATGCCGCCCATAGATGTGCCTGCAAGCCCAATTCTGTTTAAATCAATTAGTCCTTCATGTTCTAATTCATCTTTAAGAATATTTAATTCACCTATTGTATGTAAAACTACTTCCCAAAAGCGCAGACTTAGTTCTGCTTCGCTATATCCCTTGTGCCGCTCGCCATGATAAAGAACATCAGGCAAAATAACTCTGTATCCTTCTTCAGCAAGCAAGTATGCATAATGTAAATTGTGTTCCTTTGCACTTGTAAAGCCATGTATAAAAAATACAAGCGGCAATTGTTTTTGTGCAAGATCCTGCTTAACTACATGTAATGCAGGGATCGTGCTGATTTCTCTGTGCTCGACGCAAATCAATTTTCATTCCCCCGAAGTGTTAAGATTCTCTAAAAATAATGTAAAAAGTAATTTCTTTTACAAATCTATAATAAAATTGGTAACATAGTAAGAAAGGAAAATAAATATAAGCTATTTTGCTTAAAATGATCTTTCTCTACTTACTTAAAGCGTTATAAAAAAAGTCTTCGATAAGTAGTTTATCATGTTTAAATTTCACACCAAAACATTTAGCCTAAAAAATTTATACATATGTTAAAGGAGATACTATGGCAGAAAAACATTTGATCGCATTAGACTTAGACGGCACACTACTAAAAGATGACAAGACGATTTCTGATAAGACTAAGATGGTTCTGCAAAAAGCACGTGAACTTGGCCATGAAGTCATGATTTCAACCGGCAGACCATATCGTTCCAGTGAAATATATTATCATGAACTGAACCTTACTACACCAATTGTAAACTTTAATGGCGCATTTGTGCATCATCCCAAAAAATCAGAATGGGGTGCTTTCCACTCTCCTCTTTCTGTAGATGTTGCAAAGGATATTGTTGAAGCTTGCAGCGATTTTACTTTCCATAATATTATTGCAGAAGTAATCGACGAAGTGTATTTCCATTATCATGATGAAAAGCTTATTGAGATCTTTCATATGGGCAATCCGCAAGTAACAACTGGAGATTTGCGTAATTTCTTAAAAGACTCTCCTACAAGTATGCTGATCCACACAGATGAGGAACATGTAGACACGATCCGTCAGCATTTATCTGATGTGCATGCTGAAGTGATTGATCATCGCAGCTGGGCAGCACCGTTTCATGTTATTGAAATCATTAAACATGGTCTCAATAAAGCAGTAGGCCTCAAAAAAGCGGCTGATTATCTGCAGATCCCTCAAGATCGAATCATTGCGTTCGGTGATGAAGACAATGATCTCGAAATGCTCGAATACGCCCGTTATGGAGTAGCAATGGGAAATGGCATTGATCAAGTGAAGACGATTGCCAAGGATATCACTTTATCAAATGAAGAGGACGGCGTTGCTGTCTACTTAAATGACTTGCTAAACTTAAAAGCACTTTAAAAATATGCAGGATAAACAGCCTTGAACAAATGGTTCGAAGGCTGTTTTTTTTGTATTCGTTAAAAAAATTGCTTCGTTTCAGCATTGTACAAAATTTCATCTTTGCCCAACATGTACCCTATTGAAAAAAGGAAAAGAGCATATACTATCTTTTGAAGCATGATTTTAGCTTCTAAAATGATTTCGGAGGGGATTCTAATGGGCAAACGTAATAAATCAAAACGCTTTGTACAGCAAGGAGTAGATACTGTATCTAAGCATGATGAGCGTATCCCTTATCACATGACATATGCTGAAGCTGAGGCAGAAGCTGAACAAGTTAAAAATGTGAAAGAATCTTCCTACGGAGGAATATAAAAATGGGCAACAGATTATTTCAAGAAGCACAGCGATATGTTGAAATAGCAGAAAATGCGAATTCAGCTGGAAAGCAAGAAGCGATTTCACATGCTAAAAATGCACTTAGCTCCGCTTATGCAAACAGTACTAGAGCAGAGCAGGCACAACTTGCTGAATTGCAGGCAAAGCTAGATCAATACAGTACTGAATAACAGAAGGATCGGGCGAAATACCTTTGCCCGATCCTTTAATCATTTCGATATGTGGTTAATGATTAAACCGTTCCAGCACGATCGGTTGTGTTGAACTGATTTCTTCATCCTCACCTTTTTTATATAAATTTAGCATCAGTGTTGCGTGGTTAGGCAATTTACTTTCGGCAATTTCTATGTTGATTTCAAATTGCTCATCCTTTATGTGCACCTTTTGTTCCTTTTGGTAAACATGATGCCCATCTTCAACCGTATAATATAGGTCCTCTGCCGAATCTTTCACTTCCCCAGTGACCTTATAGATGCCATTTTCTCCTACTGTTTGGACATTGATCGCATTCTTTTCTGCTATAGTAAATTGTGATTGCGCTGTCAGTGGTCCAGCACCCTCTTTAAGCTGTCTTCCTGTAAGTGCTGCCGTAATTTTGTAGGTACCGGGATTCAGTTCTTTCCCCTCTTTTTGAAAGTTCCACTTTTCAGTCCAATGCTTGCTTTCCCCGGGAGTTAAAGCAAGATTCTGAAGAACCTGTAAAAAGGATTTTCCTTTTGAATACGTATAAATTTCATTGCCAGCTTCATCGGAAATTTCAATTTCATATTTCTGTGATGAATGAAAATCGAAATTGACCGTTTCGTCCCCAATATTTTCGAGCTTTAAATCCATCACAACTTCGCCATTATCAATGGAAGGATTTACATCAAACCGTATATTCTCACTAGTTCCTGCATTCAAACTTAACATCATGGCCGCGCCAATCCAGAGATTTAACATCTAAACACTCCTCTAAGTGGTTTAATCTTTACGGAAAAAGCCAAAAATTCCTGCTGTTTGAACAACATTTGTAAATGCATTCGGATCAACTTCTTTAATAATCCGTTCGAGATCAAAAAGCTCGTAACGTGTGATAACAATCATAAGCATTTCTCTTGTTTCGTTTGTAAATGCCCCTTTGGCAGGAATAATGGTAATTCCCCTTACAAGCCGATCATGTATAGCTTTCTTCATTTCATCCTGTTTTTTGGTGATAATCATAGCTGTTAATTTTTCATGTCTAGTGTGGATCGCATCGATCACCCTTGTTGAAGCATATAAAGTAACAAGTGTGTACAATGCTTTTTCCCAGCCATATAAAACTCCTGCTGTAATAATAATGATGGCATTTAATGTAAAGAAATATGTACCGACTGGCTTATCTTTCAGTCTGGAAAGGACCATTGCGATAATGTCCATCCCGCCTGTTGAAGCACCCCACTTAAGTGTTATTCCCACTCCTACAGCGGCTATAACACCTCCAAATACAGCATTTAACAGAATATCTCCTGATAAATGGATGATCGGAATCAACTCAAGAAAAAGTGACATTGAGAAAACACTGATAAAACTATACACGGTAAACGATTTGCCTACCTTTTTCCACGCTAAGATCGTTACCGGGATATTCAGTATAAACAATAAGATACCTGTTGAAGCAAAGCTGCCAAGCATTCCAGATAACAGCTGCGCTACCCCTGCAAAGCCGCTTGCATAAACATTTGCCGGTATTAAAAAGAAATTCATAGCAATGGCATTTAACAAAGCCCCCGCTAAAACGATAATAATTTTTTTTGTTTCAAGCCAAACCATAGTTACCTCCTAGAATGTTATATTTAAACGTTTCCCCAATCATGCTGTTTTGAATACTATTCATTGTCTTTTTCTGATAAATTCATTAAACTGAATACATATAGTTTCGAAAGCAGGTGAAGAAGATGTCAGTCAAAATACTAGCTGACAGTGCGTGTGATTTGCCCTTAAGTTTCTTTAAGGAAAACGATGTCACACTTTTCCCATTAAAAGTCCATTTAGATGGTCAGGAATACGAAGATTTGCTTACCATCGACTCTACAAAAATTTATGAAGCCATCCGCTTAGGTAATGTACCAAAAACTTCTCAAGTATCTCCGCTTTTATTTGAGGAAGTCTTCACGAATATGGCTAAGAATGGTGAAGATGGAATTTATATTGCCTTTTCTTCTGAATTATCTGGTACATATCAAACCGCAGTAATGATGCTCGAGCAAGTAAAAGAAAACTTTCCTGATTTTAACCTAAAAATTGTTGATTCTAAATGTGCATCATTAGGAGCCGGATTAGTCGTTATGGAAGCGGTTAAGCTCTCTAAGACAGGCAAATCCTTTTCCGAAATCGAAGAAGCGGTAAAATTCCACTGTGAACAAATGGAGCATTTATTCACAGTTGATGACTTAGAGTATTTAGCAAAAGGCGGAAGAGTTTCAAAAGCCTCTGCTTTTTTAGGCGGATTGCTGAATATTAAACCTCTTCTAAATGTCGAAGATGGAAAGTTAGTTCCAATTGAAAAACTGCGCGGCAAGAAAAAACTGATGCGCCGAATCATCGAGGTTATGAATGAGCGCGGCGATTCTCTCGATCAGCAAGTAATTGGGATTAGCCATGCTGATAACGAAGAAATGGTCTCTGAAATAAAAGAGATGATGAAACAGGAACTGAATGTCAGAAATGTTTATATTTCCTCAATTGGCTCTGCTATTGGTTCTCATACCGGCTCAGGCACAATCGCTATTTTCTTTCTAAACAAACTTCCTGCTGCTCATTAAGCAGAAGGCATGGTTCCATTATTGGCAATACAATCTATACATACTCCTTTTATTCTGACAAACAATAAGATGAAGATCTTCTTTGAGGTTACGATTCCTCAGATCCTAAACCTTATAATAAGAATGAAAGGGGTATTTTATTTATGCCGCATACTTCAGATAATGACAAGAAAGCAAAAGACAACAATGCCCTTCGCCATGAAAAAAACATGATGCGTGAAAAAAACCGTAAAGCAGGCAAACACCAGTACTCGAAGAAAACGGATCATTTATAAGTTACCGGGCAATAAGACTTCTTCCCTTGTTTTATGTAAGCATTCAGCAAAGAAATAACGAGCCAGCTTAGCTTGGCTCGTTATTTTCCTTTTTAACATATGTCCATCCTTCTTCCTGATAGACACGTCCCTCTTTCATTAACCTGCCAAGCGCTCTTTTAAATGAAGCTTTGCTAAGCCCAAAACGGTCATTAATATCTTCGGGAGCACTTTTATCCCAATATGGCATCGCTCCGCCGCGTGACACTAAATAAGATAGTATAACCTGTGAATCATCGTCTAGTGCTTCTTGTTTGCGCGGAATCAATGAAACATTAATGGTGCCATCGTCTTTTATATCAATGACTCTTCCTTCTACCTTTTCTCCTAAGCGCGGCTCTCTTTTTCTCTGTGATTCATGAATAAACCCTTTAAAGCCCTCGGCTGTATAAATCCAGCTGCCCACTTTTGCTGTTCGGTAAATATGTCCATGAATGTTTTTATTGAAATCACTTGCCTCTGCTTTTACAGAGATATCTGTAATCACTGGATCAGTGGCTGTTTTCACATAGATCCGATAATTCTTGTTGACTCGAAGTGTAATGTACAGCAGATCATCCACTTCCGGCCAAACACTTTCATGCACTGGCAAATCCTCTTCACCAAGCAGCATATCCTTTTGAATGCCAATGTTTATAAAGACACCGATCCCAGGTTTTACATCGCTGACCTTTGCCCAGCCATATGTGCCAACCGTAATTTCCGGCAAAATCGTTGTTGCTGCAATTCTATTTTGAGAGTCTATATATAAAAAGACATCTACTTCTTGATCCAGCTCAAGTTCTTCTAGCAATTCATTATTATGTACAAGTACATCTTCTTCTCCATCTGTTAAAAAATATCCAAAATCCGCTTTTCTTGAAACGGTTAATTTCGTAATACGTCCAATAAAATCATGTAAAGCCATCATATTCCTCCTAAAGTTGTTTGGCTTGCTATATTTTACTATAATAAGAATAGAAAGTGAAACGTCTTCTATCAAGCGTTATCATTTATTATAACTGCAGCCGTAGAAATTATGGTTTTTTCTAAGAGCAAGGAGGAATAGTATGTCAAAGGAAAGTTCATTTGATATTGTATCAAAGGTAGATTTTTCAGAAGTAACAAATGCCATTAATATTGCGATGAAAGAGATTTCAACACGTTATGATTTTAAAGGCAGCAAAAGTGATGTAAAGCTTGATAAAGAGGAATTAGTGCTCGTCTCAGATGATGAGTACAAGCTGGAGCAATTGAAGGATGTTGTAATCAGTAAGATGATTAAAAGAGGCATTCCTATCCGCAACCTCGACTACAGCAAAATTGAGGGAGCTTCAGGCGGTACGGTCAGACAGCGGGCAAAGCTGATTCAGGGCATTGACAAAGATAATGCCAAAAAGATTAACACACTGATAAAAAACAGCGGTCTAAAAGTAAAAAGCCAGGTTCAGGATGACCAGGTTCGTGTCACAGGCAAAAACCGTGATGACCTGCAGCAAATCATTTCAGCCGTTAAAGACGCAGATCTAACAGTAGACGTACAATTTGTTAATTACAGATAAAGGTTCACTTATGAAGCAGCCATTGGCTGCTTTTTTTTGGGGGGGGCAGTAGAGTATGTATGCCCCCCTGCTGCCTGCCATCGGTTCTCACTTCACAAATTGATACATCATAATTTCGTCATGATAATGACCATCACTCGTTTTAATGTGTTTAATTTTTCTTCCTTCTTCCTTAAAACCAAGCTTCTTATATAAATAATAAGCTCTATCATTATGGGAAAAGACCTCTAAGCATACCTTCTCAATTCCAGGCTCTTTTTTTGCCCAATGAAGTAATTCCTCAATGAGTGCAGAACCAAGTCCGCCATTGCAGTATTTTGCTTGAATGGAGATGCCAAAATAGCCTATATGACGAACCTTCATTCTTTCTTTTGGCGAAAAGTTCAGCATCCCGATAATTTCTCCTGCTTCATTTTCAGCTACAAGCAGCAGGTGCTTCGGATATGAGTTATTCAATATCCATTTCTGTTCCTTTTCAATGGTCATTTCATATTCCTCTGGCTCTGTTAACAAAAAGTCAGTTTCTTCAAACACTAGTTTACAATGTTCAATAATGCCTTTAGCATCTTCTAACACAGCTTTTCTAATTGTAATCAAATCTTTTCCCCGCCTTTATAGATCTAAGGTTTTTCTTGTTTTCATTATAAACTCAATTTTTTGTCTTTTCGCCTTTTTTTAGAACGATTTATTATTTGCTAATAATTCCCATGTTTTTTTCTGATACTAAGTTGGAATGTATTATATATCACAGTTATTATTTGGAGGTATTTAACATGACAAACGATAAGCTTAATATTCCAACAAGTGTACCGGCACAGCATCAAAACGAGCAGCCTGGTGTAGAAGATAAAATGAAGCCTGAACCTATTTATGTCGATCCGGACTATCGAGGCTCTGGAAAACTGAAAGGAAAAGTCGCTCTTATTACTGGAGGAGACAGCGGAATCGGGAAATCGGCTGCTATTTATTTTGCTAAAGAAGGTGCAGATGTAGCAATCGTTTATTTGGACGAGCATAAAGATGCAGAAGACGCAAAAACTGCGATTGAAGCGGAAGGGCAGCAATGTCTCTTGATTTCCGGGGATATTGGAAAAGAAGAATTTTGTAAGGAAGTAGTGAAAAAGACATTGGATCAGTTCTCGAAAATTGATATTCTTGTCAACAATGCTGCAGAACAGCATCCGCAAAAGAGTCTTTTGGATATTACGTCCGAACAGCTTGAAAAAACATTTAGAACCAACATTTTTTCATTTTTCTATTTAACGAAGGCTGTACTTCCTCACTTACAAAAAGGGAGCTCCATCATTAACACAGCATCGGTTACGGCATATGCCGGCAATGAACTTCTTATCGATTATTCATCCACAAAAGGAGCCATTGTATCGTTCACGCGTTCGTTATCCGCTTCACTGGCAGGACAAGGCATCCGCGTAAACGGAGTAGCACCAGGTCCAATTTGGACACCATTAATACCATCTACATTTGATGAGAAAAATGTTTCGACCTTTGGACAAGATACGCCGCTTGGTCGTCCGGGACAGCCATTTGAGCTCGCACCAAGCTATGTTTACTTAGCATCTGATGACTCCACTTATGTCAGCGGACAAATGATTCATGTAAATGGCGGAAAAGTGCTTAACGGATAAAAGAGGAAAACAAAAAAACACAGAGATTCTCTGTGTTTTTTTGCTTTATCCCAAGTTCGGTGCAGCACAAGTTGATCTCTCAACAATTTGATGCGGAATGATAATGCGTTTTACAGGCTCTTTTGGGTTCTCAATTAATTGAATAAGACTCCTTGATGCCTCAAAGCCTAAATCGAAAATATTAATATCAACCGATGTGAGCGGCGGCCGTGACATCTCTGCGATAATAACATTGTTAAAGCTAATAATAGACATATCCTCAGGTACTGCCAGTCCAATTTCGTTAAGTGTATTTAACACACCTAATGCCATTAAGTCATCCGAGACCACTAAGGCAGTCGGCGGGCGCTCTAGAGAAAGCAAACCTCGTATCGCTTCCTGACCGCCCTCCCGCAAAAATTGCTCATGGACAATATATTCATTAACTAGAGTTATTCCAGCTTCTCTGATTGCCTTTTCGTAACCAAGAAGACGTTCAACTGTTACAACCATATTTAAGCTTCCGCCGACAAAAGCAATTTGCTGATGGCCAAGCTTGATTAAGTATTCTGTTACGTCCTTTGCAGCACGGAAATTATCATTATCCACATGAGTTATTTCTTCTACATTTTTAAATGGTTTTCCAATTACAACAAAAGGGAAATTCCGTTCACGCAAGTAGGACTGAATTTTATCCTCGACCTTGGAATATAACAGGATCACTCCATCTACCCGGCCACCTTGCACCATTTGCATAACTCCGTCAAAAATTTCCTCATCTGTCTTGCCTGTTGTCATATGAAGGGCATAATGCTTTACATGGGCACCTTCACTAAGACCTCTTAGGACTGTAGAGAAGAAGGGATTTTGAAAAACAATATCTGCTGAGCTTGGCATCACAAGACCAATTGCCTGTGTTGACTGGCTTGCGAGACTTCTGGCAATAAAGTTAGGATGATACCCTAACTGTCTCATCGCTTCTTTTACTTTTTTCTTTGTTTTTTCACTAATGCGAGGGTTATTTGCAATTACTCTGGAAACGGTCGACGGTGCTACATTTGCGAGTTTTGCAACATCCTTAATCGTAACTGCCATGACCATCACCTCCTACTACGTTTTGCCTTATGATCAACAGCATTGATCTCATACTCTCATATATTAAAACCGTATTTTAATTTGTTTCGGGTTCGTTTTGTTTTGATCTTTTTTTGACAATAATTAAAAAAGCAATAAACGCCACAATAATTCCAACCATAATGGCTATATGTGTAAAATTAATGCCCGTTTTTTCTGCTAATACATAAACCTCAGCTTCTTCACGATCTGTTACAATCGTATAATTTCCATCATTATCACTTCGGACAAGGTCGCCATTTAAAAGACCCCTTAATTCCATGTCAGCAGGTAAATCCTCTTCTGTTAATACGACAGTTTGAGTTTTAGATGTATTATTTAATGCTACTATACTTGTTTCATCTTCATAAACTCTTTTATACAGAGCCATCCCCTGGTCTTCGTTTAATAATTCCATTGAACCTCTAGTTAAAGATGGCAGTTCATTGCGTACCTCGCCTAGCTTTGTTATATACTCGATTAACTCTTTGTCCGTGCGGAAATCCATTTGCTTGCGGTTATCTGGATCTTCTCCGCCATCTAAGGCAATTTCACTTCCATAATAAACAATCGGTATTCCAGGCACAGTGTACAGATAGGAAAGAGCCATCCTCCATCTCGGTCCAGGATGCTGATTTTTAAGAATTGCATCTCTCGTAAACCGGGCAGTATCATGGTTGTCCATAAACGTTCCTAATAGATATGGCTGTTCATATATTTGTTTATTATTTTCCCAAGTCTGAAATAGCCAGTGCAGGGACTGATCTGGTTCTGCAAATGCAGTTCTTAAATGGTCATTTAAGGGATAATCTACAAATCCATCAATACCCGTTTCAGCATAATCTGCTATATATTCAGGATCTTCAGCCCAAACTTCTCCAAGTAAATAAAAATCGTCTTTTACACTTTTCACTTCTTTGGAAAATTCAGTCCAAAACGCTTTCGGAACATGCTTAACCGTATCTAGGCGATAGCCATCGATATCTGTTTCAGTAATCCACCATTTTGCTGCATCAATTAAGTAATCTCTCACTTCAGGATTTTCTTGATTTAAGTCAGGAAGTCCGTAAATCCAGCCATTTTCAAGCTCTTCTTGATCTGACCAGTTCGTAATTTCCTTCTCATCATGGAACCAGTCTGCTTTCTCGGGGTCTTGAGCAAATTCATGCTCTGTTCCGGTGTGATTGACAACAAAATCAAGAATCACTTTTATATCACGCTTGTGTGCTTCTTTTACAAGTTCTTTAAACTCATCAATCGTTCCAAAATGCTCTTCGGTATTATAAAAATCATTTATCCAATATCCGTGATAGCCCATATCCTGATTATCAAAAACAGGAGCCAGCCAAATAGCTGTAAACCCCATTTCTTGAATATAATCAAGCTCATCCATCACACCTTGAAAATCACCGCCGTGGTAAGCTTTAGGATCCTTTACATTCACTTTAAAGTCATTGGAGTTATCTCCATTGCTAAAGCGATCAATCATTAAAAAATAAATTGTTTCATCTTGCCAGCTACGCTCTTCTTTTTCAACTGCTCCTACCGGTAGGGCGCAAAAAAGAAGAAACGGGATTAAGATGAGAGTCCATACTCTGAATTTCATCGCCGCTCCTCCTTCAGTTTCAAGCAAAGTATTGCTTGTAAATTGTTCAGCCCTTTAAGATTAGCCTTTTGTTCCCCCAGCCGTCAAACCAGATACAAAATATTTTTGGAAAAACAAGAAAAGAATTGCGATTGGGATCGCGATCAGCACAGAACCAGCTGCAAATTTTGTAAATTCATTACCAAACTGTTTTGCTACCATCTCATATAACCCAACTGCCATCGTGAACTTTTCATCTGTTCTAAGAATAATTCTCGCAAGAATGAAATCACCAAATGGTGCAATGAATGAAAATAACGCCACAACTGCCACAATGGGTTTTGCAAGCGGCATAATGATTTGGAAAAAGACTCTAAAGTGACTTGCTCCATCCATGCGTGCTGATTCATCAAGCTCTTTCGGAATCGTATCCAAATATCCTTTCATCAGCCAAGTGTTCATTGGTATTTGACCGCCAACATATACAAGAATTAATCCAAGATGTGTATCAATTAAACCTGTTCTTGTTGCAAGAACGAAAATAGCAATAAGAGCTGCAAAGTTAGGAATCATCTGTAAGATTAAAAACGTAAGCAAACCATTTTTTCTGCCGACAAAACGGTATCTTGAGAAAGAATAAGCTGTCAATGAAACAGTAATGACGGTTAAGATCATTGTCATTACACTAATTTTCAGAGAGTTAAGATACCATTTCACATAATTCGATTCTTCCATATCAAACAAATATCGATAGTGATCTAGAGTTGGATTTTCAGGAAACATTTTGCTTCCTGATAAACTCTGCCCCGGATTAAAAGATGAACCAATTACCCAAAGAAGCGGGTAAATAACAATTAATACCACAAACGCAATAATTAAATAGGATACAGTTAAGCGAACGATTTTATTTTTTTTCATACTCATAGCTACATCATATCCTCTTCTTTAAATGATTTTGTTCGTTTGAATTGCCATAAGGCGATACTTATAACAATTAAAGATAGAATCATCGTAATAGCTGCTGCTTTCCCATATTGAGCAGATGTCATGGTCAATTTATAGATCCATGAAATTAAAATATCCGATCCCCCGGCATTTTGCCCTGGAAGTGCAGGTCCTCCGCCATTAAAGAGGAAGATAACATTAAAGTTGTTAAAGTTAAACGTGTACTGTGTAATAATGATTGGCGCTGTCGCAAATAACACAAGCGGCAAGGTAATCTTTCTGAACTTCTGCAGCATGGATGCTCCATCTACAGTTGCTGCCTCGTAGAGTTCATCTGGTATAGACTGAAGAACACCAGTTGTCATGGCAAAAATGAATGGGAATCCAAGCCAGGACTGAATAAAAATAAGGGCAAGCCTTGTCCATCCTTCCTCTGTCATCCATGGGATTGCTCCAATGCCGATTGCATCAAGCAGGGTACGGTTAATGACACCAAATGATTCGTTAAACATTCCTGAGAATATTAGGATCGAAATAAAGGATGGTACTGCCCAAGGTAAAATTAATACCGTTCTAATAATGGCTTTTCCTTTTAAATCCTTTTGATTGACTAAGATTGCCAGGAAGATACCAAGTGCAACCTGCAAAGTAGTTGCTCCAAAAGTCCATACAATCGTCCAGCCAAATACACCAATGAATGTTTCTCTCCAAAGATCCAGCTTAAAAATATCGATAAAGTTTTGAACACCGATCCAATCTACAAGCTTAGCCGGCGGTGAATGATATAAATCGTAATTTGTAAAGGAAAGTAAGATAACGAAAAGAATTGGGAAAATAACAACAAAGACTAAAAGAAAAAATCCCGGAGAAATCATTAAATATGGAAAACCGCTATCAAGTAAATTATGATACTGTTCTTTTACGCTATTTAACTTTCTGCCTTCATCCCGTTTTCTTCCATTGCTTAAGGCATCATAAATATTAAATGCGTAAATAACGAGACCTAAAGCTGTTACAATGAGAGCTATAATTCCATCAATCAATAAGAATATGGAATGATCTAGATTCGGAATTTCACCTAGTGTTAACAGGCCCCAAAACCCCCACGATAATGTATCTGTAAAGGCAATAAAGAAGGAAGCCGTTAAAATGAGAAAGATGATTCCCTTTAAGTATTGTTTATTATAAAACTGCCCTATGCCTGGTAAAATCGACAGCAGTGCAGCATTTCTGCCATGGTTAGTTTTAATAGTATGTTCGGTCATTGGTACATCCCTCCTCCTCTATGAAAGAGAAAGTTTATTATAATTTAAAAGCGGCAAGGGTCTTGCCGCATCATAATTGTATCAGTTTAATCTAAGCATAGGGCAATACTCTATTTGAGAGCATTGCCGCTATTTTATGTGTTCTAGATTCTTTTATTAATTAGTTGCCTGGATGGTTTGTTTCAATATTCGTTTTAATTGTTTCAACAGCTTCATCTAAAGCCGCTTTTGGATCAGATTTACCAGTAGCAATTGTCTGCAGTGCAGATGCCATTGGTGACCAAACTTCTCCCATTTCAGGAATGTTTGGCATTGGAATTGCATATTGAGATTGTTCTGCAACAGCTTTTGCAGCCTCATTTTCCGCAATAATCGGATCATCGATTAGTGATTTCACCGGTGGAATTTCTTGTGTTAATTCAAAGCGAGTTTTTGCATTCTCTTCGTTTGTAATATGCTCAACAAATTTTGTAGCCCAGTAAGGATTTTTCGTAAATTGTGTTACATGCCAGCCTTTAACACCCATAAATGTTTTTACAGGCTCTCCATTTGGAAGCTTCGGCATCGGAGCAACCCCCACATCAATTCCAGCATCCTTCATACCTTGAAGTGCCCAAGGACCATTCATGACAGAAGCAGCATTTCCTTCGTTGAATAATCCGTCTCTAGCCGCTCCGCCTGTCTCACCGATAATTCCGCTTGGGAATAATCCGTCAGCATACCATTTTTGAATGAACTCAGCACCAGCGATTGCACCTTCATTATTTAAACCAATGTCATTACGGTCTAATGCGCCATCATTGTCTTTAAATACATATCCGCCCATTCCGGCAAGATAGCCATGAGCCATATAGAAATCATCTAATACTGCGATAAAGCCATATTGATCACCGCTCGTAAGCTCTTTTGCCTGCTCGTATAACTCATCCATTGTCTCAGGCGCTTGATCCATTAATGCTTTATTATAGATAAATACTGGTGTTTCAGTTGACTTTGGAAGTCCATATAATTTGCCGTCAAACATTTGAGCAGAAATGGATGACTCGCTGAATGTATCTAAAACCGCATCTTCTACTTGGATTTCCTGCAGAAGACCTTCTGTTACTACCTGACCAATTTGATCATGAGGTAGAGTAACAACGTCTGGAGCATTTCCAGCCGGACCATCTAATCTTAATTGATCACGAATTTTGTCGGCCATATTTAATTCAACGTATTCTACTTCAATGCCATATTCTTCTTCAAATGACTCAATTGCAGGTTCTAAGGCAATGCCTTTATCTACATCTTCCCAGACAACAAGCTTTTCTGGTTTTGGCTCTTCACCTTGATTTTCTGTATTATTATTTTCGTCTTCTGTACTTTGTTCTCTTGCTTCTCGATCTGGACCACATGCTGCAAGCAATCCTAATAGTAAAACCAGCATCATAAAAATAGATAATGATTTTTTCATGGTATTGCCCCCTCCTAATAGTTATGTTTCTATTGTCATTGTACAACCGTTTGCACAAAAATGTAAGCGTTATTATTGCATTTGTAAAAAATAATTGCTTACCTTTTTATCCATTTACTTTTCACTCTAATATCTGTTTAATTCTTAGTGAAAACGATTGCACAATTTCAATCTTTATTATACAGGCTTTTTTTGTTTTGACAATATTTTTTTTATGCTCTTATTGAAATATGCTGAGCTAATCAGATATTCCCTATAATTTTTTTTGCATATTAGTGCTCCATTATTGCATATATTCAATGGTTACATGCCATTCTATATATTTTAAAGCAGCTAAAATTCTTTATGGATTTTCGTCTAATGCAGAGCTAAAAAAAATAGATAATGAATCTTTCTGAAAATATGTTATAATGCAACCGATTGCACTAAAAGGAGTGATATAGATATGGAAAAATCCTCGATTATCCATTTCCCTGCAGATCAATTTGTGTATGCTGCAGACAATAAGACCTTACATATAAAAATACACACAAAAAAGGATGATATTCTGGCCGTCAGTCTGCTCCATGGAGATCAATACATATGGGAAGATGGCAAATGGGTTTACGAACAAACAGAAATGAAAAAAGCGGGCAGCGATCTTCACTATGATTACTGGCTTGCAGCCATTACGCCTCCTTACCGCCGCAGCAGATATGGCTTTGCACTTACAAATGAAAAAGAAACAGTGATACTAACTGAAAAAGGATTTTATGATACACCCCCTGCTGATTCAGGCTATTATTTCAACTTTCCTTATCTCCATGAATCTGAAGTCTTTCAAGCTCCGGCATGGGTGAAAGACACCGTATGGTATCAAATTTTTCCTGAGAGATTCGCAAATGGGGATACGACAATAGATCCTGAAGGCACATTGCCTTGGGGAAGTGAAGAGCCTACTCCTGCTAATTTCTTTGGCGGAGACTTTGAAGGTGTTATTGAGCACCTTGATTATTTAGTAGAGCTTGGCATTAATGGCATCTACTTTACGCCTGTCTTCAAGGCATATTCGAATCATAAATATGATACCATTGATTATCTTGATTTAGATCCACAGTTTGGCACAAAGGAGACATTAAAGAAGCTGGTAGCTGAATGCCATAAACGAGGCATACGTGTCATGCTTGATGCTGTATTTAATCATAGTGGATACTACTTCCCTCCTTTTCAGGATGTATTAAAAAACGGGGGCCAATCACAATATAAAGACTGGTTTCACCCGCACAGCTTTCCACTGGACACAAAGGCTGAACGCCCAAACTATGAAACCTTTGCCTTTGTTGGTGCGATGCCAAAATTGAACACTAAAAATGCAGATGTAAAAAACTACTTATTAAAGGTAGCGAAATACTGGATTGAAGAATTCAATATTGATGGCTGGAGATTAGATGTTGCCAATGAAATCGATCATCAATTCTGGCGTGAATTTCGGCAGGCTGTCAAAACCGTTAAACCGGATTTATATATTTTAGGAGAAGTATGGCACAATTCAATGCCATGGCTGCGCGGTGATCAATTCGACGCTGTTATGAATTATCCTTTCACTACCAATGTCCTTAACCTTTTGGCTGCAAAAACCATTACCGCCCAGCAATTTGCTGATAATATGACCGCTGTGCTTCATAGTTATCCATCAACCGTAAATACAGCTGCCTTTAACTTAGTCGGCAGTCATGATACTCCAAGAATTTTAACGGAATGCGGTGACAGTAAGGATCACGTGAAATTAGTTTTCACATTGTTATTTACGTTTATCGGCTCCCCTTGCCTTTATTACGGGGATGAAATTGGTTTAAATGGTGAAATGGACCCTGGCTGCCGTAAATGTATGATTTGGGATGTGGAAAAACAGGATCGAGATATTTTTTCCCATGTACAGAAACTTATTTCTCTTCGCAAGTCGGAAAAGCTTCTTGCAAATGAAGGTGAGCTTGAGTTTTTAAAAACAGACTTCCCTGGTCTTGTTGCGTTTCGGAAATTCACGACTTCTAAATCTGTGATCGTGCTGGTGAATGCATCGGATGATGAAGTATTTTACACATTGCCTTACTCATTAAAAGGGCAGCTTGTCCGCAATTTATACAGTAATGAAGACTTTGCTGGAGAAGCAGATACTCTCCAAGTGAAACTGAAAGGACTTGATTTTTCAATTTTGTCTATTGACCATGCAAATCCCATCCTTTAAAATTGGAATTTAGTTTAAGTCAACAGTCAGGAGAAAATTGAATGAGTCAAAATCAGAAAAAGCTCACCTTATTTGCTTTAACATGGCCGATTTTTATTGAAGTCCTCTTGCATATGCTTATGGGGAATGCAGATACATTAATGCTCTCCCAGTATTCTGATGATTCTGTTGCTGCCGTTGGAGTGGCTAATCAAATCCTTTCATTGGTCATTGTCATGTTTGGTTTTATAGCGACAGGCACCGCCATACTAATTGCTCAAAACATTGGTGCAAACAGACTTCAGACTGCAGGAGAGATTTCCGTTGTTTCACTTGCTGCCAATCTTGTGTTTGGAATCCTATTAAGTATTTTGCTGTTTTTCACTGGAAAACCTTTATTGCTTTTAATGGATCTGCCAAGCGAGCTGCTGGATGAAGCCTATATTTATTTAGTTATTGTTGGCGGTTTTTCCTTTGTTCAAGCAGTCATTATGACGATTGGTGCAACAGTCAGAAGCTATGGTTTTACAAGAGATATTATGTACATTACGATCGGGATGAACATCCTTAATGTGGTTGGAAACTACCTCTTTATTTTTGGTCCTTTCGGATTTCCCGTATTAGGGGTTGAAGGAGTTGCCATATCGACTGCTGTCAGCAGATTTATTGGTCTAATCGTTTCTATTATGGTTCTCGTTAAAAGAACAAACGGTGCACTTCCTTTCAAAAAGCTATTTCAGCTGCCTAAGGAGCATATACGCAATTTGTTAAAAATCGGAATTCCCTCTGCAGGTGAACAGCTGTCCTATAATGCTTCCCAAATGGTGATTACGATTTTTATTGCTGCTCTAGGGACGGAAGCATTAACGGCCCGAGTATACACACAAAACATCATGATGTTCATTTTTCTCTTCAGTGTCGCAATCAGCCAAGGTACACAAATTTTAATTGGCCATATGATTGGTGCAGGCAAATTTGAAGAAGCTTATAAAAGATGTATGCAAAGCTTACGTTTAGCGATCGCCATTTCTTTAGGTACAGCCATTTTATTTTCCATCTTTTCCGAGAATCTGCTTGGTATTTTCACATCTAACCCAGAAATCATTGAAACTGGTGCATTTCTGATCCTGCTGACGATTATATTAGAGCCTGGACGCTCATTTAATCTCGTCGTTATAAACTCTTTGCGTGCGGCTGGAGATGTGAAATTCCCTGTGTATATCGGAATCTTATCCATGTGGGGCGTAAGCGTAACCCTATCCTATCTGCTCGGAATCCATTTTGGACTTGGGCTGACTGGCATTTGGATTGCATTTATTGCTGATGAATGGCTGCGAGGCATTCTCATGCTTTTCCGCTGGAGATCAGGTGTCTGGAGAAGCAAAGGCTTTGTGACAGCAAAGCAGGGTGTGTAAATTGATTTTTTATTATAAGAATAAACAAAGAGCCAGCATTCCTATGCTGGCTCTCAGATTGTAGACAAACGGGGTTCGGAATGGTCTCATTCCGAACCCCTTTTGAAGTTTTTTTCTATTTTTATTCCTTTAGAGGACAGAATGCAGCTATCCTATCCTCAGATTTATACTGTTTTTGGGTCCTGCCACGTCCAGTTGGCTATTTTCTTTAAATTCATGGACGCGAAAGTAAGCATCGCTTGCATCGACAATTTTTTAAGTCCCCTTAACGTTGTCCAACGCATTCCATGCTTTTCTTTTGCATCAGCGAAAACACGTTCAATCGTTTCCTTTCGCTTTGCGTATATTGGTTTTACATCTTTGTGATGGCGAAGATGTTCCACTTCCTCCACATATTCCTGCCAAATATGCCGGGTCACCACTTTTTGGTGATTCTTACTCTGTGTACATTGGTGCAATAATGAACAAGTGGCACAAGTCTGTTTCAATGATTTGTATTCACGGTAGCCTTCCTTGGTGGTAGTTGAATAGTTCAAAATTTTGCCCGCTGGGCAAATATAACAATCAAAATGTTCATCATAAACATATTCGTGCTTTCGGAAGAATCCATCCTTTGTACGTGGTCGTGTATAAGGGAGTGCAGGTGTTATTTCATGTTCAATTAAGTACTTCGTGATGGCAGGTGTTTTATAAGCTGCGTCTGCGGCAACGGCTTCAGGTTTTCCAACTCTATCAATCACTCGTTCAACTAAAGGCTCAAGGATTCCACTATCATGAATGTTTCCTGGTGTAACTATATTTCCTAAGATAAATCCGTTGCGATCAGAGGCGGCATGAAACGAATAAGCAAACTGTTTAGTGCGTTCGTCTTTGACGTAGTAGCCACTTTCTGGGTCTGTGGTACTTTCTTTGATCTCTTTTGTTTCCTCTTTTTCAAATTTATCAGGTGGAAATGGCTTCTTCCCATGATCTTCACGGTCATCGTTGATTTCTGTCTGAAGCTGTTCTTGATATGCGCGTGTTTCCTTCCGCACAACTTTCTTCGCAAATTTATGTTTATTCGCGCTTGCTTTTACGTGTGTCGAGTCAATAAAAACATGTTCAGCGCTAATTAATTTCTTTTCCGTGGCCGTTTTTAAGATTCGATAGAAGATCTGTTCAAATAGATCAGTATCTTTAAAACGACGCTCATAGTTTTTACCGAAGGTAGAGAAGTGAGGAACTTTATCATAAAATCCATATCCTAAAAACCAGCGATAAGCCATGTTTGTTTTTAGTTCCTCAATGGTTTGGCGCATGGACCGAATACCGAAGGTATATTGAATAAAAGTAAGCTTTATTAAAATTACCGGGTCAATGCTTGGACGACCTACTTCTGAATATGTATCTTTTACTAAATCATAAATGAAGGAGAAGTCAATTGCAGCCTCCATTTTTCGTACTAAATGGTTTTCAGGTACCAGTTGATCTAACGCAACCATTTCAAGCTGATCACGTTGAATTGAATTATGTTTGGAAAGCATCTTCATCACCTCTAACCTTATTCTCCTTTTATTCTAAAACAAAAAAGACTGTAGGCAAACTCGATTTTCATCGAGTTTGTCTACAGTCTGAGAGCCAGCATTCCTATGCTGGCTCTTTGTTTACCCTTAATCAACTATATTAATATTGTAATCTTTTACCCAGAAGTGTATTTGTGCAAGATGAGCAAGCAGCTGCGGTCCTGTCATCAGCTGACCAAACCAAGGCTCTTTAAAAGCTTCCCCTTTTGTTTCAATGATGCTTTTCAGCTTTTTCTCGTCAAAAAGCTCATATAGAACCGAAGAACGATCTTCTAAAATCTCGCTTAGCATCTTTTGCACCGCGTTCGTATAAGTAGGATTATGTGTCTTCGGGTAAGGACTCTTCTTCCTATATAGAACCTCATCTGGAAGAATGCCCTCTAGTGCTTTTCTCAACAGTCCCTTTTCCCTGTTGCCATGCATTTTCATATCCCATGGAATATTCCAGACATATTCAACTAGACGGTGATCTGCAAACGGTACACGCACCTCAAGACTTGCTCCCATACTCATACGGTCCTTGCGGTCAAGCAGCGTCGTCATAAAGTAAATCATATTGATATAGAAAAGCTCTCTGCGCTTTGCATCAATTCCGCTTTCCCCTTCAAGTCTAGGAGTCTCGGCAATTGCTTGATTGTATTTATCAATTGTATAATCCTTTAAATTTAATTTTGATTGCAAGTCTGCTTTTAATAACCCTTGACGCTCATTAATCGACCTCATCCATGGAAATCCCTCGCGGCTTAAATCGTCTGGTCGATGGAACCAAGGGTAGCCGCCGAAAATTTCGTCTGCGCATTCACCAGATAAGCTGACCGTATAATCCTTCTTAATTTCACGGCAAAACCAAAGAAGTGATGAGTCAATATCCGCCATCCCAGGCAAATCTCTTACATGTACAGCTTCGATTAAATGTTCTGCAAGCTCCTCTTGTGTAATGATCGAGCTATGATGCACTGTATTAAATGTTTCCGTCATTTTTTGAATAAATGCGGCATCTGAATTTGGCTGAAAGTCATTTGCTTTGAAAAATACATCATTGCCCTCATAATCAATTGAGTAAGTATGAAGTTTTTTTCCTTCTGCCTCATATGTCTTTGCAGCAATGGCCGTGATGGCACTTGAATCTAATCCTCCCGATAAAAAAGTACATAAAGGTACATCTGATACAAGCTGTCTTTTAACTGCATCTGTAAACAGCTCTCGTACTCTTCCTGCGGTATCTTCAAGCGAATCGGTATGCTGTGCGCTTTTGACATTCCAATAGCGCTTTATGTTTATGCCTTTCTTTGTAACCGTCATGGCATGTGCTGGCCGAAGTTCCTTTATTCCTTTAAACACACCAGAGCCTGGAGATCTTGATGGCCCAAGACCAAATACTTCTGAGAGTCCTTCCCGATCAATTTCTGTTTTCACTTCTGGATGAGCCAGTATCGCCTTTAGCTCTGAACCAAATAAAAGTCCCGCTGAAGTTTCTTTATAGAACAAAGGCTTAACTCCAAGACGGTCTCTCCCGATAAAGAGCTGATTTTTATTAGCATCCCAGATGGCAAATGCAAAGATCCCATTTAAGTGATCAACGCAATTTTCTCCCCATTCAATATAAGAAGTCAGCAAAACCTCTGTATCAGAATGACCTTTAAAAGAATATCCTTTTATAAGGAGTTCTTTTCGGATGTCTTCCGTATTGTATAATTCGCCATTATAGCAGATGGTATAGCTGCTATTTCTTTTTTCAATTGTCATTGGCTGTATGCCGCCTTCTGGATCTACAACCACAAGACGCTTATGGCCAAAACCAGCATGCTCAGCTGCCCATACATTTGTATCATCCGGCCCTCTTTTTGAGAGTGTCTCTGTCATTTTTCCAAGGATTTCAGTTTGATTACTTATATTGTTGTTAAAATCAATCCAGCCTGTTATACCGCACATGCAATAATCATCCTTTCTGTCCGTATCAATCTCGGGTGGCCGTTTTCGCAGGGCAATAAAATTTACGAATTCCTTTGTCCTATTCACCCAATTTCAAAGTGAATAATTGGGCACTTTCACATGGATTTATTGTATGCAGGAAATGGTCATTGGTTAATTGTCCTATGCTGAATCATGGGCAAAATTTACAAACCATGTTGATCTTCCACATTAAGCTTATTTAAGGGCCTTTAAAAAAATGATACTGACATTATTGGATATGAAAAGGAGTTGTTTGTGGTAAAGAGGGTGAAACCCTTATAGCAAAGGCGTACCATCTGCCTAAGAGAAGCAATAATCCTTCAGCGAAAATATTCTTTTTTGCTGAAATCACATGAGCTGAAAGGGTATAAAAAGGACATTAGATGTCAAGAAAGAAAGTTGACGTAATTATTCTTTAATCATCGCTTTTTTAAATCGTGATGATGAAATCAGCATGAAAGTGGAGGTAGTTTATGAAAAAACAGCAGCGTATAAAATTGATTGAATATCAAACCCGTGCTTTCACAGAAGGCAATGTAGAATATATAAATGATCAATGGATCTTCTTTGACCGGGAAACAGATGAGGCAGCTATGTTAGACGATTATCTCCATATGGAAATAGAGTTAGCACGCCATAAAAGGTGGAAAAAAGGAAAATTGGCTGGTGAAGGAAAGATTGCCTGTTCTGATGAGCTAGTGTTTTTAAGGGATCAAGACACCGTCCGCATTCGAAAATCGCTCGTATTTGCATTAGAAAAACTGCTGGATGAATTAAATGATGATGCTTTTTACCAATTTGTAACCACCCTAAATTCCATGCAGTTTTCAATTTATGATTGCATCTACTGTTACAATCAATTAACTTTTGTACATGATGAAGACAGAAAATCCGGTGTTAATTTCATTATATTCGACAATCAGGAGCATATATGCAGTGTCCAGCATCATTTTAGCTATTACGAAGGTATAAGTGACCGTTTTGAATTTACATTAAATACGGGGAAAAGAATGGTGATTGAGAAGATATCATCATAAAAAGGATGCAGCGTCCAGCTGCATCCTTCTTATTAATTTACTCTTTTGGGAACTTAGTAATTTTAGATGGAAACTCCTTTAATATCTTTTTCGAAATCTGCCGACTTTAAAGGTTTGTGATAAAAAAATCCTTGTGCAAAGTGACATTTCATTTCCTTTAGCAGTTCTATTTGCTCTTCCGTTTCTACACCTTCTGCCACTACTTGAACATCCAAGCCTTGTCCCATTGTAATAATCGCCTTGACTATGGCAACATCCGATGTATCCAGCTTTAAATTATTTATAAACGAGCGGTCAATTTTCAGCGTATTAATTGGCAGGTTTCTTAGATAGGATAAAGAAGAATAGCCTGTCCCAAAATCATCAATTGACACCTTTACTCCAAGTTCCTGCAATGACTTCATGACTTGTATACTATAGTCTACATCATTCAGCATGGTGCTTTCTGTCAATTCCAACGTTAAGTATTTGGCTTCGAGCTCAGAATCCAATAATGCCTGTTTGACTTGTTCAACAAAATTTGGCTGCTGAAATTGATTTGCAGATACATTCACAGAAATAGAGAGCATGCCTAAGCCCAGCCTCTGCCACTGTTTATTTTGAACACAAGCCGTTCGTAAAACCCAAGCTCCAATTTCTTCAATTAGGCCTGTTTCTTCAGCAAGCGGAATAAAGTCTGCTGGTGACACTACACCTAAAATGGGGTGATTCCATCTGATCAGTGCTTCACTTCCATATACATTCCCGGTTTCAAGATTGATTAAAGGCTGATAGCATAAGTGGAATTCATTTTTCTGTAATGCTTTCCGCAAATAACTTTCCAGTTCAAGTCTTGCCATTGCCTGACTATCCATTTCCATTGAAAAAAATGTGATGCGATTGCCTCCTTGCTTTTTTGAACGATTCATCGCAATGTCGGCATTCTTTATTAAAGAATTTTGATCTTCCCCGTCATCCGGATATAAACTGACACCAATGCTTGCCGTCAGGAAAAATTCTTTTCCTTTATAATAAGCTGGCTTAGCAATTTCTTGAAGGATGTATTTCGCTTTTTTCATGACATCTTCCATATCCTTTGTCCGCGAGAAAACAAGCGTAAACTTATCACCGCCAAAGCTGCTTAAATAAGTGCCGGCAGTTAGCACTTTTTCAATTCTTTCTGAAAGTTCTTTTAAGATCAAATCACCCGCATCATGTCCAAAACCGTCATTAATAAATTTGAAGCGGTCAATATCAACAGATAGTACTGCAAGCATTCGATTTTGATTTTCCGCTTTTCGCGTAAATTCCTCCAGCTGCTCAATAAACTTCACTCTGTTTGGAAGACCGGTGAGTGTATCAAAGTACGATAACTCGGTCACTTTTTCTTCAATCTTCTTCAACTCTGTGATGTTTTTTCCGATTCCATAAACACCAACGGTCTGACCATTCACTATAACTGGTATATTCTTAATTTGATATAAATTGTTTTCACCAGTTTTAGTCGTTAATTCGATATTATAATGCTGATGCTGACCTTTTAACGCTCGGGCATAGTGAATTCGAATTCTAGGAATATCTGCAGAGTCTATATAGTTTAAAGCAGATGTTCCTATTACTTCATCTTTACTGTATTCAAAGGTTTTTTCAAATGCTGTGTTCACACTCGTAAAAACGCCGTTTAAATCTGTTGAATAAACGATATCCGCGTTGTGATCAAACAACGAGCGATAGTGCTGTTCTGAAAGTGATAGACTGTTATTTAACTCCTCAATATCCTTAAGTGATGCGCGCATTAAATGTGTTAAAGAATCAATCGTTTTAATGTAATGAGGAATCTCGTAATCAAACGATTTTTTCTCTGCCATCTTAATACTTCCTTCTGAAAGGGCTAAGCAGGAAAAGGAATGACCAAGCATTTTGGGCTGCCGGCCATTTGTATACCCAATTTCACCATGCAGAAAAACGCCGTTTGACGGAGCAATGCTCTGCAGCATGGCGAGCTCTATCTCAGCAAAATCTTGAGAGTAATTCTTTTTTGCAATACAATTGTACACAAAAATGGATTGAGGATTTTGCTGGCTCAGTTTCTCCATCCAGTCTGAGGTATGATGTATCATATTTTGGATATTGGTATAAGCAAAACTTAGCAGATCGCCTTCCTTAACTGGCCGGCTAACTTTAATGCTGCCATCCTTCTGAATCGAAGTAATAAAGACAGGCAATTTTTCTCCCTTATACTCGTGCAAAAATGGAAATTCCATGCTTGCTTTACTTAAATGGGAAGCGTTATGTTCACCAAGATAGTTCTTTATCAGCAGCAGAGGATCCTTCCCGTCAATTTCGTAAATCGATGTTCCATCCGCCTTTGTTACAGTAAATGGCCTGCCAATTTCCTTAAGCTGATAATTTACATAAGAATGAGCATTTAAATACTCGCCTTGTAAAGCGACAGCCGTAACGCCATCTGATATAATACGATCTTGGTTAAAAACCAATGAATCATCTGCCGTTTTTAAACAACCGGCCATCCCGCCTGCCAGGATGATATCAGGGTGATCTTCATGCAGCACTTCCAATACAGACTGTACATTCAGTTCATAGCCTGCAAAGAACAAAATCAGTGCTTTCGTCTTTTCTTCTGCTAACTCACTTAGAGCTCGGCCGATTTCTATACTATTATTATTTTGATTTGTATCTATATAGATGGATTTAATTTTTGTATCTTCAAAAATGGTGAACGTTAGAATAATGTTATTTTCCGATAGTTTCCCTTGAAATATTTCACCAGATGCAGTGCAGCCCGTAACTATTCCCAGAGGAATATACATACGCAAAGCAACCAGCAGCTGCTCCAGTTTTTCCTTATCAGTAGTGCCTGAAAAGACTTGAACAAGTACATTTGAATATGTAGTTAATTCATGATCTTCTATAAAACTATACAGCTGGTCATCGTTTGTATACATGCAAGAATATGTTTTAGCCATCATAACCCACCACTAATAAAGTATTATTCTAGTTAATAAGCGCAGGAAAAGTCATTATAAACTTTTCCCTTATCTTTTTAAAAATACCATATTTATAGGACTATTGATATGAAAAAATAAAAAAGCTGTCGATTTGACAGCTTTTTAACAGCGATTTACATAAAAGGAGTAAAACCTAATGGCAGTTTTAATCCTAAATAAATGACAAGAACTAAGGAAATACCAAGCTGAGCCCAGAGAATACCTGTTTTCTTGCCTTTAGCGGTGCGAACAAGAACCATCTCTACCGCAGCAATTACCCAAATGCCAATTAAAGATTTCAAAATGTACATCATATCAATATTACTTATTGATGTTAACATCCAAATGCCTGTCCCAATGATCAGCAAATAAAAGAGTCTTAATACCATATGTACAATTTTTGCACCTTTTGCTTTGCCGCTCTTTTGAAGACTAAGTACAACAAAAAATAGGATTAATGCAACTACCCATGTCGTTATATGAGCATGTGTCATTCCTAACTGCCCCCTCTACTAAAGTTCGTTTACATCATATCATATTGACATTGAAAATCCTAAGGTTAAGATAGCTGCGGGATTTTCGCCGATACAATATGTGTCAAATTTTTGACAAATCACTAAAATAATTGACTCAGCAAATTCAACAAGGGTTATATTCGTTTAACTTCTTACTGTTATATACCCTATATCCTTTTAACTTGCAGGAATAACTTATTCTACTGTATTTTTTAACGTCCCAATTCCTTCAATCTCAATTTCAACTGTATCACCCTTCTTTAAGAAACGAGGCGGTTTAAACCCTTTTCCGACACCAGCCGGCGTTCCTGTTGCGATCAAATCGCCAGGCTCAAGTGTCATCCCGGATGAAAGAACCGAAATAATTTCATCTAGCGGGAAAATCAGCTGATCTGTAGTGGAATCCTGCCTAACTTCTCCGTTTACACGAGTTTGAATCCTCAATTTAGATGGATCTTCCACATAAGATGCTGGAACAATCCAAGGACCGACAGGACAGGTGCTATCCAGACTCTTGCCTAAGAAAAACTGTTTATGCTGCTTTTGAAGATCCCTTGCTGTAACATCATTGATAATGGTGTATCCAAACACATAATCCATTGCTTCTTCTCTGGGAATTGCTCTTCCTTTTTTCCCAATCACAATAGCAAGTTCTCCTTCATAATCCAGCTCAGACGTTACCGATTCGTGCGCTTCAATTAGTTGCTCATGGCCAATGACTGTTGTTGGTGCTTTTGTAAACACCATGACATGCTCTGGGATATCATCCTTGCTTCCCAATTCAATTGCATGCTCTGCATAATTTTTGCCGATACAAAATACATTTTTTAGCGGTCTTGGGATCGGGGCAAGCAGTTGCATTTCTTTAACTTCATATATGGCTTCCCTTGCTTTTTCCTCATTGGCTTCTGCCCACTCTGTTAATTTCTCAATATCATTTACAATTTGATTTCCGGTCTTAATACAGTCCAAAAGTGTCTCTGGAAAATGGTCTTGTCCGCTTAATTCAGCAGCTTTAGTCAAATCTAGTACAAAATGTTCGTCTTCCATTAAAACGCCTGCTAAGATTTGATTCTCTTTTTTAAAGGTAAGTAGCTTCATAATGTCACTCCTATTTTTTCATTTTTGGAATTTCCCAGTACGTGAATGATCTCCATACCCATTCAACAGGACCATACAAAAACCTTTTAGCATAAAACCTGCTAAACAACAGCTGGATGAAAAAAATAATGATTACGAGCACAGTGCCTGTCACTACGGATATCTCGCCAAATAATCCAAAACCATAACCATAAAAAAGAATACTGCATAGCAAAGATTGAAACAAATAATTGCTTAAAGACATTTTGCCTATATAAGCCAGCGGTTTTAAAAGTTTAAGCAAATGCATGTTGCCAACTGCCCAGGCAATAAAACTTCCGTATGCAACCGCCAGCAATGGTCCGCCAAACGTATCCTGAACATAATCAAGAGCCAATGATCCATTCATGATGTAAGGAAGAAGTTTTATAAGCAGACCAAGAATGAAAGTAATGATGGCCATATTTCGAAATAATGATCGCCGCTGACCCGCATTCTCAAGAAATTTCAGCTTTGCCGCACCTCCGCCAATAAGGAATAATGGCAAAATGGAAATGAGCATTACCGGAAATCCGCCTACATTATTTGCATACCAATCTTCTATTCTTTCAGCAGTTATTTCTGTGAAAGTACCTGTATGATACACAGCCGCTGCATCTTCGGCTAAGCTGTTATCATACATTGTAAGATCATCCGGCGGGAAGATTAATTCAGCAGCAAATAATAAAAGACAAAGAAGCAGATTCGGAATAATATAAATGACCAAACCTGTAATAAGCAAGCTTTTTCCGTTCATTTTGACAAATAAAAGAAAGATAAAGGCCAAAACGGCGTACATCGCCAAAATATCTCCAAACCATAGAAAAAAGGCGTGTCCTAAACCTAATAACAATAAAAACGAAAACCTTCTTACTGCAATGACATTGAAGTTCAATTCTTTCTTTAATACTCTCTCCCTCAGCATGATTACACTGTAGCCAAAAAGGAGAGCAAATAAAGGATAAAAGCTTGCCTGCACAAGCACATCAATCACACCGTAAACGGTTTGATCGCTGCTATCTGTCCACCAGCTGAGCGGATCAATATAGAGAAATGGCGAATGAAAAGAGAGCATATTGACGAGAAAGATGCCTAATATCGCAAAACCTCTCATAATATCCAATGATATAATTCTTTCTTTTTCAGTAACTGAACTCATCCCTATCTCCCTTCATGTTATATCTCCATTCATCATAGAAGATTTTGGATATGTTTGTCTATTACAAAACAAATAAATTTAGGCGAATGTATCACACAATATACTCTGACACATAGGATGATATTATTAACTACCCGCCTACTTTCTTAAGGCGGAGAAAAACAATTAAAGGGTGTCTTATATGCCAGCAATAGTCGGTGTTGTGCAAGTCATTTCGGTTGGAAGCAGTTCTATCTTTAATATAGGGGACGTCTACAAAATGATGCCCATTTCTACAGCTAAAACTTTTTCCGGATCAGGCTCTTTTAACACCGGAGACGGTTTAAAGGTCACCAATCATTATAGTACAACAAACACCTATGATTCCGATGGCATCGATCAGGCAAATATAATGAATTTATAAAGTAATAGGTGATGATGATGAATTTTTATATTCAACAATCCATACACATTAATATGATAAAAATCGGAGGAGTTTCAAACTCTTCTGTCCTGCAGATTGGCAGTGCAGGGATTATTAAGCCCGCTTCCTACTTGTATAATACAGGCGGCTTTACAGAGCCTGCCCCAGAAGTGATTGGTGAGGTTGAAAATATGCCAGTCACGGATACTTTAATAAATTCACCAGCTGTCCCTCTTGTCGCTCCTTCTAATGCTTAAGGCCACATTACATGCTGCAGCTTCCATTAAAATTTTTTAGAAATGAGGTGGAGCCGTTGAGCCGAGATCTTTATTCCTATCTGCATGGTTTGCAAGGCTATATTCAAACGCTCGAAAAGCGGATCTCCAAACTTGAGAAAAAAGTTGTGGAGCTTGAAGATGAAACACGTCAGCTGCAAAACCGCCCACCTGTGCATATTGATACTATTGAATATAAGTTCGACCAATTAAAGGTGGAAACATTGGAAGGAACGTTGAATATCGGATTAAACCCGACAGATCTGCAGGAACAGATTGAAGAATTTGCAATCGATAACAAGGATGTTTATGCACCTAATATTAAAGGCTCCTCCCCTCCGCCATCTCCAAAGGATTTCATGTATCATAGCATGGGCGTGGAAAATGAAATGTACCGCTATTTAGAACAAGACCTTCCAGAAGTGATCGAAGACGTTCAAGCCGAAACAAATGTTTCATTAGATGAATCTTACATCAATTTTATCAAGGAAGATATTTTGAAACAGCTGCCGAAACGGATTGACTATTACTTAAAAAAGGAACACGCAGCGATTGCTGAAGAAGAACTGCAAGATCATGTAACAAGTATGCTAAAACAAGAAATACGCAATGGTGTCTCCATTTTTGCCAATAACTTGCCCGAAAACATGAGAGGAGATAAAAGAGAATGATCTTTCAAGTCTATAATCGCGATTTAAACGTTGGAAATATTAGAGTAATTGGTGTTTCCAGCTCCTCCATTTTATTGGTTGGTGACGCTGAAACTATACAGCTGGCATCTACTTTTGATACTCCGGCTGAATCATTAATTATCGGGCCGTTTGTGCCTTTATCGCCGGAGTAAGCTTATGCTGCAAAGAACATCCATAGTAGATCATATCCGTATAAATACACTATCCTTTTCTTCCATTTTTGAAATTGGTGATGTTTCATATATTCAAGGGTTTTCACGGGCAATTGCCGATCAGCGGCAAAAACCGCTTTTCCGAAGTGATGAAGGCAGTTTTAGAAGATATCCAATCTTTAGAGAACCCATTCCTCTGCCTTCCATTGATGAAGCATTCACAATGGAGGTTACACAATTAAATCCTGGCATTAAAGTTCATGATATTGATGTTCTTGGGGCATCCTCATCTTCGATCGTACAGCTCGGGAACACCAAAAAAATATTCATGGAATCAAGAATTAAACATATTCGCCACGTTACCTCAAACGGTAATCCGAAGAATTCGGATGTAAGCAGTTAATAAAAATAAATTCATATATTCAGGAGGTTGCCACATGCCAGCCATCGTAGGTCCTGTGCAGGTTGTTAATAACTCTGATGGAATTGTACAATTTGGAGACTCATTGATCATTTCTCCAAAAAGCACAGGTAAATCAAATTCGGGTTCAGGCGCAGCTAATACAGGCGCTTTTGTTGTCACAAATAATGGTTTAAGTGCAAGCAATGTGCTTGATACCAACCTAGTTGACCAGCCAATGATAGGGAATAATTAATACAGAAACTTAAAAAAAGCCGGCAATCGAAATTTTATCGAGCCGGCTTCTTTTCATATCATGTTTATAGCTTTATTGTAAATCGGCCATCAAATAAATATAAATACCTCTCATTGACCTTCCGATTCCATATATGTTCTATGGCAGTCGTATACAAATTGAGCTGCGTTTCGTAACGTTTGGAAAGCTCGGTGATTGCTTGTTCCTGACCGCCTGGGAATCGCCCATCAACAGCGTCTGATTTATAATCAACCAACACAAGACCCTCTTCATCCTCAAATAAACAATCAACAATTCCCTGTACGATGACGTTTTCGTCACTAGCGTCCCAGTTCGGATATACCTCACTAGCAGGAAGGGCAAGACTAAACGGAACTTCCCTGTAAATGTTTCTAGCCTGCTGCATCCTTTGCGCAATATCACTATCAAAAAAAGGCAAAATCTGCTCTGGATCAATTCCGTCACTCTGTTCGGCTGTCAAAAGTTCTCTTTGCACGAGATCATCTATTAAAACGTGAATACTTTGAATGGTCGGTTTTGTCCTTAAATCTATATGCTGCATCAGCATATGCATGGCCGTGCCTCGTTCAGCAGGCGACAGCTTTTTCTCCTGCATGAATTTTGGACGGTTAAAAATCGGTTTGCTAAGCTTGCGGACAAGTTCGATTCCGCTTTCCTCAGCAGCAAAAATTTCCTTCTGACGCTTAATTTCCGAAACAGATTGCTTGGATCTATGCTGTGCTGCTTCTTTGTATTCATAAGTCCAGTCCAGCTGTGCCTGAAGCTGCTCCTTATATGGCGATTGGATCGGTACCCGCCTTTTTGCATACACATCATCAAGAAAGGAATCTCCCTCATCCGTTTCATTTTCCCCAAGAATAACGACCTCGGACTGATTGATCACATCAATTTTCCAGCTTGAAGGATGCTTCAGCAGCTCTTCAGATACAGCGTCAACGTGTTTTAGCGGACCGCTATCTCGATGTCTGACAATTGCCGGAGCAATCCAGTCCATATATCCTAAGGCTGCAGCACGGTCATACTCACTTAACAGCCAATCTCCGACTGAAGCAGCCTGCTGCCAAACCTTTATTTTCTTCTCTGCATTTTTAACAGAGCCAATCAAATAAAGCTTTTCTTTTGCACGTGTTAATGCCACATATAAAACACGCATTTCTTCAGCAAGCATCTCCATCTTCTTTTTCCTCTTTAGTGCGAGCTGGGGCAATGATGGGTAGGTAATGCGCTTTTCCGCATGAACATATTTAGCTGCAAAGCCATAATCCTTATCAAATAGGTATGATTTCTTAAGATCCATTGTATTAAAATTGCGCGCTAGTCCAGCGATAAATACAAACGGAAATTCGAGTCCTTTGCTGCTGTGAATGGTCATAATGCGGACAACATCCTCTTGTTCTCCCAACGCTCTGGCCGCACCTAAATCATCGCCTCTTTCGCGCATTCTATCAATAAATCTCAAGAAACGGAAAAGTCCTCTAAAAGAGGTAGCTTCATATTGACGGGCACGATCATAGAGCGCGCGAAGATTTGCCTGGCGCTGTTTCCCGCCTGGCATCCCTCCTACAAAGTCGTAAAACCTTGTTTCACGGTACAAATGCCAGACCAGGTCGGACAATGATCCTTGCCGGGCCATGGTTCTCCAGCCTGTTAACTTTTCCAGAAAAGGAGCGGCCTTTTCATATAATTCTTCCAATTCACCAGCAGGTTTTTGAAGACAGATTGCGGTTAACGCTTCATAAAAAGACCCTTTTTTATGATGTATCCTGATCTTCGCAAGCTCTCCTTCTGTTAATCGGACAATTGGGGAACGCAGCACAGCAGCAAGCGGAATATCCTGGTATGGATTATCAATTACTTTTAAAAGAGACATCATAATCGATACTTCTGTTGCTTCAAAGTAACCTGATGATAAATTCGCATATACAGGAATTCCCTGCTGCTTGAACTCTTCCATGATTTGCGGAGCCCATGTCATTGAACGCAGTAAAATAACTATGTCACGGTACATAGCTGGACGATTTGCCTTCAGCTTTGGATTGTACACTTCTTTGCGATTTTCAATTAGGTCTTTGATTTTTGCCGCCATATATCTGGCTTCTACTTGTGATTGTGCGAGCTCAGCCTGATCAAATCCATCTTCTTCCGTTTCAGTCGGCTCATCACCTCCGGATTCCATATCAATAAGAGCTACCTCAATTGGATGTTCCTCTTCTGTTGGGTAAGGAGCACCATTCACAAGCTCTGCATCCTCATCGTATTCAATTTCGCCGACTTTTTCACCCATAATCTGCTTGAAGATATAGTTGGTTCCATCCAGCACTTCTTTTCTGCTTCTAAAATTCCGCGCTAAGTCAATCCTTAAGCCGCTTTCTTCTCCAGCAGACAGAAACCGATTATATTTTGTCAAAAACAGGTTAGGTTCTGCCAGCCTAAAACGATAGATTGATTGTTTTACATCTCCGACCATAAACAGGTTGCCCTCTTGCTCAGAATCCTTTGTGACAAGCTGAAGGATTGCCTCCTGAACCATGTTTGTGTCCTGATACTCATCGACTAATACTTCTTTAAATTGCTTTCGATATGCTAGAGCGGCACTAGAAGGCTTCAGTCCTCCCTCTTCATCCTTCACAGCTAATATTCGAAGGCAGTAATGTTCCAGATCCGCAAAATCAACGATTCCTTTTTCTGCTTTTACTAGGGTAAAGCGCTCTTCAAACTGTTTGACGAGATATGTCAGAAGCTCCATATGATGCTTCATTTCACGAATATCCTTTAAGAAGCTTTCAGGTCTTCTGGAGAATAGTTCATTCTGAAGGTCCTGCAGGATTTTCTTGGTTTTATCTCTTAGCTTTTTCGCTTGATCCACTAATGCTGCGTCATACTCATCGCCTTTAACCGTTTTGGCACGGCCAAATTTCCAGGAGTTCATGGCCTCATAAAGAGTTGCCCATGAATCATTTTTTGCGGCAATCAGCATATCAACCACTTGAATATCATCGATAAAGTTTTCCGCCAGCGGAGCAGGTCCTCCTGGCTCCTTGGCTAATTTCAGCGCCTGTTCCAGCATTTTTTTAGCGCCATTCAGCTGCAGTTCAATATCCTGCAGCAAAAAGTGCGTGAAAGGCAAATCCTCTATGACTGCATCTTCTTCCATGCTATACATGTCAACAATTGAATTCAGATAGGATTCTGGCGAAGGATTGGCCATAGCAAAATCGTATAAATGACGAATGATATCCTGCAGTCCTGTATCACTCCGGTCGTTAGAGTAAATATCAACAAGCTCAAAAAACTGCTCGTTTCCTTCCTTGCCATATTCATCTTCGAACAGTTCTTCGAGCACTTCATCTCTTAACAGCTGTGCTTCCGTTTCATCTGCAATCCGAAATCCAGGATCAATATCAATTTCATAATAGTTCTTACGAATTGTATCCAAGCAAAAGGAATGCAAAGTAGAAATGGATGCTTTATTTAGCGTGCTAATCTGTTTTCTTAAGTGAAGAGAAGCAGGATCAGCCGTAATTGCCTTTTCAAGTGCTTCTCCGATTCGGTGTCTCATTTCTGCTGCTGATGCATTTGTAAACGTAACCACCAGGAGTTCATCCACATTTAGCGGTTCATTCTCATCAAGGATTTTATTGATGATTCGTTCTACAAGGACAGCCGTTTTCCCCGACCCGGCAGCCGCTGCAACGAGAATATCCTTGCCCTTTGCCATAATGGCTTTCCATTGATCATCCGTCCAGGTCGCTTCAGCTGGTTTAGGCGGTATCATTGTTTTCATGCTCATCCACCTCCTTTTTAATACGATCAAGTACTTCTTCTTTCGACTGTGTATTTAAAAGCCTGAAACTATTACTTTCAATTGAGTCGTCAAATTGACATACCGACTTATATTCACAGAATGTGCATGGTGTTTGCTCTTTTAATTTATATGGAGAAATATGAACATTTCCGCTCATAATTTCATTACCTGAGTGAATATACTTCCGCCGCACAAAGCTTCGTAAAGAGTCAAACTCCTGCTTGCTCGCAATTTTGGATTTTTTAGAAATCGAACCATCCTTTTTAAAGCCGGCAGATACGATGGCAGAGTCACTATTATCAATTGATTGGTCCATCAGGCGAATCACATTTTCTTCACCGAGCATAAGACCTTGCATTTTAAACTTCTTCATAAATTCCTGTTCCAGATCTTCTTCTTTGAGCATTTTACTGACTGCTAACATTGGGTTATGCACATGGAAATATAACACCCCTGCAGGGAATGCCTTATTTCCGACCAGTGTTTCAGAATGAGCAATGATGATGTCTAAATAAGTGAGCATTTGCATGGCAAGCCCATAATACACTTCATTGACGTTTAAATCTTTACTGCTTGATTTATAGTCTATGACTCTTAAAAAGATGCCTTGATCATCCTCTGCTTTATCAACACGGTCAATTCGGCCGACAAGCTCCATTTTCACTCCGTTTTTAAGCGGGAAGGTCATGGATGGCAGTTCAGCCTTTGGACCAAATCCTAATTCCAATCCAACTGGTGCAAAGCCGCTTACCTTCGCATGTTCTCCCAAGATAAAGGAAGCTCTCGTAATAATCTGCTCTAGCTTTCTTTTTATATAGTAATGGCGGTTGGAGCTTAAGAGAATTTCATTTTGAAGCTTTGGAGCCAGGAGCTCGACTGCTTCCTTGGCCAAAATTTCAAATTGATCCCGAGTCAGCTTGTCCCATGCCATCTTTTTCACACTGATGGTTTCAGCAATATATTTAAGTGCTGCATGAAACAGCTCCCCAATATCCGGCGCATCCAGACGGAAGATCTGACGCTCTCTCAGCTTTAAGCCATGCTGCGCAAAATGAGAGAATGGACAGCTATGATACAGCTCCATTCGTGAAACACTTGCGAGAATATGATCTCCATAAAGCTCTTTCGTCATATCCTCACTTAAATTTTCTGTCCTATTTTCATAGGTTAAACTCTCTAAAACATGTCCTGCTGTTTCTCTCCATTGGTCACTTTCCATATAGAGATTATAGACATCCCACCATAAATCATAGATATGGTAGTTTCTTTTCTTCAACTGAAGCTGTGATGTTAAAAAGGTTAATGCGGTTTGATAACCTGCCGCATATTCAGCCTGCTTCTCTTCAGGCAATTCAAACGGATCTGCCATATAAAAATCTTCCTGCATCTCTGGAAAGGTATCAGTGAATTTTTTAATATAAGGAGATGGCAGCAGTGCTTTTCCTTCTTCAGTTGCTAATGGATAACTGATATAGAGCTCTTCTGAAGAAGATACAAACGCTTTATACGCAATAAATTCCTCATCAAGCAGCTTCGTTCTTGTGCTTGGAGCTATTTTCATGCCAGCTGCAAGCAGTGCTTCACGATCCTGATCAGCTAACACGCCATCTTCAGGAAACTTAGCAGGAAGAACTCCTTCATTTAGACCAATCACAAAAGAAGTTTTTATATTGGATAAGCGTGAACGTTCCATATCGGCGACTATTACTTGATCAATTGCAGGCGGAACGAGTGAAAATTGGAGTGATTCCATTCCTGCTTCTAGGATAGAAGCAAATTTTTGCAGCGCCACTTCCTCATTACCAAGCATCTCAACAAATTGATCCAGCAGTTCAATGACAGCACTCCATGCTTGATTATGCTCTCTTGCTTTTATTAAATTCCCTTTTTCTTCTTCAATGGCTGCCCATTTTTCCAGTTTTTCTGGAACAGCTAGTTCTTCAAGATATAAATAGATTGCCTCACAATAACCGCGGCCATCTGTTGCCTTCTTCATTCTTTTTCCCATTCTTGCAATTGGCTGTGCGATATAATCACGAAGCTCATTCAATTCCCGTTCTATTTGCTTTTCAGCGTCTGTCTGGGCAATATTTTCAAGTTCAAGACCGCGGAATCTGCGGTAAGTCCAGTCTGATTTGCCTGTCCATTTAGAGCCTTGGATTCCATATGCCAGCACATAGTTTTCCAGCCGGTCCATTTGTTCACGCAGCTTTTGCTGGTTCAACTTTGCCGGGAACAGCAGCTCTGTTTTGACGGCTCTAAAAACGGGTTCATACCGCCAGTTCCCATACAGAACCTCTAAGCTTGAGCGGATCAGCTCAATAAGCGGATGATTTAACATCGTTCTCTTTTGATCAATAAAAAAAGGAATTTCATAATCAGTAAAAACGGTTTCCATGATATCGTGATACTCATTTCCGTTTCGTACAAGAACCGCCATATCTTTGTAACGCTGGCCTTGTCTTGCCAACTGCTTCATGCGGCGTGCAACACCTTCGATTTCTGCTCTCCTATTGACAGCTTGAGCAAGGTGCACATCAGAATACCCGGAGAAGGGCATGTTTGGCCGGGTTTCAAATTGAGCTTCTACATGCTGAATTGCCGGTGAAATCCAGCGTTTTTGCTGGGATAGCACTACTTCCTCAACATCCAGCCCTAAACGATTCGAGATATCCTCAATGGTTTCATACGTTTCATTGCTCATTCGGAATAAACTAAGCTCCGAACGAAAACGGGATTGATGATCATCCATTGTCATTGTGATTGTTACCTTTTTGCAGTGCTTCATCAGCTGTTCAAGCACCAAATATTCCTGAGGTGTAAAACGATAGAAACCATCAACATATACTTCACTATTTTTTAGATAGTCTGATTGTGCAGCCTTCTCTGACAGCAAAGAAAAATAATCTTCTGAATCAACGTATTTTCCGCTCAATGATTCTTCAAAACTTCTGTAGATTACTTCCAGATCGTGAAGTTTATCATTTAAAGCCTTGTTAATTTCATTATTTTCCTGTAAATGCTGTCTTCTTGAAGATAATTCTTCAGCATTGATGCAATAGCGTTTAAACTCTGTCATCATCGTTTCCATTTGTTTAATAAATCCATTTTTATCAGCAGCTTTTTGGAAAATATGAAGCTCCTCTTTATGATCTTCAATCAGCTTTCGAATCAGCATGCTTATGCCTGTGCTGTTTAAATGCTGCCGGCTGATTCCTCCGGTCTCCTGCAGAATTCTCCAGGCCAGCCGTGTAAATGAATACACTTGTGTGCGGATCATTCCGTTAATGTTAGGGTTTGCTAATATATTATATTCAGATTGAAATGTCATCTGTTCTGGCACTAAATAAATGATCGGATTTCCTTCTGGATTACTCTCCAACTTTTGACGGATTTCACTCAGACATAATTCTGTTTTTCCGCTGCCTGAACGTCCCATTATCATACGTACGGACATTTATTCTACCGCCTTTCATTCGAAACTAGCATATTTTATTATTTTATCATAGAAATTCAAGAGAATAGCACTTCAGAACTTGTAAAATTCTTGAAGTCATCATTCTTCATACTGCTCTTTACCTCTGCTGATTTTTGAGAATAACATGTTGTTTCCTTGAGCAATCATTACTGGATTCATTTCACTCATAGCTTTTTCAGCCCAGCAAAAAAGCACACCGCCAAACTCCGGCAGTATGCTTCATAACTCATCTTATAGTGATGCATCCATTTCATTTAAAGGCCAATATTTCACATCAACCTTCCCGACCACCTGTTCAATTGCAATATAGCCAAAATGCCTGCCATCCCAGCTGCCGGCACGGTTGTCTCCCAGCACAAACAATTTACCTTCAGGCACAACTTCAGAGCCAGTTACTTCTTCTAATGTGAAGTCACCTGTTAAATGTCCAAAAGGATCGACTTCCTTATAGCTTTCCAGAAAGGGCTCGTCTATTTTTTGGTCGTTGACATAGAGAAGATCATCCTGATATTCAATCTTATCACCTGGAAGGCCAATTACTCGTTTAACAAAATCTTCTTTGTCATTATGATGAAAAACAATTACATCAAATCGATCAAAATCACTAATCTGATAGCCGATTTTATTGACAATTAATTTGTTTCCGTCTTTGAGGGTTGGCATCATTGATTCCCCTTCAACCACGTAATTGGATAAAAAGAATGTCCGTATGAATGCAAAAATAATAACCCCAATCAGAAGCGCTTTAAGCCATTCTGCACTTTCTTTCTTAAGTTCCTCTTTCAAGACAGTCCCCTCCAAAGGCTGAAGTATATTTACAGCAGCTGTGATTTGCTAAAAAGAAAACGGGGATGAACCGAGAAACCACAGCCCCAGCAGACATTTTATTTCTGCTGCTGGTTATCTACTCTCGTATTTAACTTAAGCTCAAT
The DNA here is from genome assembly GCF_018582665.1 of Cytobacillus gottheilii. Classification (NCBI taxonomy): domain Bacteria; kingdom Bacillati; phylum Bacillota; class Bacilli; order Caryophanales; family Bacillaceae; genus Cytobacillus; species Cytobacillus gottheilii. The sequence goes on along the minus strand of NZ_CP071709.1, from coordinate 1,458,798 downwards.
TCTTTTTCCAACAAACCATAGAATAAAGATAACCACCGCCACGATCGCTGTCCGGATTGGCTGTGTTATGAGAGCGCGAATATCATAGCCTACAAAACTCATTGTAAAAATCATAACAATTTTCCCGGCACCGACTGCCAGCATATATTGATAAACGCTGATTTTAGACAATCCAGCAACAATATTGACAATAGCAGATGGCGTAAAAGGAAAACATAATAGAATAAATAAAGGTCCAAATCCATGGCGTTCTACCCAGCTTACAAGCTTTTGGACTTTTTGGTGTTTATTAATAAATCCCAACACTCTTTTTTGCCCGTATTTCCGTATAATCAAGAACACCAGCAGTGCACCTGCCGTCGCTCCCACCCATGAAAAAAGGAAACCAAACCATAAACCAAATGCATTTGCATTTGCCATAACAAATAAGAAAAGCGGCAGGAATGGAAGGAAGGCTTCCAGTAATGGCAATAGAATTCCCGGAAGCGGACCAAGTGACCGATACTCTTCAATTAAATCCATAACATTTTCCATTGTAAACCAATCTCTAAATAATTCTAGATCCAAATGAAATCACCTTTTCTCTCCTAAAAAAACAGCATAATACTCTCTATTCTTTCTCTTTACCTCATTTTCTGCCCTTCTACACTCTGCTTATTCTGATTGAGATAAAAACTCGCGAATTGCTGTTTTATTCTGCTCTAAATCCACTGTAAGAACTTGTGCCCCATTGATTGTCGTTTCTTCAAATGCCCCATCAACAGGAACCCGCATTGTTTGGATATCAGGCGCACCGCCTGTCAAAACATCTTTTCCCATGTATAACATATTGCCTGTCCCCATATTTGTATTAATATATGGCGTTACCACACCAACTAATTTCGGGAGCTTTGTTATTGTCTGCAGGCTAGTAAACTGATTCGCAACCTCTTTAAGTACCGTTTGCTGGCGTTCGACACGGTTAAAATCACCTCTGGCATCATGACGGAAACGAACATAACCGAGTAAATGCTTTCCATCTAAACGCTGCAAGCCCGGCTCAAGTGTAACACCGATTTTTTCACTCATTGCTTTTTCTACTTCTATTTCCACACCGTTAGGAAAAGCTTCATCAATCACATGAACAAAACCATCAAAATCGATAATGGCATAGTATTGTAAATCGATATCGAAATTTTCTTTAATGGTTTGTCTTAATAACTCAGGACCGCCTTGAGATAATGCTGTATTAATTCTGCTTTCACCATAACCTGGAATATTTACATACATATCCCGCATAAAAGACATCAGCTTATATGTGCCGTTGTCAGGATGATATTGAGCCACCATAATGGTATCTGCTCTTGCATTTTCTTCCCCGCGTGAATCACTTCCAAGAAGCAATATATTTGTTCCGCCGTATTGGTCCTGTTCACCATTAAATTCATATTCTTCTTCCTGCACTTCTGATTGCTCTTGCGCTGCTGACATACCTTGTTTAAATTGATAATAGGAATAAATAAGTACAGCGGCAATGATCAGCAATAGTATTGCAACGATGGACTTCCATCTTCTCTTTTTTCTTTTCTTCACCATTTGGTGTCTTTCAGATCTCATGATATAAAATCCTTTCTGAATACAAAATACAACTATTGATTGTTTTATAAGAAGAGAAATCAATTTCTCTCGAATAGTAAGACTGCATTTTTATATAAAAAGTTTCCTTAAAAATGTGGTATTTTCTGCCTTCCTCTTCTATTTTGCCTCTATTATAATTTTTTTGCAATTCACATACTTCTATTAATGATATATGTGCTTATTAACTTTATTAATAATATCGAAATATTGAGCTTGTCCTTTAAAGACGCTGGGACAAAACGAAATTAATTTAAACAAGTCCGTTCCACTGCGCTGCGGACCCTCGCTTTCCGAGGGTAGGAAGCTGAGCCTCCTCGGCACGCCTGCGGGGTCTCACCTTTTCCTCTATTTCCCTCCGGAGCCTGAGGGTCCTCCGCTCCATTTCACTCATGTTAATAAAATACATTTATAATCACAAATAAAAAAAGATTTTAGAAACCACCTAACAACAAGAAAAATATGAAATAATTGATTATGTTCTACAAACATTTACCGCAGATATCAATCACTAATCTAATGCAAATTAAAAGAAATCATATTTAAAAATGTATACATCCAATAGTTGTTGTAGTGCAAACTTCGGCTGTACTGAATCATTAGCTTGCTTCTATTCTATCTTAACTATAAGAACAAAAGAAAACACCGCAGCCAATTAGGCAAATACGGTGTTTTTTTCTTTTTTATAAGTGGTCATTAAACCAGCCTGTAATATAGTTTAGTCTGTCTATTCTCAAGTTCGGCTTTCCGCTTCTTGATAGTTCATGATTGGCTTCTGGGAAACGAACGAATTTCGTTTCTTTTTTCCGGTGCTTTAGGGCAATAAATAATTGCTCAGCCTGCTCAATTGGACAGCGATAATCCTTTTCACCATGCAAAATGAGCAGAGGTGTTTCTATGTTATTTACATAAGCAAGCGGGGAATGCTTCCATAGTTTCTCAATATCATTCAAGTCGGCTTGAATTTGCCAGTCAGTGAAATAATAGCCGATATCACTTACACCATAGAAGCTGATCCAATTAGATATGGATCTTTGTGTTACAGCTGCCTTAAAGCGATTCGTATGACCAACAATCCAGTTTGTCATAAATCCGCCATAGCTGCCCCCAGTAACACCGAGTCGATTCTCTTCAATAAAATCATAGTTAGCGAGGACGTGGTCAACTGCTTCCATAATATCTTCGTAGTCCTTGCCGCCATAATCTCCTCTTACTGCATCAACAAACTTCTGGCCATATCCATGACTTCCGCGCGGGTTGATAAATAGGACTGCATTTCCTTGTGCTGTAAGGCATTGGAACTCATGAAAATACGAATTAGCGTACATTGCATGTGGCCCGCCATGGATCTCCACAACAAGAGGGAATTTTTCTCCTTCTTTATATCCAGCCGGCTTCATGAGCCAGCCGTGAATGTCCCAATTATCGGAAGACTTAAACTGCAATGGCTCTGCGTCAGCTAATTCAACTTCCTGTAAAAACTCAGCGTTGACACTTGTAAGTCTTTTTAATTCTCCTGTTGTGATTGTTAAATGATATAAGTCACCAGGCTCCGATGGTTTACTGATCGCAACCACAGCTTTGTCAAGACTTCCTCCGGTTGTCAGTCCATATACATGCTGACGTTCATGAAGGGCTGGATACATTTCTCCATCAACAGAACCATAGTAAACAGCTGTACTGCCATGATCCGTTGTAAGGAAATAAAAACTGCGGCTGTCTTCTCCCCAAAGAATGCCCGGATTAACCGCCCCCTGCTGGAAATCACCAATGGCAAAATCGCCAACAAGAGTATCCCATTCTTCAGTCAGACATGTTAAGGATTCTTCTTCAAGCTGATAGAGCCAGACTTTTGTTAATGTGGCATTTTCATATTCTCGCGTATGTCCTGTCATTGCTAAATATTTACCATCCGGAGAATAAGATATATTTCCAAAAAAGCCTGTACCATTGGTTAGATTTTTCAGTTCTTTGGAAGATACATCTAATAAGAAGACATCATTCTGAAAAGAGAAATCTAAATCCTCTGCTAAATCTGCAGTCACAATTAATTTTTCTCCATCAGGCGACCAGCAATGTACATGATAATCATGCTGCCCGGACGTGACCAATTCAACTTCTCCTGTATTCACATCAACAATAGCAGCATACTTGTATTTGCCATCCCAAAAGCCTGCAGCATCGGACTTATGCTTCATCTTATCAATTTCTAGAGGAGCCGGCTTTTCCTTTTTATCTTTTTCAGGCTGATCTGAAACCGCCTCTCCCTCTTTTAAAGAGGTGTTAAAAGCAATTTTTGTTCCGTCTGGCGACCAAATTGGATTTGACGCACCATGAAGGCATGTTGTTACCTGACGAGCTTCACCGCCATCTTTATTCAATATGTATATTTGTGATTTTTCATCACGGTCAGACACAAAAGCAATCCTCTTTCCATCAGGCGACCAGCGCGGAGAATGATTTCTTGCCTTTCCGAATGTCCATTGTATTTCTTGTCCTTGCTCTGTATTCATATAATAAATATTCGAGTTATACCCGTTTTTCTCTTCGCTGGCAATCGTTTGGGTATAAACTAGGTCACTGCCGTTAGCAGCAAGCTGAGGATCCACAACCGACTTTAAGTTATATAAGTCCTCAGCCTTTATATTGCGCAATTGCTTCTTTTCCATCTTTTCATCCCCTTATTTAATATTACACCCCCAATATTTCGACATCTGAAATAAATCCCCTTCTTATTTCTACAATTTTTTTTAATGAGATAGACATATTAAGAATAGAAGCAAATTCCACATCATCACAAAATAAGAAAATGATTTTTGGGAAACAGTTGCGATGTTAAGAAATCCATTGTAGAATAAAAATAAGAACATGTGTTCTATTTTAAGTGAGGGAGCAGGAAATCATGACGAGAATTCCAGAAGCAGATCGGGACATCATGGAGCAAGCCATCTATTTGCCGATGGTCTTAACAATATTAAACCGCGATCTTCAAGTCATCCAAAAGAGCCCTTTTAAATTGAAGCAGCCTTATTTGAATTTAGTGGAAGAAACACTGAAGGTGATCCAGAGGGAACTGGCTGAGGTTAAACAGTATATGAACAAAAATCGCCTGAAAGTACAGCAGATCAAGAGTGATGATGCGTTCACCATGTTTATGTTTCTATACAAAGGATATGAAGAGCATCATAATTATTTTAATCCGCGGATCCGCAATAAAGTTCAGGAGCTTCTTGAATATTATTTATTCAAGAGATACATGATCCAGCTAAAGATTTCTGAACGGAAACGCTCTGAAGCATAAACTTTTAAAAAGTGAGGAAATAGAATTTGTCACATCAGCAAACTAGCAGTTCCAGGTGTCTTTCCATGACCTCACCTGCTCAGGTTACACTATTGGTTGCCTTAGGATCTCAACCTTTTTTAGCCGCCGACATTCTTGGTCTATTTTCACTTACAAAATAAATGGTTTTTCTTTCTGATTCTTCAATTCTGCTCATTAAGGTTGTTTTTAATAGTGCCGTACGCAGGAGCTGGTTTGTAAATGTATTGTATGAAACAGGCAGCCTGAGACTAAGCTTATTTCTGAACGTGATCTCTGTTTCTCCGCCTTCAATACGCTTATGTGAAAAAATATGCTCAGCTGAAATCCAAGTACATTCAATATTATGGGCAGATGCGGTAGGGAAAAAGTAAATATAGTTTGTGGAGTCAATGGTGATTGGTGCCTTATGAGTAATTCCAGTCAATTGCTTTGTGCCTTCTTTACGGCCTTCATAGCTTGATCCAAAGAACCTGCAGCCTTCCTTTATAATATCCAATGGTTTAAACGGGGAAGTCACTTCCTCATCTAATTCAAAAATTTGGGAGTATGTTTTACTGCCATATTGAATAGGGCGAATTAGCATGGTGTTAGGATTGATTTCATATTCCTCAATAATTGATTTACCCATTCCTTTCAGCTCCTTTTACCTAATATCCCTTCAAGTATAACGAATTGTACAAGACATGAGGCTTAATTGTGCCAATATTCCTAAAATGTTCACATTTCACCCCAGTAATATTTATTTTCTAAAAATTCAAAAATCTAATGATAGCACATGCTCTTCGCACATACACTATTAAAAAGCAGCTGAGGTGATTTTCTTGAAAGATCAATCAAACACCGAACTGATGAAGGCTCGCGCGATGAAAAGAAAAAGATTGAAAGAAGATTTTATTCTAGAGCTCTATATTGACATGCTCGTGTATGAAGCTGAATTACTGCATAAAAAAGATTTACTGCTGAAAAAGATTGACCTTGCCATCGATCAGCGTGATAAGTCCCAGTTTATGACGCTGGCTAAGGAATATGCAGGGCTCACCAAACAATTTGGAACGTAAAAGAAAAACCTCTCCTGCCAACGATTGCGGAGAGGTTTTTTCTATTGGAAGGAACGAGCAGAATTATTGATTCTGCTCGTTTCAGACTGTAGACAAACTCGATGAAAATCGAGTTTGCCTACAGTCTTTTTTGTTTTAGAATAAAAGGAGAATAAGGTTAGAGGTGATGAAGATGCTTTCCAAACATAATTCAATTCAACGTGATCAGCTTGAAATGGTTGCGTTAGATCAACTGGTACCTGAAAACCATTTAGTACGAAAAATGGAGGCTGCAATTGACTTCTCCTTCATTTATGATTTAGTAAAAGATACATATTCAGAAGTAGGTCGTCCAAGCATTGACCCGGTAATTTTAATAAAGCTTACTTTTATTCAATATACCTTCGGTATTCGGTCCATGCGCCAAACCATTGAGGAACTAAAAACAAACATGGCTTATCGCTGGTTTTTAGGATATGGATTTTATGATAAAGTTCCTCACTTCTCTACCTTCGGTAAAAACTATGAGCGTCGTTTTAAAGATACTGATCTATTTGAACAGATCTTCTATCGAATCTTAAAAACGGCCACGGAAAAGAAATTAATTAGCGCTGAACATGTTTTTATTGACTCGACACACGTAAAAGCAAGCGCGAATAAACATAAATTTGCGAAGAAAGTTGTGCGTAAGGAAACACGCGCATATCAAGAACAGCTTCAAACAGAAATCAACGATGACCGTGAAGATCATGGGAAGAAGCCATTTCCACCTGATAAATTTGAAAAAGAGGAAACAAAAGAGATCAAAGAAAGTACCACAGACCCAGAAAGTGGCTACTACGTCAAAGACGAACGCACTAAACAGTTTGCTTATTCGTTTCATGCCGCCTCTGATCGCAACGGATTTATCTTAGGAAATATAGTTACACCAGGAAACATTCATGATAGTGGAATCCTTGAGCCTTTAGTTGAACGAGTGATTGATAGAGTTGGAAAACCTGAAGCCGTTGCCGCAGACGCAGCTTATAAAACACCTGCCATCACGAAGTACTTAATTGAACATGAAATAACACCTGCACTCCCTTATACACGACCACGTACAAAGGATGGATTCTTCCGAAAGCACGAATATGTTTATGATGAACATTTTGATTGTTATATTTGCCCAGCGGGCAAAATTTTGAACTATTCAACTACCACCAAGGAAGGCTACCGTGAATACAAATCATTGAAACAGACTTGTGCCACTTGTTCATTATTGCACCAATGTACACAGAGTAAGAATCACCAAAAAGTGGTGACCCGGCATATTTGGCAGGAATATGTGGAGGAAGCGGAACATCTTCGCCATCACAAAGATGTAAAACCAATATACGCAAAGCGAAAGGAAACGATTGAACGTGTTTTCGCTGATGCAAAAGAAAAGCATGGAATGCGTTGGACAACGTTAAGGGGACTTAAAAAATTGTCGATGCAAGCGATGCTTACTTTCGCGTCCATGAATTTAAAGAAAATAGCCAACTGGACGTGGCAGGACCCAAAAACAGTATAAATCTGAGGATAGGATAGCTGCATTCTGTCCTCTAAAGGAATAAAAATAGAAAAAAACTTCAAAAGGGGTTCGGAATGAGACCATTCCGAACCCCTTTTGTCTACAATCTGGAACGAGCAGAATTATTGATTCTGCTCGTTTTTTTCTTGGTTTCTTTTTTCGATTTCGAATTCCTCGAGCATGGAAATCCGCTCAAGCATGGAAGGATGTCCATATCGGAAGATCTTTACTAGAAGCGGCGGGTTCACTTGACTCCGTCCTGCACGAGTCAGCTCTTGAAAAGTGGCAATGGCTGCGTCCGTGTTTTCAGTCATCTCAATCGCATAAGTATCTGCCCGTGTTTCCTGATATCGGGAAACCAGATTTTCAAAAGGACTTGCAGCAAATAGCAGCATTGAAACAATCATTAAAAATAACGGGAAAGAACGAATATCATGAACCGCTGGAATTCTTAGCGCTTTGCCAAAACGGGCAACAACCGCTTCCATTATTTTCGCAGCTAAAAACAAGCCAATTAAGGTGAGCAGCAAATAACCAGCAATGCCAATATAAATATGCTTTTCCACATAATGAGCCATTTCATGTGCCATGATGAAGAGAATTTGCTCATCATCCAGTCTGTTTAACGTCGTATCCCAAAGCACGATTCTTGAATTAGAACCAATGCCCGTCACATAAGCATTCAGAGCATTTGTTTTCTCAGCCATATTTACTTCAAACACATGCTCAGCAGGAATATTCGCCTGGTCAGCAAGGTTTAAGATCTTCTCTTCAAGCTCTTGGTTTTTTAACGGGTAAAAGTCATTGTACAGCGGGTCAATGATCACCGGCTGTAAAAACATGATAAATAGTGAAAATGGCACAGATAGAAGCCAGGCGTACAGCCACCATCGTTTGATGCTTTTTTGCATGAGCCAATAGAGGACGGCTGCAATGACAGCCATTGTGCCAAAATTAATCCAGAAATCGATTAGCTCATCCTTCATCCAGCTGCTGAAGCTTTGTGTTGATATATTATAGGTTTTAGATAAGGAATAGCTGATATAACTTAAAGGCAATGTTGCTGCAAATGCAATAAATGAAAGCCAGGCCACATATATAATGATTTGCACAAATTTATATGTTGAAGATTGCTCTGCCCATTTTTTAAAAACGCCTGAAAGGCCAAATAATAAGATAAAAAGATAAAGGAGCCATTCAAATGGCGTTGACAAAAAGAAGAGCAGATTTCTAATTTTCGAATATTCCTCACTCAGCATCAGCTCTCTGCCATTTAAAAACGTGGCAGGGTCTGCGCGCGAACCTTCATATTCAAACGGAAGACTTGCATCCGCAAAATAAAATAAATACCAATAAAAAAATAACCCATATAAACAATAGGCTAAAATTCCATATAAGCCAATTTTCCTTGCCATCTCATCCCCCCTTGTACAAACTTGTCATTATTAGTGTAGTATAAAACACAAAAATTAGAACTGTTAATTTGGACAATCCGAAGATGAGATTACATTTTATGAATAAAGAAGACTAAATCAAATAAGAATAGACTGCTAAACAAGCAATTGATCCAAGAACCACAAAAATGACATTCACCCCTAAATACGCCAATATAAAGGCTGCACTGGCTCCAAGCAGACCAAACCAAATATCTTCCCCGATAAATAAAACGCCAGGGAAAATTAATGCGCCTAAGGTTGCATAAGGAACATTTTGCAGGACACCTTGAACAAAGGAAGGCAGCTCTGCCCCTTTAAAAAGGAGAAAAGGAAGCAGGCGCGGAAGATATGTAACAACACCCATTCCAATGATCATCCACATGATTTCACTGCTCATTGTACTTCCTGCCTCCTTCTTTTATGTATTGTACAGCCTCAACTACTACTGCAGAGATAAGTGTAGCAGCCACAATCGACCACCCTGTAGATAAACTCTCAGTAACTGTGAAAATACTATTCAAGCAGGCTGAGGTTGCCGCAAGAATGACCACTTTCACCCCTTTTTTTATAGAAGGCACAAGCAGTCCAATAAACATGGCATAAAGAGCGACCGACATGCTGTCTTGTAACACAGCTGGGATGCTCGCACCAATCACATGGCCAACTCCCGAGAAGACAACCCAGCTTGCATAGGCAATCAGATTAACACCCAGCATATACCCTGCTGTAATCTTCCCTTCCTTTACAGCAGCTATAGAGAAAGTTTCATCCGTAATGCCAAACGAATAAACAGCCTTCGATAAGGTTGAATCATCCTCTGCTTTTTCATTTAGAGCTGCTGACATCAGAAAATGTCTGATATTCACAATAAACGTTGTCGTAATGATCTCAAAAATACTCGTTCCTAATGTAAGCATGGTCAGCGACATATATTGAGAAGCACCAGCAAACACAATCATACTCATCATAACAGTTTCCGCAAGCGTTAAGCCTGTCGACTTAGCTAATAGACCAAACGTTAACGCGATCGGTGCATAGCCGATTGCGATCGACAGCCCTGAATGCAGCCCTTTTTTAAAATCAGAGGGAGAAGTCTGTTCTTTCATTGCAATTTCAGTCATACTGTAACCACCTTACTAAAAAGTGTAAACAAAGCGTAATGTTTTTTTCACTGAATCTTCTATCATACATATACACATTCTAACATTTCTATTATATATACGTTACTCGCTTTCAAGCCATTATGTATTACCAATAAGGAGTATTTATTCATGCAAAGGCAGGATCACCCAAGTAGCTGATCCTGCCTTTTTCGAACATATCATTAAATTAAAATAGCTTGGTCATTGGTTAACTGTTCACCACGAATGCGCTTGAATTCTTCTAGAAGACTTGTAACAGTCAGCCCTTGCTTTTGCTCTTCAGTTGCTTCCATAATAATTTGGCCTTTATCCATCATAATCAGTTTATTCCCAAGATCAAGTGCCTGCTGCATATTATGGGTCACCATTAAGGTCGTAAGTCCAAAATTGGCCACAATGGTTTTCGTCAGTTCTGTAATCAGCTCGGCTCTTGAAGGATCAAGTGCAGCCGTATGCTCATCCAGCAGCAAAATTTTCGGTTCAGTAAAAGTCGCCATTAATAAGGACAATGCTTGACGTTCTCCTCCTGATAAAAGACCAACCTTTGCCTGCAGGCGATTTTCCAATCCTAAGTGAAGCATTTCGAGCTTTTCCTGAAAGAAACTGCGTCTGTTCTTTGCTACTCCCATTTTCAATCCGCGCCGGCGTGTTCTCGTATATGCAATAGCCAGGTTTTCTTCAATCGTCATGGAAGGAGCTGTACCAGCCATAGGATCCTGAAAGACTCTTCCGATAAGCTCTGAACGTTTATGTTCTTTCCAAAACGTTACATCACTTTCAGCGATCCTGACTTCCCCAACATCAGGTATCATTTTTCCAGAGATTACATTCATCAATGTAGACTTGCCTGCACCATTGCTGCCAATGACGGTCATAAAGTCACCAGGTGCAAGGTGAAGATTGAGATTTTTGAGCGCCGCCTTCTCGTCCGCGGTTCCCTCATTAAATACTTTATGAATCTGTTTTAGCTGCAGCAAGCTGTTCACCACTCTTTTCCATCATGTTTCTGCTTACCTCTGCCATTCTTCTTTTACGCCGCTGCCTTTCACGCTGATTTTCAATCAGCTTTGGAATGACAAGAGCACCGATGACAATTAAAGCAGTAATAAGCTTCATATCTCCTGTATCAAGAAACTCTACACGAAGTGCCAGCGTTACAATTATTCGATAAAGGATTGCTCCGCCGATGATGGCAAGTGTTGCTCTCATAATTGTTTTTGCCCCAAAGACGGCTTCACCTATAATGACAGAAGCAAGCCCAATTACAATCATTCCAATTCCCATGCCCACATCACTAAAACCATTATATTGGGCAATTAATCCTCCAGAAAGGGCAACGAGTGCATTGGATAATCCAAGGCCAAGCACCTTCAATAAATCTGTATTGGCTGAGAAGCTGCGAATCATTGTTTCATTATCTCCTGCCGCCCGAATGGCCAACCCGATATCTGTTTTTAAGAACCAGTCAATCAGGAATTTAAACAAAAAGGCAAGCAGCAGCATCAGGATAATAATTCCCCATGTTTTTGGAATAAATCCTGGCATCATACTCTCCAAAAACTCATCAATCCCTAAGCTTTTCCAGAATGAAGTAAGCTTTGTCATCATCGTTTCTTCAGATAGTAAAGGTATATTTGATTTCCCCATTATTCTTAAGTTAATTGAATATAAGGCAATCATCATAAGAATCCCTGATAATAAAGGATTAATTTTTCCTTTAGTATGAAGCAGACCTGTTAAGCAGCCTGCCAGAAAACCGCTGAGCATGGCTGCGGCAGTGGCGATAAATGGATTTACTCCTCCGACGATCAGCACCGCAGCAACAGCTGCACCAGTCACAAAGCTGCCATCGACCGTTAAATCGGGAAAATCAAGGATTCTAAATGATAAATACACGCCCAATGCCATTAAGGCATATATCGCACCTGCCTCTATAGAGTTAAAAATTGCAATAGGCATAAAAGCTCTTCCTTTCTATTTGCCGCTATTATTCTTCAAACTCCGCAATCTCTTCCCATTCTGTCTTTAGTTCTACACCCATTTCAGCTGCAGCGTTTTTATTGATTAATAGCTTTAGATTTTGAGGATATTGAACAGGAAGCTCGGAAGGCTGTTTTTCTCCCTTTAATACTTGTGCTGCCATGATGCCTGCTTCATAGCCAATATCATCATAATTAAATCCATATGCAGCAAAGCCCCCGCGGCTGACAGAATCCAATTCCCCAACAAACAGCGGAAGGTCCTCATCATTTGCGACTTGAATAACAGATTCAAGAGCTGAAACAACGGTATTATCTGTAATAATATAGATCATATCTGCTTTACCAATTAGAGATTCGGCAGCCTGCTTTACTTCTGATGAATTTGAAACCGTCGCTTCTACAAGTGATAAATCTGTAGACTCCATTGCCTCTTTTACAAGATTGATTTGCGCAACAGAATTTTGCTCACCAGCATTATAAACCACTCCAACACTGTCACCGTCCATCTCTTCGTCCATAAACTTAACCGTATTAGGAATAGCATCTGGATGATTATCGATCGTACCCGTAATATTTTCACCTGGCTCATCCACTGACTTTACCAGCTCAGCACCAACAGGATCTGTAACAGATGTAAAGATAATCGGAATATCACTTGTCGCATTCAGAGCACTTAGTGCACTTGGAGTTGAATTAGCAAAAATCAGATCCACACCATCTCCAACAAAATTATTTGCAATGGTTTGATTATTATTTTGATCTCCCTGTGCAATTTGCACGTCATATTCAACTTCAAGACCTTCCTCTTCAAGCGCCTTTTTAAATCCTTCAAACGCAGCATCCAAAGATGGATGTTCAACCAATTGTGTAACACCTATTTTATAAGCATCCTCACCACCGCTATTACTGTTTGCATCATCACCGCTTGCAGAACTTCCGCAGCCGCTGAGCAGCAGCATACTTAATAACCCTGCACTATAAATTAATTTTTTCATTTCTTGCTCCCCCTCTACTTTAACGCTTTTATGCTTTTATTCACTAAATTATAAATCCGAAGCAAAGCAAACACAAGAGATTTTTTGTAATTGGGAGATAATTATGAAATTTTTATGTCAAGAGTTGTACATTTAAAATAAGGTTGCGGGAGTACTGCAGATTATAGCATCGTTGATTGAGGGGATTTATCAGGGGAATTCCGATTACTTTATGATTGAATTTGCATTTTTTTATTCTAAAAATGAGGAAGATTCCCTTTAAATCGAAGTTTTCAAAGCATATTTATGGAGATCCTATCAAAATTTTCGAGTTTCCTATTAAACTTATTGCTTTTCCTGTCAAACTTCCCCGCTTTCCTATCAAAATAAAAGCTTTTCCTATCAAATCTGCAAAGTTTCCTATCAAATACGATCTCCCCCTCTTTTCGAACTGGCTAGACAGAATAGTCTCCTCTTCTCCTTCTTTTCTTTTAAACAGAAAGAAGCTGGGAAGCTGGGACAAAACGAAATTAATATTTCTAAAACACGAATATTCAATATCTTGGTTTCGGTATTTAATCAAGACCGTTCCATTGCGCTGCGGACCCTCGCTTTCCGCGGGGAGCAAGCTGAGCCTCCTCGTCACTTCGTTGAGGGCACTGAAAAAGTCCTTTTTAAAGCCAGTGAAACATTGTTTCGCTGGTTTTTTGTTTTATAATAAAAAGTAATAATTATATTGCAGGTGAAATCCAATGATCTCCAACCAACAATCCTTTAGTTTCAGCCCATATTCACAAATATACGACCTTGTTGTTCCTCAAGACAATATGTTACGTAAAATCAACGATCTTGTGGACTTTAGCTTTATTCTTGAAGAATTAGAATCAAAGTATTGTTTAAATAACGGCCGGAATGCCGTTCATCCTATTCGTATGTTCAAATACCTCTTACTCAAATCAATCTTTAGTTTATCCGATGTCGATGTTGTTGAACGCTCAAAATATGATATGTCATTCAAATATTTTCTTGAAATGGCACCAGAAGAACCTGTCATTGATCCAAGTTCCCTAACGAAATTTCGTAAACAGCGACTACAAGACATGAATTTATTAGACATGCTTATAAACAAAAGTGTAGAAATTGCGCTAGAGAAAGAAATCATAAAAAGTAAAACGATTATTGTCGACTCCACTCACACAAAATCACGCTATAATCAAAAGTCAGTTAAAGAATTCCTACAGGAAAAATCAAAAAATGTACGGAAATCTGTTTATCAGATTGATGAATCGATGAAAGAGAAATTACCACCCAAAACGATTAGTAATAATGTGGAGGATGAAATCGTTTACTGCCAGGATCTCATAAAGGTCATTGAATCAGAGCCAAGAATTTCAGAAATACCTGCGGTAAAAGAGAAAATAAATGTTTTAAAAGAAGTCGTTGAAGATTGTACAGAACAATTGAGTTTTTCCATGGATCCTGATGCCAAAGTAGGACATAAATCTGAAGAATCCTCCTTTTTTGGTTATAAAACACATCTGGCAATGGCTGATGAACGGATTATTACGGCTGCGGTGATTACGACTGGAGAAAAAAGTGATGGAAAATACCTACAAGAATTAGTGGAGAAAAGCATAGAAACCGGAATGGAAATTAAAACGGTAATTGGAGATACGGCATATTCGGAGAAAGAAAATATTCGTTTTATGAAGAAAGAAGAGTTGGAGCTAGTTTCGAAACTGCATCCACTCGTAACACATGGTACCCGTAAAAAAGAAGACGAATTCACGTTTAATAAAGATGCGGGAATGTATGTGTGTAAGGCAGGCCATTTAGCGACCAAAAAGAAATTTGAGGAAAGAAAGGGCCAAGATCGAAACCAAAGAATGAAATATTTCTTTGATATCGAAAAATGTAAGGTTTGTCCATTCCAAGAAGGCTGTTATAAAAAAGGAGCGAAATCAAAAACATATTCAGTCACCATAAAATCAACCGAGCATAAAGACCAAGAGGCGTTCCAGAATACAGATGAATTTAAGGAGTTATCTAAAAGTCGATATAAGATTGAGGCTAAAAATAGTGAACTGAAGCATGGACACGAGTATGATACAGCGAAATCCTCGGGTTTATTTGGCATGCAAATTCAAGGGGCCACAACCATATTTGCAGTCAATCTAAAACGGATTTTAAAATTAATGAAGTGACTAAAGAGATAAGACAACCCAGAAATTAAGGTATTAAGACAGAAAAAGCCACTTTTCTATCTGATAAAAGACAGAAAATGGCTTTTTTGCTTTATAAAATTCAGTATAGATTCCCACTGGGTTAAACAAGAAACATAAAATTATAAGAAAATCAGTGCCCTCACTTCGTTCCTGCGGGGTCTCACCCTTTGCTCTGCAGCCCGCAGGAGTCGAGGGCCCTCCGCTCCATTTCACTCATGTAAATAAAATATATTTTATATTTATAAATAAAAAACCGAATGATTAGAAAGATGACCTTCCTAACCATTCGGTTCAATAGGTGTGTTAAATACTTATGTCCCAGCCTCTAACGCCATTCACTTTATTACTCACCTTTAAAAACAGGTGCTCTTTTTTCCGCGAATGCCTCCAATGCTTCTACCCTGTCTTTTGTCGGAATTGTTACTTCATATGCTTTTCTCTCTATCTGTAATCCTGTTTGCAGATCGGTATTCATGCCTTGTTTAATCGCAAATTTCGCCTGCTGAAGGGCAATCGGGCCGTTTTTGAGTAAGAGCTCAGCAAACGCATGGCATTCATCTAATACCTGCAGCGGCTTTTCGGATACCCCTGTCACTAGTCCCCATTCCAGTGCTTCTTCTGCTATGAATCGCTTTGCCGTTAAAATGAGTTCAAGTGCCTTTGCTTCTCCAATAATCCGCGGAAGCCTTTGTGTTCCGCCTGCCCCTGGTATAATCCCGAGACTGGTCTCCGTTAATCCCATTTTGGCATCTCTCACAGCAAATCGAAAATCACATGATAAAACCATTTCCATGCCGCCTCCGAACGCAAAACCATTAATCGCAGCAATGGTAGGCTGGGGGAGTGTGTCTATTGCTGTAAACACCTCTCCAATTTTATAAATATTGCGGCGTACTTCTTCCTGAGACAATGTTTTGCGTTCTTTAAGATCAGCACCCACACTAAATGACTTTTCACCCGCTCCCGTAAAAATAACGGCTCTGATATCCTTATCTATCCGGATTCCTTCTATTACATTTTGAAGTTCATTAAGCATTTCATAATTAAAGGCATTTAAAGCATCTGGGCGATTTAGACGGATCACACTGATAAAATCAAACTTCTCTACTAAGATACAACTCATGACTGCCCCTCCTCGTATACATCTATCTAAATACTATTCAAGAACAAACAATGTAAACCCTTTCAATCTTCTAAATAAAAACAAAACCGCTATAAAGCTCATGCAGGAATCACATAAACCTTCAAGCGGTCTGCTCGGCATATTATTTTGCTGCCAGCTTATTCCGTAATGCTCTGCGCAATATTTTTCCAGTTGTATTTTTCGGCAGCTCATCAATAAATTCAATTGAAGCTGGAACTTTGTATTTTGCCAGGTGCGCACCGCAGTAACTTAACAAGTCTATTTCCGTCAGCTGCGGATTTCTGCTGACAATAAAACAGTGCACCGCTTCTCCTAAGTTAGCATCTGGAACTCCAAGGACAGCTGTTTCAATTACATCTGGATGATCATATAAAACTTCCTCTACTTCCCGCGGATATACATTGTAGCCGCCGACAATGATCATGTCCTTTTTTCGATCCACAATATAAAAATAGCCTTCATCATCCTGTCTGGCTAAATCTCCCGTGTACAGCCATCCTTCTCGAAGAGCTGCTGCTGTATCCTCCGGTGCGTTGTAATAGCCCTTCATGACATTCGGACCGCGGACAATTAATTCACCGACTTCCCCGAGCTTAACTTCTTCACCAAGTTCATTTACAATTTTATTCTCAACATCAATGATGGACTTTCCTATAGATCCAGGCTTTCTCGGGGAATCTAACGGATTAAAGCAGGTCACTGGAGAAGCCTCAGACAATCCGTAGCCTTCCGAGATTACAACATTAAATTTCTTTTCAAA
This sequence comes from Cytobacillus gottheilii, assembly GCF_018582665.1. Taxonomy (NCBI): domain Bacteria; kingdom Bacillati; phylum Bacillota; class Bacilli; order Caryophanales; family Bacillaceae; genus Cytobacillus; species Cytobacillus gottheilii. The sequence continues at coordinate 1,441,610 of NZ_CP071709.1, read as the reverse complement.
GCTGGTTAAAAGGGCTACAGGCATAGATGCACCGCCGGAAATACAGAGACGCAGGCTTTCAAGTGCAGCAGCTTCACCTTCTTCATATTGAAGAAGGAAATTATACATCGTGGGCACCCCTGCAAAAACAGTCGGCTTATATTCTTTCGCCAGCTTAAAGATTTCTTTTGGACTAAACTTCGGATCAATTAAAATGGTTGCTCCATTCAAAAGGGGAGCATTTAAGGCAACGGTTAAACAAAACACATGAAACATTGGCAACGTGGTAATTACAATATCATTTTCATTCATATGAAGAAAATCGCTCACACTTTTGGCATTGCTGTATAAATTACCATGTGTCAGTATGGCACCTTTTGGTTTTCCAGTTGTTCCTGACGTATACAGAATTACAGCCGCATCAGTATCTGCTGTATCAGGACCTTGATAGTGAAGACTTCCTTCAGAAAGTAAATGTGTAAACGATTTCATTTTACTAGACTGTGTTATGGAAGAATCAGCTTGTTGGGCTGCCTGTCCATTCGGTGTTTCACATACAATAAAATGTTCAACTGACGGCAGCGCCTGATGCATTTTTTCGGCAAGCGGCATAAGTAAATCAAGCATAATTACAACCTTAGCATCGCCGTTATTCACAATATAAGCAATTTCATCCGGTGTGTAAATTGGATTAATAGGGATCACAGTAGCCCCTAGTCTAAGAGCTCCATGCAGTGAGATCACAAAATGCGGTGAGTTCCCAAGCAGCAAAGCAATATGATCGCCTTGCTTTACCCCTAAATCAGCCAGTGCTGAAGCAAACTTTGTAACAGCTCCATCTAATTCAGCATATGTGCTGCTTTCTCCCATAAAATAATACGCAGTTCTGCTTCCATTTTTTAAAGCTGTCTCATGCAGTTGCTTTGTCAAATTCATCCTTTCATCCCCTTTGAATGACAATATGAATGAGCAGTCATTCATTTTATAATTAAAAATTTTCTAAATATAATTATAGTAAAAGATCTTTCCTCCCGCAATAGCTGGAGAAAAAAGAAGTGCAAAATACGCACTTCTCTCTGTTTTCCATCAATATATTAATTGCAAAAAATCTTCCATCGTAATATTTCCAAAATAATGCTTGATGTCTGTACCTTTTAAAGCTTCGTCAATCGCAGCTCTTTCATAGCGCAGACCAGTCAGTTTTCCTTCAATTTCACCTACATCTCCTACACCAAAAAAGTCACCATATATTTTGCATTCTTCAATAATTCCTTTATTGACATTTAGTCGAATATCAATTGAACCAACTGGAAAACGGTGAGAATGCTGCAAGTCAAACTTTGGAGATTTTCCATAATTCCAATCCCAGTTTTGGTATCTTTCTTTAGAAAGCTGATGAATTTTCTCCCAGTCTTCCTCTGTCAGGACATATTCAGGGATATCGTCAATATCACCAAAGATATTTTTTAATAGGAGTGTACGAAATTCTTCAATTGTTACCTTTTCATGCAGGAATTCAGAGATATTTGCCACTCTGCTTCGAATCGATTTAATTCCTTTAGATTCTATTTTATCCTTCTTAACTCTTAAGGAAGATACAACATGATCAATCTCAGAATCAAACATTAACGTACCGTGACTAAACATTCTGCCTCTAGTAGAAAATTGTGCGTTTCCGGAAATCTTGCGGCCCTCAACCGTTAAGTCATTGCGGCCGCTAAGCTCTGCATTAACACCAAGCTTTTTTAATGCGTTAACAACAGGCTCTGTAAATTTACGGAAGTTATGAAAGCTTTCACCATCGTCTTTTGTAATAAAACTAAAATTTAGATTTCCAAGATCATGGTAAACCGCTCCTCCGCCAGAGAGTCTGCGCACGACTGTAATCCCATTCTTTTCAACATACTCGGTGCTGATCTCTTCAATCGTATTTTGGTTTTTACCGATAATGATGGAAGGAGCATTAATGTAAAACAATAAATACGTTTCATTGATGTCCAAGTTTTTTAATGCGTATTCTTCAATCGCAAGGTTAATTTGCGGATCGTTAATGCCTTTGTTATCTATAAATAACATTTCAATTCACTCCTCAAATATGTAAGCATTCACCTGTTTTTGCAAGCGATATAGGGCCTTTGAACACTTGTCCAGCCTCTTCAATCAGCATTTCAAGTTTACCATAATGGGGTAAATGAGTTAAGACTAAGTGCCCAGCATTCGCGTTATTTGCGAGCTTCCCTCCATCAAAACTATTCATGTGCCCTGCATTTCTGCCATCCTGATCTCCATAAAAATTACACTCAGCTACTAACAAATCTGCACCTTGACTAAAGCCGGCCAATTCATCCTTGTAGGCAGTATCTGCCGTGTATACCAGCATTTTTCCGCCGGCTTCAATGCGCATGGCATAACAAAGCACAGGATGAACCGTTTCCATAAAGGTAATTTTAAATGGTCCTACTGTTAATGGCTGATTAGGATTATACTTAATGCCTTTTGTAATATTTTTATAAGTAAGCTTTTTAAATTCAGTTCCATCTCCATCATGAGCGTATATAGGCAGTTCCGGCATGTCTTTTCCTAGGAATCCCTGAATTAATCTGGCATGCTGCAGAACACCGATATCTGCATTATGATCTGGATGATAATGTGAAAGAATAACAGCATCCAGTTGTTCCGGCTGAATATACTCCTGCATTTTCGAAAGCACACCGCTGCCGCAATCTACAAGCAGATTAAAACCTTCATGTTCTAAAAGATAGCCAGAACTTGCTTCGTTCATCTTTGGATAGCCGCCCCAGCAGCCAATAATCGTTAGTTTCATCCGATAACCTCCAAATTAAATTTCTTAATTCCAATATACTTTATCATGTCCATAAATTCACTTTTTTGATATTGGGATCGGGAAATTGGCGCCTCTCTCTATTAAAACATCTTTTTCAGCAACTTGAAGTGTGTATTCTCACTGCTATAGGCATCAAAAACCCAAACAAATCTGCAGACCATCAACTAATTGTTTGGGCTTTCCCTTGGCTTAAAATTTATGACTCAGCCTCACTATATCTCAAAAAAGAAAAATAGTGGGTAAAGCCATCCGTCAATGACCTTCCCCACTAATCTTAGTATGTTAATTACAATCAATGTGTTAAGGATTCTGAACCCCCGTGCAATCGTTTATATAATAATTGAAAATACAGTATGCTTCCCATTATAAAAACAATCATATATCCTGCCAAGAAGCTTGCATTATGCCACATGAAGCTGAAATCTCCGCTTGAAATAACTGCTCTAAAGCCAGCAACAGAATAAGTCATTGGCAGAAGGGCGTGAATTGGCTGTAAAACGTCTGGAATTAACTCAAGCGGGAATGTCCCTGCACTAGTTGTAAGCTGCAGAATTAAGATGAGTATGGCGATAAAGCGGCCAGGATCTCCTAAGCTTGTAACCAGGAATTGGATAATGGCTATATAGGTTAAGCTTGTAATGATCGCAAAAAGAATAAACAAGCCTACATTTTGCACCTCAAGATTTAATCCTGCCAGCATCACAAACGAAGCAATCAGTGCTTGAATCACACCTACACCAGCAATCACACCAAATTTGCCGATAAACCAGCTGAATGCATTTTTAGGCACTGCCGCAGGTTCTTTCACCGGAAAAACAATTGTAAGCAATAAGGCACCGACAAACAATCCTAGTGATAAAAAGTAAGGCGTTAAGCCAGTTCCGTAGTTTGGCACATCACTGATGCCATCAGAGTCGAGTTCTACTGGACTCGCCATCATATTAACTGTCTGATCTGTAGCCCGAACCGAACCAGCCTGATCGGCACCTTTAGCTAAACTGTCTGCAAGCTGGCCAGAACCATCAGACATTTTGGCGTTTCCATCTGCAAGCTTTGTTGAACCGTCCGATAATTTTTTGGTACCATCTGCAAAACTGGCAGATCCATTCGTAAGCTCACCAACACCGCCTGATAATTCACCTGCTCCTTTAGCAAGCTCAGCTGCTCCTGTCTGTGCTTCTGTAAATTTAGCAGCATATTGCTCCATGCCTGCTTGAAAGTCTGACTGTCCTTGCACAAGTGAGTCAGAACCGCTTTTTAAAGCTCCAGCCCCTTCTTCCAGTTTTTGTATTCCTTGCTGTAATCCTGTTTGCCCTTCATGTAAACCCGTTAGTCCAGCAGCAAGCTCGGTCGCACCAGCAGACAAATCGGAAGCAGAGCCTGCAAGCTGCGTTGTTCCAGCAATAAGACTTTCTAAGCTTGATTCTAAAGCAACTCTTTCAGGAGAATCTTCTGGAAGCTGTGAAATCATTGCCTCCAGATTTGCCTTTAAATCTTTAACACCATTACTTACTTTTTCAGCACTAGATTCCCACTGTACTAAAGATGATGATAGTGTTTTCGCACCAGACTCTAATTCTTCTGTGCCGCCTATTATTGCGGGAAGTTTTTCGTCAACAGCATTGATCCCTTCCTCAGTCTGCTGAATACCTGAGGCTAAATCGCTTTGACCGGCTGTTAGCTGTCCTGCTGCTCCTTCAAGCTGTTTATGTCCTTCCTCCAGCTGCTGCAAGCCGCTGGCCAAATTTTCAGCGCCATTTGCAACTTCTTTTGAACCACTATTGATTTCACCTACTCCATTATTAAATACAATGGATTTTTCTGCTAATGTGACTAGATTCTTATGAAGTTCTCCTGACCCCGTTTTTAATTCTTTGGCAGCTGCATCAAGCTCAGCTGCACCATCACTTGCCTCGCCAAGACCGTCAGCAACCTCTGTAATCTTATCAAACATCTTTTCAGCGTACGTTTCTGTAATTTTTTCTGATAGAGATGATTTAATCTTTTCGATTGCTGAATCTCCTATTTTTCCGGATAAAAAGTTGTAGCCTTCGTTCGTAACATATTTTAAATCTAATTTCTCCGGGTGATCTTTCAGCAAAGTTGTCGCGTTTTCAGAGAAATTTTGAGGAATCTCAACGAGCAAATAATATTGTTCATTTTTAAGATCCTCATAAGCTTTGTCTTTTTCTAGAAAATGAAAGGAAAAATCAGCGCTTTCCTTTAAGTTTTCCACCAGATCATTTCCCAGCTGCAGTTCTTCACCTTCAAAATCAGCACCTTTGTCGTCGTTTACAATCGCAACAGGCAATTGATCTAAATGTCCATATGGATCCCAAAATGCCCAAAGAAACATGCCCGCATATAAGATGGGTATAAATAAAATAGCCATAATTGGAATCAGCACTTTTTTATTGCCGAAAATGGATTTAAGTTCTGCTTTTAGTAAACTTCCCTTCATAGATGTCCTTCCTCCAATACTATTGACCAAAATGTTCAATCGGTCATTTTGATGAAAAAAATTGAGGATTATCTACACAGATAATCCTTTAAATACGTATTGCTCAAATATTTTCGCTATCCTTTCCTTTTCGAGAGGTTCGTGCCCTTTCTCCCAATCAAATATGAGTGAGACATACAGTTTTAACATAATAAAGGCGGTCAATTCTGGATCACATGCTTGTATCTCACCTTTTTTAATTGCCTCAATCACCTTTTCCTTCACATAATGGATAATGGCATTCTCCAGCCTCGTCATCACCTCTAATACAGCAGGTGTGCCCATTTCCTTTTCTTCCTGAAAGAGCTTGATTGTCAGCTGATGCTGTTTGCGGAATTCCAGGATTTTGTAAAGTGCCCGATGGACATTTTCGTGAAAAGGCAGCTCCGGATCAATCGCCTCATCGGCTTCCCTTTTCATTTCAGAAATTAATGTTGAAATGATTTCATCAAAGAGCTCCTCTTTGTTTTTAAAAAAAGTATAAATTGTTCCTTTACCTACATTTGCAATTTTTGCTACCTGATCCATCGTTGTTGCTTTGTAGCCAAATAAAGAAAAGCTCTTTGTTGCACCCTCAATGATTAACCTTTTACGATCAACAGACATTCCTTCACCTCAAAACTGACCAAATGAACAAATCAGTCATTTCAATAGATGTAATTTATCATGAATTCTATTTTATTGCAACTGCCATATTGTTCTTGATGCTAGATGTGAATGATTAACAGTTAAAATCAAAAAAATTCACAAAGTTTAAACTTAAAGTGATTTCGAAAACTTATCTATAAAAAACATTTTCATTACCGATATAGTTAAAGTGATTTAAATTTTCCTTATTTGAATGCCTGTTCTAGTATTTTTACAATGAAAATGATTTTTGGTTCAGAAATTGCCGTGAATAGAAACAAAGCTTTTTGCAACTACAATGGTTTATCCCCTTTCCCTGCAGTAGCATCTTTCACTATTAAACGACATTCTTCTTAGTTAACAGCCTGCTTTTTCATTTTGATGCTGACATCATTTCATCAACTAGGAATCATCCAGGAGGATCAGACAACATGAAAAAAATATTCAAACCCGTAACTTCCTTAATGAACTCAATGAAGTTTGGAGCAAAGTTTAGCCTTATTGGAGCATTAATAGCTGTTCCGATCATCATTTTGCTGTATTTGTATTTAACAGATATAAATGAACAGCTCACAGCTTCAAAAACACGCCAAATAGGTGCAGAACATAGTGTACAGTTAAAAAATCTGCTTGAAAATGTTCAAAAACATAGAGCACTTTCTGTTAGTTTGCTTGAGGGAGACTCTTCCTTCGAAACCCAGATCGAAGAAAAACAATCTGAAATTCAAGATGCCTTTCAGGGAATAGAAGAGTATATTCAGAAAAACAGTAGTACCATTCAAGGTGAAGAAGAGTGGGAAAGCCTGCTTCGCAACTGGGATGAAATCGAATCTACTCTAGATACACTTACAGCAAGAGAATCTATTGAAGTTCATAACCAATATATTGATTTGTTATTATCACATATTCTAAATTCTGCTGAAGACACAGGATTATTACACGCAGACAGCACACCGGGGTTGAACCTAGCTCAAATTAATGTCAAAACAATCCCACAACTGACGGAAACTTTAGGACAAGTCCGGGCTTATGGACTTTCTGTCATATCTTCTGGTGAAATGACAGCTTCTGATAGGAGTAAGCTTCGATCCTTAGAATCATTGATTCATAAATATGTACAAAACTTACAGCATGAAGTGGAAATGGTCAGCATTGATGAGCAAATGGAATCAGCTTTTAAAGTGCCAAACGAGAAAGTAATCAATGACACGAATAAGCTATTGTCAATTCTTGAACAAGAACTCTTTAATGCAGAAGAGATTTCTATTAGTTCAGAAGAGTTTTATACTGTCTCAACAGAAACGATTGATAAAGCATTTGAACTTGAAGAAGAAAGTATGAATCAAATTGTCAGCAGAGTAAATGGATCAGCTGAAAGCAGAGAAATTAAAATAGCCTTTGTCCTTTCACTAACGATAATTGTATTTCTCTTGCTGACCTACGTCTTTATAGGATTCTACTTTTCGATTCGCAACAATATCATCAAATTAAGTGAATCGGCTGAAAGGGTTGCAAAAGGGGACTTAACAGAAATAGTTTCTCTGCAAACAAAAGATGAAATGAAGAATATTGAGACTTCCTTCAATGAAATGATCGGAAGCCTTAAGCATCTGGTTATTCAAATTAATGATAGCTCTAATCAAGTCGCTGCTTCGTCTGAAGAACTGACAGCAAGCTCTGAACAGACAACGAGTGCAACGGAACATGTTGCCAATACAATTCAGCAAGTCTCAAGCGGTGCCGACAGTCAAATGAGTGGAATCAGCGAAAGTACAAGAGCACTTGAAGAAATTTCAACTGGGGTTCAGCGAATTGCAGAAAACAGCAGCAGTGTTGCTCACTTAACATCAAGAACAAGTGAACATGCAGACGAAGGTGCAAAATCGATTCAACTTAATGTGAGCCAGATGAACAGCATTCAATCATCTGTCATAGAGTCCAGTAAAATCATTAAGGCATTATATGATCGTTCACAAGAAATCGGCAAGATATTAGAAGTGATTAAAGGAATTACCGATCAGACCAACCTGCTTGCCTTAAATGCATCCATTGAAGCAGCAAGAGCAGGTGAACATGGAAAAGGATTTGCAGTTGTGGCAGAAGAAGTAAGAAGCTTAGCAGAACAGACACAAAGCTCTTCTTTACAAATTTCCGACCTCATTAACGGCATGCAAATTGATACGGAAAAATCGGTTGAAATGATGACAGAAGTATCTAGCAACGTCGAATCAGGCATGGAAATAACAAAGGAAACAGCAGAAAAATTCGAGCAAATACTAGTGGGAATGAAAGAAATTGCTCCGCAAATTGAAGAAGTTTCAGCTACTGCTCAACAAATGTCAGCTGGTACACAGCAGGTATTAGCAGGTGTAGTAGAGATTGCTAATATTTCAGAAGGAAATGCAGCTTCGGCTGACGAAGTTGTAGCTTCAACTCAAGAACAATTGGCTTCTATGGAAGAAATCACTACCTCAGCCAATGCATTGACCCAAATGGCAGAAGATCTGCAGGAGCTGGTTAAAACATTTAAGCTTTAAGATTTTTTCAATTGATAGTGAGGGTAAGAGATAGCGACAATAACCATCTTAAAACACGAACAATCAGATTTCTGTTAAAGTGTTAATATAAAGACCGTTCCATTGCGCTGCGGTCCCTCGCTTTCCGCGGGGAGCAAGCTGAGCCTCCTCGTCACTTCGTTCCTGCGGGGTCTCACCCTTTGCTCTGCAGCCCGCTGGAGTCGAGGGCCCTCCGCTCCATTTCACTTATGTTTAAAAATATTAAATGTAAAAAATACAAAGCCGAATGATAAGGAAGATTCACCTCCAATCATTCGGCTTTGTACTTGTGTTAAATACTTATGTCCCAGCCTCTTAATTATTCCACAAAAAAACAGCCTTTATCAAAAAGCTGCCTCCTGTATTGGGTCATGCAAATATTCTAAAACCTTGCGGACTGCTTCTTCTCCCTGATCTATACAATCAGGCATGCCCAAGCCTTCATAAGAGCTTCCCGCAAAGAAAACGCCTGGCATTTTTGCTGACAGCTGTTCTCGTGTACTGCTGACTCGCTTTTTATGACCAACGGTGTATTGCGGCATTGAATCCTTCCATCTTGAAACAACAGAAAATTCAGGTTCCATCGTGATATCCATTGTTTTTCTTAAGTCTTCTAAAACACTTGCAATAATGGCATCATCTGATAAGTCGACGATTGTCTCATCGTTTGCGCGGCCAACATAACATCTGAGCAGCACTTTTCCTTTTGGAGCTGAATGCGGCCATTTTTTATGTGTCCATGTACAAGCTGTTATCGTGTAATCGCTATTTCTCGAAACGACAAATCCACTGCCATCTATATCTTTTACTATGGCTTTTTCCGGAAATGCTAACGCAACCGTAGCAACAGATGTGGAAGGCATTTCTTTAAACTCATCCATTATCTTTGTTTCATTAAGTATTGATGCAGCAGCGTGATGCGGAACAGCCAAGACAACACTATCAGCGAAAATCTCCACTCCGCCATTCATTGAAACTTTGTAGCCTTTTGAGAGTTTTGTTATGTTCTCTGTTCGGAGACCTTTATAGACAGAACCACTTTCAAGCTTTGATTCTATAGCATGAATAAAGGATTCTAACCCGGATTTAAATGTTAAAAATGCACCTTGTTTCTCTTCCTTATGCTGCTCCTTTTTTGGAGCTGCTGGCGCTGCTTTTTTCATTCCGAGAATTAAACTTCTATGTTTCTGTTCTACCTGGTAAAACTGAGGAAATGTTGACATTAAGCTTAATTGATCAATGTCCCCAGCATAAATTCCTGATAATAAAGGTTCTATCAGATTTTCTACAACTTCATTCCCAAGCCTTCTGCGGAAAAATCCGCCGAGAGACTGATCAGAAACCGGAGCTGACCGAGGCAGCAGAAAGTCTGCTGCTGCCCGCAGTTTGCCTCCTGGCGAAAAGAGAGCTGTTGTGATAAATGGAGCAATCTCAGTAGGGATACCCATAATAGAGCCTCCTGGCATAGGATGCAGGCGCTCCCGTGCAAGAACAAATGATTTGCCTGATGTGCTTGTAACAAGTTCTTTTTCCAGTCCCACTTCCTCTGCAAGCCGATAAGCACTTCTCTTACGGGCGAGGAAGGAATCCGGACCTCTTTCAATTACATAGCCATCTCTCTTTACGGTATGTACCTTCCCTCCAAGGCGATGTGTTGCTTCAATCAGCTTTACATCAAGGGACTTTCCTGATTCCTTTGCAGACTTCTGCAAATAGTAAGCAGTTGCCAAACCAGTTATGCCGCCTCCAATAATAACCACCTTGTGATTGTCTCCCTGCACGATTCTCGCCTTCTTTTCATTTTTCTATTATTTTTCTTTCAGTTTATTTAAAACAACAGCTGCCATTGCATCAATAAATTCTGGTTTCGCATTTGGCATCGCTGGACGATAATAGCTCGCACCAACCTCATCCGTGACTACCTTGCACTCATAGTCATTGTCATATAACACTTCCAGATGCTCAGCAACGAAGCCAACAGGAGCATATACAAATGCTTTATAGCCTTTTTGTTCGTATAAATCTCTCGTTAAATCTTGAACATCTGGTCCCAACCAAGGCTCTGGCGTATTGCCGGCACTTTGCCAGCCAATCTCATAGTTCTTGATTTGGGCAGCTTCTGCAATTAAGTCAGCCGTTTCTTTGAGCTGATCTGGATATGGATCGCCCATTTGTATAATTTTTTCTGGCAGGCTATGTGCAGATACAACTAGCACAAAGTCATCCTTTTCTTCCTCTGGCATTGAATCTACAACCGTTTTTAAAGCGTCTGACCAATATTGAATAAATTTCGGCTCCTTATACCAGCTTTCAACGGATGTTATTGTTAATCCGCCAAGTTTCTCTGCTTCCTCTTTTGCTCTGCCATTGTAAGACTTTATACTGAAAGTCGAAAAATGTGGCGCAAGCACAATGCTAACAGCTTCTGTTATGCCATCTGCATGCATCTGCTGTACTGCATCCTCAACAAAAGGTTCAATATGCTTCAATCCGATATACATTTTAAATTCGTACTCGTCTTGAATGGCATTTAAATGCTGCTCTAATCCCTCAGCCTGTTCTTTTGTAATTTGTGCAAGCGGTGAAATGCCTCCAATTGCCTCATATCTGCTGCGCAAATCCTCGAGCATTTCGTCAGAAGGCCTTCTTCCATGACGAATATGTGTATAGTACCGTTCAATATCTTCCTCACGATACGGTGTTCCATATGCCATAACTAATAATCCAAGTTTCTTTCTTTCCATGCTGTTCACCTCTAAGTTTCTTAGCTTACTTGCTTAATTTTTCTGCAGAATATTCATGAACAAATGCTGTGAGTTTTCTTAATGTTTCCGGATTTACCTCAGGAAACACACCATGTCCTAAGTTAAAGATATAACCTGGTGTTTGCAGCCCTTGATCAAGGATTTCAATCGTTCTTTTCTCAATTTCACTCCAAGGAGCGAGTAAAATGGCCGGATCCAGATTTCCTTGAACCGCTTTTGTGATTCCGAGCTCTCTCGCTTCTTTAATTGGAAGCCGCCAATCAAGACCCACTACATCAAGCGGCAAATCATGCCATTCCAATGCTAGGTGGCTCGCACCGACACCAAACATAATTAATGGCACATTTTCTCCCTTTAATTCCGTAAATATTCTTGTCATGACCGGCTTAATAAAATGACGGTAATCCGCTACATTTAATGCACCAACCCATGAATCAAAAATCTGAATAGCTCTTGCTCCAGCTGAAATCTGAGATTTTACATATGTAATGGTCATGTCAGCAAGCTTGTCCATTAATGCAAACCAAGCAGCTGGCTCAGAATACATAAATGCTTTTGTTTTGTTGTAATTCTTTGAAGGACCTCCCTCAATCATATAACTTGCAAGAGTAAATGGTGCTCCCGCAAAACCGATTAACGGAACTGACAGCTGTTCTTGTGTAAGGAGTTTAATGGTATCTAACACATACGGCACATCTTCTTCTGGATGGATTTCCCCCAATTTATCAACATCTGCTTTTGATCGAATAGGATTATCAATCACAGGGCCGATTCCAGATTTGATTTCAACATCGACACCGATAGCCGGCAATGGTGACATGATGTCTTTATATAAAATAGCTGCATCATTGTTGTACTGATCCACCGGCAGCTTTGTTACATAAGCACAAAGCTCAGGCTGATGCGTAATTTCAAATAAAGAGTATTTCTCCTTAATCGCTCGGTATTCCGGCTGAGATCTGCCAGCCTGGCGCATATACCAAACAGGCGTATAGTCTGTCTTTTCCCCTTTTGCTGCTTTTAAAAATGTTTCATTGATTACTTTTGTCATTTACATTATATCCACCTTTCAAAACCTGTCTGCCTTACATTGTAATATATATAATTTAAAAATAGAAATTTGAAGGTTAGCTTGTTTGTGATTGCTTACAATATATCGTTTTTCCCCGTATTTTGTATAGAAAATCAGACGAAATGTCAAAAAATATTCTTTTTTAGCGAACAAAATGAAAGCGTTCTATATTATTAGGATATTCATTTTCCAGCATGTATAATAGAGCTGAGCATTTGAATTTAAAAGGAGTGTTGAAGAATGTTTATGTATTTTACTTCCGGCACCTATGATTTCTTAAAGAATATTAAAGAAAAACACACAAATGAAAAGCTTGTCCTGCTGGAGAATGAAAACAATGCACTGCTAATCCATGAATCTTCTGGCAGCACCTTTTTTAGTGCACCAAGATCCTATGAAATCTTTGAAAGTGCTGGTGAGTTCTCAGAACCCGGCTTTGCCGTATTAAACAATATCCCTGTTACCGATGAAGGAAGACCCCTTTTTGAATATCGGTTTAAGAACCGGAAAGGCAAAATTGAAAATGAAACTGGTTTTATCGGTCTGCGCGTTTTGCGTCCCCAAAAAGATCATACATATATCGTTTTAACCTTTTGGGAAGATGAAAAATCGTTCAACAACTGGCAAAACTCAAATAGTTTTAAACAGGCGCACAGCAAACCAGACGGACAAAAAGAAGAACAGAGCAAACCGCCGCAGATTTTTGCAGGTGCTTCCTACATTACCAAATACTATCGTGCAAATGAAGATGAATAATGATGTAAAGCGGAATCACGAGGAGTTTTATTCCTTTGTCAATTCCGCTTTTTATTTTGTTCTTTATTTACATTTTTTAATAAACGTCACTCATTGCAGATCATTCATATTCAGCTTTTCCAGCACCTTCTTACAGCTATGCCTCTATTCTCCTGCTTCGAGTTATGAATCTAGTAACTCCATTTATTCATCCAATCCGCCAGTCTATTAGCCCAAATTTAATTTCATTCACACCTGCACGCCTTTTTCATAATCTGTATAACAGGCGATAGCCTAATGTTTTATGAAAGGGGAATTCCTTATGGGGGTTGAGCTTACTTTACTTCATTGGATTTATGTCCTGTTTATTATAGCAATAATCGGCTTTATGGTGATGAGAAGAGATACGACCATAGTTTGTATCGTTGGCATATTTCTAATTGCTATTGCAGCCTCTGGTTCCTTAAGTGCATCTGTCAGCAGTATTTTTTCCAGTTTTATTTATGCCATCACTGAGCTTTTGCCAACCATTCTCATTATTTCTATTATCGTTGCCATGAGCAAAACACTGACAAAAACCGGCATTAATGATGTGATGATTTCTCCTTTTGCGAAATTTATTAAAACACCTGCTTTAGCTTATTGGACAATCGGAATATTAATGATGGTTATTTCTTATTTTTTCTGGCCATCTCCCGCTGTTGCTCTACTTGGAGCTGTCCTGCTTCCAGTAGCTATTCGTGTCGGTTTACCGGCTTTAGGCGTGGCAATGGCAATGAACCTATTCGGCCATGGAATTGCACTATCAGGAGATTTTATTATTCAAGCTGCACCAAAGCTTACAGCCGATGCGGCAGGACTGCCCGTATCTGAGGTCGTTTCCGCAAGCATACCGCTTGTCATTGTCATGGGTGCAGTGACAACGATCACCGCGTTTTACTTTATTAGAAGAGACATGAAAAGCGGAAAATTAACTGCACAAACCGGCAAGTCGAAAGAAGAAGAAGTTTTAGAAAAAGAAGATCGTGTTCAAGAATCACTGCTGACACTTGGCCAGAAGCGCTTTTTCGCCTTGTTCATTCCCCTCCTGCTTATTGCTGACGTGGCAGCGATGTTTGCATTAAATCTTCAAGGCGGAGATGCTACGGCACTGGTTGGCGGGACCTCGATCTTTATCCTTCTGATCATTTCCATTGTCGCTCATAAAAACAAAGGGCTTGAAAAAACAACAGGCTATTTAATCGAAGGCTTTCAATTTGGGTTTAAAGTATTTGGTGCTGTAATCCCCATTGCTGCATTTTTCTATCTGGGCGATGCTGGCTTTACCGCCATTATCGGTGAATACTTACCAGAGGCTTCATCTGGCATTGTCAATGACCTTGGGCTTGCACTTGCATCCATTGTTCCATTATCCGCAGAGGTTGGAGCCATTACTTTAACAGTTGTTGGCGCCATCACAGGTTTAGATGGATCTGGCTTTTCAGGCATTTCTCTCGCTGGATCTATTGCCAGCTTATTTGCAGCTGCCATCGGTTCAGGTGCAGCCGTATTAACAGCTCTTGGGCAAATAGCTGCCATTTGGGTAGGCGGAGGCACGCTTGTCCCTTGGGCGCTCATTCCTGCTGCAGCCATTTGTAATGTCGACCCTTTTGAATTGGCACGCAGAAACTTGATTCCTGTAGTCATAGGACTTACAGTGACTACTATTGTTGCTATGTTTTTAATTTGATGAGCTTAAAAGAGGCAATAAGATTAATAAAGAATGCTTGGAACATAGTGTTCCAAGCATTCTCCCTTTTCCTTTACCTTAAATACAGAGTTAGACTATCCACTATAAACTCCCGCTAATTCCCTTTCTCTTTCCTCCGCTCTCCTAAAACGCCAAGCAAAAGCTCATACAAAATAATGCACAGAAACACCCATATAAAACCAAATGTATAGCCGGCAGCAACATCTGTTGGGTAGTGGACACCTAATACAATTCTGCTGATGCCCATGAGAAGGATCATCGTTGCTGCCAATACTCCAACAAGCCACCTAGCTGCGCTTTTCTGAAGAGACATAATGATTAAATAGCCCATCATAAAATATAAGATCATGCTGATCATCGCATGACCGCTCGGAAAACTTAAACTGTT
This sequence comes from Cytobacillus gottheilii, assembly GCF_018582665.1. Taxonomy (NCBI): domain Bacteria; kingdom Bacillati; phylum Bacillota; class Bacilli; order Caryophanales; family Bacillaceae; genus Cytobacillus; species Cytobacillus gottheilii. Next base: position 1,426,394 of record NZ_CP071709.1, on the reverse strand, counting down.
GACCTCTACTAAATGTTCAGCATCGGGACGTTCTCTGCCAATCGTATTTTTCAGCCACTTATTAACCTCATTTCCTACAGCAACTGCAAATACAAAAACAGTAATTCCCACAAAGTCCCTTTTGAAGAAACCAAGCCAAAGAATAAATATAATGGCAACTACGCCTACTCCCATTGTATTGCCCAGCCAATTCAGACCAATAAACAACTGATGAAGCAGCTCGCCCCCAAAAAGGTCGCTTGAAACTGCTGTAACTTGTACATCAAAACTCAAGCGCTCACCTGTTTGGACAGCCATTACAAGCAATATAGTAAAAATAATGGCAATGGCTAAAAAAACATAAGACAATTTTGAATTTCGTACATTCATAACCTCTCTCCCTCTAAATAAAGGCTTCATTTAAAAAATTTTACACAATAACAAATATCGATACTTATTTTACCATCATTTTCATGTTCTTTTTTGTACCCTTTAAAAATTTATCCAGAGTAAATCCTATTGTGCACTTAAATGATTCTTGTATGAGGAAATGTATCCAGCAATTTATTTCGGAAACAGAAAAAAATTCTCTTATATAATTTTAAAAATGTTCATAATATTATATAATATAGTACAAAAAAGAAGTTAGGGGAGATTTTTTTGCTAGAACAGCTCTTTAGCTCTTTAGAAAAATATTATGATGAGATGGTTTCCATTCGCAGATATCTTCATCAGCATCCAGAACTATCATTTAAAGAAGAGAAAACAGCATTGTATATTAAAAACTATTATGAAAACCTTGGCATTGATGTACGCGCTAATGTCGGCGGCAATGGTGTGGTGGCAACCATTAAAGGACAAAAGCCTGGCAAAACAGTTGCTTTGCGTGCCGATTTTGATGCACTTCCTATCCAAGATGAAAAGGATGTACCTTACAAATCTCTTGTACCAGGTGTGATGCATGCTTGCGGTCATGATGGCCATACTGCTACTTTACTTGTATTAGCTAAGGCGCTTCATGAAATGAAAAATGATTTGCACGGTACATATGTCATGATTCATCAGCATGCAGAGGAATATGCCCCAGGCGGTGCAATTTCCATGATCGAGGATGGCTGTCTGGATGGTGTTGATGTTATTTTCGGAACACATTTGTGGGCATCTGAGCCAGTTGGAAAGATTCAATACAGAGTCGGGCCAATTATGGCAGCTGCAGACCGCTTTGAAATAACGATTCAAGGAAAAGGCGGCCATGGTGCACAGCCTCATCGCACAAAAGATGCTATTGTTACTGCTTCTTCTCTTGTTGGACAGCTTCAGCAAATTGTCAGCCGCAAAGTGAACCCTATTGACTCGGCTGTTGTAACAGTCGGCTCATTTGTTGCCGAAAATGCGTTTAATGTAATTGCAGACAAAGCAAAGCTGACTGGAACAGTTAGAACTTTTAATGAAGAAGTGAGAACTTCAATTGAACAAGAAATAGAGAGAATCGTTAAAGGCATTTGCTATACTTCCGACAGCTCTTACAGCTATGAATTTGAAAGAGGCTATCCTGCTGTCGTGAATCATGAGGAAGAAACAGATTACCTTGTTAACTGTGCACGAAATATCGCAGAAGTAACAGCAGTTGAGGAAACAGAACCGCAAATGGGCGGAGAAGATTTTGCCTACTATTTGCAGCATGTGAAAGGAAGCTTCTTCTTCACTGGAGCAAAACCTGAAGGCAATGAAAACTACCCACATCATCACCCTATGTTTGATATTGATGAGAAGTCCATGCTGATTGCTGCCAAAACATTAGGCAGTGCAGCCCTAAATGTTCATAACGAACAAAATGCTTTGGAAACGGAAAGTGCACAAGTATAAGATCGGTAAAATAAAAAAGCGTTCCTCTCGTTATTGAACGGGAGGAACGCTTTTTATTAATCTTAACCTGTAGGCATTTTTTGCGGTAACTCCTAACGCATCCAGTAAGTTATAATTCGCATAAGCTCCGATTGCTGCACCTACTCCAGGAACAAGCTGCAGCATTTTCACAAAATCAATGTGATCGCGGTACTCCTGCTGAAATTCCCGCCAATCCATATCCTGCAGTTCTTCTTTATACTGATCCCAATTTTCAATGATCGGCAGCACTTGCCTTCTTTTTTCATCACTTGAAAAAGCCAGCTGGAATATATGCAGAATAAAGAGGCGTTCTTCATACTTGGATGTGTCATAACCATAAATAGATGCTGCCTCAAACAACAGTTTCATCTTAATCGAGAGCAGGAGCGGAAAATCAGCAAGTCCTAAAAGAATTCCTCCCGCACCAGTTCCTGCACCCTCCACTGTTGCTGTTCTTCTATAAAAAGTCATTTTCTCTGCGAATACGGCGTCACGTTCCTTTAAGCTTAAACCCGTTGACTGAGAACGTTTCGTTGTAAAGTCAGAACCAGTTAATGTTGCTTTGACCATTTGCTTAATGCTGCTTGTAATCACTTCGTGCGCTTTCTCAGGGATTAACGAATTAACTCTTGTCTGAGCTTTTTTCGATAATCGGCTAATCAGACTTGAGCGCTTTAGCAAGCCTCTTTTCCACTCAACAATTTCATCATATACCTGCAGTTCATACTCATTCATAGAAAACATTCCTTTCGTCTTGTGCTATTTTATACGAGACAATAACGAAAAATGTTTCCTTTTTTTAATCCTTTGTCTGCAATCGCTTCGGCATATAGAGAAAAACATAAAGATAAGAAAAGAGCAGACCAGCTGTAAGCGTTAGAATAGCAGTTGTAAACTCTCCTTTTAAAAGGACTGTCAGTGCCAATAGAAACGCCTGCAGTGATAGTATACTTCCCATTAATTGTTTAAAAGATGTTTCCTTATATGCATCCCCAGTTGGATATAATTTCACCCATAATTTGTTTTCATGATGATAAAACAGCGGAAGAAGCTGAAAAGCCGTTAAATACATGAATAGGATCGCAAGCAGGATTTGACCATACCCATATGAAATAAAATAAATAACAGCTGCACCAATAAGCGTTAAACGAACAAATAGCCCTAAATAATCACCTGATCTTGCAAATGTCCGAATATACAAATGCGCATATATTTTTTCCGGTAAAAAAGGAACACCTGAATACAGAGGGTCCAGCCACTTTCTTCTTTTAACTGCATTTTTTAATTTTGGGACATCTGTAAACATATTGGCAAGCCGATAAAATGCTGTCATTCTTCGTTCTTCTTGTTCAATTAAATATTCCCATTTCAAGCCTTTCGTTTTGATTTTGCCATTAAAAAAGAGGAGCAGCAAAACGAAGAGCAAGCCGACAGGAACGATATATAAATAAGAAGCACCAGAAAATAGCAAGTACAAAAAGCCGGCATTAACAGCAAACCTTACGGCAGAATCAGATCTCAGCACATTTTGCTCTGTGTAATACTGAATTCTCCAGCGAATCTCCAAATTCAGCCATTTCACCAAAAGCAAAAGAGCTAATAAAGGGAAAAAGCCCTGAAAGCTCCCTCCGTTCACCTTTGCATACATCGGCATAAACAATGCCAGCAGCATCAGTAGTAAATACGCCTGTAGAAAAAAACTAACCATTAAGGATTTGCGGAAATACCCGTGTAATTTTGTTTCAAGCGGCAAAAGAAAAATCCGATCAGCCTCCGTTAAAAACGTAAAAATCGGGCTATATGTAAGCAATATTCCCAGAAATACAGCCATGATGGCTGGGACGGGATAATCAAGGGGCATCTCTTTTACCCAGCCTTGATAATAATAAGCTCCAGTTCCAAGGAGAAAAACGAGCACGATCACTAGATGGCCGTTAAATATATACCTCAGATAAGAACTCAGCTCTTTGCTGGTGCGCGCCAGTCGTTCTTTCCATAATGTATTCTCATTAAACATAATCTTCTTCCTTTGTGAGCTGTATATATAGATCATCAAGAGTCGCATCCGGCATATTAAATTGCTGCTGAAGCTCCTGTAATGTCCCCTTCGCCCGCACCTTTCCTTCATGTAAAATCACAAAACGGTCGCAATACCGTTCTGCTGTAGCAAGAATATGAGTTGACATTAAAATGCCTGCTCCCTCTTCCTTCATTTTTTTCATTAAATCAAGCAGAGATTGAATCCCAAGCGGATCTAAACCAACAAAAGGTTCATCTACAATATAAAGGGATGGCTGCACCAAAAATGCACACATAATCATAACCTTCTGCTTCATCCCTTTTGAAAAGTGAGCAGGAAACCATTTTAAGCGCTTTTCCATCCGGAATTCTTTTAACAGCTTTCCTTTTCTTTCTTTAAACTCCTCACTGCTGATTCCATATGCCATCGCTGTCATCTGCAGGTGCTCGTCTAAGGTTAATTCATCATATAAAATCGGCGTTTCTGGAACAAACGTGAATTGTTTCCGGTACTCTTCCTTATTTTCAAGAAAAGATTTTCCAGCAATCGAAATTTCTCCCTTATGAGGCTCCATTAAGCCAATCACATGTTTTATGGTAGTACTTTTACCTGCCCCATTTAATCCGATTAAACCAACAATTTCATTTGCTTTTACGTCAAAACTCACATCTTTTAATACAGGATTTCTTGTGTATCCGCCTGTGACATTCTTTATCTCCAATAGAGCCATCTTAAAACGTCCTCTCCATATATCATGATTTCATTGTAAAAAAGGGTGAGTGCATTGTCCAGTGTCGTCATTTTTCGCATACATTTTGCTGCTTGTTGTCTTAAATGCTTGATATAAGCAGTTCTCTAATTATAAAATTTTTTCTCCGTAAAAAAATGTATATAAGCTTCATATGCGGGCATTCTAATTCTTGAAGGGGAAACAAATCATTAATTGAACATCTAACAGATATTCAAAATTTGAAATGAGGTGCTTGTCGCAGACAGCAATCTTTCAATAAACGTGATTTAACCTGAAACGTTCCTAAGATAAGGGGATGGTTGCATTGCACGAAAGTAATGAAAACCGCAGATCTTAAACACTAAGGCCGTATAACCGAATATTGCCTTCCATCATTTAATTAAAATGAGGTGTTTATCAAAGACTAACATCACTTTCTTTATAAGTTGTGAAACATATAAAGACAAATAGGGGATGGTTAGCTTGAACAAAGATCGAATGTCTCTAATGTAAACACAATTCATTTACAAATGAGGTGTTTGTTAAAGAGTACTTCCCGTTTTAGAACAGTATTCAGAAGTTTCTCCTTCACGAGGCAGGATTCCCAAGCGGGATCCTGCCTTTCCTGTGTTCTTATGATCGACAAATTCCGGGGCGTTTCGGGGTGTTTCGGGGCGTCACTGTGACGTGTCGAATTATCGACAAATTCCGAGGCATCACTGTGACACCCCGAACTTCAAACTACCCGAACCTAAACCAAACACACCGAATCTAGCTTCCATTGCGTCGAATTTTCATCCATTGTATGATAAAATTCAAACAACAAAAAAATTTGATTGGAGTTGTTTATATGAGTGATTGTATTTTCTGCAGCATTATAAATGGAGATATTCCAGCTGCTAAGGTGTTTGAAAATGAGCATTGCTTGGCATTTTTAGATATCAGCCAGGTAACAAAGGGACATACACTTGTGATCCCAAAGGTACATAGCGAAAATGTATATAAATTAGATGAGGAGACAGCTGCCAATTACTTTAAAGCAATTCCAGAAATTGCACGTGCCATTAAAGCAGCCTATAATCCCATTGGCTTAAACCTCCTGAATAATAACGGAGAAGCTGCTGGACAATCTGTATTCCACTATCATATGCATCTCATCCCCCGTTATGGTCAAGGAGATGGAATGGGTGTCGTTTGGAAATCCAATCAATCAGCTTATACGCCAGCAGATTTGCAGGAAATTGCCTCTTCAATTAAAGACCAATTATAAAGTCATGAATGCTTCTCATTTAGAGAGGCATTTTTTCTTTTTAATTTTTCTAAATATTCTTGTTTAGCCTCTGTACAAATTTACAAAGTCTGTTAACATATATGTATCTTTAGCTCTTTACAGTACGATCGTATTACAGCATAACGGAGGTTATTGAAATGAAGCGTGCGCTAAACTTTAATGCAGGCCCAGCTGCAATGCCGGCAGAAGTCTTGCAAAAAGCCGAAAAGCATTGGCTTAACATAGCTGATACCGGCATGGCTGTCATGGAATTAAGCCATAGAAGCAAAGAATATGAACAAATTCACGAAAACGCCATACAAGGACTGAGAAAGCTGCTTTCCATTCCAAGTGACTATGAAGTTTTATTTATTCAAGGCGGAGCAAGTCTCCAATTTTCAATGATCCCCATGAACTTCTTACATGAGAACACTTCAGGAAATTATGTTTTAACAGGATCCTGGTCTGAAAAAGCGTTAAAGGAAGCTCAAAAGATCGGCAGCACCGCTCCAATAGCTTCCACTAAAGAAAACTCCTATCGTTCAATTCCACAACTATCAGATATCAACACAACTGAGAATGCAGCCTATTTGCATATAACAAGCAATAACACGATTTACGGCACACAATGGCACACTTATCCGACACAGCTGCATATACCTTTAATCGCTGACATGTCCAGTGATATTTTAAGCAAGCAAATTGACATAAATCAGTTTGGGATGATCTATGCTGGTGCACAAAAGAATCTTGGACCATCTGGAGTAACAGTTGTGATTATTCATAAAGATCTCATTTCACAGGATAATGATCACTTGCCGACTATGCTTCAATATAAAACCTATGCGAATAACAGCTCTTTATACAATACACCTCCTACACTTGCGATCTACCTACTGTCCCTTGTTCTGGAATGGGCAGAGGAAAAAGGCGGACTGCAAGCCATTGAAAAAATGAATGAAAACAAAGCGAAATATTTATATGATGCCATAGACGAAAGTGACGGTTTCTATTTAGGGCATGCAGAAAAAAGCAGACGTTCAATGATGAATGTTACCTTTAATCTAGCTGATAAAGAGAAAGAAGCTTTATTTTTACAATCGGCATCTGATGCAGGTTTTATCGGACTAAATGGTCATAGATCAATTGGCGGCTGCCGCGCCTCCATTTACAATGCAGTACCTGAAGATCATGTATATAAGCTTGCACAATTTATGAAAAGCTTTAAACGAAATTCTTAAAAAGTAAAAAAAACATGCTGAAAAAAATCATTCTGTGGTATAATGAGTGAAAGTTTTTCGCTGCAGGCAAAGAGTGCACTGCAGGAGAGACAAAGAACAAAAAAGAGAACAGCAGAGCAGAGGAGAGATTAGAAATGAATAGTAAGAATCTTGTAGCATTGGCGCTACTCGTTGGAATGGGTGCCGTTTTGCACACAGTTGTACCTGGATTTGTATTTGGCATGAAGCCTGATATGATGTTAACCATGATGTTTCTTGGAATTTTATTATTCCCTGATGTAAGAAGTGTTTTATTATTAGGCATTGCCACTGGGGTAATTTCCGCTTTAACTACCTCATTTCCATTAGGGCAGATCCCAAATATGATCGATAAACCGATTACAGCCTTTTTATTTTTCGGCATCTACCTAATCATTAAAAAATTCAACAAACCTACATTATCTGTTGCAATATTAACAGCAGCTGGCACGCTGATTTCAGGAGTTATTTTCTTAACAGCAGCCTATCTGCTAGTCGGCTTGCCTGGTGCATTTGCTATCTTGTTTACCGGGACTGTACTGCCTGCAATGGCAATCAACACAGTGCTGATGGTCATTCTTTATCCGGTTGCACAAACAATTGGGAAGCGGACAAAGTTAATACCTGCAAGCAACTAACAATAAACTCTAGGTCCAAATCAACAGATTTGGACCTTTTAATTTGTTGTATTAAAAACTACAGTCTAATGCCTATTGTATCCCAACCAATTGGATGGAGACATTTCATGGATCTTTCATTAGAATAAGCCTATCAGCTTGAAGGAGGACATTATAATGATAGAAGCTTTTATTCATGGAACCGTACTGGCTTTTGGCCTTATTTTACCGCTTGGCGTTCAAAACGTCTTTATTTTTAACCAAGGAGCCATCCATAAAAATTTCGCCCGCAGTATACCAGCCATTGTAACAGCAGCACTTTGTGATACTCTATTAATTCTATTAGCGGTCACAGGAGTATCTTTAATCATTTTCCAATTTGAATGGCTAACTACTCTCATTTATGCTATTGGATTTATATTTCTAGTTTATATGGGATGGACAATACTAAAAAGTGATTCAGCAGCCGATGACCAAAATGCGAAAGCTCATTTCACACCTAAAATGCAAATCACATTCGCAGCTTCCGTTTCTTTACTCAATCCTCATGCCATTATTGATATTATAGGAGTAATCGGTCCGAATTCATTAGCTTATAAAGGGTATGAGCTAGTTGTTTTTACTTTATCCTGTATAGGCATTTCTTGGATTTGGTTTTTCGGTCTGGCCATAGCGGGAAGAATTTTTGGGAAGGTTGATGCAACCGGCAGCTTGGTCAAAAGGTTTAATCAAGTATCAGCCTTTATCATCTGGGGAATTGCCATTTATCTTGCAGTGAAAGCTTTTAGCGGATAAGCCTAGAATGTTTTTTCATTTCCCGCCGTTCCTAAAAAAAGAGTGTGACGATGATTCCTAATAATAGGAGCAAGCCTCCCCCTGCTCCAAGGGTGGCTGCTCTTTTTTTCAACAAATATTTCGGCGGATACATGCCTGGCTTTTTAATTAAAAGGAAACAATACCCTGCACCAGCCAGCATGGTAAAGCCCAAAATAAGTAAAATACTTGTCATCTTTGCCACCACTCCTTCTTAGCCTTGTACCAATATATGCCTGCCTCCGCTCTCTTATGAAATACAAAAACGTTTAAATACGACAATATTGTGTTAAATACATAAAAAGGTGTTTATTGATCGTAAAAATTTGTGTAAGATAAAACTATGAAAACGTTTTATCTGGGGAGGTTATCATAATGAAGGCTAAATCATTTCTATTAGGTTTGATTGCTGGAGGAACAGCTGCTGGCATTTCTGCCCTTTTAACAGCTCCTGCATCCGGAAAAGAAACTAGAACCGTTATTCATACGAACGGAAATATTGTTAAACATCGATTAGATTATTTAAAAGAACAGCTTCTTGATATAAAACGGGCAACGACAACAGTTACAACAGAAGGAAAAAGTGCTTTTGCTGAACTGTCAAAGGATCTGAAAGGTTCGATTCACGACTGGAAAAACGAAATTCGTCCTCATGAACAGAACTTAAAACGTGAAATCCAGGAGATCGAAACAGCCATTCAAGAATTAGAGACCACACTAAATCAAGGGAAAAATTCCAGGTAAGATCAGCATCTTTCCAAGAAATAAATTTCTTTGGGAAGATGCTTTTTATTGCTTTTTTATATTTTTAAGTTTAATACATTAGAAAAGAAGGATTTTGCATCCTTCAGAACGAAAACTAATATATTATAAAAATGGTTTTATAAATAGTAAAGCGTATACAATTTCGTTCTTTTTTTCTGAAAATCGATTGAAACTCATAACAAGCAACTTCCTAAGAAATAATTTCTAAAAATTTCGCAAATTAATACCTTTATTAATTTTTGTTTTATTGGCATAATGATAATAAGAAATGTGGAAACGGCTTGCTCAGCCCCGACAAGCATAAGGCAAGTCATTTAGAAGGTTGCCCTTTAACCTTCTGGATGGATTGACTTATGACCTCGAGGGGCTAGCCGTTGGAACTGGACTACTTAGAATGTGGAAGGCGCTTGCTCTTTCTGGAAGCGCAACCGAAAAAATCAAAAAATCGAAATCTTAATTTCCTTATAAAGCAGGTGAATAAGTGTATGTCGAATAAAGAATATACAATGAAAGAGGCATTACTTTTCAGTCAGAGAATAGCTCAGTTAAGTAAAGCCTTATGGAAAGCCGTTGAGAAGGATTGGCAGAATTGGATTAAACCGTATGATCTTAATATTAATGAGCACCATATTTTATGGATTTCCTATCATCTGAATGGAGCCTCTATCTCTGATGTTGCAAAATTTGGCGTCATGCATGTTTCTACCGCGTTTAACTTTTCAAAGAAGTTAGAGGAACGAGGCTATTTACGATTCTCAAAAAAGGAAAATGATAAAAGAAATACGTATATTGAACTTACCCCAGAAGGTGAAAATGTTTTACTAAGTATGATGGAGTCCTATAATCCTGAAGAGAACTCAGTATTTTCAGGAGCCTCCCCATTGAGAGAATTATATGGAAAGTTCCCGGATGTGATCGAGGTAATGACAATTGTCAGAAATATTTATGGCGATGATTTTATGGAGATTTTTGAAAAATCATTTGAGAATATTGAAAATGAATTTACAGATAACAACGGAATCATCGAAAAAAAAGATAAATCAGAAAAAGAACTCGTCTGATACAACAAATGCTTTGACTCCCCTCCACTTATGTAAAATTTATAATCACTCCAGCTGCTGCATAATCAAACAGCAGCTGGTCCACTTAAATCATCCTTCGATTAATCTCTATGCTATTTGTACACTAAAAAAAGCCTTTGCAAAGCCCCAGAATAATCTACATAATAATTCATCAAAATGACTATAAAATCACTCCTCATTTTTTCTAATATTAACCATAAAAATACCTATTGATTTTTCATGTTATTCATCGTAAAGTATCTTAGTAAGTTTTGGATTTAACTAATACTTTCTCCCTTTGGAGGTCTAACATGATGAACTGCTGGAAGACGATTAATTTCACTAAACAATATAGACCCGAGCGGCTTTTTATATTGTCTTCCTTAACAATGCTACTTACTTTTATAATAGTGTATGTACCAGCTACTTATCTTTTTGTTCCGAACTACTTTTATGATAATTATTTTATTTTGTTTGTGGCAGGAATGTGGATTCTTTATCCGCTTCATAAAATTCTTCACTTCATTCCATTAATACCTTGTGGAAAAAAGGTGAAAAAAACAGCAGAAATGAGATTTGGCATTATGCCGATTCTGCACTTTATTGTAAATGAACCAGTTACGCGTTTTACCTTTTTAATTGCCCTTTGCACCCCTTTTATTGTAATTAATGCGTTGTTGGCTGCTGGATGTTTTCTTTTCCCTCATTATGTTCACTATTTTGTTATTTTAATAGCTTATCATACAGGGATTTGTCTTTTTGACATGATCATCATGAAAGATGTCATGAAAGCTCCTGCTCAGTCCTTTATAGAAGAAAATGAAGATGGTTTTGAAATATTATTGCAAAGAGAAGGTTAAAACTGGGTAAAAGGCACTCCTTCTTCATACTAAATTTTTGACAGATTCTGCTTATTTCAGTTATTCTTTAAAAGACATCTCATAATGGATGTCTTTTTTTCATAAGCTAAATTTAATTAGAAAAGAAAATCCTGTTACAATCTTAAATACTATCTTTTTTATTTAAATTTTGTTATTGTAATTAAGTAAGAAAACTTCGCCGATGGGGAGGGAATCTTCGTTGATCTCCATTTTTATTGTGTTTGCTATATTTATTCTATTCTATATTAACAAAATGACATATTCCCTTTGTCTGCAAAAGGAAATACCTGAAGAACGCCAGCCAAAGGTTTATAGAACAATTAATGTTCTGATCACGATTCTTCTTATTTCTTCTTTTGTAGAAATTTCATTTACGTAATGCCAAATAACCAGGCTGTATATCACAGCTTGGTTATTTTTGTTTCATTTTGTATAAATGATATAAAAATATGAATTGCATATGCAAAGGACGCTTTATGGCGTCCTTTGCATTTTCCCGGGTTAAAGCCGGGAGATACTCATACTGATTTAGTACCATCAGCATTCCTTATATAAGAAAGTATCCTTCATCTACAAGGTACGGTCTTCTAAATTACAGCCAAGAAGCTCCGATGATAATTAACAGAATGAAAAGAACTACGATTAACGCGAAACCTCCACCATAACCATATCCGTTTGAACCAGACATTCAAATTCCTCCTTTCTCGTTGGGACAAAGGGTTCAGAGAACCCAATGTCTTCTTAAATTAAAGCCATGCTGCACCAACGATGATCAATAAGATGAACAACACAACGATTAAAGCGAATCCGCTGCCGTATGCACCGCCCATGATAACACCTCCCTCATAGGTTGCTACCATATACTATTCAAAGCCTTCTGTTTTCGAGTAGGCATTTTCACCAGGAATCTGAAATTTCTTTCCTGGCTGTTTTTCAAAACCGCTTATCGCAGTTTCTATGTATCATATGTAGCAAATCAAATTTCGGGATAGGCAAATACCCAAATTTTTTAAATTGACTATGTAGTTTTATTTTTTTTATTAATTACATTATGGTATAGTAATGGATGTGTACAAAAATAGGCTTTTTCTAAATGTTGTTGTTTTTAATAAGTTGAATGCAAGGCAAAGAATATAAGCTTTTGTCATCTGTAAAATCGGCCATTCATTAAATTCGTGTGAAAGAAACCGTCACCTTATGAGCAACTGCGTTTTTGAAAGCAGCCAATTGAAATTAACGATTAGGAGTGTTCAACATGAAAAAATGGGTTATTTCCTTCTCCCTTGCTGCTGGAGTTTTAGGATTAAGTGCTTGTAGCAATGGAGGCTCTGACGCTGTTGTTGAAACAGGAAATGGCGATATAACGAAGGACGAGCTATATGAAGCGATGAAGGAAAAATATGGTGAACAGACACTTCGTGAGCTTGTATACGAAAAAGTTCTATCCGAAAACTATGAAGTTACGGATGAAGAATTGAATGAACAGATGGATGAATTAAAGCAGCAGCTTGGTGCAAATTTTGAGCTAGCATTGCAGCAATACGGTTATGAAGATGAAGATCAGCTTAGAGAAACACTGCGTGCAACTTTATTGCAGGAAAAAGCTGCAGTTAAAGATGTAGAAGTATCTGAAGAAGAAGTACAAGAATACTATGATAATTATCAGCCTCGCATTAAGGCTCGTCATATCCTTGTAGAGGATGAAGAAACAGCTAACGAAGTGAAACAAAAGCTTGATGATGGCGGAAACTTTGAAGAATTAGCAACTGAATATTCTAAAGACCCTGGTTCTGCTGCAAATGGCGGCGACTTAGGCTGGTTTGGACAAGGTCAAATGGTAGCAGAATTTGAAGAAGCGGCGTATGCACTTGATGTAGATGAAATCAGTGCGCCTGTTCAATCTCAGCATGGCTTCCATGTTATCCAAGTAACTGAAAAAGAAGAGAAAAAGTCTTTTGATGAAATGAAAGAAGATATGGAACATGATCTTAAAGTAGCTAAGCTTCAACAGGATCCAACGATTGTACAAGCTGCATTGGACAGAGAACTGAAAGATGCAAATGTAGATGTTAAGGATGAAGATTTGAAAAGCATCATAAGTGACAGCTCTGCAGAAGGTGAAGATGCTGACACAGAGAACACTGAAGAAGAAAGCACTGAAGAATCAGAAACTGAAACAGAATAAAGACAAACGGGTTCCTGAATAAGGAACCCGTTTTTTATGCTTTAGCACGTCTCATCCAAAGGAGCGTTCGCCTGCCTTCTTCTCCTCTTTCTTCTCCTCTAGCCGCTGCATATACACTTCTCCTTCGCGCTCAATCATTTCATTTTCCTCACGTCTTTCATCTCTGCCTGTTTTAATCGCCATAATTGCACAAAAAACGATTCCTGCCGCAATAAAATACACCCATACTGGAATCAAGTTAATCCCTCATCTCTTCTTAGTTTGTCCTATTACCTATTAAAACTTTATGCAGTTTTCATAGATTTATGCTATTTTTATGTACTTCGCGGCTATGGGAGCTGCTATATTTTTAAATAGAAAAAGAAGCTGAAAAAAAGAAATAAACACCAATATTCAATATCTTGTTTTGCTCATTTAAACAAGTCCGTTCCACTGCGCTGCGGACCCTCGCTTTCCGTGGGGAGGAAGCTCCTGCGGGGTCTCACCTTTTCCTCTATTGCCCACAGGAGTCGAGGGTCCTCCGCTCCATTTCACTCATGTTACTAAAATATATTTTACAAATACAAAAAAAAAACCGAATGATTAGAAAGATGAACTTCCTAACCATTCGGTTCTATAAGTGTGTTAAATATTTATATCCCAGCCTCTTTTCATTCTTTTACTTATGAAAGGTTGGCTTATAAAAGGATCGATTATCGAGTGCAAAAACTCGTTCTGTAAATTCGCCAGGCTTTGTGCGATGGAGGGCACGGTCTAGCATATTCATTTTTGCGTCTAAATTATCAATATAATGAAGGATTTCCGCTTCTTTAATCATCGGCGGTTTCGGGCTCCCCCACTCTGCCTTTCCATGATGGGACAGAACGAGATGCTGAAGAACCATAACCTCTTCACCGCTAATAGAAAGTTCCTCTGCTGCTTTGCCAATTTCATTCACCATAATCGTGATATGTCCAAGCAAATTCCCTTCAACGGTATACACAGTTGATATAGGACCAGAAAGCTCGGTAACCTTCCCTAAATCATGAAGAATCACACCTGCATATAAGAGGTCTTTATCAAGACTAGGGTAGAGTCCCGCAATTGATTTTGCCAAGTCAAGCATAGATACAACATGATAGGCAAGACCGGATACAAATTCATGATGATTCTTTGTTGCAGCCGGAAATTCCAGAAACGCTTTTTGATGTTTCTTCAGCAAATGTCTGGTTATTCTTTGCACATTCGGGTTTTTCATTTCAAATATATATTGAGTGATTTTACTCATCATTTCATCTGTACTTACAGGCGCAGTTTCAAGAAAATCTGCTAGTTTTACTGGATCTGTAGGAGACGCTGGTCTAATTTGGCGAATACGAAGCTGATTACGTCCACGGTAATTTAAAATATCACCAGCTACTTTTACAATCGTTTCAGGACTGTAGCTTTTTTCATCTTCATCTGATACATCCCAGAGCTTCGCTTCGATCTCTCCGCTCTGATCCTGAAAAATTAATGTTAAAAACGGCTTGCCGTTGCTGGCAATCCCTTTTGTTGCGTTTTTAATCAGCAGAAATACTTCTATTTGTTCTCCAACTTCGTAATATACAATTCCTTTGCTCATACGTGCACCGACGCTCCCTTCTATGAAAATAGTATAACATAGAAAGCGATAGTTTCGAAGTTCAGGCAGGAACAGACACCCTTATGCCTCCACTAACAATTATCTGTTAGTCAGCAATGGGGCTGTCAATTCAATCGTTTCCTTATCATAAAATTGGGAAAGCAAATGCTGATGACAGGTAAAAAATAGAATTTGCCTGTTTGTCAGTGAACGAAGAAGCTTCATCATTCGCTCTGTCCTGTTATGATCAAAATTAACAAAGCTATCATCGATGATTAGCGGATAGTTCTCTTTTTCATAAGCTGTTTCCGCCAAGGCTAATCTAAGAGCAACATATACCTGTTCTTTTGCAGCTTGGCTTAGTTCATAAACTTCAAAAGAGGTTTTTCTTTTATTTTGAATATAAAAGCCGCTTTCTTCCTGCTTTGGCCAAATTCGAATATATTCTCCGCCCGTCAGTATGCTCAAATGTTCCTCTGCTTTTGCTATAATCTTGGGAAGACGTTCATCTTTAAAAGCAGCAATCGTTTTTCTCAAAATATGCTGTGCAGCTGCATATTTAGCCCATTCTTGTGCATCCTGATCCAGCTCGGCCTTGATTAGCTTATATCGATGCAGCAATTCTGCATGTGTACCGCCTTCTTCAATCCGTTTCGCTTCATATTTCATCTCTGCCAACTTTTTTTGGCAGTCGGGAATTGAATTTTCCAGTGAGTCAACAAGATCTGTTAACTCTTCAAGCGTTTGTTTTTCATTCTTTTCACCTGTCAAATACTCCATTTGTTCTAATGATAACGGTGAAATTTGCAATTGCATCTGTAATGCATCTCTTCTCGCTTTTATCTGCTCTTTTCGTTCTGCTTGTTTTGCCAGCTCTCGAAAATGCTCTTGATCTGCTGCATTTCCTTGCTTCATTAGCTCTGAAAGTTCCTCTTGATACTGGCTGATCTCAAGCAGATAGGTGTGCTCTTCCTCTTCCAGCTTCTGAAGTTCCCGAGCAGCTTCCTCTTCCTTCCCTTTTTTAGCTATTTCATCTTTTAACATTTTTCTTAATTCATAAACCTTCTCTGCATAACTTGATTCATGATGAAGGTGAAATCTTTCTGCCAGTTTATCTATTTTCTCTTGCAGCATTTTTAGACTTTCAGATGTTTGAGCATACTCTTGAACAATATGTCTTTTTCCTTTTACAGCGGTTTTCAATTGTTCAAGTAAACGATAGGCTTCACCTAGTTGCTCAAGTGTCTCTTCATTATGCAAAGGAAGATGAAGATGAGCGCAAAGCTCCTGCAGCTTCTTTTTGGATTGCTGAAAGGCAACTTCCCAACGTTCAAATCCCGAAATGATCTTTTCATTTGAGAGAATCTCCTGCTGCATATAGATCTCCAGCTCTTTTAGTTTCTGTTTTCGTTCGTCGTTTTGTGCTTTTAAAACAGCAAGGGTCTTTATATCGTGGTCTGGAAGCTCTTCGAGGCGCTTTTCTATGTCTATCAGCCGCTGCTCTAAGCCCGCAGTGTCTCCTTCATCTATTTTCGCCTTAGACTTTACTATGAAATGATATATAACAAATAGCAGACCTGCAGCACCTATTATCCCTATGAGCCATTCCTGCTGAAGCAGCGACCAAACAGTAAGAATGAAGAACAAACAGGCTAATAAAACGGCTGGCTTCGCATCGTTTTTCGGTTTTCTTTGCTGCCGCTGTCCAGATCGACCCGAATTCTCTGCCTTTTGTTTTTTCCTCATTTCATCAAGTTCTCGCTGCAGCCTGCTTCTTTCCTCAACCTCATCCTGTTTCTTCTGCAATTCATCCTCTTCTTTAGAAGACAGCTGCAGAGCTTTGAGCTCGTTCACTTTTTTCTCGAGCAGATCCAATTCCCTTGTACTCTCATTAAACTGCTCATCCAAATCCGCTTTCTTGGCAACTAATCTTTTATATTCATCCTCAGCTTCTGATACTTGCTTCTTTTTATGAATGCTTGTATCAATAGAGGCAATTTCGCCATCAGATAAGGTTATATTTAACCTTTCGTTTAAGTCTTGAATATCACTCTCTATGTTTGCACGTTTTAAAGAAAGTGTCTTTTCCTCTTCTCTAAGTTTTTGCATAAGCGGAAGCTGTTCCGAAATACTCGTTATTTCTTTTTCAGCTGACAATATTTCTTTATTTGCCTGGCCCGCTCGAATCTCCTCGGATAATTGTGTAATCTGCTTCTTTAAAGCAGATTGCTTTGCGAGAAGCGGTCGCTGCCCTTCAAGAAGCCGTTCGAAGCGAGCTAAACCATCGATTGGGAATACGAGGTCTTTATATGCAATCCATTCTTTCTCCAGAAGCTTATTTTCCTTATAGACTGGCTCTATCTGCTGCCAGGAAGTAAGAGTATGAACATTCTCTTTGCTTTCAGCCAGGTCTTTCTGCATTCTCTTAATCTGTTCCTCAAGCTTTTCTATTTCTTTTATAAGATGCCAATATTCCTCGTTTTTTTGCTCTGCCATTTGAAGCTTTTTGTACAGTTCTTTTACTTCTGAAATTTTTTGATTTAATGCTGGCTTTTTTCCATTCGGTTTAAAACGCGTTTCCAGCTCTTTTTGCAGCGTTTGCTCTGCCAGAAGGAGCTGATCTGTGCCAAGGGCGCCAGCAGAAAAGAGCAGCCTGCCCAGATCCTCGCCATTCATCTGGTGGATATTTTGCAATCCATGAACATTAAAAGAAAAGATTGATTGAAACATTTTTTTATCCATGTCATGCAATAATTCTTTTAAGAGCGCTTCAGAACCAGCACTTCCATCTTCCATTCTGACCGTAACATCTCCGGCTGACTTTCCCTTCACCCGCTCAATAACCGCTTTGCCTTTGCCTGGAAATAAAACGGTCAGCTTGCCTCCATACTTGCTGCCTGCTTTTGGTTCATACCTCGATTCGTTTTGCTGTTTGGGCGGGAATCCAAAGAGGATAGCATGTATAAAGGCCATGATCGTTGATTTTCCTGCTTCATTTTCACCATAAAACACTTGAAAATCGCCAATTTGTGAATAGGTCTTATCCACTAGCTTGCCGTATCCATAGATTTGTATTTCTATAATCTTCAGGATGAGCACCTCCTTAGCTTTGATATAGTAACTGCATTAACAGATTTTCTGCTTCTTTTGAAATGGAATCCAGCTCATCTTCACTCTTTTTTTGTAAAAACCTTCTCGCTTCCGGATGCTTATATAAAAGTTCTAAGCTCATGCCAATCCCTTCCAAATCGTCAGCTGCATGAAACATTTCTGCAAAAAAAGCTGATTCGGACATCAGTTTCTCTTTGTTCCATTTTTTTCTTTCATTTACAAGTAGGTCAGCAATCCATATAAAGCCATCTTCCCCTTCTGCTTCATGCTCCTGCAGCAGTTCGAGCAGCTCCCCCTCGCGAATAGCAGCTGCATCTTTTGAAGGTAGATCTGTATTTTGAAGAGTCAGGGTTAAAATTTTTGCTTGGCCGTTCATTTTTTCTTCATCTAAAAGGTCTAGGCACTTTGAATAGATTTCCTGAAAAGAAGCAGCTTCTTCACAGTTTAATTCTCTTTCAGACCACACAACTGGAGCTGTCTTTATAAATGTCATTTCTGCACCTTTTTCTGAAAGCTGAACGAGATAACAGCCCTTATCTCCTGTTTCCTTCACATGCCGGCCTTGGGTATTGCCTGGATAAACTATTGGCGGTTCATTTTGAAGCACATTTCTTTTATGTATATGTCCGAGTGCCCAATAATCAAAGTTCTTATCTGCCAGCTCAGAGATGGTAAAAGGAGCATAGGTTCCGTGCTCACTTTCTCCTTCAAGCTGACCATGCAGAATACCGATGTCAAAATCCGCTCCATCTCTTTTTTTATAATGCTGAATCATGCGCTCATATACATGCCTGCTATGATAACTAAATCCATATAAATGAACAGAAGTTTGTGACTCTATTAAAAACTCCACCGTTTCAACTTGGTTTGAGAAGAGATGAACATTGTTCGGGAGAGGCAGATGAACCCAGCTGCCCTCCATGTGATCATGATTCCCATGTACAGCGAATACAGAAATACCCTTTTCGGCGAGCCGCTCCATTTCTTTTATAAAAATGATTTGGGCACGAATACTGCGGTCTTCTGCATCAAATAAATCACCAGCTAACACAACAAAATCTACATTATGTATGATCGCAGCATCCACTATGCTCGAGAGCGATTCAAATGTACTCTCTCTCAGTTTTGAAAAAATAGGCTGAGGCAAATGGCGCAGTCCAGCCATTCCACTGTCTAAATGTAAATCCGCCGCATGAATAAATGTTACTTTCTTCATTCCGATCCCTCTTTAACTAGGTTTTATGCACTTATTGTACATGAATTCAAAAGCGAATGCACGTTCTCCATATATCGTATTCGGTAAAAAAACCATAAAAAAGCCCCCAGATGGGAGCCTAGAACATTTTATTCCTTATTGGACAGCTGCAATGCTTTCTTAATGTCTTTAAACGAAGAAGACTTGCCGTATAATAATACGCCGCCTTTGTATACTTTTGCTCCAAAGATGGCGAGCACAATGATGGAAATCAACAGGATTGCGATTCCTAAAATCGGCTCCCACACTGGAAGAGTCAGCATTCCTACCCTCATAAACATAATCATTGGAGTGAAAAATGGGATGTAAGATGTGATCGTTACAAAGGATGCTTCAGGATCCGTCAATCCAAACATGGCAATTAAAAAGGCCGCAACAATTACCATTGTCATTGGTGTAATCATCTGCTGCACATCTTCAATTTTGCTGACAAGTGATCCTAAAAATGCAGCAAGAGTCGCATACAGGAAATATCCTAAAATAAAGAAAATGACAGCATACGTGATCGTGATAGCAGGAACATCGCCAAAGCCAAAGAATTCAAAAAAGCCGCCCTGCATCGAGTCAAGATTCTGTTTTACAAAATAATATCCAACAGCAAGGATCACCAGCATTTGTGTCAGGCTTAATAGGGCAACACCCAATATTTTGGCAAACATCTGTCGGATCGGTGGCACACTTGAAATGAGAATTTCCATAACACGGGATGATTTCTCTGTTGCAACCTCCATCGCAATCATATTTGCGTACATAATCACCGCAAAATAAATAACAAAGAGAAGAACATACACGAGACCGCGTGCCTGATTCAATTCCTCTGCTGATTTAGCATTATCCTCAAGTGCCGCTGTATTAAAAGAAACTGGATCATAAAGCTGATTTAATTGCTCTTGTGTTAAGTTAACTTCTGAGGCTGCCATGACCGTCTTCAATTGCTGAAGTGCACCCTGTAATTCTCCGGAGATTGTTGAATCTGCCACACTTCTTGCTTTATATAATCCTTCTGGCATATTATCGCTATTCATCGATAAAAGCAGCAAACCGCTATACTCTCCATTTGTTACTGCTTCCTCTGCCTCTTCTTCTGTTCCAGTGAACTGTTCAACAATCAGTTCACTCTCTGCAAGCTCAAGCTGTTCTGCCAAAGGAGCATATAATTCTGATTCCTGATCCATAACCAGTACTTGATCTGCCGCTTCATCTCCTTCAAAGAAGCCGATGATATTGTTCATATTTGCCAATCCTGCTACAAGCAAAGCTGTTATGATCGTGGTAATTATAAATGATTTCGTTTTTAGCTTAGAAAAGTAGGTATGAGATAATATAATCCAAAAACTATTCATATGCCGCACCTGCTTTCTCAATAAAGATATCGTTTAATGAAGGCTCTTCTAATTCAAATTTGCGGATAAAGCCTTTCCCGACTATTTCTTTTAAAATAGCTTCCGCATCCTCTTCTTTTGAGATTTGCAGATGTGCACCCTCTGCGGTTAGCTTCGCCTTCAGAACAAGAGGATGTGTTTTGAAAAACTCCATTGAAAAATCGCCATGAACGATTAAATTTTTGCGGCCGAATGAACGTTTAATTTCTTTAAGCGATCCATGCACAATCGGCTTTCCCTTTTGCATAATGCATAAGTGCTCACAAAGCTCTTCAACATGTTCCATTCGGTGTGAAGAAAAGACAATCGTTGTTCCTTTTTCTTTTAAATCGACTACAGCTTCTTTTAATAATTCAACATTAACGGGGTCTAGCCCGCTGAAAGGCTCATCTAAGATTAATAGCTCAGGTTTATGTATAACTGCTGTGATAAATTGAATTTTTTGCTGATTGCCTTTAGACAGCTCTTCCACTTTCTTGTCAGCGTATTCTGGCACCTTAAATCGATTCAGCCAATAATCAAGCTCCGACAAAACATCCTGCTTTTGCATTCCCCGCAATCGTGCTAAATAGACAATCTGATCCTTTACCTTCATTTTTGGGTAAAGACCGCGTTCTTCGGGCAGATAACCGATAATATGACTTGTCTTATAATCAATCCTGTTCCCTTTCCATGTAATGGTTCCATTGGTAGGATCAATTAATCCAAGGACCATGCGAAAGGTAGTTGTTTTACCTGCACCGTTTGCACCAAGAAAGCCAAACATCTCTTTTTCCGGGATTTCCAGTGATAAATCATCAACGGCTGTAAATGAACCAAATCTTTTTGTGACTTGGGCCAGCTTTAATACCATATAATCTCCTCCTTTAAACGGCCATATCTTATATACGAATGAGAAAAGGAAAAAGTTCCATTAAAAAAATTGCGTTCATTCTATTCGTATGATTGAATAGTGGTAACAGTCAGAATTCTTTATGAAAAGGAGAATCTTATGCAAACATATAAACTGACAGTCTTTGAACAAGACGGTGAAAAAATTCTGGATGAAGCCTTTCAGGCACAAAATGACCAAGAAGCAAAAACAAAAGGAGAGAACCTGCTGCACGAAAAAGCCATGCATGAAAAAACGCATCGCTGTACCTCTCCTGCTGGCAAACTCATTCTATTCCACCGCTGAATATGTGGATTGATCATCTGGCTCTGTCCAGCCTTATTTTCATAGCATTCTCTTTTTAATGTAAAACATCCTTTTTACTGATGGATTTACGAAAGAATAACAGTTTACAAAAGGAAGGCGGGCGATCCAATTTGCGTACAGCAACATTGGACAGTCCCGCCTAACTAAAACTATTTGCCTTGAAATACTGGCTTTCTTTTTTCGATAAATGCCTGTATCCCTTCTTTATGATCCTGTGTTTCTCTCATTTTGGCCTGTCCCAGCTTTTCAAGCTCCAGCACCTTTAAAAGCAATGGGCGATTTTTATCTGATAGTATTTTTTTCGTTTTGATCATAGCTTGTACAGGACTGCTCAGCCATTTATTAATCTTCACATCAAGGGCCTCTTCCAGCTCTCCAGCAGCTATTTCATGAATGATGTTTTTGGAAAATGCCTCTTCTGCACTTAAAATCTTCCCTTCCCAGATCAGCTGTTTTGCTTTATCTTCACCAATTCTATTTTCAAGGAAGAAATGTGCCCCTCCATCAGGGATTAAGCCGATGCCAATAAAGTTCATCGCCAGCTTGCTGGCAGAATCAGCGATAATATAATCGGTTGCAAGAGCTAAACTAAGCCCAAGACCGGCAGCTGCCCCTCTCACTGCACTAATTGTCAGCATAGGCATACTGTAAAGAGTTACAACCAATTCGTTAATACAGTCCATAACCTGATAGAAATCGCTTTCATTTTCAGCCGCCATCATCGTCTTTATATCCCCGCCAGATGAGAACGCTCTGCCTTTACCAAGCAGGACAACAATATCAATTCCATCCGAATTACTCACATCTTTTAATACACTCAATAATTCTTTCAGCATCTCAACATCAAGTGCATTTAACGAATCAGGCCGGTTTAGCTCGACCGTTGCAACTCGATCGTTTACACTCAGATTTACTTTTCCCATCATTATTCCCTCCTTTTCCATCTCTCTTCCATTATAAAGACAACATCATCATTTGAGAAATATTTTCAGAATAATTCATTAAAATAATATCTGACTTCATGAAGTCCTTGTAAAAGTAACAGGCTTTGTAAAAGGAAACAATTGAATAAGCGCTTGGACAAAATATCCCAAGCGCTCGATCCGTATATTAGTTCAGCTCCGAACTCATCATTCGAACCTGATCTCTTAATCTCATTTTCAGAAACTTCCCGACAGACGTTTTTGGTATTTCCTCCATGAAAAGAATGTCATCAGGCAGCCACCATTTCGCAAACTGCGGCTGTAAGAAAGTGTATAACTCTTCTTTCGTTACTGTTCCTTTGTATCCTTCCTTTAAAACAACACAGGCAACGGGACGCTCCTGCCATTCTTCATGCGGAACAGAAACGACAGCCGCTTCAAATATGGCTTCATGTGCCATCATTGCATTTTCAAGATCAACCGAGGAGATCCACTCACCGCCGCTTTTTATTAAATCCTTTGTACGGTCTACAATTTTCATAAAGCCCTCTTCATCAACAGTCACTACATCACCGGTATAAAGCCAGCCATCCCGAAACGCTTCATCCGATCGCTCATCACGATAATACCCCGATGCAATCCACGGTCCCCGTATCGCTAATTCGCCCATTTCCTTACCGTCCCATGATGCTTCTCCATCTTTTCCGACAACCTTCATTTCCAAGCCAGGGACGAGAATGCCTTGCATGGCTTTAATATTTAACTTTTCTTCTGTAGAAAGTTCTTCCTGATAGCTTTTTAATGAAGAAATAACAACAAGCGGACTCGTTTCTGTCATTCCATAAGCATGCATAAACGGAATGCCGTGCTTCTCTTCAAACGCTTTTATCATCCCGCGTGGTGCTGCTGATCCGCCGCAGAGGACACTTCGCAGTGAACTCATGTCATAGCTGTTTTCATCTAGTTCTTTTAATAATCCAAGCCAAATGGTAGGAACGCCGGCAGTAATGGTCACCTTCTCAGACTCTATTAGTTCCGCTATTAATTTTGGTGTAAAGTAAGGACCAGGCAAAACTAAACTTGTGCCAAACCATACCGCTGCAAAAGGCAGTCCCCAGGCATTGACATGAAACATTGGCACGACCGGCAGTGCAATATCCTTTTCACTGACAGCTGCGCTATCTGCCATTCCAAGCGCCATACTGTGTAAAACAATGCCGCGGTGAGAATAGACAACTCCTTTTGGATTGCCTGTTGTTGCTGATGTATAGCACATCCCTGCAGGTGCGTTTTCATCTAAATCATCAGGATATTCATAGTTTCCGCTTGCGTCCTGCAGCAATCTTTCATAATTATAAACAGATTCTATCGTTGTTTCAGGCATTTCATCTTCAGCACACATGACAATAAAGGCCTTCACAGTTGTCAGCTGGTCCTTTACCTTTTCAATTAATGGGAAAATGTCAGGATCGATCAGCAGCACCTGATCTTCTGCATGATTGATAATGTATATAATGTGCTGCGGAGAAAGTCGGATATTAATTGTATGCAGAACAGCACCGCTGCACGGAATCGCAAAATAGGCTTCTAAGTGGCGGTGATGATTCCATGCTAATGTACCAACTTTATCTCCACGTTTAATGCCCAGCTTCTGCAGACTTTCAGCCAGCCTTTTTGTTCGTTCTGCAATCGTTTTGTACGTAAAGCGCTGAATGCCGCTGCCTGTTCTTGAGACAACCTCTTTTTTTGGAAAAAACTTTTCAGCTCTTCTAATCATCTGCGTCATCGTCAAAGGTGTTTGCATCATCATAAACATTCCCCCTTTAAATAGTAAACGCTTACATTTTACTCTTAGAAGTATATGATTGATTGTCTTTATATCATTCGTCTCACATGACGATTATCCTGCTATGATGAAAATTTTTTATTTAAAAAGAAAAGCTCTTGGACAAAACGAAAATTCTATTTCTAAGACTTGAATATAAATGTAATTGGTTTGGTAATTTAAACAAGCGCGTTCCATTGCGCTGCGGACCCTCGCTTTCCGAGGGGAGGAAGCTGAGCCTCCTCGTCGCACGGGCTCCTGCGGGGTCTCACCTTTTCCTCTATTTCCCTCCGGAGTCGAGGGTCCTCCGCTCCATTTCACTCATATTTAAAAGAAATATTTTTAAATAACAAATAAAAAACCGAATGATTAGAAAGAAGAACTTCCTAATCATTCAGTTCTATGTCATGTTAAATACTTATGTCACAGCCTTTTTCTTGAAGGTTTATTCTTGTTTTTGTAAAAATAGCTCGTTCAATATATCAATTTTTTCTTGCGTGTACGCTTCAAAGCTATCATTGTATGTTTTCGGATCTTTTGGATTGGCAAAGTGCGTGATCTTTCCTGATTGAGGATCAATAAATTTACTTGCTGCTCCGCAGCCGATGCCAATGATGGTCTGCAGTTCTTCCATAATCATAATATTATAGATGCTCTCTTGATCTGGAAGAGCATAACCTACATTTTCCAGATTGCCGAGGATATTTTTCTGCCTGTATAAATAATACGGCTCATACCCCTTTTCAACTGTCCACTTTTCAGCCATTTCCATCATCTTTTCGACTTCATCGCGTTCCGCCACTTTATACTTCGCTTTATTCCTCGTCATTTCAGAAGCACGCTTAAACGAAAGTGTATGAACAGTTAGAGATTCAGGCATTAACTTTTCTGTTTCATCAAGAGAATGTTCAAATTCTTTTAAGCCCTCACCTGGTAAACCGATAATTAAGTCCATGTTTATGTTATTCATACCCATATTTCTCGCAAGATGAAATTTTTCAATGGTTTCTTTAACAGTATGATGTCTGCCGATGGCTTTAAGTGTTTCTTGCGTATAGGATTGCGGATTAATGCTGATCCGGTCAATATTCCACTTTTTCAATATATCTAATTTTGCCGGTGTAATCGTATCCGGCCGTCCTGCCTCGACCGTAATTTCACGGATGTTTTCTACATCTGGAAATGAGGTGTACATTTCTTCATAAAGCATGTCCATCTCTTCGGCCGAAATACTCGTCGGTGTACCGCCGCCATAATAAACGGTCGTAATTTTGACGTTATTTTCTTTAAGCCATTCCCCGATTTTTCTAATTTCAAAATGAAGGCCGCCTAAAAATGAATCCACCGAACCTTGTCTGCCATTGATGGCATATGCGGGAAAAGTACAGTACGCACATTTCGTTGGGCAAAAGGGAATCCCAATATAAATGCTGACTTCCTTCTGGAGATCATATAGATCCGGCACAACTGCAAGCTGGCGATCGACAATCCTTTGCATTAACTCTATCTTCTCATCTGTAATTAAATAATCTTCTTTTAGCTGCTGATGTGCTGCAGTAAGCGGGTGTCCATTTTGCATGTGGCGGTGCAGCAGCTTCGTTGGCCTTATGCCAGTTAAAATGCCCCACTTTTGTCTTACACCTGTCCAATCCTGCAATACTGTCAAATAGACATATGAAACAGCATGCTTCAACTGTTTAAACTCTTCTTTTTCTGTAAGATCCGATCCAAGAGTACGTTCGTACTGAGCAGAATGGCTTACTCCATTCAGATCTTGCAGCTTTGCAGAAACTTGAACCGATGTATCCATAGAAAATTCAAAAGCGATGTGCACATCGACATCCTCTGCTTCATTTTCCATCACAATGTGACTTTCTTCAAAAAACAAATTGGCAATCAGACGAAGCGGACGATGAAAACGGTCATCCTCTATACCTTGTATCATTAGTTTCACTAGAATCACCTTTTTATAAAAACTATTCCCTTGTGGAAATAGGATCGTATTTAAACAAACTTCTTTAAGTTTACAAAAGAGAGTTTATTAGGTCAATATTAGAGTAACTTCTATGTGTAAACGATCCTGTCTTTCATTTAGCTTTATATTCAAAAGGCTAAAGAATTTCTTCTTTAGCCCAGGAAATGCAATATTATTTTAATAAGTTCATTTTGCGCAAAAATTGGATTGGCTGCTGTTTGCGGAAGTGTTCTTTGACCATGTAGGTGACGCCGTGCTGGTCGTTGGTTCTTGTCAGCCAGTCTGCAGCATTTTTAACCTCAGCTGGCGCATTGCCCATTGCCACTCCTAACCCGGCTGCTTCAATCATTTCAAGATCGTCCATTCCATCTCCAATGACAACCATTTGGTTACTGCGGATGCCAAGCTGCTCACCTAAGTATAAGAGACCATTAAGCTTTGAAACGCCAGCACTGACAATCTCAAGGCGAAGGTCATTGAGCTTAAGCATGTCTACCTCCGAGAACATCCCTCTGATAGCTGTTCTTGCGTCTTCAAGATCGTCACTGTTCTCAAAGTACACTTCGATCTTCGGCGGTGAAACAGGCTCTTCTAAAATAGTCTCGCTTACAGACTCAACAAATTGCTGTGAATAGAAAACTGGGTCCCCTGAAGAAAATACCGTCTTTGCCATTAAGTTATGATTAAGCTTATATTTATTGGCTAATGCAAATTTTTCATGTACGATTCTAATTTGACAAGGAAACCCTTCAAGAAATCGAATAATATCATATGTGACTTCTTCTGCAATTCTATTCACATAAACTGGTTTATCGATGTTTTTGCCGATAAATGCTCCTCTATGCGTCACAATCTGTGTGTCCAGCTTCAAAGCCTTCGCAACCTTTTTCGCAGATGGAAAACTGCGGGATGTAATTAAGGTTACATATATGCCTTTTTCCTGCACATACTCGATTGCTTCTTTTGTAGATTTGTGCAGCCTGCCGTTTGACTGCAGCAGTGTACCGTCAATATTTAAAGCGAGCAGTCGATAAATCATATTTTTGCCCCCATTCATGGTGTAAATTGTCCCTATAACACTTGTATGAGAGCGAAAGCAGAAATAGAACAATCACTGCAGCTTGAGCTTTTCTAGTAATGCTGATTTATCTTTTCGAGATTTTAAAGCAATTCTAAAATCGATGGTACTGCTTCTTTAAGCGAATCTGCTCTTCGATCTGCTTTCGTTTCTTCATCTCCGATAAAAACCGTTTTACAGCCCGCTTTAATCCCTGCTTCTATATCACGTTCATGGTCGCCTACCATGACACTGTTTGCGAGATCAATTTCATATTTTTCAGCAAGCCTTAGAAGCATTCCAGCATTTGGCTTGCGGCATTCACAACCTTCTTTTGGTTTATGAGGGCAATAGGCCACCTCTATAATGCTGCCCCCATGCTCGCCAACTAGCTCTTCCAGCCTGCTATGTATTTCGACCAGCTGTTTTTCCTTCATAAACCCCAAACCAACTCCGCCTTGATTGGTCACGACAAAAATGTCATAACCGCTTTTTGTAAGTTCTCCAACAGCTTCAGCTGCACCTTCTAGTAAAAAAAGCTGTTCAGGTTTGTTTACAAATTTGACCCGATCTGTCAGAACTTCATTTAAGACGCCATCACGATCCAGAAAAATTGCTTGCTTCATATGGTCTCTGCCTCCTTTCTTTTCTCTTTATATAGTAACGGCAAATTCCATTAAATTCATACACTATTGCATATGGTTTGTGTATTTAAACAAGCCTGTTCCACCTGCGCTTTATTTGCTAGTTATATTATAAAATCACAAACAAAAAACCGAATGATTAGAGGTTCACTTCCTAATCATTCGGCTCTATGTTCTTGTTATATGCTTATGTTCTTTCTTACTCGCCAGCTCCGTATAAATCTTCAAGTGGCTTCATAATGATTTTGTTAAGTTCAGCAATCACCATGCTCATACGCTGTTCTGCTTCCATAAGAGCAGAAATTTTGTCATGCTGCTGTACAAGCGCAACCGCTTTTTGAGCCTGCTCTACTTCTTCCTGACTGATCTCCTGGCCGGACATTTGCTTTTGCTGAAGCTCTAATTGAATGTTGCGGAAGTTATCAAACATTGATTTTGCAGAAGGATCTGCGTTCACTTCATCATACGCTTTTTTTAATGTTACATATTCTTCGCTCTGACGCACTGTTTTTTCAAGTTCATATGCTGAATCAAATACGTTTACTGCCATAATAGACACTCCTTTTTTCTAGCTCCTGGCGCTAAGCACCCAATCTAATCATGGGCAAGCGCCTTCCGCTTTTCTTTGTCTAGCTTCAGCCGCTAGGGACTCGAGGTCTTAAGTCAATCCGTCTTGAAGGTTAAAGGGCAACCTTCCAGCCGTCTCGCCTTAAGCTTGTCGTCCCTAAGCAAGCGCCTTCCGCTTTTCTTCATACCAAACCACTATAACAGACTGGTTCTTTGAAATCTAATCATATACCTTTAATTCATTAATAGTGCAATAATCCCTTGGACTATTCCGATTATTCCTCCAAGAAGAGCGCCTAAATACGTAATCATTTTCAGCTCGCTCTTTATAATCGAGAAGACCATTTCTTCGAGCCTTGCTACTGAGAATCCGCTAACCTGTTCTTTTACAATATCTGCTATGCGCAGGCGTTCCATCAGTGTTTCTATTTTTTCTGATAGCTCATTTACACCAAACGCAACCATTTTTGGTGCTATGTCATCCACGATAGTGTCATGATATTTCGCAGTCAGCTCTGAAACTGGAGTATTATATAGTTTTTCTGCGTTAACAGCTTTTTTTACATATCGTTTGGCCATCCCAACGAGCTTTTCTTTTTCAAATTGATCTTCAAAAAAAGCAGCTTCGCGTTCAAGCAGTTTTTCCCATTCATTTTTTATTAAAGTCGTAATTAGATCTGCCGTTCCTTCACTTTTTAGAAACTTAATGATTTCCGGCTGAATTTTATCTGCGAGATTGATGTTTCCAGCCAGCATTTGCAGCATATTGCCAAACATGCCGTTTCTTTCGCGGACGAAATCATCGACCATGCGCTGAATGCGCATATACCCATCCATGCTGGAAAAATAAGAAATTCCCTTTTGCAGAATCATTAATGTAATGAGCGGTATTTTACTGTTTGCTTTTTCAATAATCTCAGCTGGCAAAGCGTCACGCAAGGGCTTATCACGGTATTTGCCCATAAATTGCTCATATTTATTTTCCACTAGCAAGTCAAGTTGTGTTTCTGTTTTTTCTACAGCATTTGTTATGCCCATTTTTTCAAATAGCTGTTCTGGTGTTTGTTCTGACCTTAAAAAACTGCTAAGCTGCTTTTGAACGAGAAGAGTCAATTCAGTTCGAAACTTTTCATTCATAAATTTTTGTTTAATGCTTGCAGGCGTAAGCAAGTGATTGACAACAAGCTTACCCATTTGATCAGCGAGCTCTCCTCTGCGCTTCGGAATTAATCCAGGGGTAAATGGCAGCTGCCATTTACCAATAAAAACAGGATTATATGGTTTAAAAAGCATCTTGATCGCCAGATAATTTGTAAAGCCGCCGATTGCAGCTCCAATACCGGCCATAAGTAAAATGGTTATCGTAATTTGCATTCCCTCTACCTTCTTTCATAAAAGCACAAAAAGTCCACGTAAATCATACGATGCTTTATCAGCTTTTGCCTATTTTTTCATTATACTAACACAATCGAAGACGAGCAAATGAGGAATGTGTATGAGTGTTTCTTTAACCCCTATTACGATTGCAGCACTTAAAACGTTTCAAAATGACCATAAATATATGCATATTAGCCAGTCCCTGGCAAAACACTTGAAAATCAATACCGATCTTCCGCTGAACATAAAGATTGGCAGTACAGTCGAACTTGTACATGTGCGGATTGAAGCGATTGAGACAAATCATATTCACTTAAGCAGTCATATTTTACAGCAATGGAAATTAGATTCAGCTCCCTTTCAACTGCTTGCCCGTTTTCTGCGGAATCAAAACACACTTGTGATTGGTCCTGTGATCGGAATTTTAACCGATTATAAAGAGAAAAATGGAGAAGCGAACTTTCGCTCCATTCATAGCTTTTGTTTGGAATTACATCAGGCAGCAGCAGATATTGGCGGAATACTGTATGTATTCAAGCTTCAAGACTTCGTAAACGGAGAAGTAAGCGGCTATATTTTTAAAAATGATCAATGGATCAAAACAAGTCTCCCGCTGCCTGGTGTGATTTACAATCGTCTCCACTCCAGAAAACTTGAAGGCAGCCATCAGTTTCAAACATTTCGAGAGACAATCAATGAACTGAATATCCCCCTTTTCAATGACCGATTCCTGGCAAAAGATGATGTACATGAGCTGCTTTATCCTGAAGAGCATATGCAGGCCTATATCCCAGAAAGTGCTGTAGCAGATAAGCAGACGATTAAAGATTTTCTTAATTTGTATGAATGCATTTATCTTAAACCTGTAACAGGAAGTCAAGGGCGCAGTATTCTGCGCGTGCAGTATTCAGATGGAGTTATTTATAGTGAAGCCTCAACTGCCGGGAAACGAGGATCGGTTAGAGAGTTTAAAGATTATAACCACTTTAACAGATTTTTTTCGCACTATTTAACAAAGCAAAGCTATATTGTTCAAAGAGCTTTATCTCTTAAAACATTTGAAAATCGTCAGCTCGATTTTCGGATTCTTTGCCATAAAAACTATCAAAATATCTGGAAAGCCACTTCTGCTGTTGCCCGGATCTCAGCTGAAGATCAGTTTGTCTCCAATTTAGCGCGCGGAGGAGAAATGGTAAAGCCATTAAAAATCCTTTCAATCTATACGGACCACAAACAAGCTGTACAGCAGCTCTCACTTATGAAGGAGCTTGCCGTAGAGGTTTCGTCTATCATTGATCAAAAATCCGGAGGCCTCTTTGCTGAACTCGGCATTGATATTGGGTTAGATGAAGAAGGAAAACTGTGGATTATTGAAGCAAATGTGAAACCCTCAAAAAATACAGAGGAGCAAACAAGCAAAGTTCGCCCCTCTGCCCGTGCTGTCATTGAATATTGTCTATCCATGGCGTTTCGCCAAACTGCTAAAGGGGAGGAATAGAAATTGCGATCCATTGGAATTATGACTCTTAGTAAAACGAGTGAAACAACCTATCACACTGAAATGGCAAAAAGAGCTTCAGCGTTAAATCTATTATGTTACCGGTTTATTCCAAGCAGTATAAATCCCATGACGGAGAAAGCAGATGGAGAACAATATAATCCTGCGAACGACAGGTGGGAAAGCTGTCAATTTGATATTCCTCCCATACTTTACGATCGCTGTTTTTATTCAGATAGTGTTTATTCCAAGCATAACGCATCGATTGTTAACTGGCTGAAAAAGCGGGAGGATCTAACTTTTATAGGATATGGCCTGCCGAATAAACTGTCATTATACGAACAGCTGCGCCAAACTGTGCTTAATCCCTATTTACCTATAACAGCAGCATTTACTAGTCCAGATGCGTTTATTAAAAGTTTGCATGATTCTGTGCCTGTCGTATTAAAGCCTGCTAACGGCTCACAGGGACGCGGCATCTATAAAGTAACAAAGCTGAAGGATCATATCTTAATTGAAACAGATAAACAAAATCAATATATGACTAAAACCTTTCCTGCCTCAAAGGCAGCATTATGGCTTGAACAGCTCACTGAAAATAATGCTTATTTTTATCAGCCATACTTAACACTTGTCAATCAGCATCAGGAGCCTTTTGATCTTCGCTTTCTTCTGCAAAAAGATAAAAGAGGAAAGTGGCATCAGGCTGGAAACGGCATTCGAACAGGCAGAAAGAATGGACTCATTTCAAATATGAGTGCAGGCGGATTGGTTTCAAAAACAGATGATTGGCTAAAAACCTTACCAGCAAAACAAAGTGCCTTTATCATCGAGGAATTGCAATATATTTTAGAGACCATCCCTGTATTGCTGGAAAAACACTTTCCTCCCTTGTTTGAATTAGGCATTGATATAGGGATTGATACAAATGGAGCCATTTGGATCCTCGATATCAATTCAAAGCCCGGCAGAAAAGTAATGCTTACATTGTATCCAGAAAGCTCTGATGACCTATATAAAGCCCCCCTTCTATACGCTAACTATTTAGCTGATAAGAATCTGCAATCTAAGGAGGACCACCATGAAAAAACAATATCAAATTAGCAGATCTGAGGATTTGCATAATACGATTATTGTACCAAGCAGCCTAAAGCTGCCACAGCAGATGAAAATAACATTTGGCACCCATTCAGCAGAAAACGTAGAAGTAAAAACAGCAGGAAAAGAAGGAAGAGTCATCCTTAGCTCTGAGCTTGCAGAACGTTTATTACTTCCGGATTTAAAGGTGCCTCTTCATTTATTTATTGAAGGAGAGGAAATGGTCATCGGACCGCTTATTGGCATTTTTACTTCCGGATTTACCTCCTTTCCAATGAGACCTATTGGTGAACGGACGATGTTTTTTGCCAAACTGCTGTCTGTGAAAAGCAACATAGGTGCGATTCCATTTGTCTTTGGAGAACAGCATATCAATTGGGAACAAGGCACAATTAATGGATACTTTTACTTTAAAGAAGGATGGATTACAATGGAAGTCCCTTATCCTAATGCCATTTATGATCGCTTGCCGAACCGTAAAACAGAAAGACAAAAGCAATATCGTGCCGTTAAAGCACGGCTGCAGGAGGAATACTTCATTCCTTGGTATAACCCAGGATTTTTTAACAAGCTGGATATCAGTGAAAGACTGCAGCAAACTTCTGTAGAAAAATACTTGCCGGAAACACATCCTTTCACTTCTTTTTCCATCGTTGAAAGAATGCTGGCTGACTATGGTCATGTTTATATGAAGCCAATAAACGGCAGTCTGGGACTGGGTATTCATCAGATTATTTATGATCGTCAGGATGAGGCTTATTATTGCCGGTACCGAGATGAAAATAAAGAAAACAAACTGCAAAAGTTCAGCAGCCTTGAGGCTTTAAGTAAATACATTTTTAAAAACAGAAATCTTAACAGTATGCTTGTTCAGCAAGGTATTCATTTAATCCGCAAAGAACAGCGGCCTATTGATTTCCGTGTGCATACAAACAAAGATGAACATGGAGAGTGGCAGATTTCTGCCCTCGCAGCTAAGGTTGCCGGCCGGGGAAGTGTGACGACACATGTAAAAAGCGGTGGAGTCATTATGACAGCTGAAGAAATCTTTACAAACAAAGAGGAGCAAAAACAAGCTGTAGATTCATTAAGTAAAGCAGCTCTAGAGATAAGCAAAGCTTTGGAAGGAACAGTTGAAGGGCTAATCGGTGAAATCGGTTTTGATCTTGGACTCGACCGTCAGGGAAATGTCTGGCTGTTCGAAGCTAACAGCAAACCTGGCCGCTCTATTTTTAAACACCCTGAGCTGAGAGAATTTGACTTGCTGACCCGGAAGCTCAGCTTATCCTATGCTGTCTTTTTGACTGAAAAGGCCATCACTTCACCTGGGGAAGTTATTAAATGAATGTATTCTATTGCCCTTCTGACAAAAGCTGGTATAGCGATGAAGTCCTGACATTTGGAAGCAGCGGGAAGCCAGTTCAAAGGAGGGAGACAGGGAATCATGAGATGATTCCTTTCTCTCTCTCCTTAAAGGGCAACAATGCTGGCCCCTTAGTCGGCATTTTAACAGGTGAAGATAAACACGGAAACCTGGCCGGCAACGGACCCTTGTTTATGCGGCTGCAGAAAGAGCTCTTGCACCAAGGGGGAGTTTCTGTTGTGTTCACCGCAAAACATTGGCACAAAAACGGTGTAAACGGCTTTCTTTATTCGCCTGCAGAAGATAAATGGATTCCCGTGTCATGCCCATTCCCCCATCTAATTTATAACCGAGCACCATTTCGAAAGCACGAAAATACACAAAGCTTTCATAATGCTATTAAAAATATTCGTAAAATGAATATCCCTTTCTTCAATCCAGGTTTTATTGAAAAAAAAGAACTCTATGAGTTAATCAGTTCCTCAGAGGACTTAGCTCCATATTTGCCGGCCACCTTAACAAATCCTACTGCATCCAAGCTTAAATCGCTGCTTCAGCAGTATAAGCGCATCTATTTAAAACCTTCACGCGGAGCCAAAGGAAAAGGCATATATGTTGCAGAATGGCGTGAAGACCATGCTATTGCACTCACTTCACACACTGCGCAATCCCTCTATCCCTCTTTTCAACTATTTTGGAAAGATACAGAAAGCCAGTTTAAACATAAAGATTATATCGCTCAGGAAGCCATTTCCCCTGCTTTAATACACGGCTCCCGCTATGACTTTCGTATACTCGTGCACTACGCTGATCACAGCTATAATGTGACAGGAATTGGGCTGAGAGTCTCCAATTCTCAGCAGATTACCACACATATCCCGAACGGAGGAAAAATCCTTCCTTATACTCTCATTCAAACAAAGCAACATGATCAATTCATTGAGTATATTGCAGCAAAGCTCGGACACAGTCTATCTGAAGCGTTTGGTTTTTTTGGAGAATTCTCCATAGATGCCGGCATTTCAGACACAGGGGATTATTATATTTACGAGGTCAATTCTAAACCGATGAGTTTTGATGAAGAAGAAATCGAGTCGAAAAGAATTCAGCAGCTTTGCACCCTGTTTTTTAAAGAAACTGGATTTAAACCTTTTCAAAATGGAATGAAATAAAGCCAGGCGAAACCTTCGCCTGGCTTTTTTGCAGCTTTATCTTTAGGAACGTTTTGAGTTTGTAAAGGATTGAAACTGCTGTTTTAATTTTTGACGAGCGTCTTTATTTCTCATTAAGTAAGCTGCTCCTAATGCTACGGTTGTAAATGCTAATTTATTTTTCATAAAGAATCCCTCCTGTATATATCGTGTTCTTTTTATTCCCTCAATTTCAAAAAACAAACACTTGTCACCCAAAAGCCATGACTATCTGTAAGTTTCCCTGAGAATCCGCCCTTTAATCTGCTGAAAAAGAAAAGTTTTTTTCCTCGTATTTAATGGTTGGGATTTCATATGTAAGCAGTTACAATGAAACATAAAGGGGGAATAAATATGCTTCAGCATTTTCAGTTTAAACCTTTATACAATAATTCACAGCTTCCTGGATGGACTATTCATTTTTATTTTGAAAAACAAAGGTATGATGGTGTTTATCATCAGGATGGCAAAATTGAATGGACACATTCCAAACCTCCTGCACAGGATCTCGATAAAATTAAATCGCAAATTCATGAATTAATGCTTTTTCATGTATACGAATAGGCTTTATCTTTTTTTCAAAGGCTATGTTTAAGCACTTCTGAGCATATGATGATTGCTCAATGCTAATTTGCCCTTCTAAAAAGGAGTTTTTTAATGAGCAAACATAAAAAGAAGAATATGACGCAAGATTTGCAATATGAAGGAAAAGACAAAGTTTATATGGACGTTGATCGTATGATCAATGAAGGTTTATCGGGCGGATCCGTTCATAGAAAAGATGAGTTTGCCAACATTGAGGAAGCCGTTGATTTCCCGGAAGAAACACCGCCGCATAATTCTGAATTGAATCAATAAGCGAAAAAGGACATTTGAAAAATCTTCAATGTCCTTTCTTTGTATCCTAAAAAAGGAGACTAACCTTAAAACGATTTCATAACCAAGGTTATGCTATAATTTTTAAAAAGGAAAATCGAGGTTTTATCATGCTCTTAAAAATACATCGTCATTATCCAAATTCAATCCTGGCTGATGCTATACAAAATAATAGCCATTATCACTGGTTTCAAGAGGGCGCTCAATGGCTTGGCATTCCTTCTGCCGATCTGACAGCAAATGAGCTTCATTTACTGCAAACCCTCTTTACTCCGCAAATCCCCAATCTGAATCATTCACCTGCTGCCGAGTCATGGCGACAATTTTTAACCGAGGATGGGGCATTTCCACAGCATTCGAAAGATGCAGACTATCGAATTATTCACTTTGCTGTTACAAAAGGCGACTGGACACCCTACGATTTTGAAACAGCCTTTAAAGGATTTTTTCACCAAAGTATGATCATGTTTTGGAAGAATGACTTCGAAGGCGCCATTATTGAAGAATATAACCATCACTCACCTCAATCAGATGAATTTGAAGGAATCTGCCATGCGATTGAGAGTGATTTCTTAACAGATTTAACATTATACATTGGTACACCTCAGCCAGTTACAAAAGATTTACCAAGAAACTTTCAGCATGATGGAAACATATTTGAAACAGCCAAAAAAGGAAACCATGCTGAAAAGATCTTTACATTTGAGACTCTTCTTCCCGTCATGCTCATTAATGAGATGCCAGAATACATACAGAACAGTCTGCTGGCTAGATTTTCATTTCTTTTGGATGACCAGGAATTATTAACTACTATAATGGTCTTTTTGAATAATGGATCAAATGCTTCCATGACTGCGAAAAAGTTATTTATTCACCGCAACACATTGCAATATAGACTCGATAAGTTCGGTGAAAAAACAGGCATAAATTTAAAAGACTTTAAACAGGCATCTACCGTTTATCTTGCCTGTTTGTACTTAAAGCAAAGCAGCACAGAATAACATTCACCATTGGCTTTGGCAATTGTGTATAGCATTTAAACTTTTTTCAGCACATTGCATAAAACGCTTTCATTATCTTTGTGCAGGTTTCCCATATGGTTTTAGAGACCAATGTTTTACAATAAACGTATCTAAGACAGGGAGCTGATTTACATGGCAGAATTGAAATTAGACCATATTTACAAAATTTATGATAACAAGGTAACTGCTGTAGAAGACTTTAACTTGCATATTAAAGATAAGGAATTTATTGTTTTTGTTGGACCATCTGGATGCGGAAAGTCCACTACACTCAGAATGATTGCAGGGCTGGAAGAAATTTCTCAAGGTGATTTTTATATAGATGATAAGCGTGTAAACGATGTTGCCCCTAAGGACCGTGACATCGCAATGGTATTCCAGAACTATGCATTGTATCCGCATATGAGCGTATATGACAATATGGCTTTTGGATTAAAGCTGCGCAAGTTTCCAAAGGAAGAGATTGATCGACGTGTGCAGGATGCAGCAAGAATTCTTGGACTGGAAGCTTATTTGGAACGAAAGCCAAAGGCTTTATCAGGCGGTCAGCGCCAGCGTGTAGCACTAGGGCGTGCTATTGTCCGGGATGCTAAGGTATTCTTAATGGATGAGCCGCTTTCAAACCTGGATGCTAAGCTTCGTGTACAAATGAGAGCAGAAATTGCCAAGCTTCACCAGCGTCTGCAAACTACTACGATTTATGTTACACATGACCAAACAGAAGCAATGACTATGGCGACTCGCCTTGTTGTTATGAAGGATGGCATCATTCAGCAAGTCGGAGCACCAAAAGAAGTATATGAAAAGCCTGAAAATGTTTTTGTCGGCGGCTTTATTGGCTCACCTGCTATGAACTTTTTCAACGGTAAGTTAAAAGAAGGCAAATTTTATATTGGCGATGTTGCCCTGGCTGTACCAGAAGGAAAATTAAAGGCTCTTCGTGAACAAGGTTACGATGGAAAAGACATTATTTTTGGCATTCGTCCTGAGGATATTCATGATGAGCAGCTTATGATTGATTCATTCCCAGAGACTACGATTCAAGCGAAAATTGATGTTTCCGAATTAACAGGAGCTGAAACAATGATTTACGCCAGCCTTGCAGGTCAGGATTATATTGCACGTGTTGATTCCCGTTCTGATATTAAACCAGGACAGTCTCTGCAGCTTGCATTTGATATGAACAAAGGTCATTTCTTTGATGCTGGCACTGAGCAGAGAATTCACTAATTTAGATTAATGTAAAAGAAATCCCCGGGTTCATTCACCCGGGGATTTCCTTTTTAAGACTTTTTATATTGGTTCTATTGAAGATTAGCTTTCATCATGTGTGCCGCCGCCGCCGGGTCTTTTGCACCTGTCAGAGAGCTGCCAGCAATGATGATATCCGGCTTGTGTCCGGCAATTTCACGTACGTTATCGAGATTAATTCCACCTGCTACTGCCACTTTAAAATCAAAACCTGACACAAGTGAAAACAGTTCCGTGTTAAACTTGCCAACCGTCTGCTGATCTTTTCCAACATGCAAGCTGACAAGCTGAACACCAAGATCCTTAAGCTCCTCTATTCTTGCTCTTGAATGAACCTCCAGTAAATCGACCATGACCTGTTTACCCATTTCTCGTGCAGCCTGCATTGTGTCCTTTATTGTCACATCTGACGAAAACGCCATGACTGTCGTAATATCTGCTCCTGCCTCAAAGGCTTGCCAGGCTTCATGCTTACCTGCGTCACATGTCTTCATATCAGCAAGAATTAACTTTTCTGGGAAAAGAGTGCGCAATTCACGAATGATCGACATTCCATACTCTTTAATAACGCCTGTTCCCACCTCAATAATATCAATGTTCGCCTCTGTTTCTTTCGCAATGGTGATACACTTTTCTTTTGTTAATCGATCTAATGCCAGCTGTAATTTCAATATAACACCTCGTTTAGCTTTCGTTCCCAACTGTCAGGACCCTAAGACTGCTGCAAATCTATTATCTTTCAATCCGTTCCACTTCTCCAAGTCTAGCTTGAACATCTTGCAAATACGGCAACCCCTCATTATCTCCCTTAACAGAAACCACCATCGAACCAATCGTATTTGCAAAATGAAGAATTTTCTCAAGAGGCCACTGATATAAAAATCCATAAATGAAACCTGCATTAAATCCATCCCCTGCTCCAACCGTGTCAACAACCTTTGCAGCTTTTACAGGGGCAGCATTCACTGTTTTACCTTCCATGTATCCAACAGAGCCTTTATCGCCTTGCTTTATTGCAATCACTGAAATACCTAATGCCTTTGCTTTTTCAATAATAATGGCTGGATCCTTTTCACCGAGAATAATCTCCATTTCTTCATCGCCAGCCAGTAAAATATCAACTTGCGGAAGGATTTCTGATAGCACTTTGCGTGCCTCTTCTTTACTCCACATGCGAAGGCGGATATTGGGATCAAATGAGACTTTCACGCCATTTGTTTTGGCGTATTCAATCGCCTTCTTAATCACTTCAATATTTCTCTCGCCTATTGCAGGATAGATGCCTGTAATGTGAAGAATTTTTGCCTGACTGATATACGTTTCATCTAAGTCCTGCCCCGTCATTGTCAATGTCGGTGATTTATCACGGTAGAAAAAGGTTCGTACATTGCCGTCCTCCATAATCTCTTTGAAATTAACGGAAGTCGGATAGCCGTCTACAAATTCTACTTCTGAAACATCGATGCCTTCTCCGCGGGCATAATTTAGAATATACCTTCCAAATTCATCATTGCCCAGTCTGCTGATGAAGCCAGCTTTTAAGCCAAGACGGGCACAGCCAATTGCTGTGTTAAGCTCTGCACCGCCTATTCTTTTCTCAAAACTGTTTACAAATTTCATCGGACCTGTTGCTGTTGGGTTAAATGCGATCATCGCTTCCCCAATCGTAATAATATCCATCATGTTGAAGCCTCCAAACTTTTGTCCCCTGATTCTTTCTCTTGGAGAATACTACTCTTGCTTTTTTTGAAACAATTCGATTTCT
Source organism: Cytobacillus gottheilii (assembly GCF_018582665.1). Lineage (NCBI taxonomy): Bacteria > Bacillati > Bacillota > Bacilli > Caryophanales > Bacillaceae > Cytobacillus > Cytobacillus gottheilii. Next base: position 1,385,947 of record NZ_CP071709.1, on the reverse strand, counting down.
CCCTTGTTGGCAACAATCACTTTGTCTGCCATATCTGCAAAAATCCCCGTGTCCACTACTCCAACCAATTTAACTAATGTTTCATGTAATCTAGCAGCATCATCGATGTGGCCAAAGGAACAATCAAGGATGTAGTTCCTATTATCACTAATAAAAACTTCCCCATCTTTTCTTCTTAATACTGGGTCACCGCCTAGCTTTTTAATATATTCAGCGGTGACTTCAAAACCAAACGTCAAAACTTCAACCGGCAGTGGAAACCGTCCTAATGTGGAAACCACTTTCGATGAATCCGCAATAATAATCAGCTCATCTGCACAAGCATCGACTACTTTTTCTCGAACGAGCGATCCGCCGCCTCCTTTGATGAGATTCAAGGAGGGATCAATTTCATCGGCTCCATCAATCGCCAAATCAATATGTGTGGTTACTGAAAAATCTACTAGCGGAATCCCCAACTCTTTAGCCAGTTTCTCCGTCTTTTTTGATGAAGGAATTCCTTGTATTTGGAGTCCTTCTTGAACCCGTTTCCCAAGCGCATGAAGCATGAAATCAACGGTTGATCCTGAGCCTAAACCAACAGTCATGCCATTTTTCACATATTTCACAGCTTCCTCAGCAGCTATACGTTTATCGTCCATCTTAATCAATCACTCCTCAAACATTAACTTAGAATAATCCCGGATTAATCGCTTTCGGAATAAAGAATGCAATCTCTGGGAAAAACGCGATAAACAGCAGGACAATCACAACAATTGCAATATAAGGAATAACAGCTACAAACGATCTTTCGATTGACATATCGCCAATTTTTGCTGCCAGTAATAGACAGAGCCCATATGGCGGTGTAATCAGCCCAATTGCTAAGGTGATTACAACAATAAGTCCTAAGTGAACTGGATCCATTCCAAATTCTAATGCTGTCGGCAGAATGACTGGCACGAATAATATCATCGCTGGAATTGCATCCATAAAGGTTCCAATGAAAAGGAAGAATGCGATTAGAATAATAATGAACAGCCATTCTGAGCCAACATTATTTGTAAAGAATTCTTGCGCTGCTGTTCCCAGCTGATAATAACTCATCAATTCGCCAAGCGCGCTTGCACAAGCTAAAGCAAATAAAGACAACGAACTTAATGCAAGTGTATCCATTAAAATCTTCGGCAAATCTTTTACTTTTAGCGTTTTATAATAAAACATACAAACTAGTAAAGTATACAGTGAGGCTACTGCAGCAGCCTCTGTAGCTGTAAAAAAGCCCGTTACGATTCCTCCAATAATGATGATTGGTGTCAGCAGGGCCGGAATCGCTTCAAGGAACAGCCTCGCAAATTTTTTAAACTCGACTGCTTGTGAACGAGGATAATTTCTTTTTACAGCAAGTATATAGACAAAAAGCATCATGCCTAAACCAATTAAAATTCCTGGTACAATCCCGCCAAGGAACAGTGCCCCAATACTAGCGTTTGTTAAACCAGCAAAAATAATCATTGGAATACTTGGCGGTATAACAACTCCTACCGTAGAAGAGGCAGCTGTTACACCAACAGCCGTTTCTTTGTCATAGCCTTTTTTAAGCATACTGGGAATAAGAATTTTCCCTACTCCAGCTGTATCTGCTTGTGAGGCTCCAGATACGCCAGCAAACATCATGGACACAAGAATATTGGCATGTGCGAGACCGCCGCGGATCGGACCCACAATCGCGAGTGCCAGATTAATCAGTTTTTCGGAAATTTTTCCTGAGTTCATTAAGTTGGCTGCCAGAATGAATAGTGGTACCGCTAACAAAACAAAGGAATCAAGACCATTGACCATCTTCATTGGTACAGTGGCTTCAGGAGTGTATGGGATTCCTGTTATGCCGAGAAGCGCAACGATCCCTATGACGAAAGCAATTGGCACACCTATTAGCATTAAAATTATAAATAAGCCAAGCAGTAAAAATCCCATTACGCTCTAACCTCCTTCTCTTTAAGAGATTGGATGTGATTCAGCAGATGTGAAAAAGAATAAATCAGCATGGTTCCTGCCATAACAGGGATAGCAAGCCAAATGTAGCCCATTTGCATTTCAGGGAATGTTGCCCATGTGTAATTCCAAAATTCCCTTACAACAATGATTCCCAAAAAGAAAATACAAACGTTAAAAGCAATTAAGACAAGGTCATTAAAGATATTAAGAAAGACTCTATTTTTTCCTTTTAATTTTCTCTGGAAAAAATCAAAATTAAAATGTTCACGACGGTTGACCATAACGGCTGCACCCATAAACATGGCCCAAATAAACGAATAATTAGCGACTTCTTCTGTCCATAGTATCGATATGCCTAAATGCCTTGTAACAATTTGCAATAAGATAACTGCAAAGAACACCGTTAAGAAGACAATTCCGAGTGTCATTTGGATTTTTTCAAGTGTCTGAACAAAACGTTTCATCCCGATCCCCCCTTTGGATTATTCCAGGTCAACAATTTTTTGCAGCAGCTCTTCTACTTCAATTTCCTTTGCAAAATCTTCTAGAATGGGTCGTGCGATATCAATAAAAGGCTGTGTATCTATTTCGTTAACAGTCGCACCTTCTTCAATAGCTTTTTCCTTATACTCGACATCTTGGGCATTTGTTGCATCACGCTCAGCTTTCACCGATTCTTCCGCTGCTTTTAAAAGAATTTCCTGTTGTTCTTCTGAATATTGATCAAATTTCTCCCCATTGATTAATAGAAACCTAGTTGTATAGTCATGACCTGTTTCCGTGATATACTTTCCGTTTGGTGTCGTATGGTGAGATTGCTGCACAAAAAATGGGTAAGCGTTTTCAGATGAATCAACAACATCCTGCTGCAATCCTTGATATAGTTCTCCCCAAGAGATCGCTGATGGAATGGCTCCAGTTGCTTCCCAGAAATCAGAAACAACACCAGACGTTTGCGTTCTTAATGAGACACCTTGAAGGTCCTCTACAGCATTTAGCGGTTTCTTGCCATAGTAATGACGGACACCAGCAGACCAATAGCCTAACAGTTTAAAAGAATTATTGGATTTTTCATTGATAATATCTCCCATCTCTTTTCCAATCTCACCATCCACGACATTTAGCCAATGATCATAACTGGTAAACAGATATGGAGCAGAGAATAAATCAACTTCCCTAATTCCGGTTTGAGTCATAAATCCAGGAGAAACAAGAACCACATCCGCCGCACCTAACTGAAGCTTCTCAACCAGCTGTGATTCTTCTGTCCCAATTGTCCCAGCATGGACTTCAACTTCTATACTTCCGTTTGATTCACGTTCAGCTACTTCTTTAAACTTTAGCATTCCAACCTGATAAGGATTATCTGGAGAGGTTTGATTATGAGCAGCGATAATTTTTATTTTGCCGTCTCCATCGCCATCAACTTCATTGCTGCTGCATGCAGCCAAAATACCAATGGTCATACTAATAAGTAATAGAAAAGTAAATTTGTGTTTCAGCATGTTTCTTTCCCCCTTGTCGTCATTGTTTTACCAAACTATTCTAAATTTGCATGTTTCTGATTTAGACTTTTATGGCTTTTTCCCTCAGGCTGCTGCTCAAGCAGATAAACCACAATCGCATCTAAAAGCAGATGTGCTGCCTGATCGAATTGACTTCCAAGCGGCTGAATCGTCTCTGGCTCTGTGGCAAGACGTTTTTTTGTTGCAGCAGGAATCACAACTGTACACTCGCTGAATTCTCCAATAACCGAATCTTTGTTCGTCGTTACTAACGCTACTTTTGCATCAATTTCTCTTGCTTTTTTAGCATATTGCACTAATGTGCCTGTGCTCCCGGAACCGGAAATCGTCAGCAGCACATCTCCTGTTTCAATACTTGGTGTAATGGTTTCACCGACTACGTAAACAGGGTATTCGCTATGCATGAGCCTCATGGCAAATACTTTCCCGACCAGCCCCGAACGACCTGTGCCCGCAATAAAAATTCTCTTTGCGTTTTGCAGAACATCTGCCAACTGTGTTGCTTCCTTTTCGTCAATCTGTGCTAATACGCCAGAAATTTCACCAGCAATCGTATCAATGATTCTTTTCATCATGTTCACCTCTAAAATTTATAATGATTCTCTTTCTATTAACGTTGGTTCAAAACGATAAATTTCTGCTTGATTTGGCTCTTCTTTTTGCTGAATCCTTTTAAATAAAAGCTCTGCAGCCTTCTCTCCCATTTCAAAAGCAGGCTGAGCCACTGTCGTCAGACCTGGATTGTAGATATCTGCAAAAGAAACATCATCTATTCCAATCAGCCCGATGTCTTCAGGTATACTTAGCTTATTTTTCTTCACATAAGACAGAAGCTCCATTAAACTGCGGTCATTTGTCGCCAAAATTGCTTTTGGCGGTTCACTGAGCTGAAATAAATGGTGTATTAGACTCTGCATGTCTGTCGTCTTTCCACTCACAATAAATTCTTCCCGAATGGAAAGCTGATGGTGCTCTAACGCTTTCTTATATCCGCTCAATCGCTCCACCCTTGGTGTAACGCCTGGCTCTATTGGCGGAGATAAAACGGCAATTTTTGAATAGCCGTGCTTTACGAATGAATCTACTGCCAGAAAAGAGGCTTTCTCGTTATCAAGCAATACAGTATCTGTCTGCAGTCCATTAATCAGGCGATCAATAAATACTACAGGATAGTTCTCAGAGATTAACTCTTGATATTGCTCAATATTCTTCCCGGTTGGAAACAATATGAGGCCATCAACTTGCTTGGCTCTTAACATATCAATATACTTCTTTTCTTTTTCCGGCTGATCATCTGCATTGCAAATAATTACGTGAAAATCCTTCTCATTGCAAACATCTTCAATTGCCCGTATTACCTGTGTTGAAAAAACATGCAAGATGTTCGCGACGATCACACCAATCGTGGTAGTCGATTTTTGTTTTAAACTTCTTGCTAAAATATTTGGTCTATAGCCGAGTTCATTAATCGTTTCTTCAATACGGATTTTTGTATCTTCTCTCATATAATCAAAACGCTGATTTAAATATTGAGATACCGTGCTTTTTGAAACACCTGCATGCTTTGCAACATCTGCAATTGTAACTTTCTTCATTCCAGTTTCTCCTAGCTATATGAATTAAATCGGTTTACTAAATCGGTTTAGTGAAATTATAAAATAAATGTAAGCGTTTTACAACCCGTAATTTTAAAAAAGTATTTTTATTTTCAAAACCGTCACACAATTATAGATAAGCGCTTACATCCGTGTTATGATGAATCAACTATATCGATTAGTGATTAAATTGCCTGGGAGGTTCGATCGTGACAAAAGTAATTCTGCCAACACTCATTTTTACTAAACAACTTTCAATAGAAGAACAAGTGGCTATGATAAAGGAATTTGGTGCTGATGGCATTGAAATTCGCCGGGAGCGACTGGAGAATATCTCCGAGGAGTTAAGGCTATTTAAACAGGAGATTGGTATGGCGGTTTTTGATGCTGTCATTTATTCTGTTCCAGTAGAGTTATGGCAAGACCCTTTCTCTCTAAATCCGGATGCGATACGTGCATTAAAAGAAGCAGAATTTCTAAATGCAACTCACATAAAGTTTTCACTAGGAAAATTTGACGCAAAACATGCTGATGCAAAAGGGTTTAAAGAATGGATCGCATCAAATCTGCCAAGTTCGATCAAGATGTTAGTGGAAAATGATCAAACTCCTTATGGAGGAACGCTGAATTCGATCTTGTCTTTTTTTCAATGGCAAACAGAAACGTCTATCCGGATGACTTTTGACGTTGGCAACTGGACTGTGCAAAATGAAAACTGGAGTGCTGCCCATCAGGAACTAAGCACCTGGATCGAATATCTTCATTTAAAAACTGCAGCAAAAACGAATGAAGGCTGGGTTAATAAACCGGTGGATCTTGAACATTTAAAACTCCCTTTTCCAGCGTATACAGCGATCGAATTTCCATTAGATAACCCGGGGGTTGAGGCACCGCAGTGGATTGAAGTGATTAGGAGAGAAAATGGCTAATTAATAGAATTTAACCTGCTGATAAATATGGGGGTATTGTGATTTGGAATGCGGCCGCGGAAACCAGATAAAGGGGAATTTTGGGTGATATATGCGTAAGCAGACAGCGTTATCCAAATAAAGGTAATTAGTGGCGTAATAAACGCTTAATCACGACAGTATTATCCAGAGAAAGGTAATTAGGGGCGTGATAAACGCTTAATCACGACAGTATTTTCCAGATAACGGTAATTAGGGGCGTGATAAACGCTTAATCACGACAACATTTTCCAGAGAAAGGTAATTAGGGGCGTAATAAACGCTTAATTACGACAGTATTATCCAGATAACGGTAATTCGTGGCCTGATAACGCTTAATCACGACAGTATTATCCAGATAACGGTAATTCGCGGCCTGATAAACGCTTAATCACGACAGTATTTTCCAGATAATAGAAACCAGTGGCATGATATGCTTAGTTCGCGACTATTTCCTTTATGACAATATCCACACCAAGCTAATGAGGGGTATGAGAAATTCATACGCCTTATTTCCTTTTCCATTTACAGCAGCTCAATGTATGACCCACCTATCCCCTCTCTGAGCTCTCAATTTATTCCTCCAAAAGCTTCACGCTTTCACTTCCGCAATGATTACATGTCAGCAAATGCGGACACAATTGATCTCTATAATCATTTTGGTAGCCATCCTCCATTTTCATAAGATCTGTCGGCATGTACGCACTATAGTCATCATAATAATCCATAATCTTGCCATGATCATTCATCTCTTTGCCGCATTTATTACATAATTCATGAAGCTCTCTGAAACCATTACATATTGAACAGACTCCCATTGTTCCCATCCTCTCTAACGTTATAGGTAATGATAGGTTATGTAAAAAGTACGTTTTTTCAGATGGAAAAAATTACTGTATTTATTTCGCATAAACTTCTCAGAATCAAACATAATAGTTAGTACAAACAGCGGGTCACACACACCGCAGCAACTTATACCGATGGGTTAACCCACTAGATGGAGCAAGAAATCTTGCGCTGGTGCAAGTCCAGCTAACCCAACCATCAAACAAAAAAATTCATGAGGAGATGAATCAAAAATGACAAACCAAACATCAAGCAGAAGCAATTCCTCAAACCAACTTTTAGTACCAGGAGTATCTCAAGCACTTGACCAAATGAAGTACGAAATCGCTTCAGAATTCGGTGTAAACTTAGGTGCTGAAACAACTTCACGCGCTAACGGATCTGTCGGCGGTGAAATCACTAAACGCCTTGTGCAAATGGCTGAACAACAACTTGGCGGCGGTTCATTCTAATATCATTTACATTTTGTAAAAAATTTAATATTATGGCTTGGCCCCCTTATAAAGGGGGCCATTTCCAATATTAAACCATTTTTTGCGGATCAACCCATTGGTTAAATTCTGCTGTATTAACATAACCCGTTTTTAGTGCAGCTTCCCGTAACGTAGTCCCTTCATTAAATGCCAGCTTCGCAATCTCCGCTGCTTTTTCATATCCAATATGAGGATTTAATGCTGTGACAAGCATAAGTGAATTCTGGACATGCTCTTGAATCATTTCAACATTTGCTTCCAAGCCGACCATGCAATTTTTGTTAAAAGAGGTCATTCCGTCCGCTAAAAGAGTGACGGATTGAATAAAGTTATAAATGATTACCGGCTTAAAAACATTCAATTCAAAATTCCCCTGACTCGCAGCAAAACCAATGGTTGCATCGTTTCCAAAGATCTGACTAGCAATCATCGTCAATGCCTCACTCTGTGTCGGGTTTACTTTCCCTGGCATGATGGAGCTGCCTGGTTCATTGGCAGGGATTGATAATTCACCAATTCCGCTGCGCGGTCCGCTTGACAGCCATCTGACATCGTTGGCTATTTTCATAAGATCAGCTGCCAGTGCCTTTAGTGTGCCATGAGTGTGCACCGTTTCACTATGACTCGTCAAAGCCTGGAATTTATTATCGGAGGATTTAAAAGGATAACCAGTAAAACTGGAAATTTCTTTGGCTGTTTCTTCTCCAAATTGTTTATGTGCATTAATTCCCGTTCCTACAGCAGTCCCGCCAATCGCAAGGTCTTGTAAGTATTTTAAAGCATCTGAAATCATGTGCTGATTTTTCTCAAGACTGCAGCGCCAGCCGCTGATTTCTTGTCCTAATGTGAGTGGTGTCGCATCCTGCAAATGTGTGCGGCCAATTTTAACGATCGATTGATATGCTTCTTCTTTTAATTTGATGGTTTGTTTAAGATCGTGCAAAGCAGGCAGGAGATTTTCTGAAAGCCCTTTGTATGCAGCAATATGCATAGCCGTCGGAAAAGTATCATTCGAGCTTTGTGACATATTGACATCATCATTCGGATGGATGTGCTCATCACTGTTCTCTGCTTCTAAAATTTCATTTCCCCTCTTCGCAATTACTTCATTCATATTCATATTCGTTTGTGTTCCGCTTCCTGTTTGCCATACTGATAAAGGAAAATGCGTATCCCATTTTCCTTCCAGGATTTCATCACAAGCTTTTACAATGGCCGAACTCTTTGCTTTTGACAATCCGCTTAATCTTTCATTCACGATTGCAGCTGATCTCTTTAAAACCGCGAAAGCATAGATTAATTCCAATGGCATTTTTTCAATGCCGATATTAAAATTCTCCTTGCTCCTCTGCGTTTGGGCACCCCAATATTTATCCGCTGGAACATTGATCTCTCCAAGTGTATCTCTTTCAATTCTATATTCACTCATGTTTCCTTTGTCCCTCCTTAAATTTCTACTACCCTAATATATTCATTTCCCCCATATTTAAACGTTCATAAACATATTTGCCAGTTAAAATGAAAAAAGGTGGTGTTTAAATTAGTTATGGGTCAGGAAACCTGTCCCTTATATCCCACATGGATCAAGGAACCTGTCCCCATAACCCATAAAAAAACTGCCTCACGGAAACCCCGCAGGCAGTTATGCTTTCGCAATAGCATAGCCAATAAAATAACCAAGTATCATAATGCTTGCTATTGCTAATGTAATTGAAAAGTCTTCCATTTATGTTATCCCCCTTTAAAAGGAATCTTCCTTTTTAACATACCACGCATTAGAAGGGGATTTTCATACATGTCAGTACGATTCTGTGTCCTTTATTTGAACATTTTATGAACGAATGCCGAGAGCAGATTCCTTATATAATGATTTTGCCTGCATTTCGTACATTTGCTGATAAATGCCGCCACTCTCTAAAAGCTCGTCATGAGTACCTTGTTCTTTTATGACACCTTTTTCGAGCACAATTATTCGGTCTGCATTTTTGATCGTTGACAGACGATGTGCAATGATAAATGTCGTACGTCCTTGCTTTAAGACATCCATAGCATGCTGAATGATTTCTTCTGTCTCTGTATCAATATTGGAGGTTGCTTCATCTAAAATAAGAATAGCTGGATCAAAGGCCAATGCTCTTGCAAATGAGATGAGCTGCCGCTGACCGGACGATAACGTGCTTCCTTTTTCAATAACCGGTTCATCAATGCCTTTTTCCAAGTGTCCCAGCACACGATCGGCACCAACTGCTTTTAATGAAGCTTCTACTTTTTCTCTTGAAATCGTCGGATCATTAAGATTGACATTAGAAGCAATGGTTCCTGTAAAAAGGTATGGATCCTGTAGCACAATCCCCATATGTTTGCGGATGGATTGTCTTGGCATGGACGTAATATCTATCCCATCGATCATGATCTTCCCTTTTGATGGATCATAAAATCTGAATAGCAGGTTCATAATTGAACTTTTTCCTGAGCCTGTATGACCCACAAGTGCAATTGTTTCTCCTTTTTTCGCTTCAAACGATAAATCCTTCAAAACGTAGTTGTCAGCTTTATAAGCAAAAGAAACATGCTCAAAAACGACATGGCCGTCGTATCGAGGAATATTCTTTTCTGACACATTTTCTCCAGTAAGCTGCAAAACTTCAAACACACGGTTCCCGGCTACTAATGACCGTTCAAGCTGTGAAAACTGGTTAACGACATTTGTTATAGGATTAAATAGTCGAGTTAAATAGTCAACAAAGGCATACAAGGTTCCGGCCGATGCAACCTCCCCAGCTGTAAAAGACTGTGTGCCAAAGTAGATAATAAAAATCATAAACATAATCAGACGGATCGTATTCACTAGATTAAATGAAGTAGCTGAATCTAAAAACAGCAGCTTTCGCTGATTTTCATAATGAGATTCATTCATCTCATCAAATTCTTTTGTCATTTGTTTTTCGCGGCGAAAAGCCTGAATAATCGTCATTCCTTGTATCGATTCATTAATCATGGCGTTCAAATCAGCAATTTTTGTCCGAATGATATCATTATATTCAGCTGCATATTTGCGATAAAGAATCATCCATAAATAAACAATCGGGATCATGACCAAAGCTATGGAAGCCATTTTCCAGTTCAGTATGAATAACGCTGCATATACACCCAAAATCGATATTGCACTAGTTGCAAAATTGGATAGCACCTGAACATATAAATTTCGAATTGCTTCCGTATCATTCGTAACACGTGCAACCACCTTTCCAGCGGGAAGATGATCAAAATATTGAATCGGCAGCTTTTGGATGTGTCCAAAAACGTCTTTGCGCAATTTTTGAATGATCCTATTAGCGCCCATCTGCAAATAAATATACATAAAATATCTCAGCAGTGCTGTTGCCAGTGCTAATACAAAATATAAGCACAGCAGCCAAGCAATCGGTTCAATTTCCAGATCCCCCACTACCATATGCTCATCTATAATATATTTAGCTATAAACGGACCTGCAAGCTCTGTCAAAACTGCAATTGATAAGAAAAACAATCCTAAAAAAATCGGTTTCTTAAAATACATGGCATATTGAAATAATTGTTTACCTGTATTCATTTTATGCCTCGCCTCCTTCTAGCTGCTGGCGGTCATATTGCTCTTTGTACCAGCCTCTTTGCTGCAGGAGCTCTTCATGTGTACCTTGTTCAATAACTTGCCCGTTATCCAAAACAATGATTAAATCTGCATGCTGTATTCCAGACAGACGATGTGTGGTGATAATTGTCGTTTTATCACTTCGTTCGCTCTGTATATTTTTGATAATACTCGTCTCTGTCTTTGCATCCACTGCAGATAACGAATCATCAAGGATCAATATTTCTGGATCTTTTATTAAGGCGCGGGCGATGGAAACACGCTGCTTTTGACCACCAGATAAAGAGACACCTTTTTCTCCTACAAGTGTATTTAATCCATCAGGCAGATTTTCTAAATCCTTAGTAAAGTGAGCAAGGTGAATCGCCTTATTAATTTCCTCTTCAGTAGCATTTTCTTTTCCAAAAAGGATATTTTCTCTAATCGTCCTTGAAAATAAAACATGATCCTGCGGCACATAGCCGATCCAATCCAGGATTTGCTCTTTCGTTTGTGAAGCTATATCCACATTGTTAATATTTAGTCTGCCTTCTCCAATTGGATATTCACGGAGCAATTGTCTTAAAAAAGTTGTTTTTCCAGCACCTGTTTTGCCAACAATTCCAAGTGTTTCACCCTTCTTCAAGGCTAATGAGATTTCCTGCAGGTTTTTCACCTGACTTGTTGGATACTGGAACATTAAGGAGGTAAAACCAATTGAATCAGGGCTTTCTACAGCAGTTGGGGATTCACTATCCTTAACATCTGCCTGATAATCCAACGTTTCTTGCACACGATCAAGCGATGCATTTCCCTGCTGCATGACATTAATTAGTTCTCCAATGGCAAAAATGGGCCAAACAACGATGCCTAAGTAAACATTGAATGTTACAAGCTGGCCGACAGTAAGCTCTCCTGCTGATACGAGAACAGCTCCATAACCAATCGCCACAACATAACTGATACCCGTTCCAATTTTCGTGATTGGATTAAAAAGTGCATTGATTTTCACAGTATCCATATTCTTTTGGTATACATCCTCCGACATTTCTGCGAAGTTCTTTTCATCCTTCTTTTCTTGCACATATGCGCGTACAACCCGGACACCTGCAACAGATTCAAGAACATTGTCATTTAGCACACCAAACGAATCCTGAGCAAGCATATACCTCTCATGTACAAGCTTTCCAAGATACTGAATAAGTACCGCCATAATCGGGACAGGCAGCATCGCGAAAAAAGTCAGCTTCCATGAAATGAGGAAACCCATCGCACAAATAATGGCTCCCATGTAAAGAGTCGAGTCAATTAATGTCATAATACCGAAGCCTGCTGTCAGAGAAACAGCATTTAAATCATTCGTTGCTCTGGCCATTAAGTCACCAGTACGGTTTTTTTCATAAAATGTAGGTGTCATCCTCAAAAACTGAAGCATCAGCTTCCGGCGCATAATCTTCTCTAAATCAATAGCACCGCGAAATAAACGATATTGCCAAATAAAGTTTAGAATATATCCGCCTATAATAATCCCAATAAAAATATAAACATACTGCATTAGATTTGCTCTGGTGAATTCTCCAGAGGTAATCTGATCAATAATTTCTCCCAGCAAAAAGGGAGGAATGACCTCTAAGACACTTGCAATGATCAGTAATACAATTGCTATTGTATATTGCTTCCAATACTGTTTAAAAAACCAGCCTAGCTTTCCTAATACATCAAACATATTTTACACCTGCTTTCTCTTCCAATAAGCCGAAGCTACCCTCCATCCAGCAACACCTTTTTAAAATTCAGTTGGATTTGTCTGTTCCAAATCATCATCCGCCAGCTCCTTTTATTTCGAGTCACTAAATTTAGGCAAAAATAAAGATGCATACCCTAAAAAGAGCATGCATCTCATCTCAGGAGGTATAGCGATTTGCTCATACCTCACGTATAATTGCCAGAACTTTACACGAAATTCGGATATGAACAATGTATGAAGTTGGATTTATTTACTAGTCTTATCATTTTCATTGTTCTCTCCTCCTTTTTAGTAAAAATATTAGTGCTCTTGAAGATTACCATTTTTTTCTGATAATTGTCAACAGTCAGAAGTCCATATTTACACTTTTTAAAGCATTACCCTTCTTCCACATATACCGCCGTTCCATAAGCAATGATTTCGGCAGCATTTTGCATAACCCCTGCAGTCTGAAGACGCATACCAACGATCGCATTTGCACCTTTGTTCCTTGCATCTTCTACCATTCGTCCAATCGCTTTTTGACGCGCTTCCTCCATCATCTCAGTGTACTCCGAAATCTCACCGCCAACAATCGTCTTTAATCCGGCAAGAATGTCTTTTCCGATATGTTTTGACTGAATGGTACCTCCTCTGACAAATCCTTTCCATTCTTTAATGACCTTGCCTGGTACCGTATCAGTAGTTGTGATAATCATTTTGATCGTCCTCCTCTTTTTCTTTTTTACGCTCTGCTATTAAAACAATTATTAATATAATGACAGCAGCAAAGTATATGATATAAAAAATAATGGCAGTCCAAATATTAATAAATAACATAACAAAACAAACCAATTGCCCTAAGAGTGCTAACCATAAAAGCCATTGTTTCATTCTCTGCATAGGCACCATTTCCTTTACCTTTTATTGTTCTTCCTCCATTGCTTTTTAATAAAAAATAAATATACCAGCAATGGAACTGGAGCTTGAATCATGCCGATAACTCCCCAAAACCAATAATTATGTCCGTTTTTTCTTGCATCTCTAAACAAAAAGACGCTTTGACAAATCAATATGACTGCCGCACAGATAATAACGGGAAGAGAATGTTCAACCTCGGTATTCATAACTGTCTCCCCCTTTTCCGGGAACTAGACAATGTGCCATAGATCAGTATGAGCAGGAAAACGGCTATTTGAATCAGAATAAAAATCTTTGGACTGCTATACAGCGTGAATAGGACGAAGCAAAGAACGGTTAATCCTATGAAGGCAAAGAGCCAGTTGTCCCGATGCTGCTTTTTCTTAATATGCTGTATTTGATGCGCAGTATAACGTTCAAACCAATCTAAACTCTTTCTTTCTTCCTCGACACTATTATCTAATCCGCTCAGACCGCGAACAAGCTCTTCTTCTATTCTTTTCAGTTCCTCATCCTGCCTATTTTGATTCTCTTCCATCTGCCTTAAGCTCCTTTCTGATCGCTTCGATCCCATTGTGTACCCTTGATTTTATGGTCCCTTCGGATTTATTCATCATCTCAGCAATATCAGCGTAAGAATAGCCGTAATAATGCTTTAATATGATCGGTATTCTCATGTTATCTGAAAGAGTGCCAAGTGCCTGCATCGTATCATTCCAGTCTTCATTATGGTATTCCATCTGCCATCTCATTTGCCGTTGATGGATCTGCTCCTGTCTCCATAACTGATGCCGGCTGTTTTTCCGTTTGCTGTCTACATATACATTTGTAGCAATTGTAATCAGCCATGAAGAAAACTTTGCTTCACCTTTATATAAGGAAATCTTCTCGATCGCCTTAGCCATTGTTTCTTGTGTTAGGTCTTCGGCTGTATGCTTGTTCATTGTAAGCTTGATGCAATATTTAAAAAGGAAAAGATAATGATTATGCAGCAGCACTGCCAGGGATTGTTGGTCACCTTTTTTAGCTTTTCTTATTAATGCCTTATCTTCCATCCAGATCCCCCGCTTCTGCTTCACTCTGTCTATATGACGTATAAGTCGGAAAAAAGTTCATTTTAATTTTAAAATTTTTCTGCAGATGATTTTTCCCATGACACTTTGTCTGCTGACATAAATGAATTGGTGCGATACACCGGCAGAAAAACGCTTGCCTTAAAGTAGAAATCCACCTAGCTCTGTAACAAAAAAAGACAGTATTGTGGTGCGATTTAGGACTAATGTAACAATTATAGTTCTATTATCACATTTTCCTGTGAACGGTTTACTTTGTTTTTTTCACGGGTATTTTTCAGATAACAAAGCAAAGTGATCAGATATTACATCATTAAAAGGAGTTTTTATCATGAACAAAATCGAATCAGCATCAGTGATCATAAAAAACAAATTATCTATGAAAACAATCTTAGATCTTTATCAAAAAAGCAAAAGCTTCAATGGCTCAGCATTCTTATATAGCGGAAATAAACTGACTCAGGTTAAAAACCTGCCTAAACTGGTATCTTTCTTATTAACCGTCACTCCTGGAAGTATTGTGAAAATTATTGTCGAGGGCAAAAGTTCAGAAAAACACCTGCAAAGCATAGCAGAAATCTGTCAGCAGTCCCACAGTAAACATTCTCTTAAAAGTAATACATCATTTAATTCAATCCAGGTGTAATTCTTATTAAAATTGCTAAGGAAGGTGATGGCCATGAATGAACAATTTAACTGTATTGTAGTCGCATATGACGATTCAACTGCAAGCCAAAATGCCCTGAAAATGGCAAGTAATCTTGCAAAAGGCAATCCTGAATGTTCATTATATATCGCTCATGTTTTCGAAGAGAAGGTTGCAAATACAACTTTAGATTCACAGCCTGGTTATCAGCCGCTCCGGGCAAACGGATTTGGTTTAGAAGGCATGCCTATTCCACCTGCAGAGGATCGATATGAAGATATTTATCCCAACACACATGCCCAGGTCAGCAATAGTGCAGATCAGGCCCTCTTTAACGCGAAACAAATCACCGCTGGTCTTCATACTAAAACAGACTATGAAGTGTTAAGCGGAGACCCTGCAGAAAGCGTTTGCGAATTTGCAGCTGAAAAAAATGCAGATCTCATTTTAACTGGGAGCTCTCAAAAAAGCGGATTAAAAAAATTATTTGTTGGCAGCACAAGTGAAAAAATCTTAAAAAATGCACCATGCTCTGTTTTAGTGGCACAATAAATAGATTGATAAAAAAGAAAGCATCTCTAATGAGGTGTTTTCTTTTTATGGTTTCATGTAAGTTAAATCTTTAGATTCCTAAAATAAAAAAAAGCAGCCGCAGCCGCTTATCAATGGTTTTCTCATCATATTTTAGCATTTCTACAATTCTTCTATTTATCACAACCAGAAATGAATCAGTTATAAGGTTATAAGAACTCTTTCACTGCTTCCTGAAATCGTTCTTTAGAAGATTGTTCATCAAAACTGCTATAAATTCGAAAGTGGTCTTGATCAATAATACGGAAATGCTGACTAATAATGTTTTGCTGAAGAATTAGACCATTTTTCTTCTCCATTTCACGCCACCATATTTTTCCGCCCATTGTTTTTTCTTTTCTGTAGTCAATTCCTTCTCTTGCAATTGTTTCAAGGACTTCCAATGGTTCGTTTCCAAATAAGAATCTAACTGTTTCGGTTTCGCGAAAAAGTGCACATACAGCTACAACTGTAGACCATCCGGCTTCAGCTCTGCCTTTTTCAATTTGCACGAGGGTTTTCTTTGAAACACCGATGATCTCAGCCATTTTGTCTTGGGTGTAGCCAGCCTCAGTTCGAATGAGCCGTAATTTTTCGGATACTTTCATAATAATTTCTTCTCGAGTCAATATTGATTCAGTCCTTTTTGCTTCGTGTAAATTTACACGTGATATCTCTATTATAAAACGAATTCCTATTTTATTTCAAATTCTAAATATCTTTATTCATATGATTCGAAATACCGATTTTTTCGATTTTCTCTTTCTCCTAAAAAGGAATTTAGTATTTGTAAGCGAATCTATTATAGTAAATATACGAAAATCACTAAATTATGGAGGCCTTCATGCAAACTGTCACAAAAGAAACTGTCCTGCGTTGTTTGCAAGCGAACAAACAAGAACTGTTAAGTGATTGGATGAGAAAACTTAAAACGAAAGCCGATGACCCTCATGCACAGCAGATCTACATGAACGGAAACGATATGTTTGAATTATTTATTGAGTCACTTTTAGATCAAGAACATGTTCTCAATGAAAAGATCAGTATTTTCGCATTAAAAATTGCACATCAGCGCGTAGAAGCCAATATAAACATTGGTGATTTTGTTTACAATGTGAATTGCGGAAGAGCAGTCATATTAAAATTCGCCTTAACATTACAATTAGAACTTGATGAATTGCAGCTGTTCGTAGATCGATTAAATTCCTGCTTTGACCAATTCCTATACTATTCCGTATCCCATTACAGTGAAACCCAAAATAACATAATTAAAGAAAAAACACAGTTTATTGACTCTACCCATAAAGATCGGCTGACACTGCTAGGACAAATGACATCAAGCTTTATCCATGAGTTCAGAAACCCGCTTACCTCAATTCAAGGCTTTATTCAGCTGCTAAAGGCAGAACATTCTGATATGAAATATTTAGATATCATTTCAAACGAAATCGAGCAGCTGAATTTCCGCATTTCACAATTCCTGCTTCTTTCCAAAAAAGAACTTATAGGAAAAGAAAAAATTGTTTTCTCTTTAAACGATTTAATAGATGAAGTACTGATTTTTCTTTATCCGAGTATACTTGATGGCAAGGTAAAAACATTACAGAAGCTTGCTGAAGATATTTACCTTGAAGGTTATGAAGATGAAATAAGACAAGTATTTATTAATATTATTTTTAATGCAATTGATGTTTTAAGCCCTGACAGAATAAATCCCATTATTGAAATCAGAACTTTAAAGGTCGATGACAAAGTTAAGGTAGATATTGAGAATAACGGACCGCAAATCCCTGACAATCTTGTTTCAACCATATTCGAGCCCTTCTTTACAACCAAAACACTTGGAACGGGGCTGGGTCTCTTTGTTTGCCGGGAAATTATTGAAAAGCACCGCGGCACCCTTACATGTACATCAGAAACAAGCAAAACAGTGTTTAGCATTCTGCTTCCAATTGCTAAAAGGGATCATAACTGATTACCAGATCAAAAAAGCTTGCCGAGCGGCAAGCTTTTTGACTTTCAATATAGAATGGCATCATCATATTGTCTTTTAATCTTTAGGCTTTCTTCTGTAACCTTTTCTCCTCTGTATTAGCTACCACTACCGCACAGGCAGCGTCACCTGTAATGTTCACAGAGGTTCTAACCATATCAAGCAAACGGTCGATCCCAATAATTAAAGCAATTCCTTCAACAGGAAGGTCTACTGATTGAAGAACCATTGCCAGCATGATCAAACCTACTCCTGGAACACCAGCCGTCCCAATACTTGCTAATACAGCAGTTAAAACAACGGTCATCAATTGCGTTAATGACAAATCTGATCCGTATACCTGTGCAATAAAAATTGTTGCCACACCTTGCATAATAGCCGTTCCATCCATATTAATGGTAGCTCCAAGCGGCTGTACAAAACTGCTGATAGGTTCAGGAACACCCAATTTTTTCTGCGCCGTTTCCATTGATAGCGGCAATGTTGCATTACTGCTTGAGGTACTAAAGCCAACTCCCATTGCAGGAGAAAACCCTTTAAAGAACTTAAGTGGACTCATTCCGCCAAGAAAGTATACAGACGAGCCATATGTTACTGCTGCATGAACAAATAAGGCGCCTAAAACGACAAGCATATAAACACCCATTGCCTTTATTGCGGAAAAGCCTTGACTGCCTATTGCTGAGGCAATTAAACCAAATGTACCATAAGGTGCTACCTTCATCGCCAAGCCAACTAAATACATCATAACTTCGTTTCCTTGCTCGATGAGATTCACAATTCCCTTTGTTTTCTCTCCCAATCTAGTTAAAGCAAATCCTACTAATACGGCAAACACAATAATCTGCAGCATATTACCTGAGGTAAGTGCTTCAAAAGGATTACTCGGTATAATGTTAATCAATGTTTCACTAACAGGCGGTGCTTCCTCTGTACTATACTCTGCATCTGCCGTATTAAATTCTCCAATCAGACCTGGTTTAAAAATCATAGCCAATCCTATACCAATAATGATGGCAATGGCTGTCGTAATTAAGTAATAACTTACCGTTTTAACCCCTATTCTTCCAAGATTTTTGGGTTCACCTAATCCCGTCACACCTAGAATAATAGAAAATAGAACGATAGGAACGACAAGCATACTAATAAGGTTAATAAAGATGGTTCCTAAAGGATTAAATAAATACGTATCAAGGGTGGAAAATAAGTCTGGCGCAGATAAATTTAATATAATCCCAACAATTGCTCCAGCAATCAACCCAATGATTATTTTAGTTGTTAATTTCATGTATGTCTTCCTCCATCATTCATTTTTCGAGCTGAAAACCATTTAAGGAAAATCCTTCTAATTTTCGTATTTATACCCTTTTATAGTATAGCTGAAACTAAGCCGCCAACAAAATAAAATACACTATACAAATACATTCAGTCTGTAATCCCTTTACTAAGCTTGTTTATTTTTAAAATACTGAAAATAATCTATTTTTTTCTTCATACATTCGTTATGATGATGTTAATTCAGGAGGGGGAATCATCATGTTTACGTTAAAAGTTGACGAAGAATTAGAGCTGCAATTATTTCAGCTTCAGCATACCGAGGAATTATTTGCTTTAGTTGATTTTAACCGGCAGCATTTGCGAAAATGGCTTCCGTGGGTAGATAACACCACATCTGCTGTTCAATACAACTCGATTATCCCAATGTGGCTAAAGCAATTTGCCGATAATAATGGCTTTAATGCGGGCATTCGGTATAAAGGAAAATTAGCAGGCTCGATCGGCCTTCATCAAATCGATTGGCATAATAAACAGACAAGCATTGGATATTTTCTGGGTGAGGGCTTCCAGGGCAAAGGGATTATGACAAGAAGTGTACAGGCAATAGTAAACTACAGCTTTTTAGAACTTAAGTTAAACCGGATTGAAATCCGCTGCGGAATCGGCAACACGAAGAGCAGGGCTATACCAGAAAGACTTGGATTCAAACAAGAAGGAATTGTTCGCGATGCTGAATTTCTTTACGATCATTTTCATGATCTTGCTGTATATGGCTTGCTGTACCGTGAATGGTTTGAAAGTTTAAAGTAACAATAAGAATCAGCGATCTTCCCATATGAAAAAATAAGACATTTCATTATGGGGAGGATTGCCATTTTTATCTGCCACATATCCCCTCCTCACTCTAAAATCAATCTGTTTCCCCATATACTTAACAAATCAAATGACCACCATTAAAATCAGAATATTTCGTAATCATTTTTTTATTCAAATTTCATATACTTTTATATATCCATTTTTTCCAACTGGAACGTTTGACTGTATGGTTTTTAGTAACGTATAATAATTACAACTAATGATAAGCTGAGGTGGTAAGATGGGGCATTATATCGCATCGGTGAACTAGCAGAAATCGCAAATGTTTCTAAAAGAACAATAGACTACTATACATCTATAGGTCTAATCCAAGCGACGCGTTCAAAGTCTAATTATCGATTTTATTCGGAAGAAGTATTAGTTGATTTACGCTTTATTGAGGAATGCAAAAAAATGCATATTCCTTTAGAGGAGATTAAGAGAAAACTAGAAATGAGGACAAATAGGGAAATTCGCACTGTAGAAGTTGAAATGCAAATCGATGCAGTAACATTGCAAATGAAACAGCTTCAAAATGAAATATCCGTCCTTATGCCGCTCATTAAGAATTTGGATGAGAAAAACAAAAACGGTTTTTCTAAAAAGCTTTCACTGGAAGGATCTGCATTGCTGCAATCACTTGTCAGTCTAACGAGTTAACCTTATTTTTCCATTAATCAGGAGGTGACACCCTGCCCGTTAACACGGGAGAAGGGGAACTTATTTGGACATATTTAATTTGGTTATTTTCGCCACTTTGATTGCTTTGACGGCATTTTTTGTAGTTTCGGAATTTGCCATTGTGAAGATTAGAAGCTCACGAATCGATCAGTTAATTGAAGAAGGCAGTACAAGAGCGATAGCCGCAAAAAAATTAATTACCAATTTAGATGAGTATTTATCAGCATGTCAGTTAGGGATAACCATTACTGCGTTAGCACTCGGATGGCTTGGAGAGCCTACTTTTGAAGTATTGCTTAGTCCAATTATCCAGTTTTTCGGTTTATCCGATGATGTTTCACATGTACTCATTATTGCATGTGCATTTTTAATTGTTACATTCCTTCATGTTGTAGTTGGAGAGCTTGCACCGAAAACGCTGGCGATTCAAAAGGCTGAAGCAGTGACATTAGTTATTGCACATCCACTTATTTGGTTCTATCGCATCATGTATCCATTTATTTGGTTCTTAAATGGATCTGCACGCTTTTTAACCGGATTATTCGGATTAAAGCCTGCATCTGAACATGAACTTGCCCATTCCGAGGAAGAGCTTCGCATCATTCTTTCAGAAAGCTATGAGAGCGGGGAAATTAACCAATCAGAGTTCAAGTATGTAAATAAAATATTTGAGTTTGACAATCGAATTGCAAAAGAAATTATGGTTCCGCGGACAGAAATTATTTCCTTATCAAAGGAAGACAATGTAGAAACCGTCCTTCAGACGGCACAGACAGAAAACTTCACAAGATACCCTATTATCGATGGTGATAAAGACCATATTATTGGCATGATTAATATGAAGGAAGTCATGACCGACTTAATTGCAAAAAAGAATACAGCGGTGAAAACACTTGAGCCTTATATTCGTCCAATTATCCGTGTAATTGACAGTACCCCAATTCATGACCTGCTGTTAAAAATGCAAAAAGAACGCATTCATTTAGCTATTTTAATGGATGAATACGGCGGTACATCAGGTCTTGTAACCGTGGAAGATATTATTGAGGAAATCGTTGGAGAGATTCGCGACGAATTTGACAATGACGAAATCCCAATGATTCAAACGGTTAAGGAAGATCATTTTATCATCGATTCAAAAGTGCTTGTCAGCGAGATCAATGACATGCTCGGAATCGATATCAATGATGAAGATGTTGATACTATTGGCGGCTGGATTTTAACGGAAAATTATGAAGCACAAGAAGGTGACGTGATTACCCACGGTTCATATCGATTTAAAGTGATGGAAATGGAAGACCATCACATTAAATACCTTGAAGTAAACCGTCTTCCTGAAATACTGGAACAGGCTCCTCAACCTCTGCCGCAGCAGCAGACAAAACCGGTCGCATTAACAGAAACAGAAGTTATGCCATAATTGAATGAAGCAGAAAATCTCGGCTATTGGCCGAGATTTTTTGTTTCCATTTTAGGTATTCAAGACACATTTGGCAGCTGAATAAAAAATGTTGTACCCTTCCCTTTTTCACTTTTCACTTCAATTTTCCCATCGTGCAGTTCCACCAGCTGTTTGACAATTGATAATCCAATGCCGAATTCTCCGAAAGAATTGCTTGTCCTCGAAACATCCGCTTTATAAAATCTTTCCCAAATCATTTCTACTTCTTCAGGATCGATTCCAATCCCATTGTCTTCTATCATGATATTTGTTGCATGATCGCTTTCCTCGCACCTTAAATAAATCTCTCCATTTTCAGTGAATTGAATGCTGTTTTTTAATATATTTACAAGGATTTGCACTAATCGATCATAATCCGCTACAACTGTTGTTTGCGGCTCTGCCTCAATAATAATGGTATTGTTTTTTTCTTCGGCCTGAAGGAGGAGCTGATCAGCTACAACCTCAAAGGTCTCGAGCAGATTCACGTTTATCTTATGAAGCTGTAATTGATTGGATCGTATTTTCTCATAATCGAGATTCTCATTGACCAGCCGAATCAGCCTTTTGGCCTCGCGATCAATTAAATTCATCCCCTTTTCCATTTCCTGCTCCGGAATGAGATTATTCTGGATTCCTTCAGCTAATCCGCTAATCGTCGTGAGCGGAGTTCTCATTTCGTGTGAAACATCCGCTATAAATTTTCTTCTTCTGTTTTCTAGCCGATCGATTTCTTCATTCGATTTTTTTAACTTTGCGGCCATTTCATTAAAATCCTTTGCCAGCTGGCCAATCTCATCCATGTGCACATGAGGAACATTGACATCATAATTGCCGGATGAAATCATAGAAGTAGCATCTCTTAGGTCGCGAATCCGTTTAATTAAGTTTTTGGCAAGGAACCAGCTTAACAGAATGGTAGCAGTCAAAGAAATAATGATGGTATAAAGCAGAAACTTATTAAGCTGGCTGATCATTTGAATTGCCCCGCTGATCGGGGAAAGAAGAATAACTCCGCCAATGAGCTGATCACCATTCATATAAGGCAGTGCCACAAGTGTTACCTCCTGATCAAAGCGTTTGATATCATGGAGGACTGAAATGCCATTTCCGGCCGAAAGCTCCAGCCATTCTTGTTCAGATAAAAGGACAACCGGCTCCTGCAGTTCTGGATAAAGAACTCTTCCCTTTCGATCAAATAAAATATACTGAATATTACGGGCCTCAAGAATCTCGCTATATTCATTTAAAAATTCTTCTGTTCCTTCGATTCTAACTGTCAGATCAGTCAGGATCTGCTTTCCATAGGATTCAAGTTCTTCTACCTTATTTTCAAAAATATAGTTCTCCAGGAATTGTGAAAACAGCAGACTAAGCAGCAAAAAAGCTAGAATCAGAATAATAATATGGCTGATCAGCAGCTGATAAAAATATTTAACTTTCATGATCATCCGCACTTTCATCAAACTTATAGCCTATGCCCCATACTGTATGTATAAACGGCTGGCGTGCTGTGCCGATCTTTTTCCTTAATCGTTTAATATGAACATCAACTGTCCGTTCATCTCCGTAAAATTGATAACCCCACACCTTATCGAGCAGCTGCTCTCTTGTGAATACTTGCTTAGGATTTTTCACAAAGTAATACAAAAGATCAAACTCTTTTGGTGTTAGATTTCCAAGCAAATTACCGTTAAAATAAGCTTCTCTTGTTTCTTTGCTGATTTTAAAATGAGCCGTTGTGATGTATTTGTCTTCCTCTTTTTCCTCCGTGTCCATATGAAATCTTCTGGTGACGGCTCTAATTCTCGCCATTAATGTCAGCGGGCTAAACGGTTTTGTCACATAGTCATCAGCCCCCATTTCAAGTCCCAGCACCTGATCTGATTCGCTATCTTTTGCAGTCAGCATAATAATGGGCACTTTACTAAGCTCCCGAATCTTACGGCATAACGTCACACCATCCATCACTGGCAGCATCCAATCTAAAATAATTAAATCCCATGCTTCCTTATTAAAATGGTCAAAACCGGATTGCCCATCATGTATGAACGTTCCCTCATATCCTTCTTTCATAAAAAACATTTCGAGCATAGAGCAAACACTTTGATTATCTTCCACTACTAGTATTTTCATATCCACCATCCTATGGCACATTCAGTCACTACGTTTAGGTATAGTTACATTAAAGCGAAATAATATCATTTTTTCAATTTTTATACGCTCATTTCTTCACTTTCTCTCTTTTTCAAGTTTACCTTCATGAATTGCCTTTTTTTGGACAAGCTAAAGTTTGAAGTTTATTAACGATAAAGGAGATCAAATATGAAAAAAATCCTTATAGTATTCTTGTCGATTTTCACTCTTCTTTGCCCTTCATTAGGAAGTGCATTTGCTCAGGAAGGCGGAGAAGGAGATCATCATGGACATCGTTTTATGGATAAAGAACTGGTTGATTCCTTAATAGATAAGGGCTACAGCAAAGAAGAAATCTATAAAGCATCGTTTATAGCAAAATTTTCGCAGGCAAAAGTTGAAGATGTATTAGCTTCATATAAAAAGAACGGTTCATCTTGGGACAAAACAGCACAGCAATTCGGTGTAGATCTACAGAAAATGAAACAGCATTATAAAGCAAAGGGACGATTTCTCAAGAAGCATCAGACGGAGGTTCTCAAAACTTTATCCGTTTATACAGGTAAAAATGAAGCTGATCTTGAAACATTAATAAAAGAAGAGAATATGAGCCTGCACTTTATCATTACAGCTGCAGCCATGTCTAAGTCTTCAGGTGAAGACTTCAATACAATCATTCAATTAAAAAAAGACGGAAAAAGCTTTCAAGAAATGAAGGAAAAGCTTAATCTGACGGATGACAAGCTTCACCAGGAAATGAAAACGCTTATGGGCGAAATAAAAAATAGCATTAAAGAAGAATAATTTCTTCTGCTGCATCAAAAAAACCACCTTAACCGGTGGTTTTCTTTGCTGTAAGAGCCTAATCAGGATTATAATATCAATAATTAGGAGGTGTGTTCTGCAATGACAAATGAACAGCCATACTCTTTACTTGAAGACGATTTTGATGAAGAAACTTTATTTATTGTTTCTCAGACATTTAAAGCATTGTCAGATCCTACTCGCCTGCGAATCCTGCATTTGCTTTCGAAGGGAGAGTTTTCTGTTAATGATATTGCCGAGAAGCTATCATTACTGCAATCAACGGTCTCACATCAGCTGCGCTTCCTTAAAAACCTGCGCTTAGTGAAGTTCCGCCGAGAAGGAACTACCCTTTATTATAGTCATGATGATGAACACGTCTTAAGCATATTAAAGCAAACTATCGATCATGCACAGCATTAATTACATGTGCCATGATGACTTGGACATCCCTCTGTCTTCCCTTCAACCTGAATTGTGCTGTGCTCAATGCCATATTCATCATGTAATATGCCTTGAGCCTTTTTCAGTACAGCATCATGCCCCTGATCATCAGTTAAGACGACATGACAGCTTAACGCGGGAAAACCAGAAGTAATTGTCCATATATGCAAGTCATGCACATCGGACACCTGGCCAATCTTTAAAAGTGCGTTTTTTATTGTTTCGGGATTCAAATTCTCTGGGGTTCCCTCCATTAAAATATGAAAGGAATCCTTCATGACTCGCCATCCACTGATTAATACTAAGATTGCGACAATAATACTTGCAATCGGATCCGCTATTCCCCAGCCAAAGAAATACATAAGCAATGCAGCTGTAATGGCACCAACTGAACCAAGCAAGTCACCAATGACATGCAGGAATGCACTGCGGACATTTAAATTATGGTCCTTATCACCGCTCATTAAAATAAAGGCGGCAATAATATTCACAATAAGTCCGATAACAGAGATCGTCAGCATACCAAGACTTTGAACCTCTGGCGGGTCAAGAAGCCTGTGATAAGCCTCATAGAAAATATAAAGAGAGATAAGTAAGAGTGTAACACCATTAACCCAAGCTGCAATGATTTCAAAGCGTTTATACCCAAAGGATTTGCTTATGGTCGCCTTTTTTTCACCCAGCTTGATCGCTAAAAAGCTCAGCCCTAAAGCCGCCGCGTCACTAAGCATATGTCCTGCATCTGACAAAAGTGCGAGACTATTTGTAACCAGTCCTCCAATCACCTCTACGACCATAAAGCCGGCAATTAAAATAAAGGCAGTAAGCAATGCTTTTTTATTGTTGGTTGAATGATGATGATGTGAATGACCGTGTGAATGTGAATGTGAGTGTGAGTGTCCCATCGAATTCCCTCCTCTTTTGTATATGAATATATGCTCATATATATTATGTACCACACAAACAGATTGTTCAATCTTTTTTGTGAAAGAATAATAATAATTGTCGGATTTTCTAATGCAAACTTGACTATATTTTTTAACAGTTGTTATTTTTCATGCTTAAAGGGTAAAAAAAGAATACAATTAGTTTATCCATTAAATGATGGCAGCACATCCGACAACTTGGGAGGGATAGAATGTTTATTGTGTATGCAAGTATCGCTGTAATTGTGCTTGCAATTGTGTATTTTATCATTTCGGCAGTAAAGACATTGAAAGAGGCACAGCCAAGTATTGAACGACTGAATGAGACAAATAGCCGATTGCAGCATAAGATGAATGTATTGAAGCATGAAACTGACGCACTTAAAATGCAGCAGCAAGAGCTGCAGAAGGATTTTGAATTTAAGAAAGGTGTTTTTACATCGCTTATTTCCAGCGTGAAGGAGACACCTAAATCCATTACCAAGTGGTGGAAAATTAAAATTCCTTTTATCCATAAACTATAAAACGTTTGTGAATAGAAAAAAGCGAGGAACATTCCTCGCTTTTTTTTATGTGTTCAATTGTCAAAATGGAGCGGTATATGTCTCCAAGTCATTTACATTGCAGCTGTTTTTGCTTTGTTCATGGCTTGTCCTTTTTTCCTTCTGTGAAGCAAGGCGTTAATTTCTCCTCCAAGAACAAAGGTCAAGCCTGTTAAGTAAAACCAAAGCATTAGCACAATTACACCACCAAGGCTTCCGTATGTGGCTGAGTAGTTGGCAAAATTATTAACATAAATGGATAAACCAAAGGAGATAATCTGCCAAATAACTGTCGCTGCAAAAGCTCCAGGCAATACTTCCTTAAATGGATAATGCTTGTCTGGCGCAAATTTATAAAGACAAGCCAGTACAGTTGCCATAACAACGATCGCAATGACATAGCGTAAAATATTGATCAAAACTTCCATATTATTGGGAATATAAATGAATTGTCCAATAAAGTCGACAATGACATTCCCGAATATCGGAAGCAGCATTGCGGTTACAATAGCAAGGATTAAACCAAGCGTTAACCCAATTGATATAAGCCTAACTATGATAAAAGATCTGGAATCCTCTACATCAAATGCCGTATTCATAGCACGAATAAAGGCCATCATTCCATTGGATGCCGACCAAAGTGTACCGATAATCCCGAAGGTCAGTAACCCTCCATTTGGCACCGTTATAATATTAATAACATTTTCCTCAATTAAGCTGAACGTATCTCCAGGCAAAATACTGCTTAAATATGTGAGCACCGTTTGCGGATCAATAGATAAATATGGCAAAATAGAGATCATTAAGATCAACAACGGGAATATTGCCAACATATAATAGTAAGCCTGCTCTGCTGCAAGTCCTGTTGCACGATCTTCTTTTAATTCTGCAGACAGCTTTTTTCCAAAAGTAATTGCACGGTTCACTTTTATTCACATCCTTTACAGTAGATTTGAGAGTATAGTCTCCTTTTCCCAGATAAGGACAGAGATAATCATTTATAATAAGTCATTTTATACAGATGCTGGACAGAATTTTCATTTTATTTTTTCTAATCGTGCTAAAATAGATATGATAGGAAAGGAGGTTTGCTGATGGAATTGACTCCTGAAGAAATGAACAATCAGCAGTTGCACAGAGCAACATCGAAAGGGAAAGTCTTTAAGAGAATTATATTTATTATTATTGGAGCCATTTTTATGGGGATTGGCATTGAAGAGTTTTTAGTGCCAAATCAAATTCTGGATGGCGGTATTGTAGGCATATCGATTATATTGTCTCACTTAACACATATAAAGCTTGGGATTTTTATATTTCTCCTGAATATCCCCTTCTTCTATATAGGTTATAAACAAATTGGAAAAACCTTTGCTCTTTCTACTCTGCTCGGCATTGGCGTTCTCTCTCTCACCACATTGCTGCTCCATAATGTTCCTGTCTTCACGAGTGACCTGTTATTAGCCACCGTTTTTGGCGGCATCAGCTTAGGAATTGGCGTTGGCATTGTCATTCGTTATGGCGGATCCCTGGATGGCACAGAAATTCTTGCCATTTTACTTAATAAAAATCTTCCGTTTTCAGTTGGCGAAATAATCATGTTTTTTAATGTCTTTATTTTTGTGACAGCTGGTTTCGTATTTGGCTGGGATCGGGCGATGTACTCGATTATTACATACTTTATTGCTTTTAAAACAATTGATGTTGTGATTCAAGGTTTAGATGAATCAAAATCAGCATGGATCATTAGTGAGAATCACCAATTAATAGGAGAAGCAATTATAGCTCGGCTTGGCAGAGGAGTCACATATTTAAATGGCGAAGGCGCTTTTACAGGGGACAATAAAAAAGTGATCTTTGTCGTGATTACACGGCTTGAGGAAGCAAAATTAAAAACAATTGTAGAAGAATTAGACCCCAATGCGTTTTTGGCAGTTGCCAATATATCTGAGGTGCGCGGCGGCAGATTTAAGAAAAAGGCGATACACTAAGCTATTAGTAGTGTTTACTAATTATTAAGCACAAGGAAGCCGCAATACGCACGGAATTCCATGCAATTTTGCGGCTTTTCAATTCTATAGAGATGCCTTTATAGGTACTTGCGGTGGATAGACTTTCCATCATAAGAAAATACCATTTCCTTGCCTTCCACCATGCTCTCCATGTGGACATTTCTCCCCCATAGCTGATGGATATATGGAAGTACTTTTTCCAAATATTTCAGATCAAGTTCAATGCCTTCATACCAATGCTTTATATACAGCTCGCCATTTTTCAGATAATCGCCATCCGTTACCGTTAGATAAGGAAAGCCTCCATTTACTCTCATGCCAACCAGCTGATCACGCACGTTTTCCCATTGTTTATCAACTACTTTGTAATCCTTGCCCTGCTTTTGGAATAAATACATATCCTCTCTCATGACAAGGTCTTTTGTTAGATAATTGCGTAAAAAGGAAATATCGGATTCAATTTCACGCACCTCAAACATCTTTTCCCGACCTGAACCTGGCTGAACTCCACGCCGCTTCATTTCCTCAGTAGGGTGATTGTAGCGCTCTTCGATATCCTCAAACACTTTTAAGCCTAGATAATAAGGGTTGATGCCCGTTCTGGATGGCTGCACAACACCAGCATTTAATTTTGCAAATTCAATTGCTTCTGAGCTTGTTAAATCAAGTTCTCTTAAAATCCGCTGATGCCAATAGGAAGCCCAGCCTTCGTTCATAATTTTCGTTTCAAGCTGCGGCCAGAAATACAGCATTTCCTCGCGCATCATGGTTAAAATATCGCGCTGCCAATCTGTCAATTCACGGCTATAGCTTTCAATAAAAAGCATTAAATCCTTCTCAGGACGAGGCGGAAATTTGCGTTTTTTCTTTATTTTTTCCTGCTTTGGCCCGCGATCATCTAAACCCCAAAGATCATCATATGGAGAAGCCGCTATGCTATCAGAGCTTTCAAATTCACTTTCTTCTGTGCTCCACGCAAACTTTGGCCGCATTAAGGAAGGATCAATATGCTCCTCAATGGCAAGAACCGCATCTAAAAATGTCTCAACCTCTTTTCTGCCATGTTCAACTTCATATAAGCGAATCCTTTCAGCTGTTGCTGCCATACTTTCAACCATATCGCGCTTTGTATTCTGGAAGCGAACATTGTTTTTGAAGAAGTCGCAGTGCGCCAAGACGTGCGCGACGATGAGCTTATTTTGTATAAGTGAATTTGAATCAAGCAAAAAGGCATAACATGGATCGGAATTGATTACAAGCTCATATATTTTTGAAAGTCCAAGATCATATTGAAGCTTCATTTTAAAGAATTGCTTGCCAAAGCTCCAGTGTGAGAAACGAGTTGGCATTCCATAGGCTCCAAATGTATAAATAATATCTGCCGGACAAATTTCATAACGCATCGGATAAAAGTCGAGACCAAACCCGCTGGCAATTTCCGTAATCTCATGTATCGCATATTCGAGTGCTTTCGCATCCTCCACTTGCATTTGCCACTCCCCCTTTAAGTCCTTATCCTAATCTATGAGCAGGGACGGGGAATGATGATTCATGCTCGTATTTTTATAGATGTCTCTTAAATTCATTACTGCATAAAAAAACAGGCTGTTTAACAGCCTGCCGGAAATTAGTCATTATCGTTATCAAATTCCAGTTCCAATACTTCGCCTGTTACTGCGTCTAATTCAATTTCTGCTTCGCCATTTTTTGTGCGCAACTCGAATTCATACTTCATTGTGCCATCATCGCTATCCAAGTCCATTTCCTTTACTTTGCCGTTAGTTTCTTTTTCTGCAATGGCAATGGCGTCTTTTTCAGATAAGATCTTTTGATCAGCAGTTTGTGTGCTTTGACCTGATGCTGAAGAGTTTGCTTGACTGTTTTGTACATGATCATCATCCTGATCATCGAAATCATCGTCATCATCACGATCTTCTCTAACAGATAAAACTTCGCCAGTATATGCATCAATATCCACGTCATAATCCATGCGGTCATCATTGTTATCAATATCAACGTCATAGTAGCGTCCTTTTAAATTGCTTTCCAGTTCAATGCTTTCAATTACACCTGGCTGTTCTTTTAAGGCCAGCTCCTTCGCCTTCTCCAAAGTAATCATTTCTTTTGTTGCCTGCTCCTCAGCTGATTTTTGTGTTGCGCCAGCTGCAGCTGCTCCTCCTAATACAACTAACCCTGCAAGTGCACCAATCCAAATTTTCTTTTTCATTTTGTTTCCTCCTTCAATTTGTTTTCTACAATATCAATATAGTCTTCTTATCTTAAAGAAACGGTAGAATAACATTAGAAAATGATGAGAAAGAAATGAAATTTACTCATTTAGGAGTAAAAATGCTGGCGGATATCGATTTTAGCAGGTTTTATATCTAAAAAGAGGCACAAAATTTATGAATTTGCTTTTTTATCTGCTGAATTTAATTCAAGAGGAGTTTGATAAGATGGATAGTCGCCCGTTATTTTCGGAGTTATCTGCCAGACCGAAGTCCATGAAATTTATCAAGATGGATCGTTAAAGCCATTGATACACCCCTCCTCCACTCGAAGCAGAATCAAAAAAACCAAGGGAATCCCATTCCCCTGGCCAATCTTTAATCTTCTTCCCATGATATAGTGTATTTGCCTGTGATCGCGTTGATTTGGACGACGGCTTCTTGATCATCTTCTGTCTCAATTTCTACTAGGTAGTAGGGCTGGTCATTGATGGATTCAAGATCAATGTCATCAATAGAGCCATTAACCGTTTGCAGGGCAATTTCTTTCGCTTGCTCTTCTGTTAAAATTTTTGTAGTCGTCTCTTCAATTGGAGTAGTTTTAAGAATTTCGCCTGTTACAGCATCTATTTCAAGCTGGCTTTTTTGTTCTCCATTTTCCACTTCAGCCACATACCGTTTATTCTCATTTGATGTGCTGCTTTTAACAGAAGTCACCTCATGACCTGCTGCTTTAAGCTGATCTTTAATCTGCTGTTGTGTTAAGATTTCCTTTTCAACTGGTTCATCGCTTTTTTCAGGAGTATCTGTGTTCTCGTTCGTTCCTGTTTTTTCGAGGGATTTTGTTTCTCCATTGAAGGCATCAATGGCAACCTGATAGTTTCCGGTATCGCGATTCATCTCGGCAATAAACTCTCCGTCCATTTCTTCAATATTGATTACCTCGCCTGTATAACGATTCGCAATAAGTGTTTTGGCTTCTTCCATTGTCATTGCTTTTTCCTGATTAAATAGAAAAAAACCTGCGATAAAACCAGCCAAAACCAATACAGTTAGGATCCATATCCATTTGTTTTTCATCTATTTCCCCCTCCATCCTTCTCTCCACATTATGAAACAGAAAAATGAGAAATGGATGAGAATTTCCTTAATTAAATATTAAAGTGACCGTGGTACCAGCCCCTTTTTCACTTTTAAGCTCCAGCTGGATGCCCATTACATCTGCCATTTCCTTTGCCAGTGAAAGTCCGAGACCAGTACCGCCATTTTGCCTTGTTCTTGCTTCATCCACCCGATAAAATCGTTCAAATACCCGCGGCAAATCCTTTTCACCGATGCCTGAACCAAAATCCTGAATATGGATAAGTACTTTCTGGTTCTTTTTTTCACATGAAAGAATGATGTCATCATCACTATATTTCCTCGCATTATCCAGAAAGATAAACAGCAGCTGTTTGAGCTTTTGCTCATCTGTACGCACAATGGAAGTCTCGTCACAATTAAATGAGATTTTTCGGTTATAGGCTTGCTCAAACGCCTTAGCAGTTTGAAGCAAAAAAGGTTTCAGCTGAATGTCGTTCCATTCAATATTCCATTGTTCATGGTGCTTTGCCAGCAATAACAGCTGTTCAGTCATTTCTCTCATTCTTATGGCTTCAGAATGAATCGCTTCAACAGATTCCTCGAATAAAGCCGGATCTTGTAAGCCTCTTCGTTTTAATAAACTCGCATAACTTTCAATAACGGTTAAAGGGGTTTTGAATTCATGGGAAGCATTGGAAACAAACTGTTTTTGCTTTTCATAATTATTTTCCAATAAAGTAATCATGTGATTAAACGTATCTCCCATTATATGAAGTTCGTCCTTCGATTTCCCCTCTAGCTTAAGCTGTTTAAACTGTCCGCTCTCCCTGATTTCCTTCATCGTCTCAATCATTGAAATGATTGGATTCATGATAAAACTGCTCAAGATTCTGCTTGATATTAACACAGGAACAAGTGTCAGCAATGTCACAATGACAAGAACAATCCGAAACAGCTGCAGGATATTAATGGCTGATTGAATGCTTTTGACCGTCTGCAGATTGGCAACTTCTCCATCCGGTAAAATAATGGGAATAGACGAAAAGGCATAATGCTGATTGCGAAGAACCAATTCTTCCGTTTGTTCTGACTGATAAAATTGTTCATCCATCTCGTCTAATAATTTCCGGTTTTCTTCTGAATTTGAGCCTATCGTGCTTTTCAAATCACCATTAACATCTTGCACTATTTGAATAACCCCATCTAAAGGAGCATATGCCCTAAGCAGATCGGCTGGAGGTATTTGCCCTAGGGATTGGTCAATCTCCTGAGCCAGGTTTTCTAACTCATTCCTGGCTGTTTCCAGTTCACTGTCTACAATCATTTTTGAAAACAGAAAGAAAAGAGCAGCATTCATGACAATAATAAGGAAGGCAAATAATACAGATGTGTACAAGTTGATTTTATTTCGAAGCTTCATTTTGGCTCCTTTATGACGTAGCCTACACCCCGGATCGTATGAATAAGGGAGGGCTCTCCTGCTGGTTCAATTTTTTTGCGGACATAGCGAATATACACATCAACCACATTTGTATCACCCATGAAATCGTAGCCCCATACAGCCTCTAATATTTGATCTCTGGACAGCACCTGTCTCTTATTGCGAAGCAAGAATGATAAAAGATCAAATTCCCGCGGTGTTAATTCAATTTGTACATCCCCTCTAGTCACTTCTCTTGTTTTTTCATTGATTTTCAAATTTTCTATTTCTAAAGTATCTATTTGTTCTTCATTTTGTTCACTCTGTTTGTTGCGCAGTGCAACCCGCACTCTTGCAAGCAGTTCTTCAATTTGAAAAGGCTTTGTAATATAATCATTTGCACCTAAATCAAGTCCAGAAACTTTATCCTCCACCGAACTTTTGGCCGTAAGAAGGAGCACAGGTGTAGATTTATTCCCTGCTCTGATTCTGCGCAGCAGTTCAATTCCGCTTAGTCCCGGCAGCATCACATCTAGCAGGATTAAATCCCAGTTTTCTGTTCTGAATTTTTCCAATCCATCTAAACCATCAAACACCTTGGTCACTTCATATCCTTCAAATCCCAGTTCCAATTCAAGCAAGCGCGCAATTTTCACTTCGTCTTCAACAACGAGTATTTTCTCTTTCGCCACCAGGTCTGCCTCCCCGCCATCTCTTCATATCTTTAGACTAGCAGAAACATTTTTTAAAATCCATTTCTTATTGCATTAAAAAAACCAAAAAAAAACACCAAGCAAGGCTGCTGGTGAGTCGGTTTACAAATATAGAAAAACGAATGCCCTTTCATGCAATCTCAGCAGAATTACATTGAAAAAACATTCGCTGGAAACAAACAATCCCTATTTCTGTTCTTCAACGGTCAGGCTTAACGACTTATTATCACTAAGCAAATGAGTGACTTTAACTAGAATGGTTTTGTCTTTACCGTTCTCTTTTACAATGAAGACAAAAGTGTCCATTACTTCTTCTTCCGTCAATTTTCTGCGGCCGCCGTATTTATACTCTACTACTGCCTCGCCTGGATAATCCTCTTTCACAACAACTGTTGCAATTCTTCCGTATTTTTCATAATCCGGCTTTTCTTCCGCATGGACAGGAAGAGCTGCATTTATTATGAAAAAAAGTGCTAATAACAGGACGGATAATCGTTTCATGCGTACCTCCATATGTTTGTCATTGCCTTTATTTTTTCAAAAAATGTATTTTTTATGTCAACGATTTTCCTTTTCGATCATTTTTCTCGCTTCATTTGCCAGGAGGATGCCGACATGCTGATTCCTTTCCCATTCCTCATAGAGCTCGCTTATGGGCGGAGCACGATCTTCGACCAGCCTGCATATCTCAATGGTCATGGCTGGTTTGCGGAATTCTGTTATAAACCAGTCTTTAAAGCCACCTCCTACAGCTTCAGCGGAGGGCTCAGATAATGGGTATCCTGTTAATTCTGCTACTTCATTTGCAATAGCCCGATCTCTTGCAGAATGAGCATCATTATGATAATCCCAGAAAATTTCCTGCCCGGAAGAATGGTATGCCACTGCAAGCTCTGGATTTATTTTATTCACAAAACGAACAAGCGCTTTTACTTCCGCAGCTTCAATTGGATGCTCTCCTTTATAAAATTGCCAGGATGGCTTTTCAGATCCCGTCTGCAATTCATCCCAGCCTGAAGGATATTGCCTATTTAAATCAATTCCAATTCCATTCGCTTTCCAGCTTGTAAAATCAGAACGGCCATCATTCATTTCAAGCAGTCTTGCATGAAAACCTTTTGGAAAAGCATCTATTCCTTCCTGCTGCAGGACGACTCCATCAGGATTCAGCATAGGAATAAACCAGATAGAGACCTCGTCTAAGAGGCTGTATGAATATCCTCCAATCCCTTTTTTCCGCTGATAGGCATAGGCATAATCCTCCATCATTTTCATTGTTAAGCTTGTTGTCAGCCATTCACGCCCATGATGGGAACCAACAATAAGAATATTTTGTTTTCCTTCGCCTAGTCTTACAGCATAAAGATTCCGCCCAAATGATGATTTGCCGAACTTCTTAACCTTGATAAAACGGTATTGCTTTTTCATCTTTTTCAAATCTTGTTTCAAAATATCGTAATGATATGGTACATACGGATTAATAATAGCAGCTTTTGCCGCTATGCCTCCCGTTAAAAAGAATAAAGCAAATAATATTAGCACAATTCGTTTCATGAAAAAATCCTTCCTCTTTCATTTCATTTTTACCTTCCGCAAAAACAAAAAGCTTATACAGGTAAAAGTTGAAAAGCCCTGTAAACATGGATGACCAACATTTACTGAGAAATAAAACATTAAGTTGACATACACTATTATCAACTCCTGAAAGAGGAGGCAAGATGATGAATAAAGTTGATTATGACCGCGCCTTGTATTACACCCATCGTTCTGAATGGGATAACTTATTAATATTAATGGTTCGTACACACGATCAGTTTCTTTCAAAAAAAATTGAGCATTTCCTGCATGCTTATAATTTTGAAAAAGACTACACAGTAGTAGAAAGAAACTTATATTCTTTACTGAGATATATTGACCATGCCAATGAATTGTCTGCGGAACATATTCTTGAACATACAGAAGCACATTCTATATAGGCGAATTCCACCAAAAAAACACGAGCGATGCTGCTCGTGTTTTTCTTGCGTTAATACTTATGTATTCCAAGCCGCACCGCCAGCAGTGCTGCTTGTGTGCGGTCTGTTACCTGAAGCTTAGATAGGAGGTTGGAGACATGTGTTTTGACTGTTTTTTCAGTAATAAATAGAGCTGCTGCGATTTCTTTATTGCTTTTGCCTGCAGCAATTTCCCGCAATACATCCTTTTCTCTTTTGGTAAGGACATTTAATTCATTCTGCTCTGATTGACGCTGGCTAAGCTGTTTAAGCAAATGTGCAGTTGCTTTTGGATGAATTTCATTTTCTCCCTTTACAAGCTTTTCAATGGCTTGCACCAGCACATCTGGCTGAACATCTTTTAACTGATATCCAGCTGCGCCTGCTTCAATGGCAGGGATTACATGGTCTTGATCAGAAAAGCTCGTAAGGATCATGATTTTAGAGGGCAATGATCTCTTAGTAATTTCCCTCGTAGCCTCAATGCCATTCATGACAGGCATATCAAGGTCCATTAAAATAACATCTGGCTGAAAAGCCTCGGCCATCGAAACTGCTTCTTGTCCGTTTGAAGCTTCTCCGATGATCTCAATGTTTTTTTGTGTTTTTAAGAAGAACGCCAGACCGCGTCTGACAATATGGTGATCGTCTGCAATTAATAACCTGATGGCCATTTTTTCAACTCCTTATGACAAGGGCAATGTAATGATAATGTCTGTTCCATCACCTGGTGAGCTTTTAAGCTGGAAGGAACCTTGCATCTGTTCAGCACGCTCTTTCATGCTTTTTAAGCCAAGTGATGGAATCAATGCTTTTTGATCGTAATGAAATCCTGTACCTTCATCTCTTATCTGAAAAAAGATACTTTCTGAATCTACTTCACATACTAAATAAACATCACTCTCTCCAGAGTGCTTCTTGCTATTTGCCAGTGCTTCCTGGCCGATTCTCCATAATGCTGCTTCCATCTGTTCTGACAAACATATAAGACCTTGCACTGTAGTATGAAGCCTTATGCCAATCATTTCACTATAGGTCGTTAGAGCAGAGATTAAGCCATTTTCAAGTCCATGCGGTTTTAGCTGCCAGATCAGAGCTCTCATTTCTTGTAAGGCTTCCTGTGCTAAATCTTGAATATATGTAAATGTTTCTTTTGTTTCTGTGTTTTCTGCGATCTCTGCTCCTCCTCTTGCTGTTAAACTCAAGGAAAACAGCAATTGATTAACAGAATCATGAAGATCGCGGGCAAGACGATTACGCTCAGCTGATAGTGCAGCTTCCTGCTCAAGCCGTGTAAGATGTATTCTCTTCAATGCTGTTCCAATTTGAAATGCAACCGACTCTAACAGTGCAAGCTCACCGTCATTAAAAGTCGTTTTTTCAGGTGTTCCTACATTTAGAATGCCAAACCGTTCGTTTCCGGCACGAAGCGGTACAGATGCATGATGTGTAAGCCCGTTTGTATGCTCCACTTTTTCAGCCAGTATTTTTTCAATTCGTTTGCAGCCCATAATATTTGTAGCCTCACACAGATGGCCATTTTTATATTTATTAAGACACCAGCAGTCTCCTGAACACATTCGGGCAGTGTTGTTTCGCGCCAGCGCCCTTGGCAGATTCACAGCTGCAGCCAGCTCATGATTTCCATCCTCATCAATTAAAAAAATCCATCCTGTCTCGAGCTCAGTAATATGAAGCAGCCTTTCGAGGACATTTTTGAGAAGAGAATCTACATCAGTGCCAGTGTTTAAAAGCTCAGCAATCTCCCTTAAGGTTTGTAATTCATGATCTCTTTTCTCTTTCATCATAACTCCCCCTGTTATAGCTAATTCCATTATAAAACGTTTCTGTACCGCTTGCGTTCGAAATTAGGAGGAATTTTATACATCAAAAGTCGTAGATTGCTGCAAAAACGGGGCTGAAAAAAAAACAAAAAAGCGTCCAATAGTCAAATGATGACTATTGGACACCCAATTATTTTGCTATTACCTGCAATTTATTTTCAACATTCTTCATAAATGACTCTTTTATCTTGTCTAATTTCTCACTGCTGGCTTCAAAGGAGTCTGCCGTGATGCCGAAGTAGAACTTAATCTTTGGTTCGGTTCCGGATGGACGAAGACAAATCCAAGTGCCATCTTTAAAAAAGTATTTGATAACATTTGATTTTGGCAGCGATATTTGATTTTCTGCCCCATCCAATTCTGTACGAATGCCTGTTAAATAATCCTCAACCGCATTTACCTTTATAGTTTCTAATTCTGTTAAAGGTTCAGAACGGAATGATGATAAAATTTGCTGAATAGTTTCAGCACCTTCTTTTCCTTTTAAAGTTAAAGACTCAAGTCCTTCCATGTAGTAGCCATGTGTCTCGTATATTTCTATAAGGACATCATAAAGTGATTTGCCTTCCTTCTTATAAAAGGCTGCTGCTTCTACAGCTAGCAGTGCCGCCTGCACAGCGTCCTTATCCCGCGCAAAATCACCAATTAAATAGCCATAGCTTTCTTCATATCCAAACAAGAATTTATATGTACCTTCATATTCATTTATTTTTTCGGCAATGAATTTAAAGCCAGTCAGCACATCTTCTGATTTCACTCCAAAGGAGGCTGCTACCTTGCTTCCAAGCTCTGAAGTAACGATCGTTTTCATCATTATGCCATTGTCTGGAAGCGTTCCTTTCGCCTTTTTCTGCGTCAGTACATAGTGCAGCAATAACGCACCCGTTTGATTTCCGCTTAATAGCGTATATTCTCCATCCTGCATCTTCACCGCAACACCGATACGGTCAGCGTCTGGATCAGTGGCAATTAATATATCACCATTCACGCGTTTCCCTTCCTCAATGGCAAGGTGAAATGCAGACCTTTCCTCAGGGTTTGGACTAGCTACAGTTGAAAAATTAGGATCAGGCAGTTCCTGTTCCTTAACCGTATAAATATGTTTATAGTGAAGAGATTGGAGACCATTGCGAACAGGTTTATTCGCAGTGCCATGAAGCGGCGTAAAGACAATCTTTATATCAGAATCCTCTCCCAGATGCGGATGCTCGGAAATCGTCATAAGCTTCTGATTATAAGCCCGATCAATATTTTCACCGATCATGGTAATGAGTCCTTGTTCTTTTAACTCATTTTCATCATTTACTTCAATCGTAAGTTCATTTTCAATTTCATTAACCTTGCCGATGACCTCATCTGCTGCTGCAAGACCAAGCTGTGCACCGTCTGGTCCGTAAACTTTATAGCCATTATATTCAGGCGGATTATGACTAGCTGTTATAACAATACCTGCAAACGCATGCAAATATCTGACTGCAAAAGACAGCTCTGGAGTTGGTCTTAGCCCATCAAAAACATAGGTCTGGATTCCGCGGGTTGCCAATGTTTTCGCAGCCTCCATCGCAAATTCAGGCGACATATGTCTGGAATCGTAAGCAATTGCTACTCCGCGATGCTTGGCTTCTAATCCTTGTTCTTCTATGTATGCAGCCAATCCTGCTGAAGCCTTGCGAACGGTATAGATATTCATGCGGTTTGTGCCAGGCCCAATAACACCGCGCATGCCACCCGTTCCGAATTCTAATTCCTTATAGAAGGCATCTTCTAAAAGCTTTTCATCTTGTTTTAAATTTTGGAGTTCAAGCTTTAAATCTTCCTGTACTTGCTCAAATTGACTCCAGCGTTCAGCTTTCTCTTTCCATGTCATTCACCATCAGCCTCCTAAAAAAAATCCATATGTATGCTTATTACATTCGCTAAAACAAACAGAAATCCTTTTGAATCTGTCCCTGAATTTGTGACAATTCATGACAGAACCAAAAGGATTAAACATGCATTTCTGTTTTAATTTTACTTTTTATATTCAATTCTGTAAACATCATGGCGGCGATCTTTTAAGTGAAGGACCGTACCGTCCTGACGCTGTCTTCTTAAAACTTCCAGGTCTACATCACCAATCTGAACCATTTCGATATTTGCGTTGGCTTCACCAATAATTCCGTCTCTGGCAAATTCCACGTCAGATGGAGAAAATATACCGGATTGCGCATACTGGATATCCATATTATCAGCTTGAGGCAAATTGCCGACAGTACCAGAAATTACGGTATAGATTTGATTTTCGATGGCACGTGCCTGTGCACAATAGCGTACTCGTAAATACCCTTCCCGATTGTCAGTACAGAATGGTGTAAAGATGATATTTGCTCCTTTATCTGTGGCAATACGGGCAAGCTCTGGGAATTCAATATCATAGCAGATTTGTATAGCGATCTTCCCGCAGTCTGTATTAAAGACTTCTACTTCGTCGCCTTCGCTAATTCCCCACCATTTTCTTTCATTCGGTGTAATATGAATTTTATATTGCTTTTCAATGGTTCCATCCCGGCGGAATAAATACGCAATA
Organism: Cytobacillus gottheilii; assembly: GCF_018582665.1. Taxonomy (NCBI): domain Bacteria; kingdom Bacillati; phylum Bacillota; class Bacilli; order Caryophanales; family Bacillaceae; genus Cytobacillus; species Cytobacillus gottheilii. The sequence continues at coordinate 1,345,080 of NZ_CP071709.1, read as the reverse complement.
TTGTAGATCTTATCGTCATCTTCTTTTACAAAATGAGAGCCGCCGATAATATTAATATTGTAACGGACGGCTAAATCCGTGAAGAGCTGAATATAGTCCTCGGTAAACTCTGTTAATTTTCTGATCGCAAGGCTAGGCGTTTTCTCATCTAAAAAGGACAGCAGCTGTGTCGTGAAAATTTCAGGGAATACGGCAAAATCGGATTCAGCATCAGAAGCAACATCAGTAAAATACTCCACCTGATTCGCAAAGTCTTCAAATGAATTTATTTGACGCATCATATATTGAACAACACAGATGCGTACAGGATAACTTGTTTTGTAAAAACGTTTTGATGTAGGGCGATAATCAACATTATTCCATTCCATTAAGGTCGCATATTTATTGGACTGCATATCATCGGGCAGATAATTAGGGTTAATCCGCATCAGCGAAAACCCATTTAGAAGCTGAAACGAAAGGACTGGATCATAAATAATATGCAAGGAGACCTCATTCACATATTCCCTCGGGCTCATTTGGTCAGCATGTTTATGATAGTTGGGGATTCTGCCGCCAATGATTATGCTTTTTAAATTTAGGGCCCGAACTAATTCTTTTCGTTCTTCATATAACCGATGCCCAATCTTCATTCGGCGATAAGCGGGATGCACCATGACTTCAATTCCATATAGATTATAGCCATCTGGGTTGTGATTGGTAATATAGCCATTATCCGTCACATCTGCCCATGTATGCCGGTCATCATATTCATCAAAATTGATGATAAGACTCGAACATGAACCGATAATTTCACCATCGTATTCTGCCACAAACTGCCCTTCCGGAAAGATGCTCAAATGACTTTCCAAGTGTTCCTCTTTCCACGGGTCCATTCCCGGAAAACATTTTCCCTGAAGACTGATAATCTCCGGTATATCATTTCTTTGCATATTTCGAATAATCATCTTTTTCTCAAATCGACTTAAATCAAGCTCACTCAAACATAACACTCCCTATTTTTATATACACAATTGATTTTCTTCTTTGCTAAACATCTGTTCTATGTATAATCAATTATTTCCTATACCCTCTTTTCTCAGCAATCTAACATCATTTTCTATTATTTCTATTTCTAGCATATGAATTTCATAAAAAATCTATAATTGAATTGGAAAATTATCTTTTAATCGAGACAGTTTCGTTTACTTTAAAACAGGTGGACCTTATAATTTTTACAGCAAGGAATTTTAACCAGGTTTTATCACCAAATTTAAGGCTGTTTTTGCATCTTGCGGCTCATTTAATCATTCTCCAATTATGTAAAAATGAATCAAGACAGCCGGTCAAAAAGGAGACAAGTATGAACAAGTCTGTTAAAGACAAAAGGGAGAACACCCTCTTTATTGCCTGGGCAGCATCTATTATTGCCATGTTTGGCAGTCTGTATTTCTCAGAAATCAGACAGTATGAGCCTTGTGAGCTTTGCTGGTATCAGCGGATCGTCATGTATCCATTCACGGTCATTTTAGGAATCGCTGTTGTAAAAAAGGATTATAAAATAGCTTTATATTCCATGATTTTATCAGCGATTGGCGGTTGTATTTCTCTTTATCATTACGCTCTGCAGAAGCTGCCCTTTTTACAGGATGCCGCCCCTTCATGCGGACGAGTGCCATGCACAGGCCAATATATAAATTGGTTCGGATTTATAACAATTCCGTTTTTAGCTCTTATTGCTTTTATGATCATTTTTGTATGCAGCTTTTTGATTTGGAAACAATCGAAGGAGGAAAATTAAAAATGAAAAAAATCATTATTTTTCTAGCCATTATGCTGGTTTTATTCGGTGGAGTTGGCGTATTAACGTATATGCAGAATAAAGCACCAGAAGATAATGTCTATCAGAAAGATACACTTGAGCCGGAAACATTAGCTCAGCTTGACGATCCTAATTATCAAAATATCATCCTGCCCGAAGCACTTGGGGATAAATTGGAGAATGGCGAAGATGCAACAGTATATTTTTATAGCCCAACCTGTCAGTATTGCCAGCAAACCACTCCGATTGTGGCTCCTTTAACAGACGATATGGGGATTGATCTTGTTCAATATAATCTGCTTGAATTTGAACAAGGCTGGGATGACTTTAATATCTCTGAAACACCTACGATTATCCAATTCAAAGATGGCGAAGAAGCTGCAAGAATTACTGGTTTAAGAGAAGAAGCTGTTTTTGAGGATTGGTTTAACGAGAATTCAATGTAACTTTAAGCATAAAAAATCCTGCTGATGAGTGCTTCAGCAGGATTTTTTTAGCATTGCAGGTTAAACAAGCCATTCATTTGCCGCTTTTGTATATACACTAAAGCGTGTATCTGTGTTAGCTTCTTTTTCATGGCTGAATTGGCTAAAATGGAAGGGGAAGGAAAGTTCAAATCTTTCCAGGATTTCAACGTTTCTACTAAACATATCCTCATACTTTTCATCAATTTCTGCCATTTCCAATATAGAGTAAATCGTTTCCAGCCCGCATATGACTTGATACGCCTCCCTCAGCGTGCCAAAATATTCAAAATGGCGGGTGGATGTGTGCAGCACCTTCAATGATTCAAATTCTTTAATCTCCTCATCAGTAAAATATTTCGGAAAAATATCTGCGTAAAATTTCTGAATGAGCCGGGCAATACGCTGTTCCTGATCTGGAGTAGATGCAAATACAACCTTCACCGAAAAAAACCACCTTTAAACACCTGTAATAATTTCGTAATATATAATAAGAATAGCATATTCTAAGCTGGTAACAGGGTGGTAATTATACCCACGCATAAGTAAAATATTAGCAATTATCTATTCCATTAAAGCTAAACTCAGATTTTTGGAAATATCTAGTTATACCCTTACGAAATCATGGGATATAATTCATTATATGGTGGAAGAACCTGATTTTATCTTCCAAAGTTAGGAGTAAATTATGGTAACAACCAAGGTAAAAGGAGAATGGTATGAAATTACCATTCCAGAACAATGGAATCAAGTCTCAGTGGACCATCTATTCAGAAATATTTGGAAAGCTTCGAAAAAACAAATTCATTTTATGCGGATGGAAAAGCATGTATTAATGAATGGAGAAATAGCTCAATGGGAAAAACCATTACAAACAGGCGATCTGCTGATGATGAAAGTATTTGGAGAAGAGGCATCTGAAGTGCTCCCAGAATATATGCCAATTGAAGTTCTGTTTGAGGATGAACATTTTATTATTTTTAATAAGCCTGCCGGAATGGATACGCACCCAAATGAACCAGGACAAAAAAATACACTTGCTAACGCAGCAGCATTTCATGTTCTTTCTCAAGGAGTTCAGAGAAATGTAAGACATATACATCGCCTTGATCAGGATACGTCCGGATGCATTCTTTTTGCCAAACATTCATTGGCAGGAGTCATTGCCGATAAGCTGCTTGAAGAAAGAAAAATCAAACGAACCTATTCAGCTCTTGTCCATGGTCATCTCAAGAAATTGAGCGGAACTATTCACGAGCCTATTGGACGCGACAGGCATCATCCAACAAGAAGACGGGTTTCACCGAAAGGTCAGGATGCCATCACCCATTTTTCAGCACTTCAATTTTTTGAAAAAGAAAAACTTACGTTTATTCAATGTCAGCTGGATACAGGCAGAACTCATCAAATTCGTGTACATCTTAGTCATATGAAACACCCTTTGGCCGGAGACACTCTTTATGGAGGCAAACCGATATTTTCAAGACAAGCCCTGCATGCAGCGAGACTAACCTTTACACATCCTTTTACACTCGAAAAGGTTGATGTAACCTGCCCGCCGCCAAAGGAATTTAGTGCCTATATGAAAGATCAATAAACACAGAAAAGCCTCCCATTATTAGGAAGGCTTTTCTATTTCAATTTGCATGTAAATATTAGTCAGTAGATTTTCTAAATGCTCTCATTGCAAAGCTAACAACTAGCACAAGTACAATTGCACCAATTAGAGCTGGTAAGATGGCAAAGTCTGCAACAACTGGACCCCAATCTCCTAAGATTAATGATCCAAGCCATGCCCCGATGAATCCGGCAATAATATTACCAATAACTCCGCCTGGTACGTCTCTTCCTGTAATTAGGCCGGCAACCCAACCAATAATACCACCTATAATTAATGCCCAAAGAAAGCTTAACATTATAATTCCTCCTTGTTCGTTTTGAATAGTTTTTGTTATATAGTGTAACTTATACAACTAGCAGAAAGTTTTCCTTTTCCACATGTGGTTTTTTCTGCTTGTACAAGTTAAATACCCCGCATTCAAAAACTGAAACATATTAATAAAATAGTGATTGAAAAGGAACTAGATGAAAACGTTTTATTGTTGGTTGCTTAAATATTCCCTCACAAAAACAAAAAGCGATTGCTCTTTGCAATCGCTCGTTTATTTGAACGGCCTTAGCCAGTTAGTTAGGATATTCCCGGCCAAAAATTTGTCCTAAACCTCTTCAAGCAAAAAATCAGATGAATGTAATCCATAAAAATATAAGCGATGCAGCGGACGTGTCATGGCTACATATAAAAGCTTAATATCCAGCGGGGAGGCATCTGAGTACACTTCATCCAGAGAAAAAACAATGACTGCATCAAACTCCAATCCTTTAACTAAATACGAAGGAACAATAACTGCCTCGTCCTTTGGTATTTCTTCTTGTTCCTGCAGCAATTTTACACGTTCATTAGAAAAGTCCTTGAAAAGCTGATATAGCTGCTCACAATCTGTCCTGGTTTTGCCAATAAGCGCAAAGGTTTTAAAATGCTCATTCTTCAGTTCCTGCAATTTTTCTTCAAGCTGCTTTATAAAAAACTTGCCTTCTTTTCGTCGATAAAAAGCTGGTGCCTCTCCGTGCCTGACAACAGGAACTACCTTTGGAAAAGAAACCGGGAGTTTTTCGAGAAGGGTATTGGCTTCTTCCATAATCTCTACAGTCGTTCGATAGCTTTTTTGCAATTCCGTATAGGTTGCACGGGGAAAAATATGTTCAATCACCGTTTCCCATGAAGAAAGACCTCGATAAGAATGAATGCCTTGAGCCAGATCTCCAACTAATGTAAACATATCTGTATCTGCCGCTTTTTTTAAGGATAAAAGCTCCATAAAGCTGTAATCCTGAGCTTCGTCAATCACTATGTTTTTGGCTCGGTGTTCTTTTTCAAGACCATATAAATGAACCTGTAAAAATAATAGGAGTGCTAAGTCCTCCCGTTCATACTCATTTTTCTTAAATAACTGCTGATTGTAGTCACAAAGCAGCTCTGCTTCCTCCATAGATAAGGTTCCGTCTGAAAGTGAATGAAGTTCTTTTGCATTCTGAAATAATTCGCGATAGTAAGAACGCAGATCTTTTTTAGGGAAAGGCTTCATATAGTTTCTGACTGCCCCTTTAATGGCAGACTGTATCTCACCCACTCTCTTTTCTTTTTTATCCATAGCTTCAATTACATACTGTCGCCTTTTTTCCGGATCATCGCCGCGATAGAGAGCCCGTTCAATCCTTACATCATAGTAGGTTTGAATCTTTTCCAGCATATTTTTCTTCTTTAATCGCACATCATTCTGCAGGATTCCCTTTAATTTTTCAAGCCTGCGGTAAAGAGGCAAATAATGATAGTCATCTCTAAAAAGCTTTATAAACTTTTTACGGCTGAATAAACGAAATTTATCTACATAGAAATCCTCAGCTGGATAAAAGGTTTTGCTTATTTTTATTAAATAATTGGTTAGAATAGTTTGAAATACATCCGATCCTTTAAGGGCGGACAGCTGCTGAATTACTTTTGAAGACTGTGAATCCTTATCTTCAATGATCCTGATCAGCTTATCGTCCTTTTGTATTTCCATTTTCAGATCAATACAAAGTTTGACATAGTCCTGAAAGGTTGTCTGGCGGATTCTTTCCACTCCAAGTTCTGGCAGAGCTTCAGATATGTAATGCAGGAACAATCCGCTTGGGGCAATGATCATCAGCTGTTCCGGAGCAAAATTCTCTTTATATTGGTAAATAAAATAACTTATCCTGTGCAGCGCAATCGTCGTTTTGCCGCTGCCCGCTCCTCCCTGAACAATTATGGGCTTGTTCAAATCAGCTCGGATAATTTTATTCTGTTCTTCCTGGATCGTGGTAATAATTTCGGTGAGGCGATTACTTGAGCTTTTAGCTAAAGACTCCTGCAATAATTCATCTGTTGTGGTTAAGTCAATATCACGTATTTCCTGCATGAACCCGTCTTCAATCATAAATTGTCTCTTTAACGACAAATCACCAGAAAAACTCTCCTCATAGGATTCATACTGGACTGGTCCAAGTCTGCCCTCATAATAAAGGTTTGCAATCGGTGAGCGCCAATCCACTATGATTTGCTCCTGGCTTTCCCGAGAATATAAAGAAGTTTTGCCAAGATATAGAACTTCCTTTTCTCCTCCACCATCACGGTTAAAATCAATCCTCGCAAAATAAGGCGTTCTTCTGGCTTTTTTTAAAGACTTCAACTCATCCTTAGACATTTCAAAAAACCTTGCATTGGTTAACAGGGAAGAATAGCTTAAACTGGATTCAAGCCAATCGGTATCCGAAAAGGCTTCTTTCATATTTTCCTGAAATTGTTCCTTACTGGATTCAGCTGTTTTCACAACAGCTTCAATATACCGTTTAGTAAATTCTAATCGCTGCAGTTCTGTTTCGTAATCGGGGTGGTTCTGAAGAGACATTCTTTTTACCTCCAAAGATTAATTTCAGCCGCAATGGAGAAAGAAAAAGCACACAGCACTTCGCCCGGGAATTCTAATCATCCTAAGCTTTAAGTGCAAATGCTTTTAAGAATAGCAAAACGCGTGAGAAGAAGAATATATTATCAGAAAAATCTGGATCAGGCAATGTTTTATGAAAAAAAGCAGCGATACACGTTGTTCGGCAATGAACTAGGGTTTCCGAAAGCCGGTGGCCGGGGAGAATTTTTCTTATTGGATATTTACGAGGTTTTTTGGTCTTAGATATTTCTGGAATCTGTGCTTCTTGTTCTTTTTGGGAATGACTCGCCTTGGGGGATTCCTGAAATCTGTGGCGTCCGCTCTTTTCGGGAATGACTCGCCTTGGGGGATTCCTGAAATCTGTGGCTTCCGCTCTTTTCGGGAATGACTCGCCCGTGGTAATTCCTGAAATTTGTGCCTTCCGCTCTTTTCGGGAATGACTCGCCCGTGGTAATTCCTGAAATTTGTGCCTACCCCTCTTTTCGGGAATAACTCGCCTTGGGTAATTCCTGAAATCTGTGGCTTCCATTCTTTTCGGGAATGACTCGCCCGTGGTAATTCCTGAAACCTGTGCCTTCCCTGCTTTTCGGGAATGACTTGCCTTGGAGGATTCCTGAAATCTCTAGCTTCCATTCTTTTCGGGAATGACTCGCCTTGGGGGATTCCTGAAATCTGTGGCTTCCCTGCTTTTCGGGAATGACTCGCCTTGGGGGATTCCTGAAATCTGTGGCGTCCGCTCTTTTCGGGAATGACTCGCCTTGGGGGATTCCTGAAATCTGTGGCTTCCGCTCTTTTCGGGAATGACTCGCCCGTGGTAATTCCTGAAATTTGTGCCTTCCGCTCTTTTCGGGAATGACTCGCCCGTGGTAATTCCTGAAATTTGTGCCTACCCCTCTTTTCGGGAATAACTCGCCTTGGGTAATTCCTGAAATCTGTGGCTACCGCACTTTCCAGGAATGACTCGCCCGCAGTTATTCCTCTAAACTTTGACCCACACGTTTTTTAGGATTACTCCCACGCCCTAACTCTGACACACACACCTTTTAAGAAATATTCATTGGCCCTTACTTTAAAGAGAACTCTCCAATTAAAAAAGCCGGAAAATAAATTCCGACTTTCCCAGTAATAACCTTTATGGTATCTCAGGCGTTTCAACTTCTGGCAGTTCACCGCTTAAGCTTTCCATAAAAGCGACAAGCTGCTGCACTTCTTTATCTGTTAAGCCTAATGGATTGATCAGATCACTTTTGTTTACATGATCTCCTCCGCCGTCGTTATAGTAATTTACCACATCTTCTAAAGTGGCAAAGCTGCCATCATGCATAAATGGTGCCGTATGAGCTACACCTCTTAAACCCGTTGTACGGAATTTCCCTTTATCTTCTTCGTTTTTGGTTACCTCGTATCTTCCTTCATCACCTGTCATTCCAAGATTATGATAGCTATAATCAGAGAGCATTGGGCCGGCATGGCAGGTAATACAGCTTGCTTTTCCGGCAAAAAGCTTCATACCTTCTTGTGCATCTGCACTAATTGCATCCTCCTGACCCTGTAAATAGCGATCAAAGGCTGTATCTGAGATGACAATGGTTCGTTCAAATGCAGCGATTGCCTTCGCAATATTATTCGCACTGATCGGATCATTAAAAACAGTGTTAAATTGTTCTACATATGTTGGCACACCATTAAGTTCAATAACAAGTTCATCAATGTCCTGATTCATTTCCACTTCAGATTGTATCGGTCCGAGTGCCTGTTCTTCCAGACTTCCTGCTCTGCCGTCCCAAAAGTATTCAGGATAATAGCCCGAATTGATAATAGTGGGGCTATTTCTGCTCCCTTGTGCGCCTTCAAATCCAAAAAATGTTTCCAGTCCATCTCCATAACCTGCACCTGGAGCATGACATGTCATACAGCTCAATTTATTATTTCCAGACAATCTAGGATCAAAATAAAGTGTTTTTCCTAATTCAACCTTCTCATCTGTCATTTCATTATCAGCAGGTACTGGCATTTCACCTAACGGCTCAAACATCGCTTTTGCATTTTCTAACTCTTCATCGACACCAGCTGTTTCGGTTTCAGGCTGCTCTTTTTCAGGAGCTGCAGTATTCTCGTTTTCATTGCCGCACGCGCTGAGCATTAGAAGAACCATAAATATGAATAACGGATATCTTAATTTCATCAGTTACTCCCCCTCTTTTTCAATTTCCCAATGATAACGCTATCTTTATTTTTCAGTTTGAGTATATAACTAAAATAATGATGATTTAGCAACCATTTCCGAAAAGTTTGTGACACTTATCACAAATCAACTTATGCCTTGTAAACAACTTATTTAAGTTATAAAGACTGCAAAGTTATTTCATAAGATCCTATTATCTATCATTCTCTATTTAACAGATGTTATTTCTTTATACCTATTTTCATTATCATTATGTTTTTATTACCATAGTAATAATTTACTATTTATGTATTTTAATTGAAAAAAGTGTATTAATTCCCTTATAATGAACAGGAAAAAATTACATAACGAGGTGTAAACAGTGAAAACAAAAATTTTGGCAGTTTCTATGTTATCAACAGCACTATTATTAGCTGCATGTGGAAATGGCAGCAATGAGGAAACATCAGCAGCAAACGAAACTGAGGAAACAGTAAAATCTGAACAAACAGAGGAAGTTGAACCAGCAGAACAAGAAGAAACAGAGGAAAGCAGTCAGACAAGTGAATATTTAAATCCGCTCTTAGAAGAAACGGAAGGCACTATTGAAAGCATCTATAAAAACGAATCACCACAGTATACCCATAGTTTAGATGGCTTTAACATTTCCGTGAATCAATATGAAATGACTAAAATCACAGATATGAATCAGGATTACGCTTCTTATTTTAATGATGAAGTAAATGGGTATGTTGTTTCGGCAGAAGTGACACTCGAAAATACAACAGATAAAAATCTATACTATAATAACTTCCATAAAATCCAACTCGAAAATGAGTTAGATTATATAAATTCAGAAAGCAAAAATTTAATACCTGAAGACCAGCAGATTCAAAAGCTCAGAAAGAATCAAGATGAAATCAGCTTATATGAAGCTGGCGAAAAAGTAACCGGTTTGATAACGTTTATTTTAACAGAAGCAGAATTTGAAAAAATGAAAACAGTAACTCCTAAATATATTATTGAGGGTGGAATAGCTGATAATAAGGATTACTCCGGCAGTAATCTTGAAAACTCACCAGCCTATGATTTCGTCTATGCTGGTGAGCAGGCTTCTGCTGTTGCTGATCAGCCTTCGCTTTACCAGGATCGCCTCACAACAGATAACTGGGCTGATAAGACCATCCTCTTTGAAGAAGAAGGAATAAATGAGACAAAGCAAATCGGTGACGTAACAGTAACACTTGAAGGGGTCCAATACACCGATGTTGTTCCGACAGATGCGAATGCATCCATGTTCACTGATTTTGGTGACAGCGGAATTGTTGCCCTAACCGTTAAATTGAACATTGATAATCAGTCTGATTCTGCAGTTAATATTTCTAATTTAGGCACGATGCTTGATGTGGATGACAGCAGAGCAAGATATTTAAACGTTGCACAAGCTGAGCCACGAGATCCGCGTGAGATAGCTGCAGGAGAAGCTGGAGAGAAATATCATGTCTTTTTATTCAGAAAAGATGAATTTTCCATCTATAAAAAATTCACGCTGGAATTTGGTCCATTTTATCTTGAAAGCGGCGAAAAAGCATTCAAAGGCGAGCAAGCCATCTTTGAACTTCCAAATCCGCACCAATAATGCGCTAACAAACCCCAGAAGATTTTCTGGGGTTTTTCTGTTTTACCCAATCCCCCGTTCAAACCTTCCATGCTTATGTTCATGAGGGATATTTTAAAAGTCTTGTACACTCCGAGTGAGAATTCTGTACTGCTTCTAGTGTTGATATTTTATTATAAAGCTTTCTCCTTCAAATGCTCTGTAATTTCCTATTCTCACCATGATAAAATATTTATAGTTTCATAAAGTTTTAAAGCCGTTACAAATATAACGTCATTGTAAGAATGAGGTGATCATATGCCTGATTGGTCTTATCATACAATTTTTAAACCTTTCTTATCTCGCCTTCCTGCTCAAACCGGCAGAGCTTTTATTCACAATGCAATGAATACGATGGTTCATCTTCCGTTCGGCAGCAGGCTTGTTGAATTTTTAGGACATTTAAAACCATCAGCTTCTCTAGAGCAACCATTTTTTAGATACCAGCTGAAAAGCAGAGTCGGATTAAGCGGGAGAATTGATCCGCATTTACTTGGCACATCGGCATTTAATCAGCTTGGTTTTGGCTTCTTAGAAATTGGCCCGGTTTCCCTTCATCAGGATGCAGCAGAAGAAATGCCTTTATTTTCAGAAGATCGAAATTCCTTATATTTACCATCACAAACCTATTCAATTGGCTTAAGTCAAACCATCACACAGTTAAAAAAGCATACAATGGATATTCCATTATTAATCCGGCTTCGCCATCCCCGGGGAAACGCAATTGAAAAGCAAAACGAGCTCCGTGAAATGGCTCATAGATTAGAAGAGTTTGCAGCCGCTTTTGTGATCGAAGCCGATGGGGATGGCTGCAATCTCGAGGAAATCAGCAGGATGGCTGCATCCCTTCCATGTCCCGTTATTCCCGCTATAAAGGCTGAAGATATTAGCATCATAGAATGGGAGCACTTAACAAAACATGAAATGATATTGATTGATACAGATCAGCATGGTTCAATTGAATCTCTTCTGGAAGATGTTCAGAATTTACAGCGCTATACAAACATCATGGTTTCAGGAAGCATTCATGAGCCCGATGACGCTGTAAAACTTTATCATGCCGGCTGCAGATTTATGATGCTATCAGAAGGGTATGTTATATCAGGTCCAGGACTTCCAAAGCGCATCAACGAGGCACTTGCAGATGAAAGCAAAGAAGACATTTCTAATGGAAAGCAATCTGGCTGGATTTATTTTTGGCTTTTTGGGTTATGCATTTTAATTGGCGGACTTATTGCCTTGCTGTTCAGTATGAGCAGAGTGATTTTACCTTATGATGAAACTTTTTTGGGCATGACAAGAGAACAGCTTTTGCTCGTTAACCCGAAAATCATCCAATTCATGGCACATGATCGGATGACACTTGCCGGAACAATGATTTCAGGAGGGTTTCTGTATATGCAGCTGGCAAAACATGCTGTCAGAAACAACATCCATTGGGCAAGAAAAGCTGTCATTATTGCAGGCACTGCTGGTTTTCTTGGTATTCTCTTATTCATTGGGTTTGGGTACTTCGATTGGCTGCATGGATTACTTTGGCTGATCCTCTTGCCTTTTTTTATCCTTGGGTCAAAAAAAACGAAGGAAGCACGGCAATCTCCCTTGTCTAAAAACAGAAAAAATACAGCAGCATGGAAAACAGCCCTCTGGGGGCAGCTATGCTTTGTTGTACTTGGATTTTCATTTGTCATAGGGGGAATTGTGATCTCGGTCATTGGCGTATCAAATGTTTTTGTAAGCACAGATTTAACTTTTATCTGTATGACACCAGAACAGCTCAGCATGTTAAATGAACAGCTGATTCCTGTCATAGCACATGACCGCGCCGGGTTTGGCAGCGCCTTGTTTAGCGTTGGACTGCTCGTACTAATGATTTCATTGTGGGGATTTCATGAAGGAGCAAGCTGGGTATGGAACACACTTTTGATTGGGGGAATCCCTGCTTTTGCTGCAGGGATTTCAACCCATTTTATCATCGGCTATACTTCTTTTATCCACTTGCTTCCTGCCTATTTTGCTCTATTTTTATTTGTGGCAGGACTGCTGCTATCAAGGAGATTTTTAAGAAAATAAACAATCACAAAATACTATTAGTAAAATCACGAATCAGCTTAGGTAAAGTATGAAACGTATATGGCTTATACACACGTTCGGTCCACTTATGACCGCCTTTGCCGAATACACCGAGATTAATAGAAGGGATATTCAGCTGTGTCATTGTTTTAAGAGGCAGAGGAAAGAGAGCGTCCATAGCAGGGAAGTTTTTCCGCAATGTGCTTATATCTTCCTCGCTTCCTTGAAATGACATAAAGCTTCCGTCGGCTAAATAGGGGAAATATTTTCTTACCTTAAAGGTTTCCCCTGTTTCAGCTGATGTTTGCTCCAAGATATTCATTAATTTGGATCTTAAGCTATTGCCTTTTGATTCTGACTCAGACAATGAATTAGACGGTAAAAAAGGTGTTCCATAGAACAAGATGACTCGAGGCTTCTTTTCTGGATCAGCCTGCTGCAATGCTTCCACAATTTCAAAAGCAGTCATTCTGGCATCCATCTTTGCCAACCGGCATAGATGGAGTGTCTCGCTTATGATCTCGTCTGTTTCAATTCCTTCCCTTTTTAGTCTGTCCAAAAGATCTTTGAGCGTTAGAACCTCAATTGCCCAATTGACATCTCTTTTCGGAAGATTATTTGTTTTTCTGTATAACTCGAACGTATCTTCAAGCCGCTTTTCAATCGCTGTACATGCTTCGGCTGCTATTTTGACTAGCTCATCTGTTACGGTTTGTAGAGGTTTTTCGTATATAAAATAGTGAAAAAAGATCCTGCTTGTTACCGCTGTCTGGACATCATATCTCTTTTTTTCATCTCTCATATATAAACAGCTGGGCGGCAGAACAAGCTCATCAGAGAGCTTTTCAGTGAGATGAAAATTTTGATTGATTCTTGTATTCAATTCTGCTGCAATTAAGGTTGAATCTACTCCAAGGAGACTTTCACCTACATGTGACTCTCTTCCAAAGACCGCAAAGCTCGGAAGTAATTTCCCAGCTGCCCCTGTATAAATATATTTCGTTTCATCTCCATCTGCTAAAGGGGATATAAAATCATTGTTTATAGCAGCCACATAATGCAGACCTTTTTTCTCCTTTAATGAGATCAGCTCTGAAAGCGCTGAGCGAATGCCCGCATGTTCTCCCTCTTCATCAGGATTAAACATTACCAGCAGATTTCCTGGCAATTCTTCTCTATTTTCACAATAGTACAGCAGATTAACGAGATGGACAGCGATGCCGCTTTGCATATCCAAAGCTCCTCTTCCGAATAACCATTGTCCTGAAGCCGCATCTTCTTCAAGCTCTGGGTCATTGGGTGAAGATGAAAAGAATTCTTTTAACCCTTGAGGATCGTGGGCAATATCCTGTATAGCTCCATAATCCTCTGTTCCGACTGTATCAATATGAGAATGATAAACCACCGTTTCTTTTACTTCTTTACTACTTGGCAAAAAAGCAAAAACATTTTTGCGTGAAAGGGAATCTTCTTTGATTTCTGAAATCCATACGTTTTCAGGGTGATCACTGAAGTAGGGAAACTGCCCGATCAAATCTGCAATCCATTCAGCCTTTTCCACTTCACCATATGTTAAAGTATAACTTTTCTGTCTTACAAGCATTTTGGTCAGGTATTCTGCCTGTTCAGGCAGGCTCAATGTCCGTAAATATGAATACATTTAATACTCCCCCTACTCTCTGTAAATGACTGTGGTGCTAAAAGCTAAGTATCGCTAATACATCAGCACCTGCTTAAATTAATTCCTCTGCCAATCTATTAAAGATCTATATTTCAGAATATTATATCAACTTTCACAAAGATTTGGTTAGATTATGTTAAATTCATTAAAAATATGCAGTTTAGACTTGAAAACTGCTCATTAAACGAATAATATATACTTTGTGTCTTTAAACGTTCGTTTTTTGAGCATACTAGAACACAAACTGTCTTTTTTCATTGGAGGATTATCTTATGTTTAAATTAAAGGAAAATGGAACATCTGTAAAAACTGAAATGATGGCTGGTATTACAACGTTCCTGACTATGGTTTATATAGTTGTTGTAAACCCGGGCATATTAGCAGATGCCGGTGTTCCTTTTGAGCAAGTTTTTATTGCAACGATTATTGCCGCTGCAGCAGGTACCATTTGGATGGCTTTATTTGCAAATTACCCAATTGCCATTGCACCTGGTATGGGATTAAATGCATATTTTGCTTATTCTGTTGTCGGTACTCATGGAAATATTGATTATGCAACAGCTTTTGCAGCTGTTTTTGTAGCAGGGATTATTTTTATCATCCTATCGTTAACACCTTTTCGCAGTAAATTAATTGAAGCGATTCCTGATAATCTAAAACACGGAATCACTGCAGGAATTGGGTTATTCATTGCTTTCATCGGCCTGCGTTTAACTGGTCTGATTACTAGTCACCCTACAAACTTAGTGGCATTAGGAGATCTGACATCAGCTTCATCTGTCCTTGCTTTAGTAGGATTGGCCATTACATTGATTTTAATGGCATTAAATGTGAACGGTGCTTTATTCTTTGGAATGATTGCAACTGGATTAATCGCCTACTTTACTGGACAGCTTTCATTTGAGCAGGGAATTATGGCACTGCCTTCTCTTCCTGAGGGCATCATTGTTTTCAACCCGATTGATGCAATCGGAGAAGTCGTTCAGCATGGTTTATATGCCGTTGTCTTTTCATTTTTGCTTGTAACGATTTTTGATACAACTGGAACAATGGTTGGGGTTGCACAGCAGGCTGGACTTATGAAAAATAATAATCTGCCGCGCGCACGACAAGCACTATTATCAGATTCTGTCGCTACGACTATTGGTTCGATGTTTGGAACTAGCCCAACTACAGCTTATATTGAATCGACTTCAGGAGTTGCTGCCGGCGGGCGTACAGGTCTTACATCATTAACAGTTGGTGTTCTGTTTATTTTAGCTGCCTTCTTTGGACCGCTTGTCAGCGCGGTTTCAGGTATTTCCGCTATTACAGCACCAGCATTAATTATTGTCGGAAGCCTTATGATGGGAAGCATCGCTTCTATCAAATGGGGAGAAATCGACGAGGCATTTCCTGCGTTTATTATTATCTTGAGCATGCCGCTCACTTCAAGTATTGCTACTGGAATTGCTCTTGGCTTTATCAGCTATCCGATTTTAAAAGTGGCAAGAGGAAAATGGAAAGAGGTTCATCCGCTTGTTTACGTTTTTGCTGTATTGTTTTTATACCAATTGGCATTTCTGCCGCATTAATTTGACGGGCCTGGTTTGTTCCAGGTCCGTCAGATTGTAGACAAAAGGGGTTCGGAATGGTCTCATTCCGAACCCCTTTTGAAGTTTTTTTCTATTTTTATTCATTTAGAGGACAGAATGCAGCTGTCCTATCCTCAGATTTATACTGTTTTTGGGTCCTGCCACGTCCAGTTGGCTATTTTCTTTAAATTCATGGACGCGAAAGTAAGCATCGCTTGCATCGACAATTTTTTAAGTCCCCTTAACGTTGTCCAACGCATTCCATGCTTTTCTTTTGCATCAGCGAAAACACGCTCAATCGTTTCCTTTCGCTTTGCGTATATTGGTTTTACATCTTTGTGATGGCGAAGATGTTCCACTTCCTCCACATATTCCTGCCAAATATGTCGGGTCACCACTTTTTGGCGATTCTTACTCTGTGTACATTGGGGCAATAATGAACAAGTGGCACAAGTCTGTTTCGATGATTTGTATTCACGATAGCCTTCCTTTGTGGTAGTTGAGTAGTTCAAAATCTTGCCCGCTGGGCAAATATAACAATCAAAATGTTCATCATAAACATATTCGTGCTTTCGAAAAAATCCATCCTTTGTACGTGGTCTTGTATAAGGGAGAGCAGGTGTTATTTCTTGTTCAAGTAAGAACTTTGTGATGGCAGGTGTTTTATAAGCTGCGTCTGCGGCAACGGCTTCAGGTTTCCCAACTTTTTCAATCACTTGTTCAACTAAAGGCTCAAGGATTCCACTATCATGAATGTTTCCTGGTGTAACTATATTTCCTAAGATAAATCCGTTGCGATCAGAGGCGGCATGAAACGAATAAGCAAACTGTTTAGTGCGTTCGTCTTTGACGTAGTAGCCACTTTCTGGGTCTGTGGTACTTTCTTTGATCTCTTTTGTTTCCTCTTTTTCAAATTTATCAGGTGGAAATGGCTTCTTCCCATGATCTTCACGGTCATCGTTGATTTCTGTCTGAAGCTGTTCTTGATATGCGCGTGTTTCCTTCCGCACAACTTTCTTCGCAAATTTATGTTTATTCGCGCTTGCTTTTACGTGTGTCGAGTCAATAAAAACATGTTCAGCGCTAATTAATTTCTTTTCCGTGGCCGTTTTTAAGATTCGATAGAAGATCTGTTCAAATAGATCAGTATCTTTAAAACGACGCTCATAGTTTTTACCGAAGGTAGAGAAGTGAGGAACTTTATCATAAAATCCATATCCTAAAAACCAGCGATAAGCCATGTTTGTTTTTAGTTCCTCAATGGTTTGGCGCATGGACCGAATGCCGAAAGTATATTGAATAAAAGTAAGCTTTATTAAAATTACCGGGTCAATACTGGGACGGCCTACTTCTGAATATGTATCTTTCACTAAATCATAAATGAAGGAGAAATCAATAGCAGCCTCCATTTTTCGTACTAAATGGTTTTCAGGCACCAGTTGATCTAACGTAACCATTTCAAGCTGATCACGTTGAATCGAATTATGTTTGGAAAGCATTTTCATCACCTCTAACCTTATTCTTCTTTTATTTTAAAACAAAAAAGACTGTAGGCAAACTCGATTTTCATCGAGTTTGTCTACAGTCTGACGGGCCTGGTTTGTTCCAGGTCCGTTTTTTTGTCTTTTGGCAGATCATTTATGTGAATTTAGTGTTTTATGATGGTAGAAATCTGGTATCCGCCGTCCTTGAAAAATATTCGCCGTTATTTTCATATATCCGCCAAAAACACCGATTTATCCGCCAAACCCAAACAGTCACCCTGCTTCCATAAAAAAAGCACTCCAGCCCAAAAGCTGAAATGCTTCACTTTTATCCCTTAAACCTTCTCAAAAATGTAGGCGTCTCCGTCCTGTTCAACACATTTCACTTCATCGTTAATCTGCACTTCTTCAGATAATCGTCCGGTGATCCTGAGGCCGCTCGGTGTATCAATTAAAGCGACGGTATAGGGAGCAAGGTGTGCGTATTCCTTTGAAGTAACATGAATTCTTGTGAAAGAAAAGACCTTACCAGCACCCTCTTCTTCTGCCTTCTTAAAAGAAGTGCCCTTACAGACCGGGCAAAGCCATTTTCGCTGAACAAATTGCTTTTGGCAGCCTGTGCATTCAAACACTTGTATATTTGCCATGTCTATTTGACCCCCTCAAAGATATGAACGGTCGAATAAGCGCCAGTTCCGCCCAGGTTTTGTGCAAGACCGATTCGTGCTCCTTCAACCTGGTTGCAGCTTGTTCCGCGCAATTGTGAAACAATGTGATAAATTTGCGCCAGACCTGTTGCACCAATCGGATGTCCCTTTGAGAGCAGCCCGCCGCTCGTATTAACCGGAACTACTCCGCCATGTTTGGTGAGGCCTTGCTCAACGGCCTCAAAGCCTGTTCCTTTTGCAAAGAAACCAAGTTCTTCAATGGATAGAATCTCTGTCATTGAAAAACAATCATGCAGCTCCACCACATCAATATCTTCTGGACCCAAACCTGCTTTTTCATACGCACGTCGTGCCGATTCTTTTACAGCAGGCAAGCTTAAAAGGTCCGAAGCTTCCTGCATCTGAGTCGTACCTGATGCCTGACCTGAAGAGCGGACAATAACTCCATTTTCACCTTTTGAAAGAACGATCGCTGCTGCACCATCACTTGTCGGGGAACAATCGAATAAGCCTAACGGTTCTGTGATCATTCGAGCGGACATGTAGTCCTCCATGGTCGCAGGTTTTGTAAATTGAGCAATTGGGTTATGAATCGCGTATTCCCTGTTTTTAAGTGCTACATATGCCAGATGCTTTTTGCTTGCTCCTGTTTCATAAAAATACCGGTTTGCAACAGTTCCAAAAAATCCTGGGAATGTTAGTCCAGCGTGCTTTTCATTTGAATCATTATCCATTGCAGCATTAATGGCATTTGTAATGACCTCTGTAGGAGCACCTTTCATTTTTTCAACCCCAGCCACCAGCACATTTTCATATTCTCCGCTTTGAATCATCAAGAATGCCTGGCGGAAGGCAATCCCTCCTGATGCACAGGCTCCCTCTACTTTAACGGTCGGAATAGCTCCTAAACTAAGATCATTTGCCACAATCGCACCTAGTATTTCCTGATTGCCAAGAGACCCGGACATAAAGTTTCCAACATAGACTGCATCTATTTTGGGGAAATCAGCTTCCTTGAGGGCTTGAAAACAGGCATCCAATAGCAGGCTCTTTAATGTCTCTCCTTCATGTGTGCCAAATTTCGTGATTCCAAGTCCAGATACATTCACTTTGTTCATTGTACTCCGCTCCCCTCCTGTTCCCGCAGCTCCCTTTTTAAAATTTTCCCATAACTGCTTTTCGGCAATTCTTTAACAATATGAATCTGTTTAGGCTTTTTATAGCTTGCGAGATGATCCTTGCACAGCAGAAGTAATTCATTTTCATCGACAAAATGCCCTTCATTTAAAACACAATAAGCAACGACCATTTCTCCCCACTTTTCATCTGCAATCCCAAGAACACAAGTTTCTTTAATGCCTACATGCTTATTAATGACCTCTTCAATTTCTCTCGGATATATATTTAAACCGCCGCTGATGATGACATCCTTTTTGCGGTCGACAATATGCAGATAGCCTTGCTCGTCACACCAGCCTAAATCACCTGTGTAAAGCCAGCCATCTCTTAATGTTTCCTTTGTTGCCTTGTCATTTTTCCAGTAGCCCTGCATAACCAATGGACCTTTGCAGATGATTTCGCCAATTTCTCCCTGAGGCACCTCTGCACCATGATCATCGACCAGCTTCATTTCAACAAACGGACCTGCTGTACCGCAGGATTCAAGCCTGTTAATAAGCTCTTGTCTCGGCATCACTGTAATGGTCATAGGAGCTTCTACCTGGCCATATGTCTCAATAAAAATAGGTCCTGCCTTCTCAATCGCCTGCTTTAATTTGCTTGCAGCTATCGAAGACCCTGCCATATTAATAGATTTAATATTTGATAGTTTTTTTGCATCAAAATCAGGGCTCTGAATCATTAGATTTACCATTGTTGGCACCATAAAGATAAAAGAAACCTTCTCTTTTTCTACTTCATTCAAAAACTCAGAAGGATTAAATTTATCAAATACCACTTGAGTTAAGCCGAACAGCCATGAAATATGTGATAAAAAGTTGCTTCCATGCGTCAAAGGAGCAACATGCCCAACAACATCATCTGCTGTGATCTCACAGACAAGTGCTAATGAAAGAGCACTTGAAATCATATTGCGATGTGAAAGCATAACTCCTTTTGGCTTGCCCGTTGTCCCAGATGTATACATGATCGCAAATAAGTCGTCTTCCTCCACATCCATCTCCGGCTGTAAAGATTCTTCTGCAGATAACCAGCCTTCATAATCATGACCAATAAATACACACTGGCAGCTGCGTGTTACCTTTTCAATCAGCTCTTCTTCACCTATTAAAATCTGCACATCAGCATTCTCTAAAATGTATTCAACTTCTCTTTCATGTAAACGGTAATTAAGAGGAACTTTGATAAAACCGCCGTAAGCCGCTGCTAAATCAAGCTCAATATGCTCCAGCCGATTAGACATTAAAATGCCTATACGGTCGCCTTTTTTCAAGCCGGCTTTTTTTAATGCTGCATATAACTGAAAGACTCTCGTTTGCAGCTGGGCATATGTTAAACTTCGATAAGCATCTTTAACAGCTATTTTATCCGGATAACGCTTAAATACTTTCCCTGCTAAATCAGCGATCGTTTGCATGATTACGCCTCACTTTCATCATAAAAGTTAAACAGTGAAAACCCTGATGGCTGATAGGTCTCTCTTACAGGCTGAATGCCTTCAGCCACTATAATGGTGAACTCGAGCGTAATCGCTACGATTGTTTTTCCTTCTAAGAAGTGCCCGCCAGAGACATTTTTGCGATGATCTACAAAGACACCGTGAAAATGAATATCAAGATCTCCTTGTTCATCTACCCCAATAAACCCATTGCCTGAAAGCAATTCAACAGGGGTGTTCCATTGAATCGGTTTTGAATATGCCATTTCTCCATCGTTATAATCCAATTGCACGATCTCTATATTTGAAAGCGAGCCAATGCATGAAATCGAGCCTGATTTTACTCCATGCCGTTCACAAACCTTTTTTAATCCGCCCAGCAAATCTTCTCCAGGAGCAAGATAGCCCATTATGATGCCTCTTTTTTGATCAAATACAGATCGTGATGTGCGCTGAACAGGTACTTTAACCAATGGCAGCGCCCCCGCATACCTTTAGAACCTGACCCGTCGTGTACCCTGCTTCTTTTGAAGAAAGATATAAAACTGCTTCGCCGATATCATCAGGTGTGCCCATTCTTTTGACAACCTGACTGTCCAGGTTATAGGCCATCCCTTTAGTAATGGCTGTTTCAACTGCTCCTGGAGCAATGCTGTTGCAGACAATACCAAGCGGTCCCACTTCTTTAGCAACCCATTTCGTAAAAGCAATTACACCACCCTTAGAAGCCGCATAGCCAGGGCCGGATCTTCCTTTCGTACTGCCTGGCTCGTAGCTTGAAATATGTCCGCCAACTAAGCCCGAAATTGAACTAATATTGACAATCCGCCCATACTGCTGCTCCTTCATATACGGATAGATCACGGCCTGTGTCAGGAAAAAAGTTGCTTTTAAGTTCGTATCCATATCACGGTCCCACATCTCTTCGGTCATTTCTTCTAAATCCAGTCTGCTGCATGTTCCGGCATTGTTAACTAGGATATCTATCCTTCCTAATTTCTCATGCACATCTTTAACCAGATTTTGAATGGCAGATTGATCTCTTATATCCACTTCATATGAAAATACCTGCACAGCAGGATTTAATTCTTTAATTTCTGCTTTTGTTTCCTCACTTGGCATTAAATCGACAAGAACTACATGTGCACCTTCCCGCGCCAATACTTTCGCACATCCTGCCCCAATTCCTCTTGACGCACCCGTTACAATCGCTACACAATCTTTAACTTTCATCTAAAAAACCTCCTATTTAACTCCTAATAAATCCGGTAAAAATGTTGTAATTGCCGGGATATATGTGATCAGAAGCAGTACAGCAACTGATGCGATAAAAAATGGGATGATTCTCTTTGTTATCTGATTCAAGGTAACATTTGCCTGCCCAGAAGCAACGTAGAGATTGACGCCAACCGGCGGTGTAAACAAACCAATGGCAAGATTGACAGTCATCATAAGTCCAAATACAGTTGGATCGACATCTAAAAACAGCATAACCGGCAAAAGAATTGGAACAAAAATATAGAAAGCAGAAATAGCATCCATAAAAGCTCCAGCAATAAGTAAAAGAAGATTAATCAGCAAGAGAATAATATACTTATTATCAGTGAGCCCTAACAATCCATCAGCGATCTGCTGTGCAATCTGCTCTGTCGTAATTAAATAAGCAAAAACAGATGCTGCACTTACAATAAACATGACTGTGGCAGTCTGAACGGAAGAAGCAATGAGGATTTTTTTAACATCCTTCAGCTTCAGCTCTTTATAGACAAACACGCCCACAAATAATCCATAAAAGACTGCAACTACAGCGGATTCAGTCGGAGTAAAAATTCCACCGTAAATTCCGCCTAGTATAATGATGGGAATAAGCAATCCCCAAATCGCATCATAAAGCGCTTTCATTTTTTCTGGTAATGGAACCTTTTCTGCGGCTGCAGAGATTTCCTGTTCAATATGTTTCTCTGAATCTGTTAAGGCCCTTTCACTCATATCTTTTTTCTTTACATATAAAGCCGCTGCGATAAGCGCTATTCCTAAAAGAATACCCGGGATAATTCCAGCAATGAACAGTCTTCCAATCGAAACAGCAATTTGATCGCCAGCTACGACCGCAAAGACAATGAGTGCGATACTTGGCGGAATGATAATGCCAATTGAGCCTGAACTTGCCAGGAGTGCAGCTGCTGACTCCTTTTTCATGCCGTTCTTAACTAGTGCAGGTGTTAAAATACCGCCAATTGCGGCTACCGTCGCTGGCCCGGATCCTGATATAGCGGCAAAAAAGATCGCCGTCATGACAGTGACAAGAATAATGCCGCTTTTTCGATGTCCCACAAAGACATCAGCCAAATGGATCAGGCGCTTTGAAATTCCCGCATATTCCATAATGACGCCAGCAATAACAAAGAACGGAATCGCAAGAAGCGTAAACTTCGCTACACTGGTGTACATAATATCTGCTGCAATTTCGATGGATGAGAAACCCATAGAGGTTATTAATGTCACGATGGATGCTGCTGCCAGTGAAATAGCAATCGGCACTCTAAGGAGCAGCAGCAGAAAAAACAAACCAAAAAGAATAATCGCTTCCATTTCCATCAGTCACTTTCTGTTTTTAAAATTTTTAACTCTTTTACCATGGATTCAATCGCCCGAATGACACATAACACACAGCCAGCAGGAAAGCCGATTGTAAATACCCATTGTGACCACCCTAAAGCAGGTGTCATCTGATTCGTCATCATTTGAAACTGAACCATCATCGCTCCATAATAAGCACATAACGCAAACACAATGATAACGATCAATCCTGAAAACAGAACAAGTGCCTTTTTTAATGACTCATTCACTTTATCAAATACGAGCGTAAAACCAAGGTGTGCCTTCTCTCTCACTCCTACAGCTGCTCCAACAAAAGTTAGCAGAACAAACAAATTAATCGTGATTTCTTCTGTAAAAGCGAGTGAATTGCCAAAAAAGTATCTTGAAATGACATTTAAGAAAGCAATTAAACACATGATGGATGCACTTAAGATTAAGACGCCATTTTCAACCTTAGCCAGCAGTGTAGACATGACTCACACATCCTTCTATTCATTTTCCTGAAAGGCTTTCAAAAGATCCTCTCCCCAGATAGACTCATATTGGTCATAAATTGGCTGAGCTGCTTCTTTAAACTGATTAATTTCTTCCTCTGATGGGTAATACAATTGCATTCCAGCTTCTTCTAGGCTTTTAATTTGCTCTTCCTCAAGCTTTCTAGCTTCAGCAATCTGAAACTCGTTAGCATTAGCTGCTGCTGTCTGAATAATTTCCTGATCACTTTCACTTAAAGAATCAAATAACTTTTTATTCATTCCAAGAACGAGCGGATCGTAAGAATAATTCCACATTGTCATATAATCCTGTACTTCATTCAGCTTTGACGAATGAATAACGTCAATTGGATTTTCCTGCCCATCAATCGTTCCAGACTGCAGGGAAGTAAAGACTTCAGAGAATGTCATTGTAGAAGGGTTAGCGCCAAACTCAGTCCATAAATCTGTGTACATTTTAATTCCGGGAATTCTAACTTTTAATCCGGCTAAATCATCTGGTGAGGTAATTTCCTTCGTGCTGTTAGTTAATTGACGGAAACCGTTTTGCCCAAAGCCCAGAGGCTCGACTCCAAAATCTCTAAGAATCTTTTTAATCTCTTCACCGCCAGGTCCATTTAGCTTCTCATCCACTTCGTCCAGATCGCTGAATAAAAATGGTGCACTTAACACGCCAAGCTTTTCATTCAGGATTGAATAGATGATCGTTGAATTGTATGTTAAATCAATTGTCCCCTTTGCCAATGACTCTACAGCCTTGCCGGAATCTCCGCCTGAAAGCTGTTCATTCGCAAAGATATCAATGGTAATCCGGCCATCTGTCTCAGCTTCTACTTCCTCTGCAAACTTTTCAGCCGCCTTATACCAGGTAGAGCTGTCACTTACCGTCACAGACATTTTTAAATTATGCTTATCATTACTGCTGCCTGCACTTGATTCACTTCCGCATCCGCTTAAAATCAGCGAAAAGATAACGCTTACAAAAATAAATAAAAACCTCTTCTTATTTTTCATTTCCCGATACTCCTCCTTGTTTTATAGCCTAATAGATTGGAAATTTTTCCTGCTACAATCAACGATTCTGATACAGCAAACTCCACTTTCTCCGGAGTGAATCGATAAGAAACCCCCGCGATAGACAAAGATGCAACAATTTTTCCGGTGTGATCATAAATTGGGACAGCAATTCCCCGCAAATATTCCTCCCATTCTTCATGGTCCACCGCATAGCCTTGGCTTCTGATTTTCCTGATTTCTTCTCTGAAGACGTTTTGATCTGTAATCGTATTATCTGTTATTTTCGATAGCTTTTGCCTCAACAAGTAATCTTCCAGTTCCGTTTCACTTAAATGGGATAAATAAAGCTTGCCGCTCGCAACACAATATAACGGTGCTGTTTTCCCTGAATCCACTACAATGCGCAGTGCGGACGGGCTTTCAACTTTGCCTAAATAAAAGACCGTATCATGGCGATAAGTAGAAATAATAGCGCTTTCATTTACTTTGACCGAAAGTTCTTCCAACTGATGTTTGACCATATCAAACAGTTTTAGTTCGAAAAATACTTTGGTGCCTAACGTTTGGAATTTGTAAGAAATTTGATAATCATCGTTTTCATTTTTTTCGATGTACTGAAGTGACTCTAAGGTGGAAACATAACGGTGGATGGTTGCTTTGTTGCTTTTCATCAGGGTAATTAGGTCCATAAAACTTCGTGGATGCTCAACAATGAGTTCGAGCAGCTGAAATGCCTTTTCAACCGCTTTGATATTTTGCTCGATCTTTCGCTCCCCCTTTCCTGAAATGCATGAGGTGATTTCTGTTCAAAAAATGAAACTCAAGTTTCGTTTTCATTATATTTTCAAGTTAACAAAATAGTCAATATTTTTTAAATATAGTAACTATTCTTATTATTTCAGAAAAGTGATTTGGAATGTTTTTTTATCGACAATAAATGAGGACTTTACACCTAATATTGAATTCTTCGATTTCATAATTAGTTGAGCAATAAGAAGTAATTGTTCCATTGCGCTGCAGACACTCGCTTTCCGAGGGGAGGAAGCTGAGCCTCCACGGCACGCCTGCGGGGTCTCAGCCTTTCCTCTATTGCCCTCCGGAGTCGAGTGCCCTCCGCTTCATTCCACGCGTTTTAAAAAGGTTATTTAGAGAATACAAGATAAAAACATAGCCACATTGAAATGACTCAAAGAAAAGGATTTTACTGAACAGATATTTCGACATTCCTTCTATACGCATTCAATAAAACATCCTCACAGTGACAATAATTATTATAGGAGTAAATAGAAAAACTTTAAATTTTTTTAAAAATAAGAGATATATAGCAGTCTCAAAAACATAAAATGAGTCTAAAAATTGTAACTCTTTGTTTCTCAAATGCTGCTAAAATAAAAAAACATTTTGGCGTGTGTCCCAAAATGTTAGAAATAGCTTGCTGATTGGCAGGGCCTATGTGCGAAGACATAATTCTTTCCAGTGCTGCTAATTATACTGTTTGAAAACATCAGTAAAAAAACGCCCCAGATTAGGCTGGGACGTTTTTTGTCTTCTTATGCTTCTGCTTCAATTTTTGCATTCATATCGTTGTATGTGCTGCTGTCAATGTCACCAGTAATTCGGCTTGTAAGAATACCTGATGTCATTGATCCGCTTACGTTGACAGCTGTACGGCCCATGTCGATAAGAGGCTCAACGGAAATAAGAAGACCCGCTAAAGCAACTGGCAAGTCTAGTGCTGAAAGAACGAGGATGGCTGCGAATGTTGCTCCGCCGCCGACGCCTGCTACACCAAACGAACATAGTGCCACGATCAGAATGACTGTAAAAATAAATCCAGGTGTAAATGGATCGATTCCAACTGTTGGCGCAATCATAATGGCAAGCATCGCTGGGTAAATTCCAGCACAGCCATTTTGGCCGATTGATAATCCAAATGAGCCGGCAAAGTTGGCGACACCTTCAGAAACACCTAAAGATTTTTGAGTTTTAATGTTTAATGGAAGTGCACCAGCACTTGTTCTAGAAGTAAACGCAAATGTTAAAACTGGGAATGCCTTCTTTAGATAAGTCAATGGGTTTAAGCCCGCAAACGTGATTAACAATAAGTGAATAATAAACATAACCGCTAAAGCAACATATGAAGCAATCACAAACTTACCGAGACTGAGAATGGCATCAAAGTTACTTGTTGCAACCGTTCTGGTCATAATCGCAAGCACGCCATATGGAGTTAATCGGAGAATCAGCGTAACTACTCGCATAATTACCGCATAGAACGCATCTACAATCTTAGCAAATAACTCTGCATGCTCAGGTGTTTTTCTTCTAACTCCTAAATAAGCAATTCCTAAAAAGGCTGCAAAGATAACAACACCAATTGTTGAAGTGGATCTTGCTCCAGTTAAATCAGAAAACGGGTTAGCCGGAAGCAATTCTAGAATCTGCTGCGGCAGAGTATTTCCTTCCATTTCCACTGAACGTTCTTCCAGCATCGTTCCGCGTGCTGTCTCAGCATCACCTGCTGTAATTTGACCAGCTTCAAGTCCGAATCCAAAAGCAGATCCAATGCCAACTGCTGCAGCAACTGCTGTCGTTCCAACAAGCAATCCTAGGATCAGCACACTGATTTTCCCTATGTTATTGGTCAGTTTTAATTTAGTAAAAGCAGCCAAAATGGAGATAAATACAAGCGGCATAACAATCATCTGCAGGAAATTTACATAACCATTCCCGACAATATTAAACCAGTCTGCACTTTGAGCAATAATATCTGAACCTGCTCCATAGGCGAATTGCAAAATAAAACCAAACAGAATTCCTAAACCTAAAGCGGTAAAAACTCTCTTTGAGAAAGAAACATGTTTCTTTTGCATGTAAAATAAAGCGAAAATAAGCAATAGCATAATAGCAATATTCAAAATTAATAAACCTGTCTCCATCTTCACACCTCCTATTAATATGTACCTCAAATACTGATTAACTATAAAACATGTAATCTGATCAGTCAAGTCGGAATTATAAGAATGAGCAAATCAGTCAGCCAAAAAAACTGGACAAATTCGCTATAAACCCAACTTTACTGTATTGTATTAGCTGAAATGCAAATACATTCTCCTTTTATTCTGACATTCCTTTTGTCTTATTCATACATGCTTCCATAGCAGATAGCACAGCCCCTTTGAATTGATTCTGCTCAAGCTCTGCTACTGCTTCGATCGTTGCTCCTCCTGGTGTACAAACCTGATCTTTTAACTGGCCCGGATGCATTCCTGTTTCCAATACCATTTTTGCTGCACCGAGAACAGCCTGTGCTGCCATTTTATAAGACTGGTCTCTAGGCAAACCGCCTCTTACACCGCCATCAGCAAGTGCTTCAATGAACATATAAACATAAGCTGGAGAAGAACCGCTGATTGCAGGTACAGTGTCCATTAGGTTTTCTTCTATTTCTTCCACCTTGCCAAATGAAGAAAGCAGCTTTTTCACTTCTTCCGCTTCATCATCATTTACATATTCATTGCGTGTCATTGCTGTCATTCCTTCTCCAACCATGGATGGTGTGTTTGGCATAGTACGTATTGCCTTTACATTAAATCCAAATGCTTCTTGTACATAAGGCAATGTAATTCCTGCAGCCATTGTCACAATGATGGTTTCAGGTCGAATGACATCCTTCACTTCTTCAATAATACTTCCATGCAAATCCGGCTTGATGGCAAGAAATAGAATGTCTGACTGTGCAGCAACTTCTTTGTTCTCCTTCGCCATAATCCTATAAGTCTCTTGTACATGCTCTTTTGTCTTATGTGATTTTGCACTAAATAGGATTTGTTTGTGATCAGCACCGTCAGCTGACAGAATTCCACCTATTATGGCCTGTGCCATTTTGCCGCATCCTATAAAGCCAATTACTTTACTCATTTAAAATCTCCCCCTCAGCTTTCATTTTCAAACATCTTTCAGCAAATTGTATAACGCTTCTACATATAGTGTTTTAAGGATCTTTATTTCATACTGGTTTGTCAAAAAATTGTCGATAAAAAAAACAGGCAGTTAGCTGGACTTTTTTAAAATATAAGTTTATTTTACTATAAACAGGAAATATTTCTTGTATAAGAATATTGCTGTTATTTATTTTACCCTTACTTTATAAACTCATAGAATGGATGGTGCGATGATGACAAACAGCAAATTAAATAAATCCGAAAAGAAAAATGTAAACATTGGAACAAATGTATCATTAAATGGGTTAGTGACTGCTGTTTTTGATAACATGGTCCACGTCCAAATCGGCGCTAAAATTGTAACCGTACAAATGAAGGATTTATTAAACGGTACAATTCTTCAAACACAGCAGACAAAGACACCATCTCAATAAGACTAACAGATTTACTTGTGAGGTGCTGAACGGTACAGCATAGACAGTCTCATGAGGTTACAAAATTGCATTATCAAAAGGCTTAGAGACTTGACTAAGCCTTTTTTTCATGGCTGCTGTTGTTTGGTTAGCTTTTGATGAATATAAGCGGAGAAATTTCCCTTATTTGAGAAAAAGCACTGAAAACAGCAAAAATAGAAGGAGAAATTCCGACTATTCCCCAAAATTATATGAAAATAACGGTTTTTTCTAAGCATAACCGGAAAATCTCCGCTTATTTACCCCAAGATGAGCTCCATTCTGCGTTTAACCGGAATTTCTCCGTTTATTTATGAAGAGAAGCTGCCTCATTATTTACGCTCCAACTCAAAACTAGGGGAAGCATATCACTCCCCCCCTTTTTACTGGCTCTTTTAAATGATCTCCAGGAAATGGTGCAGAATTCTCGCCGTTAATCCCCAAATCACTTTATCGTCCCAATAATAAAAATACTCATCCATGGCCCGTGTTTGCCAGTCATAATTCTCTCCGCCTGCTATGGAAGAGAACGGAAAGCTGGCTTCAGGCTCCACCCGGAAATTCACTTTATATACCTTCGGCTTTAGCTCCTGCAGTTTTTGCAGGGGCACTGTAAAGACCTCTTCCACCTCAAGATGGTTAGGACTTAAGACAGTTGAAGTAAGATCAATAAAACCAGCATAAGGATAAATAATGGTACCAAAAGGAGAAATCATATAATCCAGCGGAAAAATATTAGTGATCGAGCTTTCCTCGATCCCCAGCTCTTCAGATGTTTCACGTATGGCTGTGTAAGCCTCATCTCGATCAGCAGAATCAGCTCTACCGCCCGGAAAACAAATTTCCCCAGGCTGCCTTCTCATTTTTAATGAGCGCACCTCAAATAAAATATGCAAACCATCCTCTTTTTTCACTAGTGGCAGCAGAACGGAATATTTATAGAA
This sequence comes from Cytobacillus gottheilii, assembly GCF_018582665.1. Taxonomy (NCBI): domain Bacteria; kingdom Bacillati; phylum Bacillota; class Bacilli; order Caryophanales; family Bacillaceae; genus Cytobacillus; species Cytobacillus gottheilii. The sequence goes on along the minus strand of NZ_CP071709.1, from coordinate 1,314,919 downwards.
TTTCTCACTGCCAAGAATAACAGGCGTTCTTTCTCGCAAATGATTTAGTATATCATTCATTTCCATAATCTCACCTCCGCGATTGGAGTACCTGCATAATTGGATATTCATTAAGTATAGTCATACTTTCATCACAGTAGCCATTCATCTGTTCGCAGTTAGCAACTATTGTGCCTTACTCAATCGTTCAATGATTCCCATTGCGCTTACATCCATATCTAATTTTAATAAACGCAGAACCTCAGACTGTATTGAAACCTCTTTTTGTGCGATTTCATCCGTAACAAGCTCCAGCATTTTTTCAGACAGAAGATTTGTTTTTCCCGGGAAATCTATTTCAGGATTTTCCGTCATTACCCTTTTCCCTAATTCCATAAACTGCGGCAGCCAATAAGCTATTTGCTGGAACACATTTTGCGGATTTTCCGTCATACTATAATGACCAAAATAAATCCGTTCTGGTTTAAGCGCCTGAAAGCGCTCAGCAGAACGCAGCATATCTTCCTCATTAAATTGGCTTGGCGATGTTGATGGCAAATATAGCTCCAATCCTTTTTTCAAAAGCTGCGGGTAACATACACCAATTGTATCTCCAGTAAAAATACCATTACTGAGAGAATCGTGAATGGAAAAATGATGCTTTGCATGTCCTGGTGTATCGTAGAACGTAAGCGTTCTGCCATTGCCAATATCCAAAGTTTCTCCATCGTTTTTACTGATCAGCCTTTGTTCATCAATTGGTACAATTGGATCGAAAAGACGATCAAAGTCATCACCATAGACTGCCTTAGCTCCCTTAATTAAGCGTTCGGGGTCAGCTAAATGGCGCTTGCCGCGCGGATGCACATATACTGTGGCATTTGGGCAGTTCTGCAAAAAGAGACCCGTACCTCCGGCGTGATCCAAATGAATATGTGTTACAATGATATTTTTCACATCTTCTAAACCAATCCCTAATTCGTTTAACCCCTGCTTTAAAAATGGGATAGAAGGACTTGCACTTGTTTCAATAATTGTGATGTCCCCTCCAGTTAACACGTATGCTCCTGTTCTACCCCACTGGTTTAAGTCATTTAAGTCTATTATATAAACTCCCTTGCCTAAATCTGCTACACGCTGTTCCAATTATGACTCCTCCTTCTGTTTAAAACCTCTTCATTGCCTTTATTATATAGCAGTAATTTCCTGTAATAAAAACATCTGATTCTGGGTAAATAAAAAATAAGTGGAGTTAGATTTATCAATACTATTTCACATTTCGACACAATACGACAAATACCGACAATTACCAGTAGAAATTTGTCGCTTTTTCAAGTATAGTTTACGTATAAGATTTGGTTGGTAAGCCATTGATCTTATTCCTATTCACAGAGTCACTTGGGCTCTGTGCTTTTTTTTTGCATTTTTTCCTTCATTTTTCTTCTCCCTTTCCGATACAAGAGAAAGGGGTGAAAATTTTGGATATCGCAGCATTATCTATGGCCTTAAGTCAATCATCCGCATCCCAGTCAGCAGGCATTCTCTTAACCAAAAAGGCATTAGACACAGCTGAGGGCAACAGTGCCCAGCTGCTGAAAATGATTGAAGCCCCGCATCCAAATCTCGGCGGCACAATCGACGTAAAAGCATAAGAAGTTTTTGACCATTCAATCGTCGGGTTGAATGGTTTTTATTTGGATAGATGATTCCTGGTATAAAAAATAACCGCTAGTCGTACAAAGTATTACAGTCTAATGAAACCAATTGACACCTTTTTCCGTATATTATTTAAAAATATGATCTTAACAAAAAGGATGTTTCGATGTCAGAGCCAAACCGCCCTTTTAAAGAAGAATCAAAATCTACGAAGTTTTTTATAATCGTTACAATGAGCTTATTATTGCTTGGTGCCATTGGTTTTGTGGTCGCTGGTTATTATTTTGGTATATTAGGGCTGTTTAATATCCTGGGTATTCATTATGAATCCCTTTTTTCCCTATTCCTTTTCGTTCTCTTTTATTTTCTGCTTGGCATTATTGGTGATATCGTTCTAAAGGCTTTTAATATTTTAATGAAAGCAGCAGGAATAACGGGGAAATTTTCATTTAGTGCCGGCATACTTCTTTTTTCCTTTCTGATCAACTGGGCAATCATATCTGTTATCAATTTACTAATGGACTCTATTGAAATTGCTGCTGTAACAGGAATGGTTCTCGCACTTATCATTTCCATTATTGAAATGGCACTTGATAGCCCTGATAATTAAGAAAATTTGCCGATTGGCTAGTCATAGAAAGGACACAGACAGAGTTTTAGCTGCATTTACTAAAATGAACGTCTACTTTGAGCCTTTCTTCTGTTTTCCTCTTTTTCACTTTCTGTAATATAAAAAAAGTTCATAACCACTTGAATTAATGTTTAAATTGCGCTATGATACTTAACGGTAATTTCATACTAAAATTATTTGTTTGTGGATTTTTCTAGAGGATACTCTACTTTTCGCCACACAATTGTCTAACAGGCAATTGTGTGGCTTTTTTATTTTACTGGAAAGAAGGAGATTTATATGAAAAGCTGGCATTATGCTTTACTCGTTTTCCTGGGAGGCTGCAGCTTCGGCATTCTGTCTACATTTGTTAAGCTTGCCTATGCAGCAGGCTTTACGATGCCGCAGGTGTCTGGGAGCCAAGTATTCTTTGGCACTGTCATTATCTGGTCTATCGCATTATTTGCAAAAAAAATAAAAATTACCATGCTTCAAGCAGGTAAAATACTGGGTGCTGGCATTCCGACCGGATTAACAGGCGTTTTTTACTATCAATGTCTGCAGACAGTTAACGCTTCACTCGCGATTATTTTCTTATTCCAATTTATATGGATTGGCACATTAATTGAATGGATCGTTTATAAACGAAAACCTTCAAAATTAAAAGTTATATCTATCATTATTTTGCTTGCAGGATCGCTTTTAGCTGCTGGACTAATCTCAGGGAACATTCAGTCCATTTCAGGAGAAGGTGCTATGTGGGGACTGTTATCTGCCGTGACATTCTCATTATTCATCTTTCTTAGCGGAGTTGTTGGCAAGGAGTTGCCTGCCATTCAGAAAAGTGCCTTATTGGCAACAGGCAGCATGATTACGGTATTTATTTTATTTCCGCCGCTCTTTATATTCGATCCACCCGTTTTGTTTAGTTTAGCTCCATATGGACTTTTACTAGGTATATTTGGGGTCGTACTGCCGCCGCTGCTATTTTCTATTGGCATGCCGCATGTAGGACCAGGTCTGGGAACGATTTTAACGGCATCCGAACTGCCCGTTGCAGTGGTATTATCAGCAGCGGTCTTATCAGAACATGTCGGCTTCCTGCAATGGACGGGTGTATTAATCATCTTAGCCGGAATTATGATCGGCAATAAAAGCAGTATCCAGCCAAAAATCATACAGCCATATGAACTAAACAGCCAGGGTTAATAACCTTGGCTGTTTTTTTAAAGGATATTCATCTCAGCTTGTAGAATAATTTTTTCAACAAGAAAGGAGAATACAATGAGAATCAGACTAGCTGATGCAGATGATATCCAACAGTTAATTCAAATGAGATGGGACTTCACTATTGAACATGATGAAAGCAAAAAAAGCTCATCCTTTCAGGAATTTGAGACTGAATGCCGCTCCTTTTTAGAAAGAGCACTCCTCAATCAGCAGTGGTTTATTTGGATTGCAGAGGAGCAGGGGAAAATTCTTTCTCATATTTATATTGAATGCATCCACAAGGTTCCCCGTCCAGGGAGAATCACGTACCCTTTCGCCTATATGACAAATGTATATACACTTCCAGAATATCGGCAAAAGGGAATTGGCAGCAAACTCTTACATGCTATCCATGATTGGACCAAGGAAAACAAATATGAATTTGTGCTTGTTTGGCCAAGTGATGAAGCCATCGAATTTTATAAAAGAAGTGGATATGAAGATCTTACGGAACCTTTGATTTATTATCCAAAATAAAAAACATCCCTTAAAAATTATGAAACAATGTCTTCTTCCCTCCGTAAACAAATGTAACTATCCTATTCAACGATAAGGAGTGTGGAAATAGATATGTGCGGAAGATTCACCTTATTTTCTGATTATGAGGAAATAATTGATCGCTTTGATATCGAAGCGGCCATTGATGAAGCACAATACATACGCAGCTATAATATTGCGCCATCTCATGAAGTGCTGGCTGTCATTAACGACGGAGAAAAAAATCGTCTGGGCTATTTAAAATGGGGACTTATTCCTCCCTGGGCAAAAGATGTGAAAATCGGCTATAAAATGACGAACGCCCGCGCAGAAACCCTGACAGAGAAACAAAGCTTTCGAGCTGCTTACGAAAAGCGCCGCTGCCTCATTATTGCCGATTCCTTTTATGAATGGAAAAAAACAAGTACAACAAAAGTTCCGATGAGAATAAAGTTAAAATCAGATAACCTGTTTGGCATGTGCGGGCTCTGGGAACGCTGGATTTCTCCTGAAGGAGCACCCGTTTATTCCTGCACAATTATTACAACAGCCTCCAACCCGTTTATGAGAGAGATTCATGAACGCATGCCTGTGATCCTTAATCCAGAGGATGAAAAAACATGGCTAAACCCAAACAATAGGAATGCCACTGAACTAAACAAACTCCTTGTCCCCTTTGAGGATAACCACATGGATGCTTTTGTCGTTTCGGATAAAGTAAACTCTCCTAAGAATAATACCATTGAAGTAACTCATGCTCTTTGCTGATTTTTAAAGGCTGTCGATAGACGGCTTTTTTTATTTTAACTGAAGGCAAATCTTTTCAAATATTCGTAATAAGAAAAAAGTCGCAAATTGTCGAAATGGAAAACACGTGCTAAAATACCTATAACGGCAAATTTTACGAAAGTAAAAGACGCAAAGCCACGGACCTAAGGCACAGATTTGCTAAGGCAGCCGGGTTACCAAGATGACTGATCTTGTAAAAAAGGAGTAAAAAGAAATGATGCATTATAAAGTATTAATTGCTGATGACTCAATGTTTATGCGCCAGCTGCTTAAAAAAGCAATTTCAAGTGACCGTTATACTGTCATTGGAGAAGCTGCAAATGGAAAAGAAGCCATTAAGTTATTTAAAAGAATGTCACCTGATATTGTCTTGCTTGACTTAACAATGGATGGAATTAACGGAATGACTGCTTTAAAAGAAATTAGGCGGATTGATTCCCGCGCAAATGTAATCATTTGCTCAGCGATGGGCCAATCAAAAATAATCATTGAAGCTCTTCAAAATGGAGCAAAAGACTTTGTCGTCAAGCCCTTTTTTAACGAACTTCTGCCAGCATTAGATAAAGTAATTAAATAAGCTTAGTTTAAAGTTGTGACAGGCACGGTTTATACTCCTCTTTACATAAAGTAATAAAAAAGGGGGAATATGGCTTGTATCCTTATTTATATCGAAACCAAACCGAAAGCGTACCGCCCGGACAATATAAATATTCAAACAACCTTCCAGTTATAATGAATCAATTATCACCAAACTCAACCATGAGTACAGAGCCTGTATTTTTAGATCACCTGCTTATGAATATCGGAAGAAAAATTAAAGTGGTGACAATTAATGAAAAACTAGAAGGCATATTAACCGGGGTGGCTATTGATCATATTCAACTGACCATTGACCATTTGAATTATCATATTCGTTTTCAGCATATCACTTACTTTGTCGGAAAACCGTAGTTATTTAACTGAAAAGAATAGAAAATGAAGAGTCTGAGAGGACTCTTTTTTATCGTAAATTTACAGTACCGATACAATTCCACCTTGATTTTTATGGTAAAATTTACATATCATTATTTTCGAGGTGATTATATGACTTATTTCTTTAACTTTCTTCTAGCCATTTTTCTTACTGCTTCATCTTATTTTATTGGAAGCATCCTTTTGAAAAATAGCATCACGATATTAGCGGCTATTATTATTGGCGCTTCCGTCGTATCCTTAGGTTCCATAACTGAAAAGCTTGGAGCACCGATTTGGTTAATTGTTCTCGTTCCATTTCCAGTTGGCATGACCCTGCTCTACTTATTTCTGAAAGAACCCTTTCATATCTGGCTCATTACCTACATGACAACTTTGGCATTATATACAGTTATTCATGTCATTATGAGCTACTTTTTTAAATTCAATTCGTTGATACCAGCTTGGAAGCTGAGGGTATAAGGATATAGAATTTTCGAAGGGACACGTGCTTGCTACATATAAGAATAATGGCACTAAGGTTTGCAAATACAGGAAAGTATATAAAATTTTTAAAGGTAAAGGAAGCTACAGGAATAAATAATAATCCATCGGTAATCCTAACAAAAAATCTACAAAAGGGGATTTATTATGGATTTAAATCCAATGGATATTTTAAAGCCTATTCATTTAAGTTCAGACTCATTAAGTGAAAATGCACCTTTAACAGCGGTTGAAATGGGTAAGCTTTGGGCTACTTATACAGGCAACAGCATGTCTCAGCAAATCCTCACTTATTTTCTTCACCATTGTGACGATGAAGATATTAAAATTCTGCTGGAAAATGGAATTGCTTTGACGAAGGATTTCATGGAGCGGATCGAATATTTTTTTAAGAAAAGTCATTTCCCGATCCCGAAAGGATTTACAGAAGATGACGTTAACTATGGTGCTCCGAGGCTTTATGATGATACATTTTATGTTCACTACCTGAAATATGCTTCCAAGGCGGGAATGAGCATTTATGCCGTTGCGATTCCTTTAATTATGAGGAAAGATATCAATCAGTTTTTTACTTATTGCAACAATTGTGCCGTGGCGTTATTAGATCAAATTAATACCGTCTTAGCTGAAAAAAAATTAATAGCAAAACCGCCTATTATTCCTATTCCAGAAAGCAACGATTTTATTCATAAACAAAATTACTTGGCAGGTTTTATCGGAGACATACGACCTCTTCATGCTTTAGAAATCTCTCACCTTTATGACAATATTGAAAATAACACAACAAGCAAAACATTATTATTAGGGTTTTACCAGGTGGTTAGAGATGAAAAGATTAAAGCTTTGTTTAAACGCGGGTTAGACATGACCGAAAAATCAGTGAAGCAATTCATGGAGAAACTGCATGTTGAAAATCTGCAGACACCATCTCATCTTGATCATTTAGTTACAACATCCACATACCCGCCTTTTTCAGATAAAATTATGCTCTTTCATAAGGTAGATATGTTTTCTATTAAAATAAGATCATTTGCGAACTCTATAGCAGTAAATGGACGAAGGGATATCGCTTTAATGTATGGGCGAAACCTCATGAATGTTGGATTGTTTGTTGATGATGGGGCAAACATTCTCATTGATCACGGCTGGATGGAATCACCCCCGAAAGCCTATGATCGGACTTAAGTTCATTACCGTATGTCATCTTTAGAGCTTCCAATCATAAAACAACTATAAACAGCCTTCTTATTTCATATAAGAAGGCTGTCAGATTGTAGACAAAAGGGGTTCGGAATGGTCTCATTCCGAACCCCTTTTGAAGTTTTTTTTCTATTTTTATTCCTTTAGAGGACAGAATGCAGCTATCCTATCCTCAGATTTATACTGTTTTTGGGTCCTGCCACGTCCAGTTGGCTATTTTCTTTAAATTCATGGACGCGAAAGTAAGCATCGCTTGCATCGACAATTTTTTAAGTCCCCTTAACGTTGTCCAACGCATTCCATGCTTTTCTTTTGCATCAGCGAAAACACGTTCAATCGTTTCCTTTCGCTTTGCGTATATTGGTTTTACATCTTTGTGATGGCGAAGATGTTCCGCTTCCTCCACATATTCCTGCCAAATATGCCGGGTCACCACTTTTTGGTGATTCTTACTCTGTGTACATTGGTGCAATAATGAACAAGTGGCACAAGTCTGTTTCAATGATTTGTATTCACGGTAGCCTTCCTTGGTGGTAGTTGAATAGTTCAAAATTTTGCCCGCTGGGCAAATATAACAATCAAAATGTTCATCATAAACATATTCGTGCTTTCGGAAGAATCCATCCTTTGTACGTGGTCGTGTATAAGGGAGTGCAGGTGTTATTTCATGTTCAATTAAGTACTTCGTGATGGCAGGTGTTTTATAAGCTGCGTCTGCGGCAACGGCTTCAGGTTTTCCAACTCTATCAATCACTCGTTCAACTAAAGGCTCAAGGATTCCACTATCATGAATGTTTCCTGGTGTAACTATATTTCCTAAGATAAATCCGTTGCGATCAGAGGCGGCATGAAACGAATAAGCAAACTGTTTAGTGCGTTCGTCTTTGACGTAGTAGCCACTTTCTGGGTCTGTGGTACTTTCTTTGATCTCTTTTGTTTCCTCTTTTTCAAATTTATCAGGTGGAAATGGCTTCTTCCCATGATCTTCACGGTCATCGTTGATTTCTGTCTGAAGCTGTTCTTGATATGCGCGTGTTTCCTTCCGCACAACTTTCTTCGCAAATTTATGTTTATTCGCGCTTGCTTTTACGTGTGTCGAGTCAATAAAAACATGTTCAGCGCTAATTAATTTCTTTTCCGTGGCCGTTTTTAAGATTCGATAGAAGATCTGTTCAAATAGATCAGTATCTTTAAAACGACGCTCATAGTTTTTACCGAAGGTAGAGAAGTGAGGAACTTTATCATAAAATCCATATCCTAAAAACCAGCGATAAGCCATGTTTGTTTTTAGTTCCTCAATGGTTTGGCGCATGGACCGAATACCGAAGGTATATTGAATAAAAGTAAGCTTTATTAAAATTACCGGGTCAATGCTTGGACGACCTACTTCTGAATATGTATCTTTTACTAAATCATAAATGAAGGAGAAGTCAATTGCAGCCTCCATTTTTCGTACTAAATGGTTTTCAGGTACCAGTTGATCTAACGCAACCATTTCAAGCTGATCACGTTGAATTGAATTATGTTTGGAAAGCATCTTCATCACCTCTAACCTTATTCTCCTTTTATTCTAAAACAAAAAAGACTGTAGGCAAACTCGATTTTCATCGAGTTTGTCTACAGTCTGACAGCCTTCTTATTTCATATAAGAAGGCTGTATTTATGAATTTAAGTGGGTTAATTTTCGACTATTTCACATTTGCAAGCGTAGACTCTCCAGCTTTATCTGTTTTTTGAATAACAGAAATACTTCCATCTGCTTCTATCACTACCGCTTCTACCTGCCCCATCGAAGATATGCCATTGGACCTTGCAGCCTGGAGGATTTCTACCTTTAGCACCCTTTTCCTTTTCATCACATCATGAAGATAATGATCATCTCGATATAAAAATGCTGGTTCTGACTTAATCAAGCTTCTTACTATCCCAGATCTTACCGAAAAGAAAGCAAGAAAATATTGCAATACAATCAAGATAAAGAATGCCGAGAGTCCCTCTGCAAGGGACACATCCTTATTTAGCAGGATTGTTGCCAGCGTCGATCCAAGTGCAACGGTAACGACCAAGTCAAAAGCATCCATTTTTGAAAGTGTCCGTTTTCCTGAAACTCTTAGGAACAGAACCAGTCCAGCATATGCAAAAACCCCAATTAAAATCGTCCTGCCTACCGTTTCCCAATCATTAAAAAACATCGTATCACCCTTATAACAATTAATAATAGAATTTGTCAGTTGGACGGTTTTACATCCTTCACTGTAAAAATTGTTTACTTTATAACCTGTACCCCATTTTAAGAGAGGTATTGCATGACAAGGTAAAAAGTAAGGTGAACAATAATAAAACCCGGACAGACTGATCTGCCGGGTTTAGTAATATGGGATTTGCTTTAGATAAAACTCTATTTAAGCATACTTCTTATTCTCTTCATTATTGCTGAAAAAGGCTTTCATTGCATGAAATACATCCGCTTTTTGCTTTAAAATATAATGGCGGAAATGTTCGTTTTTAATATTTTTATAGGCGGACATAAGAGTGGAATGGCGGTTATATTGGTTAACTTCCCCATATCCGAACATATTGGATTTTTTAATAAGTTCTTCGACGAGTTTGACGCAGCGGGCATTGTCTGAGGTAAGATTATCGCCATCTGAGAAGTGAAATGGATAGATGTTGAATTGAGCTGGGTTATATTTTGCATCAATGAGTTCGAGTGCTTTTCGGTAAACGGAAGAACAGATTGTACCTCCGCTTTCCCCTTTAGAGAAAAAGTCTTCTTCAGAGACCACTTTTGCCTCTGTATGGTGGGCGATAAATTCGATTTCTACTGTTTCATATTTGGTGCGCAGGAAACGGGTCATCCAGAAGAAGAAGCTTCTTGCCATATATTTCTCCCAAATGCCCATGGATCCGCTCGTATCCATCATCGCAAGCACAACGGCTTTTGATTCTGGTTTAACAACCTCGTTCCAAGTCTTAAATTTCAAATCCTCCTGATAAATCGGGTGGAAAGAAGCTTTGCCTGCCATCGCATTTCGTTTAAACGCCGTCATCATGGTGCGTTTTTTATCAATATTGCCCATTAACCCCGTTTTGCGGATGTCATTAAATTCAATATTTTCAACGAGCTGCTCTTGGTTTTCTTTTTTCTTCAAGTTAGGCAGCTCTAAGTGCTGAAAGAGTGCCTCTTCAATTTCCATCATGGAAACTTCAGCCTCAAAGTAATCCTCTCCCGCCTGGTCTCCTGCACCCTGACCTTTGCCTGGACCTTTTTGTCTTTGAGAACCATCACGGGCAACCACATCACCAATTTTGCTTTCACCGTCACCTTGACCAACATGCTTATTCTTGTCATAGTTATAGCGAATTTTGTATTCATCCAATGATCTTATCGGGATTTTGACAACTTCCCTTCCATTCGACATGACGATATTTTCTTCGGTGATCAGGTCAGGTAAATTATTGCGAATCGCATCCTGTACTCTATCCTGATGACGCTGCTGATCATCATGACCTTTGCGATGGAGGGTCCAATCTTCCTGGGAAATCACAAACTGATGGTTATTGGCCTCGTTCACATTAAATCCCTCCTTTTTAAACTGGCGAAAAAATGGAGCAAACACTTCGTAAACCTGCTGTACAATTGCTTAAAAATTTCTTCACTTTTCATGCACATTTAATATGCTGCTTACATACTATATTCCGAGTGTCAAATAAGATATTTCACCATAGAAGGCAGTAATAACAGCTATCTTAACATTTCTTGACCATATTAAAAATGGTGTATTACTTCATCATATGCAATGAGACAAAATAATTTACAAATTATTTCGACAATAGTACATGAAAATCTATTTTGGACAAGCCTAAATATTATTTTAGGGAAAATAAAACCTTCGCTTACGAACGGCGAAGGTTTTTATCTGCTTCTTTATATTGGACGGGGTCAGGCACTTTTTGATCTTCCTTTAATTCCTTGTTAGTGCGTAGATTCTCCATTTGGTTTCCGAGGTTCTTCATTTCTTCCACATTCTCAGCCATTGAACTATTGCGCGGTTTAAAGTTTTTATCAAGCTCATACTTTTTCATGCTATCACCTCAAGTATTCTTTACCCTTGAGCCGGACAGCCTCAAACATAAGCTTTTTATCGATTTAATAAGCTTCCCACATACTTGAGAAGTTCATTTGCAGATGATGAATTATAGCCATGTTCATCGATAAGGCGTGCTACTACTTCATTTACTTTTTTCAGCTGCTGTTCATCTGGCGTTTTTGAGGAAGTGGTGATTTTCACGACATCTTTAAGGTCAGCGAAGAGCTTTTTCTGGATCGCTTCACGAAGTCGATCATGTGAATTATAATCAAACCTTTTACCTTTGCGGGCATAAGCCGAAATTCGGATAAGAATCTCTTCACGGAATGCCTTTTTCGCATTTTCCGAAATACCAATTTGCTCTTCAATCGACCGCATTAGTTTTTCATCTGGATTAATTTCTTCACCAGTCAGCGGATCACGAAGTTTTACTTTATTGCAGTATGCTTCAACATTATCAAGATAGTTTTCCATCAATGTTTTTGCAGACTCTTCGTATGAATACACAAATGCTTTTTGCACTTCTTTTTTCGCAATGTCATCATATTCTTTCCTGGCCAGAGAGATAAAGTTTAAATACCTTTCCTTTTGTTCCGCTGTAATTGAAGGGTGCTGATCAAGCCCTTCTTTTAAAGAACGCAGGACATCCAGTGCGTTGATAGACGTAATATTCTTTCGGATGATGGTCGATGAGATTCGATTGATCACATAACGCGGATCAATGCCGCTCATTCCTTCATCACTATGCTCTTTTTTCAATTCTTCTACATCTGCAAGCGCATAGCCTTCTACATTTTCACCATCATATAGGCGCATCTTCTTAACTAAATCAATATCCCCTTTTTTCGGGTCTTTGAGTCTCGTTAAAATCGTGAACATGGCTGCAACCTTTAATGTATGCGGAGCAATATGCACTTCAGATACATCACTTTCGCGAATCATTTTTTCATATATTTTTTCTTCTTCCGTTACTTTTAGGTTATATGGAATCGGCATGACGATGATTCTGGAATGAAGCGCCTCATTCTTTTTATTAGAGATGAATGAGCGATACTCTGTTTCATTCGTATGGGCAACAATTAATTCATCCGCAGAAATGAGGGCGAATCGTCCTGCCTTGAAGTTTCCTTCTTGTGTTAAAGATAGTAGGTGCCATAGGAATTTCTCGTCGCATTTGAGCATTTCCTGAAACTCCATCATACCGCGGTTTGCTTTGTTCAGTTCTCCATCAAAACGATAAGCACGCGGATCGGACTCTGAACCATATTCGGCAATCGTTGAAAAATCGATGCTCCCTGTTAAATCAGCGATATCCTGTGATTTAGGATCTGATGGGCTGAATGTTCCGATCCCAACGCGCCGATCTTCTGAGAAAATGACCCTTTCAACCATTACATCTTCTATCTTGCCGCCATATTCCTCTTCCAGTCTCATCATATTAAGAGGTGATAAATTCCCTTCAATCCGAATGCCATATTCGTCCAGGAAATCCTTGCGTAAATGATGCGGAATTAAATGGAGCGGATCTTCGTGCATTGGGCAGCCTTTAATGGCATAGACCGCTCCCCGCTCTGAGTGGGAATAGGCTTCCAGCCCTCTTTTTAACATAGTCACTAAAGTAGATTTACCTCCGCTTACAGGTCCCATCAGTAAAAGAATCCGTTTGCGTACATCCAGCCTTTTTGCAGCAGGATGGAAATATTCCTCTACAAGTCTTTCCAGTGATTCCTCAAGACCAAACAATTGATCACTGAAAAACTGATATTTTTTCTGCCCTTTAACATCGTCAATTCCCGCGTCTTTAATCATATTATAAACACGTGAATGTGCGGACTGGGCAACCCATGGCTTTTCTTTTATAATTTCTAAATATTCACCGAAAGTCCCTTCCCATTTCAGCTTTTCCTCTTCGTGGCGATACATCTCAATTTTTTTTAGAATATCCATATGGACCTCCCCCTGTCACATTATCAGAGACGATTAATATACTGTATGCGCCCTGTTTATCGAACATGCGCGAACAAGGGATTGTTTTAGCAGGTAATTTTTACAATATTCAAACAATAATAGCTGTTTAACCCTTTGGAACAGAGGGAAATAGAGCTTTATTCTCAAAGAAAAGTAAACACTTACAAAATTTTCACACATGACATTCACAGTTTTCCTGCAATAGGATATAATAAACTCATATGCTTGTGGAATGTTTCATAAAAAGGAGGATACATAACATGGGTACAATTATTATTCTTGGTGTCATGGCTGCTTTCCTTGTTGCTATTTTCACAGCAGGATACGACGATAAACCAGGCATTAATAAAAAGTAAAAAACTGCTGGCGTTTGTGCCAGCAGTTTTTTATTTTTTGAGAGTAAGGTTATTGGGTTCCAGTACTCATTTACTTTTGGATTACACTAGAGCGATCGTAGCGGTTTCGGCACACCGTTTACCAATTACTGGTTTTTAATGGGGTGTTTTCTCTGTTTTCGAGACACCATTTACCATTTACTGGATTTCATTGGGGTGTTTCGGCTGTTTTCGAGACACCTTTTACCATTTACTGGTTTTTCGTGGGTTGTTTCGGCTGTTTTCGAGACACCTTTTACCATTTACTGGTTTTCAGTGGGGTGTTTCGGCTGTTTTCGAGACACCTTTTACCATTTACTGGTTTTTTGTGGGGTGTTTCGGCTGTTTTCGAGACACTATTTACCATTTACTGGCTTTTCGTGGGGTGTTTCCTCTGTCTTCGAGACACAATTTACCATTTACTGGTTTTTCGTGGGGGTGTTTCCTCTGTTTCGAGTCACCATTTACCAATTACTGGTTTCTAGTGAGGTGTTTCCTCTGTTTTCGAGACCCCATTTACCATTTACTGGTTTTTAGTGGGGTGTTTCGGCTGTTTTCGAGACACTATTTACCAATTACTGGTTTTTAGTGGGGTGTTTCCTCTGTTTTCGCAACATCTTTTACCATTTACTGGCTTTTCGTGGGGTGTTTCGGCTGTTTTCGAGACACTATTTACCATTTACTGGTTTTTAGTGAGGTGTTTCCTCTGTTTTCGCAACACCTTTTACCAGATACTGGTTTACAGTGGTGTATTCCAGCTGCTTTCACAACTCCATTCACCAAATAATAGTTTACAAACTATCTCAAATCAAACCCCTGCTTCTTCACAAATTCCTTCATATACATTCTTGTTTGTTTTTCGAGCATTTGAGCCATCTGGCCTGTCCACGTGTCTGATCTCTTTCCATCTGTACGTTCCTGATAGTATTCAGAGATGATCTCATCGTATAAAGAAAGCTGCTTTTTATAGGCATCGGTGTCTTGGTTATATTCGTTTTCATGGTAAATATGTTCAAAAGGCAATCGCGGCTTTTGCTCATTCTCTTTTTGCGGATAGCCTACCGTCATGCCGAACAACGGAATAACGCGTTTCGGTGTTTTTAATAATTCAGAAACTGCTTCCAAATTATTACGAATGCCGCCAATGTAGCAAATGCCAAGACCCATGGACTCTGCTGCAATGGCAGCATTTTGTGCTGCTAAAGCTGCGTCAATCAGTGAAACCATGAATTTTTCCGTGCTTTTGATGGTTGGCAAAACATCCTTCTTTTCAAGCTCCCCAATAAGCTCATGCCGATGCAGATCAGCGCAAAATACAAAAAAATGACCATTTTTTGCTACATATTCCTGTCCGCCAGCTAGTGCAGCAAGCTGGTCTTTCTTGTCTTGGTCTGTCACTCCGATAATGGAATACGCTTGAATAAAGCTGGAGGTTGAAGCTGCCTGTGCAGATACAACAATCGCTTTGATTTGTTCTTCTGATAATGGCTTGTCCTCAAAGAAGCGAACTGAGCGGTGATTTTGAAGTAATTTTATTGTTTCATTCATGGGTCATGTTCCTCTCTTTTTTTAATAATGATTTCCTCGAAAAGGATATAAACAAGACCTGAACAAATGCTCAGGTCTATTTTAGATGGATATAATCTTGTTGTCTTAGCGCCTCATAAATGAGGATGGCAGCTGTATTGGATAAATTCAGCGAGCGGACATTATTATTCATCGGAATGCGCAGCGCACGATCTTTGTTGCTTTCGATAACATCCTTTGGAAGGCCAGTTGTTTCCTTCCCGAAAATAAAAAAGTAATCTTTGTCCTGATCACTATAATCAAATGTGGAGTGTGGCTGTGTGCCAAACTTAGTTAAATAAAAGAACTCTCCGCCTTCATTTTGTTTATAAAAATCATCTAATGAATCATGATAAACAATATTTACAAATTCCCAGTAGTCAAGTCCTGCACGCTTCAGCATTTTATCGTCTGTTGAAAAGCCAAGCGGACGAATCAGATGCAGTGTTGTGTCTGTCGCTGCACAAGTACGGGCAATATTGCCGGTGTTTGCCGGGATTTCTGGCTGATAGAGTACAATATGTAGTGCCATGTCTTTCACCTCTAAAAATATGTCTGATTCATTATATCACTTTGAAAGAAAAATTTTAAACTTCTAGTTCTGATCGTTTATAGAAAAGAATTTATATTTTATGTTCGGTGTATAAGCAGTGGAATCCTCATAAGCCCAATACCGCATTCGGCTGTTAGTGGTGTGAGCATTCACGAGCGGCATTCCATCAGCGTCTTTTCCTGTCACAATCGTAGTGTGGTCAAAACGGCCATCCCCTTGGAAGTCATAACAGATGACATCTCCAAGCAGCAGTTGCTCTGGAGCAGCTACTTCCTTCGCCTGAAGCCCCGCGTTTGAACCAGGCAAATGCCAGCGCATGGCATTCGCTACCGTCCAGCTGTAGCTCCAATTATTGTTTTGCATCCACCATCCCTTTCCTCTATTCGGATAGCCTCTCATCGGAGCACCGCCAGCATGCAGACATTGAGAAATATAATTTGTGCAGTCAACATCAAAGCTTTTATAGGCTGGGTTATAGCTATTCCACCATGTTTCAGCATATTGAACGGCCTTCAAACGATCATAATGAAATTTCAGCCTTACATCAGCTTCTCCGCTTTCCTGAAGTTCATTTAGCATGCTTGGCATTTCATAATCCGGCTCAATCTCTTTATCATCAACAAGCACACCTTTATAAAACTCAGCCTCCCGCTCTTCCATCTCTTCTTCTATATATAAGGAGGATTTTTGTTTAATTAAGTATTGGAAATGAGCACGATAATGCACGAGCTCTGTTTCATTTTCTCCTTGTTCTTTTTTTATAATCGCCCCTGTTGCTTTCGCTTTAACGATTTCAGCATTCCTGCGCTGCAGGCCGCCTAGCTTACGTTCAACTTTTAAATCCGCTGAATTAGAGAGCCTTTCAGATGATACATATAACCCAACCATATTCTCTAAATGTTTCTGTAATTGGTCTCTCACTGTGCATCTCTCCCTTCTATTTATACTTATGAAGGAAAAGTCATTTTCACAATAAAAAAATGAGAGGACATGCCTCTCATCTCAATTAAAATATTTAAAAGCCTGCAGCTCCATGATCTTAGGAGCTAGACACTTTCAAAGAAATCTTTATAAAAAAGAAAGTCCTTTTTGGATTTCCTCCAAGGCTTCTGGATCCTGCTCGGTTGTTAGAGCCTTTTCTAATTCCTGCTTCGCCTTTTCTCCGCCAATCTTTCCTAAAGCCCACGCACTCGTGCCGCGAATAACTGGACGGGGATCTGTAAACATCAAGTCACTCAGATCATCAACAGCTGTTTCATCTTTAAAATGGGCAAGAGCAAGTATGGCATTACGCTGAATTGGTTTCTTTCCGCGCCACGAGCCCGACATGCGCCCAAATCTTTGCTTAAACTCCTTGTTGCTCATTTTTAAAATAGGCTTTAACAGCGGCTTTACGTCTTCTGAATTAGGCTCCATTTCAGGATGGAAATGAAAATCTTTGCCTTTATTTTCAGGACAAACGGTTTGGCATGTATCACAGCCATAGATGCGATTGCCCAATTCTTCCCGAAATTCATCCGGCATAAAGCCTTTTGTTTGTGTTAAAAAAGCAATGCAGCGCTGAGCATTAAGCTGACCGGGGTTCACCAAGGCCCCAGTCGGACAGGCATCCATACATTTCGTGCACGTACCGCAGCGATCCTCAATCGGCTTATCCGGTGCAAACGGAATGTTCGTAATGATTTCTCCTAAATATACATAGGAACCGAATTCTGGTGTAATGATGGAACAATTCTTTCCAGTCCAGCCGATTCCCGCTCTTTCAGCAACCGCTCGATCAACAAGCTCACCCGTATCCACCATAAATTTAAATCGGGCATCCGGCACTTTTTCAGCGATATAGTCCTGCAGCTGCTGCAGACGATTCCGTAAGATATGATGATAATCTTCTCCCCAAGACGCCCGGCAGAAAATACCCCTTCTTTCCCCTTTTTTCCCAGCAACCCGCTCCCTCATTTTAGAAGGATAGGCAAGAGCGATTGAAATAATCGATTGGGGTTGATCCAAAAGCAATGCAGGCGTAACTCTTTTATCCAGGTCAGGCTCTTCAAAGCCGGATTGATAATTCAGTTCAATTTGCTTCATTAATATATTTTTTAAACCAGTAAAGGTATCGGCTGTTGTAAAGCCGATTTTATCAATCCCGATTGACTGGCTGTATTGTATAATATCTTGTTTCAATTCTTCTACTTTCATGCAGTACACCAACTCACTTACCTTTTAATGAAAAAATCATTATTCTTATGATAAACTATTTCTAATCTATTTTGGAGGTGGAAACATTGGAAATTAACATTTCACCTGAATTGAGCACATTATTCCCTCATTTTAAAATCGGCGTGATTACATACCATGATATTCAAGTTGGCAAATCTCCGCAAATGGTAAAAGGCCGCTTGCAATTATTTCAGGAGTCGCTTTATTTCGATTATGAGGATAAAAAAGTCACCGAGATCGAAGCAATTCAGGAATGGCGTCAGATATTTAAAGCTTGCGGAAAGGATCCTAACCGTTATCGGCATTC
Organism: Cytobacillus gottheilii; assembly: GCF_018582665.1. NCBI lineage: Bacteria > Bacillati > Bacillota > Bacilli > Caryophanales > Bacillaceae > Cytobacillus > Cytobacillus gottheilii. The sequence goes on along the minus strand of NZ_CP071709.1, from coordinate 1,296,408 downwards.
CGCCGAAGCACTTTACAGACGAGTAATAAAGCAAAATTATCTGCAATCTGTTCATAGTGCGATTGATTTGAATAATTTCTTTTCGTTAAAATATCAAGTGCCGATCGGAATTTATGATGCAGACAAGCTTTCTGGTCCAGTCCAAATTCGACTTGGTGAGGAGAATGAATCCTATATCGGTTTAAACGGTCGGGAAAACTCTGTCCACCGATTACTTGTCGCAGCAGATGAAGCCGGTCCATTTGGCAGCCCGTTCGTGGATTCAGAAAGAACGGCTGTCACAGAAGAAACCGTCAATGCGCTGCAAATTGTCTTTCATCGCCCATCTATTACAGTTGAAGAAGCGGAAGAAATGACTGTTTCTTTGAAGGATATGTTCCTTCAAGTGCATGGGGGTACTGGTGAGGTCCGCATAATTGATTAATATTATGGAGTGCGTTCCGTCTGCTGCTGAGCAGGCGGGCGTTTTTTTGTGCTGAGCGACGGGATAGGCGGTGTGTTTTTGCGTTTGGCGGATAAAAGATGGTTTTTGGCGGATAAATTTTTTTAACGGCGGATAAAATTTTCTGACGGCGGATAACTTTCGTTAAACAGCACATTTCCTTAGCTTCTGAGCACATATCTCCTAAATGGACCCTTTTCACACATTCAATGAAAACACTTTTTAAAACATGAAAAAACGCAACATTTCGTTCTTAAAGAAACGGAACACTGCGTTGGTTATGTATGGAGCGGGTGAAGGGAATCGAACCCTCATCATCAGCTTGGAAGGCTGAGGTTTTACCACTAAACTACACCCGCATTATAATGAATCTTTTTAAAATAATTTTAATCTCACGAAATGTCATGCCTCTTTCTCTGCCAGCTCATTCGAGAAGCTAATGCGTCGAGGCAACTCGCAGATGTTTCAAGGATGCTATGCTCGTGGCTGAGGTTTTACCACTAAACTACACCCGCATTATAATGAATCTTTTTAAAATAATTTTAATCTCACGAAATGTCATGCCTCTTTCTCTGCCAGCTCATTCGAGAAGCTAATGCGTCGAGGCAACTCGCAGATGTTTCATGGATGCTATGCTCGTGGCTGAGGTTTTACCACTAAACTACAACCGCAATATAATAAAATAGTATGTTTTCAATCTCAAATTAGAACCTGCAAAATCTATCGAATTTTGTCGAATAATCCTGCTGACTACTTTTATTATTCTAGTATATTTATCCTCTATCGTCAACAGGTTTTTCATTTTTCTTTAACAAATGTTTAATAAAATCTTAATAAACCCACAACATTTCATAAAAGTTTTACATAAACACTTCTATTAGACTAGTATTTTTAACCTAATACTCCTTTAATTACTAATAATAATAGACTATAATACTCATAACGGCAAATCAATTGAAAGATTGAGACGCAAAGCCACAGGTCTAAGGCGCAAGCTATGACAGCTGGGTTACCGTAATTATTTTCTATTTAGAAACTAATCGTAAAGGAGAGATTGACCATGGTCAAAAAGACCTTGTATTCCGTATGTTTTGCATTTCTGTTCCTCACAATGATCAGCTCCTCTGCTCTTGCAGCCGAAAAGAAGGATTCAGCTTATCAAGAAACCTACCAGAATCTGCTGGATTCCTTTAAAAGCTATCAAACAACTGCTACATTTCCTTCTCAATCTTTTTCATACAAAGAAGTTGGTGAAGTCATCAATGACGTGTTAGCAGATCATCCTGAAATCTTTTATTTTCAGCACAAAAATACACTGATTTATTCAAACGGTAAGATTAAAATCAGCTACAAATACCCTGTTTCCCAAATCAAAACGATGGTCAGCAAACAAGAAAAGCTGATTAAATCCATATTAAAAGAGACAATCCAACCGAAGGATTCAGATTTTGATAAAGTAAAAGCGATTCACGATTATATTGTTTTAAATACAGCTTATGACTGGACAAACTATCAGAATGGAACAGTTCCTGAAAGCTCGTATACACCGTATGGTTTAATGGTTGATGGAATTGCCGTTTGTGAAGGCTACGCTAAAACGATGCAGCTGCTATTAGATCGCGCTGGTATTGAGAACGAATATATTGCAGGAACAGCTAACGGCGGTCCACATGCTTGGAATATGGTAAAAGTAGATCATCACTATTATTATGTTGACGCCACTTGGAATGATCCTGTCCCAAATCAGGCTGATCAAGTTAGCTATAAATATTTTCTTGTAGACGCTAAGACATTGAGAAAAGATCATGTCTGGAATGAAAAGCAATATCCATCAGCGGCAAGCACCAAATATGCTTACTTTCAAGAGCTTCAATCCGTGCAAGAGATGGGAAATTATTTCTATTACTCTAACAGTAAAGATCAGGACAAGCTTTACCGCATGAAAAAGGACGGTACAGGAAAAACAAAGCTGATCAATGCACGAGCACCTTATTTTGTCATCACGCACAACAAAATTTACTTCAGCAACTATTCAAACAGCGGATATTTGTATAAAGCAACACTAGCAGGCAAACACGCTAAACCTATGAATAAAGTACATTCAATTGATCTTTTCATCGATCAAAACAAGCTATACTATACGAATAAAAAAACAAATAAACAATCTTCCATTAAAACGAATTAAAGAGAAAACGGGATGGCACATAATGCCCTCCCGTTTTTTTCTATAAATCACCTGCTCCTGCGCTCAACCAAATTGATCCCTAATCCCATTCCGACAATCCCGATTAAAAGCATAATTAGCAGTGACATCGTTATGTCCGCCAACCCAGCATCATAAAAAATTACATTCATGATAGCATCCATTGCATGGGCCATTGGAAAAAGATCCGCTACAAACAGCAGTACTGGATTAGAAATCGTTCCTGGCATCATGTAGGATCCACTAACCAAAGGAATTAGCGGAATGATGGATGGATAAATCGCATAGAACTGTTCTGGTGTTTTTACAAATCCAGTAATCAGCATGGCAATGCTGATCATGCTGAATACAAACAGAGCAGATGCGAGTATGATTAGCCAAAACTGATTTCCAAGATCATACTTCAACACGTATTTAAACAATAATAGTACGGCAACAATCTGAAACATGGATATTAAGAAACTATATAAGATGTAACCAGTATACATTTTGGTCTTGCTGATCGGTGCAAGAATCATACGGTCCCAAACACCGGATACCTTATCATGTGATACATTATTCACTCTAAAGCCAAGAATAAAGGTGGCAATTAAGAGAGTAAAAGCAAACATTAACTGTGTCCGCATGTTATAGTCTGTCATCTCTTCATTGTTAAGCCCGACCTTTTCCATTTGAACAGGACCTGCTTGCAAGTACTTTTCCACATCATCTCTTGTCAGTTCATTTCCTTCTAAATCTGTAATCGCACTGATCTCCGCTTCTCTCTGAAACACAGAATGAACATGCTGCTGCATATATGAAACATCTGTTATTTCATCACTCGTGATGATCTTATAGTCATTCTCCATTAACTTTACAGCAGAATCAATATTCCCTTTTTCCAAATCTTCTTTTACCTGAGCCGAATCGGCAATCGTAAATTCCAGAGAGTCGTCAGTATTCAGCAGCTTCTCCCATTTCTTTTCAATTTGATCAGCATCTGCTTCTTCACTATAAATAACAAAGGAAGAGGGGGAGTTAGCACCGCCAGTAAAAATGACAGTGGCCAAAACACTGCCTGCTATTAACAAAATTAAGAATAAGGGCACTCGCCGATCCTTTGCAAATTGCGCCCATATAACAGATCTCATCATTTCGCATTCCCCCTTTTCGGATACAGCAGGACTCCAATTACAACAAGAAGCAGAAAGAATCCTACAAGCAGCAGACTAGAGAGTAAAATAGAAGATACTGTTTCATTTTGCACCCAATCTGTATAAATCACCAGCGCAAGTCCATTTGGTGTCCATTCCCCTATTTGCTGAAGCCAGTTTGGCAAAATATAGACTGGAACAAAGCCGCCCCCGATTGCTCCTAGTATGATTACCACTAACATAAATAAACCATTTGCAGTATCAATATTTTTCACTCTTAATGAAACGGAAGTAAAAGCGGCAGATAGGCCGGCAATGGACAAAGCTATTAACGTAATGATGATCATTAAACCTGCCCAAAATGAAGCAGAACGGTCAGGAAACACATCTAATAGGAAATTGGAGGTGAGAAGCACGAATAATAGCTGAACCCAAGCTAAACAAAAGGTTGAGACCATCTTCCCCATTAAAAATTGTGTTGGATGTGCATTCGATATATATATTCGATTTACAACCTGCTGTCTGATTTCTTCACCCGTTTTGATCGCGACTGTTGCTGCTAAAAACAAAGCAAAAAGCGCCCCCATGGTTACTGCATAATATTGTGCAACAGTAAGTGTAAAGGGTGTATGAGTCTCAACTGTCTCAACCCCTCCTTGCGGCGCATGCACAATGGCGTTTTCAGACCCTTCAACCTTTGAAAGAGCAAACTGATAATTCAATTGGTCGATAAACCCATCAATTACATTAAATAAGATGTTATTTTCATTTGTATTGTTTTCCAGCTTATAACGCAATTGGGCTGCCGGAGCTTCGCCTGTGATCGAAGAATATAGCGTTTCTGCTGTATACCCTTCTGGTATCACAAGAATACCGTCCAGTTCGCCATCCTCAACTCTTTGATTGGCTTCATCCTCATCCAGTTTCTGAACAGTCACAAAGTCTTTTATTTCTTCACTATTAAAATAGGCAAACAATTGATCCACAGGCTGCAATGCATACATACTTTCTGAAACAGCTAGAGCATTCGCTTCTGTAAAAGATGCCTCATTGACCAGCTTTTCCTGTAAAACCGTCATGGCTACCTCTTGATCGTCCTGATTTACAATCCCCAAGTGCAAATCCAATTGATTATCTTCATCGTCACTCATAACCCCAGAAAGAGCAAAATTCAACACGATAATAAGTAAAATCGGGAGCAGCAGTGCAATAAGTGTTTCCTTGCGATCACGCCAGAAAATTAACAAATCTTTTTTAATAAAATGACTCATTATGCCCCTCCCTCCTAGTCTCTTAAAGTGCGCCCGGTTAAATGTAAAAAGACATCCTCAAGGCTTGGTGTTTCTGTATGGAAATTAACGATCTGCACATGATGTTTCTCAGCGAGATGAACGAGGTTGCTAATAAGATTACTGCCCTTTTTCGCAATAATTTTCAATTGAAGATTGGAGGCTTCGACTTTGCTGATTCCTTCCATATCCTTTACTTCTTGAATAAACGATTCATCTAAATGGTTCAACTCTACTTTGTTTGTATCCTCGGAAGATAAAATACTGAGTAACTCAAGTTTTGTTCCAGCAGCAATGACGGCACCATGATCCATAATGTACAGTCGGTCACAGAGCTGTTCAACTTCCTCCATATAATGACTTGTATATAGAATAGTAGTGCCCTTCTCTTTATTCAGATTTTTGACTGTTTCTAAGATGTGGTTCCGTGATTGAGGGTCAATTCCTACGGTTGGTTCATCAAGAATGAGAATTTCCGGCTCATGCAGAAGTGCCGCCGCAATGTTAATTCTGCGCTTCATGCCGCCCGAAAACGTTTTGACGATTCCTTTTTGGCGATCCTTCAGCCCAACCATTTCAAGAGCATCCTGAATTCGTTTCTCCAGCTTCTGCCCTTTCAAATTATAGATGGAGCCGAAAAAGCGTAAATTTTCATAAGCAGAAAGCTCCTGATATAGGGCAATTTCCTGTGGAACAACGCCTAATACCTTGCGAAGTTCATCTGGTTTACCAAGCGTATTGGCCCCATTTAATTTAATCTCACCGCTGGTCGGCTTTAATAATGTAGACATCATTGAAATAGTTGTTGACTTCCCTGCTCCGTTTGGACCCAATAAACCGACTGATTCACCCTGATCTAAATATAAATTAACGTTTTGCACGGCTTTATTTCCTTTAAATGATTTGCTTAAATCAACCGTCTCAAGCATCTAACTTCCTCCTTTATATGGCTTTGTTAGGCATTGGCATCAATTGGGCAACAGCCTTGCTGCTCTTGATATTTCTAAGTATAAAATAAAAAAACCAGCGTCAATACTGACCCTGGTCATTCAAGGAAAAGGACATTGTTACTTTAGTCATTTTTTCTTTTTTGCATCGTGTTTTGCCGTAATGCAGAGTCTAATTTTGTGTTTCTTGGGCAAAAATTTGGTTGATCATAGGTTTTTTATAAAATTTCTCCGAGTATTCCTTGTTTTCCAGTCGAGTTTTAATAAAAATTTTTCACATCCGAGCAAACAAATCCGGTTTCCTATCAAAAATTTTCAGTTTCCCATCAAACGAACCCGTTTTCCTATCAAAATTTTTCAGTTTCCTATCAAACGAACCCGTTTTCCTATCAAAATTTTTCAGTTTCCTATCAAACGAACTCGCTTTCCCATCAAAATCTTTCACTTTCCTATCAACCGAACCCGTTTCCTATCAAAAATTTCAGTTTCCTATCAAACAAACCCGCTTTCCTATCAAAATTTTTCAGTTTCCCATCAAACGAATCCGCTTTCCTATCAAAATTTTTCAGTTTCCTATCAAACAAACTCGTTTTCCTATCAAAATTTTTCAGTTTCCTATCAAACGAACCCGTTTTCCCATCAACCACACCCCTGCGGGCACCTAACTCCATCCAAATACATCTAACTCATACAAGCCTGCTTCGAATCGCATAAATCGCCAGCTGTGTCCGGTCTCTTAGTTCTAATTTATCCAATATATGACTGATCTGATTTTTAACCGTGCCAACAGATAATCCTAAACGATCGGCGATCTCCTTATTGTTCAAGCCTTCGCCAATGCATTTTAAGATGCCTCTTTCTCTTGGTGTTAAGTCGGGATGTACGGATTGATCCTGTTCATTATGCAGCAGTGCAGGCACGACTTTGGCTGCAACCTGCCCTTCCAGTGAAAGGGCGCCTTTTACTGAGTCTTTAATGGCTCTCAACAGTGATTCTGTATCTCCATTTTTAAGCATATAGCCGCTGACGCCTAGTTTTAAGGCATCCATTACATACTGTTCGTCATCAAACGTTGTGAGCATGAGAATTTTCATTTGCGGGAATCTCATCCTGAGGATTTTTGCTGCTTCAATTCCATCCATCTCAGGCATGCGGATATCCAATATCGCTACATCAAAATGATGTTTTTCGCATAACTCGACTGCTTCCTTCCCGTTCCCTGCTTCTCCTTTTACTTTCACTTCCGGATCCGTTTCGATCATGGCTTTTAACCCTTGCCGCACCATCACTTGATCTTCTGCTAACACTACCTTAATCATCTTTTTCCACTCCGATCAGTCAAACGAATAACGCCTCTAATCATAAATTCTCGGTCATTGTTTTCGACCTCTAAAACGCCGCCAACTTTTTCCAGGCGATCTCTCATTGCTTTCAGGCCGTATCCTTCTTCAAAATAAACTTTCCCGGCTGTGGCATTCGATACCTCAAAGCGGAAAATGCTGCCGCCTGGTGACTCAAAGAGCACCTGTGCATCCTTTGTATGTGCATGCTTCATGATGTTGGTAAGACCTTCCTGCACAGCCCGGTATATGGCAAAGGATTGTTCTCCTGTTAGCGGAGCAGCAAAGGCGCCATGTTTTACAATAAAATTTATTTTCATAAAGCTTTCTAATTCTAATTTGCGGATGAGCCGAATGACACCTTGCAGTCCTCCTACTTCTCTGTCTTTGAAGGATCTTACTGCTCTTCTCGTCTCTTCCAGACTCTGCTGTGCAAGCTCCTTTAATGCGGTAATTTTCTCTTTATCCTTTTCTTCAGCACTTAACCGGAACACTTCAAATTGCATGACTAGCGCTGTTAGTTTATGCCCAACTGAATCATGAATTTCATGACCGATTTGCATTCGTTCATCTTTTCTAGTCTGCTCTTCCTCTGTAACAAGCAGTCTTTTCATTCTGCGATACTCATGCTGCAGGGCATCGTTTCTCTCCTGCACTTCAGAAACTTTTCTATGTAATGTTTGATAATAAAGGAGAGCACAAATCACAAGTAAATAGATGAGGCCATACCAAGCAAGACTTCCTGCAGTAAGCTGTATCTGCAAAAAAGTAAAATATGCTCCCCCGCTTATAATTGCAATAATAAGAATACTTTTTAGACGCGATAAGTAAAAGACAGCTTCAGCCATAATTAATATTTGTATTAGGAGCATATACCGTGGAAACCCATCACCATCAGGGTAGAAAATAAATATGCTTAAAACACCTTGCACACTAAAAATGGCAGTCTGCAGCCATTCCCTGTCCTTAAAGAGAGGCAAAATAAATACCAGCAGTAAAAAGAAAGAAACACTGCCAATTTGCCATTCATTTAAGAACGGGTATAAGTCCATGAAGGTAAAAATCCAGACAATACAGTGAAAGGCTAACCAAATCAAATACGTTTTTTTCATCTATAGACTCCCAAAATGGTCATTTTATTTACCATAATTATACTCGTAATGAATGGCTAAAGCACTCTCTTATTGAAAATGTAAAAACATCTCCGCAAAAAAGCTTTCAACCCGTCTGACATATGCAGACAATTTGAAAGCTTAAAGAAATTATACAAACAAACGATAAACCAGCGGCAGTAAAATGGATGTCATAATGGCGGCGACGCTCATCGCCACACTCGCAGCAGCTCCATGGAGACTGCCCTCATTTAACGCCTGACTTGTACCGATTCCATGCGAGACTGTCCCCATCCCAAGACCACGTGCAAGCGGATCATGAATACGGAAAAAATTTAATATAGCTGAGCCCATTATGGCCCCGGTAATTCCAGAAGCAACAACAAAGGTTGCCGCTAAGGTTGGATCTCCATCTAAAATTTTCACTGTATCTATCGCAACTGGCGTTGTAATTGCCTTAACAGCCGAGGCCGTTTGAATCGTCTCTGAGAGATGCAGCACTTTTGAAAGACTGACTGCAGCAAAGATAGTCGTACAAGTACCGATCAGGATTCCACACAAGACATTCCAAAACTTCTCTTTTATGATCTCCCGGTGCATATACATTGGAACTGCCAATGCTACTGTTGCTGGTCCAAGCATATAGGTAATAATGCTTTTGGTTGTTCCATATTCTTCATACGAAATATCAAATAATAAGAAAATAATAATTATAAAAGCAGATGCTGTTACTAGAGGAATCGTAAATGGAGATGGAAATTTTTCTGCGAATTTTCTTGCTGCTATGTATACGGCAACAGTCAGGCATAAACTAAACAGCGTCAGAATGTTCATGTTCCTTCACAACCTCCCTCTCTTTTTTTGATAAAAACTGCGATGCAGCACCTGTAGCAATCATGCCAATTAGCGTACTTGCCACTATCATTACAAGCAGCTGAATCCCACTTGCTTTGATTAGATCACCATAAGACATCAGCCCGATCACAAATGGCAAAAACAAGAAGGTCAGATGTTTTGTTAAAAAAAGTGCACCTTTTTCAATTAATTTTAATGAGATGATTTTCTTGGATAAAGCAAAATATAAAAGCAGCATTCCCAACACACTGCCGGGGATCGGCAAGTGCAATAACGAAACGGCATACTGAGAGCAAATATAAATGAGCCAAAGGATTAAGATTTGCCCTAAAAACAATACTGCATTTTTCATGTTCAGACTTCCTTCCATAAGACTTACCTGTTTAAAGTAAAGCTTACCCGTGGACTATAAAACTTCATTCTTATAAACAAATAAAATACCTAAAGCCGAAGAAAGTTCATTTCCTTCTCACACTTTTAGGTATTTTCCTATCTTTTCTTAAATGATAACTATTTTACAGATATAACCCATCTCCTTCAATAGCTAATTTAAAATTCACTGCAACCTAAAAAACACAAAAGAATACCTAAAGAGGGAAGCAAAACTTCTTCCTCCACTAGGTATCCTCCTTAATCGGTTAGAGATTTTCTCCGTTTTCAGCTATCACTTCTTTATACCAATGATAGCTTTTTTTCTTGATTCTTCGCAGATCCTTCTCGCCATCTTCATCTCGGTTAACATAAACAAAGCCATAGCGTTTTTGATAGCCGTTTAGCCAGCTTAACAGATCTGTGAATGACCATGCACAGTAACCAAGTACTTCAACTCCATCACTCATTGCATCCTGGATTGCCTGGATATGTGATTTTAAATAATCGATCCGGTAATCATCATTAACAACATCGCCTTCTTCAAGTGCATCAAATTCTCCTAAGCCGTTTTCAGTAATGAGTACCGGAAGCTGATAGCGCGTCGCAATTCTGCGCAGACCAATACGCAGTCCCTGCGGATCAATATCCCAATCCCAGTTTGTGCTTTCTACATGAGGATTGTTTGTTGTTTTAAACATTCCAGGCATGCCAGAATGTTTCGTGGAGCCTTTTTTCCCTGTTACATTTTTAACACCGATATCAACACCGCCATCTTTCGGATTCTCTTCTACGGTTGTTGTACGATAATAGTTTACACCCATAAAATCCGGTTTTGCAGATGCCAATAACTCGAAATCGCCTTCTTCAATCTCTGGAGCCAAACCATTTTCCTCTAAGAACTTCCAAGCCGTCACTGGATAGCGTCCCCAAGCGTACATATCCATCCAGTAATAATTATTTAAATCCTCACTGTTTTCAAATGCCAGTATGTTTTGCGGATTCGAATCAACTGGGTAATAAGGCTTGTATGCAAAGCTAGGTCCAATTTTGCCATCTGGCACATACTTGCGGAAAGACTGGATCACTTTGGCATTCGCTAAGTTAGCAATATGATTCGCTGCATACATTCTCTTGCGGTCTTTGACAGCCGGGGGATGAAGTGCTGTTTCATAGCCATAGCTGATAAAATAATTTTGCTCATTTAAGGAGATCCAATATTTCACACGATCTCCATAACGCTTATAGAGAGTAATGGCATATTCATTAAAATCCTCAATCACCTGTCTAGATTCCCAGCCGCCATATTGATCCATCAGAGCTTGCGGAATATCCCAGTGATAAAGTGTAATCATTGGTTCAATATTATATTTTAACAGTTCATCAATTAAATCATCATAAAATTGAAGCCCTTTTTCATTGACCTCTCCGTTTCCTGTTGGATAGATCCGGCTCCATGCAATTGAAAAACGATATGTTTTCAATCCTTGTTCGGCCATTAATGCGACATCTTCTTTGTAGCGATTGTAATGGTCCACTGCCACATCGCCATTGGTGCCTTTGTAAGTTACACCCTCATTGCGGACAAATACATCCCATACAGAAGGTCCTTTGCCGTCCTGATCCCAAGCTCCTTCTACCTGATAAGCTGCTGAAGCTGCCCCCCATAAAAAATCTTTTGGAAATGGTGCTTTTTTGTTGTGTTCCATAATGTCCTCCTTTATTCAAATAACGATTGGCCGTTTGTCTTGATCACTTGCTGGTACCATTGGAAACTTTTCTTTTTTGACCGTTTCAGTGTTCCTTTTCCATCATTATCTTTATCAACATGAATGAAGCCATACCTTTTTTTCATTTCGCCTGTTCCGGCACTGACAATATCAATGGGTCCCCACCATGTATAACCGATAATGTCACAGCCATCCTTTATAGCTTCATTAAGCTGGATCAAATGTTTTTGAATATAATTGATTCTTTCATCATCAATAATTTTGCCATCTTTATCAAATTCATCTTTTCCGCCAAAGCCATTTTCAACAATAAAGAGCGGAATTTCATAACGATCATACAATTCATTGCAGACATATCTCAAGCCAAGAGGATCAATTGGCCAGCCCCAATCTGTTTTTTCCAGATACGGGTTGTCTTTACCGATAATGCCTCCCGTATTCCCGAGGATTTTCATGCCTGCCTCATGGGTTGAACTGCGATAGTAGCTGAAGCCAAGATAATCGACTGTGTTCTCTTTGATAAGCTCTAAATCACCATCAGCCATCTGCACATTAATATGATGCTCATCCCAAATCCGCTTTGCATATGTCGGATACGTTCCGCGAATCATCACATCAGAGTAAAACAATGATCTTCTTCTAAGCTGATAGGATTCAAAGACCGACTCTGGATGACATGTATGCGGATAAATTGGGCTTAGTGAAAGCATGGCGCCCATCATAGCATCAGGACGAATCTCTTTCAAGTGCTTTGCTGCTTTGGCAGCCGCCACAAATACATGATGTGACGCCTGATAAATATCCTGCAGCTTTGTTTCTTCATCTTGAATGAGGATGCCGCCAGCTGCTAATGGAATTGTGTGAAAATGGTTGATTTCATTAAAATTCATCCAATACTTCACTTTGTCCTTATAGCGCTTAAAGATCGTAACCGCATAGCGTTCATAAAAATCAATCAGCTTGCGGTTTGTCCAGCCGCCATATTTGGTTATTAAGTTTAAAGGGATTTCGAAATGTGAAATCGTAATAACTGGTTCAATTCCATTTTTCAATAATTCATCAAAAAGCGAATCATAAAATTGCAATCCTTTTTCATTCGGCTGTTCATCGTCCCCATTTGGAAAAATACGAGACCAGGCAATGGATGTACGGAAGCATTTCAAGCCTGCTTCTGCAAAAAGAGCAATATCCTCTTTATAATGATGATAAAAGTCGATAGCCTCATGACTTGCATAATAATGACCATCTATCACTTCTCCATCAAATGTCCCGCCAACGATTCCATTTCGAATAACATCGCTTATCGCAGGACCTTTTCCATCCTCATTCCAAGCGCCTTCCGCTTGGTTGGCAGCTATTGCACCTCCCCAGAGAAAGTTCTCTGGGAAGTGTGATTGATTCGGTTTCATATGGATCAGCTCCTAAACTTCATTATTTTACAATTTCACTGCTGTTAAAAGCACATCATTGTTTGAAACAGCAGACTGCTCTGTTTCAATTACATCTGAATAATCATTAGAATTTGTGATGATTATTGGTGTTGTCAGCTCATAACCTGCTTTTTCAATTGCTTCAATATCAAACTCTGTTAATAATTGCCCTTCTTGCACTATGTCGCCCTGATTGATATGAGCTGTAAAATGCTGACCATCCAGTTTTACTGTATCAAGACCAACGTGAATGAGAACTTCTGTGCCATCATCTGCTGTTAAGCCAATAGCATGTTTTGTGTGGAATAAAGTCGTTACTGTACCTGTTACGGGCGCAAACACTTTTCCATGAGCAGGGATAATAGCTACACCTTGCCCCATTGCACCAGTTGAAAAAGCCTGATCATTCACTTCTTTCAAAGGAACGACTTTTCCGCTCATTGGTGATTTTACAACAGAGCGATTACTATCTATTTTATTATTCTGAGTCTGTGGTTTTACTTTATCATCACTAGCTGGTGTTCCTTCATCAAATCCTAAAATATACGTAAGTGCTGCTGTGAGAACAAAGGCAATGGTAATACTGATAATGTAATAAGCAAACGTGTCAGTCATAAAGGCTGGCAATGTTGTCAGAGCCGGGAATACGTATGCCATAACAGTTGTATTCATCGCGCCTGCAAACGCTCCGCCAATCGTTCCTCCGATAACAGCTGCAATCATTGGTCGTTTTAAGCGCACCGATAATCCATACACGATTGGTTCTGTTACACCTGCTAATAGAGCTGGAGCTAAAGATGAAAGTGCTAATGATTTAAGTTTCTTATCTTTTGCTTTCAGGAATACACCAAATGCTACACCAGCTTGTGCAAATGTTGCATTTGCTACTGGCGGACGAATCGTATCAAACCCTGTTTGAGTTAAGTTCTGAAGCATCGCTGGTACAATGCCCCAGTGAATTCCAAACATAACAAGGAATGTCCAGCCTGCGCCAATAATCGCACCTGTTAACATACCGCTTGTGTTACTCATCATATCAATACCTGTAGCAATTCCATCACCTACATAAACGCCAAACGGTCCAATAAGACCTGCTGTAAGAGGAACCATAACTAATAATGAAATCATTGGAACAGCAAACATTTGAATAACTTTTGGAATAACTTTGTTTAAGAACTTTTCTAAATAAGAATATAACCAAATAGCCAAAATAGCCGGGATAATTTGACCGCTATAACTCATTAATACAATTGGCAATCCGGCAAAATCAACGATATCTCCAACTTCCTGCATTAATCCGGTAAATTTCGGCTCCATCAGTGCACCCATAATCGCTAATGAAACGAATGTATTAACTCCATACGTTTTTGCAGCCGATACAGCTAGAGCTAGCGGGAAAAAGTAAAATACCGCGTTAGATGCAGCACTTAAGATCAGATACGTACTGCTTTCTTCTGACATTCCGAAATAGGTTGTGAAGATAACAAGAAGGGCCTTCAGCATACCTGATCCGGCTAGAGTTGGTACAATCGGCGTAATAATGCTCGACATGATGTTAAACAAGCGGGCAATCGGATTACTAGTCTTCTTTTCACTTTCCTGACTGGAAGAAGTAGCAGCACTGTCAATGTTATATTGATCTGTAATCGCCTTATATACTTCTGCAACATGATTTCCAATGACAACCTGATGCTGTCCATTGCTATAAAGCACAGATACAACACCATCTAACTGCTCAAGATCCTTTTTATTTAATTTATTTCCGTTTTTTAGTTTAAAACGAAGTCTTGTCATACAGTGATAAACACTGTCTACATTGTTTTCACCGCCGACACCTTCGACAATGGATTGTGCTAATTGTTTGTAATCAGCCATTGTGGTAAACCCCCTAATATATATTTATAATATAAAAAAAGGCATAACACTGGATGTATAAACAAGACTGGTATCAGCCTTGAAACATCACAGGTTATGCCTTTTCAGTAACACCCTGTATTCATCATTAAATTATTTACCTCCGCGTGATGTAACACGGGAGATATGCAGAACAAGATAGACCATTTCTGCATGAGTGATTTGCATGCCAAAACCATTTTTCACATATGTTTCTATTCTTTTCACACATTCAAATGCTTCTGGATATTTATGCTGAACTTGAATGAATAGATCATCATCCTGTTCCTCAATTCGATCCTTTGATAGAATTCTCTGTGCGAAAAACTTTAAATGAGTAACCAATCTGCCATAATTCCAGGAATCTTCATCAAATTCCATTTTAAAATAATATTTAATAATGCCTAATATGTCTTGGACAATCTTGGTCATCTTTAATGTTTTATCAATTTCATTGCCTTCAACCTGCGTGTTAACTAAATGCATGGCAATAAAACCTGCTTCATCTTCATTAAAGGCCACGCCTGTTTTTTCTTTTATAATTTCTAAAGCCTTTAATCCAACTTCAAACTCTGATTTATAAAACTTCTTAGCTTCCCATAATAGAACGTTTACAATTTTCTCGCCTTTTTTATATCTTGAAATCGCATAATAGATATGGTCGGTGAGCGTGAGCAATGTATAGTCGCTGATTGAAACGTTTAGTTTCTTTCTGGCATAATCTAAGATTTCCTGTGTAATTTCAACGTATTCAACAGGTATTTCTTTTAATAAATTCGCCATCTGCAGTGATAAGTCACTTGTTTGCAAGGTAAACACTTTACTTGCCTTTGATTCATCAATAGGATCGCCCGGCTTCAGTTTAAAAGCAATGCCAGTGCCAAAGACAACAACTTCACGGTGATCTTCTGTCTTAGCCAAAACCACATTATTATTTAAAGCCTTTTTTAACTTCACACGATCGCTCCTTTCCTCAAGAATAGAGTGCCGAATCTTCGTTATTTCATTCTTATAATCAAAAAACCTGAATCAATCTCAAATAAAACTAGAGTCCTAGTCCTATCTAGATTAATTCAGGTTATGCCTTGTATAAGTAACACCCTGAGATCATTGAGTTGTATGAGTAAAGCGTTTTCTTCTTTATAGTGAAATAATAATATAAAAGATAAGAATCGTCAAATATTTTTTTCGGAATTCAACTAGCAATAAAAGCGCCTAGGAAATTATTCAAATATAGGTATATAACCAGGGCAAATACCCTTGAAGCTGAATATGTTGTGAATGTATTCATAATAAATAAGACCATAATGGAGGATCTCAAGTGAACAACCCTTATACACAGATGTTTTACCCAAGACAGATGGAAACAACGATGCAGCCGAAGCAAGTAATTGTTGTCGAACCTTATGTGTACGCTGCGGTCAGTTCTTTAGTTGGAAAACGTGCAGTTGTAGAAACATCTCGGGGCAGCGTATCAGGTACAGTTCTTGATGCAAAACTTGATCACATCGCCATTCAAGAAGCTGAATCAACCTTCTTTATCCGCCTTTGTGAAATCGTATGGATTATGCCTGAATAATTTGAAATGCGGAAGGCGCTCGCTCAGGGACGACAAGCTTAAGATGAGCCAGGTGAAAGGTTGCTCTTTAACCTTTTGACTGGATCAGCTTAAGACCTCGAGTCCCTAGCGCCTGGAGCTAGACAGGGATTCACTTGCTATTTGATTTATTCACAGTGAATTTATCTTATTATCCCTTATAAAACAAGAAAAAATCTGAGGAGATGAAAATATGTATCGTCAAAACATGCAGCCTATGAACATGATGCAGCAGCCTGAACAAGTAATCGTGGTGGAGCCATTTGTGTATAATGCAGCAAGCTCCCTAGTTGGAAAAAGAGCTGTTATTGAAACATCTAGAGGAAGAATTTCAGGCAGTGTAATCGATGTTAAACCAGATCATATTGCCCTTCAAGAGCGCGATTCAACGTTCTTCGTTCGCCTATGCGAAGTGGTTTGGATTATGCCGGATACCACTCGTTAATAGATTTCTATTCTATATAAAAAAAGAGTAAGACAAAACTGCCCAAGGGGTAGCATAATGCGCTTTACTCCTATAAGCAGGAAATTTATCTTATTTATAAAAAGGACCTAATTGGTCCTTTTTGTATTTACACATTGTCTTCATAAATAAATAAACCATTAATCAATGATTCAAAATCAGAGGCGAGTTCAAGTATAAATATTTCATCTGTGTATTCTGCATCTACGTATATAATTGGTGGATTTTCTTTTGTTTCTCTATAATCCAGAGCAACCCATGAATGGCCGTCTCCGCATAACAGAACGATATGATTTGGAAGTCCCCATTCGTCTATATAGTATTGGTTGTCCAGAATCCCATCTTCATTAACGCCTCTAATGTGATCAACTGAAACATGATCGTCAGCCCAGCTTGTTGGAACAAGTGTCGGAAAGGCATCATACTCCAGATAGCCGCCATTTTGAATGCTGCATAGTTCAATATAAGATTTCGGCAATTTTACTCCTAGTTTAACTTCTGCTTCCTGCACCTTTTTAGGTGTTAACGCTGGCAAGCTTTCATTCCGGTCACTCCATACATTTCTTATCATATTTCCTGCTCCTAATAGTCCATTTTATTGTATTGGTTCTGGGTATTTACTTATTATGATGGAGTCCAAATCGTATCAAATCCATTCTTAATCGAATAATCATAAAGCATGATCATTTTTTTCGATTTATAATTCTCCATCCAGTTTGTTACCACTTGATCTTCTTTCTTGTCATTCAGCTCATGATTCCGCTCAATAATGAATTCAAGATAATCTCTTTTTGGCAGTTTGTCACTTTTTGAAGTGTTGCATTTATTACAGGATAGTACTAGATTCCAAATTTGATCTGATTGCACAAAAGACCAAGGTATGAAGTGATCCACATGTGTTTCTCTTGTAATCCCGGTTAACGGCTTACAACAATAAAAACAATCCGCACTAAAATACTCTAACAGGATTCTTTCAAATGGACGCAGAGAAGACCGCTTGGCAATGCTCTCAACCTTGCCTAACAGATAATTTATGCTTGGAACTTCATTCAGCTGTTCAATCATTGCTGCCAAATGATAGTTCGTCAGATTCACTATAAGCCTTTGATAATTCAGCATAAATCCATGTACAGCTGGACTTATTCTCAGGATTTCCTGCCGGTGATCAAACGAATAAAAACTTCCCCTTGTATCTCCATAAAGCGCACCGTAAACATTTTCTTTCATTGTTGACTTAATTTTGCTTACGAGTTTGATTTGCAAGTCATCGCTGATTTTATCGAAGATCATTTCATCAGGAATGGCATGATTTGTCTGTGTTTCCTTAATCAGCGTCACAACTCTGGCCGTTTTCCCTCTATTTTGGTGGATTAATTTATGTTGAACAATTAAGTTCCAATAAATCTTTGTAAAAGAATAGGCTAATTGATTGTAAGTTAACTCAAAATTGTCATTGACCATATATAAATTCTCAATTAATGCTTTAATTAGAGCATACTTATAGGTAGAAGATTTTACAGATTTGCTTGATAACACGACAGTGAGTATTCTCCATATTTCCTCGTCGGTTATATATGTTTCTCTTAGTTCTCCTACCTTTAATTTATGACTCATTGCGTTTCCTCCAAAATGCCCCGGATGCCTTGCGATTTAAATATTTTTTTCTTATCTATTTACTTATCTTAATCCTCTACATCTATAAGAAAAATCCGTTCCTGAAAACTTCCCTTTTCTTCTGCCTTCTTTTGACGAATTTTTTCAATTTCGTCTATGTCGGCACCGTGGACGATCGCAAGACTATGGATGATTTCCAAAACATCTGCCAGTTCCTCTAAGGCGTCTTGATTATCCCCAGCTATTTGATATTCGCTGATTTCCTCATTTAATTTCTTTTTCAACTCAATAATGTATTCATCTTCACTTAACCGTTTTGTATGAAAATCCTTCGCTGTGTTATTAATAATAGCTGGTATTTTATCTCGGACAAGTTTGTTATATAAAGGCATGAAGAACCTTCCTTTTATTCCTTTTACAACTTATTTTAACAGTTATATTCTGGGAAGAAAACACACTCTCCATTATGTTATTAACCTTTTTAGTAAATATAGAGAAAGGGAGGATTCTTTCCTCCCCCCTACTTGGTTTAATCTATTATTCTGTTACAAAATCCCCTTGAATAGGTTCCTCACCACCCGCAAACTGAATGCGCAGTGATTTGGAGTTAAATAGATCTGGCGTATCCATCACCTGAAAATGTATATGTGCTTCTGAAGAGTTGCCTGAATTTCCGCAAAGTCCAATAACTTGACCTTGTTCCAGAGCTTCGCCTTCTTCAACTAGGATGGAAGATTCCTTAAAATGAGCCAGCATACTGTACTCTTCATGCTCATGTTTTATAACGACATAATTGCCTGCAGCCTCTTTTTCATTCATTTCACCTGGAATATTATCGATAATATGGTTAACAACTTTTACCACTTTACCATCTGCCGGCGCTGTTACCTCTTTGCCAAAGGCATAATAGTTTTCATTCCTCGCTGGATCATCCTGATATGTAACATGTTCCTTCATCATGACTAAATCATAGGCATAACGCTGAGATTCGTATAAATAGTGATAATTGATAAACTCATTCGTTCCGCCCCAGAATACAAACCATTCTTCATTAATGGGCATCACATATTTATTCTTTGAGTATGTGTTATCAGTTTCTGGAAACGTATTATAAGGCTTTATTAAAAGGCTTTGAATAATATCAGAAGAGTCAAATGCAACACTTATTGCCTTTTCCTTGCGCTCATCAATCCACACATATTGTGTGACAAATCCAAGATGCGAAGCAGATTCAAGATGAAAGCTTTCAACATTGCTATTAAAAGATTTCAATAGCTCACTAAATTGCTGGAAGCTTACTAGTTCTTTAAATTCATTACTGCATTGTTCATAGATGACTTCCGGATTTCCATAAAGAAACATTTCACCAAAATTTTCGGGAGTTACAGGTTGATCCGTTCTCATTCTATTCATCCCTTCAGTAAATTAGATTTCTATGTTATCTCACGGCTGCATGACTATTCTTACGGATAAACGGCCATGCAGGTTTCATTTGCAGATAAAGAAAAGCTACCGAATGAAAATAACACTTATACTACATTACTGCGAGCGTTCCACTCTGTTATTCATTTATACATTTGATCGTATAAAAAAAGCTTATAACTATTGAAGGTTCAACAATTATAAGCTCCTTTTTTTTTATAAGATGGTTCTTCTCACCTGTCTCACATAAATAAAACGAACAATTAAGAAATAAATCACTTGAATAACTGTAAAGCTCCCCAATACGAGGGCTGATTCAGTCGTCAGATTATAATTGAAAAGATGTGATAATGCTGTAAGTGCCACAGCTCCGTGAACGAGTGCAACCACGATCGGCGAGAAAAAGAGCAGCGCCACTTGGCGATTGACTACCTTTTTCAGTTCCTTTTGAGTCAAACCAATTTTAGCGATAGCTTTGAATTTTCTTTTTTCCTCATCCAGGTCCGTAAACAAGCGGAAATACAGGAAACTCCCAGCAGAAACGAAAAACACGATTCCAATAAACAGGCCGATAAAAAGAATCGGTCCAAACGTTTTATTGATTTCATAAATAGAATAATCAATAGAATAGGCTTTATGCTCCAATTGTTCATTCAGTTTTCTTCCCACTTCGATGATCTGTTCTTCCTGTGCATCTTTAGCTGCCCATACAGCACTTACATCACTTCTAACCGGCTCTCCCAGCTGCCCATAGATACTGTCATTAACAACATAATACGGATTGTATATATCTAGCACAGCAGATTGAATAATAGAGCTTGGGATAATTTCTCGACCGTCTTGAATTTGGATCTCTTCTTTCATCATCATTTCGTCCACTTTTGTGTCTTCCGTTAAGATGGCCTCACTCTGACCCACAACAATTGCTTCCATTTCTGCAGGGTGAAGCTCCTCTTTTCCAGTTAATGCGGCAAAGCGATTGTAATCAGAGGCTTTTACAATCTGTACTGAGCTAATCTGTTCAGAGATATTAAAAATTTCCTCATCCATTGTTTCACTAACAGCCTCAATATTATCTTCTTCCAAGATTGCATTTATTTTTTGAATATCCTGCTGAATGACTTCTTTCGTATCATCGCCCCATGGACTATACGTAACATCGTATAATGTGGAATTCTTTACATCTTTAGTAAGGATAGACTGAAAACCATATAATGAACCAATCGCACTAAAGGCAACTGTTGAGATGATCGCTACTAAGAAGAATGTTCTTGCATTATCCTTCATGCGAAAGGAAAGATCTGAAAAAAGAAGCATATTTGTTTTCTTCCAAAAGATTGATTTATTCTTTTTCAATAGACGTATGATAAAAACACTTAACTGTGTAAACAAGAGATACGTTCCTATTACGACGACCAAAATTACGGGTATCATCGCATATACAACGAATATCCCTTTAACCAGTACAGCTGTCACATATCCAGCAATTAAAAGAATCGCAGCTATAATGGAGAGGAAAACAGAAGCTTTCGGCTCCCCCTTAGATTTCTTATCTCCTTTAATCAAATCGGTCAGCTTATTCGTACGAAGAATAAAGGAAACAAAAATCGATATAAGAAAAAAGAGTACCAGAAAGCTTCCAAATGTTACAGCAATCGCCATAGCAGGAAAATAGAAATGAAGGGATTCTTCAATAATTAAAACATTTTCTGCAATAAGCAAAATAAACTTGGCAAAGATCAATCCTCCCAATATTCCGCCGACTGTTGCACAAAAGCCAATCAGGATATTTTCCAGAAAGACCATCAGGCGAATTTGCCGATCAGAAGCCCCCATCATGATTAACAAACCAAATTCCTTCTTTCTCGACTGCAAAAAAGAACTCATCGAATACAAAACGAAAAAGAAAGAAAATACGTAGATAATTCCGCCTGCAACTGCCATTCCGAAAATGATGTTTCTATTAATATCTCCTCCGGAAAAGGCAGGGTGAAAGGCAAAAATAGCAAAGGTGAAAAACACCATAACCGTGAACATGCTGCTTAAGAAGTACGCAATGTACAACCTTTTATTGCGGAGCACATTATTAAATGCGAACTGACGAAAAGTCATGATCATTGCCTCCCATCAGCGAAAGCATATCAATGATCTTTTGGAAAAAAGCTTGCCTGCTCTCCCCGCGGTGGATCTCTGAATGAAGTTTCCCGTCACGAATAAAGATGACCCGGTCAGAATAACTCGCCGCTTGCGGATCATGAGTTACCATTAACAAACTCGTTTCTTCCTTTTTGTTAATGTTCCCCAACATATTCATAACATCCTTGGCAGCCTTTGAATCCAGATTCCCTGTTGGCTCATCAGCCAGCAGCAGCTTAGGCTGATGAATCATTGCCCGGGCAATAGCTACACGCTGTGCCTGCCCGCCTGATATTTCATATGTCCGTTTATTCATAATCGGTGTGATTCCAAGGCTTTCAGCCATTTTCCCTGCTTTTTCCTTCATTTCATTTACAGAAGCACCGTCTAATGTGAGCGGGAGCACAATATTTTCTTCCACTGTTAAGGTATGCAAAAGATTAAAATCTTGAAAAATAAAGCCTAATTCATTTCTGCGGAACTTTGCCAGCGCATTTTTCTTTAATCGATGCGGATTTTTCCCCTCGATTTCTAGATTGCCTGTTGTTGGTGAATCGTTCGTTGAAATTATATTCAATAGCGTCGTTTTCCCGCTTCCAGACGGTCCCATGATCGCCACAAACTCGCCTTTGTCTATTTCTAAATTGATATCCGTTAAAGCACGGTACGCTACTTTTCCTTCGTAAACCTTGCCCAAATTTGTAAGTTTAAGCATAACCAATCTCCTCTCAATTTCTTTCTAGTTGAAGTATAGCCTGTATCTGGTGAGCTATACGATCGATTATGCTTTCACGAATCTTACATTGATGTAAGGTTTTGTGTAGGTGAAAAAATAATGCGGATGACCGTCCCTTCTCCTTGAACAGATTCCAGCACAATCTCATGCTGAAGCCTATCAGCTACTTCTTTTACTAAATACAACCCCATCCCCGTTGATTCACGATATTTTCTTCCATTTTCCCCGGTGAAAAATTTACTGAAAACCCGTTTCTGATCTGCTATAGGAATTCCAATTCCAAAATCCCTTACCTCGAGAACACATTCTCCTAACTCTTCGTAGATCGAGATCTCAATATTTCCTGCTTGTCCAGAAGAGTACTTAACGGCATTATGTATAAGTTGCGTTAGTAAGAAGAACAGCCACTTTTCATCTGTTGCGACGGTAATTCCTGGTCTTTCTTCTTTAACCTGCGGATATACCGCATTACGAATATAAAAACGTTTGTTATCTTGATTAACCTCATGAATCAGTTTAGACAGTACAACTGGCTTAATGTGAAAATCCTCTGCAATTGTACGGAGCCTTGCCATATAAAGCACCGTATTTAATCCATTCCGCATTCTGTCCGTTTCTTCGCGAATACTTGAAGATTCAGGTTCATCTAAGCTTTGGGCTGTTAACTCAATGACCGAAAGCGGTGTCTTCATCTGATGAACCCAGCGATCCATAAATAATAAATGCTCATCCTGCTGGTCTTCAGCTTTTCGCAGCTTCTCCTGATATAACTGATATTGTGATAGAAGCAACTGATCAAGCGCCTCTGAAATAGGTGAACGTTCGGTCGTTTCTAGAGAAGCATCCAATGTTTCCATTGAATTCTGCAGACGCTGATAAAACTTCCTTCTGCTACCATATTGATAAATCAAATATCCTGATAAAAGTATTATGGATAGAAAAATAGCATAAATGACTACACCAATCCCACGGTATCCATCCAGCCAGAAGAGAACAGGAACGACCATACATTGAAAAACCTGAATCACAATTAAGAGCAGGTGCTCGCGCAGAAATAACTTCATGATTGCCCCTCATCCCAAGTAATGCGCAGCCGGTATCCTGCCCCTCTCACGGTTTCAACTGCATCCGTAATCCCAATTTCCTCAAACTTCTTCCGAACCCGGGTAATATTGACATTGAGCGTATTTTCATCCACATAAACTTGATCATCCCATAGCTTTTCCAGCAAATCCTGCCGTCCGGCCACGCGCGGATAGCGTTCAAGCAGATGTTCAATAATATCGTTTTCCTTTTTGGTTAATGTCGTTTTCCTGCCTTTGAATTGAAGTTCCAATCGCTCAGGATACAAATTAAGACCGGCCTCCGATAAAACTCTTTCTTCAAATTTAGCCGCATACTCGCCATAGGCACGGCGCATTTGGCTGCGGATCTTCGCCATGACAATATCCGGATGAAATGGCTTTGTAATAAAATCATCTCCGCCATTTTCAATCGCCATCACTTGATCCATCTCGCCTGTCCGCGCAGAAATAAAAATCACAGGGCAAATGGATTCCTTTCGAATCTGCCTGCACCAATAATAGCCGTCATAACTTGGCAGATTAATATCCAGCAGTAAAAGATTGGGCTTTACTTCCCGGAAAATGTCTATAATCTTTTCAAAATCTGCTGCGATATTTACTTGATAGCCGTACTTTTCTATATATGAACTTAAATATTCGGCAATTTTTTGATCATCTTCAACAATCATGATTTTTTCCATATTATGATATCTCCTTTCCACAAGATAAATTTACCATACCCGTTTTGCTTAAAGCTATTTATTATGACATTCCAAGAATACCTTACAAAGGCATTTTTTATTACATATATACATAAACGCCAGGTTAACGCATTCCAGCGTTTAAAGAGGATGGGACAAATCGAAATTAATATTTCTAAAACACGAATATTCAATATCTTAGTTTCGGTATTAAATCAAGACCGTTCCATTGCGCTGCGGACCCTCGCTTTCCGCGGGGAGCAAGCTGAGCCTACTCGTCTCTTCGTTCCTGTGGGGTCTCACCCTTTGCTCTGCAGCCCGCAGGAGTCGAGGGCCCTCCGCTCCATTTCACTCATGTAAATAAAATATATTTTATAATTATAAATAAAAAACCAAATGATTAGAAAGATGCCTTCCTTACCATTCGGTTCAATAGGTGTGTTAGTTACTTATGTCCCAGCCTCATTCTGCAAAAACCTGATCTATTTTCTCCCGGTCATAATCTAATATCCATTCATTATAGCTTTCATAGATGCCCCGAATGGTTTGTGGACTTGCTGCAAGCAGATCACAGCCGCGATCATCATAAACGTGAAAGATTGTTTTTTTAGTCATATTGATAAAATAAACATAATGAAATATTTTTGGCTGTAATGCCATATCCTGATTACAGATCGCCTTTAACAAAGGAATGTAAGCTATATCTTCAGCTTTACATTTTAATGTAAATCGATAGGTCTTATACTCCCCATCTTCATCATCTTCCGGAAAAACAAAAGGAATCGTATTCTCCTGTAACTTATACAGAACAGATTTCTTTTTTATATACTTAGAAAAAGTACTTAACTTCCGCTTAAACACTTCTCCTTCAGCATAATCATGTACATCCACTACCATAAATAAATCATCTGCTGGAGAATGTACTGTCTTAAACAAGGTGATTGCTCTGTCGTACACACCTCTTATATATGGACAATTTTCATAAATGTTGTCAAATTCATAATCCACCCCTAATTCAAATCGGATGCCAACATCCCAATGGTAAAAAAGCGGCGGTCTCAGTGCTAAACCAGAAAAATTTGATTCCATGAATTGGTCAACTTGCATTCAGTAGCCTCATTTCTTTTATGCTTCTTTTTTTATTTCATCTATAATCGTATTGTTTTCCATCCATTCTTCTAAAAGTCTATTAAAAAGGTCAGGAGCAGAAAGAGGTGCTGAATGGCCAATCTTAGGAAAAATGATTCCCTGAACATTCGGATTGCTGTGTGTCATCTCTTTCATTGAATCCTTCATTATTTTTTTCTCTTTTTCACCAACCGTAGCTAATATTTTGTGTGGATATGTATGGAACGATGAAGGGAGCGTAAATGAGGCATTATCATTCATGACTCGCAAAAAAGCTTGTTTATTAATCTGAAGTGTTTCCTGATAATACTGATTAAAATACACATCACTTATATCAAGCGCTTTAGCTTGTGCTTTAGCAAATGTTCGATTCTTCACCAGCGGCAAAGCCATGATCATGGTTTGGTTCAGCATGTTGGCAAAAGGAATTGGCTTGACCAAAGCACTATTAATCATTGCATATTGAATTATATCTTCCTTTTTTCCCAGCATAGATATCAACACTTGTGAACCTAGAGAAAACCCAACTGCTGCCACCGTTCTTCCTTTTCTTTTTTCTTCAATCAATTCAATCAGCTGATCTGCTGCAGTATCAATCGAGAATTTCAACCCATCTCCTCTGCTCTTTCCATGCTCGGGCAGATCTGGAATCAAACAGTGATAACGCTGGGAAAAATAAGCTACCTGCTGATCCCACATCCAGCCGCTGACTCCGCCCCCGTGAATAAAAACAATCATTTTCGAATGTTCTGCACCGTATTCTTTATAGTACAATTTATTCTCCCCCCAGGATAAATTGGTTTTCACTACTATATCACCAGGTTTTTCAACTTAATATGTATACCAAAAAGTCTTATCTGCAATATCTTGGAATTGATCTGCTTTACGAAAATGCAGCAGGATATCCTTTTGATTGGTGCCAGTATATTCATCATCATCAACATTATAATATTGAAAAACTTCAACCTGATAATCCCCATTAGGAATTTCAATCCTATATTGAGAGCAATTTTGGTCTGGCACTTTATGATTTTCAAATTGTGCTGCCATCGTAATGCAATCATAATCAACTAAGAACAGCTGCTCGTGTGTCACTTTGATAAAACCCGAAGCTTTACGGAAACAAGATTGTTCAATATTCTCTTCTTCTGAATCAATTAATACCTCAACATTCCAGGAGTGCTCAATTCCCTCTGCTGTCATTTGAAAGAAGAGGATATATCCATTTTTCATTTCTTCGGCAATATGCTTAAAGAGTAAATCATCAACATCCCAATCTTCGCTGACAAACGACTTATATTCTTCCGTATTTGCAACACCTATGAAATTCGTATCGCCAAATTTCATGACAAAATTCATAGCTAGCCCTCCTAGATATACATTTTCAGCTTTCCACTTGGAAATTGTTACTAATAATTAAATAATAACAAAATTAGGTGCTCTTGTAATTTGATACGGAAAATTCTCAGTAATCAAAGAGCTGTTTTTAAAATAATGTAATTGTTAGGAAGATTCATATAGAAATGCTATATAATTTTCATAAATACATCAGCCTTTTTTAATGAAGCTAACTGCACTAAAAAACGCGCTGAGAAAAAAGAGGTGTGCAGATGACAAATGAAAACAGTATATCCATCCGGGAACTAACCACTCAAAAAGAATGGCAGGAAGCTTATCCCGTCATGAAGCAATTAAGAACTCATTTAACAGAGGAGCAATACCTTGAGTTAGTAGAGGAAGCAGCAGAAAAGGAACAGTATACATTAGCTGCCTTATACGTAAATAACAAAATCGCAGCTCTTGCTGGATTTATGCCGATGATTACCTTATACAACGGAAAATCCATATGGGTTTGTGATTTAGTAACAGATTCTTCTCACCGTTCCAAAGGGTATGGTGAAAAACTATTAAACTATGTACATGATTGGGCAAATGAAAAAGGATTTAATATCGTCTCCCTCTCTTCTGGTCTGCAAAGAAAGGATGCACATCGGTTTTATGAAAATAAGATGGAATATGATAAGGTCAGCTACGTATTTTTAAAGAGACTTTAATGTAAATTGCATAAAAAGGTGGCGGAAATGAAATGGATCCGCCACCTTTTTTATTTTTTCAAGGCACTTATTTATGAATAATATCCTCTCTTAATGCCGCCACTTTCCTCAGCGCCTCATTGATATCTTCTTTCTCGACGCCAAAGTGTGCAAGTGCATCATGAAGATGTCTCACAATCGCTTCAAAATGTGCCGGCTGTATATCCATATCTTCATGCGCTTTTGCCATGGATCTTCCGGAATACTGATTCGGCCCTCCCAAGGCAAAACTGATAAACTTTGACTGATGCTGGCGCTGCTTCTCCATATCAGTATGCTTGAAATAGTGATTGACTGACTCATCTTTAAGTACCAGCTCGTTATAAAAATAATCTACTACCTTTGAAATTGCTTCTTCTCCGCCAACTTTTTCGTATAGTGTTTTTTCCATGGTAACACCCCTATCAAAATTCTTATACTATCATTTTCCACAATGTTAAAGGTGTTATTCCTTTTTTGGAGCAATAAAATGAAAAGAGTGGAAAAATAGCGAAGAAAAGATCGAATACCATAAAAAACGATAGAAACCAGCATGAATTATGCGGATCATAGTAATTGAAATAGCAGATTATCCGCCGTTAATTAGGAAATATCCGCCAAATTCCAATCCGCCCACGCCTACACAACAAAAAAGCCAAGCACGGAATATCTATCCGTACTCGGCTTTCAAAACGAACTGCTATTAGATCACCTGCAGCCCCGCTTGATTCAAGAAGTTCCAAGGTTTGTTGTAATGAGGCTGGAAGAAGAAATCAACAAATCCAAGCTCATCCATTGTCATCTTATTCTGAATACAAACTGATAATGTGTTGATTGATTGAGTCACGTCGATTTTAGACATAACCTGTGCTCCAACAATACGCTTTGAATCTTCTTCGTACACAACCTTCAGCTGTACCTCTTCATAGGTTGGCATAAATTCTGGACGGTCATGCTCAACAATTGTGACACTTTTCACATTCAATCCCATACGTTGAGCTGATGCTTCTGTTAAGCCTGTTGTTGCAATGTTTTGATCATATATTTTAATACCTGATGTGCCTTGAGTTCCCATATAGCGAACAGTTGGCTTTACCAAGTTTTTAGCTACAAGCGTTCCCATTCTCACCGCGTTTGTTGCAAGCGGGATATAAGCATATTCACCTGTAGGGTTATAGCGAATCGCACAGCTGTCCCCAGCAGCAAATACATCTTCATTGCTCGTGCGCATATACTCATCGACTTTAATCGCGCCGTTTGCAAGCATATCAATCTGCCCTTTTAACAAACCAGTGTTCGGCTGGAATCCGATACAAAGAATCACAAGATCTGCTTCGTATTGACCATTCGCTGTTTGAACAGCAGATACTTTGCCATTTTCCCCAACAAAACGATTAACGGTTTCACCCAGCGCTAACTGAACGCCGCGGTCAGTAAAGTCCTTTTCAACAATTTCTGTAAAAGATTCATCTAAATACTTGCTTAAGATTCTTGTTTCACCGTCAATAAGCGTTACATTTTTCCCGCTCATTTCGAATGCTTCTACAAGCTCAATGCCAATATAACCTGCCCCTACAACGACAATATTTTGTGCATCCTTCGCCTTTTCAATGATTGTGTTCGCATGATGGAAGTTTTTGCAAAGAAGGACATTCTCCATATCAATGCCTTCAATCTTCGGAATGACAGGCCAAGATCCAGTCGTCATGACAAGCTTATCGAAGGTGTCTGTCACTTCTTTGTCTTCTATCAGATTTCTTGCTGTGATTTTTTTCTCTTCTACATTAATATCTACTACCTCATGCTTCATCAGCATCTTAACGCCTAGCTCCGTCAATTCTTCTGGAGAACTGTAAAATAAACCGTTTGGATCTTTCACAACGCCGCTAACATGCAAGGCAATTCCGCAAGATAAAAAGGAAATATTATCGTTTCTTTCATAAACTGTAATTTCAGCTTCTGGGTAAAGCTTCACCATATTTGATACCGCAGCAGTTCCAGCATGTGTACATCCAATAACAGCAATTTTCATTTATGTGTTCCTCCTAGAGTTTATGTTTGTTAAAAACTTCACATATTATTTGTGATTTGTTTCACAATCAACCTTATGAACTCATTATAAGATATCTTTGTGAAATAATCAACATATTTTGTGATTTTTATCACATACTATTCAAAACCTCGTCACATAAGGCTTTTGAAGCATTACACTCCATAATAGTAATCCCCATTTGAAGAAAAAAAACTAAAATTCTTAGCTGGAACTTACTGACTAGAGATTTCACCTTCAGTCTGCTGGTTAGCACTCAACAGATTGGAAAAGCTAAGCAAGCAGATTCTTTTACAGTTTTAATGTTTTTACATATGATTACCTCTATACCGTCTTAAAAAAACCAACTAAGGAGATTAAAAAAGTATGACTAATGAAAACAACTCACTGTTATCTTCTTTTACCCTGCCGAATGGCATAACACTGAAAAACCGTGTAGTAATGGCACCAATGACGAATTTTTCTTCCAATCAGGATGGAACTGTTACGGATGCTGAAGTAGACTATTATGCACGCCGCTCATCTGGCGTATCAATGGTCATTACGGCTTGTACAAATGTCACGCCAAATGGCCAAGGGTTTCCTGGGGAATTTGCTGGCTATAGTGATGATTTTATCCCAAGCTTAAAGCAACTAGCTTCAGGCATTAAAGAACAAGGCGCAAAAGCCATTCTGCAAATCTTCCATGGCGGCAGACAATGCCCTCCTGATTTAGTAAATGGAGATGTGGTAAGTGCGAGCAATATTCCTTCAGAAGGTGAAGGAAATCCGGTTCCACGCGGCTTATCTGAAGCTGAAGTGGAAGAAATGATTGAGGCTTTTGGTGAAACAACTCGCCGCGCAATTGAAGCTGGCTATGATGGGGTTGAAATTCACGGAGCAAACGGCTACTTGATTCAGCAATTCTTCTCCCCGCATTCAAATCGCAGAGAAGATCGCTTTGGCGGCAGCCTTGAAAAACGAATGACGTTCCCTCTTGCTGTCATAGAAAAGGTAAAAAGTGTGGTAAAAGAACATGCTAAATCTCCATTCATTGTAGGCTACCGCTTCTCACCAGAAGAGCCGGAAACACCAGGGATTACAATGGATGATACGCTTGCTCTTGTTGATAAACTATCAGATCAAGGTTTAGATTACTTGCATGTTTCTCTTCAGGACTTCCATTCAACCCCAAGACGCGGTGTTGATGATCTATCGAATACACGCATCCATTACTTATTAGAAAAAATCGATAATCGTGTTCCTTTAATTGGGGTTGGTTCTATTTATAGTGCAGAGGATGCAAAGAAAGCATTCGCAACAGGCGTTCCGCTTTTAGCATTAGGCAGAGAACTGATTATCGATCCAGATTGGGTACAAAAAGTAGAAGCTGGAAAAGAAGATGATATTGTAACGGAGATCGATAAAGATCGCCAAAAAGAACTTGTTGTTCCAGATCCACTGTGGAATGCAATCATCAATACACCTGGCTGGTTCCCGGGAGTATAAATCATATGGGCCGTATAAATACATTGTGAGATTGTATTTATACGGCTTTTTTATAACTAAATATCTCTCAGCCCAAATTTTTTAGACAACTTGCAAATGTTTTCCAATTGAATAATCTATCAAGAAAATTTCCTTTGGAGGTTAGCACAATAATGGAAAATATGTATACTCAACAGCCTCACCTTGCATGGCATGAAACATTAGAAATTCATGAATTGACAGCTTTCCAATCAATCGGTTTAATGAAATTGAAAACAGCATATGGAAAAGTGAAAGATCCTGCATTAAAAGAATTATATGAACAAGCTATTAATGGGCTCAGCGCCAATATTAGAGAGCTATTGGAATTTTATCCTCTGGCACCAAGAGAAGATGATGAAACGGACGAAATTCGAGAAGATTTATTGCCATTCTACGCAGGCGATTTATTGGCTCTTTTTAAAACCGGTG
The DNA here is from genome assembly GCF_018582665.1 of Cytobacillus gottheilii. Lineage (NCBI taxonomy): Bacteria > Bacillati > Bacillota > Bacilli > Caryophanales > Bacillaceae > Cytobacillus > Cytobacillus gottheilii. Next base: position 1,264,744 of record NZ_CP071709.1, on the reverse strand, counting down.
TCCGCAATTATTCCATTGCCATCACTGAAACAGCCACACCAGCTCTCAGAACTGTATTGAAAAAGCAATTAAACAATGCGATAGATACACATGCAAAAGTGTTTACTTATATGTATGGAAAGAGTTTTTACCCTTCATACAACTTAGAAAAGTTACTGCAAAATGATGTAAATCTGGCTAATAAGGCATTACAAAGATCTTTATAAATAGACTAAAAAAACGAGGAGATTTCCCCTCGTTTTTATTTTTTACAGCTTAAGCTTCACGATTTTCCGCTTTCCAACCTGTATAATTAGCCCATCTGTGATTTCCAGTTTTAGGGCTGGGTCCTCCACTGTCTCACCGTTCACTTTAACCCCTCGATTACCGATCATTCGGCGGGCTTCACTTTTTGATGGTAAAAAGTTCAGCTCTACTAGAAGATCAATAATCGAAATGTTTCGGTCGCCGCCCCACTCTTTTTCGGCAATCTCATCTGGCAGCTGCCCTTTTTGGAATACAGAAACAAAGTGATTTTCTGCTTTTTCACCTTCCTCCTCGCCATGGTACATTCTTACGATGGTTTTACTCAGCAGCATTTTCGCATCCCTTGGATGCAGAGAACCCGATTGAATATCTGTTTTTATATTTGAAATCTCTTCTGGTGAGTAGTCTGTAATCAGTTCAAAGTATTTAATCATCAGTTCATCTGGTATTGACATAGCTTTCCCGTACATCTCTTCTGGCTTTTCATCAATGCCAATGTAATTCTTCTTTGACTTTGACATTTTTTCAACACCATCAAGTCCTTCTAATAATGGCATTAACATCGCCACTTGCTTTTCCAATCCAAACTTCTCTTGAAAATGTCTGCCCATCAGAATATTAAAATGCTGATCTGTCCCGCCAAGCTCAATATCACACTGTAATTCAACAGAGTCGTAACCTTGCATTAACGGGTAAAAGAATTCATGGAGGGAGATTGGTTTGCCTAAAGCAATTCGTTCTTCAAAGTCATCTCTTTCCATCAGCCTTGCGACAGTAATTTTTCCAGCCAGATTGATAACATCTTCAAAGTTCAGTTTAGAAAGCCATTTTGAATTAAAATGCAGCTCTACTTTTTCCATATCCATGATTTTGCCGAATTGTTCAAAGTAGGTCTTTGCATTATGTTTCACTTCTTCATCCGTCAATTGTTTCCTGGCAGCCGACTTGCCGGTTGGGTCGCCGATTTTACCTGTGAAATCGCCAATCAGCAGCTGAATGATATGCCCGTTATCCTGAAACTGCTTTAATTTGTTTAAAACAACACTATGACCTAAATGCACATCTGGCGCAGATGGATCTAAACCTAATTTAATTTTTAGCGGCTGATTTTCCAGGATTGACTTTGCCACTTTCATTTCCAGCTCTTCTGTTGGAATAATATCTGCTGTACCTTGTGTGTAGATGTTCATTTGCCTTTTTACTTCCGCTAATTGTTTCTGCGTTAATTTGCTCACCATTGCTTTCATCCTCCTAAAAAATAATAAAGACCGTAACATTCATAAAGGGACGTATAGTTTACGCGGTACCACCCTTTTTGAAGATTACAGTCTTCCACTCTGCGATATAACGGATCGTCCGTCCTTTTGCATAAAAATATACAAAAGAAAGCTCAAGGAATGTAATTCGGATTTATCACTGTATCGATTCTCAGCACCATTCGACTCTCTGAACCAGGACAATAAATCCTACTGCTTTTCCTATCATCACATTTAATATTGATTATCTCGTATCATTCGTCTTAATAATTCTGCCGCAGTCTTTTGCTCATCCTCACTCAAGCTTGAGGCAATTTTCACTTCACCTTGATGAAACTGCGGATAAAGTTCTTCGATTACTTTTTTCCCTTGTTCCGTGATCGCCAGAAAGGTTATTCTCCGATCTCTTGGGTCCGTTTTCCGGTAACAGTACTCTTTTTTCTCTAAGGTTTTCGTAATATTGCTAATCGTAGCCTTTGAGACCGCATTTAATTCTGCCAATTTTTTCGTTTCAACTGACTTCCAGATCCATAAATCATACAGGATAGAAAATGAAGTCCAGGAAAGACCGTGCTTAGAAAGCACTTCTCGTTCCATTTCATTTTTCAAGCCCTGTGCCACTCGATAAATGTTTGTCACAACTGAAACAGCGTTTAAATTAAGGGAATCCAGAGGAATCTTAGACAATTGGCTGATTGTATCTTTCTCTTCCTGCAGCAGATCGCCATCCTCATTAAATGTATAAATACACATCACTCCCTTCAAATTTTCTTAATCGTTAGCTATGAAACGATAATACTAAAAGTTGGGTAGTATTGCAAGGGTTTATTGCACTTTTGGTCATTTTCCAGGATGTATCGATCTATTTCCCGGCTTTTTCGATCAATCTTCTGTTACTTTCGGCCAATCTCGAGAGCTTTTCGATCATTTCAAAAGACTTTTCAATCATTTCCTCTTTTCGGGCACAAAAAAAAGACAGCCGAAGCTGCCTTTTTTGTTATACTCGATTCATTTCATCTGGATCGGATCCAACACGTTCACTTTTGTTTAGTCCGTTAAGAGTTTCCACATCTTCTTGAGATAATTCAAAGTCAAATACATCTGCGTTTGAGATGATGCGGTTTTCTTTGATGGATTTTGGAATCGTTACGACTTCATTTTGCAGGTTCCAGCGGATAATAACTTGAGCTGTTGTTTTGCCATATTTTTCGGCAATTTTCATAATTGTAGGCTCATCTAAAAGCTGGCCTTGCTTTAATGGTGACCATGATTCCAGCTGGATGTTATGCTTTTTGCAGAAATCGCGCAATTCCACTTGTGTTAAGTGCGGATGGAACTCAACCTGGTTCACCATTGGTGTAATTTCAGCATCCTTCAGCAAGTCCTCTAAATGATGCTCTTTGAAGTTACTTACACCGATTGCACGAACTCGTCCATCTTTATATAATTTTTCTAATGCTTTCCATGTTTCTTTGTATTTGTTCTGAGCAGGAACTGGCCAGTGGATTAAGTATAAATCCAGGTATTCCAAACCTAATTTTTCTAAGCTCGTATCAAAGGCTTTTAATGTTTCTTCATAGCCTTGATCGCCGTTCCAGACCTTTGATGTAATAAATAGTTCTTCACGTGGAACACCAGCTTCTTTAATCGCTTGGCCGACACCTTCTTCATTTTGATAAATGGCTGCTGTGTCGATGCTTTTGTATCCATTTTTGATGGCAGCTTTAACGGCTTGAATAACTTCATCTCCGTCTTGAACTTTAAATACCCCTAGGCCCAACCAAGGCATTTTGACACCATTATGTAATGTGGTTGTATCTTGCAGATTTGCTCGCATTTGCATCCCCCTAACGTATAGTTCGTGTTTCTAAATATTACTTACTGATTAATATTATCAAGAATTGGTAATGAGATGCAATTTTTAAAGCTTAAACGTCACATCAATTTTACTTAAAATATGAGACTAGGACTCTTCTAGCAGCAGAATCCCTCCCCCCGTCTTTTCAATCAACAAAAAAACATGGAACTTGCCTAAACAAGTTCCATATTTCTTCAATTACTTCATATATTCATTCACAAGCTCATAGCATCTTTCTCTCGTTACATCTGCCATGACAGCGGTATATTCTACATTTTCCTGTGTGCCGCCTTCATATTTTAAGGAAGCTTCCTTCGCCGTTGCGTCTCTGTGTTCAATCCAGCTTCTTTGTTCTATTCTTAATGCATCCATTTCTTCTTGTGAGAGCTGCTCTTCAAGGACATCATAGATTTCGTTCAGTGCATCATCCCAGGCTTCCCATCGGTCTGAAGCTTCTTTTTTCATTTCAACTGTGTTGGAAGCAGTCGAGTTTTCCATCATTTCCGTCATCTCTTGATCAATCTCATCTAACTTCGCAAGATATTCTTCTTTTTTACTCTCTGATTCTTCGCTATCACTATTGTCAGCAGAATTTGATGGATCTTGAGCAGGTGTTTCGTCCGATGGCTCATTAGAAGATTCATCTTGTTCATCAGGTGCAGCCGAATCGGAATTTTCAGGAGTTTGTTCTGATCCGCTGTTTTCTTCCGATTGTGTGTCTGAATTAGAACCTGTCTCTTCCGATGAGTCCTGGCAGGCTGCTAATAGCATGACAAACGATGCAAGTAAAATAAGTAATATTCTTTTGCTCTTCATTTTAAAACCTCTTTTGTAAAAATATCGTCGTGACTGAATTCATCCCTCATTCTAAAATACTCCATCTGTCTGTTATTATATTTCAATAAGATGGCAAATTCAAAGAATTCGAAATCCCCTAAATGCTTTCTGTCATATGTCAAAACTCGTTGATACAGATTTTTTTGCTTCACAAACTTACACAATGTTCCAAGAGGTAATTCTTGAATTCATGCGAAATTTTTGTATAATATGAGGTAACTGCATATCAAAAATGTTTTCTAGGGTTCCGCAGCTTAATGCTGGTCTGGTCCGAGAGAAAACTCACAGCTCTTGCTGTGCCACGGAAGGATAAAAGCCTGGGAGAAACTGCGTAACAGTTATCTCCTGGGCTTTTTTGTTTTTTGGAGATATTAACATTGGAGGTGTCTTTTGCATGAATAAAGACTGGAGGTGTCTTTTGCATGAATAAAGACTGGATTAAAGTATTTATTGCAGCTTTTTTTGAAGTATTTTGGGTGATCGGCTTAAAGCATGCTAATGATTTCTGGGCATGGGCTGGAACTCTCGTTGCGATTGGAATCAGCTTTTATTTAATGATTATGGCTGGGCGAAAGCTTCCCGTAGGAACGGTATATGCAGTGTTTGTTGGTCTGGGAACAGCTGGAACAACATTATCTGAAATTCTCTTTTTTGGAGAACCATTTAGGATTGAAAAAGTACTTTTAATTTTACTTTTATTAGCAGGTGTTATCGGTCTGAAATTAGTGACAACAAACAAAGTACAGGAAGAGGGTGACTCCTAATGGCTTGGATTTTTTTAATCTTAGCGGGATTATGTGAAATGTGGGGTGTTGCGATGATCAACAAACTGCATAAGGATCGTAATTGGCAATCACTCTTCTTATTGTTTCTAGGGTTTGGATTAAGCTTTATTTTTCTTGCTTTAGCTATGGAAACACTTCCTATGGGGACGGCATATGCTATCTGGACAGGAATCGGGGCTTCTGGCGGAGCGATTTTAGGAATGATTTTTTATGGTGAATCAAGAGACTGGAAAAGACTCGTTTTCATCGGCATGGTTTTAAGTGCTGCAGTTGGATTGAAACTCGTCTCATAAAAGGTCTTTAAGATTCCTTATTATTTTGTTTTTAAAAAGCATGGTGCCTGTGAATTGGCTCCATGCTTTTTTGTATCATCATAACAGCCATGATGGCTCTTAAATATTTGTGATGATTGTTTTTAAGAAAATTTCCTGTCCCAGCTTTTCTGCAGCTTTCGAATATAAACAATCTGTCCAATATGGTAAGCATTATGTGTGGTCAAGTTTCCCAGAATACCCCACCACTTTGCATTCACAGGAAAGCCATGTACCTCTTGATCCATTATCTCCTCTGTCAGCAGCTCCTGCCATTGCAGCAAAACTGCTAGAAGGCACGCTTTTAAGTCAGCAAATGATCGATCTTCCTTAATCACAAAGCTTTCATTATTGTCACGCAGCGGCGGAACTGCATCCATATGTGATTTTTTATATCTCTTTTGCCATGTTTCATTCCAATATAGAAGGTGCTGGACTATTTCAGCAATACTGTTGCTTTCTTTGTCTGGTTTCCAAAACGCGTCTTCTTCTGTTATGTTCGCAGTTGATTCTAAAAATGAAACATACCAGCTGCGATCATTTGCATTTGCTAATAATTGATCTGCCAGAACATCCTTAGCATGAGACATCCTAATCATACTCCTTCAGATGAGATTAATTTTTTGGTGTGTTCGACTGTGATCTAGATTGTCATCATATTTTGCTTTTGATTTATTTTTTTGGTTCTTATGATTTTCAGGATACTTTCATTTACGACATCAGGAGCTTCCAGATGTACTGAATGACCCATATCCAGCTCAATATGTTCAGTGTCAGCAGTGAGATTGATTAAATGCTGCTGATTTTTCCGCCAGTTTTCAGGCTGTTTTTTTGCACTGATTACAATAACCGGAAGATCTGACTTCAGAGGCTGGCTATTCAAAAGCTGCTGTGCTGATATTGAACTATCCCTGAATTCACGGTAGACAGATTGGTATGCCCCCACCGTGTAGCCAGTATATTTTAATGCAGCATCAAACTCATTCGAAAGAAATTTACGCCCAATCTTCTGTTTCAGTAATCGCGGAATTCCAATCAATGAAGTGATATGCGCAAAGGTGACAAGTCTGCTAAATTGCTTGATTCGCTTTTCATTCTCTTGATTTAAAACATAATGATTTTCATGTGCGGCATCAACTAGTACTAACCCTGCGACTTCATCCTGATACATGCTTGCAAATAGGCGCATTGCAAGACCGCCAAAAGAGTGGCCAACCAGGATAAACGGAGGATCGATTTTTAGTTCACGAAGAATATCTTTTATTTCTTCTACACTATCTAAAGAGGTCATTGTTTTCCTATTTGTCCTGCTCCAGCCATAGCTGCCTCGATCATAGGATATAACACGCGCATACTTAGAAATTTCCGGCTGAATATAGCACCAGTCAATAGAGATTGAACTAAGCCCGGCTTCTAGAATAACGGTAACAGGTCCTTCGCCGCACACAATAGCATGGACCTCTGAAAATTTAGTTTTAATGATCTGTCCAGGCGGCTTCACTTTATTTTTCCGATCTACAGCCAGGTTCCAAATCGTTAATGGGAACCCAACTACACCTAAAGCATTTCTGAAAATAGTTGCTAAAGTCATTTTTCTCCTCCATATTGTTCCAAATAATATATATGGTAGATATTATTCAATACAGAGGGAATAATTCCCTTCTGGTTCAATCCTAGATTTTAGTTCCACTAAAAATGAATTCATACGAGAACTTGTAAGTGCTAACTTTTACTCCACTCTTCAGCTAAAACAGCGTAATAATACTCATCCCACCACTCTGAGCCGTTTGGTATACATTTTTTAAAATGGCCTTCCCTTCTCATGCCAATCTTCTCCATAATGCGATAAGAAGCAATGTTTTCTGGCTGGCAGGTTGCAATTATTCGATGCAGTTTCATTTTTCCGAACCCGTAATCTAATAGGGCTTTAGCTGCTTCAGAAGCATAGCCTTTACTGTAATACTTTGGATTAAAGACCCAGCCAATTTCATACGTATGTTCACCAAAGTATTGATGAAAAACCATATGCCCGATCAAAAGATCCTTCTCTATTAAAACAACAGGAAAATATTTAGCTTCAGCAGCAGTGTTCTTATTTATAAATGCTTTCACATCTTCTTCCGTAAATACACCTTCTGGTATGTATTTCATTACTTGCCTGTCTGATGTATATTCATATACTGCCTGCCAATCTTTTAAATCAAAATGACGGATTAATAATCTACTTGTTTTTATATTCATATCTTTATCCCTGCTTACTGAATTCTTTTATTTCTGTTTTATGTTAAACACACAAAACAGCACCTCAGCAAGTACATTCGATTTATTAATCCTAAATTCCTTTATATACTTAACACAAAAAAGACAACCCTGCTGTTTCAAGGATTGTCTCTATTATTCAATCTGTATGTATTAAAGCTTTGCTGATCTACCAGCCTGCCTATCAAACCACAAGGACAGTCAGGGTACCTCGAAGTTGCCTTCAAAGTTGTATGGCAGGATTTCATTAACACTAATCACTTATGACTAAACACTAAACAGTTAAACACTGATTACTAAGCACTCAATACTGAACACTTATCTTGGCGTTTCCTCTTTGGGAAACAATCAGATTTGATTGACTGGATTTAGTGGTTTACAGCGATAGACCAGCAAAGTTAATCCATCTTAGTCGATATCTACTTCAACGAATGTTCTTGCATTCACTTCATTCAGTGTACCATCAATTTCAGTCATAAACTCAACCAAAAACGCATCAAGTTCATCCATTTTTTCAATTGGCACTAAATAGAGTACATCTGCCAGGACTTCCTTTTTCACTTGTTCTGATAGTCCTTCAGTTTTCATGTTTTTATTAAATTGATCAACTTCTGCAGTGGCCTTTGATACAGCTTTTTGATAGGCATATTTTAAATTTTCAAAGTATGCTTGAATATCATTTTTATAGACTAGAGCTTCGGCAATTTTCATTGTCTTTCCTGTAATGACAATGTCTGTTTCCAGGTTCGCCTTATTAATCGCTACCGTTAACTTTATGTAATTATCTTTCAGGTCATAAAACTGCTGAAATAATGCTTTCACTTTGTCTATCGATTCTTGATGATTCTTTTTGATATCCTTTTTTTCATCAGATAATATGTGAAGCCTTTTATTATTAATGGCACCATGCTGGGAAATGTCTTTTGTAATTTTCTCTAACTGGGCTTTGATCGTTTTTTTGCGCGTCATCGCACGGGCAATCGTCATTTGCATTAACGGGTTCCTCCCCTTTTAACTTGCTTCTTGCTCTGTAAATCATAGAATAACAAAATTTAAAAATCAACAAATATGTTATTCATTTCCTGCACGAATTTCCAGTGCTTTCCCTTTTCCATGCAAAACATTTCTTTTACTGCAATTCTATTAGTTAAAACTTGTTTCTGCACTAAAAAAATACTACGATTAACCTACAATAACCATTTGTTGAATAACAACAATTAGAAAAGGAGTTCTAATACAGCACATGTTCATTCTTATTATGCTTCTCTCTCTGCTGATTTACGGCGGGCTTGTTTATTATATCGGCTGGAGAGGGTATCGATTGCTGCGTCCGGAGACTTCCACGCGGCGTTTTAAAACGATTTATATTTTAGTCATCACGCTGGCAGCCACTTCATTTGTTCTGGGCCGTGTGTCAGGAATCACATTCTTAAATATTGCCGGCGCCTATTGGATGGCATGCTTTTACCTGCTGATCTTACTGGTTCCTCTTGCCCATTTGACGGTCATTCTCCTGCGCTTAACAAAGCTGCCGAGACGAAAGACGCAGGTATGGGCAGGGACGATTACGATTGGATTGATAATATCACTTTTAGTATATGGCGTTTTTAATACATACAGTCCTGTTGTTCGCACATATGATATTACAATGGAAAAACGCTCATCTACTCTCGATTCATTGCATATCGCAATGGCTGCAGACATGCACTTTGGTCTTTTATCAGGTAAAAATCATGCAGAGCGCCTTGTAAAACAAATGAATGAGTTGAAACCAGATATTATCTTAATCCCTGGTGACCTTTTTGATGATGATGTTCAGCCATTTCTTGATCAGGAAATCAACCAAATCTTATCTGAGCTTGATGCCCCATACGGCGTGTACGCCTCCCTTGGCAATCATGACAAGCATGAAGGAACGATGGATGAGCTGATACAAGCATTAGAGGATAGCGGCATCACGGTTCTGTATGATGAGACAGAAAACATTCAGGACCAGTTTTCGCTGATTGGACGCAAAGATTATTCAGATCCAGACAGACTGGCCTTAGACACACTTATGAATGAAGTCGATTCTTCTAAACCAGTCATTTTGCTGGAGCACCAGCCATATGACCTTGATATCGCACAGCAGGAAGGTGTAGACCTAATGCTTTCAGGCCACACCCATCGCGGACAAGTATTCCCAGGCAGCCTTATTACGGCTTCCATTTTCGAGAATGATTGGGGACATCTACAGAAGGAGCAAATGCATTCTGTTGTTACCTCAGGGTTTGGCTTCTGGGGACCGCCAATGCGAATTGGAACGAGATCTGAAATTGTCAGTATTCAGGTTCAGTTTCAGTAATATAAACCGTTTGAAAGAGGCTGAGGCATAAGTATTTAACACACGCATAGAACCGAATGCTTAGGAAATCATCTTTCTAATCATTCGGTTTTTTTATGATTATAAAATTTATTTTATTCACTTGAGTGAAATGGAGCGGAGGACACTCGACTCCTGCGGGCAATAGAGGAAAAGGTGAGACCCCGCAGGCGTGCCAAGGAGGCTCACCTTCCTCCCCGCGGAAAGCGAGAGTCCGCAGCGCAGGTGGAACCGGGCTTGTTTAAATGTTCTATTTCAATAATTACTGCTCCCGCTTCTCATTCTCCTAAAAATGATTTAATCTATAGTAGTTCAGTAAGCTGTTTGAGGTGAAAAAAATGAATCCTATATTAGTTGTAGATGATGAAAAGGAAATTGCCGATTTAGTAAAATTTTATTTAATGAATGAAGGCTATGATGTCCATGTCTTTTATGAAGGCAAGCCGGCACTTGAATATATACAGAATCATGAGCTCGAGCTTGCGATTTTAGACGTAATGCTGCCGGATGTGGACGGGTTTTCAATCTGTCAAAAAATCCGAGAGAATCACCATTATCCTGTGATTATGCTGACGGCAAAAATTGAAGACATCGACAAAATCACCGGGCTCACATTAGGTGCTGATGACTACATAACAAAGCCGTTTAATCCGCTGGAAATGGTGGCTAGAGTGAAAGCGCAGCTGCGCCGCTATAAACGCTATAATTCAAATAACAGCAGCACCCCTGTGCCCGAGGCTGCTGCAAAGGAACACGATTTCTCCGGCTTAATCATTAATCAGGACACCCGTAAATGCACGCTCTATGGAAAACCACTCTCTTTAACGCCGATCGAATTCTCGATTTTGTGGCATTTATGTGAAAACAAAGGCAAGGTGGTTTCCTCAGAGGAACTGTTTGAAGCTGTCTGGGGCGAGAAATATATTGATAACAACAATACTGTGATGGCCCATATTGCCCGTTTACGGGAGAAAATGAAGGAGCCATCAAGAAAGCCAAAGTTTATTAAAACGGTATGGGGGGTTGGCTATACCATTGAATAGAGAAAGTGCTCCAAGCAGCGGATTAACTGGCAGGATGTTCACGAAATTTTTCTTTGCAATCTTTATTTTTTCAGTTGGTTTAATGACATCTATTATTGCGGCTTATTTTATCTATAGCAATTTTGTTTGGCAGCCAAATGATTTGATCTATCTCCTGTTAAGTCCTGTTCGCAGTAACCCCCTTCCTTTTATTCTAATCACATGGATGATCGGGATTGTCGGCATCTTTATGTATTTTTGGAGAAAAACGCTCAAGTACGTAGATCAGATTGTAGAAGCAAGCAGGCTGCTTGCTTCAGACAATAGTGATTATATACGTCTGCCAGCTGAATTAAAGCAAGTGGAAGAACGAATGAATAGCACCAAGCAGGATTCGATCCGCAATGCAAGGCTGGCAAAAGAAGCAGAACAGCGCAAAAATGACCTTCTCGTCTATTTGGCTCATGATCTGAAAACACCATTAACATCGGTCATTGGTTATTTAACATTGCTTCGGGATGAGCAGCAAATTTCAGAAGAGCTGCGGGAAAAATATTTATCGATTTCATTAGATAAAGCCGAACGACTTGAGGATTTAATTAATGAGTTCTTTGAGATTACCCGTTTTAATTTGACACAGCTAAGTCCTGAAATGAGCCATATTCATTTAACTAGAATGCTGCAGCAAATTACTTTTGAATTTAATCCCCTACTCGCAGAAAAGAACTTAACCTGCCAATTAGAGATTGAAGACAATCTGGAAATCTCCTGCGACGTGAATAAAATGGAACGGGTTTTTGATAACTTAATCCGCAATGCGATTAATTACAGCTATGAAAATAGCGCTATCATCATTCGTTCAGAAAAGGATCAAAAACATTTACACCTTCATTTTATTAACAAAGGTCCTGTCATTCCGAAAGATAAGCTGGAGCGCATCTTTGAACAATTCTATCGATTGGATACGTCTCGCGGAACAAAATCAGGAGGAGCCGGACTTGGCCTTGCAATCGCCAAGGAGATCGTAGAACTGCACGGCGGCACGATCTCTGCACAGAGTGAGAATGAGACAGTTGAATTTATCGTCACACTTCCACTTACACCGTAAGAAAATCGTAAGAATTACAGAAGAAAAACGTATTATTTCCTTGAAAATAAACGAAAAAATAACACTTTTTGTTTTAGTACGATGTATGTACAGAAACAAAAAGTGTTTTTTTATTTACAAGGAGGAAATCAATATGGAAAAAATGATCGTTGCTGTTCTGTTTGGCGGCTGCTCGAATGAATATGAAGTATCTCTGCAATCTGCATACTCTGTCATTACACATATGGATCCTGAAAAATATGAAAAAGTTTTAATTGGCATCACAAAGGAAGGACGCTGGTACCGATATTACGGCAGTGCAGAAAACATATTAAATGATACATGGTGTACTGATGAAACAAGCTGTACGCCTGCGATCTTTTCGCCAAATCGCTATGAGAATTATTTATTAGAAGAGACAAATGGACAAGTTGTTAAAACGATGATTGACCTGGTATTCCCTGTTTTACATGGTAAAAATGGCGAAGACGGAACACTGCAAGGATACTTAGAGCTAGCTGGAATTCCATACATAGGCTGCGATACCTTGTCTTCTGCCTTGTGCATGGATAAAGACCGCGCTCATAAATTAGCAGCACTCGAAGGGGTACGCACCCCAGCTTCCGTAGTATTTTCAAAGTCTGCGTTAATAGAAGAAATCATTGCAGAAACTAATCAGCTGAAGCTGCCGCTTTTTGTTAAACCCGTTAAATCTGGCTCCTCCATCGGAATTACGCTTGTTAACGAAAGAGACGAACTGCCCAGTGCTGTTGCCGAAGCTTTTTCTCATGATGAGCGCGTTATTATCGAAGAGTTTATTGATGGTTTTGAAGTTGGATGTGCTATTTTAGGCAATGATGACCTCATAGTCGGTGAAGTGGACGAAATAGAGTTAGAAACTGGCTATTTTGATTTTAAAGAAAAATACAGTCTCACTACTTCAAAGATTCATATGCCAGCCCGCATCGACGAAGATCTGAAAGCAAAAGTAAAAGATACAGGCATTAAAATCTATCATGCCCTTGGCTGCTCTGGTTTGGCACGGGTGGACATGTTTATTACCCCAAGTGGCGAGATTGTCTTCAATGAAGTGAACACTTTTCCAGGTTTCACAGATCACAGCCGTTATCCAAATATGATGAAGGGCATTGGATTAACGTTTTCCGAAATCATTGACAAACTAATCCAATTGGGGCTGGAGCGATGAGAAATATTACGCTGCAGAAAAACGATATGTATAAAGGCTATTTACTGCTTGTAAATCGCCATAACGGACTAAAACAAAGACAAGCCCACGATTCACCTGCACTTGTGCCCTGTCTTGAAAACGTTGAATCCATTTTACTCGAACGAAGGGCCGCTGCCTCATTAACACAGCTTCTTGAAAAAGTAGAAGCACGGGGAAAAATTGTGCCAGTTAGCGGTTTTCGAAGCAAAGAAGAACAAGAACAATTATTCCAGGATTCTCTCATTGAAAATGGCAGAACCTTTACAGAGCAATATGTCGCCTATCCAGGCTGCAGCGAGCATGAATCTGGTCTTGCCATTGATTTAGGGGAAAATACGGATGAAATTGATTTCATTCGTCCTTCTTTTCCATACACAGGCATCTTTGGTCAGTTTCGCAAACTAGCAGCAGACTACGGTTTTATTGAGCGCTATTCCAGCGGCAAAGAAGAGATAACAGGCATCTCACACGAACCTTGGCATTTCCGCTATATCGGGTACCCGCACGCAAAAATTATGAATCATCATAATTTCTGTCTGGAAGAATACATTCAGTTTCTTTCCGATTTTCCGCAGCATGGCCAGCATTATACATTTAGTGAAAAGGGCAAAAACTTCGAGATATTTTATGTAAGAGCAATAGATCAGGAGACGATCATTCAAATACCAGAGGATTGCTTATACCAAATCTCTGGAAACAATGTAGACGGCTTTATCGTGACAGTTTGGAGAAATTCTTTATGAGTAAAACAGGGTCGCTTGATTCCTTTAGATTAATAGCTGCTTTTCTTGTAATTGCAAACCATACATCACCGCTTCTTTCTTATGGAGAGAATGGTGATTTTATTCTGACGCGGATTACTGCCAGGGGCGCTGTTCCCTTTTTTCTCATGGTCAGCGGGTACTTTCTCTATAAATATATCGAAAACGGCAATAATACTTATATTTTTTCTTTTTGTAAAAAAATCGCCCTTTTATATGTTCTTTCTATTTTGTTATACCTCCCGCTGAATTTGTATGCCGGTCATTATGAGGCTGCAAATTGGGGGCAGGAATTGATTAAGGATATCATCTTTGATGGCACCTTTTATCATTTATGGTATTTCCCTGGACTGATTTTAGGTGTGATGATTGTTGCTTTTCTAGTTCGCAAAATAGGACTAAAATTCACTTTTTTCATCTCTCTTATTCTTTATGTTATTGGATTATTCGGTGACAGCTATTATGGAGTGACGGAGACGTTTTCCAGCTTAGAAGCATTTTATGAGGCGGTTTTCACTCTATCAGATTATACTAGAAATGGCGTTTTTATGGTGCCGATCTTTTTAGTAATGGGAATGCTGATTTATAAAGGGAATCATGCAATTCCTTTTCAGCGAAATCTTCTGTTTTTCGTTATCTCTTTTTCTTTGCTGATACTTGAAGGATTGCTTCTGCATGCCCTTGAGCTTCAACGGCATGACAGTATGTATATCATGCTCATTCCAGCAATGTATTTTCTCTTTAGAAGCCTGCTGCAAATTCGCGAAAAAAACAGTAAAGACCTTCGTTCGATCTCGACGATTATGTATATCATCCATCCGTGGATGATTGTGCTTGTCCGTTTAACGGCAGAAATCTTCAACCTTGAAAAATGGCTTGTTGAAAATAGCCTTATGCATTTTATAGGAGTCAGCTTTCTCTCGTTTGCTGCGGCAAGAATAGCAACGATTGTCTGGAAAAGACGAAAAAAGATAAACCCGCCGCCAACGAGCAGAGCGTGGGCAGAAATTGATTTACAGGCACTTAGAGGAAATGCAAGACAGCTGAAAGGGATATTGCCGGAGAAAACAAAACTAATGGCAGTGGTAAAAGCAAATGCCTATGGTCATGGAGCAGTAAAAATAGCAAAAGAACTATCGGACTCAGGAATAAATTCATTTGCCGTTGCAACTTTAGCAGAAGCAATCGAGCTTCGGAGAAACGGCATTAAAAGCAATATTCTTATTTTAGGGTATACCCCCGCTCAATCTATTAGGATTATCAAAAAATACAACTTTACACAGACAGTGATTGGACTTGAGCATGCAAAGGAGTTAAACAAACATGCTGTACCCATCAGCGTTCAGATTAAGATAGATACGGGGATGCACCGTTTAGGAACAGATGCTTCACAGCTTGCAGAGCTGAAAGAAATGTATAACTGCAAACATTTAACGATAACCGGTGTTTTTTCACATTTAGCAGTATCAGATAGCCTAGATCCAGATGATATAGCATTTACGAATAGACAAATAGATAGATACAACCAAACCATTCAATGGCTTGAATCACAGCACCTTCCTGTCGGACACCAGCATATTCAAGCTAGCTACGGCATCTTGAATTATCCTCATTTACAGTATGATTATGCTCGTGCAGGGATCACTCTTTATGGAGTCCTAAGCCAAAATGATAGGGTTAATACGAATGCTCAACTAAAACCCGTATTATCTATTAAAGCTAGAGTTGCAATGGTAAAGACCTTGCACACTGGGGAAGCGCTCGGCTATGGAAGAGCCTTCACCGCTGCAAGCACAATGAAAACAGCGGTCATCACAATTGGCTATAGTGACGGAATTCCAAGAAATATGGCAAACGGACATGTCCTCATTCGTTCGCAAAAAGCGCCAATAATCGGCCGGATCTGCATGGATCAGCTACTGGTGGATGTTTCAGAAATTGAAGGAGTGCAAGCAGACGATATTGCAACATTGATTGGCAGAGACGGATCACAGCAAATCACTGCAGAAGACGTTGCGGAGTCATGCGGGACAATTACGAATGAATTATTGAGCAGACTTGGGGAGCGGCTGGGGTATGTTTTTAAAATATAATTTAGTAGCAGTCTGTACTTTATAATATTAGATAAGACTAAATTGATAACCTTAAATCAAACAAGCCCGTTTCACCTGAGCTACGGACCCTCGCTTTCCGTGGGGAGGAAGCTGAGCCTCCTCGTCGCGGGACGCTCCTGCGGGGTCTCACCTTTTCCTCTATTGCCCACAGGAGTCGAGTGTTCTTCGCTCCATTCCACTCATGTATTCAGAAATATTTTTAAGGTAACATAACAAAAAAATCCACTTCTTAACCATTCGGATATAAAGTTTAATTAATCATCCCAGTCCATACCTCTTGGAATTTAAAGAGTGTGTCGTATGCTCAGTACCGGATAAATGATCACCACTAACTTCTAATATTCTGTTTTTCTCGTGCATTTCATTCCCTTTATTAAGAAAATAAGAGGGAGCATCCCCCCCTCTTACTTAATCCTCGCCTTCCGAAATCCATCAACAATGCTAATAACAGCAAATACAAGAACAACAACGAATGTAATACTAATGAAACTAAATTGAAGCTGTGTGCTTGAGTAAGAAAATGTATTGGCCATATTATTAAAAAATTCCGTTTCGAATAGGTTTGGATTAAGGAATAAGATTAATAGTACAATCATTGCTGCTGACTCGACAATCAGATTAAAAATCGCCAGCCTATTCGTCCAATGTCCTTTTACATATTTATAGAGAGCAAGCCCCGCTTCTAATGCAATAATGGTTACTACCAATGGCCAATATCCTATGAGTACATCTTGATGAAAGAGCGGCTGTACAAACTCCAGGCCATTTCCTCTATTTTCAAATCTTCCAATCAGGTGATCGGCATTGAAATAGAAAGCTGCCCAGATCGCTGTCCAAATAAAAGCACCAAATACCTCTGCTTTTGAGATGCTCTTCTTCTTTGGAACATATGTGATTTGCTTTAAATCTTCTGGAGTCAATTTACTCAAACTGTTCGTTAGCGGGTCTGTACCTTTGCTTGTGTCTGTTCGTTCAATGATTGCAAAAACAATCGTCATCCAAAAAAAGACTCCAACACCAACTTCTAATAACGTTATAATTCCCTTTGTGATCAGAGTCGTGATGAAGTTGACGAAATCTTGCTCTCCATTATATTGAATAAAATAAGAGGCAACCATTGTTATAAACGATACAACAACCGCGATTGGCAAAATCATTTTTAATAGTGAAATATAGAGGTCATAATACCGTGGACCAATTAAATACATAGGCTGATCCCGATAACCTCCCGCCAATGCTACTGGGTTTCCCAGTTTTTCGAGAACTGCCTTTACGTCTTCCTCTTTATACTCATCAGGCAGCATATCCTCAATTGTCGACCGAAGTTCTAATGCAATGTCACTGCGATTTTTTTCCGGTAATCTTCTTGTGACTTCCTGGATGTAAATCTCAATCAGATTTTGCATTGTCTTCCTCTCCTTTTAATAAGTCATAAAGCTCCTTGGAACTTTTCAGCCATTCTTTTCTTAACTCTGTATAAATTTCCTGCCCATAATCACTGAGAACATAATATTTTCTCGGTCTGCTTTCAGATGTATCCCAGCTGCTTGTAACCAATTCCTGTTTCTCCAGACGGCGGAGCAGCGGATACAGCGTACTTTGATCAATATTGATGCCTGATTCCTCGAGTAATTGGACAAGTGAATAACCGTATTGCGGTGTCTGTAATTGACTTAAAACGGCTAATGTCAAAGTGCCTCTTCGTAATTCGGTTGTTAAAGAAAGTAACAGATTGCTCATTCACTCACCTCACTGCATTTATGCTGTATGTTATACACTATATGGTTTATACTATGTATCATACACTATTGTTGTTACGATAACAATTCATTTTTTGTAAATATAGGAAAAAAAGAACGCTGCCCTGAATCGGATCGCGTTCTTTACCTTCTATATTCAAACTTCTTCGAAGAAATCATATTCATGTACTTTGAAGTATTGGATATTTTGTTTAATAATGACTAAATCGTCTGAAATTGCTATGACGGGACTGCTTAAATCGTCTACAAAATGTTTCATAATCTTGTCTCTTGCGCGCACGAGAGAAGATGCTTCGATGAGATGCCCGATCTCACCGTTATTTAAAATAAATGTCACTTCATATTGCTTTTTCTTCTTCATTAAGATGTCCCCCTCACTATAACTATTCTCCATTCTAATACAGCTGTATGTTGCTTCAAAATGATAAGCACAGTTATTTCATACAATTTCTTATCTTCTCTGGAATCATGACAACCTCTGTACTCAGGTCAATCGGTTTAAAGGTTTCATCAATGCATTCTTCCCAAAACTCTAAATGCTTCTTGTCAATCCAATGCTGAGAATTATCTACTTCTATTCCCCCGCTTCCTTGGACAGAATACCAGTACAAATACTCCACACCATTGAGCAGCTCTCTGAAAATGGTTTCGACGTACATCTTTTCACCTTCAAGTGTAACGAGCACGTCATCCATATGCTCATTCAGAAACTGAAGCCATTCATCCACACGTTCTGATTTGCCTTGTTTCACTCTGAACCTTGTCAATTCTACATTCATTTCGTTACCATCCTTTTACTTCCAGATTGATGATCGTAATTTCTTACAATCATGCCGTTTGTTTTCATCATTTTGAATTGATTATAAAAAGGCACCACGTCATCATCGCAGCATAAATCGATCATATAAATATCCCTAAGCTCTTCAAGCATGATATTTACTAATTTCGTTCCAATACCCTTGTTTTTATAGTCAGGCAAGACTTCAAGCAGCGGAATGTAAGCAGATAGAACTCCGTCACTAATCGCCGTTATAAAACCAACGACTTGATTTCCATCTAAAGCTACAACTACTTTTGTGCTATTTTTTAAGAGCTGTAAATGGGTTTCTGAGCTTGGCGGATTTGGCCAGTCCACGAAAAACCCTCCTAACATCTCAGCTGTAATTCCATTAATATCAGTTTTAAACATCATTTTAGATCCACTCCTATTTTGTTTATAAACACTTGTTGGAGCGGATTTATTAAAAATAAAGCAGCAAAATAAGCCCTCCTATTTTGTAAGCAATCTATTAACCTATTCGGAATGAAGATGCATTTTCCTTCATTTGGTCTCCTTTTTTTAAACAAAAGAAGCCATCACCTCTCTAGGCAATGGCTTCTTTTCTATAAAAAATGTCATCCGGTCAAAATACAATGAACCGCTTAATCTCAAGGGAGTTATCTCCCTGCTCTTGTTTAACGTTAAACGCCAAAATGAATCATATATCTCTTTTCTTCTATCGCCTGCAGGATTTTGGCTGCTAAATCAGCTAGATCACCAGATTCCTTAAAGTCTTTCGAAGAGGTCACTTTCTCATAAAAAAGCTGCAGTGATTCAGGCGGGATCAGCGTAATTCCCCACATAGCCAGACCAAATTCTTTTCTCTTAAAAGAATGAAAGTAAGTTTTCATGATTGATAGTTCTGCTGCAAGATTTTGAATAAAATCATCATCAACAGAAATGCAGTTATATTGTTCCGGCTCATAGTATATGTATTTTTTCTCTTTGTCAAACACATCAAGAATTCCGAATTCATGTACTAAGGGCATCCTTGGTCTTCCTCTCTATTCGTTCTTTTTCAGGCTTCATACCATAATTTCGTAAAATCAATCCATCCTAGCGCATTAAATGATACACCTTTAACATCATGGTGATAAAAGGCGAATTGATTTAACCGGTAAAGATGAATATGCCCGTTTTGTTTCAGTATTTTATTTTCTAAAGATAGTAAATCTTCATCATTCACAGCTTTCGGGAGATGATGTTTTAACAAGCTGTGATTTCCCCTGAATGCTGAAAGATAGGTATATACATCACTTTCATCACCGATTTGTTCACCGAGGAGAAGATCTGCTTCTTTGTGTAATTCTCGCTTATGCAATTCAGTATACGTGTAAAATTTGAGTTCTAATTCTATCCCTTTAGTCCGTAAAACCTTCTGAATCCACTTTGCATCTGCTTCATTCCCTGCTCCAACATAACTAATCAAGGTAAGCGTTTCCCCTTTGTAACCACTTGCTGCTAGAGCCTTTTTACCAGCCAATACAGATCGTTCCTGATTCTTTTCTTCAAACTTTTTTAATATGCGAGACGCTGTTTTAAAGCGTGAACCTCCTAATTCCTCGATTAGTTTTTCCGGTGATAAAAAATGAAAAATAGCTTCTCTTACATAGGCATTTTCAGCAAGAATCCCTTTATGCAAATTTAACGTAAGCAGCTTGCTTCCCTTATCAAGCATCGTATACTTTTTAAATTCCTGAACCTTTCTCCCCTGATAGGGATAATGGTAAAAGTTCATATCTTCATAATTGGAAACCGACTGCAGATCAGCAGCATTGTCATAAAGCTGCGGGAAAAAGTATAGTGTGATCTCGTCAAGAAAAGGCCGTCTTAAGAAGTAGTCTGAAAAGACGGTTAAGACCAATTTATCTTCCGTATTTTCACTGATTTTATATGGTCCTGTTCCTACTGGTAACTCACTAGTTACCGGTACATCCTCCGGCAAAATGCTTCCGCCTAATGAGGAAGCTAAATACAGGAAAGATGGGCAAGTGTCAGCAAACACAAATTGAATTGTATACCGATGATTAACCTGTACATCTTCCAGACCATCTAGGATCCATTCATAAGCGGATCTATTTTCACGATGGCGGATAAAACTATAACGGACATCCTCTGCTGTCATTTCTTTTCCATGATGAAAAAGGACAGCTTTTTGCAGATAAAAGGTCCATTTTGTATAGTCTTCATTATGTTCCCAGTGATGAGCCAGATACGGCAGAAACTCATCATTTTCCTGATTATACGTAACGAGCGTACTAAAAATATGACGCATAATATGATTTTCGGAACGTCTGTTAACTTTTGCCGGATCAAGAACAGGAAGCGGCCGATAAGAAGGGAAATGCAATCGTGCAAGCTTACCACCTTCAGGACCGAGCTGTTTGCCGAGGTACGTATGAAACACCCAATCAACGAATTCACGCTGCACAGATTCTTTTACTCCATATTTTTTTAACAGGTTGATTCCTGCATCAATGGAAGTAGGTGTTAACATGCTTTTCGCTTCGTCCACAACAAGGTGATCCACATCTTTCAGAAGCTTTATACTGGAAAGATTCCCTCTCCCCTTCCCTGGCTTCCACTCAATCCAATTCTGCTCCTCTAACTTTCGGAGAATGATTTTGGCATTTCGGTAGGTGCATGAAAGCATCTCTGAAAGGTCTTGAACCGTTATCTTTATCTCATTATTTGTTTCTTTTAAGCTTTGAAAAAGGATATCATAATGCTCTAATAGCTTCATATTCCAGCTCCTCCTGATAAAAGGGGAAAAACAATAAGAACTATTATACACTTTTTTTCCTCTTTTCAAAAAGTACAATGAATAACAGGAGGTTGATATATATGAAAGTGATCGTTGCATCTTGGAATCCATCCAAGGTAAAGAAAATCAAACATTTTTTGAGTGAGGTACCCATTGAGATCACTTCACTATCTGGTGAAATAGAAGATATTGAAGAAACAGCTCTTACGTTCGAAGGAAACGCAGCATTAAAAGTGGAAGCGGTCAGAAGTCATTTTCCAGAAGACATTATAATAGGAGAAGATTCTGGTTTGACGATTGATGCTTTAGAAGGTTTTCCCGGCGTTAAAACAGCACGTTTTTCCTCTGGCAGTGATGCTGATCGGGCAGAGGTGCTGTTGGAAAAGCTAGCCTATGTTCCCTTAAGCAAAAGGAAAGCCCAATTCCACAGCAGCATCAGCGTTTCTTTTCCAAACGGCGAATCTGCAGAGTGTCACGGAATCATGCCTGGCTGGATCAGCAATAGAGATAACACAGAAATCCAAGGATATGGGGATATTTTTTTATTAAGTAATGGGAAAGTTCTTTCTGAAATTGATGATAGCTCCTTTAATCATCAGCACCAGGCTTTATTTCAAGCAAAGCAGCATATCCTCGAATGGCTAAAACGATGACTGCAGCTAAAAAGAAAGTAATTGGAATCGCCGCAATTACAGGAGCGGCACTGCTGGGAGATTCCATGCTGATCATCGCGCTGCCTGTCTACTGGCAGGAGTTTAGACTAACCTCCCTATGGCAAATTGGTCTCCTGCTTTCAATCAACCGATTTATTCGCCTGCCTATTAATCCATTAGTGGGATTGTTTTATCAAAGGTTTGAGCTTCGAACAGGTGTATTGCTTGCATTGCTGATTGCTGTTGGCACCACGGCAGGTTATGGATTTTTCAATGAGTTTTGGCTGCTGTTCCTCATGCGGCTGTTATGGGGAGTGGCCTGGTCCCTTCTGCGCCTTGGCGGATTCCTGACTGTCGCAGAGGCTGCAACAGAAGATAATACAGGCAATCTGGTCGGCTTATATAACGGTCTTTGGGGAATCGGCGGACTTGTTGGCATGCTCGGCGGAGGTTTACTTGTTGATCAAACTTCTATTTTGTTTGTGACTTCCTTATTTGCTGCTATAGGTCTTGTTATGGTGCCGGCAGTATTTATTCTGATTCCACTTTCTAAAGTTGAACAAGAGGAACCTGCGCAAGTGAAGGCATCAAAAAACTGGCTTACCGTTGATAGCGGATTTATTTTAGTGACGGGTGCGATGGTTGGTTTCATTATATTTGGGCTTTTTGCTTCTACCCTCAGTACATCTATTGAAGCACA
The DNA here is from genome assembly GCF_018582665.1 of Cytobacillus gottheilii. Taxonomy (NCBI): domain Bacteria; kingdom Bacillati; phylum Bacillota; class Bacilli; order Caryophanales; family Bacillaceae; genus Cytobacillus; species Cytobacillus gottheilii. The sequence goes on along the minus strand of NZ_CP071709.1, from coordinate 1,241,921 downwards.
TTATGACATTGAGTGGAATGCTGCTGGATTGACGGTTGGGGCGGCTACGCTGGCAGGCATTATCCAAGCCTTGCGTTGGGGCTGGGACCCTTTTATCGCTCCGAAAATTGGCAAGATGATTGATTCAAGCAAAACACCGGTATTATTCATTATTATTCCAGCACTTATTGGAGCTGTTTTGCTTTTCGGCTTAGGCTTTGTGCAGAATATTGTGCCACTGCTTCTGCTGCTGTTATTATTTCAGTTCTTTTCCACAGTTTTTGTGACAACCGCTGACACCTTAGCCGTAAAAACTGCCAGTCAAACACATAAAGTAAAAGTCATGACCGCCTACACTATAGTCGTTGACGTTGGAGCGGCACTTGGACCGCTAATTGCTTTTGTTTTACTTGGTACATATGAACTTGCAGTCGTTTACTACTTAGCGGGCTTGATGTTTTTGTTTTTGGGGATTGGGTGGGTTTGGAAGCAGTTGAAGCAGTTTTGAAGCAGTCACAGTGACGCCCCGAAATTGCTCGAATTTTGTCGGCACAAATACGCCTCTTGGCAGTGAAAAGAAATCTCTCCTGCCACGAGGCGTGTTGTTTTCATTATTGCTATTCAGTAAAAGGTAATAACTCAGGTTCCTGCCTTTTCCCTGTTCGAAAACCACGTTCAATCAAATATTGAAAACCATATAATAGGAATGCCTTGTAGAAAAAGTAGAAGAAAAACTGGACATGATTGATCCGATTTAAGCGATAATATTTTATCTGTTTTGCCATATATGTTAATGGGAATGCAAAGAAAGCACTTATACCAGCGTTGAGCAGAATAAAAGGTTTGAAATCACCATATGTTTTTTTCAATGTCCACAGAGCCAGCATAAGAAAAGGACCAATTTGATAAGGGAATTCTCCAAAGAAATACGATTTCGGTTTGTTATAGAAAACCCACCATCTCTTCTTTTTCCCATGTGCAGCGTGTAGCTTCTCAACTAATAAAATTAGGATGGATGCCGGCAAATACTTTTTAATACTTTCTTTGCCGAAAAGAAGTATGATGAACCATGACAATCCAATCATTCCTACATTTAAAATTACATGATTTTTCTTCTTCATAATGATCTCCCTCGTCCATAGCATGATTCAATATCTTTATTAAAATAACCAGTCGTGAGGAAGATATGTATTAGCAGTCACTGTGACGCCCCGAAAAAACTCGAACTTTGTCGACGTAAATACGCCTCTTGGCAGTGATAGATCCTCTCTTTTGCCAGGAGGCGTTTTATATTGTCTAATGATTGGTGAAATAAGATGGTTCCTCTCCCTGCTTTGTTTGATTTTTAAACAATTGGTGAATAGCACTTATAAAAGTATCAAACAAGGGAGGTTATACATATGGAAATGCTGCTTAGCTTTATTTTTGCACTAGGCTTTACCCTGATTCACTATTTTTCAAAGTATATGAGGTTTGTTAAGGCTATTCCAAGAAGCCGCTTTCTTTCAGCTGCCGGCGGTGTGGCTGTTGCTTATGTGTTTATTCATCTACTGCCAGACTTGAACAAGCATCAGCAGGTTCTAGAAGAGGCCGCACGTCCAGGATTGTTTCGTTTCCTTGAGAATCACGCCTACATTATTGCACTGCTGGGACTTGCTTTATTTTACGGACTTGAAAAAATGGTTAAAAACTCTAAGTCGAGTCAAAACGAGCAAACAAGTCCAGGTGTATTTTGGATTCATATCACTTCCTTTTTCTTATACAATGCACTGATTGGATACCTATTGGTCAGAGAAGAATTCGAAAGTGTTTGGGGGATGTTCTTTTACTTTTTGGCACTGGCCGTACATTTCGTGACGAATGACCATAGTTTGCGCAAAGATCACCAGGATATCTATGACCATTATGGCCGCTGGGGATTAACGTTTGCCATTTTGATCGGCTGGACCGTCGGCGCCTTTGTAAAATTGGAAGAAGTCTATATCTCCCTCCTTACCGCATTTTTGGCTGGCGGCATTGTGCTGAATGTGCTAAAAGAAGAGCTGCCTGAAGAACGGAAAAGCAGCTTTGCTGCCTTCTTTTTAGGGGTGGTTGGGTATACAGCACTGCTCTTAGTTTAAAGAATTTAGCTGAAAACAAACTCTCCGCTCTGATTATATTTTTTCATTATAAGGAAATATTATCGGAGAGGTGAATATATGAAAAATGAACAAATGAAGCTTACCTCTTCTGAGATTGGCTCTCTGTGGGGAGAGTACATAAATGGTACAGCGACAGATATTGTTAATAAGTATATGTACTCTATAATTGAGGACGAAGCAATTAAGGCGATTTTTCATGAAGCGATCCAAACATTTGAAAGTCAGAAGGAACTAATTAAGACTTTTATTGAGAAAGAAGGTTTTCCTGTACCGATCGGATTTAATGAGACCGATTTGTTCCCAGGTAAACAGCGATTATTCACAGATGCATTTTGCTTGAATTACTTAAATATTATGACCCTGCACGGCTTATTAGGACATAGTACCTCTTTAGGCGTCTCTGTCAGAAAAGACTTAAGACAATTCTATGATTCATGCGATGACGCTGCCAAAGATATGTATCACAAAACAACTGATCTCTTGCTTGAAAAAGGTCTATTTCAGCGTGACCCGTTATATTATGCCTATGACCACCCCACTTTTATTTCCAGTAAGGATTTTAAGGATGGCTTCTTTGGCAAAGGCAGAACCCTTTCAGCAATTGAAATTATCAGTATTTCTTTAAACCTCAAAAAAAGCATTATGGCCAAAACGCTCTCTATAGCGTTTAGTCAGATCGCACAAGCAAAAGAAGTGAAGAAATTTCTGCGTGACTCAGAAAAGACGGCCGATGGACAAATCAAAACACTTGCAAAAATACTGCAAGCAGATAATCTGCCTGTTCCAAAATCATGGGAAACGGAAGTTACTCAATCGAACGATTCTCCATTTTCCGATAAATTAATTATGTATCATACGGGATTCTTATTTCAGGCAGCGCAAAACTATCATGGTGCAGGTTTGGCATCATCAATGAGATCCGATCTAATCGCCACTTACGAAGCAACTATTTTACAGAACCTTCTAGTTACAAAAGATTGGTTTGACATTATGGTCAAAAACAAATGGCTAGAACAGCCACCCCTTGCACCGAATAGAAAAGAAATTTCGAAATAACCCTAACTACGAGCCCTTTCTGGTAGTTAGGGTGTTTTTTTCGTGGTCATAATACTATTGAAGATAACTTCTCGCCAGGTAGTAAGCATGTGCAGAAAAAAGCTGTATTTGAATGGTATTGGCTATAATCATCTCTCCAAACTTTTCAAAATCGATAAGTTGAATATTGATTTCCTCTGTATCATCTAGTTTTTGCTGTGATGTTTTGCAGGCTTCTAAAAGGAGAAACGTTTTGATTTTATTGTTTTGAATAGCTGGATTCACCATAAATTCACCCAATAAAACGGGTTTTCGCAGCGAAGTAAAACCAGTCTCTTCTTCCACTTCCCTTACGATCCCTTCCTCGTCCGTTTCATGTGCTTCTATTTTCCCTGCTGGCACTTCCAGAAAATAATCCTCTCCGGCATAACGATATTGTTCTACCAACACCAGCTGCTTTTCTTTTGTAATCACCACAGCATTAACCCAATTTGAATACTCATTAACATAATAATCATGAATAATAATGCCATTCGGCAGCTGACACGCATCTTTTCGAATATGGCCAAATGGACTTTTATGTATGTATTCTGTTTTGAGCGTTTTCCACTTTTTCATCGCTCTCCTCCCGGACATAATAGATCTTTAAAAAGAATCTCCTAACTCCCAAAATCCATCTCCCATTTGATTCATTAGTTCCCATGCTCTTTTTTCAATTTTATTTGGAAGATGGTCTTTGCCAAAAAACTTCAAATCCAGGCTTTCTCCATCATTCATAGACAATCTTCCAGTCACTTGCTGGGCATGGAATAAACTGATCACACTATAGGTTTCATCTCCATTTGGATATCGAAAATAATACCGGTGACCTGAAAAGACACCAATCAATTTAAGCTTATTGGCATTTAATCCTGTTTCTTCTTTTAATTCCCGCAAAGCAACTTCCTCTAATGTTTCGCCGAGTTCCATTGTTCCTCCTGGCAAACCCCAATCCAGAGTATCTGAACGATGCTGAAAAAGAACTTCTTTATTTTGATTCATCACAATTATGGTTGAACCCGCAGTGATGATAGGTATGCTGCCAATCTGCTTCCTCAGCTCAGAAATATATCCCATTATATTCCTCCTAAAAACTCAATGGTTATTATTTCGCTTCTTTTCAGCAAGTTCCTTTTACCAACCTCGACTTATGCATAAAAGTTTGTGTAAAGGGTAGTTTACCTCTATAGAGACTAATGTAGTGAAGGAGATGTTCAACATGTTAAAACAAGAAGAACTTGAAACGTTAAGAGAATTAATTAAAGACATCGATACAGCCATGCTGACAACGGTATCTGAAGATGGTCTTGTATCCCGTCCGATGAAAACACAGGAAGTCGAGTTTGATGGTGACTTATGGTTTTTTACAAAAAAAGAAACAGATAAATATGAAGAAATCATGCATGACCAAGATGTGAATGTCGCTTATGCCGGAAAATCCTATGTTTCTGTCCGCGGAAGAGCTGAAATTGTTCAGGATTTAAACAAGAAAAAAGAACTGTGGAACAAAGTACTCGAAAAAATTATGCAAACTTCTTACGATGACCCGAACGTTGTCTTAATTAAAGTTGAAGCAGAAGCAGCTGAATATTGGGAAACCGGTAATTTCACCAAAAAAGTGGCATTCCTTTATAAACGCATGACAGGGCAAAGCTCCCGATCCACAGATACGAATGAAACGATTGAATTGAATAATAAATAAGCAGAAAATGGATTGTCCGATAATTGGACAATCCATTTTTTATGCACCATTAAGGTTTCAATTTGGATGAATGCAAGATAATCCTCAGATAGTTTTTCTCTGTAAAACGAAAAGTTACTCCATAAATAATGGTAAAAAGGATCACTGCAAAAAGAGCACTTCCTAACACAACCATTGTATGATCCATTGCTGCTGTGAACCCAATGATCTTCATCACAAGAGGCAATACTGCTGCTAAATGGATGACAGCTACTGCAAGCGGAGCCAAAAACATGATAAGCGTCTGCCTGCTAATGGTTCTTTTAACCTCTTTATCACTCATTCCAACTTTTTTCATAATGGCAAAGCGATGACGATCATCATACCCTTCCGAAATTTGCTTATAATAAAGCATTAAAGCTGTCTCCGCAAACAAAATGACGCTAATAAAAATACCTAGAAACAACAAACCGCCAAAACTGCCTAACACCGTTTCTTTGTAAATTGACTTTGCCTCAACATACACATTGCCAATCGTTTCAGCCTCATCAGCGATTGCATGGGAAAATTCATTTACCTGCTTTGAATTTCCTTGTAAATTAAAATCCTGATACATCGTCAATGAGTTTTCTAAATCTGCAGCTTGCGCAAACTCACCTGTTAACGATGCAACGACATAAATCCAGCTATCTTCTATATTGTCAGCTAAAGTTGTATCAAACGGCAGCTCCTCGACCTTATCTTTCACCTTAAATGATTCATCATTTAAATTAATGCTTTGTAATTCTGCAGTTTCTTTAGATTTTAGAAGAAGTACTTCATTGGAAGCTAACGTTATTCTTTCGTTTGTTAGTGTGTTAAAATCCTCCAAGGGAAGAATACGGAAAAAATTCTCCTTCCCATCTCCTGTTAAATCTGCGGCAAACTGTCCCCCCCGATAAGAAATAAGTGATGTGATGTCAACATTAAACCTCTCTTTTTGATTGTCAATAAATGATTGCAGTTGCTGCTGCTCCGCTTCATGTTCTATTGTATTCGTTATAGACACATCGAACTGAAACGTATTATTCACCATCGTATTAACACCTAAATATAAGGAAATCGTGGTTGTGATCACAATCATTGTTGCCGTGCTTAATATAGTAATATTTGATAAGCCAACAGCATTTTGTTTCATACGGTAAAGCATAGTTGAAATAAGGGTAAAATAATCCTTGCTATAATAAAAGCTTTCATTATTTTGCAGCTTTTTAAGGAGCACAACGCTGACTGCAATAAAAAGTAAATACGTTGCAGCTACAACAAACACGACCGCTGTTATCATTGCATTTAAGTCTAGCTTTGGATTGTTTACAGTAAATGATAATAGATATCCGGCAATTAAAAGGATACAGCCAAGTAAAGCTAACAGATATTTTGCCTTTGGCTCCCGCTCCCCGGATTGTCCGCCTTTCATTAGTTCTATGATACGAACAGAGTGAATCTGTTTTACGTTATATAAGTAAATGATGAAGAAAATAATGATAAAGGTGCCGATCGTTTTTATAATTGCTAATATAGAAATAATGTTTAACGCCAAGGGAGCTCTCATCGTCATCGACATAGCTAAGCCTACAACTTGGGTAAACACTAGTCCAATTATTATTCCACCTAGGATGCTCAGCAGTGCAATCAGAAGATTTTCCAGCCTCAATAGTTTTCTAACATGCCTTTTCTCCATCCCGAGTAAATGATAAAGTCCCAATTCCTTTTTTCTTCTCTTAAAAATAAAGCTATTCGCATATAGCAGAAAAAACAGAGAAAGTATTGTAAACAATAAGCTTCCAAATTTCATTACATCGATCGTAAAATTTCCTCCTGGAATGTTTTTCAAAGCTGTATCATTCACCAAGCTGTTCATTGTATAAAATAATGCAATGGTTACTATGCAAGTTATTATATATGGCAGAAACATTAAGCGATTCTTTTTAATGTTTGTCAGCGCTAATTTACCATATAAATTTTTATTCATAGACTGGTACTCCTTCTCGTAACTGCTGCTGACTGCATATCAAATATCTGTTGGGTTATGTCTTCATTCATAGCATTTTTTTTGATTTCATTATTTATTTTTCCATCTTTAATGAATAGCACACGGCTTGCTTTACTAGCCGCATACACACTATGTGTGACCATAATAATGGTTTGGCCTGCTTGATGAAACGCTGCAAATAAGTCCAATAGCTCCTGTGCTGAACGGGAATCAAGAGCACCTGTTGGTTCATCTGCTAAAATTAAGCTTGGTGATGTGACTAATGCCCGAGCAACAGCGGCACGCTGCTGCTGACCGCCAGAAACTTCGTATGGATATTTATTTAAAATATGTTCAATCTCCAATGCAGCAGCTATATCCTTAATCTTTGCATTCATCTCTTTTACACGAAGGTTAGCCATTACGAGCGGCAGGAAAATGTTATCCTTCAAGGTGAATTGATCTAACAAATTAAAATCCTGAAACACAAATCCTAAATGCTGCCTGCGAAATGCAGCCAATTCATCATTAGGAATATGCTTATAGTTCATCCCCTCAAGAAGTACCTCCCCATCTGTCACTTCATCTAAAGAAGCTAAAATATTCAGCAGCGTTGTTTTCCCCGAACCAGACTCTCCCATAATGGCAATATATTCGCCTTTATTCACAGTGAAGCTGATATCAGCAAGTGCTTCCACCCTTGCTCCTCTGCGGGATTTATAAACCTTCTTTACATTTTGAACCTTTAAAATTCCCATTACATATCCCTCCAAATAAAAAACCTTTGTCTTAGTGCCTTTATCATATAGAAAACTCTGGCAAACAATATTTGGAATACATAACAAAATTCTTCTTTTTTTCTGCTTTAAATCTTACGAAGTTCTTGTGGGCGTTCTTCGGGGCGTTCTTCGGGGCGTCACAGTGACGCCCCGAAATTTGTCGACTCACTGCGCCGCTTTATGTCTTCTTTTATTTTCCAATTAAGGTTGACACTGGATAAAAATCCCTTTACTATTATGTTAGACGATATAACGTGTAACATAATAACTTTTTAAAGGATGATTGAAATGGCCTATAACGGCGGACCAATGACAGAAGCGATGTATTATGTTCTTCTGGCGTTAATGCGTCCCAATCATGGATATCAGCTCATGCATTCGATTGCAGAAGTGTCCAATGGCCGAGTAAATATGGGTCCTGGCACTCTTTACGGTGTCCTTTCAAGGATGCAAAAAGATGGACTCATTTCTTTAACGGAAGAGGATAGAAGAAGAAAAACGTATGAAATAACAGCAGAAGGAGAAAAAGCACTTCGGCTGGAGCATGACCGATTAAAAGCGATGATTGAAGATAGCAGGATTTTAGAGGGTGGTGATGAAAATGACTAAAGCTGTCTACAAGCTGCGTCCCAATGACAATTGGCGAATCGGAGAACATGAAAGCTGGTTTGCAGACATGGCTGCCCATGGGTTTTTTCTTAAAAAGATGGGGATTCCTTTTGCCAAGTTTGTTAAAGGGGACCCAAAGAAAATGCGCTACCGAATTGAAGTGAATTCGGGAGACGAGATAACATCCGAACAAAAGCAAATGTATGCAGAAAACGGCTGGGAATATGTAACGAGCTATAATTTATTTCATGTCTTTTCGTCCCCTGCAGATCTGCAGGCACCAGAACTTCATACCGATCCGGCTGAGCAGGCTTTTACAATCGAGACTCTGGATACTAAGTTAACTTTTAGCACAATCATAACGATTACTGGCATGCTTTTACTAATCGGAATGCAAGCCGCAGTTTGGTTTCTTGATGAAACACCTACTCTGGTCTTAATCGAGGGGAGCGCAGTTTTTCAAGTCATTTTTGGACTGTTTTTACTTTATTCAACATACCTTTCACTTCAAGCAGCCATATCCATTCGCAAACTGCGCAGAAACCTAATTGAAGGAAAACCGATTGACCACCATGCACCTTGGAAAAAACGATTCCAAACACAAATTATTATAGGCATACTGCTTACAATCGTAATGGGACTAATTGCAATCATCCCAATTTTTCAGCTGGCAAAAATAGATACGAAAACATTGCCGGAAAGCAGCCCCGACCTACCGTTTATCAGATTAGCAGATTTAGAGAATGACCCGGATTTTATCAGGGAAGAACCTGTCTTTTTTAATGACGATGTAGATCGTGGAAATCAATATTCTTTTAATTGGAGTCCTCTTGCCCCCCTGCAATATGAAACTTCTGAACACGGATTCATACCGGGTGAAATTCAGAAATATGGAGAAGAATATTCGTCTTCACTTGATACAAAAGTATACCAGCTGCGCTTTCCTTCCTTGGCAGAGCCAGTAATTTCGGATTTAATACAAAGCAGAAGTTTTCAAACTGAACGAGAAGATTTTATAGAAACCTCTCATCCTGAATTGGATCTTTTGATTACTTATGATAAGCATAAAACAAAAATGGTGTTTGCGCATAAAGGAAATGCTGTTATGTATGCTTCCTATTACGGTCACACAAATATAGAAACCATAATTGAAAACACAGTTGAAAAGATCAAATTGATTTCCGAGTAGAAACGAAAAAAGCTTACAGAATCTAGGTCTGTAAGCTTTTTTCTTCTATATTATTTCTTGCCCTGCCTGTACAAATCAACAGTCTTAAATCCTTTAGATAAAATCTCGACCATTTGTGCCTGTCGGCTGTCACGCGTTTTCTGCTGCTTTGCTGAAAAGATATACCGTGCCCAATCCCGCTTATAGCCTGGTGTTAACGATTGATAAAAACCTAACTCATCAGGATGATCGGTCAGCAGTTTTTCTACATCTTGTATCTGATCTTCGTAATCCGCCACACATTGGCTTGCAGCGGAGGATTTTTTCGCTTTCTTCTTTTCACGTTTCAATCCAATCACCGTAAAAACATCATCCATGCTTACCATCCGAGCAAACTTGATATCACTGTCACCCACATAGCCATCCTCTCCAACCTTCATCGCCGGAAAGATCTCATCACGATGTATGTGCGTATCAAACCGCTTATTCCCTTTTTTCGGATAAGCAAAAAACAAATACCCTTTTTCAACTAATTGCCCCTCTTGAATGATACGATTTGTATGCTCAACCATTTGATTGATAGACTCTATAAAAATAAAAATCGCATCATGATCTCCGGTCAGCTCAGTCTTGAAGCCGTTAAATAAATCGTAGTCTCCTTGCTGATTCAGCACTGCTAGATTGTTGTATTTGGTTAGGTTTAATTTATCAATGATCGACATTAAGATAATACTCCTTTTAGACGTTTATGTAGATACTGCTGGGGAGGAAATTTACGTAGGCGTTGGCGCATATGTTCCTTTCGGCTCTCTTTTCGCTTGCTGACGGGCACTTTGCCTTCCCTTTAGTTCCCGCCAACTCTCTTTTCGCTGCCTGACGGGCACTTTGCCTTCCCTTTAGTTCCCCTCAGCTCTCTTTTCACTGCCTGTCGGGCACTTTGCTTGCTCTTTTGTTCCCGCCAACTCTCTTTTCACTTGCCCACGGGCACTTTGCTTGATCTTTAGTTCCCGCCAACTCTCTTTTCACTTGCCCACGGGCACTTTGCTTGATCTTTAGTTCCCGCCAACTCTCTTTTCACTGCCTGTCGGGCACTTTGCCTTCCCTTTAGTTCCCGCCAACTCTCTTTTCACGATTAAGTCCATATAATTGTGTAAAAAGAAAGAGTCATTTTATTCCTATTTGTCCACAATGTTAACGACCAAGAAAACATTGGAAAGAGGGATAAAAATGACTCAGTTACAGTTTAACCTAGATATGGACGTTTTAAAAGAATCGATTATGAATTCTAATCTTGAGCTTATTGTGAAATCTACCTTAGTATTAGTCTTGAACGAATACATGGAAAAAGAACGAGATGACTATTTAAATGCAGCTGCCTATGAACGTTCTTTAGATCGTCGTGATTATCGAAATGGATATTATGAACGTGAACTCATCATGAGTATCGGAAAGTTAAGAATAAAAGTTCCCCGAACAAGAGGAGGTGAATTTTCGCCTTCTATCTTTGAGAAATTTTCGCGTGTTGATCAGACACTTATATTATCTATGTTAGAAATGGTCATCAATGGAGTTTCCACTAGAAAAGTAAAGAATATCGTAAAACAATTATGTGGCCAGAGTGTATCAAAATCTTTTGTTTCCTCCCTAACAGAGAAACTGGATCCTGTAGTAAAAGCCTGGGCTAATCGCCCACTTAATGTCGAATATTATCCGTATCTCTACGCTGATGCCACCTATATAAAAGTTCGAGAGAATAACAAGGTCATTTCAAAAGCAGCTTATTTAATTACTGGTATGGGTGAGGACAAAAAGCGTAAAGTACTTGGCTTTAAAATAGATCACGTCGAGAGCTTTCAAGCATGGCAAGAGTTCTTTCAAGATTTAAAATCTCGAGGGTTACAATCACCAAAATTAGTGATTTCAGATGCACATGCTGGATTAAAGAAAGCAATAGAAAGAGTATTTATAGGTACGGCATGGCAAAGGTGCACTGTTCATTTCAAACGAAATATTGTTAACGCACTTCCAAAAACAGGATCACGACAAATCATTTCTGATCTGAGAAAAATATACCAAGTAGTATCAGTTGAAGAGTCAAGAAAATATAGGGACAAATTTATTGAACTATATGCAGAAAATAAGAAAGTAAGAAAGGCAATCGAAATTCTCGAAGAAGGTTACGAAGACACGATCCAATTTCTAAATGAACCAGAAAAGTATCAAATACACATTTTAAGCAATAACTCATTGGAAAGGCTCAACCAAGAAATTAGAAAACGAGTGAGTGTGATCCGTATCTTTCCTAATAATCAGTCTGCATTTCGATTAATTGGTGCATTGTTAATGGAGAATGAAAATTTAGAATTAAATAAGAAAGTATACCTTACCGCGGAGCGAAATTTTGCTTAGGAGAAGGGGGTACCCCCTTCTCCTAAGCAAAATCAACTAACAGCTATTAATAGGTGGTAACATTGTGAAAAGGAATTTACACAATAATAAGGACTTGACTCTTTTCACTGCCTGTCGGGCACTTTGCCTTCCCTTTAGTTCCCGCCAACTCTCTTTTCACTGCCTGTCGGGCACTTTGCCTTCCCTTTAGTTCCCGCCAACTCTCTTTTCACTGCCTGACGGGCACTTTGCCTTCCCTTTAGTTCCCGCCAACTCTCTTTTCACTTGCCCACGGGCACTTTGCCGGCTCTTTAGTTCTCGCCAACTCTCTTTTCACTGCCTGTCGGGCACTTTGCCGGCTCTTTAGTTCTCGCCAACTCTCTTTTCACTTGCCCACGGGCACTTTGCCGGCTCTTATCTCCCCGAAATCTTCTATGCTAATGATTATACAGTGCTCCGTATCTATAACTCAATACTACTATTGTTTGCACATACATCACTCGGCTAAGCTGCGACCTTCAATACTTTATCATGTTGTTTCTCCAAAAGGTCTAGGAATGAATAAGCGGAGAAATTCCGGTTATTTTGAAAAAAAGGCCTCAAATAGCAAAAATAAAGGGAGAAATTCCGGTTATCTTCAAAAAATGCACCGAATTTTAATGATTTTATCCATATAAGCGGAAAAACTCCTCTTATTTAGAGGAAAATATAGCTATTTCCCTAAATAGGCGGAATTCTTCCCTCTATTTTCACGAAAACTCAATGCATAAAAATGCTTGGAGACACCCCAACACCATGGCCCAAGCATTTTGTCCCCCCTATACATTAAGAAAGGGATCAATTCCCCTCGAAGTATCTTTTCAACTTCACTTCTCCTCCTTTACCTCTTAAATACAGTTTTAATTAATAGGTTTTTCCAGAAATTAACTTAAACTCAAAAATAATATCCTAAATCACTAAAGATTTAGGACACCTTATAACCTACTATCATTTACTCCGCTCAGTAAAATCCCGTTCAATCTCGTCTTTCCAGCCAGGATCAACACCCTTGCCATACCGTACGCTCAATACTGCCTCGCTCAGGATTTCATAATTTAGTTTCGTACCTTCTCCATCAGCATGGTAATCCACGGCAAAATCTTTATCAATGCCAAAGTACCCAGCAGTTTCAACGGCATCAATATTGGCTCCGAGAAACATAAAGGTCCAGTCATATTTTTCTTTCTGATGCTGAATCATTTTTTTCACTTGTTCAGAGGTGAATTCCCGGCTGGCATTTTCCATGCCATCAGTGGTAATCACAAAGAGGACATGATCTGCACGCTCTTTCTTCTTCTGCTCTTGAACAGTTTTTTGAATCGAAAACCCGATTGCATCAATTAATGCGGTCGTCCCGCTTACTTCATAATCGCTTTCAGTTAGCTTTTTTATATCTTTTACAGAAACGCGGTCATGTAATAATTCATACCCATTGTTGAATAATACTGTCGTTACAAACGCCTCTCCTTCAGCTTTTTTCTGCTTTTTCAACATCGAATTATAGCCGCCAATCGTGTCTGCCTCGAGCCCTGCCATTGATCCGCTTTTGTCTAAAATAAATACAACTTCAGTTACTTTGTTTTTCATGTTTAATACCCTCCTTATCTATAATGGAAGGATATCAAGTTTTCAAAATGAAATGGTCGCTTCAAAAGCGACATTTTCTAAGCACCGAGCAAAGGCTGGTCAAATCGAAATAATGCTTCATTAATTTCATGGATATCATACTTCTGCTGAGTGATAAAAAATTTCACAATGACATCAAATTTACTGCTGTGTGACAAAGTATATCCTGCTGCTGACAGCAGAGCATTGGTTTCATCTTCATCCAGCTCCAGAGCGATCGCAAAGGCGATAGCGGTTTTCTTTTTCGGATTATAACTGTCTTCCTTGCGGATCTTTGAAAACAGACGGCGATCAATATTCGCTCTTTTATAAGCATCCACATCGCTTATTCCTCTTTCGTCAATGAGGCGAAGCAGGCGTGCCGAAAACGATTCATCGAGTTCATCAATTAACTGCATTAGACTGCTTTCTTCAATATCCTCACTTTGCTTAACATAATCATGCTCTCTAAGTTGTTCCGTTACAAAGCGTGCTTCTCTGCCCCCATAGAGAGCACTAGCTTCTTCCACATAATGCTCATCAATATATTCCTGAATAGAGTGAAAAAGCTTCTGGCTCAGGCCAAACGATTGCTGATCAAATACAACTAAATAAACATGCATTTCATGCTGCATTAAAAAGGTGCTGATGGCCGAAATGGCAATTTGCAGAGCCTCTTCTTTAGGAAATCCGTATATTCCTGTTGAAATCAGTGGAAATGCAATGGACTCACATTGATATGTTTGTGCCAGTTCTAATGAATGCTTATAAGATTTCCGCAGCAATTCTGCCTCCTGCTGTGTACCGCCCTTCCAAATGGGACCAGGTGTATGGATAATATAGTTGGCAGGCAGCTTAAATCCATTCGTTATCACGGCTTCACCGACTGCACATCCCCCGATTTTGTCGCATGCTTCTGTTAACTCCTCAACTCCGGCTGCTTGAAAAATAGCACCGCAAACACCGCCGCCCATTTGCAATTTCTTATTGGCTGCATTGACGATGGCATCTACATTCATGACTGTAAGATCCTGGCGAACGATTTCCAAAGGCATAAATGAAACTCCTTTTTTTACTAAAAGCATAGCATCGACACTGCTCTGGGACAACAGCATTCTGGGGACATAAAAAAGGAACCTATTTTGATCAATAGATTCCTCCGAAACTTAAAACGCCATCTTATTCTCTTTTCCAGTATGAATACGATGAATAATCAGCGCTGCAATCATTTGAATAATCGTTTTCGCCAATATTTGACCAACAATTGCTGCCGGCACTGCTTCCCATGGGAGCATGTTTGCACCTAATGGACTTAAGCCGATTACAACAAACACAACTGAATCCAGCAAGCCGCCGACAACACCGCTGTAGAAAACACGCCATGCAAATGGCAGCTTTAAACGCGTATAGATTTCCGTATCAGCTGTTTCTGCAATTAAGAACGAAATAGCGGATGCAACCACAATCATCAATGTATCTCCAAGCAGGAATGACACGATTCCAGACAGGATTAATGCAGTAAAAATAAATAAGTACGTCTTTGATCTTCCATATTTATTTTGGACAAGATCACGGAAAATAAAGGTCGCTCCAATAAACAGCGTACCCATAGGGATCATGAAAATCCCTACAGCCAATGGCGCAAATTTAGCTGTTACCACATTGGCAATAACAATAGATAATAAATACAATAAAATTCTCATGTATACTCCTCCTGATGCTACAGTTTTATATGATAACCGAACGAAAAAAGACCTCCCAGCAAAGTTCTACAGAACTTCACAAAGAGGCCTAGACAATCTTTCTATCAAAAAAATAAAAAGCTGTGACCACATGGACACAGCAATCCATAGTTTTTTATAGAGGGTTTAAGCTAGGAACCTCTCCCGATCGGGTTATGCAATTGAGTTTAATATTATCTTATAGGACAGAGGTCTGTCAATGAAAATTTCAAGTAGCAACCTCTTCCTCTAACTGAATCAATATCTCTTCTCCTAACTCTCCGTCTTTTATTTTTATATGTCCTGCTGACGAAAAATCCTTTGGCATTAGTCCGTTTAACGGCATGGAAAACGATGTGATCCCTAATGTTAAATAAGTTTCTGCGATCAACTTGCTGCAGGTGTAATCATTCCTTTTTGAAGTAATATGAAACATTCTGCCTTCAATTACTTCTTCAATCATTGGCCATTCACTTGGATTGGGGATTCCATGCACGCTTTTGATATAGTCATAGAGCTTTTGATCATCGATTTTGTTTTTCATAGTTAAGGTGCGCACGGCATATTCTGGTGCCACGTAGGGTTCTACATCCTGGCCGTACGTTTTAAGCCGATCCAGCAGTTTGACAACCTTTGGTCCTGTCTCATGATCATGAAACCATTCATCCTCCAGATTTACAAGGGCGGTCGATTCAAAGAAATAAACCTCACCATCTGGATCAGGACGCAGCACCATCCCCACATGCGACCATTTGCTGTGCTCCAGCTTTTCCACTAACTTGCTCATCTCATATTTTCCGCTGAATAAAATTAAATCACCTGTTTTTAATAATGGCAAAAGTTGATCATACGTTTCTGTTTTCATGACATTCCTCCTAAAATAATATGCTAAAATTTGACACTATCATGTTATAATGATACCAATATTTCATGAAACGGGAGTCAATTCAATGAAACCAGTTTTCAAAAAATATCACTACTTTGTTCTCATTGTCCTTTTTACATTGTTCTTTCCTATTTCAGCCTCTTATGCTGAAGCAAACTCCGTGAACGTCGGCAATGATTTTACGGAAAAGGACATGACCTCCCATTTACTTGTGTATGTTGATTCAAACGATCTTACTCCAGATCAAATTCTCGAAAGGCAGGATCAATTTGTTCCCTTCAGTCAGGCGGATATCGATGGGGATATTGCCGATTTGGATTATTGGATCAAGATCGATATGCAAAATACAAGTGACCGTGCGAAAGAGCTGCTGCTCGAAATTCAAAAGCCGCATTTAAGCTTGGTTTCCTTGTATAGTGAAAATAGTGGTAGCCTTAATTTACAAGAAACGATCGGCTACAGCCTGCCATTTGATGAAAGAATCATAAAACACCGCAATCTCGTTTTTCCGCTTCACCTAGATTCATCTGAAGACATACATACCTATTATTTAAAAATTGAAACTGATAGTTTCTTTCAGGCACCGATCACTCTTTGGAATTATGTATCATTTTCAGCAAACCATTCTGATTCGCAAATGCTGTTTGGTCTTTTTTACGGCATTATGATTGCCATGATGATTTATAATAGTTTTCTATTTCTCTCGCTAAGAGAAAAAACGTACTTATATTATATCTTGTTTATTGCTGGTTTTACGATCCTGCAGGCGATTTGGGATGGATATGCGTTCGAGTGGCTGTGGGGCGATTATCCTTGGTGGGCACTCCGGTCTAATTCATTTTTTATTCTTTTTGCTGCGCTGTTTGGATTACTGTTTACGAAGCATTTTCTGCAGCTGAAAGGCATTGCACCAAGACTCTATAAAATGGTCCATGTATTTACGATCATTTGTGCTTTTACATTAATCATTCCTTTCGTTTTACCTATCGGAATGGCCACAATGGTTAGTACAATCATTGCTACCCTCTTTGCCCTTTTTGTCATCTTAATTGTCATAAAAGTGAGACTGCGAACACGGGAAGCCAAGTTTTATATTGCAGCATGGTCGCTTTTGTTAATAGGCATCTTACTCAATCTGATGGCTGCTTATCAGATTCTGCCGCTCAATGCATTGACCTTATATGCACCAAAAATTGGAGCAATGGTAGAAGTCCTTGTTCTTTCATTAGGTCTTGCTGACAAGATTAAACGTGTCACGCTTGAAAAAGAGATGGAGTCAAAGAAATATTACATGCAGACACTGATGCAGAATTTCTTTAAGCAGATGTCCAGTGTGAAAGAACATACTCTGCTGGCGGAAAATGGACTTTACACGCTCTTGTACCTGACAAAGCTGGAAAAAGGATTCTATTTGCAGAAAAAGAATGCAGCATGGGAAGTGATCGTTCAGCATGGCGATTTATCTCTTGATGACAGCTTTCATATCGACGATCAATATCTATCAAGAATCATCTATGCAACTGATATCACGCCCAGATCTTTTGGTGTTCAGGATACATTTGGCACGTTCTTGTCTATTCCGATTGTTTGTGAAAATCATACAGGTCTTCTTATTGTCTGTGGCGAGGATCAGGATCAAATTGACCCCTATCAGAAGGAGAAAATGATTCCTTATTTCCAGGATCAATTTACCGTTTTAATGGACAATCTTATGAATTATACATCATTTAAAGAGTCGGCTATGTACGACCATCTTACAAATGTATTAAACCGCAAATACTTTTTAGAAAAAGCAAATATGCTGGTAAAAGAGGCACAGAAAGCGGAGCAAGAGGTTAGTATTCTACTAATTGACATTGATCACTTTAAACGTGTCAATGACACATACGGTCATACGATTGGAGATCAGGCCATTATCTTTGTTGCCAATCGAATCGTGGATACCTTTAAGGAATTGGGGTTTGTCGGCAGATACGGTGGCGAAGAATTTATAGTAGTCACTAGCCATGTCAAAGAACAGGAAGTTATCAATGTGGCCAATGAATTGAGGAAGTCACTGCATTCACATCCGCTTTTCTTAAATCGAAATCAAGCTCTGTCTTTAACAGTCAGCATTGGCGTTAGTCTTCACAAAGGAAACAGCATTACTTCCATCAAGGATATGATCCTGGAAGCTGATGAATGTTTGTATCGTGCGAAAAATGCTGGACGAGACCGCGTTGTGCTAAACACGGAAATGAAGGTCAGATAATGCTAGGTGGCTGAAGATCTCAGCCACCTTTTCTCTTTTAAATAATATCCAAAGGCATTTTTCGTGTAGGTTTCGGAAATACCTCATCAAGTCTGTGCAGATCCTCATCAGTTAAGGTGATACCAGCTGCTGCCGCATTTGCCCGTACATGTTCTTCCTGCACTGCTTTAGGAATCGCCAGGCAATTGCCTGCCCGTATGGTCCATGCTAAAGCAATTTGCAAAGGCTCGGCATTATACTTTTCTGCGATCTCCTTTATGACTGGATCTGTTAACAGCTGCTGTCTTAAGGAACCACCTTGAGCGAGCGGACTGTAGGCCATAATCGGCATATTGTGCTCATGCTGCCATAGAACCAAATCATAGTCAATTCCACGAGAACCTAAATGATAGAGCACTTGATTGGTCATACAATTTTGGCCGTTCTCTGTACTCCATAGCTCTTTCATATCCGCTGTATCAAAATTCGATACCCCCCATCTCGCAATTTTTCCATCCTTCTTAAGCTTCTCCATTCCTTCAATGGTTTCTGCTAAAGGGACAGAACCTCTCCAGTGTAAAAGATATAAATCGAGATGATCCGTTCCCAGCCGTTTTAGACTGTTTTCACATGCTCTTTCAATAGAATTCAATCCAGCATTATGCGGATAAACTTTGGATACTAAGAAAACATCGTCTCTTCTTCCTTTGAGCGCTTCGCCAACAACCAGCTCCGCTCCTCCTTCAGCATACATTTCCGCCGTATCAATGACATTCATGCCTAACTCAATGCCAAGCTGCAGTGCTTTGACTTCCTTCGACTTCATTTGTGCGTTTTCACCCATAAACCATGTGCCTTGTCCCACATTTGGCAGTGTTGTTCCGTCCGGTAAAGTGATGTTTCGGCTCATTAGAATCATCCTTTCTTTTATATCGTGAATATCTGCACTATTATCTTATAATAAAATTTCAGCTCTCTGCCAAAATGTTCATATATTGTCACTTTTCCGCTTACTCAATTTATAAACATTTGTCACAAATCCAAGAAAACCTGAAAGCGCAAAAATTACGGGAATAATCATAGAGGTAAAATTGGATGGGTTCTCAACCAGTAAACGGTAAACACCAAATACACATAAAATAAAACATCCTGCGGTTCCTATAAACAATTTTGTTTTTTCTTTCATAAATAGACCTCCACTCACTAAGCTGGCAGTTTAAAACAAACTGATCTGCTGCAAAAGAGAAGCGTTAAGTCTTCTAAACATGCTCCTTTGCGCCTCCCCCTCCTGATGCAAAACAGTCTTCCTCAAGAATACATCCAGCTAGATAGCTTCAAAAAAGGACATAAGTAAATAACCTCAAACTTCTGAATCAATCGGCAGCTTCTTGACTGGAACAACGATATGATAGGACGATTCTAAATTGTGAACGTCCTCAAATACTTGAATAAGCTCTATATCAGCATCCTCGGCTTCTTGTCTGGAGATTTTTAAGAACCTCGCAAAGTCTGTAATAAAGACATCTCCAATTTCAAGCAAATCGCCATAGTAGTTAAATTTTGAACAAAAAAAATCGGGAACATCTACAGTGAAGAAATGCGGCTTATCAATCTTTATATGATGTGGAATCCCAACAAGCGCTTTAAACTTGGTCGAATCTGGCTGGCAGTTTGAATATATGACATAGCAGGGACTTTTCATGGTGTGATTAATGCTGTCTGTCAGCATTTTAGAATGAAATCGGATGACTTCCTTAAAATCGTTTGTGGATAAATCAACTTCGAATGCAAGTCCGCTTATTTGTATAGAATCGAAGTTTGTTAAGGTAAAATCAGTCACAATGTCGCCATTAATATGTTTAATCGGTCTTTTTATGACTGGAGGAATGTCAGTAGTATCAATTGTCTTTTCACTATTTCTTAAAGAGGTTGGGGGAATACCGTATTGCTTTTTAAAAGCACGGGAGAAGGACGATGGTGTACCAAAATTTAATTGATAGGCCAGATCTGTTAAGGACAAATCTGAATCTTGAATGTATTTTACAGACATATTCAATCTTCTGGCTCGTATGTATTCGTTTAGAGAACAGCCCATGATGGCAGAAAATAGTCTATGAAAATAGTACTTCGACATATGGAAGGCGCTTGAAACCGACTCTAATGACAAGGGCTGGTCTAAGTTATCTTCAATATGTATTAAAGCTTTTTCAATTACTTCATAATGCTCCATGAGATCACCTTATTTTTGTATTTTTCTGGACTACCTACTACTAAAATACTATATGCTGATTATTTCGTAAATAGTTCACTGTCTAGCTTACTATTCAGTTAATACGGGATTGGCTTCAAGCAGAATGGAAATGTGCCTGGCTCCTAATACAGCAAGATCTGGACAGCGAGAAGGCGGATGAAAATGGTAATTTTGATTTATCAAATATACAAAGAAGTGGATTGAGGTAACTAAAACTTCAGACCCCTTCTTACAGGGAGATGGGTATGGTATGAAAAAAAACAACAGGGGTGCAACAGCAGAAAGCGTCATTCAATTTGGTGGTTTATTTGCAATTTTAGCAGGAATTCTTTACATCTCCATTCAGTTTTTCCATCCAGCAGACCAATTATCGTCTGTTAACACAGATTTATGGGTGATCGCTGCTGTCATTACAATTTCCTTTTCGCTGTTTAGTTTAATTGGCATACTGGGGATCTACTTGAAGCAAGCGGAAGAAACGAGATGGCTTGGCCTGATTGGGTGGGTAACCTTCAGCCTGTTTTGGTTTATTTCCATGAATTTTAGTTTTATTGAGGCATTCGTTTTACCTCTCCTAACAGATGATGCTCCAAGATTTGTAGAGGGCATCACAGGAATCTTTGGCGGGCTGCAAAGTGAAGTGAACCTTGGTATTTTCCCCATATTAGCACCGATAGCAGGAATTCTTTATACAGTTGGCGGACTGCTCTTTGGAATTGCAACATATCGTGCAGGAGTCCTGCCTCCCATGGCTGGCGCTTTACTTGCCGCTTCAGCAGTCATTACTCTTGCTGCCGCTGTCATTCCTCATCCATTCGATCGGCTACTGGCCATCCCAATGGGTTTAGCATTCATTTGGCTGGGAACTGCTCTTTGGTACAGCCGCAAAAGAAAGAATGGGAAACCATCACTGATACAATAAACTTTTGTCTCAAAACCAAGTCAGGGAATCTTCTCCTTGTCTTGGTTTATTTATGTGTTTTCATACCTGTATTATTTAAAGGAATATACAAAATTTAATAAAAACTTATCATAATGACCCTTTTAAGATCGGCATATCTAACATAATCTAAAGGTACACTAAGCTCTCTTCTACTCCACGAAATCAAATACTAAAATAAGCACTTTAATAAATTCTCCAATAAATCCATCACAATTAAAATTCCAACCATCTCACCTTGGAGATCATCACACCAGAATGACTCATTCGGCATCTTACAGTTTGTTTCGACTCATCTTCCCTTTCTGTTTAAATAAGAGCATGAAATGGGAAAAGGATACTAATAATAAAATTGGGTAGGAAAGGAGCAATCTAATGCAATTTTATCGTGAAAGTCAGGAAGATGTGCTGCAGCATTTGCAGGCGACTGAAAATGGGCTTGCACAGGAAGAAGTACATAAACGTTTAGAACGAGATGGCTATAACGAAATTAAGGGGAAAGAAAAAGTTCCAACCTGGAAGTTATTTTTAGAAACGTTTAAAGACTCGATGGTTATCGTTCTTTTAATTGCAGCTGGTGTTCAGCTCATTCTTGGTGAAGTGGTTGAATCTTTAATTATTTTTCTTGTGCTCATTATTAATTCGATTATTAGTGTCGTTCAAACGAAAAAGGCGGAAGGATCTCTTGAGGCCCTGCAGAGTATGTCGGCACCAAATGCAAAAGTGATCCGGAACGGTGAGAGACAAACCATTCCAGCCCGCGAGCTTGTCTCGGGAGATATCGTTTTCCTTGAAGCAGGTGATCATATCCCAGCAGACGGCCGGATTCTTGAAAGCGGCTCGTTAAAGGTCAATGAAGGCATGCTGACGGGAGAATCGGAAGCGGTTGAGAAAAACACCGAGACCCTCAGCGAAGATGCTCCACTCGGGGATCGCCGCAATATGGTATTCAGCAGCTCATTAGTCGTTTACGGACGCGGCACCTTTGTGGTGACTGGCACTGGTGAGAAAACAGAAATCGGTAAGATTGCCGACATGATTGCTACAGCAGAAGAGAAGCAGACGCCATTGCAGCGAAAGCTTGATGAGTTCAGCAAAAAGCTCGGCATCGCGATCCTTATTCTCTGTATTCTCATTTTTGCCGTTGAGGTTGGCCGAATCTGGTTTGGCGGCAATACAGCTGATATGACAACAGCTATCTTAGAGTCACTTATGTTCGCAGTAGCCGTGGCTGTTGCAGCGATCCCAGAAGCACTGTCCTCCATTGTCACGATTGTTTTATCCGTTGGAACGAACAAAATGGCGAAACAGCACGCCATTATTCGAAAACTGCCGGCAGTAGAAACGCTTGGATCGACGAGTGTAATCTGTACGGATAAGACAGGGACACTAACACAGAACAAAATGACGGTGACAAACTATTATATTCCTGGTGAGGGCAATAAGGATAAGCCGCACGAAAATCAAAACAGCAGCGAAGAAATGCTGTTCAACATTATGGTCCTCTGTAACGATTCTTATATTAACAATGAAGGAAAAGAAGTTGGCGATCCAACCGAAGTAGCGCTGATCAATTATGTGGATCAGTTTGAGGAAATCAGAAATCAAAACAAACGCGAAGCAGAATTGCCGTTTGATTCCGATCGAAAGTTAATGTCGACCGTATACACCATTAATGGTTCACGGATGATTTTAACAAAGGGTGGTCCTGACGTGATGTTTAATCGGGTCAGCTACGTACTGATCAATGGAAAAGAAGAACCTTTAACAGATGAACTTCTGCAGCAGTTTAAAGATATGAATGAAGAGTATTCTAAACAAGCGCTTCGTGTTCTCGCTTATGGGTATAAAAATTTGCCGGAGCATCACGGCATTGGACACGAGGATGAAAATGATCTGGTTTTAGTCGGCTTGACGGCGATGATGGATCCGCCTCGTGAAGCTGTTTATGGTTCTATTGAGCAAGCAAAACAGGCAGGCATCCGAACCATTATGATCACTGGTGATCATAAAACGACCGCACAGGCAATTGGAAAAGACATCGGCCTGATGGATGAAAATGATATTGCCCTGACAGGTCAGGAATTAGATGCACTCTCTGAAGAAGAGCTGGACCGGAAATTAGAAGACATCTCTGTCTATGCACGTGTTTCACCTGAAAATAAAATCCGGATTGTCCGAGCATGGCAAAAGAAGAATCGCATTACAGCCATGACCGGTGATGGCGTAAATGACGCCCCTGCTCTCAAGCAGGCAGATATCGGAATTGCAATGGGAAGCGGTACAGATGTCGCGAAAGACGCCTCTTCCATGATTTTAACAGACGACAACTTTGTCTCAATTGTTAATGCAGTCAGTGTAGGGCGGACGGTTTTTGACAATATTAAAAAGTCGATCGGCTATTTATTCGCCGGAAACTTGGGCGCGATCATTGCGATTCTGTTCGCGGTCATCATTGGCTGGGCCAACCCGTTTACAGCGATACAGCTGTTATTTATCAACCTAGTCAATGACTCCCTGCCAGCCATTGCACTTGGCATGGAAAAATCAGAACCAGGTGTCATGAAAAAGAAACCGCGTAATATTGATGAAGGTATTTTTGCCGGCGGTACACTGCGGGCAGTGTTAACAAGAGGTATTCTAATCGGAATCGCCGTTATTATCGCACACTACCTTGGCTTGCAGCATTCAGAAGAAATGGGAGTAGCATTGGCATTCTCGACACTAATCCTAGCTCGTACCCTGCAGACATTTGCTGCCCGTTCTGCGACACAAACAGCCATTGGAGCAGGACTTTTCAGCAACAAATATGTAATTGGTGCCGTTGCATTAGGATTTGTACTTTACGGAATCACTCTATTACCGTTCACGCGTGACATCTTCTCGATTCCAGCCACATTTGGATTCCAGGAATTCCTGACAGCATTGGGTCTTGCATTCGGAGCACTTGTGCTGATGGAAATTTTGAAGTTGATTTTCAGACCGAAAAACCTTAATTAAACTAAAAAAATGCCAGGTACCTTTCCTATGGTGTCTGGCATTTTTTATTCTAGTAGTGGCTGCATTACAATCACATTTGATGTCATAAAATTCTATATGATAAAGCACCTGTTATTCGTTATTCTTTCTTAAATGTCGAAAATTTGAATAAGTTTCCTAATTTTCCTATAATTTTACCGCGAATTATGTTAGGCTTAACATATCCTTAAATTTATAAGGATAAAAGGAGTTGATCCAATGTTCGTTTTGATACGTAACATTAGCGGAACAACAGAACACTTAAAGAATTCAAACAGCCAATCGAGCAAAACCTTTGAAGACTACTCGGAAGCTGACGACATGGCAAAAAGGCTAAATCAGAATACGATTCCGTCTCATAAGTGGCATGTAAAAAAGATATAAGTTTTATAAACAAGTTGGTGGCTGCCAGCTTTTTTTTTGCCTAATGAGGAAAAAAAACTTTCCTCAAACACCAGCTGTTGAACTAGTAACAGCATTCTCTACCGATAACTAAACCTGCTTGTATTGCATCATCTATCTTTTCTCACCCATTTTCCTTCTCACTCAAAAACTTCCTTATTTTTTAAAAAACGCTCCTAAAAGCAACCATGAATCATTCTGGCTTTCAGCGAGCGTTTTTTTCCATTACATCATTTATGGCAGACTCAGCTTTGACATTCTGCCGCCATCAACTGGATAGATCTGTCCAGTAATAAACCCAGACTCTTCAGCCGCAAGAAAGGCCACAAGTGCTGCCACTTCTTCTGGAGAACCTGTGCGGCCAATTGGATGAATTCGCCCAATGTTATGTTGAAATGCCTCGGGATCAGGCATGTTTGCAATTAAATCAAGATTCAAATCCGTATCGATCCAGCCTGGTGCTACTGCATTGCAGCGAATCCCTTCATGCCCATGGTCCACAGCAACAGCACGTGTCAGTCCATGAAGTCCAGCTTTAGTGGCACCATAAGCAGCATGCAGCGGATTAGAAGCCAATCCCTCAACAGATCCTGTGTTGACGATACTGCCTTTCGTCTTCCGGAGATAAGGCAATGCCGCCCGGATCATGAGAAAAGGAGCCGTCAGATTCAACGTAAGATTTCTTTGCCAATCCTCCAGGCTCATATCCTCAATCGCTGCCTCCTGCATCATCCCCGCATTATTGATCAATACATCAAGCTGTCCTGTCCTTGCGATTACCTCTTCGATAATCCGCTCTGGCGTTTCAGGATCAAAAAAATCAGCTGAAATCCAGTCAAATTCCTTGTCCTCCCCGCGCTGCGCCGTAATCACGGTTGCTCCTTCGTCACGCAAACGGCGTGCAATTGCCTGCCCAATCCCCGAACGCCCGCCTGTTACAAGTGCAACCTTATTTTCAAAGCGTCTTACTAGTTCTGTCATGATAAAACTCTCCTTCCCTATGTATCGTTAATAACCAATTTTTATTGAAATTACTTCTATAAGTAAGATTTCTTCCGCCCCATATCCGTCACCAAATATGGATTATCCTTCTTCATCTCTTCAACAAGCTTTGCCGCCAAGGTAACATCCTCTTTCAACAGCTCTAGTTCTCGTTCTGTAATGCCGACTACTTGCAGAAACTCTACTCTGCCATGTACCGAATCGATTCCCTCAGCCTCTGTATCATTGACCACTAGCAATGCCGTGATGTCTGATTCCACTCCGGAATGAATAGACGTTCCATTGCCTGCCACAAATTGCGATGGTTCAAAAAATCGCTGCTGTGTATACGTATAGCGGGCAAGATTGGCCAACATATCACAGGCCCACAAACACTCTTCCGCCGATTCAGCTTGCAGCTTGAACGTCATCTCATATCCCCAGCCGCTCCATTCTCCGCCGAACGCTTCCTCGTTCACATACAGCTCACTCATTCCATATGTCAAAATGTGTTTGTAGCCATTACCAGATTCATAGATACTAAACCCGTCCAAATACTGATCACCGCCAAACATCGCCCGCTTGTGTAATTCTGTTCCATAATGAGCCGGGTTTTGATTATCATAAAGCTGATCAAACACCATATCAATCGCTTCCCAGCCTGGTGCCCAATCCTCCTGCTGTTCTGCTCGAGTTTTGTATTCTTCTATGTCCATTAAATATCCGCCTCCCTTCTCTATCCTCTAGGCATTTCTCTTCCATTTAAGGATAACAAAATTGTTTGCAAATTTAAAAAGAGAGACTTCATAAAAGTGTTTGCGGGAATTCCTAAGAGTTAATAAAAATTTAATTCTTTTGCACAGTAAACAAAAATCCCTCGATAGAAGGGACGCTTCATTAATATAAGGGCTGCTGGTTCTGACAAGCTGGAAATCCATTTATATCCTGAATCATATAAAAATCGTACTGCTTTAAGGCGAATTGTGCTTGATACAAATATTCAATCACAAGCAGCTTTCCATTAGATGTACCGCACAGAATACCTGAAGTTCCCTGTCCGTTGGCCATTGAAATACCAACAGGCTGACCGATCAAATAACTAATTTTTTGTTGCCACGGCATCGTCATCACTCCTTCAAATTCATCATATTGAAATCGAAAAAATGGGTGCCTGTATCGTTTAGTTGTGAACGTAGATACTTTGCACTTTTTAAGTGCAACAAAACAAACATAGCGTTTTACTAACTTAAAACAGAGATAATAACTTTCCCCTGAGAACGTCCTTTTTCAAAGTATTGAATGGCCTTTGGAACGTCTTGCAGGGAATACTCCCGATCAATAATCGGCCGTATTTTCTCCGTTTCTATTATTTCTTTAAGAAAAAATAGATCCTCCTGCTTTGTTCTGTGCATAAATGTGCTGTATTTCTTTTTCCCAACCATGGATAACCATGAGCCCTTTAGGAGCGTTTGATACATCTGGCTGCTTTCCCCTCCAACGTGGATAAATTGTCCATTCTCTTTTAATAACCTGCTATAAGTGGAAAGAGGCTGAGCGCCATTCACACCAAAAATAACATCATAGGTTTGATCATGCTTCTCTATGGTTTCCTTTTGATAGTCAATGACATGGTCAGCACCTAAGGTTCTTGCCATCTCTGTATTTCGAGTACTTACCACAGCGGTTACTTCAGCACCATACACTTTCGCAATTTGAATGGCAAAAGTTCCAACTCCCCCTGAAGCTCCATGAAGCAGCACTTTCATGCCAGCAGCTAACTCTCCACTGTCCCTGATCGCCTGTAGTGCTGTTGCCCCTGCCATCGGCACTGCGGCCGCTTCGGCAAATGTCAGATTGCTGGGCTTCAAAGCCAACGATGTTTCATTTGCAGCTGCATATTCTGCAAAAGCCCCCCAGCCGCTGGTGGACAAATCTCCAAACACTTCATCGCCAATTTGAAACCTAGTCACATTCTCACCAACAGCCTCAACAATACCTGCTACATCCCCGCCTGGAATTCTGTACTTCGGCTTCAAAAGCCCAAATGCAAGACGGGCAGGCAGCGGCTTGCCTGTTAATAATACAAGATTTCCAAAATTGATGGATGATGCATGAACCTTTACCAGCACTTGATTGCGATCAAGACTGGGAATTGCTACTTCCCTTACTGTAAGACTATCAGCCCTGCCATACCTTTCCGAAACAATCGCCTTCATCTCGCTCTCCTCCTAGTCCTTTTTACATTATTCTAGTTGAAGAAAATAAATACCGATGTATTAAAATCTCATACAGCCAATATCTCGAATATAAAAAAAGACACTTCCGCAGAAGTATCTCTTTCTTAAAAAATATAATTACACGCCCCGCTTATTGCCCCAAATATACGTATGAAGCTGCGGAAGCACCTTAACATCCGTTAACTCATGATCGGCCATCGTCTTATCAATCAGCCATTCATATTTCTCTATTAATTGAGCCAACAGCTGCTGGTTGTCGGCTGTTTGATTATCACTGTTGCCAACCTGCAGGAAAAACGGCACTTCAGGGTAACGAAGATGCACGTTCTTGGCATAAAGATAATCCTCATCATCAAACACAACCACTTTTAAACTTGTGTTTGTTGCCTGAAGCTTTCCGATTATGGTATCCAGCATATTAAAATCCGTTGTCATCCCAGAACTCGGCGGTTTGGGCGAGAGTGTTAACTCGTCGATCTCCAGAAACCAGTCCTGCCATTTGCTTCCCTGTGTTTCCAGCCCAATTTTAATATTCTTCGATTTTAATAGCTGAATTAAATAACTAAGATTTTTTAGCAATGCGGGGTTGCCGCCCGATATGGTCACAAAAGAAAAGCCATCTCCGCCATGCTTCACAAGCTCTTCCCAAATTTCCTCTGCCTCCATCTGCTTGATGAGATCTTTCCCTGACCCATCCCATGTAAAAGCAGAATCACACCACGAACAAGAATAATCACAGCCGGCAGTTCTGACAAACATCGTCTTCTGTCCGATCACCATGCCTTCTCCCTGAATTGTCGGTCCAAAAATCTCCATCACTGGCACCTTACTCAAACTTCCATCCACTCCCGTCTAACCTCTGCAAAACTCGTAGGTGTTTCATATAAACGAACAAATTCAACTCGTGCACCCTTATATTGATTACATCTGTTCTTCAAGGATTCCATCATTTTTTCATAAATCCACACAACCATGTTCTCAGCCGTTGTATTCATTTTAGGCAGCGTCTCATTCAGGTAACGGTGATCCAGATAAATCTCAATCTCCTCTTTCCAGATCTCTTTGATATCCCCAAAATCAATCACAAGACCAACCTCATCAACAAAACCACTAATGCCAAACACAACTTTGTATGTATGCCCGTGAAGATTTTTGCATTTCCCTTCATAGCAATGAAGATGATGGGCTGCATCAAACGTAAATTCCTTACTGACAAGCACGCGCTTGTGATGATACTTTAAATCACTTTTCTTTATATCTTCATCCAGCTTCTGAAGCTTCTCCACGATTCGAAAGCCAAAGAAATTATCTGTCATGTACACTAGCTCCTTCTAGATACTTCTCTAAACCATTTCTTCTTAACTTACATGCCGGGCATTCACCGCAGCCATCACCAATAACGCCTTCATAACAAGTGAGCGTCTTCTCACGAACAAACTCCAATGCACCCAAATCATCCGCAAGCTTCCAAGTTTCTGCCTTATCAAGCCACATCAACGGCGTATGAATCACAAACTGCTGATCCATCGACAAATTAATCGTCACATTCAGCGATTTAACAAACGCATCCCGGCAATCCGGATATCCGCTAAAATCCGTTTCACATACACCCGTGATAATATGCTTCGCCTTCACCTGACTCGCCAAAACCGCTGCAAACGAAAGGAAAATCAAATTACGCCCAGGAACAAACGTCGATGGCAGCTCCCCATCTTCTCCCTCTTTAATCTCAATATCATCTCTTGTCAGCGCATTCGGAGCTAATTGATTCAACAACTGCATGTCTAACAGATGATGCTTCACCTTTAGCTCCTCTGCAATCCGCTTCGCACACTCAATCTCTTCCTTATGGCGCTGATTATAATTAAACGTAACAACCTCAACCTCTTTAAACGTCTCTAACGCCCAAAACAAACAAGTCGTACTATCCTGCCCGCCACTAAAAACGACAATTGCTTTTTCATCTCTTAACATGTAAATACTCCCCTTCCCTAAAACACAAGAAAAAACAGCACCCCAAGATCGAAGTGCTGCTTCATCTTAGTTTTTTTAGAGAGGGGTGCTAGAACCTCTACCGCTGTTTGAAAAGCGGATTTGGATTAGATTTTATATTGGTATCGTAACATAAGATTAGGTGGAAATGAATTATATTAGGCTGTGTGGTTCTATCTATCAATCAAAATTAAGGAAGAACACAGCAGTAATGCTTAATTTCGCCTATAAAAATACCCGTATATTCTGAGCTATTTCAGAAATACGGGTATTTAATTTATATCAATACAGTTTTAACAAAGTAGTTTCTTTAAATTTTTCTCACTTGTTTTTGGTCAGCTAAAATTAAAATATCTCTCATCTTAACTTCCACTTCCATTCCCAGTGATTCCAATATTCCCTCAGCAATCGCCCTAGCAAGCAAAGGAGGAACCGCATTCCCAATTTGCTGATATTGCGAGTCCTTTGACCCGCAGAATTTATATGAATCTTGGAAGGATTGCAGTCTAGCCGCTTCTCTTATACTAATAGCTCTGTCTATAACCGGATGTACCCACATCGACTTTCTAGCATTAAGCACAGTATCTGATGGCTCGTTATATGCAAGTCTTCTGTAGATTGTATTTTGTGTTCTGGTATGATCAGTGTAGGTTGTTTTTAACGATTCATCCAGGTTATGAAAATTCTGCCCTTCTTTAAGGGCCTGAAATCTTTTTAAAGCCACTTCACGTGACTCAGTTCTAACGTGGTTATATATCTTGTCTTTATTGTTAAGGTAATCATTTAAGGGACTATCAGATAATAGTCGATGAAACGTCTTTTCCATTTCATCATCTTTCACATCTACTCCAGGAGATATAGTCTCTAAGTCACCAATAGCATCATAGATTTTATTGTACTCATCTCTGCTATGAAATAATGGCTCAGGTGTTATGACCGATTCTGCTTCTAAGCAAGTGTTTCTTATTCCCATTAAAACTAGTCTGCTTCTTTCCTGAGCAACACCATATTGAGCAGCATTGAAGATATACTTATCTTCATTTAATGAATAGCCTAGGCTTGCAAACTTTCTTTTAATATAATTAAACACATTAAATGATTTAATGATGATTTCAATATCATGATCATTTTTCTCAATATCGAACAGCAAAACTCTATTCTCAATAACTTCTGAAATCTTGCGTATGACCTTTTGCGCTTCAATGATGTTTTCAAGTTTCTCTGTATATGCTGCCAGTTCTTTAACATTACTGCCCATAAGTTTTTTCAGCATGTCCCCCAAGTCAACCCAATCTAATTGATAATGGCTGTCCCAATATTCACGGTGCTGATTAAGCCATTGCTTGTTAATCACCCTCATAAAGAATTTATGGTTTGTCTCTTTCTGTATAAAGTGCAGCAAATCATTGGTCGTTTGCTTTTTAGCATGCTTCAAAAGTGTATTCAGTTTAGAAAAGAGGTCTTTATTAATCATGAATGGTGTTAAATCTATTTTCTGTTCGTAAGCAGTCTTAAGGAAATTTGTTAATTTAGCAGAATACGATGTGCTTTTGCCGATCTTGATATGTTCTTCCACAGGATGGATTCCCAGCTTAGAAAGTTCATCTTCATCACCATCACTCATAAAGAACTTATGCTTTTCCGACTCCATGCTCTTCACATTTTCCATCACAAAAGCTACAGGATTAATTTCTTCAATCGCTCGCAAATATTCCTTAACAAGATTGTTATTGGAAGAGATAAGTGTATTCTGCTGCCGATTAGCATTGGAAAATCCCTGACATGGCGGTCCTCCGATCACCACATCTATATCACTGAATTCACCAATCTTTTCACCATTTTCATCTACATATTGGAGCTTTGTAATGTCTTCATGTAAAGTTACGTCTTTATGGTGGTTCATTTTGTAGGTTTTACGGGCATTCTCATTAATTTCGACAGCGACTTTCACCTCGAACCTGCCTGTCTGTTCAAAGCCGCTGCTGAGACCGCCTGCCCCTGCAAAAAGATCCATTACTTTTAATTTCTTCATCTATAAAACCTCACTTCAATAAGAAGTAGTCTTTCTATACTATATTTTAATATAGGAACGTGCGTTCGAAAAGTTATTTTTAGTCAACTTTTCAATTATAACATAATTATTTTTTTGCGATTAATGCCAAATGGTGTAATGTTGGATCCTCATGGGTAAGATTTCAGTATAATCCCTAAACGGACGTGATTACATGCCAGATAAATTAACAAAACAACAGCGTTCCAATAACATGAGAGCAATAAAGTCCCAATCCATGCTGGAGAACGCTGTCACTAAGGCTCTCTGGAAAAGAGGCTTCAGGTTCAGAAAAAACACGAAAATGTTCGGGAAACCGGATATTTCTATAAAGAAATATAAAATCGTCATCTTCATAGATTCATGTTTCTGGCATTGCTGCCCGATTCATGGCAACATGCCCAACTCAAATCAAGAGTATTGGACAAAAAAATTAGCACGCAATGTAAGCAGGGATCAGGAAGTGAATCAATTTTATACGGAAAAAGGCTGGAATGTTATGCGCATTTGGGAGCATGAATTCAAGAAGAACTTTGACAATGCAGTGAATTCTATTGCCGATTTTATTAGACATCATAAACTTTTAAAGGAAAAACACCCTGAATCTCCAACAGAAGATTAGGGTGTTATATGATTAAATTAAGTTTTTCAATTCCTGGGAGCAGGTTTCTTTATACTGGATCCAGCATGCTTCCTGCTTAGCCCACTGTGTAACATTTCGCTCTCCGGCTGATTCTCTAAGATAGGATAATGTCTTATCTGCAATTATACTGATGATTTCATCCCATTTTTCTGATAGAGATTGCTCTTCCCATACTCCAACTAAATCGATTTGCTCACCGTATAAGTGATGAAGCATAGCAGTCGTGTAGTAAAGAACGTTTGCTTTGTAGCCCCTTAGCTTCATTTCGTCAACGATTTCTTTTACCCTTAAATTGATAATAGCTCGGGCAATTAGTTTTTGATAGACAGATAATGTTATCTTATCTTGAGTGGTTCCGCTCCAGAAGCTTTTATTCAAATCCATAAATTTTTTGAAAGCTTCCTCTCCGCCCTTACTGGAAACATGAGGATAGCCTTCCCATGACATAAAGTATTTAGCCAAGTCAACTTTCGTTAAAACTTTATTTTTCGGATATTGCTTCTTAAAGTCTGTCTGTTCTTTGCCCCGATTACGGCGGTTAATGTCGACCATATATTGGCCTCTTGCACGTTCAAAGTACCATTTGCTTTCTGGTTTTCTTCCATCCTTTGCAGGAATCCAGATATTACGTGAAAATTTCTCCAGATCAGACATGAAGCGTGTATTAGCCAAGAGATCAGATTTGTTAATTTTGTTCTGCGTATTAGCATATTGTGAAATACGTGAAATCATTTCATCTTCAAGCTGATGCTGATCTCTTGCAGCAAATTCATTAACCTGCAGGATTGTAAGTTTTGCCTGAATATAGACATCCCTCAGGCTGATACCGTCCTTGTAAGCTTTATGAATGGATGCTGTCGTTTGACCGCCGTTTACAATCTGCCAGCCGCTTAATCCTTTTATTTTAAATTGGTTTACACCATCTTTTACTGGTTCAAAGTCACCAGTTCGGGCTACTGTTGAAATACCGTTATTATAGGCAACAAACATTTTACGCTGAAAAGGATCTTTTAGCGTATCACGAATACCTTTATTGGTTCCGCCCCTTGCCTGAAGGAATGAACGGACATTTCGCTCAACAAGCTTTTGACCCCATTCATCATAAGCTTTAGCAAGCAGCTCAGCAGAAATATAACCTACATAACAATCAAAATCTTTCACACCGCTCGAAGGGTCAGGAACAAACATCATTTCAAATGTTTCGCCATAATCACTTTCAAAATCAATATAGTCTGTTTCAATAGCCTGCTCAGAAGTGATCAGCTGCTGAACTCGATCGATATCCCATACTTGAACATTAACCGTTTCAATGCCAGGGATGGTTATTTCGACAGGCTTATTGGAAGTATAGTACAAGTTCGTTACAACAAAAATATTAATCTCATTTATGCTGCTCAATACTTCATCAATGACTTTAGCAAGATCATAGGCTTCCAATGAATGATCGATCGTCTGCAGAAGACTCTTTGCATTTGTAATAAAACGTTTTGCCCGATTGGCTATTTCAGCAACGACAGTCATATTGATGGAAAGCAAATCTTCTTCATTCTGCTCAAAGTTATAATCAGCCACATAAATATCTAATACTTGATTTTCTTCATCATAAGAATAGGCATTTACGGCAATGTTTTTTCCAGTATCCTTATAAGGAGGCAGCAGAATTTCAGGTTCATCTGGCCTGTCCATAAAGGAAATCATTTTTTCCAGGAAAGGGACCTGATAGCTGCCGGATTTGATCGCTTTTTCTTCCAGCTCTTCCATAAAGTCGAGCAGAAATTCTTTTCTTTGTCTTGTTTCTATCATCTTTTACCCTTCCACTCTAAACAATTGATATATAGTTTCCGGATCCTTCTCATATTCTGAACAATGAGTCAGATCAATATTATAGCTTACATGTGAAATCCCTTTTGGCAGCTGTTCCTTTATTAGGCGGGGAAAGTCTTCCCCAGCTTCGTAAACCTCTGTCTTTTCCATAAAATATAGCACATCTCCATATTCTTCTTCCCTAAACCCCAGATCAGTCAATAAATCGCTATAAATGAGTGCGATTCTTTCAGATCTTTCTGCAAGCTTGGCACGAACCAGTCCTGCCAGCTCCTGAAGAGAAAGGCCATGTGTGCGGCTTTGCTCAAGAAAACATACATAGAGAAAAATAGAAGATACAGCTTCATTGAGTTTCAGCTGGTTCTCATTTGATATTTTAATGGTTTTTGATAATTTTTCAATAACTGTTTTGATTTCTAGTCCGCACCTGGTTCCTTTAAAATCAATGCGGCCTTTTGTCGGCCCCTCCCACTGCTCTATTATAAGAGGCGGCTGGCCAGGGTGCTTGTCCAGCCATTCATTGATAAACCATAATTCTCCAAATAAGCCACGCTGCTGTTCTTCAGATAACTTCTTAAATCCTCCGCGCTGAAAGAACGTTCTCCATCGATCAAGTACTTTATAGACGGTTGAAAAGAGAGATTCTTCTTCTTCAGCAGCTGCCAGATGTTCAGCGAGATTTTGCAGAACAACTTCAAATATTTCTGGACTTTGTTCATCCTCTTGTCTGATAACAAGAAAATAATGCTCTTTTAAGAGGGAGAGTTTTTCAAGATACTCTACCTTTACAGACATCCCCCTCCACTTCGGCAATGCTTTTTCCTGTTCTTCGTCCCATCCTTCTGTGCCCAGATCAATGTACAGCTGGCGATGATGATTGACGGGATCGATTCCCGCAAACATAATTGGATCCTCATAAGTCAGGACATTTAATTTATAAACTTCACTGTCGTCCTGACTTTTAAGTTCTTGTATCATTTGCTCAAACTCTATTTTTAGATTCAACACAGGTACTCTCCTTAAATAAAGTTATTTATACCGTTTTATTTGTCTGGTAGACACCTTTATCTTCTATTTCCGTCGGGGGGAAGGAAAACGCAATTCCAATTGGCACAAGTTTTGAGGAGAATTCTATTTCTAGGCTGTTAAAGATCTGCACTTCTGGATGCAGAGGATAAATTAACATTAATCCTTTTTCCTTGTCTCGCATCCTTCTTTTTTCCATACGGTCTTTTATCCCTTTAATCTCCTCATAGTCCAGATCCATGTACTCGTGGTTTGGAGACACAATAGCCTTAATGTCTCTAATTTGATCCTTGCTTTCAGGCGCTTTGACTTTATTGCCAAGAGCATTAGCAGAATTCAAATTGACCTTTCCTAAGGCAACCGGGTATTCTGATAGCCCTGAAGCAGCTTTCGGTTCTCCCTCTACCACTGCAACTGTCCAATCTGTTAATTCTCCCTCTTTATTAACTCTGTCAATATAGTCAGCAATTAGTACAGAATTTACAATATTACTGTCAGCTGTCTGATAATCTGACAGGAATTCCTTGATATGTTCTGCATTTACATCAGAGGCCGAGTAAAAGCTGGTTTTTCTGTATGTTGTTTTTGCTAAAGGAATCTTATTAACAAGCTTAACAGCCGCATCCATGTTTCCTTTCATTACCTCTTCACTCGGATCAAATAGCCTTGTCTGCTGCAGGGTGCCAGCATAAATTACATTTGATGATACGGCATTTCTCATTTTCAGCGGACTTGTCAGCTTCATCGTTGGATGGCTGAGCATCTTAACTGCATATTCAGAAGGCGTCTTTTTCATTGCAGCCAGACGATCGAACTCCTGCCGCAACTGAATCATTGCGATGGCCAGATGCTCAAAATTTGAAGCAATCTCTTCAGATGTATAGATGCGGCAGAGATCCATGTAGCCTTTTCTATAGCCAAACCAGCGTCCCATCTGCATGAGAGTGTCATACATAAGGGTATTTCGGAAGTAATAAGTGATGCTTAGGCCTTCAAGCGTCAATCCCCTGGACAATTTGTCTCCCCCAACAGCAATAACATTTAACCCATCTTCTTTATATTGATGGTAATCCAACGCATCCCGGCTGTTTCCATTTATTTCGAAAACCTGAATGCTTTCACAGCATTTTCTCAGTTCTTCATATACTTCATTCCAGCTGAATTCTGGATGATCTTCATTCGGCCAATCTCTGCTTGTTGGGAGAATATCATTTTCATACAGTTCTTGCAGCTCCGCAATTACACTGCTTTCCGGATTATACTGCAGTTGCTTTGATATAGCATCGAAGGCACGGGATACTTCATCTTTTACACTTGACTGGACATCTTTAAAACGGGAAGTATGAATGAGCATAGAATTATGCTTCCTTCTTTGTCCTCTCAGATTGCGGATAGCAATCACAAGCAGGAATTCAAGCATTGCTTCACGCATTTGCGGCGGAACTTCTTCGAATTTATCTGCGTCGGATTTCTTTTTAATAGTTGTAAATACATCTAGGTCTTCCTGTTGCAAATGGCGGATCAGACTTGGCCGAGTATCATCCGCATCTTCTTCGACATTAAAGTATTCCTCGGGTCCGCAATATTCCTTTGGCTTTGGCAGGCCAACCAGAAAATCTTTAGGATAAAGGTCGTCCCCTTCCTCATCCGTACTTCCTTCTTTGCTGATAAGAAGGTTGGCAAAAGGTGTTGCTGTATAGCCGACAAAAGCTTTTCGTTTAAACACTTCAAGAATTTGTCTGATCAGGCGGTTGATCGTTTTCGGATCCTCATTTTTATCAGGATTAGAAGTGTCAACCGATGCCTGGTCTGCCTCGTCATCAACAATTAAGACGGGAATATCCAGATTATATATATCACGGTGATTAATTAACTGATCTCGAAGCGACTCTAGAACTGTTTTGTTTTTCTTAACAACCATTAATGTTGGTGAGTTTAGATTGCTCGTACCTCTTCGGCTTGACTTGATATCATTATCTTCTGTTGTCCAGGAGGAAATGATATGATCAGCCGTATTTGCGTATATTTGGGCAACACCTATTGGATTGCCATCCTTATCTGTCCGGTTCCCGATTACCTCTTCATTCAGACGAATCTGTGTCTGTGCTCTTAAGTCATTATGGATGCCTGACAGTACAATAATAAGCTTATAGCCAACATCATAAGCCTTATTAATCAGACCAGTGAAGTTAGCTGTTTTACCTGACTGGACATACCCTAATACAAGACCGCGTTTGTCGAATGGCTCCATTGACTTTGGATTTCCGATAGATGCCATGATCTGATTCGTCGTTTCATCAATGGCAGTTACTGCATCAAGCGGCCAATTTTTCGAATCGGACAGATATCTGCGGTACCTGGTCCAGAAAAATCCGCTTGCTGCCATTTTAGGCTCAAACCAGCTTTTTTCTTTAGAGTTCCTCATAACATAATCCTTTGGAACCTCAAAACCGACTTTATATTTCATGAACATTTCAAGAGACCACTTTTGGAATGTTGCGTTGTCGATTGGGGCAATTCCGGATGCCAGTAATCTCGCTAAGTCCAATGCTTTTTCTGCGGCTTCTTCTGAATTTGCAGAGTGACTTTTTAACATATAATAGTTTGTGGTAAATGCCTGTTCAAACAGACTCTTATTATCCATTGCTGACAATCAAGTTCGCCTCCGATGTAATTGCTTTTAAAGTAGCACGGTTTAATCCATCAAATGCAGGCTGTGTTAACAAAATATTCAGTAGCTGTTCTTCATTTTCAGCCACATTCAGCTGCATCATAGAAGAAGCAAATTGGATCACCAGTTCTTTCTGGCTGTCCGGTACCTCCTGCACTTCTTCTTCCGGGACCTTTGGAGAATCTATAATATTGCTTGGAGAGCCAAGCTGTACAAATTTCAAATATAAGTTTAATAGCTTTGCATTTTCATCATCCAGATTTTTAAGCAGTTCAGATAGAATCGGATGATTTCGATTTAGAATAAACTGCGGGCCATCCTCGCTTCCCGACTGCTCCCATGTATTTAAGCTGCCCTTAACGGAAGGATTCCTTGGACCCGGCTGTGTACGAAAATAGAAGATATCCTTTGAGACTTTTCTTGCTATGGATGAGATAGCTTCAAGCCTTCTTTTAGCATCCTCAGGCAGATTAATGCCTGATTTTTTTATATCAACCTGCCAGTCAGAGTCAGCTGCATTGGGAAGGTCAATGCGTACTCTGGCAAGCTGTGAGGCTGCATCCTTTGGAAACAGCCCCATCCAATCGCCGAAATATAAAAGACGGTTTTCCCGATATATATATAATCCCTGATGATCACGCCATCCTTTGTATCCCCCAGCTTTCTTATATTCAGGCTCTGCTAAATGGGAAGCATGAGGCAAAATAAAATACTGTACTTTAATTCTGTTATCATTAATTCTAAGGATCTGCATTTCGCCTTCCATTGTATTCGGATGATATCGCATAAATGGATCCCACGGTTCTATCTCTTTACCGTTGATAAACATGCTTACTTCTTTTCTCTCCAATATGGAGTGAAAGACAAATTCCAAGTGTCTATTAATACGGAAAACCTTATTATAGAAGCTCGTTTCCTTTAATTTGCGCTTTCGTCCAACACCCATGAAGCGGTCGAGCTTATCAATACAGACAATCGTGCCGCTTTCTTCCTTTATATCCCCCATTTGTATTTTCACTTTTTCAGGAATACTGGTGAAAAGCTGCCATTCATTGCACTCTGATACATGATCAAGGTCCCAGCATCTCTCATTGTATACTCCATCTTTTTTTGTCAGAACACTCAATCGCTTCCCAAGTGAAAAAGAAGCAGTTTTCAACCCCATGCCGAAACGGCCGAGTTCATTTGCTCCTCTATGAGCTCTTGGATCTTTAGAACCAATATTCATGGCAATTTGAAGCATTTCTTCAGTCATACCGGAACCATTATCTTTAATGGTAATCATTCCATCTGTATCATTATAAGCAAAATTTATTTTAATATCTGATGCCTTGGCATCCAGACTGTTATCTACAAGATCGGCTATAGCAGTGCTTGCATTATATCCAATAGAACGAAGCGCCTGAATCACAGGCGCTGCTGATGGTCTTGTCAGAACTACATTCATCTATAAAACTCCGTTTCGCAGCAATGTTTATCACAATTATAGCAAATATTTAGCAGAATAAAGTGTTGATATTGGATTTTACTTAAATTTACAGGCATACAAAGAGACGGTTCTCTCTCGCTTCAAAATAGAAGCAAGAAAAACCGTCCTTGTGTCCACAAAAAAAATTATAAAATCTGGTTAAGATTTAAAAGTCTTTATTGATAATTTCATATAAGTCCATAATTACCTCTGAACTAAATTGAATTGATTGACTTACTTTCCCTTTAATCTTTCTTTCTGGTGATCCATATGTATTAACTTGCACATAAATTTCCCCATTGTTGCGAACCACATTATAAGATGCTTCGACTTCATCATGTATGCTTGCACTTCTGCTAATTTCATCTATCTTACTTACTAATGCCATTTAATCTAGCAACTCCCTTTTATTAGTATATTTTACATTATAATATATCAAAACTCTTAGAAGTGTTTGATAATTTCGCAATATCGATAACTGCCCCGTCTATTAATCTGAAAATACCTCTCACTTCAGTATTCACTCATCTACTATTTATTTTTTGACTCAGGATACAGAATTAAACAAATTTCCTAACGACTACTTTTATTTAACTTAAAACCCTTTCTTGGCTTTTTCCCGTATTTTCATTCCCTCAGTAAAAAACCGAATCTTTTCCCGCCCTCCTCCGTAAGATAATATGAAATATGAAACGAGGTGAAAGTATGGGTAAGACGAAGTTAGTCATGGCGGGCATTACGGCGACTGCTCTGACAATTGGTCTTTCGGGATGTAATTCGCAGGCAGAAGTTCCTCCTCCTCCCACTGATACGGATTGTGATGACTGGGAATGGGATGATGATGATGGTGTATATGAATGTGATGATGATCATTCCCGGCATTATGGGCACTTTTTTTATGGCGGGACGTTTTACAAAGGCAAGAATGCATTGCTGAATAGCTCTGCCTATAAAAGTTATAAAAGCAGTTCTTCGTTTGCCGGAGATTCGAAAAACAGGAGTTCAGGGTTTGGAAGCGGGTCTTCAAGCTCTGGCGGATAATGGCTTATAGAAAAAGGAGGATGAAAAGATGAATTTATACTTAAATTTTGCTTCTTATTTAGGGGTAGCTTTATTGCTTCTTATTGCAGGTATGATTATTTTTACGCTGAGCACCCCGAAGTTAAAGGAATTTCGCCTGATTGGTGAAAAGAATGTCACTGCTGCTTTGTTTTTGGGCGGGAAGGTTTTAGGACTTGCGATTGTGCTTGGCGCTGCAGCGGAATATTCGATTGATCTGATGGATATGGTGATTTGGGGAGCAATTGGCATTGTCTCGCAGATTCTTGTGTTCCTGATTGCCGAATTGGTGACAATCCGCTTTAGCATTACGAAGGCGATTGAAGAAGATAATCGGGCGGTAGGTGTGATGCTTCTCTCCTTATTCTTGGCCATC
Organism: Cytobacillus gottheilii; assembly: GCF_018582665.1. Taxonomy (NCBI): domain Bacteria; kingdom Bacillati; phylum Bacillota; class Bacilli; order Caryophanales; family Bacillaceae; genus Cytobacillus; species Cytobacillus gottheilii. The sequence goes on along the minus strand of NZ_CP071709.1, from coordinate 1,200,672 downwards.
GGTCTGATTATCGCGAAGTGTTTATCTTACTAAATTAAGGGTGGGACCTGTGTTGGACGCATTAACTTACTATATTGACCGTGGCAACGGACGATATGATCCATTCTATGAATATAAAACTTCCTCTGTTGGAAAAGACGAATTCTACGCCAGACAGCTTTGCACCTATCTGATCCTGCGCGGGTCACAGTATGAATTAATCTCGAATGAAATGGACGGCAAGGAAGAGATTCTTGTTCTGAAAGAAATTGGCCGGAATTTATCTGGGGATGAAGAAAAAAGTTTTCGGGGAGAAGGAATACATATCGAGTTCCGAAGCCCAAATGAGCGGGAAAATTATCGCCTTCTTTCGCGTATTCCCTGTGATACTCACTTTGACGTTCTGCGCTATCTGCTGAAAGACATTGTCGACATTCCGCAGCTCGGAAAAAGAAAAGTGACTTCAACAGAGATCGATGAGGACAGAGGCGTCTATGTTCTGTATGTCGAGGAATTTGAAGCATGGTGAATACAACTGACTACCGGACAAAACGGAAACAATTTTACGAAAAAATCGAAGGCTTCTGGCACGATCTTTATGGGGAGGAATATGCCCTTTATGATATCAAGCCGCTGGAACAGGCTGAAGCAGATCGCATACGTCTGATCAGCGAACGAATCGGAGCTGTTTTCTTTAAAACCGCCTCCCTTCTTCGCAGAGTTCCAAATGAAACATTGCTTGAAATGGGGTTTCCAGCTGAAACCCTTTCCTATATTCGTTTGAAAACGATGAATTCTGAGAGCGTGATCGCCAGGCTAGATCTGATACCCTCCGGCGACAGCTACAAATGCATTGAGATTAATGCAGATACGCCTACCTTCATTAAAGAGCTCTTTTCAGTTAACGGTGAAATCTGCAGGGAGTTTGGGATGATCGATCCAAATGAAGGCATGGAAGCAAAGTTAAGATCCGCCGTACTTGAAAGCATTAAACAAAGCTCGCAAAAGGAAAAACCTCATATCGTTTTCACGGCACATGAAGACAATATAGAGGATCGGGAAACGGTTCTATATCTGCAAAAAGGAAATGATTCCAAGTTCACCCCTCTCCATAAACTTCACATTGAAAAAGGTGTGGGGCTATTTGATGAGCAAGGGAAAAAAATTGATATCCTTTATCGACAAACGTTTCCGATTGAAAACCTGATTAAAGATGAGGATGACAAAGGAAATCTGATCGGACTTTGGTTACTAGAACTGATTGAGGATGGAAAGCTTACTGTTATTAATCCTCCTTCAGCTTTTCTGCTGCAAAATAAAGCGGTTCAGGCCATTATTTGGGGCTTACATGAAGAAGATCATCCTTTTTTTACAGAGGAAGAGCATAGCTGGATTGGACAGTACTTTCTTCCAACCTATCTGGAAGCAGATTATTTTATCCAAAATGGAATTCCTTTTGTGAAAAAGCCGATCTTTGGGCGTGAAGGCGATACGGTTGAGATCTTTAATCGTAGCGGAAATCTTGTTTTAGCCGATGCACAAAGCTCTTATACTGAATATCTTCCCGTCTATCAGCAATATATCGAGCATCCGGCCATGGATTTTCAAAGTGAAAAAGGCAAACAAAATGGCAAACTGCTTCTCGGCAGCTTTCTGCTGAATGGGAAGCCAGGTGCTATCGGTTATCGGATTGGCGAAACCATTACCAATAACCTTTCTTATTATCTTCCTGCGGGAATCAGGAGGTAGAGCATGTATATCTTACATAAAATCTTTTCGAAGCTAACAAAAATTAGATTGATTGATGCGGCTCTGCTGGCTGCTGCGATGATTTTCATCAGCAGCGTCACGATGAAGCTGGTGGAGCCCGAGACTTTTCCCCGCTACATTGATGCTCTATGGTGGACGATGACAACGCTCGTCACTGTCGGATATGGCGATTATTATCCAACAAGTGATCTCGGCAGGGTTTTCACTATGCTTCTTGTTTATACGTTTGGCATCGGCGGAATGGGGATTATTATTGGAAAACTATTTGAAGGCTTCAGTACTTACCGCAAATGGAAGGAGGAAGGAAAATTGCAGTATTCCGGTAAAGACCATTATATTTTAATCGGCGGCACGAAAGAAAAGTTAGCTAATGTCATTGAGGAAATCACCAGCAGCGGTCCGAAAAAGGAAATCGTCATTATTGACCATCTGGAACGCGCACCAATCGAAAGCGATCATGTCCATTTTATCAGCGGCAATCCTGCCGAAGAAGAAGTTTTACTGAAAGCCAATATCCTAGAAGCGAAATCGGTTGCTATTTTCTCTGATGACCGAAACGATCAGGCAGAATACGCCGATGGCAAAACCCTGCTCACCGCCTCTCGCGTCGAACATATCTCCAAAAAGTACGACCGCAATATCTATACCATCGTCGAAGTCAAAAAAGATAAACATATCGCCCTGTTCGAACATGCCAATGTCGATGAATTTATTCTTTCCAATGATTCCGTTTCTCGCCTCATGGCTCAAGCCTCCCTCCACCATGGTTCAAGCAAATTATTCAATCAAATGCTCAGTAATAAAGACGGAGAAAACCTTTATGCTATTAGCGCAAAACCACAATGGAAAACCTACCGTGATGCCGCTATGGATCTTTTTGACATGGGGGCGGTACTGCTTTCGGATGGAAACTCTCTAGATATCGCGCGGAGGCATCAGGAATCTATTCCTAGTGATGCACAGTTGTTTATTTTGTGTAATGAGGAGACTTACCTGAGAGTTGTGGGGTAGGGCTTGGGGGCCAGGGTCCTGCGGTAGGTTAAAATAAGCGGAGTTTTTCCGGTTAAATTCAGAATTAAGCTTTTTTTGGAGTAAATAAGCGGAATTTTTCCGGTTAAACACCGTAAAACCAGTCATTTTCCCGGATTTTGAGGGAATAGTCGGAAATTCTCCGTCTATTTTAGCTAATTTCATTGGAATTTCACGAATAAGAGTAAATTCTCCGCTTATTTTGGGTTGGGGGGACAGGTTCCTTGACCCAAATAGCCACGCTTCCTTCTGTTACGAAATTAACTCATATGTAAAAAATGCAGCTCACTGCTGCTCTTTATTTTTGGAATCTCTCGCTATCCATATAGCAAAGAATTGAGGAATCAAATTCAACAAACTATTCAAGATCAATAAGTCATTTGGAGCAAGCGGCTTAAAATAACCCTCCCACCGGTCGTTTCCTGCCATATCACTTATATAAATATATGAAATAATAGCTGACAAGATATTCCCTAATACAAGAAAGAACAAATTATTAGATCGTTTGCTGAAGAAAGCAAGAAGTGAGGTCACTATAATCATAAATAAATAACCGAGCATTGATCTATTATCAAAATCCTGATACATAGAAAAATAGACATATGGATAACAAAATAGAATGAGTATGAGGATACCACTTTGAAATTTCCTCATTTTATACTCCCTTTTCTGATATTAGTGTAATTTTACACTAATTATAACATATAGGGATTTTTTGATAACAGTTATTTTCCTACAATTTTTATAATCCTGCTTAATTTAGATTTTCAATAATTAAAGATACTTCTCCCAAATCATCAATCATATAGTCTGCTGCAGCATGGTTCCATTGAGAATCTCTTTTCCAGATTGCCTTCATTCCTATATTTCGGGCAGCTTTTATGTCATTGTCCGGATGGTCGCCCACAAATATACTTTCGTTAGGTGTTACATTAAGTTGCTGCAATGCCCGCTTAAATAGTTGAGGATCTGGTTTCTTTATCCCTTCCCATTCAGAAATCAGGATCGTTTGAAAATAATCTCTAATGCCCAAAGCTTTAATGTTATCCATCTGGAATTGTCCTTTACCATTGGTAATCATGCCTAAAGCAAGGTTTTTAGTCTTTAATTCTTCTAACATACGAATAAGATTTGGGAAAGCAATGCAATGATTTTTAAAAGAACTTAGGTAATCTTGAAGCAGTTCCCCCCAGGTAATATCAGTAATCTTAAATTCACTGACTAGCTGCTGATATACTTTATCTTTCCAAACATATCCACGGTGGTCTAATTCAATAAACCTTCTTATACACCTTTCTTTTGGTATATGACCCAGCCATTTATTCAGTCTGTCATATTGATTTTGTATAAACATTTTTACTGATTCATCTCTATTTAATAAGGTCCCGTCCAAATCGAATAAAACAGCTTTTATCATTTCTAGATCCACTCCTTTATGCAGGCTCCTAAATCTTCTCTATTCCTTTTTCATAATCCTTCTGTACCTATAAGGAGACATCCTTCTCTCTGAAAATAGTGCTTTTAAAATAAGCGGAGTTTTTACCGTTAAATGCAAAAATAAGCTAATTTCGCTTAATATAAGCGGAATTTTTCCGGTTAAACACCGTAAAACCCTTCATAATCACGGATTTTGAGGGAATAGCCGGAAATTCTCCGTCTATTTTGGCTATTTTCAGTGGAATTTCATGAATAAGAGTAATTTCTCCGCTTATTTTGGGTCGGGGGGGACAGGCTCCTTGACCCACTGGTCTTATTTTAGGCCCTGGAGACAGGTTCCTTACCTCAGTGCATGACCCACCCGTTTTATAATAATCTCTAGAGAACCTGCTCCGCCCCTCAATAACCAACTCCCCTCCTACAAAATCACATTGCCGATCAAATCTCCCTTTCCTAAAACCCAGGCAAAAAACCAATGCATAAAATATCCATCCTGAACAAGAATAACCATATGAATGAAGTTTGAAAGGATGAGAATGATGGATAATGTGTTGCTTGCGAGAATGCTGTTTGGGTCATCCCTTATCTTTCATATTATTTTTGCGACATTGGGAGTTGGGCTTACGCTGATGATTCTCATCGCTGAGATATTGAGGGTTGTTAGAAAAGATAATGATTATGGAATTCTTGCAAAGCGGTGGACTAAAGCTGTTGCAATTTTACTTGGGGTAGCCATTCCATCTGGCACCATTGTAGCTGTCATGCTTGCTTTGTTGTGGCCGGGTTTAATTGAAGTAGTCGGACAAGTTATTGCCCTGCCTTTTACGTTAGAAATTTTTGCGTTCTTTTTTGAGGCTTTATTTCTTTCTATTTACGTGTATGCGGCCAGCCGCTTAAGTTCGACAATGCGCATCATCAGTGTCTTTTTCGTCGCACTTGGAGCTACGGCTTCTGCTGTTTTAATCACCAACGTCCAGTCATGGATGAATACGCCAACTGGATTCAGTATCGTGAACGGAGATATTACCGATGTACGTCCATGGGAAGCGGTCTTAAATCCAGCCTTTGGTTATACAGCTATACACGTTGCAAGCAGTGCTTACACAGCGACTGCATTTGTCGTTGCTTCCTATGCCGCTTATCAATTATTAAAACCGAACCTGAAGCAAAGTGAAAAAACGTATCATCGCAAAGGGTTAATGATGGCGCTTATTTTTGGAGCGATTACATCTTTATGGACAGCAACGAATGGGCATCATTCGGCTGTAGGGCTGCATCATAACGTACCTGTTAAGCTGGCAGCGGCTGAAGGTTTATTTGAAACTCAGTCAAATGCTCCACTCTCCATTTTTGGGACACCTGACCCGGAAGCAAATCGGGTTGTAGGCGGAATTGAAGTCCCAGGCATGCTCAGCTATCTGGCCACCGGTTCTACGGATGGAGTGGTAGTTGGACTAAATGAATATCCACGGGACGAGTGGCCGCCTCTCTTTGTTCATACCTTATTTAACATCATGGTCGGCATTGGGTCTGCATTAATTGCGCTGTCATTTGGCGCATTAGCTTATCGGATTTTTTTCAAAAAACGAGAATATCCGAATTGGGTGCTCATTCCTTTAGTTGCAAGCGGACCTTTAGCCATGCTCGGCATTGAAACGGGCTGGATTTTTGCCTGTATTGGAAGACAGCCTTGGACCATTTATGGCATTCAGCGGACGGCAGAAGCTGCAACGAAATCAGCAAACCTAGGAACCTTCTTTGTCATTTTTATTTCGCTCTATGGTTTTCTATTAGTCGTGACAGCACTGGTGATGCGTTATTATTTCCGCCGCAATCCGCTTATAAAAGAATTTGAAAATCAAACCACAACGGTTTAGAAGGGGGAAAATACAATGGAAGCCAATGTTGCCATCGTAGTGATCTGGCTGTTTTTGTTCCTATATGCATTAGGCGGAGCGATTGATTTTGGCGCCGGCTTTTGGTCGATGTTTTATTTTGGACGGAAAGATACGACCGCAGCCAGCATAGCGAACTTGTACTTAAATCCTTCCTGGAAAGTAACAAATGTTTTCTTAGTGTTATTTGTTGTTGCTTTAGTCGGTTTTTTTCCTCATGCAGCCTTTGCTTTAGGATCGTTTATGATTGTTCCAGTCAGCTTCGTCCTTATTTTGCTGATCATCAGAAGTGCCTTTATGGTGTATTCCTATTCGGTGCAAAAGTATACAAAGCTATTTACTTACATTTCCGGCATTACCGGTCTGCTCATTCCTGCCTTAATGCTAAGCATCCTTCCGATTATTATTGGCGGGTTTGTGGAGATTGTTGGTGGCAATCATTATATTCTTTATGACAGACTGCTTTCCAGTCCCACCCTTTATGCACATATCGGCTTTGGATTAGCGGCGGAATTGTTTCTGTCCTCCCTCTTCCTGAGCGATTATGCCAGAGAAGCAAAAGCAATGGAAACGTATGAGGTGTATCGAAAAAATGCGATTATCCTCGGTCCGATCATGCTTAGTATGGCTGTTGCTGCAACAATGACACTAATGCCGGAAGCGATGTGGATGGTTGAAAATATGGCAAGGCAATGGCATCTATTCGCCTTAAGCCTCGTTGTTTTTTCTATTGGATATAGTGCTCTTTGGTGGCCATCTAAAAAAGGACGGGTCGGGCAGCCGCGGGTTGCAGTTCTATTTATGGTGGCGCAGATTGGCTTAGCAAGCTTTGCTTACGGCTGGGCTCATATGCCCTATATTGTCTATCCCGATCTGACGATTTATGAAGCAGTGACAAATAAGCAAATGTACCTTTCCCTTCTATGGGGATATGCAATCGGCATGGCGATTCTTGTGCCATTATTCTATTGGTTCTGGCGTCTCTTTCTTAAAGATAAACGGTATCTTACAGATAAAAAAGTGGATGATGTACGGTAGCTAGGAGGACAAAAGGTGAAACAGCTAAAAGATCTTGCCAAACAACAAAAAAGGAGTACGTATTCTCTTTCGTTTACTGCATTTGTAATAGGGTGTATGACAGTTATTCAGGCTTTATTGATTGTATCGATCGTCACCAGCATTTTTTTAGAAGAGAAGCCTTTTTCAGCTGTTATTTTACATTTAGCAGCTCTTTTAGCTGTGTTTTCAGTAAGGGGATTATGCTCATATATTCACGGAAAAATCGGGATAAGAATGGCCTCAAAAGTAAAAAAACAGTTTCGCCAATCATTGATCACACAGTATTCCAATAACCCTGTCCAGGCATCTATCAAAGGGCAATCAGGGCAAAAAGTAACGCTGGTGACGGATGTTGTGGACGAAATTGACCCTTACTTCAGCAAATATTATCCACAGCGGATTTTATCTTCCATTGTATCAATCATTCTATTAGCAGCGGTATTTTGGCAAAACTGGGTTTCAGCCGTCATTATGATTGTAACCGCTCCTCTCATCCCAGTCTTTATGATTATCATTGGAAAAAAAACAGAAAAAAAAGCTCTTCAGCATGTAGAAAAACTAACTGTCCTTGCAGGAAAATTCCTCGATAGCCTGCAGGGATTAGTCACATTAAAGCTTTTTGGAAAAGTGAATGAAGAAGCAGCCCTTATTAAAAAAAGCAGCATTGATTATCGGACAGCAACAATGGATGTCCTTAAATTTGCCTTCCTCTCTTCACTTGTGCTCGAACTCATTTCGATGCTAGGGACTGCTTTAATTGCTTTGGAGGTTGGCCTTCGACTCGTCATTTATCAAAATATCTCTTTCTTCCCAGCCTTCTTTGTCTTAGCGATTGCGCCTGAATTTTATAAAACACTGAAGGATGTTGGCAGTGCCTTTCATGCAGGAAAAGGCAGTATGGCTGCTGCGGAAAAAATAATAGATGAGCTGGAGGAATCTAGCGAGATCATCCAATGGGGACGCGAACCGTTGTCTCACAGTGCTGGCCCTCCAAGCATCGTGCTGAACAATCTATCTTTTACATATGGAGAAGATCATTTTTCATTACATGGCATTTACGCAGAATTCAGACCCTATAGCCAAATTGCGATCGTTGGACCAAGCGGGGCTGGTAAAACTAGCTTACTTCACTTACTAGCTGGGATATTCAGGCCTGCAACAGGAGAAGTATTAATCAATGATGAGCCGCTATTTACTTATGATGAACGTGAATGGTTTGACAAGCTCATTTATATCTCACAGGATCCTTATATTTTTTCAGGCACAATTAAAGATAATATCCTTATTGCGTGTCCTGGGAAAAAGATTTCTGAAAACGAGCTTGGCACTGTATTGGAAAAAGCAGGACTCACTGAGCTTATACAGCAATTAGAAAATGGCATACATACGTCTATTGGAGAAGCTGGCAGAGGTTTATCCGGTGGGGAAAAACAGCGGATTGCTCTTGCACGTGCCTTTTTAAAAAGACCTTCCATTATCCTGTTTGACGAACCAACTGTCGGACTGGATCTTTATACAGAAAGCATTCTGCAAAAGTCGATTGCAGAGCTGGCCCAAACCGCAACCATCATTACCGTCGCACACCGATTACATACCATTAAACAAGCAGACTGTATTTTGTATCTCGAAAAAGGAACGTTAGTTGGAAAAGGCACTCATAAAGAGCTATTGGAGCAGACAAAGGATTATTTGACGATGGTAGAAGAAAACCAAGGAGGCGCTGCCGGATGACGGAATTGAGATTCGTAATCAAGTTAATGTTCATCGAACGAAAAGATATGTACATTTCGATCTTCTTTGGCATACTGGCTGGATTATCCACGGTTGCTGTGTTTGCAGACAGCGGCTATCTCGTTTCAAAGGCAGCACTGCTTCCGCCGCTTTATATCCTTACCATTTTTGTTGCTCTGTTAAAATTATTCACCGTCATTCGCGCCTTTGCCCGTTATGCGGAACGCTATTACTCACACAGAGCTACTTTTACGATTCTTAGTAATGTAAGAACCTACTTTTTTAACAAACTAGAGCCACTTGCGCCATCCCTTTTTCAGCGCTTTCGCAGCGGTGACTTGTTGGCGAGGGTTGTGGGCGATGTAGAAAGCCTGCAGAATTTTTTCCTTCGTGTGTATTATCCGCCGATCGTGATGCTTGTTGTTTTCCTGACAACGGTTCTTTTCACTGCTATGTTTTCCCTTCCGGTTGCAATAATTCTTTTATTAGGGCTGGTGATAACCGGCTTTTGTATTCCCTTTATATTTGCCATCAAACAGCGTGGCATCCAGGCAAAAATCCGGCAGCTTCGCACTGAGCTATCTACTGATACAACCGAATTTTTATATGGCTTTTTAGATTTAAAGCTTTATCAGAAGCTATCTTCTAAAGAAAAGAAGCTGAGTCAAACATCAGACGTTTATATTGGAAAGCAGGAAGATAAGGGAAAGCAAGAACAATTAAACTCTGCGGTTAATCACTGGTTTTCTCTGCTTACTTCATGGTCTGTGATTGCTTTAGGGGCTTACCTGGTATCTGCCGGTGAGCTTGATGGCGTGTTTTTAGCGATGCTTGTTCTCATTTCCTTGACAGTATTTGAGACGGCAGCTCCAATGACCGAGGTACCGGGTTATTTTGAAGATACAAGACATGCTGCAGAACTGCTGTCTTCAATCATCAATGAAGCAGAGAAACAACAAGAGCTGAAAAGCAATGGCAGATTGGCAGAGCTAGATGGTCCCCCGGAAATCGAATGTAAAAACGTGCATTTTTATTTTCCAGGTGAAGCGCGCCCTACACTAACAGATGTTTCTTTGCGATTACCGAGCGGGTCCAAAACGGCGATTGTTGGACCAAGCGGTTCAGGTAAATCGACATTGCTACATCTCTTATTAAAACTCTATCCGCCATCCAGCGGAACCATTCGTATACAGGGGCAGGATCTAGCCCATCTGGATGAAGATCAGCTCTGGAAGAACATCTCCCCTGTTCTTCAGGGCAATCACTTCTTTTATGGAAGTGTTCGAGAAAACCTAAGGCTTGCGGGTGACAATATTTCCGATGATAAAATGAATGAAGTTCTTTCATATGTAAAACTAGACCATTTATCCGTGGATTCTGTGGTTTTGGAGAAAGGCGCAAATCTCTCCGGTGGCGAAAAACAGAGACTTGCCATCGCCAGAGCGATGCTGAAAAAGGGAAGTCTTCTGCTGCTGGATGAACCAACCTCGTCTGTTGATCCCATTACACAACAGCGAGTGATGAACAGACTATTTACTGGAGCAAAAGACAACACCATTGTGCTCATCAGCCACAACCTAACCGGCTTAGAACACATGGACCAAATTATCGTGATGGACCAGGGCAGAATTATTGAAAGCGGGACATTCCAAGAATTGATGGAGATGAGAGGAGGGTATTTTTATCGGATGAAGATGATTGAGAATGGGATTTGGGGACAGGTTCAGTGACCCACTGGGTTTTTTTGGGGGTGGGTTTTTGGGTGGGTTTTTAGGGACAGGTTCCTCGACCCACTCTTGGCGCTCTTTCCTAGGGTAAATTAAGCGGAGATTTTCCGCTTATTTTCATTTTAGCGCTATTTTTGGTCTAAATAAGCGGAGAAATTCCGGTTATCTCCCACAAAACCGCCCTTTTTCACCTTTTTTGAGCCAATAGTCGGAATTTCTCCCTCTATTTTGGTCATTTTTAGCGTTATTTTAGAAATAAGGGAAGTTTCTCCGCTTATTATAAACATGTGCGCTTTATCCACATGGGTTTTAGGGACAGGTTCCTCGACCCAATCTCTTTAAGGCTCAACCCAGTCTCAAATAAGCGGAGCTTTTCCGCTTATATTCATTTTAGCGCTATTTTTGGTCTAAATAAGCGGAGAAATTCCGGTTATCTCCCACAAAACCGTCCTTTTTTACCTTTTTTGAGCCAATAGTCGGAATTTCTCCCTCTATTTTGGTCATTTTTAGCGTGATTTTAGAAATAAGGGAAGTTTCTCCGCTTATTATAAACATGTGCGCTTTATTCACATGGGTTTTTAGGGACAGGTTCCTCGACCCAAGCTCTTTAACGTTCAACCCGGATTCAAATAAGCGGAGATTTTCCGCTTATTTTCATTTTAGCGCTATTTTTGGTCTAAATAAGCGGAGAAATTCCGGTTATCTCCTACAAAACCGCCCTTTTTCACCTTTTTTGAGCCAATAGTCGGAATTTCTCCCTCTATTTTGGTCATTTTTAGCGTTATTTTAGAAATAAGGGAGATTTCTCCGCTTATGAACAAGCTCATTCTCAAATTGGGAGAAAATGGCAGATTCCTCGCCCCACTGGGTTTCTGCAGCCCGGTCCCCACCCAACTGCTGAGAACTGCCTCCCCGACCGCAAAAAAACTCCACCTTGAAGAAAAATCGCTCAAAATGGAGTATCCTTCCTTTACCTACACACCAATATTACAAACTCCTAATATCCTCAATCAGCATTTCAACATTTTCCTTTTTCGTAGCCCAGCTGGTGCAGAATCTCACAACACTGTTCTCATCATCCACTTTTCCCCAATAGGAAAACGAATATTTTTCATCTAATTTCGATAACACTTCATTCGGTAAAATCGGAAACTGCTGATTGGTTTTGGAATCATAACGCAAAGAGTATCCTTTCTCAACAAACGCTTCCCGAATCATCAGCGCCATTTCAACAGCATGTTGAGATATTTCATAATATAAGCCATCTTCAAACAGTGTTTCAAACTGTATGCCTAATAATCTCCCTTTAGCCAGCATTCCGCCTTTTTGCTTGATCATATACCGAAAATCTTTTTTAAGAGTATCATTCATGATCACTACTGCTTCCCCAAACATTGCTCCTAATTTGGTTCCGCCGATATAGAATACATCACAAAGTTTAGCCAGATCCGCTAAGGATAAATCACTGCCTTCTGAAACGAGACCATATCCTAACCGAGCACCATCTATAAACAGCGGTAAATCACATTCCCGGCAAACTTTGCTTAATTCCTCCAATTCAGATTTACTGTAGGTCGTCCCATTTTCAGTAGGGTGCGATATGTATACCAATCCTGGCTGAACCATATGTTCATGTGCGGCATCATTCCAATGAGCATCGTATAATTCTTTTACCTGCTCTGCTTTAATTTTCCCATCATCACTAGGCAGAGTAAGCACTTTATGACCGGTGGCTTCAATTGCACCTGTTTCATGATCAGCAATATGTCCTGTAATGGCAGCCACTGCTCCCTGATGCGGGCGCAAGATAGAAGAAATAACCGTTGTATTTGTCTGTGTGCCTCCAACTAAAAAATGCACATCTGCATTCTCTCTGTCACACGCTTTTCTAATATACTCTCTGGCTTTTGCACAATGTTCGTCCATGCCATAACCAGGTGACTGTTCTTCATTTGTATCGATGAGCCGCTGCAGGATCCGCGGATGTGCACCTTCTGCATAATCATTTTCAAATCGTATCATGTATAGTCCCTCCAACTTTACTTACTTATATTTGTTTAATAATTCTTCTGGAATATGACAATAATCATCCGGACATCGAGCTAACCGATCTTGATGTTCCTCTGCACTTCTCACATAGTTTGTAAGAGGCAGTACCTCCACCACAATACGGTCATAATCACTTCTCTTACTAAGAAAAGTTTTCGCCTCGATTAAATGTTCAGGATTTTCACTATATACCCCTGTTCTGTATTTCTTCCCAACATCCTGGCCTTGTTTATTCAAACTGTATGGATCAATAATTTCGAAAAAATAGCCCATTAATTCTGTGATCAATACAACCTGTGGATCAAATTCTGCTTTTACACATTCCGCGTAGCCATCATAATCACCATGTAGTGTTTGACTTGTTCCATTCGCTCGTCCTGCTTCTGTATACCTTACTCCAGGTAAGGTTTTAATAAAAGCTTGCACACCCCATAAACATCCGCCTGCAAAATAGACTGTTTCCATAGTAATTCTCCTTGGTAAAAAAGATTATATACTTTTAATAGATATTATAAGCTAGAAAGACACTGCAAATAAAAACATTTGAATCCGTTATTTCCAATGAATCTAGTAATCTTCCCATTCCGCAAAAAAACAGCCGCCTAACTTGGCAGCTTAGTAAAAAAGCTATTCTGTTAAAATCCTTATTTTCCTGGCAATTGGCAAACATTCTTCTACAGTATAATGACAACCCAGAGCTTTATTAAAAATCTCAGCAAGCCCTTCTGAAAGAGCTTCTTCCGTATCAGCCTTATTAAGCAAAGTGACAATTTGGGCCACTTCAAATTCATATTCATCGTCGGGAGCATCAGGTAAAACACCAATCGGGTCCCATTCATTTATTGTTTTTTTAACGAGCTTAAATAATGTATTGTACTTTTCTTTAGACAATAACAGTCACCTTTCTGCTCCAAAGTTTAATAGAATAATACCTTTTGGCCTTCACTCTGGCATATTAAAGCGCGGAAAATAATTGCGCACCAAAAATCCGCCAAATAGGATAAATAGGATCGGGGTTATAAGTCCGCCAACTGTAAAAGCGGTAATGCCAAAAATGATACAAATGATCCCAAACCAAGCAGCCAGTGAATGGATCGTATAAGAAATGATGGAGCCAATAAACGTGAGGGTCCGCCCTAAAAATTGCTCCCCTTTAGGCTCTCTTAGCATATGGCGAATACTTAAAATAAAGCTCCACACCAATAAAACCGGGATCCCCCATATTAAAAACATTGCGAATAAATCCATTTTCCACTCTCCTAATCTTCAACACTTATTAAACTTCAAGATGGTTACAAAATACTCCATATAATGGAATTATTATATATAAAAATGGATTTTATTTCACTCATTATAGCTTTGCGTACAGAAAACAGCCGCTTCATTGACTGATGTATCATCAATATAAAGCAGCTGATATAAATTAAGGCTATTCAATTAAGTTTAATCCTTAATGGTAAAAATATGAGTGCTTCTTCACCCATTTTTTCATCCAATCTTGGCATTCGAATTAGACACGTTAAACCATACGAATGCCCTTGATTTATGTACCAGTATTTCAGTGCTTCCTACACATTCCTGAATATCTTTCTCAGCAGAAGACCTACCACCACTCCTGGAATTGCACACAACATCGGAAACCAAACGGTTCCCAGACATACACCAAATATCCTTACCCTCTCTGCATACATAAGCCCAATCGTAACAAAAAATGCAGGAACGACAAAAGGCAAGTAGGAATATTGTTCCTTTGCTCCACCTGCATCTTTATAAGCATCCCACATGGAAAAGAAGTAGATACAAGGATAAAACATCAGCCATTGGTAATCGGTATATTCAATTGCTTTATTGATTTCTCCATTAAAACTAAAGAAAATAATCTGATTAAAACTTGATTGAACATTGATGATAAATTCCAATAGAATAAAAAGAAAACCTTTCAGATACTTACCGTTAAGCAATTGACCAAAACCTGGAAAAGCAATGCTCCATAACAATTTTTCTTTTGGATTCACATCTGTCTAACCTCTTTTAAGGATATTATAATAATTAGCGGTCTATGTCGCTTTATTTCATTAACTGATCTCTGTCCGCTGCATGAGGGGGTCTTTCCAGCCACGCATGCTTAATTTGAAGATTTAACCCATCTTCCGCATAAAGTCCAATTTCCCCTTGAAATCGAACATAATCAGCAGCAATGTCACGCCTTGGGCTTGCTGAAAGCGCGGTACCATAGTTACCCATGCCAGCAGCTGTCATCATAGAAATCATAAACAGCATTAATTTATCAGAAAAAGGGGACTCCGTTGAATCGTAAACTTCTGCATCCCAGGTTACAGGTGCTGGCAGATCATTTTCATGTAAGTAATTAATGATAACTTGGATTTGACTCTTGGAAATTTCTTTGCCTCTTTTGAAATAGTTCCGAACATCACTATTCTTTGCCACTTGTCCGAAAGCAGTTATAGTTGCAGTTCCCATATGGTTCGTTTGAATATTAGAATAAAGATGGGTGATTTCTAAGGCTGTTAATGGTCTTTGTTTTCCCCACCAACCAGCTAAGAAATGCTGTTTTTCAACCATATCCACTTCTTGCAGATAAGGTATATATGGAGACCTAACCTCAAGTCCCTTGGAAAGCAGCAAGTCAGTTGTTTCATTAAATAACTCCATTGTTGAAGAAATACAAGACATAAAATGCTCTCGAATATCATTGCGAAAGACGTGCGGCAAAGCGGCCCCGTATGTAACTAAAGCTCCTTTCGTCATCTGTTTCGTAAAGATTAAAAAGAACTCATCCGAAAAAAGCCTTGCAGCATCCACATGAACATCGTTTTCCGTAAAACCAAGAGGAATAGCATGTCCTTCTTCTTTAAAGATTTTTGTAACTACTTGTACATGCTGCTGGGCCAAATCTAAAGCATGTTCTATGATTTGTTTGATTTCATCATCTTCAACTTTTGCTAAATAATACTTGTAAACACAAATAAACATAGAATCCGCTATATAATTTGCCCATAAACCACCGAGTTCAGTTGAAGTTAAACGAATATGATGAGTTTCCACAGTAATACCTCCAGTTTTATAACTATGGATAGTATCCCCTTTTATAAAATACTTATAGATAATTAATTATTTTTTACAATAAAAGTAAGAATTCACTTTAGAAATTTGGTTTTTCTTCGCTTTAGCTTTTTTTATGCAGAATGGCTGGATTGACGGGTTTTTTTGGGGTGACCGGGAGAGTTAACTATGCATCACAGCTGAGACAATTTTTATCCCCTACTTAAACAAAACAAGCTGTCAGATTTGACAGCTTGTTCTTAAAATATACAACTAAACCATATTTAAATAAGGCTACTTACCAGTCAAATCTAGTTCATAATGAAAAATTTGTGATTGCTTTTTGTATCCATTCTTTTCATATAATCTTTGAGCAGTTATATTATCTGACGCAGTTTCCAGACTAATGCTTTTCGCGCCTGTTTCAACAGCAAAGTCTTTTGCTTTTTGCAAAAGCATTTCTCCAATCCCTTGTTTTCTGGCAGCTTCATCTACATATAAGTCATTTAAGATCCATGCTCTCTTCATGCTTACAGATGAAAACGTGGGATAAAGTTGGGTAAATCCTGCATACCCTCGATCATTTTTTACTACAAAAATAACAGAATCCATGTTATCTAAGCGTTCTTTTATGTAAGTCAAAGCACCTTCTAGATCTGAGGTCTGCTGATAAAACAAACGATATTTATTAAATAAAACGGATACTCCCTCTAAATCTTCAATCGTAGCTTGATAGATTTTCATTTGCTTCTCTCCTCATCAAATATTAAGATAGATCTCTATCTTGTGGCAGCAACTTCTCTCTCATTGTTAAGGCTGTGAATACATCAGCAAATCGACAATGTGCATCACCCAATCAATATTTCTGACCAGCTTCATTTAGATTTTAAAGCTGCTCAAAGGTCGCTAATGAGTCAGAATAGTGTGTTAAAAAAGCTTACATCTTTCCTTAAATAACCTATCGACTGGAAAAAAGACCTTAAGTAATTGTTTTTGGGGCACAATTTGTAGATGGTTAATATATATAAAACAAATTGTGCCGAAGTGTATCATTTTTAAGAAAAAGCTCTATTTATTGCATCTTCCAAATTTGCTTCTAATACACTAGCATAACGTTTTGTAACATTTATATCCTTATGCCCTGCTAATTTAGCCACCGTGTGAATATCAATCCCCTTATTTATCAGCTTCTGACAAAATGTATGTCTTAGTTTATGAGGATTCACATTATATTTCTGCAGCATATATTGTACTGCTCTTGTAGATAATCTCTTATTTACACTCGAAACAAATAATGCTTCTCGATTCGGATTATTTATAGAATCTATATAGTTTATTAAATGTTTATTTACTTCTGATGAAAGAGGAATCCCCCTTTCAATTTGTCCATTCTCATTTTTTACAAAGAGCTTATTTTCAGTTAAATCAATATCGTTAAGATCTAGTGCACATAATTCTGAAATACGTATGCCTGTATATAATAGAGTATACACAATTGCTGTATTTCGGAGGTTACCATCTAATTCAACTTCAGATAATATCTTCTTCTCTTCCTTATCCTCAAGTGAATCAGGTATTTCGCTTTCCTTTAATTTTTCTTTACGATGAATATTTAACATAATTTCAGATTTTCCTAAAAATCGTGCAAAAACACTTATGGCTGCAAAATACTTTTCAATAGTGCCTGCACCCTTTTTTTGTTCTTCCAAATAATCCATAAATAATTGAACATCATTCTTTGAAATGTGATTAAGTTCTATGTTCCTTGCTGTTAACCATGCTTGGAATTTTTCGAGAACACCAACATACGTTTTTACTGTACCTGGTGTTCTACCTTCTTCAATTTGCTTTTGAGAGAAAAGATTAATTATATTCGTCAAATAAATCCCCCCTAAGTTGTGAGAAAAATGCGACTCTAATTATCCTTATAATACTACATCACTTCGCACAATTCAACTTCTGTGAAGTTAAATACTTTTGATTGAATGAACGGAAAAAAGAGTTAGCTAAAGTGCTAACTCTTTTCTATGTATTCGCCTAGTGGCGTCCTACTCTCAAGGGGGACAGTCCCTATCTAATTCCCTCACAGTTTGGTAAAAAGATAAGTTGAGCAAACTTACATTTTTAAGACTATACCTTGCGGCATTTTAGGTCCTTCCTCCAATGCCAACTACATGCACTGGCTCTCCAATGTTTCTCGAAGTTAAACAGTCGTCTTCAATTTAGAATTTAAACTACAAAAAAAGCACATCTATACAGATGTACTTTTCTTTTTCATGTTGCCCGGCAGCGTCCTACTCTCACAAGGGGACAGCCCCTAACTACCATTGGCGCTGAGAAGCTTAACTTCCGTGTTCGGGATGGGGACGGGTGTGACCTTCTCGCTATCGCCACCAGACTATTGTTCGGAAATCGATCAGCTGCACATCTCTT